>CAILAC010000018.1 GCA_903832055.1 uncultured Acidobacteriota bacterium | reverse complement strand
GTGGGTGCCGAGGGCGGCGAGGAGCATTCAGGCGGCGCGGACGAGGGCGACGACTGGTAAAGTTCGCGCGGGTGCATACTGGGCAACCGGTCGGTCTAGAACGATGAGCGCTCCCGGCCTGCGCGATTCATTCCAAAGGAGCAGCATGACCATCGATTACAAGAGCACAACAGCCATCAACTTGCAGGACGCAATCCGCGATATCAACACGCGGGTGTCGGCCCTCGAAGCGAAGCAAGTCAGCGCCGTAGAACCCAAGCCCACCGTCACCGAGCGCGTTGAGGGGATGCTGAAGACCGCGACTTCCCACGCACCCAAAGCCGACTGGACGCCCGCGCCTCCGAAGAAGGCGTAAGGTGTTCGAGCGCCATTTCCAAGAAGAAGTTCTGCGGCTGCTTCGCGACGATCACAACCGGATCGTCAAGATAGAGCAGCTGCTTGCCTCTCCCACACTAACCGCAATGCAACTTGGAGCTCCTATGGCTATCGGCAACATTACCGCAGGCACCACCGGCCAGTTCGGTGTGGCGATCAACTTCCCCTCTGGCGTGACTGCGCCGGCAGGTTTCAACCCGTCCATCACCTGGTCATCGCCCGACCCGCTCATCACCTTCGCCCCGGCGACCGTGGACGCGAGCAACGGCGCTCTGCCTTTGTCTCAGCAGATCGTTGCGACCGTTGGCGCTGGCGATACCAATACCTCGGGCGTTGTGGCCGCCACCGCGCTTGGCGTTGACGGCGTCACCGTGCTGACCAGCAATCAGGTCAGCTTCACGATCAGTCCGGCATCTGCCACCGAGCCGACTCTGGTAGCATCGCAGCTTGCCTAGTTGCCATTAGCCTGTGCGGGGTCGCTTCTAACGGCCCCGCATTTTTCGAGAGAGACATGTCCAGCACTCCATACGGGCCAATGCAAGGTGTCGCCGATACTCTTAGCGCTCTGCCGGGCAAACTCGACAGGGCTCTCCCGACGCCTCCGCCATGGTTCTACAAGATGCTTGGCTATCCGGACCCGAATCCGGTTGTCGATCCCTCATGGCACGCTGGCATGGTGGACGCGGCCAACAAGAGTTTCCAGCCGCAACAGGCTCCAGCGCCGGCGCTCCCTCCGCGCAGAAAGATGCCGACTCCGTGAAGACCAAGACAGTCAATCTGGGCGCCAAGGGAAGCTTCGAGGAAAAGCCAGGAGCCTTACACGCAATGCTGGGCATCCCGCAGGGGCAGAAGATACCTGCGTCTGACCTGACGCCCAAGCCGGGCGACTCGCCGCTATTGCGCCGGCGTAAAGCCTCGGCCAAAGGGTTTCGGAGCATGGCCCACTAATGCCTGACACCACGCTGAACGCCGAGGAAGACGAGCTGGACGCATCCGCAGGCCCCACCCTCACTCCGCTCAACTTTGCCGAGCACAATTACATTCCAGGAAAATACGCACCGTGGCCGTGCTCTCCGCACCCCTGCTATGGGCCCGACGAGCTGGGCGAGTACATTTCCGGCATCACCGACATGACCGAGGCTGTGACCCGTGCGGACTCCGCGGCCCGCATCTGGGAAGTGTTGCAGGCCTGGGAACTGCGCCTGTTCCGCCGCAATTACCAGTTCCT
>CAILAC010000017.1 GCA_903832055.1 uncultured Acidobacteriota bacterium | reverse complement strand
CGTTCTTTCGAAGGAAGAAGGCGGCCGTCATACGCCGTTCTTCAACGGCTACCGTCCCCAGTTCTACTTCCGCACGACGGACGTAACTGGCACGGCGAAGCTTCCTGAGGGCACGGAGATGGTGATGCCGGGCGACAATATTCAGCTTGAAATCGAGCTGCATACCCCGGTAGCCATGGAAAAGGGCCTGCGCTTCGCGATTCGCGAAGGCGGACGCACTGTCGGCGCCGGCGCCATCTCGGAAATCATCGCGTAAGTATGAGTGCGATGCAGGCGTGACTCTTGCCTGCATCGCACTCCAGAAATTCAAGAAGAACGGCAGCGGAGCGAATCTGCGCCGAATCAGTTAGGATACGAAGATGCGGGAAATCGTCACATTGCAGTGCACTGAGTGCAAAGAGCGCAACTACACAACGACCAAGAACAAGAAGACGACCACCGGCCGTCTGGAGTTCAAGAAGTTTTGCAAGCGCTGCAGAGGCCACCAGAAGCACCGGGAAACGAAGTAACGACAGGTTTCAGGGGTCAGAATTCAGGGTTCAGAAAAGCTTCGCAATTGAACCCTGAATTCTGATCTCTGACCCCTGTAATTTAGGGGCGTAAGCTCAACGGTTAAACTGTCGGTCTCCAAAACCGAACTTCTCGGTTCGAATCCGAGCGCCCCTGCCAGATTGAGCGCCAATACAGGCGCAGTTTGCTCCGGAGTCAATCCGGACGACAAGAGGAAGTAGAAGTATGGCAAAGACAGCATTGGTTGCAGGCGAACAGTCGACTGATCGCAAGCCAAACGCGGCGGTAGAGTGGGCAACCACCAACTATGAGCAGGCGCAGACGTTCCTCGGTGATGTGCGCGGCGAAACGCGCAAGGTCATCAAGCCTTCGCGCAAGGAAGTGCAGGCGACGACAACTGTTGTCCTGGCGACCGTCTTCATTTTTGCCTTCTACTTTTGGATTGTGGACAGCATTTTCACCTTTGGATTGAATCGGCTGTTGACCCAGCTTGTGGGTCCTCAATAGTCGCGAAAGAGATGCAGGGAATGACAGAAGAACTGCAACAGCAGCCCGAGCCAGAGATTCCTCAGCGGAATGAAAACTTTCGCTGGTACATTTTGCACGCCTACTCAGGCTTTGAGCGCAAGGTGAAGGAATCCCTCGAGAGCCGCATTCAGGCATTTGGCCTTGAGTCGAAGTTCGGCCGCATCATGATCCCGACCGAAGCTGTGACGGAGACTGTCAACGGCAAGAAGCGCACCATCGAGCGCGTCTTCCTGCCCGGATATGTGCTGATCGAGATGGAACTCGACAACCAGATCTGGCACATCATCAAGGAAACGCCGCGCGTCACCGGCTTCCTCGGCACCGGCGACAAGCCCGTTGCCCTGAGCGAAGAAGAGATCAGCTCGCTGCTGAATCGTTCGGATGAGGCCAAGGAAAAGCCGCGCCAGAAGATTCGCTTTGAAAAGAACGAGTCCGTCCGCATTACCGACGGGCCCTTTGCCAACTTCAACGGCATCGTGGACGAAGTCAACGAAGATCGTGAGACCCTCAAGGTCATGGTCACCATCTTCGGCCGCTCCACCCCAGTTGAGCTCGAATTCGGCAAAGTCGAGAAGATTGAGTAGTTGGACTGCTTGCGATTAGCTTTCAGCTTCTAGCTGGGCAGGCCACTGGCGGCTCCCGGTTGCGAGCGAACGCGACAGCACCAACACCAAAATAACCAGGAAACATCCAGCAGACAGCTCAACGCCAGGAGCTGAAATCTGGTTCCGAAGGAAACGAACATGGCACCTCCGAAGAAAATTACCGGTTATGTGAAGCTCCAGATCACGGCCGGCAAGGCAACTCCCGCACCTCCAGTTGGCCCAGCGCTCGGTCAGGCTCAGGTCAATATCATGGAGTTCTGCAAGCAGTTCAACGCCCGCACCTCCGTCAAGGAGATGGAAGGCTTCACCATCCCCGTCGTCATCACCGTGTATGGCGACCGGACCTTCAGCTTCGTCACCAAGACCCCTCCCGCCTCCAACCTCCTGCTCCGCGCAGCCGGCGTCCCCAAGGGTGCCGCAGTGCCGAACAAGGACAAGGTCGGCAAGGTCACCGAAAAGCAGGTTCGCGAGATCGCCGAGACCAAGATGCCCGATTTGAATGCCGCTTCAGTCGAAGCAGCGATCAAGAGCATCAAAGGCACTGCGCGCTCCATGGGCATTGAAGTAGTCGCCTAAGTCGCTTTCCCGTCCAAAGCAAGCGGCCCTCCTTTGTTGGAGGGCCGTTTTGCTTGCGTGCCGCAGGCTTTCCGGGCAGAGCGAACCTGTTTCTCCGCTTGTGGCCACTGCATTTCACTGTTAACCTTCCGGCGAGACGACATCTATCCCCATCGCGTTCTGCGCGGGGGAAAGCAGCGGGGAAGTGTTGCGGCAACACTTGTCGGTGCTCGCAAGCTGCTGAAATATCCCTGTCCACAAATACCAGACAGCAGCCAAGAGAGAGAATGAACCAGAGCAAACCTGCAAACAATAACAGGCTCAATGATCTGGCCATTGGCGCAGCCCTTTTCCTCTTGACCGCCGCCTTCGTCCTCTGGCAAAACACCAGGGTCGCCGTGCTCTGGGACCTCAGTTATCTCCTCGACACCAGTTGGCGCATCGCATTGGGCCAGGTGCCCTATCGCGAATTTCCGCTCGTCCATCCCCCGCTGACGTTCCTGATTCAGGCACTGCTCATGCGGGTGTTCGGCCGCCATTATTTAATTCAGATACTCTATGCGGCTCTTTCCGGTGGCGCTGGATCAGTACTCTGCTGGCGCATCCTACATCGCATTCTCGGTCAAGAGAGCCCCCATGTGCGTTGGAATGCCTTCCTGCTCGTCGCTCCACTCATCCTCCTCGGCATCTACAGCATTTATCCGCATCCTATCTATGACTGCGACTGCGCCCTCGCCATTCTCTTCGCGATCGTGCTGCTGCAACGATTTGCGGCCTCGCAAACCTTGACGGCCGCAGTTGCAGCCGGAGTAGCCGTCGTCCTTCCCGTATTCTTCAAGCAAAATATGGGCCTGCCCTTCCTTATGGTTGTCATCGCAGGCCTGTTACTCCTTTGGACGCTCAATCTGCGCAGCCTTGAGCGCCGGCAACTCAACCGGCCGCTCATTCGGCTCCTGGGCACGATTGCGGTCACTGGAATGACGGCGGTCCTGCTGCTCCACTTCACCGTCGGCCTCGGAAACTACCTCCACTGGACGATTCAATTCGCGGCACAGCGCCGACTGCCCGGATTAGCCGATATGCTCGCCATTTACCGTCAGCCGTCTCTGCTCTGGAGCCTGCCTGCGCTCGCTGCCGGCCTGCTGCTTCTGGTTTCCAAATGGGGCAAGAACCTCTGGGCCCAAATCCTGGCGAGTCTCCTGCTCGCTGCGCCTTTCCTTGCAGTTGTGTCCTTCCTCTTCATGAACGACGATGCCGACGAACGCGCCGACAGCCTGCTCGCTCTCTGGCCGCATTTGCTCATCGTCGCCGCACTCCTTCCGCTCTTTGAACTACGCAAAGGAGTAAGCCTGCCGCGTCTGTTGCCGTTCTTTGTGCTCGCAGCCATCCACGGCACCTTCATGTCGCAGCAACTGTGGGGTTCAACCTACGCCATCTGGCCGTTGCTCATGCTCCTCGTCGCCCAAATGCTGGCGATGATTCCCCAATCCCACGCAAAACTGGCACCGGCACTCGCGCTGCTCGCGAGTGTCACACTCCTTGTCTCCGGCGGCTCTTACGCAGTCAGCCTTGAGCGCCTCAATTACCTGCACATTCCAGTCGATGAGCCAATGACCCGCGCCACCCTTCCTGCCCTTCAGGGCATGGCCAGCCGCGGCCCTTCTATTGCAAACTTCGAAGAACTCACCGCCTTCGTCACCCGGCAAATTCCCGCTGACGAGGGCCTGCTGCTCTTGCCCGGCGAAGACCCCTTCTATTTCGCCACCGGCCGCACGCCGCAGTTCCCCGTCCTGCTCTTCGACCCTGCAACCGACCCCTATTCACCAGCCGCACTGCTCGCCGAGGCCCGCCGGCGCGGCATCCGCTGGGTCATCGTAAAGACCCAACTGCAATCCACTGACAACCCGCTCCCTCAGCCTGCCGAAGTCATGGAACTGGTAGACAAAGAGTTCAGGCTCTGCCAAAAACTGGCAGGTTACGACGTGTATCAGCGCCGGTAACTTTAAATCCAGCCAGGAACGCGCAAAAACACACTCTCCCATTTGCATAGCCACGCACATTCTGTCATAATCCATAAATGTGTCCACTCTCCCGAGTGGGCTCATCACCAGCACCACGGCACTTGGGCTTATGGATAACGCTGATCTCTCGGCGAACGTCATGAGTTTCCTGCAAAGCAGGACTGGCAAATGCGGTGGGAGATGAGGAAGCATGGCTAAAAAAGACAGCAAGAATATTACGAAGTCGCGCGCCGCCGTTGAGCCGCGCAACTATCTACTGCCTGAGGCGGTAGTCCTCCTTCAAAAGGTCAAGTTTGCCAAGTTCGATGAGACCGTCGATCTGACCATGCGCCTGGGCGTCGATACGCGCCATGCCGATCAGATGGTTCGCGGCACCGTCGTTTTGCCGCACGGCCTGGGCAAGACCAAGATTGTCGCTGTCATCGCTTCCGGCGATCGCCTCAAGGATGCCGAAGCGGCAGGCGCTGACTTCGTCGGCGGCGAAGAGTTGGTCGAAAAGATTCAAAAGGAAGGCTGGACGGCCTTTGACGCGTTGATCGCGACCCCTGACATGATGAAGAGTGTCGGACGTCTCGGTAAGGTTCTCGGACCCCGCGGCCTCATGCCGAACCCCAAGACGGGAACAGTTACGCAGGATGTCGCTGCTGCCGTCAAGGAAATCAAGGCCGGTAAGGTTGAGTTCCGCGCCGACAAGACGGCTCTGGTGCATGTGCCGGTAGGCAAGCTGAGCTTCCCTACGGAGAAACTGGTCGAGAATGCGACGACGGTTCTGGCCAGCGTTATGCGCGCCAAGCCTTCGGCAGCCAAGGGCAAGTATGTCAAGGGAATCACGCTGAGCTCTACCATGGGCCCGGGCGTTCCGATTGACGGCTCAGTGGCCGACGCAGCAGGCAAGTAACGCTGCCGGAAATCTGGCAGAGATCTCCCGTTCTCCTCTTTGCAGCCTCTGACGAACCGAACTTCACAAATTGAAGCGGTAACGGCAGGAAGAGATGAGAGTTCTGGACCCCTTGAAGGGGTCAGCGGGCAAAGCATAGCGGGCTGGCAACATCGGACGGGCGGGCAGGAGTAAAGCAATGGCATTGACAAGGGCAAAAAAGAAGCAGAAGGTTCAGGTCCTGGCAAAAGAGCTGGAGACTTCAACAACGGCCATCATTGGCACATTTGCCAAGATGACGGTCGCACAGGATTTCGAACTGCGCAAGGTTGTACGCGGCGCAGGCGGCAAATATCACGTGCTCAAAAACAAGCTGGCTGCCAAAGCCAGCGAGGGCACCAAGGTCGAGCAGGCGCTCAAGGGCCTCAAGGGCGTCAGCGCTGCGGCTTTTACCTCGGGCGATCCGGTCGAGCTGGCCAAGGTCTTCTCGAAGTGGGTCAGCGAAAACGCCGAGTTTACCTTCAAGCTGGGCATCGTTGACGGCAAGCTGATCAATGTGGACGAAGTCAAAGCCCTCGCCACCATGCCGGGCAAGGAAGAGCTTTTTGCGAAGCTTCTCTTCCTCATCAATTCGCCGGCACAGCGCCTCGTTACCGTACTCAATGCCGCAGGTCGCGATCTGGCGGTTGTGATCAACGAAGCGGTCAAGGGCGAAAAGTTCGGCGGCGCGGCGGCCCCTGCAGTGCAGGCGGTAGCGCCGGTAGCTGAAGCAGCACCTGCCGAAGTAGTTGCTGAAGTTGCAGCTGCACCAGCTACTGAGGTTGTTGCCGAGCCAGTCGCCGAGCCGGTCGTCGAGGTTGTTGCTGAGCCAGTTGCTGAAGTCGCAGCGGAGCCAGTCGTTGAAGCGGCTCCAGTTGTTGCGGCTGAAGAAGCCCCGGCGGCAGAAGCAGTTGCTCCTGAAGAGCCGGCAGCTTCTTAAAACAAGTTTCCCGCGATACGCGCGGCAGGGTGTGCCAAGTCTGGGCACGTCGGAAACTCTGCAGTGAAGACAGCGGTGTAGTACGAACATTTCACAGAATCGCATCACGAATTTCGGATTGGAGAACAAAATGGCGGATTTGAGCGCATTGGAAGAGCAGATTGTAAGCCTGAGCCTGTTGGAAGCAGCAGCTTTGGTCAAGGCATTGGAAACGCGCCTCGGCGTTTCAGCAGCAGCAGCGGCTCCGGTCGCGGCAGCAGGCGGCGGCGCAGCGGCAGCCGTAGAAGTGGTGGAGCAGACCGAGTTCCAGGTAATCCTCAAGGATGCCGGCGCGAACAAGATCTCGACCATCAAGGCAGTTCGCGAAGTCACTTCGCTCGGACTGAAGGAAGCCAAGGACCTGGTCGATGGCGCCCCCAAGGCGATCAAGGAAAACGCGACCAAGGAAGAAGCCGAGGCCATCAAGAAGAAGTTCGACGGCGTCGCAACCATCGAAATCAAGTAGTTCTGGTTTCGGTTCAGCTTCCGGTTCAGCTTTCGTTCTACGGATTTCTGTACCACGGATTTGCAATTGCGGAGAAGACGCGCTACATTAAAAGTTGCGCGTCTCTTCGTCTCTTTCTGTACTCTCGCAGTTGCGGGTTGGGCAGCGGAGGCTAACGTGCTCGGAAAATGAAACAGAAGCGTGGTATGCAGGGCCTCAGATCCGGGGATAGCCAAGCCCTCCGGCTCTCAGTGCTGTGCGGATGCAAGTGCCACTGGGTTGATGGGCGTTGCGGAGCGGTCATCAGCGGTTAGCTGGAACAGGCAAGTTGCGGCAATAGCGAGCTTCGGGATCGGCGAGCGTGGGGAAGAAATTCAAAAAAATGCACAGGGATTCATGCAGCGACTAAGCTCGGGAGACGTTCTGTCTCTGCGGGCTATCTGTCATGTCTGACTGCGGTCGATGCTCATCCTGTCGCTTTTTCATCTCCAGTTTCTTCGAAGCACTTTTGCTTCGAATTAAGCATACCGAGTTTCAAAAGCCCGCACTGGTCATTGGCCAGAGGGAAAGAATCTCTCAATTACCGGGAGTTTAGCCCCGGGGGATGATTCGAGCAAGTGTATTTTTTCAGGGTCCGCGCAGAGTGCATGGCGTTTGCTGGTTTGTTTCACGTTCCGAGTTCGTTTCTGGGCGTGATTTGCAGTACGGATGACTGACTGGAGTGATCCAGGCCATGATTCTGATTTGCGGGGATGTTGTACCGCACAAAGAAACACGATACCGATGTATGCCGGCCGCCGAGAGACTCGGGCAGCCGGTGCTCCCGCCCCTCAAAAGGCGCTGGAACCTCGGGGATACGAGCCTCAGGAGTGAAGCATGCCGAACGAGAATCGCGCCATTCGCAGCCGACTCGATTTTTCCAAGATACCTACCGCCATCCAGATCCCCAACCTGATCGAAGTGCAGCGACGCTCCTATGAGCGGTTTCTGCAGATGGACAAGCTCCCCAACGAGCGCGATGACAACGGTTTGCAGTCAGTCTTTACATCGGTTTTTCCGATTACCGACTTCCGCAACATCTCGCAGCTTGATTTTGTGGACTTCTCCATTGGCAACTGGGAGTGCAAGTGCGGCCATCTCAAAGGGTTGCATCACCTTCGGACGGCCTGCGTCTCGTGCGGTTCCATGGTCATCACGGACCCCTTCCATCCGGGCGATGTGCTCTGCCAGAAGTGCGGCACCTACAACAAGAACACCCCTGACTTCTGCAACAAGTGCGGCGACCCCGTCGGCCTGCAGTTGAAGTATGACCAGCAGGAGTGCGAAGAGCGCGGCATGACCTTCTCTGCCCCACTCAAAGTGACCGTGCGTCTGACCATCTTCGACAAGGACCCTGAAACGGGCTCGAAGACCATCCGCGACATCAAGGAGCAGGAAGTCTTCTTCGGTGATATCCCGCTGATGACTGCCAACGGCACCTTCATTGTCAACGGCACCGAGCGCGTCATCGTGTCCCAGCTGCATCGTTCGCCCGGCGTCTTCTTTGAGACGGCGAACAACCGTTCCTACTTCCTCGGCAAAATCATCCCTTACCGCGGTTCGTGGGTCGAGTTTGAATACGACCAGAAGAACACCCTCTACGTCCGCATCGATCGCAAGCGGAAATTCCTCGGCACCATCTTCCTGCGCGCACTCGGCCTCCGTTCGGACGAAGAGATCCTGAAGACCTTCTACACCGTCGACAAGATTCAGATCTCCGACGCCAAGCTGCTTTGGACTGTTCCAGAGGCGGGCGTCGTCACCCACCTGCAAGGTGCCAAGCCGGCCCACGCCATCCTCGCCAATGGCGAAGAGATTGCTCACTCCGGCCGCAAAGTCACCGCCCATGTCCTCAAGGCGCTGCGCAGCCACGGCGTCCAGCATGTTGAAGTTGAAGGTGCGGAGCTTGACGGCGCCCTCACCGCTGCCGACGTCATCGATATGACCACCGGCGAAGTCATCGTCGAGGCCAACACCGAGCTCACCGCCGACCGTCTGCACAAGATTGCAGCCAGCGGTGCCACGACCATCGAAGTCTTCTTCCCTGAGCGCGACGACGTGGGCAACATCATTACCAACACGCTCCGCCGCGATTCAGTGCGCAAGCCTGAAGAAGCGCTCATCGAAATCTACCGCAAGCTGCGGCCAGGCGATCCGCCGACCCTCGATACCGCCACAGCTCTCTTCGAAGGCATGTTCTTTGACCAGCGGAAGTACGATTTCTCGCGCGTGGGCCGCCTCAAGTTCAACATCAAGCTCTACGAGAGCCAGGACGCGTCGCAGCTCGACAAGCGCACCCTGACCCCCGAAGACTTCTACGCGACCATTCGCTACCTGCTCAAGCTGCGCAAGAATATCGGCGCCGTCGATGACATCGATCATCTCGGCAACCGCCGCGTTCGCGCTGTCGGCGAGCTGATGGAAAACCAGTTCCGCATTGGCCTGGTCCGCATGGAGCGCGCCATCAAGGAAAAGATGAGCGTCTATCAGGAGCTTTCGACGGCCATGCCGCACGACCTGATCAACGCCAAGCCGGTTATGGCGGCAATTCGCGAATTCTTTGGCTCCTCGCAGCTCTCGCAGTTCATGGATCAGACCAACCCCCTGTCGGAAATCACGCACAAGCGGCGTCTTTCCGCCCTCGGGCCCGGTGGTCTCTCCCGTGAGCGCGCAGGCTTTGAAGTGCGCGACGTGCACCCCACTCACTACGGCCGCATCTGCCCGATTGAAACGCCGGAAGGCCCGAACATCGGCCTGATTTCATCGCTCAGCTGCTTTGCGCGCATCAATGAATATGGCTTCATCGAATCGCCCTACCGCAAGGTCAAAGACGGCCGCATCCTCGACTTCGTTGAAGTTGTGAACGCGGGCGACAGCGGCATGCGCGTTGGCGATCATCTCGAAAAAGGCGAAGCTTTCCGCCTCATCGCCGAGCTCGAAGCCGCTGGCAAGCGCAAGATCGATTGGATGCCCTTCAGCTTCTACCAGTCTGCATGGGAAGAAGACCGGCACACAATTGCGCAGGCCAACATTGAGTTTGACGAAAACGGTGTCATCACCGAAGGCCTCGTCAATGCGCGTCGTCAGGGCAACTTCGTCCTCGTCAACCGCTCTGAAGTTGACTTCATCGACGTCAGCCCCAAGCAACTCGTATCGGTTGCCGCTTCGCTCGTTCCGTTCCTGGAGCATGACGATGCGAACCGCGCACTGATGGGCGCAAACATGCAGCGCCAGTCCGTTCCTCTGCTCGTTGCCGAGGCACCGCTGGTCGGCACCGGTATGGAAGGCGTGACCGCGCGCGACTCGGGCGCCGTCATCCTGGCCAAGCGCAACGGCATCGTCGATTCAGTCGATTCCGAACGCATCATCATTCGCGTCGAGGGTGAGCATCATCCCACCCAGCTCTCCCGCGAAGTTGGCTCGGATATCTATCAGCTCATCAAGTTCAAGCGGTCCAATCAGAACACCTGCATCAACCAGAAGCCGGTTGTTCGCGAAGGAGAGCGTGTCATCAAGGGTCAGGTCATCGCTGACGGTCCCTGCACGGAACAAGGTGAGTTGGCGCTCGGCCGCAACGTGCTGGTTGCCTTCATGCCGTGGCGCGGATACAACTTCGAAGACGCTATCCTCATCAGCGAAAAGCTGGTGCGCGAGGATTACTACACCTCGGTGCACATTGAGGAATTCGAAATCGAAGCTCGCGACACCAAGCTCGGGCCTGAGGAAATCACTCGTGATATCCCCAACGTCTCTGAGTCTGCCCTGCGCGATTTGGACGAGAGCGGCATCATCCGCATCGGCGCCCAGATCAAGCATGGCGACATCCTCGTCGGCAAGGTAACGCCCAAGGGCGAAACCCAGCTTACCCCGGAAGAAAAGCTGCTGCGTGCCATCTTCGGTGAAAAGGCCGGCGATGTTCGCGACGCCTCGCTCACGTGCCCTCCGGGCATTGAAGGCACCGTCGTTGACGTCCGTATCTTCTCCCGCAAGGGCCAGGAAAAGGACGAGCGCGCCAAGCAGATTGAAGCGGAAAACACTTCGAAGCTCGAGAAGAATCTGGGCGACGAAATCCGCATTCTCACCGACGAGCGCCTCAAGCGTCTCGATGCCATCCTCGGCAACAAGGAAGTGCTGGCCGACCTCCACGACGAGCGCACCAACAAGCGCCTGTTGACCAAGGGAGCCCTGCTCGACCGCGAAACCATCGAGCGCATCTCCACCAAAAACCTCAAGCGCATCCGCTTCGCCGACAAGGATCCCCGCGTCAACGAGCAGATCGACGAAATCGAAGAGATGACCTCGCGCCAGATCGAAGTTCTGCGCAAGATCACCAACGAGCGCGTCGCCAAGCTGCAAAAGGGGGACGAGCTTTCCCCTGGCGTCATCAAGATGGTCAAGGTCTATGTCGCCATGAAGCGCAAGCTCTCCGTCGGCGACAAAATGGCCGGCCGTCACGGCAACAAGGGTGTCATCGCGCGCATTCTTCCCGAAGAAGACATGCCGTACCTGCCCGATGGTACTCCAGTGGAGATTGTTTTGAATCCCCTCGGCGTCCCGTCCCGTATGAACGTCGGTCAGATCCTCGAAACCCATCTCGGCTGGGCTGCCGCTGAACTCGGCAAAAAGATCGCCGCGCTCGTCGAAGCCAATTCCGATGCCAACTACATCCGTGAGCAGTTGAAAATCGGCTTCAAGGATACAGCCACCCTCAACCAGCTTCTCGAACTTGACGACACCATGCTTATCCGGGTCGCCAAGGGCATGAAGCGCGGCATCTGGTTCGGCACGGCAGTCTTCGACGGTGCGCAGGAGAGCGAAATCAAAGCCCTCCTCCACGCCGCTGGCCTGCCCAGTTCGGGCAAGACAGCGCTCTATGACGGCATGACCGGCGAAGTCTTCGAACAGCCAGTCACGGTCGGCATCATCTACATGCTCAAGCTCTCGCATCTGGTGGACGACAAGATTCACGCTCGCTCCATCGGACCGTACTCGCTCATCACCCAGCAACCGCTGGGCGGCAAGGCGCAGTTCGGTGGCCAGCGCTTCGGCGAAATGGAAGTGTGGGCGCTCGAAGCCTATGGCGCGGCCTACATCCTCCAGGAACTGCTCACTGCTAAATCCGACGACGTCTACGGCCGCACCAAGATCTACGAGGCCATCGTCAAGGGTGAGGCAGCCATTGAGCCGGGTGTTCCTGAGAGCTTCAACGTTTTGATCCGTGAGCTTCAGGCGCTTTGCCTGGATGTCGAGCTGATCAAGCGTGCGGATCTCAAGAAGCTGCCAGCGCCTGAGCTGATCGAAGTTGCCGTCGCCGATTGATCGTGGAATCCCACCCTCTCCGCAGAAAGCGCGGAGAGGGTGGGGCACCCGCTTTCGTGATTGATTGTGAGGGAACTGCCTGGAGTGGTCATTGCCACTCCCCAGGGTCAGGCAGAAGTCCCGAGAAATTCTCCCTGGGAAGCAGCGACGGTCTCGCCCGAAAGGCATGACCAAGGAGGGTCGCCTTGTTCCGTTCTAATCCGTTCGAACTTACCACGCCTATCAAGGATTTCGACGCAATCCGCATCATGCTCGCCTCTCCGGAGAAAATCCGAAGCTGGTCGCATGGCGAGGTTACCAAGCCCGAGACCATCAACTACCGCACCTTCAAGCCGGAGCGCGATGGACTCTTCTGCGCTCGTATCTTCGGGCCCGTCACTGATTGGGAGTGCCTCTGCGGCAAGTACAAGCGCATGAAGCACCGCGGCGTCATCTGCGACAAGTGCGGCGTTGAAGTGACCGTCTCCAAGGTGCGCCGCGAGCGCATGGGCCACATTGAGCTGGCCTCGCCCTGCTCGCATGTCTGGTTCTTCAAGGGCCTGCCGTCGCGTATCGGCCACCTGCTCGACATCTCGCTGCGTGACCTCGAAAGCATCCTCTACTTCGAGTCCTACGTTGTCGTCGATCCAGGCGACGCGCCGGTCAAAGAGCGCGAAGTCATCAAGGACGAGAATCGCTTCCGCGAACTCGACCAGCAGTACCGCCCCACCGGCTTCAAAGCCATGATGGGCGCCGAGGCCATCAAGGAACTTCTCAAGCGCGTCAACTCGGACGAACTCTCCGTCGAGATGCGCGAAAAGATGAAGACCGAAACCTCGGTCCAGAAAAAGATCAAGTACTCCAAGCGCCTCAAGGTCGTCGAAGCCTTCCGCAAGAGCGGCAACAAGCCCCAGTGGATGATTCTCGACGTGCTGCCGGTCATTCCTCCCGAGCTGCGCCCGCTGGTGCCGCTGGATGGCGGCCGCTTTGCCACCTCCGATTTGAACGATCTCTACCGCCGCGTCATCAACCGCAACAACCGGTTGAAGAAGCTCATGGACCTGCACGCCCCTGAAGTCATCGTGCGCAACGAAAAGCGCATGCTCCAGGAAGCTGTCGATGCCTTGTTTGACAACGGCCGCCGTGGCCGCGTCCTGCGCGGCGCCAACAACCGCCCGCTCAAGTCGCTCTCCGATACCCTCAAGGGCAAGCAGGGCCGTTTCCGCCAGAATCTCCTCGGCAAGCGCGTCGATTACTCCGGCCGTTCCGTCATCGTCGTCGGCCCCGAGCTGAAGCTGCACCAGTGCGGCCTGCCCAAGAAGATGGCGCTCGAGCTCTTCAAGCCCTTCATCTATCACCGCCTCGAACAGACCGGCCACTGCACCACCATCAAGCAGGCCAAAGAGATGGTTGAAATGCAGGAGCCCGTGGTATGGGACATTCTTGAAGAAGTCATCAAGGATCACCCCATCCTGCTCAACCGCGCCCCTACGCTCCATCGCCTCGGCATCCAGGCGTTTGAGCCGGTGCTGGTCGAGGGCAAGGCGATCAAGATTCACCCCCTGGTTTGCACCGCCTTCAACGCCGACTTTGACGGCGATCAGATGGCCGTGCACATCCCGCTTTCGCCTGAGGCGCAGATTGAAGCCTCGGTCCTCATGCTCGCGGCTCACAACATTCTGTCGCCGGCATCCGGTCAGCCCATCACCGTCCCCACCCAGGATCTGGTCCTCGGTCTCTACTACCTGACCAAGTCCAAGGCCGGCGGCGCCAAGGGAGAAGGCCGGACCTTTGCGAACGCCGAAGAGGTCCTCATGGCCCTCGAAGCCGGCGAGGTCGAGACCCTTTCGCCGATTCGCCTGCGCTACAGCGGCAAAGTGCTCGACATGACCACGGCCTACGACGACCAGGACCTGATGCACACCGATCCGGTCGAGTTCAACAAGCAGTTCATCTCGACCACCGTCGGCCGCACCATTCTCAATGATGCTCTCCCCGAAGGCATGCCGTTCATCAACGGCCTGCTCAAGAAGAAGGGTATCGGCCAGTTGGTCAGCTATTGCAACCAGAACCTCGGCCTCGAAATCACCGTCCGCATGCTTGACCGCATCAAGGAACTCGGCTTCCAATACGCCACCCGCTCCGGTCTCTCGGTCGGCCTCGATGACATGGTCATCCCTGCCTCCAAGTACACCACCGTTGCCGATGCCGACAAGAAGGTCATCGAGGTCCAGCAGCAGTACCTCGACGGCGCAATCACCAACGGCGAGCGCTCCAACAAGGTTATCCAGATCTGGTCGGCAGTCACCGAGCAGGTCGCCGATGAGATGTTCGGCAACATGAAGCAGGCTGACAAAGACGGCGTCATGAACCCGATCTACATCATGGCCGACTCCGGTGCCCGCGGTTCCAAGCAGCAGATTCGTCAGCTCTCAGGCATGCGCGGATTGATGGCCAAGCCCTCCGGCGAAGTCATCGAAACCCCCATCACTGCCAACTTCCGCGAAGGCCTCACCGTGCTCGAGTACTTCATCTCGACCCACGGCGCTCGTAAGGGCCTCGCCGATACCGCGCTCAAAACCGCTGACTCCGGCTACCTCACCCGTCGTCTTGTCGACGTGGCGCAGGATGTCATCGTCACCGAGATGGATTGCGGCACCGTTGAAGGCATCTACGTCAAGCAGATCGTCGAATCCGGCGAAATCATCGAGCCGTTGCGCGACCGCATCATCGGCCGCGTCTCGCTCGAACGCATCAAGGATTTCGACGGCAACGTGGTCGTCGACATCAACCAGGAAATCAACGAAGAGACAGCATCCGCCATCCAGGGCGCAGGTTACGAGCAGGTCAAGATTCGCTCCGTACTCACCTGCGAATCCCGTCGCGGCGTCTGCGCCCTCTGCTACGGTCGCAACCTTGGCTCTGGCCGTATGGTTGAGATGGGCGAAACCTGCGGCGTCATCGCAGCCCAGTCCATCGGCGAACCCGGCACCCAGCTCACCATGCGTACCTTCCACGTCGGTGGTACGGCCTCGCGCGTCTCTGACAAGAGCCGTCTCGATGCCAAGAACAACGGTACGGTCCACTTCATCAACCTCAACACCGTCAAGTCTGAGCGTGACGGCATGCTGGTTGCCATGAATCGCTCCGGCTCCATCGCCATCGTCGATGATCGCGGTCGGGAAAAGGAACGCTACCAAGTCGTTTACGGCGCGCGCATGCGTGTTGAAGACGGCCAGAAGGTCGCGCTCGGCGAGCAGCTTGCTGAATGGGATCCCTACACCTACGCAGTGCTCACCGAAATCGGCGGCACCGTGCAGTTCAAGGATCTCCAGGAAGGCATCACGCTCAACGAAGAAGTGGACGAAGTCACCGGCCTCTCGCGCCTGGTCGTTTCTGACGCTCCCGACGAAAAGCGTCAGCCGACCATCCTCATCAACGGTGCCAAGGGCAAGAAGCGCTACCTCATGCCCAGCCGCGCTCACTTGATGGTTCTCGACGGAGACGTCGTGGGCCCTGGCGACATCCTCGCCAAAATCCCCCGCGAATCCACCCGCACCAAGGACATCACCGGTGGTCTGCCCCGCGTTGTCGAGCTTTTCGAAGCCCGCAAACCTCGCGAAACAGCCATCATCTCTGAGATCGACGGCGTCGTCCGATTCGGCGAAGTGGCCAAAGGACAGCGCAAGATCTACGTTACTGCCGACAACGGTGAAGAGAAGGAATACTCCGTACCGCGCGGCATCCACGTCAACATCCAGGAGGGTGAGCGCCTTTCCGCCGGCGACCCGCTCATGGATGGTCCCCTCAACCCGCACGACATTCTCAACGTACTCGGCGAAAAGCTGCTGCAAGCCTACCTGGTCAACGAAATCCAGGAAGTTTACCGCTTGCAGGGCGTGACCATCTCGGACTAGCACATCGAAGTCATCGTCCGCCAGATGCTCCGCTGGGTGCGCATTGAAGACGTGGGCGATACCAACTTCCTCCTCGAACAGCAGGTCGATCGCTTCCGCTACAACGAAGAGAATGAGCGCGTCCTCGCCCTCGGTCTCCGTCCCTGCATGGGCAGACCGCTGCTGCTCGGCATCACCAAGGCGTCGCTCTCGACCGACAGCTTCATCTCGGCCGCCAGCTTCCAGGAGACCACCCGCGTGCTCACCGAAGCCTCCATCAACGGAGCCATCGATGGCCTGCGCGGCCTCAAGGAAAACGTCATCGTCGGCCGCCTCATTCCTGCCGGTACCGGACTCGACTACTACCGCTCCGTCCAGCTCTCCCCTGAGCTCGAGGAAGCAGCAGAACGCGTCAAGCAGGAAGTCAACGCAGAATTCGAA
Organism: uncultured Acidobacteriota bacterium; assembly: GCA_903832055.1. GTDB lineage: Bacteria > Acidobacteriota > Terriglobia > Terriglobales > Acidobacteriaceae > Acidicapsa. Next base: position 263,103 of record CAILAC010000017.1, on the reverse strand, counting down.
GCCGCAGAACGCGAACTCGAAATGATGCGACAGGAAGGCGAAGCCGAAGAAATGGCTGCGGAGTAACTGGCCGTTACGGGCAATCGCGGACTCCGTCCGCAACAACAAAGAAGCCCGGCCTCGCGCCGGGCTTCTTGTTTTTGCAAATCCCTCAGGATTTTTCATCAAGAGCGGAGCGAAGGACCTGCTGTTGCTTTTGCCTTTCTTTCTGTCATTCCCGAATGGGAATCTGCTGTAGCTTTTATTTTCGCCAATCCGTAACCTGTAGGTTACAATCGCAGAGAGCTGAAGTAATCTTGCTGGATGCAACTCCGTCGTACAAAAGAGTTCGTTGAATGGCTGCGCGCCCTAGGAGACCGGCAAGGTCGAGCTAAGATCATTGTCCGACTGGATCGTCTTGAACAAGGCAATCCGGGGAATTCGAGAAGCGTTGGTGAAGGCATTTTCGAACTTAAGATAGATTTCGGTCCAGGCTATCGCGTGTATTACGTTCAACGCGGTGAAGTTCTGGTCATCATCTTGTGCGGTGGAGACAAGAGTACGCAGAGCAAGGACATTCAACGCGCCAAAGTTATCGCTCGCCAACTTGAGGAAGAAGAGAAAATGCATGTCAATTGAGACAGCTCCCTATGATGCAGCAGAGTTTCTGACCGACGACGAGACGATCGCCGCCTACCTGACCGAAGTCCTCGAAAGCGACGACCCGCGCTACATCGCCAAGGCCCTCGGCGCAGTTGCCCGCGCGCGCGGCGGCATGGCCGAGCTTGCAAAGAATACAGGCATCTCCCGCGAAGCCCTCTACCGCGCCTTGAGTGACACCGGCAACCCAGAATTGGGCACAGCGCTAAAAGTCATGCATGCGCTCGGCGTACGTCTTTCGGCTACGGTCGTTGCCTGACCTCCATGTCTAGCGCACCAACCGCACATCCACCCCAACCGCCAACTGCGCCCAAGCCTTGTCTGCGGTATAAACAGGGCACTTCCTCGCCAGTCCAAGCGCCAGGCATGCCCGATCACCTAAAGACAACTCGAACGGCTCTGTCTGCTTCACCAGAGTCCCTGCGATTTCCGCCTGCTCCGCGTCAAAAGGGAGAATCTCGGCAACAGAGCCAGTGATGCTTTCCCACGCCGCCTTCGGTTGAGTACCCCGTCGAACCAACCTTGCCTGCGCCTCTGCTGCATTGACAGTGCTGATGACCGCATTCGGAATTAAGGTCAGAATCAAGTCGGAGCCGGTTTCTCCCAGCAGCCACGCCAGAACCACAGAGGAATCAAACACAACCAGACTCACCCGGCCATCTCTTTCCGGAATTCCTCGCGGCGTTCCGCAATCAGCTCATCCACCAGTGAGACCCCGGAGGGAATCACGCTGCGAATGTATGCCTGAGCACGCAACGCGCGCTGTTTCTGCGTCTCCAACCGCACCGTCTCGCCATCGCTCGAAAAGATGATCTCCTCACCCGGAGAAATCTCCAGCGCCTCGCGCAATTGCTTTGGCAAAACGAGACGCCCACTTTCGTTGATCCGCGCTCTTACTTCCAATACGGCAGTCTTCATGACACAACTCTAACATGTGACATAAATTAAAAAAAGTCACGAGCTTCGGATATGTCATGTTGAGAATGGCCGCGCCCTAAAACTTGTACTCCAGATTCAGCTGCATCCGCCGCCCCGGCTGCGCCTCCACCGCCCGCCCAAACACCGGTGACGACACCACGCCAACGTAGGTCACATCATTCCGATGATTCATTACGTTAAACGAGTTCAGCGAAACCGTAAGCGTCCGTCCCTCTTCCTTGCCCTTGTGAAAGGGAAACTCATGCGTCAGGTTTAGGTCCAGGGTCGCATTTCCGGGCCCATGCATCGAATTCCGAGCCACGCCCACCGGCCGGTCCAGCGCCAATCCATCCCCGTTGTCATCCCGCCCGGTGGTCACATCCACCGGCTTGCCTGAATACAGCGCGAGCGCCGCGCCCAGGTCAAAGTAGTCCTTCGCTTTGAATGTACCCAGCATGTCAAACTTATGCCGACGGTCGTTATCTGATCGGCTCCAATCCGCCGCCGGGTCATAACTATTCGCTGGGAAGTCCCTCAATCCGTTGGTGTTGTTGTACGTCTTACTCAGTGTGTACTGCGCCTGTCCGCTAAAAAACTTGGCTGGCTTTCCTCTGAAATTGATTTCAAGAGAGTTACCCTTGAGATAGCCATCCGACTGCATTTCGCGTATCTGGCCATAAGCCGAGTTGGGGCGCACAGCATAACTCGGCCCCAGCGGCGCGTTCGCATCCACCGAGCGAAACTGATCAATTCCTCGCGTTCCCGTATATGTCACGGCCAGCGTGCTCTTCGCCGTAATCTGCCGCTCCACTCCGCCGCTGAAGACAAACTGATACGGAATCCTTTGCCGAGGATCCAACCGCACCACTCCTGGTGGCAGCGCAGCAATCTCCGACGGAGTTACCGGATATGTCGGCCCATTGGCTATCTCCTTCAATAAGTTCTTTCCGTCAAACTGCACCACATCAAAGATCGCCCGCGGCCCTGTCCGGTCAAAGAAGATACCCCCGCCTGCCCTCAGCACCGTGCCACTTTTCTTACCCGGCGCGTAAGCCACGCTCAGCCGCGGCGCAAAGTTAGTCGCAATGTCATGGAAATAATTTTGCCAGTAATACCGTACCCCGACCGCAACGGATAGATTACTCCGCAGCCGGACCGTGTCCTCAACGAAGCCAGAGAGGATTTTCTCCACAAATGTGCCGTGGCCCTGACCCCGATTCACCGTATAAGTTGTAGGCTTGGCCGCCGCCGTTCCACCCGCGTAGTCCGCCAGACTCGCAAAGGAGTACTGGCCTCCCGAGAGCCGCTTATCTTCAAAGCCCCGGCGGCTTATATCCGGCACGTCCACGCCAAACTTCAGTTCGTGCTTTCCGTGCGTGTAGGTGGTCAGGTCCGTCCCGTCAAAGTGCCCTTCAGTGCGCCGCAGATTTCCCTGCGCCCCTCCACCTGTAAAAGCCCCCTGCACCACGATCGCGGGTGCATCGCTCAGGCTTTTGGACTGCTCATCGTTGTAGCCCACCAGAAAATGCAGTTGGTTCACCAGGTGCGGCGTCAGCACCCGCGTCGCCCCAACATTCACTTCATGCTCAAAGGTGCTGTAGTTCGTTCCCGCCTCCTTCAGCACCGTCCCACCCACTCCCTGGTTATTGGCTGTCTCATGTTCATAGGAGTAGCTCAGCCACACTTGATTCCCCCCGCTAAAGTCATGAAAGCCCCGCGCCTCGGTAAAAAGGTGGTGCTGCGGCGTCAACACAGACTGATGCACCGGCCCCGCATCGTTGATCGCATTCACAATCGCCTGCTGATCGTCGTTGTCATTTTCCCCGGAGAGCAGAAATGTGTTCTTCTTCGACTTCCCCAGCGGGCCGGTCAATGAGCCCTCAAAGAAGATGCGCCGCTCCGCAGGCTTAGCCGTTGCAAATGCATTCCGAGCATCGACCACCGAGTCGCGCAGCAGAAAGTTGGCCGATCCGTGAAATTCAGGCGTCCCTTCTTCTGTCGTAATTTCAATCCGCGCCCGCCCTGGCCGCGAAAACAGCGCCGAATAGGGGTTTTGATTGATCTTCACGTTCTTGATCGCCGACGCCGAAACCCCCGGCCCATTGGCTTCCATCCCGTTCACCACCAGCGTCACGCCGCTTGTTCCTGTGGCGTCATCGCTCAGAAACCGTGAAAGCGTGCCGATGTAGTCCATGTCAAAGACTGGCAGGTGATCGAGGTCAGCCCGATCGACCATGTTGGCGCTCTGGTTCTCGGCAGCATCTGTGCTTATCTGGGGGTCGCTCCCTGCGCCGACGGTCACCGTTTCGCTCAGCGCCGCCACATGCATCACAATCTTCAAATTGCTCGCAGCGGCCACCCCCCGCCCTACCGTCACGTGCGCGCCGTCAAAACCGTCATGCGTAATTGCCAACGTGAGGCGGCCGGCAGCCGGCAGCATCATTCGGAACACCCCGGCCTCGTTGGTCGTCGTCTGACCCACTGTGCTGCCATCCGCGCCCACAAGGCGCACAATAGCCTGTGGAATCGTGGCCCCCGACTGGTCTGTGACCTGTCCCGTAATCTGGCCCGTCGCCGCTGCCCCCGATCCACGCGCAACCGCTGTTTGCGCCGACACAGTTGCGCATAAAGAGAGCAGAATAAGGAGCGATAAAACAAGTTTCAAGCAATCCTCTCAACCAGGGTTCAAAACCCCTGAATGGCCGATTATGACCAAGCTCTTAGATTAGTTGGACGAGCTTAAACCACGCTGAAGACTGCAGATCCGTTGGGGCGCATCACCGCTCTCCCGTACTTTATTCGATGCTGTCAATGTCGAATCGCATCGCCATCTCTGAATGTCATCGCCCGCGTTTGGGTGTCAATCAATACCCGCCGCACTTTGTGAACCCAGCCAAATCTGTAAAGATAGAGGTGTTATGGCGACAACAGTATTGGCACAGCGTAAAGTGTTTGCCGACCGCATTGGTCGGATTGAGGTTTCGGCGACGATGGCTGTCGCTGCCGAAGCGGCGAAGTTACGGGCTCAGGGCGTGAACCTGGTCGATTTTGGTGCGGGCGAACCCCATTTCCCCACTCCCCGCCACATCAAAGATGCGGCCATCGCCGCCATCGAAGCCAACTTCACCCGCTACACCGTCGTCCCCGGCATCCCCGAGGTTCGCAAGGCCATCGTCGAGCGCCACGCCTGCGACTTCGGCTCAGACTACGCCCTCGACGAAGCCATCTTCACCTCCGGCGAAAAACTCGCCCTCTTCAACGCCATCCAGGTCCTCGTCGAGCATGGCGATGAAGTCATCCTCCCCGTGCCTTACTGGGTCAGCTTCAAAGACATCATCCAGTACGCGGGCGGCAAGGTCGTCTATCTCGAAACCGAAGAGTCCGAGAGCTTCCGCATCACCGCCGACGCTATCGAAAAGGCCGTCACCCCCCGCACCAAGGCCATCATTCTCAATTCGCCCTCAAACCCCGCCGGCAACGTCATCGATGGCCAGGACCTTGAGCGCATCGTTCGCCTTGCCCACGAGCGCGGCATTTATCTCATCCTCGACGAGTGCTACGTCTATTTGAACTACGAAGGCAAGCCCGTCTCCGGCGGCGCATTCCAGTGGGCCAAAGAGCACATGATCGTCCTCGGCTCCCTGTCGAAGACCTACGCCATGACCGGCTGGCGCGCCGGCTTCGCTCTCGGACCCAAGGCCATCATCGCCAATCTCTCCAAGCTCCAGTCGCAGTCCACGTCAAACGCCACCAGCTTCGTGCAAAAGGGCGCAATCGCCGCCCTCGCCGGCTCCCAGGAGTGCGTCAGCGAGTTCCGCGCCGAATTCATCGGCCTCCGCGACCACATCCTCAGCCGCCTCGCCGAAATCCCCAACGTCACCTGCACCAAGCCCGGCGGCGCCTTCTACGTCTATCCCAACGTCAGCGCCTACATCGGCAAGGGCGGCATCAAGACGGCTACAGAACTCGCCACCCGCCTCCTTCACGAGGGCCACGTCGTCGCCGTCCCCGGCGAAGCCTTCGGTACGCCCCACCACATCCGCCTCTCCTACCCCGTTACCCGCGAAACCATTGACGAGGGCATCAAACGCCTCGGAAACTTCCTGACCGGCCTGGCATAAGTACCTCCAGGCCCGTTATTCAAAAAAGGCACCAATAGAGGCCGGTAACGCGCATTCGTAACATGTTATTGCAGCTATGCAATTCATCCCTTGGTGGGGTAGGATAGCGTTTCTATTGTTATAAGGATCGAACTGTGACTATCGATTTTCGCCCTGTAATTCTGGCCGGAGGAAGCGGTACCCGCTTCTGGCCTCGCTCTCGTCGTGCACGTGCGAAGCAGGTACTGGCGCTCGATGGAGAGCGCTCAATGTTGCAGCAGACCGTCGAGCGCCTGAATCCAATCGCTGGTTCTGAAAAGGTCTGGGTCATCACCAACGAACTTCTCGCCGCCGAGATTGAAGCCCAGCTGCCGGGCGTCCCCCGCGGCCAAATCGTCGAAGAGCCCGTCGCCCGCAACACCGCGCCCGCCTGCGGTCTTGCAGCCTTCCTCGTTGAAAAGGAAAATCCCGACGCCGTCATCGGTATCTTCCCCTCAGACCACATCATTGGCGACGAACCCCGCTTCCTCAAGATCATCGAGCGCGGCATCACCCTCGCCGCATCCGGCGATGTCATGGTCGTCCTCGGTATTGAACCCACCCGCGCAGAAACCGGCTACGGATACATTGAAACCGGAGACGACGGGCCCAAAGACGGCCTCCACGTCCGCCGCTTCACTGAAAAGCCAAGCCGCAACCGCGCTGAAGAATTCCTCGCCGCAGGCAACTACTTCTGGAACTCAGGCATGTTTCTCTGGTCCGCGCGCACCCTGGCCAACGCAGTCCGCGAACACCTGCCCGAAACCGCCCCCCTGCTCGAAGAGATCGCAGCCGCCTTTGGTACCGACCAATTCGAAGAGGTCTTTGCCAGGCTCTACCCCAAGTGCGAAAACATCTCTGTCGATTACGCCATCCTTGAGCCGCGCTCGGCCAAAGGCGAGCACCACTCCCGCCTCTACTGCCTGCCCGCTGAGTTTGGATGGAACGATCTGGGCTCGTGGGAATCCCTCTACGAATATCAGGTTGAAACCCGCCTACGCGGCGACGAAGACGGCAATGTAGCCGAGACCGCTGGAGTGATGACCCTGGATGCCAACGACAACTACATCTTCAGCCCCAAAAAGTTCGTAGCGCTCGTTGGAGTCCACGACCTCGTCGTTGTCGAAACAGAAGACGCACTGCTGATTGCCCACCGAAAGCACTCCCAGGATGTCGGCAAGATCGTCAAAGAACTCGCCTCGACAGGTCGCACTGACCTGATCTAGCCCCAGAACTGGTTTCTCACCGCAAACCAACCTTTCTTCCAGAATCGGGCCGTCCCCGCTATTGCCTTTGCACTCAGCGGGACGGCCCCTTATCCCTGCGCGTTACACTGTCAGCAATACGAGCAACGGGAGGCTTGCAGCAGGGATGGCGCATCCAGTAATCAAGTTCGGCACCGACGGTTGGCGCGGCATCATCGCCAGCGACTTTACCTTTGAGAATGTCCGTATCGCGGCTGCCGCCGTTGCAGCCTATCTGCACGCCCAGACTGACCCTGCCCAGGCCCCAGAGAAGGGCATCTGCATCGGCTACGACTCGCGCTTTCTCTCCGCAGCATTCGCGAAAACCTGCGCAGAGATTGTCGCCGCCACCGGCATCCCCGTTCGCCTCGCACAGGAAATCACCCCCACACCAGCCCTCAGCTACGGCGTCCGCGCCCTCGGCGCAGCCGGCGGCATCATGATTACGTCCTCCCACAATCCAGCCCAGTGGAACGGCGTCAAGTACAAGGCCTTCTACGGCGGTTCAGGCAGTCCGGCCATCATTGCTCAGATCGAGTCCTACCTTGGCCAACCCGTCCATCAGGCCGCCACGCCAGCGTCGATTGAGCTCGTCGATTTCACCGGCCCCTACATGCAGGCCATTGAAAAATTTGCCGACCTCGATCTCATTGCCAAATCCGGCTTCAAGTTTGGCATCGACTCAATGTATGGCGCGGGCCGCACCCTGCTCGCAGGCATCTTTACCCGCATCGGCGTGGATTTTGTCCAAATTCGCGGCAACGTTGATCCGCTCTTCCCCGGCATCAACCCCGAACCCATCCTGCCCCATATCCAGGCCCTCGGCGACGCCGTTGTCGCCAACCACTGCCACGCCGGCCTCTGTACCGATGGCGACGCAGACCGCATCGGCGCCACAGACGAGCACGGCAACTTCGTCGACCCCCACAAAATCTTCTCCGTCCTGCTCCAATGGGTGCTCAAGCGCAAAGGCTGGCCCGGCGACGTTACCCGCGCCTTCAACACCACCAAAATGCTCGACCGCATCTGCGCCAAATATGGCCGCACCATTCACGAGCACGGCATCGGCTTCAAATACGTCGTCGACTACATGCAGGAGCGCGAAATCGTCATGGGCGGCGAAGAATCCGGCGGCATCGGCTTCCAGCGCCACCTGCCTGAGCGCGATGGCCTGCTCAACGCGCTGCTCCTCGCCAACGTCATGGCAGAGGAAAAGAAGACCCTCGGCCAGCTCGTCGCTGATCTCCAGGCGGAGTATGGCGAACACCAGTACGGCCGTATCGACCTGCACATCGCAGACGAAATCAAGAACTCGGCCATCAGCCGCGCCCGCGCCCTCCAGCCCGGAGACACCGCCTTTGCCGGCATGCCCATCCTCAAGGTTGAGACCCTCGACGGCGTCAAGTTTTATCTGGATAATCCCGAAGCCAAAACCAAGCCGAACGCCGCCGAAACCTGGCTCCTGCTGCGCGCCAGCGGCACCGAACCCCTCATGCGCATCTACTCCGAGAGCTGCTCCACCGAGTCCGTCAACAAGCTCCTTGAAGCAGCAAGGGCCTTCGCCCTCGGCGACTCAAGCATTTTCAGCCAAGGTATAGAGTGAAGCCGCATCGCCGACTGGATTTTTAATCAAAAAAATCCATCCTCGCGAAAGCTGGATACTTCACAGAATGCCTGCAAATGCTCTTGCTGGTCTTTTCGAATGGGCGTGTCTTCAGCCTCGTCGCAAGGCAAACCACAAGACGCGGCTGCCGTCGAACGAACCTGACCCATCGCAAACCTCAATTATCCCCGCACGGCTTCAGCCACGGCTACCACCGGGCTGATCTCGTCGTCGGGCGGGTCCGCCGGGCCGCCGCCCTGCGGGAGATAGATGTTGTCCTGCGCCAGCAACGCTTCGTAAATCGGGGTGTGCCGCCAATGCCGCGCCAGCGCAAAGGCGCTCATGTTGGCGATCATCAGCGGCAGCACCAGGCCGTAGCCACCCGTCATTTCAAAGATGATCAGCACCGAGGTCATGGGGGCCCGCACGATGCCCGCGAAAACTGCGCCCATCCCCACAACAGCAAACGCCCCAATCGAGTCTGCTGAGTGATGAAACACGATCACGTCAAGGTAGCCCACCGCGCCGCCCAGCATCGCTCCCATAAAGAGCGCCGGTGCAAAGATGCCCCCCGAGCCGCCACTGGAGTACGAGCTGACCGTTGAAGCAAGCTTGAGCAGGCAGAAAGCGAGCATCGCAGTTACCGTCATTTTCCCGGTCAGTGCCAGCGTGAGTGTCTTGTACGGGTCCCCGGCGATGCCGTTGAGGTGAAAAAACGCCAGCGCCACCACTGCCATGCCGCCTGTTGCTGCGCCGCCAATTGCCGGATGCACCCACCGAGGCACACCCGAGAGCCGCCGAAACCAGGCACGAAGACCCAGCAAGGAATCAGTAAACGCCACCGAAAGAATCGCCGCGAGAAGACCCAGCAGCGCGTACCACACCAGCGACGAGGCGTTGGTCAGGGTGCGGTTGCCTTGCACTTGAAAAACCGGGTTCGAGCCCAGAATCGAGTGTTCCACCACCGCAGCCAGCGCGGCGGCCACGATGACCCCCGAAAGCATCGTCTGGTCCAGGTCTCCGATCAGCTCCTCCAGGGTAAAGGTGACGGCCGCGATCGGCGCGTTAAACGCCGCCGCGATGCCCGCCGCCATGCCCACTGAAGCCATGCGACGCGTATTCCTGGGGCCGAGCCGAGCCAGGCGGGCCAGCATGTTGCTCACCCCGGCGCACACGTGCACCGTAGGTCCCTCCAGGCCCAGCGAAGCGCCCGAGCCGATTTGAAGAGCGCACAACACAAACTTGCCGATGGTTTCTCTGACCGTAATCCTGCCGTGCCGCAGGGTATAAGCCACCTTCACCTGGGGAATGCCGCTTCCCGCAGCGCCGGGCGCAAAGTATGTCAGGCCGAGTCCGACCACCAGGCCCCCAAGAGTGGGGCAAAGAATCGTCCACCAGATCCAGCTGTGCCCCGAGGCTGCGTTGGCGCGTTCAATCAACAGGGCCTCAAGCCCCATGATGCTCAGGTGAAATGCCACGGCAGCCAGGCCGCAAAGCCCTCCCGCCAAAATGGTCACCGCCAGCAGACGTTGCCGCTCGCTCGGCAGGCGGCGAAACACCCAGGCGCTCAAGCGCGCATAGAGCCCCGTCAATCCCGCCGCTTCGCTGCGCCTCGGCAAGTCTTTGCTGTTCGGCAGAGTCACAATTCCAGTATAAAGTCAGGGCGGAATGAAGCAGCGTCCTGTGCAGATCATTGCAACCAGGGGTGAACTTATCCCGAGACAGCTCCTTTTCGGCCCTGGGGAGAGTTTGCGTCCTTGCTCTTGAACAGCGCACGGTCTCAAAAGTGCCGACAAAATCGATTGCGTCAACCGGGCTTTAGACCCTGCCAAGCCCTCTCATCAAGGCAACCTTTCTGCGGCAACGCTGATGACAACACGAGCCGTTTCCCAACGGCTCACCGCCTCCGGCATATACTCGGTCAAGACTCTGAATTTTCAGATGTATTGGAGTTTGACATGAACCCAGGCGAGCAGCAGCGTCGCTTCTTCCTCCTCGGTATGGGCGGTTTCGGAATCAGCCAAATGTTGCCCAAGGGCGTTGCCGAGGATCCTGCGCGGTCAGGATTTGCTCTCAGCCTTGCGGAGGGTGAGCAACTCGTTCACTTTCGCGACCACGGCAGGATCGTCATCAAGGTTGGCTCCGCGACAGGCTCCGACAACCTGGCCTTCGGAACGCAACAGGTCACCATCGCCGCCGGCATTCCGATCCACAGGCATCTCCACATGGACGAAGCCTTCTACGTGCTTGAAGGCAGCGGCGTTTTCATTCTGAATGATGTGCGCCATTCCTTCGAAAAGGGCGCGACCATCTTCATTCCCAGGAATTCATGGCACGGCTTCGTCAACCCCGATCACGAACTCCTGCTGCTCTGGATGATGACCCCCGGAGGCCTCGACGGCTTTTTTCGCGAAACCTGCTCTCCGCCCGGTGAGCCGCCAAAGCAACTTACGAAGCAGCAAATCAGGGAAATCGCCCTCAAATACGGAACGGAATTCAGGGATTGATTCAAGCTCCACTGCCTCACTTTTGGAGTCCCGATCAGAAATCTCCCAACGCAGCCCATTTCCGAAGTTCTGTTCGCAACAGGTCAGGCTGCAAACGGCCTCACGCCGCGTGCTGTCACCCCTACCCCGGCTCCTGATACAACCCCAGCAGATTCCCGCCCGGGTCGCGAAAGTGCGCAATCAACTCGGTCGGATGAAATCCCAGTGGCTTTTCAATCCGGCATCCGAATGCCTTGATCCGCTCAATCGTAGCTCGAATGTCATCCACCATGATCGACACAATCATTCCCGGATGTTCGGCGGCGGCCTGACTCGTCACAAACATCCCGCTCACCCCGCCCGTGGGGTCATCAAACGACATCGTTCCATCGCCATGGTCGCGCATGCCCCAGCCAAAGATACTGCTGTAGAACTCCACCGACCGGGCAACATCCGTCGTCGGCAGCTCGAGATAACAAATCTTCCCATGGTTTGAACTCGGCATGCTCCCCCCTCCGCGCCCTACCCCGCCAACTCGTAAAACTGCAGGCAAACCCCCGACGGCACAATCATATGCATCTCCCGCCGCCCCCAGAACTTCATCTCTGGCGGCGTCATCCGCACTGGCACGTCCTTGTACTCCGCCCAGATCGCGTCCAGATTGGTCACGCCGATGCTGATGCTCGAGTTGTCCAGCCACGCCTGCGTCGAGTTTTCCACCAGGTTAAACCGCACCTGGTCCCGGCAGATGCCCGCCATGTTGCCGCCCCGCCACTCCACTACAAAGCCAAGCTGATTCGTATAAAAAGCGACTGCCTCATCAAGACTGCCGCCCGTCGGTACCAGTGGAGTCTGCGTCAACCATGCTGCCTTCGCGTTTGCCATCCAGCCATTCTAGCCACGATCACATGCAACACGGTACTCTGATTCCGGCAAATTCATACAGGGAGAAACCGCATGTATTTTCACGTCTTTGGATTCAGATGGAAGCCCGAGGCCACCGAGGCGCAGAAACACCAGGCTACCGCAGACATTCTCGCCTTCCGCGGCAAGATTCCCGGCCTCATCGAGGTGCACGTCGGCCAGAATCAGTCTCTCCACGGCCAGGGCTACACCTTCGCCGGCGTCATGCGCTTCCAGGGCAAGGCCGCCTGCGACGCCTACGTCGTCCACCCCCAGCACCAGGCCCTGCTCAAGTGGCTCAAGCCCCTCATCGATCCCGTCGAGCTCGACTTCCTCGCCCTCGATTAGGGAATGCAGACTGTGGAACACTGCCGCGAAATCTCTTATTTTTGATACGGGCATTTTTGCTGTCGGCAGATGTACAATTCGCCAGAATTACGCGCAAACCTATCTGCCTGAAAGCAAACCGCTTCCAGCAAATCTGCTAGACGGTTTCCGCGCAAGAAAAAATCCCCGGATTGTTACACGCGTAACATTCCGGGGATTGATTCGTTTGAAATTCAAAAGGGTTTACCCGAGACGCACCAGCCGAGCTTGTAGCAGATTGGGAATCTTGCTCAAAGCCTCCAGCACCGCTGGACCAACCGGCTCATCCACCTGCACCACTGACAGGGCCTTCACCGGATTTGCCTCTGATTTGGCCCGCTCGCGGCCCAGGTTGAAGTTGGCAATATTCACGCCTTGTTGTCCCAAAACAGTGCCGATGTTGCCAATCACGCCCGGAACGTCAAGGTTGCGACAGACGAGCAAAGTTCCTTCGAGGGGCGCTTCGATGTCCATTCCCTCAAATCCCAGCAGGCGTGGGTGGTCGCCGTGCAGGACTGTGGCTGATCCGCGGGTGCAGCCGGCTGAGTCGTAAATCGCAATCGTCAGCACGTTGCTCACGCCGCCGCGACGGCTCTCGTGCTTCTCTTCAACGAGACGAATGCCGCGCTCCTGGGCGATTGAGAAGGCGTTGATGCGGTTCACGTGTTCGGTTTGGGCGAGCAGTCCGGCGATGGCCGCGTTGCGCAGCAGATCGGTTTTCCCTTCGGCCAGCGCGCCAGAGTAGGTGATGTTTATGCTCTCGATATTACGCGGCGCGGCCTGGCCCAAAAAGCTGCCAAGTCTCCCGGCAAGATCAATGAACGGAGCCAGTTGCAGATACTCCTCATGGGTGAGGGAGGCGGCATTGACGGCATTCTGGACGACGCCAAGTTTGAGGTATTCGCGCACCTGACGGGCGAGCTGAATGCCGATGGCTTCCTGCGCCTCGTCGGTGGAGCCAGCAATGTGCGGGGTGAGAATGACGTTGGGCAGGCCGGCAAGGGGGGAATCCTTTGGCGGTTCGACGGTGAATACGTCGAGTGCCGCGCCGCCAACCTGGCCGGATTTGAGGGCTGCGACCAACGCAGTTTCTTCGATCAATTCGCCGCGGGCGCAGTTGAGAATGCGCACGCCCTTCTTCATGGTGGCGATGGTGCGCTCGTTGATGATGCCCGTGGTCTGCGGCGTAAGTCCAACGTGCAGAGTGAGATAGTCGGAATTGGCGAAGAGGTCGTCGGTCGAAACCAGCTTGATGCCGGCTTCGCGCGCTACGGCGGCGGAGACGAATGGGTCGTGGGCGATGATTTCGAGACCGAAAGGCCGGGCGCGGTTGGCGACCTCAAGGCCGATGCGGCCGAGGCCGAGGATGCCGAGTGTCTTGCCGCGCAATTCGACGCCCTGGAGCGACTTCTTCTCCCATTTGCCAGCGTGCATGGTGGCATTTGCCGCAGGCAGTTTGCGAGCGAGGGCCAGCATCAGGCCGATGGTCAGCTCGGCGACTGCGATGGCGTTGGCACCGGGGGTGTTCATGACGACGATGCCGCGGCGGGTGGCGGATTCTGCGTCGATATTATCGACACCGACGCCGGCGCGGCCGATGACGCGGAGTTTGGGCGCGTGCTCCAGCAGGGCGTCATCGACCTGGACCGCAGAGCGGACGACCAGCGCATCCGCGTCGGCGAGCGCCTCAGGCAGTTTGCCGGGGAGTTTAGCGACGTCTTCAGGGGTAAGAATCTGCCAGTCGGGCTCAGAGGCGAGGACGGCGAGGGTGGCGGGGGAGACTTTTTCAGCGAGAACAATCTTCATGGAGGGGCCTTTGCTGGTGCTGAACTGATCGAAGTTGATGTTGTTTTGAGCGCAGAACATGTCGAAAATCCGCACCACGGAGGCCTGCGGTTTGCCTTCGCCCTGCTCATATTTCCAGATGGAGTTGGGGTGGACGCCCAGCTTTTCGGCCATCTGGTACTGGTAGAGGTTGAGCTGCTTGCGGGCGAGGATGAGTTTTTCGCCAAAGCTGAGTTCAGACATTCGGAAGTCCTGGGTTAGTGGTTTGTGTGAGTTTGAGTGTGAAGGGCAAATGCAAGGGCAGAAGCAGATTCCCTTCGGTAATGACAACCAAAACTGCAAAGACTGAAGCAGAGGCAAGTGCAAGGGTTGAAGCAGATTCCCTTCGGGAATGACAACCAAAACTGCAAAGACAGAAGCAAGTGCAAGTGCAAGAACCGAAGCGGATTCTCTGGGATTCAGGAGAGTTGTGATCCCATCCTTGACCGAAACTATGGGTCAAGGATGGGGCACCCACGCTGTTAGCTGCGGCAGCAGGTTTGGCGGCCGCAGAGGCAGGGATTGTTGAGTACCTGATTTTCCTTGCGATCGGCGAAGACCTGCTGGGCGGCGGCTAGCCCCTGGCCGAGTTGGATGGGGAGCTTGAGGGTGTCGCGGGCGATGAATTCGAGTGCGCCGAGCAGGGCGATGGTATCCATGTAGTCAAAGAAGCCGAGGTGGGCAATGCGGAAGATCTTGCCCTTCATGTCGCCCTGACCGTTGGTGATGACGGCGCCAAACTTTGCCTTGAGCTCCTTGACGACGGTGCCGGAGTCGAGCCCTTCAGGGACTGAGACGGCGGTTGCGGCGGCTGAGGGTGCGGTCGGCGCGAAGAGGGTGAAGCCGAGGGCGACGAGGCCGGCGCGGGTCATGGCGGCGCAGGTTTCAGCATTTTCAACGAGGGCGATGCGGCCCTTGGCGAGATCGCCGCCACCCTGGCCGGCGATGTAGTCAAGCGCTGCGCCGAGGCCGGCGATGAGCGCGACGGAGGGCGTATAGGCGCTTTCGCCAGCTTTGGCAGACTTGCGTTCTTTGCGCAGATCGAAGTAGTAGCGGGGATTCTTGCTGGCTTCCATCGCGGCCCAGGCCTTGTCGCTCACGCTCAGGTAGGCGAGGCCGGGAGGAATCATGACGGCCTTTTGGCTGCCGCCGATGAGCACGTCGATGCCCCAACCGTCGATGTCAAAGTGGGTGGTACCGAGTCCGGTGATGCCGTCGACGACCAGCAGCGCCTCGGGCGTGGTGGCCTGAATGACTTTGGCAATGGCCTGGATGCAGTGGCGGGTGGCGGTGGAGGTTTCAGTGGCCTGGACGTAAACGGCCTTGGTGTCTGGCTTGAGGGCGGCCTTGATGGTGGCGAGGTCAAAGGTTTCGCCGTAGGGAACGGTGACCAGATCGACGTTGCAACCAAAGGCTTTACCGAGCGCGGTCCAGCGTTCGCCGAACTTGCCGGCAGAGAGAACGAGGATGCGGTCGCTGGGCGAGGTGAGGTTGGAGACCGAGGCTTCCATGGCGCCGGTGCCGGAGCAGGAGAGCAGCAGGACGTCGTTTTTGGTGCCGACAAACTCCTTGAGTTGGGCGAGGACCTTGGTGTAAAGGGCGCGGAACTCGGCGGTGCGGTGGTGAATATCGGCGGCGGCCATGGCGAACTGGGCGGCGGGGAGGAGGGGGGTCGGTCCGGGAGTGAAGAGGCGGGTTTTGCGGAACATGAGTCGAGTCTCCTGAAAGTCTGGCCGGGTTGACGCGTCGGCTGCAATCACAGAATACACATAGTTGTGAGAAATGTGAAGAGCGTGCAGTGTGAGTGTGAAGTGTGAGTGTGAAAGGCAACGACGGCTGCAGATTCCCTTTGGGAATGAAGTTAAAGGGCGAGGGAGTCGGGAGTAGGGACGAGGGAATAGGGAATAGCCGGTATTCCAATTGGGTACAATCGTGGCTGGAGAAAAGGGGTATCGCGATGAGTGATGGGTTGAAGGAAACTTTGGAAGCGTGGGTGAAGCGGGAGACGATTGTGGCGATGAAGGCTCGGGACTCTGAGCGGACGACCACTCTGAGGCTGATTACGACGGCGCTGAAGAACAAGGCAATTGAGAAGCGTGAGGAACTGACGGATGCGGAGTCGCAGCAGATTCTGGCGTCGATGATCAAGCAGCGGCGGGATTCGATTGAGCAGTTCACCAAGGGCGGTCGGCCAGAGCTGGCGGCGAAGGAAGCTGTGGAGATTGGAGTGATCGAGGAGTTCCTGCCCAAAGCGCTTTCAGCGGAGGAGCTTGCCGCGCTGGTGGGGCAGGTGATTGCGCAGATCGCCGAGGGGGCCGGACAAAAGCCGTCACCGAAGGAGATGGGCACGGTGATCAAGGCGGTGCAGGCAAGGCTGGCCGCGGATGGGCTGCGCGCCGAGGGCCGGCTGGTGAGCGAGGCTGTGAAGGCTGGTCTGGCTTAGGGGTGAGTCGGGGGACTTTTGGAATCTCGCCCTTGAGACGGTGAGGCTGTCTCAAGGATGGGGCACCCGGCAAGGGTAGGACACCCTGGATTTGTCGTTCTGAGAAACCCCGGTCTGAAAATCCAGACCGGGGGCACCCGGAGGTAATGTCTGGGTCTGGGAAACGGTTTCCGGGTGACTTGAGAGGGGTCGGGGGCTTAGGATTGCGGCGAGGGTTTACTGATGCTGCGTCGTACTTTTATTACGAATGGACTGAAGGCTGGTGGCGTTGCTGCCGCAGCTGCGTGTGCGGGGCCGGAGCTGCTGGCGCTGGCCGATGCTGGAACGGCGAAGCCGCTGGAGGAGTTTGGCTACGGGGATGTGCAACTGGCTCCGGGGCTGATGCAGACGCAGTTTGAGCAGACGCAGTCAGTGCTGATGGGGCTTGATGAGAATGCGCTCTTGCAGCCGTGGCGGCAGCGGGCGGGACTACCCACGATGGGGGCGATGCTGGGTGGGTGGTACGACGAGGTTCCGCTGAACAAGACGCCGAGTGGCGGTCAGGGGTTTGCGCCGGGGCACAGCTTTGGCCAGTGGATTTCGGCGCTTTCGCGGGGTTATGCGGTGACCGGGGATGCGGCGGCGAAGGCCAGGGTCCGGCGGCTGCTGGGGTTGTATGAGGCGACGATTTCCGGCAAGTTTTATGCGAACTTCCGGTTTCCCGCTTATGACTTTGACAAGATGGTGATTGGGCTGATCGACGCGCACCAGTTTGCGGGGATTGAGAATGCCTTTGCGCTGCTGGACAAGACGACGGACGCGGCAGAGCCGCATCTGCCGCCCAAGGCACTTGACCGGGACGATGTGCAGCGGCGCTGGCGCGCTTCCATCGGGGAGAATACGACCGACGACTACACGTGGGACGAGCCGTATACGCTGGCGGAGAATCTTTATCTTGCGGCGAAGCGCGGGGCGGGGGCGCGGTACCGCACGATGGCTCCCAAATATCTGCTGAATGAGACGTATTTTGACCCGCTTGCCGAGGGGAAGAATGTGCTGCCGGGGCATCACGCGTACAGCTTTTGCAATGCGCTGAGTTCGGCGATGCAGGCATATCTGGAGGGTGGCAGCGAGAAGCATCTGCGGGCGGCGACGAATGCACACGAGATGATTGTGACGACGCAGAGCTTTGCGACGGGTGGCTGGGGTCCGGACGAGAGTTTCAGGACGCCGGGAACGGGCGCGCTGTATGACAGCCTGACGAAGACGAAGCACAGCTTTGAGACGCCTTGTGGGAGCTATGCTCACTTCAAACTGACGCGGGCGCTGCTGCGGGTGACGCGTGACGGCAAGTATGGCGACAGCATGGAGCGGGTGTTGTACAACACGGTGCTGGGCGCGAAGCCGCTGGGGAAGGATGGCAGCGCTTTCTACTATTCGGATTACAGCAACGCGGGCAGCAAGTTCTATTTTGACGACAAATTTCCGTGCTGCGCGGGAACGCTGCCGCAGGTGGCGGCGGATTACCGGATTTTGGGGTATTTTCACGACGCGGGGGGCGTGTATGTGAATTTGTACCTGCCGTCGACGGTGAAGTGGACGGCTGGGAACGGGGCGCAGGTGAGTTTGTCGCAGTCGGGCGGGTACCCGCTGGATGGGCGGGTGACGATGCTGGTGCGGGCCAACCGGGGGGCGGAGTTTGCGCTGCGGATGCGGATTCCGGCGTGGACGGGCGCTGACGGGGCGGCAATCCGGGTGAATGGGCAGGTGGTGACTGCGGCGGTGACGAAGGGCTTTGCCGTGGTTCAGCGGAAGTGGAAGGATGGCGACCGCGTGGAGCTGAATTTGCCGCTGCCGATGCGGCTGGAGGCGATTGACGAGCTGCATCCGGAGACGGTGGCGCTGGTGCGGGGGCCGCTGGTGCTGTTTGCGCTGACCGACGATGCGCCCAAGGTTACGCGGGAGCAACTGCTGGCGGCGAAGCAGATGAAGGGGCAGGCGCTTTGGGCGGCGCAGTCAGGGGCGGGGCCGCTGCTGCTGACGCCGTTTACGGAGATTCACGAGGAGCGGTATCGGACGTATATGGCGGTGGTGCAGGGTTAAGGGAAAATCCCCCGGGGCGGAGCGTATCAGCATATCCAATTCGACACAATTGACTGAGGAGACGGCGGGCCAGGGCAAGGCGGCGCGTGGCCAGCTGGCGCGGATTCTGGGGCTGGGCTTTGGGATTGCGGTGATCTTTGGCGGGACGGTGGGCGTGGGGATTCTGCGGCTGCCGGGGACGATTGCCGGGCAGCTGGGGAGTGTTTGGCTGATTTTGCTGGTGTGGGTGCTGGGTGGGTTGTATGCGCTGCTGGGGGCGGCCCAGGTAGCGGAGCTGGGGGCGGCGCTGCCGGAGGCGGGCGGATTTTATGTTTACGCGAAGCGGGCGTTTGGTCCGGCGGCGGGGTTTGCGACGGGCTGGGCGGACTGGCTGAACAACTGTGCGGTGGTGGCCTATGGAGCAGTGGCGGCAGGGGAGTATCTGACGGCGCTGCTGGGGTGGGAGGGTCGCTGGCAGGTGGGTGTTTCGCTGGGTCTGCTGGGTCTTTTTTGCGGGCTGCACTGGTTTGGGCTGCGATTGAGCAGCGGGGTGCAGAAGGTGACGAGTTCGCTGACGGCGGCGACGTTTCTGGTGCTGGCGGGGGCATGCTTTCTGCATGCCGGGCCGACCCTGGCGATGCAGGTTGGCGTGCGCGGAACGGGATCGGGGCTGATTGCAGCGTTGGTTCCGCTGGTTGCGGCGTTGCGGGCGATTGTGGTGACCTACGACGGCTGGTATGAGGCGATCTACTTTACCGAAGAGGATACGGATGCGGCGAAGCACCTGCCCCGGGCGATGATTGGCGGGGTGCTGCTGGTGATGGGGCTGTATCTGCTGATGAATGCTGCGTTTTTGCGGGTGCTGTCGGTGGCGGAGCTGGCGGGGTCGAAACTGGCGGCGGCGGATGCGGCGCAGAGGGTGCTAGGCGCGTGGAGTGGGAGCTTCGTGACGGTGCTTTCGCTGCTGACCCTGCTGAGTCTGATGAATGCGGTGCTGCTGGGTGCGCCGCGGATTCTGTTTGCGATAGGGCGGGACGGGCTGTTTGCCGGGGCGGCGAAGGTGGGGCCGGGTGGAACTCCGCGGGCCGCGCTGGTTGCGTCGGCGGGGTTGGTGGCGCTGTTCATTGTGAGCGGGCGGTTTGACGACATTATTGCGGTGGCGGCGATATTGGTGGCGGCGATGTATTGCGTGAACTATACGGCGGTGTTCGTGCTGCGACTGCATGAGCCGGAGATGGCGCGGCCGTTCCGGGCGTGGGGTTATCCATGGACGACGGGGTTGGTGCTGCTGGGGTCGTTGGCGTTTTTGATTGCCGATGTGCAGGAGGACCGGGTGAGCGCGGTACGGGCGCTGGTGCTGCTGGGTGTGGCGTTGCCGGTTTATTGGTGGCGGGGGCGCGTCAGGAATTAATGGAGGAAAGCATGTTTACACGGGCGATTGTGCGGGAGCCGGGGCGGAATTTTGCGGACGGGCTGACTACGGTGGATTTTGGCGTGCCTGAATTTGAATTGGTGCTGGCGCAGTGGCGCGCGTACTGCGCGGCACTGGAGGCGTGCGGGCTGACGCTCACGTATCTTGCGGCTGACCTTGATCATCCCGACTCGACGTTTGTTGAGGATACGGCGGTCTTGACGGAGCATGGGGCGATCTTGACGCTGCCCGGAGCGGCGAGCAGGCTGGGTGAGGTGGCGGCGATTGCGCCGGCGGTGCGCCGGTTTTATCCCCAGGCGGCCGAGATTGTCGCGCCGGGGACGCTCGATGGCGGCGACATCTGCGAAGCTGGGACGCACTTTTTCCTGGGACTTTCGCACCGCACCAACGAGGAAGGGGCGCGGCAACTGGCGGAGCATCTGGCCAGGGAAGGCTTTACGTCTTCGTGCCCGGATGTGCGGTCGATGACGTCGATTTTGCATTTGAAGAGCGGAATCTCGTATGTGGGCCCGGGGCCGAGGGGCGAGAAGACGCTGGTGGTGATGGAGGAAATGGCGGGGTGGCCGGAGTTTGCGGGGTTTGACCTGCTGGTGGTTTCAGAGGCTGAGAGCTACGCGGCGAACTGTGTGCGGGTGAATGACCGGGTGCTGGTGGCGGCGGGGTATCCGGAGATGACGGCGGAGCTGCGGCGGCGGGGGTATGATCCGCTGGAGCTGGAGATGGGGGAGTTTCGCAAGATGGATGGCGGGTTGAGCTGTCTTTCGCTGCGGTTTTAAGGCATTTTCAGGAATTTTGTTAAGTCATTCGCTTGGGTGAGGTTGGATTTTTGTTGGTGAAAAATCCAGTGGGCTAAGCTGTTTCGCTCAATACCATTCCTAAGAATGCTTTAGGGTGCTCACTCGAAGCCGAATCAAGCTAGCGAGCAATCAATACAAGAGAGTCATGCCGAGTGCTTTTGCGGCTTTTCTGTCGAATGTGACGGTGAAATCACAGCCAGCAGACCTTGAGCGGAGCGCGATGATACAGTCGTCAAAGTCTGCGTTTGTGGTGTTATAGAGATTGAGAGCTGCATGGACAAGTGCAGTATTTTCGATCAGGATTTCTTCACTTGTCAGCAGCATTTGAATTATTGTGACAATTTCATCACGAGAAGCCTTGAAGGTGTGATCCAAAACCCAGTAGAGCTCAGCTATGCAGACGAGCGATACAAATCCTGGATTCTCGAAAGTCAGAGTACCAATAAACTCAGCTGCCAGCCTTGATTGCTTTGCATCGTCCCCGGCAATGTATCGCACTAAGATGTTGGTATCGACGCCGATCATGAGTTAGCTATCTGTCTCAACCCTGCCAGCTTTGGCGGCTCGTTCCGCGATGGATTCATTGATCTCTTCTATGGAAACGGTTCGATCAAACTTTCCAAGAAACCCCTGTAGTCGCCGGATTGATTGGTTCCTGACGAGGAGTGTGACCTGGCCATGATCGGCCCCGAGAAATTCAACTTGATCTCCGGGATTGAGCCCCAACTTTGTTCGAACTTCGACAGGGACGGTGAGTTGACCTTTGGATGTCATGGTTGCAATCGCCATGGGGAACTCCCTTCAGGTGTCCTCATCTTACTATGAATGAAAAGTAAGGAGGGTACTACTCGCGGATGATCTTGACGAAGATACCTTCCGGGAGTTCGCCATCGAGAAGGTGGACTACGCCGTTTTTGACGAATCCTTCGAGAACCTGACGCTGAATAGGCGGCTGGGCGTGATCCAGGGTGGTGCGGGGCTGGGTTAATTTGGGCTGGATGGGGATGGCGGGTGCTGAGGGGGCCGTCTGGGAGGCGTGGTTGACATTGCGGCCCATGCCTCGGTCCATGGCTTCGTTGGCGAGCTGGTCGGCGAGTTTGTTGCCGCCGCGGAGGGTGTGGGCAATTTCGAATTTTTCCAACTGATTGGCGCGTCGGCGGGCCTCTTCCCAGAGGGGGCGCAGGTCGGGGCTGTTGACTTTGTATTTGCCTTGCATCTGCTTGACCATCAGTTCGGAATCGGCAATGACGCGGAGGCGACGGTGCTTGTTTTCGAGGCACCAGGCGAGGACGCCGAGCAGGGCAGAGTATTCGGCATAGTTGTTGGTGCGTTTGCCTAGAAACTCGCTGAGCCGGGCGAGAATGCGGCCGGATTGATCTTCAATGACGGCACCGTAGCCGGCCGGGCCGGGGTTGCCGCGGGAGCCGCCGTCGCAGTGGGCGATGAGCATTTCGCCGGGGGTGTCGCGGGGGGAGGCGGGTTCGGGAAAGAGAGAAGGAGTCATCTGTTTCAGTTTAGCGGGAATGGGCAGGATGAGTTTGCGTGGGGATGCTCACAAAAGTACAGGGATGTCGTCTATTGGGTACGCGGATACTCGCAACTTCCGGAGACAGAGACGTATGGCGACAGATGCACTTCCTCTTTCCGGTCCAGTAGGGTCAGCATGGTCTGGCACCCTGGGCGTACAATCGTCCCGAGGCATGGCGACGAATACATCTGCGGACGAACGGGCTGGCACAGAGAAGGCGCAGGCTGGACTTGCGTCTACCGGGCTTGGGCGGCAGGGCAGTCAGGAGCTGAGCAATCAGGAGCGGATGCGTATCCGCGCCACCGAGATGGACCTGATTCGCGAGGCGCAGGCTGGTTCGCGGGCGGCGTTTGACGCGCTGGTGCGGCAGTATGAACACCAGGTTCTGCGGCTGGCTCTGCACCTGACGGGCAGCGAGCAGGATGCCGAGGACATTTACCAGGAGGCTTTTTTGAAGGCCTATCGTTACCTGGGGAATTTCCGCTTCGAGTGCTCCTTTTATACGTGGATCTACCGGATCGTGACGAATCTTTGCCTGGACCAGCTGCGACGGAAGAAGACGCGTCGCGAGGATTCAGCGGTGGTCATGGACCACTCCGGCGATGAGATTGACCTGATGGCGTCAGTTTCCGATGACCGGGCATTTTCAAATCCTGGAAAAGAGCTGGACAGGAAAGTGCTGGGGCAGCGCATCCAGGTGGCATTGGACACGTTGACGCCGCGGGAGCGGACGGTTTTTGAACTAAAGCACTATCAGGGTCTCCGCCTGCGCACGATCGGAGAGATGTTGAATACGACAGAAGAAACCGCTAAAAATACGCTCTTCAGAGCGACAAAGAAACTGCGAAGCCAGTTAGCCGGAGTCCGATAAGCCGGGGTTCGATCAGTTGGGGCGGGGTAGTAAACAACAGGTTTCCGTATAGATTGCCGCGGAGCGCAAGCGCTGATAGCTGGCAACGGGGAAGCCGAACACTTTTTGAGGCAGTACAGGACGTAGACATCATGAAATGTGCAGAAATCCACGAAAACATCGTGCTGGCCGCCTACGGCGAGTTGTCTGACGACAAGGCGCATCTGCTGGCAAATCATCTTTCCGGTTGTGCCCACTGCCGCGAAGAGCAGCAGCAGGTGTTGGCGCTCAAGACGCTGGCTGCCGCGCACGTGATGCTGGAGCCGGACGCAAATCTGGTAGCGCGCAGCCGTACACGGCTTGAAGAATCCCTGGACGCGATTCCACCGAAGCGCTGGTATGACCGGGTGGCGGAGTGGATGACGCGGACAGCGACAGGCTTGCAGGCGGCTCCGGCTGCGGCTGTGCTGCTGCTGGTGGCTGGCGCGGGCCTGGGTAGTCTGGGCGGGTATGAGTATGCTGCCCGGCATGTGGCCAACATTGCGGGCAATGGGAACGGCGTCACTCCGGTGACTACGGAAACAGCGACTTCGGCACAGAATGCAGCCAATTCCGCGAGCACGCCAAGCGCTCCGGGTGAACTGGCTACGGTTTCTGGCGTGGTGCGGCGGCCCAATTCAAACCTGGTTGAGGTGACCTATAACGAGGTCAAACCGAGGCAGGTTGAGGGAACGCTCGAAAACCCGCAGATCAGGCAGCTGCTGATGCTGGCTTCGCAGAATGGAACCAGCTCTGAGGTACGGGACAGTTCAGTGAGCCTGCTGGCAACTGAATGCCGCACCGGGCATGGATGCCGCGGGGGAGACTTGCAGAGCACGGCCATTCGCGATGCGCTGATTGTTTCGCTGCTGTATGACCGTAGCGCGACGGTGCGACAGAAGGCGCTGGAGGGGTTGCAGCCGTTTGTGTCGGAAGACATGCAGGTGCGCAATGCGGTGCTGGAGACGTTGTTGAACGATCCGGATGCGCGGTTGAGGTCGGCAGCTATCGGCATGCTGCAACCAGTCGAAGCAGATACGAGCGTGCGGCAGGCCTTGTCAACGGTGGCCCTTTCAGACCAAAATTCACAAATCAGGACAGCTTCCCGGCTGGTTCTGAGGCGGGTTTCAGAGATTCAGTAGTGATTCTTTCCAGGATTCAATCGGAGATTGGATTGGGTCAGGGAGAGTTTTGGGGTATGGGATTGACTCACTTTCTCTGTACCGCACCGTCAGACAAGAGTGCGGGCAGGAGAGTTGGATTCAAAGCAGAGCAACCGCAGGAGTGAAGCAAACATGAAGCACTTTTTGAGGCCGTACACAAAGACTTGGTTTCTGGTTCCGGGGATCGTGTTGCTTGCAGGAAGTATGGCAACCGGAACGTATGGGCAGAGCTTGCAGGCAGGCGGAATGTGGCAGGGAAATCCACTGCTGCTGCTGCACAATCATGCGCAGAGCTATCTGGGCGTCGACGTGGTTGATGTTGACCAGGAGCGGGCACAGGCGTTGCATCTCAGGGAAGGTCACGGGGCGGAGATTACAGTTCTGGACCACGACGCGCCGGCCGGCAAGGTGGGCCTGAAGCTGCACGACGTGATTGTGCAGATGAATGGCGAGACGATTGAAGGCGCTGAGCACGTGAAGCGAATACTGCGCGAGACGGCCCCTGGGCACAAGGTGGAGATGGTTGTAAGCCGGGATGGCGTGATGCAGACCTTGAACGTGCAGCTTACGGACCGGAAGAAGGTGGAAGAAGAGGCGCGGCAGCAACTGGGCAGCCTGGGTGGATCGGATTCGCAGGGTCAGGGATTCTTTTCGCATGGCGGTGACGCGGGAATGCCGAGTGGATTTACGCTGTGGTCGCATGGCAATTCGCTGAACGTGGGCGTGATTGTGGAGCCGCTGGTGGCGCAGACGGCAGACATGCTGGGCGTTTCGACGGGCGTGCTGATCAAGAGTGTGGCGCACAAGAGCGCGGCCGACCTGGCCGGGCTGAGGGCGCATGACGTGATTTTGCAGGTAGATAACGAAGCGATTACGACGACCAGCGAGTGGGAGCGGATGCTGCGCTCAAGCGACGGCAAGCCGGTGCAGGTGACGATACAGCGCGACAAGATGCGCCAGGTGGTGACCTTGCAGGTGGATGCGAAGCGGCACAAGGCTGCGCTGGAGCGAGGCAATCGTGCTGCGGGTGCTCCGCTGGTGTAGTTTGACATGAATCTGATGGGAGAAAGGGGTGCCTTCGAGGTGCCCCTTTTTCGTGGGCCCGAGTCAGGCGTGGGCCTGTTGCCGGATGTGATTGAATAGTAGAGAGGTCAAACTGAGTGAAGACGGCACGAAAATTGACAGCGCGTATGCGGTCCAGGGCGGCCTCGCGCAGGGTACGCGAACTGGCGCTGGTAGGCCGGGCGCTCGCGTCGACGGGGCATCCGGTGATGGCGCAGATTGTGCCGATGCGTTTTTGCAATCTCTCGTGCGCGTACTGCAACGAGTATGACAAGGTTTCAAAGCCGGTGCCGCTGGACGAAATGGAGCGGCGCATTGACCATCTGGGGCGGCTGGGGACGAGTATCATCACGATTTCCGGCGGCGAGCCGCTGACGCATCCTGAACTGGATGGCGTGATCCGGCGAATGCGCAAGGTGGGCTCGATGGCCGGGATGATCACCAACGGCTACCTGCTGAGTGTGGAGCGGATCCAGAGGCTGAACGAGGCGGGGCTGGATCACATGCAGATTTCAATCGACAACGTGAACCCTGACGATGTGTCGATGAAGAGCCTGAAGGTGCTGGACAAGAAGCTGGAAATGCTGGCTGAGCACGCCGAGTTTCACGTGAACATCAACTCGGTGGTGGGTGGCGGCATCAAGGAGCCGAACGACGCGCTGGTGATTTCAAAGCGGGCGCTGGAGCTGGGGTTCAGCAACACGATCGGGATTATTCACGATGGCAGCGGGCAGTTGAAGCCGCTGTTGCCGGAAGAGGCGAAGATTTACTTTGAGGTGCGAAACCTGGAGCGGCGGAGTTATTCGCGGTTTAACCAGTTTCAGGAGGCGATTGCGCAGGGCCTGCCGAATGACTGGCGTTGCCGGGCTGGCGCGCGGTACCTGTATATCTGCGAAGACGGGCTGGTGCATTACTGCTCGCAGCAGAGGGGTTTCCCGGGGACGCCGATTGCCGACTATACGACGGCTGATGTGAAGCGGGAGTTTTTGACAGCGAAGAGCTGTTCGCCGAACTGCACGGTAAGCTGCGTGCACCAGGTGAGCTACATCGACCACTGGCGGGCACCGCAGACGAGTGTGATTTCGCCAGGAATGCCGGGTGGGCATGAGGCTGAGAAGCCGGCGCTGGTGACAATCCACGGAGCTTGAGCGCGCCTTTCACCGGGTGCAAATGGAATTGCTCTACGGGCGGCTGCGTTGGCTGCGTTGCGGTAATCTCGAAAGGTTTGGCGAGGTTGCCGTGGAGCGCTTGAGGACAGATTTTGCGTCGCCCGAGGAACTCTCGGCGTATATCCGCGAATTGGTGCCGTGGGCGGTGGGCGAGGCGTGCTCGACCGAGGGTGGTCGGTTGGCAGCGGAGCGTGCATTGGCCAGGGTGCAGCCCGCAGCGTACGCGCGTACTCGAAACTTTGGCGACGGGCAGGTGACCCGGCTCTCCGCTTACATTCGGCACGGTGTTATCTCGCTCAACGAGGTGCGGAACCGTGCGCTGGAGCGAGTGCCGAGGGCGGAAGAGGCCGAAAAACTCATCCAGGAACTGGCCTGGCGGGATTACTGGCAACGCGTGCGGGCTGAGCATCCGCAATGGATGTGGTCAGACATTGAGCCGTACAAGACTGGCTTTGACTCAGCCGAGTATGCGCTTGAGATGCCGACTGACATCGTCGAGGGTCGCACGGGAGTGGCCTGCCTGGACTACTTTATCGGCGAACTGATTGCCACCGGGTACCTGCACAACCATGCGCGGATGTATCTGGCTGCCTATGTTGTGCATTTCCGGCGCGTGCGCTGGCAGGCGGGTGCGAAGTGGTTTCTGGAGCACCTGCTGGATGGCGACCTGGCGAGCAACAACCTTTCGTGGCAGTGGGTGGCGAGCACCTTCAGCAACAAGCCGTATGTCTTCAATCTGGAGAACGTCATGCGGTACTTCGGCAGGACCGTGGATGTGCGTGCAGAGTCAAATCGCGAGCTGGATGCCAGTTACGAGGAGCTGGACGCGCGGCTGTTTCCGCGGCTCGGCGGGATGCGTGGTGCGCGATGAGTTCACAGACGGTTTGGGTGCACGAGGATGCCATGCGGCGAGAACACCCGGTATTCCGGGCGGCAGGCGACGCGGCGCGCGTGATTTTTATCTGGGATGACGCTTACCTGCGCGCGCAGGGCTGGACCCTGAAGCGGCTGATGTTTATATACGAGTGCGCATGCGCCATGGGCGCCGAGGTGCTGCGCGGCGACACTCTGGCAGTGCTCCAGGGCCTTGGAACGGAGCGGGTATATATGGCCGAGTCGCTGAATCCGTTCGTGCACACGGTGGCGGAAGGGTTGCGCGCAGGCGGCATCCAGGTGACGACGGTTGCGGAAGAGCCGTTTGTGGTGCTGCGCAAAGGCGGCGAGTTGGGAAGATTCTTCCGCTACTGGAGCCGGGCGCAGCGAAGCGCCATGCAGCCCGATGCCGGGCAGACTAGAGGGAATCTCTTTGGCCAGGATGGTTAAGAAGGGGGACTTGCCGAGCAAGGTGTGCGCACACTGCGGGCGGCCATTCGCCTGGCGCAAGAAGTGGGCGCGTGTGTGGGAGGAAGTGAAGTACTGCTCGGATCGGTGCCGAAAGGGTAGCTAGTCTGCACTCGGATCGGTTCTGGACTCCGTGCCGATTCTGGGGGGAAACAGGGTGCGCTCAATCCATGGGCCGCAGTTCCAGAAGATGAGGAAGGCCGTGAGAAGTATTCCGATGCGCAGAACGAGAGTCAAGACTCCAAGTTCGTCCTGCATTTTGAAAAAGTGCTGACTATCAGAGATGGGTTCTGGCAGATTTGCGTAGTGCAGGAACGCGAGAATTCTATCGGGCAGATAGGTCGCATCGAGCAGCGCCGACATGAGCTGAATGCAGGCCAGGGCGCGACTTATAAGAACGACGATTTCTCGACGGGGCATTTGAATCTCCATATGCTCCTGGACTTATTC
Organism: uncultured Acidobacteriota bacterium; assembly: GCA_903832055.1. GTDB lineage: Bacteria > Acidobacteriota > Terriglobia > Terriglobales > Acidobacteriaceae > Acidicapsa. The sequence goes on along the minus strand of CAILAC010000017.1, from coordinate 234,646 downwards.
ATATGGGACCAATCGAGGATGGGCTTCGGACTGGGCATACTTTCAGAGTACGCCCTTCCGGAGTTGCGTCAAGAGAAGTCCTATTTCCTGGCGGTGGTGGTGGCTGCCTTGGTGTCGGCGAGGGCCTGGTCGATGAGCTGGAAGAGTTTGGTGCGGTCGATGACTTCGACGAAGGGGGCGCCTTTGGAGTTGGTGGTGGTGACCCAGATGGTAGGGGTGTGTTCGATGCCGACGCGCTGGCCGAGGGCGTAGTCGGCTTTGACGAGGGCGGTGAGGTTGCCCTGGGGGTCGATGGCGAAGGGCAGGACGATCTTGTGATCGTCTGCGAACTTCTGCGTGAACTGGCGCAGGACATCGAGCGAGGTGATGTTGGGCTGGTAGGCGAAGACGGCGTCGCGGTATTCATCGCCGATCTTCTTGGACTTGGTGTCAAACCAGCGGGAATTGACGGCTGCCTGGAAGCTCCAGGGGTGGAAGGGCAGCGGGAAGTCGTGGCGGACCCAGGGGATGTTGTACTTGGTGGCGGCCTCTTTGAGCAGCGGGTTGGCGCGGGCGCAGTCGGGGCACTCCATGTCTTCGAATTCGATGATGGCGACGCGGGCTCCGGCGGGTGGCTTGAGGGCGGCGGGATCGTGGACCTGGGTGGTGGGCGACGCGGCCGGGCCGCCGAACTGGGCATGGGCGGGCGTGGCAGAAACGATGGCCAGCGTGAGCGCGGCAGCGGCGAAGACGGCGGGGCGGAGAAGAGATATGCGGTTCATAGGCTTTTGGACGTTGTCCTCGGAGTAATTGTAACGGTGCGGGGGGAAAGAACGGGTGTGAAGTGTGGAGTGTGAGTGTGAAAAGCGGATTCGTCTAGGGTCGAGGGGAGTAGTTCTGGTCTCGTTCCCGATCTCGTTCCAGGTCTCGGTCGCGTTTGCGGGCGGCGATCCACTGCCGCCATTTGTAGTCGGCGATGAGGGAGACGGCGGCGAGGATGAGGGCGAGGATGCCGAGGAGGAGTTTCATGGCTGGGAACAGGATTGCATGACAGCGGCTTGACTCGCCACCGAACGAATTGTTTGTGTTGCAGCGCATTGAGAATGGCGTGTGAATTGTGATAGGCTGCGTCTTCTTCAATGACGACGCTGTGCCGAGAGATGAATCTTTTGGCTGGCGCCTGCCGGAGGTCTCCGTATGACGGATATCGGCAGCACGATTCCTGATCCGACACGCCGCGGGCTGTCTCACGCAGCCTTTTCGTCCAATCCAATTTCGTCCAATCCCCGTGGACGTGGGTTGTTCGCCCGCTTATTTGCGTATCTTGACGGCCTTGCCGACACAGCCATTGATTTCATGACGCGCTGCCTGTGCCGGGCGAGCCGGGGATACCTGTGTCCGCCAGACATGACGAGCGTGATGTACCCGGATGAAGATGGTCCGCCAAAAACAGGCAAGAAGGAGTGCTGCAAATGAAAGTGTATCGAGGAAGTGAGATCCGCAACGTAGCTGTAATGGGGCATGCGCACAGTGGCAAAACAACATTGGTAGCCGCGTTGCTGCATGCCGCAAAGATGACCTTGACCCAGGGACGTGTGGCAGACGGAACGGCCGTAACCGCCTATGACGAAGAAGAAGTGGCGCGCGGAACGACGATGCAGAACGCAGTAGCCTTTGCCGAGTGGCAAGGGGTGAAGATCAATCTTGTTGATACTCCCGGCTTTCATATGTTTGCTCATGAAGCGCGGGCGGCGATGCTGCCCGTAGAAGCTGCGCTGGTGCTGGTGAATGCGCAGAGTGGCGTTGAAGCGGTAACGGAGCGGGTGTGGAAGTATGCCGAGGAGGCAAACCTGCCGCGGATTGTGGTGCTGAACCAGATGGATTCACCGCGTGCCGGGGGCGGGCAGGGCTTGTCTGCGCTGATGGAGGACCTGCACGAGCGCTGGGGCCGGACGTGCGTTCCGGTGCAGTTGCCGATTACCGGGCCGGAGGGCTTTCACGGGGTCGTTGACCTGGTGACGATGCAGGCTTTTTATTACCAGCCGGGCGGGGATGGCCGGGGGCGGATTGGCGAGGTGCCGGCGGGCATGCTGGCAGCGGCGCGCGCGGCGCATGAGGCGCTGGTGGAGCTGGTGGCCGAGGGCAAGGACGAGCTGATGGAGGAGTATTTTGCCGTCGGGACGATTCCTGAGCAGCACCTGATTACGGCGCTGCATGAGGCGATTCGCGAAGACCGCATCTTCCCGGTGCTGTTTGCGAGCGGCCTGGCCAATGTAGCAACGGACCATCTGCTGGACTTTTTGAAGGTGTATGCGCCGGCTGCGGATGAACGTGCTCCGATGGCGGTGATGGGGGCGGAGTCTGGAGTGATGGAGTCGGTAGCAGCCAACGGAGTGCACGCGGCAACTGGAGCCGATGAGGCAAATGGTTCAGGGTTGGCTATTCACGTTGGCAACGGCTCAGGAAACGGCCTGGGCAACGCGGCAGGGCACGGGCATGCGGGTAGTTTGGATTCAGGGATCATGCTGCGGCCGGTGGCCGATTCAGAGCCGGTAGCGTTGTTTGTTTTCAAGACAATGAGTGACCCGTTTACGGGGCGTATCAGCTTCTTCAAGGTAATCAGCGGCGTAGTCAAGACGGATACAGTGGTAGAAAACTACACGCGCAAGGGGCAGGAACGTCTGTCGCATCTGAGCGTGATGCAGGGGCGCAAGGCCGTCGAAGTGATGGAACTGCACGCCGGGGATGTGGGCGCGGTGGCCAAGCTTCGCGACACATTTACCGGAGACACGCTGGGGCAGAAGGGTGCGGAGATTCGCGTCGAGCCCGAGGCGCGGCCAGAGCCGAGCATGACCTACGCGATTGAGCCGAAGACGCGGGCCGATGAAGACAAGCTGGCCGGGGCACTGCACAAGCTGATGGAAGAGGACCAGCTGGTGCGGTTCTTCCGCGATGCAGAGACGCATGAGTTCCTGGTGGCCGGCGCGGGACAACAGCATATTGAGGCGATTGTTTCGCGGCTCAAGCGGCGATATCACACCGAGGTGACGCTGAAGGCGCCCAAGGTGCCGTACCGGGAGACGATTCGCGGCAAGGCAGAGGCCCAGGGGCGGCACAAGAAGCAGTCGGGCGGGCATGGGCAGTTTGGCGACTGCAAGATTCGCATCGAGCCGCTGCCGCGCGGGTCGGGCTTTGAGTTTGGCAACGAGATCTTTGGCGGTTCGATTCCGCGGCAGTATGTTCCGGCGGTGGAGAAGGGGATTCTGGAGACGGCGCTCAGGGGATTCCTGGCCGGCTATCCGGTGGTTGACTTCAAGGCGACGGTGTTTGACGGCAGCTACCATGACGTGGATTCAAACGAGCTTTCGTTCAAGGTGGCGGGCCGGATGGCCTTCCGCAAGGCGATGGAGCAGGCTCGACCCTGCCTGCTGGAGCCGGTGATGAAGGTCGAAGTGGAGGCTCCGGAGGAGTTTGCCGGGGCGCTCATGGGCGACCTGAATGGGCGGCGCGGTCGGGTGCAGGGTATGCATGCGCGGGGCCGATCGGCGGTGATTGATGCCGAGGTGCCGATGGCTGAGATGCTGACCTACGGCCTGACACTGACTTCGCTGACGCAAGGGCGTGGCAGCTTCCACATGGAGGTGAAGCACTACGATATTGTGCCGCCAGCGGTGGCGGAGAAGATCGTGGCCAGCGCCCGGAAGCCGGTGGCGGAGGAAGACGAGTAGCAAGCTGCTGGCAAGGACCTCAGCCGTAAGGGAAATCGAGACGGGCATTGCCGAGGGGGCAGTGCCCGTTTTGTTTGCGCCGAGCGATTGAGGGATCCGCACATGAAAAGGGAGCACATGTGTGATGCGCGTCACAGCTTATCGTGTGGCGAGTCTGACTATAGTTGCGCAACTGTGCAACTGTTGCACTCGTTTGCTGTTCCTGCTGTTTTGCTGCAACTGCCTGGTTTTTCCTCACCCTTGAATTGGAGTCTCCCCCATGAAGCCTATTCTGAAACTCTTGTCCTTAGCCTGCCTTTTGTCACTGGCAGGGAGTCCTGGCGCAGCCGGGGCGCAAAACGTAAACGCTGCAACCAACCATCATCCTGTTTATGCCAGCCAGGCTGCTCCGGCGGTCAGTGCGACTCCCGGCCCGTATGTTCTGGTGGCGTGGAGCGAGTTGGGGATGCATTGCATGGACGGCAAGGACTATTCGGTTTTTGCTGTACTGCCGCCGTACAACACGATTCATGCGCAGCTATTGAAGCGCGGTGAGCCGCCGGTCGCGGTCACGAGTGGTGTGACGGTGACCTACCAGGCGATCGCGGATACTTCGGGTTCAATTAACACGACGAGTGTGAACAAGACGAATTTCTGGAACTATTCGCGGCTTTTGTTCCAGAAGTCACTGCCGGCTGAGCAGGGTCTGGCGGGGTATTCGACGCAGAGCAAGGTTCCGCACGGGCTGCAATTCAATGCGGCGCTGGGGTTCTGGGAGGCAGTTGGAATCCCGACGATGCCGTATGACGATGCGGGCAAGGTCAATCCTTTTTCAATGGCGCGCCTGGTGGCAAAGAATGCAGCCGGGACGGTGCTGGCGACGATTGATATTGTGCTGCCGGTGAGCGATGAGATGAGCTGCAAAAACTGCCATGCCTCCGGCTCGGACGCAGCGGCCAAACCGGCCACCGGTTGGGTAAACAATGCTGACGTGTCAAAGGATATGAAGCTCAATATTCTGAAGAAACATGACGACCGCTGGCCGATTGCGAAGTATCTGTTCACGCTCAGGACCAACGGGTGGACTTATGGATCGAGCTTGTACCAGACGGCCTTGAGCGGAACCCCGGTGCTGTGTGCGGCTTGCCACTCAGACAATGCGCTTTCTCTGCCGGGCGTGGCGGGGGTGGAGTCGCTTTCGGCGGCGATGCACAAGCTGCATGGGCCGCAGATTGTGCCCGCCAGCGGGGTGAGTTTTGACAAAGCACCGAGCGACGTGGCGGGGTGCTATCAATGCCATCCGGGCCCGGTAACCAAGTGCAAGCGTGGGGCGATGAACACGCAACAGTGTTCGGATTGCCACGGGAATACCACCCACGTTGCAGACGCGACGCGCAATCCGTGGCTGGTGGAACCGGCTTGCCAGATGTGCCACAACAGCAGCCAGCGGTTTGTGACGACCTATGATGCGACCGGAAAATGGCGGCAGACGACAGATACAACGTTTGCGACCAACAATAATGTGCCGGTGGCGGGGTCAAACCTGTTTCGCTTCAGCACGGGGCATGGCAAGCTCTTCTGCTCGGCCTGCCATGGGTCAACACATGCCGAGTTTGTGTCTCTGCAGCCGAACGACAATGTCTACAGCATGGAGTTGCAGGGACATCTGGGCAAGGTGACGGAGTGTGTGGTGTGCCATACCAACCTGAAGGTGACGGCCAACGGTGGTCCGCATGGGATGCATACGATTGGTCAGTCGTGGGTGAGTGGGCATGGTGACTACGCCCAGAACAACCGTCAGACCTGTGCTTACTGCCACGGAGCGACGTTCCGAGGTACGGTACTGTCGAAGACAAGCATGGCGCGAAGCTTCAAGACAGAAGGCGGCACCAAGGCATTTGCGGCGGGCAAAGCGGTGACCTGCTACGACTGCCACAATGGGCCGAACGGCGGCTGATGTACGGAAGCTGATAGACGGCGGGTAGCCCGGCAGCCTCACTGGAACAGATTCGGTGTTCCATCCGGGTTGCCTGGGCCGCTCTGAAAAACTAAAAGCGGCTGCGAAGTTCGGCGTATACTCTAGCGTTATGCCCATCAGTGCAATGGAAACAGACCCTCGTATAGCGATTGAAAAGCGCGTATACGAGAGGCAGGCAGAACTCTGCAAGGCCTTTGCCAACCCGACTCGGCTGCACTTGCTTGACCTGCTGAGCCAGAAGGAATGGTCGTGCACAGATCTGCAAGGGGCGCTTGCGATTTCAAAGGCCAATCTTTCACAGCATATTGCCGTTCTCAAAGGGGCAGGGGTTGTGGTCTCCCGGCGCGAGGGGAAGAAGATTTACTGCTCGCTGGCGATTCCAGAGGTGGAGCAGGCCTGCCAGATATTGCGCCGCGTGCTTATCGCAAAGATCGAGAGCGGCGGATAACCGGCTGACCCCCTGAGGGCTGAAATGGGGGCCAGTTCTGCGCTCTGCGGATCCGGGAGGCCAAGCGCGGCTTCCGGATTTTAGCCGTTCAGTGGCAGTGGCTGAGCAACGGGCCGACGAAAAAGCGTGGGTGGAGGCAGATTTCTCACGCTGTAAAGGCAAACGTCAGAATCCTCAGGGCAACTCGTACATCTGAGAGAATGATGGTTGTGAATCGCGCTTTTTCTCCCGCTCCCCGCCGTGCGGCTTTGCCGTTGTTGACTGTGCTTCTGGCGCTGAGCGCCGGTGTGTCTGGTTTGGCCCAGGCCAACCCGAATGCCGGCATGAGCTCTGCGGCGAACCCGTTTTACGGCAGTGTGACGCTGCATCCGGCGACCGATGAGGTGGTAAAGCTCTCGCTGGACGACGCGGTAACGCGGGGCCTGGAAAATAATCTGGGTCTCAAGAACGCCGAGGCTAGCCAGAAGACGCTGCGCGGGCAGGAACTGCAGGCCTTGCAGCTCTTCATGCCGACGATTACGGTGAGCGGCGGCCCCAGCGTGCATGAGTACAACCTGGCTGCGTTTGGCTTTGGGCCGGGGTTTGTGAAGAAGCTGAGTGGGCTGTTTCCGGGGGGATTTCCGTCGAACCTGTCGTTCATCACCAAGGCTGATGTGACAGTGGGCCAGATCAACTATGAGCAGTCGCTCTTCAGCGGCCCGACCATTGACGGCTACAAGGCGGTGCGGGCAGCGGAAAAAGTTGCCTATTTTGACATGAAGTCGGGCCGGGGCGAGGTCGTTCAGCAGGTGGCAACGGCGTATCTGGCGGCGATAGCGGCACAGAGCGAAGTCGATAATGCCAAGGCTCTGTTGGATGCCGACCGGGTGCTGCTGGACCAGGCACATGACAAGCATGAGGCCGGAGTGGTGGCTAATCTGGATGAGCTGCGGGCGCGGGTGCAGTTTCAACAGCAGCAGCAGACGGTGGTGGCAGCGGAGAACCGGCACGAAAAGGCCGAGATTCTGCTGAAGCGGGAGATTGGACTTGCTCCGGGGCAAAAGATCGCGCTGACTGATCCGGCTCCATATAGCGAACTGGCGACGCGGAGCGCTGAAGAGCTGCGCGCGCAGGCGTATGAAAACCGGCAGGACTATCAGAAATATCAGGCCCAGGTGCGGGAGACGCGGATGGTAGTGGGTGCGCGCAAGGCGGAGCGGCTGCCTTCGCTGAGTTTCCGCGGGAACTATGCGGTGACCGGCGTGACCGGGAGTGTGTATCACGGGACTCTGGCGGCGATGGGTACGCTGCGGGTACCGATCTTCCAGGAGGCGAGCCTGCGCGGTGATGCGGATGTGGCGCGGGCGCAATTGGCGGGGGCAAACCTGCAACTGAGCGAGATTCGCACACGGATTGACGTGCAGGTACGGTCGGCGATGATGGATGTCGAGGCGGCGCAGAAGCTGGTAGATGTGGCGCGGTCAAATGTAGACCTGGCGGGGGCCGCGCTGTCGGATGAGACGGACCGCTTCAATGCCGGTCTGGACGATACGCTGCCGCTGGTGCGCGCGCAGGCTTCGCTGGCCGGGGCGCAGACCAACCTGGTCGAGAGCCTGTACCAGTACAACCTGGCCAAGCTGCAACTGGCGCGGACGACCGGGGTGTTGGAGCAGCAGTACAAGGTTTATCTGGGGCGGTAGGCAGGCTGCAAGAGAGCGATTTATATAATGTCGCCATGCCCCGAAGTCACATGCTTGATTCCTTAATGCCAAAGGGCATCATCGATATTCTTGTCGAGCCTGGTTTCGTTCGAGTTCAATACGATGCGGTATCTGGGTCGCCATATCGCCGTTTTTATATAGGCCTCGGGCATGGGCTCTTATGCCTGGCGCTGGTATGCGCGTGTCTTTTCGGGGGCGGTAGGAATGGCGCTTCGAGCCCCTGGCAAGACTTGCATGCGTACCCAGTTGGCTCATATCGCTTTATTTTCCCTGCGTGCTTTGTGCTTTTCATTCTCCTGATTTCTGCGTGGCATCTGTTCACGACCCTACCAGCGATATATCCGGGTGGTCAGAAGCTGGAATGCGATGGTTTGACCCTGACAGTCTCGCGGATGCGCTGGTTCGATTGGCGCAATCAGGAATGGATTTCCGAATCCTACCTGCTCAAGGATGTTTCGCGGTTTCGATATGGGACGCTTGTGCGCGGCAGAGGAAATTCGATTTCCGGATTCCGAATTCGGGCGGCGGGTCGGAATTACAGATTGTTTCCGAACTTGACCTCGCGACAAGTTGGGAAAATTCTTGCAAGCCTTGAGGCGCTCGGGCTCGAAACCGACAGGCGTCAAAAAGCCTTGCAGCGTAAGTCGAAGAGCCGCTGAGCAGACCATATAGGCCAAGATGCAAGCGCGTCCGTCGCTTCGCTCAGGATGACAACCGAGTGCGAGTGTGAAGTGTGAGTGTGAAAAGCGCGTCCTTCGCTTCGCTCAGGATGACTCACTATTGATTTTGAGGGAATTGTTCATCCTACGGTCGTCGCGAGTCTATTGAATGCATCAGCGGTACTTTGAGCTCAGGAGTATCTGGTCGGTTTCGAGCAGCCTCAGCGATTTGATCATTGCGTGGGTCTCGGCCTTGTATTTCAGGAAATGAGCGGATTGCAGGTGTGTCTGGTAGGCCGCTGCGTCTCGGTATTCCTCAAAGAGTCGGATTTGTTCCGGATGCTCTTTGACGGAGATGGCATATAAAGTCAGGACACCGGGTTCGACGCGTACGGACGCCTCGATTTCCTCTTTGAGCGCGCGCTTGTAGGCTTCGACCTGAGCTGGGTCGATCTCCAGTTCTGCGAGCCGGACGATGCTGTGTTCCGAGGTTTGAGCCATGATTGAGCTTCCTCCGCAGAAAAGGGATGATGCGAAGAGGGTGGCGCAGGCGACCTGAAGCGATCTCATCTTTACCATCGAGACAGCATACATCGCCTGGACGCGAAATTGCGGTTTGCCGTGCTGCGTGTTTATTGGATGGGGATGTTGATTTTGTCGTCGGGCAGGGGTTGCTCGAGGAGTTGGCCGTCTGGTTCGCGGACCTGGCCGTTGGGTAGCGGGTGGAGTTTGAATAGATAGAGCGTGTTGCGTTCCGGGTCGTCGAAGGCGGGGAAGCCGGCGACTTGTTCGAGCGAGAAGTGGGTGTGGATGTCTTCCAGGGTGCCGGGGTCGAGGTCGTTCCAGGTGGCGTACCAGCCGGGCTGGTAGCGGGCGAGCTTGGGGGCGAGGTCCTGCGTGCCAAAGTCGTCGCAGATGGTCTGGAGGTGGGTGATGAGGGTGATTTCGTCGCCGCTGATGGAGACCAGCAGGCGCTTGCCGTTGGGATGCTCGTCGATGTAGCGGGTGAGGTGCGCGGCTGCGTTCACAAAGGTGTACTGCGGGTGCAGGACGTAGCCCATGGTCCAGATGCTGTTGCCGACGGCGGTGAGGAGGACGAGGCCGAGGATGGCGAGGCCGACCGTGTGCGCCCGAGCCTGCTGGTACAAAAGCTGGGCGGTGACGCGGACGACGACGAAGAAGCTGAAGAAGGCGACGACGGCGTAGTAGCGCGGCTGGGGATGATTCTGGTAGGTCATGAAGCCGATGTAACCGGCGACGATGAGCACGGAGCCGGAGAAAAGCGGGTCGCGCCACAGCCCAGCGGTCCAGTTGGGACGCCAGTTTTTGGCGGTGATGCGACTGCGGGTGTAGACAGCGGCGATGATCAGGATGCCGGCGAGGGGAATCAGCACAACATCGGCCCAGAGGCCGCCGTGGAAGGACCACCAGAAGCTCATGAAGCGGGCCCAGACGCCGTGGGGCTTCTTGTAGACATTCACGAAGAAGAGGTATTTGTAGTCCTCAAAGAGATCGTTACCGACGACGACGAGCATCCACATGCTAAAGGTGAGGAGAGCGGTGCCGCCGGCGGCGACAAGCATGCGAAGGAGCTTGCGCTTCTGGTTCCAGAAGGGGAGTGCGATTGTCCAGATGAGCGCCGGCAGCAGGAAGATGGCGGTGGTTTTGGTGAGCATCATCATGGTGAAGATGAGGCCGATGAGGGCGGCGACCGCCTCTTTATGCGCAAAGCGGGGCATGCGGATGGCGAGATTCATGGCGCCAAGGGTGAGGGCGATGAGCAGCGGCTCGAGGATCGCCAGGCGGCTGAAGCAGTAGAGGAAGGGGCTGGTGACGAGCAGGGTGACAGCGAGCAGGCCGACCCAGCGAGGGCCGCGTTCGCGAAAGAGCTTGTAGCTGAGCAGCAGGTTGAGAAAGAAGAAGGCGACGGAGAGTCCGCGCGCGGCCTGGATGGAGACTCCGGTAACGAAGAAGAGCAGCCACTGTAGAAAGGGCCAGACGGGGACGGCGGGGGCGGGGTTGAAGTCGCCGGGCACGTACCAGTTGCCAAAGAGATGGGCGCGGATGGCGGCGTTGCCGTACCAGCCCTCGTCGGTGTATTTTGACCAGTCTTCCCAGGGGGAGAAGTTGGGGAAATCGGCGCGGAGATGCCAGGCGTGCGCGGCTGCGAATACGGCGAGGAAGACGATCCACAGGGGGTAGGCGAGGCGTTTCAGGGGCATTCTTGTGGACTTCTCCTGTTGCGCTTGTTCGGAAATATGGGTGTTTGAGGGCTTTAAGGCGAGTATACAGGCGAAATTGGCGGGTGAAACAGGATTCCGTAGTCAGTTCCGGGCGCACACGAGCTGAAAACCCACATCTCAAAATCGAGATGTGGGGCACCCGAATCTCCAATTCATAACCAGAAATGACTATTCGTAGGAGAGGGCGTCGATGGGGTCTTTGCTGGCGGCCATGAGAGCGGGGTAGGCTGCGCCGAGGACGGCACCGCAGAAGGCGATGACGGAGGCCTTGATAATCCACTCGCGGGTGATTTCAAAGAACAGAGTCGGAAAGCTGTGCAATAGCCAGGCGTGGATGGCGTAGGTGGTGCCGATGCCTGCGGCGACGCCGACGATGGCCATGAGCACCGATTCGCGGATGACCATGGTGACGATGGCGGCCTTGGATGCGCCCATCGACTTGAGGATGCCGATTTCGCGGGTGCGCTCAAGGACGGCGGTGTACATGCTGAGGAAGATGACCAGGAACCCAACCAGGGTGGCGATGGCGGTGACGACGTTGAGTGAGATGTTGAAGCCCGGGATGTGGTCGGGGGTCATGAGCGACATCCACTCGTGCATGGTCTGGACGGGGTAGTCCTGGAGGCCGGGGGTCGCGTTGATTTCCTGGCGAATGGCTTCCTGATTGGCTTCGTCATCGCTCTTGACATAGAAGAGGCTGGCTTTGCCTTCGGCGGCCATGAGGGTGCCGAGAGTATTGATATCGACCATCTTGCGGCCGCCTTTGCCAGCTTCAACGACGCCGCAGATCTTGAAGGGGTGGCCGATGATCTGGATGACGTCGCCGACGTGGTAGCCCTTGTCTTTCTTGGCGAAGACGTCGTCGACGATGGCGTCGCTGGGCCCGGTGAAGGGGCCGCCCTCAACGTAGACGAAGGGGCGCAATGCGTTGTAGCTGGGGTAGTCGATGCCGTAGATGATTTCAGGTGCGCCAGCCATGGCAAAGTCCTGAATGACGGGCGAGGCGACGGCAACGTGGGGCAGCCGGCGGATGGCCTCGACATTGCGCGCAGGCACGGGCGCGCCGCCGACGGCGCTGAGGAAGGAGGAATTGGGCGGACGGACGAGCATGTCTGCGCCGATACCGTTGGTGCGGATCTTTTGCCCGTCGAGCTGGCCGAGGAAGATGGCGACGACGGAGAGGATCATCACGATTTCAATGGCGATGGCAGCGACCGAGATGATGGAGCGCATGGGGCGGTGAACGAGATTTGCGATGACGAGTTTGTTCATACGAGGCCGCGCCTGTTCCTGCTTGCTTCTGAAAGATCGAGCCAGTGAGGAAAGCTCTGCGCTTAGGGTATCAGCCAGATGGGGCGGGATGCCGGGATTGGTCACTTAAGTGCGGGAGGTAACCGCCACATGGTTCCGAAAGAGCGTCGCATGTTTGATATTCAGTAAATATCCATTTAAATATGGGCAAAAGCCTCAAAAATGGCCTAAACTGGCAGCAAACGCCCCCAAAAGCTGTTCGATTTCGAAGAAATGGGATGGAATTCTTTGACCTGAACTGCCGCAAGGTTTTATTGTGGCTGTGGAAATCCTTTTCGGGAGATGTGTGTCCCGTATTTGATGAGCTGATTGCCAAGAGTTGCATCCGGTGAGCTGTATCCGATGAGCAAAGGAAGCTTTGGAGAAGACCTGCGGATGGAGCGGTTAAACCGCGGCATTGCGCTGGAAAAGATTACCGAGGTGACCAAAATCAGCCCGCGCCACCTGAGGGCGCTGGAGGAGAACGAATTCCGTGTGCTTCCGGGCGGGATTTTGAACAAAGGCATTGTGCGCGGGTACGTAAACGTGCTGGGCCTGGATGAGGTGGACTGGATTACGCGTTTTCAGCGCGCGTACATGGCCTCAGGCGATCTGCTGGATGACGACCGCAACTGGATTGAGTTTGCCGCGAATGTAGGCCGCGCGCGGGTGCGCCCCAGGGATGCAGCCACGGAGCGGCTGAAGTGGGCTGGTGCCTTGCTGCTGCTGCTGGTGGTGGGCATTGCGCTGTACTTTGCGGTGAGGTATTACGGCTATCGAACGGGGATGTGGCCGACGGTGGTGCCGGGGCGCGAAGGGGTGAGCAGCCTTTCGATGCGTGTCGATCCCCGGTCGTAAATCCACAGTCGCTCAGATTGGAACCCCCATTCGCTGTTCTTTTCTTCTCAGCCTGATCCTTCCCGCTGCAGTTTTGCCGTTCAATGCGAAGAAGTGGCGGCTGAACCTGCGAAGGTGGCCGTTGAGAGCGTGTCTCTTTGCCGCAAATGCCTCAGGGCAATTACGATAAGAAGATGCAGTTTGGGCATTGCTGCGTTCGCGAGGCAGGGGAAGGCTTTTTGCCGGGCTGTTGGGACATGCGAACCGGAGTAGGCGCGCCGTATTTGGGAGCACCGGAGTCTTCAAACCGGAATATTCGAACCGTGCGCACCGCCGCTGCATCCGATGTACTGGAGGAATTGACTTTTGAGTGACCGTTTTCTGTTTACCTCTGAATCCGTGACGGAAGGCCATCCGGACAAGATTGCCGATCAGATTTCTGACGCGATTCTCGATGCCTGCCTGGAGCAGGACCCCTACAGCCGTGTTGCTGCGGAAACGCTGACCGCGACCGGTCTGGTGGTGATTGCCGGTGAAATCACGACCAAGGCTTATGTAGACTTCCAGACGCTGGTGCGGGGCGTGGTGGCCTCGATTGGCTACGACAACGCGCTCTATGGCTTCGATTCGAATACCTGCGCTGTGATTTCTTCGATCAACCGCCAGTCGGGCGACATTGCCCAGGGTGTGGACACGGGCGGCGCGGGCGACCAGGGGATGATGTTTGGCTACGCGACCAACGAGACGCCTGAGCTGATGCCGGCGGCAATTTCGCTGGCGCACAAGCTGACCAGGCGGCTGAGCGAAGTGCGTAAATCGGGCAAGCTGCCTTACCTGCGGCCGGACGGCAAGAGCCAGGTGACGGTGGAGTACGACGAGGCGGGCAAGCCGGTGCGCATCGATGCGGTGGTGATTTCAACGCAGCATGCCGAGCAGATCAGCAATGACGAACTGCGCGCAGACATTTTGAAGCACGTGATTCAAAAGGTGCTGCCGGCGGAGTGGCTCGACGAGAACACCAAGTATCACATCAACCCGACGGGGCGCTTTGTCATCGGCGGGCCGATGGGTGATACGGGCCTTACGGGGCGCAAAATCATTGTGGATACGTATGGCGGCGCAGGTCGTCACGGCGGCGGCGCGTTCAGCGGCAAGGATCCGACAAAGGTTGACCGTTCTGCGGCGTATGTGGCGCGCTACATTGCCAAGAACATCGTTGCGGCGGGTCTGGCCGACAAGGTTGAGGTGCAGCTGGCGTATGCCATTGGCGTGGCAGAGCCGGTGAGCGTTCTGGTAGATACGTTTGGCACCGGCAAGCTGACAGGGCCGGAGCTGACGGCGCTGGTGCGAAAGAACTTCCAGCTTACGCCCAAGGGCATCATCGACAGCCTGAACCTGCGGCGTCCGATTTACGCCAAGACGGCGGCTTATGGCCACTTTGGCCGCAACGAGCCGGACTTTACCTGGGAGGCGACCGACAAGGCCGCTACCCTGGCCGAGCAGGCTGGATTGCTGGCGGCAGCGAAGTAAGCCAGCGCAAAAGCGTGGACCAAGTCTTGCATCAAATGGCCTCAGCCTCACCGCTGAGGCCTTTTTTGTGCTCAGAGCAAAGACGGATCACCCACAGGGGCGTCCATTTCATACAATGCTTGGGTGCGTTTGAGGGGGGAAAAGTGATGCGTCGAGTGAGATGCCTGATTCTGGGCTGGGGTCTGTTGGGTTTGGTCGCGGTATCGGGCGCGGTTTCGGGGTTGGCGCAACAGGCGGGCGCGCCGTGGGCGTATGAGGGCAAGCTGGGCCCGTTGAACTGGGGGCACCTGGACCCGGCGTACAAGGCTTGCTCCGAAGGGCACGAGCAGTCGCCGATCGACATTCGCGGGGCGCACCGGAACAAGGCGCTGCAGCCGATCGAATTTCACTACGTCAGCGGGGGCATGACGCTGGTAAACAACGGCCATACTGTGCAGGTGACGCCGCCGGCGGGCAGCTACATCATCGCCAATGGCGAGCGCTACGACCTGATCCAGTTTCACTTTCACCACCCCGGTGAAGAGATGGTGAAGGGCAAGCTGCCCGACATGAGCCTGCACCTGGTGCACAAGAATGCGGAAGGCAAGCTGGCAGTGGTCGCAATCCGGCTCAACGAGGGCAACGCCAACGCGGTGCTATCGGCCCTGTGGGAGCATCTGCCGAAGACGGCGGGCGCGACCGACAAGATGACCGAGTCAATGAGCCCCATGGGCTTGCTGCCTGCCGACCGGGCGTACTGGACGTACATGGGTTCGCTGACCGCGCCCCCTTGCACCGAAGGCGTGAAGTGGTTTGTGTTTCAGCAGGAGGTCGAGCTTTCGCGGGATCAGTTGAAGAGCTTTGGCTACCTGTACAAGGTGAACAGTCGTTTGGAGCAGCCGATGCACGGGCGCAAGATTGAGGCCAGCGAATAGGGGCAGGTCCTTTGCCGCTTGACGTGCTTGTCGTTTGACGTAAAGGGCACTGGCCGCGCACTGTTGCAGGGATACCTGATTTGCAGGCGAACGAGAGGTCTGACATGAGTACTGTGGGAACGGGTTCGGGGCCGTCAATGGAGCAGATTAAAGCGTCAATGCGCTCGGCCTGGATGGCTGGCGACTTTGGCGTCGTCGCCAGGACCATTGCAAAGCCAGCTGAGGAGTTTGTCGCGCGGTTGGGGGTTGCAGCCGGCACGCGGGTGTTGGACGTTGCCTGTGGTACGGGCAACACGGCCATTCCGCTGGCTCGGGGCGGGGCACTGGTGACGGGTGTCGACATCGCGCCTAACCTGCTGGCGCAGGCCCGCGAGCGCGCCGCCGTCGAAGGGCTTGCGGCCACCTTTGACGAGGGCGACGCAGAGCAGTTGCCCTATGCGGATGGTTCGTTTGATGTGGTGGTGACGATGTTTGGGGCAATGTTTGCTCCGCGCCCCGGGTTGGTAGCCGCAGAATTTGCCCGTGTGCTCAGGCCAGGCGGTCGCCTGGTGATGGCGAACTGGAACCCTGCTGGATTTTCAGGGAAGATGTTTCAGGTGATGGCCCGCCACGCTCCGCCGCTGCCGGGTCTGGCACCTCCGGTGCTGTGGGGCGATGAGACGACGGTGCGAGAGAGACTGGCACCGGGGTTCACTGATGTTGAGGCCGAGTTGATCACGATCGACTTTGATTTGCCGATGAGCCCGGCAGGAGCAGTCGATTTCTTCCGTCGCTACTTTGGGCCAACGCAGGTGGCATTCAGCCGTCTGGATGGGGCTGGGCAGGCAGCGCTGGCGGCGGACCTTGAGGCCCTGTGGGCATCGGGCAACACAGCGAGTGATCCGGACTCTCATACGCTCATTCAAAACCACTATCTGCAAGTGACGGCAACGCGGCGTTAGGCGTGTCGCGCCGCGCCTTGCCCAGTTATGGGAAGCGTACGGGTTCTCCACACCTTGCACAGGGGGTGGACCAAATTGCACCTTTTCTGCGCCTTGCGAGCATCAGGCGATGGGACTAGGCTTAGACCTGCGATGAATTTGTGAGCAACTGCCATGATGAAACCCGCCATTGGAGCGGGTTTTTCAGTTTTGCACAGCAAAATGCAGGGGTTGCCCAAGATGGTGCTGGTTATGCACAACAAAACACAAGATATTGTGGTTTTTGCTTGACCTGCACTACCGAGAGCGGTATTTTTGCATCTGCGGCTGTTAACGCACGATGACAGAAATGCGGGTTTCTTGCCGGTTCCTTCGGTTTTTCAGACGAAACTCCCGAACTGCAGTTTTTCTGAGAATTCGGCATCCATTTCTGTCCGTTGTTGAAACAAGCGAGTCGCGCCTATCTGTTTTTGCTTCTGTTGCTGGCCACGTTTTTGTCAGCTGCTTCATCTCATTGTTTGAGGGTCCTTTTTGAGAGAGACCCAGTTACGACTCATTGTTTTTTGAATGAACCCCCCCACGTTTTTAAGGAGACCGAATGCCCGACACCTACTCCCCTTCGCCGACGACCGCTTCTGCTGCCACAACTGGCGGCTCGCACTCGCCCAATTTTTCCCGCGGTGGCCTGACATTTACCCGCCGCTTTTCCAAGGCCGGCCTCTCTCCCTATGACGAAGTTCAGTGGGAGCGCCGGACGGCATCAATCACGGATGCCAGCGGCAAGTCCATCTTTGAGCAGAAGGATGTTGAGGTGCCGGTGGACTGGTCGATGACCGCGACCAACATTGTGGCTTCGAAGTATCTGCACGGGCAGATTGGAACACCTGAGCGGGAGACGGGAGTACGGCAGCTGGTGGGGCGTGTGGCAGAGACGATTCGCGACTGGGGTCTGACGAGCGGCTACTTTGCCTCGGCGCAGGATGCGGCGATCTTTCATGATGAATTGGTGAGCATGTTGGTCTCGCAGAAGGTGGCGTTCAATTCGCCGGTATGGTTCAACGTGGGCTGCGACCGGCTGGAGCCGGACTCTGACGCGCAGAACTGGCACTGGGATCCGCATACCTGCGCGGTGCGTTTTTCGGTGACGGGCTACCGGAATCCGCAGTGCTCGGCCTGCTTTATCAACGCGGTAGACGACTCGCTGGACGCGATTCTGACGCTGGCGAAGACCGAGGGCATGCTGTTCAAGTGGGGCTCGGGAACGGGAACCAATCTTTCGTCGATTCGCGGGTCGATGGAGTTGTTGTCGGGTGGCGGCACGGCTTCGGGACCGTTGAGCTTCATGCGCGGTTTTGATGCGTTTGCGGGCGTGATCAAGTCGGGCGGCAAGACGCGCCGCGCGGCCAAGATGGTGATTCTGAATGTGGAGCATCCGGATATTGTCGACTTCATCGATTGCAAGTCGAAGGAAGAGGCGAAGGCGTATGCGCTGATCCGGGCTGGCTATGATGGCTCCGGCCCTGACTCTGAGGCGTATTCGTCGATCTTCTTCCAGAACGCCAATAACTCCGTCCGCGTCAATGACGAGTTTATGCGGGCATACGAGACGGATGGCGAGTTCACCACGCTCACGGTCAAGGACCGCAAGCCGGTGAAGACCTACAAGGCGCGCGACATCATGGCCAAGATTGCCGAGGCGACCTGGCAGTGCGGCGATCCGGGAATGCAGTTTGACTCGACCATCAACCGCTGGCACACGAGCAAGAATTCTGGGCGCATCAACGCCTCGAACCCCTGCTCGGAGTACATGTTCCTGGATAACTCGGCCTGCAACCTGGCGAGCTTTAACCTGTTGAAGTTTGTCACCGCCGCAGGGACGTTTGATATTCCGGCGTATCGCCATGCTGTCTCGATCATGATCACGGCGATGGACATTCTGGTGGATAACTCCGGCTATCCGACCGAGGCGATTGCCAAGAATTCGCATGAGTACCGGCCACTTGGCCTGGGTTATGCAAATCTGGGCGCGCTGCTGATGGCGTGCGGCCTGCCGTATGACTCCGACGCGGGTCGCGACTTTGCTGGCTGCCTGACGGCGATCATGTGCGGACAGGCATACTTGCAGTCCTCGATTATCGCGGCCACGTGCCCCCCGCTGGCTTCGGCGACTACGCTGACGGCACAGATTGACCGTCAGGGCGGAGCCTGCCCCGGCTTCTATGCCAATCGCGAGCCATTTCTGGACGTGATCCGCATGCACCGCGCCGAAGTAAACAAGATCGGCAAGTCCAAGACCAGCCACGAGCCGTTTGTGGCCCCACAATTGGACGCGCTGGTAGAGGCGAGCCGCGAGTGCTGGGATATGGCGCTGATCTATGGCGAGCGCTATGGCTACCGCAATTCGCAGGTAACAGTGCTGGCGCCGACGGGCACGATTGGCTTCATGATGGATTGCGACACGACGGGCATTGAGCCTGATCTGGCGCTGGTGAAGTACAAGAAGCTGGTTGGCGGCGGCATGATCAAGATCGTCAACAACACCGTGCCTTCGGCCCTCTTCAAGCTGGGCTACAAGGACGAAGAAGTGAACGCGATCGTCAGCTACATTGACGCGACGGGCACCATTGAAGGCGCGCCGGGCATCAAGGCCGAGCACCTGAGTGTGTTCGATTGCTCCTTCAAGCCATCGAAGGGTACGCGGTCGATTCAATACATGGGCCACATCAAGATGATGGCGGCGACGCAGCCCTTTCTTTCGGGCGCGATTTCAAAGACGGTGAACCTGCCCCACGAGGCGACTGTCAACGACATCGCAGAAGCCTATGCCGAAAGCTGGCGTCAGGGTCTGAAGTCGGTGGCAATCTATCGTGACGGTTCCAAGGGCGTACAGCCGCTGAACACCAGCCAGGATGCGAAGAAGAATGAGCCGACCGCTCTGGATGCAGCAGGTGCGCGGGTGCTGGCAGCGCTGTCTGCCGGTGCGCAGGCCGATGAAGCAGACGTGAAGACGCTTGAGGGCAAGATCAGCGACAAGCTGGAAATCAGCTCGAAGCAGGTGATTGCTGCGGCGCATGCCTTCCAGCAGACGATTGAGTCGCTGGCAAAGGCTGCAGCGGCGAAGCCGGTTGCGGCTGCTCCGGTTGCTCCAGTTGCTCCGTCGGTGGCTAATCAGGACTTGAACGCGCCGCCGAAGGCAGTCCGCCATCGGCTCCCCGAGGAGCGGGCTTCGGTGACGCACAAGTTCTCGATTGCGGGCCATGAGGGCTACATCACGGTGGGCCTGTATCCGACCGGTCAGCCGGGCGAAATCTTCATCAAGATGGCCAAGGAGGGTTCGACGGTCTCGGGCCTGATGGACGCCTTTGCCACTTCGATTTCGCTGGCGTTGCAGCACGGAGTTCCGCTGAAGGTGCTGTGCGAGAAATTTGCGCACACCCGCTTTGAGCCCTCCGGCTGGACCGGCAATGAGCAGATTGGCTATGCCAAGAGCCTGATGGACTACATCTTCCGCTGGCTGCAGTTGCGCTTCCTTTCGGGAACGCAGTTGACGCTGTTCGCGGGGCTGGCTCCGCAGGCGCAGCAGTTACCGGTACCGCCGCCCAGCATGCTTCCGGATGGGTATGACGAGTCGGCTCCGGGTTCGGTTGTGCCGGGAGTTTCGGGTGCGGCTTTGACCCGGCTGGTAGAGGACATTGCCAAGCGGCTGAACCAGGTCAGCGCGACTGCGTCAGGCCCAGTTCCTGAGATTCGAGTATCGGGAGAGGCTGCACAGGGTTTGGCTTCCACTGCAGTCACGGGTCCGAAGCTGACGGATCGCGGTCACTATCATGCTTCCGATGCAATGCGTGAGATGTATGACATGGGCGATGCGCCAAGCTGCGGAACGTGCGGGGCCATCATGGTTCGCAACGGATCGTGCTACCGCTGCATGAGCTGCGGTTCAACGAGCGGTTGCAGCTAAGGCCGTATTCCTGACCTGCTTTATTCCAGTGGGGTTGCACATCAGTTGGATGTGTGACCCCACTGGTGCAAGTTGCACATTATCAATGGTTTGATTCTGATTCGGCCGGGGCGCACGAGGTTTGTGAGCACCGGCCGAAATATCGTGCGTCAGCTACAGAATCTGCACAACCTATTTGTTTTAGGGTTACCACGAATGGCTGGACGATGTGCCTTCAGGAAAGGGTGAGTTTCTTGCCGCTACGCTATCCAAGCCGCTCAAGTCGCCTCTGTCATGCTGTTGTTGTAATTCTGTTTGTGCTGGCCGGGGCATTCGCTTTGCCGTTTATGAGTGCGCAGGCGCAGCTGTTGTCTCCGGAGATCATTCACGGTGCAGGCAACCCGATTCTTTCAGACGGCTCGTATTACTCCGCTGACCCGGCACCTGTTGTCACAGGCGACACGCTTTACATTCTGGCCGGTCGGGATCAGGCTCGAACGAAACAGAATGACTTCGTGATGAACGAATGGCAGATCTTCGCTACGAAAAATGTCGATTCACACATCTGGCAGCACTATCCCAACATCGCTCGGCCGGAGGCGGTGTTTGCATGGTCCAAGGCTGGCCACGCCTATGCTGGACAGATTGTGCAAGGCCCCGACGGCCGATTCTATCTGTACGCCCCCGTTCAGGAAGGCAAGCCAGAGCATCGCGACCCTTTCGTGATCGGCGTCGCCGTCTCCGACAGCCCGCTCGGTCCCTGGAAGGATGCGCATCCCTCCGGCCCCATCGTTTCGCAGTCGCTGCCTGTAGCAAACAATATCCAGAACATCGATCCCACGGTGATGGTGGACAAGGATGGCCGCGTCTATCTCTATTGGGGAACCTTCGGAGAACTGCGTGGCGTCGAGCTGGAGCGTGACATGGTCACACCCAAAGGACCGGTTGTCACCGTGCGCTCGCTGACGGGCTTCTTTGAGGCAGCGTGGCTCTTCCGCCGCGGCGATACATACTATATGGTTTACGCCGACAATCAGGCCGGACCGAACTCTCCCTGCACGCCTGCCGTGTACCACGCATGCATTGCTTATGGAACCTCGAGTTCTGCGTTGGGCCCGTGGACTTACCAGGGGGTGATTCTCGATCCTGTTTCGTCCACAACTTCGCACCCGGGTGTCATCGAATTCAAAGGGCAGTGGTACCTCGTCTATCACACCGCAGATGCAAAAGGTGGAGGTCACTTCCGACGCAGCGTCGCAATCGACCGCATCGAGTGGGATGACAGCACCAAGCCAGCGCGGATGTTGAAGGTGACACCGAGCCGGGAACCACAACCGCCCGCTGCGGCTACTCGTAACGTCGCCATGGCTGCGCACGCATCGGCCTCGAACGAGCCCGTGCCCCTGCAGTATTGGATCAAATCACTGAATGACGGCATTGTTCGGCCAAACCCTCTGCCGCCAGACATGTGGGGCAGCTGGTCAGACCAGAACCCTTCCGGCCAATGGATTGAGTACACCTGGTCGCAGCCCGTAACTTTGAACGGGGTGCGCATCGTTTTCTGGGCCGATCATCGGGCAGGTGCGTCAGAAGGCGTAGCTCCGCCGGCAAGCTGGCATCTCGAGTACATGCGTCAAGGCGTCTGGACCGCTGTGCCGGGAGTCAAGGCATACCCGACGAGTCCGATGCAAACATTCCTTGATGTAAGTTTTCCCAAGCTCGAAACACAGTGCTTACGTGCAGTCTTCAACGCCTCGGGAAGCGAAGGACACTACGCTGCGGTCGCAGTGGAGGAGTGGGAGGCGCTGACGCCATTGGCTGCCCTGCCCTCCACGCGCGTCGGTCCGCCCGCAGATGCCAGCGCCTGCGCAGCCCCATAAATCTGCAGTACAAGTCGCTGCAGATTTCCCTGATTCCTCAGTCTTGACCAAACCAGGGGTTGCGCCTTCCATTGACCGACGGCCGACTCATCGCCGGGTTCAACTGCTCTGCCTCGGCGTCGTCGAGGGAAGCAAGTCAAAGCAACGGGTCGGTCACACGGTCCCCTAGCTTGCGGATTCCGCAGCTGGTTTTGCCGTGAAGAGGCGAACGCCAAACACCGGTCCAGCGGTGGAGTGATTGTGCGGGACAAAGCGTACCGTGATCTTTGATTTGTCCCTGGTGAGTGCCTCGGGCACGGGGTATTCAACGTCGAAGAACTTGCCCGGCTTGTCATTCTTGAGCTGTTGCGAAGCTATGAGCACACCATCGACGAGGATGTCGAAGTTCTGGCCGTTTTCATCGCCCCAGTAGGTAGCCATCAGGGCGAGCTGTCCGGGCCTGGTCTGCATGGTGAATTCGAAATAGCCGCCAGAGCGTGCGTCGCGCCCGTTTCGCCCGCGATACGTTACAGGGTAGGAGATATCGGAGGCGAGGTTGTGGTCTCGCTCCGGCTGCATCTCGCCTAGATGCATGACATCCACCGAGCGCGCCGTAATATCGCGCCGATGCGCCTGATCTGCCAGAAACGCAGCCTCCTCGATTTTCCATTGAGCCTCACTGAAGCGCTTGAAGTACACGGCGCTTCGCCTCTCATACTGGCTGTAGAAGGGAACAAAGGTGAGATCTGCAGGGCGCACGACGCCTTTCGTTTCGTAGGAGACGCGCTCAAGCTGGGCAGAGGGTTTGAAACCACTGAGAATGTCCTCGCCCACCATGGCTGGGTCAGGGCTGTCCCAAGGCTGTGAGACGGGTGCGAGATCGGCTGCCATCACCATCGGTCCGCGCAGAACTGCGATGGTATTTGCATCACCGGGGGTGGGTTCGAGGCGCAGTTCGAGAGGTAGCGTGATTGCCACCACATCGCCCTGTTTCCAGCGCCGGTTAACGACAGCATAACCATTCGTCAGGCCCGGGACAAAAGGCTTGCCATTCACCGACACGTCAGCCTTGCCTTTGGCCCAGTTAGGAATCCTCATGGCAATAGCGAAACTGGCAGGCATGGGCAGATGGGTCAACTTGAGGCTGGACTCAGGCTGCATCGGATACTTGGTTTCGAGCTTCAAAGTGGCATTCCGGGTTGCCCAGGTCGCTTCAGCCGGGATGTAGAGATTCACCAGGAGCGTGCCGTCACCTTCCCAGAAAATTGACTCACCATGCTTGGCATGGCTTTCCATGCCGGTGCCAATGCAACACCAGAAACTGTCTTCCTTTGGCGTTGAATAGCCACGTTCAGCACCGGTCATCAGGGGCGTCATGTACGTGAAGCCGCCGGTCCGTGGATTCTGTGCCGACATCACATGGTTCAGGTGAGCACGCTCGTAGTAGTCGAAGTAAGCGGCGTCCGGCTTCCAACTGTACAGGTGGCGCGTAAGCTTCAACATGTTGTAGGTATTGCAGTGCTCACAGGTCTGCTCGGTGATGTTTTCGGCGATGGTGTCGGGCGCTGAGAAATACTCCCGGTCTGCGTTGCCGCCGATGACGTAGGAATGATGCTGAGTCACGGTGGACCAGAAGAAATCTGCCGCACGTGCCGGATCGGGCTTCCCGTTCAGCTCGTGAATGCGAGCCAGGCCGATCAGCTTCGGAACTTGCGTATTCGCGTGAAAGTTTGCGAGCTTATCCTGCCCGGCAACCAACGGATCGAGTACCTTGTGGTCGTAGATGCGCTCCGCGATTTCAAGCCAGCGCTTGTCGCCTGTCGCGGCAGAAAGCTCAGCAAAGCTCTCATTCAATCCGCCATATTCCGTGTTCAGCATCTGCTGCATCTGGGTGTCGTTCAACGCAGCAAAGACATGCGCAAAGTACTCCGCCAGGCCTGTGACGACCCGAAGCGCGACCGGGTTGCCCCAGGCCGCATGTACATCGAGCAGTCCGGCCATCAGCTTGTGGACTGTATAAAGCGGCGACCACGAGCCGTTGAGATCAAAACCGCCTGAACGAATCTCCCCGCGCATGACCTCAGGGAATATCTCTTCGCCGTCCACGATTTTGCCGTCTTTGCGCTTCCTGCCGAGGGCACCGACGTAGCCGGTACCGCGAGCGGCCTGGGCGCGAGCCAATTCTGCAACGATGTAGTCTGCGCGCTCGCGGCAGGCTGTATCTCCCGTCTGTTGATACGTGAACACCAGAGCCGAAAGGTAGTGACCTAATGTATGCCCGGCGATCGTGTCGCTCTCCCAGCCCCCGTAGATTTCACCCTTGGAGGGGAGGCCAGCGTACACCATGAAATTGTGCAGCAACCGGTCGGCACTGAGACTCAACAGGTAGGTGCGATTCACTTCAACCGCGGTAGCGTAGTCGGAGTGAGTGAGGCGCACCGATGCTAACGGCAGCGGTTTTGCCGAGGACGGAAGTACTGGGGTGCCAGCGGCGCGTGCCAGGGTGGGCGTGGCACTTCCGGCCGCTACTGCTGCCGCACCAATCAGGAATTCACGACGATTGGTATTCATCTAATGATCCTTTGCTCATCCGCTGATGGAATATCTGCACGCTGTGGGAGGGGCATGCAGGTGTGACAGGCTATCAGGGCAAAACCCTAAGCGTTTGTATCCAATAATGCATTATTTGTCAAATGAAAGATTGCGAGCCGCAGGCCCGCTTTGTCGACCGTGGAAATTTAGTTTATCCCTCGGTAAAGTGTGGTCGAAGGGAAAAGCATGACAAGGAGTGCATCGTACGGGGGGCCAAGTACGCCGGGATTTTGCTTGAGATCGCCGCTGCTCTCATTGGGGCCGTTAAAAATAAACTTTGCTGCGTACGTTTACGTATACAAAGTGCCGGATGCTATCATTGGCGGCAAATGAAGCTCAAGGTCGCCCATTGGAACGGCGACGAATGACCAGCAAGCTGAAGAATAGAACCGTGCGTCTTGGATTCGTGCATTGAAGGCCTGAAATGTTCCGAGTTGCTCCGTTCGCAAGCTTCGAGAGGTCAATATTGCTGAAAGGACGACACAATGAAGCCAGTGAATGACGGGGAGCGATTTTCAATCAGCGGGGCCGAAGGTTCAATAGAGCCGTCTGTCGGAAAGAACCAGGAGTCGCCGGTGTATGGCGCCGCCGTCAACCGCAGGAAGTTTTTAGCTGGAGTCGCGGGCACCGCCTTGTTCTCAGCCGTTGGCCGCTCGAAAGCGTTCGCTGCGGTCGAGGCCGACCTCACGGTAAATCTGGCAAAGGTAGCTACGGCTTCTGCCTCCTATATCTCCGGGGATACCAAACTGTCGGCACTGAACGACGGTTTTGATCCCGCCAACTCAGGCGACCAGGATCACGGCAGCTACGGCAACTGGCCGCACACCGACACGCAGTGGGTGCAGTATGAGTGGAGCAAGCCTGTCACCACCAATCGTGTGGAAGTCTACTGGTGGGTTGACGGCCAGGGTGTCGGCGCACCGGGGTCATATCGCGTGACTTACTGGAACGGATCAGAATTTGTCCCCGTCCCGCATGTCAAAGGACTGGGTGTCGCTCCGAATGCCTTCAACAGCTCCTCTTTTGATGCAATCAAGACAGACAAGCTGCGTGTGGAAATCGCCTCGGATGGCACTCACTCCACCGGCATCCTTGAGTGGAAGGTTTATAGCAGCGGCCCGGGGCCGCTTTTTCCGCCGCGAGTCGACGCTGGAGTGGATCGCGCCGTGGTACTGGGTGGCAAGAGCTATCTCTCCGGCAGGGCCGATTGGCTTCAGCCGACGGCAGCGTCCAGTGTGCTCTGGAGCAAGATCTCAGGACCGGGTCAGGTAGTCTTTGCCGATGCGGCGAAAAGCGATTCGACTGTGACATTTTCTGAGCCGGGCCAATATGAGCTCGAGATCACTGCATTTGGCGACAAGGAAAACAGCACGTCAAAGCTCATCGTGCAGGTTGAAGAAGCCCCTCCGAGGGAGCGGCTGAACGTGGTTTACACCACCCGTTACTCGATCGACAACAAGATGTGGAACGAGCGCGCGAAGACTCTCATCGTCGATTGGATACCTCATTGCATTGCACAGTGCGAACGCACTGATTTGAAGCTGGGGGAAGGCGGTCTCGACAACTTCATTGAGGCCGGCAAGGCCCTGCGCGGTGAGTCGCATGGCAGCCACAAAGGCTATGTATTTTCCAATGCCTGGATCCACCAGACTGTTGAATCCATGTGCATTGCGCTCATGGTTGATCCGCAGGGAGACGCGGAGATCGAGCGCGCGCAGGAGGCAATGAAGGTCACGCTTGAAAAGTGGATTCCGATCATTCTGGCTGCCCAGGAACCCGATGGATATCTTCAGACGGCATATACGCTCGCCGACCGCAAACAGTGGCCTGAACGCTGGTCGCCTGAGCATCGTGGCAACCACGAGGGATATGTTGCAGGGTACTTCATCGAGTCAGCGATCAATCACTATACCCTGACCGACGGGCGTGATCTGCGCCTCTACAACGCAGCCAAGAAGCTTGCCGATTGCTGGGTTGCCAACATCGGGCCCGGTCGGAAGGATTGGTTCGACGGCCACCAGGAAATGGAGCAGGCACTGGTTCGCTTTGGCCGATTCGTCAATGACACAGAGGGTAAGGGACGTGGCGACAGCTATATCAAGCTGGCGAAGTTCCTTCTGGATTCACGCCGCGGCGGGCAGGAGTACGATCAGAGCCATTTGCCGCCCATCCAACAGTACGAAGCAGTGGGGCACGCCGTGCGCGCGACCTACTTCTACTCCGGCATGGCTGACATAGCGGCCGAGACGGGCGACCAGGATTACCAGAGCGCTGTTCTCTCGCTGTGGGAAAACATGGTCAACAAGAAGTTTTATGTGACCGGCGGTATCGGCAGCGGTGAGACCTCAGAGGGCTTTGGCCCGAACTACTCCCTGCCCAACGAAGCCTATTGCGAGTCTTGTTCGAGCTGCGGGCTTGTTTTCTTCCAGTACAAGATGAATCTCGCTTACCACGACGCCAAGTATGCGGATCTATACGAGCAGACGATGTATAACGCTCTGTTTGGTGCGGTTGACATGCAGGGCAGGAACTTCTGCTATACCAATCCGCTGGTCAACACGGAGCGCACCCCGTGGCATGTTTGCCCGTGCTGCGTGGGCAATATTCCGCGCACGCTCTTGATGGTGCCTACGTGGAGCTACACGAAGGGGCCGGATGCGCTGCATGTGAACCTCTTTATCGGTGGACGGGTGAATGTGGGCAAAATCGCTGGCACCGACGTGCAGGTGGTGCAGAAGACTGAGTATCCGTGGAAGGGCTCAGTTGCGATTACGATCAACCCAGAAGAAGCAAAGACATTCAGCGTGCACGTGCGTGTGCCCAATCGCTCGACCTCAAAGCTTTATACGACCACTCCCAGGGTTGACGGATTAACACGGCTTGCAGTGAACGGAGAGCCGGTGACGCCGCAAATCGTCAAGGGGTACGCAGTGATCACGCGCCGTTGGGAGCGGGGCGATACCATCGAACTTGAACTGCCAATGGAAGTGCAGCGCATCAAGCCGGATGCGCGCATCAAGGCAGATGCGAATCTGCTGGCGCTGCAATATGGCCCGCTTATCTACAATGTAGAGACTGCCGATCAACCGAACCTCGATCTGGCCTTGAGCAGCGAACCGCTTAAAGTCGAGTGGCGGCCTGAACTCCTCGGCGGCATCATGGTGATCAAGGGCAAGTGGCAGGATGGAACACCGATGCTCGCTATTCCCAACTACGCGCGTATGAACCGCGTAGCGCAGAGCCGATCTGATGTCGCGGGCGATGACACGGTGAATTACGCCCCCGGTGCGACGACTCATAGCAGCAAAAAGAAAAGACCTGCCGGAAGCGCAGGGTCGGCTTTTCAGGGATCAACGATACCGCCAAACTCGACGGAGGGGCGCCACCACGGACGCAAGATTGAGTCCAAGGTCTGGATCCAGTCGCAGGCTTGAACCATTTCAGCTCAGATGGTCAAACTGCATTTTTCAATTCGCGATACCGAATCTCTTCAATCATCCTGCCTGGTCTGGGTTTGATGGCTACTCTGACAGCACCAACAATCCGGCGCAGTACTTTACCGGAACCAATACCACTGTTGTCCCGGCAACCAGACAAATCCCGAGGCCTGGACTCCGGAAGTTCACCGGACATTCAGTTTCGATTGCAGCTGGCGTTCTAACCAAGCTACCCACAGGAGGCTGACGTGATGCTTGATGCCTGTCGGGATGTATATGGGGGATTGGCGCCTTTCCAGTAATCTCAGGAGACCATGAGGATGAATCGTCTACCGCTCTCGCTCGCAACTCATTTTCTATTCGCCAGCCTGGTTGTCACGGCTCCGCTGAGGGCACAGCAACCAGTTGCAGCCTCCCAGGCTGCGACCCAGCCGGGAACGTACTGGTCGGACGAAAAGCTGCTGGAAACAGTGAACGCCGTGGCAATGGGGCCCCGATTATTGCCCAGGGCATGGCCGCAGGGAGCAAGGGTCGCCGTTCTGCTGACCTTTGACGATGACACGCAGGCGCCATTGCTGCGCGATGGAACCACGGAGCCGACAGCGCTTTCCGCCTCAGACTATGGAGCGCAAACCGGTACGCCGCGCTTGCTGGAGATCCTCGATCGCCACAAAGTGCCGGCAACCTTTTTTGTCACCGGGGTGGATTCGCTGATTCATCCGGAACTGGTGCCGTTGCTGTTGAAGAGCGGACGAAACGAGATCGGCATCCACGGCTGGGTGCATGAATATCCACCGGGTTTGGACAGCGAGGCGGAAGAGGAGCGGCTGCTGGACAAGGCGATTGCGCGCATCAGTTCACTGACGGGCAAGAAGCCGGCAGGGTATCGCGCACCGTCGTGGGCTTTCAGTTCGCATACCATGGACCTGATTCGCAAGAAGGGATTTCTCTACGACTCAAGCCTGGGATCTTCTGAGGTGCCTTACGCAATTCTGGCTCACGGTCAGGATACGGGCGTGGTGGAGCTGCCCATCGACTGGACGCTCACCGAAACGCCGTATCTTGGAGCGCAGGGGCATATGGCTTCCCCGGATCTGCTGTTCCAGCTTTACAAGCAGGAGTTTGACGGAGCGTACAAAGAGGGAACGGTTTTCATCCTCACGCTGCATCCGTATCTGGGCGGGCACCGTGCCCCCATGCAGCACCTGGATGACCTGATTACGTACATGCAATCGAAGCCCGGTGTCTGGTTTACCACCGGAGCTGAGTTGACAAAAGTCGCCCGACAGGCGGCCGGGACTCCATAGAATGTGTGTGGATCAGGCCTGTTTTCCGTCCGGAGCCAACAACGGCTCAATCGACCGGGGAGAACCCAGACGCGTGCTCGAAGAGGCCACTTGCAGGCTCTAATCCTCTACCGGATCAGCACGCCGTTCCTTGGCATTGGAAGACTCGGGCCCGCTGGGGGGTGGATTGTTAATATGTGCAGCTACATGGAGTGGATGAATTGTTTTCTCCGGAGCTCTTCTCGCGGGTACGCTATGGAAAGGGATCGCTGTTTTCGCCGGATCAGGAGCATGGTTTTCCGTTAAGGGGGGGGCTGCACGGAGCGGGGTTAGGCTTCTCGGCCAAAGGAAATCTGATGCTTCGGCGAGATCATTTCAGTGAATACAAAAAAGAATTTTTGTATTCATAATCGTCGACAATTAGCGATAGAATACGCATCATGGCATTCGATTTTGGCGCGGTTACGGTGGTGGATTCGCACACCGAAGGAGAGCCAACCCGTGTAGTGGTGACGGGCGGGCCGGATCTCGGAAGCGGAGATCTTCGTGCGCGCGCGGATCGCCTGGTAGGCGAGTTCGACTCGTTCCGGTCTGGGGTGATCTGCGAACCGCGGGGCTCTGAGGTTGTGGTGGGCGCCCTGGTGTGCGAGCCGGTAGATGCCTCCTGTGCTGCCGGGGTCATATTTTTCAATGACGTAGGTTTGCTTGGGATGTGCGGGCATGGGACGATCGGGCTTGTAACGACGCTCGCGCATCTGGGGAAAATCGGGCCAGGTCACCACCGTATTGAGACGCCGGTCGGTATCGTTTCTGCAGAATTGCACGATGACGGAAGCGTATCGGTGGCGAATGTTCCCAGCTACCGCTACAGGGCGGGCGTGCCTGTCGAGGTGCCTGGGTATGGGGTTCTGGTGGGGGATATTGCCTGGGCAGGAAACTGGTTTTTTTTGATAGGCGAGCACCCCTTTGCGGTCGAAATTGAGAACCGGCAGCAGTTAGTGGCTGCGGCGACCGCGACCCGACTCGCTCTGATTCGCCAGCAAATTGCTGGTGAGGATGGCGGCTTGATCGACCACATTGAGTTCTTTGCTGCGCCCCGGACATCGCGAGGCTCTTCGCGCAATTTTGTGCTCTGCCCTGGAGCTTCATTTGATCGTTCGCCCTGCGGCACCGGGACGAGCGCCAAGATGGCCTGCCTTTTTGCCGATGGAAAGCTGAAGCCGGGGGAACTCTGGGTGCAGGAAGGGATTCTGGGGACCTCATTTGACGCGAGGATTGCCGGGGCCACCGATGGCCGGATCCACCCGGTAATCACGGGCCGAGCGTGGATTACTGCCGAGTCCACGCTCCACTTCGATCCAAGA
Organism: uncultured Acidobacteriota bacterium; assembly: GCA_903832055.1. Lineage (GTDB taxonomy): Bacteria > Acidobacteriota > Terriglobia > Terriglobales > Acidobacteriaceae > Acidicapsa. The sequence goes on along the minus strand of CAILAC010000017.1, from coordinate 203,963 downwards.
GACCCGTTCGCAGGCGGCATTGTGTTTCCATGAAAAATCTGGATGTCGTGATCATCGGGGCAGGAATCGTTGGCTGCGCATGCGCGCGCGAACTTTCGCTGGCCGGCTTGCGGGTTGGCGTAGTTGAGGGTAAGAGCCCTGGATGCGGCGCGACTGCGGCGGGCATGGGCCACCTGGTGGTGATGGACGATTCGCCGGCACAGCTGGCGCTCACGCACTACTCTCGCAGTGTTTGGTCCGAGTTGATGGCCGAGTTACCGGGCAGCGTGGAATACGAGGCCTGCGGAACGATTTGGGTGGCTGCCGATGAGGAGGAGATGGCGGAGGTGCACAACAAATCCCGGATTTGCGCTGCTGCCGGGGTACAGGCATCGGTGCTCGGTCCGGCCGAGTTGTCAAAGGCAGAGCCCCATCTGCGCGGAGGACTGGCCGGCGGACTCCTGGTGCCGGACGATGGAGTAGTGTATCCACCGGCTGCGGCTGATTTCTTCCTTCAGGAAGCTGTTCAGGCTGGTGCGGAGTTGCTACAGGGTTCTGAAGCCGTGTTTGCCTCACAGGGGATGGTGCGCCTGGCGAACGGAACGAAGCTGACGGCCGGCAGGATTCTGCTGGCGGCGGGTGCGGACTGTTCATTGCTGCCGGGTTTGCCGATCAGGCGGCGCAAGGGTCATCTGCTGATTACGGATCGGTATCCGGGTTTTGTGAACCATCAACTCGTCGAGCTGGGATATCTGAAAAGCGCTCACTCGACCGAATCCGATTCAGTTGCGTTTAACGTGCAGCCCCGGCGCACGGGGCAGCTGCTGATTGGATCATCCCGGCAGTTTGACAACGACGATTCCAGGGCCGAGACGAAGATCGTCGGGCAAATGCTGGAGCGGGCACTCGCGTATATGCCTGGTCTGGGTCAACTTTCTGGCCTGCGGCTGTGGACGGGATTTCGGGCGGCGACGCCGGACAAGCTCCCGCTCATCGGCCCAGCCGGGGCGTTGACCGGCGAGGTTGCAGACCCGTCTTTGTGGCTGGTAGCGGGGTTTGAGGGGCTGGGGATTACCAACGCTCCTGGCGCAGCCCGTCTGCTGGCTGATCAGATGCTGAGCCGAACTTCCGTGATCGATCCGCAGCCTTTTTTACCAAATAGGTTTGCGGCGCAGGAGGCTGTCTATGCCTGACGGCACGGTCATGATCTTCCTGAATGGCGGTTCTGTTGCGGTGGCAGCCGGATCGACGGTTGCGGCGGCGATGTTGAATGCGGGGCAGCCCTGCCGGATTTCTGTGACCGGGGAGGCGCGAACTGCACTGTGCGGGATGGGAATCTGCTTTGAATGCCGCGCTCTGATCGATGGCCGCGCCCATCGGCGCTCCTGTCAGGTGGTGGTTCGCGACGGCATGATTGTGGAGACCCAGCGATGAGCCATTACGAGGTGATTGTGGTTGGTGCCGGGCCTGCGGGCATCGCCGCGGCAACCGCGGCTGCGCGTTCCGGTAGCCGGGTCCTGCTGCTTGACGAAAATCCTGCCCCGGGAGGTCAGATCTGGCGCGTTGGTCGGTCCATGCTGAAAGGGCAATCCGAAGGGGAAGCGGCCAAAAACCATGCCCTCAAGCGGCTGCGGGACAGCGGAGCGAGTTTTCTCTTTGGTTACAGTGTGTATGACGCGCCGGCGGCGGGAGAACTGCGGGCCATCTGTGAATCGGGTGAGGCGGCCGATTGTCCTGTCTGGGGTGAACCTCATGCGGTGAGTCTGCGCTATGAAAAGCTGATCCTGGCCACGGGAGCACGGGAGCGTTTTTTGCCTTTCCCCGGCTGGACGCTTCCCGGTGTCTTCGGTCCGGGTGGCCTGCAGGCTCTGGTCAAGGGTGGGTTTGACGTGAAGGGCAAGCGGATCGTGGTCGCCGGTTCGGGTCCGCTGCTATTGGCCGTAGCCGCACATCTGCGCGGCTACGGGGCCGAGGTGGTCTGTGTTGCCGAACAGGCCCCGCTCGCGCAGATGCTGCCGTTTGCCATCAGTCTGTGGTCGCATCCGGCCAAGATTCTGCAGGGGATTCAGTACCGGGCAGCTCTCGGATCAGCGCCGTTTCACCTGGGTTGCTGGCCGGTGGCGGCGCTTGCGGATATAGCTGGCGGCAAGTTGACCGGCGTGCAATTGACAGACGGCAGGAGAACGTGGACCGAGGACTGCGACCTGGTCGCCTGCGGCTATCACCTGGTTCCGAATACGGAGCTGGCCTCTCTGCTGGGCTGCGCGATCGAGCATGGCCTGGTAAAGGTGGACGAGGAGCAGCGGACCTCGGTTGCACATGTCTACTGCGCCGGGGAGCCTACGGGCATTGGAGGCCTGGACGCCGCCCTCGTGCAAGGCGAAATCGCCGGCCTCGCGAGCGCCGGGAAGCCAACCAGAAGCCTGCAGGGCCGCAGGGTGGCAGAACGGAAGTTTGCCCGGAGGCTTGAGGCCGCATTTCGCATTCGTCCGGAGCTGCGATCCCTGGCGCAGCCCGACACCCTTGTTTGCCGTTGCGAAGATGTCACCTACGCGGCGCTGGAAAAACGCAGTGGCTGGACTGACGCCAAGCTGCAGACCCGCTGCGGCATGGGTCCGTGCCAGGGTCGCATCTGCAGCGCGGCACTGGAGACATTATTTGGCTGGAAGCAGATCTCGGTGCGGCCTCCGCTGATGCCGGTGCCGGTTTCTGCCCTGGTCTATTCCGAATCACAACCCGTGAATTTGAAGGAGAACCAATGAACTGGTCTGGTGTAATGCCCACAATGACAACCCCGTTTGATGAAAATCTTGCCGTAGATCACGCATTTCTAGCGCAGCATGCAGCGTGGCTGCTGGGCAATGGATGTACCGGCCTGGTGATGCTTGGCTCGCTCGGCGAAGGAGCAACGCTGGAGCATGCAGAGAAGATCGCCATTCTCAAAACGGCTGTTGCCGTGGCCGGGAAAGCCCCGGTGGTGGCTGCCATTTCCGCACTTTCAACTGCGCATGCCGTAGAACTGGCGAAAGAGGCAGCGGCAGTCGGTTGCCAGGCGCTGATGGTGCTGCCGCCCTATGTGTACGCATCTGATTGGTACGAGATGAAGCGGCATGTATCAGCGGTCATCGCTGCGACGCCGCTCTCATGCATGCTGTACAACAATCCGGTAGCTTACAAGACCGACTTTTTGCCGGAGCAGATTGTCGAACTGACTGCGGAGCACCCGAATCTGCATGCGGTCAAGGAATCCAGCACGGACGTGCGCCGGGTTTCGTCGATTCGTGCGCTGCTGGGGGACCGGATCAAGATTTTCATGGGCGTTGACGACGCTCTGGTGGAGGGCGTGCAGGCCGGGGCCGTGGGATGGGTCGCCGGACTGGTGAATGCCTATCCGGCGGAATCAGTGGCCCTGTTCAATCTGGCCAGGGAAGGCAAGAGCGAAGAGGCATTCGCTCTGTATCGCTGGTTCCTGCCGCTGCTGCGGATGGATACTGTGCCGAAGTTCGTCCAACTGATCAAGTGGGTGCAGGAAGAGGTGGGCGTTGGATCTGCCCGGGTTCGTGGGCCGCGGCTGGAACTGGCAGGCAAGGATCTTGCAGATGCGCAGGCGACCCTGGCCATCGCGCTTCGCGACCGTGCTCCAATCGATGAAAAGCCGTTTGCCAAATTTGCGGCAAGCGTAACTGAATAGAGAAGGCAGGCCCATTGGTGACAGGGATGAATACATCGTTTGAAGTGCACGGCAGGTCGTTAATCGCAGGGCAGATGGCCTCTCCCAATGAGGCGACTGTGACGCGCGCCTTTCATGGATTCAACCCGGTGGATGGGTCTGCTTTGCCGCCGGCTTTTTACCCGGCTCATGCCGCGGATGTCGATGCGGCGGTGCTGGCGGCGGTTGCAGCTGCGCCGGTGTACGGCGTACTCAGCGGCCGGGCGCGAGGGCAGTTTCTGCGGCGCATTGCCGATGGCATCGATGCGGCTGCGGGTTGCCTGATCGAGCATGCGCATGCCGAGACAGCCCTGCCTCGTCCGAGGCTGACGGGAGAAGTGGCCCGCACCAGCGGCCAGTTGCGCCACTTTGCCGACGTGGTGGAAGAAGGTTCATGGGTGATGGCGCGGATTGACACCGGCAATCCTGATCGCACGCCGCCCAAGCCCGACGTGCGGTCGATGTTGCGTCCGCTGGGGCCCGTCGCAGTCTTCGGGGCGAGCAATTTTCCGCTGGCCTTTTCGGTTTGCGGTGGAGACACGGCATCGGCACTGGCAGCGGGCAATCCGGTGATTGTAAAAGCGCATCCGGCGCATCCGGCTACCAGCGAGGTCGCCGGCCGGATTGTGGCTGAGGCTGTTGAGGCATGCGGGCTGCCATCGGGAGTCTTTTCGCTGCTTTTTGATGACGGCCATGAGGTTGGATCAGCTCTGGTCACGCATCCTGAGATATGCGCGGTGGGCTTTACCGGTTCGCTCCGCGGCGGGAAGGCGCTGATGGATCTGGCTGCGAAGCGCCCACGGCCGATTCCTGTGTATGCAGAGATGGGTAGCGTGAACCCGGTTTTTATTCTGCCGGGGGCACTGGCAGATCGCGCAGAGCAGCTGGCGACGGGATTGCACGGCTCGTTTACGCTGGGGGGCGGGCAGTTTTGTACGAAACCGGGACTGGTGTTTGCGCCTGCAGGTGCGTCTTCAGCCTTTGCAGAGCGGCTGCAGCAGTTGACGAACGCCGGACCGGCGTTCTCGCTGCTGACCAGTGGGATTGCTGCTGTGTACGAGAAGTCCGTTGCTGCGCGGGGGCACCTGCAAACTGCCGCTGGAGCAACTGCCGGGTCGGGCTGGGGCGCGAAGACAGTGCTGCTGGAAACGACATTTGCGGGCCTAGCTGCCGAGCCTGCGTTGGCCGAAGAAGTGTTTGGACCGACCACGCTGCTGGTACACGCGCATGGCAAGGCAGAGATGCTGCAAGCTGCCCGCGCACTTGAAGGGCACCTGACGGCCACGATACTGGGTACCGAGGCTGATCTCGTGGAGTACGAGGATTTGTTGCTTGTGCTGGAGAGCAAAGTGGGGCGCCTGATATTCAATGCCTTTCCCACCGGCGTCGAGGTGTGCCATGCCATGGTTCATGGCGGCCCGTTTCCTGCCACCTCAGATGGACGATCGACTTCTGTGGGCAGCCAGGCCATCTTTCGCTTTGCGCGGCCGGTGGCATACCAGGGCCTGCCGCAATCTGTCTTGCCCGAAGCGCTGAGGGATGACAATCCGCTTGGCCTGCTTCGGCTGTGGAATGGGGCCTGGAATTCGACTCGGACCAACAAGCTGTAACCCTGCGCAATCACCGGCCTTTCCTCGTTGACAGCGGGGCCGGTATGCGCAGGCGAGAAGCCGATGTTCGCGGTCACCGGCATCTGGACCCTCTTGCAATTGCGACCGTATGCGGAAACGCGAGCAAATTTCTATTCCGGGGGAGTGACAAATGCAGAAGTGCGGGTCAGGTTGGATGTTTCTCAAGGGCCGGTTCCGGGTGGCAACGGTTGCCCTTTTGTGCGCGGGGATAGTGGTGTCGGCAGAGGCTCCGCATGCCGGCGCTGACCGTATGCCGGGACTGATTGACCAATACGCCGCAGACGAGCAGGCCCTGGAGGCGACCTATACGGTGCGGGTATCGCCGCTGTACATTGCGCGCTTTGAGAGGTTTCTGAACGACGAGCAGTCAGTTCTGCTGACCATGGATTTTGCCGCAATGTCAGAGTCGGACAAGCTCGACTATCTGCTGCTGAAGAACCACATCACTTCAGAACAGCACAGGTTGGCAATTGAGAAGCACCGGATTGAGGAGATGCAGACGCTGATACCGTTTGCCGGCACGATTGCTGAAATGGCCGATGGCGTACGGACGGTGAAGCGGCCGGACGCTGAGAAGGCTGCAGGCGAACTAACCGCGATGGTCAAGCAGATCGAGGCGACGCGCAAGGCGTTTGACCCCGCCCCCCGCGCAGATAGCGGCGGCAAGCCAAAAGTAAATCCCATCGTGGCTTATCGGGCTAACCGGGCAGTGGCGCAGCTGCGCGAAAGCTTGCGAAAGTGGTTCAACTTCTACAACAGCTACGACCCCACCTTTACCTGGTGGGTGGGCCTGCCGTACAAGGATGCGGAAAAGGCTCTGGTGGATTACCAGGCTTTCCTGAAGGAGAAGCTGGTCGGCATCCCGGACGGGGACAAGACAACGATCATCGGAGATCCGGTGGGGCGGGATGCACTGATGGCCGATCTTGAAGATAACCTCGTTCCCTACACGCCAGAGGAATTGATCGCAATTGCCCAGACCGAAATGGACTGGTGCATGAAGGAAATGCTCAAGGCCTCGCATGAAATGGGCTATGGAGATGACTGGCACGCGGCGCTGGAGCACGTGAAGCAGATGCACGTTGCACCCGGAGAGCAGCCGGAACTGATACGGAAGCTGGTGGTTGACGGGTCGGCGTTCGTCAAGGAGAACGATATGGTGACCGTACCGCCGTTGGCTGACGAAACGTGGCGCATGATCATGATGACGCCAGAGCGGCAGTTGGTAAACCCCTTCTTTACCGGCGGAGACGAGATCAGCGTTTCTTATCCAACCGACACCATGACCTACGAGCAGCGCGAGATGAGCATGCGCGGCAATAACATCCCGTTTGCCCATGCAACGGCCTTCCACGAGATGATTCCCGGACACTTTCTTCAGTTCTATATCGGAAGCCGGTACCACACCTATCGGCAGTTGTTTGAAACCCCTTTCTGGGGTGAGGGGGACGCGTTCCAATGGGAGATGGAGTTCTACGACCGCGGCTTCCACAAGACTCCTGAGGAGCGCGTTGGCGCTCTCTTCTGGAGAATGCATCGCAGCGCCCGCGTCATGTTCACCATGCACTTTCATCTGGGCCAGTGGACTCCGAAGCAGTGCATCGATTACCTGATCAGTGCGGTTGGCCACGAACCGGACAACGCGGCCGCAGAGGTGCGCCGGTCGTTTGATGGTTCGGTTGGGCCGCTCTACCAGTGCGCCTACCTGATGGGCGCCTTGCAGATTCGCGCCCTGCGCAAGGAATTGGTGGATAGCCACCGGATGACCGAGAAGCAGTTCCACGATGCCCTGCTGCAGGGTGGACCCATGCCGATTGAACTGCTGCGCGCCAGCATGACCCACCAGAAACTTACGCAGGATTTTCGTTCGGCGTGGCAGTTTTACGGCCCTCATCCCGAGCATCCCTGACTCTGAATGGCCTTTCTGCTGATGGATTCATAGTTGTATACAAAATCAGCGCGTTTGTGATAAAAATCGCATTGATCGACGACCGGGCAAATCAGCACACTTGAGGCGGATCCTGAGCAGGATCTCCACCTACTTTTGGGTTTCCAACGCACATGGGGCAAAACTGGATGGATCGTCGCAAATTTCTGCAGAGTCTGGCGGTCGCCGGGGTGGCGATGAACGGCCTTGCCATCGAGGTCGATGCCGAGGGCGGGGTGCCCGCCGCGCAGGCAAAGGAAGAAGCCTTTGCCTGGGTCAAGACCGGGCAACTGGACACGGCTGGGCACACCCTGCTGACCAGCTTCGAGTCAGGAGCGCAGCCAGGCAACTGGAAGGTCTACGAAGACCTGCGCAACCATGACGGGGCAATCACACTGGTAAGCCCGGATGGCCGCGGTCTGCAGTTGGCCAAGCGGGTGGAGGCCACTTTTCCCGATGCGAATCCGCCGTGGTTGGGGCTGAAGCTGAGCGACATTGGCATGGCTGGCCCGGATCTGCTGGCCGATCGCCTGCTTCGCGATGGTGATCCCGATCCTGAGCAGGTGAAGGCAGCCGCGCCGCCAATGGCCTCGGAAAAGCCCACCGATCCCAACGAGCGGCCGCAGTGGAACACCATCGTCGGAACCCGGGAGTGTTTCGACACGATGCCCGTCTATCCCAGTGGAAGCACGCGCACTTACCATCCAGTGCAATACCTTCCCGAGATTGACCAGGCTGCGGCCGCGCATCGCTATGAAGGGCTGCTGGGAGGATGGCTGCCGGCGGTGCGGAAAGTTTTTCCCGCGCAGGATGATCCGAATGGATATGACGAGGTGATTGTCTTTGCCGACGTGCAGACGACTGGCCGATTCGTTGTGCAGACCTGGCACCGTACGGCGCGGATTCGCAACGGAAAGATGGTCAGAGTTCAGTACGGCTACAGCTATCCTGCATTTCCGCCGGCCCGGCTGGACCCCTCCGCAGAAGAGTTTTACGCCGCCCTGCTTCAGTTCACGCAATATTGGCAGCATCAGCTGCGCGATGCTGTTGAGGTTGCTCTGCCCGATCCGTCCTGGGTAGACATGGCGCGGCATGCCTTCGCCAAGGAGTTGATCGTACGGCCGGGAGGAGTTTATCCCAAGTATGGTGCCGTGGACCGGGACTATTACGGGCCGGAGTATGACGGATTTCAGGATATTTTCACCAGCGCGCTCTTTACCAATCTGGAATGGGGTCGCTTTGCGATGGCCCGCGATGTGCTGGACAACTACTACTCCGAGTTTGTGGATGCCCGGGGGATGATCAACATGCGCGGCCCGGAGACGGCGCAGTTCGGCCTGACGCTTTCGCTGATCGCGCGTTACTTCCACTACACCGGGGATCGCGCACTGCTGCAGAAGCACCGCGCAAAGTTTGAGGCTACCGCGGCAATTCTGACCGCCATGCACGAGGAGAGCCTGCGGTTGCCAAAGGAGGATACGGGCTATGGCCTGATCCATGGCTGGAGCGAGTCCGACTCCTGCCTGATGCCAAAGCCCGAAATCTGGTGGCGGCCTTATTTTTCGAACAGCGCGTTTGCGGCGCGCGGACTTCGTGATTTGGCTACTGCATGGAAAACTCTGGGATGGGAGCAGCCTGCGGGAGTCTGGCTGCGGCATGCTGACCAGTTAGCGTCAGCTGTGGTGGCGAGTGTGCGCGGCAGTGTTCGCCATGAGTTGAACCCGCCATACATCGGACCCTTGCCCGGAGCCCAGCTTACCTTTCGCGAGTCGATGGCCACCGAACACCCCAGCCCGCAGGGCTGGCCGCATCGGGCGTATGCAGAACTGCTGCAGGCAGACATTCTGCCCACTGACCTGGCCAGCGTGGTCATTGACTGCATGCGCGCTTATGGCGCAACCACGCTGGGCATCGTGGCCAACGTGGAGCCGGCGCATGCCGATGGACGCGACATTCTTGGCTTCATCTCGTATGGCTACGCGCAGATGCTGCTGCGGCTCGACCGCATTGAAGAGTTCCTGCTGTTTCTCTACGCTCACCGGTATCACGATCACAGCCGGGGTAGTTGGACGGCCGGGGAGGTCGCGGGCATCACCGGGAGCACAGCCCTTTTCTGCATTCCAGCGCAACAGACGATTCCGCTGCTCGTGCGATGGATGCTGGTGCTTGAGGATTCCGATGTAGACCGACTGTATCTAGCCAAGGGGCTACCTCGGGAGTGGGTGACCTCAGGCAAGGAGATTCGAATCGAGAAGGCACCGACACGCTGGGGGCGAGTCAGCTTTCACATGATTGCGGATGCGCCCAACCAGGTCACGGCAAAGGTGCATTTTGATTCTGGCGCCCCGAAGGAGGTGCATTGCAAGCTGCGCCTGCCGCGCACGAAGAGGCTGCAATCGGCCACCGTCAACGGCCAGCCAGCTCAGTTGGCAGGCACCAAGAGACCATCAGGTCAGGATACGGAAACGGTTCTGGAAAAGGATTCGGTTCAGTTTGAAACCGGAAATCAAAAGGAATTCGTCGTGGTCTGTACCTATGCCTGAGGAACCTTCCTTCAGCGGTATCAAGCGGAATAAGACAGAAGAAACGGAGTGGATGGAGAGTCGATGCGAGTAGGACACATGCTGGGAATTACTCTTTCAATGTGGGCGGTACTGACAGCAGCTCAGTCCGGTGCTCAGGTAAAAACATCAGACTATGAACGCGCGGCGAAGGTGGGCAAGGACTTCGCCGAATTGGCGGTCAACATCCCTGAGCCGCCGTTTTGGATTGAGGGAGGGGATGCGTTTGTCTACCGGAAGTCGGTCGAAGGCGGGCACGAATTCGTCCTCGTCAATGCCGAGGATCAGACGCGGCAGGCCCCGTTTGATCCAGCAAAGCTCGCGGCGGCTCTCACCAAGGCTTCTGGCACAGAATACAAGCCGCTGGCACTGCCCTTTCCACGCTTCCGGTTTGTGGAGAAGCGGGGAGCCGTCGAGTTTCTGCTCCAGAACGCCCGCTGGCACTGCGACCTTACCAGCTACATCTGTTCAAAGGCCAGCACACTGCAACCCGGCGACGACGAGTACGATTCCGATGACGATTATGATGACACGCCCAGGGCTTTGAACGGCGATGCGCATACAGTCCCGTCGCCCGACGGCAAATGGGATGCTTATGTGCTGAACTACAACGTGGCGGTGCGCGCAAAGGGATCGACGCAGCCAATTGTACTCAGTACGGATGGGTCAGAAGGGAACTACTACGCTCCCAAAACCATTGTCTGGTCGCCAGATTCAAAGCATTTCGTGGCTTACCGCATCCTTCCAGGGCATCGCCGGGTAATTCACTATATTGAGTCTTCGCCTGCCAATCAGTTGCAGCCGGACTATCCTTCGATGGTTTATCCCAAGGCCGGCGATGTACTTGCAGTGGAGCAGCCGGTGCTGTTTGATGTCGCCGCAAAGTCAGAGATCATCGTCAGCAACGAGACGTTTCCCAACGCCTTTGGAATCTCTGACCCGGTCTGGTGGAAAGACAGCCGCGGCTTCACCTTTGAGTACAATCAGCGCGGTCACCAGGTCTATCGAGTCGTTGAAGTCGATGCAGCCACGGGTAAAGCGCACAGCCTGATCTCCGAAGAGAGCAATACCTTCATCGACTACCGGCCACTGGTGATGAACCAGTACGACACCGGCAAGGTTTACCGTCATGATGTGGCCGATGGGAAAGAGATCGTTTGGATGAGCGAACGGGACGGGTGGGCGCATCTCTACCTGCTGGATGGCAAGACCGGCCAGGTGAAGAACCAGATCACCAGGGGCGAGTGGGTCGTCCGTGCCGTTAATCGGGTGGATGATGAAAAGCGCCAGATATGGTTTGAAGCCAGCGGCATGCGACCCGGTGAGGATCCTTACTTTGTTCATGCCTATCGCATCAACTTTGACGGAACGGGTTTGACGCCGCTTGCCGAAGGCGATGGCAACCATCACCTGGAATACTCCGAAGATGGCAAATACTACGTGGATATCTGGTCCAGAATTGATATGCCACCCACGATGGCCCTCTATCGCGTTCAGGATAACCAGCAATTGATGGTCCTCGAAAAGGGAGACATCCATAAGCTCATCGAGGCAGGGTGGCACCCACCCGAGGTCTTTGTTGCCAAGGGGCGCGATCATAAGACCGATATCTGGGGTGTGATCTACAAGCCGGCCAACTTTGATCCCAAGAAGAAATACCCGGTGATTGAAGACATCTACGCTGGTCCACAGGGCTCGTTTGTACCCAAGACTTTCACGACCCGTACTGAGCGGCTTACCGAGCTGGGATTTGTCGTGGTGCAGATGGATGGCATGGGCACCAATAATCGATCAAAGATCTTTCACGACGTGGCCTGGCACAACCTCAAGGATGCGGGCTTCCCGGATCGGATTCTTTGGCATAAGGCGGCCGCGGCAAAGTATCCCTGGTACGACATATCGCGCGTGGGCATCTTTGGAACCTCCGCGGGTGGGCAGAGCGCGATGGGTGCGCTGCTGTTTCATCCGGAGTTCTACAAGGTCGCCGTCTCCAATAGCGGATGCCATGACAACCGGATGGACAAGATCTGGTGGAATGAGCAGTGGATGGGCTGGCCGGTTGGGCCGCAATATTCTGAGTCCTCAAATGTGGACAATGCCTATCGCCTGCAAGGCAAGCTAATGCTGGTCGTCGGGGAAATGGATAAGAATGTCGATCCAGCCTCAACCTTTCAGGTGGCAGACCGGTTGATCAAGGCGAACAAGGATTTCGACCTCTTCTATGTGCCCGGTGGCGGCCATGGAGCAGGCGGGGAGTACGGGCAACGCAAGCTGGAAGACTTTTTTGTGCATAACCTTATTGGCCAGGAGACGCCGAACTGGAACGCGTCACAGGCAGCGCATTGATCCACTGCCGGCGGCCACGGTTGCTCGTCCGTTCAGAATTTTGTCTCAAGCCAGCCGACTTCAGGTGTAAAGGCATAAACCAAGCATTGCTTTCCACTCCTTGTCCCAGGGTATGCGGGGGCAGGGAGTGCGATTCAGCAAGGCAAGAGAGGCCGTTTTAAGTATGCGTATTTTGCGGCAAAGCCCAGTCTTCCTCAACCTTGCCATCGCCGCCTGCCTGGTTGCCGGCGCAGGTGACGGCGCGGCCCAGGAGCCACCCAAACCAGTGCCCGTTCCCGGGCCCATGCTCAAGGGTGGAATCGACACGCTGGAGACGCCAGGATTCACTTTGAAACTCGTCCATTCGTCGCAGACAGTCGCCGCCCTGTTGCCGAAGTCACATGCGGCGAGCGGATTCGACTTTACTCCCGGCGATCTGCTTGTTCAGCGTTCGCCAAATGGCTACTACCACCTCGGCGACATCGATCTGCGTCTGCGTACGTCAAAAGACGGGGACTGGACCAGCTACTCAACTGCACTGGCCCGCACTCCGGTCAAGCCGCTGCCTGTTTCCGGAGAGTTGCTGGCCTCGGCCGATCTGGCTCCCACGCTTCCCGCCGATATTCCCCTGCGCATTGTTCGTAGTTGGGCACAAAGCGGAAACGGGCTGGCGCTGCGCTTTACGCTGACCAATACCAGCGACCATCCGCTTGAGATCGGCTCGCTCGGTATTCCGATGATCTTCAACAACGTCATCAATGACCGTTCGCTGGAGCAGGCGCATGCCCTTTGCAGCTTCTATGACCCCTATATTGGCGAGGATGCCGGGTATCTGCAAGTGACCCGGCTCAATGGCAAGGGCCCGGCACTGCTGGTTGTGCCCGACGGACACAGCCCGTTTGAGGCCTACAATCCAATTTTTGACCAGGGATGGGGGCGGGATGTGTCCAGCGCCAAACCGGAGATATTCCGCGACCCCACGCCGCGCGGTACTACGTTTGAAGGCTTCTACGAGTGGATGGTCCACAGTGGCGCCTATCAGGACAAGGAATGGAAGCAGGCCAAGCCGTGGAATTTGCCGACCACAGCAACTCTTTTACCGGGCGAATCGCGCACGTATGGTGTTCGCTTCCTGCTTTCAGATTCAATTCAGGGCATCGAGAAGACGCTCGCGGCAAACAAGCGCCCGGTAGCGATTGGCGTTCCCGGCTACATTCTGCCAAGGGATATGCAAGGTCATCTCTTTCTCAACTATCCTCAAACGGTTCAATCCATTGAGGTTGAGCCAGCTGGCGCGATTGGTGTTACACCGGACGCCACCACGCCCGGAGGATGGAAAAACTATCGGCTGACCGGTCACACCTGGGGCCAGGCCCGCTTGTCCATTACCTATGCCGACGGCACTCTGCAGACCATCAGCTATCGCGTGATCAAGCCCGAGAGCGAAGCTGTCGCGGACCTGGGGCACTTCTTAACCACAAAGCAGTGGCTCGCAGACCCAGCAGACCCTTTCCATCGCGCGCCGGGGATCATCAGCTACGATCGGGAAAAAGATGAGAAGGTGATGCAGGATAGCCGCGTCTGGATCGCTGGATTGGGCGACGAAGCCGGCTCCGATTCCTGGCTGGCAGCAGTGATGAAAGAGTATGGCGCACCGGACAAACAGGAAGTCTCCCAATTGGAGCAGTTTGTGGACGGCGTCCTTTGGGGTCACCTGCAATACAGTGAAGGGCCCAACCAATTTGGAGTGCGGAAGAGCCTGTTCTACTACCAGCCAGACAAAATGCCGGAGGGCTATTACCGCTCAGACCAGGACTGGAAGAGTTGGACCAGTTGGAGCAAAGAAGCATCGGAAGCGGTGGACCGTTCCTTTAACTATCCACACGTTGCTTCGGCCTACTGGGTTCTGTACCGGCTGGCGCGGAATCATCCCGGACTGGTCACCCATCACGAGTGGCAGTGGTACCTGGAGCACGCCTATCAGACCACCATGGCGATGATGAAATTTGCCCCGTACTACACTCAGTTTGGCCAGATGGAGGGCGATGTATTTGTCTATCTGCTCGACGATCTGAAGCGTGAAGGGCTTGCCGAAGAAGCGCAGACCCTCGAGTCGCAGATGCGCAAACGGGCCGATCATTGGAACTCCGAAGAGTATCCCTTTGGCAGCGAGATGCCGTGGGATTCTACCGGTCAGGAAGAGGTCTATGCCTGGACCCACTACTTCGGCTTTCAGGAGAAGGCCGATATTACCCTGAGCGCGATCCTGGGCTATGATCCAACGATCCCGAGCTGGGGCTATAACGGCAGTGCGCGTCGCTATTGGGACTTCATCTATGGTGGCAAGATCCAGCGCCTCGAGCGGCAGTTACATCACTACGGGTCGGGCATCAATGCCATTCCGGTGCTCTCCGCCTACCGTGAGCATCCTGACAATCTCTATCTGCTGCGCGTCGGTTACGGCGGAACGATGGGCGAGCTGAGCAATATCGATGAGGAAGGGTTCGCCTCGGCCGCCTTTCACTCGTTCCCCGACAAGCTGGCATTCGACCCATACTCTGGCGACTATGGCTCTGGTTTCTGGGGGCATGCGATGAATACGGCCACCTATGTCGTCAGAGATCCGGTGCTAGGATGGCTCGCTTTTGGCGGCAATCTGCAGCACGACAATGGAACGATTTCCGTGACCGTGCTGGATTCCTTCCGCAATCGGCTTTATCTGGCTCCCGCAGGACTCTGGTTGACACTGGATGCGGGCAAGTTCAAACGGGTTGACTTTGATCCGGCAACCGGCAGGGTCCAACTGACGCTTGAAGGTGCCAGCGACATCACGCCGGAGGCCCACCTTAGAATCGAGCAGCCGGTGAAACCAGCGACCGCCAAAAGCTACCAGCCGGAAAAGGATTGGAAGCAGGTACGAGGCGCGTATGCAATTCCGCTCGGCCCTGGGGAAACCGAAGTCATCCTGCGGCCGAAGTTCTGAACCAATGGCTACCGTATGTTCCTTGTCAGGAAAATTACCAGCTTCCGCGCTCGCCGAACATGTCAATGACTGCGCCGAGTCGCTCTGCGCCCTTGAGCCAGTTACTTTGCAGTCCTCGTTCAACGGCGTCCGCATCGCCCTCCAGGACGCCCTGGATAATCTCCTTGTGCTCATCGACTGAGGAGTGCAGAGCATTGATGATCGAGCTGGCATAGAGCCGCCAGTAACGCTCAGTCTGCGGCTCAATAGCGCTGTGCAGAGTTGAGAGCCGGTTGCCGGCGCCGGCTTTGACGATCAGTCGATGAAAGTTCCGATCCAGGTCAAAGATATCGCTCGATGGTCCGCCGCGGCCGTCAGCAATGGCCAGCAGTTTTTCATTGACTTCGTTGAGCTGTTTGCCTAGCTCCAGACGCTCTTTTTCGGGCATTTCCGCAACGCCCCGGCCGGCCAGGCCTTCGAGATGGCCGATGATGCGGTAAAGCTCGTTGGCATCCTCACGGGTCAGAGGAGCAACGATCATGCGCGACTTGCTCACGTTGCGATGCTCAAGCACATAACCCTCGCGCTGTAACCAGTGAATGGCAGCGCGCACCGGGGTTCGGCTCAGGTTGAGCCTTTCTGCCAGATCTGCCTCTACGATCCAGGTACCCGGAGATATCTTACCGTGAACAATCAGCTCCCGAATCTCCTGGAAGGCGGTCAGGAGACTCGTCCCGTGCTCGGGCTTCGCGCGTTTCTTTTCCGGGGCGGCGTCGCGGTTGCGGCCGCGCACAGAGTTGGAAGTAGTCGGAGTTAAGGTCTTCGTTTTCAAATGTGCTTACCCTGAACTATCGTATCGCAGCCAAACCAGACTTACAGAAATCCAGGCCTCAAAGCCCGGCATAGCTGTATATGACTGGTAATCCGGCACAATCGGAATGACATCTTTCCGATGCCGATGCTGCAGAAGAACCTACAACGAACGCGACTGCTTGCGTAGCCAGAAGTACACCGGAATGCCGCTCGCAATGATCAGCAACCCCGGCCAAGTAGTCGCAGTGCGGAAACAGAACAATACTGCCAGCACAATCCCTGCTCCGGCAATGTAGAGGACGGGCAGCCACGGGTATCCCCATGCCCGATAGGGTCGCGGTGCGTCCGGGCGGGTGCGCCGCAGCCGGAACAGCGCAAACACGGTGAGAATGTAGAACAGCAGCGCTGCGGAGATCACATAGTCCAGCAGATTGCTGTAGAGATTCCCATACTGCCCGGTAGCCGCGTCATAGGTGCGCGGCAACACCAGAACGAGTGACCAGACGCACTGCAGCGCCAGCGCCCAACCCGGAACTTGCGCCCGGTTCAGTCGGCCGGCACGGCGGAAGAACAGCCCATCCTGAGCCATGGCGTAGCAGGCCCGCCCCCCAGCCAAAGTAAGTGCATTCACGGTGCCGAAGGTCGATACCATGATCAGAATTCCCATGGCCAGCTTGCCAAAGCTTGGCAGCACGGTATCAACCACCAGGGTGGCTACGCGGTCATTGGGCGCGGTTTGAATTGCATGCAGCGGAACCACCGCCAGGTAGCAGAGATTGCAGAGCATATAGAGCGCAATGACAAGTCCGGTTCCCAGCCCCAGGGCGAGCGGCAGATTGCGCTTGGGGTTGCGGACCTCCCCGGCCACAAAGGTGATGTCATGCCATGAGTCCGCAGAAAACAATGAGCCGGTCTGGGAGACGCAAAGTGCGACCAGCATCCCGAAGGCTGTGAGTGCGCTTACGCCGCTGATGCCGACCACATCCTGGGGTTGCCACGCCTGGTGAAAGTTGGCAGCAAGCACCTGCGGATGCAGTATCCAGGCCACTACGCCCAGAAGCAACAGCGCCACCATCCCGGTAAGCTTGGCCATCGTGAAGATGTTCTGGATCCACTTGCCCCAATGGACACCAAGGCAATTGACGATCGTGATCAGCAGAATGACTCCAAGCGCAAGTACCTGTGCCGTTGAAAGCGAGATGGCATACCCAGGCAGAAGACGAATGGGAGCGATGAGGTAGTTACTTTCGCTGATTTGCGGGAAGGCAACTCCACTGAAGCGCGCAAACGCGATGGCAACCGCTGCAATTGTCCCGGTCTGGATGACTGTCAGCAGAGTCCATCCGTACAGGAATCCGATCAGCGGAGAAAAGGCCTCGCGCAGGTAGACGTACATACCGCCCGCCTCGGGCATCATCGCGGCGAGTTCACCGTAGCTGAGCGCCGCGGCAAGCGTGAGTACTCCGGTGATAGCCCAGACCACCAGCAGCCAGCCCGCAGCGCCCACCTGCCGCGTAATCTCCGCGCTGACAATGAAGATGCCCGAGCCCACCATGATGCCCGCTACGATCATGATGGAATCAAAAAGCCCGAGTGCTTTCTTGAATTCTTCTGGAGGCTGCAGAGAAAGATCGTTCGCAGTCGCTGCCGATTCGGGTTGTGTCGCCATGGATGCCTCCACCGTCATTGTCGCAATAGCCGATGCCTCGCGTGCGGCCAGCGGCTAGTTCTTCTTCTTTCCATCTCCGCGGGTGATCCGCACACGTACTCCAGCGAAATTCCGGATTGCCAAAGTATTTCAGGAATAGGGAATCCATCGTGGCACGACGTGAAAACTGCTTCCTGTGCCATCAGTTATCGCCCTTGCGGAATCGGTCTTTGGGGTTGAGCCGCAATGCGTTGCTGTAAAAGTACAAGATTGGATACAGAAGTGTCCAGTCAGAAGCTGAGCGGCGAACGTTATGTCGACGCAGCGGGAGTCATGATGCAGTCACTTCACGAATCACTCTGGTGAGCATGGGAAGTAACCGATACTCAGTCGCTGCAAAGAAGTTCTTCGTGGCTTGCTGGCCGGTATTCGTTGGCAATTGCGAGATACCCTCGTTCGTGCGGGACTGTGCGAAGAGCCAGGCAGATCACCATTCTGATCTTGCTCAGCGCCATCCTTCTTTTCCTTCAACAATCGTGATGTACCGATCAATCGGCAGACCCGTGAACCGCTGTGTTGTACCGCCTGGCTTAGGCCATCGAACTTCGAGCGAGTCTATCTTTGTTCTGGAACCTATTCCAAGAACCATCCGCGGGTCATGCGACGACAGATAGCTGCCTCCTCCGACTTTCGTCCGGGTCCGTTTCAACTCGCCGCTCTGATAAGTGATCTGCGCACCAATGGCATCGATATTCGATACGGTTCCCACAAGCTTCACACCAAGCCAGTGGTTCTGCGGTGCCGATTGATTTTTGAGAAGCATGGGGGGACCATTGTTGACCGAGATGAGGGCATCCACTGCGCCATCGTTGTCAAAATCGCCCAGCGCAAGGCCTCGACCTGCGATCTTTTTTGCGAAGGCGGGCCCTGCCTGTGCGCTCACGTTCGTCCAAGATTCGCCGCTGCCTTTGAAGAGCAAAGTAGCTTCCTGATATTGCAAATCCGGGTGATGTGCTTCCACGGTAAGGTCCGGATGACCGTTGGCGATCAGGAGATCCATATCCCCATCGTTGTCATAGTCAAAGAATTTGAGCCCCCAGCCGCTCATCATGCGCGTGGTTGCGCCGATGGCGTTCTGGGCCGCGACATCATCAAAGGTGCCGTTTTTAGCGTTGCGATAAAGTGAGTACATTTCGTGGTCAACGTTGGCAACAAATAGGTCCATTGACCCATCCTGGTTGTAATCCGTCGCATCCACTCCCATTCCAGAGCGCGCGACGCCAAAGGGATTGAAGGCGACTCCTGCCAGAAGCCCGGCCTCTTCGAATACGCCCTTGCCCCGGTTCAGAAACAACGCGTTCGGCGCGGTATCGCTGGCGACAAAGAGATCGAGCAAGCCATCGTTGTTGACGTCTGCTGCAACCACGCCCCACGCTTTTCCGAGCGTATGCGCTATTCCCGATTCGCGGCTCACATCGGTGAAGGTACCATCGCCGTTGTTGTGGAATAGCCAGCTTGGCATCGCGTCAAATACGTTTGGCTTGCAGTAATAGCGCTCGCCTGCTCCGTGACCCCCACAAAAGACATTTTTAGATTTGTTGAAGTCAGCGAAGCGGCAAACGAAGAGATCAAGCTTCCCATCGTTATCGTAGTCAAACCATACGGCACTTGTAGCCCATCCAGCAGCGCTCACACCGGCTTTCAATGTGACGTCAGTAAAGGTTCCGTCTCCATTGTTGTGATACAGAATGCTGTTCGGATACTGCGATACAAACATGTCAGGCAGGCCGTCTCCGTCGTAGTCGCCGACAGCGACACCCATTCCATACGCATTGCCGGATACGCCGGCTTTTGCCGTCACGTCAGTAAATGTGCCGTCGCGATTGTTCTTGTAGAGTGCATTGCGCAGGGGTGTTGATGGCTTGTAGAAGTCGCACGGCCCGCTGTTCACGAGGTAGATATCCATCCACCCGTCATTATCAAAATCAAGAAAGGCACAGCCTGCACCGACGGTTTCGGGGAGATACATATCCGCAGAGAGACCCGCAGTATGGGACCACGTGATGCCACTGCTCGAAGACGCAATCTCTGCGAAAAGCGGCTTGACCTCTGGCTGAGATGCTGGTGCTGCTGAAAGAGTCAGCGCATCCAGTGAGCGTGAATCGAAACCAGAGGCAAGCGCCAATGAGCCGATGGTGCGGAGAAATGCCCTGCGTGAGAGTGGACTGCAGAAGTTATCGTCGATGCGCGCGCTCACGTCGAAGTCCCTTTCGCAAGATATGTGCGTGGAAGTTCTATCTGCTCAATTCGCTGCGATCCACTCACGGATGTACAGAGTGTCCTTCGGCTGTGTCGGTTGTGGTCTTTGACCGACTTGCCGCCTGCGCCTGCAATGCCATCTCGCGGGTTGCACCGTCCTTGTTGCCCGTGCGGGAGTATGCCAGCGCAAGTTGATAGTGTCCGGCAGGATCTTCAGGTTGCATCTTGACGTAGCGTTCAAGCGGAGAAATTGCATCAGAGAACTTGCCTGAGGCCGCCAGGGACATACCCAGTGCCAGCTGAGCTTCAGTAAAGCCGGCATCGAGTTTCACCGCGTGCGAAAAGTGTGCAATCGCTGTATCCCATTGGGCCGCACGGCGGGCCAGCTCTCCAAGGATGAATTCCGCGGAAGCATTGGAAGGGTCAACGTCGAGCTCCTTCAGGAATTCCTGCTTCGCTGCATCCGTAGACCCGTCGGGTCCGGCCTGATCAAGAGCAATTTGCCCGAGGCGATAATGAATGCCAGGAGTGCGAGGATTGGACTCCAGAATCCTGGTATAAATCGCAGCAGCTTCAGTGTTCTTGCCCTGAGACTCCAGCGTCTCTGCCTCGAGCCTGTGCTGCTGGTATGAGTCCGGCGCGATTGACTGCAACTGCTGTGCTGCGCGCATACCCAGTTCAGAGAAGTAGTGGGTCGAGATATAGAGCACTTCGGGATCGCCGGGCGACTCCCTCTTGAGCGAGAGTAGTGCGTCAACGGCTGTCTGTTCCTGATCCAGTGCCATTGCGCAGCGTACCGTCGCCATCTCCACGCGATATCGCTGGGACTTCTCTGAAGTCTGAGAGAGAGTTCGCTTCAGCAATGGCAATGCCTCTGCACAGCGACCACTCTCCACCAGTTTGATGCCCTGTTCGACCGATGGTGCCGACGCCTGTTTGACCGTCTGCGCACTGGTCTGCAATGCATGAAAAGTACTGACGAGAATCATGCTGCCAAGGGTCACGAGACGTTTTGAATGCAGCCGGAAAATCATGGCAACCTCATGCATCAACTAGCTAATTGTATACAGTTCAGAATGTTCATCGAAATCGCCTTCCACACCGCGCTGCTGCAGAAAGAAAAAGCTGGGCGCTTGAACAAAGCGCCCAGCTGGAGAGACTTCACGAGAGTTAAAAGTCAATATTGGCGCGAATCTCAATGGTTCGACCGAACCCAGGTGTCTCACCGGATGATTCGTTCGTTACTCCACCAAGTCCAAACCCGTAGTCCTGCACACCGCCGTCCACGAAACCATAGCCATTGGCGTCACCAAACACAGGATGGTTCCATGCATTCAGGAAGGCCGCCTGCAGTCGGAACTTCAGCGAGTCGTGAATCGGCACTGCCTTGGTCAGCGATATGTCCTGGTAGAACTGATGTGGACCGTGGAGATAGAGAACCTGACCAATGGTGCCGGGCGTGGTGTTGGGAGAGATGTAATGCGAATTCGCTCCGCCCCCGGTCGTGCTGGCGAGGTACTTAGGGTTGATAAGGTTGGCAAAGGTCTGACCTGGCACACGATAGACGCCGACAGATTTCTGCAGTTGCGACGCTGTCACGTCATGCAGGGTGACTCCGCCGTCAGCATAGTCGTTGTAGGTGCCATATTGGCCAGCCAACTGCGCCGGTTCACCGGTCTGGTAGGTCATGATCGAACCAACCGTCCAACCGCCGACTGTCTTGTCAAGCAAACCATTGTGGTTCAGGAATTGTCGGCCGCGTCCCAACGGCAGATCGTAGGTTCCGTTGGCGTGGACAACATGGCGCAAGTCAAACAGCGTTGGGCCATAGCTCTTGGCAAGATTGCGCAACGTGAACGCATTGAAAGCGCCCGTCCATTGGTTGTTAGAGGCGACACCAAGGCTGTGGCTCCACGTGTAGTTGGCGTCATACTGCAGTCCATGCCAGTTACCCTGCCGCAGGTCGATCTGCAGGGCGTTGTAGTTGGAGTAGCCCGAAGACACCAGTTGTCCCGTAGCGCTGCCTGCCGCGTAGGGGTTGGACTGGAAGAAGTTGATAGGATATCCAGCTCCCCCGCCGGTGTAACCAGCGTTGGTAGCACAGGGGCTGAAACCTGATCCAACCAGGTTGCAGAAGTAGGGCACCGATCCGGCAATGCCAGACAGGATGCTCGCCATTCTGCCCACCTGACCGGTGTTCAGATAGTTGATGTAAGAAGGGTTCGAGTAGTCTGAAGCACCTGCTCCACCGAAGGCTGCGTCGAAGATCGGCGTGCTGTGGCCGTTGCTGCTGGAGAACGAATTCCCCTCTCCGGCGGCAAGGTTGGCCTGCGCATTTTTGAACTCGGCCAGGAAGCCGTTTTCAAAGACATTCACTTCGTTGGGATTGATCCCGATCCACTGGTGAATGGTGCGATTTCCGTTATAGCGAACCTCGAGCGCGAGCGAGTGTCCCAGCGAACGCTGAATGCCAAAGTTCCACGATTCGGAGTAAGGCTGCTTGATGTTCTTATCAAGTCCGTTGACGCCGGTCGCATTCTGAAAAGTGAACTCGGATTCAGGAGCCGTTGCCTCGTATGCCGTTGGCGACAGGCCAAAGGTGGGCAGAGAGCTTCCCAGCGACAAGCTGCCAGGAGCAAAAGTTCCCGTTTGGCCGGTGTTGTTCGCGTTCAGGTAGAAGTACTGGTAGTAGAACGAACCATAGTCCGTCGCGTAGTCCCAGAAATACTGATACGGCTCGGTAAAGCGGCGCAGAGCAAATCCGCCGCGAATGACGGTTCCATCTCCGCCGAATAACTTCTTCAGCACGCCGTCCGAGGGCTTGGGGTTCCAGGCAAAGCCAAAGGCCGGCTGGGGCGTGATTTTCCACGGATTGTAGGGGTAAGTGGACGTGGTCAGTGCGGGATTCATATCCCCCTTGAGCGAGCCCGGATTGAAAAGATTTCCGATTCCCGATGGACCATAGATCGCAGAGGGCGATGCGGAATGATAGAAGCCTGTCAGATCATGCTGCGCGCCCGTGAAGTCCCAACGCAAACCGTAGTTCAGAGTAAGGTTTTGCGTCACTTTCCACGAGTCTTCAGCAAACAAGCCAAATGCTGATGAGACTTCGTCCAGAGGATATTCGCCGGTCTGTCCCGGAGTGTTGTATTGCTTCGTCTTGATGTTGTAAGGAGACTCACCCGAAACTGAATTGATGCGCCCGGTAATGATCGCGTAGAGTTGCTGCGCCTCATTGAGGTTGGCGCTGCTTGCGTTCGGCAGAGTGGCATTTGAACCCGAGTTGGTGAAGACATTCAGTGCTGGATCTCCTGCTGCCAATCCCAGACTGTAGTTATTGAAGCCCGCAGGCGGATTCCAATAGTGATCCTGTTCGCGATACCACGAAACGCCATACTGAATCGTATGCCGGCTGTGCTGCCAGGTCATGGAATCCGAGAGATTGAAAATGGGGTAATACGTGCTGACTGGCTCGTTGTATTGTTGACCAGACATCTGGCCGCTTGCCCCTGGATAGTTCCAGGCCACCGTCGGCTGGGTTGTGTAAAGGGGAGCTGCGTTGTATCCATAAAACGTGGCGTTGTAAAGAAAGCCCGCTTTGAACTGGTTGATCAACTGCGGGGTAAAGATGAAGTCGAAGCCATAGGAAGACGTATAGTTCTTCGTCTGGTTGCCTGCGATCTGGTTGGCAAATCCTGACCCTGGAAAGTCTCCCGCCGTGTTTGCCGGCTGGGACTGCTTGGTCATCAGCCACGCCAGGTACATCCGGGCCTTCTGCGAAAGGTTGTAGTCAACCCGCGCCGCAGGATAGTAATACGTCGTCGCCGAACTCTGGGTCCAGGCAATCTGATTGAAGTTGGCATTGGACGTTGGGGTAATCGAGCCGCTCGATGCCGCTGCATTGATGGTGCTGAACTGCTTGGCAATCTCAGCATTGACGGTGTTGGGCAGGCTCGGATTGCTCTGCGCCGCGAGCTGCAACAGGTTCACAGTCCGCGTCATGCCATTCGTGTCTTTATAGGTGAAGTCGCCGGCCTGCGCTGCGCTGGTGAAGATGTCATTGGTGGCGGTGAAACTGCCCGGCACCTTGCGCATGGCAAACGTTCCGAAGAAAAACAGCTTGTCATGCAGGATTGGACCGCCCACGCTTGCGCCAAAATCATTCAAGATAAGCTTGTTCTTGCGCAGCTTGTTCACATCGTTTTGCCAGCTGTTGGCGTTCAGTCCCGAGTTGCGGAAATCCTCGTACCCTCGACCGTGGAACTGGTTACCACCGCGGCGAGAGACAAAGTTGACCTGGGTGCTGGACTGACCGAATCCAGAGTTCAGATCAAGCTGGTCGGTCTGCACCGTCATTTGCTCAATGTCTTCCAGTCGAGGTGAGACTGCAGGCTCAGTATTTCCGGTGAACTTCATGCGGCTTGAGTTGCCAATCACGCCGTCGATATTGCTTCCCTGATCGTTGGAAGGCAGTCCGTTATACGTCCCGTTGTAGCCCGGAACCAGCGCGGCAAAGGCTGTCAGATCGCGGCCATTCAAAGGAAGATCTTCGATCTGCTTCATGTCGACAACGGTGCCAATCTGGTTGGAACTGGTCTCGATCACCGGAGAACTTTCCGCTTCCACGCGCACTGTATCAGAGGCGCTTCCGACACTCAGCTCCGCCTTGAGGGTGGTCGTCTGTGATGCTTCCACTGATACCGAGTCGTACACCCTGGTGGCGTATCCCGACTTGGTAATGGACAATTTGTACTCGCCGATCGCGAGATTCACAAAGGTGTAGGTCCCGCTGCCCGTTGTTCGCGCCGTGCGCAGGTCGTTTGTGCGCAGTGCGATCAGGGTCAAAGTCGCATCAGGAACGAGGGCTCCTGATGGGTCATCAACACTGACGACGATGGTTCCCTGCGATCCGCTCTGCGCCAGCGCAGGTATCCTGCTGAGCAAGATGACAGAGCAGAGACTAAGAGCAAGCAAGAGAAAAGGTCGGACGCGACCGGTCAACATAGAATTCCTCCAAAAATTGAAACGATTTCTTAACTCGTGGTTCTCGCCGTCGAATTTCCAGAAACATGGGCCAATGCAGAAGTAGAGGGAGACTGTGGGGAACAAAAGGAAGTTGAGTTGACTGTCCTTCTAGTGGCTCGTCTGCCTGCCTGTCTGCCCGCCTGAGGCATTGCAGTGCTTAAATATGTATTCGAAATTGTATTTCTTGTCAAGAAAAATTAGTCCCATGAAATCTGATGAATTCCTTGCATCGTTTTGCATACGTTCAAGTCAATTGTCTCAACGTGCACCAAATGTTTCCGATTCAAGGGCGCTTTTATCGATCTGAGACGGACAAAGACGACTTTTTCTCGAGAAGGAGCCTTCCCAGCTGCTCCACCATGGCGCGAGCCCTGTTCTGGTCACCCAATTTGCGATATACATTTGCGAGATGCGAATACACGGCGGGGTTGGCGGGCTCCAGGCGTCGGCCAAGCTCCAGATGATCTCTCGCTTCCGGGAAATGGCGTTCCATCTCGTATAGTTTGCCGAGCGCAATCTGTGTGGCTGAGTAATTGGGATGATCGTTTGCCGATTCCTCCAGCACCGATTGGGCCTCGAGAAATTCTGGCTCACCGGGCAAAGCGCCCATTTGCATGAGAACGGTACCCAACAGAGAGAGCGTTTGATAGTCTCGATGCCCCGCACGGACCAGATCGCGCAGGAGACTGGTGGCCGCCGCAAAATCATCGTCATACATCTGCCTTTGAACCAATGCGAGACTGGCGATATAACTTCCAGGAGCCAACTGTGCTGCCTTGTCGAACTCTGGCTTTGCCTCCTCCATCCGGTCAAGACGCGCAAGAAACACGGCACGCTCATAGTGAAGGCGCGCCGAGTCCGGAAGCTGCCGCAGCCCAGCCTCTGTAACTTGCAGCCCAAAGGCGTAGTCCTGATGGTCGGTACTCGCATCCGCGATGAAGTCGTAAAGCTTTTCGTCTTTCGGAGTCAGCGTTGCAGCAGCCTGAAAGGCAGTCAAAGCCAACTTCAACTGACCATCCCCGAGATATGCCTGGGCCAGCAGATTATTCACTGCGGCGGTATTGAATCCTGCCGAATGAGCGCCATTGAGCGCGTTGATCGCCTCTTTGTATTGCATCAACCCCAGGTAACAGATTCCCAGATTCACACCGGTCGCATACGTGTCTGATCCGCCACTCTGCGCCGCGAGCAAATGCGGAATCGCTTGCTGAAAAGATCCCTGACGGGTGAGTTCCGTACCTGCCCGCAACTCCGCTCTTGTTTCGGTAGAGACTGCGAATACCTGACCAGTTCCCTGATCTTGAGGCATGCCGGCGCGAATCGATGCCTTCTCGCTCTGCGCATGGATGGGTTGAAGTGCGATAAGACCCAACAAACAAGACAGCCATGGCCAGCAGCTCCGATTCCGATAGCTATCCAGGCATGCAGCGGGTTTGCGATCAGTGGTCATGACGACGGAGTTCCGGACCCTCATCAAGGTGCTACAGTTCCGTGATTCTCAGGGATTCCCAGGGCGGAGGACTTGTTCAAAAGAAGAAATGCAGGCCTCCGTCCATCCGGCGCAATGCAGTGGTCACTTCCAGGTACATGTTGGCATACAGCAACTCCAAATGCGCACCATAAAAGTGGGACAAACGCGCCTGCCAGAGACCAAATTGTATACAAGTCGCTTTTGCCGTGCCAGGTGAATTGGAAATGGCGGTATTCGGCGCTGCGTCGCTCTCCCATCATGCACAATCCGCTGGTGGTTGAGAGGGGCAGGCAAAGAGCATCCAGTTGCAGCCGAAAGACCAACCGCAGATACCTCCACATCGATCTGTCGGCATCTGTGCGAAACCGCTGAAGCCTCCCATGCACTGAGATCAGGCAATTGACAAGGAATGCAATTGTGGATAATTTAGAGTTTATGAAGTCCAACCCCAACAAGCGTTGTTGTCGCAATTGTGTAGTCAGCATGCGAATCTAGCCTGTTGTATCGAATCTCTCTCAGGTTCCCTGGGTTCGATTGAATCCCTTCCAAACAGGCCCGCTTCGCAGCCCGCGTAAGCGGGTCGTGTTGTGTGTGAGGTGGAGCGATTGATCTGTTTTCCGTCCTGAGCTTCCGCGCACTTCGCGACCGGGTTTGTATTCCCCCGACAACAGCCCACGCAGATGTCTCTTTGGAGGTGGCAAGATAGACTCTACAATCTTCCAGGACAGTGGTTCACTCCACCTGCTTTTTCGGATGAGTCCAGAGTCCCTGGCTCATGGGGCAACCTCCCAACTCTTTTGTTAGTCACTGAATCGCCGGACCCCAGAAGGTCTCTCGATCTCGCGGATCCGCCATACCAGCGTAGGCATATCCCAATCCGTTGGGAGGCCATGTAAGGAGCGCAAAGTTGAAGAAGTTTTCCAGATTCGTAATTCTCCTCTCTCTGGCACTCGCTGCACCACTGGGCGCATTGGCGCAGGCTGTGTCCGGAAAGATTCTTGGGCATGTCAGCGACCCGAACGGAGCATCTCTGGCGAACGTGCTGGTGAGTGTCACTGACCTTGACCGAGGAACGGTGAGTACATCGCGGAGCAACGACTTCGGCAACTTCCTCGAGGGCCGCTTGCTGGCTGGCCGATATCGAGTGCGCATCGAGGCTGAGGGTTTTTCCAGCTTTGAAACCACTGTGGATGTCCATGTTGACGCGTCCACCGAGGTAAACGCCTCTCTCAAGGTGGGCAAGGCAGAGACGGTGGTAACGGTGACCGACGAGGTGCCCCTGCTGAAGACGGATCGTGCCGATGTGAGCACCATCCTCAGCCGCACAGAGTTGCAGAGCCTGCCAATTCTGGACCGCAACGTTACGCAACTGACTCTCACCATTCCCGGCACGCAGATGAACGACTGGCAGCATTCTTCGGCAGAGAACCCGCAGGGTGGAATCCAGTTCTCGGCCAATGGCCAGCAGTTCACTCACAACGGCTTCCTGCTGGATGGCACGGAAAACAACAGTTCAGGCTTGGGAATCGCCGTAATCAACCCCAACATTGACTCGCTGGAAGAATTCAAGGTAACAACCAGCAATTATGACGCTGAGTTTGGTTCCGTAGCAGGCGCGCTGATGCAGGCAACAACGCGCTCCGGCACCAACCAATGGCACGGTACGCTCTTTGAATATCTGCGCAACGGTCAGTTTGATGCCAGCGATCCTTTTGCCGGCACCCTTCCGCTTCATTGGAATGAGTTTGGCGGCTCACTGGGTGCCCCGATTCGCAAGGACAGATTGTTTGCCTTTGCCGACTATCAGGGTACGCGCCGTCACACTGGCGCGCCGGTTGTCACCACGGTACCGACCGAGGCGGAGCACTCGGGCAACTTGCAGGCGCTCCTGGGCGACTACTTCTGCGCAGACGGTACTACCTCGTCAACGACGTGCGGAAACGCGCTGCTCGTCAACACCACGGAAGGTTCCAGCATTCCAGCGCAGACTGGCATGATTTTTGACCCGACCACTGGCAACCCCGACGGTACCGGCAGGCTTGCCATTACGAGCGCCGGCCAGCCGAATATCTTGCCCTCCGTCCCGCAACCCATCACCAAGCTGCTCCAGTACATTCCGGCCGCCAACTACGGCGACCCCGGCTCGATCGCCAACAACTACCTGGGCAAAGGGATCGATTCATTCAACAACGACCAGGGCGATATCCGGGTAGATGCGACGATTTCAAACCGTTCACATCTGTTTGGCCGCTACACAATCAGCGACTTTACCAAGCAGGCTCCCGGAGCTTACGGTGACCTCGCCGGTGGCCCCGCTCTGAACGGTTCAGCCTTTTCCGGCGCCTCCAATGCCCGAAACCAGAGTGTGGCTATCGGCCACTCCTATGTTTTCTCGCCGTCCCTGGTGGCTGAAACACGGCTCGGCTTCTATCGCTACCGTATCCGCACCCAGCCGAACGCATTGGGCACTACGCCGGCCACCGACTCTGGTATCCCCGGACTGAATCTCGGCACCCAGGAGACAAGTGGCATGCCGGCTTTCTACATCAATGGCAACGGCGGCTTCAACTTTGGCTATGCCAACGGCGTGAACCAGTGCAATTGCCCGCTGAAGGAAACGGAGAACCACTTCCAGTTTGTCAGCAACTGGACCAAGACCGCCGGTAATCACACGATTGTCTGGGGCGTGGATCTGCGCCGGTTGCAGCAGCAGCGCATCCCCAGTGACAGTCATCGCGCCGGCGAGATCACATTCGTCGATTCAGGCACGGGTAACGCGGATGTCGACGCTTTGGGCGTCAACTCCGGCGCAGCCACGGGTGCAGCGCTTGGTTCCTTTCTGCTGGGTGTGCCCAACCAGTTTGTACGCTACTTTACCGGGGCCCACTACCATGCGGGACTACGCCAGACGCGGCTCTTCTCCTTTGTGCAGGACTCCTGGCGTGCAACACCGAAACTGACAGTGAACTATGGAGTGCGCTACGAGAACTACCTTCCCCAGACGGCGGCCAGCCCGGGCGGAGCCGGCAGTTTTGACCCCAACACCGGCGATCTGCTGGCCGCAGGCATCGGCACTGTCGCATCAAACATGGGCGTTAAGCCGTACAACATCGGCTTTGCTCCGCGCATCGGCATCGCTTACCAGCTCCGTGCCAACACCGTAATTCGCGCCGGGTATGGGCGCAGCTTTACTCCATCAGGATTGGGAGCTGTCTTCGGCCAGTCGCCGGAGTACGACGCTCCCATCACCATTCCGCAGCAGATCAACCCCGACAGCTCGTACGCATCGGTCTTCAATCTCTTTGATGGGCCACCGCTGCCGGCTTCACTGCCAATTCCCTCCAGCGGTCGCTATCCGCTGCCGGATGGCTTGCAGGTGTACTTCTTCTTCAATCCGCCGAGTTCCTACCGCGTGCCGCTGGTCGAGTTCTGGAACCTCGCCGTTCAGCACGAGTTCAGCTCAACCCTGTCGCTGGAGGCCTCGTACGTGGGCAACGGCGGTCGCCACCTCTATGTGAATGCGAATGTGAACCAGGCTGCGCCAGGGGCGGGAGACTTCAACTCACGCCGCCTCTACTATCAGAAGTTCAGCCTCACCCAGGGCTTGTACTCAACCTGCAACTGTGACAACTCAAGCTACAACGGATTGCAGGTCAAGTTGCAAAAGAAGGCCAGTCATGGGCTGGACCTGCTCGTCGCCTATTCCTATGGCCATGCGCTGGACAACACGGAGTACGGCAGCGTCTACGACAACAACCTGAACTTCCGCGCCGATCACGGTTCGGCAAATTTTGACCGCACACACTCCCTGGCCATCTCGAACGTGTGGCAACTGCCTATCGGCTCCGGACATCGCATCCTGAGCCATGCCAGCCGCCCGCTGAATCTGCTGGTGGGTGACTGGGTCTTCAACGGCATCACCAACCTCGCTTCCGGTCGGCCGTTTACGGTAAACGTCTCGAACACCTCCAGCGTGAATGCTGATTTCAACAATGTGCGTCCTGACCAGGTCGGCAGCCCTCACGTGTCGCATCCCAACCGGGACCTGTGGTTTAATCCTGCGGCTTATACTGCGCCGCAGCAGCCTTATCGCGATGGCACCGTCCGTCGCAACAGCCTGCGGGGACCAGCCGAGGTGGTTTTCAACCTGTCGCTTGCCAAGACGTTTACGATTGTCGAAGGCAAAACGCTGGAGTTCCACTGGGAAAACTTCAACGTCTTCAACCACGTCAATCTCGGCCAGCCCGGTAACGTTGTGGATCAGTCCGGCGCCGGGCAGATTACCTCAACGGCGGACCCCATGCGGCAGATGCAGTTTGGCCTGCACCTGCGCTTCTAGATGGAAAGCAGGAAAGTCATGAAGAATTTCGTCAGAGTCCTGGCTCTGTGGGCCTGTACTGGCCTGGCTGTGTGCGCGCCAGGGCAAACCATAACCCTCCCCGAGCCTGACCCCCGCTACAAAGCGGACATTCTGCTTGTCGTGGGCCATCCGGATGACGACATTGAAGTCGCCTCCTACCTGGCTCGCGCCATTGAACTTGAGCACAAGCGCGTAGCCGTGGTTTACATGACGCATGGCAACTCTGGCGGCAACGCCATCGGCCTGGAGCAGTCGCGCGTGCTCAAGCAGGTGCGAGAGATCGAGGCCCGCAAGGCTCTGGGTTCCTATGGGGTAGAGAACGTGTGGCTGCTGCCCGGCTCGGATACGCCCGGCGCGGATGTGCTGCGTTCGCTGGAGGCATGGGGCCACGGGGAAGCGCTGGAGCAGGTGGTGCGCATCGTGCGCCTCACCCGGCCCGAAGTCGTGCTCACCTGGCTACCCGACTACGTTGTGGGAGAAAACCACGAAGATCACCAGGGTGCTTCTGTACTGGCCAACGAGGCCTTTGATCTGGCCGCTGACCGCCTCGCCTTCCCTGAACAGCTTGAGGCTCCGCGCAATCGGGTCAGCATCAACAACTACGGCGAAGGTCTTCGTCCGTGGCAGCCCAAAAAGATCTACTTCTTCTCTGATGCGACCCATCTGGAGTTTGCCAGGGGCAAAGGGCCGGAGTATCCGTCGAATGCCATCTCTCCCTCGCGCGGAGTTTCCTTTGCTGCGGTCGCGGCAACCTCCTGGCGGTTCTACAAGACACAAGACGACTTTACCGAGGCCACTCTGAAGCAATTCACTGAAACTCCCGTGCAATTGATCTTTGGCAAGTCGCTGGTGCCGGCGTCGGTCACCGGAGATGTATTCGAAGGCATCACGGATGGGGCTGTCGCCTATGCCAAACCACGCGGCTACGAGCCGCCCACACCAGATGTCCAGCTGGAACTCGGCGGGCCATGGGCGTTCTACCGCGCCTTCTGGCCTGCGCATGGACTAGCGCCACTGGCAGCGCTCTTCCCGCCGCAGGCTCAGGTGGCACCCGGCGAGACGCTTTGGGTACCGCTCGTCTTGCGGAATGACTCCGACAAACCCCGGCAGTTTACGTTGCATGCTGCGCTGCCTGAGGGCTGGTCCGAGAAGCCGGAGGTAACGACGCTGACGGTGCCGGCCCACGATGCATGGCCAATTCAGCTAACTCTGACACCGCCGACGGGTCTGGCAAAGGAAAGCTGGCAGACGCTGGAGTGGAAGGCTGAGGGCGACGGATCGTCGCTCGGCAGCGTGTCACTGCGGGTAACCGTGGAGGCGAACGGATTGCCGCAGTAGTTGCTATTGGAGAGTCTTGCGGAGCCAGTCCGTAAGGGCTTTCTTATACCAGTGGAGTTCAGGCCGTGGCTCCCAATGGTCCATGCCATGCGGCGCGCCCTCCAGCGAGATCAGTTCGCAGTGCGCCCCGGCATCTTTCATCGCTGAACACATCTCGACGGACTGCTCGTACGGCACATCTTCGTCCTTCGTGCCATGCATCAGCAGGTAGGGTGGCATGTCTTTGCGTACCAGCAGCACGGGTGAGGCCTTGGCCAGCAGTGGCATGGTCCGTGCATCCACTGCCTTGATGCCAAACAGCTGGTACAGCTCCTCCGGAAGAGGCTTCCACTCCACCGCTGCAGCAACAAAGTCATGCACGCCATACATTGAGACCACCGCCGCCACCCGCGTAGCCTCGCTGGGCTCAGCACCCACCAGAGATACCAGGTGCCCTCCTGCGGACTCGCCAATCAGCGCAACACGCTTCGCATCCACCGAGTACTCGGCCGCATGCGCCTTGACCCACACAACAGCGGCTCGCACATCCTCGGCGTCCGCTGGAAACGTGTACTTCGGAGCCAGCCGGTAATTGATGCTGAACCAGGCAAAGCCGGCATCGGCAAGCGGCTCAAAGAGAAAGTTGATGTACTCCTGCTTGTCCCCCGCCACCCAACCCCCGCCATGCACCAGAATGGCGGCGGCAAAAGGCCCTTTTCCGTCCGGGATATGTGCGTCCAGAGTCAGCGTCACACCATCAACGGTGCGATAGGGAACGTCCTTGAAATCAGCGCAGTGGGCCTGCGCCGAGATGGTCAACAGAGCCACGACTCCAACCAGAATCGAACAGATACGCTTCTCAAAAACCAATAGATGCATCGAGTCTTCCTTCAAGAAATTCTTTCCAGTGGAACTGCAGCATTTCACCCTGGGTTCCGTCAGCAATCCGCTGAGGGAGCCCGGCGCAGTTCTTCCGCTCCATCACCCGCGCGTCGTGCCACTTCTTTCAGTTTTACAATGCCGGGCTTGGACAACGCGGGAATTTCACCGGTGAGGAGACAAGCAACGGACTTTATGCCAAAGCTGCACGCAAACGTCGCCGGTTGACGGATTGGTTCAAAAACTGGAACACCACAAGGTTCATCACCTCGTGGGGTGTCTCTTGTTGCGTCATTCTTCAGGCAGACATCTGGCGCTCAACGCGGGTCGCGGCGGTCAATGGCCGGGCAGTTGTTGTTGGCGCGGGAACGGAAGAGTCTTCGCTCACTGGCGCAGAACGACGCAATGGCAGAGGGTGATAACAGGAAGACTGCAAACAGCAGGACGGTGATCAGCTCACGCATGACTTTAGACACTCCCAGCACCGGTAATAGGCGCTCACTTGATTCATTGAGCATCCACCCTGAAGTAACGTGTGGGGAATAGTACTTCAGATGAAGTGTGGTGACCGGCGTGGCATGCCTATTCCACCTTTGTGCAGGGTCGGGTCTGAATGCTCAGGATGAGCCACTCCGGCGTTAGTCCAGCGCAATCATGATCTTGGTGAAGGCGGCGGGGTTCTGGCTCCAGGCTTTGAGCAGCGCGGGCGCTTCGTCGAGGGAGGCGATGTTGCTGACGGCCTGGTCGACCGGGAAGCGACCCTCTTCAAGCATGCGGATGACTTCGCGGAAGTCTCCGGGGAGGGCGTTCCGCGAGCCAAGAATGTCCAACTCTTTCTGAACGAAGAGCCGGGTTTCATACGCAACGGGCTCTTTGGCGTAGCCGATGTACACAACACGGCCGGTGAAGGCGACCTCTTCGACGGCCGCGCGAAAGGTCTGGGGCAGCCCGATGGCTTCGATGATGACGTCGGGACCGCGGCCGCCGGTAAGCTCTTGTAGCCTCTCGTGCAGGTCCTCGCGGGTAGTGTTGATGGTGTCGGTGGCCCCGGATTTTAATGCCAGGGCGAGCTTGGTTTCGTCTACATCGATGGCAATCGTGCGTGCTTTGCGGAAGCCTGAGGCTGCTACGGCTCCCAGGCCCACGCCGCCGCACCCGATGATAGCCACAACATCCTCCCCTGTCACACGGCCACGAGCCACGGCGTGGAAGCCTACGGTGAGCGGCTCGACAATGCACAGTTCCTTGAGATTGAGGTTGGCGAGGTACAGCTTTTCCGGCGGCACAGAGATGTATTCGGCGAGCGCGCCGTCGCGCTGCACGCCGAGAGTTTCGTTGAACTGGCAAGCGTTCGGGCGGCCGCGCAGGCAGGAGGGGCATTTGCCACACTGCGTGTAGGGCGACAGCGTTACGTTGACCCCGGCGGCGAACTGAGGATGGGTGCGGCTCGATTCGACGACGGTAGCGGCAACTTCATGCCCCGGGATGCGGGGGAAGGTGACCATGGGGTTTTTGCCGCGAAAGGAGTTGAGGTCGCTGCCGCAGAGGCCGACGCGACGGACTTTCAGCAGCACATTTCCTTCCATGTGGGCAACATCCGCGACCGTCTCAACGGC
This sequence comes from uncultured Acidobacteriota bacterium, assembly GCA_903832055.1. Taxonomy (GTDB): domain Bacteria; phylum Acidobacteriota; class Terriglobia; order Terriglobales; family Acidobacteriaceae; genus Acidicapsa. The sequence goes on along the minus strand of CAILAC010000017.1, from coordinate 169,481 downwards.
GGCTTCGCCGGGCTGTTGCAGTACCAGTGCTTTCATGGCGCGAGCCTCTCCCAAAGGGGCTTAGTTGCGGTGCGTGGCGACGATTTCCAGATACTTGCGAGCACTCTCGGTGATGACTTCAGATTTGCCCGCGCGAAAGGCCTTGTTATCGACAAGGTCGCCGCCGACGCCGAGGGCAAACGCTCCGGCTTTCAGAAAGTCGGCGGCCGTAGCCAGCGAAACGCCGCCCGTAGGGATGAGTTCAATCTGCGGCAGCGGAGCTTTGAGAGCCTTGAGGTAGCTGGCCCCGCCCATCGCGCTGCAAGGGAAGACTTTGACCGCATCCGCGCCTGCTTCCCACGCGGTGACGACCTCAGTCGGGGTAAGGCCACCGGGAAAGACAGCGACGTTGTAGCGTCGGCAGAGCTCGATGGTACGGACATTGAGCGCCGGGCTGACGATGAATTCCGCACCGGCGAGCATGCATGCGCGGGCGCTTTCCGGGTCAAGCACAGTGCCTGCGCCGATGAGAATGCGGTCGCCAGCCTCTTTTGCCAATCGGCGGATGACATCGACCGCGCCGGGGACGGTCATCGTGACTTCAAGGACCGTGACGCCGCCGGCTTCGAGCGCGTAGGCGATGCCGAGGGCTTCTTCTTCGCTGTCGGCGCGGAGGACGGGGACGAGGCCGACCTGGCGGATTTTCTGCAAAACTTCAGATTTGTGCATTTTTACCTCTTATCTCAGGACGCGGGCTGCGCCGCCTTTCATGACGCGTTCGACTTCAGGCAGGGTCACCATGGTGGTGTCGCCGGGGGTGGTCATGGCAAGTGCTCCGTGGGCGCAGCCGCAGTTGACCGCGTATTCCGCGCCTTTTTCGGCGAGAAAACCGTAGATGAGGCCGGAGGCAAACGAGTCGCCGCCGCCCACGCGGTCGAGGATTTCGAGGCCCGGCATGGGGCGCGCTTCGTAAAAGTTGCCGTCGTAGTAGCAAACCGCGCCCCAGTCGTTGACGGTGGCTGTGTGGGCGGTGCGCAGCGTGGTGGCGACGACCTTGAAGTTGGGATATTTGGCGACAGCCTGCTCGATCATGCGCCGGAATTTGCTGGTGTCAAGCTCGCCCACGTGGGCGTCTACGTCGCCCAGGCCTTCGACTTCAAATCCGAGCGAGGCGGTGAAGTCCTCTTCATTGCCCAGCATCACGTCGATGAGCGGTGCGAGTTCGCTGTTCACCTCAAGGGCGCGGGCCTTGCCGCCGATCGACTTCCACAAGCTATCGCGATAGTTCAGGTCGTAGCTGACGATGACGCCATTGCGGTGGGCCGCTTCAATGGCTTCTTTCGCAACGAGCGGGGTCGATTCCGACAGCGCGGCAAAGATGCCTCCAGTGTGGAACCAGCGCGTCCCTTCCTTCACGAATATCTCGTCCCAGTCGATCTCACCCGGCTTGAGCTGGCTGACGGCGGTGTTGCCTCGATCCGAACAGCCCAGAGCCGCGCGCACACCGAAGCCGCGCTCGGTAAAGTTGAGGCCGTTGCGTACAGTGCGTCCCACGCCGTCGTACTTCACCCAGCGGACGTGCGACTGGTCAACGCCGCCCTGGTACATCAGGTCTTCGACAAGGCGCCCAACGGGATTGTCGGCAAGCGCGGTGACAATCGAGCTGCGCAGGCCAAAGCAGCGCTTGAGGCCGCGGGCAACGTTGTATTCGCCGCCGCCCTCCCAGGCCTGGAAGGTGCGGGTGGTAGCGACGCGTCCCACGCCAGGGTCGAGGCGGAGCATGACTTCGCCGAGCGAGACGAGGTCCCACTTGGTTGATTTTGCGGGCTTTAGCGATAGACTCAACGCGATGCTCCTACTGGTTGACGCCGCTGGCGAGGAAGCCGCCATCGACAGTGATGATTTCGCCGGCGACGAATGAGGCCGCGTCACTGGCGAGATAGATTGCCGCGCCGACCAGCTCTTCCGTCTTGCCGAATCGGGCCATGGGCGTGCGGGTGAGGAACTCCTGCCCGCGCGGGGTCGAGTCGAGCAGTTGCGAGTTCAGCGCCGTGCGGAAGACGCCGGGGGCGATGGCGTTGACGTTGACGCCGTGCTTTGACCATTCGACGGCGAGAGATTTGGTCAGCGAGCCGACCGCAGCCTTGCTGGCGGCGTAGGCGGCCACTTCGTTGAGCGCGACAAATGTGGAAAGGGAAGCGATGTTGACAATGCGCCCGTAGCCGGCGGCGAGCATGGCTTCGCCAAAAACCTGGCAGCCGCGCAGGGTGCCGGTGAGGTTGGTTTCGAGGATGTTGTTCCAGTCTTCTTCGCTGAAGGTCAGCGTCGCGCCACGCTTGGTGGTGCCGGCGCAGTTGATGAGGATATCGACCTTGCCGAATTCTGCGAGAACGCCGTCGCGCAGGGCGACCAGCGAGGCGCGGTCTTTCACGTTCGAGGGCAGGCGCAGCGTCCGGCGGCCTTTAGCTTCCAACTCGGCGGCGGTCTTCTCCACCTCTTCAGCGCGGCGAGAGGAGGCGACGACGTCGGCTCCGGCGTCGGCGAGACCGAGCGAAAGGGCGTGGCCGATGCCGGTGGTGCCGCCGATGACGACGGCGACTTTTCCTGAGAGATCAAAGAGTGATGGAGTCACGTGCTACCTCAAAAGCCAAGAGTTTTAGTCGTGAACAGGATACATCGGCAAACAGATTTGCTGCCTGCCGTGCTCGATTCAGAGCAACGAAGTTGCGGCCGGAGGAGCGGTTGCTCTGGCGGCGAATTCGTTGAATTGGAATCGGTTCAGATCGCGGGTATTGACGGCTCAGTCGGGATGGACAACCGGGGTCGGGGGTTGCTGAACTGCGTGTAGCCGGTAACCTTCCCGTTGGCATCGCGGAGGAAGAGGATTTCCTCCGCCTCGCTGCCGTCTTCGCGGACACGGCGGAAGCTGTCATTTCCCTTTGGCTTGAGGAAGACCATGCCTTCAGCTGGATTGGCGATCGGCAGGGGCAGCATCACCAGGCCGCCGGCCCACGGAAGGAACAGGGTCTCGGCGTGCCAGGGCGCGGCGGAGTAGTGGCCAGCGTAGGCTTCGAGATCGGCCGTGGCGGGGGCGGGCGCTTTGAAGGAGAAACCTTTGCGCTTGTCGAGGATGCTGAAGACTCCCTCGACCCAGGCCGGGGTGCGCTCGGCGGCATTATCCATCACGATGACGGCGGTTTCGTCCTCCGGTCGGAGCTCCAGGGTGGTCTGGTATCCGGGGCAGTCGCCGGAGTGGCCGACGTAGGTGTGGTTATCCCGGCGCTGGATAGAGAAGCCCAATCCCCGGGTAGTCTTCCAGCCGGGGTCGACGAACTGCACTCGCTGCATTTCGCGCAGGGTAGAGGCCTTGAGGACCTCCGGCTTGCCCGTCTTGTCATTTCCCGCGCGCAGCAGTCGGAACTGCCAGGAAGCGAATTTGGCAAGGTCCTCGACGGTGGAAGTGTAGCCGGCTGCGGGCGTGATGCCGTTGGCGTTGAAGGGCTTGAGCAGAGCGCGGCTCCCGTCCCGCTCGATGGCTCCATAGCCGACGGCCAGGCGCTTGCCGTACTGGTCCATGGGCATGAAGGGGTGCGTGTCGTGCAGGCCGAGCGGGTCAAGGACGTGGGTCTGGGCGTAGTGGGCGTAGGGGTCGTGAGCGACGGCCTCGACAGTTTCGCCGACCAGGGTAAGGCCGAGATTGCTGTACTGGAAGTAGCGTTCAGCCGGGTAGAGCAGGGCTTGTTTGGGGAGTTCGTCGCGGACCTGCTGCTGCGAAGGGAAGGGGAAGTCGGGGCCGGACCAGTAGGGAAACTCGGATTCGCGAGGCAGGCCGGCCGAGTGGGAGAGCAGTCCGCGGAGGGTAATGGGGACGCTGTCGGCTTCGGGCGCGGGCTGGAAGGTGGCCCAGGGCAGGTAGGTGGTGATCGGTTCGTCGAGACGGACGAGGCCGCCATCGTAGAGCTGCATGAGGGCGACTGAGGTGAATAGCTTCGAAATGGAGCAGATCGAGTAGAGGGTCTGCGGCGTAGCGGGAACAGAGTGGGCGGCGTCGATCGTTCCATAGCCTTTGGCCCACAGCAGGCGGTCGCCGGAGACGACCCCGGCAGAGATGGCCGGGATGCGGTCGTAGGCCTGGACGCTGCCCAGCCAGGCGTCGGCAACGCGGAGAGCTTCGGCGCGGGAGTCTTTCTGAGCTTCGGTGTGGGCCTCGGCTTCTTTGGGGGCCTGAGCGTGCAGGGTGAGCACGGCGGAAATAAGGGCCAGGGGCAAAATGCGAGTGAGAGCCTGAAAGCAACGCTGCATGGGAGGGCACGCTCGGATGGGTTGAGATGGGCTGACAGGGTCAGTGTACGCCACGCTTGCGCCTTCGTCGTTTTAGGCAGTGAGCTAGCGCCCGCGGAAGCGGTTAATCTGGCGGCGGTCGCGTTTGGAGGGTTTTGCGGCGGGCAGCCCTTCGATGGCTTGCAGGGCCTTTTGCTCAGCAGCGAGGCGCAGGCGAGTTTCGCGGCTTAGTTCCGTCTCGCGATAGAGCTTTTGCGCCACGGCAGCAGGCCCGCGCATTTCGCTCAGGACGAGCACCTCCACGTGAAATTCGCCGGCCTCATTGCGAATGCGCAGCATGTCGCCGACGCGCACGTCGCGGGCCGGTTTGGCCGTGATTTCGTTCGACAGGATGCGGTTCAGGTCGCAGGCCTTTGAGGCCAGGGCGCGCGTTTTGAAGAAGCGAGCAGCCCAGAGCCATTTGTCGATTCGAACCGTCTGGCGTTCGTCGCGCGGGTTCGCTGTCGCTCTCATTTCCATTGCTCTATTCTCGCTCAACGGCCCATCAGCAAGCTAAAACAGGGCGCACCGCTTATCCCCGTCGTCGTCGTTCTCTTTTAACCCGCCGGTCGACTTCCGGGATGGTGAAATTGGGAGCACCATCTGTGTCCTGCTGATTTGCCTGCCCGGGTGAATTCACAACAATTCCCCCGCTTGTCAATAGCTTATTGAGAATTGGAATGCTGATACGTTGGGTTTCAACAAAGTCAACGCCGTCGGCCATAAGGGTGAACGAAGCGTTGTCGGCGCGACTAATGTAGCCCTTTTTAAGGAGATACCAGAGGGTGAATTCGAGATAATCCCTCGGGAAACCCATGCGCTTTTCCACTTCAGGCAGGGTCACTTCCGGTTTGTCGGGCGAAGAGCGGCGCTGGATATACAGCAATGCCAAAACGGCGAGGCGGCGGTTCATTTCGCCGGCCACGCTGTCCATAAAGTCAACCGCAGCAGACATGGGAGCCGAATCCGAGTCTCCTTCCTTGCATGCCAGATCATATTCCTCACGCAGGGCAGGATTCGACAGACGCTCGTATGCCTCCTTCAGCAGTACGAACTTGTCCGTATCGCCGGTTTCCGGGTTATCAGGATGGTATCGGACCGCAAGAAATCGATAGACGCGGTGGATCGTCTCTGGCTCCGCATTGGGACTGATTTGTAGGAACTCGTAGTAGTTGGGCAGATTCATCGCCTTCTCCCTGGCCAGACGACTGATTTTATTTGAGTTGACGCTGGAGACGAATCCAAAATCTGAACCATCATAGCAGTGTTGTTCAGGCCAATGAGGTGAAGTCAGTGCAATATTCGCGTCACTTGCTCTGCGACCTTCGGGCCATTCTGCGGAATTGTTAACCATTGCGAGGGGAGATTCCATGTCCTTTGTATCGGCAGAATGCGGCGTTGGGATACCGGCTGAGGGGCATCGATGCGTTTGGCGGCCAAAGAGGATACCCTGAAAAGGAATGCTTTCACTACACAATGCGGGTAAGCGGTTTGGGCCGCGGATTCTCTTTCAAGATGCGAACTGGCTGATCACTTCGCAAGAGAAGACGGCGCTGGTCGGGGCAAATGGCACGGGCAAGTCCACACTCATGAAGGTGCTTGCCGGCCTCGAGCAGTTGGACTACGGCTCGATGCAACTGACGCGGGGGATGTCGATTGGCTACCTGCCCCAGGAGGGGCTGCGGCTCAGCGGACGGTCAGTCTTTGACGAGTGCCTGTCGGTCTTCGACGAGCTCCGCGAAATGGAAGTGGAAATTGAGCGCCTGGCCGGGGAACTGGCCACCCTGGATCACGCCAGCTCGCAGTACACCGCCGCTGCAGAGCGTTATTCAATGCTGCAGGGGCGCTTTCATGCGCTCGACGGGTACGCGCTCGATGCACAGGTGGGCGCGGTCCTTGGTGGATTGGGCTTTTCAAAAACTGACTGGGCGCGCCGCACAGAGGAGTTCAGTGGCGGCTGGCAGATGCGCATCGCCCTCGCCAAACTGCTGCTGGCCCGGCCCAATCTTCTGCTCCTCGACGAGCCAACCAACCATCTCGATCTCGAAACCCGCAACTGGCTTGAGAGCTATCTGCGCCAGTATCCCTTTGGCTACATTCTCATTTCGCACGACCGGTACTTCCTCGATGTGACAGTAGACCGCACCGTCGAAATCTGGAACAAGCGCTTGCAGATTTACGCGGGCAACTACACCAAATATTTGAAACAAAAAGAAGACCGCCGCGCGCAGTTGGTGGCCGCCTACAAGAATCAGCGCGAACAGATTGAGCATCTAGAGGCCTTCATCACCCGCTTCCGCGCCCAGGCAACCAAGGCCAAGCAGGTCCAGAGCCGCATCAAGGAGCTCGAAAAGATTGAGCGCATCGAGATTCCCGAAGAAGAGCCGGTCATCCACTTCAGCTTTCCCCAGCCGCCTCCCTCAGGCAAGACGGTCGTCACCGCGCAGAATCTTTCGAAGAGCTATGGCGAAAAACAGGTGCTCAGGAATGTCAATTTCACCATCGACCGCGGCGACCGCGTGGCCCTTGTCGGTCAGAATGGCGCTGGCAAATCAACTCTGATTCGCCTGCTCACCGGCGTGGAGGCGCAGACCTCCGGCTCGGTTCAACTCGGCCACAACGTGCTCGCGGAGTATTTTGCGCAGGACCAGTACAAGGTACTCGACCCCGAGGCCCGCATGCTCGACGACATCAGCCGCGCGGCCATCAAGGTGCCCGAGCTTGCGCTCCGGTCGCTGCTCGGTTGCTTCCTCTTCTCAGGCGACGACGTTTTCAAGCCGCTGGGAGTGCTCTCGGGCGGCGAACGCAACCGCTTTGCGCTGGCCCGGATTCTGGTTTCACCGTCGAATTTCCTACTGCTCGACGAGCCCACCAACCATCTCGACATGCGCGCCAAAGACGTGCTGCTTGAGGCCATTGAGTCCTTTTCGGGGACAGTAATTTTTGTCTCGCACGACCGCTACTTCCTCGACCGGCTGGCAACCAAGGTGCTCGAGGTCAAGGATGGCAGCGTGATCGTCTATCCCAGCACCTTTGCCGAGTACGTGCGCGACCAGGAGGAGGCTGCCGCTGGAAAGCCCGTCGTCAGCGAAAAGCCGCCCGTCGCCGCCCTCAACAGCGCCGCCAGTGCTCCGGCAAAAGCAGAAGCCGCCACCCAGGACGACGGCCTCGGCAAAGACCGCGTCAAAAAGCTGAACCCCATCAAGCTCAAGCAGATGGAAGAGCGCTGCGCCTTTCTCGAGGAAGAAGTGCCCCGCATCGAGGCCTCCATCATGCACACCGAGAGCGCGCTGGGGAATTTCGTTTCGGTCGCTGAGACGGAACGCCAGTCGCGGCTGCTGGAAGACTTGCGGGGCCAACTCAGCGCTTTTACCGATGAATGGGAAGACTTGATGATGCAGTTGGAAGAGCAATCGGCTCATTCCTGACGAGTTGCTTAGATCGGTTGAGGCATAATCAAAAGACGATGGCACTTTTATGGAATCCTGAGAGCTGGTCGCAGCGACTGGCAGAGTTGCAGGCGACTTCTGGTGAGCTGAAAGAAGCACCGCTGCGTCGCGATGTGCGTTCGCTGGGCACATTGCTGGGCGACGTCCTGCGGGAGCAGGCGGGAGACGAAGTCTTCTCGCAGGTCGAAGAGTTGCGCCAGGGCACCATCCGTCGGCGCGAGGCTGAGGATCAAGGTGCGGTAGTTGCAGCCGCCGATCATGCGGCGCACGCCATGGAACTGGTGCATAAGCTGCCGGTTGAGCGGGCCCTGCTGCTGACGCGGGCCTTTGGCTTTTACTTTGAACTGATCAATCTGGCCGAAACCAACCATCGCAAGCGGCGACGGCTGGCGCTGCAATTGACCGGCGATGCGGGCAAACAGCGCGGCAGCCTCGCGGGCACATTGCGTGCCATGGAGCGGGTCGGCATCACCGCCGATGAGGCGCTCGACTGGCTGCGCAAGGTGCTGGTGGTACCCGTCTTCACGGCCCATCCCACTGAGGTGGCGCGGCGCTCGGTCATGTTCAAGCGGCGGCGCATTGGCGAGCTGCTTGAGGAGCTCGACCGGATTCCGCTGCCCACCGAGGACATTGCACGGTTGCAGGACCAGGTACTTTCAGAGATCACTTCTCTGTGGCAGACCGATGAAGTGCGCAGCCGCCGGCCCACCGTTTACGACGAAATCAAGATGGGGCTGGACTACTACGACGTCTCAATCTTTGCCACACTCCCCAGCCTGTATCGTGAAATTTCGGAAGCTTTGAACCTCGCCTACGACCTGACCATCGAAACCCATGAGCTGCCGCAGGTACTCTCATTCGGCTCATGGATTGGCGGCGACCGCGACGGCAACCCGTTTGTAACCCCCGATGTGACGCGAAACGCAATCCAACTGGCCCGCGAGCATCTGCTGCATTTCTACGACGGCGAACTTCAGACCGTCATCGATCTGCTCAGCACCTCGGCGCAGCAGATCCCTGTGACCGAAGCGCTGCGCCTGCGGCTGGGCGAGTATGAATCGCGTATCCGTACTGCCGAGTCTGAAACTTACGGGCAGCACTTTGAGTTTGAACTGTATCGGCGCTACCTGATCTGCGTGCGTGCACGAGCCCGGCGCACGCTGCACTGGGGTGGTTCAGCAGCCACATCCGTCACCAGACCCTCGCCCATGGCAGAGTCGCAGGAGATGCTGGCGCAGGTACTGCCCGGCTACCGTTCCGCCGAAGAGTTTGCCGACGATCTGCGCATCCTGCGCGATTCGCTGGCGGCCCATCGCGGCCTGCGCATTGCGCGCAATCTCATCGATCCGCTGCTGCTGCTCGTGCGTACATTCGGTTTGCATCTGCACACATTGGATATTCGCCAGCATGCGCGCCTGCATGCGGTGGCGCTCAAAGAGTCCATTGCCGACACGCTGGCCCCTGAGCTGCCCGGAGTTTTGTCTGCGGATACGGCAAATATCCTGGAGACGTTTCGGGTCATCGCCGAGGTCAAGGCCGGCTGCACGCCCGAGGCGATTCGCCACTACGTCATCAGCGGCGCTACCTGCGTCGATGACGTGCTTGCCGTTGTCCGGCTGGGCAGGCTGGCTGGAGTCAAGCTTGAGGGCGAAGGCCCTGGGCAGTATTGCGATCCGGGCCTGATGCCGGTTCCGCTTTTTGAATCGATTACTGACCTGCAGAACGCGCCGGAGATCTGCCGCGAACTCTGGGCCCGTCCCGACTACAAGGCACTACTCAAGAGCTGGGGCAACACCCAGGAAGTGATGCTGGGCTACTCCGACTCCAATAAAGATGGCGGCATGCTGACCAGCACCTGGGAGATTTTCCGCGCTCATCGCGCTCTGCATGTGGTGGCGCGGGAAGCAGGCGTGCACCTGCGGCTCTTCCATGGCCGCGGCGGCACCGTCGGACGCGGCGGCGGCCCGACGCATCGGGCAATTTTCGCCCAGCCTCTGGATTCCTTTGAGGGCCAGTTCCGCATTACCGAGCAGGGCGAAGTGCTGAATTTCAAGTACGCCGATGTCGTGCTGGCCGAGCGCAATCTTGAACTGATGATTGCTGCTTCGCTTGACGCTCTGGCGCGGCCCAACGCCCGCGACCCCGAGGGGCACTTCACCGGCATTCTACTGCCGGAATGGGAGAAGGCACTCGACCGGCTCTCAGAACTGGCATACGAGTACTACAAAGAGCACATCCTTGACGACCCCGGATTGCTTGATTACTTTGAGCAATCAACGCCCATGGGTGAGCTGGAGCATGCGAAGATTGGTTCGCGGCCCTCAAAGCGCAAAGGCTCCCTGAGCCTGGAAACACTGCGCGCCATTCCCTGGGTATTTGGATGGACGCAGTCCCGGTTGCTCATCCCCGCCTGGTTTGGCGTCGGCACAGCAGTAGAGAAGTACCTGGCCGAAGGCGGCGACATCGCCACGCTCAAGACGATGGCAAAGGAGTTTCCTCTCTTCATCGACCTGGTGCGCAATGTTGAAATGGCGCTGGGCAAGGTCGATCTCGGCACGGCGCGCCTGTACTCCACCCTGGTCGAGGACACCACGCTGCGCAACCGCATCTACGACCGGTTTGAAGCCGAATATCACCGCACGGTGAAGGCAGTTCTTGCCATAACGCGGCAGTCTGAGCTGCTTCAGACCAACCCCGTCCTGGCGCGGTCCATCAAACTGCGCAACCCGTATGTAGACCCCATGCACCTCATCCAGGTAGACCTGCTCCGCCGCAAGCGCGCCGGGGAAGACACCCCAGAGGTGAATCGCGCAATTTCCGCCACCATCAGCGGCATCTCGGCCGGCCTGCGCAATACCGGTTGATATGCGGAACCGGGAAGCTTGAGGGCAAAGAAAAGAGGCCACTCCGATCAGGAGTGGCCTCTTTTGCTGTGATGACTGAAAGTGCCAATGCTAGAAGGGGTTGAGCTTGTTGAGGCCCTTCTTCTTTTTCTTCTTGCTTGACGATTCGTCGCTCTGGTCGAGCTTCGGCTTCTTCGCCTTGTTCTTGGCATTGGCATCAGCGGCCGTGTTCTGCGCAGGCACTGAACCCGGCTTGATGTCGTTCACCTGATCGGGCGCGGCAGCCGGAGCTTCAGCAGCGGGCAGCTTTACCTCAGAGGTCTTGACCGCCTTGACAACTGCGTTCGGGTCCTCCTCTGGCTGTGCGGGAGCCGGTGCAGCGTTGGGCGCGCTTACGATTGAGGCCGAAATCCCTGTGCCGCTTTCGCCTGCCGTGGGAACATTCTCAAACTGGAGCGGCGCTTGCGGCTGGTCAGAGCGCGGTGGCTCGTTGACGCCGGTTGGCTGCGCGGTCTTCGCTTCCTCGGCAGGCGCGCCGGGCTGCACAGCTTTGATAGCTGCAGCGAAAATGGCCTGGTTTTCCTTGGTGACAGAGGGAGCAATGGTCCGCTTTGCCGCGGTCATCGTCGGGTCACCCACGTGGGCCGCTTCCACCACCGTCGGGCCATGCTTGATCATGCCCAGGGTCTTGTCGGTAAAGCGCATGGGCTGGCGGCTGCGTTCTTCCGCGTCGCTCTCGGCGATGGCTTCCTGGGTCGGCTCGGGAACTGGCCGGTTCATGGCAACGAGGCGGTCACGTGCATCTTCAACACGCGGGGCCATCGGATAGCGCGTGATGACCTTGGCATAGGCGGCAGCAGCCTTGTCGAGGTAGACCTGCTGCAGGCGCTCGCGAATCGCTCCGGGTAGCCCTTTGGCCATCTGAACGCTCCGCGCTTCACCCGCATAGGCATCGCCGATGGTCAGCCACAACTGGTCGCTCTTGCTAAACAGGGGATAGGTATCCGCGACAGTCTGCAACCGCGCAATGGCACCTGCGGGGTTTTCACGGCTGGCGTAGTAGGAGCCAATGAGGAACTCGCGCTCGGCCAGCACTTCCTGAGTTTCGCGCAGCTTCTGCTTGGCGCGCGGCACCAGCGACGAGTCAGGAAACTGGTCGATCATCGCCCGGTATTCCTGCTCCGCGCGCACCGCGTTGTTAAAGTCCCGATCGGGCTTTTCCATTTGCATGAAGTAGATGTCAGCCACCTTCATCTGCGCCTCGGCAGCTTCCGGAGCTTGCGGGAAGAAGGTGATGAAGTCCTTGTACTCAGCCTCGGCTTGGGTCAGGGCCGCCGTGCCGCCCTCCTTGAACCAGCTGTCGCCCACAGCAAGTTTGGCGCGCATCTGATATTCAGAGTTCGGATAGGTATTGAGCAGCGTCTGCAAGTCGAGGCGGGCAACGTCGTAACGGCCCTTTTTGAGCGCAGTCATCGACTTGTCAAAGAGTTCCTTGTCGGGCTGGCGGCTCGCCACATTGGCAAGGGGATTGGCGCTCAGATCGACATTCTTCTTTGTTTTGGGAACCTTGGTCTTGGCCTCAGCGGGAATCAGGGCCAGGGAAAGCGCCAGAATGCCAACGGTCGCTGCGATGCGGCCTGCGGAGGCACCTGCCTGCTTTCCTGCTTGTGCACGTGTGTAAAGCTTCATACCACCTCGATTGTGTTTCAGGCCGCTTCGCCTGCTGCTTGTCTGGCTGCGGCCAGTAATTCTCGCGCGTTGACCTCGGCGCTGCCGCCGCCAAAGACTGCGTTACCTGCTACCAGCAGGTCTGCTCCTGCTTTGACGACCTGAGCAATGGTATCGTGAGCCACGCCGCCATCCACTTCAATTCTAAATGCCAGCCCCAGTTCCTTGCGGAGCGTAACGAGCTGTCCAATCTTTTCAAGCGAGAAAGGGATAAATTTCTGCCCGCCAAAGCCCGGATTGACGCTCATGATCAGCACATGATGCAGCATCGGCAGTATGTCGCGGATGAAATTCACGCGCGTCGCCGGGTTCAGGACCACACCGGCCTTCATGCCATGGCTTTGAATCAGCTCAAGCGTGCGGTGCAGATGCGGGCAGGCCTCATAGTGAACACTGACCCAATCCGCCCCCGCGTCCGCAAAGGCAGGGATGTAGTCATTGGGATTTTGAATCATCAAATGGCAGTCCAGCGGCAGGCTGGTCACCTTGCGCAGGCTCTTGACCACCGGCGGGCCCAGGGTAATGTTCGGCACAAAATGGCCGTCCATCACGTCAACATGGATCACCGTGCCGCCGCCGCGCTCGGCAGCCGCAACGTCGCGCGCCAGGTTGGCAAAATCTGCCGAGAGAATGGATGGGAGCAATTCAACCATAATATGTGCCTTTGAGCGGTGCCCTGCGATGCTTCCGGAAGCCTCAAGTGTACCAGCCACAAGGATAAGCCTGCTGCGTCACGCCAGAGAATCGACGCCCGCAGGTCAGCCGCGCTATGCTGGGTCGCGTCCTGCTTGCAAATTTCCGAGGTGCCTCTGCCCATGCGCGTACCCGCCGCCCTGTTCTCCACTCTGCTTTTTCTTGCCGTTCCATCCTTCGCCCAGGGAAACCCCGCCGCTGCCGTCGCAATGACCCCGCCCATGGGCTGGAACAGTTGGAACCACTTTGCCGAGCACGTCACCGACGCCGACGTGCGTTCCGCAGCCGACATGCTCGTCTCCACCGGCATGCGCGACGCCGGCTACGTCTACGTCAATGTCGATGACACCTGGCAGGGCAAGCGCGACGCCCAGGGCCTGCTCCACACCAACGACCGCTTCCCTGACATGAAGGCGCTCGGAGACTACATCCACTCCAAGGGCCTCAAATTCGGCATCTACTCCTCGCCCGGCGCCAAGACCTGCGGCGGCTACGAGGGCAGCCTCGGCCACGAAGCGCAGGACGCGCAGATGTATGCCGCCTGGGGCGTGGACTTTCTCAAATACGATCTCTGCTCCTTTGAAGACAACCTGCTCCAGGCCAAGGCCGATCATCCCAACGATCCCGACGCCAAAAAGAACCTGATGATCGCCGCCTACCGCAAAATGGGCGACGCGCTCAAGGCAGCTTCAAAGCAGACCGGCCGCGCAATCGTCTACAGCCTCTGCCAGTACGGAGTGGACCAGCCGTGGAAGTGGGGGCCAGAGGTCGGCGCTTCGATGTGGCGCACGACCGACGACATCGATGACTCCTACGGGCGGATGATAGCCATTGGCTTCAGCCAGGCGGGGCTGAGCAAGTTTGCCGGGCCCGGCCACTGGAACGACCCCGACATGCTCGAAGTCGGCAACGGCAAGATGACCGCCGACGAATACCGCACCCACATGAGCCTGTGGGTCCTGCTCGCTTCGCCGCTGCTGGCCGGCAACGACCTGAGCAAGATGACTGACGAAGACAAGAGCCTGCTGATGAACAAGGAAGCGATTGCCATCGACCAGGATTCACTCGGCAGGCAGGGCGACCGTCTCTACGAGAGCGGCGACCTCGAGGTCTGGACCAAGCCCCTCAGCGGTGGCCGCGTCGCCGTCGGCCTCTTTAACCGCAGTTGGTCTCTGCGCGATGTTTCGGTCGATCTCGCCGAAATAGGCTTCAAGAGCGGCGGCAACATCCGCGATGTCTGGAAGCAGAAGGACCTTGGCCATCGCACCGGAGTCTATAAGGAGACTCTTCCCAAGCATGGGGCTTCGTTGCTGATTGTGGGAAGGTAGTCACAAGAAATGGATCAGTCGATACGAATACGACCTAGCCGCTGGACTTGTCTTTGGGGACTACCCTTTGCCTTGATTGGAGGGGGGCTTTTTGCTTACACGCTTTTTCATGGACTCACGCACATCACTGATTCCCTCACGCAAATTGTGGTTCCCGGAAGCAAGGAACTGAGCCTTCAGCAGGGACGATATTCGGTGTTCCTGGAAGAGCAATCTGTGGTGGATGGCAAGGTCTACTCTACGACGCAGTCAGTCGGTGGGCTGACCTGTCGAGTCAACTCCGTTCAGAATGACTCTTCCATCGCAATCAAGAATGCCGGCACCAGCACCTCTTACAATCTCGAAGGAAGATCAGGCCATTCTGTTCTCGAGTTCTCCATTCAGCAAAGTGGTCAATACCTCTTCGCTTGCGGCTACGAAAAAAACGTTAAGGGACCAGAAGTTGTTGTCGCGGTCGGTTCCGGCGTCAGCGAGCGCATTTTTCAAACGGTGATCGCATCACTTGCATCCCTCTTCGGGGGCTTTGGCGGAGTTGTGATTGTCGTGCTCATCGTCGAACTCAAGAGAAATCGCGCGAAGAAGCTGCTTTGGCAGTCGGGACAGACACGGCTTTAGCCATTCTTCTGCGGACGGTCGGTCCAAAAGCATTTCACGGCATCATTGCAAGGTGCTGATCGTGGGCTACCGGCGGTGACGCGGCCAGACCGGCTTCAAGAGGGGCGGCAACGTGCGCGATGTCTGGAAGCAAAGGGACCTCGGCCACCGCGCCGGAGTCTATAAGGAAACCCTGCCCAAGCATGGCGCCACGCTGCTGATTGTGAGCGAGTAGCCTACGCGACAGCCCGGGCGGCCCGCACCTGAAGCCGAATTCCCTCCTGCTCTTGCAGGCAGGCCAGGATGCGAAACAGGTTTGCAGCGGTGGGATTTCCTTTGGGCCCGAGCATTTTGTGCAGAGTCTTGGCGTGGATGCTGGTTTTTTCAGCAAGGGCGGGAAAGCCAAGGGTGGCGTTGATGAAGTCGCGGAGCAGCTCCTTGCCCAGGTCTGCCTCGTCGGCCAGCAGGGCTTCGATGGCGTCGCGGAGCAATCCTCGACGAAATTCAGGGTCTTTGCGGATTCTTGCCTGCACGGTCTCTCTGAAGTCTCTCGTCAATACCATGGTTCGCTCCGTTTCTGCTTCTTGTAATCCTGCCAACACTCCTGTGCGAGCTGAATATCGTCCTGTTGGCGGGTCTTGGTGCCGGCGCAGAGCAGGATGACAATTTCTTCGCCCTCTTTGCCGAAGTAGATGCGGTAGCCCGGTCCGAAATCTATCCGGTATTCAAAGACTCCGCTGCCCACTCCTTTGACGCTCGAAAAATTGCCCAAGGCCAGCCGGTAGAGAGCGGTTGTTACTCGCCGCGCTGCTTCGGCGTTGAGCTTGTCGAACCATCGACCAAAGTAGCTTCGCCCGTCTTTTCCGAGATATTCCCGGAGGCTGATCATCGGCTCAATGGTAGCATAAACGCTCCCTATTGGAGGCTGGGAAATTTCAAAGCTTTTGAGCTGGGGGTGCCGCTTTGGATGGTCGATCCGGCGACTCTGCCCACGCCACGCAGCAGCGCTTTGATGGGCCAGCGCCCGCCTCCATCCGGAAAGAAAACCTCGCCCACGCGCTTTTGCTGCGGCCGGTAGTACCAGCGGGTCAGCAGCGCCAGATGCCCCTGGCGGCTGGTTGGGCCGAGCGCGGCTGCGTCGGTGGAATGTATAGCCAGCGTCGCCAGCGCGGCCTCCATCCGTGCCTCAAGCACGTCAGCCCTGGGGCGGGGGGCCACTTTACCCGGCGCTGCGCCCTCTGGTGCGCTCTCGGCTTCGGGAACGGGCTGGATCGCCATCGGCTGCGCAAACAGGGAACTCGACCCGCCCTGCTCGTTCTGTATTCGCATCCCCAGCGTGCTAAACGCCGCCGGACCCCGCCACCGGCCATCCTGATACACAAAGACCGCAACCTCGTCGGGATGGGCCGAGGCCTGCAGCAGGCAGGCGCGCAGTTCGCTGAGTGGGCGCACCAGCTCCGGAGCCAGCGCCCGCACCGCCTCGACCTTTTGAAACTGCGCGTGAAGCGCCGCCGCCGCTTCAAACTCCAACTGCTCAGAGGCCGCGTCGCGCTCAGTGCGAATCTGCGCCAGCCTGCTCTCGCCCCGCGTCGCCAAAAAGCTGCGCACCGCCTCAGCCTCGTCGGCGTATCGCGCATCGCTGCAGCCCTGGTAGCAGGGGGCCAGGCACATCTTCATCTCAGAGTAGACGCAGCCGGGATGGCCGGGATGGGGTGCAAGATTCTCTTCGCAGCGCCGCAGCAAAAAGAGCTTGAGCATCTCCTCCTCATAGCGCTCAGCGGCAGCGCGCGAAGGGAATGGCCCGAAAGCCCACTGGCTCTCTTTCAGGCTGGGCCGGTTGGTCACCGTGAGACGAGGGAACTGATTGCTGCCATGAAAGCGAACAAAAGACGAAGACCGCAGCTTCATCCGCTCCAGAGCTTTCGCTCCGTAATGCGCCTCCAGCAGCGCAAACTGCACCAGCAGCGATTCAAACTCTGAGCCCGTAGCCTGCCACGCAATGCGGCGCACGCGAGAGACCAGTTGCAGCCGCTTGGTCTGTCCCTTGGCCGGGCGCAGCAGGCGTTCAAGGCGGCGGCGCAGGTCTGGCGTGACGCCAATGTACGGTTCGGCCGCCTCGTTTTCTCCATAGAGCGCAAACACCGCAGGCCGCGAAGGCAGCCGCCGCAGCGCTGCCTCAGCGTCAAGCGGGTCGAATAGCTGGCTCTCGTTCAGCATCACCAGGATTCTACGCGCCTGCGACCGTCATGCCGTCCACGCGCAGAGTCGGCGCAGTCACTGACCCGCGAAAGACCAGGTCATTGGCGATGGCGGTGATGTTTTTGAACATGTCGCGCAGGTTGCCGGCGATCGTCACCTCTTCCACCGCAAAGGTAAGCTCGCCGTTTTCTATCCACAATCCAGAAGCGCCGCGCGAATAGTCGCCGGTGACCATGTTGGCGCCAAAACCCATCAGGCTGGTCACATAAAATCCCGCCGGAATCGCCGCAATCAGCTCCTCGGGCGTTTGCTTTCCCGGTAGCAGGTACAGGTTGCCAGCGCCAATGCCGGGCGCTCCCGCCAATCCGCGCGAAGCGTTGCCCGTCGAGCGCATGTTGAGCTTGCGCGCCGCATAGGTGTTGAGCAGGTAAGTCTCAAGCACTCCGTCTTGAACAACCACGGTGCGGCGGCATGGCAAGCCCTCGCCATCAAAGGCTGAGGTGCCAAAGCCGCCCACGCCGTTGGGCAGAATCATGGTGTGATCATCGACCAGCGTGACGCCAGGGGCGGCGATAGTCTTGCCCAGTTCCCCCACCAGAAAAGACGCCGAGCGCCAGATGGAGTCTCCCGAAGCCGCTTCAAACAAGTGTCCGAGCAGCGACCTCGCGACCTCAGGGGCAAAGACGATTGGCACCTGCTGCGTCGGCACGCGGCGGGCTCCGAGGCGGCGCAGGGCGCGCCTGGCCGCCTCCTGGCCAATCGACTCCGGTGATTCGAGGTCGGCAATGCGGCGCGCGCTCGATGACCAGAAATCCCGCTGCATGGCGCCGTTCGCGTCCATCGCCAGCGGAGCGGCTGAAATGCCGCAGTAGCTCGTCTGGTATTCGCCGATAAATCCCCGCGAGTTGGCAAATACCTTGCGCCCGGTTGCCGCGTCAAAGTCCCCGCCCTGCGAATTGGTGATGCGCGGGTCAGCGGCCAGTGCAGCAGCCTCGGCGCGGCGGGCGCGATCAATGCGCTCAGCCGGGGGAAGCGAATAGACATCGTCAAAGTAAAGGTGCAGATCGCCCGGCAACTGCCCCATGTCGGCAGCGTCTGGCAACCCCGCAAACGCGTCTTCTTCCGTAACCTGGGCCAACGCCAGCGCGCTTGCAACCACCTGCGCTATGCCGTCCGGCGTCAGGTCGCTGGTTGAGGAAGAGGCCGACCGCTGCCCCACCAGCACGCGCAGTCCCAGCCCGCGCGAGCCTGACTCCTGCAAGGTTTCCACCTGGCCCATGCGCACTGAAACTGAAAACTCGTCGCCCTCGCGCACCACGACTTCCGCGTCGGTGGCTCCAGCCTTGACAGCACGCTCGACGACTTCCGCCGCCAGAGAACGCAGGTTGAGGGATGAAGTGGTTTCAAAAGTCGGTGATGCAGAAACGTCAGCCATAGATTGAAGCTATCAAATTCAGCGTGCTTTTAGCCTTGGTCCGCATAAAAGCGGAAGGCACGGCACCTCACAAAATGGGAATCAGCAATCCCTGGCCGACGACGCTGGTGAGGCCATCCAGGGTGTCGAGGAAAGCTGTGGAGAGCAGCGCCTCGCCGCGCAGATGCCACAGCAGTTCGGCATTGTTCCAGGCTGCTTCGCGCGCCGCGCTTACGCTCCACGCGGCCAGCGCGTCCTCCAGATGAGCGGCGGCCGGCAGCACGTCTCCCAGCAGGCGCACATGCAGGGTCTGCTTGGCTTCTTCAATCAGGCCGTCGAGCGTACTGTTCAGCGAAGTGTAGTCAGCGTAGGCCGATGCGCCGTGTTTGGGCGCGAAGCCCTGCATCCGGCAGGTTGCCACAATCGCTTCCGGCAAGTCATGGTTGATGTGCGCGTTGATCCCTGCCAGCGCACATTGAATCCGCGCCAGCGCAGCCTGATTGCGGCGCGCAAACAAAATCCTCCAGCACTCCGGCAGTTGGCCGTCGGAGAGGAAACTCTTCAGCGCATTGAAGTAGAGCTGGGCAAACTGCACGTCCAACTCGGCCAGGAAGGCAGAGCTGGCCAATCCCTCAGAGCTGACCTGCGTCTCAACCTGCTCGGTGACCTGCATGTAGAGCCAGTTGAACCACTTCAGCCCGTCGCCATCCGCAGTGAGCGCGTCAATTGACTGCATGGTTGCGAGTACGTCGGCAACCGTTGCGGGCGGCGTTAAAAGCACAGCGAGCAGTTGTGCGTCGTATGGGAACATCGCCGCCGATTATAGCTCCCGGCAAGGGAAAACGGACAACTTCGCCCCGCGCCGAGCGGGTTGAGGACGAAAGCAAGGATGGGCCATGTGTGGTTGGAGGGCGCTGTGCGCTTCGCGATTGTTACGTGTGGAACAATTTGGGGTGTGGTGGAGCCGCGAAAATTGTCAAGCGGATTTGTTGGAAGTGGTTTTGTTTGTTGGGGTTGAGTTTGCGGGGAATTCAGTAGTTTTGTGCATCGGCGACCGACGGATTCTGCCCATCATATTTTTGTGATGTTCCACTGGCTGCGGGGAGGGTCGGCTGGGTTGGTCTGGATGCCGATAGATGTGGGGCACCCTGTGTAGTTACTTTTCAGACCTTCGCCACCCGCCCAACCGCTCCCCCCAGTGAAGCCGCTTGGGAAGACAGCCTCACCGCCTGCCGCCAGGACCTGAAGGAGATGTGCGCCCTGGTCATGCACGAATCAACAGACCTCTTCGCCCCCATCCCGCACGGCTCCGGCCAGACCATTTTGCGCGAGGCCCTGCTCATCGCCGACCACAACGCCTATCACGTGGGCCAATTGGTGCTGGTGCGGCAATTCCTGGGCGCATGGAAGTAAATGTCGAAGCGTAGCTTCTTTGGCTCAGGCAACTCATTTGCCGATAATTACGCACCCCCGGCATACACTGAAAAAGGTGGGTCAAACCCATCTCTTTTACACCCCGCTTCCACCGCCCGTGTACCTGTCGAGCTCAGAAAAGACGACAAAAAACGCACAAAATTCGCCTGGTAACCACCTCGTAAGCCATTCATTAAAAGTGGTTTACGGTGAATTTATCGCAAAAACACCCCACCCCCCCCTTTTCGGATTGAACGCCCTTTTCGCGACTTTGGAGTGGACGCGATTTTCCTGTATCTCAAAGCAAGCTTCAGCGCAAAAACCGGCAAATCCGTAGAATAAAAAGCAATGAGCTTTACTGAGCAATTCGACGTCGCCGTCGTCGGCGCAGGCCACGCCGGCTGCGCCCCGAACCCTACCCAACAGCAGGGTAGGGTAGGGCACCCAGAGGGATGGTTGGGAGGGGAAAAGCAAGAGCTTGGGTGGGCTGCCCGCAAGCTACGGGCCTAGTTCACCGGCTTGATGTGGGCGCGTTTTTCGCCGTCAAAACAGTCGCCCAGGCTGCATCCTGGATTCTTGCTGTAGTGGGTGCCGTGGGCTGCGAGTTCTTTTTCTGCCGAGGCCTGGCGCAGTTTGACGCGGCCGAGGCATTCCGGGCAGCGGAAGGTTTCGTCCTGCAGGCGCAGGGCATCGGTCACGGACATTGTGTGCCAGCCAAAAACGCGATTATCGGTTGTGCCATGCCATCGCTTCACTTCTACTGCTTCGATTCTCTGAGTCAAAACATACTCCCTTGAATTAACGTCCGGTGCCGCCGACGGTCATTTTGTCTAGTTTGATAGTGGGCATGCCTACACCTACGGGCACGCTTTGACCAGCCTTGCCGCAAGTCCCGATGCCTTCATCGAGCTTGAGGTCATGGCCGACCATGGATACATATTTCAGTGCTTCAGGGCCGTTGCCGATCAGGGTGGCGTCTTTGACCGGAGCGGTAATGTGGCCGTCTTCGATGAGGTAGGCTTCTGACGCGGAGAAGACAAACTTGCCGTTGGTGATGTCGACCTGGCCGCCGCCAAAGTTCACTGCATAGAGGCCGCGCTTGACGCTGCGGATGATGTCTTCGGGCTCATCATCGCCGGCCAGCATGTAGGTGTTGGTCATGCGCGGCATGGGGATGCACTGGTAGCTTTCGCGGCGGCCCGAGCCGGTATTGGCCGCGCCGGTGAGCCGCGACGACAGCTTGTCAGTGAGGTAGCCCTTGAGGATGCCGTTCTCAATGAGGACGGTCTCCTGGGTTGGGGAGCCTTCGTCGTCCACGTTGAGCGAGCCGCGCCGCCCGGTCATGGTGCCGTTATCGACGACCGAAACCTTGCTGCTGGCGACAGACTGGCCGATCAATCCGGCAAAGGCCGAGGTCTTTTTGCGATTGAAATCAGCTTCGAGGCCGTGGCCGACTGCTTCGTGGAGGAGGATGCCGGGCCAGCCGGGGCCGAGTACGACTTCCATTTCGCCGGCCGGGGCGGGGACTGCGCCAAGCTGCAGGATCGCTCCGCGGGCGGCCTCGCGGGCCAGGTTTTCAGGGCTCTTGGAACCGACGAAGATCTCCAACCCGCCGCGCCCGCCGCAGCCTGAGGAGCCGCGGGTGGTGTTCTGGTCGTCCTTGGCAATGACAAAGACGTTGAGGCGGCAGAGAGGCTGGGTGTCAGAGGCAAAGGCGCCGTCAGAGGCTGCGATGAGAATTCGGCGCAACTCTTCTGAATAGCTCGACCGCACCTGAATTACGTGCGGACTGAAGGCGCGGGCGGCACGGTCGGCGCGTTGAATGAGGTCGAGTCGCGCGGCGAGGTCGAGGTCAAACCCGCCCAGGGGAACCGGGTAGAGGTCGGCGACCGGCGCATCCTGAAAGCCCTGAATGGGGTGCTTTGCCGGGCCGGAGGCGATCAGCGCGGCGGTCTTGGCGGCATGCAGCAGGCGCTCCGGGCTGAGATTGTCCGTGTAGGCGTAGCCGGTGCGCTCGCCCGAGAGCACGCGAATCCCGCATCCTGCGCTGGTGCCGCAACTGGCCGACTTGACGATTTGCTCGTCTACGCCGAGGGCGGTCGCGGTCACGGATTCAAAGTAGAGGTCGGCATAGTCGCCGCCTGCCGCAAGGGCCTCGCCCAGGCAGCGCTCAAGCAGGCGCTCCGTGATACCAAATTTCTCAAAAAAATACCGCTTGTGACTGTAAGCGGAAGCCGGAATGGGGTGGGCGTGGGCAGCACTCATGGTTACTCTCTAGTGTACGCGGAATGAGCCTTTGCCATCGGATGGGCGCTGCGGCATGCCGAGGAGTCAAGTTGGAACGGGCTGCCCAGCGCCCGTAGCGGTCTTGATTCCTGCTGCGGCCGGCACAACATCAGCGGCTGCAAATCGTGCTACGCTTCCTGACATGAAGAAGCTATTGGCCGCCACTCTCCTTTTGCTGGTTTGCGCAAGCCCCGCTTTCGCCGCCCGCAAGCATCACCATCACCCCCACCGTGCGATGCACCATCACCGCCACGCCTAGAAAAAACCACCCCGGCTCCAGATTCCCGCTCAATCGGAGCCGGGGCCCGTTTTGCGTTGCACCCAGGCGCATCGCCACATTAAAGAATCAAGCAAGACGGTCAGCACGGTCAGTTTCCTGATCCACCTCACACAAGCCGTGAACGACCATGAAGCCAGCCCACACCGCCGCTCCTTCCCGCACTGTATCTGCTGCTGAGACTACCCATGCCTTCACTCGCTTGAGCAGATTTCCCAAACCGGGCGCAGCCGACCTTGCCAATGATGAATATGCCGGTTGAATCTCTAGAGCGACTTGTACACTGGGTGTTCGAGGTTTGAACGATGATTGAAGTGAGCGATCTGCGCTATCCAATTGGCCATTTCAGCCGCCCAGCCAGCAGTATGGCCGGTATCCGGGCGGCCCACATTCAGACTCTGCGTATGCTGCCAGAGCGTCTCACCGCTGCAGTGGAAGGATTGAGCGATGCGCAGCTCGACACTCCCTATCGTGAGGGTGGCTGGACTGTGCGTCAGGTTGTCCATCATGTGGCCGATAGCCACGCCAACGCCTATATCCGCACCCGGTTAGCGCTCACCGAAGACTGGCCGACCATCAAGCCGTACAACGAGGCAGCCTGGGCAGAGCTGGCTGACGCCCGCCTGTTGCCGGTGAAGCATTCGCTTGATCTGTTGGCGACCCTGCATTTTCGCTGGGTCACACTGCTTGATTCACTCTCGGAAGAGGAGTTTGCGCAGGGGTACGTCCACCCCGTTTTGGGCCGGCAAAGTCTCGCTGAAGTGATCGCTCTCTATGATTGGCACAGTCGCCATCACACGGCTCACATAGTCAACCTTCGCCGCAGGATGAGCTGGTAATCCGCTCCGTGGCAAAGCGAGCCGCTCATGGCGGTGCGGAAACAGCTTCTCCATCGGAAATTGCCGCAGCGATTGAGGGCTATCTCGCTCAAAATCCGGCAGCCGCAGTGCTTGAAGATGGCCAGGTGATCTTTGACATGCGTCTGGCACGGTATTCCGCAGCCTCGAATCATGGTCGCTGTGTGCTGCAACTGTGGAGCGAAGAGCGAAACATGGTGCGCACCGTTGTCTCCGCTGAGATGCGCTCTGGGAATCTGCGGCTGATGACCCAGCGCATGGGCGCATCCAAGCCGGTTGCGCTGGAACTGGTGCCAACCCGCGACCGCCGCACCCCGAATTCTCGCGAAGCTGCCCGGCGGCAGTATCTGCGGCTGCTTGAGCGGGTTCTGGCGCGGGCATTCCCCGACCACAAGCCCGATGGACTGCGCTCAGCCATTGACCTCGAACACAGCTTTGGCCCAGCGTACGTGCGCGGACGGCTGCTGCGAGGGTCAAAAGGCATGATCGCTGAGGCTGTCATCGGGGTCGGTGCGGACGAATCCAGCGCAATGGTCGACGGCGTTCTGACGCTCGGGTTGCTGTGGCTGGATCACTGCCGGGAGCATGCGGCGGGCAGGAAATCCGGCGGCCCCCAGCACTTTGGTGGTCTCAAGGTCATCGTCCCCGAGGGCGCATGGCGCACGACAGCCGAGCGCATGGCGTGGCTCAATCCGGCTCTGGCCAGTTTTCAGCTCTTGACTCTCGACGAACGCACTGAGGCCCTGACCGAAATCGACATTCACGATACCGGTAATCTGGAGTCGCGTCTGGTCCACGCTTTTGACGTCGTGGCGGCTTTGGAGCGGGCACGTGCAGGCGTAGCGAGGATGCGCGCATTGATTCCGGCAGATGCATGGCCGCGTGTTGAATTGCGCGCAAGTTCGGCCGCGGAGGTCGGACTCTTGCTGCATGGTCTGGAGTTTGCGCGGGTGCGCCAGACGGCCTCTGCCAGCTCTTTTTACCAGCAGCAGGAGATCACTTTTGGTGCCGGAGCTAACGAAACGACGCTTACGGAAGAAAACGAGCAGCTCTGCAGGGAGCTGCTAAGCCGTTTGTTTGCAAGCCGTCATCCAGACGGAATCCACACCGATCCGCTGTTTCGACTGCAGCCGGAGCGATGGCTTGAGTCGCGCATCCGGATTGATGTTGCTGAGCTCTTTCCGGCGCTTCGCGGGGAGTTTCTATACACACAGGTGCCGGCCATCGGGGCTGGCGAGCGTGGAATGCTGGATCTTTTGACGGTGGATCAGACCGGGCGGCTGGTGATTCTGGAGGTCAAGGCGGGCGAAGACATGCACCTGCCGTTGCAGGGGCTGGACTACTGGATTCGCGTGCGGGCGCTGAACGCTGACCGGCAAGTGATTCAAAGCAAGAGCGTTGGCGCGTTTGAGCGACAGGGATACTTTGCCGGAGTGGAGTTGTCTGAGCGCCTTCCAAAGCTGCTGCTGGTGGCCCCGTCGCTGCGCATTCATCCGTCAAACGAGGTTGTGCTGCGTTATTTTTCGCCCCAGGTGGAGTGGGAACTGGTGGCGATGAGCGAGCAGTGGCGAAGGGAACTGAGGGTAGTTTTTCGCAAGCGCGGCGGATAGGCTATTTGCTGTGCTCGAGCGCCAGAACCGCAAAACCCGTTGCTGCGTCGCTCATGAATTTACCGACGCCGGTAGCCGGGTCGCGCTGGAGGTTCACCGAGCGCGCAGGCCATTCGCCCCCGGCCCTGTTCTGATTCGCGATGAGCCAGCTGACGCCGCGCTGCGCCTCGGCAATTTTGCCCATGCCGTTTTCTTCGAGGGCGAGCACGACCAGTCCGGTGGCGTAGCCGTCGCTGCGGGTCTCGAAGGCGGTTTTGTCGTGGCGCTTCCAGGCGGTTTCGCCCTGCTGGTTGAGGCCGAGATCGGTAAGGCACCAGCCTCCGTCCGGCTGCTGCTTTTTGAAAATGTCGGCGGCGAGTGCTTTCTTTTCCGGCTCGGTCATCAGGCTGGTGAGTTTTGCCGAGGCCCAGAGCAGGTAAACGCGGTTGATGAGGGGCTGGGCGGGGGCTTCGCGGCGGAGGTAGGCGCGGAGCAGGGTGAGGTTGGGCTGAATCTTTGGGTCGGCCGCGTAGTTTTCAGGGGCAGTGGCGACGGCGATGGCTGCCTGGGCAGCGCCCATGTATTCGCTCTCGGGGGCTTCCCAGGGGGAGAAATGGAAGTTCTGCCAGAGCCAGGCGCCGGCCTTTTCGCCTGACTGCTCCTGCAATGCCCACATGGCGGTGAGGGCCTGCCGGGTGGGTTCGGTGAGATGGCCCGCAGCTGCGTCGTAGCTGGCCAGAATGAGCGCATTGTTGACGGCCTCGGCGTTGCGGGCTTCCTGGGTCTTGCCGGGGCCGTGGACTGCATCGCTGTAGAAGGTTTCGGCCTGGTTGCCGAGTTTGACGCGGGTGAGAATGCTGGCAAGCATGGCCTGCTCGGGGTCAGAAATCTTTGCTTCGCCGAGGGGTTTGCGGAGGAGCGGCCGGGCCAGGGCGTAGGGGACCTGGGTGTGGCAGGAGACGCAGACGGTGCCGTGATCTTTCTGGGCGTGAGGCCACTCCTGCCACCAGACTTGGCGGCTGTCTAGGTAGCGGGCGGCTGCGGCTTTGTCCCAGGTTTGGGCGGGCTTGGTGGCTACGTCGGGATGGGTTGCGGCGCGAGCGATGGACGCGCAGGCGAGTGCTAGAAGCAGCAGACGAATTCCGATGGAGTGAGGCCGCATAATTTCGGAGGTTAGCACAGAATCGGGCGGGGAAGTGGAAGGAGGGACAAGCAAGTGTGAGTGTGAGTGTGAAAGGCAAAGGCAACAGCAGACTCGCTCACTTGAGGACTGACAGAAACGATAGACGGGGAAGACAAGAGCAAAATACGAGTGCTGTATAGTGCAGCTATTGCATAAGGGGTGATTTGATGGGATTGCATCCGCATTGGGCGGTTTATTTGCAGGTATTGTTGACGCTGCACATTGCTTGCGGGGTGGTGGGGTTTGTTTGCGCGCCGGTGGCGCTGGCCACAGTGAAGGGCGGTAAGACGCACCGGCTTTGGGGGAAGATTTATTTCTGGGCTATGGCGGGGGTTGCGGTTACGGCGCTGTCGCTGTCGTTTCTGCTGCCGATCTGGTTTCTGGCGATGGTGGCGGTGTTCAGTTTTTATGCTTCGTTTTCGGGGTACCGGGTGCTGTATCTGAAAGATATGTACAAGGGTGGGCGGGCCAGGTTTGTGGATTGGCTGGCGGCGGGGATTACGGTGGCATCAAGCCTGCTGCTGATGGTGATGGGGGTGTTGCGGCCAGAGCTGATGCGGGTGGGGGTGATCACCGTGGCTGGGCATCCAGTGAGTATTGTTTCGGTGGTGTTTGGGTTTGTGGGGGTGCGGCTGGGGTGGCGGTCGGTGGCGAGCTTTGTGAAGAAGCCCAAGCACAAGATGTTCTGGTGGTTTGACCACATGCAGGGGATGATTGCGAGCTATATTGCGGCGATGACGGCGTTTTCGGCGGTGAACCTGGGGCACTGGTTTGGGGCGGCCTGGTGGGTCTGGCTTTGGCCTACGATTTTGGGGGTGCCGGCGATTGCGGTTTGGACGCGGTATTACGAGAGGAAGTTTGCGCCTAAGACGGCGTGAAAGGCCCGGGGCTGAAGCCCGGTTTGTTTGGGCGTCGGATTCAGTGGCCTGAAGGCCACTGCTCCCTCCGGGTTCGTGCTTTGCACAAATTTGGTCCCACATCTCAGGGGCGGAAAGTGGATCACCAAGCATTGCCGGAATAGCGGGTGATAGGGCGGGCTTTCAGCCCTCTACCCTTCCTTGGCCTACATACCTGGGGCGTTGCCCCAGGCTAGTATGGAGTGGGCCTTTGGCCCTGATTCGCTTGCTGCGGTCGCGGCACCTGTTGAGTTGATTTCTCAAGGCTGGAGCTAGTCGGTGCAGGTGAGGGCTTCTTCGGGGTAGAGCGTGGAGTCTTCTGGTTCTGGCGATTCTGTTGTGGTGCTGTTCATGCGGGTTTCGAAGAATTGGTCTACTGCTGCGAGGACGGCTGGGCCGGTTTTGGAGATGAAGATTTGCTGGCGGAGTTTGCTGCCGCCGGGGACGCCGTGGGTGAACCAGGCGGCGAACTGCTTCATCTTGCCTGCTGTTTCGCCGAGTTGGGCGGCGCGCGGCAGGTCGCGAGTGGCTTCGGCCTCGTCGAGGAGCATTTGGAAGTAGGTCCGGATCATGCGGTAGCGGTCCTGCTCGGTGGGTTTGGTGTACTGGCCGGTGGCGGTGTATTCGGCGATCTGGCGGAAGATCCAGGGGTTGGAGGGGGCAGCGCGTCCAATCATGACGGCGTCGCAGCCGGTCTTGGCGACCATGGCGGCAGCGTCTTCGGGGGTGCGGATGTCGCCGTTGCCGATTACGGGGATTTTGACGGCCTGTTTTACGGCTTGGATCCACTCCCAGCGGGCCTGGCCGGTATAACCTTGCTCTCGCGTCCGGGCGTGGAGGGCGACGGCGCAGAGGCCTTCTTCCTGGGCCATGCGGGCGAGCTCGACGCAGACGATGCTGGAGTCGTTCCAGCCGAGGCGGAACTTGACGGTGAAGGGGATGGTGACGGCTTTGCGGATTTCGCGGAAGATTTCGCCGATTTTGGGCAGGTCGCGGAGGAGGCCGGAGCCGCCGTTGCAGCCAACGACGCGCTTGGCCGGGCAGCCGAGGTTGAGGTCTACGGTGTCAAAGCCGGTGTCCTGAACGATGCGGGCGGCGTCGGCGAGGGTCTCGTGATTGGAGCCGAAGAGCTGGGCGCCGATGGGGTATTCGTCGTCGTAGAAGGTGAGGTAGCGCTTGCGCTTGGATTCGCGCATGCGGGAGAGGCCGTCGGCGGAGGTGAATTCGGTCATCAGCAGTCCGCAGCCGGATTGTTGGTTGGTGACGGTGTCTTCGACCGAAGCGGGGCTAGCGGGGTCAGCGGAGCTGGTGGTGAACTGGCTGGCGTTGCGGATGAAGCGGCGAAAGACGGTGTCGGTGACGCCGACCATGGGGGCAAGGACGGTGGCGGGGACGACGGGAACGCCGCCGATGGAAAAGGACGCGGGAACGCGGGCCTCGGCGGGCATGACGTGCTCGCGGGGGTTGTCCCAGTCCTTTTTCATGGTGAAGCCTTTGCCGGCCATTGGAAAACCTGGTGTGAGGTGTGAGTGTGAAAAGCGGATCCTTCGCTTTGCTCAGGATGACAATCGCTGGAAAACTGCAATCGTTGGGACTCCAATCGATTGCAGATTGGTAGCGCGAAAAGGCCCCCGCCGCAGCGGAGGCCTTTGGTGGTGCCTGACTGCTGGCAGTTATTTCGCTGCCGGAACGGCCTTTTCAGCGTACTTGCGGCGGAAGCGCTCGACACGGCCTGCGGTGTCAACGAGGCGCTGCTTGCCGGTGAAGAAGGGGTGGCAGTTGGAGCAAATTTCGATGCTGATCTTTCCCTTGTGGGTCGAACGCGTCTCGAACGTGTTGCCGCATGAGCAGTGGACCTGAACGGCGGCGTACGCGGGGTGAATTCCTGGCTTCGGCATGACTTGGAAGTACCTTTCCTGCAATCGTCTTAGTCTACCTTGGATTCAGCTGAAAGGCAATTGGATGCAAGAGGCTTTTACCAGCGTATGACGGGCATGAGGCTTGAGTAGTCGTCGGTCCACAGGCGGAGGGCGTCGTTGCGGCGCGGCTTGCTGGCGTGGTTGAAGACTTCGGGGATGGTGAAGAAGCGGTTGTCGGCGCTGAGGAGCATCCAGGTGGCGGAGAACTCGCCGCGGCTCTCGTTGATGGGGCTGGAGACGCGCATGGCCTGCATTCCGGCAGAGTCGGCGAGGCGGGTGACGACGGGTTCGAGGTCGACGTGCTGGTTGGAGATGTGGATGGCGAGGATGCCTGCGGGGGCGAGGTGCTTCTTGTAGATTTCGAGGGCCTCGGCGGTGAGCAGGTGCAGGGGGATGGCGTCGCCGGAGAAGGCGTCGACGACGAGGATGTCGAAGTTCTGGGGCGGTTCGGTGGCGAGGGAGGTGCGGGCATCGCCCTCGACGACGGAGATCGATGCGCCGGCCTGGGTGGCGTCGCGCATGTACGTGAAGAGATTGTGGGCGATGGGGGCGACGGCGGGGTTGATTTCGTAGAAGCGCAACTGATCACCCGCCCGGGCGTAGGCGGCCAGGGTGCCGGCGCCGAGTCCGATGACGCCGACGTGGCGGGGCCGGGGGACAGATTCGGGGCCGGTACAGCATTGGTTGAGAGCAAGGCCGACGCCGGAATCGGGGGCGTAGTAGGTGGTGGGGGTGTGGGCGAGTTCGGTGGAAAAGATTTGTGTGCCGTGCTGGATGTTGCCATTGCTGAGGGTGCGGATGACGGCTCCGGGATAGCCGAGGGACTGCTTGACGCGGAGGCTGCCGTAGAAATTCCTGACCGCTACGGGAGTGTCGCGCTGATAGGCGATTTGCATGAAGGCCACAAGAACGAGCATACCGCCGCTGGCGGTGACCCAGAGCAGGCGTGGTCCCCAGCCGCTGGGCCAGGCCACGGCCAAGGCGAGCAGGGCGGTGACCAGGAATGCGAGCGCGAGGTCGTAGTTGAAGCGGAAGAGCATGGGCGCAGCAATTCCGATGAAGAAGGAGCCGAGGGCTCCGCCGGCGGCGAAAAGGAGGTAGAAGAGGGTGCTCTCGGAGGGGCGTTTGGGGCGCAGGTCGTAGGCCTCTGTGTGGCAGAAGAGGCATGCGATGAAGAGTTCAAGGAGGAAAAAGAGGATGCCGTTGCGGACGGGCAGCGACTGGTCAACTTTGGTAAGCACATATCCAAGGCAGGCCAGCATGACGGCCATGAGGCGCATCACGAGCCAGCGGTGGGCGAGTTGAGGGAACTGGAAGGCGAGAATGAGGGTGATGAGGTAGACGGCGAGGGGCAGAATCCAGAGCAGGGGGATTGCGGCAATGTTGGCGGTGAGGTAGCTGGTGACGGCGCTGAGTTGCATGGCAGCGCCCATGGGCAGGAGCAGCCAGAGGAGCTTATGGCTGAGTGGGGTTGGAGGCAGGCCGGATTCATCGCGTGCGGGGGAGGAGGAGGGCAGAGTCGCGCCGCGAGTTTTCCAGGTGAGAAAGGCAAAGAGCAGAGCGAAGACTGCGAAGCCGAGGGCCCAGCCGATGCGCTGCTGCTGAAGCGACAGATAAGGCTCAATGAGCGTGGGATAGAGTCCGAGAGCGAGCAGGGAGGCGAAATTTGAGAGGGCGAAGAGCCAATAGGGAACGCGACCGGCGTCGACGCATGCGAGCCAGAATTGCAGGAGCGGGGTGGAGGAGCTGAGCGCGAGAAATGGCAGGCCGATGAAGAGTCCGAGCGCGGCGAAGATGGCGAGGGCCGGATCTGTGGTTGTGGCGCCGGGGGCGGGGTGGTGAAAGGCGAAAACTCCGGCGACAGTGGTGGCGGCGGCCAGCAGCCCGAGGTGCATACGGCGGCTGGTCGGCCCGGAGCGCTGCGTCTGCCAGTGAGCATAAGCGTAGCCGGCGAGCAGGGCGGATTGAAAGAAGACGAGACAGGTGATCCACACGGCAGAGGAGCCGCCAAAGATGGGCAGCAACTGCTTGGCGGCCATCGGCTCGAGGAGAAAGAGCAGGAAGGCGGCGAGAAAGATGGCGGCAGCAAAGAGGAGCCGCATTGAGGCCGGGCGGGACATCCGATATTTATAGCGGAGTGGGCCAGGGCCCGGGCGGGAATTTTGGTGCAAACTTTTGTGATTCACCCGCCCCGGAGAAATTGCCGGTAACTGATCTCGTGTAGGCAGCGGGAACGCTGAAATTTTTCTCGGAAGTTCTTTCACGTCTGTGCTAGCCTTGCTGCGCCCCAAAACATGAAAACTTACCGCTGCGCTCATCAGTGCGGCTTCGCAAGGAGAATGCCCATGGAATGGTATTTCGAAGTAATTCGCAAGTATTCGGATTTTCAAGGTCGAGCGCGGCGCAAAGAGTACTGGTTTTTTGCATTGTTCAATGCGCTGATTGGATTTGTGTTTTTTACTGTCGTTGGCATTGTCGGGGCGGTGCTTCCGTCAGCGCTGCGTCACTTATTCATTATTTTGTTTACTGGAGTTTTCGGGCTCTATTGGCTCGGAGTACTGGTGCCATCGCTGGCGGTAGGTATACGCCGACTGCATGATACGGGCCGCAGCGGCTGGTGGCTTTTGATCGGGCTGGTTCCGTTTTTTGGCGGAATCATTCTCCTCGTGTTTCATCTGCTCGATAGCGAACCAGGGACGAACGAGTATGGGCCCAATCCCAAGGGCGTTGCTGGCTATATGCCGCCGAATCCGATTGCGCCACCGTACTGAAGCGACGTAAACGAATTGACGTAAACGACGGCGGCGGGCGTTCTGCGCTAGGCTGGTAGAGCGATGAATGATGTTTGCGTCAAATGCGATGGGACGGGGATGGTGCTGACAGTCGATGCGGCCGGGCGGCGGGCGGCGCGAATGTGCGATTGCCAGCAGGCGGCACGGAGCAGCCACCGCATTGTGGCCTCGCGCATTCCCAAGCGCTATGAGCACTGCACGCTGGACAGCTACGAGACGGGCTTTCGCGGGGCCGACGCATCGATGCGCCAGGCGCATATGACGGCGCGGCGGTTTGTGGATGCTTATCCGGTCGAAACGGATGGGCGCGGCCTGCTGCTGACGGGGTCAATCGGGGTAGGCAAGACGCATCTGGCGGTGGGCCTGCTGATGGCGCTGGTTGATGAGCGGGGCGCGCAGGGGCTGTTTGTTGATTACCGAGAGCTTCTGAAGCAGATTCAACACAGCTATAACCCATCAGTACATTCAACGGAGCTGGATGTGTTGAAGCCGGTATTTGAGGCGGAAGTACTCGTCCTCGATGAGCTGGGAGCGCAAAAGCCGACGGACTGGGTGTGGGATACGGTTGCGCTTATTTTGAACACCCGTTACAACGACAAGCGGACGACGATCATTACGACAAATTATCCTGACCTGCCGCCAGCCGGAACCGGCCTGGCGCCGGCCCAGCGCGCCGCTCGCGAAGAGACTCTCGGAGACCGCATTGGCGAACGAATGCGTTCGCGCCTGACGGAAATGTGTGTTCGGGTAGAGATGACGGGTGGGGATTTTCGCCAGGGAGCCGGGCGCGCGCGGTTTGGGTGAGACGTGGTTCAGCAAGACCAGAAGCTGATGAGGAAGAGCAGCACGGCCACGACGACTGCCACTTGATAAAACAAATGCCCGATCTGTTGCTCTGCTTCGCCTATCGCAGGTGAAGCTGCAGCTGAGGTGATGGCCGAGATTGCCTGATCTGGAATCTCCATGCAGGGCGATGCTGTGCAATGTGTGGCGGGCATCTCTTGGTTCCTTTCTGGCAAGTCCATCAGTGATTGGTACGCTTACGGCGGCGGGGCAGTTCCAACTAGTGGTCTCTTTGTGGCGTCGAATTTGTTGATTGATTGCGTAGATGTTCTGTGGGTAAAGCGATGGGGCGAAGCCCGCGTTGAGTTCACTTGAGGTACGTACTCAAGCTATCGCCGGATTGCATTTGAATCATGAGCAGGAATGACTGTGGGGCGGGGAATTTTTCAATTCAAAATGCCCGCAGGTAACGGTGTAGAATTTGCGATGTGAGCGCTGACCCTACGCCTGAAGTCCCATCCGGTACTGAACCCGCTGCCGAGCGCAACTGGCTGCCGCTGGCCGTTGCTGCCGGACTGGTGATTGTTGTGGTTGCCGTGGGCTTGCTGGTTGGGGGTCGTCCCAAGCCAGCCGGGGGCGCTGCTGCCGTGACGCCAATCAACGCGCCGGTTGACCCGTATGCGAGCAGTCTTACGCTCTCAAACATCGCCATGAGCGAATCGACCAATCTAGCCGGCGGCAAGGTTATGTATATTGATGGGCACATTGCCAATGCGGGGCCACGGACGGTTACGGGGATTACCGTGCAGGTGCTGTTTCACGATTATGCGCAGAAGGTGGCGCAGAACGAGACCATGCCGCTTACGCTGATTCGCACGCGCGACCCCTATATAGATACGGAGCCGGTTTCGGTGGCGCCGCTGAAGCCGGGTGGCGAGCAGGACTTCCGCCTGATCTTCGATTCGGTCTCCGCAGACTGGGCCGGGGCGATGCCGGAGATCCGCGTCTTGCGGGTTGAATCGAAGTAAATCTTCTTCTCGACGGGGCTCCCCGCGAGGCTAGCCGCATTTACTCGGTAAGAATTACACGCTTTGGCAAAAACTACACCCCTCCCGTGGGCCAAATCGGTTTCCAACTCCACTCCCAATCGCTGAAAACATGTGCAAAGTGTTGATTTCATTGGTCATGATGAATTCATGGCGCTGTCACACGGTTTGGCATGGCCATTGCAATATAGGAGGGCAAGCGGGCACGACCCACTTCACTTTGCCAGGACAATTGAGTCCCTCAAAGATGAAAAGAATCTGGAGTCATCTTATGACTGTTTACGCAACAATTCGCAGAACTTCCCCAAGCCTATGCGCACTTTTAGCGCTGGCATCTGCACTCTCAATTTCTGCGGTCGCACAGACTGCGGATGGAACCAGCAACCCCACTCCTTCGGTGACGCAGCCCTCCCCCGCACCTCAGACTAGTCTGAGCGCGCCGCCGAAGGAAGGGTTCTGGGGCAAGGTCAACCCCTTTGCACGCAAGAAGTGGGTGAACAGACGGCTGGACCCGATCAAGGGTCAGTTGAATGAGTTGGACGAAGTTACGGCCAAGAACAGCCGCGACATCAAGGATGTTGATAGCCGCGCCCAGGTCGGCATCAACAAGGCGCAGACGACCGCAGACCAGGCGAACCAGGTTGCGACGGCTGCCGGTGAACAGGCTGGCAAGGCAGGCACCATCGCGGTGCAGGCGACTGGCAAAGTTGACCAGTTGAATGGCACGGTCAACGGAC
This sequence comes from uncultured Acidobacteriota bacterium, assembly GCA_903832055.1. Classification (GTDB taxonomy): domain Bacteria; phylum Acidobacteriota; class Terriglobia; order Terriglobales; family Acidobacteriaceae; genus Acidicapsa. Next base: position 135,156 of record CAILAC010000017.1, on the reverse strand, counting down.
TCGACAAGTATGCCGAGAAGAACACGGTTTCAATCGCCTTCAAAAACGGTTCGCTGGTTCTTTCAGCCGCCGCGAAGGAGCAACTGGACGATCTGGCGACCAAGCTGACTGGTCACCAGGGCTATCTGCTTGAGGTTGAGGCACACGCACCGGGAGCGGGCAGCGTTGGCATTCAGAACTCAGGCAAGCTGGCGGAAGCGGTGAAGCGCTACCTCGTAACCCAACATGAGATTCCCGTCTACCGTATGCACTCCGTAGCGCTGGGCAATGTGGCAAACAATGTCCCGGCAACCGAAACCACTGGCGATGTGAAAGCCAAGCCGGTTCGGACCAGCTACGTAGAACTACGGTTGATGGAAAACAGTTTGGCGGCACAGGATGGGAGCACCCCCCGGTTATCCCCATCCCAGTCTGGTGCGGAGCGGCCGTAAAGTCGCAGCCACTCCCCCGAGGCTATTCCCGCGCCGACCGGCCCCCCGGCTGTAGGCCGCCAACCAAGCTCTCGCAACACGAGAGAACCAAGGCAACTTGGCCCCCGACACGGTCGGGGGCCCTTTTTTGTTTGGAGCTAGTGTGAGTGTGGAGTGTGAGTGTGAAAAGCAAGGCCTCAGCCGGGGGCGGGACGGATGTTTCGGGGAATGACAGCAAAAGGCAAAGCTGCGGATGGAGTCAGGCAGTTACCCAAAACGGGTATCGCCTCTGACGGCTTAGGGCATTACACTGGGGTCGATGCTTACGAACGAATCCCCCATTCTCGTGACGGGCGGCGCCGGATTTATCGGGTCGCACTTTGTGCTCGACTGGTTTGCTGAGGTCGGTACGCCGCTGGTCAACCTTGACAAGCTCACCTACGCAGGAAACCTGCGCAATCTGCAGCCGATTGCCGACAACCCTGGCTACCACTTTGTGCGCGGCGACATTCAGGACCGGGCACTGGTGGACAAGCTGCTGGCGGAGTTCTCTCCGCGCGCGATTGTGCACCTGGCTGCCGAGAGCCACGTGGACCGTTCGCTGGTGGGGCCGGGCGACTTTTTGGCGACCAACATCAATGGCACGTTTGTGTTGCTTGAAGCGGCGCGTGCCTATCTGGACAAACTGGATGCCGAGGACCGGGCCAGGTTCCGTTTTCTGCATGTTTCGACGGACGAGGTATTTGGCTCGCTGAAGCCGGGCGACGCTCCGTTTGAGGAGCATTTTGCGTTCAAGCCGAATTCGCCCTATGCGGCATCGAAGGCTTCGAGTGATCTGCTGGTACGGGCGTGGGGCAAGAGCTATGGGTTTCCAGCGATTGTGACGAACTGCTCGAATAACTATGGGCCGTTGCAGTTCCCTGAGAAGCTGTTGCCACTGGTGCTGGACCGGGCGCTGCACGGCAAGCCGCTGCCGATCTATGGCGACGGAATGCAGGTGCGTGACTGGCTGTATGTGGGCGACCATGCGGCGGCGCTGCGGGTGGCACTGGAAAAGGGTGTTCCGGGGCAGACCTACAATATTGGCGGCTGGAACGAGCAGGCGAATCTGGACACGGTGCAAATGCTGTGCGCGCTGCTGGACGAGTTTTTGCCGGATTCGCCGCACCGGCCGCATGCGCAGCTGCTGACGTATGTGACCGACCGGCCGGGTCATGACAGGCGCTATGCCATTAATGCGACGAAGGCGGAGCGGGAGCTGGGCTGGAAGCCGAAAGAGACGTTTGCGACGGGCCTGCGCAAGACGGTGCGCTGGTATCTGGACAACCAGGCATGGGTGCAGGAAGTGACGTCGGGCGAGTATCTGAAGTGGATGGATACGAACTACGGGGCACGGTAACCAGGACCTTCGGACCGTTCTGTTCAGGAGGTTCGGCATGGCGACTGGGCATGCGGCGGCGCAATTGCGGGAGACCGGCATCGCGCTTTTGCGTGGATACTTCCCTGTGGAGGCCCTTGCTTCGCTGCATGCCGCTGCGGACCGGTGCTTTGAGGCAGTTGCGGCTGGGGCTGCGCTTCCCGAGGGATACAGGTTCAACGTTTATTCTCACTCCGTTCTTCTCAGGGCGCTGACGGATTTTGGCTTAGGAAGCCTGGACGACCTGCTTGCGCCTGTGAAGTTGCCGGGGCTGGGCGATCTGTTCACCGAAGCGCTGGGTGGCGGGTGGCAATGCAATCCAGAGCAATCGTGGGTGCGGAAGAAGTTTGCGCCATGCCATACGGCGGGGACCGGTAGCCGGCGACAAAACTGGCATCAGGATGGCGCGCTGGGGGTGCGGTTTCCGCTGGAACCGGTAGCGAATGTTGCCATGACCGAGCTAGTGACCTGCTGGATTCCGCTTGCGGCCTGCGGCGTCGACAGCCCGGGTTTGGAATTCATCCTCGGCCGCCAGCCGGGGCTTTTGCATTTCACCGAACTTGAAGATGCGGCGCTGCGCCAGCGCTTTTCTGCGAGGCAGTTTTGGGTGCCAGAGCTGGAGTTGGGCGACGGATTGATCTTCTTGAACAGCGTGCTGCACCGGACCCACGAGCGGCCGGAGATGAGCCGCAATCGGATGAGCCTTGAGTACCGAGTGTTCCCGGCGGACACGGAGAGAGGGGAGACTGCGTTTTCTGCGCGCAGTTGAGAGGTATAGAGGGTAAATAATGCTTCGTATAAGGAATTATTTTCAAATACTTATTGATTCTTTACGTCTATTGCGGTAGACGTTTGTGATTTGTGTGGAGTATATTCTTTTTCGGAAGGAGTACCACCTATGAAAAATTCGAAAGTTCGCGTCAGCAAGCAGGACCAGAAAGATCATGGTCAACAACATCAACAACATCAACAGCAGAAGACTCGGCAGAGCCATGCACCCAAGACGAGTGGCCGGGTTTCAAGTGCGATTCTGGAGCACGAGCGCCCCGAAATGCGGATGACCGATTAGCTTTTGAGGTAGTCTGCGGCGGAAGAGGTATGTTTTTTGGCAAGAGCCCTGGCCACATCGTGCAGCCGGGGCTTTGCCGCGTTCAGGCTTGGGGAATGGAGCGAAGGGGTATGGGGGACGATCGGGTTATCCGATGCCTACGGAATTCTTACAGTTCCGGACTCGGTGAGTTCAAGCGGCGGCTTCCACTTTTTGAAGGAATCGTTTGAGTTCCTCGATGCTGATCGTGAATCCGCCTTCGGCGGCAACGCCGGTGAGGAATCCGTACGGCATGCCCATGCAATCGGTGAAGTCTTTGTGAAGATTGGTGAAGCGGAAGGGCGGTTGCAGGATGCAGACAGTGCCGGTGGGCGACATGTTGAACATGCCATGAACCATTTGGCTGCCTTCGACGCCCATGACGATGCTTGCGCCTGAGGTTTGCCGGACGATTTCCTCGGCCGTCAGGTGCTCGGGTTCGACGATTGCAAATCCCTGGGAGACGAGGCATGCCTCGACTTCGGCAGCGTTGATGAGGGAGCGCGCTGCTCCGCTGCTGCCGCGGCGGATAAAAACGCGCTCGTTGGTGGTGCCGGGTGCGGCGGCGCGCAGGCGGTGCATGATGGTGGCGTAACGCTTGCGTTTGAAGCTGTTTTGCCCGAAATCGTCTAGCCAGACGAATTTGTCGAAATGAGCGCGGGTGATCTCGTGCCGCTTGATCCCGAGGATTTTGGTGTAGCCGGGTTCGTGGTGGTAGGGCTTGCGGCGCGGCGTGACCGGGGTACCCATGCCCTCAAGGGCCAGAGCGGCGGTCATGTCGTCGCCAATCCAGTGGGCGAAGAAGGTGGACCCGTAGAGGCTGCAGGCCATTGCACCCTGGGCGATGTGTTCGGGAGTGCCTCTACCGATGAGCTTTTCCGGACCGGGCAGGAGGCGGTGGCGCACGGAATTCTTGTAGAGGGAGCCATTAACGTATTCGACATGCGTGACTTGATGGACGATTGTTGCGGCATGTTCGCGAACACCGCCCAGCATTCGCTCTTTCTCGAGTTCTGGAGTTGTATCGGGTATGAAAGCCGTTATTTTGTCGGTGTCTCCGTCGAGAAAGATGGCACGGGGAGATGTATAGGTTTCTGCGTCGTGGAGATTCCAGCTCTTTTCGCTGACATCGCGCAAGTGAGCTTTGGAGCGTGTTATGGAGCGAAGGACTCTACTTTTGAGAGGTGTCAGGTTCACAGTGTTCTCTTCTCGAAAGCTTGTGAGTGAAAAATCTTGAGTCATTCTAACTGGAACCAATGGAATGTCCAGTTTTTCGGGGTACAACGAGCACCTTGTCTATCAAGGTTCATGCCAAGTCAGGCGGTATGTCAATAACACAATTGACTGTCTTGATTGTGTTACGGGTAGGCAATACCAACGAGGGACGTCGCCACCCAATTGTTATGGATGTTGCGCTGCAGCGGATGGAAAAGTTCCGGGGAGCGACATCCGGATGTTAATTACATTGCTGATGTTGATCGCATTCGCCGTGCCGGGTTGAGAGAGAAGAGGGCGGCATGACCAGGGGTGGCGTGGGAAGATGGAAAGCAGAGATTTTGGAGATGAACGAATGAGCACACCTCTTGTTTCAGCAGACTGGCTGGCGCAGCAACTTGACGATGCAACCGTTGTAGTGGTGGATGCGACGATGCCCCCGGTAGGTGTGACGCCTCCGGTGGATTGCCGTGCCTGCTATCTGGAGCGGCATATCCCGGGGGCGGTTTTCTTTGATATCGAGGAGTTTTCTGACCACTCGACGGGGCTGCCGCATTCGCTGCCGACGGCGGAGGACTTTGCGGAGGGTATGGCGGCGCTGGGGGTGGGCGACCAGATGACGATTGTGGTGTATGAGCAGGCGGGGGTGTATTCGGCACCGAGGGCATGGTGGATGCTGCGGACGTTTGGGGTGGAGCGCGTGTATCTGCTGGATGGCGGGTTGCAGGCGTGGGTGGCTGCCGGTTTGCCGACGGAGTCGGGGGCGGTGCGGCGGGCGCGGGTGCCGTTTGCGGCGCGGCTGAAGGCTGGCGCGGTCGAGGACTTTGCGGGGATTGAGCGGGCGATTGCCGGTCACGAGCAGATATTGGATGCGCGGTCGGCTGGGCGGTTTGCCGGGACGCTGCCGGAGCCGCGGGCGGGTTTGCGGTCGGGGCATATGCCGGGGGCGACGAGCGTGCCGTTTGTGGAGCTGGCGGCGGATGGCCGGATGAAGTCGCCGGAGGAGCTGCGGGCATATTTTGCGGCGAAGGGCGTGGATATGGAGAAGCCGCTTGTGACTTCGTGCGGGTCAGGGGTGACGGCTGCGGTGGTTTCGCTGGGGCTGGAGCTGGCCGGGGCGAGCGATGTGCGGCTGTATGACGGGTCGTGGGCGGAATATGCTTCGCGGGCGGGGGCGGTAATTGAGGTGGAGGACTAGCCCTCCACGAAAAGGAGATGGGTATATGCCAGCCTTACCGGGCGTAGTAGCCGGCACGAGCTCGGAGAACGATGCCTTTTCGATGTGTCTGGATGACAACCTTTCGGAATTCGCCGTCGTTGGTCAGGTTGGTGGAGTGATAGCCGACTGCATAGAGTGAGCGCAGTTCGCCGGAGATTTCTGTGAAGGCCTGGTTGACTTTCATGGCGTGCGAGTCGTAGGACTTGCCGCCGGTCTGTGCAGTGAGGTGATCGAGTTCGCGCATGCCGTAGCGGTCGCGGGCGTTCATTTTGCCGTGGTCCAGTTCGGTGTAGCGGATGGCGTACACGAGGACGTCGTTGTTCTGGGCGGCTTCGATGGTGTCGATGAGGTCGTGCTCGCTGGAGTTTTCCTGGCCGTCGCTGAAGACAACGAGTACCTTGCGGCGGTGCTGAATACCGGTCATTTTCTCAGTTGTGGCGAAGTAGACCGCATCGTTGAGGGCTGTGCCGAGGTCGCGCCCTTCTTTTGGACCGATCTGGGGGAAGTCGCGCTGACCTTTGTCGAAGCTGCGCAGGGCGGCGAGGATGGCTGGCTGATCGCTGCTCCAATCTGAAACCAGGCGGAGATGGTTGCCGAAGCAGAGGGCGAAAGCGCTGTCCCTGGGCTCAAGGGTCTGGTGGAGGAAGTCGGCGATGTCGCGTTCGTGTTCTTTGGGGAATTTTTCCTGGCTGCCGCTGACGTCAACGATGAGCCCGATGCTGAGCGGGAGATCTTCGGCGCGTGAGAAGTAGCGGATGGATTGCGGGATGCCGTCTTCGAGGATGGCGAAGTCGTCTTTGGTCAGGTCGAGGACAAGGCCGCCGCTGGGGTCATGGACGCTGATGGTGGAGTCGATGAGGCGGGTTTCGGATTTGAAGACGGGGATGTCCTGCGCGGCTCCGGAGTGAGGAAGCACCGCGCATAGCAGGGCGGCAGAGGCAAACGTGAAGTGGATCACGGAATTTAGGCCGGGAGTTCGGAGCATCTACTGGAGTACGGTGGAAGTATGGGTGGGGTTCCATACTTAAGGGAGTCGAGGTGTTTGTGGTGAATCTGGGGACGTAAAGATTTGCTTTGGAGGGGGCTAGGGATGCGATTGAGGTGGTTGGGTTGGAGCGAGTGCTGTGGGCCGTCAAAAGCAAAGAGCGATAAATGCCTTTAGGTCCAAAGTATTCGACCTCTGCCGCCACCGCAGAGGCGTGGCGAAGGTGGGGCGGGCGGGTTCGTGCTGCGGGTGGGTTCGGACCAGGTCTTGGAGGCGAGACCTGGGGCAACTGCCGAGGGGTATTCGCGGCACCCGGAATCGTCGGGATGCAGGCGTGGATTGTGCCGTCAGGAAAGCGATTCGACTGCTTTGCATTGTGAGAGAATTGCGCTGCCATAGCAAAGCTGAGAAGTGCGAATCGAGGTTGACTTGAAATCAGGTGGTGGTCAGATGCGAGTAACGCGCGTTGCAGTGCTGGTAGCATTTGGCTTGCTCATCCTGGCAAGTAACCGATCAATCCCATCGGGCCTGGCCGAGGGTTCTGTGCGCCAGCAACTGATTGGCGCGTGGCAGCTGGTTTCAAATGAAGAAATGGTGAACGGGAAGCTGACAAAGCAGGATCAGACCGGCATTCTCACCTACACGAGCGATGGCCACATGTCTGTGCAGATCATGGACAAGTTATCGGACAAGAACCCGAGCGCCTCGCGCGATGGTGGACCTGTGAAATACAGCGCCAATGGGTACGAAAGCTACTTTGGCACCTACGACGTGAACGAAGCCGCGCACTCGGTTACGCATCACGTCCAGGGTGCTCTGGTGCGCTCGCTCATTGGTACGGACCTTACGCGCATCTACACGTTTTCGGGCAAGCAGCTTGTCCTGATCTCTTCGCGCCCTGACGAAAGCTGGCGGATCGTGTGGGAACACTACTAGTTCGCCTACGCCGACTCGCCACGGCGGGAATCCTGTGTGGGCTAATCTATCGGTTACGCCGCGAGAGATATGAGTGCTGCAGAACTGGCGCTTGCGATCAACTCTCGACCTCAAGCGTCATCGCCGATGGGCGCATAGGCTGGGGCGCACTTGTGTCAAGCACCCGGGCGAGCCTGCGTCCGAAGATCAAGACCAGGAAGCCGCCCACTGAGGCGATGGCTGCATGGAGCAGCCAGAACGAGGCAGGGCCCATTCTCTCGTAGAACCCTCCAATCCAACCCAGGATGTTGTTTGCCAGAAACAAAGACAGGAAGGCGATGCCCATCATGGTTGCGTTGACGCGGGCTGGAGCAGCCCGGGAGACCAGCGCCAGCAAGGTGGGCCAGTAGTACAGGAAGGCCACTCCCATCCCTGTGGCGCAAAGTGCCGGCCAAATTGGATGAATGCGTGCGCCGTGAGTGGAAACGATGACGGCTGCCAGCATCAGATGGCTGGCAGCCGCGATCCATGCGCCGATGCCGATTTTGGCGATCTCTCCGGGTTCGCCGCGCCGCGAAGCCTGCAGTCGCCACAACCAGAAAAGCACTGGTACAGCGAGAATGGCCACCAGCGCGTCAATCGACTGAAACCAGGGCACTGGGATATCAAAGCCACCAACCCTGAGATCGACGTATTCCTGAATCCAGATCTTAAACACGTTGTAAAGCTGGTAGTAGCTGATGGACTGGAAAACAGCGATCAGGACGACGGCGATGAGCGCACCGATAACGCGCCAGTCGGCGCGGGTGAGGCGTTCGCTGGTTGGGCTGCGCCGACCAACTCTTGCAGGCAGATATCGATAACCGCAGAGGTAGGTGGCAAGTCCGGCGAGCATCAGGATCGCGGCCACGCCAAAGCCATAGTCCCAACCGTAATACCGAGCTAGAAAACCGCACACCAACGGCCCGAAGACGGCGCCAAAATTGATACTCGCGCTGAAGATGGCAAAACCGGCGGTTCGCTTGGAATCGTCCTGATACAAGGCGCCAACCTGGGTAGAAATATTGCCCTTCAGGAAGCCCGAGCCGATCACGAGCAGCAACAAGGCCAGCAGGAACGTCCGTTCGAAAGCCATTGCGATGTGGCCGGCGCTCATCGACAGTGCGCCTATGACGACCGCGATGCGCTGTCCTATCCAGCGGTCAGCAATGAGGCCGCCGAACACCGGCGTGAAGTAGACGAAGCCCGAGTAGAGCCCGAAGATCAACGAAGAGAGCGCGACGGGCGAGAACTGGCCCGTGAGGGACTCGAGGGCGCGGCGGAAGGCGGCAAAACCGGCAATGTTCTCGACATGCCCAGGCAGCAACAAATGGTTGACCATGTAGAGAACGAGCAGCGCCGTCATGCCGTAGAAGGAAAAGCGCTCCCAGGCTTCTGTAAAGGCGAGGAAGAAAAGCCCTTTGGGATGGCCGAAGAGCAATCGCTCGGATTCTAAGGGTATAGGTTCACTCTTTGTCGCTATGCCCCACCTCGTAAAAGAGCCATCTTACATTCATTTCCCAGTTCATACTGAGATATTCACGATGGCACGGATGGGCCGCGATGAAAGCTGGCGGGTATGCCGGTGACGTGGCTGATGGGTGTTTGATTGGTTTGCGCCGGAGAGGGATAGATCGGGCTTTCAGCCCTTGGTTTGGAATGGGGCGACGTGACCCAGGGCGATGCCCTGGGCTGGTATGGTGTGCGCCTTTGGCGCTGAAGGCTTCCGGACAGCAGATTCCCTTTGAGAATGACAGCCAAAAAGCAACAGCAACAGCAGATTCCCGTCGGGAATGACAGCCAAAAAGCAACAGCAGATTCCAGTCGGGAATGACAGCAAGAAGGGCAACGGCTCAAGCAGGTTCTCGTCGGGAATGGTAACCAGAAAACAAGGGCAACGGCAGATTCTCTTCGGCAATGACGGACAGAAAAGCAAGGGCAAAGAGATGGGCGAGGCACGGCTGGCTGTGTGAAATGAAAGCGGTGACGTGGCTCACGGGTGTTTGGGGGTGGGGAGCCGCTAGAATCGTTGCATATGAGTTCATTGATTGGGAATGATGGCATATTGCCGGAGCCGATTGGGGCTGTGGGCATGAGTGGTGGAACGCGGTTTGTGCGGGCTTGCTTGAAGCGGCCTGTGGACCGGCCTCCGGTGTGGTTTTTGCGACAGGCCGGGCGGTATATGGCGGAGTATCGCGAGGTGCGGAAGCATCACACGCTGGTGGAAATCTGCAAGCGACCGGAGATTGCCGCCGAGGTGACGATTACCGCCGCCGAAAAGCTGGGCGTGGACGCGGCGATCATCTTTGCCGATCTGCTGCTGCCGCTGGAGCCGATGGGGCTGGACTTTGAGTTTGTGGCGGGCGAGGGGCCGATGGTGCACCACCCGCTGCGGACGGTGGAGCAGATTGACCGGCTGCGGACGGACCGGGCCGGGGAGCTGGAGTACGTTGCGAAGGCGATTGAGAAAGTCGCCGGGCACTTTGGCGACCAAATGGGGATGATCGGGTTTTGCGGCGCTCCGTTTACGCTGGCGAGCTACATGATTGAGGGCGGGAGTTCGCGGAACTACATCTTTACCAAGCAGATGATGTATTCAGAGCCGGCGGCTTGGCAGAAGTTGCTGGACAAGCTGGTGACGGTGCTGGTGGCGTACTGCAAGCAGCAGGTGGATGCGGGCGCGGACGTAATCCAGATATTTGATAGCTGGGTGGGTTCGCTCTCGGTGGAGGACTACCGCGACTACTGCCTGCCGGTGACGACGCGGCTGGTACGGGCGGTGCAGGAGCTGGGCGTGCCGGTGATCTATTTTGGCGTGGATACGGCGAGTTTGCTGCCGGCGATGCGTGAGACGGGCGCCGATGTGGTGGGGCTGGATTGGCGGACACCGCTGGACGAGGGGTGGAAGTCGCTGGGGTACAGTTGCGCTGTGCAGGGAAATCTGGACCCGATTACGCTGTTTGCGCCGGAGCCGATTCTCGAAACGCGGGTCAAGCAGGTGCTGGCGCAGGCGGCTGGGCGGGCTGGGCACATCTTCAACCTGGGGCATGGAATTGTGCCGGGGACTCCGGTGGAGAACGTGCAGGCGGTGGTGAAGATGGTGAAGGCATTTTCGCCGTTGTATGCGCAGAAGCTGCCGGTGGTGGGCGGTGGGGAGATTCCGCGAGGGTAAGCGGAGTTGGCTGAGGGAGAGTCCCTCAGGGGCTGAAGCCCATTCCCATCTGTTGGAATGATGTACGGGCTGAAGCCCGTACCCTTCCTGAAATCGAGATTGAGTCAAACCTGTATGGAGGCAGTTCATGGGTAAGCGGGCGGTTTTGCTGTTGGCGCATGGGACGCCGAACACGGTTGATGAGATTCCTGAGTATCTGAAGAATGTGGTGAGCGGCAGGCCGATGCCGCAACATGTGGTGGAGGAGATTCAGCATCGGTACTCGCTGATTGGTGAGCCGAAGGGCCACTCGCCGCTGACTGACCTGACGATGGTGCAGGCGGAGCTGCTGGCGGCTGCTTTGGGTGAGCCGGTGTATGTAGGCATGCGCAACTGGCGGCCATACATTGCGGACGTAGTGCGGCAGATGCGGGCCAATGGGGTGGACGAGGTGGCGGCGATCTGCCTGGCTCCGCAGAATTCGCGGACGTCGGTGGGGTTGTACAGGCGGGCAGCGCTGGCGGAGGCGTCGGGGATGAAGGTGGACTTCATTGAAGGCTGGGCGCATGAGCCGCTGCTGGCGGAGGCCTTTGCGGACCGGTTGCGGGTGACGCAGGGGCAGCTGATTGCAGAGACGGGCAAGGCTGCGCCGGTGTTGTTTACGGCGCATTCTGTGCCCTGCCGGACAATTCAGACGCCGTCGGCAAATCTGGGGCAGCCGATTTTGTGGCCGACGAATGCGCAACTGGGCAGACCGGGCGACACGGATTGGCCGGACCCTTACCCGGTGGAGGCGAAGTTTACGGCGCAGGCGGTGGCGGATCTGGTGCCTGAGATTCCGTCGTGGTATTTCGCTTTCCAGAGCCAGGGGGCGAGCGGCGGGCCGTGGATTGGGCCGGGTGTCGAGGTGACGCTGGACGCACTGGCTGAGGCGGGGGAGAAAGCAGTTATCTTGCAGCCAATCGGATTTCTGTGCGACCACGTGGAAATTTTGTATGACATCGATATTGCGTTCAAGGAACATGCGGCGAACCTGGGAATGCGGCTGGAGCGGCCTGAGTCACTCAATAACTCGCCGATCTTGACGCAGGCGCTGGTGAAGCTGGCGCGGGAGAGTTTTGCGCGCCTGGAAGCTTAAGCAGCGGGAGTGGACGGCGGACCATGCAAGCTAGTTACGTGGGTGTAGAGTTTTCCTCGTGATTTTCTTAATTGCGACAGGAATTCAGGTGATTTTGCGCGGTCTTCAATAGTAGATTCACTAGAGTGCTGGTCTGCGCTTCATGGCCGGTATCTCACAGCTTCCCTGGCTTTTCCGTGTTTCGGACTGCCTAGTCTTTTTTCGAAACCACGACCAAATTGCAACGTCCGGAGTATTCCGGCGAAAGGAAAGAACTATGCGCATTTTCTCAATTGCGACTGTTGGGGCACTCTCACTTGGCCTTGCGTTGGCCGGGTCAATTTCCGCTTCAGGGCAGGCTGCCATGCCGCAGCCGCACAAGAAGGTTTTTGGCTATCAGGATGCGGTTACGGGTGAGTTTCACCCGCTGACGAAGATCTCGCCGGATGCGACGGTTGTACCGATTTCGGGCTCGATTCAGGTGACCTTTACGATCACGCTCAAGACGGCGGTGCCGACGGGTGGCAGTGTCGGCTGCTCGACTGACCTGGCACTTACTTCGACGACGATTGCGACTGCCAGCGCGCTGACCTATGACGAGACGTCTTACGTCCCGGCGAAAGTAACTGGTACTACGGCCACTTGCACGGTCATCACGCCTTACTCGTGGGCGGTTTCGCCTTCCTCGACCTCGGTATTGGATACGCTTTTGGGGACATACACGGTGAGCATTCTGCCCGCGAACTCGACCCAGTCGATCATCCCGGTGGTGGATAATCGTTCTTCATCGAGCATCTTTGTGAACACCAAGACGCTTCCGGCGACGGGTGCAATCACCAAGTACACGGTCAACGTCACCCTGTAGCAGGCATGACGCTGGCAGAGCATCCGGGGTTTAGAGCCGGGCAAATCCGGCGAAAGGAAGGCATGATGCGCATCTTCACTCTTGCAGCGGTTGGCGCGCTGGCACTGGGGCTTGCGTTCGCAGGCTCGGCTTCATCGGCAGCCCAATCGGCGCCCGATGGAGACAATGAGGCGCTGGCGAATGCGGCAGTGGCTCCGACGACGGGCACATTGGCGCTGACATTCAACATCAAACTGAGCAGCACTTACCCAACTGGATCGATCATTTCGTGTCTGGGTATCGTCGAAGCCATTACGCAGAACGTTACGAATGGTACGACGAATCGGTGGACTGAACTGGCAGCGGGATCGAGCACGGTGAGTGGCACGACGGCAACCTGCACGGTTTCGATTCCCTACTCCTGGAACCTGCAACCGGCTGGTACGGGGGTGACAAATCTGTATCTTGGGGCCTACGACCTGTCGGTAGCGGATATCTCTGGGAAGACGGTCCTGGCAAATCGCACATCAACCAGTTTCTTCGCGCATAACTTGCCGATTGCGGTGACGGGAACAGTGACGAAGTATACGTTGAACGTGACGATCTGAGCATAGTTCAAAACCTGGAACAAATGATGGGGCCGGTGGTGATGCGCTTTCCGGCTTGTAGCAGGCAGGGTCAGTCCGATGAGGGCTGGCCCTGTCTTTTGGCAATTGCACATGGCCTGAGCCCGGCGAGTCGGTCAGGTGTTAGCATCGTGGGACGAATTTCATTTGATGAGGTGTAGAGTGCGCATTGCTTCGGTATTGGTGAGTGGATTGATGTTTGTAATGGGTACGGCAGTCTGGGGGCAGACTGCGGTCCCTGCGCCTCCCGCGACGGTGTATGTGAAGGCGGGGCATCTTTTTGACGCAACTTCAGACAAGCTGCGGGACAATGTGGTGCTGGTGGTGGAGGGGGAGAGGATTACGCGGGTAGCAGCGGCGGGTGAGGTGTCGATTCCGGCCGGGGCGAAGGTGGTGGATCTCTCGAAGGCGTGGGTGCTGCCGGGGTTGATTGACTGCCACACGCATTTGCAGGCGCGGGCGGACCGTTACGACCCGATCAATGAGGTGCGGTTGAGTGCGTTCAATGGCGGATTCAATGGCGTGGTGAACGCGAACAAGACGCTGCAGGCGGGGTTTACGACGGTGCGGGATGTGGGTTCGTCGCCGTTTTTTGCGGTGGATCTGCGGAAGGCGATCGATGCGGGGGAATTTCCTGGGCCGCGGGTGGTGGCGAGTGGGCCGGGGATTTCGATTACGGGCGGGCATGGGGACATGAACGGCTTTGCGCCGAATGTGCAGAACATGCTGTACCCGGCAGAGAAGGATTATGGGATTGCGGACGGGCCGGATGAGGTGCGCAAGGTGGTGCGGGCACAGATCAAGTACGGCGTGGACGTGATCAAGATTCTGGCGACGGGCGGGGTGCTCTCGGCGGGGGACAAGCCGGGGGCGGAGCAGTTTACGTATGAGGAGCTGAAGGTAGCGGCGGATGAGGCCCACCGGGCGGGGCGGAAGATTGCCGCGCATGCGCATGGGACGGAGGGCATCAAGGATGCGGTGCGGGCGGGGATCGATTCGATTGAGCACGGCAGCCTGATTGACGCCGAGGGCATTGAATTGATGAAGCAGCACGGAACGTACCTGGTGGCGGATATCTATAACGATGACTACATCCTGGGGAAGGCGGGAGATTTTGGCCTGCCGAAGGAGATGATCGAGAAGGAGCGCGGGGTTGGCAAGTTGCAGCGGGAGAACTTTGCCAAGGCCGTGGCGGCTGGGGTGAAGATTGCGTTTGGGACGGATGCGGGGGTGTATCCGCATGGGGATAATGCGAAGCAGTTTCACTACATGGTGAAGTTTGGGATGACGCCGGCGGGGGCGATTCGGGCGGCGACGTCGAGCGCGGCAGATTTGATTGACCGGGCGAGCAGCGTGGGTACGCTGGAGGCGGGCAAGTTTGCCGATGTGATTGCGGTCACGGCCAATCCTCTGGAAAGCGTGGAAGTGTTGGAGCATGTGAGCTTTGTGATGAAGGGCGGCAAGATTTACAAGGACGAGCTGGGGGTGGCACAGCCCTAGTCGATTGAACCAGATCAAGTGGGTGCTCAGAGCGCGCTCGGGAGTTGTCTCGTGATTGGACTGAGCCGCGATACGGCTTGCTTGGGTGAAAAGGGATTTTTCGCACAAAATTGGACAGAAGCGGGAGTGAATCGCACAGCATCAAAAATTGGGGGTGGACGCGACCCTGCCACCAAACTCAATCCCGGGGAGAGTGGGAGGAGCACTTGTGGCGTGTTTAGACTGAAAGAAGGGCGTATTCTGTTTGCATTTGTTAGAGTTGCGTGCAATTGCAGGAATCATCGCGACCCAGTGTGAGACTTCATTCATCATGAGTACAAAACATCCAGCGGATCGTATCGTTGTTGTGGGTGCCGGGCCGGGAGGTCTGGCGTCAGCCATGTTGCTGGCCAAGGCTGGCCTGGACGTGACGGTTGTTGAAAAGCGCGGCACGGTCGGTGGCCGCACTTCGACAATGGAGCAGGACGGCTTCAAGTTTGATGTTGGGCCGACGTTCTTTCTGTATCCACAAGTGCTTCGGGAGATTTTTGCGGCGACGGGGCATTCGCTGGAAAAGGAAGTGCCGATGTACCGGCTGGACCCGCAGTACCGGCTGGTGTATGGGACGGGCGGGCAGGTGGACGCGACGCCTGACGTGGAGCGGATGAAGGCGCAGATTGCCGCGATCAGCCCGGCAGATGCGGGGCGGCTGGAGGCGTATTTTCGCGATAACCGGGAAAAGCTGGAGCGGTTTGCGCCGATTTTGCAATCGCCGTTTGAGAACTGGCGCGACCTGGTGAGCCCTGAGATGCTCAAGATGCTGCCGCTGGTGCGGCCGTGGCGGTCGCTGGATTCGGACCTGCGGAAGTATTTCAAGGATGAGCGGATTCGACTGGGCTTTAGTTTTCAGTCGAAGTACCTGGGAATGAGCCCGTTTTCGTGCCCGAGTCTATTCAGCATTCTTTCGTTTCTGGAGTACGAGCATGGGGTATTCCATCCCGTCGGGGGCTGCGGCGCGGTCACGCAGGCGATGGCGCGGATTGCCGAGGGCATGGGCGTCAAGATTCTGCGCAATACAGCGGTGGAAGAGATGCTGTTTGAGGGCCGCCGGGCAGTAGGCGTTCGGACTGCTGAAGAGACGATCAAGGCCGATGCGGTGGTGGTGAATGCGGACTTTGCGCAGGCGATGCAGCGGCTGGTGCCAAACCATCTGCGCAAGCGATGGACCAATGAGCGGATTGAGAAGAAGCAGTTTTCCTGCTCAACCTTCATGATGTACCTGGGCATTGAAGGCCGCTTTAACGATCTGGCGCACCATACGATCTATCTCTCGAAGGATTACCAGCAGAACCTATGCGACATTGAGCAGGATCACCGGCTGACGAGCAACGACCCGAGCTTCTATGTACAGAACGCGTGCGTGACGGATGAGACGCTTGCTCCCAAGGGGATGAGCACGCTGTATGTGCTGGTGCCGGTGACGCATGAGTCAGGGAATGTGAACTGGGCAGAGCAGGAGGCTGGCTTCAGGAAGCTGGCGCTGCGGCAGATGGAAAAAATCGGAATCACGGATGTGGAGCGGCGGATCCGGGTGGAGAAGCGGCTGACGCCGAAGACGTGGAATTCCGAGTTTGGGCTGCACCTGGGGGCGACATTCAGCATGGCGCATACGTTGCGGCAGATGCTGCATCTGCGGCCGCATAATCGCTTTGAGGATCTGGAGGGCGTGTACCTGGTTGGCGGTGGCACGCATCCGGGCAGCGGATTGCCGGTGATCTTTGAGTCGGCGCGGATTACGTCGCGGCTGCTGTTGAAGGACCTGGAACTGGAGCCGAAGTGGAATCCTGCGCCGCGCATGGAAAATGCTGCGGTGTATGAAGCGGTTCGGTAAACGAATAGTGTGAAGTGTGAAGTGTGAAAGGCAAATGCCGGTCTGGAGGCGTTTGCCAGTTCAACTTGATGCCGAATCCCTCCTAGAGCGCGAGAATTAGATGCTACAGGTAGAGCAAGCCATGAGTGCCGAGTATCTTGACGGATATCTGGATGGAGTTGTGCTGGCGCAGCGGCGCTGGGCTGCAACTTCGCTGGATGTGCGGAAGGCGCTCGTGGGCAAGCTGGGCGAGCGCATTGCCCTGGGGGCGCGGGAGCTGGCGGAGACAGTGCCGACGAACTTGCCCGGCGCGCTGAGCCGGACGGTGGCAGATACGCTGGTGGCCGAAGTGCTGCCACTGATTGAGGCTTGCCGCTTTCTGGAGCGCGAGGCGGGGCGGATTCTGGCGACACGGAGGCTGGGCAGCGCGGGCAGGCCGATTTGGCTGGCGGGATTGCAGACTGAGGTAGAGCGCGCACCGTGGGGAGTGGTTCTGGTGCTGGCGGCGGCGAATTATCCTCTGCTGCTGGCAGGTGTACAGACTTTGCAGGCGCTGGTGGCGGGGAATGCTGTGTTGTGGAAGCCGGCTCCGGGAACAGAGGGGCCTGCGCGGGCGCTGCGCGCCTTGCTGATGGCTTGTGGACTGGATGCGGAGCTGCTGACGGTGCTGGATTCTTCAGTTGAGGCGGGGACGCGGGCGCTCGCGTCGGGCGTTGACCATGTCGTGCTGACCGGGTCGGCGGAGACGGGCAAGGCGGTGTTGCGGCAACTTGCTGAGACGCTGACGCCGGCGACGATGGAGCTTTCAGGCTGCGACGCGGTGTTTGTGCTGCCGGGGGCGGATCTGGGGCGGCTGGCGCAGGCGCTGGGATTTGGATTGCGATTCAATGGGTCGTTTACGTGCATGGCGCCGAGGCGAATGTTTCTGGTGGGCATGGCGGATGCGGACGGTTTTGAGGCGCGGCTTGCTGCGGAATTGGGGCAGCTTGCGGCTGTTTCGCTGCCGCCGAAGACCGTTGCTCTTTTAGGTGAACTGGCGGAGGATGCGCGCACCCAGGGTGCGGCCGTCATGCGGAGCAGTGAATCGGGTGCGACCCTGATTACGGGCGCGACGCCGGCGATGAAGTCAATGCAGTCGGATGTGTTTGCGCCGGTGCTGAGCGTGATGCGTGTCAAGGATAGGGAGGAAGCCCTGGCCGTGCAAGCGGTTTGCCCCTACGCGCTGACGGCCTCGATTTTTGGCCCGGAGGACGAGGCCCGGACGCTGGCCAGCCGGTTGCGGGTGGGCAACGTGCTCATCAACGATATTGTGGCGCCGACGGCTGATCCGAGGATTGCTTTTGGCGGGCGTGGGCGGAGCGGTTTTGGCGTGACGCGGGGAGCGGAAGGATTGCTGGCGATGACGACGCCGCGGACGATTCAGGTGCAGCGCGGGTCTTCAAAGCGGGCATATGAGCCGACGGGTGAGGCGCATGTGGAGTTTTTTTCCGCGCTGGCACGGGCCCTCTATGCGAGGGGTCTGGGCGCGCGTTGGGATGGGTTGAAGCGGGTGGTAAGGGCGGCGCGGTTGCTGGGGTGAGGAACGAGTGTGAGTGTGAAGTGTGAGTGTGAACGGCAACAACAAGGGCAAATGCAAAGGTGACAGCAGATTGTTCACAGTGTTCAGGATGACAAAGGGTTTGGAGAAGAGGATCGTATGCGGATTGCGGTAATTGGTTCTGGATTAGGTGGGTTGTCGGCGGCAGCTACACTGGCGGCTCGGGGATATGAGGTTGAGGTCTTTGAGAAGAATCCGTGGCTGGGCGGCAAGGCTGCGCAGTTGCAGGAGGAGGGGTTCCGGTTTGATATGGGGCCGACGATTCTGATTCGGCCCTCGGTGCTGCGCCGGATTTTTTCAGAGGCGGACCGGAAGCTGGAAGACTACCTGGACATGGTGCGGCTGGACCCGCAGTGGCGCTGCTTTTTTGAGGATGGGCTGGTGCTGGACCTTGAGGACAATCTCAAGGCCATGGCCGGTACGCTGGACAAGCTGAAGCCGGGCATGGGCGATGGATTCCTCAAATTCCAGGAGCTTTCTGAGCAGCTGCACGCGATTTCGAACCGCTTCTTCTTCTGGAAGTCTGTCGGTACGATGATGGACACGCTGGATGTGAAGGGCGCGTTTTCGATTGCGGTGCTCAAGGACGTGATGCGGATGCGGCTGGGGCAGACGGTTGGGGGCACGATCCGCGACTTCATCCCCGATGCCCGGGTAGCGCAGATGCTGGACCACTACACGCAGTACGTGGGCTCTTCGCCGGATGCTTCGCCAGCGATTTTGTGTGCGATTGGGCACATGCAGTCGGAGGAGGGCATCTGGTATCCCATGGGCGGCACGCGGGCGGTGCCGGAGGCGCTGGTGAAGCTGGGCCGGGAGCTGGGGGTGAAGTACCACACTTCGACCGAGGTGGAGCGGCTGATGGAGCAGGGTGGCAAGATCACCGGATTGGTGCTTGCCGGTGGCGAAAAGCTGGCTTTTGACGCGGTGGTTTCGAATGAGGACGCGGTGCGGACGTATCGCGAACTGCTGGGCGGTGCGACGGCGGAGAAGTTCAACAAGGAGCGGGAGTATGAGCCGGCCTGCTCGGGTGTGGTGCTTTACCTGGGGCTGAACAAGCGGTATGAGCACCTGGCGCATCATTGCTTTGTGTTTTCGCGGGACCCGGAAGAGGAGTTCCACCACATCTATGACCTGGGCCAGCCTGCGCCGGACCCGACCTGCTACCTGGCTTCGACGACGCGGACTGAAGCGGCCACGGCGCCGGAGGGCGGGGACGCACTGTATGTGCTGGTGCATACGCCTTACCTGCGGCCAGAGCACAACTGGGATGAGATGTTCCCCAAGTACCGGCAGGTGATTCTGGACAAGCTGAAGCGGACCGCGGGAATGCCGGATATTGAAGAGCGGATTGTGTTTGAGCGGGCGCTGACGCCGGTGGATATTCACAACCGTTACAAGGTGTTGAATGGCGCGATCTACGGATTGTCGAGCCATGGGAAGTGGACCGGAGCGTTCAAGCCGGCAAACCGGCGCCGGGATGTGGATGGACTTTTCCTGGCTGGCGGTGCGGCGCATCCCGGTCCGGGCATGCCGATGGTCATGATGTCGGGCTGGATTGCTGCAGATGCTGTCGATCAGCGGTATCGTGGAGTAGATGCTGCGGCGCGCAGCCGGGAGCAGGCGGAAGCGCAGTTGACTGCGGTTTGAATTGAATCGGTGTAGACCAGGGTTATGGCGCAGATCAAGGTGAATTCGACCAAGACCGTGGAGGTGCTGAGAAGCCCTTCGCGGCGGGCGATTGGGTTGTTTTCGGTGTATCTGCGCTGGTACCTGAGGCGGCACTTCCACGCGCTGCGGGTGGCGAATGCGGGGCGGATTCCGCCGCAGGCCGAGCCGCTGATTCTATTTGGCAACCACGCTTCGTGGTGGGATCCGCTCACGGCGATGCTGGTAGCCCAGTCGGTGCTGCCAGAGCGGGAGCACTATGCGCCTATGGATGCGACGGCGCTGGAGCACTACCGGATATTCAAGCCGATGGGATTTTTTCCGGTGGACAACAACTCTGCACGAGGAGCAGCGCAGCTGCTGCGGGCGGGGTCCCAGGTGCTGGCGCGGCCGGGTGCAGCGCTGTGGATAACGCCGGAGAGCCAGTTTCAGGATGTGCGGCAGCGGCCGATCGTCTTCAAGCCCGGCCTGGGTGCGCTGATGACGCGCATGGGAAGGCTGACGTGTGTGCCGGTGGCGATTGAGTATGTCTTCTGGAACGAGCGGCTACCGGAGATTCTGGTGAATATCGGCGAGCCTCTGGAGATCGCCGACGGCGCGATGGAAGACTCGCGCACGTGGACCAATCTGCTGTCGTATGCGATGGCGGCTACGCTGGATGAACTGGCGATGCTGGCGATGGAGCGAGACCCGGCGTCCTTTGCGACGGTGCTGGACGGGAGCAGTGGCATCGGGGGCATATACGAGCTATGGAAGCGATTAACCTGCGCCGTGACAGGTAGGCCCTACCACCACGAACACGGAAGTTTGCACGAGCGATGAATTTGCCGACCATGCTGGGATTTGCTCTTCTGAGCGAGATGGAACTACCGATGCTCGCGGCATCGGGCGCGCTGGTTGCGGCGGCACTTCCCGCAGCGCTGTTTGCGATCAATCTCTGGATTTTCAGGCAGCCGGGCCGGCCATGGAACAGGCGGCCTTTGCCGCCAATCTCCGTTTTGATTCCCGCACGGAATGAAGAGATGTCGATAGCTGCGGCGGTGCAATCTGTTTTGGGATCGCGGGGCGTGGAGTATGAGCTGATTGTGCTGGATGATGGCTCGACGGACCGGACTGCGGAGATTGTGCGGGAAATTGGGGAACGGGATTCGCGGGTGCGGCTGGAGAAGGCTCCGGCGCTGCCGGAGGGTTGGAACGGCAAGCAACACGCCTGCTGGGTGCTGGCTTCGCTGGCGAAGCGGGATGTTTTTTGTTATCTGGATGCGGATGTGCGGCTTGGGCCGGAGGCACTGTACCGGATGGCGAGCGAAATCAACGATGTACGGGCCGGGCGCAGGGAACGGGCAATGGTCAGCGGCTTTCCGCGGCAGGAGACGGAGACGTTTCTGGAGTGGCTGCTGCTGCCGCTGATTCATTTTGTGCTACTGGGATTTTTGCCGTTGCCGGGGGAGCGATGGACGGGGCTCTCGGGGTTTGCGGCGGGGTGTGGGCAGTTCATGATGGTGCGGCGAGAGGCTTATTTTGCGAGCGGTGGGCATGGGGCGATTCGCACCTCAATGCATGATGGGCTGCTGCTGCCGCAGCTTTTCAGGCGTGCGGGATTCAGGACGAGTGTGTTTGATCTGAGCCGGGACGCGGTCTGCCGGATGTACCGGAGCGCGGGCGAGGTGTGGCGCGGGTTGTCAAAAAATGCGACGGAGGGAATGGCTTCGCCGGGAAGGATACCGGTGTTTACGGTGCTGCTGCTGCTGGGCCAGGTGCTGCCGGGGCCGATCGCATTGTGGGCCTGGCTGGCTAGAGATGGAGACGCTCTGCGGCTGGCGCTGATGGCCCTGTTGCTCGGATACGCGATTCGGATGGCGAGCGCGGTGCTTTACGGGCAGAGCTGGCGGGGGGTGCTGCTGCATCCTGTGGGCGTGCTGGTGACGCTGGCCTTGCAGTGGAATGCGCTGGTGCGCAAGCTGGCGGGGCGGCAGGCGACGTGGAAGGCGCGGGCATATCGTGTTGGGTAGGGCGAGCTCGTTGCTGATCGCTGGGTCGTTATATCTGTTCGCTGGGGCTGAAGCTTTAGCAGCTGGGCCAGATGCGGCGGCTTATGCAAGCCGGTTGAGCGCGGCGCGGACGGCTTATTTTCGTGTGATTACCGACAACGACGAGGCGGCGGACAAGCAGGCGCATGCGGCACTAGCGGAGCTGGAGCAGGCGTATCCGGGGGATGCCGTGGCGAAGGCGTACCACGGCAGTCTGCAGTTGCTGGATGCAGCGCACAACTGGGCGATCTGGAACCTGCACAAGCAGGCGAGTGAGGGGCTGGCGTTGCTGGATGCGGCGGTGGCGGCGGCTCCGGATGAGCCGGAGGCGCGGTTTATTCGCGCGGCGACGAGCTGGCATCTGCCGGGGTTTTATCACCGCAAGGCGCAGTGTGAGGCGGATTTTGCGCTGCTGGCGGGGCGGGCAGAGGAGGATGCGCGGCGGGGAAAGCTGCCTCCGGAGCTGGCGGCGGCGACTTATAACTACTGGGGGCAGATTCTGGTGGGGCGGAATGACCGCAATGGCGCGCGGGGGGCTTTTTCGACGGCGGTGCGGATTGCGCCGCAGAGCCCCGGGGGGCAGGATGCGGCGCGTCGGCTGGGGCAGTTGCGGTAGGCCAGACTGTCTACGATTGCTTAAGCGGCTTGCGGGCGAAGTAGTAGAGCGAGAAGGCGAGGGCGGCGAACATGATTACGGCGGTGCCGTCGGAGTGCAGATAGGGGATTTCAGGGAATTGGATGGGGATGTGGTTGCCGGTGAGGGATTCGTAGGCTTTGATGGCGACGCCGATGAGGCCGACGATGCCGCCGGCAGCGATGAGGCCAGAGGCGTAGAGGGCGCCGGGGCTGATTTCTCCCTCGTCCTCGGTGTGACCAGCCTTTTTGAGGGCGGCATCGACGAGGAAGCGCATGACGCCGCCGACGAAGATGGCCAGGGTGGTGCCGATGGAGAGGTAGGCTCCGACGGCGAAGGACAGGCTTCGGATGCCGAGCAGCTCCACGGCGATGACGAGAAAGACGCCCATGAGGACGAGGCCCCAGGGGAGCTTCTGGGTGAGGATGCCGTTGATGACGGTAGCCATGAGGCGGGCCTGGGGGGCGGCGGCGTTTTCGCTGCCGATGCCTTGAATCCACTGGACTTCAATCTTGCCGGTGGCAGGGGAGTAGAGGTATTTGCCGTCGGCCAGTTCCGACGAGCCTAAGGCGTTCAGGACGACATATTCACTGGCGGCGTGGTTGGTAATGGCCTTGGATGAGCCAATCTGGCTGGTAACGGGGATTTTTTCAGGGAGCTTGGCACCGGGCTGGGCGTTGACGCCGGAGTGCGGGGCGTTGATGTCCCACACTTGCGGGGTGGAGCGGAACTCCTGAAAGGCGGTGTTGATCGCAGTGAGAGTGACGCCGATGATGAGGGTGGAGACGCAGACGCCGATCATGAGGGCGATTTGCTGCAGGCGCGGGGTGGCGCCGATGAGGTAGCCGGTTTTGAGGTCCTGGGAGGTGTCGCCAGAGTTGGAGGCGGCGATGCAGACGGCTCCGCCGACGGTGATCGCCAGAGCACCGTAAGCCGGGGCTGTCCAGCCTTTGACGAGGAAGATGGCCGAGGTGGCCATGAGTGTGGCGATGGTCATGCCGCTGACGGGTGAGGCAGAGCTGCCGATGAGACCTACAATCCTGCTGCTTACTGTCACGAAGAGGAATCCGAAGACGACGATGAGCAGCGAGGCGGCCAGGTTGGCCAGCGGGCCTACCTGGGTTCCGGGTACAGGCTTGAACTGAAGGAAGAAGAACATGATGGCGACCAGGGCGACTGAGCCGCCGATGACGAAGCTCATGGGCAGGTCGTCTTCAGTGCGGATGGCTTTGGCGGCGGGGCCGGAGCCTTTTTTCATTTTGCTGAAGCCGCTGGTCAGGGCGCTGACGATGGTGGGGATGGTCTTGACCAGGGTAATGAGGCCGGCGGCGGCGACCGCTCCCGCGCCCATGGGCCGGATGTAAGTGGACCAGAGCTGGCTGGGGGTCATGAGGCTGATGGGGATGGTGCCGGGGTAGATGGGGTGTTCGAGGCCTGTGCCGAAGAAGTGGATAAGCGGCATGAGCACCAGCCAGGAGAAGACTCCGCCGGCAAAGATGATGCCGGAGACTTTAGGTCCGATGATGTAGCCGACGCCGAGGTACTCGGGGGTGGCGTCGCACTTGATCGCTGCGCCTTTCAGCACGTGCTGCGCGCCGAGATCGGGCTGGTAGCTGGGCGTGCCGGGCCAGGCGGAGAAGAGGTTTTCATTCTGGAAGAGGGTATAAACGCCGCCGAGGCCGAGGCCGAGAAAGACCCTGCTCGCAAAGGAGCCGCCACGGTCGCCGGCCATGAGCACGTCGGCGCAGGCTGTGCCTTCGGGGTAGGCAAGGGTGCCATGCTCCTCGACGATGAGCTGGCGGCGGAGGGGAATCATGAAGAGCACGCCGAGCCATCCGCCGACAAGGGCGAGCAGGAAGATGCGCGAGTATTCGAGGTCAAAGCCGAGGAAGATCAAAGCGGGAAGGGTGAAGATGACGCCTGAGGCGATGGACTGGCCCGCATTGCCGGTGGTCTGGACGATGTTGTTTTCGAGGATGGATGACTTGCCGAAGACGCGGAGAATGCTGATGGAGAGAACGGAGATGGGGATGGATGCCGCAACTGTAAGCCCGGCGCGGAGGCCAACATAGACGGTGACGGCTCCGAAGATGATGCCGAAGAAGCTGCCGAGCAGCAGTGCGCGGAGGGTGAATTCCGGGCGGTTTTCGCTGGGTGCGACGTAGGACTTGAAAATTGGCTTGGAATCGGCGGGCTGGATCTCGGGCACGTGCTGGGCCTCCGTGGGCGGGTTACCAGTGACTATACGGCATTGGGTGCGCGGAGATACACGACATCCTGACATCGTGTTGATTTGGATGCGCAAGGCGCCAGGTTGGCGGTTGCCGAGACCGAGAAGGGGCGTTTGCGGGATTGCAGACGCCCTCTTCATGGCTGTTCAGCTTTATTCAGCGAGCTTCTACGTTGTTCAGCGTTTGGCCCGTTGCAGCACGATGGGGATGCTGCTGGGCATGCCTCCGCCAAAGTTGATTGAGGGGTCAGAGCCATCGGGGGCCGGGCCAATGACCGGTGCGTCGGGCTTGGGTTTGGCCGGCGGTGAAAAGTCGAAGGGAATCTTGAAGGACTGATTCATTTCCAGCCAGTCGCCCTTGAGGGTGCCCTTGTAGGTGGTCATGCCAGCGGCAAAGGTGACCTGGTCGCCGTCGACTTTGCCATCGCGAAGCGGGGAGGGCAGGTCGCTGCCGCCGAAGAAGGAGGCACCGGCAGTTTCAACGCTGCCGGTGAGGTTTCCGCCCTCCTGCTTGAGTGTGAAGATCATGTCGCTGGTGATGCCGAGGAATCCGAGCAGCATGTTGCCGCCGCCTTCGGCTGGCGCTGGACGCCAGAGACCGGAAACGCCAGAGCCGGAGGGCACTTCGCGCTCCCAGACCGGGACCTGAGGACGGAGCTTGACGGCTTTGGATGCAATGGTAGCTTTAGCACCAGTCAGGCCCGGCGCAGTCGCTTCGACGGTAATGCTGCCTGCTGTCTTGATGGATTGAATGAGGGCCATGCAGAGACCGCCGAAGGCTTTGCGGGATGTGCCCTTGTCGGGCTGCTGGTTGGTGGGGTCGCCGTTGCCGGTGCCGATGAGTTTCCCCTGCCCTGTGACGCGGAAGGTGACGTCGTTGTCGGTGATGGGCACGATGCGTCCCTGGGCATCCTGCACAGAGACGGAGAACATGGCAACGTCTTCGCCATCGGCTGAGATTTCCTGGCGGTCGGCCTCGATGATCAGCTTTGCTGCGACGCCTGTGGTTTCGCGCCTGGTGGTCATGACCTGCTTGCCGTCTTTGAAGCCGCGGGCCTCGATGGTGCCGGGGGTGTAGGGGACGTTCCAGGCGACGTGCCCGTCCTTCTTCATTTCCTTTGTGCCGAGACTCTTGCCATTGAGCAGGAGTTCGATGGTGTCGAGGTTGGAGTAGACCCAGACAGCGATGGTCTTGCCTTCGTAGCTGGGCCAGTTCCAGTGGGGGAATAGGTGCAGAACGGGCTTTGCTGTCCACCACGACTGGTAGTAGTAGTAGGTGTCTTTGGGGAAGCCGCAGGTATCGATGAATCCGTACTGCGAGCTGATGTTGGGCCATTCGTTCGGCGAGGGTTCGCCGCGATAGTCGAAGCCGGTCCAGATGAATCCGCCAGAGAGCCAGGGGCGGGCGTTGCAGAAGCTCCACCAGCCCTCGGCGGAGGCGCGGCCGCTGGTGGTGTAGGGGTCGTAGGAGCTGACAAAGCCCTTGGAGGCGTCAGTGATGTAGATGCCGCGGGTGCCAACGGCGCTGACGGTTTCAGTGCCGATGACGGGCCGGTCGGGATGGGCTTTGTGATAGGCCTCTGCGCCGGGGTCCATGTAGTTGTAGCCGATGACGTCGCAGACTGCGAGGCCGCCGGTGCCAATTGTCCCGACGGGCGCGATGGAGACGGGTCGCGAGCCGTCGTGCTCGGTGGAGACGGCCTTCATGGCGGTGAGGATACGGACGCCTTTTTCGCCGTTGGCCTGGCCTTCTTCATTGCCCATGGACCACATGAAGACGCTGGGGTGGTTGCGGTCGCGGCGAACGAGGTTGGCGAACTGGCTGAGGCCCTCGGGATTGGAGGACATCATGCGGGTTTCATCAAAGACGAGCATGCCGAGTTCGTCGCAGGCGTCGAGTAGTTCTGGCGGGGGCGGGTTATGGGAGGTACGCAGAGAGTTGCAGCCCATCTCCTGGAGTTTGCGGATGCGGTAGTACTGGACCGCATCGGGCACGGCGACGCCGACTCCGGCATGGTCCTGGTGATTACAGGTGCCTTTGATCTTGACCGGCTTGTCGTTGAGCAGGAAGCCATTTGCGGGGTCGAACTTGATAGAGCGAATGCCGAATCGGGTTTCGTGGCGGTCGACGATGTTGCCGCCGACTTCGATTTCGGTGATGAGCTTGTAGAGGTTTCGTTCTTCGAGGGACCAGAGAAGTGGCCGCTTAACGACGATCTGCTGTTTGTACTGCTGCTCGCCGCGGACGGGAATGGAGGCCAGTTCCGTGGCTCCCCTGGATACCGACTGGCCGGAGGGATCGAGGATGGTGGAGATGACGCGGGCGTTTTGAGCGGCGAGGCTATGGTTATTGACATCGGTGCGAATGGAGAGGGAGGCCTCGTTGGCGCGAACCTCGGCCTGTACGAATGTGCCCCATTGCTGCACGTGGACTGGATTCTTGGCGACCATCCAGACGTGGCGGTAGAGCCCGGCACCCTCGTAGAACCAGCCGTCCGAGGAGGTGGCGTCGACGCGCACGAGCAGGACGTTTCGCTGGCCGGGATTGGCAAAATCGGTGACATCGAAGCGGATGGGGTCGTACCCGCCGCTGTGGCGCCCGATGTAGAAGCCGTTGAAGACGACCATGGTTTCGCGGTAGGAGCCATCAAATTCGATGAAGATGCGCTTGCCGGCGTCGTCAGCGGAAATTTCAAAGACGCGGCGGTACCAGCCGATGCTGGTTTCAGGATAGGTGCGGCCGAGGGGGTAGTAGCCCTTGCTGGAGAGGGCGGGGTCGTTCGTAAAGGGGAGTTCGATGGCCCAGTCGTGGGGCAGGTCTACGTCGCGCCAGGCGCTGTCGTCATAGGCCATGCTGCCGGAGGGGAGAAAGGTGCCGGTTTTCTGGAAGGTGCCGGCGCGGGCGCTGCCGAATCCGAAGTCCTTTTCGGGGTCGTTGGCGTGGCCGAGGTGGAATCGCCAGCCAAAGTCGAGCAGAAGTCGGTCGGGCGATGCGCCAAGGCGGGAAACGGGGCTGGAATTTTCAGGAAAGGCTCCGGAAGCTTCAGCGGTAGATGGCATGGCTGTGGCCAGAGGAGTCATGCCATTGGTGGCAATGACGGCTGGAGCGAGCAGGCTGGATTTCAAAAGATCGCGGCGTGAAAACGGTTTCATTTTTGCCCCCAAAAAGTTTTCCCAGAGACTTTCCGATGCGCTGTGGCGGGTCGGAATATATCGCCTGCAAGTATAGCCGGGCAATTTGACGGTTGGCATTTGGACCCTGTTCCCTGCGCGGTGGCGGGTTGCCGGGAGCGAGGCACTTCAATGAATTTGCTGTGAACTGATCTAAGTCATAGCTTTCCTTTGCGGGGTCTGCGTATACTAGCGCCAAGGGCAGCGTGGACCAGCTGGCCGAGATTGAGGTGCGACTTCAGTAGCAACCCTTTCTTCCACAAAAACGGTTCTGAGCGTCGCGGAGAGTCGCGAAGCTTCTTCACTCGCGGAGATCTGTCGCGGCGAAAAGGATTAACGCCGACGGGCTTGCTGAGTGGACTGGGTCATGTACTGAGTTGTGCGCTTCTTCCCTCCCGCTGTTCACTGTGTTCCTCCTTCCTTTCGAATCTTTCATCCACACCGGTATGCGATGTTTGCTGGTCTGAACTTCAGACAGAGCGGGCGAATTGCTGTGCGCGCTGCGGGGAAGACCTGTTCACGCCCAATGTTGCGGGGGAAGCGGCCTATTGCCGGGCCTGCCGCATGGCTCCGCCCTCCTATGTGGAAGCGGTGAGCTATGGGGTGTATGAGGGGGCGATGCGTGGTGCAATTCACGCGCTGAAATATGACCGCATCAGGGCGCTGGCGCGTCCTTTGGGGGCGCGGCTGGCTGAGGCGATTGAGCAACTGGGGGATGGGGCACCGCGGGAGATGCTGGTGGTTCCAGTGCCGCTGCATCGCGGGCGGATGGCGGAACGCGGATTTAACCAGGCGCGGGTGCTGGCAAAAGAGGCTGTGAAGGTGCTGAGCGTGACGCGGCCAGAGTGGAAGCTGGAGGTGTCGCCGATGGCTCTCGTGCGGCAACGATCCACTGAGAGCCAATCGGGGCTCACCCCTCGCCAGCGTCGCCAGAATCTGCGCGGCGCTTTTTTTGTCTCGGACGCCGCGATGGTGCGGGGGCGGCACATTTTGCTGGTGGATGACATTTTGACGACCGGCGCGACGGCGCGGGCCTGCAGCCGGATCTTGGTGGAGGCCGGCGCGGCTTCAGTGCGCGTGGCAACCCTGGCGCGGGCGCAGCGGCGGGTGCCGCAGATGATGCGCGACGACAGGAAGTTTATTCGGCTTTCGATAGGGGAGGGTGCTCTGCAAGGGGTGGCACCCGCCAAGACAGTAACCGTTCATGCAGTGCAGGGAACCTGATAGACCGACTTTTACGAGGGGAAGCGATGTCGCTGGGAAAAGCCATGATACATGCCCGTAAACAGAAGTCACTCGCCAAAGCCGCGGCCCATGTCACGCAGGGAGACACGCAGACCTGGACCCAATCGCCCCAGGTGATGCAGATGCCGGTGCTGGTGTTGAACGCATCCTACGAGCCGATCAACATTTGCGGAGCGCGCAGGGCACTGGTGCTGGTGCTGAAGGGCGTGGCCAAAACCGAAGAGGAACACGGACTGATGCTGCATGCGCAGCGCAGCCGCATGGCGATGCCGTCAGTGATCCGGCTGCTGGAGTACCGCCGCATTCCGCACCAGACGCGGGCGCTGTCGCGCAAAAATATTCTGCTGCGCGACCGCAACACCTGCCAGTACTGCTCGGTGGTGCTGCCCTCCGGCGAACTGACGCTGGACCACGTGATTCCGCGTTCAAGGGGCGGCAATTCGACCTGGGAAAACCTGGTCGCGTGCTGCCATGGCTGCAACCGTCGCAAGGGCAACCGGCTGCTGAGCGAGATCAACGACATGAAGCTGCAGAAAGAGCCGCGCTCGTTCAGCTTGCATACCAGTCGACAGATCATGCGCATGCTGGGCCGGGGCGATGACCGCTGGAGGAAGTATCTTTATTACTAGCCCATGAGGCCTTTTGTGCCCGTTCTGCGCAGAATCGTGCAGTGGGCCTGGCTTACCTTCCGGGCAGGAGTTTGCAATGAGCGCTGATTGGTTCTTCAATTTGAAGAAAAGAGCGTGTGCCCTCGGGTGTGCGCTCTTTTTGTTGAGCAGTTCGGCATGGGCCGTCGATGACAGTCTCCAGACGATCCACAACCCGGGCGGCGGAGAGATCGTCTATGGGGCGGTCTCTGGGCAGAGTACGCTCCAGGGGGCTATGGGCTTCATGCTGCGGCAGGTGCATGGGCACTTTGGCGACAAGCCGCAGGTGGGCAAGTTTTTCCATACCAAGGGCAGTGACTCGATTGCAACATTCTTCACGCTGACGGCAAAGAATCAGGGCAACAAGCCGATGGCAGGGATGGTCGTCGTCTCCTTGCAGGGTGGTCAGCCGACTGCGGCGGTAATCTACGATGATGCGCAGCGCTTTGCGACGACTGCCAACCCGATGATGAAGAAGCTGAACGAAGTTTGGCATCCTGCGCCCGCCAATTCGTCCAAGTCGGCCGCTGGCGCTTCGCAGGGCTCTGCTCCAGTTGCGGCGCTTCACCAAACTGCTTTTCCCGACAACAGCGGCAGCATTGGCCTGCCGGAGGGCTGGAAGATTGCAGGCGCTCAGCAGGGGACCGTTCAGGCGACGGGGCCAAATGGCGAATTCCTGGTGATTGGCATGTATGTGCCGGTGATGGACCCAAACAATCCGCAGCAGCGGCAGATGATTCAAATGGAGACGCAGGGCGGACGGATGCCGCTGCCGGGGATGTATGTGGCGGTCCCGTACGGGACGGACCCGTTCCAGACGCTCAAGGCTGTCTCGGCACAGCTCCATGCCAAACAGCGCCAGCAGCCCGCTTCGATTGAGCTGATTGATACGCAGAAACAGGCGAATAACTGCAATCTTTTCAACGCCCATGTTGACCAGCATGATGGCAAGGGCGTGATGTACACATCGATCTACATGTGTATTCAGCCGCCCTTCATGCCGGGAACCTACGCGGTGACAATCAACCAGGTCTCTCTGCCGGAACCTCTGCTGGCCAAGGAAAACCCTACTCTACACGCCATCTTCCAGAGCTATCGCACCAATGATGCCGTGATCAACGCTGAGACCAGACAAAACATCGACAATATCCACGCGATTGGGGAGCGGGCAAAGATTCAGGCCGATGCGAGCCATGCGGCTTGGGATATTCACCAGCAGGCGTATCAAAACCAGCAGGATTCACAGGACCGGAACAACGCGGCCTTCAGCAACTATCTGCTGGACCAGACAGTGATTCAAGACAGCCAGCGGAATGAGCGCGGCACGGTCTACAACCAGTACGCCGACGCGCTGGTGAAGGCGGATCCGAGCCGCTACCAATACGTGCCGACACAGGACTTTTTGAAGGGGATTGACTACTAGACAGGGCCCCCGCAGCCTCAGGCAGCGTTGGCCAGCGCTGCCTGCCGGGTAATTGCAACGACTGTAATGTCATCGGTCTGGCCAAATGCGGCTGCCGAAAGGGCGATTTCTTTGGCGGGTTGGATTGAGACTTCCTGTCCGCGGGCAAATCCGAAGAGTTCCCCTTGTGCGTTCTGTGCCTCAATGACGCCGTCGGAGTAGAAGGTGAGCCGACTGCCGTGCGCGAGGTGGAACTCTTGTGAATCGTAGCTGACGCCGCCCTGGATTCCGAGCGGGAGCGCGCCGGCAAGCTCAATTTCCTGGCCGTCGAGGTAGGGTGAGAGATGTCCGGCGTTGGCGATGGTCACAAGGCCGTCGCGGGTGAAGTGCGCCACCAGCGCGGTCGAGAAGCTGCCATTGGTGCGTCCTACGAGTCGCTCATTGAGGCTGGCGAGGAGTTCAGCGGGGTTATGGGTGTGTGCGGCAGCGGTGCGAATGGCCCCGACGAGCATGGAAACCAGCATGGCAGCGGGTAGCCCCTTGCCGGCAACATCCCCCAGGACCAGCAGCATGCCGCCCTCAGCGAGCGGAATGATCTGGAAAAAGTCTCCGCCGACCTGCTGGGCAGGCTGATAGACACTCTCAATTCCAAAGCCGGGAACGTGCTCGGCCTGCTCGGGCAGGATGACCTGCTGCACTTCACGGGCGGCGGCCAGTTCTCCCTCGACCAGCGCCTGCTGGCGGCTCATGCGGGTGGAGCGCAGCACCATGATGATGGCCAGGGACAGCAGGTAAAGCAGGACCCCAACCTGGTTGAGGCTGAAAACAAACGGCCCTGCCTGAAGATTGAAGATCAGCAGGGTCAGTCGAACGGCGAGTGCATTCAGCGACGGAATCGCCGAAAGGCCAAGCAGAGCCAATTGAATGTAGATCGACAAGCTCGATAGCAGGATCGGGATCAGCAGGATCCCGGCCTCGCGATTGCCCTTGCGGAAATGCCCAATCAGCATGGTTGGGAGGACTCCCGCGATGAGAGACAGTAGTGGAACCTGGCCGAGAATCGCCCCGGCAAGCGAAATCGAGCCCTGGGCCTGGCCGAACCATGAAATGCAGAGTCCTGCTACGGCTGCTGCGGTCATGCCCCGCGCCCACCAACCAAAGCGCAGACGCAGGAAGGCCAGAAACATGAGCACTTCAAAAAAGATGGAAGCGATGATCAGAAACTGCCGAATGGACTCCCAGTACACATGCACGTTCCGGGTCAGCTCAAGCGCCGACAGGGGAATTGTGCAGGCGATGGCCAGGAACTGCAGGAAGATCCACAAATATTCCTTTTGCCGTGGCTGAGCGGTAAACAGGGCAAGGGCTACGATGCCCAAAGCAAGCCCCAGGGCCTGGGTGATCCAGCCGGAGGCGCTGCTCCCGATGATGGTGAGCCAGATATTTTCCCGCAACGATTCTTCAGGTCCGATCATGAGGTTCTCTGCGGCATAGCCGGGGCCTGTCCCCTCCCATTCGATGCGCGCTATATGAACGCGCAACGCAATTACCAGCGAACCGGAAGCGACTGCGGAATCGGGAAAGCGCCTGAGAATGCGCGCGCCATAGGTATAGGCACGAAAGGGCACTACACTGCCGTTTGAGTAGAACCTTTGTCCGTTGACATAGATTTCAAAGGCGCTGGCGAGTTGGTGCTCGACCAGGGCCAGGTCTTTCTGGTCTGGATTGACTTTCACATGCATGCGGTACCAGAGGACTTCCGGCGGATTGCCGGGAAAGAGCGGCTTCACCGATTTGTTGGGGTCGAATCGGAGCCAGCCGGAGTCGTTGAAATCAGGCGCAGCAAAGTCAGGGTCGTCACCGGCGTGGACGAGCCAGGTGGAGCTTATCTCAGACGGCTTGCGAAGGTTGGACGCGTCAAAAGTCTGGGCAGATACCGCAGGCACAAGCGCGAGTAAACAGCAGGCGCCGATCAGTACCCGCAGAAGCAGAGGAAGAACGAAGGCGCGGCGATAGAAAAGGCA
Source organism: uncultured Acidobacteriota bacterium (assembly GCA_903832055.1). Taxonomy (GTDB): domain Bacteria; phylum Acidobacteriota; class Terriglobia; order Terriglobales; family Acidobacteriaceae; genus Acidicapsa. The sequence continues at coordinate 102,134 of CAILAC010000017.1, read as the reverse complement.
GTTCAAGGTGGCTCCTGAGGATGGGCTTACCGTACCACCCTCAGGGGGTTCGCTTCCACAAGAAACGTAGGCCGTCGCTGGAGTTATGCGCGTCTGTGGGCGCGGTATTTGCGGATGAGGGCGTTGGTGGAGCTGTCGTGGTTGAGGGCTGGCTCTTCCTCGCTTTCGAGCTCGGGGATGATGCGGTTGGCGAGGACTTTGCCGAGTTCGACGCCCCACTGGTCAAAGGAGTCAATTTGCCAGATGGCTCCCTGGACGAAGACGTTGTGCTCGTAGAGCGCAACGAGGCTGCCCAGGAGCGCGGGAGTCATCTTTTCAGCGAGGATGGTTGAGGACGGGCGGTTGCCTACGAAAGTGCGGTGGGGGATGAGCCACTCCGCCATGCCCTCGTCCCGGAGCTGCTCGGCGGATTTGCCAAAGGCCAGCGCCTCGGCCTGGGCGAAGACGTTGGACATGAGCAGGTCATGGTGCTTGCCCAGCGGGTTGAGCGACTTGTAAAAGCCGATAAAGTCACAGGGAATGAGCCGCGTGCCCTGGTGGATGAGCTGGTAAAAGCTGTGCTGGCCGTTGGTGCCGGGCTCGCCCCAGTAGATGGCGCAGGTGTTGTAGTCGACTACATGCCCGTCGAGCGTGACGTGTTTGCCGTTTGACTCCATGGTGAGTTGCTGCAGGTAGGCGGGGAAGCGCTTGAGGTAGTTGTCGTAGGGCAGGATGGCGACCGTCTCTGCGCCTTGGAAATTGGTGTTCCAGAGGGCGAGCATGCCCATGAGCATGGGCAGGTTTTTGAGGAAGGGGGCGGTGCGGAAGTGCTCGTCCATGGCGTGGAAACCGCTGAGCAGGGCGCGGAAGTGGTCGGTACCGAGCGCGACCATGGTTGAGAGGCCGATCGCTGAATCCATCGAGTAGCGGCCGCCGACCCAATCCCAGAAGCCGAACATGTTGGCGGTATCAATGCCGAATTTGGCGACTTCCGTTGCGTTGGTGCTGACGGCGACGAAGTGGCGCGCGACGGCGGCGTGCTCTTTCAGCTTGGCGAGCGACCAGACGCGGGCGGAGTGGGCGTTGGTCATGGTTTCAAGCGTGGTGAAGGTCTTGGAGGCGACGATGAAGAGGGTCTCTTCCTGGTCGAGATCGTGGACCGCCTCAACGAAGTCAGACCCGTCGACATTGGATACGAAGCGGAACGTCAGGTCGCGCTGGGCGTAGTGGCGCAGAGCTTCGTAGGCCATGACGGGGCCGAGGTCAGAGCCGCCGATGCCGATGTTGACGATGTTTTTGATGGGCTTGCCGGTGTGGCCGAGCCATTTGCCGCTGCGAATCTCGTCCGCAAAGGCGGCCATCTTGTCCAGGACGGCGTGGACTTCGGGGACGACGTTGACGCCGTCGACGAGGATGGTGGGGGATTTGGGCGCTCGCAGGGCGGTGTGGAGGACGGCGCGATTCTCGGTGATGTTGATCTTGTCGCCGCGGAACATGGCGTCGATTTTGGCGCGGAGGCTTGACTCCTCTGCGAGCTGCGCAAAGAGGGCGAGGGTCTCATCGGTGACGCGGTGCTTGGCGTAGTCGAGGAAGAGACCGGCGGCCTCGGCGTTGAGGCGCTCGCCGCGCGTGGCGTCGTTGGCGAAAAGATCGCGGATGGTCGTGGATTTCGTCGCTGCGGCGTGGGCTTCGAGGGCTTTCCATGCGGGGAGCTGGGTCAGGGGCGTGGTCATTCGGTTCTCCTGCGGGTTGGGTTCGCCGCGTCTCACTGCGGATTATACGCGGGGGAAGTTGCGGTGAGGTCACTTTGATTCCTATTGAACGAATTGAATGCCCTTGCGGGAAAATTATATTGTAGATACGATTAAATCGTATTCGAATGGGATGAGGCAAAGCGTCAGTCCAATCTGGAAAAGCACGGACTCGACTTCAGGAATGCAGGTTTGGTCTTTGACGATCCGGATAAATGCACGTACGACGCCAGTCGGCATGATGAGCCCCGTTGGCTGGATGTTGCCCTGGCGCTGGTGTTTGGAAGAGTTCTGACATTGGTGTATACCCGGCGAAACGGGAAGGTTCGGGTGATCTCCTTTCGCCCGGCATCCAGAGAGGAACGTGAGCAGTATGAGCAAGATCGACCCTGAACCCAGCGAGACAGACTGGGAACGTGTTCTGGCCTACAAGGAAGGCGACGCGATTGCCTATGACCCCGAGGATGGACCCTACGACCCGAATGATGCGGAAGCTGCTCGCGTCTGGCTGGCGCGGGCGGATCTGAGGCGAAATGGAAAGCTCGTGCGGCGTGGCCAGCGAGGACCGCAGAAAGCTCCGACCAAGGTGCTCATATCGTTGCGGCTTTCGCCGGAGGTAGTGGAGCATTTCAAAGCGACTGGAACCGGGTGGCAGACGCGTATCGATGGGACACTGTTGGAGTTGATTCGAAAGAAGGGATGATGTTTTTCCTGACTTTTATTGAAGGAAAGCAGAAGAGAGAACGCAAATTCCTTCTCGGCAATGACAATGGGAGAAGCAAACGAAACGGCCCGCGTGACCTGGGAGTCATGCGGGCCGTTGTTGTTTTGACATGATTTACTTCGCGGCTGCTGCTTCTGCGCCGGGGAAGATGCCTTCGAGGGGCTTGCGCTTGTCCTGCTCCTTGTCGGGCTGGGGCAGGGGTTTGCGGGGCAGCATCTGGTCGCGCTGGGCGGTGTTGTAGACGAAGATGGCTTCGACGACGGCAAGCTGCTTGAGGTCGGCGGGCTGCAGGCGTTCAAAGGTGTCGTCGTTCGAGTGGTGGGTGCGGCTCTCGTAGTCCATGTCGTCCTGAATGAACTGGAAGCCCGGAACGCCGACGGCGTCGAAGCTCAGGTGGTCAGTGCCGCCGGTGTTCTGGTTGGTCACAGTGGTGACGCCGAGGTCCTTGAGCGGGGCCATCCACTGGGCAAAGATGGGCGCCATTGCCAGGTTGCCCTGGGTGTAGATGCCGCGTATCTTGCCGGTACCGTTGTCGATGTTGAAGTAGCCAGAGACCAGCTTCTGCTCGGGCTTCAGGGCAAGGGGCCCGGCGGCGCGGCGCATGAATTCAGGCAATGCGAGCTGGTCGGGTTCGGTCGAGAGTGGCGCCGAGCCGAAATGGGCATCGGCGTAGCCTTTAGAACCGAAGAGGCCCTGTTCCTCGCCGGTCCAGAGGGCGATGCGGATGGTGCGGCGGGGTTTGATGTCGAGTGCCTTGAGGATGCGGACAACCTCCATGGCGACCACTGTTCCTGCGCCGTTGTCGGTGGCTCCGGTGCCGGCGATCCAGCTATCGAGGTGGCCGCCGACCATGACGACCTGATCCTTGAGCGACGGGTCGGTGCCGGGGATTTCGGCGACGGTGTCAAAGCCGTGCTCGTGCTCGCCAGTGAATTTGGTTTCGATATCGATTTCGACGGTCGTGGGTACGTGGGCCTGGGTGAGGCGGTAGAGGCGGCCGTAGCTCTCAATCGCAGCCACCGCCACGGGAATCTTCACGCGGCTTTCGGCCTTGTAGGGCGTGCGTCCAAGGGTGGCTCCATTGTCGTCAAAAAGCGTGCCGCCCGTGCCGCCGCCGTTTTTGCCGTCGCGGCTGGGCTCGATCACGGCGGCTACCTTTTCGTCTGCAAAGAACTGGGCGACCTTGTCGATGAGCTTCATGCGTTCCATGCGGGCGGCGAGGCGGGCCTGCATCTCAGGGCTCAGCCCGCCGGCGCCGGCGGAGACGGGGAAGGCCGCGAGCTCTTCCAGTTCCTTTTCGGTGTAGCGTTCAAAGAGCGCTTTGTCCAGCGGCGGCACCTCGCGCATGGCTCCATACAGAACGACCTTGCCAGCGAGCTTGCCCTTGTATGTGTCGAGATCTTTTTCAGACTGGATGCTGACGAAGACGACTTCGCCGGTAACCGGGCCGGGTGTCGAGGGCGACCAGGGGGTTGCCTGCAGGATCAGGACTGCGGTGTCGGGCGTGACCATGCGGGCCCAGGTATTCAGCTGCTGCCAGCCGAGGCCAAACTCGCCCCAGTCTTCGAGATGCGCGTTTTCAAGGCCGATTTTGGTGAGTGTGTCGCGGGTCCACTCGTTGGCTTTTTTGAGATTGGGGGAACCGGTAAGGCGGGGGCCAATGCCGTCCATCAGAGCCGAGGCGAATTCCATGATGTGCGAGTGATTGAACCCCTCATTGCGGATGCGCTGGTAGGCACTCATGTCCAGCGTCTCGGTGGACGGCTGTACCTGGGTGTATGGATCAGCTGGGGCAGCGGCTGGCTTGGTTTTGTCTGTCTTATCTTTGTCGGCCGCATTCAGAGCCAGTGGAGAAGCCAGTGCGATGGCGAGCGCGATGGATGAGATGGTGCGAGGCAAATTGAAAGACATTCAGTGGACTCCGGTCTGTTGAGGTCAGTTCATTCGATTGATGGAGATTGTATCGCGGCATACGCTCGCGGGCAGATTTGGGGAGAGTTGCGGCGCTAGTGACTGTGGCTCTTGGCGAGGGGGCGGTGTCGCGGCGGCAGCAGGAAGAAGATGGCCATTCCCGCATTCATGGCAAGGCTGAGTGGGACGCTCCACCAGGTCATCGCCAGGCACGCCAGGTAGAGTCCGGGTCCGACGGCGTACTGAATGGAGGCCTGATGTACGTGCTTGTGGCCGGCGTCGTCGTCGAGCAGCTTACGGCTGAGGCAGACGTACCAGAGCAGATTGAAAAGCAGCGAAATGACGAAGTAGGTCGCGTTATAAAAGAGGGCGACATCGCGTGAGTATGAGGAATCAAGCATGGTGATGGAGGTTGCCATCAGCGCCGTAGGGTAGGGAACGAAGACCACGCCCAGGAGCAGCAGGAGATTGACCGCCATCATCAGGTCGTCAGCCTTGGTGATGTGGACGAAGAGGCGGTGGTGATTGATCCACATGATGCCAATGAAGAAGAAGCTGAGGACAAAGCTCAGATACCCTGGCCAGTTCTGCAGCAGCCCGGTCCAGAAGGGGAGATTGGCAGCGGGGTGCTTCAGTTCAAGGACCAGCAACGTGGCTGCGATCGAGAAAATACCATCAGAGAAGGCCTCAATGCGCGCGGTCTCGTTGAGCGCGCTGTTGCTTGAAGCGGAATGGGTATGAGGAGCAGGGGAGTCGGCCATGGCTTGCTCCGATTTTATGGCATGCACGGAACTTCAGGCACAGGCCTTATAAGATGCTCTTGTCATGAATCACGGAGATGGCATGGGCAGGGTAAAAACAGAATGGCGGTTGCTGGGCAGGAGTCTGACTCTTGGTGAGCGCACGCTGGTGATGGGCGTGGTCAATATCACTCCCGATTCATTTTCAGATGGCGGAGATTTCCTGGCTCCCGAGCGGGCCGTGGCGCATGCCCTGCGCCTGCTGGATGAGGGTGCGGACCTGCTGGATCTTGGCGCGGAGAGTTCCAGGCCGGGCTCGCACGCCGGGGGCAGAGAGGCTCTGAGCGCAAACGAGGAGCAGGCCCGACTGCTGCCGGTGCTTGAGGCAGTGCTGCGAGAGCGCCCCGGGACAGTGATCTCAGTCGATACTTACAAGTCCGCAACGGCGCGGGGGGCTGTTGCGGCAGGGGCTGAGATCGTCAACGACATCAGCGGCTTTTTATGGGATCCGGCGATGGCTGCGCTGTGCGCGGAAGCTGGCTGTGGGGTCATCCTGATGCACACGCGCGGCAAGCCGGAGGAGTGGCGCGAGCAGCCTGATTTGGCCGCCGGTGCGGTGCTGCCGCTGGTACGCGACGGGCTCGAAGAAAGCCTCAGACTGGCCCTGGCTGCGGGGATTTCTCGGGATGCTGTGGTGCTCGACCCAGGCTATGGCTTTGGCAAGCGGCTGGATGAAAATTACGATCTGCTGGCTCACCAGGCGGAGTTGCTGGCGCTTGGACGACCGCTGCTGGCGGGGCTTTCACGGAAATCGTTTTTGGCGAAGACGCTGGCCAAGCGTCTCGATCTGGAGCACGTGGCCGCCGGAGCCCGTGAGACGGCGAGCGTTGCGGCGCAGGTTGCGGCTGTTCTCGCTGGAGCCTCCATCGTTCGTGTGCATCAGGTGCGGGCGGCTGTTGAGGCGGCGGCGATTGCTGATGCAATGCTCGCGGCGCGATGAAATCAGTTCCCGCGAGAATATCGCTTTCCCCGGTTGGTGCGTGGTAGCATCTCCCAAACTGGGACGGTGGTTTCTGCTCTTCACTCATCCCCCACTGCTTTGGTCAGTATGTTTGCTTGTTTTGGAGGTACTTCTTTGAGGTTCCATCGCATCTCAGCCTGTCTTCTCGTGGGAATTGTTCCCCTTGCATCGCACCCTGTCCTCGCCCAATCGGCGGCACCCCAGTCGGCGCCCGACCTGGTGATTAAAAACGCTACGGTCATGACGGCAAGTCACGGAACACTTGAGCACGGAGCGGTCTGGGTGCATGCCGGCAAAATCGCCGCAGTCGCTGCCCAGGGGGCCTCGACCGGCGCACCCTCCTCTGCTTTGGTCGTGGATGCAACCGGCAAGTGGCTCACCCCCGGCATTGTTGATCCGCACTCCCACTCTGCCCTGAGCAGCGACGTGAACGAGGCCACCAGCCCTGTCACCCCCAGCATGATGATGATTGATGCCTTTGATAATCGCGACAAGGCGCTCTACCTCGCCCTCGCGGGCGGCGTCACCACCGAACTGCTGCTGCACGGCTCGGCGAACATGATCGGCGGTCAGGCAGTCGTCATCAAGAACAAGTTTGGCCTTTCCCGCGATGCCATGCTCTTTCCCAACGCGCCCCGCTCCATCAAGTTCGCGTCCGGCGAAAATCCCAAGCGCGTCTACGGCAGCCGCAACCAGCTACCCTCAACGCGCATGGGCAACTTCGAGGTGATGCGTCAATCGTTTGAAAACGCCAAGAGCTACATGGCTGGATGGGATGCCTACAACGCCAAAGTAGCCAAGGGAGACAAGACGGCGACCGCGCCGAAAGTTGACCTGAAGCTCGAAGCCCTCGCCGACGTGCTGCGCGGCAAGCTCTATGTCCAGATCCACTGCTACCGCGCTGACGAGTTCCTTACCGAAGAGGCTATTGCCCACGAATACGGCTACAAGATTCGCGCCTTTCACCACGCGCTTGAAATGTACAAAGTGGCCGGGCAGATTGCCCCGGAAAACACCGCCATCGCCACCTTCAGCGACTGGTGGGGCTACAAGGACGAGGCCTGGGACGCGATTCCGTGGAATGCCGTCATGAGCATGCGCAAGGGCGTTCGCGTGGCCCTCAAGAGCGATTCGAACGACCATATCCGCCGACTCAACTCCGAGGCGGGCAAGATGGTCCGCTACGGTGGAGCAACCGAGGATGAGGCCATCCGCATGGTCACCCTCAACCCCGCCTGGATCATTGGCGTCGACGACCGCGTCGGTTCGATTGATGTGGGGAAAGACGCGGATCTGGTTGTGTGGAATGTCGACCCGCTCTCAACCTATGCCCGCGCTGAGAAAGTCTATATCGACGGCGACCTTTTCTTTGACAGTTCGGCTGCGGGATTTGGGACGCCGCACTTTACCGGTGTGATGCACGATGGCGGCGGATTCGGCTCTGATGACGAGACCGCAGAGGATGGAGACTAAATGAAAACTACGGCGATGGTTACTTCTCTCCTCCTCACGGCGGCGATTGTGGTTTCGGCTCAGAACAAGCCTGTCACGCCCACGCTCAAAAGCACCTCAGCTGCAATTACTGGCGGCAAGCTGCTGACGGTGAGCCACGGTGTCATTGAAAACGGCACACTCCTGATCGTCGACGGCAAGATAGCGGCCGTCGGGGCGGCGGGCAAGGTCACAGTTCCGAAAGATGCAATTGTGGTGGACGCGCGCGGGCTCACCGTATATCCCGGCCTGATTGACCCGGATTCAACGCTGGGTTTGACGGAGGTGGGTTCGGATCAGAATTCCAACGACCTCGCTGAGCCTTCCGACGAAATCATGCCCCATATGCATGTTGCCGATGCCTTCCATGCGGAGACAGAATTGATTCCCGTGGCGCGGCTGAATGGTGTCACCAACGCGGTGGTTGCGCCTGGCACAGATGACTCCGTGGCGGGCCAGGATATCTTCATTCAGCTTGCCGGAGCGAATCGGGACGCGATGATTCTGGGCCGCGATGTGGCGCTGGCCATGAATTTTGGTGCAGAGCAGCGCAGGCGCGGCGGCCGCGGTGGTGGTAAATCAGAGTTTCCCTCAACCCGCATGGGCCTGATTACTCAGTTGCGTCAGAGCCTGCTCGATGCCCAGCATTACGAAGCTACCCGCAATACTCCGGACAAGAAGACCGAGGACAAGCCAGGCGAAAAAGGGGAGAAAGCCGACAAGGGCGAAAAGCCGTTTGAGCGCGATCTCAAGCTGGAAGCACTGCTGCCCTATCTCCACGGCGAACGACCGGTCGTGGTTGGCCTCTACGAGGGCTATGACGTAGAAACCTTCATGAGGGTTGCGGCGGAGTTTCACCTGAAGGTGATTCTCAACCACGTTACCCGCAGCCAGGAGATCCTCGACGAAATTGCTGCCTGGAAGGTCCCGGTGATCGTTGGACCCATTTACGAGATGCCGCGGGCCAATGAGCGCTTTGACGCGGTCTACAGCCTTCCCGCAGAGTTGGCGAAGCGTGGCGTCAAGATCGCCATTTCATCGGCAGAGGCCGGAGGGCCAGGTGGAGCTCATTCGGTGCGTAACTTACCCTATGCCGCCGGTTTCGCCGCAGCGTACGGCTTGCCTTATGAAGACGCGCTCAAAGCCATCACCCTCAATGTGGCTGAAATGTTCGGCTTTGGAGACAAGCTGGGATCGCTCGATGTGGGCAAAACCGCCAACATTGTTCTGGCCAATGGTGACCCGCTCGATGTGCGAACCGAGGTCAAGCAAGTCTACATTGACGGAGTTGTGCAGCCTATGGTCAGCCGGCAGACGCGCCTGCGGGATGAATACAGCAAGTAGCTCGGTCTGGATGAATCCACGAGAAAGGGAAATTCGAGACAGTGTTCTGTCGCGGATTTCCCCCTTTGTTTGAATAACGATTTAGAGATGGTCTTAAACTTCAATCTCTTCGAGCAGGTCGCTTTCGACTTCAAACTGTCGCACTGTCGACCACTTCTCCAGGTACACGATGCCAAGCAGCAGCCCTACGAGGAACACGCCGACAGAGCTGTACTCCATCACCGAGAGGCGTGTGTCTTCTTCGACAGTCTGGAAAATTACGGTTCCGTGGACATTGCGGGGTGTCATCCGCTGTTCAATCGGTGCCGGGGACTTAGGAAGGTTTTCCAAATAATCCGTGGAAACCATCGCACTGAAAACCAAGCCTCCGAGGCCGGGCAACAGAAAGAGCAAAGCAAAGAATTTCAAGGCTGCAAGGTTGGTGCGACCCATTAGGACCTCCATAGATGTGTGCGCTTAGCGCATCCGTTGAATCGTGAAGCAGAAATCAAATGCGTGACAATTAATTTCATTCCCAGAGGAAAATTCAAAAAAATTCAGCTTGTTCAGATTGCTCTGCATCATTCCTTGAAATGCCTCGGCTGACCGATGTTTTTATGCGCTTCCAAGGAATTTTTCCTTTGGTTATCGCTTGAATCGCAGGCAAGGAAGATCAGAAAGAGCCGTCTTCTGACGACTTCTAGGTAACTCTCTCTTTGGAACAAAGTCAACGTACATAAAGGTAACTTTTCTACTACTCCAAAGTAACGCTGTGCAAAACGGGACAGTTTCATTTTGGCAAAAGCATATGCCTTCATCTTTAAGTTATTGAAGAAACGAAGGTTGAGCTGTCTGATGGACTATTGGCGCTCGGCAGAATCTTGGATGCGGCTTGCCTCGAAGCTGACAATCTTCCATTGCCCGGCGGCGTTACGCACGTAGACCCGGGTGTAGCGGTAGCGTCCTGTCAGCGCCTGTTCGGCTTTGTTGCCCGTCAATTCAGCTGAAGACGTAACCACGGCGGTGGACCCGTAGATACGAACTTTGCGGTCAGAAAAGATGAGCGAATCGACATGAAGCAGGCCCGAGCTCAAGATTTTCAGTGTCTGTTCTTTGGTTTGAATGGCGCCATTGGGAGTGATGGCGGTGTAGTCTTCTGCGAGCAGGGGTTCCAGGGCGGCACTGTCAGCGCTCACCATGGCTTTGCGCCATGCTTCTTCAAGTCGGTCGATCTGGTGGCGGTATTCGTGACGCTGATTACGAGGGTTACGGGGCGCAACCGCCGGGGCCGACAGAGCCGAAGCTGCAGTGAGCAGGAAGATGAACCCGGCGATAAATCCAATTCGCAGTCGATCTTGAGCGGGCATACGTTTACCGAAGCGTAGCCTTAGACTGTACCCAAGGTCAAAGGGAATCGAAGCGAATGTAAATTAATTGCACAACGAGACCGTTCGAGCTGGGCAGAACCAGCTCGAACGGTTGTAGTTTGACTAGACGATTGCCGTCAGATTTTCGACAGAACGCTCGCGCATGCGCTGGTATAGACCACCGACAGCAAGCTTTTGAAAGTGTGGAGATGCCCGATGCGCCGCGAGGGCCTTTGCGTCTCTGTACTGCTCATAGATCACGATGGAATCCGGGTCATCTTCAACCTGATGAGGAATATAGCTGATACATCCCGGCTCCAGGCGCGAAGCCTCAGCGAGCTGTCGCAGGGTCTCTGCGATTTCTGCTCGTTCCTCGGCCGGAAATTTCAATCGAACTGTGAAGCTCACCATGCGGGGGGTCCTTTTTGGGCGCGGATCGATTGAGGTAAAACGCCATTTTAGTTGGTGCGGGCCTACTTGTTTCTGATCTAGTTGCTGAGAGTTTCCAGAACGTCAGCAAATCCAGGCAGAATCATGGTTTGGTCGCGGTCCGGGCCAGTTGAAACCATACCGATCTTGGCTCCGCTCTCGCGCTCCTGGAAGCGCAGGTATTCCTGAGCCGCCAGCGGCAGATGGTCGAAATCGGTGATGCCTTCGGTGGATTGCTGCCAGCCGCGAAGCTTGGTGTAGCGGGGGATGATCGATTCCAGACCCTGCACATCGGCAGGCACCAGATCGGTGAACTTGCCGTCGATCTCATATCCGATACAAACAGGAATCTCGGCAAGCTCGTCCATCACGTCCATCTTGGTAACCACCAGCCACTCGGTGCCGTTGACCTGATTGGAGTAGCGAAGCAGCGGAATATCGAGCCATCCGCATCGGCGCGGGCGTCCAGTGACGGCACCGTATTCGTTGCCGCGTGCGCGCAGTGTATCGGCGGAGCTGTCGTGAATCTCGGTGGGGAAGGGCCCTTCGCCAACGCGAGTCACGTAGGCTTTGGTTACGCCGATGACGGTGCCGATTGCTGTGGGTCCTACGCCGGTTCCCGTCGCTGCGCCGCCAGCGGTGGCTGAGGAGGAAGTCACAAAGGGGTACGTTCCGTGGTCGATGTCGAGCATGGTGCCCTGGGCACCCTCGAACATGACGCTGCCGCCGTCGGCGATCACCTTGTTCAACAGATTGCCGGTATCAGTGACAAAGGGCCGCACCTGCTCTGCTGCCGCAGCATACTCATCAAACATCTTTGAGGGATCGATGGGAGCGCTGCCAAAAAGAGCGTGCGCAATGGCGTTCTTTTCCTGGCAGGCATTTTCGATGTGGGTCTGGAGGATTTTGGGATTGAGCAGGTCGACAATGCGCAGGCCGCTGCGCGACATCTTGTCTTCATAGGCCGGGCCAATGCCGCGGCTGGTGGTGCCGATTTTCTGGCGGCCGGGCGCGCTTTCCGCAGCCAGTTCGATCATGCGATGGTAGGGCAAAATCACCTGTGCGCGGTTGGATACATACAATTGGCCGTCGACATCGACGCCAAGGTCGCGCAGTTTGGCGACTTCTTTGAGGAAGGCGATGGGGTCAAGCACCACGCCGTTACCGATTACGCCCTTGCAGCCGGGACGCAGCACGCCGCAGGGAATCAGCTGCAGTACAAACTTCTGGCCCTTGATGATGACCGTATGTCCAGCGTTATGGCCGCCCGCATAGCGAGCTACCGCGGCAAAACGCCCGCTGAGTACATCCACGATCTTGCCTTTGCCTTCGTCACCCCATTGGGCGCCAAGCACTACTGCTGTTTTCGCTCGCATGGATTCCATTTCCTGGGAATAGGTCCCTGGCCAACTCCTCGGCCGAAGTGCGCCTGAGGACCAACAACCGGAACAAGCTCCCCCTGGGCCGGTTTGAAGGCGGTCGTGTCCTGTCGTTCTATTTGGCTCAATAGCCCAAAGGCTCGGCCCGCCCCGTTGTTACCACTTGTAATCATATAACGGTCCTGACCCTTGATAACGGCTAAGTCTCGCGTGAGCACGATTCGCGCGGATGGATTCCCGGCTCTTCAGGTGCGCAGCTGCGAAGTTGATCGACAGGCTAGACCCAGGAATTAAACTTGAGCGATGCCCGAGTTGCCTGAAGTCGAAACCATCGCACGCGGAGTGCACGAGCGCCTGCAAGGAGACCGCATCGTGGAGGCCTGGTTTGGGTCGCACACGGAGCCTTTCAAGACACCCCCGGCAGCCCAGGCGAGCGGCCTTGAGGGGCGGCGGATCCTCGCTGTTCACCGCACGGGCAAGCATATTGTGTGCGAGCTTGGCGCCGCCGGTGGTCAATCCGATGGTCACTCCGATGCTGCGCCGACAGCCCAATGGATTGTTCATCTCGGGATGACAGGCCGGCTTCTCGTGACGACGCCCGAGGGGCCTGTCGCTGCACATACGCATGCCCGGCTCACGATGGCCAGCGGTCGCGAAGTGCGTTTTGTCGATCCGCGCCGGTTTGGGCGTCTGGAGCTGAGAGAACTCGACCGTCAATCGCCCTTCGAAGGGCCGGGATCGGAGCCTCTCACGATCAGTCTGACGGCATTTATCGAGCTTTTTCGCGGGCGGCGGCTAGCCATCAAGGCGGCGCTGCTCAACCAGACGCTGTTGCACGGTGTTGGCAACATCTACGCGGACGAAAGCCTTTTCCGCGCCGGAATTCGGCCCCGGCGGATGGCAGGGCGGCTGAAGCGCGCGGAGTTGGAGCGCCTGCACGCGGCATTGCAGCATGTGTTATTGCAAGCGATCGAGCTGGGTGGGTCCTCGGTTTCAGACTATGTCGATGCGGACGGCGTACGCGGCTTCTTCCAGCTTGAGCATCGCGTCTACATGCGCACCGGGCAACCGTGCCTGCAATGCGGATCGCCGATTCGCAGAATTCTTTTAGCGGGACGGGGAACGCACTACTGCACCGTCTGCCAGCGGTAACGAAACTTGGGCGGAACCGAGTCGGAAGTTCCAAATAATGAAGCTCCAAAAACGACAATCTACTGTTTTTAGGATATCCACCTGGAGTCCCCCGTCGTAAGTGATAGAAAACAATACATCGAAAGTTTGGTATATCGATTGCTAGATGTAGGGTGCCAGTGATGTGCGGAAACTGTGATTCGCTCCAGTTCCGACGCAATCGAGGGTTCCATAATGAGCAGAGCGCCAAATAGAGCGCTCCCGATTGGAGCTCCTCAACAGAAACCGAAGGGCAGTCCAAAAGACGGCCCTCGAAGGTTCACAGACTTGGGAGGCCAGTGCCCAAGATAGCAGTGACTGAACAGGTCTGAGTATTTGTAAAATGCCACTCTCCACGCGGAGAGTGGCATTTTGCTTGATGCCTCTGAATGATGAGTGCGACCGGGTTGAGAATGCCTGTGGTGAGTGAAGTTGAGTTGGAATCCTGGATGTGGAACCGATCTTAATTGCGCAGTGCAGTGGACAGGTGTACAAAAAGATGCGTTTGATTCAAGGTCAATCTTGCATGCCGGACTGCTTCCCTGTACTATCGGACTTGTTCCCGTCCAGTAGCGGAAATCAATAACGCCGGACAGGAAGAACTGGACGGATGGGACTGCAAGGCGGCATTCTTCGGAAGTGCGCGGTTCTTCGCAGGGGCTACCAGCCTCTTCCCTCCAGAAATGAAAGCCGGTTTGCCGGTTGCACCCATCGGAAGTTGAATAAGAAGCGAGTCCAGTGCAGTCCCGGTCGCGTTTGAATCATTTCGGGCTGTTTGACTCGTTGCTGGAAGACCAGACAGGGTTTCGAGGAACATCTCGAGGCATTGCGAGCCATCATTGGTGGCCGGGGCGTATGGGTCTTCTACTTGGTTTGAATCATTCTGCATCGGCTGTACAAGCCGGTCCGTTCTACCGCAAGTCATTGATACATCTGGGTCGTTGGATTTGGAAGCCCGTTGACCGAGATGGAACCTTGTCTGGCTGGAATCTGAGCAGCCCGTCTCGGGCAAAATCTCAGGGGGCGCAGCGCCCTGGCAGGCCAACGCTGCATCGATCATTTGAAACAGTGGAACAGCACCAGGAAGTGCAAGCATGACGACAGAATCAACGCAGCCGCCCTCAGAGGCGGGGCAGGCCCAGGCGAGTGTGCCGGGGCAATCTCAGGGGCATCGGCGTCGCCGACGCCGCCGCAAGACGAAGTCAGGCCTGGCAGGGCAAACACAGGGCGGTCAGAACCTTACCGGTCAAAGCCAGCCCCCCCAACCCCAGGCTTCAGCTGCTCCCCAGGGCGTTCAAGCTCAACAGCCTATTCAATTGTTGTCGGGGCCACCGGCGCCGAGAGGCAACCCTTCCCAGCAGGGTGCTCCGGGACAGGGGCAGGGTCAGGGCAGAAAAAAGAAGAAATCGCAGCCCAAGCAGCCTGCTTTCCAGGCTTCCCCGGGCAACAGCATCAACGGATCGAACGGATCTGGCGGTTCAGGCGGCGGCAAGAAGCGGAAGCAGCAAAAGGGTCCGCGTCAGTTCGTCGGTCCCATGGATCACAGCTATCGGGTAGCCAACGGCAATGTCGCTGACGGCCCTCCCTCGACGATTCCCTTCCAGGGCAATGGCCACGGCGCGTATTACAACGACACGCCGTCACCCCGCGGAGTGACCCCCACGATCGCGGCCGACGCGCCGACCAAGATCTTCTTCTTCATTGAAGATCTTTTCTTCCTCGCCAAGATTCAGGAAGCGAGCCGGAAACTGGGTGTCAAGGTTGAATTTGTCAAAGGCGACAAGGATGTCCTGACGCGGATTACGGAATGCGCTGAAGCAGATCGGCCGGCACTCCTGGTTTTTGATCTGAACAATGCTGCCGTCAAGCCGCTGACCATCATTCCCAAGCTCAAGGCCAAGTTGAAGAAGTCGGTTTCGATCATCGGCTTCCTGTCGCACCTGCAAGGGGATTTGAAGATGAAAGCGATTGAAGCGGGCTGCGACACGGTCATGCCGCGTTCGGCCTTTTCGCAAAGCCTTCCAAACCTCCTCCGCCGCTACGGCATGGAAGAAGAAGAAGACTACTACCCGCAGCCGGGCTGATCATCCGTCCGGTGGCAAACAGCGAGGGCGCTCCTGCATGGGGCGCCCTCGTCGTTTTTGTCTGGGACCAGGTTTAGCCGGGAGGCCAGCCGTGGTGACGTCCGCCCAGCAAATGCAGATGCAGATGATCCACCGTCTGGCCGCCCTCGTCCCCAGTATTTATAACGGTGCGATAGCCGTTGACCAGGTGGAACTGTTCCGCGAGCGCCTTCACCGTCAGCAGCAGGTGGCCCAGCAATGCCTGGTCCCCGGCAGTGGCATTGGCGAGCGAACTCAGATGCTTGCGCGGCAGCACCAGCAGATGCACCGGTGACTGCGGATGAATGTCGGCGATCGCCACACAATGCTCATCCTCGTGGATGTGTTTGGCGGGGATGCTTCCGTCGATGATCTTGCAAAAGAGGCAACTCATGGCCCGTTCAGTGTACAGCTGCCGGACTTCGACTGGCGTTGGGATTGATGAAGGAACAGGCACGAAAGTATCGAGCGTCGTGGTGTCAATGCCACATCTCGAAACTCATCACGAAACTATGGGCAGCGGCGCTTTCTCAGAGTATTCTCTCCACATGCTCCCGCAGCGCTTTCGCATTCATTCCAGTTTGAGTATTCTCCTCTTCTTCTTCGGCTGGGTGTCCCCCTCGTTGCGTGGAGCAACCGCCCCTGACCCCACTCCGGTCAGTGCTCCCTCTTCATTAGTGATTCATGAACTGGGTAAGGGCACGGCACCGCTCGATGGACTGTGGCAATTTCATTTGGGGGATGACTCAGGCTGGGCAGCGCCGCAGGTCGATGACTCGCATTGGGAGCAGATCTCGGTTGATAAGCCCTGGGGCCTTCAGGGGCATGCCAGCTACACCGGCTTCGGGTGGTATCGCCGCCATGTCAGCATCAGGCCGGCTTTGGGTGCATCGCCAGACCTGGCCATTTTCATCCGCGGGGTTGCAGATGCTTATGAACTCTACTGGAATGGACAGTTAGTCGCGAAGAGCGGGGATTTTCCACCCCACGCGATCTGGTATTTCTTCCAGCCTCCGCAAAACTACGGTCTCGGGCCGGTAAGGGACGGAGTGCTGGCGATGCGCGTCTGGAAGGCTCCGCTGCAGTCCTTCGATAATGGCGAATTGGGTGGCCTAAGTGAGGCTCCCCTGGTCGGGAGCCCGGCCGCGATTGCTGCGACCAAGGATACGTGGGATTTTAACTGGCTGCGCCGCCGTCAATTCACCTTTGGCCTGGATTCGCTCTACGGGCTTGTTGCTCTGCTGAGCATGCTCGCCTGGCTGCGGGACCGCCGCCAATGGCTACTCTTCTGGATGGCCGGTTTCGCTATTGGCCCGATCTTGAATTTGTCCTTATTGGGCCTGCCCAACGGCCTCCCCGATTCCTGGTCGCTGGGACTCGCTCAGCCGGTCTTTGGTATCACCGACATTTCGCTCTGGTTTCTGCTCGTCTGGCTGCTGCAGTTGAACGATAGTCGCTGGTTGAACCGGTTGGTGCGGATATGCGCAGTAATCGACATTACGGCCACTTCGTTGGACGGACTCCTGTCTGTGCTGGATTGGCAGACCAAATGGATCACGCAGATTCAGCTGGGTGACGCAATTTTGACTGGCATTTTCACCTTCCTTGAAGCGCTGCCCCTGCTGCTGGTGGCCTACGCAGTTTTTCGCCGCCGCAAGCTCGATCCAACTCGCTGGCTGGTCGCGATTTTCTCATTTACCACCGAAATGATCTCAGTGGTGCGGATCGCATCGCAGCAGGGAAGCCGCTACACCCACTGGACTCTCGCCGCTAAAATCTCGGCTCCTCTGTTCGAAATCAATGGCAACCCCATCACCATGGTCACTCTGTCGGAAACGTTTCTGCTCATTGCGATCATCTTTGCGGTGTACCGCTATCTGCTCGAAAACACACGCCGACAGTCCGCGCTTGAGCAGGAGTTCAAAAACGCCCGCGAACTGCAGCAGGTGCTGGTGCCAGAAACCATGCCCCCTCTGCCCGGCTTTGCTCTCACCAGCGCCTACCGGCCGGCGCAGGAGGTGGGCGGTGACTTCTTCCAGATCATTCCCATGGAGTTTGGCTCGACGCTCATCATCATGGGCGATGTCAGCGGCAAGGGGCTGCGCGCTGCGATGGCGGTGTCGCTCATTGTAGGTGCCGTGCGGACTCTGGTCGAAATTACCAACAGCCCTGCCGAGATTCTGTCTGGACTGAATCGCCGACTCTATGGCCGCCTGCAAGGGGGATTTGTGACAGCCGTCGTGATGCGCCTCAAATCTGACGGAAGCTTCATCATCGCCTCGGCCGGCCACCCCGCGCCCTTTATCAACGAAAGCGAACTCTCACTGCCCGGAGCACTTCCCCTGGGTCTTGTCCCCAATGCCAAATATGAAGAGACGTCGACCCGGTTACACGTCGGCGATCACTTCGCGCTCTACACAGACGGCCTGCTCGAGGCCCGCAGCACATCCGGCGAACTCTACGGCTTTGACCGCCTGCAAACTCTCTTTGCCGATAAGGCCGACGCAGCCAGAGCTACAGATGCGGCCGTCACCTTTGGCCAGGACGATGACATCACCGTCGTTACGCTCACCCGACTCGCAACCGGCCAGGAATCCACCTCGGTCTTTACGCTGCCCCGGATGGCCCATACTTAAGCGGGTTAACCGCCTTCTCTGCGTTTGTTCATGCTTTCTGAGAAAATATCGAACAGAAATGGTCGTTCATCCGTCTCTCTACTACATGCCCATGAAAACAACTGCGCGGTCGCTCTTGCAAAAGCTTCTTTCAGACAGCCGCTCAAACCGGATCCAGTCCGGTTCCACTGCTGCTGCCTTCGCCGTCATACTTCTCATTCTCGCGACCGCTCCACCGCTCTCCGCGCAAAAAACATCGCCCGCCCTGCCGCCGCTGCTTGATGTGATGACCTCGGAACTGGGCCGCGCCATGAGCGCCCTCGGCAAGCCTGCGGCGGACAAAGCTGGTCCCGACAAGGCTGCCGATGACAAGCTGGTTCCTCCCTACTTCCTCAGCTATGCCGTCAGCGACGCCACGGGCACCTCGATCCGCGCCCAATTCGGCGCGCTGGTCGATTCTCAATCCACACACCAGCGTGTCGTCGATGTGCAGGTGCGCGTCGGCGCCCCAAAACTGGACAACACCCACGGCACCCATCGCGCCTCGGCGGTAAACACTCTTCAATTGCCCCTCACCGATGACCGCAAGGCGCTCTCGCGATCGCTTTGGGCCGCCACGAACAGCGGATATGGTTCCGCGCTCGACAACTATCTGCGCGTGAAGACAGAAGCGGAAGTCCGCGCCAAGGAGGAAGATTCCTCCGGTGATTTCTCGACTGAATCCCCGCAAGTCTCGGTCAGCGCACCGGCCCCCGTGCCCGTCGTCGAAAAGGGTGTATGGGAGGAGCGCGTCCGGGGTCTCTCGAAGATCTTCCGCGACTACCCAGACGTCAACCAGAACATCGTCA
Organism: uncultured Acidobacteriota bacterium; assembly: GCA_903832055.1. Taxonomy (GTDB): domain Bacteria; phylum Acidobacteriota; class Terriglobia; order Terriglobales; family Acidobacteriaceae; genus Acidicapsa. The sequence continues at coordinate 83,284 of CAILAC010000017.1, read as the reverse complement.
TGCTGACAGCACAGAGCGAGACCGATTATTTTGCCTCGTCTGAAGGCTCTCGGCTGGTCACTCCCCACCGCCAGGCCCGGCTCATCGTCTTTGCCGTCAGCCGTGCTGAAGATGGCATGGATCTTTTCCGGGCCCAGACGTTTGAGGCCGAAACAGTCGCCGGCCTGCCCGCCCAGCCACAGCTCGAAGCCGCCATGCGCGAGCTCGGCAAGAGCCTCGAAGAGCTGCGCAAGGCTCCCGTAACGGAGCCGTACTCCGGCCCCGCTATCCTCTCTGGCCGCGCCGCTGCCGTCTTCTTCCATGAGGTCCTTGGTCATCGTCTTGAGGGCCAGCGCCAGCGCGGCGACGAAGAGGGCCAGACCTTTACCAAGGAAGTCAATAAACCCGTGCTGCCCAGCTTTCTCTCGGTGGCCGACGACCCAACACGCAGCAAATTTGGCGATACCTGGCTGAGCGGTAGCTACAGTTTTGACGACGAAGGCCAGAAGGCGCAGAAGGTTGACCTCATTCAGGATGGTGTCTTGAAGACTTTCCTCATGTCGCGCCTGCCCATCGCCAGCTTCTCCAACTCCAATGGCCACGGCCGCGGGCAGACCGGCCGCGTTCCCAACGGCCGCCAGGGCAATCTCATCGTCACATCAACCAAGGCCGTACCGGAGCCGGACCTGCGCAAGATGCTTGTCGAGGAAGCAAAGAAGCAGGGCAAGCCCTATGGCCTCTACTTTGAAGATATTTCCTCGGGATTTGCCGTAACCACGCGCAGTTCTCCCCAGGCTTTCCAGGTGATTCCGCTGGTCGTTTACCGTGTCTATGTCGATGGCCGTCCGGACGAACTTGTGCGAGGTGTCAGCATCGTCGGCACGCCGCTGGCCGCAATGAAGCGCATTCTGGCCACCGGCGACAAGAGCGAAGTTTTCAACGGTGAGTGCGGTGCTGAGTCAGGTTCGATTCCCGTCTCAGCCGTCGCCCCCGCCATGCTGCTGACCGAGATGGAAACGCAGCGCCAGCCGCAGGGTACAGAACGGGTGCCGATTTTGCCCAATCCAAGCGCAACAGCCACCGTCGCTGACGCAACCTCAGCCACTGGAAAGGGAAATTGATGACGAAGATCTTGACTCGGAATCGACTTGCCGCTTCTCTCGCCGCTCTGGCCCTGACGATGCCGATGCTGGCGGTGTCTCAACAGACCCGCGCCGATGCTGAAAAGGACCCCATCCTCAAGGCCATGCTCACCGAGCTTGATCGCAGCCGCGAACAGTTGCAGCTCAAGGGCTTTGAGAAGCCCTTCTTTCTTCAATACCGTCTCGAAGACATTGACGATTATCAGACCAAGGCAGACTTTGGCGCGGTCGTCAGTGATGATCATCGCCACCAGCGTGTGGCTCGCGTAACCGTCCGTGTCGGTGACTACAAAGTCGATAGCTCCACCTCGCGCGGCGATGGTTCGGTACAACTGGCGGCGCTCGACAACGATCCTCTCGCCCTCCGCGCAGGATTGTGGCAGGCCACGGATCAGGCATACAAGGCTGCGCTCTCGGCATACGCTCACAAGCAGGCGCAGCTCAAACAGGTGCAGACGCCTCCGCAGGCCGATGATTTTTCGCGCGAATCTCCCGTGGTTTCGCTCGAAGAACCAGTCCATTTGCAGATTGACAGCCCAGTCTGGGTCAAGCGCGTTGCCGTTGCCAGTGGACTCTACAGCAACGACCCCGCGCTCCAGGCCACGCAGCGCGATGTGCAGTACGCAGCGGCCATCTTCCATGCCCGCGCGGTCAACACGTACCTGGTGAGCAGCGAAGGAGCCATCGTGCGCAAGGGAACGACTTCCTATCAGGAATCCTTTGCTGCCGGAACCCAGGCTGCGGACGGCATGCACCTGGACCGCTCCTACGGATCGAACGGCGTTTCACTCACTGATCTGGATTCCCCCGAGACTTTCAACAAGCATGCAGTCAGCCTGATCGCATCGCTTTCCGACCTTCGCAAGGCTCCGCTCGTTGAAGAGGAATATCACGGCCCCGTTTTGCTCTCTGCGGATGCCGCATCAGACGCCGTCCATGAACTGGTTGCCTCTGCCGTGACGGCGGTTCGGCCAGAACTGGGCACTGAAGCGCGCACCAAGGGCGCTTTCGCCTCCAGCTTCCACGCGCGCGTACTGCCGGAGTTTCTCGATGTCGTCGACGACCCCAGTCTGCGCACTTTCAATGGCAAGACTTTGGTAGGCGCCTACAAAATTGACGACGAGGGAGTTCCCGCACAGTCGGTGAAGCTCATCACGGATGGTCGCCTGGAGAACTACCTCATCGGCCGCGAGCCGGTGCGAGACTTCCCGAAATCCAATGGACACGGCCGTGCCGCGCTCACGGGTCCGGCGCGCCCTGCCATCAGCGTGCTCAACGTGAAGCCTCACGGGGGGCTCTCTGATGCTGATTTGAATCAGAAATTGCTTGCTCTTGCCAAGGATCGCGGACTCAAGAGCGTCTATTTTATTGAGACGCTTGGTCCAGAACTGACGCCGCGCCTGCTCTACCGCGTGAGTGACGACGGCAAGCGTGAACTGGTGCGTGGTGCGACGCTCGACGATCTTGATCAGCGCACGTTGCGCTCCGGCGTTATCGCTGCGGGCAAGGAACCCTACATTGCCAACTACGACGGCGCGGTGCCTGAAACCATTCTGGCCCCCGCACTGCTCATTGATGATGTGACCATCCGCCGCGCCAATGAAAAGAACGACAAGCTGCCCTACTATCCGCCACCGGACTAGGCTGTATCCACCTTCACTCTCATCCTCAACGAGGCAGACGATGTCCTATCTCTGGGTCACACTGGGCAGTGCGCTGGGCGGGCTGCTGCGCTACGCCATCACGCGCTGGTCAATGCATCTGAGTACCAGCTTTCCCTATGGCACCGTCTTCATCAATGTAGTGGGCAGCTTTATCATCGGATACTTTGGCACCCTCACGTTGCAGACTGGGCGCTTTCCGGCCTCTGACAATGTGCGGCTGTTTGTGATGGTGGGTGTCTGCGGAGGTTTTACCACCTTCTCCTCCTTCAGCCTGCAGACCTTTGACCTGCTCCGTACAGGAGCGTGGGGCAGGGCCCTGGCAAATGTTGTCTTCTCGGTGGTGCTGTGTCTGGCCGCAGTGGCAGTCGGTCATGGAGCGGCACAGCGAGTGGTGAATTAAGCGACGATTGCAGAGACGGCCGACGAGGAATTTACCGGCTAGGCTGCGGTGGACTTCAATCGAGTCGTACCAGGTAGGCGTCGCCTTCGGCGGGCTTCAGCATGCGCTGGATCAGTTCTGCCTGTTCGCGGTTGTCACCCTGCGGGCGAATTCGCACCCAATATCCGGTTGGCCCCGCGAAGTCGATGACTTGGGCGTTGTCGTATTTGCGCTCCAGTTCGTCGCGCAGTTTGGCCGCCTTGTGCTCGTGCTCAAATGCGCCGATCTGCACGCACCAGCGTCCGCCCTCTTCGATCGGCTTGGGCGCTTCGTAGACATCAATTCTCACGGTCGCCAGACCGGCGCGGTAAATCCCCGTCGCTTTTGCCGAGGCCATGGACAGATCCAGCAGTCGGCCGGGCACAAAGGGTCCGCGGTCAGTGACCCGCATCGTTGCCGATTGCCGGGTTTGTTCATTGGTGACCACAATCAGCGAACCCATGGGCAGCGTGCGGTGAGCCGCCGTCAAGGCGTTCTGGTCGAATATCTTGCCATTGGCGCCTTGGCGATTGTGGTAGGGCGGTCCGTACCAGCTGGCCACGCCTTCTTCGCTGTAGATGGGGCGGTGACTGGCAATGTACTGGGCGTCGTCCGGGGTAACTTCACTGGGCGCAAGGGGTGCGGGTGCGGTGCGTGTTCCATGCGAAGGCGCAGTACGAATCGGTGGTGGTGCCGGTGCTCGGGCAGCAACGTCAGGAGCATGATGCCTGCACCCTGCCATGCAGAGGGCAAGCAAGACAGTCGGGACCAGAAGCGTCGCCTGCCGCAGCGACCGTGGGTCGGGCGAGCTCACAACCCTCGCTTTCCGTCGGGGTCAAGCTTGTCGGCCCAGCGCTCCATGTGGCCGGCCAGCAAACGCAGAGCCCCGCCCACCTCGTGGCGCACCTCGGGAATTACGGCGGCGTCGATGTACCGCACGGCGTGGCGAACCTCGCTCGAGGCTGTATCCATCCACTCTTCCACACGACGGCTGAAATCATCCGATGTTGACGCATAGCCTTGCATATATCAATCCCCCCGCAACCAGTGTGCGCATCAGCTCTGGTCCGCGTCAACGCAAGCGAGGGCAAAGTTGGTTTGGAGGTGTCGGATTCATTACCTTCAGGCCCGCGAATACCCATGAGGACCTTTTCAGGCAATGATGCGTCGAACCTCCATTCCGGTTTTCGCTCAATCGGCGTAGCATGATGCCGGACGTGGTGCGTTGACTTTGTCAGGCGGGAGACGCGTATCGCCATTGGCTGCATACTCGATGGAACGGTTACCAGCGGCAGATGGGTGCGGAGTGCACTGTTCTGCTTCATCCTGGGTTGGACGCTAAACTCAGCAGCCCAGGCTCCACAAACGTTTCCACCAACGCCTCCACCAACGTCTCCAGCGCCGCCTCCACCACCAATCGCGCCCCGGCCTGACACACTGCCCGATGCCCCGGCCCCTGCCAATGCTTTGCCGCTCAGGGATCGCTACACCCGCTTCATCAACGGCCCGGCAGTCAAGCCGTTGACGCCAAAGGAAAAGGGGCGTCTGGCGATGAGAAATGTCATCGATCCCTTCAACGCCATTACGATTCTGGGCGAAAGTGCCATCTTTGTCGGCTCTGATTCACACTCGCCCTATGGTCCCGGCATGGCGGGTTTCGGCCGCCGTGTCGGTGTAAGTTATTCGCAGGAGATGACCGGCGAGTTCTTTAATACATTTCTGATTCCGTCCATTGTTCATCAGGACCCGCGTTATCACCGCATGCCTCATGCCGGCTATCCGCGCCGCGTGGTCCACGCCATTGCACAGGTGATCTGGACACAGGGAGACAACGGCAAGGGTATGTTGAACTACGCAAATCTAATCGGAAACCTGATTGACGACGAGATCAGCAATGCCTATGTTCCCGGCCGGGAAACTACCGCAGGCGCGACCACTGAGCGATACGCGATCGGCCTGGCGACTGCGCCTATCGACAACTTCGTTACGGAGTTTTTGCCCGACATTGCCCGTCACGTGCACATTCAGATTGTTCTTGTTCAGCGTGTCATCAATCAGGTTGCCCGAACTGACCGATAAGGCTCTGAAACCCATGAAACTGATGAGTTATTATGCTTTCACATGGTCAACGTTCTCCCCGTTCGGTCGGCCACAATACCGCTTAGCCCGAGGAAATTGCCGTTCGCTGTCACTTGTTTGGGTCACTTGTGCGGCGAGACTAGAATCATGATGGATAGCCAGATGTCCATTCTGGCCTCGCCCTGAGCGTCATGTGCTCCGGTGTTCCCGAGTATGTCAACGCATTGAGTACGTTTTAACTTGATTGACTCCATTCGATGAGCCAGATGTATCCAGTTGGCCGTCAATTTCGATTCACGATTCACGATTCATGCACCAAGGAGAAAACAGCGCCAATGTCAAAAGCCAGCAAATATGCAGAGAAAGCAGTAGCTTACGCAGCCAAGGGCGCGTGGGAAGTTTTCGAGCGCCTGAACAGGATCAATCCCAACCCCTCGATCACCCCCAAGTGGAGCGACAAGCCCCTGCTCAAGAGCTGGCAAAAGGAAAAGCCGCCGCTTGGCTGGCCCCGTTCGACTGACTCGCTTTGCCCCAAGTGTGTGCCTGAGATTCGCCAGCAGATCCTTGATGGCAAGCTGCCTCATGAAGTCCTGCTGAACGAAAAGGTCGGCGAAATCAAGGCAACGATCATCGAGCGCGACGGGCAGATTCTCATGGTTAAGGATTGTCCCAAGCACGGCCATTTTGAAGATCTCATGTCCACTGACCCGGCCTTCTTCAAGCACCTGGAAGAGAGCTTTCCCGGCCGCGATATCCGCGCCCACAATGACGAGAAGCTGCACAACCACGGCACGTCAACCGTCACTCACGGACGCGGTTCTGTCCTCACTATCGATCTGACCAACCGCTGCAACATGATGTGCGACCCCTGCTTCATGGATGCCAACCAGGTTGGTTTCGTGCATGAGCTCACGTGGGACGAGATCAAGACCATGCTGGACAACGCGATCACCATCAAGCCGCGTCGTCAGATGAGCGTTCAGTTCTCCGGCGGTGAGCCGACGCTTTCGCCGTACTTCCTTGATGCTGTGGCCTATGCGCGCAAGGTTGGCTACAACAGCGTGCAGGCGGCAACGAATGGTATCGAATTTGCCAAGAGCAAGGAACTCTGTCGCGCTGCCTGCGAAGCGGGTCTGCGCTACGTATATCTTCAGTTCGACGGCATCGGCAACGCGGCCAATTCGCACCGCAAGGTCGGCAACCTGTTTGATGTGAAGCTGCAAGCCATCGCCAATCTGCATGAGGCTGGCGTGGATATTGTGCCGGTCACGACAATCATCAATGGCATCAACAATGAGCAGGTCGGTCGCATTGTCGAGTTTGCGCTGGACAACCCGAAGACGATCAACTTCCTGAGCTTCCAGCCGGTGTCATTTACGGGCCGCGATGAGGATATCTCAGACGACCGCCGTCTGGCGCAGCGCTACACGCTGAGCCACCTGGCGCATGATGTGAAGAACCAGACCGGCCTGGGCGAGCCCATCCGCGACTGGTTCCCGATCAGCTTCATGAGCACATTTTCCGATTGGGCGGACAACGTCCACGGAACGAACAGCGACTGGGGCCAGCTCTCCTGCGGTTGCCATCCGAACTGCGGCATTGGCATGGCGCTGATGATCGACAAGGAAACGAAGGAAGCTGTTCCCGTGAGTGCCTTTCTCAATGTTGACCGTCTCGCGCGCGACGTTGCCAAGGTGAACGACGCGGCTCGCGGCAAGATGCTCTCGATTGTCGGCATCGGCCTGGCGCTGCTTCGCAACTACGATCCGTTCAAGGCTCCTACCCACTTCAAAATCAGTGACATGATGCAGAAGATGGACAAGACCTTTGGCGCATCTGGCAAAAACTACGGCAAGGTCACCGGTGACCGCACCGCCGAAGACATCAAGCTCCGCCGGCAAGACCGCTGGAACTTCCTGTTCATCGCGGGCATGTGGTTCCAGGATCTCTTCAACTACGACTTCCGCCGGACGGAACAGTGCATCATTCCGTATGCGACGCAAGAGGGTGAGATTAGCTTCTGTGCGTACAACACGGGTGTTGGCTGGCGCAACATCATTGAAAAGATGCACATGACCGCGACCTTGACCAAGTGGTACGAGGAGCACGGGCGGCATGAAATCTTTGCCGGCGGCAAGAAGGTAGGCATGGCGCAACAGGGCCACAAGCTCGAACTCAACATGCAGCACGTAAACGCAGAGGCCAATCACACGTTGGACGATCTGGGCATTGCCAAGAACGCCCGCGAAGAAAAGCTGCGCGCTCGCGATGAGAAGATCAAAGCGGATGCGGAAAGCGCACGCATGGCTAAGCTGTATCGCGAACATGTGCTCGGAGAGAAGCCTGTCGAAGGGCTGGTTCGCCTGGACTCGATTGCCCCGGCGAAACCGGTTGTCGAGCGCGCGGAAGAGCCTGTTGCAGGCGACTAATTCCCAGGGAAATCGACCGAAAGATACAAGGGCCGCTCCGATTGGAGCGGCCCTTGCGTTTGCTGGTTCGATCTTCAAATGGCTACCGGATATCAAAGCTGTACATGACACCATAGGAAAATATCGGGTAGACCTGAAACTTGTTCAGGCTGTTTCTCCACTTGGTCAGTCGGCTCTGCAAATCGACGTTGATGTCGTGTCCAACAGGCGTTGTGGTGTCGCTTACATTGCTGCAACTGGTTTGTTTAGCGTCCGCGCAAGCCCAACCCGCGATGTTCACGTTCACCGAAGGTGCGCCTGTAAAGGCGACGCCGAACTCGGAAGGAAACGACCAGTGCCGGTGAGAATGAGGAATGAACTTTCCGAACCCCCCGGTAATCGTGAACGCCGGTTGGGTGCTGTTCAAACCCAGTTTGCCAGAAGCCGTCAGCGGCGTTGCTCCGGTTACGGGATTGGCCTTGGCGGAGTAGTAAGTCTTGCTTTCAAAGCTGAAGCTTGTACCCGGAACAATGTCGGCCACCGCCGACATCTGGTTGCCATTGTAGAAAAGCACTCCAGGACTGATGCGAAAGACGCTTCCATAGGGATAGAAGTCAAGGGCGGCTGCCGCAGAAACCAGGTTGAACTTGGCATGGACATTAAAGCCGTTGATCTCAAACCGATTGCTGTTGTAGCTGAAGAAGTTGCCCATCAGGCGCGCATCAAAATAGTGATTCAGAACAATCGCCGATTTGATGCCGATGCCCAGTGGTGAGACATCTGCGCCGATGCCGACGCGCGAAAAGGGAATCTGGTGCCAGGTAGCCGAAGGTGCGACCTCATAGTGATCAAATCCGGCACCGCTGGCGGCTGCGATGGGCGAGGCAGGTTCGGGAGCCGAAGCCAGTTCCGTGTTTGGAGCCTCAGGATATGTGTTCTCTGAATTCGCATTGAGAACGGCCAGAGAGCTCGACGCATACAACTCAGGGCTGTTCAGTCTTGCTTCGAGAGCGGGGGAGGGGAGTGGATTCCCAGTCGGCATTGATTGCGCGTTTAACGCAAGTGGAGTGCAAACCAGAGCAACTATCACTGAAGCAGCCGCGCAATAGGGGCCAAGCGAGGTAGTTTTCAACGGGATTCTCCAACAGTCTGGATACGCCCCCCCACGAGGATTGCAACGCCGATTCCATGCCTTGCTGAGCCGGGGGAAGCTCAAAGGCCATTTCTAAGAATCGAACGGATATCCGAAGTTTGCTCTGGATTTGCGAGCAAACCCAATACCCTATATCGACTGATCTTCAAGGAAAAGGAGTGCGGAGCACAGGCCAGGCTGATGGTTGCTTGTGCCGCATTGGGCATGGGTCGCTGGATCAGGAGCGCCCAATGCCCACTCTGAGACTCGATTATCGAATGCGGAAGTTGTACGCCACGCCAAAGGAAACAATCGGGTAGGTTTTCAACTGGTTAAAGTCGCTCTGGTACTTCTTCACCTGAGCCGCGAGATCGGCCTGCGCGGTTGCGTCGGTGGCGACGTTGACACAGTTCTTGCCCTGAGCGTCGCAGACGAATCCGGAGAGATTCAGTGCGACTGTGGGGTCTTTGGTGAAGGCTACGCCCACTTCAAAGGGAAAGCTGATGTGGCGGCCTGAAGCCGGAATCACATTGCCCCAACCAGTGGTCATCGTGAAAGCCTGTGAGCCATTTCCCAGACCGAACGAGCCGTTCCCTTTGACGCCATTGCTGCCCGCTGCTGAGTAGTAAGTGTGATTATTCAGCGTGAAACTGGTTCCGGCAGCCGCAAGAAAGACTGCATCCACCTTGTTCTGGTTGTAGAACAGGATGCCTGGGCTGAGCCGGAAGCCGGCGTGGAAGGGATAAAAATCTACTGAAGCGCCAGCAGAGGCCAGGTTGAGCTTGGCTGTAACGTCAAAGCCCTCTGTCTGGATGTTGTTGCGGGTGTAATTGAGAAAGTTGCCCGTGCCGCGCACATTGAAGTGGCTGTTGATGTTGGTTGCCGCCTGGAAGCCAATGCCGAGGGGCGAAAATCCGACGCCCAGCGCGATTCGGGAGAGCGGCTTTGGCGGCCCTGAAGCTGCCGGGGCGGCACCGGCCTTTTGGTACAGGCTGCCACCTGCCAGATACGCAGAAGATTCAGGTTGAACCAGATTTTGATTCACCATGTCGGCCGAACTGCTGAACCAAGGGGTCTCCGACTGCGCACAAAGAGGAAGAGATGAGGCAACCAGAATTGGGACAGCCAATCCAAGGCTGATCGATAAGCGAAGGGAAATTTGCTTCAAGGGGGGAGTCTCCTGCAAACACAGAAATGCCCCGAAATAAGAAAGCTCCGGCTTGCATGCCTCAGAAGACCCGGGGGAAGGCCTCAAAGCATTGGCTGGGAGCCATTTGCATGGCCGGTACGTGATGAGTGATTCTTTGCCCACTTTACCACGAAGCCACATTGCAGGGCACCGGAAAGTGCTGAAACTGACGCAGCAGGCTCCAGATTGGCGCTCGGCAACGTGCAAATGCCTATCAGGGCTTTTGAAGAAATGACCTCGCAAACCGGCCCGACGGCTAGAATCAGAGTCTGGGTTTGATTCAAGGAGCGGGCTTCTGGGCAAGAATGCGCACATTTCATTCCTGAGCGATGCTGTAATAGCCGATCTGCGCCTCCGCCTGCTGGAATGGTTTGACCGGAATCGCCGCGATCTGCCGTGGCGCCGCAGCAGGGACCCCTACGCCATCTGGGTCTCGGAGATCATGCTTCAGCAGACACGTGTCGCTGTCGTCGAAGAACGATTTGTGGACTTTCTGCGCAATTTCCCCGCCATTGAAGATCTCGCCCAGGCATCGGAACAGGATGTGCTCGCCCTGTGGAGCGGCCTCGGCTACTACCGCCGTGCCCGCATGCTGCATCAGGCTGCTCAGGTTGTCACCAACGAGTTGGGCGGCATGGTGCCCCGGACTGCCCTTGAACTGCGATCCCTGCCTGGCATCGGCGCCTATACCTCTGCGGCAATTGCCAGCATTGCCTTTGGTGAAGCGGTAGCCGTTATCGATGGGAATGTCGAGCGGGTTGTCCAGCGGCTGGCTGGCTGGGGTTCAACGGAGCGCAACGGCCAGGCAGAGTTGCTGCGCAACACCGAGCAACTGGCGCAGGTGCTGCTTGATCCGATGCGGCCGGGCGACTTCAATCAGTCGATGATGGAACTGGGGGCCACCGTTTGCCTGCCCCGCAACCCGATGTGCATGGTTTGCCCGCTCAGGCAGGATTGCATCACCCGCGGGGAACACCTCACTCCCCCACGAGCCAGGATGCGAAGCCAGGATGCCGCTTATGCACTTGTCATTCGAAATGGAATTGCAAACCGTGAAGTACTGCTGCAGCAGCGCGGGGCCAACGAAACTGTGATGCCGGGCATGTGGGAACTACCCTCGCTGCGAAGCATGGAAGTTCCCGGTACCGCGCTGCGCATGACTCTCAAGCACGCCATCATGCAGGTGAACTACTCTGTGCGCATCCGCACCGTCTTTGAAGAGGACGTAGAGGAATTCACCGTGTCTTCAACCGGGCGGCGCTGGGTAGCACTCCACAGCCTCGATACGTTGCCTTTGACCGGGCTTGCGCGCAAGGTCTTGAGGCGCGCTCATCTGGCGGAACTTGCGACTATCCCTTCAGAGCCAGCCCCTGCTTTGAATTGAACCGGCAGGCGTGGCATTTGACGGACGCGCTGGATGCAATTTCTAAAAGGGTTCCGGTTTTTCGGCGACCTGGCAGAGCTGGATCGCGTGATTCAGTGCGTTGAGAATCCGGGGCGGCAAAGATTCATCATCGGAGGTAAAGTTCAGCGAAGCGCTGTTTCCCTGATACGGAATTCTTGCCTGTTCCAACGGAACGCTTCCGGTGCTGGCGCGCTTCCAGGAAATGACGTTGCTCGTCGCCTCCAGCTTCACCACAATGACCGATGCCGGAGCAACAGTGACTTCGGTCGAGTCATCGCCATCCTGCGATTTTGAGGAATCCTGCTTTTCGGTACTCAGGGAAGCCTTGAGCAGATGATCCATGGGGATCAGGCTGGTGATCGAAACCGTGTAGTCGTCACCCTTGATCATCTGTCCGAGTTTCAACGAACATCCGTCGAAGACTGCCGAGGAGACTGTTTCGCTGGTGTTTTCTTCCTGTCGCTCGACCTCCTTGGGCGGCTTCCCCTTCTTTGTTCGAATGGTTACTGAAGTCCTCTTGGAGGTATGAACCAGGGATGTCAAATGCGATGCCAACCAGGTCGTCGTTTCTTTCAGGGTGGGAGAAGGGGTTTGCGGCATAGCGCTCTGCACCACGGAAAAAGTGCCTCCGAGAGCCAAAACGGCCACAGTTATCCCCCGACGAATAGACATATTGAACTGCCTCCGAGCAAAATTGCTGTTCAGGCGCAAAGATAACACGAAAGTGCTCTAGTTTGAATCAGAGCTTTTCTCTTTCTTTGGAATGGTTTGCCGAGCGCGACGGTCTCGCATTGTCAAAATGCGAAGGTTACCTGATCTGCTCAGTAGTAATCGGCGCAGCTTAGATAGTAACCACAGCGAGTACAAACCAGCTTGCAATGGTGCCCGGTCAGCGTCTGGCTGCAGTTGGGGCAAACCTGCTGATGATGTGATGGCTCTGGAGGCGCAGCTCCCTGGCCGACCGACTTCGTGGGTTCGCGCCGCACGGAATCAGCGCCAAAATCGGTGTCAAAATCAGGGTCGAGGGCTGCGGGACGCTCCGGAAGCATGGTGGAGAGATTAGCATGGAGACAGGCGCTGCTTCCAGTTGCAAGACGGGGGCGCGACGAAAGTTGTTCGCAATCAACAGGACGGCACTGCTGGACTTCCCCCGGCCGCCGGACAGAGTAAGTTTTCCCGAGCGCCCACAGAGGGCCTCTCACCACGAATTCACACCAATACAAGGAGCAATCATGGCAAGCAAGGCAAGCGCAGTCTGGACCGGTTCACTCAAAGAAGGCAAAGGCGTCATCAGCACCGCCACTGGCGTTCTCTCCAACGCAAACTACTCTTTCCAAACCCGCTTTGAAGGCGCAGACAGCGGCACCACTCCTGAAGAGCTGATCGCAGCGGCGCACGCGAGCTGTTTCTCAATGGCTCTGGGCGCGCAGCTTGGCGGCTCGGGCCTGACCCCCACCAAGATCGAAACCCACGCTGCCGTCACGCTGGGCAAGGTCGAGGGCGGTTTTGCGATCACCAAGATTACGCTCACCACGACCGCAGAAGTCCCGGGCGCGACCCAGGAAGTCTTTGACGCGGCGGCTGCCGGCGCCAAGACGGGCTGCCCGATCTCCAAGCTCTTCGCCAACAACACCGAAATCATCCTCGACGCGAAGCTGGTCTAGGCAACTCAAAAGGAGCGGCGGGGTAGCTGCGCGTGGAGCGCAGCTGCCCCGCCGCTTTTTGCAACAGTGTTTGCACAGGATGCGCAAGCTTATGCCAGCAGGCTGGGTGCGCTGAAGTACCGGTCGCAAAAATAATCCAGGCTTACAAGTTGGCAGGTTTGGGTGCAAGCCAAGTCGCCCTTGCAATCAGAGCCGTGACCAACGTCGACAGCACCATCGGCGGAATGCCAAAGTAAAGAAAAGACAGTACCAAGCTCGGCAACTGCCAGGCGAAAAAGGCCCAGCCAAGTGGCTTCACATCGCGGGCCGCTCGCTTTGCCATCGTCCCCAGGTGCCAGGCCAGAAACGCCTCGAACAACATGCTGATGGTCGCCGTTAGACCAAAGCCTCGATACCAGCCCCCGTAGCTGAAGGTTTTTCCCTGGCCTGTGAAGTGAACGGCATCCATCGCATGCATCACCGCCAGCCCCTCTGCAGTCGCTGGCTTGAACGATAGAAAGCCAAAGGTGTGGCCGAGGGCAAAGAGCACAAAAAAAACAGCACTGATCCTGAAGAGACGCGTTGAATTCATCCATCCACCTCCGCGCTGGTTTGATACAGCAGCATGAGGCCGCCCCAGCCCCCTTGCTGGCTGACCTGGGCCTGCATGTGTGCTCCGCCCTCTCCGTGGCGCTCAAAGTGATGATGCTTGAGAACAACCTCCGTAGAGCCATCCGCTTGCGCCGTAAACGTCACTTCAACTTCACTGCATTTGCTCAGGTCGGGCTCAAACTCCCAGTTGGGACGCACCTTCCACGCCATCACAAAGCGGGTTGGTGGCTCCCACGCAATCACTTCGCCCCACGGGCAATCGGTACCATCCTCCTGCTCGGAATAGCAGCGACCACCCACCCAGCCCTCCACAAGGGCGCGGCGCATGGGGGATTTGCCGATATGGTGCGTCCTGGGCCACCAGGTTTCCATTCCAGAGGTAAATACCTCGAAAGCTCGCGCAGCATTTGCCCGCACCCGAATGCTGCGAATCACTGGGGACACGGTTGCGCCGGTTTGAAAAGAGCTGTTCGTGGAAGTCAAATCAGGGGCTATTGACATTGTGCTATTGTTCCTCGACTTTCTGTTGAAACGCGTTGAGAGCTTCACTCCAGAACTGCTCAAAGTAGGCCCGAAGGCTGTCAAATCCGTGCGGGTTCAGGTGATAAATTCGCCGGGTCCCGATCGCTTCGTCCGCCACCAGGCCCGCCTCCTTCAGTACCCGCAAATGCTGCGACACTGCTGGACGGCTGATGGGGAACCCGTCGGCAATGTGCGACACAGACGCCGGGCCTTCCTGAAGCAGCAGTTGCACAATTGCGCGGCGCGTCGGGTCGCCAAGAGCATCCAGCTGCAAATATGCGTAAGTTTCCACTTACCGTAAGCTAATACGCACCAATGAAACCGTCAAGTGCTCTTTGTTCGAATTTCCTCAAGCGCGATAACCGCCCAATGCATATCCAGCGTCTCATCATCAGCGTTTCATCATCCTTGACACCCGGCGCTGCATTTGCGAAACTCAAACTTGCTGCCAATCTGGTTTAGACGCCAGATGCAATGCCCGTGCCGAAGTGGCGGAATTGGCAGACGCGCATGGTTCAGGTCCATGTACTCGCAAGGGTGTGGAGGTTCAAGTCCTCTCTTCGGCACCAAATCTACAGCAGCAAGTAAAAACGCCCCGGTTCGGCAACAGCGAACGGGGCTTTGTTGCGTCTGGGGCTGAGCGCGTTGGCGCCTCTGGAATCTATACTGAACGCAGCATGTCTACCCATCTCGACAAGATACTGGCGACCACCCGCGCGACCGTCTCTGCCGCCAAAGTGCAGGTTTCAATGGCAGAGCTGGAGCGCCGCGCCGCCAGCCACACGCCCCGCGGCTGGGCCAATGCATTGCGCAGCCGTTCAGCGAGCGGGCCGGCCATCATCGCCGAATTGAAGAAGGCTTCGCCGTCCAAAGGCCTCATACGCGCTGATTTTGACGTTGCCTGGCTGGCCACGCGTTATGAGGCGGGTGGTGCCAGCGTGCTTTCTGTTCTCACCGACGAGCCCTACTTCCAGGGCGGCCTGCTCAATCTTTCCCTCGCGTCGGCGGCTGTCGCTTTGCCCTGCCTGCGCAAGGATTTCACCGTTGACGAATACCAGATTGTCGAGGCGCGTGCCCACCACGGCGACGCCATCCTGCTCATCGTGGCAGCACTTACCGACGAAGAACTGTTGCAGTTTACGCGCGCCGCGCACGGCTACGATCTCGATGTACTCTGCGAAGTCCACACTGCTGAGGAACTCGATCGCGCTCTCTCAATTGCTGAAGCTCCTGACGCCATCGGCGTCAACAACCGCGACCTGCGTAGCTTTGAGGTGCGCCTTGAGACTTCACTGGAACTCGTCGACCGCATTCCCTCGAGCAGCGTCCGCGTTGCCGAGAGCGGCATTTCGACGGCGGCTGACCTGGCAAGCCTCCGCGCGGTCGGCTTTGATGCCTTTCTCATTGGTGAAAGCCTGATGCGCCAGCCCGATCCTGCTATGGCGCTTCAAGTGTTGCTTGCGGGCGCTGCGGAAATTGATGCAGGGCGGCGGGTGGCAGCGGTTCGCCCATGAGCCTCTGGGTCAAGATCTGCGGCAATACTTCACTGGCTGATACGCTGCTTGCGGTTGAGGCCGGAGCAGATGCGGTTGGCTTTGTCTTTGCACCCAGCCCGCGTCGCGTCACTGTCGAGCAGGTGGCGGCTATTACGCCACGTTTGCCGGCTTCCATCGAAAAGATCGGCGTCTTCGTTGAAGCTGATTTTGCAGCCATCGCCGTGGCCGTAGACCAGTGCGGCCTCACAGGGGTGCAACTTCACTCCGACGAGACTGCAGACCTGCCTGGCCTGCTGCGCGGGAAGTATGGCCCTGAACTGCGCATCCTGCGGGTGCTTCACTTCAGCGCTGAGAGTCATTTGCAGCTTCAAATTGTCAGCAGGATACCTGAAATCGACGCAATCCTCATCGACTCCCGCACGGCCACCGCTGTCGGCGGCACAGGCATTGCCTTTGACTGGCAGGCGGCCAGCGCCACGGTCTTTGCAAGCAAAAGCCAACTGCGCCTCATCGCTGCTGGTGGCCTCCATCCCGCGAATGTGGCCGAGGCCGTCCGGACTCTGCGCCCCTGGGGTGTTGATGTGGCCAGTGGCGTCGAGCTTGTGCCGGGACGCAAAGACCCGGCTAAAGTGGGCTCATTTGTGGCGCATGCCCGCGCCGCCGCAGCTCTTCAAAGTTAAGAAATACGACGAGTTCATTGCGAACTGAAATCGTCTACGACACTGACAGGCTAACTCGGGTAAGATGAATCCCCGCGGAGGATTCTATGCCTACAAAATATCTGGCCATCACGATTGCTGGCGCCGTATCTCTGGGAAGCTACGAGGCTGGCGCAACCTACGAGATTCTCGACGCCATCCGGCAGCACAACCAGCACCCTGACACCATCGTCAATGGCGACTTTATTCGCATTGATGTGCTCACGGGCGCCTCCGCCGGGGGCATGACTGCGGCGATTGTGTCTCAGAAACTGCTGTATGCAAAAGATGATTTCGTTGATGCCTACAACAACCCGCTGTACAACTGCTGGGTCAAGGGCATCAGCCTCGCGGGTCTTCTCAATACCGAGGACAAGCCCTTGCCGGATGGAGACCCGGCGTTGTTGTCTCTGCTGTCGTCTAACCTGATTAAACAGATTTCGAAAAATACTCTTGCCCAGCAGGACGAGAACGGACAGATTCCGCAGAACGGCGGCGCACACAATGCCATCGATCCGGATCGCGGCATCCGTCTCGGCCTGGCCCTGACCAATCTGAACGGGATCAATTACTCATACCAGCTTTTTGGGGGCGGGCAGTTTCTCTACACCGATTTCAGTGACCAGATGCTGCGGTCGTTCTCTGCCGCAGACCGCTCCTTTGCGCCCTGGAAAGAGATCAGCGAAGCAGCCGTAGCCTGCGGTGCATTTCCTGTGGCTTTCCGGACCAAAGACCTGGTTCGCTCCCAGGCTGACTATGAACCTTCAGATACTCTGGTCGCCTTCCCAACTGATCCCTATACCTTCACCTACACCGACGGCGGAGTGCTGCAAAATCAGCCCCTCGGAATGGCCAAGAATCTGGTCGATAAAAACGACAAGCATTTGGCGACGGAGAACCGCTTTTATCTCTTCGCTTCTCCCTCGGCGATGCTGGGCGAGCAGAACCTCGAACTGACCGAGGCCAGCGCCAATATGCTCACTGTCGGCAAGCGACTGGTGGATATCTATATGGGCCAGTCGGTCTTTCGCGACTGGATCAATTCGCAGAAAATCAACGATCAGATTGACCTGTTGGATCAACGCGCCAGGGGTCTGGCAGATGCGCTCATCGCAGGAACGATTGATCCAGCGGTTTTGTCAGCAGCTTCACAGCAGGTGTTGACTTTGCTCTATGCGGGTGCCGATCCAACTGAGACACAGCAGCAGGCTGAAGACCGGCTCGCCATCCAGTACGCGGCAGAGATTGGAACGGCCGGCGACGCCAAGACACTCGGCGGACTTGACACCGACCTGGCGGTTGCATTTCTCCACGGCATTCTGGCATTGGAGAAGACTGCCAACCTGGGCGAAAAAGACAAGATGCGCATCTATGGTGTCGTTGCCGACAAGTCAAAGCTCGCAGGCGAGGGAGTCTCAGCCTTTGTCGGATTCTTCGATCAGGCGTTTCGCGACCACGACTATGACTATGGCCGTACGATCGCGCAGAAGTTGCTGGCGAACCCTGCTTTTCAGCAACCCGGCGAACTGGGTCCAATCCGCTACACGCCCTCGGCGATTCGTGCCATCGACCCGGCCTTGACCGGACTGCATCTCAAAGACATTCCAAAGGCCGATATTGCCACTTTGAAGGACGGCTTGACGCACCGGCTGAATCAGATTCTCCGCGACAAACTGTCCAATCCGCTGGAGAGATACCCCGCACAACTGGGTGCAGATATCGCTCTTGGGCTGGTTCTCGATTGGGAGTTCAACCGCGATATTCAGGGGTAACTTACAACCTCAATTTCGTTAAGCCCCCCGGGCTGCATCGCCGCCGTTCATTCTGACGCTGGCGATGCAGCGCGGGACCATCTGCTTTTGCATCGGGCGCAACGAAGGCCAGAGGAAATGCCCTGGGATGTTTCCGGCTCCTTGTACACTGTAGATTCAGTCTGTTTCCTACAGATGCGCAGGAGGCTCGACCAATGGCAACCATCATTCATCCAGCGGAGCAATCCGAAGCAGCCTCCAATACCCCCGGCCGCTTTGGCGCCTACGGTGGCCGCTACGTGCCTGAGACGCTCATGGCCGCGCTGCAGGAGCTGGAGCAGGCCTACGCCGAGGCTCAGGCAGATCCTGGCTACCAGGCCGAACTAGCCTCGCTGCTCAAGGATTTTGCCGGCCGCCCAACGCCACTTTATTTTGCCAAACGCCTGACGGAATCTCTCGGCGGGGCAAAGATCTATCTCAAGCGCGAAGACCTGCTCCATACCGGCGCGCACAAGATTAACAATGCCCTCGGCCAGGGTCTGCTGGCCAGGAAGATGGGCAAGCGCCGCATCATCGCTGAGACGGGCGCAGGCCAGCATGGAGTGGCCACCGCCACCGTCTGCGCCCTCCTCGGCCTCGAATGCATCGTGTACATGGGCGAGGAAGACATGCGCCGCCAGGAACTGAACGTGCTGCGCATGCGGCTGCTCGGCGCACAGGTCCGCGGCGTCACCTCCGGTTCCAAGACCCTCAAGGACGCGGTCAATGAAGCCCTGCGCGACTGGGTCACCAATGTTCGCGATACGTACTACATCCTCGGATCGGCGCTCGGGCCGCACCCCTATCCGACCATGGTGCGCGACTTCAACCGCGTCATCGGCATCGAGATGCGCCAGCAGATTCTCGAAAAAGAGGGCCGTCTGCCTACGGCCATCCTCGCCTGTGTTGGCGGCGGTTCCAACGCCATCGGCGCATTTCACCAGTTTCTGGGCGACAAAGCCGTTCGTCTTATCGGTGTTGAGGCTGGGGGCCGCGGAAAGGCGCTCGGCGATCATGCAGCGCGGTTTTCGGGCGGCAGTCCGGGCGTTCTCCAGGGTACGTATTCGTACGTCTTGCAGGATGAAGACGGCCAGGTTTCACTCACGCACTCAGTGTCGGCCGGTCTCGATTACGCCACGGTGGGTCCGGAACATGCGGCATTGCATGATTGCGGGCGTGCCGAATATGTCTCTGCCGACGATGCCCATGTACTTGAAGCGGTGGTGAAGCTGGCTCGGACCGAAGGAATCTTGCCAGCTCTGGAATCCGCGCATGCCGTCGCTGAATGTATGAGAATTGCGCCCGGCATGGCCTCCCATGACATACTAGTAGTCAACCTCTCTGGTCGCGGCGACAAGGACATGAACATCATCGCTCGCGAGTTGAACATCCAGGGGGCCCAGGGTCTTTAGTCGCGGCAATTTTTGACCGGCCCGGATATTTCGACTGAATGGCAATCCTATTCCAGCAACATCCCGGCCTCGTTGTTTACCTCACTGCAGGCGACACCGGCCTCTCCCCGCGACTGACTCACGCAGCCGCCGAAGGCGCTGACCTGTCCGCTACGCGCGACATCGCCCTGGCTGCAATCGACGCCGGCGCAGATGTGATTGAGCTGGGTGTGCCTTTCAGTGATCCGCTCGCCGATGGCCCGGTGATTCAGCGCGCCAGCGAACGCGCTCTCGCCCGCGGTACTCGACTCAAAGACGTGCTCGCTCTCGCCAAAGAGTTGCGCGCGGCCCGCCCGCATGCTGGCCTGGTGATTTTCTCCTATCTGAACCCAATTCTGCGCTTTGGCCTGAGCAGGTTTGCTGATGCGGCTGCCGATGCCGGCGCCGACGGAGTGCTGCTCACCGACATGATTGTCGAAGAAGCGGGAGAGTATCTGGCTGAGATGAAGCGGGTGAATCTGGCCCCGATCTTCCTTGCCGCGCCAACCAGTCCCGATGAGCGCCTCAAGGCTATCGCCGAGCACTCCCAGGGTTTTGTGTACGCAATTTCGCGCACCGGAATCACCGGCAAGCAGCAAAGCGTGGCCGCAGACGCAGCCGCGCTGGTGGAACGAATTCGACGCTGGACCAGGCTGCCGGTAGCCGTCGGGTTCGGCATCTCCAACGCGGATCACGTCACCAAGGTGGGCGAATTCGCAGATGCGGCGGTCATCGGCAGCGCAATCGTTGAGTTGATTGAAAGATCAACTGAAGAGGACGCACCAGGTGCAGTGGCTCGATTTATCAAGGGTCTGCGCCAGCCGTATCCGGTGCAGGCCCTTTAACGCGGAAGTCGGGGAAAGTCTCCCGCAACCGCCGACGAACCCTTCACAGGCGCTCTTTGGCTTCAGCTCCCGAGCCCAGGTCGCCGTAAAAATTGGCTGAACTTATTTCTCCTGATCACGCACCCTGAACAGGAACAGGACGAGGCAAACATGACGTTAGAAGAATTGCGGAAACAGATTGATGAGCTGGACCGCCAACTGGTAGCCCTGCTCAGCCAACGCGCTGAGACGGCTCTCGAGGCGGGCCGTTTGAAGGTGGCGACTTCGTTGCCCATCTACGAACCGGCCCGGGAAAAGCTGATCTACGAAAATGTACGCGCAGCCAACCAGGGACCACTGCCGGACATTGAACTGACGCATATCTTCGAGCGCATTATTGACGTTATGCGCGCCCTCCAGAGAAATGAGTTGGCCAGCCAGAGAAATGCCCTCGCCGCAGTGCAGGGCCATGAAGCAGGCGTGCAGTCGCCCGAGACGGGGAATAGGCAATGATCGTAGCAATGCAGGAACTAGCAACTGAAGAACAGATCGACAGTATCATCGAAAAACTGGTCGAGGCTGGCGTCAACGTTCACCGCACCACTGGTGCCACCCAGACGATTCTCGCCGCAGTCGGGCCGACCTCGACGCTGGATATCGAGGAGTACAAGCTGCTGGCAGGTGTGCTCAGCGTTCACCGCATCAGCTCGCCTTACAAGCTGGCGGGCCGCGCTTTTCGTCCTGAGGGCACCATCATTGAATTCAACAATGGGGTCAAGATCGGCGGGGACGAAATTCCCATCATGGCTGGCCCGTGCTCCATCGAGAGCCGCGAGCAGATCTTTCTCGTCGCGCAGCAGGTCAAGGAAGCCGGTGCCTGCTTCCTGCGCGGTGGCGCCTTCAAGCCCCGCAGTTCGCCGTATGCCTTCCAGGGCATGGGCATCCCCGGCCTCAAGCTGATGCGCGAAGCCGCCGATGCATTCGGACTGCTCGCCATCAGTGAAGTCATGGAAATCGCCCAGATCGAGCCGATGCTGCCCTACATCGACTGCTTCCAGGTCGGTGCACGCAACATGCAGAACTTCAACCTGCTCCGCGAGCTCGGCAAGGTTCGCAAGCCGGTGTTGCTCAAGCGCGGCATCGCGGCAACCATCGAAGAGCTGCTGCTTTCCAGCGAGTACATCCTCGCCGGCGGCAACTACGACGTCATCCTCTGTGAGCGCGGCATCCGCACCTATGAGACCTACACCCGCAACACGATGGACATCTCGGCGATTCCGGTCATCAAGAAGCTCTCGCACCTGCCCATCGTCGGTGATCCGTCGCATGGCACCGGCCGTCGCGATATGGTGCCAGCCATGGCGCGTGCTTCGGTTGCGGCTGGAGCCGACGGCATCATCGTCGAAGTTCACCCCAACCCGGACAAGGCGGTCTCGGATGGCGCGCAGACGCTCTTCCCCGACCAGTTCACCAAGCTCGTCGGAGAGCTTCGCCTCATTGCGCAGGCAGTTGGCCGCTCAGTCTATGCCAACGCTCCAGCGACGACCAACGTATAGCAGTCAATGATCGAACGCATCCTCATCCTCGGCACAGGCCTGCTCGGAACCTCGACAGGCCTGGCGTTGCGTGCGGCGGGCTTTACCGGTTCAATCACCGGCTGGGACAAAGACCCCCGCCAATCTGAAGCGGCACTAGCCCTCAAAGCGATTGACACTGTCGCTCTCAATCCCTTGGACGCTGCACGCAAGTGCAAGTTGATCCTGCTCTCCGGCCCTGTTTATTCCATCCTTGATTGGATGGAGCAGCTTTCCGGAGTCCTCACTGCGGCCCAGCTGGTTACCGACGTAGGCAGCACCAAGACGCTCATCACTGAGGCCGGCAACCGCCTCTTCAACCAGCCAAATCGCGCAGGATTCCTTCCCGGCCACCCCATGGCAGGCAGGGAAGTCAGCGGAGCTGCATCAGCCGAAGCAGCGCTTTTTCAGGACGCAGTATGGATATTCACATCCATGCCCGATCACGGCACCCTCTCATTTCAGGCCGGAGAACTGGCGGCAAGCTGGCGACATTGGGTTGAGGCAATCGGCTGCCGCACCCTCGACCTGGACGCCGCTCGGCACGATGAACTCGTCGCCTGGGTGAGCCACCTGCCCCAGTTCCTCTCGACCGCTCTTACCGCCCTGCTCCAGACTGAGGTTGGCGATGCGCCTGAGCTCACCGCTGTCGGCGGCCGAGCCCTGCGCGAGATGACCCGCCTGGGCTCCAGCCCCTACAGCATGTGGAGAGACGTCGCTTACACCAATACTGAAGCTATCGCCGCAGCTATCGCTGCCCTTGAACAGCGCCTGGCTCACCTCCGTGAAAATCTCCGCACCCCTGAACTCCGCGACGAATTCGATTTGGCCAACCGCTTCCGCAAAAGCTAGCCTGCCGGGACGAATATTGTGAAGGTCGAGACACTGCTTCTCGTTCATGACGTGAAGTCTTGGCAATGCTAAAGTGGCTTGAGGATTTCCACGCCTATGCCGATTGCCGAAGACATCACCCGCATCGCCCTCCAGGAGCAGCAGCTCCAGTTCTCCAGCTTTGACGAGTCCACCGCGTGGAGCCTCGGCTCCCGGCTGCGCGCCCTCGCCGTTTCCCGTAATCTCAGCGTTGTCATCGACATTCGCCGGTTTGGCCAGCCGCTCTTCTACACTGCGCTTGCCGGAACAACGCCCGACAATGTCGATTGGGTTCGCCGCAAAAGCAACCTGACGGCGCGCTTCCTGCGCAGCTCCTATGCTGTTGGCCTCAGTCTCAAGCTGAAAGGCTCTTCGCTGGAGCAGTCCTACGGCCTCACCAATGCCGACTACGCCGACCACGGCGGCTGTTTTCCCATTGCCGTTGCGCAGGCTGGCGTTATCGGGTCAGTCACAGTCTCCGGGTTGCCGCAGCGCGCCGATCATGAACTTGCCGTCGAAGCCCTGTGCGAAGAGCTGGGTCTCGTTTACGCGACTCTGGCTCTCGATTAAACTCCTGAGGATTCAGGCATCCCCAGCACGGAGCAGCACCCTGCCCATTTACAATCAAGCAGTGCAGCCAGATCAGCCCACGCCCATCATTCAGGCCGATGACCTGACCAAGATTTATCGCTCCGGACGCATTGAAGTGCCAGCCGTGCGCGGTGTCAGCTTCTCCATCAACCGGGGCGAGTTCATTGCGATTGTCGGGCCGTCCGGCTCCGGCAAATCAACTTTGTTCTACTTGCTCGGCGGCCTCACCCGCGCCACCCGCGGCCGGGTCATCATCGATGGCGTGGATTTCGCTACGCTGGATGATGGTGAACGTACTCGCCTGCGCAAACAGCGCATCGGCTTTGTCTTTCAGCGATTTAACCTGCTGCCCACCCTTACAGCTATGGGCAATATCGAAATCGCCCATGCCATCAGCGGTCAAAAGCAGCCCCTCGACCTCGCCTACCTCGATCACCTCTGCGAAATGCTCAGCATCCAGGGCCGCCTCAAGCATCGCCCTTCTGAGCTTTCCGGCGGTGAGCAGCAGCGCGTGGCCATCGCGCGCGCGCTCATCACCCGCCCGGCCATCGTCTTGGCCGATGAGCCAACCGGCAATCTCGACACCAAAAATTCTGACGCTGTTTTGAACATGCTTCGCCGCTCCAACAAGGAACTCGGACAGACAATTCTAATGATCACCCACAACATGGAGGCGGCCGGTGTGGCTGACCGCATCCTCCAGGTCCGCGACGGTCAGATCGTTTCCGACACGGTTAACATCCGTCCCGAGCCAGTTGCAGCGTCTGTCTAGTCGGGGTGTGGAGCACGCTTCACACAACACGGGCCACCAGGTTTGACCACATCAGGTCGGCCCGATATACTCAAGAAGTACCAAGCGGGAGTAGCTCAGTGGTAGAGCATCGCCTTGCCAAGGCGAGGGTCGCGAGTTCAAATCTCGTCTCCCGCTCCATTCCGCCCTCCGGCGCCAGCCGGGCAGGCTACGGCAGGAATGGATAGTATCAACCCTTCTCAAAATCGGCCTTGCCAGGGCGCGGTACCCAAGTGGTAAGGGAGAGGTCTGCAAAACCTTTATGCGTCGGTTCGATCCCGACCCGCGCCTCCAATCCTTTTAAAAGATCAATGACGAGATAGGGCGCAACCCTCATCTGCCCCTCGCTGAACCGCAAGTGCAGGTCTGCCAGTGCGTGCGTGTCACGCCGCTTGAAGCGCTCCCCCCGAACACAATGTCAAGGCTCTTACGGCTGCGGCTTCTGCGTCGCGGCTTCTTTCTGGGCCGACTCGACCGGAGTTTCCACGGGAGAAGTTACCACCGGCTTTTCTGTCGGCGCTGCGGCAGCGGCATTTCGCCGCCGGTCGGCTGCTTTCTGCAATTCCTCTTCACGCTTTGCTTTCTCGGCGGCAGCCTGTGCATCCGTCACGTAGCGGAAGACCTGCAAGCGTCCCGGTTCCTGCTCGGTCGTGAACACCCGATTCTGCTTATCGATTGCCACACCCATCAGTGACTTGAACTGGCCTGGGAGCTCTCCGTGCCCAGTCCCAATGTAGGTGAGCAACTGTCCTTCACGATTGAAGACCTGTAGCCGGTCCTGCATCTGGTCGGTGACCCAGATATGTCCGTCGCCATCGATCGCGATTCCTTTGGGTCGCGCAAAATATCCAGGGCCGTCGCCCGCCTTTCCAAATTCACTGATGAAGTTTCCTTCAGCATCAAAAATCTCCACCCGGTCATTCAAGGTATCGGTCACGTAGACATTTCCGTCTTCATCAGTTGCCACGCCCTGGGGCGCCCCGAAATCACCCGGTGTCGTGAGGAAGTGATTCTTCCCTCCGGTTCCAATCCGTCTCAGCAGCTTGTGAGAGTCTGCGTCATACACGATGACCTGGTCCTGCTGGGTATCGACCACGTAGAGAAAGCGGTTGGCGGTATCAATCGCAATGCCCACCGGGTCGACCAGGCCCTCTGAAATCTGGCCTTCGACCTCGTGCTTGGTATTCAAAATCAGTACGCGGTGCATCTTGCCATCAGAGACAAAGAGTCTGTCATCGTCATCAATCGCGAGGCCGTTGACCCAGCCAAAGTGGGCTTCAAAACTGTTGCGAATCATCTGGCAATCGCGCGTTTCAGTGTTGAAGATGAAAATCGCGCCAACCCTCTGATCGGCCACATACACCAGTCCCTTGGAATCGACTGCGATCCCGTAAGGTCCGATCATCTGAAATGGGAAGTTCTTTGTATTGGACTTTTCCGTTTCAGACTGCCCGCCGGCGAGTCTGTCCATCCAGCTTGCCTTGGGCTTGGCACTTGTGACGGGCGTGTAATCGATCTTTGCTCCGGCAAAGTAGTCAAGCCAGTGGATGCGCGCAATATTGGGGGGGCTCGGCCACACCAGCTTGGTTGGATCGAATGGAAACTTGCGCGGTCCTGCCGCACTCAGGTTGACCGGCTCATCTTTCTTTTTCTTGCCAGCCATTGCGGTCATTGGAGCACTTATACCCAGTGCAAGCACTAACAGAACAGCGAAGCCTTGGCGTGTACGGATCGAATTGGAAGGGAAGGCAAACATCTCAGGCTCCAGTTATTTTCCAGGAATCGTTGTATCTTTCATGTTGATCCGGTTCTTGTGGCAGTTATCGCAAAATGCCATGTTGTTGACCTGGTCATTGATCAAAAGATCAGGGCGCGCAGAGGCATGTGATTGATGACAGGAAAGACAACTGAGCGGAGTCTTCACCTTGCTCTGATTTGACGGGTCCATCACATCAGAAACAGGGTGATACTCCACCGGGTGACCAAGACCGTAGCGCAGAGGCAAAATGGGAACCCGATTCTTCTTGTAATAGTCGTCCGGCAGTTTCACCTGGCCGTTGAAAATAGTCAGCAAATGGGCAGCTTCATCCTTTTGCGGAACAGAATCAGGGCCATGGCACTCCAGGCAGAGTGAGTTGCCTTTGGCGCGCAGCAGGTGGTCGTTGTCGCCTCCGTGCGGTGTATGGCAAGTGGCACATCCCTGGGTGAAGGCTGGCTGGTGATGCACCGCCATCTTGCGCAGGTCATCGATATCAGTATGGCAACCAACGCAGATCGTCACGCCATCGGTCTTTGGCAAGCCAGGCTCGCTGCTGGCATGCGGGTTGTGGCAGTCAGTGCAATCGCCGGCCGCGCCTGCATGGGGCACCTTTGCCTTTTCGATCAGCGTGGCCTTGTCGTCGTGGCAGGTCACACAAAGTGCCTTGGGCTCGCTTTGCGTTAGAACAACCTTTCCGTCCTTGGCCGGCTGGTGGCAGGTATCGCAGCCGCCACCCACAAACGGTGCATGCAGGAATTTGGCCATCAGCTTGGGAGCATTCGACTGGTGCGGATCGTGGCACTGCACGCAATTCGCCGTGCCAAACGGCTGGTTCTGGTGAGCTTTCTGCAGGCCGGCATCCTTGACGTCATGGCAATCGATGCAGAGTGCGGGGGCCGCCTTGGTGAGATGAAACCGGTTCTCGGGCGTTGGCTCGGCACCCGTCTTGTGTGTGGTGTGGCAGGTGTCGCAGCCCGCCTCAAGCGCGGCGTGGCGGCTACCATTTTCAGGGACATGCAGCCCAGTCTTGTGGCAACTCAGGCAGAGGTTCTCCTTCTCGTCGCCCGACTCAGGCTTGATCAGCACGTTCTTGTTCTCGCTGGAGTGCGGGTCATGGCATGTGACGCAGTCCCGCACCGCCGGAGCATGGACAGTACCCTTGATATCCGCGGCCTTCTTGTCCGCATGGCAGGTCAGGCAGAGCGCAGAGGTAGTCGCGGTAATGAGTTTGACCCGGGTTATATCCTTGTTGACTCTGACCTCGTGGCAACTCAGGCATCCGGTCTGCATCGCCGTGTGAACGAACTTGTGCTTCGTTTTGTCGTCGTGGCATTCCAGACACTTCTTGGCGTCTGTGTCCTTGTCCAACGGCACCGGATGAACGGCGGCAGTTGCGCGTGATGCGAGCAACACAAACAAGATCAGGCAGATCAATCCACCACGCCTGCACCGGCCCCAGCCGGTCATTGTCCGATGAAACCAAACGAGATGTGGCAGCAATCTCAAGCAACCTCCGAACAAAGAATGTTCCACAAAATTTGCTGAATCAGCAGAAGACGGCCGGTGGAGTAATCTCATTTCTTTACCCCAATCCGCCCACGCGGGCTGCCCGCCGAAATCGTTCCGTCAGGATTGTGTGCAACCAGATGACATGTCAGGGTGCATGTGTTGGTGGAGCGATTGTAAGAGATGGGCAGATTCCCATTTGGCGCGACAACATTAACGTCAAAATTCACCAGGCGCTCTCCGCTGATCGTGCCGCTGGTAGCTCCAATGCCGTGTCCGGTATGACAGGTCGAGCAACTGAGCCCTGCATTGATGTGGCTGCCGTGTTTGGTCCAGCTCGTATTCTGCACAATCTGGTTGGCCAGATCATGGCACTTGCCGCACAATGCGTAGGGTCCGTTCACGCTGAGGTCAGGATTAGGATTGAGATTCGTAATCGCCTGCCCCGGAACGACCGCCTGGCTGAATTCATAACGGCGCTCCAGAATGTGAGTCCAGCGTGAGCCGTGCGGCCCGTTTGCGCCAGAACCACCAAACTCGCGATTATCGTCGCTGTTGTGGCAGTCTGTGCAGAGAATCTGCACCCCCATGGCGCGCCCCGGCGTGATCCCGTCAATGTTCAACATATTGGCCAGCAAACTCGGCTGGGCGAGGGAACTGCTTCTGGTATGCATGACTGGATGGCTTGAGGTCGCCGAAACAGCAAACTGCGGAATCAGGTTCAGTGCATCTCCAGCCGAAACCTCGCGTACTGGAAAATACCCATAAATTGGCTGTACCTGTTTGCCGGAACTCGTTCCATGGCAACGCAGACAGTTCTCGTACTGATTGATCGCGGGCGTGAGCAAGCTGGTTCCGTCACTCGCATTGATGCCTGCAATATTCTTCTGCGAGATGCGAATCTGGGGTGCCGGCGGGAAGACCCCAACCTGCTCAGACCCATGTGGGCTATGGCAATCCACGCAGGTCGCATGCCGATTGTTGTTCAGCAACGTGGCTTCCGCGGCATCATGAGGATTGGTTGAGGCCGGGAATGGATGTCCCACCTTGGGCGAAGCGTATTCAGTAAACACGTTTCCGTAGGGAGGCATCGGGGAAACATTCGTACCGCCATTGTGGCAGGCAATGCAATCCTGCTCATTCTGTCCGCGCAACAGCCGCACCGGGCCGCTTGCATTGTGCGGCGCGTGGCATGAATTGCACGCATCTCCCGCAACGGTAGAGTAGCTTCCAAGCAGAGCCTGGGGCGAAATCTTGCTCGCGGAAAGTGCATGCGCGCTCGTTGTCCAATCGGCCAGCGGATTGACCTGCCCGCCGATTGTCCGGCTGGGGTCATGGCAGGCCAGGCAAAGCTGACCGTTCGAACTGTCTTTCACCAAGAAGTTCTGCGAAATAAGATCCTTGGACTGGATATGTGGATTGTGACACGAAGTGCACTCCACATTGCCCTTGATCAACTTCACTGCGCCGGTCGCATCCGCCGTCAGCCCGCTCGAGACCAGCGAGGCTGCAAGGTCGATATTGTCCTTCAGTGGCAAAACGAGGCTGAATGGGTGCGAAGACTGCATGTTACTGCCGAAAACATCCACGGCAGACATCGACCCGTGCGTCGTCACCTGGCCATATGCCACCGTGGCTCCGACTGCGACGGCACCGTCATGGCAGCTGAGGCATTGATTGCTGACAGCCCCAAGTACCGGCTGGCTGCCGACATTTTTTGCGGTATTGCTGCTGTAGATGTTGTAGATCTGCGTCGTCAGCCTTTGGTTCCAGAGGCCCATATTTAATCCGGAATGAGGAGCATGACAGTAGGCGCAGGCGTCTGGCCGGGCACCGGTGATATGCGACGGGCTTCCCGGGCCAAGGCTGTGCACGCCCAGAGCATCGCCGGGTATCTGCGCCGACAAAATGGGTCCCATCAGAAGTAGCGTCAATATTGGCAGCAGGTTCCTGATTTTCACCGTGACGCCTCCCGAACAGGACTGCCTACGCTCTTCCGGGCGACAAATTGAAATACCTGAACCCGGCGGTTGAATGAGTCAACGACGAAAACCTTATCATCGTGGTCAATGAAAAGTCCTGACGGTAATTGAAACTCACCCGCATGAGTTCCCTTGGTTCCAAAGTAGTAAAGCAACTGGCCCTCGCGGTTGAAGACCTGTACAGCGCCCCACAAGGCATCGACAACGTAGACATCGCCCTCTGAGTCAACGCTCACAGCCTTTGGTCTGAACATTGCTCCAGTGGCATCTCCGATCTTTCCAATGGCGTATTCAAACTTGCCGGCCAGGTCAAACACCTGCACACGGAAGTTCATTGCGTCGACCACGTAAAGATTCGTCCCCCTCAACCGCAGTTCGGTCGGCAGATTGAATTCGCCTTCGGCCTCCCCGGTTCCCCCAACGGTCTTCAAAATGTTGCCCTGCATATCGAGGATGAATACCTTGTCTCGCAGCGTATCTGTCACATAAATCCGCTGCTCTGCCGAGTCCACCGCGATTCCCGTCGGCCGTTTGAAGTAGCCCTCCCCCCCCTTCAGACTGCCGATCGCCCGCACATACTTTCCGCCTGGTTCAAAAACAAAGATCTTCCCGGCGTCCGAGTCGGTTACGTAGATGTTGTCCTGGGCGTCGACCGCCACGCACTGCGGGGTCAACATAGCGTCTTTGCTCTTCTCCCTGCGCTCGATGAACTTGTACTTATGCAGCGCAAAGTCAAAGACATGCACTCCCGAGGCACCCGGGTCGGTCACAATCACACGACCGCGCGAATCTGTCGTGACGCTGTAAGGGCGCACCAGAAAGCGGTAATCCGGAGCACCCGCAACCACATCCACCAGTTTGTTCCAAAAACTCCGATTCGGCTTCACTTCAGCTTCTGACTGGAAGCTGTGCTCCCATGTCAGCCTGCGGCCACCGTCAAGCGACATCTCCCAGAGCTCAGACGCAGTTGCCGTCTTTGCTTTGGGCGACGCCGCAAACAGGGCCGGCAGCATCGCCAGACAGGCCAGCAAAATGGATGCTGACTTGACCGTTCTCCGTCCTGCCTTGCCACGGAACCGAATTAGAAAAAGTTGAACCAACGTGACAACCCCATGTAATACGAAGAAATGATTTCAGGCTTTGAGGTGGTGATGCCGAATCCCTGTTCCATCCGTGCATATCCGCTGACGATGTTCAGCTTGCGAAGCCGGTACTGAATCAGCGCGTTGTACTGACTGTTCTTGTTTGCCGATGAAATTCCGTTGCTCAAGGTGTTGCTCGTCGATTTTGCATAGCTGCCCGCAATGATCAGCTTTCTGAGAGGCGTGCTTGAAACGCCAAAAGAATAGCTCTCCCCGCCAAAGAGGCTCACCAGGTCCGAGGGCAAAATGGGCGACGGCACCGGCACGCCAACCAGGCCGGTTCCCGTAATCAGTGCCTGTCCGTCTGATTTGGAGTAGTTGCCTGAACTCGTGAGCCATTTACCGTACCCCAGGCCGACGCTATACGTCTGGCTGCTGTTCGAGATGCCGGCCTGGTTGGTGAGCGCCGTTCTCGAACCGCCAGCGCCAAGGCTCATGTTGAACATGCCCCAGTTGCGCCGGACGTTCCCTGAATAAAAATAGAACGAGTTCATGTACGTCACGAGAAGAGTCTGCACGTTTTGGGCGTAGCTGAAAGACTCATTCACGTGCCACCCCAGTACCTGGTTGGAATAATTCTCGGTTGCTGAAAAGCCAATGGTGTCCGTACCGTTCTGCTCTGCCGAGTTGGCGCTTATGCCCGCCGAAGAATTGAGCGTTCCATTCAAAATCGTGCGCGCATAGGTGGCGTTTCCTCCAAAGGATTTCACGCCATAACTCTGCCCCAGAAAAGTCTGTGTGCGCCGCTCAAAATAGGTCGAAGCCTGCAGATTCGCTTGAGGCGTAAAGGTTGCAATCGCCATCAGGTCCAGCGAATTTGACGATTGATTCGTGTTCAGCTCATTGACCACCCCGCCGGCCGCAATCACCGACTGGATGATCTCGCCCGCCAGGTTGTCAGTGTAGCTCGCAGTCGCTGTCAGAGACACCCTGTTTGTCGGATGAACCCCCGCGTTTGCCGTCACGGTATCAATCGTTCCATTGGAGCTCGCGCCAAGGTAGTCAGTCTTCCAGGTCGATCGGTTGACTCCTGAAGAGAACGAACCCCTCAGCGGCAGAAGGTGCGAGAGATTTAATCCATAGGCGTTATTGTCTGAGTGGATTTCCAGTGTCGATCCGGCGACCACTGGCGGAATCCGGGAGTTGCCCGCGCCGTTTGTATAGTAGGCGCCCATGTTGAAACCAGACCACCTGTAACCCGAATGCAGATTGAGCGAATGAAACGAGTTCTTGCCGTTGTTGCCTGAGCCATAGACCGAATACTGGCTGCTTCCGCTCTGAAAGCCGGCTGAAAAACTCGGTGCATCCGGCAGATTTTCGCTCCAGTTGATGCCAAACGTATCGCTGTTCCCGTGGGTCACATAGTTGGCCAGTCCCGGAACTGCGTAATTGCCCTCGCTGTTGTAGGCACGGGAATAGTTGATCGACCCAGGAAATTTGCTGCCCGCAAAGATGTTGACGCTCGCATTGATACCACTCGCGTTCGATGTGGACTGAAAATTGGAGTTGGCGCGCGACTGGTTCAAGTAAGGCGACACGTTATATGAGAGGAAGTTTGGACTGTGGAAAGACCCCGTCAGAGTAGCTGCGCCTCCCATCGTCCATCCGTGGGATGATCCGGTCATATTCCCAAAATTTGCCGTATATCCAGTGGAAATCGAGCCAGACGCGCTTGAGCTGGTTTCGCCCAACCGAATCTGTGCAGTCACTGGGACTGCCAGCATCAGCAAGAATGCCTTGGCAATCCACGAAATTGGGGTCGATGCCATCACTGAACGCTACCTTTAAGATCATTCGTTTCGGATTCCGCCTGCGCGGTCCCGAAGGGCTTTCAGAAGTCAGGTGCCCATCCCTGGGCTCAGTTCTTCTCCCTGGTTTCTTTAACCGCCTGTCACATCTCTTCGATCTTTGCGTTCTGTCGCAGTTTCTGGTCCAGCGCGGCCCGGGTTTGGTTAATCCTTGATTCCCTCAATTCCTTTTGCAGCTGCAACTTCACTTCTTCAAACTTTGTCTGCCCTGCCGGCGTGTGTGCCTGCAGCCGCACGATGGTATAAGCCTGCTCAATTTGAATGAGATCGCTCACCTCATTCGGATGCATGGCAAGCAGCGCCTTCACGACCTGCGGTGCCAGTTCTTCAGCGGCCACCGGCTTGTGCTGGCCCATCATTACGCGGTAGTCGTCGTCAGAGCTCTTCTCCGCAAGCATCCCAAACTCCTCGGAGGTCTTGGTCGCCTTCGCCTGTCGAAGCGCTGCTTCGGCGCGCGTCCGGCCTTCTTTCAACTGCGCAGCCGTCGCATTTGCCGGAGGCAGAACCGAAATTGTCTGGAACGTAAACATCTCAGGATGACGGAAGCGGGCGGCATTCTTGTCGTAGTAGGCCCTGATTTCCGCTGGCGTTACGACGCTCTTGTCCTCAACCGCAACCTTCAAGAAGGCTTCAATCAACAGTGAGCGGCGGATCTTCTCCTGCAACAGTTGCCGGGATCCGTGAAAGTCGCTCTGCAGGAACGCGCTGAACTGCGCCGGTGAAGAGAATTGCTTGCGAAAATCGGCTTCTGCACGCTGTAATTTCAGTGCAGGTACTGTCATCTTCCCGCGCAGCGCTTCCTGGTAAACCAGTTCCTCGAAGATGATCATCTTGAGGGCGCCATCGCGAATCTGCTTTTCCAGGTCCTTTGGAATCCCATTGTGCTGCTTCGCGTACGGAAAGATTGCATACTCTTCCCGAACCAGATCCGCGTCGGTGAGAACTGAACTGTTCACGCGCGCAACCGGCTTGTCTCCCAGGGCGGGCGAAGGTTTAGCTGCATTCTGAGCAGGTGCTTTTGGAAATACTGTCGGTGCGTGGGAAGATACCTGGGCTCCAGAAACAGCGACGCTCATCAGCAGAAAAAAGAAAAGTGAGCTTTTGCACTTCATTTGATTGACCCCCAGTTTGGGAAAAAAAGAAGGAGGGGGAAAGTGCACCCCCTCCCCGGATGTAATGACCTATTAGAAAACTGTGACTGCGGTGCTGCCGGACATTTCGTTGGCTTCGCCACCGTGGCACTGGCGGCAGAATTGCGCCGTCTGGTTGCTTCCGGCGGTACCGCTGGCTGGGTTATAAGGAGCGCGAATGAAGAACATCGTTGCATACGTTCCGCTCGGCAACCCTGACTTCGGACCGGTGGTGACGTTCACAACGTTCATCAAATGCTGGTTGTGGCAGGTAGTGCACATCACAACTGGGGTGTTGTTATACGCAGCAGGCCTGACAAAAAAGCCGTAGTTGGTCACAAACTTTGAAGAATTCGTGCCTGTCATCTGCACCGCACCGGTTGCGCTGATCGTGCAATCCCAGTCATACGGTCCACCGCAGCCCATAACAGCAGTCAGGCCTACGGGGTGATCGTTGAGGTAGTTGCCAACCGTGCTGCCGTCGTTGCCAAGCAGGGTGGGAACGTCGTTCAACGTTCCATACGTTGCAGGCAAGGTCTCGTAGACCTTGTTCTTCATCATCGCGCCCGTGGCGTAGTTGCCATCGTGGCAGCTTAGGCACATGAGCAAACCGGCAACGTCCGGGGTTCCGGCAGTCGTTGAAGAAGGCAGAACTTCGGTGACCGATCCATGCTCGCTTTGACCCGAGATGATTGTCTTCCCGTAAAGGCTGCTTACGTCCTCGCCCCAGAGAGCGATGTTGCCAGAGGTGGCATCGGCAGTTTTGGCGTTGCCGTTGCCGTAAGCACCACTGTGAGGTGCATGACAGGCCGTACATCCACGGCCATAGTTAAGGTGAGCACCCAGGACGTCAGTCGACGGCGTGCTAATCTGAGCAGCCGCAAAACTGGCGGCCGCCAACATCAAGAGCATTACAAGTAAAGTTCGTTTCATGGTATTAAGCCCCCTAAGAACGCATTCGCGTTTGGTTGTTAACAAGCTGGCGGTCTCAATGCTTCCCTTAACCGCCACCGGTCGTCAGGGTGAGAATAGTTCCGTTGGGGGATTTTTAATGTGACTGGCGTCACGTTCCCTCCTTCGATATAGATTCTCCATATGAATGATGATCTTGTGACCGCCGTCATAGTACCCTCGACTCCCGGAGTGTTCTTCTGTTCTTGTTCAGTTTGGAAGTGAATGAGCGATCAGGCGGGGCGAAGAGTCCTCTCTGCCGCCGGGAAATGTCGGTGCCCGGCGGCTGGCGCTCTGAATAATCTGTACTGGGGAGAAAACGGCATGGCAAACGAGCCAAATGCGGCATCGGCTGCAATCCCATCCTTGCGGACGATGCAGGTATACGGGATTGCGGTCATCTGCCTGGGGGCGGGACTGGCGATCGGTTACCTGCTTCCGGCATCGCAATCATCACCATCGCAAACCCTCGCTCCTCCGCCCCAGTCGGCGGCTAAGGCCGCTTCGCCCCACGGCCCCATGGGCGAAGGGCACATGCCGACCCTGCAGGCTATGAGGCAGATGGCAGACAAGCAGGCTGCGCCGCTTCTCGAAAAATTGAAGAGCGATCCAAGCAACAGCGCCCTGCTTGTGCAGGTAGGAGCGGTCTACCACACCTCTCACCAGTTCAAAGAAGCCGCTACCTATTACAGGAAAGCGGCGGATGCCGATCCCAAGAATGTCGCTGTTCGCACGAAATTGGCCTCCAGCCTCTACCGTGACGGCGATGTTGATGGTGCCATTGCCCAGTTGAACCAGGCGTTGACCTACGACCCAAAGGACGCCAACTCACTCTTCGACCTCGGCATGATCAAGCTGCAGGGCAAGGGAGACGGAAAAGGCGCTCTGGCTGCATGGCAGAAGCTGTTGAAGCTGAATCCTCAATTGAGCCCAGACCGCAAGGCTACTGTCCTCAAGTTGATAGCAGATTTGCTCACCACGCAGGGCGATCAGAGCGGGATTGAAGGAGCCAGAAAGCAATGACAGACAAAAAGAGTCTCTCTACCTTCCAATGGACCAGAACGCGTACCCTCGTCCTCTCGGCAGTTTGTCTCGCGGTTGGATTGGTTGGCGGCAGGTACATCCGCGGCTTGCAGGGCCAGACAGAGGCCAGCGCCGCTCCTGTCACAAACGTCTCGGCCTCGGGCGGAACGGCGGCTAGCCCGGCTTCCTTGACGCCTGATCCTGCTCAATTGAAGGCAATGGCAGATGCGCAGGCCGCGCCCCAGCTTGAAAAGCTCAAGTCAGACCCTGCCAATCCAGAAATGCTCATCAGCGTCGGCAACGTATATTACGATGCACAGCAATACGCCGTGGCCATCGACTTTTACGCGCGCGCTCTCAAGGCCCGGCCCTCAGACGCTGCCGTCCGCACTGATATGGCAACCGCTTATTGGTATACGGGCAACGCGGATGCGGCGATTGCCGAGTTCAACAAGGCGCTTTCCTACGAACCCAACAATCCAAAT
This sequence comes from uncultured Acidobacteriota bacterium, assembly GCA_903832055.1. Lineage (GTDB taxonomy): Bacteria > Acidobacteriota > Terriglobia > Terriglobales > Acidobacteriaceae > Acidicapsa. The sequence continues at coordinate 47,242 of CAILAC010000017.1, read as the reverse complement.
ACCCTGTTCAACCTCGGATTGGTGAAGTGGAAAGGGAAGTCGGATAGCGCCGGCGCGATCGCAGATTGGGAAAAACTACTCGCGGCCAATCCAAACTACGCCGGCAAAGCCAATGTGCAGCAGATGATGGCCGAGGCCAGGAAAAATGATGCGGTCAAGCCCTGAACATGGCCCGGCATGCAGCCTCGAATCATTTCTTGATTCCGGGCCGAGAAGTCCGGGGTCATCCAGCCTTACATCCTGAAACAGGTTCACCAATTGGGCGTGAAGCGGAATGCCGCTTTGCGCCCTGCACTTTTTTGCAGACGGGGTTCGGAAACAACGAAGCTATAAAGCGTCAAAACTCGACCGGCACACCTGGTGGCCACCAGCCTTCAACATCGATTCCCTTGCGGAAATCATCTGTCGCAAGCCTGGTCAGACCTCACACTGGCCCGTACCGGTCGGGTTTCTTTCATCGCCAATCCAGTTGCAATTTCAGTATCGATTCCCCAAAAAACTACTTGAGTCCCTTGAAGAAGGTCGCCACTTCCTTGATCTGTTCGTCGGTAAGCCCCGAAACTGGCTTCATCTTGCCCTTGCCGCTCTTGATTGCAGCTGAAATCTGTTCGATGGTCAGCTTCTGCATTTCTGGGTCAGACGCAGGCTTGATCCCCATGAGCTTGGCCATTCCGGCGCTCGGCGTGCCAGTTGCGCCGTGGCAGCTTGCACACTTGGACTTGTAGGTTGCATCGCCGGATTGGGCAAAACCCACGGCACTTGCCATTGAAACAATGACAGCTAGAACCAGATGAGAACGAAACGATCGTGACATTAATTAACTCCTTATGGTTGTCGGCGCTAGCATGCACAGGCAGCCTTCGCCGGGTGGAATTCTTACGCGCATCCAGATTGGGCCCAAACAAGTACCGCTCGTGCTCATGCAGCCTGAAATGTGCGAACGCCAAACATTAAACCAATAAACGTCGGATTGTAGCCGACTGGGGAGTATAGCACCATAACACTCCACAATTCTGACCATAAGTGAAAGAGAAGCTCACCGCATATCCCTGAATGGCGGATTCAGTTCTTGACCCAGGATTCCAGTTCCGCAAATGCAAGCTATCATGGTCGATCATGGAAGAAGTCGTCCTCGTCTCCGCAGTCCGCACCCCTGTAGGCAAGTTTCAGGGCATGTTCAGCCCCCTTTCAGCCCCGCAGCTTGGAGCCATCGCCGTGCGCGAAGCTGTAATCCGCGCCGGCATCGACCCCGCCACCGTCGACGAATGCATCATGGGTAACGTGCTCACCGCCGGCCTGGGGCAGAATCCCGCTCGCCAGGCCGCCCTTTACGGGGGATTGAGCCACTCCGTCGCCGCTCTTACCATCAACAAGGTTTGCGGTTCAGGCCTCAAAGCTGTCTCCCTTGCCGCTCAGGCCATCCAGACCGGCAACGCTGAAATCATCGTCGCTGGCGGCATGGAGTCCATGACAAACGCCCCTTACCTGCTGCCCCAGGCCCGTCAGGGCTACCGCATGGGCAATGGAACGCTCGTCGATTCCGTTGTCCACGACGGCCTGTGGGATGTCTACAACGACTACCACATGGGCATCACCGCAGAAAACGTCGCAGCCAAACACAGCATCTCCCGCCAGGAGCAGGACCGCTACGCCCTTGAATCCCATCGCCGCGCCGCCGCTGCCTGGCGCGAAGGCCGCTTCAAGGCCGAGGTCGTCCCCGTCGATGTTCCCGGAAAAAAGGGCGCCGTCACCAGCTTCACCACAGACGAATCCATCAGGCCCGAGCTGACCATCGAAGCGCTCGCCGCCCTCAGGCCGGCTTTCAAATCGGATGGCAGCGTGACCGCAGGCAACGCCCCCGGCCTCAACGATGCCGCCGCCGCGCTCCTGCTCATGTCCGCTCGCAAAGCCGCTGCGCTGGGGCTCACCCCCATGGCCACCATCCGCGCCCAGGCAACCAGCGGCGTCGACCCGCAGTGGGTCATGCTCGCTCCGGTCACTGGCGTGCAAAAGCTCCTCGCCAAAGCTGGCTGGTCTGCTTCATCCGTTGACCTCTTTGAACTCAACGAAGCCTTCGCCGTGCAGGCCCTCGGCGTCATGCGCGAACTGGATCTGACCCCCGCCAATGTCAACGTCAACGGAGGCGCAGTCGCAATCGGCCACCCCATCGGGGCCAGCGGCGCACGCGTCCTGGTCACCCTGGCGCATGAGATGATCCGCCGCGAAGCACATCGCGGCGTCGCGGCTCTCTGCCTCGGGGGAGGGAACTCAGTAGCCCTTGCCCTGGAGCGCTAGAGTCTTAATCTGTCGCTTTCAACGCTTTCAAATGCATCTGCGCCAGCACGTACGTATCGGTCGGCATCATCGGCCCTTCCGGCTTCTCCACCCGCCTGAAGGCGGTAATCGCAGCGTCCGTTACGCCGTACTGCTCGTAGATCGCCCCAAATCCAAACCAGGTCGCTGAATTCGGCTCGCCCAGATTGCCCGCCGCCATCGCCGCCAGCAACTCCTGCTTCGCCTCGGTCGTCTTGCCCACCGCCGCATAGAGGCAGGCCAAAGTATGCAGATCGGCAAAGCTGGAGTTCTTGCTCAGCATGTTCGCTTGTTGCGCGGCCTGCACGGCATCTGCATCCACTTTGCCCTCGAACAGCGTATTCCAGCTGTAGCCGTTGTAGTCGTTGCCGGTCGCCTCGCCTCCATCCAGCACCTTGCGCATCACCTTCCGCGCTGCGGCAAAGTCCCCCTCCGCTTCGGCCGCAAAAGCCTTCAGCGTCAAAAGCTCCCGATCGGAGGGGTGCTTCGCCAGCCGCCCGTCCAGCATCGCGTTCCAATGGGCCCAGTCGTGGTTGAACCAGTCGCCAAAGCCTACCCAGCGCGCCGCCGTAATCGAGTCAGGATTCTCGGCCAGCAGCGCGTCCCCGGCCTTGCGCAGGTTTGCCCCGTCGCGCGTCCAGAAATATCCCTGCGCCAGCAACAGGTTCAGATCAGTCCGGTCGGGCTTGCCCTGCTCCGCCGTCCATTTGTCCCGTCGAGCCGCAATCGCGGGCAGCAAATCTCCAATTTCCGCGCTGCTGGTCAGCAGTGAAGCCGCAGCAAGCTCAATCGCCTCCGCCCCTTTCGATTCCCCCGCCGTCCAGAAACGCGGCAGCAGTGGCCCCTCCAGCACATCGTCTCCGCCGCCCCGGTGCACCAGTTCGCGCTTCCAGTCCAGCAGCGCCCGCGCCGCCGCCTCATTGCCGTGATGCAGAAAATAAAGCGCGGCATTTCCAACCTCGGTTGTGTCAGAGTACGAAGCGATAATCCGGTATCCGCCTTCCTCCCGGTCCACATAAAACTGCTGTGCCTTTGAACCAACAGACTGCATTGTTACCCGGTAACCAATCCCGTCGTCGCCCTGGGATGTCATCTTCATGCTCCCCAGAGTCACATCCGCCAGAACGTCTGGCGTTAACCCAGACCGCTCCGCAATTGCGCGAAACGATCCCGCTGATTCCGTGCTTTTCTTGAGATTGGCCTGCCACTCCGCGTCCGTGGCAAATGCATGATGACTCAGCAATCTGGAAATCACATCTGCTGAGAGCTGATCGCTCAGGCCCAGCGCAATCATCCTCTGGACGACTGCTTCCGGCTTGTCTGTAGCCTTGCTCTCGACAACCGCAGCCATATCAAACGGCTTCAAATTGCGGAATATCTCGATCTGTCGCGCAATGGCTGTCGCATTTTCCTGGCCTTCAATCCCCGCGCTCAGCACCTCCGCCGCCTGCCCGTACAACCGCAGGTTGATCAGTTGCGCGCCCGCATTGCGCAGTGCGGTGCTGCGCTGCGTTGCATCGCCTGCAAGCCCATCGGCGCGTTTGATTCCCGCATCAACGCCGTCCAGCGCAACCGTCGCGGCAATGCTCAGGCTGTTCCGAGTCGCCGTCGCCGGCAGCGGCGCAATCTCCGCAAGCAATTCCTTGTACTGTTGCGAATAGAGCAGATCAAACAGGATGTTGTCCTGAAATCGCTCTCCCTCTGCCTTGTCCTGCGTCTTCAAATCGCGATATTCCCTGATGGCAGACTTCAATCCCTCTGCAGACGCGTAGCGAACCCCCTGCGCATCGTACTCATACAGAATCGCGAGGTTCTCCCGCGTATCCACGTCCTCCGGGCCGAGCTCCTTGGCCCTGCGAAATGCCGCCAGCGCCCCTGCCAGATCAAACCCCTTGCGAAATCGCTCGCCGATTGAGTCAAACTGGGCAATCCAACCCAGGGTACTGAAAGCCAGCGCGGATTTCGCATCCAGCTTTGTCGCCAATGTCGCTTCGGCGCGCGCCTTCTCGCCCAGCCCGGCTTCGAGCAGTGCGTAAGCTAGCCGGATGTGCGGCATCGCCTCCTTCGGGTGGCTTTCCAGAACAGCCTGGTCCGCCGCCAGCCCCTCGCGTACCTTGCCTGCAGCCACCAGCTTGGCTCCAGCCTGATCAAAATACAGCATCACCGCGTCTTCTTTGTTCGCCGCCAGTACCGCCTTGCGCAGCGCCAGTGCTTCATCTGCCGTGTAGCGCGGCTTGCCTGAATTGAAGCGCAACACCGCCGTCACCACCCCGGCACCATCCGCGCTGTAGGCTTCGGTAAGCGTCGCTGGACCCATCTGCGTCGTCTTCGCTGCCGGCAATGCCCTCAGCACAAACCCCGCCGGCGGAGTCACCACATAGCGGCGCTCGGCAATGAAGGGCTGCACGTCATACTCCGGGCTGCGCTGCAGCTCCGCTTTGTGCCGATCGGCTTCTTCCTCCGCCGTCAGCTTGTCGCCGCTCTGGTCCGGGTCGGTCCCAAACCACTTCGGCAGTGAAGAATATGTCCCCGTGGGGAAAATCGCGACCGCTGCGTCTTTGATTCCGGTGTTCCCGCGCTTCGCCTGCGCCATGTCCAGCTTCAGTACAAATGGCTTGTTCAGGTCGCGCGGGTCGCCGTGCTCAATTGTCGGCGGGCCTTTGCTCGCGTAAGCGCTCTTTGCGTAGTTCTCGAGCTGCGTCTTCTGCTCCTTGCTCTCCACCTCGCCGTAATCTGAGCGGTAGGTTGTATCAATGTGCCCCGTCGTGCGCGAAGTCTCAATCACATGCGCCGGCCCATAATCCGCCAGCAGAAACTCCCGCGTCTCGGTCAGCACGCTGTCCTCGGGACGCGCTTCCGGTATCTGCGTCAACGCCTGCGTTCCATCCGCAATCACCAGCGCCAGCCTGCCCTGATCCATGTACGGCAGGTCACCCACGCGGGTAAACTCCGCCGTCGCGTCAATCCAGAGCGGTTTGTCGCCAGCCGTGGCACCCGGCACGTAGACAATTGCGTGGTCAAACTGGTTCATGCCCGGCAAATCCGGCGTCACATCCCGGCCCGGACCAGAGTCAAGCAACGCCAGATTTGCAGGAATCCCCGCCGCCCGCAGCATCGCCACCAGCAGTGCAGCTTTGTCCTTGCAGTCCCCGTAATGGCGCTTCAGAATCTCTGCCGGCGTCTGCGGCTGCAGCTTTGCCTCGCCAAACTCAATCCCCGTGTAACGCACCTCTTTGTGCAGCCGCGAAACCAGCGTTTGAATCAACGCCAGCCGGCTTTCCGCAGTGACAGGCGCCGTCACGCCCCCGATAAGCGACTTCACCTGCGCAACCTGTATCTGCGGCTCCGCCAGATCCCGGTATGCCGCTACAACTGAAGACCACGACTTGCCGGTCGCAAACTCCACCCACGGCGCATGCAAAACATGGGTGGCCAGACCGATATCCGAGTTGACCGATGGCGCAAGATGCCCCTGGTCAAAAATCAGCCGCCGCACCCCGCCCGCTTCTTCCTTCTGGACCGCCACCTCCGGCAGAAAATCCAACCGATACTCCAGCGGCAATCCCACCGGAGCTTCCACAACCAGCCGCGTGCGGATGATCGGGACATCCCTCTCAAAGTAGACCCGGTAAACTCCGCCCCCTGAAAACAGTGGCTCGGCATCTGAAAGCGTCGTCTCCTGCTCCACAATCGCGCCCACATTCAGCCCTGGCAATGGAGCCTTGTGAATACGTGCCTGCGAGTAGGTGCCATCCTCATCGTTCCGCGCCGGAACGTCCGTCAGCGTCTTCTGGTCCAGCTCCAGCACGCTGCCATCGCCCCGAACCACACGCGCCCGGATCCTCGGCTCTTTCTGGTAAAACGCTTCCCACTCCACCGAAGCCTCTGACCACGATTCAACCCCCGCCGCCGTCTCAATTCGATAAATCAGGTGATGCGTGTTGGTCACCCGTCCCGCAGCATCGAGGACATACTTCTCTTCTTCAAAGAGCACTGTAACTTCAGCAAACTTCTCCGGCGCAATCTTCGCGGCAGCCGCAGTTACTTCCGCTGGTGAAGCTGTAAACGCCGCGCCAGCCATCGGCCACGAAGTTATCTGCCCCGCCGCACTCCGCACCAGCATCAGCAAAAGTGAAGCAGCGAAAAGGCAGCGGCCAATGGGCCTGGAGATAAGGATGCGAGTCATAAGATTCCTTTTGAGCAACTGTATTTCATGGTTTTGATCTGCCATCGCAAGATGAAAATTAGCGGAAGGGCTGAGCAATGCCTCAACCCAGCGTTCCACCCTCACGACCGCTTATGGATTGGTCGCGAACCAAGACTCATTCAGAGATTGAGACACGATGCGAAGTCAGTTCGGCAGAGGATGTGTCCCACTATGGCATGGGGGCCCGCCCGCAATCAAATAGCTTCAGCGCAAATCAGCTTGCAGGCTCAGGGTCACCCGCAATGACATCTTTCCGCAGCGCATTCAGGATCTCTTCTCGGGCCCGTTCCATCGGTCCATCCAGCGTGCAGCCTGCGGCATTTTCGTGGCCGCCGCCGCCCAGCGCAACGCTGATCGAGGCCACATTCACCGCGCCCTTGCTGCGCAGGCTTAGCCGGATGCGCCCCTCAGGCAACTCGCGCAGGAATACCGCCGCCTCCACACCGCTGATCGAGAGCGCGTAGTTCACCACGCCCTCGCAGTCCTCCTCGGTGGCTTCAACACTGCGCTGGTCAGCGTCCGATACCCAAAGCCATGCCAGCGGGCCCTCCCGCTGTAGCGTGCTCAGCGCCTTGCCCAGCAGCAACATGCGCGACAACGGATTGGCAAAATACACATCGCGCGCAATTTCGACCGGTTGAGCTCCCGCCTCGGTCAGTTCTGCCGCCAGGGCAAACGTTCCTGCCCCGATGCTGCCGTAGCAAAAACCACCCGTGTCGGTCAGCAGTGTCGTATAAAGGCACGTCGCCATCGCTGCGGTCACAGTTCCGCCCGCTGCCTGCACCAGTCGGTGTACCATCTCGCCAACTGAACACGCGTCGCGGTCAATCCAGTTCAGATCGCCAAACTCCTTGCCGCTCGCGTGATGGTCGATGTTGATTTGAAACATCGCCTCCAGCCCCCGCAGCCGCGTTCGCTCCAGCCCGTCGCACTCCAGCAGAATCACCGCGTCATAGGGGCCGTGCACCCGCATCACCGTTCGAACCTCGTCTGCGCCGGGCAGTCCACGAAAGACCGCGGGAATCCGGTCGGCCGTCACAAGGTCAGCCCGCTTGCCCATCTGCCGCAGCAGCATGCCCATCGCCAGCATCGAGCCCACCGCGTCCCCGTCTGGCCGGGAGTGAGAACACACCAGGAAGCGCTCGCCGCCCTGCAGTGCCTCCAGAATCTGCCGCATCTGCGGCAAAATCACCTCAGCCTGAGGCTTGAAGGCACCGTCACCTTCCACTGCAATGGGGCGTTGCTTCGTCGAGATGGGTTGAGTCGATGCCATACCGCAAGGTCACCGGCCTATTTGGGGGCGGTCGATTCGCCCGGCAGCGGTGCTGGAGAACTGGCTTTCTGGCGCTTCTTGGCGCGCCCGAGCAGCTCGTCAATGCGCGACTGAAACTTCTCCGACCGGTCCACGTGAAAGCTCAGGTCAGGCACGCGCCGCACTCCCAGTCTCTCCAGCAACTCATGCCGAATGTATCCTTTGGCGGCCACCAGCGCAGCTACTGTCTGCTCTTCTGCTTCTGCTCCGCCGTCCACAGCTATGTACACACGGGCAGACTTGCTGCCGGGATTCATCGCCACTTCCGTTACATAACAAAACGCAATGCGAGGGTCAGAGAGCTGGCCTTCCAGCATGGTGCCGATCTCTTCACGCAGCGTTTCAGCCACCCGGTTCCGATGGTACACACGCGATCTTGGCTCTGCCATATCATTCCTCCCGGGTAAACCACTTAGTCTATCAAAGTGCCTGAACCCTGACCCCGCCCAGGCGAAACCTGCTTCGGCAGACACGGCGTGATTCGGCTCTCGGCCCTCAGGAAACGCCCGGATTGTCCTGAAACGAAGAATTTGCGAGATTTCCGCTTGCAAACCGTTATTGAGCCGATTTATGCTTCATTATCTCCAGCCGATTTAGTCACTTGTCTGAGTGGCACAGTCAGGACATGGGGAGAACGGGGCCGTCGTTGTCCCAAACCTGAGCCAGCCGTCGCTAAGCGATAGGGCTTCCGGGTCAAAGATAGTTTCAGTACCACCCTTCCTTGCCGAATTCCCATACTCTTCGTCCCGCAAAGCCAACTATAGCTTTGTACGGCGCAACCTTGTCTCCTCACCCCCCCAACAGGAGAGCTCGATCATGACTACCCTCAACATCAACGGAGTCGTTCATAACGTCACGGTTCCTGACCCAAATATGCCTTTGCTCTGGGTTATCCGCGACATCGTGGGCCTCACCGGCACCAAGTACGGCTGCGGTATCGAAGTCTGCGGCGCCTGTACCGTCCTGATCGACGGCTCAGCCGAGCGCTCCTGCAACATGAGCGTCAGTGAAGCTGTCGGCCGCAAAATCACCACCATCGAGGGCGTCTCGGCCGACGGCGTGAGCCACCCCCTCCAAAAAGCGTGGATCCAGCTCCAGGTTCCCCAGTGCGGCTACTGCCAGAGCGGCATGATCATGGCTGCTCTTGAAAACTTCCCCGGCGGCGACGGCAGTGGCATCTCCAACGTATGCGTATGCGGAACCTACCAGCGCATCAAGGCAGCCATCGTTCTGGCCAACACCCTTTAGGCACACAGACATCTCAGCATCGAGAGCAAAATAGGAGCATCCCCCATGCCCGCAGAGCTTGTTTTAGAAGAACCCGTTTCCACCGTCACAGAGATCGCAGAAAATGAAGCGGCCTCCGAAACTCTCCAGACATCTTCCGGGCCCAGTCGCCGCGCCTTCATCGCCACCGCGACCGGCGGCTTCATGTTGCAGTTCTGCCTTCCGGGCCTCTCGCGCGTAGCCCAGGCCGCCGGCACAGTCGCGCCTACGCAGTTCAACTCCTATATCCAGATCGGTGCCGACAGCAGCATCACAGTCCTGTTCGGCGGCTGCGAACTCGGCCAGGGATCCATGTCTGGTCTTGCCCAACTGGTTGCAGAAGAGCTGATCGTCGCCTGGTCCAAGGTGAAGAGTGTTTCGGCGCCCCCGAGTGCCATCAGCTACATCACCGGCGGTTCCAGCGCGATCCGCACCAATTACCTGCCCTTGCGCACCGCCGGTGCTGCAGTCCGCATGATGTTGATTCAGGCAGCTGCCAACACCTGGGGTGTCCCGGTATCAGAATGCATGGCCAGCAATGGCATCGTGACCCATACTCCCACCAAAAGGACTCTCACCTACGGCGCGCTCGCGCCCGCCGCAGCGAAGCTTACGCCCCCCACAAACCCCACCCTCATTGCTGACAGCAATCTCAAGCTCATCGGCAAACCGCTCGCTCGACTCGATATTCCCAACAAGGTCAACGGGCGCGCCATCTACGGCATCGACGTTCGCATCCCCAACATGGTCTATGCTGCCGTCAAACATTGCCCTTCGCTCGGTGGCACCCTGGCCAGCATGCCTGCCAATGCCAACGGCATTACCTGGGTTAACCTCGGCAACGCAATCGCAGCCGTCGCGAGCAATACCTATTCCGCGATGGCAGCCATTGGCGAGGGTGGCGATAACGGCGGCGGTGGCGGTGCAAACTTCAATTGGCACATCCCCGCTTCCGCAGCACAGGTCAACAGCACCCTCTATGCTGCCCAGGCCGCGACGCTCATGGCCAGCGGCAAGCCGGTCAATGCCGAGCTCATCGGCAACCCAGCCGCCGCCATGAAAACCGCTGCCTCGACCCTCACAGCCACCTACTCCTTCCCGTACCTGGCCCATGCCTGCATGGAAGTGCTCAATTGCACCGTCAACCTGACCTCGACCACCTGCGAAATATGGGCCCCCACACAGGCCTCCGGTTGGGTTCAGGCAACCGCGTCTGCCATTACCGGTCTGCCCCTGACAGCCATCACCGTCCACACCACCCTCCTCGGCGGCGGGCTCGGCCGCAAAATTGAGCAGGACTACATCGCTCAGGCCGTCACCATCGCCAAGACCATCAAAAAGCCCGTCAAACTCACCTGGCCCCGTGAAGAAGACTTTGGCCGCGATCAGTATCGCCCCATGGTTCTCGCCCGCGTGCAAGGGGGTCTTGACGCCAAGCACAACATCGTTGCCTGGGAAAACCGCATCGTCACCCCCTCCATCCTTGCCCAGCGTGGCTGGATCGCCGCCGGCGCTGAAGACGGCCAGGCCACTGAAGCTGCAACCGGTCTGCCCTACGCCATGCTCAACAGGTCGGTCGATTTTGTCGCCCATCCTGCAACCGTGCCAATCGGCTTCTGGCGCTCCGTCGGATGCTCCTTCAATACGTATGTCATCGAGAGTTTCATCGATGAACTTGCCCACCAGGCCGGCATCGATCCCTACACCTACCGGCGCACCCTGCTGGCCAACAATCCCCGCTTCCTCGCCGTCCTCGACGCTGCTGCTCAACTCGGCGGCTGGACTACGGCTCTCCCCGCCGGTCATGCTCGTGGTATCGCCATCTCTGAGGCATTCGGCACCGTCGTTGCTGAGGTCGTCGAGATCTCCGGAGCAACCGCTACCGGCCTCAAAGTCGTGAGCGTCGCCTGCGCCGTCGACTGCGGTCGCGTCATCAACCCAGATTCCGTTACTGCCCAGATGCAGGGTGGCATCGTCCACGGCCTCAGCTCTGTTCTCTGGGGACACATCACCTTCACCAACGGCACAGCCAGCGTTCGCAACTTCAACAACTACCGTCTCGTTCGCATGGCAGACATGCCGGTCATCAAAGTCAAAATCCTCAGCAACACCAACGCCCCGACCGGAGCAGGCGAACCAGGTGTTCCCCCACTCGGCCCCGCCCTCGCCAACGCTTACTTCCGCGCCACCGGCATCCGCGTTCGGAATCTCCCCTTCTTCCCCGCCGCCAGCACCATGAGCGATGGCTAAACCGAAAGTACTGACCATGTAGCACTTAAGTCCTTGACCAGATTCGGAAAGCCCGTGGTAAATTACTTTGGTACCCAAATAGTTTCAGGCAAAACTGCCGAAACTCTTTGAGGGCTGGTTACCGTAATCCGGTTGAGGTCGTATCGTGTCACTTGCCACTCAGAATCTTGTCGTCTCAACAAGGCAGCGCCAGCAAGCATCCCCCTACGATGCCCCTGGCGCTGTCGCCCTTTCTGAAGTCGTCTCAGCGCTTTCCTTCGCGCTTGATTCAGCCAAGAATGCCACTCCGGGGCACGCCGTACGCACCTGCCTGCTCGGAATGCGCATCGCCTCCGCCCTCGGCCTGCCGGAATCTGACCTCCAGGATCTCTATTACGCCCTGCTCCTCAAAGACTTGTTGCCAAAAGACACTGCAAGCCTAATCTCGCGCAATCGCAAAGCCTCGGGCACAGATAACCACCAAACCGCCGGCAGCGGCAACACCCTCGAGTTGACCCCCATTTCCCTCAGCCACCGGCGAACCCCACGGCCAAACGAGACAACCGCGCTTCGGGGATGGAGTTTGTGGCAACGGGCAAAGCACGTCTTCAACTTCAGCTTGAGCCGGGAACCCAGCAATCCCAATGCAGCCGGCCTCCACCGCAAACGCGGCGCCGACATTGTCTGCAATTTTGGCCTCTCTGAGCAATGCGCAGACGCAATCCACGCGCGCGATGAACACTGGAACGGAGGCGGCCACCCCGATCAGTTGCGCGGCGAAGCAGCACCATTGCTGGCCCGCATTGTCGGCGTTGCCCAGTTTTTAGACCGCTCCCTCACAGAACAGGGGCAGAGCTGGGCCATCGAAAGCCTCCAGGAGCAAAGTGGCACCCGGTTCGATCCGGAGCTCGTTCGCATCGCCGTCGCACTCCACCGCGCCTGCATGCTCTGGTCTGGCTGTGAAGCCGGCCCGCTCGGCGCCGCCGCCGCTCGCTACGCAGCCATGGATATGGAGCCCGGCACCCCTGCTGTCATTGACTCCTCACAAATCGACAAGGTCTGCGAGGCCTTCGCCGGTGTGGTCGACGCCAGGTCGCCCTTTACGTATCGTCACTCCACCGGAGTTACCGAAACCGCTGATGCGCTCGCCGCGGAACTTGGCCTGCGCCCCAATCAACGCAAGCTCATTCATCGCGCCGCGCTGCTCCACGATCTTGGCAAGTTGAGTGTCTCCAGCGAAATCCTCAATAAACCCGGCCAACTCGAACCCCACGAACGAGCCACCGTCCAGAAGTATCCGCTGATTTCAGAGCGCATCCTCGAGCGCATCCCCTCATTCAAGGGAGTTGCCAGGATTGCAGGCCGTCATCATGAGCGACTCGACGGCAGCGGCTATCCCAATCAACTCACAGCCCAGCAACTCTCCATTGAAGACAGCATCGTGGCTATGGCCGATATCTACAGCGCGCTTTCTGAAGATCGCCCCCATCGCCCCGCCCTCGCGCCCGACCAGATCCTCAACTTGCTCAGCAAGGATGTACCCAACAAACTCGATGCTGAGGTCTTTGAAGCTCTCCAACGATTCGTCAAGCGAAGTTCCCCCTCAAACCGCATTCTCCAGATTCCTCTACCTACCCGGAAGGTGAACGTGGCTGAGGTTCAGCAGCTTGTCTCACTTTCGCATCAGTACTCCGACATTCTGGACTCAACGCCAACGCCTGCCCGCTTCTGACCAGGCTCTCCGGAATCGCCGGGCCTTCATTGCCCAGTCTGCTCCGTGCCAGATACGATGAACTCTGTGTCCCACGCACTTCTTCGCATGCCAGAGTTCATCGTGCATTTCACGGCCACCCCGGCAAGATTGATCGGTTACCGGCGAATTCTCGTGCTGCTCAGCTTGATTCTGGCTTGGCCCGCAATCGACTCTCCCGCCCAGGCCCCAGTCCAGCCAGCTAGCCCGCCCGCCCAGCACGACCACATGCAGATGGGCGGTCCGCCCAGCCCCGGCCCCATCTATCAGGCTCCTTCCACCCGCAAAATGGCTGCCCTGCTCCAAAAGGCCTTTCAGGACATGGATTGGAAGGCTGATCCCAACAAGCCCGCCGAGCGCATCCCCTACTACCAGAGCCTCCTCGCCAAAGGTCTGACCCCTCCCAATGAAATCCTCGTCCGCATGGAACTGGCCAAGGAAATGCTCCGCGCTGGCAACAGCGAAGACGCAGTCCACGCCCTCGAAGACCTCCGCAACTGGGCCCAACAGAAAAGCATCACCCTGCCCCCCCAGGCCGAGCATGACCTCGGCGAATGGCTCGCCCTCTCCTGGCTCCGCCTTGGCGAGCAGGAAAACTGTGCCCACAACCACGGCCAGCACTCCTGCATCTTCCCCATCCGCGGCTCCGGCATCCATCAGCTTCCGCGCGGAGCCCAGGGCGCAGTCCGCGAATTCTCCGCCCTCCTCGCCAAAGACCCCAACGACGATCAGTCCCGCTGGCTGCTCAACGTCGCCTACATGCAACTCGGCCGCTACCCGCAAGACGTCCCAAAAGCCTGGCTCATCCCCGCCTCCCTCTTTGATTCAGAACAGAAATTCCCTGAATTCCCCGACGTCGCCATGCTGGCCGGCGTCGATATCACCGGACACGCTGGCGGCGTCATCCTCGAAGACTTCGACGGCGACGGCCGCCTCGACATCCTCGTCACCTCCTCCGGCCCCCAGGACCAGATGCACCTCTTCCACAACCAGGGCGACGGCACTTTCAAGGATGTGACGGCATATTCCGGCCTAATCGGCGAGGTCGGCGGCCTCAACGTCGTCGAAACGGACTACAACAACGACGGCCACCCCGACCTGCTCGTTTTGCGCGGCGGCTGGTGGCGCAAATACGGCCACTACCCCCTCTCTCTGCTCCGCAATAACGGCAACGGCACCTTCGACGACGTCACTGAATCCGCAGGCCTGCTCTCCATCGGCCCCACACAGGCCGCCGCCTGGGCCGACTTTGACAACGATGGTTGGCTCGACCTCTTCGTAGGCTACGAATCCACCCCCGAAGACCCCAACCCCAGCAAGCTCTTCCACAACAACCACGACGGCACCTTCAGTGAAATGGCCGCCCCCATGGGCCTGGCAAATTTGGGCTTCGTCAAAGGCGTCGCCTGGGGAGACTACAACAACGACGGCCGCCCCGACCTCTACATCTCCACCCTCAACGGCAATAACCGCCTCTTCAGAAATGACGGCCCCGCACCCGCAGGTTCAGCAGCCTTTTGGAAGTTCACCGAAGTCACCAGTCAGGCCGGGGTCGCCAACCCCCAGCACAGCTTCGCCACATGGTTCTTTGATTACGACAACGACGGCTGGCCCGACATCTTCGCCGCCGGATACTCCACTGAAAACGTCCGCGACGTCGGCGCATTCGAGATGGGCAAGCCCTACACCGCCGACACCCCGCGCCTCTACCACAACAACCACGACGGCACATTTTCTGACGTCACCCACCAGGTTCATCTCGACCGCGCCATCCTCACCATGGGCGCAAACTTCGGCGACCTCGACAACGACGGCTTCCTCGACATCTACCTCGGCACCGGCGACTCCACCTACCAGGCCCTGCTGCCCAACCGCATGTTTCGCAACGACGACGGCAAAGACTTTCGCGACATCACTACAGCCGGAGGCTTCGGCCACCTGCAAAAAGGCCACGCCATCGCCTTCGCCGACCTCGAAAACCGCGGCTTTGAAGACGTTTTTGAAGAAATGGGCGGCGCGCTCCCCGGCGACACCTTCATGAGCACCCTCTACCACAACCCCGGCAACAGCAATCGCTGGATCACCCTCATGCTTGAGGGCGTCCAGACCAACCGCGCCGCCTACGGCGCACGCATCGACGTAACCATTGTCGAGAACGGCCACAGACGCCACATCTTCAGAACTGTCGGCTACGGCTCCAGCTTCGGCGGCAATCCACTCCGTCAGCACATCGGCATTGGTCAGGCCACCGAGGTTGAGCGGATCGAAGTCGCCTGGCCCACCTCAAAAACCACCCAGCACTTCGCCCACCTGAAGCCCAACCAGACTTACCGGGTCCGCGAAGGCGAAGACTCCTTCAATCCGGTCCCGCTGCCTCTAACTCCATCAAAGTAAGAGCGTTTACTTGCTCCGCGTGCCCACCACCACCAGCGCAATCCCACCCACCAGCACCAGACCGCTCAGCACCGGCGAAATCGGAACATTCTCCGTCTCCTTGTGCTCCATCTGAAGAGGGCCCATATCCACTACCTTCTTTTCATGGGTAAACGAAAACCCGCCCATGGCAAATCCAACGATACCCAGCAGAATCAGGACAATCCCCACCACCGAAACAAGCTTCATGCGCAGCCCTTCTTTTTGTGAGGATATAAATCGTTCCCTCACAATCAGTTAGACCAGCATTGATCGCCTCAGGTTGTCCCGTCCCCAGCCCTGGCAGGCTCATTCGTGTACAGGATTGCTCACATTTCCCGTTTTTCTTACAGGCTCCGCAATCGTCGGCAAGCATCATCCAGATCCACATCCCGCTTGGCAAAGCAGAAGCGCAGCAGATCCTCCCCATGCCCCGCCCTGAAAAACGCCGACCCCGCCACCGAAGCCACACCCGTCTGCGCCAGCAGCGCCCGCGCCTTCAACGCCGCATTCTCCCCCGGCAGCCGCGAAGCATCCGCCAGTATGTAATAAGCCCCTCGCGGCACATACGGTTTCATCCCCGCATCCGTCAGCGCCGCCAATATCCGCGTTCGCTTGTCCAGATGGTCCGTCGCCAGCTGCGTATAAAACTCCGACCCCAGTTGCTCAAGCCCGGCCGCAGCCCCATGCTGCAACGCCGACGGTGCGCACACATACGTTAAATCGTGAAAATAGCTAATCGCCCCCAGCCACTTCGCATCCGCCACCAGGTACCCAAGCCGCCAGCCCGTCACCGAAAACGTCTTCGAAAATCCCGAAATGATGATTGTCCGCTCCCGCATCCCCGGCAGCGTCGCTGGAGAAAGATGCTCCGCCTCGCCATACACAAAATGCTCGTAAATCTCATCCGTAAACACAAACAGGTTGTGCTCAATCGCTACCGCCGACAACGCTTCCAGCTCCGCCCGCGTAAAAATCTTCCCACACGGGTTTGACGGCGTATTGATAATCAGCGCCCGCGTTCGCGGCGTCAACGCCGCCTTCAGCGCCTCCAGGTCAAAGGTCCAGTCCGCCTCCGCCGTCACCGGCTCCGCCAGCGGCACCAGCACTGGCACCATCCGCAGCGACTTCAGCGTGCTCGCGTGGTACCCGTAAAACGGCTCAAACAAAATCACTTCGTCGCCCGGATTCAGCAGCGCCATCGCTGCCGCATGCAACCCGCCCGTCGCTCCGCTCGTCACCAGCACTTCCGTATCGGGATTCACCACCATTCCCGTAAACCGCAGCATCTTCGCTGCAATGGCCGCCCGTAGCCGCGCAATCCCATCCAGCCGCGTATAAATGTTGTGCCCGGCATGGATCGCCGCAACCGCTGCTTCCGTTACCGCCGCCGGCGGCTCCGTATCGCATACGCCTTGAGCCAGGTTCACCCCGCCCATCCGGTCGCACTCCATCGTCATCGCGCGAATCTCTGACTGCAACGCGCGCGGGGCTAGTTCACTCAGGCCAAGTTCTTTTGCTGCAATCTGCGTCTTGATAAGCATGGGGGGAAGTTCCAATCCTGTGAATTCTCACTCAAGTGATACCACAGTGCAACCCTCGGGAGAATACACTTTCTCGGGATATACCTCCGCCAAGACGGGTCACTCCTGCTTATTCAATTGTTACATTTGTGTTAAAATCGACATTCGCAAAGCGGAATTAGCCCAAGCTTTGCCTGATTGAAGCCTCCCATGAATCTCTATCTGATGCGTCATGCCAATGCCGGTGTTCCCCGAGAAAACCCCCTGCTTGATCTCAAGCGCGGGCTCATCAAAGAGGGCAAGCAGCAGTGCATGTTGATGGCCGGAGTCCTCGCCGCGCTCAAGGTGCAGGTGGACGTCATCATCGCCAGCCCGCTGAAGCGCTCCCTGCAGTCCGCGCAGTTTGTCGGCACTGAGATCGGCTTTGAGGGCCGAGTGCTTTCCTCCCCCGCCCTTGCCCCAGACGGAGACTACGCCGCTTTTCAGCATCTGATTGGCGAGTATTCCGATCGCGAAGGCGTTCTGGTCGTCGGCCACAACCCCAACCTCCACCAGTTTCTTGCGCGGATTCTCTCCGGCAACGGACACCAGGCCGGCGGCGGCAGCATTCGCCTGCGCAAGGGTGCAATCGCCCGCGTCGATATGTCGCGCCGCCCCCCACAGTTGCAGTGGCTCATCGACCCGCGCCTGGCTCGGACAATCTACGCCAGCGTTACAAAGAGCTCCCGACCAAAGACCTCGCGGAAATAATCAGCTTCCTTGCGCAGTGACCAGAGCTCGAGTTCTGCGCCGGTGCGGCCCGGCTCCAGCTCCAGCAAAATCCGCTTGGGATAAACTCGCGCCGTCACCCGCAGCACATCCGAAGCCCGATCCTGGTTCAGCGCAATTGCCAGCCGCAGCAGCACCACGCTCCGCTGCACATTCGCATGATGATGCGCAGGAATATTCCGCATCGCCCGGTCCTCAGGCTGCGGCCGTGTCTTGCCCAGGTAGCGCGCAATTGCCGAAATAATCGTCCGCTGCGGCTGTGTATATCCGTAAATCTCAGAGCTCGAAATAATGTACTGCGCGTGCCGGTGATGCCCCTGGTGGTTCAGAAACTTGCCCGTATCGCTCAACATTGCTGCCGCCGCCAGCCAGTTCTCATACTCCGGCGGCAGCTTGTGCAGCGGTGCCAGATCGCGAAAAAGCTGCTCTGCATGGGCTTTCACCGGCTCAGCCGTCTTCAGATTCACGCCATAGCGCCGAGCCGTCGCCAGCACGCTCTCCCACCGCTCCTGCTCAAACTGCTGATGCACCGTCGCCCGGTCATCCTGCTCCGCCAGCATCTGCGCCAGTATGCCGTCCCGCAATCCCAGGTCAGAGTAGCGAAACCCCGGCAGCGCAAAAGCCTCCAGCAGTTCGGCGTACACAAACGCCCCGGCCACAATGATCTCCGCCCGCTTCGGCCCAATTCCGGGTACAGCGGCTCGCTCCAGCATCGTCATCTTGCGCAGTTTCGTCGCCAGCCGGCGTACCTGGTGCGTCGTCGTAATCTCCACTTCGCCCGCGGCGGTCGCTACCCTGGCCGCAACACTGCGCCCGGTTACAGACTTGGCTGACTTGATGGGAACCTTTGCGGTAGCCTTCGCTGCGCTTCCCTTCGACCGCGTCCCAGCCGTTGGCATGGCTGCTTCCGGCTTCACCAGCACCGTATGTGCCTCAGCCAGCGCCGCCGCCGTACCCGAAGTGGCAATTACCAGCGGCACATTCTCCGGCTGTATCCGCCGATGCGCCCGCCGCAGCTCCCGCCCGATAAACTGCTTCATCCGCGCCAGGCCCTCTTCCGTAGCCGGGTCCGTCGGAATAAACTCCTGCGTCAGCCTTACCGCGCCCAGCGGCAGGCTCACCGTCTCCTTGATGCGCTGGTGCTCGCTCAGCGTGATCTCGCAGCTGCCCCCACCTACATCCACCAGGATCACCCGGCCGCTCGTCCCCGGCTCGTTCGTCATCACCCCCCGGTGAATCAGTCGCCCCTCTTCCAGCCCGGAAATAATCTCGATTGTCCAGCCCGTCTCCGCCTTCGCCCAGCTCACAAACGCCTGCGCATTCCGCGCATCCCGCATCGCCGACGTCGCCACCACCCGAATCTGCTCCACCCCATGCGCCTGCACCGCACGCTGAAACCGCTTCAGCGCCCTCAGTGTCACCGCCATCGCATCCGGCGAAACCAGCCCCGTATCAAACACACTCGTCCCCAGCCGCGTCACCTCACGGTCTTCGTGCAGGGTTTTCAGACGATGGGCAACAACCCGCGCAATCTTCAGGCGGCATGAATTGGAGCCAATATCGATCGCGGCAAATGTAGCTGCAACTGGAGGCATTTTCAGGCTTCGGCCGCGGATTCAGAAGTTAGGCAAGGCGGCCTAAAGCAAAGATACAACACCCGTCTCATCCCCCAACGCAGGTTTACACAAACCGCCGCATGGAAAAAAGCAGGTGGTCTTCCCGCCAGGACTTGCTCTGGAAAACCACCTCTGGACGGTTGCCGACAGAAGGCGGCACCGCTGGGTAAAACAGCCACGCTCCCCATGAGGCTCGCGCCAGTCATACCCAAAACTCAAAAGAAGACCTGCGCGAAGACAGGAGCAATTCACTGCCTGAGAACGCACCAGCGTCCCGTTTGGATTGCATGCATTCTGAAGAATTGTTTTCCCGCCATCCCACTCAGCGCAAAGCAGCAGCGCAATCGGCTGGTATCCTAGCCCTGAACGCATAAACCCATGACAGACACGACACAATCCGCATCGCGTCCCTCCAAAACTCCTTCTGTGCTGGCCGTTTGGGTATTACTGCTTGCCGTTTTTGCTGCCGTCTACGGTGCCGCGCTCTTCTCTCCGCCGCTACTAGACGATGCCGACGCCACTCACGCAGAGGCAGCAGCCCACATGGCTGAGGTCGGCGATTTGGTCACCCTCCGCGTCAACGGCATTCGCTATCTGGAAAAACCACCGCTCCCCTACTGGCTCGTCGCCGCCATGTACCGCGTCTTTGGCGAAAGCGCCTTCGCCACCCATCTCCCCAACGCCCTCGCCGTCCTCGGATGCGCCTGGATTGCCTGGCTCTGGGGCCGCCGCGCCTGGGGTGAACGTGCCGCCCTCTACGCTGCCCTCGGCACCCTCACCGCCTTTGGCCCCTTCCTCTTCACCCGCTTCTACATCCCCGAAGCCATCCTGACCTTCTTCCTGCTGCTCGCCCTCTTCTGCCTCATCACCGGCCTCGAAAGCCGCCGTCCCGGCCGCTTCTACCTCGCCTGGGCCGCCCTCGCCCTCGCCATGCTCACCAAGGGCCTCATCGCCCCGGTCTTTTTCTTCGCCGCTGCCATCCCCATGCTCCTCGTCAGCGGACAATGGCGTCGCTGGCGTCAGCTCAAGCCAATTTCAGGCTTCCTGCTCTTCCTTCTCATTGCGGCTCCCTGGCACATCCTCGCCGGCCTCCGCAATCCAGATCAGGGCCACCCCATCGGCAACATTCCCACCCCCGGCAACGTACACGGCTTCTGGTACTTCTACTTCCTCAACGAACACGTTTTCCGCTTCCTGGGCCTCCGTTACCCCCACGATTACAACCGTCTGCCTGTCCTCGCCTACTGGCTTCTCCACCTCGTCTGGGTCTTCCCCTGGAGCCTCTTCTTCCCCGCCGCCCTCCTCGTCGCCTGGAAAACCCGCCACACCTGGCTCCAGCACGTCAGCAAAGATGCCGGCCTTACCGTCGATTTCTACCTCGACAACACTGAACACGAAGACACCGTAAACTACGTCCTCCGCCTCAAATTCCGCAGCCGCTCCATCTGGCTCCTCGGCTGCTTCTCCACCTTCACCCTCCTCTTCTTCTCCCTCTCCACCAACCAGGAGTACTACACCTACCCCTGCTGGATTCCTCTCATCCTCCTCACCGCCGGCGTCCTCGCCACCCTCGAGCAGTCCGCCGAGCACCAGGGCTGGGGCGTCGCCAAAGGCTGGGTCCGCAGCGCGCACGTCGTCTTCACCATGGTCGGTTCACTCGCTGCGGGCATGCTCTGCTGGGGCCTGTGGGAGTCGCGTAACCTCCCCTTCGTCTCAGACATCGGCACCCTCCTCGCCCATCGCGCCGTCGGCGACTACTCCCTCTCCATGTCCCATTTCTTTGATCTCACCGGGCCCTCCTTCGCAGCACTGCGACTCCCCGCCAGCATCGCCGCATTCGCTTTGCTCGTCGGCCCCGTCACAGGGCTAGCACTCCGCCTCTGGCGTCGCAACATCGCCGCCACCGTCAGCATCGCCCTCACCTCTGCCCTCTTTCTCGTAGCCGCCCACATTGCCTTTGCACGCTTTGAACCGATGCTCAGCTCAAAGCAGCTCGCCGACACCATCCTGCAAAAGGGCTCAACCGCAGACGACCTCATCATCTTTGGCGATCAGTCAGATGGCTCGTCGCTCATCTTTTACACACACCAGTTTTTCTGGCGCCCAGCACTGCTCGTCCACGGCACTGGCTCGTCCATGCTCTGGGGCTCCTGCTACCCCGACGCGCCCAAGATATTCCTCACAGAAGACCAGCTCAACGCAGCCTGGGGCCACGGAACTCGGCACTGGATATTCGCTCAGGACACCAACCGCGCCAAACTCCAGCAACTCCTCTACGGCCGCCTCATCACCGTCCAAACCATCGCCGACAAAACCCTCTGGACCGACCGGCCCCTCAACTAGCCGCGCGACTGCAAGTCCAGAGGCGTCATCTTCAACCCGGGCAAACGTCTCTTATCTTCCTGAACGAAGTGAAGGATCCGCTCTTAGCACACACTCAAAAGACTAACTAGCCGAGTCCTTCTGCCGCGTAGCCTTCACTGCCGACAGTATCCCCAAACCCACCATCATCACCGCGCCGACAATGATCCAATGTGTCGGCACGTGCACCAGGTAAGCGGCATACACCAGTCCGCCCGTGAATATCGCAAATCCAGCTGCATAGATTCCAAATGACATCAAGTCTCCTCCGTGCCCCATAGAGCAGATTGAGACTAGTGTCCTCTCGCAGGATTTGCTGTGCACAACCGACCACGCGCCTAACTCCGGACCGAATCCTTAACGCACCGCGCGCATCCTGCCTCCCGGCAGCAATTGATACAGCTTCCCCCGCCACACAATTTCGCTCGAGAAGTAGCTTGCCGCCCAGAACCCAAAGCCCATCAGATCCCGCAGCGGATACAACCCATACAGCCCTAACCAGCTTGGGTCCCTGACCACCCGCCCGCCAGCCGCCCACGCAATCGCCCACCGCGTCAGCATCGCCCACGCCAACAGCCCCACACCCAGCAGCGGACGCCCCATCGCCATCGCGCACCCCAAAGCCAGCAATCCAAACGGCATGCTGAACGTCAGCGCCGTGCCAAAATGCCCCTTCGGCCGCGAAAAGCGCGTCGACTTCATCCACCGCACCTGGTGCGCCATCGACGATGCAAAGCTCGAATTGATCACCATGTGGTCAATCGCATGGTGGCTCAGCGCCACCCGGCTCCCCTGCTTGAAAACCTCATTGCCCAGCAGAAAATCATCCGCGCAATAATCGCCCAGCACGCCCATTCCGCCCATCGCCTGCACACAAGCCGCGCGCACCGCCATCGTCGGCCCCAGCACAAACTGCATCCCCTCAAGCATATTGGCCACCAGCACGCCGGCCGTCATTTCCACCGACATCCCTACCGCCTCAAGCCGCGCCCACAGCCCACCCTCCGCAGCTACGCCGCGATACAGGCAGGTCATTGCGCCCACCTCTGGGTCCGCAAACGGCGCTGCTACCGCCCGCAAGTAATCCCGGGTCACCCGCACATCCGAGTCGCTGATCACCAGAATTTCGTGCGCAGCAGCCCCCGCCATCACTTCCATCGAATGCACCTTGGCATTGATGTACTTCGGCTCCCCCGTATTGAAGAACCGCGCCGCCACCAGCGGATAGCGCGCCGCCGCCCGCCGCGCCATTTCCAGCCCGGCATCCGCCGCATCCCGCGCGCAAAAAAGAATCTCGTAGTCCGGATAATCCTGCTCAAAAAACGTCGCCAGGTTCGCTTCCAACCCCGGCTCCGCCCCATGCAGCGGCTTCAGCAGCGAAAGTGGCGGCGTGAATTCACCCGCTTCCTCGCGCTGTCGAAGATGGTGCCGCGCCCCCGCCACAACCATCCCCGCAAACACCGTCGAGGTCAGCAGTCCAAAGCATCCCAATCCCAAAAGAACAAGCAACATACAATTTCAAGAATACCTTTCCACCCTATTCTCTCCCGGAAATCATCACCCCCAGCGTTCGTCGCAATTGCCCTTCCGCGTCCGCCATGCCCATCGTCGCCGCAAATGCTCCATCAATCAGCAGCATCGCAAACCCATGCACAATCGACCAGCAAGCCACCACCAGGTCGCGTCGTTGCTCCGCACTGGACTGCGGCTGCAACGCCTCAATGCCCTCCACCAGCAGCAGAAACCCCGTCGGCTCTGCATCCAGCGGCTTGTCACCTGCGCTCCCAGCCAACCCAAACATCACCCTGAAATGCGCCGGATGCTGTTCCGCGAACCGCACATATGCCACACCAAGCTCCGTAATCCGCCCCTGCGGCGACTTCCCCCGCGCGTACGCCTCCGCCAGCGACTCGTTGAAAAGCTCATAGCCCTCCACCAGAATCGCCCGGATAAGCGCCTCCTTATCCGTAAAATGCCGGTACGGCGCAGCCGTACTCACCCCGGCCATCCGGGCCGCGTCCTTCAGGCTAAAACTCTTAACCCCATGCTTATCAATCAGTTGCAAAGCCGCCGTCAGCAAAGCCACCCGCAGATCACCATGATGATACGGCTGATGTTCCTCCCGCCCTTTTTGGCCATCTCTCGCCATATACAAGCCCCAGCGGGAAAATTTCACCGCATGTAAATTAATCTAACATTTCTCTTGCAATTTTCACTAGCGATGTTATCTTGATTAACATCGAGGCCCAACGCTTTAGGAGAACCATCCATGTCCACCCTCTCACAAAATCATGACCAGCACCCAACACACCAGCTCACCGGCAGCGCCTATCTTGCAGCCACCTTCAAGTCTCTTTACAACGACCACAGTTGGCTCACCCTCACTGGCTGCCTCATGCTCGCCGACATGGTCCTCTCAATCGTCGGTCTCATTGCTGATCCCAGCGTCATCACCGGCGCACCCGCCTGGCTCAAACCCCTCAAATTCGCCATCTCCACCGGCCTATTCAGCTTCACCGTCGCCTGGATGATCGGCCGCCTCCACAAAACCCGTCGCCTTGCCGCCTGGATCGGCCGCTTTATGGCCAGCTCCCTTACCCTCGAAATCATCCTCATTGACATGCAGGCGGCCCGCCATACCACCAGCCACTTCAATACCGCCCTGCCTTTCGACCGCGCCGTCTATGGCATCATGGGCATGGGCATCGCCATTGTCTTCCTCGCCACCACGCTGCTGCTCGCCGCCACTCTCTTCGAAAAATTCCCAGACCGCTCCCTCGGCTACTCCATCCGCCTCAGCCTCGTCCTCGCCCTTGCCGGCATGTCCACGGGTGCCATGATGTCCATCCCCACTCCGCAACAACTCACCGCTGCCCACGCCGGCCTCGGTTTACCCCGCACCGGTGCCCACACCGTAGGAGCCCCCGACGGCGGACCAGGTCTGCCCTTCACCGGCTGGAGCGCCGACCACGGTGACCTGCGCATCGCCCATTTTGTCGGCCTTCACGCAATGCAGGTGCTCATCCTGGCCTGGGGCATCACCGGCGGATGGGCATCTGCCGCCCTTCGCTGGTCACAAAAGCAGCAAAGTCGGCTCGTCTGGGCCCTCGCCTTCAGCCTCGCCGCCGCCTATGCGACACTTCTCGTCCAGGCCCTGCGTGGTCAGAGCTTCCTCCACCCTGACAGCCAGATAGCCATCAGCTGGGCCACTACCGCCGTCCTCACCGCAGCCCTCCTGTTCTGGGCAGCCTCTTCCACCAATCAAACCACCGCCAGCTTCAAGGAAAATGCCTGATGCTCACCCCTGACAGCCTCTTTCAAATCTGCGGCCTGCTCGCTACCCTCGGCTGGCTCTGCCTCGTCTCCACGCCCCTCTGGCCCCGTTCCGTCCTCGAACCCGGCCGCGAATCTCTACCGCGCCTCATCGGTGCCATCGCCATCCCGGCCCTCATCGCGCTCATCTATTCGAGCGTGATTCTCACCCACTGGGCCGGACACCCTGGCAGCTTCAACTCCCTCGACGGCGTCATGCTGCTCTTCACCAGCCGCTGGCTCGTCGTCGCCGGATGGGTCCATTACCTCGCCTTCGACCTCTTCATCGGTGGCTGGGAACTCGCCGACAGCCGCTCCCGTCGCATCCCCCACCTCGCCATGGTCCCCATCCTCGCCCTCACCTTCTTCTTCGGACCCATGGGTTTCCTCGCGTATCTCGCGATACGCGCCTTCTTCAAGCAGAATAAGCAGCAAGTTGTGTCTTAGTTTTCCTTCGGAGCCTTACGCGCACTTGCTGCCTTTGGCACGATGATCGGCTTGCGCAGCGGCACCATCGCCGATTTCGAAGCAGCGCCCGAAGCCTGCGTCACGTGCGCCAGCATCTCCGTCCGCACATACTCCACAAAGCTGTGCATCTGCCGGTTCATCTCTTCCATTCGCTCGCGCATCTGCAGAATGATCGCGATCCCGGCGATATTGACACCCAGGTCCCGCGCCAGGTTCAAAATAAACTCCAGCCGCTCAATATCCTCATCCGTGTACAGGCGCGTGTTTCCCTCCGTCCGCGAAGGCTTCAACAGCCCCTCCCGCTCGTACAGCCTGAGCGTCTGCGGATGAATGTCATACATCTCGGCCACTGCCGAGATCATGTACGCGCCCTTGGATTTACGTTTTGCCATTGCCCTCGCCCTTAGCTAAACAACTCTATCGCTCGAACCAATCAGCCATCACAACTTGTCAAAAAGCGTCACCCGCGGGTCCTGATTATTCAGCTTGGCAAACTCCCGCATGATTTCCCGGCTCCGCTCATCGTTCAACTGAGGAATCTGCACCTCAACCGTCACAATCTGGTCGCCGCGCTGCCCCGCTACTGCGGCATTTTCAACCCCCCGCTCCCGCATGCGCAGCTTCTGCCCGCTCTGCGTCCCCGGCGGAATCCGCAACTGCGCCCGGCCACCCTCAATCGTCGGCACATCCACCTTCGCCCCCAGCGTCGCCTCCGCCAGCGTAATCGGCACCGTCAGGTGAATGTCGTCTCCCAACCGCGTAAACACCGGATGCGTCCCCGTCCGAACGATAACGTACAGGTCGCCCTGCGCGCCGCCATTGGTACCGGCATTGCCCTTGCCCTGCAATCGAATCCGCTGCCCGTCCCGCGTTCCCGCCTTGATGCGAAACTCGATGGACTCGGTCCGGTTCACTAATCCCTCACCCTGGCAAGTCGGGCACGCATTCGAAATCCGTCCCGAGCCCTGGCACCGCGGGCAGGGGATGTTGAACTTCATCCGGCCGCCCATTTGCGTCACCTGGCCCGAACCACTGCACTCCGGGCAAGTCATTGCCGCTCCAGATGAGGCCTGCCCATGACATGTAGGGCAAACATCCTGCCGCCGCACCTCAATCCGCGCATTGCCGCCACGAATGGCAGTCCAGAAATCGATCGGCGCCTGGTACTCCAGGTCCGTCCCCGGCTCAGGTCCACGACCACGCCTCTGCTGCTCATTGCCCGTGAAAATTCCAGAGAAAATGTCACGGAAGCTGCCCCACGAAGCTGATCCAGCCCCCTGGGGCCCTCCGCCGGCTCCCGGACCCTGCCCAGCGCCAAAGCCGGAAAAATCAAAGCCGCCAAAGTCTACCGGCGGACCCTGCCGCGCCCCCGCCTGCTGCCGCGCATACGCCTCAGCCGTCGCCGGGTCAATCTGGTCAGAGTAGAAGCCCACCTGGTCATAAACCTTGCGCTTCTTTTCGTCGCTCAGAATGTCGTTGGCCTCGGAGATCTCTTTGAACTTCTCCTCAGACTTCTTGTCGTTGGGGTTGACGTCCGGATGATACTTCCGCGCAAGCTTACGGAACGCCTTCCGGATCTCATCCGAAGTCGCCGTCTTCTTGACGCCCAAAGTGCCGTAATAGTCCTTGTTTTGCGTGTTGGACATAGTCGCCTGACTCAAGTTTACGGCAATCTGCGCCGCCTCGTATCCGATTATCTTCAAACAACTTGCTCTATCGGCTGCGCAGACCAAAAAGAAGAGTTCCTGGCCACAATGCGTGCCTCTTCAAACGGTTTGCCACCCCCTTGCGGGCCCCTTAGACTTGGCGGATGAAGAAGATTCTGCTCACTCTCGGCGTTGCGCCGCTGTTCATAGCCCTGCTCGCCCTGCCAGGATGCAAAGCCAAACCCGACCCCATCGTAGGCGCCTGGTTTGTCGACGATGCAGGAGCGCCCTTTCAATACCACATGTATGTCTTCAACGCCGATGGCACCATGCAGCAGGCCAACCCCGATGCTGGTGATGCGACGACAAGCGACAGTGACGGCAAGGGCGTCTGGGTAGCCGAAGGCAATTCGATCAAAGGCAAATGGATGGAAATCACAGCGGACCGCATGACGCACAAATATGTAAGTCGCGGCGAACTCACGTTTGAGATCAAAGTCAATGGTGATAACTTCGCCGGCACCCTCGGAGGCCGCTTCTACGACCCCGCGGGCAAGGAGATCCAGAACTTTCCCCCCTCACCCCTCAACGGCAAACGCGTCACTCTCCCCTGATTCTCCGCCTGCAGGAAGCCCCATGTCTCGCTTCTGAAACATGGGGTTCAATGGAGCCCGTAGCCGCCGCCAGCAACCCCTATTCATTGTCTTCCAGGCTAGCGCTCCGCCGCGTCTCTCCGTCCTGAATCCTCTGCGTCATCTCGTGTGTAATATCTCATGTTTGCGATCGGCATATTCGCAGCCGGGCCAATGCACAAGCCAATCAAATTCCCGCAAACCTAAGTTCCCTAAGACAAACCGCATCCAACAAACTTCCTTGACAAAATCCAGCCCGGAAAAATTCCCAAAATGTCACAAGCCTGATATTCCCGTGTCACACAGCAAACGGGGTGGGCGACAGCCTCGTCGCCCACCCCGTTACCAGCACCGCTAGCTCCGCTTACTTCTTTTCGTCGACGTCTACGTATTCCGCGTCAATCACGCCTTCGTCCTTCTTCGCTTCAGCAGCCGGTTCGCCAGTCGGAGCTGCACCAGCGGCCGCGTTCGCCTTGTAGAGAACTTCAGCCATCTTGTGCGAGGTGGCGGTCAGCTTCTCCTGCGAGGCCTTGAGCTCTGCAGTCGAGGGAGTGCCGGCCAGCGTTGTGCGGGCCTCGGCCAGAGCTGCTTCAACCTCCGTCCGCTCCGCGCCCTGCACCTTGTCGCCAGCTTCCTTGAGCATCTTTTCGATGTTGTAGGCGAGCGAGTCGAGGGAGTTGCGGGCTTCGATCAGTTCGCGCTGTTCCTTGTCTTCGGCTGCGTGTGCATCCGCTTCCTTGGCCATGCGCTCCACTTCCTCTTTGCTCAGACCTGAGCTGGAGGTGATGGTGATCTTGGTGTCCTTGCCGGTGGCATTGTCCTTCGCCGTCACGTTGAGGATGCCGTTGGCGTCGATGTCAAAGGTGACCTCGATCTGCGGCACGCCGCGTTGCGCGGGCGGGATGCCTGCCAGTTTGAACTTGCCCAAGGTGCGGTTCTGCGCAGCCATGGGTCGTTCACCCTGGAGGACGTGGACTTCGACTTCGGTCTGGTTATCGGCCGCGGTCGAGAAAGTCTCGGACTTCTTGGTAGGAATCGTGGTGTTGCGCGGGATCATCGGAGTTGCCACGCCACCCAGGGTTTCAATGGCCAGGGTAAGCGGGGTTACGTCGAGCAGCAACAGGTCTTTCACATCGCCGGCGAGTACGCCAGCCTGAACTGCTGCGCCGATGGCGACGACTTCGTCAGGATTGACGCCGCGATGGGGTTCCTTGCCAAAGAGCTGCTTGACGAGTTCCTGGATGCGTGGCATGCGGGTCTGGCCGCCAACGAGGACGACTTCGTCAATCTTGCTGGCGGTGATGCCGGCGTCGGCGAGAGCCTTCTTGGTCGGTTCGAGCGAACGCTGCAGCAGATCTTCGACGAGCTGCTCGAGCTTGCCGCGGGTCAGCTTGCGGACGAGGTGCTTGGGTCCCGTGGCGTCGGCGGTGATGAAGGGCAGGTTGATTTCGGTCTCGACGGTGGTCGAAAGCTCGATCTTGGCCTTTTCGGCTGCGTCCCTGAGGCGCTGCAGGGCCATTTCGTTGCCCTTGGAGGCGAGATCGAGGCCTTCTTCTGTTTTGAATTCCGCGATGAGCCATTCGACGATGCGCTGATCGAGGTTGTCGCCGCCGAGGTGGGTGTCGCCGTTCGTGGACTTAACTTCAATGACGCCTTCGCCAACCTCGAGGATGGAGATGTCGAAGGTGCCGCCGCCGAAGTCATAGACGGCGATGGTTTCATCCTTTTTCTTGTCAAGGCCGTAGGCGAGGGCGGCAGCCGTGGGCTCGTTGACGATGCGCTTGACGTCAAGGCCAGCGATTTTGCCGGCGTCTTTGGTGGCCTGGCGCTGGGCGTCGTTGAAGTAGGCGGGAACGGTGATGACGGCCTGGGTGACGGTTTCGCCGAGGTAGGCCTCTGCAGCTTTCTTCAGCTTTTGCAGGATCATCGCCGAGATTTCCGGGGCGGTGTAGGGTTTTCCCTGGGCATTGACGACGATGTGGTCGCCCTGCTGCTCAACCTTATAAGGGACCATCTTCATTTCGTCGTTGACTTCGTTGTAGCGACGGCCCATGAAGCGCTTGATGGAGAAGATGGTGTTTTCCGGGTTGGTGATGGCCTGGCGCTTGGCGACCTGGCCGACGAGGCGTTCGCCGGATTTGGAGAAGGCCACGATGGAGGGGGTTGTGCGCGCGCCCTCTTCGTTGGCGATGACTTTGGGCTCACCGCCCTCGAGGACGGCGACGCAAGAGTTTGTGGTTCCGAGATCGATGCCGATAATTTTTGCCATTTTGGGTTACCTGCCTGGGGATTCTTGAAATCTGTACTTCTCTAGTTTGATGGGTGAGTGAGTTGTTGTCAAGTTTTCTTTAGTGCAGATGCATTAAGAGTGGAGCAAAAGAGGACATGGCTGACAGGCTACTGCGATCAGTAGCCGGTTTAGGCTTGGAAGGGATTCATGGCAGGTCGCCGAAGATGTGGCCGCCAGCCTCGCGGTAGGCTTCTGCAAGTCTGCGGTCAAAGGTGGAGAGATTGGCGTTGGTTCTGATTGCTGGTTCAAAATAAGTCGCATCGTATGCTGTCAGAGCATGCAAACGCGCCGGGTTGAGGATGTCGGCTCGCGCGGACTTCGTCGCCAGAGATGCTGCTGGTTTTGGGGTGCATGAGGCCGTCGATGACTTCGGCGGTTGCTTTGGCAGGGGGACGAAGATCGGCGATTGGGCGGCCGTTGGTGGTGATGTTGAAGCTCTGGCCTTGCTCGACTTTATTGAGGATTTCGAGGAAGTGTTCTTCGGCGTAGGCTTCGGTGATTTCCGTGTGCATTGCGCCTCGGTAGATTCTCTGAGCTTTATTGTCGGCAGCCTTGGAAGGCGGGAGAAGCAGATTCCCTGACGGGAATGACAGCCAGAATGGCAAGGGCAGGAGAAAAGACTCCAGGGGATTTGTGGTTCCCACCCATTCCGCAAAGAGCGCGGAATGGAAGGGGCACCCGGCTGGATGTTTGAGGCGCTCAGTGGAATGGGATTTGGTGAATCTGCGTGGAGGATGTTCCATCCAAAGAGGATGAGTTCAGGGCGGATGAATTTAGAGCGAGCGAAGCGGGATGGGCGGCGGTTTTTGAATCCGGTGGCGACGAGCATTGGCGGATTTTCGATGATGTTCGACGTGGTACCGGAGATGCTCTTTGGGCGGGCGGCGCGGGTGCCGCAGGGGGCGCTGGGACCGTTCAAGACGGACGCGCGGGTGTATGAGACGGCGCCGGAATCCGGGCTGCGGGTGACGTGGATGGGGCACTCGACCTCGCTGATTGAGATGGATGGCGTGCGGCTGCTGATTGACCCGGTGTGGGAGGAGCGGGCGTCGCCATCGCGGTGGGCTGGGCCGAAGCGCTTTTTTGCGGCTCCGCTGGCGCTGGAGGAGTTGCCGCGGATTGATGCGGTGATTGTTTCGCATGATCACTACGATCATTTGGGTGCGGAGACGATACGGCGGCTGGCGGGGTTGGAGAATCTGCGCAATGCGCGTTGGATTACGGCGTGCGGCGTGGAGAAGATTCTTGAGGAACTGGGTGTGGCGACGGAGCGGTGCACGGTGCTGGATTGGACTGAGAGCGCGCGAGTTGGAGAGGTGACGGTTACGGCGCTGCCGGCGCGGCATTTTTCAGGGCGGAGCCTGTTTAACCGGTTTGAGACTTTGTGGGCATCGTTTGCGCTGGTGGGGCCGCGGCACCGGGTTTACTACGGCGCGGATTCAGGGGAATGGGATGGGATGGGTGACATCGGCGCGGAGTTTGGCCCGTTTGACCTGACGATGCTGGAGATTGGCGCTTCAAACCCGTTGTGGGCCGACATTCACATGGGGCCGGAGGGGGCGGTGCGCAGCTTTGGGCAGCTGGGAGGCGCAGGGTTGCTGATGCCGATTCACTGGGGGCTGTTTGACCTGGCACTGCATGGCTGGAGGGAGCCGATCGAGACGATGTTTGCGGAGGAGGGTTTGCGACTTTGGTCGCCGACGCCGGGGGAGCCGACGGAGGTGGTGGGCCGGGAGGAAGTGCGGTCAGAGTGGTGGCGATGAGTGGGGGGTGTGAAAAGCAGGCCTGCCGCTGCGCTCAGGGTGCCAACGGCGGTTGCGTTGGTAAGCAGATCGGGGGTTAGCTGACGAGCGGGAGGAATTTGCGCTGCTGCTCGTCGTATTGTTCGATGTTGCCACTCAGGATGTCGTAGTACCAGCCGTGGACCTGGAGTTCGCCGTTGGCTGCGGCGCGAGTGACGGAGGGCTGCGTACGCAGGTTGAGGAGCTGGGCGATGACGTTTCCGCGGATGAGTGCAGCCAGTTCGGCGTGTTCGCCTTCTGCGGGGATTGGAGGTTGCTTGTGGGTGAAGGCACCCTCGACGTGGTTGAGCCAGCGACGGGCGCGGGGCAGGTTTTTGAGGCTTTTGTGGTCGAGAGCGGCTTTGAGCGCACCGCAGTCTGAGTGTCCGCAGAGAATGATGTGGCGCACGTGCAGGACTTCGACCGCGTACTCGATGGTGGCGGCGACGCCGTCATCGCCTTCGCTGCCAGCGGGGACGATGTTGCCTGCGTTGCGGGTGATGAAGAGGTCGCCTGGGTCAGTCCCGAGAATGAGGTCGGGGACGATACGGGAGTCGGCGCAGGTGATAAAAAGCCAGCGGGGGCTCTGGCGATCGGCGAGCAGTTTGTACTGTTCGCGGCGCGGGGGAAAGACGTCGGAGAGGAAGTGCTTGTGGCCTTCAATCAATTTATCCATGTGTGTCCTTGGTGGTTCCGTGGCCAGAGCCAGAACGTAGTTTACTTTTCGGCACTGTATCTATGATTGCATTCATCGAGCAAATTGGGCGGGGACGCATGTGTGTCAGGTTCTGCTCAACCGGAGCGGGCTCATTTGCGGGTGAGACAGGCGGAGAGCGTGCGCGTGTCTTGTTATAGTTGGTGCCATGCGCCGTCGTACATTCTGGATATTCTGCTGGTGGTTGATGCTGGCCTTTGCTCCGTCGGGGATGGGGCAGGGTGGCAGTGTGTCGGCAGGTCAGAGCCCGCGAGCATTGGATGCTTCGCAGGTTGGTGGGCGCGTCACGCTCGGGCCGGAGTGGCTGTTTCATGCGGGGGATGATCTGGCTTGGGCGCAGCCGGGGTTGGATGATTCAGGGTGGCGGACGGTTTCAGCCGAGAAGCCGCTCACAGAGTATGGGATTCACGACATTCGGTATGGGTGGTACCGGATGCATCTGCGGGTCAGGCCGGATGCACGCGATCTTTCTGTAGCTGTTTTGCGCGTCGAAGGCAGTTATGAGGTATACGCCAACGGAGTGCGAATTGGGGGAAGTGGCGCATTTCCTGGAGCGATGTTTCTGGAGCAGGCACGCTTGCGAGATTTCTCGATTCCTGCAGGCGTGGTTGGCCGTGGTGGAGAACTCGTCCTGGCGCTGCGATTTCATATCAATCCCGCAGGCGCCCAAGGTGCGGGTACCGCGACTGGGATCGGGGCAGAAGCGGGCTTGTATCTCTACGGCGGGGAGGGAGCGGCCCCGGATGCAGCTGCCAGGGATGCGACCTATGTCCTAAGTCATCTTGACTGGGATTTGTTGAGTTTGATCGCCCTCTGCCTGCTGACGGGGCTGATTGCACTTTCGCTGTTTGCGTCTCTGCGGGAGCAGAAAGAATATCTGGGGGCGGCGGTGTATGTGCTGTCGCTGGCGCGGGTGGGGGCATAGAGATGAGGATTTTTGAGGCCGTGGGATGCTCCGCCATGCTGGCAGCGGGCGAATTTCCGATTTCGCTTAATCCGTTGCTTACGCCCATGTCGATGGCGGACCGGCTGCATCAGAGCCCGGACCTGATTCTGGGAGTTCTCGAGATTTCGCTGTCGATTGCGTTTCTTTCGTTGTGGCTGGTTGCCCGGGACTTCCGGGTATTTCGCATTCTCAGTTTTTTCTACATGCTGCTTGGGCTGGAACAGTTCATGGAGTACGCGGGGGCGGACCCGATCGACTGGTCGCTGCGTGCGCTGGCCGTGGGCGTGATTGTGGAGGCGGCGGGGCACGCGCTGAACATTCGGAATCGGCGCTGGACGCGCATCTTCTGGCCGTTTTATTTTCTGGTGTTTGTCGGGGCGTGGGTGCCGTCGCTGGGTGGATTACGGGATCTTGGGGCTGTGTCGGAGATTCCTCTTGGGATCCTGATTTATCTCGGCTTCCGCCGTGGCGGCCGGGTGGAGCGGATGATTTCGGCGGCCTTGTCGCTGCATTTTCTGGTCCGTATGCTGATCTTTCCGGTTGCGCAGAGGTTTACCGGCCAGAACAATTTTCTGTATGTCGGAGGATGGCGGGTTCGCTTAACGGCGATGACGCTGACGGTGCTGGGAGCCACAACGCTGATTGTGCTTGCCCGGGTACTGATGCGCGACCGGGCGGAGAAACAAAGGCTGGCAACCGAGTTTGAGTCGGCAAGAGTGGTGCAGCAGGTGCTGGTACCGGAGGAGATTCCGGCGGTTCCGGGATTCGCAATCAGCGCTGTGTACCGGCCCTTTGGCGAGGTGGGCGGAGACTTTTTTCAGATTCTGCCGATTGCTGACGGCGGTGTGTTGGTGGTGATTGGGGATGTGAGCGGGAAGGGCATGCAGGCGGCGATGATGGTTTCGCTGCTATTGGGAAAGTTGCAGGCTTTGGTCGAGACGACGACGAGTCCGGCGGCGATTTTGCGGGGAATGAACCATCGATTGCAGGGGAGAAGCCGGGGAGGATTTACGACTTGCCTGGTGGTGCGACTGGACCCGGATGAAACGCTGACGGTTGCGAATGCCGGCCATATTGCGCCCTACGTCTCTGGGAAGGAATTGACCGTGGAGAATGGTCTGCCGCTGGGGCTGGCTGCAGATGTGGAGTATGCAGAGGTTGCTTTTCCCTTCAGGGCGGGCGATTGGTTGACGCTGGTAACGGATGGGGTGGTGGAGGCGCGGTCGACGAAGGGTGAGTTGCTGGGCTTTGAGCGGACAGCCGAGTTGAGTGTCGGGACTGCGGAGGCGATTGCGGAGGCGGCGCAGGCTTTTGGGCAGGATGACGATATTACCGTGCTGACGCTTAACAGGTTGGTGGCGCCATGATGCTTTCAATGGTGGGGTGGGCAGTTGGTTTTGTGCCTTGGTTTGAAACTTATTCGGTAGCGGAGCAGTGGCGGCGGACGCCGGACCTGGTGCTCGGCACGCTGGGCCTGGAGTTGGCTGCCGCGTTTTTGCTGATTTGGCTCTCGGCAAGGGATTTCCGGGTGTTTCGAAGCACGGGAATTTTTCTGTTTTGTTTTGGAGTGACTTTGCTCTGGGCATACTCCGGAGGGCAGCCCTCGCGCTGGATCCTGGTATCTATATCGGCTCCCATTTTGCCATTCATTGCGGCGGAAGCGCTTCAGGTGCGGCGGCGCAGGTGGGTATGGATATTGGCGGTTGTGGGGGTTGCAGTGGTTGGCCTGGGGTTGTCTCCACAGTTTGCCTGGGTGAGGAACTCGACGTTCCTCTTGTGTCAGGTTGTGCTGGGCATTCTGCTGTTGCAGGCACAGGCGCAAAAGACGCGGGCGGACGCACGAATCCGCGCGGCTTTCTTCGCGCTGTTTCTGGTGAGGGGCTGGGCGACTTTTTCATCGGTCTTTGAAAAGTGGCATCTGCCCTCCGGTTTGACAATCGGCGGCTGGTTTTGGAGTTTCAATTCGGCGGCCGTTGTTGCTTTTGGGGCCGCAGCGCTGGTGATCTATGGGCAAGCGCTGATTGCAGACCGTCGCGCGAAACAGGCGCTTTCCTCAGAGTTGGAGGCGAGCCGCATTGTGCAGGAGGCGCTGATTCCGCGCCGCCTGCCGGCGACGCCGGGCTTTCAGGTGGGCGCGGCATATTGGCCGTTCGGGCAGGTTGGCGGAGACTTCTTTCAGATTCTGCCGCTGCCGCAGGACGGAATGCTGGTGGTGATCGGAGACGTGAGCGGAAAGGGCATGCCGGCAGCAATCACCGTGTCTTTGCTGGTTGGTGCGCTGCGTATGGCGGTGGAAGCGAGCACGCGGCCGGGGATGATACTTGCGGCTCTGAATCGTGCTCTGCTGGGGCACGCTGGGGGCGGATTTACGACGTGCCTGGTGCTGCACGCGGATGCGAACGGCACACTGACAATGGCGAACGCAGGGCATATTGCTCCTTATCTGAATGGCCACGAGGTCGCGCTGGAGAATGGTTTGCCGCTGGGGCTGGCGACGGATGCACTGTATTCCGAGAGCACGAGGATGCTGGAAACGGGAGAGCAATTGACGCTGATGACCGATGGCGTGGTGGAAGCGCGCAACAAGGCTGGTGAGCTTTATGGCTTTGAGCGTACGGCGCAACTAAGTGTGCTGCCTGCGGAGGCGATTGCGCAGGCGGCGCAGGCTTTTGGGCAGGATGACGATATTACGGTGTTGACGGTGGCGCGGGTGGTGTAGCGGGTTGATGTACCTTGTCCTGGAGATGACTGAGAGGGAAGAAATCCGATGAAGCGAAATGGTTTGATTGTTTTGGGAATGGCGATTGGTGTTGCCGCTTCCGTGCAGGGCAGGGCGCAGGTGGTGGATACGATTGACGCGGGGTTGAAGGCGCGGATTGACCGGATTGCGGGGCAGGTGCTGGAGCAACGCGGGGTGCCTTCTGCTTCTGTGGCGGTGGTCGAGGGCGGGAAGGTTGTTTATACCCACGCCTATGGGCTGGCGCATCTGAGCCCGGATCTGAAGGCGACGCCGGATATGCGCTATTCGATTGGGTCGGTTTCGAAGCAGTTTACGGCGGCGGCGATTTTGATTTTGCAGGAGCAGGGCAAGTTGAAGCTGGACGACGCGGTGGGGAAGTATGTGCCGGGGCTCACGCGCGGGGATGAGGTGACGATCCGGCAAATTCTGAGCCACACGTCGGGGTATCAGGATTACTGGCCCGAGGACTACCTGATGACGCCGATGATGCAGCCGGCGACGGCGCAGCAGATTCTGGATACGTGGGCGAAGAAGCCGCTGGACTTTGAGCCGGGGACGAAGTGGCAGTATTCAAATACGAATTTTGTGATTGCCGGGCTGATTGTGGAGCGGGTAAGTGGGCAGAAGCTGATGGATTTTCTGGGTGAGCATATCTTCCGTCCGCTGGGGATGAGGTCGGTGTGGAATTCGGATGAGGAAAAGCTGACTTCGCCGGATGCGACGCCGTATGTAAGGGCGGCGCTGGGACCGCTGAGGCTTGCGCCGAAGGAAGGGCGGGGGTGGATGTTTGCGGCCGGGGAGTTGGCGATGACGGCGCATGACCTGGCGCTGTGGGATGCGAGCCTGATAGGGCGGACGGTGCTGAAGCCGGAGAGCTATGACGCGATGTTCACCGAGATCAAGCTCAAGGATGGTACGGGAACGAAGTACGGCCTGGGCGTGGAGGTGACGACGCGGGATGGGCACAGGTCGATTGAGCACTCGGGCGAGGTGACGGGGTTTGTTTCAGACAACGAGGTGCTGGTGGATGATGGCGCGGCTGTGGCGGTGCTGACGAATCATATGGCTGGCGGGGCGGAGGCGATTGCGCAACTGGTGGCTGCGGCGGTGGCGGGTGGAAAGCCGACAGAGGCCGAGGCGCTTGTTTTGGGGATATATCGCGATCTGCTGAAGGGAAAGATTGACCGCAGGCTGCTAGCACCGAATCTGAACG
Organism: uncultured Acidobacteriota bacterium; assembly: GCA_903832055.1. Classification (GTDB taxonomy): domain Bacteria; phylum Acidobacteriota; class Terriglobia; order Terriglobales; family Acidobacteriaceae; genus Acidicapsa. The sequence continues at coordinate 9,742 of CAILAC010000017.1, read as the reverse complement.
ACTATTTTTCGGAGCAGACGGTCAAGGATTTCGAAGACAGTCTGGGGCCGCTGGGGGAGCCGTTGACACTGAAGCAGGTGGGTGATGAGCTGCGGGGCGGGATGACGTTTCGTGCGTTTCGCGTGGTGTATCCGGGGAAGCGTCTTTCACTGACTACCTACACGTATCCGGATGGGAAGCTGGAGCAGTTTTTGGTGGGGCCGGGGGATTAGCGACGTGAGTGGACCCGCGCCAATGTGCTTCGTTCCATGTTCACTGTATACTCCGGCTGTCGCTTGAAGCGGCGGTGAGTTGGGGTTATGAGTGTTCTGCGCTATTCGAAGTATCGGTTTTTGACGGTGGGCTTTGCGTGCCTTTTGGTGGTTTGGCCGCTGGCTGAGGGTCTGGCGCAGACAGAAGCGTGCGCGGTGATTGAGTCGCACCCGGAAACTCCTGCGTCTTCGGCTTATGCGAAAGGGCAGTATTCGCGAGCGGAGGACCTCTATGGGCAGGCGCTGGCTGCTGCGCCGGGGGATTTGCGGCTTGCGGCTGGATTGGTGCAGACGCTGCTGCATGAGGGCTCGGTGTCCCAGGCTGCTGCGCGCGTCAGCAAGATGATGGCGGTGGACCCCAATTCGGCGGTTACGCTTACGGCTGAGGCGGAGGTGCAGTTGCGGCAAGGCGAGCCGTGGCTGGCTCTGGAGACTCTCAAGGCTGCCGTGGCTCAAGATAAGTGCTACGCGCGGGGATACCTGATTCGCAGCCGTGTTCTGCGGATTGATTCGATGTACGCGTCGGAGCGCCAGGAAATTGAGAGCGCGTACGCAATCGATCCAACTGACCCGGATATTCGACATGCTTTCCTGAGGGTTGTATCGCCGGCGCACGATATCGCGGCCATTCACGAAAGCCTCGCAACGATGAAGGATATGGATGGGGAGACGCGTCAGAAGGCGACGGACTCGATGGAGTCGATGATGCCGCTGCTGACGGAGAATTCGCAGACGTGCAAGGTGCTGCCAGGAGTGGAATCGGCGGTGCTGCCGTTGATGCCGAGCTACCTCGATCCGAAGCATATCGAAGGGTATCGGCTGGATGTGCAGCTGGCGCAGACGAAGGCGCGATTGCTGGTGGATACGGCTGCTTCGGGGTTGTACATTACACGGGCAATGGCCGATCAGATTGGCTTGAAGGCGGAGGCAGGAATGCCGCCGGGGACGGTGCATGCGGATAGGGTGACGATTGGCCCGCTGGAGTTTCGCGACTGCATGGTGGGGGTGAGCGAAACGCCGTTTGCGGGGAAAGGGGCCGGCTTTATCGGGACGGATATGTTCGCGTCGTACCTGATCACTCTGAATCTGCCTCAGGCCAGGCTGGTGCTTGATCCATTACCAAAGCTGCCGGGCATCTTGCCGGGTGACCGGATGGAAGCCGCCGAGTTGCAGGGCTTTTCGCCCGTGTATCACCGGCAGCAGTATCTGATGGAGCCGGTGATGGTGAACAGCAAGACGCGCAAGCTGTTCATTCTCGATACGGGGATACGATTTAGCACGATGACGCCGGAGGTGGCTCATTCTGTTTCAACAACAAAGGTGAACTTTACCAATGCTGTGCAGACGGTGACGGGGGCGACCTTGCAGGTGTTTCGCGACAGCTTTGATATGCAGTTTGCGAATCTTTCGCTGGGCAATCAGAGTCATGTGCTGGAGTTTGATCCGAGTGCAGTGGCGCAGAATTCCGGAATGCAGGTGGCAGGGATGCTGGGTTTTGACATGCTGCATGGGCTGGTATTGCATCTGGATTACCGGGACGGGCTGGTGAAGTTTGAATCGCCTACCGGCGAGGGCGTTTCAGGCGGCGGCGCGAGTGTTGCTTCGGCGGCGATTGATGGGGAAAAGATGGAGTGCCCGCGCATTGAGGACCGGGAATTGCCGACCGAAGCAGCGATTGAGGCCAAGGTCGTCAGCACGCTGGACTCAAGCCATCTGAAGCCAGGCAAAGAGGTTACGGTCAATGTGGTAAATGAGTACAGTACGGACAAATGCACTCTGCCTGCGGGTAGCTATCTGACCGGGCATATTACGATGGCGGGGTCTGCCAAGGGCGGGGGAACCTCCGAGTTGGCGCTGGTCTTTGATCACGGACAGTGCGACGGGCATGCCCCGGGTGAATTGACGTTGAAGGTGATTGGGCTGGTCGCACCGCCGGACCAATATGTGGGTCTTCACACAGCTTTGCCGGCCCAGGTTGCTGGCGGGGGACGTACCGTTGCCGAAGTTTCGGTGGGAACATTTGACACAAATCTGAATCCCGGCGGCCCACCGCATACGATTCATCCAGGGATTGTGATGGGGTATCCGAAGATCAAACTGGATCCTGTAGGCGGGCCTGGGTGCAGCGCGAGGCTTACGAGTTCCGAGGCGAACGTGCAGCTTTGGATCGGCTCCGAGTTCCTGCTGATGATGATGGTGTCGCGGTAGGGAATGGGCGAACGGATGCATTTGTGCGCTCCGTTCGCCTGTCGTACACCTGGCGGACTATTTAGGTGGCCAGTGGATTTGGCCGGTGCCGCGGTAGGCGAGGTTGGCGATGTGGCCGGCGCGGGCTGCTGCTACTCCTGCTTCGACGGGGGCGTTTGGTTCCTTGCGGGATTGCAGGCAATCGAAGAAGTTTTGCATGTGGCTGATGGTGCCGTCGCGGTAGCTGGTTTCTGAGAGAACGGGATTGTCTTTGCCGTTGACGCCCTCGTGGTGGACCGACATGCCGTTGCGATTGAGTTTGAGGGTTGCTTCGGTGCCGCGGAATTCGAGGCCGCCATCGTCGATGGAGCTGGTCATCATGCCTTCGTAGACAACGTCAAAGCCCTTCTTGCCTTCGGTGCCGGGGTAGCGGAGGGCTGCCTGGACGGTGTCGGGGCAATCCCACTGGTCAAAGTAGTATTTGTCGGCGAGCATCTGTGCATTGGTGGGTGTGTCGGACTGCATGGCCCAGTGAACGACGTCGATCCAGTGGGTGAAGAGGTCGGTCATGGCACCGCCGCCAAAGTTCCAGAACCAGCGCCAGTGGAAGAATTTTTCCTTGGTGAATTCCTGATCGGGGGCGTTGCCGAGCCAGAGCTTCCAGTCGAGGTTGGCGGTGTCGACGGGGCGGTTGGCGCTGGTCCAGCCGGGATCTTTGGAGAAGTGGGACTGGTAGTTTTGCCACCAGTAGGTGCGGACCTGGTGGATACGGCCGAGCGAGCCGCCCTGGATGAGGTTGACGGCGCTGCGGAAGTGCTCCCAGGAGCGCTGCTGCATGCCGCACTGGAGGATACGGTTGGTTGCGCGGACGGCCTTGGTGAGGGCGATGCCTTCTTCGATGGTGTGGCTGACGGGCTTTTCGAGGTAGACATCTTTGCCGGCGGCGAGGGCGTCGATGGCCATCTTGACGTGCCAGTGATCGGGCGAGGCGATGAAGACGGCGTCAATGTCTTTGTTGTCGAGAACTTCGCGGTAGTCGAGGTGGCTGGTGGCGAGGCCGCCGGAGCGTTCAACGACTTTGTCGCGGTTGGATTTGTAGACGTCGGCGACTGCGGCGAACTGGACTGGCGCGACTTTTTCAGCCGAGTCGAGCAGGGAGCCCATGCGGCCTCCGTTGCCGATCACACCGATGCGCGGGGAGTCGTTGGCGCCAAGGACGCGGGTGGAGGCGAGGGCGGTGATGCCGGTGGCGATCAGAAAAGAGCGGCGTGTCGGTTCGAGAGGCATGGGTCTCCTGTTTGGAAGGCGACACCCATTATGCACGACTTGAGCCGGGGTGGGACAGGAGGGGAATTTTCGGCAGTCCGAACCAGCGCAACGGCTGGCCCGGGACTGCCGAAGTGGCTGGATTACTTGACGCCGGTGAGGGTCAGGTCGGCGGTGATTGGGAGGGATTCAACGGAATCGCCTACCGAGATGGTGAACTTGTCGGAGCTGATGGCCCACTTTTTACCTGCTACGTCGTAGTAGGAGAAAGAGCGGCTGTCGAGCGGGATGGAGACGTGTTTGGTTTCGCCGGGAGCCAGGACGACGCGTTCGAAGCCCTTGAGTTCATGGGCGGGGCGGTCGATTTTAGCGCCGGGCTCGGTGACGTAGAGTTGGGCAACTGCTGCGCCAGCGCGCTTGCCGGTGTTGGTGATGTCAAAGTCGGCCGTTGCGTGGATGCCTGCGGATTTCGCCTCAGCGTTGGTGACCTGGGCAACCTTGAGGTTGGCGAACTGGAAGGTGGTGTACGAGAGTCCGTAGCCGAAGGGGAAGAGTGGCTTGGTGTGGTTCTTTTCGTAGCCACGGTAGCCGACGTAGATGCCCTCTTTGTACTTGACCTGGACTGAATCACCCTCCGGGTAGTAGCTGTCGTTAGTCGGGTTGTCTTCAAGGCGCCGCTCAAAGGTGGCAGGGAGATGGCCGGAGGGGTTGTACTTGCCAAAGAGGATATCGGCGAGGGCGTAACCTGAGGCCTGACCGCCATACCAGGATTCGAGCAGCGCCGGAACCTTGTCGATCCAGGTCTGAGAATCGACGTTGCCGCCGGAGACGACGGAGACGATGGTTTTGGGGTTGACGGCGGCGATTTCGCGGATGAGTTCATCCTGGCCGTAGGGGAGGGAGAAGGTGCGGTCGCCGGCTTCGGACTCCGCGTCCTGGTTATAGCCAGCGGCGATCACGACGGCGTCGGCCTTCTTGGCGAGTTCGAGGACACCGGGGCTGACGATGGACTTCTCAGGCGTGATGGCGAGCGCGACGCGACCGCCGATCGGACTCTTCTGCCATTCTTCGACGACGATCTTGTGCTTGCCGGCGGAGAGGTCAAGGGTTACGGTCGGCTGGAAAGCGCGGACAATCTTCCAGTTGTCGAAGATGAGCTTGTCGTCGACATAGAGGCGGTCGCCGTTGCCCTCGCCGGAAAACTCCAGGGTGACGACATACTTGCCTGCGCTGGCAGCTTCATAAAAGCCGCTCATGCGGTGGGAAGTCTGGCTTGGCGGAGAGTTGAAAAACATTTCTATCAGTGCGTCCATGTCGGTAATCAGTTCCGCCAGATTGAGGCCTTTGAGTGTGGCGTGGCGGACTACCGATGTGGATTTTGGGGTTCCGGAGAGATCGAGGTTGGCGAATGTTTCGAGCGTGATGCCGGGCTTGCCGTCGGCGGTGGTGAATTGCGTCTCCGAGGCAAGCTGGTTCAACTTGGGCAGGCCGCGGTCATAGAGGACGTTGACGGCCGCGCCGGCTTCGTGGGAGATGCCCTCGAGGTCACTGACCAGATGGAAGGGAACGACTCCGGCGCTGCCACCGCCCTCAGGTGTGCCGGGGTAGGCTGCGGGACCGACGACGAGGATGGTCTTGACCTTGGCCTTGTCGAGCGGAAGGATGTTACCGCTGTTCTTGAGCAGGACGGTGCCTTCTTGAGCGGAGTCAAGCGCGGCAGCCATGTTGCGGGCATCGAAGTAGGAGATGGACGTGTCCTTCTGATTGCGGTCGAGCCAGCCATAGGAGGCGGCAAGGAGCAGGACGCGGCGGACCTTCTCGTCGATGGTGGCCTCAGAAACCTTACCGTCTTTGATGGCGGGGAGCAGGTTCGCCTGGTTCATGAACTTGCCGGAGGGCTCCTCAACGTCGAGGCCACCGTTGGCGGCGGCTACGCCGTCGTAGGTTGCGTCCCAATCAGACATGAGCACGCCTTTGAAGCCCCACTCCTTGCGGAGGATGTCGATGTTGAAGTAGCCGTTCTGGGTGGCGTGGACGCCATTGATGAAGTTGTAGGAATCCATCACAGAGCTGACGTGGCCCTGTTTGACGGCGGCCTCAAAGCCGGGGAGGTAGATTTCTCGAAGGGCGCGCTCGTCGACGATGGAGTCAGAATCGTGGCGTAGGAATTCGCTGTTGTTGGCAAGGAAGTGCTTGACGGTGGCGCTGACGCCCTGCTTTTGCATGCCGATGATGTAGTGGGAAGCGATTTGGCCGGTGAGGAAAGGGTCTTCACCGAAGTACTCGAAGTTACGGCCATTGCGCGGGGAGCGGTAGATGTTGATACCGGGACCGAGCATGAAGTGGACTCCGCGAGCGCGTGCGTCACGGCCGATGCCGGCGCCGACGCGGGCGGCGAGGTCGCGATCCCATGAAGCTGCAAGACCGATGCCCGCGCCATAGGTGGTGGAGGGGAAGCCGGCGTTGGAGCGGGTTCCGTAGGGGCCGTCAGACATGTCGAGCGCAGGAATGCCGAGCGCCGGGACAGGACGGAGCCCGAAGCCGGTGCCGCCGATGTAGTCAATTTTCTCGGCGAGGGTCATCTTTTTGATGAGGTCGTCGACGCGCTGGACCTCAGCAGGGGTGGGCGTGTGAGGGGCCTGGGCAGCGGCAGAGCTGGTGAAAACTGCCGTGGTAACCGCAAAGCAGGAGGTGATGGCGAGAAACGCGACACTGAAACGCAGCAGAGAGGGGTGTTGATTGGGATGCATGGAGGGGCCTCGGAATTCTCGGAAATTGTACCTGCTGGAACAGAGCGTTGTCGCTGAAACGCTGAGAATAAACGTTTGAGTGAACGAGTGATCTGGCCACACGCGCGGGAAGATGGGGCGAGGATAACCCCGCAGCCGCGACCCGCGATACACTGAAATTGAGACAAACTATGTTTGAGAATTTGACAGATAAGCTACAGCGCGCCTTCAAACACCTGCGTGGCCAGGGCGTGTTGACCGAAGAAAACATCAGCGAGGCGTTGCGCGAGATCCGCGTGGCGCTGCTTGAAGCCGACGTGAACCTGGGCGTGGTGAAGGACCTGATCGAGCAGATCCGGGTCAAGGCCATTGGCACCGAGGTGATGACGGCGCTTTCGCCGAGCGAGCAGGTGATCAAGATTGTTCGCGACGAACTGGTGGCGCTGCTGGGCAAGGATACGGCGCGGTTCAAATTTGCATCGAAGCCGCCGACGGTCATTCTGATGGCGGGTTTGCAGGGCTCGGGCAAGACGACGACGAGCGGCAAGCTGGCGATGTGGCTGAAGAAGGGCGGTCATCGGCCGCTGCTGGTTTCAGTGGACGTGTATCGCCCGGCGGCGCGTGAACAACTCAAGGTGGTGGCGAAGTCGATTGAGGCGCGCATCTACGAGGGCGACCTGAAGGGCGAAGTGGCAGGCACGGCGCTGGTGGAGCGGCTGGCGAAGGAAGCGCGACGCGAGGCCATCATCATGGGCTGCGACACGCTGATCGTGGATACGGCGGGCCGCCTGGGCATTGACGAAGAGCTGATGCGGGAGATGGAGACGCTGAAGAAGCTGCTCGATCCGCAGGAGATCTTGTTTGTGGCCGACGCCATGACGGGCCAGGACGCGGTGAATTCGGCCTCGGACTTTCACAAGCGGCTGGGGCTGACGGGAGTGGTGCTGACCAAGATGGATGGCGATGCGCGCGGTGGCGCGGCGCTGTCGATCAGGCATGTGACCGGGCAGCCGATCAAGTTCATTGGCGTGGGCGAAAAGCCGGATGCCTTTGAGCCATTTCATCCGGACCGGATTACGGGGCGGATTCTCGGGCAGGGCGACATGATGAGCCTGCTGGAGAAGGCAGACAGCGTGCTCGACCGGAAGAAGAGCGAGGATTTTGCAAAGAAGGCGCTCTTGGGGGATGGATTTTCGCTCGAGGACTTCCGCGACCAGTTGCGGCAGATCAAGAAACTTGGCTCAATGGAGTCGATTCTGAAGATGCTGCCGTCGGTGGGTCCGTTTGCGGGGTTGCAGCAGGCGAGCAAAAATGTGGACGAGAGCCAGTTTACGCGGCTTGAGGCGATCATCAATTCGATGACGAAGAAGGAGCGGCTGAACTCGGACATTATTTCAGGTTCGCGGCGGAAGCGGATTGCGGCTGGCTCCGGGACGACGGTGCAGGACGTGAATGCTTTGCTGAGGCAGTATGCGCAGATGAGCAAGATGTTCAAGCAGTTTGGCAAGGGCGGGATGGCGAAGCAGATGATGCGCGGCGGCATGGGGAGCATGATGGGCGGGATGGGTGGCAAGCAGAAGTTTGGGCGGTAGCCAAGTGAACGCACGCACAGTTCCGCTGCAGGACCAACTCGACGAGATTACTGCGCGGACGCGGGGTTTGGTGCAGGCGGAGCGGCTGGCCGTTGGGGAGCGGGCGGTCGAAGAGCTGTTTGCTACCGGGATTGAAGAGCGGATTTTGCCGGTTGGGGCTCTGGCGCCCGTGTTTGAGCTGCGGGATTCTTCGAACCGGGTGGTGAAGAGTGCTGACCTCATTGCTGTGGGGCCGTTGGTGGTGAAGTTTTTTCGAGGGCGCTGGTGCTCGTATTGTGTGACGGAGCTGGAGGCCTGGCGCGATTTGTATGGGCGGATTCGCGAGCATGGGGCGCTGCTGGTGGCGGTGAGCCCGGAGACGCAGCGGCAGTCGGACTTTGCGGTGCAGCAGCATGGGTTGCCGTTTCCGCTGCTGCATGACGTTGAGGCGCGGGTGGCGGAGAAGTTTGGGCTGGTGTACACGGTGCCGGAATTTCACCAGCGGTATCTGAAGTCGATTCTGGTGAATCTGCCGTTTTTGAATGGCGAGGCGAGCTGGCGGCTGCCGATGCCTGCCACGTATGTGATTGGGCGCGATGGCCGGGTGGTTTTTGCGGAGGCGCATGCGGATTTCCGCGTGAGGCCTGAGCCGGAAGAAGCGCTGGCAGTTCTTTTCTCGTGAATCCTCAGAGTATTTAGATCAAGCCTGGGGCCACACTTCAAAAACAACTGAGAAATTCACGCTAAGATCATGTTAATAAAAGAGTTAAAGTTGATTTGCACGGGAGTTGAGCAGGTTTGACCCTGCCCGGTAAAGCTTGTTACAATCAGGTTGCGGGGTGGAGCAGCCCGGTAGCTCGTTGGGCTCATAACCCAAAGGTCGTAGGTTCAAATCCTACCCCCGCAACCAATCAAATCAATCACTTCGAGTCGATCAGAAAAACGGATCGGCTCCCAATATCTCCCAATAAGGAAAATTGGGTTTCAGGCGCTCGCTTTCAACGGCTTGAGCACCATCTCCACAACCTTCCGATTCGCTTCCCGCTTTGATGACGACATTGCCTGTCCGTAGACGTTCATCGTCGTCTGGATGGAAGCGTGTCGCATCAACTCCTGCTGCACTTTCATCGGAGCTCCGGTCTCGTCGAGCCACGAACGATAGGTGTGGCGGAACGTGTGCCAGCCGATGCCCCCATACTTGCCGGAGTTCTTTACGCGCGTGTCATGCAAGAGCATGCGAACGCCGTTTCCGGTTTTCTGATCCTGGTTACACCAAACACCAGGTGCCGCCCCGCACGTCGGACATTCCACCACACAGCAACCCGAAGGGCGAAGATGCCGCTTCTGGATCTCGGTGGGATAGTAGGGCCGGTTCGTTCGGGGATTGGCAAAGACCCAGCCTTCTTCCGTGGGCACTGCTTGTGTGCTCCACTTCAGAACAATCTCGGTCAAGGACGGATGCAGAGGAACGTAGTCCTGGGAGTATTCGGTCTTGACGTCATCCACCCTGTCGTTCACAAAACTGCGCTGAACGAGAAGCTGGTTTTTGTCGAAGTCGAAGTCGTCCCATTGAAGCGCCGCGATCTCGCTCACGCGAAGACCGAGGCATTGGGCGATCTGTACCATCAAGCGCCACGGCTCTTGCAGAGTCGCAACGATGAGTTCGAACTCCTCAACAGTCAGAGTGGTCGGACGTTGCCGGCGCTTGCTGCCGCCCTTGACGCGAACCAGTGCTATT
>CAILAC010000016.1 GCA_903832055.1 uncultured Acidobacteriota bacterium | reverse complement strand
CCGCATGACCGACCACCTCGGCACCCAGGTCGGCACCCTCTCCTCAACAGGACTGCTGCTCAGCGCCACAGACTACGCCCCCTTCGGGCAGGTCTTCGCGGGTGGCTCGACCGACCCGTATAAATTCACCGGCAAAGAACGGGATACCGAATCAGGCAATGACTACTTCGAAGCGCGGTATTACTCCAGTGCGATGGGACGCTTCATGTCCCCGGACTGGAGCGCCAAAGAAGAGCCTGTACCGTACGCGAAGCTAGACGATCCGCAGACGCTCAACCTCTACAGTTACGTTGGCAACAATCCACTCAGCAGGGCCGACAAGGACGGACACTGCTTCTGGGACCTTTGCATTGGAGAAACTTACGCAACAGTCGTAACCTATACCGCCCTGGCTGCGGCAACGGCATGGGCTTATCACAACGCCAGCCAATACGTAAGCTCTCCGCAGGGACAAGCTGATCTCCATGCCGCCGGGCAGGCCATCATGAGCCTCTTTAAGACTCCGAGTAAGCCAGGTACGGCGGGCGGAGACCGAGCCGGGAAGTCATTTACTCCGAAAGGGAAGCAGGAGGTGATCAAAGAGAACGAGAAAGCTCACGGAGGTCAAGCGACCTGCGAAAACTGCGGGGTAGCAACAGCCCCCGCGAAGCAGAGCCAACCCGGCGTGTCTACTGATCCAACCCAAACATAGGTCGATCACATTTACCCAGCGAATCCGGCGAATGGCGGTCCTCAAGGCGACGGAAGCCCGTCAAATGGCCAGGTATTATGTGCGGAGTGTAATGGCGTGAAGAGCAACACAGTGTTGACAACGCCCGTGGTGCCCCAGCCTCCACCGCCCCAGACACCAAAACCGCAATGAGATGTGATTCCGGAGAGGGGAAAAAAATGAGCAATGAAACCGATCACTCGATGGAGAAAATTTGGTTCAAGATCGAGCAAGATGATGATGGGTATCCGCCAGTGCAAATAGAAAGCGTTTGGGCCACGCCTGCCGGAGGGAATCTATTCCGCTTGGAGAATGTTCCCTTTTTCGCGAAGGGGGTCAGCTTCAAGGACGAGGTATCTATTTCCGAAGGGCCTGATGGCCGGAAGTGGTACGCGGATGTTGTCTTGCCTTCAGGGCACTCGACGGTTCGGGTCATCGTATACCGGAAGGCCGACTCTCAACCTCTGGAGGAACGTGTTGGCGAACTGCGACAACGCTTCATCGAAAGAGGCTGTATTACAGAGCTTAGCCATCTTCCCGGCCTCTTCGCAGTAGATGTACCGCCCTCTCTCCCGCTGGAAACCGTTCGCCCTCTCCTTGAAGAGGGGGCCGCTTTAGAGGCGTGGGATTACGAGGAAGCCAACCTACGTCACGCCTCGTGAATGTCGCTGGCCGTCCCCTCGGGGGCGGCTTAGCTGCGTCTGTGGGCTTCCTCTGGCCTCCGTTCCGCCCGAAACAAAGTACGCGCTGCCTACGGCATCGGAAGTAGGGTGACACACCACCCCGGAACGGATGCTGTGGAGTAACCGAAAGTTACTCTTCGGGAACTTGCTGAAAACAGGCGACTAAGTGGAAAAAAGGGTCTGAAAGGGTTACCCTAGAGTCGAGCGCACGTTGCTTAAGGGGAACCCGTTGAGTCTCAGTCCCTTAGCCCGCGTCCTGCCCCCTGCTGTCCTTCCCGGCGACACATGGGCTTCGCACGTCTTCTTCCTAAAATCCCTATCCGGCGGTGCTTGCTGAAGCCGCCGCTCCGTACAAAATCCGTGGGCACCAAAGTCAGCGAGGCGGAGTTCGCCTTGCTGGAGGAACGTGCGCGTGGGGCCGAGTTGCGTCTGGCCGAGTGGGTGGCGGGTGGCGCAGGTCTGAAAAGTAAACACTGAGGGTGCCCCACATCTCGTTTTTGAGATGTGGGTTTCGGCCAAGCTTGACTCTCTTCGCGCACTCGTTCACCACGATTCACTTTCCACTGTGCCTAGTCTTCCGGTGATGGAATGGCCAGCGCTGGATGATTCCCGGATTGTAACTCCGCAGGGCGATTGCAGCTATTTCTTTCCGACCGTGTTTGGCCTTGAGAAACCCACATCTCAAAAGCGAGATGTGGGGCACCTGTGATCTTTCAAGAGGTTGTCCATTCGATCTGAACCGGAGAAGCTGTTTGTGACGAGCAAGCAGATTACTTCGGAGGGAAGGAATGGACATTCATAAGAATGCCCGACTCAGCTATCGGAGTCGAGAGTGTTTATGCAGGTTTGTGGTTGAGCAGGGTGCCACGCAGAAAGCGGCCGCGGCCGCTTTCCGCGTGAGCGCGAAGACTGCCGGCAAGTGGGGTGACGACGCCCCTGCCGTGGATCGAGAAACTGCGCTCGAAACCTGCCTGCCCCAAAGATGTGGGCTTTTGTGGTTCCCACCCGGATTGGTGGTTAGGCCGGGGCGGACGAAAACATGAATGAGCCGCCCGCAGAGAGACCGGGGCAACCGGCATTGCCGTAGCATGAGGTTATGGGTTTGCGCGTGGAAACCGGAAGTGAGCCGCTGCTGACGGTTGAGAATCTGCACGTATGGTTTGGTGCGGCTGAGGTGGTGCGCGGGGTGAGTCTGACTCTGCGCGCTGGCGAGGTGCTGGGGCTGGTGGGGGAGTCGGGTTCGGGGAAGAGCGTGACTTCGCTGGCGGTGCTGGGGCTGCTGGGGCCGGCGGCGCGGGTTGAGGGGTCGATTCGCTGGCGGGGGCGCGAGAGGCAGGGACGCGAGTTGGTCGGGCTCTCGAATGAGGAGATGCGGTCGATGCGCGGGCGCGAGATCGCCATGGTCTTTCAGGAGCCGATGACGGCGCTGAACCCGGTCATGACGGTGGGGCGGCAGATTACTGAGGCGATACAGGTGCATGAGCGGCTGTCAGGGCGAGAGGCGAAGCAGCGGGCCATTGCGGCGCTCGAGGCGGTGGCGATTCCCGAGGCGGCGCGGCGGTTTGCGGATTACCCGCACCAGTTTTCAGGCGGGCAGCGGCAGCGAATTTTGATTGCGATGGCGCTGGTGCACAAGCCGCAGTTGCTGATTGCCGACGAGCCAACGACGGCACTCGATGTGACGGTGCAGGCGCAGGTGCTGGAGCTGCTGAAGACCTTGCAGCGGGAGCATGGGCTGGCGATGATTTTTACCAGCCACGATCTGGCGGTGGTGGGGCAGATGGCTGACCGGGTGGCGGTGATGCGGCGGGGGCAGGTTTTGGAGACGGGGTCGGCAGAGCAGGTGCTGACCGATCCGCGCGACGCTTACACGCAGAGCCTGCTGGCGGCGGTGCCGACGCTGCGGACGGACCGGGAGAAGCCGCTGGCTGGGGTCGCCAACGAGCTCAAAAGCTGACGGAACGCAAATCACCCATCCCGCGCCATAGCGCAGGATGGGTGTGGATTCTTTCCGTTGTCGAGAGGGGAAGTTGTGCCTAGACGGCGACGGCTTCGTGCTCGACGACGCTCTCGGCAGCAACAGCTACCTTGACGTGCGCCGTGACCTCGCGGTGCAGCTTGATGGCGACGGAGAATTCGCCAACGGCCTTGATCGGCTCAACCAGCTGAATCTTGCGGCGATCAACTTCGAAGCCGCGGGATTCGAGCTCGTGGGCGATGTCTGCCGAGGTAACCGAGCCAAACAGGTGGCCCTCTTCGCCAGACTTGCGGGAGAAGCTGAGCGTGAGGGGTTCGAGCTGGGCGGCGAGGGTCTCGGCGAGGACTTTTTCCGAAGCGGAGCGGCGCACAGCAGCGGCCTTCATCTGTTCAATGACGGCCTTGTTGGAGGTAGTGGCCTGCAGTGCCAGCTTGCGCGGCAGCAGGAAATTGCGACCGTAGCCCTCGGCGACCTTCACCACGTCTCCGCGGTGGCCAAGATTTGCTACGTCTTCTTTCAGAATGACTTCCATTTGAAACTCTCCAGTGTTGCGGGCGGTCCCTTTGTCTTGCTGACCCGTTGTCTGTTTAGACACGGGTTAAGGCCAGGGGTTGCGCCGCGACGGATTATAGAGCCGTACCACGATAGTCTGACTACTCCACAAAAGATGCAGCGTTACAAATTTCTTAAAAATCTGCAATTTCTTGCCAGACGGAGCCTTCAGAGTATCGCACAGCTTCCTAGTGACGCGCTGCAAAGGGCAACAGGGCGATGTTCCGGGCCTGCTTGATGGCGCGAGTGAGGCGACGCTGGTGGGTTGTGCACACACCGGTGAGCCGCCGGGGAACGATCTTGCCGCGCTCCGCTACAAAGCCTTGCAGCAGACGGACGTCGCGGTAGGGGATCGCATCGATCTTTTCGGTACAGAACTTGCAGACCTTCTTGCGGCGGAAGAACTTGCCGCGGCCGCCTGGACCACCTGCTGGACGGGGCGCGCCCGCTGGACGACCGCCGCCTTGATGGCCACCGGATTGCCCCCCTGGACCGGAGGATGCACCGCTCTCGGGTGCCTTGACTTGAATATCGTCGGACATATGTTTCCTTTTCCTCTCGCGTCAGCCGGATTCCCGGCAACGCCTTTAAAGCCCTTCGTACAATGCCACTGAACGCTCGACCCACCAACCGGCAAACGGAGCAGTGACGATCCCTGAAAACTAAGCGCTGACTGCTGCCGGCTCGGCTGCTGCCTCAGTGGCTGGCACCGTCGCTGGCGCAACCGGCTCAGCAACTGCTGCCGCAACCGGAGCGACTGGCGCGGGCGCGTGAAACGCGGGTTCCGCACTGCGCTTCTTGTGCGTGGCGCGGTGAGCGCGAATCTTGGCAAGACGCTTCTCTTCCTCGTCCATGCGCACGGTGATGAACTTGATCACCGGTTCGGTAACGCGCAGGCGGCGCTCGAGTTCAGCGACGACGACGCCATTGGCCTCGATGGTGAGCAGAATATAGTTGCCGTCGTTGAACTTGCGGACGGTGTAGGCCAGCTTGCGGCGACCCAGCTTTTCGGTTGCCTTGATGACGCCGCCACCGTTGGTGACCGTGCCCTCAAAGCCTGCCACGAGCTTGTCCAGTTCCTCATCGACTACGTCGGGGCGAACAATGAACATCACTTCATACAAACGATCCATCTTTTGACTCTTTCCGCTGAAACTTTGGTTTCAGACCTACCCGCCGGCCCTGTTTGCACCTGACCATAGCGGTTTTTGCGTTTCTGTTTCCTAATCCCTGTTCCCTAATCCCTGTTTCCTAATCCCTGGACTTGCGGTTGAACTCATTCATCGCTGCCGCCGGTCCTAACGTCAGAATCATGCGAACCGCGATTGCAACCTTGTCCAATACCTCATCCAGCACTGCCAGATCCGCTTTACGCATCGGGGAGAGGAGATAGTCTTTCCCTCCCTTGCGATTGGCCCCGGCGGCGATTTGATCGGGTGAGAAATCCGGTCCAACCCCAATCCGGATCCGCAACCACTCATCGCTGTTCAGGGCCCCGTTGATACTGCGCGCCCCGTTGTGCCCGGCGGGTGAACCCCGCTCTTTGATCTTGACCGTGCCCAGTGCCAGGTCGAGATCGTCATACAGCACAATCAGTCTCTGCGGCCGGTCTTCTGGTCCGATGCTGAACTCCTTCAACAGGGCGGCTACAGACAATCCGCTCAGGTTCATGAAGGTTTCCGGCTTGGCCAGAATCACTTCCCGGTTGGCGATACGAGCCGTTCCGGTCAGCGCCTTGCATCTTCGGTTCTGGACCGCGGTGCGCTCTTGTTCAGCGATGCGGTCGATGGCCATAAATCCCGCGTTATGCGGCGTCCAAACATATTCCATGCCGGGGTTGCCGAGTCCAACGACGATCACAGGGCCGATGGACTTTTCCGGTGCTTCCGACATGTGCGCGAACTCTTTCGATTCCCGAGTGTGAGTGTGGGGTGTGAGTGTGGGTCAATTTTTCACACTTCACACTCACACTCACACTGCATCTTTACTTCTTGGCTGGAGCGGCGGCGGCATCGCCCTTGCCCTTCTTGGCGACTTCAGGCTCGGTGGCAGCGGCGGCTACTGGCTCCGCTTCGCCACGGATCGAAACCACATGGGCGACGGTAGCATCGGCTGCGTCAAGGAACTTGATCGTGCCCGACTGGGGCAGATCGCTGACGCGAATGACGCCATGCAGGCCGAGCGAGGTGATGTCGACATCGATGTGGCTCGGGATGTCGGAGGGCAAGCACTCGATTTCAACTTCGCGGAGCACCTGGTCAAGCATGCCGCCGTCGTTCTTGACGCCGGTGGCGACGCCAATGAGACGCACAGGAACGCTGGCCTTCATCATCTTGTCCATCGCGATGCGCTTGAGGTCGATGTGCAGCAGCGAATCGCGGATGGGCTCGTACTGCCAGTCAACGATCATGGTCTTGACCGTGCCGTGACCCTCGATGTTGACATCAAAAATCGTGTTGTGGCCCGACTCGGAGTGCAGAATGCGCAGAATCTGCTTGGGGTCGAGTTCGACTGCCACTGATTCCAGGCCAGCGCCATACACAACTGCGGGAATCTTGCCGGCGACACGGACGCGCCGTGCAGCATTTTTGTTGAACTTGCCATTGGCTGGAACTACGCGGGGCTTTGCTACGACTACTTCAGGCATTTCTCTCTCGTTTCTTGCTTTCTCGGGCACGGGCCAGTTTGTGCTGGATTGCCGCTCCCTTTGTTTGGGCGCCAGTTGCTAGTTGAAGAGCGAACTGACGCTGGTCTCCATGTGTATGCTCTCAATTGCCGCGCCCAACAGCCCGGCTATCGAAAGCACCTTGATCTTGCCTAACTTCTGCGCAGCTTCGCGCAGTTGAATCGTATTCGTCACCACCAACTGCTCCATGCGGGAGTTGGCGATGCGGTCAATCGCCGGCCCCGAAAGCACGGCATGGCTGGCGCAGGCGTGAACAGAAGCCGCTCCGTTGGCCAGCAATGCGTCGACCGTCTTGACCAGCGTGCCGGCCGTGTCAACGATGTCGTCGATAACCAGGCAGGTGCGCCCGCGTACATCGCCGATTACGTTCATCACTTCCGCCACGTTCATATCGGTACGCCGCTTGTCCACAATGGCCAGGGGCGCACCCATCTTGGTGGCAAAGAATCTTGCCCTTTCCACACCACCCGCGTCTGGCGAAACCACCGTCAGATTGGGCAGGTTCAGCTCCCGGAAGTGGCTGACCAGCACCGGGCTGGCAAACAGGTGATCCACCGGGATATTGAAAAACCCTTGAATCTGCGCCGCATGCAGATCCACAAACAGTGCCCGGTTGGCGCCCGCCGTTGTCAGCAGGTCGGCTATCAGCTTGGCGCTGATGGCGACCCTTGGGCGATCCTTGCGGTCTTGCCGGGCGTACCCGTAGTACGGAACGACGGCCGTAATGCGCGCGGCCGAGGCTCGCTTGAGTGCATCAATCATGATCAGCAGCTCAAGCAGATGCTGATCCACCGGAAAGCATGTGGGCTGGACGAGAAAAACATCGGTCCCGCGCACATTTTCGAGCAACTGAAAGTAAACCTCGCCATCGGCAAAACGCTGCAGCTTGCTCTCGCCCAGCTTGACGCCGACAAAACCTGCAATCTCCTCAGCAAGAGGACGATTGGCTGTACCAGAAAAAAGCTTGAAGCTCTTGTCCTCGGCCAATCCCCGGCTCCGTTTGCGTTCAGAGGCCAGTTTGACCTCCTTCATCTTCGGACCGGTTTCAAGTGCTGCGGGTGTTGCTGCGACAATCTCTTCCACTGCCTGCTCTTCTGACTTCATTGCGTAAGCTCCTCCCATGCTGGTTGGCATTGGTTGGGGCTACTCGCCCCTTGGACCCTTTTCGTACCTGCTGCCGACGCCGGATTCTGCGCCGGAAATGCTGGCTGGGCGACTAGGATTCGAACCTAGACAAAGTGCGTCAAAGGCACTTGACCTACCATTAGTCGATCGCCCAGTAACAAAACCCTGTTGACAACCGGCAGCGAGTGTCTCTCTCCACCACAACGGCTGTCAAATCATTTACTTGAGAAGCATTTTCTGCCAGTACTCCAGCCGCGGAAGGGTGCGTGTCAAGAGGCTCTCGACGCCCATCTGCCGCAACCGTTCAAGGGCTGCTTCTGCATCTCTCTGGGCTCGGTAAAGCCCAAAGAGTGCTGAACCGGACCCGGACAATGAGGCATGGAGGGCCGCCTCCGGTGAGCCGCAGGACGCAAGGACGCGCTTGATCTCGCTGAGAAGGGGATATTGCGGAAAGACAACACGTTCGAAGTCGTTCACTATCCCGGTGCGGACAAGCGCGGACACCATTGGTCCGGCCAGGTCCTCGCCCAAGGCAAGGACACCGGAGGAGCCGTCCGAAGCTTCAACTCCTGTGAAGGAGGCAGCATAGGCGCGACTCAACTCACTTAGTTTAGCCGTAGATGCGTCTGCGGTCAAACTGTCGTGTTCGCAGAGGGCATCCCAGTCGCGAAAGGCCTGCGGTGTGGAGACGCCTTTTTGAGGCAGAGCGACGACGCAGTGGGTGGATTCAAGGTCGGGCAGGGGGAAGACGGACTGTCCGCGGTCGAGGCCGAGGACGGTGCCGCCGATCAGAAACAGCGGGACATCTGAGCCGACCTGCGCGGCGAGTCTCAGGCGCTCGGCGGGCCAGGCGGGATGATTCAATGCGTTGATGGCGAGCTCGTTTTCGAGAGCAACGAGGGCGGCGACAGCGTTGGCTGAACCAGCACCGAGCCCACCCTGGACGGGCAGGGCCTTTTCGATGTGGATCTGGACTTCGGCAGTCTGCCCAAGCGATTTCAGCGCCAGCTCGACCATCTTCCACGCCGTGTTGCGGGCGTCGGTCGGAACACGAGGATCGTTCGATGAGAGAGAGAGAGCTGTTTCAGAGGCCGCGCGTACGGTCACCGTGACCAGGTCATGCGCTTCGAGAGTCTGATAGACGGTCACCAGGCCGTGGAAGCCGTCGGGGCGGGGTGCGCCGAGGCCGAGGCCGAGATTGATCTTTGCGTGCGAGCGGACGGTGGTGGGCATGGCTGGAGGTTCCGTTGTGGTTCGTCTATCTAGATTTGCATGTTTATGGCAAAAGGATAAACCAACTCAACGTTATATACAGATTTCAATGCCTGAACTGGATGTGACCCTGCTTTATTCTTGACTCATGTATTCGAAGCTGGAATCAACGGCACTTTCAGTGATCCTGGGGCGAGTTCGCGTTTGCGCTGTTGCCCTCGGATGGGCTTTGGTAGCTGCGTGGGGAGAGCCTGCGCTGGTCGCACAAGAGGCTGCGGCTATAACCGCATCGCCAGACTACCGCCATGAGCAGCCCACAAGGGCGAAGCATGGGATGGTGGTGAGTGTTCATCATCTTGCCGCGGATGCCGGGGTGGAGGTGCTCAAGGCTGGGGGCAATGCCGTGGATGCAGCCGTGGCGACGGGGTTTGCGCTGGCGGTAGTGCATCCGATTGCGGGAAATCTGGGCGGTGGCGGCTTTTTGCTGTTGCGCACCCGCGATGGGCACGCGACATTCCTTGATTTCCGCGAACAGGCACCGCTGGCGGCGACGGCAGATATGTATCTGGATGCCCAGGGCAACGTGCTGCCCGAAGACAATCTGCAATCGAGCGTGACTGGCTATCGCGCCATCGCTACGCCGGGTTCAGTGGCAGGGCTGACGTACGCTGAGACGAAATACGGCAAGCTGGGGCTGGCGGCGGTGATGGCTCCAGCGGTGCGGCTGGCGGCTGAGGGGTTTGCGCTTTCGGCCGAAGAGGCCGAGGAGCTGCACGACCCTGGGCTGACTCGGTTTGCAGATTCCAGGCGGATTTTTCAGCGGGATGGGAAGTTCTACACCGCCGGTGAGGTGCTTAAGCAACCGGAGCTGGCGCAGACCCTGCGGCGGATCGCCGCCGATCCGGCGGACTTTTACCACGGCAAGCTGGCGGCTGAACTGGTGGCCGATCTGAAGAAAGGCGGCGGGCTGATTACCCTGGAGGACCTGGCGCGCTATCAGGTGGTGGAGCGGGCACCCGTGTCCGGGAGATTTCACAACTACACGGTGATCTCTGCGCCACCTCCGAGCTCCGGGGGCGTGGTGCTGCTATCGACATTGAACATCCTCGCCCCGTATGACCTCGCCAAACTGGGCGACAGGTCTCCTGCATCGATTCACCTGATTACCGAGGCCTACCGGCGCGCGTACATGGATCGCAGCGAGTATCTCGGCGACCCGGATTTCAACCACATCCCGGCGGCCGAAATGACCAGTACCAAATATGCAGACGCCTGGCGGGCAAGCATTACCGACAAGGCCACCCCGAGCTCGACCCTGCATCGGCCCGAAGGGTTTTTGCCCCCTGCGCCAACTTCGGCGGGCAAACGGAGGGAGTCTCCGGACACGACGCACTTTTCCGTCGTGGATGGGGAGGGCAACGCAGTCGCCATGACGACGACGCTGAATAATGATTACGGCTCGGATGTGACAGCCGGGAGCCTCGGGTTTCTGCTGAATGACGAGATGGATGATTTTGCCGCCAAGATGAATACGCCCAACCTCTACGGACTCATCCAGGGCCCAGCCGACGCGATCGCGCCCCTGAAGCGACCGCTTTCAGCGATGACACCCACCATTGTTCTGGAGGGCGGAGTGGACAACGGAAAGCTGCGCTTTGTCCTCGGCTCGCCCGGCGGCGGACGGATTATTTCGACGGTGGCGGAGATCTTCCTCTCCATGACCCAGGGCGGGCTCAATGTACAGCAGGCGGTCGACGCGCCGCGCTTTCACCACCAGTACCTGCCCGACACGCTGTACCTGGAACCGGGGTTCCCCCGTGCAACTGTGCGTGCGCTGCAATCATTGGGGTACGCTGTGGACGAGAAAGATGGCCTCTGGTCGAACGGCGAATGTATTGCGATTGACCCCAAAACGGGCGAACTGCTCGGCGGGCAGGACCACCGCAGCCACTATGGCAAGGCTGCCGGGTATTGAAACTTCCCGCGATGCGGTATGGGTCTCATATACCGGCGGTTCATCTTGCGAATGCCCCACGGATGCGACAATATGAGTAGCGCGAGATTGGTCAAGTCGGGCCGGGGGATTTTCAATCATGCTGCGATGTCTTTCGACGCACTTGTTTCTCAAGGAACGGCTGCATCCTGGACTGCTGGAATTAGCCAGTCGCAGTGGTGCGCAGGCGGTGGAAATCTTCGCTGCCAGGCAGCACTTTGACTACACCAGCCGCGAACATGTGCAGGAGCTCGCCGGGTGGTTCGCCTCAAATCCGCTGGAGCCGTGGTCGATGCACGCGCCGCTCTTTCCTGACCGCGAAATGGGCCGGGCCGGAGCGCCTGCGGTGAATTTGATTCACCCGGAGAAGTCGCGCCGCATTGACGCAATGGATGAAATCAAGCGGGCTCTGGAGACAGCGGAGCATATCCACTTCAAAAACCTCATCCTGCACCTCGGTGAAGCGACGGATACCTGGTCACCCCGATCGCAGGAGCACGCGCTGACAGCGCTGGAGCATCTGGACGCCTTTGCGCGGCCGCTGGGCGTGAGGCTGCTGGCAGAGAACCTCACCAGTGAACCAACGACTCCCGAGCACCTGATGGAGACGCTGAATCTCGGCCACCTGACCCGCATCGGCGTGTGCCTTGACCTGGGGCACGCACACATGACAGTGGGCATTGCAGAGGCGATCAGCACCTTTGGCAACCGCATCGGGTCAGTGCATGTGCACGACAATCACGCCATCAAGGATGAGCATCTGTGGCCCGGCGAGGGCAGCATCGACTGGGCTGCGACCATGAAAGCCCTGCTGGCTCTGCCAAAGCCCCGCGCCTGCGTACTGGAGATCCAGTATGCGCAGCCGGAAACACCTGCGGCGATTACTGAAAAGGCGCAGGCCGCGTTCCGTCGGTTGCTCGATCCGCAGGAATCCTGAGGCCTCCCGTTTGCTCGCAGGCGTTATTCTGAAGAGTTGAGCGATTCAAGGAAAGCGGTCATCATCATGTCTGAAACCACCCATATTTCTGCCCCGGTTACGACGATTGCCGAGATTGGGCAACACGAAGGCCAGTCTGTAACGCTGCGCGGCTGGCTGTACAACATGCGCGAAAGTGGCAAATTGGTTTTCCCCATCTTTCGCGACGGAACAGGAACGATCCAGGGCGTGGCCCACAAATCCGGCGTCTCGCCTGAAGTCTTTGAGGCGCTCAAAAGCCTCACCCAGGAATCCAGCGTCGTCGTCACCGGCAAGGTGCGGGCAGACAAGCGTGCACAGGGCGGCTTTGAGCTGGATATTGAGCAGGTGCAGATCGTGCAGCGCGTGCCGGAAGAAGACCCCTACCCGATCACTCCCAAGGAGCACGGGGTCGATTTTCTGATGGAGCGGCGGCACCTGTGGGTGCGGTCGTCACGCCAGGCTGCGATCCTGCGCATTCGCGCGGAGATCATGCGGGCGGCGGCGGAGTATTTTGATTCGAATGGGTTTACGCGCACCGACCCGCCGATTCTCACTCCCGCGGCCTGTGAGGGAACTTCGACACTTTTCCCGGTGGATTACTTTGGCGAGGAAGCCTTTCTCACCCAATCCGGCCAGCTTTACATTGAATCGACAGCACTTGCGCTGGGCAAGGTGTACAGCTTTGGGCCGACCTTCAGGGCTGAGAAATCAAAGACCCGCCGCCACCTGACAGAGTTCTGGATGATTGAGCCGGAAGTGGCATTTTGCGATCTGGACGGCCTGTTGGAGCTGGCGGAGAACTTTCTCTCGCACATCGTGCAGTCGGTGGTGAAGAATCGCGCGCCGGAGCTGGCCGTCATTGGCCGGGATATCACAAAGCTCCAGGCGATTCAGGCACCGTTCCCGCGCCTGCGCTACGACGAAGCTGTGGCTATGCTCAACCAGGCGCACAAGGATGGCGCGCTGGAGAATCCCTTTGAGTATGGCAATGACTTTGGTTCGCCGGATGAAACATGGCTCAGCAGCCAGTTTGACCGGCCGGTGATGGTGCATCGCTATCCGGCCAACGTCAAGGCGTTCTACATGCAGCCTGACCCGGTCGATCCTCAGTTTGCGCTGTGCGTGGACGTGCTGGCGCCGGAGGGTTACGGCGAAATCATCGGCGGCTCGCAGCGCGTAGACAGCTACGACCTGCTCAAGGCCCGCATTGAAGAGCATAAGCTGCCCCTCGATGCCTTCCAGTGGTACCTCGACCTGCGCCGCTATGGTTCCGTGCCGCACTCCGGCTTTGGCATGGGCATTGAGCGCGCGGTCGCGTGGATCTGCGGGCTCGACCACGTGCGCGAGACCATCCCCTTTGCGCGCACGCTGAACCGGATGTTCCCGTAGAATGGGTGGAATAGATCGTCGGAGGGTTCTCTTGATACGCGATGAATCAGGACCGTTGCCGGAGTTTGTGACTCTCTATCGCCGCGCCTTTGCCGCGTACAGGGCTCGAGCGCTTTGGAACTTGCGAGCCTTCGATGCCCCCTCGACGGAGGATGCTCTTGTCGTAGCCAGGGCACTCCGAGTCGAAGGAGATATGTCGGCACGTCGCCTTGCCGAAGAGATCGAGCGGTCCTGCCTTGCCCCTGTCTAATCTCCAAACCGGAATACTGCGGCTCCTCGCGGGCCAGCGGGACCGTGAAAGCTACGTTGCGGGTGCCACGCCGCTGAACCGGATGTACCGGTAGGGATAGAATGGTCTCAAACAATGTCGATTCCCGACTATCAATCGCTGATGCTCCCGGTCCTTGCTGCTTCCTCTCAAGGGGAAGTGCGGATTGGTTCCGTTGTAGAAAAGCTCGCCGACCAGTTGGGTCTGGAATTGTCGGAACGTAGCGAACTACTTCCGTCGGGCAAACAAACAGTCTTTAGCAACCGAGTGCATTGGGCTAAGTCTTATCTGAGCAAAGCTCAGCTTGTGGAGTTGACGCGCCGCGGACATTTCAAAATTACCCAACGTGGACAGACTGTTCTGGCATCGCACCCAACGCAAATTGACAACAAATTTCTGATGCAGTTTGAAGAATTTCGTCAGTTTCGGGAGCGGTCGAATGGAGCCGAGGAAGAACCAAACCGAATGGTTGTGGCCCACCTTGAGGAACATCGACAAACGCCGGATGAAACGATGCGAATGGCGCATCGACAGATAGAAGGGGCTTTGGCGCAAGACCTGCTGGATCGAGTTCGGAGTGCCCCACCGGAGTTCTTCGAG
This sequence comes from uncultured Acidobacteriota bacterium, assembly GCA_903832055.1. GTDB lineage: Bacteria > Acidobacteriota > Terriglobia > Terriglobales > Acidobacteriaceae > Acidicapsa. Next base: position 1,122,815 of record CAILAC010000016.1, on the reverse strand, counting down.
AGATTAATCGTGAATCTTTTGCTCAGCATGGGTTACGGTGGCTCCCGTGCAGATAAGGCGGGACGGACTCTTGGCCGGACCGGAGACGACGGGGTAGATGGGGTAATTGATCAGGATGCTCTTGGTTTGGATCGCGTTTACATCCAGGCCAAGAGATACGCGGCTGGAAATAACATTGGGTCAGGCGCGATTCGTGACTTCTTTGGAAGTCTTGACCGTCACAAAGCCAGCAAAGGGCTTTTTGTCACCACCTCCACATTTTCGCCCTCAGCAAAGGAGACAGCAGAGTTTCTGAGTAAGCGGATTGTACTGGTTGATGGAGATCAGTTGGCGTCCCTGATGGTTCAGCAGAATATCGGTTGTCGGATAGAAGACACCCTTCACATCAAGCGAGTTGATGAAGAATTCTTCGAAGCCTAAGTCCCGCTTAAATTTAGACCTTTCACCAACGATGTGAAATCGGACCATTGCTCCACCCGGAAGGCTCGAAGATCGCGAACGGAAGACGGAAACCAGGGTTCGAGTCGCAACGCCCGAATTGCGAGAAACAGGTTTGCCATGTCTTCGTTCTCTGAGAAATACAGGCTACCCTGAACCCGCTCGAAGCCGAAGCGGTTGAGAATCACGCCGATATAGGAATAGGCCTGGGAGACGCCTTTGGGGTGGTTCTGAGCTGTATCGCCGACGACAAGGTCAAAGGCTACGGCGTACTTCAGCGGGCCACAGGGTCGGCGAGGATGTGAGACAGCCGATACTCAGCGCGTTCGCCGGTTTCGATGAGCTGGATTTCGGCCATCCAGTCTCCATCCGCAAGCTGGCGCAGCGGCCGACCGACCTCGTATTTGGGTCCCGAATCGCCAAAGGTCTTGAGAGCCCTGGTGGGGACATACGGGAATGTAGCTGCAGCGGCCATACATCGGGTCCTTCGCAACAGTTTACATCGGATATTGCTTTTCAGGCCTTTGAAGTGAGCTTTGGGTGTTTTGCAAAAGCCATGCGCGGTACCGGAATCTTGAGCCGGATGTTCCCGTAGCCAGAAGCAAGTCAAGAAGAAAAGGCCAGCCAGACCCGACGGTCCAGCTGGCCATTTCTTTGTGCGATTGAAGTTTAGTGACGGGCGAAGAGGTCTGTCATCAACGGCGTCGTCGAGTCGGCGGCGTGGTTCAGGTAGGGCAGGTTAAAGCCGGCCTCGATGCTCTTGAGCAGCGAAAAGTGGTTGTACTTCACGTTGCTGGTGACGCCGTGAAGGCCCCAGTTGTTATCGACCAGCATGACGACCTGGTTCGGCTCAGTACCATAGTCGTTCTCATCCCAGACGGTGACGATCACGTTGTTGCCGTGGCTCCAGAAGGGAGCGGACTTGATAGTTGAGATGATGGTCTTGAGCGCGGCGTCGCCCTGGGCGATGTCGTTCTGGTCAACGTTGCAACCGGTACCCATTTCGCTGGCGCCGCGGCCGTGCTGATCGTGGCACTGGTTGGGCACGATGTAGGAGAAGTTGGGGATTGAGTTGCCCTTGATGTCGGCCCAGAGTCGGTCAAAGCCGACGATCTGCTTGAGGCTCAGGCTGGGGTTGGTGCCATCCTGGATGTTTTTGAAGTACACGAAGGGGTTGTGCTTCACGGCATACAGCTTGGGCATGCCAGGCTCAGGAGCGGTGATGTTGGAGATGAGGCCATCGCTGTTGTTGACCCAATCTGCGCCGTACGGGGGCAGGTTTTCCTGGTAGGACTTCCAGGTTTTGCCAGCGGCGACAAGCTGATCGGCGATGGTTTCGCTCACGGTCTGGGCCGGGGCGTATGGGTCGTTATAGACGGGCGAGTCGGGCGAACCTTCGTTCGTGGTGTCCACTGCGGGGGTGGCAGCGTCAAGGCCGGCACCGGCGATTGGGCAGATGTTCGGCGCGCCTTCCAGGGCGGGGGCGTTCAGCGAGATGTTTGAAACGCAGGTCGTGTTGTGCCAGTCGGGCGAGTTGTCGTTGACAACGCCAAAGTTGGATCCGCCCACGGTTTCCAGGTAGTTGGTGAGGCTCGGGTGGCCTACGCCGTAGTAGTTGCTGGCGGAGTTGACCGTGATGGCATACGAGTTAATGAAGGGCGCGTTGGCGTTGGGAAAGATCTCGCTGTAGGCGTGGTTTTCCATCATGATCACAAACACGTGGTCGATGTGTGGGATGGGGTGGGCCGGCGGGGCGTTCTTCTGGGCGAGGAGCGCGCCGGGGAGGGCCGCAGTCAGGCAGAGGGCGAGCGCTGTGTTCTTCAGATTCATGGTGTGATTCCTTCAAATTCAGGTTGAAAATCCGTTTCCAGGAGCTGGGCGACCGAGCGAGCTGTCTTGTTGCCAGCTGCATGCTCTACGACCCGTCATCGACTATCGTCGGGGCCTGAACTCCGATTCATTTGCGGGGAGAAATGAAACGCATTCAGGCACTCGGGAGGACTATAGGACCCGAATGTAAATGCGGGATGACAGCGGGATGAACAAGCTTTAAGAGAGATTGAATATACGGTGAACTGGGTTTTGCGTCGTGACGGTTGCGGCCGCCACGACTTAGGGCGCTTCTGATTTGCGTCTGTTTTTGCTTGCCTCAGGCAAATCCAGCCGGGTGCTCGTTGACCACGCCAAAGGCTTTTTCGAGTGCCAGGCCGACCTCGGCGATGGTGCCCTCGTCAAAGAGGCGGCCGATGAGGGTGATGCCGTGGGGCACGCGCCGCGCGGGCGAGAACCGGGGCAGCGGGTGCGCCGGGTCAGGGGCCCAGTCGCTGCGGGCCTCTGCGACCTCCACAAAACCGGCGCGCATGGTCAGCGAGGGGTGGCCGGTGTTGTTGGTAATCACCAGCATTTCGTCGCGCAACGAGGGGACGAGCAGCAAATCCACGCCGGCCATGACGCGGGCCATTTCCTGGGCGACCTTGCGGCGAAAGCGATCGGTCTGGACGAAATCCACCGCTGAGAGGAAGCGCGCCTGGCGGAAGCAGTTCGGCCAGGCATCGGGCACCTGGGCCTTGAGGTCGGGGAGGTGGCCGCTCATGGTCAGCTCTTCAAACGCCGCGCCGGCCTCGGCAAAGAGGATGAGGTTGAGCGAGTCGTAGGGCCAGTCAGGGAGAGTGACCTCGACGGGCACCATGCCAAGTTTTTTCACGGCCTCGAGGGCGGCGCGGTCCACGTCGGTGGCGGGGGCTTCCTTCATCCAGCCGGGAAAGTAGCCGACCCGCAGCCCCTTGACGCTCTTGCCCGCCTCAAAAGCGAGGTGCGGGCCCTCGACACAAGCCAGATCAACCGCGTCGGGGCCGTGAATCGCCCGCAGTACAAGAACGGTGTCTTCAACGCTCCGAGACATCGGGCCGAGCTTGTCGAGAGACCAGCAGAGAGTCATCGCTCCCGTGCGCGGCACACGGCCGTAGGTGGGGCGCAGACCGGTGACACCGCAGCGCATGGTTGGGCTTACGATGCTGCCGCCGGTTTCGCTGCCGATGGCAAAGCCAACCAGCCCGGCCGCGACCGCTGCGCCCGGCCCGGCGCTGGAGCCAGACGAACCCTCCTCAAGCAGCCAGGGATTCATGGTCTGGCCGCCAAACCAGATGTCGTTGAGCGCGAGGGCACCGAGCGAGAGCTTGGCAACCAGTACAGCGCCAGCCTCGTTGAGGCGGCGAACCACCGTAGAATCCTCTGCCGGGACGCGGTTGCGGTAGGGTTCGGCACCGTAGGTAGTTGCAATGCCGGCGGTATCGAGCAGATCCTTGGCTCCCCACGGAATGCCGTGCAGCGGCCCGCGGTATTTGCCTGCGGCGATCTCTGCGTCGGCGGCTTTCGCCTGGGCCAGCGCATGTTCGCGGGTAAGGGTGATAACGCAGTGCAGTTGCGCGTCAAAGCGCTCCAGTCGGCGCAGGTAGATTTCCGTGAGCCGCGTGGAAGTGATCGCGCGCTGCTCGATCCAGCGCGAAAGCTGCCACACGGGTGCAAAGGCGATAGCTTCGTCGCTCGTGGGCAGCGGGGTATGGGGATCGACGCTGCGGGCAAAGCCAGTCGAAGCGGCAGGCAGGGCAATGCCGGGCAGGCTCGGATTCCATTGCGTGGCCGGGGCGAGGCCGTCTTCGAGCGTAAGTTTGCGCGGACCGGTGCGACGCTCGTACAGCGGTGCCATCTGCATCCGCCAGTTGCTGGCGGCTGTGGCGCGGTCGGCGGCAGACATCTCTACCTGCACAAGTTTTTCGGCCTCGGCAAAGGTCGCCGGGGTCACCTCTGGCCCGACTGGCGGTGCAGTGCCAAAGGCGGGCGGTGCGCCGGGAGTAGGTTGCTGAGGTTGACCTGCCGGGGCTTGCGCGCCCCCGGATTGCGTTAGAGCCACTCCCAGCAACCCCAGTGAACCTGCCGTCAAAAACTCTCTTCGCGAATTCGTCATACGCCCCCTCTTGCCTGACCGCAACAGCGCTTCGCTCGCAGATTAGCAGAACCCGACCATCCCGCCGCAGAAGTCAGCACCCGGAGGCTCACTTCTGCTTCACCACGTGCAAACGCGCGGCTACTCCACGCAGCACAAAGGCCACCCTCGCGGATGGCCTTCTGCGGGAGCAGCTGAATGGCTCGCGATCAGATCTGCATGATGTCGATTTCTTTTTTGCGGGCCAGCTCGTCGAGGCGGCGAATCTCGTCGTTGAGCATGGCCTGGACCTCATCCTGCGCACGCTTTTCCTCGTCTTCGCTGAGCTTTTTGTCTTTGGCCAGCTTCTTGAGGTGGTCATTGCCGTCGCGGCGAACGTTGCGCAGGGCGGTCTTGTGATCTTCAAGCTGCTTGTTGAGCTGCTTGACCACATCGCGACGGCGCTCCTCGGTCATCGGTGGAATCGGCACGCGAATCTGCTTGCCATCGTTCGAAGGATTGAAGCCGTGCTCAGGCGCGCGCAGAGCCTTTTCAATCTCCTTGAGCAGGCTCACGTCCCACGGCTGCACGACGATCATGCTGGCCTCGGGAGTGGTGACCTGCGCCACCTGTGTAAGCGGCGTGGGCGTACCGTAGTAGTCCACGCGGACCTGGTCCAGGAGCTGCACGTTGGCCCGCCCCGTCCGCAGCGACACCAGATGCGCCTGAAAATCCACAACTGCCTTGTCCATCCGCCGCTTCAGATCACCGTGCAAATCCTTCAGCACGACATTCCCCGCCATAAAAGAAGCTGCCATCTCGTTCCTCTTCCCTGTGCCCCGGTTGCCAAAGTGGCTTTGGGCTAAAAACCAACCTCATTCTATCGAATCGGAACGGGGGCGTAGTGCCTTCCAGTAGAGAAGACCTCAAAATTTCCTCCGCCACAGAGATGGAAACTGCTAAAATCAAGGTGCGGTTGGGATGCTCCTACCCTTTTGGAGCGCAGGGTGACTTACCCTCTCAGCCGACTTATTCGTGAACGCGAGGGCTGCCTTTGGGTAGCCCTCGCTGCGTTCTGATACATTTTCATCATTCTCTGATCGGGGCAAAAGTGCATCTTCTTTATGTTGACGATTCGGGATCAGTTTCCGATGCAAAGCAAGGACACTTTGTACTCGCGGGTCTAAGCATCTTCGAGCGGTTGCCTCACTGGATTGAGCTGGAACTCAATGAAATTGCGGCACGTTTCGCCGTCGATCCGTCGTTTACTCACGAGGTTGAGTTTCACGCGTCACCCATGTACGGAGGGCAGAAGCGATGGAGAGCCTATCCGAAAGCAGATCGGATTCAGGCGATCAAAGACGCATTGGGAATCATTCGCAAACACTATCCTCGCGATGTGAGAATCTTCGCGGCGGTTCTCAAAAAGCAGAACTTTGCGGGGCAGGATGTAATTGAAGAGGCATTCACTCAGGTTTGCAGCCGGTTTGATCATTACCTGATGCGGATGTATCGCAATACGCAGAAACCGGAGCGGGGCCTGATTCTTTTTGACAAGTCCAGTACCGAAGCGCGAATTCAAACGCTCGCACGGGACTTCAAGTATTCAGGTCATCAGTATGGAAAGACCCGGAACTACGCTGAAGTACCGGTATTTTTGGATTCCAAGGCGTCCAGACTGATTCAACTTGCTGACCTGGTTGCCTATGCGATCTATCGAAATGTGGAGTTCCAAGACTCGCAGTTTTTCGAAATCATTGAAGGCTGCTTTAATGCTGAAGGTGGAGTAGTCCATGGTCTGTATCAGCGCTAGATTTACCCCAGCACCCTCAACCCAGTAGAAGCCGCCTGCTCATGCGCGTGGTAGCTTGACCGCACCAGCGGCCCGCTCTCCACATGGCGGAAGCCCATCTTCAGCGCTTCTGCCTTGAGTTCGGCAAACTCGCTGGGGGCGTAGATACGCGCCATCGGCAGGTGGTCGCGCGAGGGGCGCAGGTACTGCCCGATCGTCAGAATGTCGCACTGCACCGCGGCGAGGTCGCGGAAGACCTCAAGCAGCTCGCTGGTTTCTTCGCCCAGGCCAACCATGACGCCGGATTTGGTGATGCCGGCGGGGTTCAGCTCCTTGGCGTATTCAAGCAGCCTCAGCGTGCGCTCATACCGTGCGCCTGATCGCACAACGCGATAGAGCCGTGGAACCGACTCGGTGTTGTGGTTCAGCACCTCGGGCCGGGCCTCGACAACGACCTGAATCGCCTCAGGATTCCCCTGGAAATCGGGAATCAGCACTTCGACGCGGCAGCCCGGAGCCTGCTGGCGGATCTCTTCAATGACCATCGCAAAGGCGCGCGCGCCGCCCACCAGATCGTCGTCGCGATTGACGCTGGTAATGACAGCATGTTGCAGGCCGAGCAGCGAGACCGCCTCTGCCACGCGCCGTGGCTCGTCAAAATCAATCGGCTCAGGCTTGCCCTTGGGCACGGCACAAAAACCACACCGCCGCGTGCAGAGGTTGCCCAGCATCATGAAGGTGGCCGTCTTCTGCTGCCAGCATTCGCCGATGTTGGGGCAGTGCGCGCTCTCGCAGACCGTGTGCAGGTTGAGCGAGCGGGCCAGCCGCTTCAGGTCATGGTAGTTTTCGCCACCAGGCGCACGGGCCTTCAGCCACTCCGGCTTGGGTGCCGGAGCCTTGCGCGCAGTCTGTATCTGAACCAGTTCCATCACTTTTTATTCTACTGGCAATCGGAAATGCCGCATGTTGCCGGCGCAAATGCCATTTGACTGGCTCGACGCGCTCGGTAAGGTAGCATGCCTTGGCCACTGCTGGATAGTCGGGATTGTCAGGCCGCGGCGAGAGGCTCGTCCATAGCCTCGCGCAGGAGCGCAAAGCAGTGCCGGTCAAAGTCATAGGCCCCGGCTTGCGGCAGCTTTTGCGCCAGTTCATTGCCCTTGGCCCAGGATTCCTCGGCGGTGCGGCGGTCGCCCTCCATCCAGTGCAAGGCGCTGTGAGCCATCCAATAGTCGCTGTTGAAGCGGGTAGGTTTCTTCGCCTCCATACGCTGCCACCAAGCGCGGGTGGCGGCGGCATCGCGCCGCAGCAGCGCCACGGCAAAGACAAAGACGGTGTGGAGTTCCGCGGTCACCTCGGCGGCGACTTCGTGGTAGAGCTGTTCAGCCTTCAGCAGCGCTTCGTCGGACTCCACTAGGAGATGGTGATCAAGATAGTGCTGATACACGTACAGCCATAGCAACATGACTTTGCGCCCCTGCTGGATGCCATTTGCAGCGCGCTCGATGGTGACCAGGTCATAGTCGCGGGGGCGCAGCGGTGTGACCAGGCTGGAGGAAACCACCAAAATTGCCTGATGCATGTCGCCCCAGGGTCCGGTTGAGAGCAACTGATAGATTTGCGCTCCATCGGAGTAGTTTGTCCTGGTCCTTTGAGGGATGAGGTTGAAGACGAAGGCCCATAAACTGGCTGCACCCAGGAGGGCGAGGAAACCGGGCAGAGCTGTGGCTTTTTGGTCGGCATAGCGAGAGGCGAGAACGAGAAAGATGGCTGCCGAGAACAGGTTGATTCCTGGTCCGCCTGCGATCATGGCAGCCATGCGCCATCGAGCGAATTTGGCATCGACCGGCACAACTCCGGCTTTGCCACCATTCGATAGCAGAGCCTTCAGGTCGAAGTGAAATTCCCACTTGCCTCCGCGCATTTTCCACTCCAGCGGTCCAATGACGAAAACTCGCAGTTTCATCCCCAGCGCAAGACCGACCGCGACATGACCACACTCATGGATCAAGGTGGTACTAAGCAGCGCTACAAAGATTTGGAGGTAGAGGAATATATCGTTTTGGCCGCGAATGCCCCGCGCTTGATTCCAGTTGAGCCACCAGATGACCAGGGCTACGCCCATCGCAAAGGACAGGGGTTTGGTGATGCGATCTAGGACTTTGTTAGTCCCGTCGCCTGGAATCGGCCTGCGGAGGCCTTCTTCTCTGGGGATGGCGACGGTCTGCTTGCGAGAGAAGATGTAAATTCCCAAGACACCGCCAACCGGCGGGATCCATAACAGGGTAGACGCACTCCACGGCAGGTAGATCAGCAGAGGAATTGCGATGCCAACGTTGATCAGGCTCGCGGCGATGCCCCACGCTCTTGCGTATTTTCGGGCCTGACGGTTTTGCCACCAGGCGGCGGCAAAGATGAATCCCAGGAGGGTCATTGCCGCCGGCGGAAGGAGAAATTCTGGAATATTCAGGAAGGGCGAGCGAACTCGGCTCTGCAGCAGAACGAGCAGCGCGATCGGGAGCGTCGAAAGGAAGATCAGCGCCTCAACCCCGATAACGCCGAGCAGAAACTTGCGGAGCCAGAGTTGCATGCTGAGCCATCTTTCCGGGGAAGATGACTCAGCCTAACATGCAAACGCTCATATCCCGTGACCCAAAGGATTGGAGCAGATGACCCTTTCTGTAACTCCTCAGGGGGCTTGCTCAATGACTTCGGGTCACGGGAACATGGGTTACTTTACTTGGCAGCGGCCGGCTCAGCCAGCTTCTTTTCAGGGGCTTTCGCCACCGGGCTTGCCGGCGTATCCTTGCCCGCGACGTAGTGGTCGTACCAGGCCAGCCAGCGTTCGTAGCGATCTTTGATGAAGCTGGGCCGCGTGAAGCCGTGGAACTGCCCTGGATAGACGACCAGCTCCGTAGGCACATGGAGAGATTTAAGCGCCTGGTAGAGCTGTTCGCCGCCGATGATCGGCACGTTGAAGTCATTGGTGCCGCCCATGTAGAGCGTCGGCGTGTGCATCCGCTTGTCTGCCTCAAGCAGCGGGTAGCTGAGCTTGAGGTAGAGATCCCGCGCCTTCCACGGCACTCCAAGCTCGAAGTCATACTGCAGGATGTACTGGTCAGAGCCGTAGTAGGAGAGCGGCGCCGCCGACCCGGCTCCGCTGATGGCCGCCTTGAAGCGGTTATCAGAGGCCGTGGTGTAGTCCGTGAGAATGCCGCCGTAGCTCCAGCCCCCGATGCCGAGTTTTGCCGGGTCGGCAACGCCCATCTTGACCACGGCATCGACCGCGCCGATCAGGTCGATCACCTCCAGATGCCCCCAGTCGGCAAAGATGGCCTTGGCGTAGTCCTGTCCGCGCCCTGAGCTGCCGCGGTAGTTCACGTTCATCTCTGCATAGCCGTGCGCGGCAAACCACTGCCGCTCAAAGGCAAAGCTGTGGCCATCCTGCCCGTTGGGGCCGCCGTGAATGAAGAGAATCGTCGGAACCTTGGTCCCGGCCTTGTATCCCAGCGGCTTGGTCAGCAGACCATGCACTTCAGTGCCGTCTTTGCTGATCGAGGTGAAGTCCTCGGTGGGGACCAGGTCAAGCTGGGCCAGCAGGGCGTCGTTGACAGAGGTGATCCGGCGCAGACTCGCGTTTGCATTTGCAATTTCCAGCGCGAAGACCTCTCCGGGGTGGGTGTCATCCTGATGCACCACTGCAATTTTGCCTGCAAGGCAGGTCATCGCTGATGTCGTTCCCGGCTCCGCCAGCAGGCGGTGCGCCCCATCGCCGGCGACTTCCACCGCGGCGGGATACTCTGAGCGATCATCATTGACCAGGTACAGCAGCTTGCCATCCGGCAGAAAGCAGGGCTGGCTCACGCTTCGGTCCAGCTTCGCCGCCGGGTAGCTGACCTTGCCCTCAAGCGTGACCAGCGCCGGTTTGGCCTGGCTGTATGCGCCCAGCTCGGGCATGGCTCCCTGCACATAGGCAATGAACTTGGAATCGGGCGACCATGCCAGCTTTCCGCCATCAGGCCCCGGCCAGGTGGTGAGCTTGCGGGGTGTTGAGCCGGGCTTGGCTGCGACGACGAAGGTGTCGTTGTTGTCAGTCCTGTCGGGGTCAGCATCATGATTGCTGGCGAACGCGATGGAGCTGCCGTCGGGGGACCAGACAGCTTCTTCTTCATCCACGTCTTTGTCCGTGGTGAGCTTTTCAAACTTCTTGCTGGCAATGTCGTACAGGTAGAGCGTGTCGCGGTCTTCGTTCCTGAGATAGCCCTGAATATCCTGCTTGAAGTGGTAGCGATCAATGACGAAGGGCTTGGGCGGCGCCGGCGGCTTGCCATCTTCAGCCTCGGGTTCTGATTGCGGCTGCGCGGTCATCAGGATTCGCTTGCTGTCAGGCGACCACGCATAGCTGCCAATCTCCTGCCCGGTAATCTCCGTCAACTGCTGCGGCTCGCCGCCCAGCCTGTTCAGCACCCAAAGCTGCGTGCCCTTGGCCTTGCCCGGTCGCGACGAAAGAAAAGAGATGTACTTCCCGTCCGGGCTGAACTCCGGCTGCGACGCACCCTCTTTGCTGAATGTCAATTGCATCGCCCCTGTGCCATCCCACCGCTGCATCCACAGGTCTGCGTGATTCTTGTCTTCCTTGGTATCCATGCGGGAAACCGAGTAGGCAATCCACTCCCCATCAGGAGAAATGACGGGTGCGCTCACCCGTGCCAGGGTGGCGAGGTCATCGAGAGAGATGGGTCGTTTGCTGGATGAAGTTTCGGCCAGCAATCCGGCCGAGACAGCCAAACCGGCAATCATCAGGGCAGAGGTGTGAAGCAGGGAACGGGTGAGAAATATTCGGCGCATGGGGCGAGATTAGCACCCGGCACTCCGTTCTGGGGAGGGACAACTTTGATTCGGCGCGCACGATGGATTTGATTCGTTCATGCGAGTGCACCGAGGGCATATTTCCCCTGCGATAATTAAGGTTGAGGAAAGGGGTGCAGCGTTGGGTCTCATCTCAAATCGTTTGGCATGGCTTTCGGTGGTAGTGGTGTTGGCGGCAACGGTGGGTTGCAGGGCGCAGGATGCAGGTGTCAAGAATCCGGGAGCTGATTCCATCAAAGACCCCGCCCTGGTGCGGCGCATTGAGGTGCTGGTGCGCGGCCAGTTTAACGTGCCCGCCGATTACAACGTGGCTCTGGGCGAGCGGAAGTCAAGCAAGATTCCGGGATACGATTCGCTCGCTGTGACTCTGTCACGCGGCGCCCGTACGACAACCATTGACTTCCTCATCTCGACAGACAACAAGTCTCTGGCCCGCTTGGATACTTACGATTTAACCCACATCGCGGCTCAGAACATTCCCGTTGACAGCCGCCCCGTCCGGGGAAATCCCTCCGCCAAAGTCACTGTGATCAATTTTGACGATCTGGAGTGCCCATACTGCGCACGGATGCATCAGGCACTCTTTCCAGAGACCCTGGAGCGGTACAAGGACAAGGTTCGTTTCATCTACAAAGACGATCCGCTGGTAGAGATTCATCCCTGGGCACTGCATGCCGCGATTGATTCCAATTGCATTGCCGACCAGAATCCCAAGGCCTATTGGGGTTACGTCGACTATCTGCACGCTCACGGACAGGAAGTGACCGGGGAAGACCGCGATCCGCAGAAAAGCTTCGTCGTCCTCGACAAGATTGCCCGTGAGCAGGGCAAGATTTTCAGCCTCGACGCCGCCAGGCTGGATGCCTGTCTGTCGAAGCAGGATGAGACAGCTGTCCGCGCTTCAATGAAGGAGGCGGAGTCGCTCGGTGTCGATGGGACTCCATCGCTGTTCATTGAGGGCGAGCATATGTACGGTGCCCTTCCGGCCGAGCAGGTCTGGATGGTCATTGATCGTGCGCTGCGTGCCGCAGGCGTTGAGCCGCCTCCGCCGCCCGGCCCTGCGAGTGCCCCGCCTTCCGTACCGCCGTTTGGTAGGTAGTCATTTCGCAGCGGTCTGGTTTTGTATGGCCGCTGCGGGGGTTTATCCTTATCTCTTGAGCCTCCATCCTCAGGATGGATAGCCGGGGGTTGCCAGGTTGTCGCCATTTCGATCCATTTACACCCACCGTGCCTTTCCGGCAGTCATTCTCGCCGCTGGCTTGTTTTCCGGTTCACTGCTAGGTTGCAACCGTGCGCCCTCTCCTGAGGTGCTCGCCACGGTCAATGGCAAGCAGATTGTCCAGGCAGATGTGGACCGTCTCTTCAAGCAGAGCCTTGGCGACGCAGCTCAGCCGCCATCAAAGGAAGAGGCTGCAATTCAACGGCTGGGCATCCTTCACCAGCTCATTCAGGATGAGATTCTTCAGCAGCGCGCAGCCAAGTTGAACCTCGTCGCGACCGATGAAGAGGTCGACGCAAAGCTGACCGATATGAAGGCGCTCTCGACTCAGGAAGAGTTTGACCGTCAGCTCAAAGAGCGCAATCAGACCATGGACGGCCTGCGGCACGATATTCGCCATCAACTGACGCAGAGCAAGCTGGTCAACAAAGAGATTGAGTCAAAGATCAACATTACCGACTCTGAAATTAACAGTTATTTTGCCGCGCACAAGAGCGAGTTTAATTCGATTGAGCCGCAGTATCATCTGGCGCGGATTGTCGTTACCAGCGAACCCGGCAAGCAGGTGACAAACCTGCAGAGCAGCAAAGCCACCAATGATGGCGAAGCCCGCAAGAAGATCCAGATGTTGCGCAATCACCTTGAGAGCGGCGAGGATTTCTCCTCCGTGGCGCAACGGTATTCTGAGGATTCCTCAAGCAGTGCCAATGGCGGCGACTTTGGCTTCGTCTTTGAGTCGCAATTGCGCACGGAACCCGATGTCTTCGCGGCGGTTGCCAAGCTGAAGGCGGGACAGATGACAGATCCTCTGCCGATTACCCAGGGGGAAGGGTCAGGCCGCAGAACCATTGGCTATGCCATTTATCTTTTGATCGAAAAGCGGCCGGCTGGTCAGCGGGAGTTGAGCGACCCACGCGTGCAGCAGGGCATTCGTCAGTTGTTGCGCAACAATCACGCCCAGTTGCTGCAGAATGCCTATTCAGAAATGCTCTATAACGAAGCGAAGATTCACAATTACCTGGCGGAACAACTGCTCAAGGATGGCGCACCATAAAGCTGTTGGCCGCGTCTGAGACAGTTGAATTGGCCGTCAAGGCTAGGCGCTTGCGCTTCATCTGCTTTTCAAAAGGCTGACAGTTTCCTGCTGCACAGAGATCATTGCTCCCACGGCTCCGTTCCAATCGTCCCTCCACACAGGAACGCAGTAGCCAGGCAACTTCCCGGCAAACGCAACAAGGCCTCCCGACGTGGGAGGCCTTGTTATTGTGTCGAGGTGCCTTTGGACTACTTCATGTTGCCGTTCGAATCCATTTCGATACCGCCGGCGTTCTTGTTTTCCTTCTTGGCCTCGTTCTCCTTGCGGGTTCCCATGGCCTTCTGGCTCCACTCGTTTGCCTTGGCAACGTCTTCCTTGCGCGCTGCATCGTTGCCGCAATCCACGTCTGCCTTGCGGCGGTACGTGAGATTCAGGTACGACATGGCGTCGTCGTAACCGGGGCGGTTTTCGATTGCCTGCGACAGGTACTTGATGCCTTCTTCAACCAGCGCTGCGTTCTGTTGCTGGATCTGAGCGCACACGGGCTTGGTCATCTTTGCGTTGCCCGCGCCGTCATCGTTGAGGCCGAGAGGGGTAATCGCCTTCAGCAGGTTTTCGTGCGCCGTGGTCCAGTTGATCACGCCCACGGTGTAGGCTGCTTCAGGATCTTTGGGATCGAGAGCTAGGACCTTCTTCTGCCATTCCTTCGCTTCCGGGAGCTTCTTGGTATTGAAGTACAGGCTGGCGATACCCTTCAGGCTGTTGATGTCGTCGGGGTGCTTGACGAGAACTTCCTGGAAGGTGTCGATTGCCTGCTGGGCAGTCTTGAGATTGTCGGGTGTGGTCAGGCCTGGAACAACATTCTGCGCCAGAGCGGTCGCCAGATATTCCTTGGCTGCTGGAAGCTTGGGGTCAAGTGTGCTGGCATCCTGAAAATGGCGAATGGCTTCTTCGAACTTTCCAGCTTTATATGCAGCTACTCCCTTGTTCAGCTGGTCGCGGGCTCGCAGTTGGTTGCAACCGGTCAGCGAAAACATCAAGGCGACCAAAGCAGCCGTGAGCACCGGCAGACGTACAAGTCGATTCATATTCTTATCCTTCTCCTTCGAGTCGTCGCCAGGGTTATCGCGCCTGGTGTTTCCGCGCGGTTGAATGCAGTGGGAGTCGCCGCACTCAGCCATGAAATTCCTACCGATGCGGCCTGTTCCGTTGTGCTTCCCTGCGCATTTGTACTCCAGACGGGCAGGGAAACGCAAGGGACAAGAGTGGGCATTGTCCCAAACGTCAGACTGCTACTGTCCAGCCGCGATTTTAGGGGTAATCAGACCGACGTGATCCACGCCTGCTGAGTGTCCCAGATCGATAATATCGGCAACTTGCGCGAAGTTCACATCGTCATCACCCTTGATGAACATGATGCGCTCGGCGCGGTTTGCATAAATCTGTGTCAGACGCGCCAGCAGATCGCCCTTGGCCACATCGTCCTGGTTGATCTTGTAGGCCACCTGGGTTCCGGCGGTGTGAATGACCGACACCACGATGGTTCTGCTGTCGTCAGGAGTTTGTGTTTTATCCTTCGGCGGCTGGGGCACAAGCGCATCCAGTCCCTTGGGAGCCACGGGCACGATGACCATGAAGATGATCAGCAATACCAGCAGCACGTCGATGAGGGGAGTTACGTTGATATCGGAGGAGATTCCCCCGGGACCACTACTAACCATTGCCATGTGTTCAGCTCCTGATTTGTCCCGACTGAGTTGCGGGTTGTGCTGCGCCAGACGAGAACTGCAAATTATTCGCCAGGTCCCTGACGCTTTTCGGTCAACAAGCCCACCGAATCAACGCCTGCCGTGCGGACATCATCAATTGCATTCTCTACATCCAGATAACGCGCGCGAGCATCGGCGCGGACGAAAATCTGTTTGCCCGGTTTGTCGGTGAGTTTATCGCGAACCTTGCCGCCGAGCTGGGACGGTGCAACCTTGTCCTGGCCAAGATAGAAGTCGCCGCTGCGCGTCACCGCGACCACGATCGCATCTTCTTTGTCAGCGTCAGGCATGGAGGTTGGGTTGTCGGTCCTGGCAAGATCCACCTGGACCTTGTTCTGGAGCATCGGGGTGATGACCATGAAGATGATCAACAGCACCAGCATCACGTCCACCATCGGGGTGACGTTGATGTTGGAGTTGACCTTGGCGCCTTCGTTTCGTACTGAAATTCCCATGTGTCTGCTCCGCGTGTATGACTTCGCTTATCGATTTCCAGTTGGCTTCCTGTGCAGGCAAGCCTTGGGGCAGCCCTGACGGTGGTGGCTCAGAGGAATCAGCTCTGTGGATGGCTGACAGGAGTTCACACCCTGCCAGCCATTCCAGACTCGCCAATTCGCCCGTTACCTATGCCGCCTGAGGCAGTACACGCGCGCGATTAGCGCTTGTGGCTCTGCTTGATGAAGTAGTCCACCAGCTCGCTGGAGGAGTTGTCCATCTCGACGTCGAAGGCTTCAACGCGACCGCTGAAGTAGTTGAAGGTCATAACCGCGGGGATGGCGACCAGAAGGCCGAACGCCGTGGTGACCAGGGCTTCTGAAATACCGCCGGCAACCGCGCCGATACCCGAAGACTTCTGGGTGGCGATCTGCTGGAAGGCGTTCAAAATACCGATAACCGTGCCGAGCAGGCCGACGAAGGGAGCCGTGGAGCCGATGGTGGCCAACACGCCCAGGCCGCGCTTCAGCTTGGCATGAACAATGGCTTCGGACCGTTCCAGTGCGCGCTTGGAGCTCTCGATGGTCTCTTCGTTCACAACGCCACCGGTGGAGCGGAACTCCTGCAGGCCAGCCGTGACGACTTCAGCAAGGTGAGACTTCTTGCTGCGGTCGGCAATCTTGATCGCCTCTTCCAGCTTGCTGTCCTTGAGGGCGCCGGCAACCTTGGGGGCGAATTCGCGGGACTGCTTGCGGGCAGCCGTGAAGTACAGATAGCGATCAATCATGACCGCGAGGGACCAGATCGACATCACGAACAAGATGAAGGCGATGATACGTGCCGGCCATCCCATGTTGTTCAAAAGGCCCAAAAGGCTGAAGTCAACGGTACCACCCTGGTCCTGAAACAGGGCGAGGCTGGCGGGGTGCGAGGCGAAATGTGCAAGCTGAGCGAGAATCACTGAATCGTTCCTCCTGAGGGGATGCTTTCTGTAGTACGAGATGTGTACTGCTGCGGGGGAGTGGGGCCGTCGCTGGTCCCACTCAGGCTTTTACGAAGATGAGCCAGACTTGAAGCCTGTTCTCATCCAGACGGGCATCAACCACCCAGGTTGAAGACTACGTTGATGGTCGTATCCACTTCAACGGGGTCGCCGTTGAGCAAGTACGGCTTGTACCGCCAGTTACGGACGGCATCCAGCGCGGCCTGTTGCAGCATTGCGTTGCCGCTTACCACCTGAAGATTTTCAATGGTGCCAGACTTTGAAATCGTCGCGTGCAAGACTACTGTACCTTGCTGACGCGCCGCTTTGGCAATCGGCGGGTAGATGGGCTGCACCTTCTGGATCAGGTTACCTGCCGCAACACCGGATGAGATCGCTATCTTCTTCGGCGTTTCTGCCTTGACGACCGGCTTGGGAGCGCCCGAACCAAACACGCTGCCAATGACGCCGCCAGAGGCTCCGCCGCCCATATCCATGCCGGCTACACCAAATCCGGAGGACGGGGGCGCTTCTTTCTCAGCGACCATCTTGATGTCTTTGGGGATCTTGGTAGGAGCCGTCAACTGATTGTTCATCATCTGGGGCTTCACCTGCACCACGTGAACCTCGGGTGGCGGTGGCGGGGGCGGAGGCGGCGGGGGTGGAGGTGCCACCAGCAGCGTGGTCATCGCAGCCTTGGGCAGCGCTTCCGGATACAACAGCGGGATCAGAATCATGACTGCAAGAATGGAGAGGTTGAGGATCGCTGTGGCGATCATCCACCAATTTGTCTTCTTGATTCGATTGCTGGATTCAAACGTTGAATCTTCAAACATGGCCGACCTCGAATCTTTTCTTGGATTTCTCTCACTTTAGACACCGGGTGCGTGAAAAATGTTCCCGGCTTTTTTGGCCCCCGATTTTGGGCCTCTAAGAGTGTGCACAACCTATATCAGAACCACCCGTACTCCGCAAAACATGTCGTATTTCTGGTGCAGTGGGCGGGGCAAACCGCTTTAGATTCGCCCGCCGCTGCTTCAAGTCTTGCCCCTTAGGCCTTGCCGCGTTTGGCAGCCGGCAATACAGCCGCCTTACCCTTGCTCGCGCGCCAATCCTGATAAGCCACCAGCATCGGTGCCGCCACCGCGATTGACGAATACGTGCCAATCAGAATGCCCACGACCAACGCAAACGAGAATCCGTGCAATACCTGGCCGCCAAATAGATATAGCGCAAGTACCGTTAGGAATGTCAAACCGGAGGTGAGCACTGTCCGGCTCAGCGTCTGATTGATGCTGCGGTTGACCACGTCGGTGAGGCCTTCACGCCGCGTCAGCCGCAGGTTTTCGCGGATGCGGTCAAAGACGACGATGGTGTCGTTCATCGAGTATCCAACCAGCGTCAAAATCGCCGCGATGACCGTCAGGCTGATTTCCTGATTCGTCAAAGCAAAGAAGCCAACCGTGATCAGAGTGTCATGGAAGACCGCCACGACCGCCGCCACGCCATAGATAAGCTCGAAACGGAACCACAGGTACACCAGCATGCCCAGAAGCGAGTAGAGCGTCGCGAGACCTGCCTGCTTCTCAAGCTGCTTGCCGACCGTCGGGCCAACCGCCTGCACGTTGCGCACGGTGAATGGGTTGTCGTAGTGAGCATGCAGCGCATCGACGATCTGCTTGCGGCCTGCGTCCACCGTCACTTCGTCAGACTGCTCCGGCAGGCTGATCAGCATCTCGCGGCTGGCGGCCTGATCATAGGCCACGATGTGCGCGTCCTTGATGCCGGCAGCCTCGGTTGCCTTGCGAATGCTGTTTGCGTCGGGCGCATTTTGAAACTGCACCTGCACCTGCGTGCCACCGCGGAAATCAACGCCGAGCGGTACCGGGCTGCCAATCTGCGCCCAGTGCACACCCATTGAGATAATTCCGGCCACGCTGAAGATCAAGCTGAAGCCGAGGAAGTACCACTTTTTCCCCAGCCAGTCCACGTTTACATTGCGAAATAGTTCCACGATTCCTGTACCTTCCCTATTAGCCCCGCGGCAAGCTCACTCACTTGCTCCGGGGCTAACGTGCTAACTTGCTCACCTGCAAAGCTGTTAACTCAAATCTGTTAGATCGAAAGCTTCTGTCCGGCCAGCTTGTGGTTCACATGCGAGTCAAAGATCACGCGCGATACAAACACTGCCGTAAACAGATTGGCCAGCAAACCAAACACCAGCGTGACCGCAAAGCCCTTCACCGGCCCGGTGCCGAACATGAACAGAATGGCCGCTGAGACGATGGTGGTGACGTGCGTATCGACAATCGTGATCCAGGCATGTGCAAAGCCCTGGTCGACTGCCTGCGCAGGCCCCTTGCCGGCGCGTATCTCTTCTCGAATGCGCTCAAAGATCAGCACGTTCGAGTCGACGCCCATACCAATCGTGAGAATCACACCCGCGATGCCCGGCAATGTCAGCGTCGCATGGCTGAATCCCATGAAGCCCAGCAAAATCACCAGGTTCAGGAAAAGCGCCAGGTCCGCATTGATGCCCGAGCCGCGGTAGTAGATGAGCATGAACGCCATCACGGCCAGCATGCCTGCAATCGCCGCAATCACGCCCTGCTTGATCGAATCCGCGCCCAGCGAGGGTCCAACCGTCCGCACTTCCTTCTCTACCAGGCTGGCCGGCAATGCGCCGGTGCGCAGGGTAAAGCTGAGCGCGTCAATCTGTTCCTTGCTGAACTGGCCCTCGATCTGGCCGTTGTCGCGAATGGCGCCCTTGATAACCGCGACATTCTTGACCCGGTCGCCGAGCACGATGGCCATGTAGCTGCCGATGTGCGAAGACGTGTAGTCGTAGAAGCGCTCGCCGCCGTTGTTGGTGAGCACAAAGTTCACACCCTGGCGGCCGGTATCGTTGGCGGCGATGGCGCTGGCGTCACGGAAGTCCTTGCCGCCCACAATCGAAACCCGCTTCACGAGGAAAATATGATCCTGGCCGTCGGAGGTCAGCCCCTGGCTGTCACCGTGCAGCAGCATCTGATCGGGCGGCACTGCGCCACCCAGGCTGGCCAGCGCTTCCTGCTCGCTGGCGTAGCCGGCCGAGTTGCCCGCCACCTCATGCACCTCAAGGCGCGATGTCGACTGGATGATGTCGCGGACACGGTCCGGATCGTCCACGCCCGGCAGCTCGACGAGAATCTGGTTTTCGCCCAGGCCGTACTTCTGGATCACCGGCTCGCTCACGCCGAGCTTGTCGACGCGGTCGCGAATGGTGTCGATGGTCTGATCAACCGTGCGCGTCTGCAGATCGGCCAACTGGGTCGGCTTCATGGTGAGAGTCCAGGCACCGTCGGGGCCGCCACCAGTGACGTCGTATTCAGTCCCGTAGCGGTTGCTCAGCTCGTTGCGCACGTCGCTGGATTTGGCCGGGTCAGCTCCGAGAATCCGGATCATCTGCGGCATCGCCGGATCCGGCTTCAGCACCGAGCCAAAGGTGACCTTGGCCGCTGGCAGATCCTGCTGGATGCGCGCTACCGTGTTGTCGGTCTCTGCATTGACTGCGTCGTTGACGACCACCTGCAAAATCAGGTGAGCGCCGCCGCGCAGATCAAGGCCCAGGTGGATACGCTCTGTGATCGCCGCCTGCAACGCAGCTCCGGTCACGCCCTTGGGCAGACCAAAAATGCCGTACAGGCAGACCAGCAGTACCCCAAAAATAATCGCGATTTTGCCGTTCAGATTCTTCTTCATGATGAATTAGTCCGTGCTCACTGACCAGGGTCCGGTCAGCGGCTACTTGCCCTCTTCCTGGGTTGTCACAGCCGCAATCGCGCTCTTCACAACCTCAATCTTCAAACCATCCGGTGCTACACGCAGAATCAGAGAATCATCCTTCAAGCTCAGAATCGTCCCGCGAATCCCGCCCGTGGTCGTGATCCGGTCGCCCGTCTTCAGCTCTGAGAGCATCTGAGCCCACTGCTTCTGCTTCTTCTGCTGTGGCCTGATCATCATCAGGTACACCACACCAATCATCAGCACCGGCAGCAGCATCGAAAATCCCGATCCGCCCGCACCAAACATTCCGCCCGCAAACATCGCTACTTCAATCAACACACAAGTCCTTGATCTGTTCGGCAATCCAGCCCGAACTTGAGGCGCGGCCTCCGATGGCCCGCTTGCCTCCAGGTATTTTTGTCTCCGGGAATGGTCCGGCCGGGGCAAGGTCTAAGACTTCGCGTCCCCGTCCATGGCAATCGCGGCTATTCAGTCACGGAACCTCAAAAAACTGCCGCCTGACCCAACCGCCGTCTGCTTCCTGTTCGACACTGCAACTGCTCTAAATGCCCCATTTCAGGTCAAGCGCAGAATTCCCGCGACTTTCCCGACCTGACTGCATCGCAATCAGTCTAGCAAACACATCCACTAAACCGACAAATAGAGCAACAATCTGCAAAATTCGCGCCTGATCCTTCACCTTCCCGGGGGGGCTTCACCGGCCCCGCTCAGAACTGGCCACGCTAAGAACTGGCCCCGCTCGGAACCGGCCCCGCCCAAAATTGTCCCGCTCAGTCAACCAGCGGTTTCCAATAGCGCAAACCGGGGTCAGCGCAGCTCAGGCAAAGCTCCCGGCCATCGCGAACCACAAAGCGGTCAAAGTTCACGCCCTCGCCGCACTCGGCACAGATGACCCGCGCGCCCTTGTACCCCGGCATCTCCCGCGCCTCCAGGTCAACCGTCACCCACTGCTCGCGGAAAAGCTCCGCATCAGCCAGCTCGCGATACGCCTTCATCTGCTGCTGGCTCTTGTTTTCAATCTCCGGATAGCGCAGCCGCGCCAATTCCCGCGAACTCTCAACCGCCACAACGCGCAGCGCGCGCCCCGTCGCCAGATTCACAAAGGTCGCCGCCATCTTGCCCCAGTCGCGAAACTTCAGCGCCCGCTTGCCCAGCCGGCACCCCGTCACCAGGCCAATGGCGTCGGTGGCGCAGCGGTCAATCTCAACAAAACACACCAGTTTCTTGCGGTCCGCCCCGCGCGGCTCGTCAATTTCAAGCTGCCGGCAAGCCAGCATGGCCATGCGCACGCCCAGAATCTGCCCCGCGCACAAATGCCCATGCGCCTCTTCCGCCCGCTGTAGCAATTCGTGAAAAGATTCCATCCGTCTACCCGTCTCGCTTAAGGCTTCGCAGGCTCGTCCGCATCCCCGTCTTCCACCAGCGCCGCCGACCCTCCGACAACATCAAAACTCACAGCGTCTTTGCCTAAAGGATGAAAGGTCACCCGCAGCGGCTCCCGCTGCCACTCCGTCTGCCCGCACACCGGCCATGCGTGATTCTCCGCGTCATATGTGGCAAGCTTTTTAGCCAGCACTGGTCGCCGCACGCCCACCTGCCACACCATCGCGTACAGGCTTTTTGCTGTCGCCGTCACGCCGCAATACGCCCCAAAGTCGCGAAACCAAGCCACCTGGCTCGCTCCCGGATCGTAGTCCGGCAGCTTCAGCGCCGTAACATGGCCCGTCAGACGGTCCACCAGCAGCCACGGCCCGCGCTGCCACACCCAGTGGCTTGCGCCAGATTTCGCATCGCCAGGCAGCGCGTCGTTGATCCGCAGCGCTCGCCGCACCACAAAACTCCGGTCCGTCACGTCATGCGCATCGCCCGTCGTCCACTCGCTCACCCGGCCATCCACCACCAGCGGCCGCGTCTTCAGCGAACTCTCCTCTGGCCCTGCCCCCGCCGGGTCGCCCGCCCTGGAGTACGCCACCGACTTCGCCGCGCCCAGCACCACCACATGCGGCTTCCTGGGCGGCGTCGCGGCATGGGCCACAAGCGCTGCCACTGCAACAACGAAAATCGGGCACCATCGAAATCGCATACGCGCTCCGATAGTACCCGATTTGCTCTGGAACAGCGAATGCCCGCAGGCAATCCCTAGTACATCTGCGCCCGCTCTACCGCGCGCGCCACGCGAAAGGCCATCGCCTCGCCAAAGTGCGGCCCCAGCACCTGCATCCCCACCGGCAGCCCTGCCTTGGTCGTACCGCACGGCACGGTCACGCCGCAAATACCCGCGAGACTTGCCGTGACGGTATAAATATCCGCCAGATACATCGCCAGCGGGTCATCCGTCTTTTCGCCCAGCTTGAAGGCAGCAGTCGGCGCGGTCGGCGTCACAATCGCATCCACCCCGGCAAACGCGCCCACGAACTCCTCCGCCAGCAGCCGTCGCACCTGCTGCGCCTTCTTGTAATACGCGTCGTAATAGCCCGCGCTCAGCGCATACGTCCCCAGCAGAATGCGCCGCTTCACCTCCGCGCCAAAACCCTCTTCGCGCGAAAGCTTGTACATCGACGAGAGATTCGTCGCCTGAGCCGACCGGTGCCCGTAGCGAACGCCGTCAAAGCGCGCCAGGTTCGCACTGGCCTCGGCCGTCGCCACCAGGTAATACGTCGGGATAGCGTACCTTGTGTGCTTGAGGCTGATGCGCTTGATGATGCAGCCCGCCGTCTCCAGCGCCGCGATGCCATCCTCAATCGCCTCACGTACTTCCGGGTCAAGCCCGGCACCAAAATACTCCTCGGGAATCCCGATATGCAGCCCGCGCACGCCCTTGTCTGACTCCGCCGCAAAGGCCGGCACCGGCCGCCGCGAACTCGTCGCGTCCCGCTCATCCGCGCCTGAAATCACCTCCAGCAGCGTCGCCGCATCGCGCACATTGCCCGCAAATGGCCCCACCCGGTCCAGCGAAGAGGCAAACGCAATCAGCCCGAATCGCGAAACCCGCCCATAGGTCGGCAGCACGCCCACCACGCCGCAGAAGCTTGCCGGCTGGCGAATCGACCCGCCCGTATCCGTGCCCAGCGTCGCCACAGCCAGGTTGGCAGCCACCGCCGCCGCTGACCCGCCGCTCGACCCGCCCGGCACCCGCTCCAGATCATGCGGATTGCGCACCGGCCCATACGCCGAATTCTCATTCGACGAGCCCATCGCAAACTCATCGCAATTGATCTTGCCTAGAATCACCGCGCCCGCCGCCTTGAGACGGGCCACCGACGTCGCATCGTAAGGAGGCTCATATCCCTCCAGAATCCGCGATCCCGCCGTCGCCGCAACCCCCTGCATCGTCAGCACATCTTTGACGCCCACAGGAATGCCCGCCAGCGGCCCCAGCGGATCGCCCTTCGCAGCCGCCAGATCCACCGCCCCCGCCTGCTCCAGCGCCTGCTCTTGTGAGAGCGCCAGGTACACGTTCAATGCAGGATTATGCGCCTCAATCCGCGCATAGTAATGCTGTGCCAACTCGGTCGCCGTCGTCGCCCCTGAGGCCACTCCCTCACGCAGCGACGAAATCTTTGCCGGCTTCTCCACTAAAGTTTCCGTGCTCAAGTTCTTCTCCGTAATCCTTGTCGTCAACCTGCATGACTCAATCGCCAACTGCCCTATCGCTCAATCACTTTTGGCGTCTTGAAAAACGCTCC
The DNA here is from genome assembly GCA_903832055.1 of uncultured Acidobacteriota bacterium. Lineage (GTDB taxonomy): Bacteria > Acidobacteriota > Terriglobia > Terriglobales > Acidobacteriaceae > Acidicapsa. Next base: position 1,098,884 of record CAILAC010000016.1, on the reverse strand, counting down.
ATCCGTCTCCGGAGCTTCTTCCATCACCCGCGCCCGGTCCAGCGAAGGCCACAGCGCGTCCGGCCGCAACGCCTCGCCATGGCCAGCGTCAGCACCGGCATTCAACAGGTCGCTCACCTGCGCCATCGGCTCCACATCGCTCGTATCCAGCTCGCCCAACTGCGCCACATATTCCAGAATGGCGTTCAGATCGCGCTGCATCCGGGGCTTTTCATCCGCGGCCAGCTCCAGGTTCGCCAGCTCCGCCACCCGTTCCACTTCTTCAATCGTTACCACTGCACTCATCCAATTTCCCCTGATTCCAATGCATCCAGTATAGAAGGCCGAGGCTTGGGAAACCTCCAGTCAAACCCGCATTTCGAAGGGTACGGGCTTCAGCCCGCACATTAAGTCCAGCAGAATCAATGGGCTCTAGCCCCTGAGGGAAGACCCGTACAGACTTTTTCAGATCTCCCCTAGAACTTCCGCGACCACTCCTTCGGCCACCGCTCCACAATCACCTTCTTGTCGGTGAAAAACTCCACCGCATCCCGCCCCTGCGCATGCATCACGCCAAAGAAGCTGCCCTTCCACCCGCTGAAGGGGAAATACGCCATCGGCGCAGGCACCCCGATATTCACGCCCACATTGCCCGTCGAAACCGCATTGCGAAATCGCCGCGCCGAGGCGCCACTCTGCGTGAAAATCGACGAAGCATTCCCGTACGCCGAGCGATCAATCATCGCAATCGCTTCTTCCACCGTCTCCGCATGCACCAGCGAAAGCACCGGCCCAAAAATCTCCGTCTCCATCAGGTCGCTCGCCGCAGGCAACCCGTCGAGCACCGTCGGCGCAATGAAGTTTCCCGACACCGCGCCGGTGCCGACGATCGCTTTTGCCCCATGGCTCTCGCCGCGCGCGATCAACCCGGCAATCCGCTCCTGGCTGGCCGCAGTAATCACCGGCCCCATCTGGACTGATTCATCCAGGCCGTCGCCTACCTTCAGCGAGGTCGCCGCCGCCGTAATCCGCTCGCGAAACCACCCCTGCGCCTCCCCGACAGTCACTGTCACGCTCACCGCCAGGCACCGCTGCCCGGCGCATCCAAAGGCCGAGTCGGCAATGATCTTGGTCGTCGTCTCCTGCTCGGCATCCGGCAGCACGACCACGTGATTCTTTGCGCCGCCCTGGCACTGCACCCGCTTGCCGTTGGCTGACCCGCGCGTGTAAACGTACTGCGCCACGGGCGTGGAACCCACAAAGCTGATCGCCCGCACATCCGGGTGGTCCAGCAGCGCATCGACGGCCGGCTTGCCGCCCTGCACCAGGTTCACCACCCCCGCCGGCAACCCCGTCTCCGCCACCAGTTCCACCAGCCGCTGCACCGCAAACGGCACCCGGTCCGAGGGCTTCAACACGACCGTGTTGCCCGTCGCAATGGCATACGGCAAAAACCACAGCGGAATCATCAGCGGGAAATTGAAGGGCGTAATAATCCCCACCACCCCCAGCGGCTGCCGCACCATGATTTCGTCAATGCCGGGGGCAATGTCTTCAAGCGAATAGCCCTGCATCAGCACCGGCATGCCGCAGGCCACCTCGACGTTTTCAATCCCCCGCCGAATCTCGCCCCGCGCCTCGCCCAGCGTCTTGCCGTTCTCAATTGTCACCAGCCGCGCCAGCTCGTCGATGTGCAGGTCAAGCAGCACCTTGAGCTTGAAGAGAAACTGGATGCGGTCGCCCACCGGGGTCGCGCGCCACGCCGGAAAGGCCCGCTGCGCCGCCGCCACCGCAGCGCCTATCTCCGCTGCGCCACCCGAGCCGCTGAGCCCCAGCGACTCACCCGTCGCGGGATTGGTCAGCGCCAGCCCGCCATCGGTCCCCGCCGCCTGCCACGCGCCGCCCACGTAGTTCAAAACCGCCGCCAAAGCCTCAGCCATCGCCCACCCTTCCGAACATGCAGATTCAAGCCAACAGTATCCCACGACGGCTCCAGGAAAAGGCCACCCGGACAGTATTCGGACAGTATCTGAAGTGGCCCCTACTGTTCTTTCCGTCATTCCCCGCAGAGAATCTGCTGCTGCCATCCACTTCGCTTCTTCCTCGGGGCGCGGCTTCAAGGCGCACGGCTTCAAGGCGCGCGGAAAAACTCCACTCAGGAATACACCAAGGTGGCTTTGTAACAAGCGCACGGCTTCACAGCTTGCGAAAAAAGTCCGCTCCGGAATACAAAATTTCGCTTTGTAATAAGGGCACAGCTTCAGCCGGGCCGAAAATATCTGTTAATAAGGGGTCGGGCTTCAGCCCCCGCTGCCCCGCCACCTGCTCCAAGCCCCGTAAACTAAAGTCAAACTTCAGCTCGCTCCAATTCAATTGCCTTACTCGCCGAGCTTGAAGACAACATTGATCGTCGTATCAACCTCGACGGGCGAGCCTTTGAGCAAATAGGGCTTGTAGATCCACTGCGAAACCGCCCACATCGCGGAGCTTGCGAGCGAGGTAGACGGTGCCTGCACAACGCTCAGATCGTGAACATGTCCGTCCGTGCCAATCGTCCCTCTGAGAACAACCGTTCCTTGCACATGGTCGGTCTTAGCCTCCTGGGGATAATAAGGAGCAATTTTGAAGACAAGATTCTGCGCACTCACTCCGGAAGAAACAGCGATTTTGCGAGGACCCATGTTGGCAACCGGGTTCGGGTCCAGGTAACTATCGGAAATTGCATTTCCGTCTGGGGTGAACTCTGGAGAGGTCGCCGCGATGATTTCTACGGCGTCGACTGTAGCCGTGAGTACTTTGCGTGGGCCCTCCAGAATCGCGATTTCCCGTGGCAGTAGCCGGCCCTGAACGCGGCTGATCTTGTTGTAAATCACCTCGGTCGAGCCAAAGGCATAGGCAGAACGAAGGATGGGCCGCTGCGAATCAAAGCAATAGGTGGGGAACAGGCCTGTGGGTGTGGCCCCTGTCTGGCCAGACTTCTCGACCGCCGTGGGTACCACCATCACGCATGGTAGCTTCACGTCGCTAAGTTTCACTTCGCGCTTGACCAGCTGGGCATTTGCTGGATCGAGTTCCTTCTCGCCTGGAATGGCTTCGATCAAGTAGGACTGCAACTTGCGTTCGAAGAATGCAAGCAATGGCCCGACGGACAGGTGTTTGCGCGCACCATGAAGGTTCCAGTTTGTTTCCGTCTGCCCACCCCGCGACCAGGAGCTACGGTAAGTATCCGGCGCTGCCCACCAATACTCGTAGATGCCCTGCTGAGTAGGTGTACCCTTTTCGTCGTAAAGCTGGTAGCTCACCCTCATATGCCAAGGTTTCTGGTCCGCACCGCTGAAGTTATAGAACGGCTCTGCAGCAGCAAAGATGGCCGCTGGCTCCGCAGGCAATGCGGGAAGCGGCGCGGGCGCAGTTGCAGGAGCCTTTGCAGTTACCGGTGCCATTGCAGTTACAGGCGCAGGTGCAGTTACAGGCGCAGGTGCCTGCCCCGGCAGAGCAACCGCGCCAAAAGTCGCAATCACAGAAGTCAGCAGCAAAACTCGCAGAGTTATCATGTCGCGAGTAGACTAGCACGGCTCCGCTCGCTGAACCCACCGACCGAGTAGCTAATTTCCGAACAATAGCGAAACCGGGTGCCCCACATCTCGCTTTTGAGATGTGGGTCTCGCAAAGCCTGAGTAATCTGTCGGGGAGAGGATGCCAGGCGCCCCATCCCTGACGGCACCACCTTCAAGGGTGGCTTCTCGCCGATCCAAACTGAACCAGGTTTCGTCCATTCCAAACTGACCGACTAACCTTTCGATCGTTTGCGTAGAATTATTCCTTCTCGGCGTACACTCAGAACGAGTCAATCCGCGACGTGCTCTCACTCCCGGCTCGACGTCACAGTAAAAGCAGTCCAAAAACACCCAAAATACACCTGGTAACCACCACCTTAAGCCATTCATCATCAATAGGTTAGCCGTGTTTTCTGGCAAAAACACCCCACCCCCCCCTTTGTGGGGTTGGTGACCATTTTGCACGCAGAATCGGTTCGTTGCCTTCGCCCGATTTGCCTGCCAGCATCCCGCCCGATTCCGCCTTTCTGCTATGCCTTTCTGCTGTGCCTTTCTGTTATGGTTGTCCCGTCGATATTCGCTCTTCCCATCGCACCGGAGTTCCCAACATGCGCTCGCATCTCTTCCTGATCTCCCTGCTCTCGGCTGCCGTAACCCTTCCCGCCCAGCAGGTCGTCCAGCCAACCACCGCAGCCGACGCCGCCCAGCGCGATTCCAGTTTCATTGACGCCGAGGGCCGCGCCCACGTGACCCGCATCGTCCCCGTGCCAACCTACCTGAGCCGCGAAGCCCGCTACTGGCTCTCCCAGCCCACGCCCGACGCCGGCCCGCCCGAGTCCCTCGCCGACCGCCGCGCCCACACAGACGCCTGGGCCGTCACCGCTCGCGACGCCTGGTTCAAGCTCTACCCCGGCACGCTGACCGAAGACAAAATCGCCGGCGTCCCGGTCCGCATCGTCGTTCCAGCCAACCTTTCGGCAGCGAACAAGGACAAAGTCCTGCTCAACCTGCACGGCGGCGGCTTCAACTCCGACTCCGGCTCCTACACGGAATCGATTCCAATGGCAGGCATGACCGGCATCAAGTGCGTCGCCGTCCTCTACCGCCTTGCCCCTGAAAATCCCTTCCCGGCAGGCGTGGATGACGCCGTCGCCGTCTACAAAGAGCTGCTCAAGACCTACAAGCCCGACCACATCGTCCTCTACGGCACCTCTGCCGGAGCGATTCTGACCGGCGAAGTGGCCGTCAAGCTCAAGCAGCTTGGCCTGCCCTTGCCCGCCGCGCTCGGCATCTTCAGTGGCATGGGCGACTTTGCCCGCCTCGGCGACTCGCAGGCGCTCTACGCGCTGGTCGGCTTCTCTGGCCACCTCGACCCGCCAGGCGATGACTCGATGCCCCACAATCCGGAGTACGTCGCCAAGACCGACCCGCGCGACCCCGTGCTCTCGCCCATCTTTGCCGACCTGCACGGCATGCCACCGACGCTCTTCGTCACCAGCGGCCGCGACCTGCTGCTGAGCGGTACGGTCAACCTGCACCGGGCATTTCTGAACGCAGGCAACGACGCCCGCCTGGTCGTCTACGACGCCCTGCCCCACGCCTTCTGGTACTCGACCAAGCTCCCAGAAGCCCTTGAAGCCAACCACCTGATGGCCGACTTTCTCGCCAAGGCTCTGACCAAATAGAGGAAGTATCTAGCTCCGCTAACCCCGCGAGCCCCGCTAGCTCCGCTGAAAGAACCATGATTCACGACGGCCACCGCAAGCTCCCCTACGACGCTGAGACCGCGCTCGCCCACCTGCGCGCGGCCGACAAAAAGCTTGCCGCCCTGATCGACCGCGTCGAAGAGTCCGGCGGCTTTACGCTCAAGCTGGGGGCGACCGGCTCGCCCTTTACGGCCTTGCTTGAATCGATCCTCTACCAGCAGCTCCATGGCAAGGCGGCGGCCACGATTCACAAGCGCGTATTGGCCCTGTACGGCGAACCCGATTCCTCAGCTGGCCCAGCTCCGCAAGCCCTGCTCGAAACGCCCGACGAAATGCTCCGCGCCGCCGGCGTGAGCGGCAACAAGATCAGAGCGCTCAAAGACCTCGCCGCCCGCACCCTCGACGGCACCGTACCGACGCAGGCGGCCATCAGCACCCTGCCCGACGAAGAGATCATCGCCCGCCTCACCGCAGTTCGCGGCATTGGCACGTGGACGGTCGAGATGCTGCTCATCTTTTCGCTCGGCCGCCCCGACGTCTTTCCGGTGACCGATTACGGCGTCCGCAAGGGCTTTGCGATCACCTTCCAGCGCCTTCCGAAATCCAGGCCGCTCGCCGCCGCAGACCTGCCCAAGCCGGAAGCGATGCTCAAGCGCGCCCGGCGCTGGGCCCCCTACCGGTCAGTCGCCGCCTGGTACCTTTGGCGCGCCTGCGATCTCGCCACCACTCAAAGACAATCCGCCTCGCCTGCAATGATCGAGCCCTATTTTTGAACGCGTCGGTCCCGGATTTGTTCACCACGCAACGGATTTCATGCGACTGTTGCAATCTCCACGCGACTTTGGCAAGAAATTTCTCTTATGATAGGGAATCGTTTCCATTGAGGAATTACCCCCATGCCCTCTTCTACGCGATTCGTCTGTATTCACGGCCACTTCTACCAGCCACCCCGCGAAAACCCCTGGCTTGAAACAGTCGAAACACAGGATTCAGCTGCTCCTTACCATGACTGGAACGAGCGCATCTGTTCTGAGTGCTACGCCACCAACGGTGCCGCACGCATCGTGAACACCAAAAATCAGATCACGCGCATCCTCAATAACTACGCGCGTATGAGCTTCAATTTCGGCCCCACGCTGCTCAGCTGGCTGGCCGAGAATGCACCGCGTACCTATCGCAACATCCTTGACGGCGAGCGCCGCAGCCGCGTGATTTTTGATGGTCACAGCTCGGCCATGGCCCAGGTCTACAACCACCTCATCATGCCGCTCGCCAACACCCGCGACCGGCTTACCCAGATTCGCTGGGGCATCACCGACTACAAGACCCGTTTTGGCGTCGCTCCCGAAGGCATGTGGCTGGCCGAAACTGCGGCCGATACCGAGACCCTGGAACTGCTCGCCGGCGAGGGCATCCGCTTCACCGTGCTCGCGCCGCGCCAGTGCAAGCGCGTTCGCCCTCTCGCCGGTGGCGACTGGAACTACACCGGCAACGCAGGCGTCGACACCACCCACCCGTACACCGTCCGCTTTGCCTCGGGGAAGTCACTGGCCGTCTATTTTTATGACGGACCAACCTCCCGCGCCATCGCCTTTGAGGGGCTGCTCAACTCCGGGGAAGGATTCGTCAACCGCCTCAAGCAGGGCTTCCGCGACAACAGCGAGCCCCAGCTGGTGCACGTGGCGACCGACGGCGAAAGCTATGGCCATCACCACAAACACGGCGAAATGGCCCTCGCCTACGCCCTTCGCCTCCTCGAACAGGACAAAAATACCCGCCTCACCAACTACGGTGCCTTCCTCGAACGCTTTCCCCCCAAATACGAGGCCGAGATTTACGACAATTCTTCGTGGAGCTGCGACCACGGCGTCGAGCGCTGGCGCTCAAACTGCGGCTGCAACGGTGGCAAGGCTGGCTGGAATCAGCTCTGGCGCGCGCCTCTCCGCGAGGCTCTCGATGCCCTGCGCGATGCCGTTGCCCCGCTCACTGAGAAGCTCGGCGCGCCGCTTTTCAAAGATGTCTGGGCGGCACGCGATGGCTACATCGATGTCATTCTCGATCGCAGCGTCGAGGCTGTGGATCGATACCTCGCCGCTCACCAGAGCCATCCTCTCACAACCGAGGAACGCGTCCGCGCCCTCTCGCTGATGGAAATGCAGCGCCACACACAGCTCATGTACACCAGCTGTGGCTGGTTCTTTGACGATATTTCGGGCATTGAAACCGTGCAGATCATTGCCTACGCTGCTCGCGTCATTCAGATTGCCCAGGAGATTTTCAAGGAAGATGCCATTGGCCTCGAACTCAACTTCCTCGAAAAGCTCGCCCAGGCAAAATCCAACGCGGCTAGCGCCGGCGATGGCGCGCGCATCTACACCGAGCAATGCCTGAGTCTCGAGCTCAGCCTTGAACAGGTCGCAGCGCACTACGCCATCAGTTCGGTCTTCTCCTCCTTTGCCGACGAAACCGAGATTTTCTGCTACCAGGTACAGCGCATCTCGTATGAAATCTTCAACTCCGGCCGCGGACGCCTGGCGTTGGGCCGTGCCCGTATCTCTTCCTCGATTACCGAGCAGGCGCCGAGCTTCTCCTTCGCCGTCCTCCACTTTGGCGACCAGAACATTACCGCCGCTGTCAAAGCCTATCTCCCCAGCGATGGCGCTTCTTCCGACGCCTTTGAAAAGGTCGCAGCCCAGGCTCGCGAACAAGTGCTCCGCGCCAACTTCCCCGAAGTCATCCGGGTCCTCGACCGCTACTACGACCTCGACTACTCGCTCACCTCACTGTTTCGCGATGAGCAGCGGCGCATCATCCAGATCATTCTCAATTCCACGATGTCGGATATCGAAAGCTCCCTCAAGAACATTTACGAGGATCACGCCAGCCTGCTGCACTATCTCTCCCAGGCCGGTCTACCCAAGCCCCCCGCGCTCGCGCTGGCAGCCTCTTTCTCTGTCAACTCCGGCCTGCGCCGCGCCCTCGAGGCCGACCCCATCGATCTCTCCCAGGTGCGCTCGTTCCTCGCCAGCGCCCAGGCCGACGAAGTCACTCTCGACACCACCACCCTCAGCTATATCGCAGACCTGCGCATGAAACGCTCAATGCTTGAGCTGCTGATGTCCTCAGGATCACTGGAAATTCTTGACCGCGCCCTCAACCTCGTCCGTACCTTCAACGAACTTCCTTTTGAGCTGAACCTGTGGCAGGCGCAAAACATCTGGTACGAAATCCTGCGCAGCTCCACCTATTCGCTCACCGCCCACTCCGCGGAAGAGCGCCCGCAATGGACCCGCGACTTCCATGAGCTTGGCTGTGCGCTCTCCATCGCATGCGATGTCATCACCGCCGAGATGGCTCCCGTGGCGGCCAGTTGACCAGCCGCAGCGCTCAGCTGGAACCGGCCAACGATACGCCCGGTTCCAGAAACTTTCCGTTGGCAGGGAACCGGAAACTTTCAGCAGAATGCGCTGTGTTGACCCGGGAACTTGACGATGCAATGATCGGGCAATGTCCTGCAAACTACTGCTTGCTTGCCTGATAGCCACCCTGGCGGCCACTCCTCTCCTTGCCGAGCAGCAGCCAATCCAGGTCGCCAGCCCGCACTTCACGCTGGTGACAGACGCTGGCGAAAAGCAGGCGCGGCACATCCTCGATAACTTCGAGCGCATGCGCTGGATGTTCCAGACGCTCTTTCCCCAGGCCAACGTTGATCCCCCCGGGCCCATCCTCGTTTTTGCCGCGAAGAACAAGAAGGAGTTTGAGGCCCTTGAGCCGCAGGCATATCTCGCCAAAGGCCAGCTCACGCTCGCCGGCTACTTCCTCACCACTACTGAAAAGAACTTCGTCCTGCTGCGCCTCGATGCAGAGAGCGAACACCCCTTCGCCACCGTCTTCCACGAATACACGCATCTTCAGTTTCGCGACGCTGGCACCTGGATGCCGCTGTGGCTCAACGAAGGCATGGCTGAGTTTTACCAGAACACCGACTTCAAAGATAAGCAGGTGCTGCTCGGCGAGCCCAGCACCGACGACATCCTTTACCTGCGCCAGAACAGGCTGATCCCCCTTGAAACCCTCTTCCGCGTGGATCAAAGCTCACCCTACTACCACGAAGAGAGCAAGGGCTCAGTCTTCTACTCCGAGTCCTGGGCGCTGACCCATTACCTGATGGTCGGCGACCGCGAACATGGCACTCAGCGCATTCGGGACTATCTGCTGCACGTCAGCCAGCATCTTGACCCTGTCACAGCGGCCACACAGGCCTTTGGCGACCTGAAGCAACTGGAGAAAGCGCTTGGTTTCTACATCGAGCAAAGCCAGTACAAGCAGTTCATCCTGTCGAGCGCCGCCGCCCCCATTGACCCCGCCAGCTACAGCGTGAGCACGCTCACCCTGCCCCAATATGACGCCGAGCGGGCCGATCTGCTCGCCTACATTGGCCGCGCGAGCGATGCCCGTTCATTGCTGGCGAACGTCATCGCAGCCGACCCCAAACTGGCCTTGCCTCATGAAACCATGGGCTACCTCGCCTTTCGTGACGGCGACATGGCGGCCGCCCAAAAAGCTTACTCCGAAGCCGTCGATCTCGACTCCCAAAGCTACATCGCCCACTACAACTTCGCCTCGTTCACCCAGTCAAACGGCAATGCAACCGACCCGCGCATAGAAACCAGCCTCCGCGCCGCCATCCGGCTCAACCCGCGCTTTGCACCCGCCTACGATCAGCTCGCCGGGTGGTACGCCCGCCAGCACATCAAAATGGACGAGGCCCAGGCACTCAACCTCAAGGCCATCACCCTTGACCGCAGCAACCTCGGCTTTCGGCTCAACGCCTCCAATCTGCTGCTGATGCTCGGCAAATTTGACGATGCGGAAAAGACCCTGCGCGTGGCCCAGGCACTCGCCAAATCGCCCTCCGACGCATCACTGCTCGCTGGCCGCATTGAGCAGATTGAATCCATCAAGAGAGCCAATGCCGCCAACGCTGCGGCTCAGTCTGCGTCAGAAACCGTGCGCCTGCCCGACGGCACCGTCACCGCCGTGGTCAGCGGCAGCGAGTCCGCCGACCCTCCGCCCAGGCACCCCGTCGAAGCTGCGGACGGTCCCAAACACATCGTCATCGGTACCCTGCGCGATGTCGAGTGCGCTTCTCCCGGCTACATGGAGTTTCGCGTTGAAGCTGCAGGCAAGGGCAAATCTGCCCATGTCTACACCCCCAATCGATTCAAAATTGACCTCGAAGCGCTGGGCTTCAACCCGCCCGCCCAAATGAATCCCTGTCTCGACTTTGAAGGAGCAAAGGCGCGCGTTCAATTCGCCACTGGTTCGGACAAAACCATCGACGGACTGATTGTGATGATCGAACTTCGCTCGCTCGCAGCCCCGCCACAGCAGTAGGATGCCTCAGCTTCGCCAGTGCAGCTCTGTCGGCCCATCCATGGGGTGGCGGGCATCGGCATTTCCGTCCAGCCGCGCCTGCTTCAGCGCAAAATACCACTTGGCCGGTTTGTCCGCATCGTCGATCAGCATCAGGCTGGGGTTGTGCTTCAACCCCTCGGCCTGCTGAATCATCGTGACCTGGTCCTGACGCACAAACTTCGCCCCAAACCACTTTGCAATCGGCGTCACCAGCGGCACGTTGTAAAAGACATTCCACGCCGCCACCACATCAATGCGGCAGGTTGAGGCCGTCACCGGGGTCACCGTCGTCAGGCTCGTGAACCACTTTGGCCCGCAGCGAATCGTCTCCCACCGCCGGTTGGGCAGCACAAAATCAATCGTCGTCTCCACCGGCTCGCCGTAGACGCCCAGCAGCTTGTACGGTGCCGAGTTGCCGCTCGGGGCGTGCGCCGCCATGCGAAACCCCTCTGGAATCGGCTCGAATTTCTTCGTCTTTTCGCGAATTGACGCCCGGCTGCGCCACCACCACGCCTGGTGCACAAACGGCCCGTGCGCCGGGTCCATCAGCCCGATGATGCCGTGGTCAACATTGCAGGGCAGGTCGGCCGTCAGGTGAGCCGAGCGAAACTTATCACTGAACTTGGGCAGCTCCGGCACCGGGCGCAGATCTGCCATGTCCAGTTTGCGCCCCGCCCCCGTTCCCGGAATGTACACCCACGCGTAACCATCCCGCTCCACGCACGGGTAGGCCGTGGCATAGATGCGCGTTGCGTCAAGCCGGTCAAAGCCGGTGAGCGAAGGAATCACCGCGCACTGTCCGGAACACGGTTCAAACTCCCAGCCATGATAGCGGCATGTCACCCGGTCGCCGTCAAACCAGCCCACGCTCAGCGGAATGCCCCGATGCGGGCAGCTGTCACGCATGGCAAAGATTTTCCCGTCCTTGCGTCGGCCAAGCACCAGCGGCAGGTCCAGCAGCATTGCCGTATGGAGTTTGCCATCCCGCAGCACGTCTGAGCGCAGCGCCGGATACCAGTCGTCATAAATCAGCGTCGCTGTCGGCCCGCCTATGGCATTGCCTGCCGGATCAATTGTCGTCAATCGCGCCATCGTTCCCCACAATACCACCCGGTTCGCACCAACCTCAGTACCAGCTAGCCGGCTGCCTTGACCAGGCGTCCATTTTTCAGCACAAACCGCTCCCCGCGCCACTCAATCGTGTCGCCGGCAAAGCTGCCCACCCACACGGCAAAGCCGACCAGGTCGCGCACCGGCAGCAGCCACAGGTCCCGCAGCACCTGCCTGTCGCGCAATACGCCAAAGCCCACCTGGGTCGCAATCGCCAGCCGCAGCAGGTACGCGAGCACCAGCAGCCACACGCTCCACAAACTTACCCCTGACGCGACCACATTGAGCAGCGCCAGCGGCAGCGTATGGGTAAAGAGCAGCCCCACAAAGCCCCACTTCCGGCTGTCGCGCACCGTGCGGCCCCAGCGCATCTGGTGGCTCCAGAAGCTGCGGAGATCGTACGCTGGTACGCTGGTCTCCACTGCCTCAGCCGCCAGCCGCACCGCGTAGCCAGCCCGGTCAATCCGCGCACCCATCTCGTAGTCGTCGGCAAGCTGGTCCACAAGAGCCTCCAGGCCACCCGCGGCCGCAAGCGCCTCGCGCCGCACCGCCAGCGTTGACCCCAGCCCAAAGTGAATCCCGCGTTCAACCACAAGGGCCGTCAGCACTCCGGCCATGAAGTCCGTCGAAATCCCAAGCACCTCAAGCGCCGCGCCCAGCGTCCACCGCGCCGCCTGCCCCCGGTAAAGCGCCGTCACCATCCCCACCGGACGTCGGTCTGCGACTGCAAACTGGCGCATGACGCGGTCAAGATACTTTGGCGATACCCGAATATCCGAGTCATTCACCAGCAGAAATTCGCCCGTTGCGGCGGCCTGCATCTGGATCAGGTTCGAAACCTTGCCATTGGTTCCCAGCCGCTCAGGGCAAATGACCAGCCGGATATGCCGCTCGGGAAACTCCGCCATGAGCCGCTCTACGGCGGCAACCGCAGGGTCGTCCAGACTCCCCGCGCCAAACAGCAGCTCATACTCGCCCGCATACTCCTGGAGACAATGGCTGCGAAAGGCCTCATACATGCCGTCGTCAAAGCCTTTGACCGGCTTGAGAATACTGACCGACGGCGCAAAAGCACCCAGGCGCCCGCTGCGACGCTGATACAGGCGAAATCGCCACGCCGCACCCAACACCAGCAGGCAGTACACCATGCTGGCTGCCGTCACCACGGTCATACCAATCGCAACGGAATAAGAAAGCGAAGCCATCCTTTGATGGTAAAGGCCCTGCGCGCGGAGCGGTGCCTGCTAAGCCTTAAAGACCTTTGCGATCTGCTCCAGATAGCCGAGTCCATGCTTCGTATCCGGCTCAAGGTAGCTGCCTTCGGTCCATTCGTTCCAGGAGTTCACCGTGATGATCTTGGACTGAGTCGCAGACGCATCGACAAAGTCTTTCGCCGATTGCAGATATCGCCCAAACTGCTCGGGAGTGTTCCCCTGGATTACCGCTGTAAACGGGTAACCCTTGGCGATAAATGTATCCGTCTGGCAGGCACGCGGAGAAGAGTCCCACCCGACAGTCACGTTGGGGAAATACGGCTTCCCTGAGTCGGCCGCTGCCGTTGCCCGGTAGCGCTCATACTGCGCAGCGATATCTTGATATGGAACCGTCGGAAACCCGCGAAACTGCGTGTGGTGAATCCACACATACGAGCCGATGCTATCGACGCCCAGCTCGCCCAGAAAAGGCTTGAGGTCAGGAATCTGAGTCGTCTGTCCGGGCAGAATCTGCTCGCCCCAGAGAATCGCATTGAGATGCAGATCAGGGAAACCGGCCTGTTTCACTCGCTCGCGAAATCCGGCAACCTCTTTCGCCGCTGCAGTCAGACTGCCAAAGCTCTCCAGAAATCGTCCCAGCTCATAGACCGAAAAATACGGGCAGCCGTCGATCTTCCAGTAGTTCGGCTGAAGAAAGTACTTCTCGATCACATGATCTGTCATGCGGCGGAACGTGGCTGAGGTCACCTTGCCGGGGAATTGCAGTTGTGGCGTCGAACTTAGCTTCGCCGGGTGAATGTCGGTCCAGTTGTGGTTCGCCCACATGATCGCGAACTTCAGCCGGTCGCGATTCGCCGATTGCAGAAACCCCTTCTCCAGCGCTCTTTCCAGAAAAGGACCGTCATCGTACCAATACCAATCGAAGATAAACGCCGTCAGCCCATGGTCAGCAGCCGCATTGATCTTTCGTTCGAAGACCTTCGGATTGGACTCGTCTTCATAGCCCCAGAGCGGGACTTTGGGCTGCGCATGACCTTGAAAGCGCGGCTTGGCGTCCTTGACCAGGTTCCACTCCGTCCAACCTGGTCCGTGCGCCAACTCGTTGCGTGGATCGATATGGTAATTGCCGAAATAGTAGGCGGCTACTTCGTAGCGGCTGTGAGACCTGGCTAGGCGTTGCCCATACATTGCCTGCGCATTCAGCCCACCAAGAGGTGCAACCAATGCCGTCGCCGTTGCCCGTTCTAGAAAACTCCGTCGGTTCACGCAATCACCTGCTACTCGTAGCGCAGCGCCTCGATCGGGTCCAGATTCGCTGCCTTCCACGCCGGGTAGATACCAAACAGCAGCCCGATGCCGCAAGCCACGCCAAAGCCAAACAGCACCCAGAAGGTCGAAAGCGTCGCCGGCAAGCCAATCGGCAGCAGGTACACGATGCCGGTAATGACCGCGCCCACCAGCACGCCAATCACGCCGCCCACCGCGCACAGCGTCATCGCCTCCGTCGTAAACTGCGTCAGAATCGTTCTCTTCGTTGCGCCCAGCGCCTTGCGTATGCCGATTTCGCGCGTCCGCTCGGTCACCGACACCAGCATGATGTTCATCACGCCGACGCCGCCCACCATCAGACCCACACTCGAAACGGCCAGCATGAAGAGGAACAGGCCACCAGAAAGCTGACCCCAGAGACGGGCCAGCGAATCAGGCCCGAAAATCTCGAAGTTATCCTCCGCCTCGACCTTGACGTGGCGGCGCACCCGCAGCAACTCGCGAATCTCTTCCTCGACGAGGGCCTTGTACTTGGGGTCGTCAAACTTGACGCTGACCCAGATATCCTTCTGCTCCGGGTGCATGTTTTCAAACGTACCCATAGGCAGAAAGACCGCATTGTCATTGGGATTTCTGCCGCCGCCAAAGGGAGACTTGCGCTTGTCAAAGACTCCAATCACGGTATACAGCGAGGTTTCGACCGTGACCTCTTTGCCAATCGCGTTCTCCTGGCCGAAAAGTTCTTCCCAGGTGTCGTGGCCGATCACGATGACCTTGGCATGACGGTGATCCTCTTCATCGCTGAAGATGCGTCCCTGAAGCATGGCCACGTCCTGCACGTCGGCCAGCTGCGCCGTGTCTCCCTGGATCAGGGTGCCGCCAACCTTCTTGCCGTTGTACTTTACCGATGCGTCGCCAACCCGGAAAGCCTGGTTCTTTACGTACTGCTTGCCGCCATCGGCAGCAATGACGTGGGGCAACTGGCGCAGAGCATACACATCATCCATCGTCAGCTTCTTGCGCGTCAGCTGCTCGGTTGTAGGTCGGACCCCGATGACCGGGAGATGGAAGACCCAGAAGACGTTGCTGCCCAGCGAACTGACGAAGTCACCCACCCGGTTGTTCAGTCCATTGATGATTGACGAGATTGCGATCACTGACGTCACGCCGATTACAATTCCCAGGATCGTCAATCCCGAGCGCAGCTTGTTGGTGCGCAGGGTGTCCAGCGCCATCTTCACCGATTCCCGCATCTGCCCTTGCGCCATGCCAACAGCTCCTAGCTTCCAGCTCCTGACCTCTCGCCAGGGCTTTGTTACACCAGCCTCTTGATCTTTGAGGCACTCCATCAAATCCGAACGAAACAGCTGACAGCTGCCCTGCTACATCTCAGAACGCAGCGCCACAATCGGGTCAAGTTTTGCAGCCTTGCTCGCCGGATACACCCCGAAGAACACACCCGTTCCCGTGGCCATGAACATGCCAAGAAGCACCGAGCCAATGCTTACGTTGACCGAAACATCGAAAATCAGCGTAATCAGCTGCGCTGCGCCAATGCCGATCAGAATGCCGATGACGCCGCCAAGCGTCGCCATCATCCCCGACTCAATCAAAAACTGCAGCAGAACATCGCGTTGCCGCGCTCCCAGCGCCTTGCGGATACCAATTTCCCGCGTACGCTCGGTCACTGAGACCAGCATGATATTCATGATCACCACGCCGCCAACCACCAGCGAAATTGAGGCCAGCCCAAGCACGATGAATGTAAACAACGCGCTGATCTGCTTCCAGATATCGAGGAACGTGTCGTTGGTCTCCAACTGGAAGCTGTCGTCAGCTCCCGGTGCATCATGCCTGCGCGTCCGCATGATCACGCGCACTTCGTCTTCGGCGCGCGCCATCATCGCGGCATCACCATTGGAGCGTGAGTAAATATCCAGCGAGTCATTGGTGCCGTAGGTGTGCTGATAGGTTGTGATTGGCACTGCCACCCAGTTGTCCTGGGATTGACCAAAGGTCTTGCCCTGCCGCTCACCCACCCCGACGATCGTATAGGGCACGCCATCGACCCGAAGTTCCTTGCCGATAGGGTCGCCGTCGCCCAGAATGTTGTCGACGATGTCATAGCCAACCACAATCGCATGCGTCGCGTGCTCGATATCCGCCTCGTTCAGCGCCCGACCAATCGCGATATTCAGGTTATTGAGGGAAAACATGGTCGCGGTATAGCCGCGCAAGCCGGTATCTTTACTGGATTGACCGTTGTGCACAACGTTTGTTGACCGGTTCAGCAGCGCGCCCACTTCCTTGCAGTCTACACAGCCGTCACGAATGGCTTCGTAGTCTTCAAAGCGCAGGATCTTTCGCTTCTGATACTTGAAAAAGTCCTCTGGACCAAAGCTCACTGAAGCCGATTTTGTGACCGTGAAAACGTCGGCCCCGTAACCAGAAAGCTTCGTCCCGACGAAGTCGTTGGCCGTATTGGTCAGCGTAATGACCATAATCACCGAAGCCACGCCCATAACCACGCCAATGAGCGTCAAAATTGAACGCAGTTTGTTGGCCCACAGCGATTGCAGCGCGAGTTTTAAGGCTTCAATGAATTGCATCCTGATCCGTTCCTTGCCGCTGGCTACCGACGTGTTTCCGGGGCAAATCATCCCCACTGCCCCAAAGTCTAGCAGCCATTCCACACGTATGCTCAGAAGAGTCTACGCAGTCGCGTCAATTCCAGTTCCCGCGGGCATGGAACCCAGCGTATTCTTCCTGCGTATCGCCAACAGACGATCAGTTCAACTCCAGAAAGTTCCCGTCGGAGACCCAATGCCCCTGCTGAATCCCGTCCGCCGTCGCGCCATCTGCGCTTTTGCCTTCCTGGTCCTTGCGTTCCTTGCCGCCTTTCCGCTGCAGGCCATGACAGATTCCGCAGCAAATCCGGCGAACCCGCCGCTCCTGCTTCGCTACCCCTCGCTCAGCCAGACTACCGTGGCATTCAGGTATGCAGACGATGTCTGGACCGTTGCCCGCACCGGCGGCGAAGCCCAGCGTCTTACCTCCACTGCCCAGGTCAACGGCGGACCCTATTTCTCTCCCGATGGCTCGCGCATCGCCTACTCCGCGCACCTCAGCGGCAGCACTGACGTTTACGTCATCCCTGCCAATGGCGGCATCCCCAAACGCATTACCTGGCATCCGGCCGGCAGCCTCATCCTCGGCTGGACCCCGGACGGCAAAGACCTGCTCATTGCCAGCCAGATGACCAGTTATCGCCACTTCAACCGCCTCTTCCGCGTCCACGCCGATGGCTCCGGCATTCCCGAGGCCCTTCCGCTGCCCGCAGGCTCTGAAGGCTCGTTTTCCCCCGACGGCCAGTCAATCGCCTACCAATCCATCACCCGCTGGCAACCCGCCTGGAAGCGCTACCACGGCGGGCAGAACTTCCCCATCTGGATCGTCAATCTCAAAACCCTCGATCTGGTCAAAATCCCCAGCGAAAACAACATGGATTCTCACCCGGTCTGGGTCGGCGACCAGATTTACTTCCTCAGTAACCGCGGCAGTAACGGCAAAGAAGGCCCGGTTTCGCTCTTCCGCTACGACACAAAGAGCAAAGCCGTCTCGCTCGCCACGCCCAACTCCGGTCTCGATTTGAAGACAGTCCAGGCCGGTCCCGGAGCCCTCGTCTACGAGCAGTTCGGCTCGCTCCACCTGCTCTCGCTCTCTGCCTCAAACGAGCCGGGGAAAGACGAGACTCTCTCCATCCAGGTACACGGTGACCTGCCTACACTCGCCCCCCATCTCGCCTCCATCGGGGCGGACGAAATCCAGAGCGCCGCCCTTTCCCCCACCGGTGCCCGCGTAGCCGTCGAGGCCCACGGCGATATCTTCACCGTGCCAGCCGAAAAAGGTGACACGCGCAACCTCACCAACACGTCTACCGCCGCCGAACGCTCTCCTTCCTGGTCCCCGGACGGCAAGACCATCGCCTACTTCTCTGACGCTTCCGGCGAATACCAGCTCTTCCTCAAGGAACAGACAGGTTTCAAGGCACCCACCGTCATCGATCTTGGCCCCAACCCCTCCTACTTCTACAACCTGCAGTGGTCGCCGGACTCCAAGCACCTGCTCTACACCGACAAGCACCTCCACCTCTGGTATCTCGATGCGCCCTCTAAAGACGACAAAGGGAAGGATGTTCCAGCCGGCAAGCCCGTCCTCGTTGAAACCGCGCATGATGGTGGCTTTGGCGAAGACGGCTTCCGCGCCACCTGGTCGCCTGATTCCAAATGGATCACCTACACCCGTGACCTCGACAATTCGCTGGATGCAGTCTTCCTCTACTCGCTGGCGACACACACCGCCACCCAGGTCACCGACGGCATGATCGATGCGTTGAACCCGGTCTTTGACGCCAACGGCAAATACCTCTACTTCCTCGCTTCCACCGATGACGGACCCTCGCGCGCCGGCATCGACCTCTCCTCGCTCGACCGCGCTCAGACCCGCTCAGCCTACGTCGTCGTGCTGGGCAAAGATGAGGCTTCGCCGCTGCCCCCGGAGAGCGACGACGAAAAGATCAAAGTCGAAAAGAAGGACGACAAGAAGGCTGATAAGTCCGCCGACAAGAAACCTGCCGACGACGCCAAGGCCGCCAAAGATGCCAAGGCCACAGCCAGCGGCGATGAGAAGGAGAAAGACAGCAAAGACGCCAAGCCTGTCGAAGTCAAAGTTGACCTTGAAAACATCGGCAACCGCATCCTCGCCCTGCCTGTTCCCGCACGCAACTACGGCGGTCTGGTCGTAGGCAAAACCGGCGTCGTCTACCTGCTCGAAAGCCAGCCTTTTGGCCGCAGCTCCAACGAGGGCGGAGGTCCCGGCATTCGCGCCGTCTGGCGATTCACACTCGAAAAGCGCAAGACCGAGCAGGTCCTTTCAGACATTGACAACTTCCTCGTCTCAGCCGACGCCTCCAAGGCCCTCGTCGCCCAGCACAACAGCTTTTCGCTGGTTGGGACCGACGACCTCAAGCCCGGCGGCGACGGCGGCAAACCGCTCAATCTAAGCGGCATGACCGCCACTATCGACCCGCGCGCCGAGTGGAAGCAGATTTTCAACGAAACCTGGCGAATTCAGCGCGACTTCCTCTACGACCCCAACACCCACGGCCTCTCCATCCCCAAGGTCATGGCCCGCTACAGCCCCTATCTCGACGGGCTCGCTTCACGCAGTGAGTTCTCGTACCTCTCGATCGAAATGCTCGGCGAAGTCACCATCGGCCACATGTTCATCGGCGGGCCGCAAAAGCACGAGGACAACCCCGGCGTCGGTCTGCTCGGCGCGGACTACGCCACTGAAAACGACCGCTACCGCTTTGCCAAAATCCTCGGCGGGCAAAACTGGACCCCCGGCCTCAGCTCCCCGCTCACCCTGCCCGGCGTCGCTGTCAAAGAGGGCGAGTACCTGCTCGCCGTCAACGGCCGCGAGCTCCACGCTGCAGACAACCTCTATTCCTTTTTCGACGGCACCGCCGGCAAACAGACCGTCCTCAGCGTCGGGCCAAATCCTGACGGCAAGGGCTCCCGCGAAGTCACAGTCGTCCCCGCCGGCGACGAAGACGGCCTCCGCAACCTCGATTGGATTGAGAACAACCGCCGCAAGGTAGACAAGCTCTCTGGCGGCAAAGTTGCCTACGTCTATATGCCCAATACGGCGGGCGCGGGATACACCAACTTCAACCGCTATTTCTACGCACAGCTCGACAAACAGGCACTCGTTCTTGACGAACGCTGGAACGAAGGCGGCTTCATCGCCGACTACATCGTTGACGTGCTCCGCCGCCAGCTTCTTTCAGGAGCGATCGAGCGCGACGGCAAACCCATCCACGACTCAGTCGGCGCCATCCTCGGACCCAAGGCCATGCTGATCAACCAGAACTCCGGCTCCGGCGGCGACGCCATGCCCTGGTACTTCCGCAAAGCGGGCATCGGCAAGCTCATCGGAACCCGCACCTGGGGCGGCCTGGTCGGCATCGGAGGCTTTCCGCCTCTGCTGGACGGCGGCAGTGTCACTGCGCCTCGCTACGCCATTTACGGCATCAACGGCGATTGGGAAGTAGAAAACCATGGCATCACCCCAGACATCGCCGTCGAAGAGACCCCCAAAGACATCGCGGCAGGTCACGACCTTCAACTCGAGACCGGCGTCAACCTCGTCCTCGAAGACCTGAAGGCCCACCCCGTCCCGACCCTCGCCATCCCGCCCTATCCCAACTACCACCAGAACGACGGCCTCGGCAAAAATTAAGCTGTCGAACACACACAACAAAGGCCAGGAGGACATCATCCTCCTGGCCTTTCTATTTCCTACTCCCGCGTCTATCTCCCCGAGCTCCCAAAACCCTTCTCAGCGCGCGTCGAGTCAGCCAGGGAATCTACGATTGTAACCACCCCTGTCAGCACCGGCACCGGAATCATCTGCGCGATCTTGTCCCCCGCCTCGATGCGGATCGCCGTATCGGTCAGGTTGGTCAGCAGGATCTGAATCTCCCCGCGATACCCGGCGTCAATCACCCCGCCCGTTACCGCCACGCCGCGCGATGCCATCGATGAGCGGTCCCGCACCAGCAGCCCCAGAGCTGCTCTGGTTTCGGGATGCCGCGCCTCGACGGCGATTCCTGTCCGCACTCGCACCGCAGCCCGAGCCCAAAGCTCCACCGCCTCCAGCGCAAACACGTCATACCCCAGATCCTCACCCGGATGCGCGACTTCCGGCGCACGGGCTCCCTCAGCCAACAACTTCACTCGCAACATTTCTCCATCCTACGATGACGGCCTGCGACGCCAGCAGGCCTTCCCATTTCTCTCTCTTTGAATATGATTAAGTACGATAAAATCATATCGAGAGGTGCTCGATGCGAACTACCAGGGTTCTTTCCATCACGCTGCCCGAGCCAATGTTGCTGGCAACCCAGGAGCTGGCCCGTCAGGAAAACCGCACCATGAGCGAACTCGTGCGCGAAGCCCTGCGCCGCTATCAGCGCCATCAACTGCAGCAGGGACGCTGGGCAAGCCTCGCCGAACTCGGCGCAGCGTCCGCGCTCCAGGCCGGTGTCCGCAATGAGGAAGACGTGGTCGACCTGGTCAGAAGCTTTCGAAACGCAAAGGCAGCGGTGCATGAAAACTCAGATGTGACAGCAGGCACCCATGCGGGTCGTCCTTGATACAAATGTGATCATTTCGGCATTGCTCTTCGGCGGTAAGCCCCTTGAAGTCCTCAAACTCGCCGAAGCGGGAGCATTCATCATGCTCACCTCCCCTCCACTCCGCCGCGAGACGGAACGCATCCTCGCAGAGAGGTTCCTCTGGGAGAACAGAGTAATCACACTTGCCTGCGGTCCCCTCTGGGACGCAGCGGTGGTTATTGAGCCAGCCTTCTCACTGACAGACTGCCCTGATCCAGACGACAACCGCGTGCTCGAATGCGCCGTGGCGGGTATCGCCGATTGCATCGTCACCGGAGACAAAGTCCTGCTCCGCATGCACCCGTTTCAGGGCATTGCCATCATGCGTGTCGAGTCTTTGCTCTTATCCGCGCCGGGGCTCTGAGGAAGCCCAAAATCAGGCCGGCCCCGCCTGGTTTCCCAGACAGGGCCGTCATTTCAGCAAAAGAGCCTGTAAGCCGAATTCTGTCGTGTGCGGTCATTCCTCTAGGCGTCGCGTTACCGCGAACGCTCATCAGCAACCTACCCGGAGGTTTCGGCAATTGCTCAAACCGCCTGTCGCGCATCGAGCCGATGCGCCCCGCAGCCGGGTTCTTCGGCTTTGCGAGTCCCTCCCTATTTGGTCTTGCTCCGTGTGGGGTTTACCCTGCCTGCTGCTTTACAACAGCAGCGGTGCGCTCTTACCGCACCTTTTCACCCTTACCCCGGCGCGCCAGGAGCATGCTCCCAACGGGTGGCTGCGCTCTCTTGCGAAAGCCCAGGTAACCGAGGCGGTATCTTCTCTGTGGCACTGGCCGTCCGTAAGCCTTGAAGCTCACGTCCCGGACGTTATCCGGCACACTGCCCTGCGGAGTTCGGACTTTCCTCCCCTGAACAACAAGACCTCTCAGCCCAGTGCCCAGCAGCGACCGCCCAGCTCCCTTGCTGCTTCCATTCTACGCGAAATCACTTTCACCAATCGCGGTAAGGAACCATGGAACGAAGAACTTCGATTCCTTCACACCCTCGACGGTTTTGGAACAGCATCTTCAATGCTTGTTCCGTATCCCTAGCCCTTGGGGAGGGTCCAACAACGACGCGCTTAATGATAGAGAGCTCTTCAATTTCGTGCGTCAAGGGTATGGGGAGGTAAGGGATAATGCTTGACTTACCATTCCTGAAAGAGACACTAGTGTGTTCTTTAGTTTGAAGGCGAACCAATCGCCATTCACGTTCGCTTTCGAAACCTGAATCTTTGGTTCGTGCGATAGTAGCAACAAGCTTTCCAATAATTCTTAGCTTCTCACTCGAATAAGTCTCGAGATGCTCGGATTCGTCTGAAAGTTCTTGCGAGACTTTAAGTTCAAAGTCCACTTCCAGCTTGAGAAGCTCCGAAACAATCTCCTTGTAGGCGGATCTTTGAATATTCTCGTCGTAGATACAAGCCCCAAACAAAGGGCCACCGTCTGGAGAACCACCCATAGATCCAATTCTCCGCACGAAAATGCTCGGGTCGAACCCGATTGCAAATCCGCCCGAACCGCCTGAGTAGCCCCTCCACTGGCTCAGATCATCACCGACCCACTCATTGGAATTGAATTTATTGACTCTCGGCTCGCAAAAGGATGTGACGAAACAATGCACGTCGTCGAGAGGGTCCGTTAATTGCTGAAGAAAAGTCCGTAATGCCTGAGACGCTTCTAAGACTAAAGACTCTCGAATATTGGGATATAGCAGGTGAACGGTTCGCTCCACCTCGCCTTTATCCACAGCTTCCTCTATGCATTGACGGTAAATTTCTAGTCCACGAATCCATTCTGTTGCGTCATTTAGGTAGCGCACATGGGTCGCCCAAATTGCTTTTTTCTCTAGAATTCCAAGTAGCCCGACCTGGTCCGTGTAGTGGTATAGCAGATCAGGAAGTTTGACGCTTTGCGGCTCCTCCAATTCGGTTGGTTCGCTCATACTGGCTTGACCTCGCTTAGGACCTTATCCCTGAAGCGGGAGTGCAAACATCCAGGCGTAAGCAGATCGACACGAACACCCAAAATGGTTTCGATTTCAATTTGCAAGCCAGCCAAGTCGAATAAACTCGTCCTTGGACCAGGGTCCACGAGAATATCCAAATCGCTCTCCTCGTTATCCTCGCCCCGCACCACCGACCCAAACACACGCGGATTCGTCATCCCAGCCTCAAGCACTAGCTGGCGAATCCTTTCCCGATGAATCGGCAATGCTTCCGAAGGCCTCATGCTCCTATCCTAACTCCAAACTCAATCCGCCTTGCCCACCGTCTTATCCGTGTACGCCTTCTGCAAGACGAAGAAAGCCTTCTTCTTCTCCCCCTGGTCGCTGATCAGCCCCTTGCGGTTGAAGTTATCCTGCACCCCCGGCAGCACCCGCCGCGGCGAGCGAAAATCCATCAGAATCCAGGGGCTCATCCCGCGCAGTTGCCCGATGCGGTTGAGCATGCCCAGCTGATGCCTGAAGATATTCGCCTGGTACTCCTCCGTCCAGCGGTCATTGTCGCCGCCATGCAGCCCGGCCTTCGCGTCGCCGCCAAACTCGCTCATGATCAGCGGCTTTTGATAGGCAATCTTCCAGTCCGTCACGTCCGCCGTCTCAGGGTGCTGCTCGTACCAGCCGATGTATTCGTTGGTCCCAATGACGTCGAGATACTGCCCCAGCGGGTCATCGACGACTTTAGTCGATCGCGCGCCGTTGGCCTCGGTATGCACCAGTAGCGCCGCCGTAATCAGCCGCGTCGGGTCCAGCTCGCGTGCCCGGGCGGCCAGCGAAGAGAGAAACTTGTTGCGCGCATCGTTGATCGGCGTCTCGTTGGCCATCGACCACAGGATGATGGCCGCATGGTTGCGGCTCGTGCCAATCTCTTCCTGTAACTGCTGCTCGGCCTTGGCATAGACCTCGGGCTTCTCAAACTGCACCGCCCAGTAGACAGGATTCTCGCTCCACACCAGCAGGCCCATCCGGTCGGCCGCGCGCAGCATCGTTTCGTCATGAGGATAGTGCGCCAGCCGCACAAAATTCGCACCCATCTCCTTGGCCCAGCCCAGCAGAGTTTCGGCGTCCTTGTCGGTATTCGCGCGCCCCGTCCGGTAAGGCGCCTCAGCATGAATGCAGACCCCGCGCAGGAAGACTGGCTTGCCGTTCAGCAGTATCTCGTCACTCTTGACTTCAACGGTGCGGAAGCCGATCTCATCTTCAACGGAATCTTCTGACTTGTCCAAACCGGCAGCGATCTTTACCTTGTATAGCTTGGGTGACTCAGGCGACCACAGCTTTAGGCCCGGCACATTTATATGTATGGAAACCCGAGACTCTTTCACCGCTGGCCCCTCGGCCGCGATCCCAACGCCGACGCTGCCTTCGACGTTCATCTCCGGAATCGCAATCGTGACATGGCTAAGACTTGACCCACTGACATGCACCCACCCCTCAATCACCCCTGGCTCAGTCTTGCTCAAATGCAAATCATACTGATCAATAAACGTCTCCGGCACCTCAATCAACGAAACCGACCGCGTCAACCCGCCATAATTCCACCAATCCGTCTGCGTCGTCGGCACGCTGTCCTCGTGCCGCGTGTTATCCACCACCGCCACCACGAAGTTATCCCCCGCCCTCAGCGCCTGAGTCACTTCGCAGTTGAACGCGGTAAATCCGCCCTCGTGCTCGCAGACCTTTGTCCCATTCACCCAGAAGATTGACTTATAGTTCGCCGCGCCCACATGCAGGAAAACCTTGCTATGCGGCTTGGCCTCATAACTGAAATCCTTCTCGTACCACATCAGCCCTTCGTAATAGAAAAACTCCGGCCGCTGCGTATTCCAGTCTCCCGGCACCTTGATCGTCGGCGACCTGGCAAAGTCATAATCAATCGGCCCGGTATCTCCCGCCTTCGCCTTCTCATTCACAAACCAGCCGCGCTTGATCTCATGCTTGTGAAAGTCGTACAGCCCTGTCTGATACGGGTCAGGGATAACATGCCAATCCCCATCCAGCGACATCGCCGGGCGCCTGTCTGCCCCCGTCAACACGATCGGCGCAGCCACGGCCGTCTGTGCAAGAGCAATACCAGCAGATGAGAAAGCGACCACCAAAACGGCAAACGCGCGCATTACCAGCTTCATCGTGAAACCTCAGGGAGAATATGCAGAGCAGGCCCATCCTACATTCCACTCACCAGCCCTGTATATCGCCGCAAACAGCAAAAGCCTCTCCCCGCAGGGAAAGGCCTTTGTCTAAGCAGAAAGTCATTCCGGGTGCCCCATCCTTGGCGCGTTCTCTGCGCAAAGGGTGGGAGTCAACTACACCCCGACCGCAACCGCCTCGCGCCGCCATGCATACAGCGGGAACCGGTTCGCCATCTCTGCCACTTCTCCGCGAATCTGCCCCAGCACCGCATCATCCGCTCGGCTCTCCAGCGCCTGCCCGATCCACGCGGCAATCTGCCGCATCTCCGGCTCCTTCATCCCGCGCGTCGTCAAAGCCGGCGTACCCACGCGAATGCCCGATGGCTTCAGCGGCGGATTGGTGTCATACGGAATCGCGTTCTTGTTCACCGTAATCCCCGCCTTGCCGAGGGCCAGTTCAGCCTCAGATCCGAGGATCCCGCGCACAAACACGTCCACCAGCATCACGTGGTTGTCGGTGCCGCCCGAAATAATCCGCCAGCCGCCAGCCTGCAAACCCGCCGCCAGCGCCTGCGCATTGGCCACCACCTGCGCGGCGTAATCCGCAAAGCTCGGCTCCAGCGCCTCTTTGAAGGCAACGGCCTTGGCCGCCACAATGTGTACCAGCGGGCCACCCTGCTGCCCTGGGAATACAGCGCGGTCAATCGCCGCCGCCAGCGGCTGTTCGCAGAGAATCAGCCCGGCACGCGGCCCGCGCAGCGTCTTGTGGGTCGTCGTCGTCACAATCTGCGCGTGCGGCACCGGCGAGGGATGCGCACCACCCGCCACCAGGCCGGCAATATGCGCCATATCAATCATCAGCTTCGCGCCGACCTTGTCTGCAATCTCCCGCATCCGGCCAAATTCCCAGATACGCGAATACGCGCTCGCGCCGCCGATAATCACCTTGGGCTGTTCACGCACCGCAATCGACTCCAACTCGTCGTAGTCGATCATCTCGGTATCTTTGCGCACCGTATAGAACGTTGGCCGGAACTGCTTGCCGCTGAAGCTCAGCTTGTGGCCGTGCGTCAAATGGCCGCCATGCGCCAGGTCCAGACCCAGAATCGTGTCCCCGTGCTCCAGCACCGCCATGTACGCCGCCGCGTTGGCCTGCGAGCCAGAGTGCGGCTGCACATTCGCATGCTCCGCCCCGAAAAGCTGCTTGGCCCGGTCCCGCGCCAGGTTCTCCACCACGTCGGCATACTCGCAGCCGCCGTAGTAGCGTCTCCCCGGATATCCTTCGGCATACTTGTTCGTAAATACTGAACCCGCCGCCTCAAGCACCGCTTCCGAGACGAAGTTTTCGCTGGCAATCATCTCCAGCCCTTCGTGCTGGCGCAGCGCTTCATGGTCAATGGCAGCCGCCACCTCAGGATCAGCCAAGGCCAGCGAACGGGAAAACTCTTTCTGTAAACGATCTGTCATACAAGAATTCTAGCCCCAATCGGGTTCAAAAGGCGCGCCCAGCCGCCCCGGAGTTGGGGATTTCTGTCACTTCGATTTGACTTCGCACCCCTGCTTAGCGGGGAATCGGCTTCTCTGCCACCGCCATCACCCGCCCGCTTCTGGCCTCAACCCCAAACACCACCAGCCGCAATGGCCCATGAGCCTCACCCGGCAACTTCATCGCCAGCCTCCGCCCGTCAGCTGACCCCGCTGGCAGCGTCTCCATCCGGCGAACCACCGCCACATGTTTCAATGTCCGCCCGGAATTCTCTCCGCGCAGCACAGAAGACTCAACAGCGTCCTCCGCTACCACTGTCACTAACGCTGAGCCCGATGCAAGTCGACCGCCCAGCGCAAAGCGAATTTCTCCATCCGCTACCTCGACAGACTCGATACTCAGCTCCGCCTTGGCGCTTGCGGCAGATTTTGCGATAGCCCGTTCCAGCCCCCGCGCATCGCTGCCCACCAATTCTGCCGCGCCATCGACAACCACCTGCGGCGTGTACACCTCGCCGAGCCCAAACCGCGATGCATACTTCTGCTGACGCTCCGTCATTGCATCCAGTGAAAACGGGTCCCGCCAACCCAGATGATTCCAGTACGTCACATGTTCGCTGAGCACGATCACACGCGCCCCGGCCACTGGCTGCGTCGCATCCAGCCTCGCCAGCAAAGCATCGGCAGGAGGGCAACTGGAGCAGCCCTCGGAAGTAAATAACTCCACTAATACAGGAACGGGCGGCCCAGCTTCACTCACGGCACCGACCGCCTTTGGCTGCAACAGAAGGCCCAAAGGACCAATGCCGACCGCCACACAAGCCAGCACCACCCCACTCGTTAAACTCAGATTCCACATAACAGGTGAGAGTGCCCGAGGCCCCCCACGGTTACAGGGGAGCTTATCGAATCCCAGCCCAGATCATCCCGTCCGCACCTTTACCCACCGGAATCATCTGCTTCACAGTCCAGCCAGCTGGTTCCCCCGTGAGCGCAATCTCTGCCACGCGCCCGCTCTTTTGGCATGAAACATACGCCGCTTTCCCGTCCGGGCTCATCACCACCGCCTGAGGCGCATCCAGGCCATCCACCGTCCGTGCCACCGTCCAGGTCTTGAGATCGACGACCGCAACCTTGTCCGCAGCATCCAAGGCCACCAGCAGCCAGCGTCCATCCACCGTCGAGGCCGTCCCATAGCCCAGGCCCGGCAGCGTGACCCGGCGGCTGATCGAATTGGTCTTCGTATCAATCACCACCAGCTCCGGCTTGGTCTGGTCGCTGGTAAATACCCAGCGGTCGTCCTTTGAAATCGAAATGCGCTGCGTCATCCCCGAAACCGGGATCACAGTCACCGTCTTGCGCCCTACCAGGTCCAGCACTGAAACCGTCCCCGGCTTCACATTGGCCGTGTACCCACGCTTGCCATCATGCGAAACCACCAGCATGTGGCTCTGCACTGAACCCGTCGGAACCGTTCCGATCATCTTCATGGTCTTCGGGTCGATCACCGTCACCGTCTTGTCCAGCTCAGTGGTCACATACAGCAGCCCATCCGGGTGGCCCGCCACCGGCGGCCCCAGCACCGGCAGATGTGGCCGCACCGGATGACCAAAATCCACCGTGTTGACTACCTTCTGCGTTGCCAGATCAATGACCACCATCATGTGCCCATCAGTACCCGGACTGCCTACACCCGAATCCCCGTAAATCGGCACATACGCCAGCTTCCCGTTCCGCGAAGCAGCCACTTCATGCCCGGTATCCTTGCCCGGCAGTGCCCCTTCCGAAATCGAAACCTCTGTCTTGCCCGCAGCCGCATCCACTACTCCCAGCGACTGAGCGCCCTTTTCCACCACCAGCAAACGGCCGCCCGACTGCGCCAGACAACCCACAGAAGCCACCAATCCAATCGCAATCAACCCCAGGCACTTTTGAACCATCATCGAACCCCCTCCAGCGAACGATTCACTATAACCGACCTCTACTTGCCTCGTCCTGCATCTGGTCATCGGGGCCAAACCAGTGCTATCGTCGCCACACAGGAGCCCCGCATGATGAGGTCAACTTCCGCTGCTGGCCCGGCCCCAGTTCCGGCCCCAGTTCCGGCCGAGGAGCAGATCGCAGCCTTCCTCGCAAAATTCACCCCGGAAATGCAGCAGTTGATAACCAGCCTTCGGACGGAACTCCGGAAACTGCTTCCCACCGCCAGCGAACTCGTCTACGACAACTACAACTTCCTCGTCTTCGGCTTCTGCTCCGCCCCCCGCGCTTCCGATTGCATCGCCTCTCTCACGGCAAATTCCAAGGGCTGCGGCCTCAGCTTCTACTACGGTGCCACCCTCCCCGACCCTGAACACCTGCTCCAGGGCGAAGGCAGCCAGAATCGATTCATCCGCCTGCCCAGCCCAGCTACCCTCTCTGAGCCGGCCGTTCGGGCGCTCATTGCTGCTGCCATCGCGCAGGCCAAAGTTCCCTTGCCGGCAACTGGGTCAAGCGAAACAATCGTCAAATCGATCTCTGCCAAACAGCGCCCGCGCCGATGAGCTACCCTGCATACGCGGCATCATGAAGTCTCACACCAAACCTCGCGCCCCGCACCCTCTCCTTGAAGTCTTCTTCGCATTCCTGCGCCTCGGCTGCACCAGCTTTGGCGGGCCCATCGCCCACCTCGGCTACTACCAGAAAGAGTTCGTCGCCCGCCGCCGCTGGTGCTCGCAGGAAACCCTCGCTGAACTCATCGCCCTCGCTCAATCCCTGCCCGGCCCCGCCAGCTCCCAGGTCGCCTTCGCCCTCGGCATTCTCCGCGGAGGCTTGCCCGGCGGCCTCGCCGCGTTCGCCGGATTCACGCTGCCTTCAGCCCTGTTGATGCTTGGCTTTGCGGCAACTCACGCCGCCCTCAGCGGGCCCGTTGCTCTCGCGCTTCTCCACGGACTTTCGCTCGTTGCCGTGGCCGTCGTCGCCCAGGCCGTGCTCACCATGCAGCGGTCTCTCGCCCCCGACCTCGAACGCATCCTCATCGCCGCCGCCGCCGCATTCCTCCTGCTACTGTTTCCCGGGCAGTTCTCCACCCTCGGCGTCCTCGCTGCCGCCGCCGCGATGGGCCTCATCTTCTTTCGAAATCACCCCCAGGCCAGCGCCGAAGTTCTCACGATTCAGCTCTCCAAATCCATCGGACTCACCGCCGGCATTCTCTTCGTACTGCTCCTCGCGGCCTCCCTCATCCCCACTTTCGGCCTCTCCCCGCTATCGCTGGCAGCCGCCTTTTACCGTTCCGGAGCCCTGGTTTTCGGCGGCGGCCACGTCGTGCTGCCCCTGCTCGAATCGACAGTCGTCGCCCCCGGCTGGCTCCCCCAGTCCACCTTCCTCGCCGGCTACGGAGCGGCGCAGGCACTCCCCGGCCCCGTCTTCGCACTCGCCGCTTACCTCGGCAGCGCCATCCGCCCCTCGCCCAGCCCCCTGTTCTACGGAACCATCGCCCTCCTCGCACTCTTCCTCCCCGGCCTGCTCGCCGTCACCGCCGTCCTGCCCTACTGGTCCCGACTCCGCGCCAATCCCCTTGTCCGCGCCGCACTCCGCGCCGTCAACGCATCCGTCGTCGGCATCCTCCTCGCCGCGCTCATCCAGCCCCTCTGCACCGCCACGCTCCACACACCCATCGATATCGCGCTCGCACTCGCCGCACTCGGGCTGCTTGTCCTCGCCAAGGCCCCCGCCTGGCTCGTCGTCCCGCTCATCGCCACCGTCGCGCTCGTTGCATCTCGTTTCTAATCTGGGTGGCCAATGCCCGGATCTTCGGACCTGGGAGACAGAAATTGGCTCTGATCTGACCCCGAAAACTTTCTCTCTCCCCGTTTGCCGACAATTAACCCCCATTTTGCTACGGTCATAAGTGAAGGAGTTTTCAACATGTCTAACTGTGCACCGATGACCTTCACCGGCATCACTCAAGAAAAGTACGCCGCGCTTCTCGTCAATGCCCAATCCCAGGGCCTCGCCCTCACCGGCGAGAGCGGCCGGACCACATACCAGGGCCTCGACTTCACATGGAACTACGACCAGCCCTCGGAATCCCTCACCATCCACTGCACCGAAAAACCCATCTTCGTCCCATGCAGCATGATCGAAGCAAAAATCCGCTCCGTCGTCGGCTAACCTGTCGTCGTCTGAGGGTTATTGAAGAAATCTCGGTGCCCCACCCTCGCCGGGTTCTTGTGTTTCCGGCCAGGGTGGGATGATAAACACCCATCCATTAGATTCTGGATTTACTGGTCCATAAAAATATTGTGTCTACTAATTGGGCCAACGGCCACTCCCCAGCCCTATTCCAGCGCCTCCAGCGCAATTGCAGCCACAGCCGCCAGAGGCTTGTGTTTCGGCACCACCCGGCCCATCGCATGCATCCCCTGCACCGTCGCCACATAGAACCGCGCCAGCGCCGCCGGGTCCTTCTTCTTTCCCAGCTCGCCCGCCTTCTGCGCTCGCTCCAGCGCCTCGCGATAGATCATCTCCACCGCTTTCTGGTTCCCCTCCAGCAGCTCCGCAACCTCTTCGTCCCCCTGCGCCCGTTCGATATTTGCGTTCAGCAGCAGGCATCCCCGCGAAAGCTCTTCCTTGCTCTCTTTCGCAAACCCATCCAGCAGTTCGCGGAAACACTTCTTCACCGGCCGCCCCTCGGCAAACATCTTCTTCGTCACTTCCAGCTTGTCATCCCGGTACCGCCGCAGCGCGCGCAGATACAACTTCCGCTTGTCGCCAAACGTGTCATAGAGGCTCTGCCGCGCAATGCCCATTGCCCCCATCAGCTCGTCCAGTGAAGCCCGCTCATACCCCTGCTGCCAAAAAACTCCCACCGCAGCCTGCACCGCTACTTCCGGATCAAACTCTTTCGTGCGCGCCATAGCACCCTCCTCGAAATTGCAGAAAGTATAGTCCAGAATCACGCCATTCATCATGAATCCGCCATCAAGCCTCGCCCCAATCAACCCAAACCACAAACCCGATAGAATCAAATCGTGCCCTTCAAGTTTTCGCTCATCTCGACCCACCCGTCAGGCATCCGCCGCGCCCGCCTCCACCTGCCCCATCAGACCGTCGAAACCCCGGTCTTCATGCCCGTCGGCACCCAGGGCACTGTCAAAGCTGTGCCCCAAAGCATCCTCGAAGAGTTAGGGCCAGACGGCGCCCAGATCATCCTCGGCAACACCTACCACCTCTACCTCCGCCCCGGTCACGAGCTCATCGCCTCGCTCGGAGGCCTGCACAAGTTCATCTCCTGGCCCCGCGCCCTGCTCACCGACTCCGGCGGGTTTCAGGTCTTTTCGCTCTCCAAGCTCCGCAAGCTCACCGAAGAGGGCGTTCGCTTCCGCTCCCACCTCGACGGCTCCAGCCATATGTTTTCGCCCGAGCACTCCATGAACGTCCAGATCGCCCTCGGCGCAGACATCTGCATGGCCTTTGACGAGTGCACCGAGTACCCCGCCGACGAGGCCCGCGCTGCCCAGAGCCTCTACTACACCATGCTCTGGGCCGCCCGCTCCCTCAAGCACTTCCGCGAAAACCAGCACAAGGTCCCCTGGCACGGTGACCCCAATCTGACCAACGCCATCAACGACGACGGCTCCCCCGCCAGCCAGTCCCTCTTCGGTATCGTCCAGGGCGGAATGCACATGCACCTCCGCCGCGAATCCGCCGAGCGGCTGGTAGAGATGGACTTTGATGGCTATGCCATCGGCGGCCTCTCCGTCGGCGAGCCCCGCGAACTCACCCGCGAGGTCATCGCAGAAGTCATCCCCCTGCTGCCCCCCGACAAGCCCCGCTACGTCATGGGCGTCGGCTTCCCCGACGAAATTGTCGAGTACGCCCGCATGGGCGTCGACATGATGGATTGCGTCATCCCCACCCGCGCCGCCCGCCACGGCCTTTTGTTCACCTCAGAGGGTCGCGTCAACATCAAAAACCGCCAGTTCGCCAATGATCCCAATCCCCTCGACCCCAACTGCACCTGCCCCACCTGCTCCCGCTACAGCCGCGCCTACCTGCGCCACCTCGCCCAAACCACAGAACCCCTCGGCGGCACCCTCAACAGCATCCACAACCTACACTTCTACCTCACCACCATGGCCAACCTTCGCGCCGAACTGGAGAATTGAATTTCTACCAGCTGTAGTGCACTGAATACGTCAGCACCGCCTCCCCCTTCGCCGGCACCACAACCGCAAAATCAACCGTGTTTGCATCCTTCTTGGTGAAGTCTCCAGACCGCGCCGTGATCTTCCAGTTCTGCTGGTTCAGGTGCTCCATCACGTGCACCGTCACCGCCTGCGCCTTTTGGTTTGCCAGCTTGATTTCATAGGACTCATCCGACGAGTGCGAACTGGAATGAGACTCCGTCTGCCGCCGCTTGCCCGTTACGTCAAAGGCCTTGCCGGTGACGACGTTGATCTCCTGCTCCGCTGGCGTGTGCTCAATCATGCTCTCGCCCACAAACTGCACCTGCCCGTCCGTATCCCGCCGATACACCCGCAGCCGCCCCGCCGGAATCGGCATCCCCAGGTGGTTCGCCTCGGAGTTTTTGATCTTTTCAACCACCGCCGCGTTCCCCGGATTGGCCTCGTCATAGCCGCTCTGGTTGTCCAGCTCAAACCGCCGCTGTACCGTGACCCCCGTCGCCTCAAGAAACTGCACCTGCTTCGTCTCCCCATTTTTGAGCGCCACCGTCCGGTGCAGGTCATACAAATGAAACTCGTCAAAAGCCTTCTGCGTCACCTGCGGTGGCGGTGCCATTGCCATGGGCGCATAGACTTTTGCGGCTAGCTCAACTCGGTCAAACTGCCGAACCTGCTTGATCTTCGCCACCTCCCCAGCCATCAGCTGGATCGTCGCCTCGGGAAACTCCGTCCCCGTATGGTTCTCAATCGTCACCCACCCCAGCACATCTGCCTTCTCCGGCCCCGTCGTATCTTCGGTAGCCGGAATCAGCACGTTATACGTCGCCTGCCACTTCATCCCATGCGTAATGTAGTCCAGTTCCGCCGGAAAACTCGCCGCCTTCCGCGCATCAATCCTCCACCGCAGCGTCGGCTTCAGCGTCAACCCGTCAGTAGCAGCCGGAAACAGCGGCACCCCCGGCAACTGAAACTGCAGCTTCCCGACCACCTCAATCAGCGGGTCGCTACCAGCCCGCACAATCTTCCCCTGAATCGTCTGCCCCACCCCGCCCGCAGCTGGCGCCGGCAGTTGGAAGTCAATCATCCGCCCCTCATACTTCTCCAGCAGCCAACCCTGCGTCACCACCGCCGAGTCATAATTCTGCTCCAGCACCTGAATCGGGTTATGGCTCTCCGGGTCCCGCAGCACCACGGAATCCGGTTCGAGCTGGCTCGTCACGCTCGTCGTCGTCACCTCGTTCACGCCCGGCTTCAGCGTGAGCGGCACTGTCGTCCGAGCCACCGCAAAGTCTTCGTTATAAATCGTCAGCCTGGTCGCCGCAGGCTCCTGAGCCTTCACCGCCAAACTCAATCCAATCAAAGCCAAAACAACCGTCCCTGTCAGAATTCCCCGCATACACCCTCCCCCAAAGCGCCCCGTTCAACCACAAAGGCAGCCTACCTTATAGACACCGCAGCCCGACAAATCGGGCCAGTCTGCGTCGATTTTCGCGAGAAATGAGCCCGTTTCAAAGACTCATCCCGATTCCCTCAATATTGGTTTGACTTGCTCCTCGCATATTGATATGAAGGAACCCGAGTCACCATCGCCTCCCCGCGACTTCCATTACATCAAAAACTGGAGAATCCCTATGTACACCCCAAAAGGTAAATTCGGCTGGTACGAACTCATGACCCCCGACACCGCTGCCTCTGAAGCCTTCTATACCAAGGTCATCGGCTGGACCACATCCCAGGTTGGCGGCGGTGACATGCCCTACACCACATTCAATGTTGACGGCTACGGCGTTGCCGGCATGTTGACTGGGCCTCCGGGTGCGCCTTCCTTCTGGATCGGCTACATCAGCGTCGATGATGTCGATGCCCACGTCGTCAAGATTGAAGAGGCAGGCGGCAAGCTCTGGAAAGGCCCAACCGACGTCCCCGGTATGCTGCGCTTCGCCGTTTGCTCCGATCCACAGGGCGCCGCCTTCATCGTCTTCACTTCGGACCCCGCCATGCAGTCCCCTGCCAATCCGCCTCAGCCTCCAACTCCCGGCACCATCGGCTGGAACGAGCTCTACGCCACCGACCTCGAATCCGCATGGACCTTCTACTCCACCCTCTTCGGCTGGACCAAACTCTCCGACATGGACATGGGCGCCATGGGCACCTACCGCCTCTTTGACGAGGGCGACAACAAGCCCATGGGCGCAGGCGGCATCATGACCAAACCCCCAGCCATCGACCGCCCCTACTGGGGCTTTTATTTCAACGTCGACAGCACCTCCGCCGCCATTGAACGCACCACAGCAGCGGGCGGCTCCCTCATCAACGGCCCCTCCCAGGTCCCCGGCGGCGGCTGGATTGCCACCGCTGTCGATCCCCAGGGCGTCGTCTTTTCCGTCGTCAGCCAGAACAAATAGCCACGTGAGCGATCGCGTTCCATCACCCTGGAAGCCCCAGGTCCCGCCCATGGGACCTGGGTTTCTCAGCGACGCCACCGAACACCACTTCACGCAAAAGGAACGCGACAGCGAATCCGGCAACGACTACTTCTTTGCCCGCTACTACAACGCGCCGACGGGCCGCTTCCTCTCCCCCGACTGGAGCGCCAAGGTTGAGCCCGTTCCCTACGCCAAAATGGACGACCCGCAAACGCTGAACCTCTATGCCTATGTTGGGAACAACCCGATCATCCATGTCGATGTGGATGGGCATTGCTTCCAGCGAATGGCAGGGCTTTGCAGACTCGAAGATGAAATTAGGGCCAAAACGAATGTTCCAGCCCCGCCAGCGCCCCAACAGTCCCAGGCCCAACAGCAGAACAATACGGAAGTTGCACAAAACAATCCGCCGCCTGCGTCTGGACAAAATGGACAGCAGCCAACGACCAAGCAGTTGACCGGAGATGCTACGGAGTACAACCTTCCGGGGGCGAAACTCGCATACGGCGGCAAATTTGACGGCAGCAAGATGGCTGCCGCGATGACCCCGGACAGGGCGAAGAATGGGCAGACGGTGGTTGTGTCCTACACAAGCACCGACGTGAATGGACATCAGGTCACGACGACGATTAGAGTTGTGGTCAATGACACTGGTCCATTTGCAAGGGGTGCGAATGGACGAGCGCTGAGTCCACTAAGTCCTGATCCCAATATCGTCATCGACTTAACACCTACTGCAATGAGGTCTTTGACGGGCAATTCGCACAATAGAGTTGCTGTGACTGTGACGGTGCCAAATGAATAGGAAATCAAAGAAGAAGGCTTTCGCATTTTGCGTATTTGCGGCATTGCTTCTGTTGAGCAGTATGAAAGCCCAATGCCAAGTCATGTCTGTCTCAATTCCGGCGCTGCATCTTGCCAACAATGAGCGGATCGTCGGGTTCGAGATATATGTTCGCTCGGGCAGGATCGCATTACTGCCCAACGTCCCTATCGGGTGGAACATTTCGGTGGACAATGACCCGTCGTGGAATACGGTTATCAAGGGTTCGATAGACGTAGGTGCAGCAGCCATGGACCCGGATTTTCTCCAGGATTTTATGGTCGTTGAAGCCGAGAAGGATGCTGCATCCGATGCGCCGTTCGACTTGCAAGGTGAGGTTGTCGTGACTTCTGACTTCATCAAGGAAAGACGGATCAAGCTATCAATGAAGGATTTTGCGACTAAGCGAGCCGGAAGCACAAAGGCAGCGGATGGCCATTAAGCGATGTGCGTGACCTACCCGCAGGCCGCTCTTCGGGGCGGCCTGTGGCGCGTCTGGGGCCGTGCTGGGGGTGAGTGTCGAGCCGTGGCGGGCGTCGGCTGGGCTGGCTGGCTTGCGTCAGTGGCTCCATCCGGCAACATCGGCACGGCGAGCGAAAAGCGCCATGCTTGCGCATGGGCAGGGGTAGGACACGTCTCCCCCAGATTGGGTGCTGTAGAGCAACCTTGGGTTACTCTGCGGGAACGTGTTTAGAATCTGGCGACTAAAGGGAAAAGGCTCGAAATACTGGGGCGGGTGGCCCATATCTGGAAAAGTAACCATTGAGGGTGCCCCACATCTCGATTTTGAGATGTGGGTCTCTCGGAGCTCAATGCTGTCAGGAATAAGGACACTCCTCAATCTTTGCAAGTTACAATCTGGCAAGAGTCAAGCTTTAGCCACGACATCACAGAAAACAGAGGCGCGGTGCAGATTGAATCATGGTGGACGAACGCACAAAGATATGCAGGCTCGACTGAAACCTGGCAGCACTCGAATGTTTTCGCAGGCGGGCATCTGGCCGCCACCCGGGAGAACGTCGGCATTCACTACGAGCTGTCTGACCCGCTCGGAGCCCGCTTTCCGCCTTCTGGGGCTGCCTAAAGCACTTCCCAATCACACCTAAGTATGTTTGGATGGAGTGCATGCTATCGTTCCATCGTTTGGGCGCAAGGGCTGTGATCATTTGCGCCATTTTTGCGTCTTCAATCAGTTCAGGCGCTGCGGCACGCCCTTCTGCACCTCGCCAGGAGACGGGCTTTCTGAATCGCGCCGTCACCGTCGCCGGAACCACCTACAAGTTCCAGGTCTTTATTCCTGAGATGCTTGCTAACCCAAAGGCGCCGACCGGCAACTCAAAGTTTCCCGGAAGAGGGCCAGAACCCCCGCCCATCATCCTCTTCCTCCACGGGCGCGGCGAGCGCGGCTCTGAAGGTATGTGGCAAACCCAGATCGGCCTCCCCCAGGAGCTGCGCGACCACCCCGAGCGCTGGCCTTTCATCGTCGTGATGCCGCAATGCTCCCTGCGCCACTTCTGGACTGACCCTGAAATGCTCCAACTCGCCCTCGCCTCCCTCGATCAGGAAGTGAAAGAGTTTCACGCTGACCCCGACCGCACCTACCTTACCGGGCTCTCCCTCGGCGGCTACGGTGCCTGGGAGCTCGCGAAGCTCTATCCGCACCGCTGGGCAGCCATCGCCATCGCCTCTGCCGGCATCTTCTGGAGCTACGCCCCCGACCGCTGGCAATCTGCAACCAGCCTTCCCGCTGAATACGCCCACCGCATCGGGCGCATCCCCATCTGGCTCTTCCACGGCTCTGAAGATACAACCGTCGTTCCCCGCCAATCTGACCTGATGTTTGAGGCCTTCAAAGCAGAATCTGGCCACATCCGTCTCTGGGAATATCAGGGCCTCCACCACGATTCCTGGTCCCGCGCCTATAACGAACCAGAGCTGCCTCGGTGGTTACTGTCGCATCGCTTGAGTCAGGTAGCGCAGCTCCCACCGCTCGCCGAACGACTCCTCGTCCCCCTCCATCCCCCCGCGCTCAAGTTGCCCCCAGCCATCCTCGATACGTATGTTGGCGAGTATCACGACAGCTCCAACGTGCTGATTGCCACCATCCTCCATCAGGGTGATCAGGTCTATATCAAGAACGCCCAGGGAGATATCAATGAGATCATGGCTGAGTCGAGCAGCACTTTCTTCTATCCCTCAGGCTCGCTGACACGGCTGACCTTTGATCGCGACGCCCAGGGGCGGGTGAATGCAATTCATCTCCGCGACGACCGCCACGAAGAGGTTTGGGAGAAGCGTAGATAGGTCTGGGCAGATTTCCCTGAACGCAACAAAGGGGCCGCCATTTCTGGCAGCCCCTTTGATTTGTCCTGAAGGTGACTAGCTTACCACTGGCCCCATGCACGTGAGATATAGTCCGAGAGGCACATTCCTACAAGAATGAGGAATGTGAAAACACCCGCGCCCACGGTCAGCTTCATCAGCTTGGAGCTGTACTTGATGTGCATGAAATAGAGCACAACCAGCGTTGCCTTGGTTACCGCAATCGCGATGGCGATGACTGGATTCCATGGCCCCATATCGACATAGGAGGCTCCAATGGTCAAAGCCGTACCCACAAGCAGCGCCATGAAGATGACAAAATAGACCTTCGGGCTGACAATATGGGCTTCGTGAAAGTGCTCGCCCTCGTGGGCCTCCGCGTGATTTTCTGACATCTTCCTAATCCTCTCCAGCGCTTCGGTACGCCAATTGGCTAATCCTTAACCGGTGGTCCCTATCCCCTGTTCTCTGCCATCAGTGCCGACTGATGAGATACAGCAACGGGAACAGGAAGATCCACACCAAATCAACAAAATGCCAATACAGCCCAAAATTTTCGACAAAGGCGATATTCCCATGAGAATAGGCCCCCCGGATGGCTTGCACCAGCATCATGAGCAGCAGGCCGATACCCACAATCATGTGCACTGCGTGCATGCCGGTCATGGCAAAGTACAGCGAGAAGTAGACTTCTGTTCGCGCCGCCGTATCTGCCGGCAAGGCCTTGTCCGCCGCCTTGCCATCCTCAGCTACCGGATGAACGAACGACTGGATGCTGAACGAGCTACCCGGTACGTGATGCTTTTCAAATTTTTCCTTGTACTCGACCGTCTTGATGCCGAGGAAGGCAAAGCCCAGGACGATGGTCGCTATCAGTGACCAGATCAGCCCCTTCTGCTTCTTCGTCTCTGCACACCACACACCCATGGCCATCGTAAAGCTCGACGTGATCAGCACCAGCGTATTGATTGCGCCAAGCGTGATCGAGAGCGTATGCGAAGCGGAGACAAAGGCAGGGTAATACCAGTTCCGGTAGATCAGGTAAGCGGTGAAAAGGCCACCGAAGAACATGATTTCTGTCAGCAGAAAGAGCCACATGCCAAAGCTTGCGGTCTCATCCTGCTGTTCGAGCGATACAAAATGGTGGCGCAGGTGCGCGGGGTGTTCGTGCGCCCCATGCTCTGCTACTGCGACCGCGTGACTATCCGACATGCGTCACCTCGTGCTCTTTCTGCCGTTCCAGCCACTCGTAGTCATACACATCCTGAGTCACAATCGGGATGGTGGTGAAGTTTTCAGTCAGGGGCGGCGACTGGATCTGCCACTCGAGACCCGTAGCCTGCCACGGATTATTGCCGGCGATCTGGCCATATTTCAATGACCAGACCAAATAGATCATCGGCAGCAGATAGCCCACGCCAAGAATCGTGGCGCCTGCTGTGGAAAACACGTTGAGCACCTGGAACTCCTGCGGATAAGCGGCATACCGGCGCGGCATGCCCAGCATGCCCAGCAGGAACTGTGGGAAGAAGGTGAAGTTGAAGCCGATGAACGTAACCACCGCTGCCAGCTGCGAAATCTTTTCCGGATACATGCGCCCCGTCAGCTTGGGCCACCAGAAGTGAATGCCTGACAGGAATGCCATCAGCATGCCGCCCACCATCACAAAGTGAAAGTGCGCAACGATGAAGTAGGTTTCGGTCAGGTGGATATCCGTTCCAGCTGTTCCCAGGAAGACGCCAGTCAAGCCGCCGATTGTGAAGAGGCCCATGAAACCGAAGGCATACAGCATCGGCGTTTCAAAGGTAATCGAACCCTTGTAGAGCGTGAACGCCCAGTTGAAGATTTTGATCGCCGAAGGCACCGCAACCAGCATGGTCAGCAAGCTGAACACCAGCACCGCGTAGTTCGACACACCCATGATGAACATGTGGTGAGCCCATACGAAGAAGCCGAAAACCGCAATCGCCACCGAGCTGAAGGCCACCGCCGTATATCCAAATACCCGCTTGCGGCTGAACGTCGAGATGACCTCGCTGATAACGCCCATGCCCGGCAAAATCATGATGTACACCGCCGGATGCGAGTAGAACCAGAACAAGTGCTGGAAGAGGATCGGATCGCCGCCCTTGGTCGGGTCAAACACCCCGATGCCGACAGTCCGCTCCAGCGCAACCAGCACAATTGTGATGGCCAGAACCGGCGTACCGAGGACCATCAGAATGGATGCTGCATAATGCGCCCAGCAGAAGAGAGGCATTTTGAACCACGTCATGCCCGGTGCGCGCATGCGGTGCAGGGTCACGATGAAGTTCAAGCCAGTGAAGATTGAGCTGAATCCGGCAATGAAGATGGCCAACCCAGTCGTGATCACGTTGGTATTCGAGAAGTGAGTTGACATTGGCGTGGTAAACGTCCAGCCCGTGTCAACGCCACCTGAAATCATGGCTCCCAAGGTGAGCGCCCCGCCTGCCAAATAGAGGTACCAGCTGAGCAGGTTGATCTTGGGGAAGGCCAGGTCCTTGGCGCCGATCATGATCGGAATCAGGAAGTTGCCGAGTGTCGCAGGGACCGATGGCACCAGGAACAGGAAGATCATCACCACGCCATGCATGGTGAAAATCTTGTTGTACGTATCGCTGGCCATCAGATCTGACTGCGGCGTCAGCAATTCAAGCCGGATCAACCCCGCCAGTGCTCCCCCGATGAAGAAGAAGAACGTAATCGAGATCAGATACAGAATTGCGATTCGCTTGTGGTCGCCCGTCAGCAACCAGCTCATGATGCCGTTTTCATTGGTCAGATAATTGCGCTTGGGTACCCGGGCCGTCGCCTGGTCGGGAAGATTCAGAATCGTACTCATGGCTTTGCTACCCCCTGCATAGCGGCTCCCTTGGCAGCTCCCTTGTCGGGTTGCTCTGGCAAAAGCTCCGTGGTGTTCAGTGTTTGCTGCACTCGGTAATTCGAATTGAGATTCTTGATGTACTCCACCAGCGAAATCAATCCTTCTTCGCTGATCTGGCCCTGGTAGGTCGGCATGATTGGTGCATATCCCTGCGTGATGTGCGCGGAGGGATTGAGAATCGCCTGTCGCAGATAAGCCTCATCCACCAGCACCGGCGAACCGGTTGTCAGCGTCAGCTTGGAACCATACACGTTCGCCAGGCTCGGACCACGCGCATCGGGCTGCCCATTATGGCATGCACCGCAGCTCAGGCTGCTGAAGAGGCGTTCGCCGTTTTGCGCCAGTGAGACGCCGCTCGTTGAGCCTGCCAGCCACATCTTGTAGTCTTCCGGCGTCTGCACGACGATGTCGCCAATCATGGCCGAGTGCGCCGTTCCGCAATACTGCGTGCAGAAGAGGTGATAGGTACCCGGTGTCGTCGCCTCAAACCATACCGTCGTGTATCGGCCGGGAATCGCCTCGCGCTTCACCCGGAATGCCGGGATCGAGAAGCTGTGGAAGACATCCTGCGAAATCAGCGTCAACTGGATTGGCTTGTCGATCGGAATATGCAGTGAATTGATCTCATGCTGTCCGCCCGGATGCTCGGCTTTCCACATCCACTGTTTGCCCACTACATAGATGTTCATGGCGTTCGGTGGAGGGGTGTAAATGCGGAAGTACAACACCGATCCCCAAACAAACATGATGAGGAACAGGCCCAGCGGGATGATGGTCCATGTCGCCTCAAGCAGCGTCGAGCCCTCGATCTGCGTCGGCACAGGGTTGCGGTCGCGCCGATACAAGATCGAGAACGCCGTCACCAACAGACCTACAAGGGTCAATCCAACCAGGCTCACCAGCGTCATGAACACCAGCAGAGCGTCTACCTGCGGCGCAATCCGCGAAGCTTCTGGCGGAATGATCGCGAAGCTGACCATCCACTTTACGAGAAACTGCCAAATTACTGGACTCAATCCCATATACCGTTATCCGTTCCTCTTGGGTTCCTGCCCGCTCCTGGAATTTCCAGAAGCGGCTCCGGCCGTACCTACCTTGGGCGACTGTGCGTCCCGGCGAAACATCACAATCATGAACCCGCCCAGCCCCAGCACCATCAATGCCCCACCTAACTGCACTACGCGGGCAACGATAAGGCTGTGGGAGTTGGTTGTTGGGTCGTAGTGGTAGCAATACGTCAAAATGTTGTCGACCGGCGAACCGATCTTGTTGGCGGAGGCCTCCACCAGGCCCAGCCTCAAATCCTTGGGCGAATACTCCACCCCCATGTAGTATTGCGCCAACTTGCCTTCCGGCGTCACTATCTGGATGGCGCTTGCATGCGCAAACTGCGTCAGCTTTCCATCCGGCCCCGGAATCTTCACATAACCAAAACCAACTGTTTTCGTCAGTTGGTCAATCTCTGGCTGCTTGCCCGTCAGGAAGTGCCACCCATCCGCCGTCTCCGGGTGTCCATATCGATTCACATAGCTGCGCTTCTTTGCTGCCGCCAGATCTGGCCCTTCCGTTGCGTCAATGCTCACCACGACTACTTCGAAATCTTTACCCGGGGTGAGTTTCACCATCCGCAGGGCAGAGGTCAGCCCGTTCAGCTCCTCTGAACACAGCATCGGGCACTGAAAATACACCAGCGCCAGGATTGCCGGATGTTTGCCAAAGTAATCGCTCAGATGGACTGACTTGCCTGCTTCATCCACAAAGTTGAGCCCCAGCGGCAGTTGCTGGTTCAGGTTCTGCGTAATCCCAACCTTGTCCAGAATCGCGGGCGGCTTATCGTTGGTGGGCCCAATCTGCTTCTCACCGGTCGCTGCGACCTGGGCCACCAGCGTGGCAGTTCCCACGCACGCCAGGATGCTGGCATAAGCGAAAGCCTTTGCCGTGCGCGTCCATCGGTTTGTAGAATTCTGCTTCATCTTGTTTGTCCTTGCTGCCCTGAATTGCCGTGTTTGAGGTTACTCAGCCTTGTTTGCAGCCGCCTTGGCCATCTGCTCCTGCTCATACCCGGTGCGTGCAAACCCATTGGTCAGCGGCGCTTTCACTACCGGCAACTCTGCTCCCGCCAGCGTCTTTTCAGTCGAAGGAGTAGCTGGAACGACCGGCAGTCCGCGCTCAGCGATCAGTTCCATCGCCCGTTCTATCGGAATCCGTACGGTTCCCTTGCCTCGGTCAACATAGCTGTAGTTTTCGAGCAGCAAATCTTCCTTGGCGTGCATGTCGGCAACTTCCTGGTAGCCGTCGTCCGTCTGCAGGCGCGGCGTAGGGAAGCGGTTTGCCAGTTGGGCAAACTGCTGCTGCAACTCCGGTGAAGTAGCCAGGTTGCCGAGCTTGCGGACATCGACCGGATGATTCCACTTCGTTGTTGGCCCATCTGCCTTGGCAAGTTGAGAGTTGATGACTTTGCCAATTCCAATGCACAGAAAGGCGGTCACCACGACGAAGATGCCGAGGGCGGTCAGGAACACCACCACGCCCGAGACCCGTACGTCGGACCCTTCGTAGCCTAGCGAGGCATCAACTTTGGTTTCTTTCGGATCATGCGTGTGCATGTTCAGGCTCCAGAATCTCCGCCAGATGCGGATCGTTCGTCGCTACCAGCGGACGCGTTGTCAGATTCGTAAAGTAGTAGGCCATCCAGAGAGCGGTCATCGCCACCGGCACCGCAGCATACTCGAGAATTCCCCAGCTGAAGTGAAGGTTGCGTGCAGCGTCCTTGAAGTTCGGCTCAACCAGCCAGAAGAGATCAAAGGCCTTGGCGAAAATCATCCACTGGCATACCTTGATGAGTCGCTTCTTGTTGCGCTTGATATCTTTTGAGAGCAGCAGGGAG
This sequence comes from uncultured Acidobacteriota bacterium, assembly GCA_903832055.1. Classification (GTDB taxonomy): domain Bacteria; phylum Acidobacteriota; class Terriglobia; order Terriglobales; family Acidobacteriaceae; genus Acidicapsa. The sequence continues at coordinate 1,054,264 of CAILAC010000016.1, read as the reverse complement.
AAGGGAATCAGCCAGTGGAACATGAAGTCCAGCGTGCAGATGATGCCCCAGTGCCCGTTGATGCGGTTGAGGTACCACGGAATCTCTTCCGGCAAATTGCCTGACCATATGATCAGGAACTGCGCAAAGGCAAGGTACATGTTCAGCATGACAAAGGCAAAGGTGAATTTGCCAAGGTCATACTGCTCCGTCCCACGCAGAATTGTCTTGAAGGGCTCAGCCTTTGACAGGCTCAGTACTGTAATCAGCGAGAGCGCCAGTACCGAGTATCCCTGGCCCACCAGAAAGAGCAATCCATACACCGACGAGTACCAGGTCACGTCCATCGACATTACCCAGTAAATTACCGCCGCCGTCATGGTCAGCGAGTAGATCAGAATGCCCGCGCCAGAAAGGTTCTCCATCCGCTTGATCCACTGCGGTGTATTCACCGTTGAATCGGCTTCGCGCTTCAGGCTCAGGGTATTCATCTGCCATGCGAAGAAGCCCCAGATGGCGAAGCAGATCAGCGCAACAATCCAGTAGGTGCTGAGGTTCAGCATCGGGTGCTTCCACTCGATGGCATGGGCCTCGCCCTCGGTCAGACCGGCCTTGAGAGCTTCGGCTCCAGAACTGTACTTTGCCCAGGCGTACAGGTGCTTGGCAAACAGGGCTGAGACCACCCAGTAGCCAAAAATCAACGGGAGTGTCCGGCTCATCGCTTCAAGCGGCCGGCGCAGCAGCAGGCCCCACTTGCCACCGGATACATACTGGACCATGAGCAGCGTGAGGCCGCCACAGCAGAAGCCGAAGGTCAGCATCAGCCCAACGACCCACGCCCGGTAGACGTGTTCCACTCCGTCCGCTCCGCCCAGAAACGCCAGCACTACGGCGACTACGGTGAAGAGGATTGCGATCATCAATGCCCGCGCCCGCCAGCCGTTCACAAACGGTGGTGCCGACAAGTCCGCGGGAAGTACCTTTGCATGAGCAGCGTGTGCCATCGGTTTTGCTCTGCTCCCTAATTCCCCGCCTTCGGCGCTACGGGCGCGTCAGGCAGCTTGCTTGAATTTGTTTTTGCAGCCGGAGCCGCAGAGTGGGGAACGAAAACCTTGGGGTCCCCTGGATACGCAGGCGCCATGCCCGGTGTGCCTTCGCTTGCATTTGCGGGATAAGCGGTGATGGCCGTTGCAGGCAACTCCCACGGTCCCGCAAAACCTTCCGGCAATCCCTTGGCAGTTGCCAGTTCTTTCAGTTGCTCAACCTTTGCGCCCGTCGCCACATCTGCGGTGGTCGCGTTCTGGCTCAGCTGCAGTGCGCGAATGTATGCCGCGACTGACCACCGTTCTTCCGGCGTCAGTTGGGCCGAATAGTCCGGCATTGCCCCATAACCATGCGTCATCACATAGAAGTAGTGGCTGATCGGCTGCGACCGGCGCACCTGGTCGTTCAGATTGCCGGCAGGCTTGTAGCCGCGCTGCACAATTGCCCCCAGGCCGTTGCCGACCCGTGAGTGGCAGGGGGTGCAGTAGATATTGAACCGCTCCTGTCCCTTTTTGAGCACCGTCAATGTGACAGGGAAGGGAAGCATATCCTTCTCTTCCCGGTATCCATTGGCGCCCTGCACCACTCCGGTATAGAAGTAGCTGTCTTCCTTCAACCCGCCGCGCGCCACCGTATTTTCTACCTGCGGCCGTGACGAACGGTGGTCGGTGAAGAATTCCGTGCCCCGCTGAGGAATGAACTTCGGCTGGTTGTGCATGTCCTGCCGGCATCCGGCCACAAACATGGTGCCTGCGGCCAGAATCACGGCTGCAGCCGTTTTGAATGGTGTCGGCATCAGTACTCCACCTCCACCACAGAATTCGGCCCCATGCTCTCCAGATAGGCACGAGTTCCCGATGCGTCATACTTCGGGTCCAGGGCCTCAAGGCACAGGAAGAACTTGTCGTCCGTGGCGCCAGTGCGGAAGTTGGGCGCATTGAACAAGGGGTGATACAGGCTCGGCAATCCGTTCAGTGCGATCATGCCAAAGGCCGCCGACAGCCCGGCAAAGAGAATCGTCCATTCATACGCCGGCACAATGAACGCGGGCCAGGAATACGTCGGCCGGCCGCCAATGTTCAAGGGATACGCCAGCGTCGATATCCATGTCTCCAGCGAAAACATCGCGCACAGGCCCATCAATCCGCCTGTCAGCGTCAGCAGTGAGACGCGGTCCTTGTGGAACCCGATCGCCTCAGCCGCCTCTTCCACCGGATAGGGCGTATAGCAATCCATCCGCCGCCAGCCGTCGTTGTAGGCTGCTTGCGCTGCCCGCACCAGGTCTGACGGAGTTTCGAATTCGGCAATCATGCCGTATGTTCCTTCTACAGCTACAGGCATCAGTCACCCGCCCCAACTGCCGGCTTGGCTTTCGCAGTAATCTTGGCCGACGGCAGCATCATCTTGATTTCGTTCATGGGAATCATGGGCAGGAAGCGCACAAACAAGAGGAACAGCGCCGTAAACAAGCCCATGGTGCCGAAATACGTCATGTAATCCCACTTGGTCGCGCGGTAGGTACCCCACGACGACGGCAGGAAGTCGCGATACAAGCTGGTTACAACAATCACAAACCGCTCGAACCACATGCCCGTGTTCACGATCAAACTCATCACGAACATGAAGGTCATGTTCGTCCGCCATTTGCGAACCCAAAGCGTCGTCAGCGGAATGGCGATGTTGCAGGCGATCAGCATCCAGTACGACCAGCCCATCGGCCCGAACATGCGGTTCCACATCATGAAGAATTCCCAGTGCGAGGCCGAGTACCACGCCATGAAGACTTCCATGCCGTACCCGTAGGCCACGATCAGGCCGGTCGTCAGCATGACCTTGCCCATGTTATCCATGTGCCGGTCCGTCACCAGACCTTCAAGCTTGTAAAACTTCCTGAGCGGAATCGCCAGCGTCAGCACCATGGCAAAGCCCGAGTACACCGCGCCCGCGACGAAGTAGGGCGGGAAAATCGTGGTGTGCCAGCCTGGAATCACCGCCACAGCGAAGTCGAAGCTGATGACCGTATGCACTGAGAGCACCAGCGGCGTTGCCAGTCCGGCCAGCAGCAGCGAAGCTGTTTCGTACCGCACCCAGTGGCGAACCGATCCGCGCCAGCCGAGCGACAGCAAGCCATAAATGTAGGCGGCAAACTTGGTCTTGGCCCGGTCGCGCATGGTGCCAAAGTCAGGAATCAGGCCGACATACCAGAAGACGATGGAGATGGTCGCATACGTCGATACCGCGAAGACGTCCCACAGCAGCGGCGAGCGGAACTGCGGCCAGACGTTCATCGTGTTGGGCAGCGGGAAGAGCCAGTAGGCCAGCCACGGACGCCCGACGTGAATGAGCGGGAACAGGCCCGCGCAGACCACGGCAAAGATCGTCATTGCCTCGGCAAACCGGTTGATCGAGTTGCGCCACTGCTGTTTGAAGAGCAGCAGAATCGCCGAAATCAGCGTCCCTGCATGGCCAATACCAATCCACCAGACGAAGTTGATGATGGCGAATCCCCAGCCCACCGGCTGCGAGACCGCCCAGATTCCGGTGCCTTTAAGAAACAGCCAGGTGACCGCGACAATGACCAGTGTGGCCACCGCCCCGCCCACGCTGAACAGGGCAAACCAGCCCAGCGAGGTCGTTGGCGTCAGCACAATGTCGGCAATCTTTGCCGTGACCGTCTTGAAGGTGAATCCCGGCGCAAGTACCCGGAACTCTCCCGTTTTCGGGTCTATTCTTGGATCTTCGGGTTTGATGTCCTTCGTTGCCATCGCCAGTTCGAGCCTCTCAGCCCTTCGCCGGGGCATGTTCCACAGGGGCCTCGGCGAGTTCGGGGTTGGGATTCAGCACCGCGGCCGTATATTGCGTCCGTGGGCGGGTGTTCAGGTCGGCCAATACCGAGTAGGTACGCTCATCTGCTAACAGAGTCGCGACCTTGCTGGTCTTGTCGTTGATATTGCCAAATGTGATTGCCGATGCCGGGCAGGCCTGCTGGCAGGCTGTCACGACTTCGCCATCCCGGATCGCCCGGTTTTCCTTGTCCGCTTCAATCTTTGCTTCGGAGATGCGCTGCACACAGTAGCTGCACTTCTCCATCACGCCGCGTGAACGAACTGAGACATCCGGGTTGCGCATCAGCTTCAGGCTCTCCGTCTCGAAATCCGAGAAGAGCAGGAAGTTGAAGCGGCGTACCTTATATGGGCAGTTGTTGGCGCAGTAACGGGTGCCAACACAACGGTTGTAGACCATCGTGTTGATGCCTTCCGGCGTATGCACCGTCGCGCCCACCGGGCAAACCTGTTCGCAGGGAGCGTTTTCGCAGTGCTGGCAGGCCATCGGCTGGAAGTGCGCCTTCGGTGCTGCGAGATCGCCCTCGAAGTAGGTATCGATCCTCAGCCACTGCATGTTGCGGCCGATGCGTACCTGCTGCTTGCCGACCACGGCGATGTTGTTTTCCGCGTAGCAGCCGACGATGCAGGCGTTACAGCCGGTACAGCTGTTCAGATCGATCGACATGCCCCAGGCATTGTCCTTGTACTCCCAGTTTGCAAAGAGCGTATTGTCGCGCTCGACCTTGGGATGTTCCTCGCCTTCGTTCGCGAAGCCGGGGTTCGCCTTGAACTCCTCGAGCGTCGCCGAGCGAATCACGCCGCGCGTTTCCGCCTCGTTGGCTTCGAGCGAATGGGTTCCCGATCCATCTCCGCCTTCGACCTTTGAGCGGAGGTCCTGGAAGTGGCTCTTGGTTACCGCAATGCCCCACTTGCCTTCAACCTTCACCGCCGTGCCGGTCGTATAGAAGGGTGCATCGGATGTCCGAACCAGGTACGCATTGAAACCAGCGCCCGAACCTACGCGTCCGGCAGCCTCGCGGCCGTAGCCGAGATGAAGTGTCGCCGAGTTGTCCGGGTGTCCGGGAGCGACCAGCACCGGGGTCTTCACCTTGCGGCCGCCTACAGTGATTTCGAGAATGTCGCCTTCGTCCACGCCCAGCTTGGTCAGCGTCGCGCCAGAAACCAGCGCGGCATTATCCCACGCCAGATTGGTGACCGGCTTGGGCAGCTCCTGCAGCCAGCCGACATTCGAGTAGCGACCGTCATAAATGTTTGGGTCGGGACGGAAGATCAGCTCAAACGCATCCTTGCTCGATGGCGTCGGAACCTTGATTGCTGTCGCCGCCGTGGCAGCCGATGAAGCCGCGTATTTCGTGTCTTCAATCCAGCCAGCATGGAGCGCCTTGCGCCAGCCCAGTTCAAAATCGGCCCCGGAACCCTTGGAGATGGTCGATTTCCACGTCGAGCGCACCGCTTCATACGCCGAGGTCTGTGGCTCATCAAGCATTGCCTGGATCAGGTCGTGCGCCGTGTGGCCGCCATAGAGCGGCTCAATCATCGGTTGAATTACCGAGACCGTGCCGTCATACGCCCGCACGTCCGACCACGATTCAAGATAATGAGCCGCAGGAACATGCCAGATTGCTTCCGCGCCCGTTTCGTCAATATGCGAACCAAGATGAACCGAAACCTTAGCCTTGCCCAGCGCGGTCTTGAAATCCAGATCGGCAGGTGCGTCGTATACCGGGTTCGAATTCAGCATGACAAGCCAATCAACCTTGCCTGCATTCAAATCGGCAACCAAACCCTTCAACCCGGCAATTTGATCGCCGGAGGTTGAAGCCTCGCCAGCCAGGCTGACCGTCGCATCGATATTGCCCAGCGCCTTATTGATTGCAAGTGCCAGGGCTGCAACCGATGGATCCTGATAGATTCCCGGGATGACCACCGACTTGCCCGCATTGGCCTTCAAATCCTTGGTCAGTGCGCTGAGGAATTTCGTCTGCTCTGCGCTCCAGCTGTAGTTCGGTGCCGAAACCCCAGGCACACCCACGGCAGTTGCAAGTGCGGCAGCAAACGCTGGAATCTCGCTCGCCCGCAGTCCCAGTCGATGCTCAGCCTTGAGGCCCGTCGTGCTCGGCGTGCTCTCAACCGAATACAGCCGGTTCATGCCCTTGGCGGGATTCTTGCGCCGTGCCGCGTACTCCCGCGTCAACTTGTGGAAGCCCGGATAGCCCGCGCCCGACAAAAAGTCTGCGTCGAGGGCCAGAATTACGTCGGCCTTGTCCAGAGAAAACTGCGGATTGAGCCCGGCAGCAAATGCCGTCCCCGCCAGCGCCGGGTCATACTGCACCAGCTTGGCCTTGGGATAGGCCTTTTGCGCCTCAGCCCATTGCCGCTGCAAGGTCGGCGATGTAAACGAGGTACTCAGGAAGTACAAACCCTCGCCGCCGTTGGCCTTGCCAGCATTCAGCCGTTCCCGGTATGCCTCGAGGAACTCGACATATTCAGTCGTCGTGCCGCGCACCGTCGCGTGTTGCGAGCGGTCCGGGTCATACAGATCCAGCAGCGTTGCCTGCGTGAAGACATCGGATGAACCGAGATTGTAGGCGTGATCCGGATTGCCATCGACCTTGATCGGCCGATACGCGTCGGACTTTACCAGCAGGGGCACGCCGCCCGTGGCAAAAGGATGCGCCGTGGCAAAGTAGTTCGCCTTGCCCAGCACCAGGTCTTCCGGCTGCTTGACATAGGGATAGATTGGCTCATCGGGCTGCTTGGTACATCCGGCCAGTCCGGCCAGCGCCAGCGAGGCCGACATCAGCTTCAAAAAGCCGCGTCGTGAAACCGGGTCAACCCACTCTGCCGCCGCGTCGGGAAATTCCTTGGCTACTGCCGCCTCAAACTCCGGCGTTCCGGCCAGTTCGTCAATTGAGCGCCAGTAGCGTTTGCCCTTCACACCCTCCAGCTTCGTACGAACCTGGTCAAGCGTCAGCGCCTTCTGCTCTTCATTCTTCCGCATCATTCCGTTCCCGCCTTCGCTGCTCATCGGTGGCATACCTCGCAGCTTGAAAGCTCATTCGGTTTGCGAATCTTGTAGTGGTCAATCAGGTAGTTGCCCAATTCCCTCTGGCTGGTGAACTTGGTGTAGTTCGCCATGGTCGGCAGAGTGATCCCGGCCATGCTCAGGCTGGCCACTTCGACTTTGCCCGGCTCTGAAGTCTGGCAGTCGACACTCTGCGCGGTCGGCTTGCCCGTCTTCTCATCGCTCACCGAGCACCACACCGGCTTCTCTTTGCTCGGACCTTCCCAGGCCATGTTGTATGCCTGGCTCACAGGACGCAGATTCTTTGCCGGGTCGCGGTGACAGTTCAGGCACCACTCCATCTGCAGGGTGTTCTGCTGGTACATCAGCGGCATCAGGTCTACGCGCCCGTGGCAGCTTGAGCAGCCCAGGCCCTTGTTCACGTGAATCGAGTGATTGAAGTAGACGTAGTCCGGCAGGTCGTGCACCTTGGTCCAGACGATGGATTCGTTGGTCGCCCAGCTCTTCCGCACTGGCTCCAGCAGATTCGCGTTGGTCCAGATCTGCGAATGGCAGTTGATACACGTCTTGGTCGGCGGAATACCCGCGTAGCTCGACTTCTCAACGGAGGTATGACAGTACTGGCATTGCAAGCCAAGTCCCTGCACATGATGCTTGTGGCTGAATGGCACCGGCTGATCCGGCCTCTGTCCCTGCCGTGTTACCCACGGAGATCGCTGCAACTGGTCCAGCGTTACTCCGAGGGAAATCACGATCAAGCCCGTCAGGACCAGGCTCATCCTCGCCAGCGCGTTCGAGCTGCGGTCAAAAATCTGCGCCATGAATGCTTCCCTGCTTCCGGTTTACTGTGTGTCTGCCTACCCGCAAAACACACAGGCTAGTCTCTACAGTCGTCTTGCCCAGCCCCACCCGCAAGACACCAAATCATCGCTCAAGTGAGGGCTAATCTCAATGCAAATTATTCGCTAGTTCAAAAAATCGTCGGCGGCGTCCAACCGTTGAGCTCACAGCCGATTCGGTGGAAAAGTGTCCCGTTTAAGACAGCCCCGAAATCTCAATATAGCAGCGAATCGTGACAATTCACACCTCCCTGAGCCGCGTGTGCCAAAAAAAGCATCCGATTGGAATTCCCATAAGCAACTGAAAACAAAGAAACTTGTGATTATGGGAATTTCATGGCGTGGATTCGTCCTGTCTTCACGCCCCTCGTCCCAAAAGGCGGTAAGCCACCCCCAGGGATAAAACTTCAGGCCCTATCCACACCATCTGCCACCTATCTCAGACATACCCACAATCCCTTGTAGAAACCTGCCTCGAAATCAGTGCACTGAAGTCTAGGGACCGACTGTCGTCACCACCGTCGGCGATTTTTCCGCAAGATAATTCACATTTCCCGCGTACGAGGCATAAAGCGGCAGACTGCCCGCCACCTTGGGCGCAATTGCCGTCACTGTCCCCACTCCGCTGCTGTTGAGTGTTGTCGTTCCCGCCAGCGCGCCATTCCAGTACAGATTCACCGTGCCCGTGGGAGCCACCCCGCCCGCCGCCGTACTGACCTGAATAGTCACCAGACCCGATGTTCCCTCCTTCACCGTCGTAGCCCACGATGTCACCGTTACCGCAGGTGCGTTCCTGGTCACCGCCAGCACCACGCTCGCTTTCGGCTTGGTGTAATCCACCGTGTCGGTCGGCGTAAATGAAGCAGCCAGGGTGTGATTGCCCGCCCCCAGAACAGTGCCTGCCAACGGCGTATAAACCAGCGTCCCGGCCACTGAAGCAGTAGCATTCAGTTGCGTCCCGCTCAGCGCCGTTCCATACCCGATTGCCGCCGGTGCTGCCCACGTCAACCCAGGTACCGCCTGCTTGACCGCCAGCGAAACCGATGCTGACTTTGTCGCATAATGCGCCGTATCGGTCGGCGTAAACGTCGTCGTGAGTAGCTTGTTCCCGGCTCCGAGCAGTGTTCCCGCAGCCGGGCTATACGCAAATGTGCCCCCTATTGAAGCAGTAGCGTCCAGTTGCGTCCCGCTCAGCAGCGTTCCGTAGACAATCGACGCAGGCGTTGCCCATGTGATCACCGGCGTCGCCTTCACCACGTTCAGCGTCACGGCTCCAGTCGAATTTGCATAGTTGGCCGAGTCTGTCGGCGTAAACGCCACACTGAGTTTCTGCGCACCTACGTTCAGCACCGTCCCCAGCACGGGGGTATAGACCAGCGTCCCCGGCACTGAAGCCGTCGCATTCAGCTGCGTCGCGCTCAGCGCCTTACCCCAAACAATTGACGATGGCGTCGCCCACGTCACTTTTGTCGTTGCCTTCCGCACCGTCAGCACCACGCTCTTCGTCACGATTCCATAAGTGGTGGTGTCGGTTGGCGTGAACGTGGTCTTGAGCGTCTGGTATCCGGCAGTCAGCAACGTCCCCGCCACCGGGGCATAGGCAAATGTGCCGGGTACCGGCGTTGTCGCATTCAGCTGCGTTGTGCTCAGCAGGGTCCCGTACGTGATCGCCGCTGGCGTCGCCCAGGTAATGGTGGGCGTTTGTTTGCCGCCGCTGACCACCACGCTCGCCTGGCCGGTAATCGTCGGGTTCAACGAATCGGTCACCTTGATCGTCTGGGTGCCCGGCGTCTTCAGCGTCACCGAAAAAAGCTGCGTTCCCACGTCGCCCGGCACAAAGCTGAAATCCGCCGGCAACGTCGCCGCCGCGTCAGAACTGGTGAAGCGCACCGTTCCCACGAAACTCTGCGCCGTCGTTGCGCCCCCCGGATTCTTCGCCGTCACCGTCACGTTGAATCCTGTGCCCGGGGTCGCCCCAGCCGGTGCAGCCACGGCAAATTGGTCATGGAGTCCCGTCACCACACACGCCTTCAGCGCATTGGACCACTCGTCCTGCACGCCCCACGTCCGGCCCAATACTGTCACTGTCGACACTGCCCCGTCGTCGCAGATATCCCCGATCTCGCCGCAATTATTGTTGTTGTCATACCACGCGCCCGGATAGATTACGGCGGTCGCCGAAGCCGCGATCAGCCCAATATCCGAGTCCGTCACCGCCTCAGCCAGCTCATGCGAAGCCGTCGCCGTCTGGTTCCCCAAACCCGTCGAAAAGTTGCCGCATCCGGCTGAGCAAGCCCCGGTATAGGTGTCCATCAACACGCCGTACAACAGCGGCTTTGATTGATAAAGCCCCGTATTGTGGTAAGCGCAAAACCCACCGCTTGAGCAACTAAGGCTCCCCGAGCCGTCGTCCACCACCACGTTCGGCGGAAAATGAACCATATAGATCGTGTTGGTATTCCCCGCGCTGTCCATCACCGGGGCCGGCAGGGTCGCAAGGCCAATCTGCCGCGCAATCTCCGCCTGGATGTCCGCATCCGTCAACTTGCAGCCCGTACCGCCCGGCGCGCACTTCAGCGGAGTGATCACCACGCCCGCGGTCGCACTGCCGCGACCAATCGACTGCCTCGTCTCGCCCACGCCACCCACCGGCGCCACGTTGGTCTGGTACTCGCTCAGCATGTCGTACAACACGCTTTGCGTAACGTCGGCATAAAATTGCCCGATGTTGGCCTGCGTGGTCGCGTTTACAGCGCTGCTCCAGAACACCGGCACCACCACCGCATTCGAAACCACCGGCCCGCCAAAGTAGGAGAGCTGCGGCGTAGCGCACGTCGGCGTCCCGTTCAGCGCCCCGGGCTTCTTTGGCTGCGTGCCCGGCGCATGAAATGGCACCATATGAATCGGATGCCGTGGCAGCGCCTGCGAAGTTGTCGCTTCGCCTTCAAGCTGCCCCACCTGAGCCCCGGCGCGCGCCACACCACCGAAAAAAACACAGACAACCATGCCCAGAATCGCCAGCCGTACAGCCGACGCAGATACCACACCGAAGGAAGCTCGCTTCAATTGCCACCACTCTCTTGCTTGGGAGACCACCGCTCTATTGAGCGTCTATTTCGCATCCCGGTCAAGCAAAATCACAGCCTGACCCCTGACCCCTGACCCCGGTATTAAAGATTCGTCATTACCAACATGCGCGGCTCTGTCATCTCCTCAATCGCCCAGCGAATCCCTTCCCGGCCCAGCCCTGAATCCTTGATGCCCCCATACGGCATCGTGTCCATCCGCCAGGTTGGCGTGTCGCCCACAATTACCGCTCCCACCTCAAGCTCGCGATACGCGGTCATGATCCGCCCCGCATCGCGTGTATACAGCCCCGTCTGCAGCCCGTACCGCGAGCGATTCACCATCGCCAGCGCATCCTCAAAATCGTCGTACGGCTCAATCGTCACCACCGGGCCAAAGACCTCTTCGTCGTGCAGCTTCATCCCCGGCTTTACCCCGCTCAGAATCGTCGGCTCCATCACGCTGCCGTCGCGGCCTCCGCCTTCGACCAGCTTCGCGCCACTTGCGAGAGCTTCCTTCACCCACGCCTCAATCCGGTCCGCGTCCGCCGGGCGTATCACCGGTCCTACCTCTACCGCCTCATCCAGCGGATTGCCCCGCACCATCTTCTGCGCCCGATCCACCACCTTCCACAGAAACGTCTGAAAAATCGGCCGCTGCACATACACCCGCTGCACCGAAATGCAGCTTTGCCCCGCATACCCAAATGCCCCCACGGCGCACCGGTTCGCCGCCGTCTCCAGGTCCTGCCAGTCAGAATGCACAATCATCGCGGCGTTTCCGCCCAGCTCCAGAGCCACCCGCTTCTTGCCGCTCTTTGCCTTCAACGCCCAGCCAACCGCCGCTGAACCCGTAAAACTCACCATCTTCAGCCGGTCTTCCCGCTCCGCCAGCCAGGCAGTATCTTCATTCTTCAGCGGCAACACGGCCAGCGCCTCCTCCGGCCAGCCTGCCTTCAATACCACCTCGCCCAGCGCCAGGGCCGTGAACGGAGTCTGTGGAGCCGGCTTCAAGATCACCGGGCAACCCGCCGCAATCGCCGGGGCCAGCTTGTGCGCCACCAGCATCAGCGGAAAATTGAAAGGCGTAATCGCCAGCACCGGACCCACTGGAAATCGCTGCACCAGCCCCCACCGCCCCTCATTGCCCTCGGTCAGATCCAGCGGAATCGACTCGCCGCCCAGTCGCACCGCCTCCTCTGCCGCCGTCTTGAAGGTCAGAATCGCCCGCTCCACTTCAATCCGCGCCGTTCGCACTGGTTTGCCCGCCTCGGCCACGATCAACTGCGCAAACCGCTCCTTCTGCTCAATCAATGCTGCCGCAATGTCCTCCAGAATCTCCTTCCGCTTCCACCGCGGCAACGCCCGCGCCCGGCGCAGTGAAGCCACTGCATGCGTCACCGCCTCGCGCGCGTCCTTTCTCGAAGCGACCGTGACCCGCCCCACCAGCCCCTGGTCAAAAGGCGATCGCACCTCCATCGCCTCCCCGTCCGTCCATTCCTTCCCGCACAGCAGAAACCCAGTCACCCCGCCCGGCCGCATCTTCATAACCCAACACTCCAATCCAGAGAACCTGCCTCTTCGGTACATCCTAAAGCCCACTGGCTGCCTTAATCGCCCATTTTCGGTTTCGCCCTGCCGAGCATAACGAATGGAAAGGGCTCTCCGTTGCCCCTGAAGCGGCAAAATGGGGTCGACTTTCATTCCCATTCAAGCGCACCATGCGGGCACATCCACCTCGATCACGCGCCCAGATCGGCCCCCACGCTAACCCTCGTATGTGATACAACGGTCACGCGGAGCCGCATCCATGCCCCAGTCACATCAAAATTCGTCCACTCCAGTTCTCGTGCCAGTTCTTGTCTATGACATTGGCGGCAGTCACATCTCCGCCGCCGTCTGCCTTTGCACTCCGGATGCCTCGGCCGACCACACCGCCTACACACTCCACGGCATCTCGCGTGCTCCGCTCCCCGCCGAGGGCAATGGCCACTTCTCCTCCGCAAGCTTCGTGCGACTCCTCCACACCCTCGGCCAGACTGCCGCCAACGCCGCCAATATCGATTTCCAAACCATAGCCGGAGCCAGCTTCGCATTCCCCGGCCCATTCGACTACGTCAACGGCATCAGCCACATGCAGCACAAGCTCCAGGGGCTCTACCAGGTCGATCTCAAATCCGCCCTCGCCATACGATTCCACTGGAAGCCAAGTCAGCTCGACTTCCTCAAGGACGCCGACGCCTTTCTCCTCGGTGAACTCGCCGCCGGAGCCGCCACCGGCGCAGACCGCGCCATTGGAATCACGCTCGGCACCGGCATTGGCTGCGCCTTCGGCCTCCACGGAGCCATCACCACCAGCGCTCCCGGCGTCCCCCGGGATGGCGAAATCTGGAACCTGCCCTACAACGGCGCAACTGTCGAAGACTTCGTCTCCACCCGCTTCCTCCGCCACCACTACCAGGCACTCACCGGCCTCGAAGCAGAAGTGGCCACCATCGCCGACACCGCCAAAGACCCCGCTGCCTGCGAAGAAGTCAACCAGTACGAAGCTCATTGCCGGGCCCGCCAGGCCTTCCTCGACTTCGGCCATCACCTTGGCCTCGCTCTCAACCAGATCGCCGCCGAATTCAACCCCGAAGTCATCGTGCTCGGCGGAGGCATCAGCCGCGCCTCCAGCCTCTTCCTTCCCGCTGCGGGCGATGCCCTCACCGCCATCAGCCCCCGCATTGCCATCTCCACACTCATGGATCAGGCCCCACTCGTTGGCGCCGCCTACCATTTCATCTCTGCCACAAGCAAAAGCGGCCAGACCCCCTCAAGGGCCTGACCGCAATCAATCAATAACCACCAGCGTTTTACCGGGTAATCGTCACATATCTGCGTCCCGCGAACAGCCGGAACCCATCGGCAGCTCCAACCACCTTCATCGGCGTAGGCCGCTTCATTTCCGCATCCGTCTTCGAGCTCACCGTGAACAGGTCATGCGCGCCCACATCCAGCACTACAAACTTGTCTCCGCCGATAAAGCCCACACCGTAAATCCCCGCCGGCAGTTCGTGGCCCTCAATCTTGATGGCCACCTCAGTGATGAAATACGCCTGATACTTGGCCTGCACATCGGTCGAATATCCGCTCGTATCCACCAGCGTCGCCAGAACATACATGCCGTCAGCAAACTTCACGCCGCCCGAGTTGCGCAGTTGCGTGGTCGCCGACTGACCCCGGAAAAAAACGCTCGCCGGCAGTAGTTTCGTCGTCTCCGCCACCGTCAACACCTGGTCCTTGGCAGCCGCTGCGCCCTGCGCCATGCTCACCTGCGCCAGCCCCAACACACTCACAACTGCCAGCGCCGCCGCCACACCAAACTTGCTCAATCCGATCCGCATACCCGTTCCTCCCAAAATTTCTGCCGCTATCGCAGCAACCGGAGTATACCCCAGCGCCCGCTTCCTCGACCCGTCCGCTCGAGATCAGCGGTCACGTGTTCGGTTCTGACCATCGACTTTGCCCGTTTTAAGGGTATCTTTGAACTAGCTTCCTTTTTTGCCCACAAGAGTCAAATCTTCAGTACCCCCTTACCCATCTGCATGGTCAAGAATCCCGCAAGCGTAAACCCGCGAAAGGTGTGCCCGATGAGTGCCATCCAACCCCAGAGCATCCCGTCCAAACCCTTCCCCTGGAGCGCCCCCATGTTCAAAGCTTCTTCCTTTTGGCTCGCAACAACCCTCATCCTCGCCGCCTGCTCCCTCACTGCCGCCGCTGAACTACCAGACGCTCCCCAGCCCGCAACGCTCCAGGCCGCCACTACTCCTGCACCGGCCCCGCCACCCGCGGCAGCCACGGCAACCATCGATGCCGGCCCCTGCATCGTCGAGCCAAACCAGCCCACCGTCCCACTCACCTTCCACATCCGCACCGTCTGCCTCGTGCACCGCACCTTTACCATTGGAGCTATCGTCAGTCCGGCCATCGGTGCCGCCGTCGAAATGGCCCGCCCACCCGACCACTACCCCCGCGAATGGAAAGACGGCGCCGAGGCTTTCGGACGCAACTACGGCGATCGCGCAGCCCGCCACGCCGCTTCTGGCCTCGCCAATTTCACCATCGCTGCCATTGACCGCGAAGATCCCCGCTACCACGCCAGCGCCAATCCCGAATTCGCCCACCGCGTCTTCCACGCCCTCATCTTCTCCGTCGTTGACCAGTCACAATCCGGCCACCGCACCCTCGCCCTCAGCAACTTCGCCGGCGCCTCCGCCGCAGGATTCGTCGGCATCGCCTACCTGCCCCACGGTTACAACGACGTCACCCACGGCTACCAGCACTCCGCCACAGAATTCGTCTCCTTCGCCGGACAAAACCTCATCTCAGAGTTCTACCCGGAGTTCGTCCGCCTGGCCCACAAACTCCACCTCCCCACCCCCAAACCCTAGCCGTCCGTCTCAGGCCCCTGGTGACTGGTCCCTTGTGGGCCCTCGTCCCTGTTCCCCTGACCCCTGACCCCTGACCCCTGTCAAGGTCTCTATAATTCCCAACAGGAAGAGAGACCCATGAAGATCCGCATTGCCATTCCGGAACCAACCAGCCCGCTCTACGTTCCCGATTCCGCTCCCTACAACCAGCGCTCCCTTCCCCAGTACCTGCACGCCCTCATCTCTGCGGGAGCGGTGCCCATCCCCATCCCGCTGCACGAAACACCCCAGCGCGTCGCTAAAATCCTCGCCACGTGCCAGGGCATCTGCCTCCCCGGCTCCGGTGCCGACATCGACCCACAGAAATACGGCGAAGCCTCCCTGCCCCAGTCCGCGCCACCCGACCCGGCCCGCGCCGCCGTCGATGAGCTCCTCATCCAGGACGCCTTTAATCTCCACAAACCCATCCTCGGCATCTGCTACGGCACCCAGGCCCTCAACGTATGGTGCGGCGGCTCCATGATTCAGGACATCCCCTCCCAAATCGGAACTCGGGTCAACCACACCCCCGGCCGCACCATCATGGAAGCCCACCCCATCCACGTCACGCCCAATACGCGCCTGGCGGCTCTGCTCCCAAACCAGCCAAATTGGGCGCCTGGGCCGGAGAAAGGGCACGGGGCAGAGGAGAACCTCCCCGAAATCCCCCTCCACCTCCCCGAATTCGTCAACTCCAGCCACCACCAGGCCATCCGCACCCCCGGCGACAACTTCATCGTCTCCGCCATCAGCCCGCAGGACCTGGTCATCGAAGCCATCGAACTCGCCAGCCCCCACCACTTCGTCCTCGCCGTCCAATGGCACCCCGAACGCAGCTACGACCACTCCCAACTCTCCCGCAACATCTTCCACGCCTTCATCCACGCCGCGGAATCCTGGCACCCCCGCCCCATTGAGGATTCCGTCCTCCAGGCCTGATTCCTATGCTTCGTCGCTTTCGTCAGGGTGACAACTCATCTAGATTGTCATCCTGACGAAAGCGAAGGATCTGCTTCTCACACTTCACACTCACACTTGCTTCCATTAACGTGCCAGAAGATGCCCAACCGCCTCAATCAACTCCTTCAGGAAGCCGGCAGCACCCCGCTGCCTCCCCAACTCACCAGCAAATTCGCGGCTTATCTCGCGCTGCTGCTCAAATGGAATGCCAAAACCAACCTCACCGCCATCCGCGATGAGGAGGGTATTCTCAGCCGCCACTTCCTCGAATCCATTCTTTGCGCCCGCCTCCTGCCGCCCGGCATCGCTACCCTGCTCGACTTCGGCTCAGGAGCCGGATTCCCCGGTCTGCCCATCGCACTCCTTCGCCCTGAGATCGCCGTCACCCTCGCCGAATCCCAGAACAAGAAGGCCGCCTTCCTCCGCGAAGCCGTCCGCACCCTGGAAGTCAAAGTAGCCGTCCACTCGGCCCGGGCCGAAACCCTCGCCCCCAGATTCGACTGCGTCACCCTTCGCGCCGTGGACAACATGCAACAGGCCATCCCCGCCGCTCTTGAGCGACTCGCCACCCAGGGCTCCCTGGCAGTCCTCACAACACTGGAGGACTGCTCGTCCATCCAGTCGCTCGCCGAAGGCACCAGTCGCCTCCAGTGGCTGCCATCCGCCCCCCTGCCGCGTGGAACAAATCGTGTGCTGCTCATCGGCAAATTGCAATAATCTCCATTCAACCTCGATTTCTTGCATTTCAACATCAAATTGTCGCATTTCAGCCAATTGTTACACGTGTAACAATTGCGCCGGCCCTTCGGCCTGCATCCTCCCGCCACTCCTTCGCTTGATTCACAGATGTCTTCTGCGGCTCGTAAAATGCTCCAGTACCAGAAATGTTCCACGCGTAACATTTTCCGGAAAGTACAAGAATTTATCGCTTTTTCTTTTCACTTTTCCACCGCCGTCCACAGCCCTGTGGATTCCAGATAGCCTGCTTGTGACAGCCAGAACCCCAGTCGAATCAATGCTTTCGCTCTCAGAAACTCATCCCTCCGCAAAAGTTCTCCACAGGCTGTCTTCTTGAAAACGCGTGTCAAGCTGCTTTCGTTTGCACAGCGTTCCAGATAGTCTTGATTTCCATGGGCAAGATTTTAGGAATCGTTAATCAAAAAGGCGGCGTGGGCAAAACCACCACCGCAATCAACCTCGCTGCCTGCCTCGCCCTCGACGGATTAAAGATCCTTCTCGTCGATTGTGACCCCCAGGCCAATGCCACTTCCGGGGTTGGAGTGCAGCGCGACGACAACCGCCACTCCATCTATGACGTACTGATGGGCGATGCTCCAGCCGCGCAGGTGCTGCTACCGACCGAGATTGCCAACCTGACATTGCTGCCCGGCAGCAAGAATCTGACTGGCGCCAACATTGAACTGGCTGGCGCCGACGACCGTGCTCTGCGCCTCCGGGCCGCGCTTGCACCTGTTCAGGGCAAATTTGATCTCGTGGTGCTCGACTGCCCGCCAGCTTTGGATTTGCTGACACTGAATTCACTCGCCGCGGCCGATAGCCTGGTCGTGCCAATGCAGGCGGAGTATTTTGCGCTGGAAGGGATTTCGGAGCTGGTCTCGACGCTGGAGCGGGTGCGGGCAGCTTTCAATCCGCGACTGACGATTGAGGGCGTGCTGCTGACGATGTATGACGACCGGACCAACCTGGCGCAGCAGGTGACGGAGACGTTGCGTGAGTATTTCAAGGACCGGCTGTTTCGGACGGTGATTCCGCGGAATATCCGGCTGGCGGAGGCGCCGAGCCACGGGAAACCTGTCGCGCTCTATGATGCGCGTTCACGGGGAACCGAGGCGTATTTTGAGCTGGCAGCTGAGTTTATGGAGCGCAACCAGATTCCCAATCCGAGGGCAGAAGCGCGGAAGCAGGCGGCTGCGGAAGCTCAGGCTGCGAGCAAAACGGGCAAGACGGTGAAGTTCTGGCCGTATGGCTGAGTTTGGCGGCTGAGGGGTGAGGGCAAATTGTTACACGTGTAACAATTTGGGGTCCTGGGCGGATTGGTCGGGTTCAAGTGGTAATTCCCGGCAAAGTCTGGCTGCATTTTCCAATCCTGATGGGCTGGAAGTGTATTGCGAAGCAAAATGTTACACGTGTAACATTTTGGAATTTGATTTGGGATGGGGAGATAAAAGTGATGGCTATGTTGGAGAATAAACGGCCAGGGGCAGATCGCCGCGCATTGGGCAAGGGACTGGATTCGCTGTTGCCGCGCGTGGTGGCAGCTGCCACACCGGAATCGGAGGTGGTTTCGACAGGTAAACCGCTGGAGATTCCAGTTGACCAAATTGAGCGGAATCCATTTCAGACCCGCACGCATTTTGACGAAAAGCTGCTGAGCGAGCTGGCGGAATCAATTCAGGCGAATGGTGTCGTACAGCCAATTCTGGTGCGAGCGCTGCCGGATGGGCGCTACCAGCTGATTGCGGGTGAGCGCCGGTTGATGGCCTCGAAACGGGCGGGCAAGGCAACGATTCCTGCAATTCTGCGCCAGGTTTCAGATGAGCAGGCGCTGGAGATCACGATTGTCGAAAACCTGCAGCGGGCGGATCTGAACCCGATCGAGCAGGCGCGTGCGTATGAACGCTTGGGCCGCGAGTTTGGCATGACGCAGGAGCAGATGGCGCACCGCACGGGCAAGGACCGCGGGACGGTGGGGAACTTTCTGAGGTTGCTGAAACTGCCAGTGAGCGTGCAGGACAAGATAGGCTCCGGTGTATTGAGCTTCAGCCATGCACGCGTACTTCTTACGCTTGACCATCTGGAGGATGCGGAGGAAGTCACTGCCAAGATTCTAGCACTTTCGCTTTCTGTTCGCCAAACTGAGACGTTTGTGCAGAACCACCTGTTCCCTGAGCGGCAAGCGAAGAAGGAGATAGCGCAGATGCCGTTGATTGATCCGAATGTAAAGGAGGCGCAGCAGAGGTTGCAGCGAGCGCTGGGATTGCGGGTGAAGATTGAGGACAAGAACGGACGCGGACGCGTGATTATCGAGTATGGGCGGCTGGAGGATTTTGATTCGCTGCTGGAGCGGATTGTGAACGACTAGAGACAATGGAGCAGGGAATAGGAGATAAGAGCAATGCCGGGGTCAGTCCCCGGCATTCTTGCTTTTTCTGAGGGGAAAGGAATCTTGACAGGGATGATCATGTGAATTTTCAGCTATGCCTGTGATGTCTGATTGCTCACACATCAAGCTTGGCCTATAGTTGCTGCGAGGTTCTTCCCCCTATGAAATTTCTCAACTACTGCGACTGGTGGAGCCGCAGGAATGCACCACTTGTGATCGACGATGCAGAACAAACCTTCAACACGAGCCCGCTGCCGGGCATTGCAGTCATGAAGGCATTCCGACAACTCTCTCGGACGGGCGATACCGAGGCGATGAAGGTTGAACTTCTCTTCAAAACATATGTTGAATGGCTGCACGACTCTGGATGGACATGGGCGGGAGGAGGATCGTGCGGATCGCCTCTGGTGCTGGATACAGCTCCTCAATCGAAGGAGTGCCAGGCGTTTGCGGTCGGGTTGAAAACTCTGATGATCGCTCCGTGGCCTTTTGGACTGGGTATTGCCGAGGCTGGAGTCACAGTCACACCTTTTTCGGGTCCGCTGCTGAACGGCTCCAAAGTCGGCTTCATTTCCCGGCATCCTAAAGCCGGGGTGCTGAACCTGAAGCCGAACGTCACGCGGGGAGGCATTGTCGACGACGATCTGGGAAACCAGGGGTTGTACCGGTGGGACAATCACAAGGTAGTTTCCTACGGCGGGAAGTACCTTGATCCTTCGTATGGCTGCCAATACCTGACGTTGCCAGACATGATTTATCTGACGATTGTGGGATTTGGCATCACCGGCGGAACGACGCCCGCGACCTACGCGGCATGGGATCTAGGGGCAGACAATGATGAAACGGGCAACTATTACCTGGTGTGCCAGTCAGGCCCGGGGCGCCAGTACCATTTGAAAGTCCGAAAGCTTTCTTTGCGGCCATCAACTTTGCAGTGGTACGACGGACCGGTGGCGGCTGTGGTGGGGTAACGGTCTGTAGCACGATAGGTGGATCTGGAGCCGTTTGATCTCACCTTAACTGCCCAGGTGCAGTGGCGGAGAAGAGGCCCCCGGCTCGCTACCAATGGGCGTTTTATGGGCGAACGGGGCCTCTGGGGTGGTTGATGACGCGGACCTCAAACCTGCGGTTGTCGCCGGTGGCGGTGATGTTGTTCTTTTTGATGAAAGCAGCGATCATGCCGCCCTGGATGGAATTCTCTCTGGGCGGGACGGAGCCTACCCAGGGCTGGCGGCTGCCGGACATTGAAGCTCCCTCGACGGTGCAGGCGAAGGGATACTCGTCGCGGGAGTTGACGGCGGCGTTTGGTGTGCCTTTGGGAAAGGTCGGAATCTGGTATGTCTGACCACCCACCTCATACATCATGGTTTGCTTGCGAATTTCGCGGCTGTCCTCGGTGGGGAGGGGTCCTCGATAGGTGAGAACGCGTTCCCAGCCAGCCATTTGGGCCTGCCAGATGTTGTCGGCGATGTTGGGGAGGAGTTTCCAGTCAAATTCAAGGACGGGGTAGGGAGGCATGATGCACGCTCCTGTTGCAAATGCGTTCGCTTCCTGATGTCACAGAGATTACATCAGATTGACGGCAGTCTTCCAATGACGGGCGATACTGTGTTGATTTGATTCACTTTATGTACGGTCAAGAGCAACAGGTAGGGCTTTCAGTCCTCTTCCATCAACCGGATTACATTACCTAAACCTATGAGCTGGGTTAGGATGTCGGCGCGCCTTTGGCGCTTGAAGCTGGGGCAGACCCATATCTGCGTCTGCGGAAGGGACGAAGGAGGAGAAGCAGATTCCCGGGCGGGAATGACAGCCAGAAAACATGGGCAACAGCAGCGGCAAAGGCGACGATTGGGGCATTTGCCCTTCCCTCCCTTTCAGCTGATGTTGCGGAAGGGATAGGGCACCCGGGCTACATTGACTGAAACGCAAATAAGCCGGGGATTGATCCCCGGCTTACCTGAAATGCTCGCTGCTAAGGAAGGAAACGCTCAGATACGCATGGGCATGAGGACATAGCGGTACTTGTATTCGCCACCTGGGTCGTCGGGGCCTGCCTCGGGACGCATCTGGCCGGCGGACTGGCCGTCTTTAAATTCGAGGCGGACTTCGCCATCGTTGCCGAGGGCTTTGAGGAAGTCGAGCATGTAGCTCGAGTTGAATCCTACGACGAGTGGGTCGTTGGTGTAGGGGGTTTCGATGGTATCTTCAGACTCGCCGGACTCGTTGGACTGGGCGGAAATCTTGACTTCATTTTGCTCGAGCTTGATGCGAACTGCGCCGGAGCGTTCGTCGGCGAACTGGGCGACGCGGCCGATGGCGGCGGCGAGCTCGGAGTTGCGAACGACGACGAAACGGGTGTTGTCTTTGGGCATGACAGCTTCGTAGTTGGGGAACTGGCCGGTGAGCTTGCGGCTGGAGAGGGTGCGGTGGCCGATGCGGAAGAAGAGCCAGAGGTCGTCGTCGGCGAATTCGATGTGAGTGGCGTCGGTGTTTGAAAGCAGTGACTGGAGCTCGGCGAGGGCTTTGCGCGGGATGAGGATGCGCTTTTCACCGGAGACGCCGTCGAGCAGTTCCTCTGCCTTTTCGACAAAGGCGAGGCGGTGGCCGTCGGTGGCGACCATGGCGATGGATTCAGCCTTGAGGATGAGGAGGGCGCCGTTGAGCGTGTAGCGTGACTCCTCGTTGGAGATGGAGAAGATGGTGCGAGCGATGAGGCCCTTGAGGACGGCGACGGGGATTTTAGTGCTGGAGATGGTGGGCAGCTCGGGGACTTGGGGATAGTTGGCGCGGCCGAGACCGACCATCTTGGTGTTTGACCGGCCGGAGCGGATCTGGACCCAGTGATTTTCGAGGAGCTTGATGGAGATATCGCCGTCAGCGAGGAGCTTGACATAGTCAAAGAGCTTGCGGGCGGGGATGGTGCATGCGCCGGCCTTTTTGACCTTGGCCTTGAGGCTGGTGCGGATGGCCTGGTCGAGATCGGTAGCGGTGATGTGGACGACGTCCGCATCGGGGTCCACTTCAATGAGGAAGTTGGAGAGGATGGGGATGGTGGTCTTGCGCTCGACGACGGACTGAATCGCGGTGAGTTCCTTGAGGAGGTCCTGGCGGGTTACGGTGATTTCCATGGTTCCCCCTGGGGCGACCGGGCTGGTTGAGAAGTTTGATTCGAGAACGTCGATTTCGAGCCCTGACATGGTTAATTCCTCTCGTCGAGCAGGAGTTGCGGGCGTGATGCCAATTTACACCACGGGAGCCGCGGAACGCCTAGTCTGGATTGATTGTATTGATTTTGCGAAGGGTCTGTTGGTGGAAAACGTGGGGCGAAATGTCAGAAAGAAGACTTGTCAGCGGAGTTAGCAGCCTCGGCGGGGCAAGGCAGGCCGAGAACGGCTGATGAAGAGAGCTACGGGGTACTGAGGAAAAGGATAAAGAAGAAAGTAATAAGAGCCGTCGTAGTACCCGTTCAGCGTGGGAAAGTGGAAATGCGTGGGGAAACCTTGATTGGCGCGGGTTTGCGCGAGGGGTAAGTTTTAGAAAACCTGGCTGTGGATTTGAGGGGAAGTGGAAAGCGGGGAAATTGGGGGAAATTGGGTCACCGGGGATGCACGGTTTGCACAGGGGTGGCGGCGGGGTATGTGGATTTATGGGTGTGTGGGGTGGAAAGCAAGGTTTGGGGCTGGATTGATGAGGGGTTGGCGTGAGGGGGATTTGCACTGCGGAGGGGATCTCCACGGTTTGCACAGGGATGGGCGAGGGCGTGGAAAAGGGGGACAGAAGTAACCCGTGCGCTCGAAGATCTTCATTTTTTCTATCGAGCTAGATTTGTTTTACCCCACCCTGGCCAGGCAGAAACCCGGCGAGGGTGGGGATGCAGACTCCAGACAATTCCCAAAAAGGACTTAGTAGTCGATTTTGGCAGTTGAGAGCGTGACTCTTCCTGTGCCGCAGGTGGTGCCGGAGACGGGAATGGTCACGCTGAGGGGGGCGGAGGTGGCTGCGAGGTGGGTGATGTCTCCGGTGTAGCGCGCGGTGAAGGTGTGCGCACCCGACTGAAGCTTGCTGGTGGTGAGTGTGGCGACACCTTTGCTGAGGGTGGTGGAGGCGATGAGGGTGGTTCCGCTCTTTAACTCGACTGTGCCTGTGGGGACGCCGGCGGGAGCGGTGACGTGGACGATGAAGGCTGTGGAGCTGCACGAGGTGGTGACGGGACCGCGCGCGAGGCTGACGGCTGCAGCGACCTTTACGGCCGTGACGACGAGGCTCTGGGTGACGGTGGCGGTGGTGTAATTGGCGTCTCCGCTATAGACAGCGGAAAGAGAATACGTGGCGGCGGTGGACTGGGTGAAGGTGGTGGAAGCGATGCCGCCAGAGAGGGCGACGGGGCTGCCGATGGCCACTCCGTTGACTTTAAAGGTGACGGTGCCGGTGGGTTGCGGAGTCCCGGTGACGCTGACGGCGAAGGTGACGGTGGTGCCTGCCTTTACCGATGAACCAGCGGTTGGCGATGTGATCTTCATTGCCGGGGCGGGAAGCGTGCCGTTGCCAAAGAGGTTGATGCGGTTGGAGCCGGTGACCGTGTTGTTGAGCAAGTTGAGAAACGCGGTGCGGCCGCCGCCGGCGGTGGGAGTGAAGCGGATCCCGACGAAGCAACTGTGGCCTGCGGGGAGCGTTGAACCGGTGGAGAGTCCACAGGTGGTGACAGTGGAATCGATGGAGAAGTCAGTGGGATTGGAGCCGGTAAAGCCTGCGTTTGCCGCGAGCGTCATATCACTGTTTCCGTTATTGGAGACGGTGAATACCTTGGTGCCACTGGTGGTGCCTTTGAGTTGCGAATTGTAGTTCCAGAAGCCGAGGGTGCCGAGTTTGCGCAGGACCTGGGTGGGGCCGGCGATGGGAGCGTTGCTGAGGATGTAGACCTGCCCCTGGGAGTCAACGGCGAGGCCAGAGGGATTGGCGATGGTGGCGGTGGTGGCGGAGCCGCCGTCGCCCGAGTAGCCTGCGGTGCCGGTGCCGGCGATGGTGTTGATGATTCCAGTGGAGGCCTCGATGCGGCGGATGCGCTGATTGCCGGCGTCGGCGAAGTAGAGATTGCCAGCGATGTCAAAGGCGATCTGGCCGACGGATTTGCTGATTTCGGCGCTGCGAGCCTGGCCACCGTCGCCGGTGAAGCCGCAGTTGACTCCGCCGGCAACGCGCTTCGCCACGGGAGAGTATTCGGCGCTGTAGGCCGACTCAGCCTGGAGAATGCATGTGGTGGAGAACGCAGTGTAGAAGTCGTAGATGTTGTCGCTGGGATCGACGGCGAAGGAGGTTGGACTGCCAGTAGCGTAGGCGAACTGGTCGTACAAATACCAGAGGTTGAGGCCTCCGGTGCCCCCGGCAATATTCGCAACCGGCATCTCGGCGGCACCTCTGGTTCCTTCCTCGAAGAAGAGGTTGTCGTTGGGGTCGATACTCATGTTGGCGGGATGATACAACCCGACGGTGCCCAAGGCACAAGGAGTGCTGGGAGTGCAGCTTCCGGCGGCGTAAGTGGTTCCATAGCCAGTTTCAGAGTACCAGGGGGTGACGAAGCCGAAGTAGTAAGCGTTGCCTGGCGTGTTTGCCATGTATAAGATGCCGGCACTGTCGGCAGCGAGGGATGCGGGGGTATTAAAGGAGAGGCTCAACGTGTTGATCGCTCCCGAGGAATCGATCTCCTTGATGATGTTGTTCCCAATGTCGGGGATGTAGAGGATATCGCCGCCGTCGATTGCAAGATTGGTGGCACTCTTGATGGTTCCAACAGAGGCGGCGACAGTTCCGGTAACGGTGGAGATCTGCGATGGGGTAAAGCTGATGACGGGTGCGTAGCCGTTGCCGGTGAGGCCGACAAACATGGGGGTGGCCTCGGCCGAGTGCGCGATGCTGAGCGAGCCGGAACGATGGCCGGGGCCCTGGGGATTGAAGCGGACCATAAGTGTGCAGCTATCGCCCTGCTTGTAGGTGTTGCCCTCGTGACAGGTGCCGCCGGATTCAACGACAAAGTCCTTGTTCTTCGATTGGATGCTGGTCAGTCGGGTGGCGGCGTCGAAGCTGAGGTGGAGGCTTTCAACGCCCGCGTTTTCGGCTACGGTGGCGGCGGCAAAGACGTGGTAGCCGGAGGGGAGATGTTCGAAGGTCGCGTCGTGGGCATTTCTGGCGAGGAGCTGCCCCTGGGGACGTGTGGAGGGGACGAGATGGATGATCGAATGAGGAGGTTCGATGGAGCCGGCGGTGGAACGGACCTGCTGGGCGTTGGCGGCGGTGATGGTGAGCAGAGACAGGAACATTGAGGCGATTGCAGAGGAGCGTTGGAGGGATTGGGACATGGTGAGTTGCCTTTCCTGCCGGGGAAACCCGGCGGAGTTCAATTGTTGAGAATCGTACCGTACAGATGTAGTGCGCTAAGAATCTTTTCGTGACGGCGCTGCAGGGGCTTTCGCACTGTCTTTGGGCATGTGGGCAAGTGAAGTCAACTGACCGATGGCGAATTTGGTGTGTATGTTATTGAAATGCTTAAACTTATTTCTCTGCACCGGATTGCGTAGAATTTTAGCGAGGTAGGTTAGTCTAGGGACAATCGATTGGGAAGGGACTTGGGAGGTGCGCCATGGGCGTAGCCTCCCGATTTGCTTTTTGGGCGAGAAATTACGTCGGGCGATTCGCGGAGTGAGTTCAGCAATTGCATAGACGTGCTGTGGTCTTGAAGCGAGACAGGGCTTTGCGAGTTGCCCGTCAAAGGGCGGTGCTATGTCCGACGAAGAGAAACGAGATGGGGCAGAACCTAAGGAGAGCGATACGACAGCCAGGGGCGTGTTGGGTCCGGAGATAGATCTGACGAATTGGCAGGAGATGTTGCTTTTAGAGACGTTGAGGCAGTTAAAGCAAGAGTTAGTGAATGTTGCGGCCAGCATCATCCAGGGCTTGAAGTGCGGACAGATTTCAAGCTTCAAGATGCTCATTGAAATGACGTTCAATGCGCTGGCGGGTCGCGAGGTGACGCAGGAGGCGTGTGACAGCCTGGCTGCGTTGCTTTGGAAGGCGCACCAGGAGCAAGAGCAGTTGCAGGAACCGACGAACAGGGAATAGGGAATGGTTGCTCCAGGTCTCCAATTGGAGACCTGGTTTGCTTGAGTTTTGGATGGAATCTTTGGGATGGGAAGGGTGCTTACCGTGACGAAATTGTTTCTGACTGGAATGCTTGCTGGAAACCGTGCTGTAGGGATGGGACGCGTGGTTGGAATGTGGCTGGTTTGCCTGCTTGGGGTGTGCCTGCCGCAGACTTCGGTGGCGCAGTCGGTGGCGACAACAACGGTGCAGGGGACGGTCTATCTGGCGAATGGGCAGCCGGGAACGGGGACGCTGCTGGTGAGCTGGCCGGCGTTTACGACGGCGGCCGCAGGGAATACTCCGGGCCAGGCGGTGGCGGCGGGCCGGACGGTGGTGCAAATTGGGTCGGACGGGTTTGTGAGTGTGAATCTCGCGCCAAATCTGGGGGCGACGCCGGCGGGCGAGTATTACACGGCGGTGTTTCACCTTTCGGATGGGACGGTGAACACGGAGTACTGGGTGGTACCGGCTAGGGCGACGGCGACGATTGCGGCGGTGCGGGCGCAGGTGCTGCCGGCGGCGCAGGCGGTGCAGGCGGTGAGCAAAGCATATGTTGACGCGGCGATAGCTCAGTTGCAGGGGAGTTTGCTGACGGCGAATGGCGGGACGCTGACGGGCCCGTTGACATTGGCGGGTGACCCGACGACGCCGCTGATGGCGGCGGACAAGCACTATGTGGATTCAGTGGCGGGCGGTGGTTTGCAGGGGACGGGCGGAAATGTGCTGGGCCCACTGAATGCGGCAGCGCTGAATGGGGTGTATGCGCCGCTGGCGGGAACGGCACAGACTACGTTGCAGACGACACAGGCTGCGGCGGTGGCCGGGAGCGGTTCGATGGTGGTTCCGCCGACTTATGCAGGGACGGACACGTTTGCGAATGCTGCGGGGATTCGGGTGGAGGATTTGCGGGCTGCGGGGGCTCAGCAGCATGAGCGCAGCGTGAAGGAGTTTGGGGCGGTGTGCGATGGCGTGACGGACGATACGGCCTCGTTGCAGGCGGCATTGAACTTTGCGCAGACGGCGTATGTGAACGGGCATGGGGTGGCGCTGGTGCTGCCGGCGGGGGTGTGCAAGACACATCAGCTGGTGTGGCATCTGGAGTCGATTGGGGGGCAGGGGCGGCAGGTTTCGGGGTTGATGGGGTTTCCGGGCGAGGACGTGCTGGCGACGGCGACGGACGCGACTGGATTGCTGGGGAATACGCGGCTTCATGATTTTGCGATCTTTGTGGATCAGAGCGTGGATGTGAGTTGTTCGCCAGCTGAGGGACGGGCTGCTGCGGGTAGCTGTGGGGTGAACCGGGCGGTTGAGCCGGGTTCGATTTTCTCCGCTGGAGGCAATGGCCTCGCGGGGACGGCAGGGACGGGCGCGGGGTGGTCGATTGGGAATTGCGGGATTGCCATGCCGGCCGCGCTGGGGACGGGCGGGAATGGGCTGCGCCAGGCGGTGCTCGAAAACCTGGCCATTGCGACGGTGGGGGCGGATCCGCTGAACGCCTATGCGGGAGCGGATTCGACGCATACCTGCGGAATCTACCTGGGGCAATGGCCGCTGGCTTCTGATTTTCGGAATATCGACATTCGCGGTGTGGGGACGGGGGTTGCGATGCCGGCGCTGGCAGGCGCGGCACCGGCTGGACTGGTGGCGGATGGAAACCGCTGGGAGGGTATGACGATTGCCGCGGTGCATGGGTTTGTTGCTGCGGTGGGTTCAAACGGGGTACTGGATGGGGTGGTGGTGAATGCGCAGAATTCAGCGGCGGCAGGGGAGAGCCCGACGGGGCTGGTGCTGGATTTTGCCGGGTTGCAGCAGGGATGGACGGTGAGGAATGTGCAGGTGGTGCCGGTCTGGAGTGCTGTGGCTCCGAAGCTGACGGTGAACGCTGCGGGTGGTGCGGTGACGAGCGTGGCTGTGGGACCGGAGCATGGGCTGGGGTATGAGGGCTATGGCGTGTCGGTGCCGCTGAGCTTTTCAGGCAGTTGCACGGCGCAGGCGACCGCTGCAGTGAATACAGATGGCTCGCTGGGTGTGGTGACGGTGGGCTCGGGTGGCTTTGGGTGCTCGGGAACGACGACCGCTGCGGTGAATGTTGCAGGGACGACGCTCGGGGCAAAGGCGGTGAATCTGATTGCCGGCCGGGACATGACGCTGATTGCGGGAAATCTGCTGAAGGGAAGCGGCGGGTACTCGGTGTGGACAGCGGCAGGTTCCCGTACGTTGGGGACGCAGATGGGCGGTGGCGGAACGCTGGCGGCATCGGCTACCGCGTATCCTGCGCTGGTGGTGGGGGCGATCTCGGGTGGTGCTGGTGGCGGGGTGGGCTACACCGGTTCTGCGAACCGGTTTGAGGGTCTGGGGCTGGCATCGGCGGCGAGCCTGGCGGATACAGGGCTGGGGAATGCGGTGGTGCAGCAGAGCACCTCGGGAGCGGGGCCGGTGGGTCTGGAGGCTGCGCGTGCGGCTTCGAACACGGTTTCTGCGGACTTTGCGTTGCTGGGGGGTGGTGGCGGCAATCAGGCATTTCCGAGCTTGAACGATCTCTTCTTTTCCGCGGAGGACTTGTATTCGCAGACGGGCGAGAGCGTGGCGACGGGGAGCGTGTTTGGCAAAGATGCGACGGCGCCGGTGACGGGGAGCTATGTGAAGGCGGTGGGCGGGGCCTGGGATTCTTCGGCTGCGTGGGCGCTGCGCGGGGTTCAGAATGGGCTGATTCTGGGCCGGGGATTCCCGGTTGGTTTGGGAACGTGGGAAGTGGCGGCGAAGGCGGATGTGGCAGCGACGCAGGAGCTGAGGCTGGTGGGAACGACTGGTAGCCAGAGCTGTGTGTTTGCCGACCAGACGGTGAGTTTGACGACGAGCTGGCAGGTGTTTCGTATCCCTTACAACACGGTGACCGGGAACTCGGCATGTGATGCGGCGACGGGCGGCTCACAGGGGAATGCGGTGAGCGCGGTGGGGCTCAGCCCGAGTGTGAGTACGAATGTGGAGACGGCGTTTGTGGCGTTTGTGCCGGCGTTTCAGCAGTTGCTGTTGGCGAATGCGCCAACGACGGGCGCGCAGGCGGCGAACAAGACTTATGTGGATACGCAGATTGCGAGCCAGATTGTGAATGGCGGCGGAGCGCTGCCGATTTCGGGTGGGACGCTGACGGGGGCGTTGAATGCTCCGGTGATGAATGGGACGACGAATTGCGCGTTGAGTGGGAGCGTGGCGGGGTGCGTGGCGGGGGCGACCTCGGCGCTGATTCCGGCGGGTACGACGGGGAGCTATGCGCAAGGGGCCAGCATGCAGGCCACGGCGCAGTGTGTGTATGACCCGACGCAGGGGGGCAAGATTACGGGTGTGTTGCCGGGGCAACTGGGGCAGGGGTATATCACTGTGCCGGGGTTGACGATTACGGGTGGTGGTGGCTCGGGGCTGGCGGTGACGCCGGTGGTTTCAGGCGGGCAGGTTGCGAGCTATTCGGTAACGAATGGGGGTGCGGGATATACGAGTTGCCCGACGATTTCGGTGGCTGCGCCACCTGCGGCAGTGGCACCGATTCCAGTGCTGGACCAGAGGCGGGGAGCAACGAGTTATTCGGCCGAGGTGCGGGTGGATGACTTTGGTTGCGCGGCGGATGGTGTGACGGATGATACGCAGTGCTTCAACGACGCGATCAACTATGCGACGCAGGGTGGAACGCGGACGGGTGCGGTGACGCTGAGCCAGGGGAAGACGTACTTTCTCGGGACGATTTCGGGGTACATGCAGACGGCGTGGGATGACGGGACGGCTCCGTCGACGGACACGTGTGGCGGGGTGGCGTGCGCGAATATTGCGCCGGAGACGCCGGGGTATGTGGGCTATGCGGTGAAGGTGCAGAGTTCGCAGGCGAATCCGCTGACGATTTACGGGAATGGGGCGACGATTGTGTCGAGCTATTCGACGACGGCGGCGGGGGCTGCGACGTATGGGCTTGGAGCGCCGTATTTTGCGGTGTTTGGTTCAGATCAGCCTATCGCCGGTTGGAATTTGTATGACGTGAACCTCAACCGGGCGTTTATCGGGGCGATGACCAAGTCGGCGGCTTACTGGCGATGGGAGCGGGTGAGCATGAACACGGTGGGCGTGACGGCGCTGCTGGGTTCGAGCCAGTATGACAGCTTCAGGGATTTGATTATCCAGAACGGCCAGTCTGGAATCATCATTGGCGGATGGTGGGGCAACCGTGCTCCGGGGACGAGCGCGAGTGGAGGGGCATATCTGAACCAGGAAAATCTGGGCGATGCGACGAGCGTGGATGGGATGGTGTTTTACGGGCTGAACTGGCCGTCTCTGAGCCAGTCACAGACGGCGCAGAATGCCTTGGATTCCTGGTTTAACACGTACTTCTTTCACGTGGGGGATAACCAGACGCGGTTGACCGACCAGAACCAGGCGCAACTCGGGGCGGTAACGGACTCGATGTGGAGGGGGATTTACCAGGTGATGTTTGCGACGTATTCGCGGTATGGACGGCCGGTGCTGGGAGTGACTCTGCATAACATGAACGTGAAGACGACGCAGAACTACCCGGTGGTGGCGACGTCGGCGAATCAGTGGGTAATTGATGGGCTTGGCATGGAGCGTGTGGGGTCGTGCAATGGAAGCGCAGTCTATGGTGCGTATGGTTCGACGGCGTGTCCTAGCCCGTATGACAGTGTGAACAACGAGTTGCCGGGTGTGATTTTGCTGTACCAGTTTCAAAACGTGTATGTGAAGAGCGTGCTGGCGAGTGGGAGCCCGATATTGGAGGCTGTGGCGGAGCCGCAGCAGGTGAGCGCGGCGCAGCAGTTGCAGGATTTCAGGGTGGGACTGACGAACCTGGAGAGCTCGGTGGTTTCGTCGGTGGTGCCGCGGGTGCAGCCGGTACCGACGGGGCGGTTGGTACTCGGGCCTTCGAACGGGTCGTTTCCTCCGGGTGTGACGAATGCGGATTCCGGGGAGCTTTGCCTGAAGGGCACGGATGTTGGTTATCCGGATGAGTGGTGTCTGCGCGCGGAGGACCAGGCGTATGCGAGCGGAAGTGGGATGCCGCGGTATCTGGCGGTGGAGAATGACGGGTATCCGGGGCTGTCGGGATTGACGGCGGTGGAGATGCCGGGGCTGAGAGTGAGGCCGGGGACGATCAGTGGCGGGGATGGGACGCTGCCGGTAACGGATTTTGCGGAGCAGGCGTTTACGATTGCGGGCGGAGCGGTGCTGGGCGAGACGTGCGCGACGGTTTCGGGGATTTCGCTGGGGAATGCGGCGGCTACGGATGGGGTGCTGTTTGTGCGGCCACCGAGTGGTGCTGGGCCGCTGCAATTCAGCGGTGCGGTTACGGCTGCGGGAACGATGGCGTTGACGGCTTGCAATCCATCGACGGTGGCGGCGAATTATCCGGCG
Source organism: uncultured Acidobacteriota bacterium (assembly GCA_903832055.1). GTDB lineage: Bacteria > Acidobacteriota > Terriglobia > Terriglobales > Acidobacteriaceae > Acidicapsa. Next base: position 1,022,385 of record CAILAC010000016.1, on the reverse strand, counting down.
GGAACGTACTACGCCTTTCTGCTGGCGGGTGCGGGTGCTGGGACGACTCCTGCGGTGAGCGGAGGGACGCCGACGGCGACCAGTCCGCTGACGACGAGCCAGGGCGATTTGGTGGCGGGGGATGTGAATGGGAACCCATCGCGGCTGGCGGGGAACACGTCGACGACGCAGGCGGTGCTGGTGGAGTCGGGTACGGGGACGAGTGCGAATGCGCCGGTGTGGTCAACTGCGCCGACATTTTATGGCGGGAATCTGACGGGGATCAATGCGGGGAATATCACGACGGGGACGGTGCCCATAGGCAATGGCGGTACGGGTGCAACGACGGCGGTGCAGGCGCTGGCAAATCTGGGCGGGGCGAGCCTGGCGGCTACGGTTTCTGACTTTTCCGGGGTGCTTTCAGGCAGACAACTGGGCGGGCTGTACCAGGTGGACCAGTTTACGGGTGCGGACTTTGGGGCGAAACTGGCGGCTTGTATTGCAGGACTGAGCGCGACCTATGGCGGGGTTTGCGACGGGCGGGCGTTTACCGGGACGGTGGGGATGAGCGCGACGGTAACGATTTCGACGGCGAATACGGTGGTGTATCTGCCGTGCGGGACGATTTCAACGGCGGCCTCGATTGTGGTGCCGGCTGCGGTGCGCAATGTGACGCTGCATGGGTGTGGATTGCGCGGGGCCTCGGGGGCGAGCGGGAGCCAGGGCGGGACGGTGCTGCTGTATTCGGGAGCGGGGGCGGCGGTGCAGGTGGGAGACCCGACGTATGCGGTGGATACGATGGGCTTTCACCTGGACAACGTGGTGATCAACACGACCGGATCGACGGCGGCGACGACGACGGGTGTGACGGCGTACCGGGTGCAGGAGATGGAGCTGGCGGGGCTGTACATGCTGGGAAACGGGAACCAGACGGGGCTGTTGCTGGATGGGACGGGGAACTATACGGGTGGGACTTTCTATGACCTGGCGTTCAACGGATTTCAGACGGCGGTGAGCGGGATTGGCCACCAGGTGACGAATGCGGCGACGACGGACTGGCTGAATGCGAGCACGTTTTTGCGGCTGCATATTGATTGCCCGACGAGTGGTGGCAGCCCGGTGACAGGTACGACTGGCATCAATCTGGCGCAAGGGGATGGGAACACGTTCACGGGCGGAGATGTGGAGGGGTGCGCGACGGCACTGCATCTGGGTGCGAACGCGGTGAACAACACGCTGGTGGGGGTGAGGAATGAGAATTCGACGAGCCAGGTAACGGCGGACGCGGGATCGAGCTATAACTCGTGGATAACGGGCGGGACGATGTTTACCGGGGCGCTGACGGATAACGGGACGCGGAATTCGTTTCTGGATGCATTTCACCGGACGTTCAATGGGATGAACGGGGACTGGTATGGGAGCCAGAAGGATGCGACGGTGACGAACAAGTTCCGGCTGGGGACGGGGACGGGCAATGAGCGGGGGCTGCTGAACCGGGTGCAGACGGACTTTGGCTACCGGTGGACGTATGGCTTCAGCGATGCGGGGGCGGGGGAGCAGTTTTACCAGATATTGGATGAGCTGAACTCGGTGTACCGGGTATCGATTGGTCAGTACAACGCGGGGAGTTCGAACACGAACAACCAGACGGTGATCAACGCGGCGGGTACGGGCGCGGTGGTGGTGAACGGCTCGAATAATTCTGGAACGGGCGGTCTGGTATTGGGCTCGGGCGGCGCGACGGAGACGACGGTGGCGACGGTGGATGGGGCTGGGAATGCGAACTTTACCGGGACGCTGCAGGTGGGTGGGGTGACGACGGCGGTGGGTTCGGTGACGGTGAAGAACCAGGCGAATGCGGAGATTGATGCAACGCTTTGGGCGGGTTTATCGACGGCGCAGAAGGAGAGCTTCATCTACAAGGATTGGAACGGCAACAGCCAGTGGTACATGGTGAAGGACCTGGCGAATAACTGGGCTTTGAATTCGGCGATTGACGGGACGGACCACTTGAAGGCCTATCAGAACGGCGAAACGATGCTGAATTCAAATGGCACGGCGGCGGTGACGGTGAACCGGGAGGCGAGCGCGGGGACGGGTGGACTGGTGGTGTATTCGGGAGGTGCGACGCCGGTGCAGGTGGCGAAGGTGGACGCGGCAGGAAACATTACCAATGCCGGGACGCATGTGAGCACGGGCAATGTGACGGTGGCAAACGGGGCCAATGCTGAGGCGGATGTGGTGGTGCAGCCAGGCTTGTCGGCGGAGCAGAACGGCGCGTTTCAACTGAACAGCATGGCGGGAGTGGCGCAGTGGAAATTGAAGAAGGATGGGAGCAATTTCCTTCGGCTGAGCGATGCTGTGAACAATCTGGACCGGCTGGTCTTGTTTCAGAATGGCAACACGAATCTGAATGCGGGAGCTGGTGGGAATGCCATTGCGGTGAACTCGACAGCGAACTCGGGAACGGGTGGGCTGCTGGTGTATTCGGGGGGAGCGACGCCGGCGCAGGTGGCGAAGATTGACGGGAGCGGCAACCTGACGGTGACGAGCTGCACGGGTTGCGTGGCGGCGGGAACGGGCGGAACGGTGAACGGGGGCACGGCGGGGCAGGTGGCGTATTACGCGGCCGGGGGAACGGCGGTGAGCGGGGAGACGATTTCAGGGGATGCGACGCTGGCCTCGGGTGGTGCATTGACGCTGGCGACGGTGAATGCGAATGCGGGGAGCTTTGGGGCTTCGACGGCGATTCCCACGTTTACGGTGAACGGGAAGGGGTTGGTCACGGCAGCGGGGTCGAATGCCGTGGTGGCACCGGCGGGGACGTTGAGCGGGACGACGCTGGCGGCGAATGTGACGGGGTCTTCGCTGAGCGGGGTGGGCACGATTACAAGCGGGACGTGGCAGGGGACGCCGATTGTGAATGCTTACCTGGCGAATGCGGCGGTGACGGTGGCGGGGCAGAGCTGCACGCTGGGCGCGAGCTGCGCGATTGCGGCCGCGAACCTGAGCAATGGGGTGAGCGGAAGCGGGGCAGTGGCGCTGGTGAATGGGGCTACGTTCACGGGGAATACGACGACGCTGGCCAATGGGGCGGCGGCATCGGATTACCTGGTGATTCAGCCGGGAACGGGGACGACGGACCAGGTGGGTGCGCTGGAGTTTGCCAATTATGCGGGGACGAGTGAGTGGGAGATTCGCAAGGATGCTTCGAATTTCTTTCGGCTTCGCGACACGGTGAACGGGGCGGACCGGGTGGTGGAGTATCCGGCGGGGGAGACGATTTTGAATGCCGGGGCAGGGTCAAACCTGGTGGGGATCAACAACACTTCTGGATCGGGCACGGGCGGGCTGGTGGTGTATGGAGGCGGGGCTTCCAATTACAACACGGCGGAGCTGACGGTGACGGGGAGCGGGAACGTGACGGCGAATGGGTTTATCGCAGCCAAGACGCACAGTGGTTCGGGGACGATGACGCTGGCGGCGGGCGCTGCGGCGGGAACGGGGCCGACGATCGCCTGCACGACGAGCCATGTGTGCGATGGGGTGAGCGGGACGGTGACGCTGACGACGGGGACGAGCCCGACGACGGGGACGCTGGCGACGCTGACGTTTCCAAGTGCGCATACGAACCAGGCGAACTGCGTGGTGGGAGTGCAGTTGGCGGGAGCGGGGATGATCACGAATGTGAGCTGGAGCGAGTCGACGACGGCGCTGACGCTGACGGCAAATGGGGTGCTGGCGGCGAGTACGGGGTATACGGTGCGGTACTGGTGTGGGGGGAACTAGACACCCCAGCGACATGGACCCGTCGCCGGGGACCCCGGAGCCACCCCACAAACGGTGGACCTGTTTGTGGGGACCCCAGGGAAACTGACGAGGGAGTAGGGACCAAGGGACTGGGACTAGCGGAGTTAGCGGTGCTTGCGGAGTTAGCGGAGCTGGTGGGGGTGGAGATTTGGGGAGTGGGGCGGTTCGGCGGGTGATGAGGGGGCGGGGGCCTGGATTGGTCGAGATGGACCGGGAGGAGTTGGAGGTGCTGGGGCGGATGATGGTGGGTCCGTCGGTGGGATTGGAGGCGCTGGGTGGGCGGAGTGTGGGGGAGTTTCTGGCGGAGACATTGCTGAAGGTGCGGGGGAAGGATGGGCATCTGCATCCGCTGCGGGCGAACCTGATGCAGCGGACATATGAGCGGCGACGGGGCGCGGGAAACATTGTGCTGAAGGCGCGGCAGATGGGGATGACGACGTGGGTGGCGGGACGGATGCTGCTGAAGACGGTGACACGGCCGGGGACTCTGACGCTGCTTGTGGCACATACGCAGGATTCGGCGGAGGAGATTTTGCGGATTGTGCACCGATTTGTTGAGCATTTGCCACGTGGGTTGAAGGCCGGCGCGCTGGAGACGGGGAAGGCGAATGTGCGGCAGATCGGGTTTCCGGCGATTGATTCGGAGTTTCGCGTGGAGAGCGCGGGGGACCGGAATGCGGGCCGGGGGCTGACGTTTCAGAACCTGCATTGCTCGGAGGTGGCGCGGTGGGCTTCGACGAGCTCGGGACAGGCGGCGGATGTGCTGGCGGGGTTGCGGGCAGGGCTGGCTCCGGGTGGGGAGCAGGTGCTGGAATCGACGGCGGACGGGGTGGGTGGTTGCTTTTACGAGGAGTGGGTGGGAGCGGAGGAGCGGGGCCTGGTGCAGCATTTCTTTCCGTGGTGGCTGGAGCCTGGTTACCGGTCGGCGGCGCCGGTGGCGGAGGGTTCGCTGACGGAGGAGGAATGGGAGCTGGTGACGCGGCCTGGGTTGGGGCTGCAACTGGCTTTGGATTTGCGGCAGGTGGGGTTTCGGCGGCAGGTGCGGGCGCAGTCGCTGGGGTTGGCGCGACAGGAGTATGCGGAGACGGCGGAGGCGTGTTTTGTGGCTTCGGGGGACCCATATTTTTCGTTGCAGGCAGTGGAGCGCCGGTTGCTGGAGGTTGAGGAGCCGACAGAGTGCCCGGCAGGCGGGGCGTTGCAGGGCAACTTGAAGGTGTGGTTGCCGCCGCAGCGGGAGCGTCGCTACCTGGTGGCGGTGGACCCGGCGGGTGGCGGGGCTGACGGCGACAGTTCGGTGATGGAAGTTCTGGATCTGCAGACGGGGCGGCAGTGCGCGGAGTATGCCAGCCATGCGAGCGGACATGAGCTGGTGGAGGCGGTGCAGGAGGTTTGCCGGCTGTACAACGAGGCGAGTGTGGTGGTGGAGCGGAACAATCATGGTTCTGGGGTGTTGTGGCTGCTGGAGAAGGCGGGGTATGCGGGGATCTTTTTGGGCGCGGATGGGCAAAAGGGATTTCTCACGACGGTGGTGAGCCGGCCGCGGATGCTGGCGGACCTGTCTGCGGCGCTGGTGGAGACACCGGAACTGTTTGCGAGCCGGAGCTTTCTGGTGGAGTGCCGGAGTTTTGTGCGGCTGAAGGGCGGCGGCATGGGGGCGCGGAGCGGGGCGCATGATGATCGGGTGATGGCGATGGCGATTGGGCTGGCGGCGCGGGGGGAGATGCTGGGACGGACGCAGGGGTGAGGGGCGGGTGTGAAATGCGGCGAATTTGCTGATTAAAGAAAGTTTCAGAGGGTTGCCGATGATTATTGGGGGTTCGGGTAGAATTCGTTCATTGATCGGGAACAGGTGACTGGGGGAGCTGATTTTGGCGGTGCTGGCGGTGCAGCAGATCCGGCGGATGCGGGGCGGTGCGCAGGGTCAGCTGATGCTGGGCTCGGATGGGAACCTGTGGGTGGTGAAGTTTCAGAACAACCCGCAGCATGTGAGGGTACTGGCGAACGAGATGCTGGCGACGCGTCTGGCGGCTGCGGCGGGGTTGACGGTGCCGCAGACGGCGGTGGTGGAAGTGAGCCGCTGGCTGATTGAAAATACGCCGGAGCTGGAAGTGGACCTGGGTCGGACGCGGGAGCGGTGCCGGGCGGGATGGCAGTTTGGGGCGCGGTATGTGGGCGGGCTGATGCCGGGGCAGGTGGTGGACTATCTGCCGGAGGGTCAGCTGGTGGAGACGCGAAACCTGGCGGAGTTTGCCGGGATGCTGGCTCTGGACAAGTGGACGGGGAATGCAAATGGCCGGCAGGCGGTGTTTTCGCGGAAGGCGCGGGAGACGCGGTATAGCTGCTCGTTCATTGACCAGGGGTATTGCTTTCATGCCGGGGAGTGGCGTTTTGAGGATGCGCCGCTGCGGGGAGTGTATCCGCGGAATGCGGTGTACCGGGAGGTCACGGGGTGGGGGAGCTTTGAGCCGTGGCTGACGCGATTGGAGACGATGGACGCGGCGGTGGTGTGGGCAGCGGCGGAGGAGATTCCCGTGGAGTGGTGCGGTGGCGGCGACGGGGGCGATCTGGGGGAACTGGAGCGGCTGGTGGAGACGCTGCTGAAGCGGCGGGGCCGGATCCGGGAGCTGATTGAGGGATTTGCGCGGTCGGACAGGATGCCATTTCCAAAATGGGTGGGGATGGGGCGGAGAATTTTAGAGTAGAGGTGGAACGGGTTGAGGATGGGGGTAGGATGGTGTGGAAGTGTGAATGTGGGCAGGCTGTTCACACTCACACTTCACTCTCACACTGAGGGTTTGCATGTCTGAGCGGCGCGAGTGCGAGTTTTTTCTGGTGCGGTATGTGCCGGACCCGGTGCGCGATGAGTTCGTGCACGTGGGGGTGATCTTGCGCGAGGTGGCGGGCCGGGTGGCCAAGGTGAAGTTCACGGCGGACTGGCGGCGGGTGCGGTGTCTTGATCCGGAGGCGGATACGGAGATGCTGGAGGGGTTGGAGAGCGAGTTGCGGCAGCGGTTCAGCGACGAGCCGGACGGGAACCTGATGCATGTGCTGGAGGATTCGTTTTCCAATTGCGTGCAGATTACGCGGGCCAAGGCGTTCCTGGTGGAAAGCATGGAGTTGGGGGTAGAGGAGCTGATGCGGCTGTATGTGGAGCCGCAGCGGCGGGAGCGGGTTTCGCGGCTGGCGGGGCGGGCGGCAATCCAGGCGGCGATGCGCGGGGAGTTTGAGCGGGCCGGGGTTTGGGATTTGCTGCGGAAGCGAATTGCGGCTTCAGCGTACACGCGGGTGGGGGATCCGCTGCGGCTGGATTGCGGGTACCGGGTGGGGACGCAGTTTGAGCCGGCGGGCGTCATCCGGATGTTCCAGGCGGTGACTTTGGAGGCTTCGTCGGGAGTGGGGCTGGAGATGGCGAAGATTCTGGCGTTTTCTGAGGCTTCGCTGCGGGCTGGGGTGCGGCGGGTGGAGGGGTCGGAGCTGGAGTTGACGGCGGTGGTGGAGCCGATACGACAGGGATCAGGGATCAGGATTCAGGGATCAGGGACCAGGGGCGGAGAGCCGGGAGTCGGGAGCATGGACCTTGGGGTTGCCGACGATGCGGAGCGCGTGGCGGCTTACCGGTTTGCGGTGGAGACGATGGAGGAGCATCGGATTCGGGTAGTGACGACGGCGGATCTGGGGCGGGTGGCGGAGACGGCGCGGCGGGAGATGGGGATTTAGCGGGGCTCGCGGTGCTAGCGGAGTTAGCGGAGCTGGGAAAGGCGGCGGGGTGGCGTTCGCGGGAGGGGTTTTACTCGCTCCGCTAGCACCGCTGACTGGTTCACTCCGCTGAGATTTTGCGGTGAAGTTCAGCAGTGATGAAGGGCATGGCCGATTTGGCTGTGCCTTTTTTGTTTTTGGGCGGGAGATGGGGGTGGGGGAGAGGATGGCGACTGTGAGTGTTGCGGAGCGGATGAGGGCGGTATGGAAGCGGGCTGGTGCTGGAATGGGCCGGGGCCGGGTGGCGGAAGTAGAGGCTGCGGGGGACTGGTCGAAGCGGCGGACGCTGGCGCTGCCGTCGATTCTCACTCCCTATGGGGGCGGTGCGCCGGGCGCGGTGGTGCCGAAGCCAACACCGGCGAATTTGCGGCGGTTTGCGGAGACGCCGCTGGTGCGCCGGGCGATCAATGTGATCAAGGATCGCATTGTGGCGATGGACTGGCAGGTGCGGGTACGGCGGGGCGTGGTGTCGGCGGACCTGGGCAGTAATGCGGAGGCGCGATTGAAGATTGCGGCGTTGCGACGGACGCTGGAGGAGCCGAATGCGACAGACAGTTTCAGAACGCTGATGGAGCAGGTGATTGAGGATGCGCTGACGGGCGGGTATGGGGCAATCGAGATGGAGGCGACAGGAGACGCCGAGGCGCCGGCGCAGATGTGGGCGGTGGATGGGGCGACGATCCGGGTGAATGCGCGGTGGGATGGCAGTGCGGAGATGGCGCGGTATGAGCAGGTGAGTGCGGGGGCGTTGCCGGGCGCTGCGGTGGAGCTGCGGGATAACCAGTTGATGTATGTGCGGATGAATCCGCGGAGTTTTACGCCGTTTGGACTGGGGCCGCTGGAGGTGGCGTTTGAGACGGTGAACCAGTTTCTGAGTGCGCACCGTTTTGCGGGGAAGCTGGCGGCGAATTCTGTGGTGCAGTACGCGTTGTGGCTGAATGAGGCGACTCCGGCGCAGCATGACCGGATGATCCGGTGGTGGCAGGACGAGATTGAGGGAACGGGGCGGGTGCCGTTGATTTCGACGGAGCAGAAGCCGGAGGTGCTGCGGTTTGCCCAGGGTACGGATGCGGATTTGCGGTTGGAGTGGCAGCGGTTCTTGATTCGCATGGTGGCGAATGCGTTTGGGCTGCCGCCGCTGCTGCTGGGGTTGGAGGGAGATGTGAACCGGGCGACGGCTTCGGAGCTGGCGGACGAGGCTTTTCGCGGGGCGATTGAGCCGTTGGCGAAGCTGATTGCGGAGCATATTACGCGTGATCTGTTTTCGAAGTGCATTGGGTGGCGGGAGTTTGAGTTTGTATTCAATGACCTGAATGCGCGGGATGAGGCGACGGAGTTGGCGATTCAGACACAGTTGCTGGCGGCGGGGGTGTACACGGTGAACGAGGTGAGGGCGATGCGGGGATTGGGCCCGATCGGAGCGGCGGGGGAAGTGCAGTTGCAGGGGGAGCGGGGCTAGCGGGGCTGAGAGACGGGGAGAGTGAATGCGATTGGATGCGATGGCGGTGAGGTTTCCTCCGGTGAAGGGACACCCGAACAGGGTGGACTTCGAGGGGGTTTTGACGCTGGTGGATGCGGCCAGCGATCGTGCTCCGGCAGGGGCGAGAGGGCACAGGGTGATGCTGACCAGGGAGGCGGCAGAGGCGGCATTGCCTTCGTTACTGGGGATGGCGGTGGACTACCGGCCGGGTTGGGATGGGCACGATGCGAAGCGCAAGATCGGGCTGATTACCGAGGCGGATGTGGTGGGTCGGCGGCTGCTGGTGAAGGGCTATTTGTATGGCCGGGATTTTCCGGAGGCGACGGAGGCGATACGAGCCGGCGCACCGGAGGCGATGGGGATGAGCTATGAGCTGGCCGATGCGCAGGTGGCAGATATGCGGGCAGAGATATGGAAGCTGACCAAGGCGACGTTTACAGGCGCGGCGATCCTGTTGCGGGAGAAGGCGGCATACCGGGCGACGAGTTTTCGGTTGACCGGAGAGCGGGAGAGCGGGGCTCGCGGAGCTGGCGGGGTTGGGAAGGCGAGTTAGCGGGGATTGTGGTGCCTCACCTTTCGCAAGTGCGCGAAGGGTGGGGCGCCGCTTGGGGTTTGTGGTTTCTCTGGATTGGTTTGGGTTGGCGGAATCCCACATCTCAGGTTCGAGATGTGGGGCACCCCGGAGTTTTTTTATTTTGGAAGAGGAGGAAGAGATGGAGGGTAGCGAGATGCAGGAGAGTCGTGCTTTAGTGGAGCGGCTGGAGGCTGCAGCGGGCATGCTGGAGCGTACGCTGGCTGTGGTTGAGGAGCGGCAACGTTTCTTGAGCGGCGAGGTGGAGCGGATTTCGGCGACGGTGGAGAGTTCGCGCCGCGAAGAGGAGCTGGCGCACAAGCTGGCGGAGGTGGAGCGGGAGCTGGCAGAGGCTCGGGCGGCTGTTGCGGTGGAAGCCGGGGCGACGGCGGCAGAGTTGCCGAAGAGCTTGCAGCCGCTGCGCCGGACTTTACCTTCAGCGACGGCTGAGATGCTGGCCAAGCATGGGATTGGCGAGGGAGTTGTGGATGTGCGGGCGCTGGATGCGGCGCTGGTTGGGCTGAGCCTGGAGCAGCGGATTGCGGTGAAGAGCCAGCTGCGACGGGTGGGCGCGGTGGGCTAAACAGCGGGGCCAGCGGTGCCCGCGGGGCTGGTGAAACCCACATCTCAAAGTCGAGATGTGGGGCACCCGGGAATAGCCGAAAGGCTCAGCCCGCGAGATTGGTTGATTGAGATTGGGGATGGAGGGGCTTCTGTGGCGATGGCTGCGGGGGCCTTTTTCGTTTTCAGTGTGGTGAAACATGGGGCAAGTTTGGACCTGGCCCGGGGGATGGGCAGAAGGAAACAGAAGGACTATGGACGTACGATTTGCGGACATTCATGCAGCGGCTGACTATATCGGACCTGGAGCGATTGAGGTTCCGTTGTACCAGACGGAGATTTTTGATATTTGCCGGCGTTCGAGCCCGTTTGGTCAGCGGATCAAGCAGGTACCGGCAACGGGCCATCCTTCGCGATTTTTCGAAGAGACGGCGTTGCCCAACCCAGGTTCGGCAGGGTTTGTGAATCCGCGGAGCATCGTTCCGACCGTGGTTTCGCCGACGCGGGTGGAGCGGAGTGTGCCGTTGAAGGCGCTGGTTTCGCAGATCAACTACAACCTGTTTGATGTGGAGCTGGGCCAGCAGCAGCAGCAGTTTGCTTACCTGCAGGCGAAGGATCTGGCAGACACGGTGAGTGGGCTGATGGTGGAGCATGATGTGGCGTTGTGGAATGGCAACGACACGAGTTTGAGTGCTCCCACGACCACGCAGTATTTTGGCGTGGCGGGTCAGATTGCTGCGGGTGGCCAGACGACAACGATTGGCACGACGGCATCGATTGTGGATGGGCTGAAGTCGGCGGTGGCGCAGATGGTGGCCAACAACGGCTACCAGGTGAGGCCATCGGCGATTTACGCCAATCCGGTGCTGCTGGACCTGATTGACCGGGAGATGAAGTCGGAGTTCAACGTGGTGTTGAACACGGAGTCGATCACGGGCGGCGTGCGGGTGAAGATGCTTTCGACGCAGGCGGGTGATCTGCCGCTGATTCCGGACTGGAGTTTGAGTTACACGGGAACTCCGGGCTCGGGGACTGCGGTGCTGCCGGCCTACATTGTGACCGAGGACCTGATTGAGTACCACTGGCTGGGCGATCCGACACCGCGGATCTTTGAGCTGGGACGTCCGAATTCGCTGGCACAGCAGTATGTGGCGGTGAAGTTTGGCGCGGTGGTGGTGAAGGGCGCGAACTATGCGCACTATCAGGTGCTGGTGGATCGATAGGCAGCGGAGCTAGCGGGGCTAGCGGGGTTAGCGGAGCTAGAGAGTGGACTGCTAGCTCCGCGAGCTCCGCTGGCAGCGCTAACACCGCTTTGTTCGGACAGAGTTACGGGCGTTGGGGAGAGTGCGATGGTTTATTTGTTGCCGGGGGATTATGGGAATTTTGGGTTGCCTGCGGGGACGACACCGGACTGGGTGACTGGGGCTTCGGCGTTGATCAACAGCTTTTGCCGGCGGCCGGACTTGAACGTGGTGGAGTACCAGGAGCGGCTGCGGCTGGTGCGTGGGGCGCAGACGGTGCTGTTGAGTTATCTGCCGCTGGCTCCGCTGGGGACGGCGACAAGCCCGCTGGTGGCGATTGAGGGCAAGTTTGCAGTGCCGCGGCGTGGTGAGGCTGGAGTGGAGCCGCTGACGGATATTGCGCTGGCGTTTTCGCTGCCGGGTGCGTGGACTTCGATCGACTTGACGGTGGTGGACTTTGCGGCTGACACGGGAGAGCTAACGTTGCCGTGGAATGTGCTGGGGCTGCCGTACAGCGAGGTTCGAGTGACGTATACGGCGGGGCTGGCGGTGATTGGGGACGATGTGAAGTCGGCGTGCGCGCAGATAGTGCGGAATGCGCAGGCGCAGCCGGCGTTGAATGCGAAGAAGTCGCGGGTGGACACGCTGCAGATGGAGTATTTTTCGGGTTCGTTGCTGGACGAGACGGTGAAGGCGCTGTTGCGGCCTTATGTGGCGAATCGGCTGGGGTGACGAGGGAGTCGGGCGAGGGAGTCGGACCGGGGAGTAGGGCGAGGGAATAGGGAGATGAGATGAGCGATACGGCTAGCAGGAATTTCAATGCGGCTTCGCAGATGCTGGCGGATGCGCTGTTGCGGACGGTGGCGGGGACGACGGCTTACTTGCGGGTGACGGGGACGAATCAGAATACGGACCAGAGCCAGCTGGGTTTGGTGGCGACGATGTTTGCGGCGGTGGCGGTATCGCCGGTGGTGATGCGGCGGCTGAAGCCGGAGTGGAAAGAGGGCGGGCAGGCGAAGTGGGAGCTGCTGGTTTCGGCGACGGGGGTTGCGAGCCAGGTGAACGCGCTGCAACTGGATTCAGCGAAGAGCCTGTTTGCGATGACGCTGGCGGTGACGGTGGGGGAGCAGGACTACCTGATTGAGTCGATCTCAGAGAATGAGGCGCTGGGGGCGGTGTATATGTACCGGGTGTTGTTGCGGGAGGCGGGTGGAGAAGCGGTCTAGGGACTGAGGGACTAGGGACTGAGGGACTAGGGACTAACCGGTTGGGCCGGGTGAGTGTGGCGTGCGAAAAGCGGGGGTTGTTGAGGACGCGGGTTTGGTGGTTTCCCACCTTAAACGCGATAAGGCTGCGTTGAAGGTGGGGCACCCGCATTGGGGGAGTGAGAGGGATTGGGTTGGGGGTGGGGATGCAGAATGCGAAGGACTCGTTTTATGTAGCGTTGAGGGCGCGGTTGGTGGCGATCAATCCGGCGCGGACGATTTTGTTGCGGTCGGTGGTGCGGCCGGGGATTTTGGTGGAGGAGGCGGAGGCTCCGTTTGGGCAACTGCCGCCGGATGTCTTTGTGCTGCGATGGCTGGGGCTTGGCGTGGACCTGGATCAGCCGAGCACGCTGGTGGCCGACGAGGTGGAGATTGTGTATTCGACGCTGGGTACGCAGAGTTTTGGGGGTTTGGACCGGGGTCGGCAGTTGAGTGCGATGGATGCAGAGGTGGTGGGGATGCTGACGCCGTTCTGGACGCCGAAGCTGAACTATACGGCGACGCCGCCGGGAGCGATGCAGACGAAGGTTTTCTGGGATGAGCCGGTGTTTGGGGCGGTGACAGGGGTGCGGGACAGGCTGACTCGGTCGGCGCGGGTGGTGGTGTACAGCTACTTGGAGGCTGGGGAGTAGCGGGGAAAGCGGAGCTAGCGGGGCTCGCGGAGTTAGCGGAGCTTGTTAGTTGACACGTTAACGGGTGGAGTGGGGGATGGGATGACTACAACTTCATATTTGGCGGCGGCACCGGTGGTGCGGCGGGTGCGGGGCTATTTTGCGCCGGTGAACCGGACTGGATCTCAAGGGGGGTCGGGGTTGCCGGTCGAATTTGATGCGGCGGCGATGGGTGGATTTGGGTTGGATGCGCCGCCAGCGCCCTGGGTTTCGCTGGGGTGGATAAGGGACTTTGCGCGGGTGTCGGGGAGCAAGGTGGGGACGGTGATGACGGGTGTTCCGGCGGGGTTGCTGGAGCAGGTAAGGGAGACGGTGGAGGCGGAGGTGCGCTTTCACTTTTTGAGTTGGACGAAGCTGACGATGGCACTGGCGACGGGTTCGCAGCACATGAATCTGCTGGTGCTGGCGGTGGGCGCGGGGTTGGCCGGGGATGGGGGTACGGCTGCTGCTGCGGTGTCGATGCAGAGTGGGGCGACGGCGACGGTGCTGCCGATGGCGGGTGTGGACGCGGCGAAGTTCACGGCGGGGCAGATGGTCGCGGTGGATGTGGATTATGCGGGGCAGGTGGGGTTTGTGGGGACGCCGGTGGCGGGGGCGTATGTGCGGGCCGGGGTGACGGATGTGGACTATGTGCGGCGGGTGACTTTCAACGTGGCGCGGGTGGCGTTGGTGGCGACGACAGGTGCGGCGGGGTTGACGCTGGCGGAGGCACTGCCGGGGGGTGCGCCGGTTACGACCGGTGCGGGGGCAATGAAGGTGCAGGCGCTGAGCGGGTTTGTGGACCGGGAGGGTGGGAGTTTCTTTCAGGAGTGGTCGGGCTTGTTTGTGCTGGAGGGCGGGCAGGGGGAGCGGATTTTCTTTTACTATCCGCGGCTGCAGTCTCTGGGTGGCGCGGTGGAGGCGACGGCTTCGCTGGATGGGAAGCGGGGCGGGACGCTGGAGCGGGTGATGCTCTCGGGGGCGTTTCGCGCGCTGCCGGTGACGGATGGGCTGGATGGGGAGCGGGTGGTGTGTTACCGGAGCTTTTTGCCGGCGGCGGGGTCGTTGATTTAAGGACGAGGGACTGGGGAGTCGGGAGTCGGGAACAGGGACGAGGAAATAGCTGGGGAACGTGGGCAATGGTGGGGGTGGGATGAGGATTTCGATCAACAATTTGGACTATACGGCTGGGCTGGATGGGGTGCGGCCGTTGGTGATTGAGCGGAAGCTGAACGAGCCCTCGGTTTGCCGGTTGTGGGTGGCGCTCGGACTGGGGTCGGCTTTGGCGCCGCCGCTGCGGAACCAGGCCCTGGTGGTGGCGGGGGATGACGGGACAATTTATTTTACGGGGTACCTAGCGGTATCTCCCTTTGCCGAGTATGTGGGATTGGGTGTGGATGGGCCGAAATACCGGTGGGAGTTGGAGGCGGTGAGCGACGAAATTCTGCTGGATACGCAGCTTTTGCCTCCGAGCGCGGGATCGGCGGGAGTGACGGCGGGCAATCTGCTGAAGGGGATGGTGGCGCGGACGGGTGCTGCGGCTTTGGCGACGAGTGGGCTGACGCTGGCGACTCCCTTGGGGAATTTTGTGGCGGAGGCGGGGCGGAAATTCAGTGAATTGGCGGGGCAGGCGGCGACGGAGGCGCGGGCGGCTTACCGGGCGGTGAATGGCGCGCTGGCACTGACGACGGTGGGGACGGTGGTGCACGGGCTGAGCGAGGGGAACGGGACGCTTTCGCTGGGAAGTCTGACGCTGACGCCGCGGGTGGAGCGGGCGCTGGCCAATGATGTGACGGTGTGCGGGTCGGAGGAGCCGGTTGCGTATGTGACGGAGTATTTCCTGGGGGATGGGGTGACGCAGTTGTTTCCGCTGACGGAGGCGCCTTTTTTTGGGCCGACGGCGGAGGAGCGGGTGGTGCGGGAGCTGTTTCAGGAGGCGGCGATTGACCAGCGGCGGTGGGGGTTTGCGGGGAATCCTGGGTATTTTTCGATTACGGGGGCGGGGCTGACGTTCAATGGCGGAAACGGGATTGACGGGCAGGCGGCGCTGGTTTGGAACGACCTTGTGGAGGCTGGCGGGACGCTGCTGGTGGAGGCGGTGGGGGTGAATCTGTCACCGGGATCGGCGGGGACGGTGGCTGCGCTGTACAGCGGGGATGTGCTGGCGGCGGATTGCGTGGCGGGGTTTCGGGTGACTGCGGCGGTGGGGACCGGGGCGGTGAGTGTGGCTCCGGTGGTGCAGGGGGCGGTTGCAGGAGCGAGTTATGCGCTGAATGCGGCGCACGGGTACACGCTGCGGATGCGGGTGCATTGTGCGGAGGTGGAGCGGGTGATGCAGGCGTACCGGACGACGGGCGACGCGGGGACGGTGCTCTATGGTGGCGGCGGGGTGGTGGCGACGGCGAACCTGCAGATGGAGATTGAGGAGTATGTGAATGGCGTGGCAGGGATGCCGGTGGTGCTGTATGACGGGGCGATCGGGTATGTTCCGGGGAGCTATACGGTGGCGGCGGCGAGCAGTCTGAATTTGATTGGTTCGATGCGGAGCTTGTATGTGAAGCGGCTGGGTGCGGGTTGGGTGACGAGTGTGGCTCCGGGTGGCGCAATCGGGACGGGGCGGACGCGGCGGATTGGCTCGATTGCGGATGGGGGCGAGTGTGTGCTGAGCCGGACGGGGTATTTGACGTTTTACAAGGGGCTGGCTCCGGCGCTGGGGGAGAAGGTGGTGGTGCAGTACCGGACGGTGGGCCGGGCTGTAGGGCGGGCGGTGAATGGGGCAAGTCAGGCGGCACTGGCGGCTATGGGGAATCCGCCGGTGGCAGTTTGGACGGGGACGGTGGAGGCCCCGGTGGCGCGGAGCAGCCGGGATTGCCGAAATGCGGCGCAGGCGCTGGTGGCGGCGGCGGCGAGTGTGAGCGCGGCGTGGAGCGGGGTGTACCAGTCAACGAATGTGGGGCTGGGGCTGGCTGCGGGCGGGGATGTGTGGCCGGGGGATGCGCTGCTGTTGATGGCTCCGTCGCTGCCGGTGGCGAGTGGGGGCGGGCTGAATGCGCAGGTGGTGGTGCGGCAGGTGAAGCTGACGTATGGGGCGAGTGTGCCGGATGTGGTGCAGTACAGGATCGAGTTTTCAAACGACTGGGCAAATGATCTTTCGGTGAAGACGAGTCTGCGGGTTCCGGCGGAGGCGATCTTGCCGGCGGCGGTGGGGCCGACTTACCTGGCGAATTTGGCGGGCTTGACGGTGACGGGAATTTCAGCGACGGCGGTGACGGTGACGACGGGTGTGGCTGCGCCGGCGGGGGGTGGATTTGAGGTGCGGCGGCGGGACTTTGCGTTTGGGGCCTCAGCGAGCGGGGGGAATGATGTGGACCTGGTGATGCGGTCGGTGGTGGGGACGTTTGATATTCCGCGGGCGACGGAGAGTGACCGGTACTTTATACGGATGTATGACGGGAGCGTGCCGGCGAACTATTCGGAGTTTTCTGTGGGGATTTTTGTGAATTTGCCGTTGAGTGCTTAGCGGAGCTAGCGCAGTTAGCGGGGCTAGCGGAGCTTGAGGGGGTGGGGATGCGGATGATGAATGAGTTTGAGGCGCAGGTGTTGAGTGATTTGTGTGTGCTGAAGTCGCAGATGACGGGTTTGGTGGGGGATGGGACGGCGGGTCGGATGGGGGATTTGGAGCGGCGGATGGAGCGGCATGAGCAGCATTGGCAGCGGGCGAAGGGGTTCATGGCGGCGGTGAGTGTGGTGTTTGCGGTGATTGAGGTGGCGGTGGAGGCATTGCGGAGGCATTAAGAAGGCAGCGGGGCTCGCGGAGCTAGCTGGGTTGGCGGAGCTAAAGCCGGGAGGGCCTGGTGAATTGCTCGATCCGTATGGCCGTATAATTTCGGGATGAGTGATGGGGTTTTGGTGGGTGTGGTGATGGGCAGCAAGAGCGACCTGGCGGTGATGGAAGCCGCGGTTGAGGTGCTGCGGGAGTTTGGCGTGGCGCATGAGGTGCGGGTGGTGAGCGCGCACCGGACTCCGGATTTGCTGTTTACGTATGGGGCTGAGGCTGCTGGGCGCGGGCTGCGGGCGATTATCGCGGGGGCGGGCGGCGCGGCACATTTGCCGGGGATGCTGGCGGCCAAGACGACTGTTCCTGTGCTGGGAGTGCCGGTGCCGGCGACAAGTTTGCAGGGGCTGGATTCGCTTTTGTCGATTGTCCAGATGCCCAAGGGTGTGCCGGTGGCGACGTTTGCGATTGGGCGTGCCGGGGCGGCGAATGCGGCGCTGTTTGCGGTGGCGATGCTGGCGGGGACGGATGCGGGGCTGGCGGAGAAGCTGGTGGCGTGGCGGCAGGCGCGGACGGATGAGGTTTTGGGGCAGGTGATTGAGACGGAGAAGCCTGGTGAGTAGGGCCTCTGGAAGTGAGACGAGGGTGGTTGCGCCGGGGGGGCTGATCGGGATTCTGGGTGGCGGGCAACTGGGCCGGATGACGGCGATGGCGGCGCGCACGATGGGGTACCGGGTGCGGGTGATGGACCCGGAGGCGGGGTGCCCGGCGAGCTTTGTGGTGGACGAGGTCGTTGTCGGCAGGTGGGATGATGTCGAGGCGTCGCGGCGGCTGGCGGATGGCGTGGCCGCGGTGACGCTGGAGATTGAGCAGATTGGCGTGGAGGCACTGCGCGCGGTGGCGGATGTGGCTCCGCTGCGGCCGGGGGTCGAGCCGATCCGGATTATTCAGGACAAGATTCTGCAGAAAGTGTGGCTGCGGGAGAGCGGGTTCCCGGTGGGGGATTTTCGCGTGGTGCGGTCTGTAGAGGAGTTGCAAAGCGCGGTGGCGGCGCTGGGGGGACGGGTTTTTCTGAAGACGGCTCGCGGCGGTTATGACGGGCGGGGGCAGGCGCGGATCGGGTTTGCGGGCGCTGCGACCGAGGATGAGATTGCGGCTGGCTGGGCGGCTCTGGGCGGGCGGCCGGCGGTGGCGGAGCGGGCGCTGGAGCTGGATTTTGAGATCAGCGTGATGGCGGCTCGTTCGCCGAATGGGGAAGTGCGGAGTTATCCGGCGGCGCGGAACCATCATGTGGACCAGATATTGGCGTGGAGCGTTTTGCCGGCGGGGATTTCGGAGGAGTTGGAGCGGCGAGCGCAGGAGATTGCTCGTGGGATTATTTCTAAATTGGAGTTAGAGGGATTGGTTTGTGTGGAGATGTTTGTGACCCGGGATGGAGAGCTGCTGGTGAATGAGCTTGCTCCGAGGCCGCATAACAGCTACCACCAGAGCGAGCGGGCGTGTGCGACGAGCCAGTTTGAGCAGTTGGTGCGGACGACGTGCAATCTGCCGCTGGGGGAGACTGAGGTGCTGGTGCCGGCGGCGATTGTGAATCTGCTGGGAGATGTGTGGCTGAACGCCGACGGCGGCGAGCCGGACTTCAAGGCAGCGCTGGCGGTGCCCGGGGTGCGGCTGCATCTATACGAGAAAAAAGAGGCGCGGGCGGGGCGGAAGATGGGGCATCTTTCAGCGACCGGGGCTACGGCGGACGAGGCTCTGGAGCGGGTGCTGGAGGCGAAAAGAAGGCTTTAAGTAGATTTAGATTCAACATTGTGGCTTGGTTAGGGTAGGCTAACCAAGTCTTCTATGGCAACTTGTCGCGGACGACCATGCTGGTTCGTCAGGTGCCCATTGAGGCAAGGATAATCTCCAATCGTCTCAGATGGGATGTGTGCTGATGTTTGCTTTCAAAGGGCGACCTGCCCGCGGCTTGGAATGGGTTTTCAATGGCTCGGCGGAGTTGCTGAGGCTGCCTGTGCAGGTGGCGGTGATCGCATTGGTCGTCGCATTCCCGGCGATTGCGTGTGCGGCTGAGGAACCGGGCGGCCTGGGCTATTGGACGGACGCGGGCGCGGTAACGGCTGATGCGCTGCCGGAAGCGCCAGTGCCAATGGCGGACTCTGATTCTGGCCTGAGATCTGACAGTGACTCGACGGTGGTTTCCGAGCTGAGCTTTGAGGGTTCCAGCGCGATCGAGACCGCGGCACCGGCTTATGTGCCGCTCGAAGAGTGCCCATACGACCAGACGAAGGCGCGGGAATGCCGGATGCACTGGAGGCCGCTGCTGGCGAGCGCTTCAACCTTTCTGGCACTGCAAAACACAGCCAACCTGTATACGAGCTACTGGTATCGGTACGAAACGATGCATGGCGAGTGGTGGGACCGCTATGTCGATTCGGTGGCGCGATGGCGATGGGATCACTGGAGTGACGACAACCCGTTTCTGGACGACTACATCGGGCACCCGATGATGGGCGCGATTACCAACAGCCAGTGGATTGGGAATGATCCCAAGGGCATGACGCTGGAACAATCGAATACATGGCCTTACTGGCGGAGCCGGCTGCGGGCGCTGGAGTGGTCGACGCTGTACAGCTTTGAGTGGAAGCTGGGACCGGTTGGCGAGGCAGGGATCGGCCACAATGGCGACCACTTTTTCACGGATCATGGGGTGAGGACGAACGAGACGGGATGGGTGGAGCTGGTGACGACGCCGGTGGGCGGCCTGGGCTGGACCCTTGCGGAGGATGCGCTGGACCGCCATGTGGTGCGGGGGCTGGAGGGGCGGAGCCGGAATCCGGTGCTGCTCTCGCTGTACCAGTTTCTGACGCCGGCGCGAGCGTTTGCGAATTTGATGGGTTTTCGGCCACCGTGGTACCGGGAATCGCGGGTGGTGAAGGCCACCAATTTTTTCAGTGACGAAAGAGACGGCTACTCGGCGAGCACGGCAGAGGCGATGAAAGAGGCCTCATGGAGCGCGGGCGCGGCGGCTTATCTGCATCGAACCCGCGATGGAGATGCTGAGTTGAAGGCCGAAGTGCGCGCGCAGCCGGAAGGGCGGGCCTGGGAAGGGCCGGGTGGCAAGCATGAGCTGGGTGCGGCGTGGGGGCTTTCGCTGATGAGCGGGCATGTGTTTGGGTATGCCGGCGGGGTGAAGTACATGCCGATTGTCGTGCGTTACTCCTACGAATTTGCGCGGCACAAGGAGCTTTGGCGGCTGCGGTATTCGCCGGAGGTTACGGCGGTGGCGATGATGGACTGGCCGACGCCGAAGGGCAAGACGGTGTTTACGAAGCGCCAGCGGGTGTACGGCAGCGGCGTGAGCCCGGTGAGCTTGCAGATGGACTTCAGACCGCTGAGCCGGGTGCAGCCATTTGTGGCGATGAATGGCGGGTTTGTGTATTTTGCCGACCGGGTGCTGAACGCGCATGGGTCGCAGTGGATGTATACGATTGGCCCGTCGGTTGGAGTGAACTTCTTTCGCTTGAAGCGGCAGGCGATTACGATTGGCTACCGCTACGACCACCTGTCAAACGCCAACATCAGCCTGCACAATCCGGGGACGGACGCGAATGTGTTTTATCTGGGGGTTTCGCGGTTTCGGACGCGGGGGGAGTGAGCGGCTTGTTTGGCGGCAGGGTGAACAGCAGATTCCCTGCGGGAATGACAGAAAGAAAGGCAAAGGCAAGAGCGGGTCCTTCGCTGCGCTCAGGAGCCCAAGTGCTTTGATCGCTCGGGCTGACGAGTGCTGCTGGCTCAGGAGGACGAGTGCTGCTATGCGGTGGTGAGGCGGTTCTGGGTGATGGGGGTGAGCTGCCACTGGCTGAGGTGGGTGATGTCGGCCTTGTTGCCGGTGATGCTGGCCTGGATTTCGGGGGCGATGGAGCCGGGGTAGTAGAAGCGCTTGGTGAATGTGGCCTGGTTGCTGACGAATAGTTCGATTACAGAACCATCGATATAGAAGTGAAGTTGCAGCGGCTCGCGGGCTGCCAACTGGATCGGCATCCTCTGCTGATCGACGACGATTTCCCCTGGATTGGCATGGCTGTAGCGGATGGATAGGTAGCTGGCTTCTGCGGGCTTTTGTGCGTTGACCAAATCAAGTGTGAAGGGTTCGCTGCCGGGTTTGACGAGGCAGAGGAGTTCGCCGCAGGCCTGCTTGAGGGTGGCGGAGGCGAGGAGCGTTTTACTGGCCGTTGGGGTTGCAGCGGAGGCGGGGACGAGCTTGAGCTTTTGCTCCTGCTGGCGCAGCTTGTTGACGGCTGGGGCCGGTGTAATGCGCAGGCGGTCGTCGGGGCCGAGGGTGAGGACGCGGGGCAGGCTCATGAGGCCGGCCCAGCCGGAGGCGCTGAACTCTGCCTCGGGGCGGGTTTCCGGGATCCAGCCCCAGAGGATGCGGTTGCCGTGCTGGTCGAGCTGGGTTTTGGGCGCGTAGAAGCTGCCGTAGTCGAGCAGGCCGGTGTGGAGGGGCGCGAAGACGAGGGTCTGCGGATCGATGGTGCCGGATTGCCAGAAGACCTTGCCCTGCGTGGAGTAGATGAGGATGTGCTTTTGCGGACTGGCATGGGGGCCGAGCGGGAAGACGTCGGGGCACTCCCACATTTCACCGGAATCGACGGGGTTGGTGGCGCTGGAGGATTGCGCAGCCCCGGAGTGGAGGGGGTGGAGGTACTCCCAGGTTTCGAGATCGGTGGATTTGTAGAGGAGGACGAGGCCGCCCTTTTTTGATTCGCCGGAGCCGACGGCGAGGAGCCAGCCTTCTTTGTAGAGGGCAGGTTCGCGCCAGGGGGCGGGGTCGCGGAAGCCGGTGACCTTGAGGCCGGACGGGGGCAGGGGGATGACGGGGGCGGAGCGCTTGGTCCAGGTCTTCAAATCAGGGTCGGTTGAGGTGGCGAGGAGCTGGGTTTCGCGGAAGTCGTTGTGGCCGTCGCGGAGGGTGGCTTCAGCGTCGGCGCGGTCGGCGGGGACCTTTTGGACGCCGGTGTAGATGAAGTGGACGGTTTTGTCTTTCACAATTGCGGTGCCGGAGAAGCAGCCGTCGGCGTCGGGGCCGCCGGGGGTGGGGGCGATGGCGATGGGCATGTGCTGCCAGTGGATCATGTCGGGGGAGACGGAGTGGTACCAGTGCATATCTCCCCAGACGGCGGCGTGGGGGTTGTACTGGAAGAACATGTGGTATTTGCCGTTCCAGTAGATGGGTCCGTTGGGGTCGTTCATCCAGTTGGCGGCGGGGAGCAGGTGGAACTGGGGCCGGCGAGGGTCATTCTGCAGGTCTGCGGCCAGCGCCGATGGAGTAGCTGCGAGGGCGCGGAGGAGGCGAGGGTTGAGCATTGCAGTGGCAACGAGCGATTGCGCAGCGCCGGTGAGGATGCGGCGGCGGGTGAGGAGCTTTGGGGTCATGGCGGGGTGATGCCTCCGATATCGGCTGTTTTGCTGGTGACCGCGCGGCTGCGTGGCGGCGGGGTTCGTTCAGCCTTGCGGCCATGATACGCCGGGACGCG
Organism: uncultured Acidobacteriota bacterium; assembly: GCA_903832055.1. GTDB lineage: Bacteria > Acidobacteriota > Terriglobia > Terriglobales > Acidobacteriaceae > Acidicapsa. Next base: position 999,757 of record CAILAC010000016.1, on the reverse strand, counting down.
AAGACTCGGTGAGCGGAATGAATCCTGCGTTCGTCGCGCCGCTAGTTGGCGAGCATGGCGGCGAGAAGGGCGGTTCTGGGGGCGAGGTGGTCGATGAGGACGGACTCGTGGAGGGCGTGGGCGCCCTCGCCGATGGCGCCCATGCCGTCGAGGGTGGGGATGCCGAGGGCGGAGGTGAAGTTGCCGTCGGATGCGCCGCCGGTGGCTGCTTCCTTGAGGTCGCAGAGAAAGTCGGGGCCGAGCTGGGCGGCGAGGGCCTGGGCGCGGCGGAAGAGCCGGACGGTGCCGCGGGTGCGCTCCATGGGGGGCCGGTTGATGCCGCCGGTGATGGAGAGGGTGCAGCCGGATTTCGCGGTGGGTTTGAGGGCGGCGAAGCGCTTTTCAAAGCGCGGGCCGTCGGCCTTGCGGGTGGTGCGGAGATCGACCTCCGCCCAGGCTGTGGCGGGGATGACGTTGGACTTGGTGCCGCCGCCGATGACGCCGACGTTGACGGTGGTGCCGCGGGCAAGGTCAGTCCAGGCGCTGATCTTTTCGATTTGGCGGGTGAGTTCGAGGATGGCGGAGCGGCCTGCGGTGAAATCAACTCCAGCGTGGGCGGCGAGACCGTGGACGGTGATGCGCCAGTCGCCGGTGCCTTTGCGGGCGGTTTTGTAGGCAAGGCCCTGGGCTGGTTCGAGGACGTAGACGGCGGCACACTCGGTGGCCAGCTTTTCGGTGAAGGGGCGGGAGACGGGGCTGCCGATCTCTTCGTCGCTGTTGAGGAGGAGGATGATCTCCTGATTGAGGTTGGCGGCTTCGGTGAGGAGTTCGATGGCGGTGAAGGCCATGGCAACGCCGGCTTTCATGTCGAGGGTGCCGGGGCCGTAGAGGCGCGGGTGGCCCTGGGGGTCGGGTCGGAGTTCGCAGGGCATGGATTTGAGCGTGCCGAGGGGCCAGACGGTGTCGAGGTGGCCGAGGAGAAGGACCTTGGACGGGGGGTTGCGGGGGCCGAAGCGGAGTTCGAGGATGTCGCCGTGGTTTCGCTGGCGGTGGCGCTTGATTCTGCCGCCGAGGGATTTCGCGTGGGCGGCGGCGAGGTCCATGCAGGCGTCGACGGCGGCTTTGTCGTCGGAGGGGGACTCGGTGCGGACGAGGCGAGTGGCGAGGTCAATAAGATCGGGCTGCTTGCGGCGGGCGCCAGCAAGCAGGGCGCGTAAGGGAAGCGGGCCGGGGTCGGCGATTGCGGTCATGGGATTAATGTCGCATATTCGGGGTGAGGGTGAGGGTGAGGGGCGGAGTGTGAGTGTGAAGTGTGAGTGTGAAGTGTGAGTGTGAAGTGTGAGTGTGAAGTGTGAGTGTGAGTGTGAAATGGAGACCTCCTGGGGGATGGGCAAACCAGGGGGCGAGACAAGACGTGGAGCCTTCGCCTTGCTCAGGGTGACGAGGCAAAGGTTGCGGCATAGAAGCTTCAATGTAAGGCCGGAATTGTATAAATCGGTTAAATTGGGCACGGAATCAGCGCAGTATGTGGTAAAAATGCCACACCGCAAAGTTGTCACAATGCGTCTAGTCTGTTGAGTGCGGCTGGTGCCGGCTGCGGGAACAGGTATTCTTTGGCGAAATTGACCTTGGCAAACCCGACGCATCAGGAACAGACGATAGAGTCGCCGCTCGAATTTTCTGGAGTGGGGCTGCATTCCGGGGCTCCGGTGACGATGCGACTGCTGCCAGCGCCGGCGGGTTCGGGCATTGTCTTTCGCCGCACCGATCTGGACAATTTTGAGATTCCTGCGACGGGGCGGAATGTAGCGAAGGTGAGCTATGCGACCAGCCTGATGCGGCAGGGCGTGCTGATTTCAACGACCGAGCATTTGCTTTCGGCGCTGATTGGCATGGGCGTGGACAACGTGATCGTGGAGCTGGACAACCTGGAGCTGCCGATACTGGATGGGAGCGCGAAGCCGTATGTTGAGGCGTTTTTGCAGGTCGGCATCAAGGTGCAGCGGCGGCGGCGTGAGTACATCCGGATTCTGAAGCCGATCGAGGTGCGCGACGGCGACAAGTTCATCGGCGTTTATCCAGGGGACGGGTACAGCATCACGTACGAGATTGATTTTCCGCAGCCGATTGGTTACGACATGTTTTCGGTGGATCTGGAGACGGAGACCTACGGGGCGGAGATTGCGGCGGCGCGTACGTTTGGCTACAAGGCGGACGAGGAGCGGCTGAGGAATATGGGGCTGATTCGCGGGGCGGGGCCTGAGAATGCGATTATTGTGACGGCAAAGGGTCCGGAAAACGGGCCGCTGCGTTTTGCCGATGAGTACGTCAGGCACAAGGTTTTGGACCTGATTGGCGATTTGGCGCTGGCGGGGAAGCGGATTCAGGGGAAGGTGTTTGCCATGCGGGCGGGTCATGCGATGCATACGGCGCTGGTTTCGCGGCTGTTGAAGGACCGCTCGGCGTGGGACATGGTGCATGCGCCGTCGGCGAAGGTGGCGGAGGCGGCTGAGGAATCGGCTGCGGGAGCGACTGGTGACCCTGCATTTGCTGGAGCGTGAGTTCTGATGCTGATCGTCTTCGCAGGGCTTTCCGGGACGGGCAAAACGACATTGTCGCGCGATTTGGCGCGGCGTCTCTCAGCAACCTATCTACGGATCGACACGGTTGAGCAGGCAGCGATGCGGGCGGTGCCGGGGTCGACTCCGGGTGTAGCCGGCTACGTGATCGCGCTGTCAATCGCGGCGGATAATTTGCTGCTTGGTTCGACGGTGGTGGCTGATTCTGTGAATCCGCTCTCGATTACGCGTGACTCTTGGATGGAAGTGGCGGAAGTGACGGGCGTGCCCCTGCTTGAGGTCGAGATTCTGTGTTCTGACCTGGCGGAGCACCGCCGACGGGTGGAGACGCGTGCGGCGGATATACCGGGCCAGCGCGTGCCGACCTGGGATGAGATTGCCGACCGGGTCTACGAGCCGTGGAGCCGGGAGCGGATTGTGGTGGATACGGCCGGAAGGTCAGAGCAGCAATCTCTCGACGAGATTCTCGAAAAGATGGCAGCGTTGATGCTAGTGCCGGCCGGGGCCTGAAGCACCGGGATTTCTAAACAAACACAATGCACATGGGGGTGGCGGCAGGGATGGATTTGCCCTGGGGAGAGAGTGCGCCTGTTTTGGGGTCGCGGGCGAAGACGGAGATGTTGCCGGACTTCTGGTTGGCGACGAGCATCCAGCGCTCGGTGGGGTCGAGGGTGAAGTTGCGGGGAGTCTTGCCGCCGGAGGGGATGCGGGGATTCTGGGCGAAGGGCGTGAGCAGGCCGGTGGCGGGGTCGATGTGGAAGCTCATGATGAAATCGTCGCCGCGGTTGGCGAAGTAGGCGAAGCGACCATCGCGGGTGAGGACGGTGTCGCAGGCGGTGTTCGGGGCCTTGGCGGGGTCGGGGCTGAGAGCGACGCGCTGGATGGACTTGAGGCTGCCGGTTGCGGGGTCGAGCTCGAGGACGGTGATGGTGGAGCTGAGCTCGTTGACGCAGTAGGCAACTTTGCCGTTTCGATGGAAGTGCAGTGTGCGCGGGCCGTCGCCGGGCTGGGCGGCGAAGGTGCCAGCAGGGGTGAGTTTGCCGGTTATCGCGTTGAGGGAGTAGATGTGGATTTTGTCGCTGCCGAGGTCGTTGATGTAGACGAAGCGGTTGTCGGGCGAGACAGAGGCGAAGTGGGCGTGGGCAGCTTCCTGACGGCTGGTGACGGGGCCATGGCCGGTGTAGTGCTCGCTCCAGACGGCTTCGCTGAGCTTGCCCGTCGGGGCGAGGAAGGCGGCGGCGGAGCCTCCGGTGTAGTTGGCACAGATGACGACTTTGCCGGTGTGGTCGGTGGTGACGTGGCAGGTGCCTTTGCCCTGGGCGGCGACCTGATTGATGAGGGTCAGCTTGCCGCCTGAGACGGCGAAGCTGGCGACTGCGCCGGTGGGCTTGCCCTCGAATTGTTCGAGTTCACAGGCGACGTAGAGGAATTTTTTGTTGGGCGAGAGCTCGATCCAGGTGGATTGGGCAACTTTGCCGGCGATGCCCTCAGGTGTGAGGGTGCCGGTGGTTGAATCCCATGCGAAGGCGAGGATGCCGTCGTTGGTGTCGCTGCCGACGAGGATGCGCCTGGCAACCGGGGTGGACTGGGCCAGGGAGGTGGAAGCGATGAGTGCGGCGGAGCTGACGAGAAAGTGGCGGCGGGAGAGGGGATTTTGCATGGTGGAGATGATTGTCGCCGATGGGGGGTGGGGTGCGCCAGCGGAGCTTGCGAGTTCCTCGCTGGCGCATTCCAGTTCAATTTGGGGGGCAGTTTACGCGGGAGGCACCAGGACGGCATCGGGCCTGGAAGCGAAGTAGCGTGACCGAATCCAGAAGGCGACGTTGACGAGGGCGATGAGAGCGGGAACCTCGATGAGAGGCCCGACGACGCCAACGAAGGCTTCGCCGGAATTGAGGCCGAAGACGGCGACTGAGACGGCGATGGCGAGTTCAAAATTATTGCCTGCGGCGGTGAAGGAAAGGGTGGCGGATTGCGCATAATTGGCGCCGAGTTTCTTGCCCATCCAGAAGCTGACGAGGAACATGATGAGGAAGTAGATGACCAGCGGGGTTGCGATGCGCACGACGTCGAGTGGCAGGCGCACGATCAGATCGCCCTTCAGCGAGAACATGACCAGAATTGTGAACAGCAGAGCGACCAAGGTGATGGGGCTGATGCGGGGAATGAATCGGGTTCGATACCAGACCTCGCCCTTGATGCGGATGAGAACAAAGCGCGTGATGAAACCGCAGACGAAGGGGACGCCGAGATAGAGGCCGACACTTTTGGCGATGTCAGCAATGCCGATGGGAACGATGCTGCCGGTGAGGCCGAACCATCGCGGCAACACGGTAAGAAAGGCCCAGGCATACAGGCTGTAAAAGAGCACCTGAAAGACGCTGTTGATGGCAACGAGGCCGGCAACGTAATCCGTGTCGCCGTCGGCGAGTTCGTTCCAGACCAGCACCATGGCAATGCAGCGGGCGATGCCGATGAGGATGAGGCCGCGCATGTAGGCGGGCTCACTGCGAAGGAAGATGATGGCCAGCAGGAACATCAGTGCGGGGCCGATGAGCCAGTTCTGCACCAGTGAAAGGCCGAGGATGCGCTTGTTGCGGAAGACTTCGCCGAGCTTTTCGTAGCGCACCTTGGCGAGCGGCGGAAACATCATGAGGATGAGGCCGATGGCGATGGGGATGTTGGTGGTGCCGGTCTGGAAGCGGTTCACGAACGTCGTTGAACCTGGGATGAAGTGGCCTACGCCGACACCGACGGCCATGGCGAGAAAGATCCAGAGGGTAAGGAAGCGATCGAGAAACGAAAGATGCTTGCGTGCGGCGGGTGCGCATTTTTGCGCGAGAGTGGAAGGATTGCCGGACATGATCAGAGAGCCTCTTTCGGAGTGCAGCATTCAGCAAGTGCAGACACCGATGCGGGCAGGGGAGCGCCGCGTAGTGCCACGAATTTTGAAGGCGCGCAGCAGGCTTTTGCGAGACGGGCGCGGTCGGCCTGCATGGGTTTCTCTTCGGCGAGCCAGGCGAGAGTGGTGCGCAGGACGGCGCTGGCACCGATGTGCTGGGGCATGACGATGCGATAGTGCATCCACTTGCCATCGCGTCGAGCGGCGACGATGCCGGCACTGCGCAGATAGGCGAGGTGGCGGGAGATCTTGGGTTGCGGCTGGCCGAGAATTTCAACAAGATAGCAGACGCAGATCTCCTGGTCGCTCATCAGGTTGAGCAGGCGCAGGCGGGTGGAGTCGCCGAGGGCCTGAAAGAAGCGTTCAGTGTCGAATGCAGCAGGTTTTCTTGCCATGCGTTACTTATACGCCTTGACGAATATGTTCGCAAGACATATAGTCGCCTTAACGCATATGTATTGGAGGCGTCACGATGACCGAACACATTCTTGAATCAGTACGGGCGAAGTATGGGGCGGTGGCGGAGAGTTCTCTGTCGAGCGAACATGCGGGTGTACGGGCGGTGGCCGAGGCTTTTGGCTATACGGCAGAGGAGTTGACGTCGATACCGGCGGGGGCGAATATGGGGCTTTCGTGCGGCAATCCGACGGCGACGGCGCACCTGAAGCGTGGTGAAGTGGTGGTGGACCTGGGCTCGGGTGGCGGGCTGGATGTGTTTTTGGCGGCGACGATGGTGGGGCCGGAGGGCCGCGCAATCGGGATTGATATGACGCCGTCGATGCTCGATCGAGCGCGGGCCAATGCGGTTGCTGGCGGCTACACGAATGTCGAGTTCTACCTGGCGGAGATGGACCGGATTCCGCTGCCCGATGCGTCGGTGGATTGCGTGATTTCAAACTGCGTGATCAATCTTGCGCCGGACAAGCCAGCGGTGTTTCGCGAGATTGCGCGGATTCTCAAGCCCGGTGGGCGCGTGGCGTTGAGTGACATTGCGCTGAAGGGCGCATTGCCTGAAGCTGTGGCCAAAAGCATGGCCGCCTATGTGGGCTGCATTGCCGGGGCGATTCACGTGGATGAGTACCGCAAGGGCCTGCAGGATGCGGGGTTTGCGCATGTGGAGATTGTGGATAGCGGGGCTGACCTGAACGCGTATGCCAAGGTGGAGAATCAGGCTGGTTGCTGTTCGCCGGCGATGGCGATGACGGCTGGGGCCAGCGCATCTTCGTCGCTCTTTCCTCAGGTTGAGGTTGGCTGTTGCACTCCGGCATTGGACCAGGATTTGGGGGCGGAAGCAGGTCTTCACGAAGAGCTGACCAAGCTGCTTGCTGCGTACGATATCAATGCGGCGGCGGCGAGTGTGCGGGTGTATGCGGTGAAGCCCGATTTGGCGACCACACCAGACCTGTTGGCAGAGAAGAGCTGCTGTGGTCCTGCTTGCTGCGCATGAAATGAGTCATAGCTCACACCAGATTTGAAAATTCAGACATAGAAGGATGTTTGCGATGCCACCTTACAACGTACTGTTTTGTGCACGGGCAATTCAGCCCGGTCGATTTTGGCAGAGGGATTGATGAATGCGAAGGGCGCTCCCCGGTTTCGGGGCTTCAGCGCAGGGAGTCACCCATCAGGCAAGCCGCGGCCGGAGGCGCTGCGACAGCTGGAGAGCGCGGGTATCGCAACGGAGGGGTTGCGAAGCAAGAGCTGGGATGAGTTTGCCGTGGCGGGCGCTCCGCAGATTGACTTTATCTTTACGGTTTGCGATAACGCAGCGCATGAGGTGTGCCCGGTGTGGCCGGGACATCCGATGACGGCGCACTGGGGCATTGCGGACCCGGCGGCTGTGACGGGAACGCCGGAAGAGATTGCGCGGGCGTTTGCGGAGGCGTTTACGATTTTGCGGAGGCGGATTGAGCTGTTTCTGGCGCTGCCGCTGGCGACGCTCGATGCGATGGCCTTGCAGCAGCGGCTGAACCAAATTGGGAAGTCGTGATTGGGCAGTCGTGATGGGGAGCTTCAAGCAGCCCGGCGGCGTGGGCGTCTAGACTGGAGCTGGAGGCGGCGCGCGCAGGTTGTCCCATTTAACGAGCTTTGTGAAGATTCCATTGCTGGTGCTGCGGCAGAGCCTGCTGCCGCTGCCGGAGATTGGCACGTTTGATGCCGATGTGCTGAGGCTGCGCGTCTGGCTGGGCGATGTGGACTTCAATTTTCATTTGAACAATGCGCGCTACCTGAGCGTGATGGACTATGGGCGGATGCATCTGCTGGCCAGGGGCGGACTGCTGAAGCCAATTCTCAAAGAGCGGTGGGTGCCGATTGTCGGCGGAGTGTGGATCACCTATCGCCGCTCGCTGGCGCTGGGCGCACGGTATGAGCTGGCGACGCGGCTGGTGTGCTGGGATAGCCGATGGTTTTACATGGAGCAGACATTTACGGGTGCGAATGGCCTGGTCGCCGTGGGTTGGGTGAAGGGGGCGTTGCTGAATGGCAGCGGTGCTGTGTCTCCGCAACGAGTGCTGGATATGGTGCGGCCGGGCCTCGTAAGCCCGGAGCTGCCGGAGTCGATTGCAATGCTCAATGAGCTGACGCGGGAGAAGCTGTCGGGGGCGCGGTAGGCGGGTGTGAAGTGCCAGTGTGAGTGTGAAGTGTGAGTGTGAAGTGCCAGTGCCAGTGTGAAGTGTGAAGTGCAAGTGTGAGTGTGAGTGTGAAGTGCCAGTGCCCGTGTGAGTGTGGGTGCTGGGGTGGGTGGAATGATCGAGTATTTGTGGCTGGGGCGGATGGGTTACGACGAGGCGCTGGAGTTGCAGCGCGAGTTGGTGGAGCTGCGGCACCGAGGGCTGGTGGATAATGTGCTGCTGCTGCTGGAGCATCCGCCGGTGCTGACGCTGGGGCGGAATGCGCGGCGCAGTAACATTCTGGCGACGGATGCGATGTTGGCTGCCAAGGGCGTGACGGTGCATGAGATCAACCGGGGCGGCGATGTGACGTACCACGGGCCGGGGCAACTGGTGGGGTATCCGATATTTGATTTGCGCAGCCTCAGGAATTCAAAAGGCGGGCGGCTGGGGCCGGTGGACTACGTGCGGCTGGTGGAAGAGGCGCTGATCAGGGTGTGCGCGGGGTTTGGCGTGCTGACAGGGCGGATTGCGGGACGTACGGGTGTGTGGACCCACAACGCGCCGGAAAAGAAGGTTGGGGCGATCGGGGTGCATGTTTCGCGGGGGATCACTTCGCATGGGTTTGCGCTGAATGTGACGACGGATCTGCGGGATTTTCAATGGATCGTGCCGTGCGGCATTGCTGACCGGGAGGTGACGAGCCTGGCGGTGGAGACCGCCGGTAAAGACGAGTTGCCGGCGCTGGAGCAGGTGGCGAACGTGGCAGCGCGGTGTTTTGGGCAGGTGTTTCAAGAGCAGGTACTGGCGGTCGGGAGCCTGGAGGATTTGCGGGCGCAGGCCGGGGAGCGGGAGGCGGCACCCGTGGTGGGAGTGCCGGTACGGGTTCCGGAAGAGCTGAGGCGGTTGCGGGACCTGGACGGCGAGGCGCTGGAGCGGCCTACCGAAGGCTAATAGGCAGCGGCGGCGCGTGACTGGCTTATATAATCCAACTGGCAAACCGTAATCTGCGGGCTTTCTATGGAGGCTGCGGAACGGGATGTCGCGAGGACCGAAGATGGCGACCGAAATCATCATGCCCCAGATGGGCGAATCGATATTTGAAGGCACGATCACCAAGTGGCTAAAGAAGGTGGGCGATTCGGTCGCGAAGGATGAGCCGCTCTTTGAGATTTCGACGGACAAGGTAGATGCGGAGATTCCCTCGCCGGTGGCGGGTGTGCTGACGGAAATCAAGGCGGCTGAGGGCACGACGGTTGCGATCAACACGGTGGTAGCCATGGTGGGCGCGGCGCAGGAGGTCGTGGCTGCTCCGGCAGAAAAGCCAGGCGCGGCAGCGAAGCCCCCGGCAGAGGAGAAATTGCCGACTGCGACTGCGACGGCGACGGCGATGCCGGGCGGTACGGAAGTCGTGATGCCGCAGATGGGCGAGTCGATCTTTGAGGGCACAATTACCAAATGGCTCAAGCAGGTGGGCGAATTTGTGGCCAAGGACGAGCCGCTGTTTGAGATTTCAACGGACAAGGTGGATGCGGAGATTCCTGCGCCTGCGGCCGGGGTGCTGACGCAGATTTTGTCGGCGGAGGGCGCGACGGTTCAGATCAATACGGTGGTGGCGGTGATTGGCGGGGCGGTGGGGAAGGCAATTGCTGCGCCGGAAGAGGCCGTCGCTGTGGTCGAGGAACCGGGTAGCGAGGAAGCGGGTATTGAGGAAGCGAGTATTGAGGAGGCCGGGCAGGCTCCGGAAGCCGGGCAGGCGGGCGGGCGGTTGCGGTCTTCTCCGCTGGTGCGGCGGATTGCGCGGGAGAACGATCTGGACTTGCGGCGGATCACGGGGACGGGGAGCGGCGGGCGGATTACGAAGGACGACGCGCTTGCCTATCTGGCGAAGGGTGGCGCGACGGCTCCGGTTGCGAATGTGGTCGTGACCCAGCCGACAACGTCAAAGCCTCAGGAAGTGGCGAAGGCCGCACCGATGACAGACGAACTGGTGCCGATGACCCGGATGCGCGCGATTATTGCCGGGCGCATGGTTGAGAGCATGCGCATCAGCCCGCATGTGCATTCGGTGTACAAGGTGGATATGACGCGGGTTGTGCGGCTGCGCGAGAAGCAGAAGGCAGGGTATGAGCAGCGCCATGGGGTGAAGCTGACCTATATGCCGTTTATCTGTGCGGCAGCGGTGGAGACGCTGAAGAGGTTTCCGATACTGAATTCGAGCATCGAGGGCGAGGCGATTCGCTACCACAAGAACATCCACCTGGGCATTGCGGTGGCGCTGGAGTGGGGGCTGATTGTGCCGGTGATCCGGCAGGCCGAGGAGCTGAGCTTTCTGGAGCTGGCGCGGGCGGTCGTCGACCTGGCAGAGCGGGCGCGCACCAAGCGGCTGAAGCCGGAGGAAGTGGGCGGATCAACATTTACGCTGACCAACTCGGGAGTGTTTGGCGATGAGTTTGGCACGCCGGTGATTAACCAGCCGGAGTCAGCGATATTGGCGATTGGCGGGCTGAAGAAGGAAGCCGTGGTGCTGACGGATGCCGGGGGCAATGACTCGATCGCGATTCGGTCGATGCAGCACTACTGCCTGGGCTTTGACCACCGGACGATTGATGGGGCGGATGCGGGTAGGTTCATGTTTGAGTTCAAGAAGACGCTGGAGCATTGGAGCGCGGAGATCGGGTAAGCCAGGGCGAGCAGGCAGAAATCAGGTGGAGAAACAAGACAAGGCGTCCCATTGCGGGGACGCCTTGTGTTTTGTTGCACGGTGAATTATTTGGTTACGTTGAGGACGACGGTGACTGTCTTTGGGGCTGTGCCGGCCACGCTGGTAGCCGTGATCTGAATGTTGTAGCTTCCGACCGGAGCAAGCTTGTTGTTGGCTCCGCTGCTGCTGCATCCGATTCCGCCGAGGCCAATGGCCAACAGCAGCATGGAGGACGCGGTCCACTTCATCCACTTTCGCTTACGGAAGGGAATGAGGAAGATGCCTGCAATCGCGAGCGAGGTTGGAAGAGTCCAGGGAGAGTCTTTCTTCACCACGCCAGCGACGGCGCTACCTGTGCTGATGACCAGGGCCACCGGCGACGGATGGATGCCGTCGAGAGTGACGGACGAGGAAGTGAACGAGCAGAGCGTGTTGGCGGGCAGATTGGCGCAGGCCAGGGTGACTGGCTGCGCAAAACCACCAAGCGGGGTGAGGTTCAGGGTGGTTGAGCCCGACTGGCCATCCTGAACGTAAAGAATGGGAGGCAAGGGTTGCAGAACAAAGTCGGCAACCGTGTTGACGATGGGTGAGGACGCGGAGGGTTGCAGGGCGCTGTCACCGGGAAAGCTGGCGGTGAGATTGCTGGCGCCGGCAGGCAGCGAGGAGGTGACCAGGGTAGCGTTTCCACTGGCATCAAGAGCTGCGGTGCCGATGGTTGCCGAACCGTTGAGGAAGGTGATCATCCCGGTAGGGTTATGCAGGCGGACATCCGAGCCCACGTTGGCGGTAAGGGTGACGGGCTGACCGGCGTATGAGTTTGGAGTATTCGCGGCCAACGATGTGTAGGAGTAGGAGTTGGCAGGGAAAGGCACAGTATAGGTCTGATATCCGGCTTTTACGTTGGTGTCGCCACTGAAGTCGACGCGCAGGATGTGGGTGCCCGGCGTGGTGACGGTAACCGGCACGGTGTAGGAACCACCGTAGAGTGAAGACAACGGACTTGTTCCCAAAACGACGGGGGCGGCAGTGATGTCAGAGATGGTGATGGTGCCGTCGTAGGGTGCGTACCCCTGATTGGTGAAGCCGACCTGGCCGGCAAGTTTGACCGGTACGTTGGCTACCTGGGTGCCGATCGGGAAGAAGTCCACGATTGCGGACTGGGCTTTGGCGACGTTGTAGGAAAAGCTTCCCTGGCTGCTGCCGAAGCTTGGGTCGCCGGGATAGTTCGCCACCAGGGTATGTGAGCCTGCAGCGAGAGCTTTGGAAGGTACGACGTAGGAAATGGAGCTGGACTGGCTGGTGGGCCCGCCGGTGAGCAGGGTAGATTTTTCGCCATAGTTGAGCGTCAGCGAGCTGGGGGTGAGGTTTCCGGTTCCGGCATCGAATGCCTCAGTCACCAGGGGTTGGCCGTCGGCGGTAAGGCTGAGATTGCCCGAGGGGTAACCGTACCCGGAGTTGCCGGCAACGGCGATGCCTACTTTCCAGGGGAGACCATATTCGACAGAGATGGGCGCCTGGGTGAAGCTGCCTCCGGCGAGTGCACCGACAAAGGTCTGGCTGCTTTCAGGGGTGATGCTGACGGGTACGGTTGCAGAGACTCCCGGCAGATTTTTGGCGTCGCCGTTGTAGCGTGCAGCTACGTTGTATTTGCCGCCGGGGATGGAGGCTGGCTTGAGGTTGGCTACGCCCGTGGAATCGAGGGTTGCGGAACCAATGCCGACAGTCGAACCAGCGGCTGAGGTTGCGGAGAGTGCGACCAATCCTGTGGGGGTGGTGCACGCGCCGCCGCAGCTTACGGTTGCGGTGAAGGCGATGGGTGTACCGTGGGCGACGGCCGATTTTTGCCCGGAGCCAAGGGCGAGGGTGGTTTGCGGCGTGCCCCCGGTAGAGGCGTCTTTCCAGTGGTTGACGAGCGCGTTTACGTCGAGCGAACCCAATCCAGTGGCGAGGTCGTAGCCGGGAGTGGCGTCGTATCCCACGGTGAAGAGCCCGCTGGGGTCGGGAACCTTGTTGTCGCCTTTGATGGTGTCGTGAAAGACGCCGGGGACGGAAGCGAGGCGATAGAACACATAATTGGCCAGGCCCTGCGGTTGGCCGCCCAGTTTCTGGTTGACCAGCGCCATGATGCCGGCGGCGGCAGGGCTGGAGACGGAAGTGCCACCGGCGCTGTAGAAGTAATCTCCCGAACTGCAGTAGTTGAAGACGCAGAAGAGATATCCGTCGTGGAGCGAGGCGCTGAGCGAAAGGTCAGGAATATCGCGCAGACCATCGGCGGGAACTCCGTTGCCCACCTGCCAGTCGGGTTTGGCGTAGACAGCGCTTGCTCCGCCGCTGCCAGAGAACAAGAGGACGCCGTTGGGGTCGTTGCTGCTTTCGTTCCAGGCCTTTTCTGGGATGTAGCCGAGGGCGGACTGGCCGGTGACTGGATCGGTGTTGGTGCTCCAGTAGGTATCCGGGCTGTCTGTGTCGTCGAACTGGGTGCCACCGACGGCCACGTTGTAGGGGGTGGATGCGATGCCATTGACGGCGAAGACGCCCGAAGAATAATAGCCAGCGGAGGGTGCATCGCAACCGGCACCGCCATTATCTCCGGAGGAGACGAAGGACGTGATTCCCTGGGCTGCGGCTTGCTGCCAGAGTGAGTTATAGAAATCAAGCTGGGCGTTGCTCATGGTCAATTCGCATTGCCCGTAGCTGGTGCTCATGACGGGTGCGAGATTGTTGTCGACGATATAGGCTGCGGAAACGTCAATGCCGTCGGCAAAGTTGCTTTGAGAAACGACGAACTTGATATGGGCTCCGGGAGCGACAGCGCCAGACCAGGTGACGTCAATCATGGCTTCAAAGACATCACTATTCTGGCCTGGGTTATCTCCATTGACGATGATCTCAGGGTCGTTGACGGGGAGGCCGAGGAGATTGCGGAAGTCGCGGACATTTTGCACGTCGATATTGCTGCGGCCGACGATGGCGATGGTCTGCCCGGTGCCGTCAATGCCTGCGTTGTAGAGCGGCTTCACGTTGTAGATGCTGGCGAAGTCAGCGGGGGCAATGAAGTGGCTGCCATCGCCAAAGGTGAATTGGCCATTCTTCTTTTGGAACGGGATCTTTTTGCCCACAGAGATGTTGGGCGAAGCGGGTTCACTGTTGAGCCGGACGACGCCTTTGACAATCGACCGCAGTGCAGCTGGAATGCGGATGTCTGTCGCGTTGGAGATGAAGGGCTTTTCGTTGTAGCTGTAGGAGTGCATCTGGGTGGAGAAGGCGGTTTCGACCTGGGCGACGTTGCCGCTGAAGATGACGAAGCGGCGGCTTTGCGCGACCTGATGCACGGTAAGTCCCTGAGACTCGAGCCAGCGCTTGACCTGCAAGGTTTGTTCTTCAGAAGCGCCGAATTGCTTGCCAAACTGGGCGGGCGTGAGCCACTGATGAAAACTGGGCGAGGCGGGGTCGTGCTGGGCAGCGACGAGCTTTGCGGCGGCCTGCTCCTGCTGAGGGGTGCGCGCGAGCAACAGAACCATTCTTCCGAGCGGCTGATTGGGAGAGAGGCGACCGGTCTCAATACTTTTTTTCAAAAGATGCGCTGGCGCAGAGCCCTCCACGGTGAATGCTTTGGTAGAAGTCGGGAGGTTCTGGGCGGAAGCCGGGGCGGAGAGCAGACCGACCCAGAGCAGGCCCACGAGAATCACGCTTTGAGCAACGCGGCTTTTGGTACGCAGATTAACGAGCAATCGATATGCCTTTCAGTTCGATGATTGAAGTTGAATATATATGCAACGGCTTGCACAGCTGGGAACAATCTTGATTGCAGGCATGGGGGCACACGCTCTGTAACGTTGGCGTCATCCATTCCAGAGAGACCACCGCCGATTCAACTTCGGCCCGGCTCGATGAGCTATCGCGCCCGAACGGGCTGGCCGGGGAGGGTGGATTCGTCGAGTTTGCCGTTGGTGACTACTGGGTGGCCTGCGACTAAGACGTATTGGAATCCAACGGAGTATTGGGCGGGGTTTTCGAAGGTGGCTTTGTCGATGACTTTGTTGGGGTCAAAGGCGATGATGTCGGCGTCTGCGCCTACCTGGAGGCGGCCCTTGTGTTTCATCTGCGGGGTGAAGGCTTCGAGGCGTTTGGCGGGGGCGAGTGATGACCGGCGGATGGCTTCGATGAGGGTGAGGGCTTTTTCTTCCCTGACGTAGCGGCCGAGGACGCGGGCGTAAGTGCCGGCGCTGCGGGGGTGGCCTTTGCCGTTGGTGAGGGTGCCGTCGCTGGCGATGATGACCATGGAGTCGGCCATGGCGCGGCGGACCATCTCTTCCGTATTTGTGAAGAGGATGATTTTGCCGCCGGTCTTACGGTAGCGATTGAAGGATTCTTCGGTGAGCCGTTCGCCAGTTTCGACCCATTGCAGGTCGTGGTAGGTGATGTCGAGCTTCTGCTGCCAGCCGGGGCCGAGCACGTCGGATTCGATGGCGGTGGCTCCTGCGATGTAGGGGTAGGCTTCGGTGGAGACATCGAGGCCGAGCGTGCGTGCGCCGTGAATCATGGTGAGGGCGAGCGGGGTGAGGCGGTTGGCCATGCTGTTGATGTGGACAATGTGGACGGCCGCGCCGGTGATGGCGGCGTCGGCGATCATCTCCTGGAGCGAATCGACGACGCCGGGGGTGAGGCCGCCGGGGTTGCGCATGTGGACGAAGATGGGCTCGCGCCAGCGGGCGGCGAGCTGGAAGACGGGGAGGATGTCGGCGGGGGTTTCGCGGGGGGTGTAGGCGAGGCCCATGCCGATGCCGAGTGCGCCCTCGCGGAGGCCCTGCTCGAGGTCGGCGAGAATTTCTGCCTGCTGGGCGGCGGTGGGGGTGTCGGTGATGACCTTGTCGCGGGGCAGCCAGGAGCCGGTGTCGTGCATGACGGCCATGGCGGCGGGGATGTGTCCGCTGCTGGCGCCGTAGTTGATGAGGGCTTTGCCCTGACGCGAGGCGTACCAGGGGGCGACGGGAAAAGCGCCTACTTCGAGCTCGAGGGCGGTGGTGACGCCGTCCATGGCTTTGTAGCGGTAGTTTTCGGGGTCCTGGCCGTGGGAGTGAAGGTCAATGAATCCGGGGGCGACGACGAGGCCGGAGGCGTCGAGGACACGGTTGCCGTGCAGCTCTTCAGTGGAGACGGCGGCGATGCGGCCGTTGAGGATGCCGACGTTGCGGAGGGCGTCGAGCTTGGTTTCGGGGTCGATGACGCGGCCGTGGAGGAGGACGAGGTCGTAGGTTGTGGCCTGAGTCGGAGTTTGCGCCGTTGCCGGAGCCGGGATGAGGGCGAGGTTTACCGCGGTCGCGAGCAGCAGCGAAGACAGGGAGCGCAGGGGGCGAAGGGACGCGGCAGGCATGGGTGCAGGCATGGGTGCATTCTATCCCTAGTGCCGGCACTTCGTGAGGTTGTGCTGTGAGGCTGGGCGGTAGGATAGAGAGTGGACTATTCTATGCGACTGCGGCCTTGCTGGGTGGAGATTTCTGCGCCGGCGTTTGAAGAAAACTATCGAGTTTTGGCGCGAAGCTGCCGGGAGGCGGCGGGCGTCGATTCCCTTCCCGATTCAAAGACAAATGAGCCAGTGGAGCTGCTGGCGATTGTGAAGGCCGATGCCTATGGGCATGGGCTGGGCATTTGTGCGCCTGCGGCGGTGCGGGCGGGTGCGCGGTGGCTGGGCGTGACGAGCGTGGAAGAAGGCGTGGCGGCGCGCGCGTTGTGCCCGCATGCGGAGATTCTGGTGATCAGCGGGCCGTTTGCCGGGCAGGGCGCGGCGGTGGTGGCCCATGGGCTGACGGCCGTTGTCTGGGATGCGTGGCAACTGGACGAGCTGGAGCGGGCGGCCGAGGCGGCGGGCGTGACGGCGCTGCCGGTGCACCTGGAGCTGGATACGGGGATGACGCGGCAGGGTGTCGGGGCCAGCGAGTTGGATCAGTTTTTGACGCATCTTGCTGCTTGCCCGCGGCTGCGAGTGGATGGCTTGATGACGCATCTGTATGCCGCTGATGAGAGCGATGGCGGGGAGACGCGGGGGCAGTTGGAGCGGCTGGCCGGGCTGGTTGCGCGGGTGCTGGAGGCGGGTATGCGGCCAAGCTGGCTGCATGTGGGGAATTCGGCGGCGGTGACGGGGGGCGAGGCTCTGGAGGAGCTTTCTGTGCTGGCGGGACGATTTGGGCTGCGGGCCATGGCGCGGCCGGGGCTGGCGCTGTATGGGGTGGTGCCGGAGTTCTCTGCAGGTGAGCCGGAGGCGGTGGCGGGCTTGCGCGCGGCATTGAAGCCGGTATTGGCGTGGAAGACCCGGGTGGTGAGTGTGCGGAGGGTTGAGCCGGGGTCGGTGATTGGCTATAACGGCACCTTTGTGGCGACCGAGCCGATGACGGTGGCGCTGCTGGCGGTGGGCTATGGCGACGGGCTGCGGCGGGGGCTCTCGAACCGGGGCGCGGTACTGGTCGGCGGGGAACGAGCGCCGATTGTGGGGCGGATTTCAATGGACCAGACGGTGGTCGATGTGACGGAGATTGCAGGGGTGGCGCCGGGAGACGAGGTAGTGCTGATCGGGCGGCAGGGGGCTGGAGCAATCACGGTGGAGGAACATGCGGCGTGGGCGGGGACGATTGTGTGGGAGATTTTGACGGGGATTGCAGCGCGGGTGGCGCGCGTCTCGATTTGACAGGGTTGCAACAGGCCCGCTGGTAAACTTGGACCTGACGATGCTGAAAAACCTGTATGCACGCTGGATGTATGAGTGGGAGACGCGGCTGACTTCGCGGGATTCGAACCGTGTAGTGCGCAAGCTGGAGTGGGGCTTTGAGTGGCTGGCCCCCTTTATCGAAGAGGCTGGTCTGACGGGCCGCGTGGAGCGGCTGGTGGCGGCGGGCGCGCCTGAGGCGGCCATGGTCGCGGTGAACGAGGCGATTCTAGGCGACAGCGAGCGGTTTTTTGGGTATGAGCGGCCGTCGGATTTTCGCCTGGAGGCGCGGCATCCGATGCTGTACCCGACCAATGTGCGGCCGGAGACGCTGGAGCGGGATGCGCGGCTGAAAGCGCTGGCAGCGGAGGGGAAGGTGGAGCGGGCGCAGTTTCTGCGGTTCACCTCACCGGAGCGGACGCCGTATGCGGAGAACGACCTGGTAAACGCGCGCTGGTATCCGGCTGACCCAAAAAAGCAGGCCGGCAAGCCGAAGCAGGCGATGATTGTATTGCCGCAGTGGAATGCGGATGCCTTTAGCCACAATGCGCTGTGCACGCTGTTCAACCGGTTTGGGATTTCGGCACTGCGGCTGTCGAAGCCGTATCACGACATTCGACGGCCGAGCGAACTGGAGCGGTCAGACTACGCGGTGAGTGCGAATATTGGGCGGACGCTCTCAGCGACACGGCAGGCGGTGGTGGATATTCGCTGTTGCGTGGATTGGCTGGAGGCGCAGGGGTATGAGCAGTTTGGCGTGCTGGGGACGAGCCTGGGGAGCTGCTATGCCTTTTTGGCGAGCGCGCATGACCGTCGGATTCGAGTGAATGCTTTCAATCACGCTTCGGCGGCGTTTGGAGATGTGGTTTGGGATGGGCAGAGCACGCGGCATATTCGACAGGCGCTGGAGGATGCGGGGCTGAATCGGGAGAGTCTGCGGGGAGTGTGGGGGGGGATCAGCCCGCTGCACTACTATGGGAAGTTTCAAAAGGCAGGGGTCAGGGATCTGGAAAACAGGGATCAGGAGAACAGGGATCAGGCGGCAGGGGTCAGGGCGGCGGAGTTTGCGAAGAAGGTGCTGCTGATTTATGCGCGGTACGATCTGACGTTTCCGCTGGAGTATTCGCTGCAGGTGGTGAAGTCCTTCCACGCGCATGGAATCAGGTTTGAGGAGCGGGTGCTGCCTTGCGGGCATTACACGACGGGGGAAACACCGTACCAGTACATTGATGGGTGGTACCTGGGGTCGTTTGTGTGGCGGGCTTTTCGAGAGCTGGCGCGGGAGCCTGCGAAGCCTGGGGCGATGCGAAGTTCAGAACGGGAACTTGTTGGAAAATAATCAGTTAGCGGAGTTTATCTAAATTAAGTCTGAGCAATTTGGCGGGGTCGAGCATGGCGCCCTGCCAGCGGATGGCCCAGTGCAGGTGGGGTCCCGTGACACGGCCGGTGGCGCCGGAGAGGCCAAGTTGCTGGCCGCGGGCGATGTGCTGGCCGGGTTTTACATCGATGCGCGAGAGATGCATGGAGATGCTGATGAGGCCAAGTCCATGGTCGATCATGACGCAGTTTCCCTCGTAATAGAGTGGCTGGGCGAGCAGGACGACGCCTGCATTGCCGGCGTGGACGGGCGTGCCGGTGGCGGCGCGGAAGTCAGTGCCTTTGTGGATGCTGGCGAGCTTGCCGTTGAACATTCTGCGGGTGCCAAAGCTATCGGTCGGGGCGGCGCGGACCGGCGCCAGGAAGCTGCCAGACCAGATTGGCGGGGCGGTGGATGCCTCGGCCTGGGCGAAGAGCTTTTCTTTGAGCTTCTTTTCGGCGTCGATCTGCTGGAGAGCTTCAGGGCCGGGCTCGACGAATTTTGGCGGAACGGTGAGCGCGCCGGTGCGGTAGTGGGCGGGGTGGATGGTGACAGGAAGGGAAAGGTCGCGAGGAATCGCGCCAGCACTCGTGCCCTGTTCGCAGGTGAGAGTGAGTTTTGAGGGGCCGGGGGTGGCTTCGACATCGACGCCGGCGAGGGCGTACCAATCAGGATCGCTGCGGGCCAGATCGCCGTGGGCCAGTTCGCCGTGGCTGCGGAAGAAGACGATGGGGTGGCCGAGCCACTGGCCCTCGATTTTGAGGCAGGGGCTGTGGACGTGGATGAGCTCAGGCGAGCCGGCTTCCACGAGGGCGGGTGTGAGGGTGACGGGTGACTGGGCCGCAGCAAAGACCGGAATCGCGCAGATGAGAGCCAGAAGAAGACGCATTGTGGCAAGGATAGCTGATTGCCTGACCGTTAACTGTTCTGCTCGATGAGGTCGCCGATTGCCTGGCGGAGCTGGTTGGATAGCTGGTCTGCCTGACGCAGTGTCAGCCCTTCGGTCGGGATGGGTTTGCCAAAGATGAGCTTGAGCGGGCGCTGCCGTGTGGCGGGGTAGAAGTGGGTAGTGTGGATGGGCAGCAGGTGATAGACACCTACGAGGGCGACGGGCACGAGCGGCACCTGGGCGCGGATGGCGAGGTAGGAGGCACCGTTGAGGAAGCTTTGAAGCTGGCCATCGGGGGTGCGGCCGCCCTCGGGGAAGACGAAGACATTGAGGCCATTGCGGAGGGTCTTGACGGCGGCGCCGAGGCTCGAAACAGTGCTGCGCGGGTTGGCGGTATCGATGGGCAACTGGCCGCTGCGGTCAAGATACCAGCCGATGAAGGGGAGCTTCCACAGCTCGATTTTGGCGAGGATGCGGAACTGGAAGGGCAGGCTGGCGAAAACGACCGGTGTATCCATGTAGCTGGTGTGGTTGGCGGCATAGACGGCCGTTTGCTGCTCCCCATTCTGGATCGGAATATTTTCGAGGCCGATGACCTGGAGGGGCGAAGCGGAGAAGAAGACCGAGGTGCGCGCCCAGACGCGGGCGATGCGGTGCTGGAGCCCACCGGATTTGTCAAAGAAAGAGGCAGCCAGCGACACGGTTCCAAAAACGGCGGTGGAGAGGAAAAACGGCGGGGCGAGCAGCAAGTTGGAGCGGAGGCGTGCGGCGAGTGGCAGAGGATTCGGTCGCATGATTTCGTCGGGACGGTGTGAGTGTGAGTGTGAAAAGCGGGTCGTTCGTTTTGCTCAGGATGATTGGACATCCTTTACGAAAGACGGTTATTCGAGACGGTTCAGGAAAAAGAACACATAGAACTAGGACGCACTCAGTGTACCGGAGAGCAGCAGGGTGCGGGCTTCGCCGACCAGGTAGAGGCTGCCGCTGACGACGATGCGCCGGGGGTGGTGGGCGCGGGCAAGTTCGAGTGCCTCGGCGACGGTCGAAGCGGCGGTGGCTGGGGTGCCGGTAGATTCGGCTGAGGCGAGCAGATCTTCAAGCTCACGCGCGCGCGGACTGTGGATGGGCGCGAGGACGACGTGGTCAAAGAGCGGGAAGAGGATTTGGGACATTTCTGCGAGCGGCTTGTCGCGCAGGCAGGCAAAGACTAAAACAGATACGCCGATTCCTTCAGCCGTCGCATTCAACGCAGAGCGGAGCGCCCAGGCGCCGGCGGGGTTGTGGGCAACGTCGAGGATGATCTCTGGCCAGTTGGGCGGTTGAATGGACTCAAAGCGGCCGGGCCAATGGGTGGCGCGGATGCCCTGTTCGATGGCGGCGGCGGTGATGGGGAAGTGGTGCGTTTGGCCGAGTTCGACGGCGGCGGCGATGGCCAGGGCGATGTTGCGGTGCTGGTGCGCGCCTTTGAGCGGGGAGTCGACGGTGATGGTCTGGTCAAGGACCGCGAGAGAATAGGCGTCGATGGCGCTGGCGTGGAGCGACGGCATGTAGTCAGTGGCAGAAACGCCGCGGACGTCGAGCGCGACGGCGACTTCGCCGATGGCCTGGTTGGCCTGAGGGTGCTGGGGCAGGGTGACGAGGATGCCGTTGGGGCGGAGGATGCCGGCCTTTTCGCGGGCGATGAGGTCGATGGTCGCGCCGAGCCACTCCTGGTGGTCGAGGGCGATGTCGGTAATGACGGAGACTAACGGCGAGACGATGTTGGTGGCGTCGAGGCGGCCGCCCATGCCGACCTCGAGGACGGCCAGATCGACCTTCTCCTCGGCGAAGTAGAGGAAGGCGAGGGCGGTGAGGAGTTCAAAGAAACTGGGCAGATGGGCGAGCGCACTTGCGTCGACCAGTTGCTGGGCGGCGGCGATGGTGCGGAAGTAGTGGGCGGCGAAGGCCTCGTCGGGAATGTCGTGTCCGTTGAGGCGGATGCGCTCGTTGACGCGGTCAAGATGCGGCGAGGTGTAGAGGCCGACGCGGAGTCCTGCGGCCTGGGCGATGGAGGCGAGCGTGGCCGAGGTGGAGCCTTTGCCGTTGGTGCCAGCGATGAGCACTGAGGGGAAGCGCCGCTGCGGGTTGCCGAGCGCCTCGGCGAGCAGGCTGATCTGGTCGAGGGAAAACTTGCGGCGCGGCTGGCCGGGAACACCGAGCAGCTCTGGGATGAGGGTGCTCAGGTGGGCGATGGCGTCGGCGTAGGTGGGATTGGCGGCGAGCATGCTGCTTCTATTTTAGCTGCTGCACGCTTTGTGGCCCTGCGGCAAATACAGGCGCGGAGAGATGCGCTCGCGAAGCTGCCCTGCGGACAAAAGCGGGTAACTTACCGCAAAAGGAGGGGGTGGGGGGTATTCTTGCCTATATTCGCGGTATCGCGCTTGGTATGAGCGGCTTACGCGGTGGTTACCAGGCGCATTCTGGGTGTTTTTAGTGCGCTTTTGTTGCGTTCCCGGCGGGGTTGCGGTGGAAGCGGGTTGCCGAGGATGCCGCTGGCCGACTCTTGTATGAGTGTAGGCCGATTGCGAGTAATTGTACGCAAACGGGAGTCTTGGTTGATGCGGGGAGTGCGTTGGGGTTATTGGATGGGCGGGTGCGGGCGATTGCGGAGGCGGCTCGGGAGTTGGTGCGGCTGCGGGATGCGTGGCTGAATCCGGCTGGGGCAGACGAGAGCGAGTTGAAGGGGCGGACGTTAACCAATCTCTATAACCAGCGGCCGGAGTGGTTGAGGCAAGCGCATGCGCGGCTGGATGCGGCGGTGTTTGCGGCGTATGGGTGGCCCGGGGATTTGGGGAAAGAGGAGATTTTGGGGCGGTTGTTGGCGTTGAACCTTGCGCGGGCGGGGAAAGCGTACCTCAGGGGTTAAAACCCCACGTAGAGTTGTGGGCGATTCAGTAGCCTGAAGGCTACTGCTCCCTCCAGGAGGGCAACGGCGGAAGGGGATTCCCTTTGGGAATGACAGATGGAAAAGCAAAAGCAAAGGAAGAAGCGGATTCCCTGCGGGAATGACAGCTAAAACGGCAAAGGCAAAGGCAAGTGAAGAAGCAGATTCCCTGCGGGAATGATAGACAGAAATGTAAAGGCAAGGGCAAAGGAAGAAGCAGATTCCCTGCGGGAATGACAGACAGAAAAGCAAAAGCAAAAGAAGCAAAAGCAAAGGCAAAGATAAAGGCAAAGGCAGAGACAAAGGTAGAGGCAGAGGCAGAGGCAGAGGCAGAGACAGAGGCAAAGGCAACGGCTAGGGCAAAGGCAACGGCAGAGGCGACGGCTGGGGCAATTGTGGATTGCTACTGGCGGAGGTGGGCTGTGGTGGCGCCTGCGCCGCCTTCCATTTGGGTGGGTTCTTCGATTCTGGCGATGTGGGGGTGGGATTTTAGGAATTCGCGGAGGGCGCGGCGGAGGATGCCCATGCCGGTGCCGTGGACGATGCGGACCTGGGGGAGGCCGGCGAGGAAGGCCTGGTCGAGGTATTGGTCGAGTTCCTGGGTGGCTTCGTCGACGGTGCGGCCGATGAGGTTGATTTCAGCGCGCATGTTTTCTGAGCCGGAGCTGGTGACGGTGACGCGGACGCCTTTTTGGCGGGCGACGGCGTCGAGGGGTTTTTCGCGGGGCGCTTCTTTGCCGGCGGGGGCGACGACTTCGGCGATGTCGTCGCGTTTGATGCGCATTTTGAGGGTGCCGAGGGCGACTTCGTAGAGGTCCTTTTCGACTTCGCGGGTGATGGTGGCGACTTTGTTCATGCTCTTGATGCGGACCTGGTCGCCGATCGAAACGTGCTTGACGAGGTGCGGCTGGGCGTTGGGATCTCCCACGTCTGCGCCGTGTTTGTGGGCGACGACGGTGGAGTTGAATTGCTCTTCGAAGTCGCGGCGGAGGCGCTGGATGCGGCGCTCGGATTCTTTGGAGAGCTTGAGCTGGCCGGCGCGATCTTCGATGGCGCTGACGGTTTGGCGCATCTGGTATTCGAAGTCTTTGAGGAGGGAGGCGAGTTTTTGCTCGAGCTCTTTGGTGCGGCGTTTGAGTTCGAGGTCGCCTTCGCGGGCTAGTTTGGCGCGCTCCTGATTGAGGGCGTATTTTTCTTCGCGGGCGGATTTCTGGGCTGCTTCGAGGTCGCGGGTCTGGCGGTGGAGGTTTTCGAGGAAGCGGCTGATGTCGGCGTGCTGGGTGCCGAGGCGGGCGCGGGCTTCGGCGACGATGGAGGGGTTGAGTCCGAGTCGGGCGGCGGTGCTGATGCCGGCGGAGGCACCGGGGAGTCCGAGGCGGAGCTGGTAGTTGGGGATGAGGGTGGTTTCGTCGACTCCGGCGGCGGCATTGAGCACGCCCTGGGCGTTGGCGGCGTAGATTTTGAGGCTGGTGTGGTGGGTGCTGATGAGGGACCAAGAGCTGGCGAGGCGGAAGTAGTCGGCGACGGCGACGGCGAGGGCGGAGCCTTCGTCGGGGTCGGTGGCGGAGCCTAGTTCGTCGAGCAGGACGAGGGATTTGCTGTTGGCGAGGTGGGAGATGCGGTCGAGATTGACGATGTGGGCGCTGAAGGTGGAGAGGGCTTGTTCGATGGACTGGGCGTCGCCGATGTCGGCGAGGAAGGCGTCGAAGATGGGGAGGGTGGCGGCGGTGGCGGGGACGGGGATGCCGGCCTGGGCCATGAGGGCGCAGAGGGCGGCGGTTTTGAGGGTAACGGTCTTGCCGCCGGTGTTGGGGCCACTGATGATGAGCTGGCGGTGGGTGGAGGTGAGTTCGAGGGTGAAAGGGATGATACTGCCGCCACTGGCTTTGAGGCGTTTTTCGAGGAGGGGGTGGCGGGCGGATTCGAGGCGGAATAGGTCGCTGGAGAAGATGGGGCGGATGCCGTTGTAGGCGATGGAGAAGCGGGCGCGGGCCTGGAGGGTGTCGAGCTGGGCGAGGATGCGCGCGCCGAGGGTGAGCTGGTCGGCGAAGGTGCCGACGAGGGCGGTGAGGGCGACGAAGATGCGGTGGATTTCGGCTTGCTCTTCTTCGAGGAGGCGGACGAGCTCGTTGTTCTGCTCGATGGTTTCGAGGGGCTCGAGGTAGACGGTCTGGCCGGAGGAGCTGGCGCCGTGGACGACGCCGGAGACTTTGCGCTTTTGCTCGGACTTGACGGGGATGACGAAGCGGTCGCCGCGGATGGTGATGAGGTCGTCCTGGGTCTGGTCAGAGGCGGAGAGCTTGCGGAGGGCGGCGCGGAGGCTTTCTTCGATGATGCGCTGCTGGCGCTGCTGTTCGTTGCGGAGGCGGGAGAGCTCGGGGCTGGCGTCGTCGGCGAGGGAGCCGTCGGGGAGGAGCTTGCGCTGGATGGCTTCGGCGAGGGGGCTTAGGGATTGGGTGAGGGCGGCGGAGAGGTCGTGAAGGCCGGGAATGGGGGTGTTGGCGGGGGGATTTTTGAGCAGGGATTGCCAGGCGGCTACGTCGGAGGCGAGGCGGGCGATGGCCTGAAATTCGTCGGGCTCGAGGGCGGCACCGGGGATTTTGGATTTGTGGCCGAGCTGGGTGGGGTCAAACAGGCCACCTAACGGGATGCTGACCTGGGTGTTGAGCAGGGCGCGGGTTTCCTGGACGAGCTGGTGCTGGTGGTCGATCCAGGCGGGGTCGGTGCTGGGGACGAGGGCGAGGAGGGCTTCCTTGGCGGGGCGGGAGATGGCGTAATAGGCGACCAGGGCGAGCAGGGGCGGCCATTCGAGGGCGACGGCGTCGAGGTGGGGGACGGGCGCGGGGGTGGGGTCGAAGAGAGAGGGGGGGAGCTGGTCGGGTTGGGGCGCGGGGTTCAGTTCGGTGAGGGCCATTGCTTCTCTATGGTAGCTGGTTGCGGATTGTGGCGGATGGGCGGCGCTGATCGGTTAGTCTCAGGGGCAAATGGAAACGAGGTAACTATGCGGACTGGGATGAGGCTGGCGCTTGGGGTGGTGATGCTGGCCGGGATTGCGAGTCTTGTTTCCGGCTGCCGACGGGAAGAGACAGCTATGATCGACCACCCGCAGGTTGCGTCTGGGGTGGTGATGCGGGATGTCACCTTTCAGAGCGCAAGCCTGGGGCGAGATATGCCGTACCGGGTCTTTATGCCGGAAAAGTTGGCGGAGGGGCAGCGGCTGCCGGTGGTGTATCTGTTGCATGGGAATGGGGGCAGCTACCGGGAGTGGTCGAATGGTTCGGATGTCAGCAGGTATGCGGCGCAGGGGTTGATTCTGGTGATGCCGGAGGGAGGAAGTTCGTATTACCTGAACTCGGTGGGGCGGCCGGGGGAACGGTTTGAAGATTACCTGACGCGAGATCTGATTGCGGATGTCGAGGGGCGGTTTCCGGCTCGGCGGGACCGTGCTGGTCGGGCGATTGTGGGCGTTTCGATGGGAGGATTTGCGGCGGCAAAGCTTGCACTGAGCCGGCCGGAGCTGTACAGCTTTGCGGCTGCCCTCAGCCCGGCGATTGATGTGGCCCAGCGGCGGTTCAATTGGCGGAGGTGGGGGCAGTGGGTGCGGTTTCGGGAGCAGCTGGGACCGTGGGGCAGTGAGGAGCGGCGGGCGCGGGATCCGTTTGCGCTGGCGCTGACGGCGCGGCCGGGAGATACGCCGTATCTCTACCTGACAGCTGGGGAGCAGGAGCCATTGCAGGAGTCAATTCAGCGGTTTGCGGGCCGATTGCACGCGCGAGGATTTCACTCGGAGGTGCACACGAAGCCTGGAGGGCATGACTGGGGAGAGTGGGATGCGCAGATTCCGGGGTGCTTTGAGGCGCTTCAGCGAATTCTGCGCTAGGCCCTCAGGGCAGCAGGTAGGGGGCTTGCATTTGGGTGGGTGCGCCGTTGATGAGCAGGGGTTTGAACTTGAGGGTGAGGGCGCGGGCGACTGCGGATGCGTCGGCTGGGGCTGAGGGGGGGTGGGCGAAGCTGTCGGGGTGTTCGGGGTAGGCCTCGCGGACGCGGCCGGTGCGGTCGGTGCGGATGTAGAGCAGGGTTGGGCCTTTGGAGGAAGCTGGCTGGTAAGCGAGGGACTGGTAGGAGAGGGGCTTGCTGCGGGTGGTTTCGAGCATCGCTTCGGCGGCGGATTGGGTGACGGTGGCGGTGAGCATTTGCTGGGCGGGCAGGGTGAGTTCGGTGGCTTTGAGCAGGGGGTAGTCTGACCTGCTGAGGGGCGTGAGGCTGATGACCCGTCCCCGGACCATGAGGTTGGTGGGGAGGTCGTTGACCAGGGTGCGGGCAATCTGCTGCTGGCCAAAGGGGGCGAAGTCGTCATAGGAGATGTAGCGGGCAAATTCCTGACCGCTGGCGATTTTAGGCTCGGCGTCTTCAAAGCAGACGCGGGCGAAGTTGGTGGTTTCGGTGGGGCTGGGCTGGCTTGAGGTCACGTTTGGTGCCTGGCCGGATGTGGCATCAGTAGAGGCGATGCAGGCATGGGAGAGCTGGTCAACCGGGACGGAGCCGGGGACTTTGCGGAGCCGGGCCAGTTGCGGAATAGGCTGGAGCACGGCATCGACAAAGTTCTGAATCCAGCGCGGGTAGAAGGTGCCGGAGTTATGCTCTTCAACGACATTGGCGTTGACGATGCGTGTCTGGGAGAAGTCGCGGGAGCGGATGACGGTGCGGTAGGTGATGCGGTTGAGCCAGAAGATTTCTATCTCGGCGCGCATCTCTGATTGGGCAAGTGCTGATTGAGCAAGTGCTGATTGGGCAAGTACCGGGTGGGCGGCGGTTGGAGGCGCGATTTCGAGGAGCAGGTGAAAGGGCTGGTCGCCGTCGGTGAGAGAGCTATGCTGAAGCGCGCGATCGATGGCCGCCTGGTTAGGAAGAGATACACCATCCGGGGGAAAGACCTTGTTCCACGTAGAGCATGCGCAAACACAGGTCAATACGCTGGTTAGCCCAACAGCAATGGTGACACGGCGCATTTGACGAATGGTAGCACCTTGGCAAAGGGACTCGGTAACATCCGGGGGCAATCAAAGGTCACCACGCGCTAAGTTGGGAACATTTGCAATTGCTGCCACGTAGTCAGTTGCAACAGGTACGGGGCCGGGTAGTGACCACGGGTGGAGGCGCTTATGTATTGCAGCGGATGTGGACAGGCTTTGGTGGCGGGGCAGGGATTTTGCCCTCGTTGTGGGCAGGGGAACGGATTGGGCGTGCATCCGGGACCGATGTCGGCGGGCCCGGGCGGGGTGATGCCGATGGCGCAACTTGACCGTCGGGTGCAGGCTCTGGCGGTGGGCTGGCTGGTATACGCGGCGCTGATTGCGCTGACCGGGATGGCGGGGCTGGCCTTTGCGCATGCCTGGATGGGCGGGCACATGGGTGACTTTGGCCCCTGGGTGGGGCACGGGTGGGGACGTCCGCTGGGGATGCGGATGCCGCTCTTTTGGCTGAAGTTTAGCTGGATCGGGCTGGGGTTTCGCGTGGGGCTGACGGTGGCTGCGGGCCTGGGGCTGATGCAGCGGGCGAGCTGGGGGCGCTGGGTGGCGATCGTGGCGGCGGTGTTTTCGCTCTTCCACTTCCCGTTTGGAACGGGGCTGGGTATCTGGACGCTGGTGGTGCTGGCGGGCGCTCCCAATGCGGCCGGGTATGAGGTGCTGGCGCGGGAGTAGGCAAGTGCGAACAGGGAACGGGTCTTCAGGGATTTAGAATCGGGGCATGGATTTTCCTTTGATACGAATGCGACGATTGCGGCGGACCGAGGCGCTGCGCAACCTGGTGCGGGAGACGCGGCTCACGCCGGGGCAGCTGATCTATCCCCTGTTCATTTGCCCCGGCGAGGGTGTGCGCAAGGAGATCAGTTCGATGCCTGGGGTTTTCAACGTCTCAGTGGACGAGGCGGTGAAAGAAGCTGAGGAGGCGGCGCGGCTGGGGCTGGGCGGGCTGCTGCTGTTTGGTTTGCCGGAGTCAAAAGACGAGGAAGGCACCGGGGCGTGGGACGATGAGGGGATTGTGCAGACGGCGCTGCGCGCGCTGAAGGCAAATGCAGCCTCAAAGAAGCTGGTGCTGATTGCCGACGTTTGCCTGTGCGAGTACACGAGCCACGGGCATTGCGGCATTGTGACGAAGACCGAGGAGGGGTTTGAGGTGGAGAACGACTCATCTGTCGAACTGCTGGGGCGGGCGGCGGCGAGTCTGGCGCGGGCCGGGGCGGATATTGTCGCTCCCAGCGACATGATGGATGGGCGGGTGGCGGAGATTCGGCATGCGCTTGATGAGGACGGGCTGGAGCAGACGCCGATTCTGAGCTATGCGGCGAAGTTTGCGTCGGCGTTTTATGGGCCGTTTCGCGAGGCGGCGGACTCTGCGCCGCAGTTTGGCGACCGCAAAACCTACCAGATGGATGGCGCGAATGTGCGCGAGGCTCTCAGGGAGATTGAGCTGGATCTGGGCGAGGGCGCGGACATGATTCTGATGAAGCCGGCGATGCCGTATCTGGATGTGGTGCGGGCGGCGCGGGACCGGTTTGATGTGCCGATGGGGGCGTATCAGGTTTCGGGCGAGTACTCGATGCTGAAGGCGGCCTTTGCGCGGGGGTGGCTGGAGCCGGAGCGGGCGATGATTGAGAGCCTGGTGGGGATGCGGCGGGCCGGGGCGGACTTTATTGTGACTTATTTTGCGAAGGAAGCTGGGAAGGTGCTTTAAGGCTGGGAAAAGGGAATAGCCGGCTCCATGTTCCAGATGCGCGACATGGGGCACTCGATTTAGTTGAGATGCGGTGCCTCAGACTTTAGGTGGAGATCGCTTTCTGCGCTGCCCGGTATACTTTGGGGCGTGGGTTGGGGGTTTGGCTTGAAGGATTGGTCTGGTCTGGGAGCTTCGCGTCGTGGTTTTTTGAAGTCGCTGTCGCGGACGGCGCTGGTGCTTTCGCTTGAGGATGTGCTGGCGCTGGGGCGACCGCTGTTTGGGCAGGCCGGCGGGCAGGCGCCCGCAACTCCGCCACAGAAGCCGTCGGCGGGGATGGAGCGGCCGGGATTTCAGGCTGAGGCCAAGGGTGTCGAGCTGACTTCGCCGATTGCCGGAACTCCGCTGGGGGTGAGCTTTGTGGATGTGGCGGCGGCAGCCGGGCTGACGACCAAGACCATTTACGGCGGCGAGCACAGGAACAAATATCTGCTGGAGACGACGGGCTGCGGCGTGGCTTTTTTTGACTACGACCAGGACGACTGGGTGGATATTTTTCTGGTGAACGGGTGGCGGCTGGAGGGATTTCCCAAGGGACAGGAGCCGATCTGCCATCTATTCAAAAACAACCGGGACGGGACATTTACTGATGTGACCGCCAAGGCGGGTCTCGGCCGGTCGGGCTGGGGGCAGGGCTGCTGCGTCGGGGACTACAACAACGACGGCTGGAATGACCTCTTCATCAGCTATTACGGGCAGAACGCGCTGTACCGCAACAACGGCAATGGCACGTTTACCGACGTGACCAAGGAAGCCGGGCTGATGCAGTCAAAGCTGCGGTGGAACTCCGGCTGCGCTTTTCTGGACTACGACAAGGATGGGCATCTCGACCTTTTCGTGGGCAACTATATCGAGTTTGACGTGAAGACGGCTCCGTTGCCGGAGGATGCCGGGTGCGCCTACAAGGGGATTCAAGTAGCGTGCGGGCCGCCGGGGCTGGAGGGCGGGAAGAACATTCTGTACCACAACAATGGCGATGGCACCTTCAAGGACGTGAGCGAAAAGGCCGGGATGTGGGGCACGATTGGCACCTACGCGCTGTCGGTGGCGGTGGGCGATATCGACAACGACGGCTGGCCGGATATCTACGTGGCCAACGATTCGACTGCAGCAACTTATTACCAGAATCAGAAGGATGGGACGTTCAAGGACGTGGCGATCGAGGCGGGCATTGCTTATTCGCCGGACGGAAAGCCGCAGGCGGGCATGGGCGTGGCGCTGGGCGACTTCAACCGCGACGGCCTGCTGGACATTGTGAAGACGAATTTTGCCGGGGACACGGATTCGCTGTATCTGAACCTGGGCGATGGCACGTTTGAAGACCACACGTACCTGTCGGGGCTGGGCATCAATACGCGCTACCTGGGCTGGGGCGTGGGGTTCTTTGACATGGACAACGACGGGTGGCTGGACATTCTGATTTCGAATGGCCATGTGTACCCGGAGGTGGACGGGACGCACATTGACGCCCCCTATGCTGAGCACAAGTATCTGTACCGGAACCTGCGCAATGGGCAGTTTGAAGAAGTGACCAAGGTGGGCGGGCCGGGGATTACGGATGCGGCGGCGGCGCGGGGATGCGCCTTTGGGGACTATGACAACGACGGCGATCTGGATGTGGTGGTGAACTGTGTGAACAGCGGGCCGCAGTTGCTGCGCTGCGATACGGCAGTTGGAACTGCGAAGAACTGGATCAAGATTCGGACGGTGGGGACGAAGAGCAACCGGTCGGGGATTGGGGCGCGTTTGATGCTGACGGCCCAGGTGGATGCTGCGGTGGAAGGCAAGCCGGCCGGCAAACCGATGGTGCAGATTGACGAGGTGCGGTCGGGCGGCAGCTACTATTCGCAAAACGACCTGCGGGTGCACTTTGGGCTGGGGGCGGCGAAGAAGGCGGAGACGCTGGAGATTCGGTGGCCGTCGGGGACGGTGGATGTGCTGAAGGATCTGGACGCGAACCGGCTGTACGTGGTGCAGGAGGGCGGGAAGATTCTGAAGACGGATGATTTCGCCAGCGGCAGGAAGAAAGCCTAGGGCCAGCGAGCGCGTTGTCTGGCGAGCGCACTTCGAAGCGGGGATTTCCTTGTCAACTTTCCGGGAGCGCTTCTGATTCAAGTGCGTAACTGCGCCTGAATTGATTTTTTCTTTGCTCCCGCGCAGGCCGCACCTGAACCGTCAACAACGGCTGGCAACGGATGGACGTTCGGGTCATTTTCCTGGAATCCTTAAGGAGAGCAAATGTCATGCCTGAAACGGAGTGTTCATCCTTTCGTTTGAGGCAGGCTATTCGGGCATCTTCAGTACTCTCCAATTTCATATTTGAATTTCGCAAGAAAGTTCTCAATTGAAACGAAACAGCGCAGTTTTTCGGACGCTTGATGGGGAGGCCGGAGTAAAGGCATTTACTACATCTGTCGATTGAGTGGCGTTTAGACCGAAGTGAGCAGAAATGGGGCGGCGGAGGGCCAATGAGCAGCCTCAGAAGACTGCACAACTTCGTTATAGCAATGTCATAACAGTTAGCGGATAAATGTATACGATAAATTTGCCCTGGATGTTGGACCTTGCGGCGGATGAGATTGAAGGCGAGCGCAACTTTCCAAGGCTCAAGTTGCCTCTCCGCTGGCATACTTGGTTCTACTTAAACGATTTATTTAGTTCACTGGCTGGGTGTGGCAGGGTAGGTATTGGCGGGTGAATCTGTGAAAACGCTTTCTTTGATTGACATTACGTATCCCCGCCCGCATTTGCGATGCTGGCTCGTTAGTTGTTCGCGTTTTCCGGTCAAAATCGGTTGACAATCGTCCTAGTTTTCCACTATTGTTCGACGGTGCTCCGAAGCATGTTTTTTATGTTCGCCTACACCGTTTGAATCCGTAGGGCAGGTGCTTCGGGTAAACCAACCGCCGGGCAGTACGCAGGCCGGGTAGTTGCAAGATGCAGAGCGGGCCTAGCCAACGCGGCGGGACCTGCCGAGATTGTTCGCAGATCGGGATGAAGTTCTCTCGGAAGTCTGTATGTTCACGCAGGATGCAATTGCTTCAGGGACATGTGAAGCAGGTGGCCGCGATGGAATGACAGACCCAGTAGACCAATCCCAGCCTGTCGGGCAGGTAAGCAGTATTTTCACAAACGAATTGATAGTTTTCAGGAGACCGCATGACTAAGATCTTGCGGGCATCGTACGCTCTGGCACTCCTCGCCATCGTATGCATGCTCACGAACGCACCCGCGCATGCCCAATCGGTTTACGGATCGGTTTTTGGCACTGTGACGGATAAGACCGGAGCGGTAGTTCCAGGCGCTACGGTAACCGTGACGGACGTAGCCAAGGGCACCGTTGTCAACGCACTTTCAAACGCAGCAGGCGACTACACGGTTTCTCACCTTGTGCCTGACACGTACGACGTAAAGGTTGAAGCCCAGGGCTTCAAGACCTCGACGACGAAGGGCATTGTTGTCGCGGCTGATACTGCGCCGCGTATTGATTTGACCCTCGAAGTTGCCGGTGCAGCCGGTGAGACGGTCGAAGTGAACGCAGAGTCGGTTGCACAGTTGAAGACCGATCGCGCGGACGTTTCCACCGTATTCAATCAGCAGGAAGTTTCAGATCTGCCGGTCGGCGATCAGAACTTCACCAACCTGCAGCTCTTGCTGCCGGGCGCACAGCAACTTGGCTGGTCGCACGCAGCCAGCGAAAACCCCCAGGCTTCCAAGCAGATTCAGATTGACGGTCAGGCCTTTGGTGGCGTGGCGTTTGAGCTGGACGGCACGGACAACCAGGACCCGATTCTGGGCCTTATCGTCATCAATCCCGCTCTCGATGCGGTAACCGAAACCAAGATCACCACGCAGAACTTTGACGCAGAGTTTGGCAAGGCAGTTTCTTCGGTAGTGACCGCGCAGACCCGCTCGGGCACAAACAAGTTCCACGGCAGTGCGTACGACTTCCGTACGGACAATGCCAACCAGGCACGTGACCCGTATCAGCAGCAGGAATCGAAGTACAACAACGGTCTGCCTGCGATCCCGGCCGGCTTCAAGAATCGCTTTGGCGGTTCGATCGGCGGCCCGATCTGGCGTGATCGCGCGTTCTTCTTTGGCAACTATGAAGCGCAGCGCGCCAAAGTCGGCACGACGGCAACTGATACCCTGCCGACCAGCCTGCTGGTTGACACCTGCCTCGGCAACAAGGTTGGTCCTGGTGGAATCGCTGGTTGCGATTTCAGCGAGTACCTGACTGCTCTTGGCCCTACGGCCGGTACCATCTATGAGCAGGTTCCTTCGGGCAGCAGCGGTGCAGAAGCTACGATGCCCGTTCCCTATGCGATGAACGTCATTCCGACGGCGCAACTGTCGGCACAGTCGCTGGCACTGCTGAAGTACCTGCAGCCCTTCAAGCCCAACAAGACCTCAACCTTGAATGGCATCACTGACAACTACAGCCTCGGCGGCAATGGTCTCTTCAACAGCGACCAGTGGACGGTTCGTGGCGACTACACTCTGAGCCAGAAGGTCAGCATGTTTGGCCGTTTCTCGCGCTTCACTGATACGTTGACCGGCAAGGTCATGTTCGGCGATGCGGGTGGTCCTGGCTTTGGTGTTGGCGGCTACGGCGGTTCATCGCAGGGCACCAACCAGAGCCTTGCAACCGGTATCGACTTCCTCATCAACCCCAAGCTCGTCGCGGACGTTCGCGTGGGCTGGTATGGCTACAAGATTCTCACCTCGAAGTACGACACGGGCGTTTCTTTTGCCAACACGCTGGGCATCCCGGGCATCAACTTTGGCGATCGCTTTACTTCTGGTTCGCCGGGCTTCCTGATGGACAACATCAATGGCGGCAGCACGCAGCCGGTATTCGGCGCAGGTCTTGGCGTCAACCGTTGCAACTGCCCACTGACCGAGGATGAGAGCCAGTTGCAGTTCGTCACCAACTGGACCAAGACGCTGGGCAACCACGCGATCAAGTTTGGTGTGGATCTGCGCTTTGCCAACAACCTCCGCGTACCTTCTGACCAGGATCGTTCGGGTGCAATCCACTTCTCGAACGGACCTACCAGCAACGGCACCACCGGTGGTATCAGCTTCGCAACGTTCGTACTGGGTGAAGCGACGAGCTTTGGCCGTTACGTGTCGGTTTCGACCAACGCCAAGGAGCACCAGAACCGACCCTTCTTCTACGCGCAGGACACGTGGCAGGCAACCCGCAAGCTGACGGTCAACGCCGGCGTTCGCTGGGAGCTTTACTTCCCTGAAAGCGTCAATGCCAAGGGCAACGGCGCTTTGATGAACCTGGACGACGGCTACCTGCACGTTGCAGGATACGGCAACCTGGGCAACAACATGGGTTGGAAGATCCAGAAGATGAAGCAGTTCGAGCCGCGTCTCGGCCTGGCCTACCAGCTCGATCCGAAGACTGTGATCCGCGCTGGCTAAGGACGCAGCTTTGACATCGGTGTCTTCGGCTCCATCTTTGGCCACGTTGTCACGCAGAACCTGCCGATTCTTGGCAACCAGAGCGTGAACCCCACGGGCGGCACAACCACCTACGCCTTCAAGCTGTCTGACGGTCCTCCGTCTGGCTCGGCAGCTTTGACGCAGTTTGGAACGGTCCCTGCGAGCGGACTTCTGCCGAATCCTGGTCACTACCTTGGATCGAAGGCACGTCCTAACCCGCTTCGCTTCCCCACCCTGGATGCCTGGAACTTCAGCATTCAGCGCGCGCTGACCCAGAGCACCACCCTGACGGCAGCCTACGTTGGCAACAAGGGAACGCACAGCCTGAGCGCCGGTGACGGCAACAACACCAACCCGAATGAATCAGGCATCAACCTGCCGGGTTCTTTCAGTGTGAATGGCCAATCGCTGCACTATGACCCGAAAGCGGTCCCAGTGGCTGGCACCTCCGTCGCAGCTGATGGCGGTACGGCTAACCAGAAACTGCTGCAACGCTACATGGGCGGCTCTCTTGCGGCCTGCAAGGATCCTATCTACCAGCAGCCTACATTCGATGGCGTTACGTTGCCAGCGGGTGCATGCGGTTGGGATGCGGGCATCAGCTACTACGGCGACAACCAGAACAACAACTTCAACGCATTGCAGGTGACTCTGACCCAGAAGATTGGCAAGGGCGCCAACATCAATGCCAACTACCAGTGGGCAGCTGCACATGACTTCAACAGCGGCTTTGCAACCTGGGACAAGGCAGCGGTCTATGGCAACAACAATGACGTGCGCAAGCAGTCGTTGGTGAGCTATGGCAGCTACGAGCTTCCTTTTGGCAAGGGCAAGATGTTCGTCCCGGGAGCCAGCCGTGTGGTGGATGCCATCATCGGCGGATTCCAGGTATCGGGCGTATTGAACTGGTCGAGCGGTCTTCCCTTTGGGCTGGGCCTGGACAACTGCGGCGACGACATCCCGGGTTCGGCACCTTGCCGTCCTAACGTTGCAGGCAAGCTCAAAACCAGCCTCTCGGGATTCAACGCGCAGTCTCGTAACCGCACCTTCTACCACGCTGACAAGAACCTGACCTCTGGCCAGTTCTCGCACGCGGGTCTGGACAAGATCGGCAATGCAGGCCGGAACACGTACTTTGGACCGTCCTTCTTCAACACCGATCTCTCGCTCAGCAAGAAGGTATCGATCTGGGAGTCGGTTCAGATGGAGTTCCGCGCTGATATGCCGAACTTCTTTAACCACATCAACGCCGGCAATCCTGGTGGCGATGTGCAGCAGGAAGGAACGATCGGCGGAATGGCACCGGGAGCGCAGGCTCGTGGTCTCGAACTGTCGGCTCGGATCCAGTTCTAAGGTCTGACATCACATGCGGTACTCGGTGGGGAGCTTCGGCTCCCCACTGTCTTTTTGTGGCGAAGCTCGAATGGGTTCGTGGCAAGGGAAAGTCATGAGAGATATTCTGGAGAATGGGTAATCGGTTGATGAGAAACAAAACGATCTTAGGGGCATTGCTGCTGCTTGCTGTAAGCACCGGACAGGCGCTCAGCCAGGCAACAGGCCAAGCTGACAGCCAGATGCCTGCGCCCCCTCCTACATTTGCAGAAGCAAGAGAATTGGCTGCCAAGGGCCGGCTCGATCAAGCTCTTGAGGCGCTGCAGAAGCTGGCCAAGGTGGTTCCTGAGGAAGCGGGCGTTGAGCGGCTGCTGGGCATGGTGCTCTACCAACGCGAGCAACTGCAGGAAGCCGAGGCAACCTTTGCGCGGGCGATTGCGCAGGATTCGGGAGACAAGGCTTCGCAGGAGATGCGTGGCATTACGCTGTACCGGCTGGGGCGTCCGGCGGAGGCGATACCTTTGCTGGAGGGGGCGCTGGGGTTGGATACAGCGAAACCGAGGTCTGAAAATCCAGAACAGAGGCCTGAAAATCCAAACCTGGGGCACCCTGTGGGAGCGAATGTGGAGCCGCAGTATGTTCTGGGGCTGTGCTACGCGGATGCGAGGCGGTATGACGACGCGCGGCACGCCTTTGCGCAGCAATTTGGCTTTGGCGCGGACACCGCTGAGGCGTATCTGATTACGGCGCGCATGCTGCTGCGGCGTGAATTTGCGGATCAGGCGGCGGTGTTTGCCAGCAAGGCAGTGGAGCTGAATCCGTCGCTTCCGTTGGCGCACCAACTGCTGGGGGAGATTGCACTGGCAAAGGCTGACCTGCCGGAAGCGGTGAAAAATCTGGAGGCAGAGCGGAAGATCAATCCGCTGAACGGCGCGCTCTACGACCGGCTTGGCGATGCCTATGTACGGAATGGGCAGTTTGAAGAGGCGCGCACGGCTCTGAACAAGGCGGTACTGCTGGAACCGAATACCACGGGGCCGTACATTCTGCTGGGCGAGGCTCTGGTGAAGCTGGGCGAACCGACCCAGGCACTGCATTACCTGGTGCGCGCTGAAACCATGGACCCCAATAATGCGGTGACCCACAACATGCTGGGGCAGGCCTATCGGGCGCTGGGGCGGATGGCGGACGCGAATCGGGAATACAAGCTCTCGGTCGAGATTCAGCACAGGAATGACCCCAAGCCCGGGGCTAAACCGTCAGGGGCGCAATAGATGCCGGCAAATGCACGGCACCAGTGGCGGTACACGGTGCTCCTCGGCGCGCAGTGGCTCGTACTGGCTGCGTGCGCGTGGGCGCAGGCGGGTGGGCCAGCCAAGGCTGGGGCCGCGTTGCAGCAGGCAGATGCGGCCTTTCGTGCCGGCTATGCCGCCATGCAGGCGGGAGAGCTGGAGAAGGCGCGGACAGAGTTTGCCCAGGCTGCGCGTCTGGCACCCAGGATGGCGGAACCGCGTGTCGCACTGGGCGCGATCCTGGTGCAGATGGGTAAGCCCACTGAGGCCATTCCTGAGCTGGAACGCGCCCTGGCTTTGAGGCCGGGAGACCCCGGTGCAGAGGCAAACCTGGCTGCCGCACATGAAGAACTGGGGAGAGCACTGGCTGCCAAGGGCAAGACTGCGGAAGCAGAAGCCGAGATTCAAGCAGCCATCGCAGCCATCAAGACGCAGCCAGATGCACGCCAGATGGCAGCTCTTCAGGACGAACTCGGGTCGTTGCTGGCACAGCAGAAGCGCTGGGCGGAGGCGGAAACGGCTTTTCGCGCGGCACTCGCAGACCCAGCTCAACCCGCCGCAGCTGCAGCAGTCCACATGCACCTGGGCACGGTGTTGCTTGAAGAAAAGCGCATCGAAGAGGCTCTGACAGAGCTGCGGCTGGGGGCGGAAACGGGCAGTGCAGCGGGCCAGGACGGCAATGCGTTGGCGGAGTTTCAACTGGGACATGGGCTCGTGGTGGCAGGGCAGGACGAAGAGGCGGTGGTTCATCTGGAGCGGGCGCTCAAGCTGAGCCCTGACCTGCCCGGAGCGGCCCTGGAAATGGCCATGGCAAAACAGCGCCTCGGCAAGCAGGATGAATCCATTCCGCTCTTCCAGAAGGCAATTCTGGCTGAGCCCAAGAATCCAGTGGCGCTGACGAACCTGGGGCTGGCCCTGACGCAGACGGGACGCGCGAAGGAAGCGATTCCGTACTTTGAACGTGCGTTGATCGAGACTCCGGCGGACCCGGTGGTGCATGAAGATCTCGGTGTGGCGCGCTTGCAGCAATCTGAATTTGACGCGGCCATTGCGGAGTTTGAGAAGGCGCGGGGGGTGGCACCGCAGGACCCGCAGGTGCACTACGACCTGGGCCTGGCGTACAAGCTCAAGGACCGCATGGACGACGCAGTTCTCGAGCTGACCGAGGCGGAGCGTCTTGATCCAAATCTGCCTGACCCTCCCTACACGCTCGGCATTCTGCTCATGCAAACGGGCAAGCTTGCCGGGGCGGTGGATCAATTGCGCGTGGCGCTCGCGTTGCGGCCGGACAATGGGGATGGCTGGGCGATACTGGGGAGCGTCCTGAAGCAGCTGTCACGGCGGCCGGAAGCGGTAGAAGCACTGCGGCATGCAATTGAACTGCTGCCCAACCAGCCTAGTCCGCATATTACTCTGGCCGGAGTTCTGGCGGAGCAGGGAGAGACAGCGGAGGCTGCTGCCGAGCGCAAACGCGCAGCTGAGCTAAGCCGGACGGCGGTCAATCGCCAGCGCGCCGCCTTCAGTACAAACGCAGGCAACCAACTGCTGGCGCGGGGTGAAATTGAACAGGCGGTGGCGCGCTACCTTGAGGCTATTGCGGCCGACCCCAGCTTCAGCGATCCGCACAGTCAACTCGCGGTTGCCTATTCTCGCCAGGGCAGGGCAGCCGAAGCAGCAGCCGAGCGAGCCAAGGCCGAGGCTCTCGCCAGGACTCCCTGAGCGGCCCCTTTGCAACGCAAGGCTCAGGCTTTGGGCGTCGTGTGCGCCGCAAGCAGCGTGGCAACCAGGGCGAGGGGCAGCCCGACCACGTTGAAGTAACAGCCATCGATGCGCGGAATCCAACGGGCGGCACGACCTTGAATGGCATAGGCACCGGCTTTGTCGGCTGGCTCGCCCGTCGCGACGTAATCTGCAATTTCAGCCGCTGAAACGCTGAGGAACTGGACCGCAGTTGACTCAGCGGCAACCTGCGTGTGGGCGGCCGAGACGAGCGCTACTCCGGTAATGACACGGTGAGTGCGGCCCGACAGTAATGCAAGCATGCGCGCAGCGTCGGCGGATGACTCTGGTTTGCCGAGAATTGCGCCATCGAGCGTCACGGTGGTGTCGGCGCCGAGGACGACAAGCTCGTCGAGACTGATTTCGCCGCCCACGGCAGGGATCTTTGAGAGCTGTTCAAAGACAGCCTCGGCCTTTTGGCGCGCCAGACGGGTGACGTAGGCGGTCGGGTCCTCGTCTGGAAAGGGATCTTCCGGGATGTGAGCGGGATGGATGCTGAAATGAAAGCCGGCTTGCGTGAGCAATTCACTGCGCCGGGGAGATGCTGAAGCGAGAACAAGCATGATGCGATTATGGCTTACGACATGCAGGGCTGTCCGGTCGTCGCGCGAAGCTCTTTCAGTGCGCGGGGGCCTAGAGCCCGCCGTGCCAGTCGTAGCCCAGATTTGCCCAATAGTCTTCAGGCCTGTCGTTGGTATAGGCAATTCGACCTATCTGCTTGATCTGCTTGTACCCGTATTTGAGCGGGGTTGCGAGTCTGAGCGGTGCGCCGTGCGCAGGCGTCAGATCTTCACCACACATCTGAAAGCACAGGAGAGTCTGCGGGTGCAGCAGGATGGCCATCTCATGACCGCTGAAGTAGCCACCGTCCGGGGTAGAAAAGGCAGCGTACTTTGGCAGTGAGCCATCCGGATTGCGCGCAGGAGGATGAGCCTCGAGGAAATCACGAAAGCGGATGCCGCCGTAGGTGACGATTTCGCTCCAGCCTTCAATACATTTGAATTCAGTCGTCTGCTCGATAAATGGGAACCGCTTCAGATCGGCGAGGGTGAGCAGCAACCCTGGCTGTGGCTGAACCGTTCGCCCAGAGGGGTTGGGGCGAAACTGCGTTGAGGGGTCGAGCACTGCATTCGTCACAGCAGCATTGGAGGTGTCCAGCTTGGTTTTCACCCCGATCATGACGCTGGATGTTTCAGAAACCTCTTGATCCAAATGGCTTGCCCGGTCAGCAAAGGATGGATCGTAGCGATACCGCCATGCGGCTACATCTTCAACGTAACTGGAATGCCGGGATGGCTCGTGGAGCCCGGTCACCTGCAGCCTCCAGGACGCGGGATCAAGATCCTTGCGAATGCCGAAGGGGCCGTTCGCAGAGGTACGCCGGCGGGAACGGGTGGCGGGATAAGTGGGCGCGAGGGCGGTTTCACCAATCACTTTTTCAGCGATAAGGGCGTTCAGATCTTCTGCCGCACGGAGGGGCCGCCGCAAGGTGCCAATCTGCTGGCTGCCGCTGAATGCCTGGTAGGCGGTTCCAAAGGCAACTGTGGATGCCGCAATCGTTGCTCCGGCAGCGATGAAACTGCGCCGGGTGCGCCGACTGACTTCGTTGCGTACCTGCGACTCATCGCTTTGGGTAGGCCCGACGGAAGCGGGAGGTTTGCGGAGAAGCCGGGTCTCAGCCATGCGCTCGATC
Source organism: uncultured Acidobacteriota bacterium (assembly GCA_903832055.1). Classification (GTDB taxonomy): domain Bacteria; phylum Acidobacteriota; class Terriglobia; order Terriglobales; family Acidobacteriaceae; genus Acidicapsa. The sequence continues at coordinate 958,782 of CAILAC010000016.1, read as the reverse complement.
TCCTGTAGCGGCCACATAAGCGGGAGCTGCCGGTGGGTGGGAGTGGCCATGCTCTGCCGGAACCAACTGGGCACCCATGATCATCGAGCGAAGGTTGTTCCAGCCGGCCCGGATGACCTGAATGAGGTGAACGAGAAAGAACATGCAAATGCCGATGGTGCACCAGAAGTGAAGCCATCGCGCTGATTCATAACCGCCGCAGATAGCTGTAATGACGTGCAGTGAGGTGGGCTTCCAGATCGCGAAGCCGGTCAACACAGCTACGGCGGTCAGCAGATTGACCACGGTATATGCAAGGCGTTGGCCAGGGTTGTATTTGGAAAGCAGGGGCTGGCTGTGTCTTCCGGCCAAGCCAGCGATCCGGTGGAACATCCAGTGACGAAGTGCGGCGAATTGGGGCAGGACTGAGCGCCACTGCCCGGAGACGAGCAAAAACAACAGATAAATCACACCGTTGGCAGTGAATACCCACATGACAAGTGCGTGAAAAGCCAGTCCGCGGGTCAAATGTCCGTCGAGATGGAGAAGCTGGTAGAACTTGTCCGGAAAGAGTCGCAGCAGGGTAAAAGGACCAAATCCAACGCGGTATGCCTGATGTTGCAAGGCGTGGCCCGGTGCTGAATCTGCCCAGTAGATGAGGAGGCCGCTCCAGACCATGATGGCAATCAACGGGAAATTCACCCAATGAGTCCAGCGGACAACGGCCGGATGCTTTTCCACTAAAAGCAGAGGGCCGCATGCAAAGACACGTGTGCGACGAGCCGGCGTTTTGGAACGCGCAGGAATCATAGGGTACTTAATGGTTACCTTTGGCACTATTATCTAGTACTCGTGTAACTTTTTCCACTGAAAACGGTCGAAATGCGGCTCCGCCTTCCCAGATTTGGAAGGCGGTCAAGCCTTTGGCCCATTTATCGACGGCTGGGAAGATTACTTGAGTGGTGGGTTCCCGGGTTGGAGGGAACGCAGGTAAGATGGCGCGGGGCCGGGCGGCCCTTGCAGCAGCGATCGCAGTTCAATAGGGGGGCGGGTAAGTCTTCAGACGGTGAGGCCGGTACGCAGGCCATCACTGTTGCCGATGCCCCAGGCCATCCCGGGGGTGTTGTGGGCGAGGCCAAATCGGCCGTCGGGGCCGAGCAGGATGATGCCGCCGTGGCCTCCCAGTCGCTGGAACAGGTAGTCGATGGCCTGCTGTGCGGCAAGTTCCGGACTGGTGCCCTGGGCGACGCGGTCGGTAGCCCATTTACCCAGAACGAGCTTCATGATGGGTTCGCCCCAGCCGGTGAGTGAAACGGCTGCGCTGTGATTGTCTGCGTAGCAGCCGCAGCCGATGAGGGAACTGTCGCCGACGCGTCCTGGAGCCTTGTTGAGTGTGCCGCCGGTGCTGGTGCCTGCTGCGAGGTTGCCGAACTGGTCAAGCGCAACGGCACCTACGGTGTCATGACTGAGGAAGCTCTGGACGGCGGTTTCGGGGCTCTTGTCGTCTTCTGCCAGGGCACCGCTGAAGGTGATGTCGGCGAGGCCCCGGGCGAGCCGGGACTGGGCTTCTGCGAGGCGAATCCTCTCGCGGTCGAGGACCAGTTCCTGGTTCTCAATGAGAGGCATGCCGTGGCTGGCGGCGAAGGCTTCTGCGCCCCGGCCAACGAAGTAGATATGTGGGCTTTTATCGAGGACGAGGCGGGCGGCCTGAATCGGATTGCGGAGGTGTTCAACGCAGGCCACACCGCCGGCGCGGAGCGTAGCTCCATCCATGAGCAGGGCATCGAGCTGGACACGACCCTCTGAGGTGAGAAAACTGCCTCGTCCAGCGTCAAAGGTGGGGTCGTCTTCGAGGACGGTAACAGCGGCTTCGACGGCGTCGGTTGCGGTGCCGCCCTTTTTGAGGATTGCGTAGCCGGTGGCGAGTGCGTTGGCGACTCCGCGCTGGTGGTCATCGGCCATTTCCGGTGGAATGGCCCATGCGCCACCGTGGACAATCAGCGTTGGCAATGCCGGAATTTGGGAGGAGGTCCGCATGGAGTACAGGGTACAGGAAAGCGGTGGGCTGGCGCGCCGATTCAATGCCTGAGGGAGCTTACGAGGGTGGCTTGGTTCAGAAAGCGATGGGTTTCCCCCATCCCTGTCATTGGATTCACGACAAGGATGGGGTGCCACCGTTCGCTGCCCAAGAGAGTGAAATGCAACTGCTACCTAAAGCGGCAGAATGAGCAGGTCGGCTTCCACCAGGCTCTCTGTAAGCCGGTCGATGGCCTGGGGAAGCCGGGTGCAGATGGTTCGAACGCTGATGCCGATGATCACCGCCGCCTCAGCCTGGGTGTACTCCTGGAGGAGGATGCGGCTGATCAGTTGCCGGTCGAGGTTTGAGAGGCGCTTGAGGCACCGTTCGATATCGAGGACAAAGATCAGAGCATCCTCAAAGGTGCGAACCTTGCGGCTTGAGACCCAGCCTCTTCCCACCGACTCACCGAGCAGACTGGGCGAGCGCCCCACCTGCGTGCTTGCGTATAGGTAGCGGCGCAGCAGATTTTCAGTGTGCTTGCGGTAGAAGGCAAAGGTGGCTACCGGCTCTGGCTGCGGTTCAGTGTCGGGAACCCCTACGACGACGTCCGGCTCGGCGCCAGGCATGTGACGCAGGTTTCCGATGGCTGAGACCGGAGCGGGTAGTCTCTTGCGCAGGTGATGCACTGCAGACTCAAGCGGTCTGGGAAGGTGAACGACGAGAGCCTGTTTACCGGCCCACAGGGTAGGAAGTTGGAGGGCTGTGCTCATTGCGCACCGCCTTGGAACATGCCCTGTGTTTCGTAATTGGCAACAGCGAAGACTGTGGGAAGGGAGAACTTCTTTGGCCTACCCCGTCGTTTGCGGCTCTGCGGGGTTGGGAACTCTTTGAAGCGCTGGTCACATGAGGTGCAATAGACCCTGGTTTCGACCTGGGCACGGTACCACAAGCATCCGCAGGCCTCGCATATTTTCAAATGTACGCGCAATTCCATGACTGATTCTCCCAAGGCAAGAAAAAGCCCGCGGCAATACTTCCGGGTTCTGTGGACCGCAGGGCAAATCGAAAGCATGGGCGCCGCGCAGGAGTCTAGTGCCCTGCTGGGGGATGGCGAATTGCTTTCGAAGATAGTAGGTCAGGTTCATAGCGCGCAGATTCTGGAAGATCAGTCACCGAGGTGTAGCGCGCCATTTTGTGAGCGCGCCGGGGAAAACTCTATGCAAAGCCCATGCACGATTGCCGCCTCCTTTGGAGCGGATAGCAATTATCGGGCCAGAGATTTCCTCAGACAGTGAAAGATAAAGTGAAGTAAATCTATGTTCAACTTTCCTTTACGTCAATCCCCTGGAATCGAATCAGGAGAACGGCCGCGGGAGGGACTGGAGTCATTCCAGAAATGCAGTGAAAATGTGATCTTTGGCATTTCACTCAGAAATACCTACCGCACCGGCATTATTGCTGAAAATGAATTTTCCACATGAACTTTACTCAACTCCAGGAGCGCGTGCGTCTCGAGTTGCTGCGCAGAATCGAGCGCGGCACGGTGAGTGTGTCCTTGCTTGCGCGCCAAACTGGGCTGGGTCAGGGGCATATCTCCAACTTTCTGCGCTCGCGTCGTCAGCTCTCACTTGGGACGCTCGATAAGATCATGAACGCACAGAGGATCAGTGTCCCCGACCTGTTGCCCGCAGGCAGAGACATGGTCTTGAATGAGCTGGGGCGAGAGAGCGGGCAGATACCGCTGGTGAGTTATGCGGTGGCTCTCCATGAACCGTACATCCGGGCGAGCAGTGTGCAGCGGGTTCTCACCTTTCCTGCGGAAACGATCGGCGGGTGGCGTCCCCTGTGCACTCCTTCGCGCAAACAGTGGGAACGCTTTGTGGCGGTGCGTGTCGGGGGCGATGAGGCCCGCGCGATGGAACCGCTGATTCAGACGGATGCGCTGGTTGTCCTGGACCGGCATTACAACTCATTCAAGCCATATCGGGATGCAGCGGCCAATGTTTACGGAGTCAGGGTGGGGTCACGACTCTCGCTGCGGTACGCGGAATTCACGGCGCACAGACTTGTGCTGCGGCCGCAGGGATTGGGCTTTCCGGTCGAGGTGATTGCGGTAGGCGATGGGGAAATTGCCAATGACTATCTGGTCGGGCGCGTGGCGCTTGTACAGAATGAACTTTGACGATGAGGCTGTCCCTGTTCCCATGACCTCATCTTTGGTAGCATCGCGAGTGGAGGAACGAATGGATACTGTTGGAAATGGCTCAAGCGGTGCACGCAGGAATGAAGATATAGCTCTGGACTTGCTGAAGTTTGTCGCGGGTTCCACGGGGTTTGGCCGGCCGACTGTGCCGTCAACGGGATTCAACAGCCCGGCAGCGCCGAAGCCTGAAGACCAGATCAATCAGCTGCTCGATCTGTATAGCCGCTGCCTGCATGTGGTGGATGGCGGGGCGGTGAAGGCATAGCCGGGACCGGGAGTTTCGATTCTGCTGGAGCCGGCACGACGCCAGGACGGCCGCTGCGGGTGGCGGTCGCGGGGACGGGCGCATTTGGCCGCAACCATCTGCGGGTGTACCGCGAGCTTGAGGGCGCTGAACTGATTGCGGCGATTGAGCCGAATGCTGCACGCGCTGCGGAAGTTGAAGAGCAATACCGCATTCCTGTGTTCGCGTCAGTGGAATCTGCTCTGGGCGCAGATCTGCGTCTGGATGCAGCTTCGGTGGCGGTGCCTACGATCCATCATCATGCGGTGGCTGCCCAGCTGCTGGAAGCTGGCATCGACTGCCTTGTGGAGAAGCCGATTGCAGCCACCCTTGCTGAAGCTGACGATCTGATCGCAATTACGGCGCGCAAGGGCCGTGTGCTGCAGCCCGGCCACCTGGAGCGATTCAACCCAGCCATTCTGGCCATTGAACCGCAGCTGACGAGGCCGATGTTCTTTGAGGCTCATCGGCTTTCGGTCTTTACGCCGCGCTCTCTGGATGTCGATGTCGTACTCGACCTGATGATTCATGATCTGGATATTGTGCTGACGTTTTCGCGGAGCCACGTTCGCGAAGTCAGGGCGGTGGGGCTGCCGATACTGTCTCCCAAGGTCGATATTGCGAATGTCAGGGTGGAGTTTGAATCGGGATGTGTGGCGAATTTTACCGCTTCGCGGGTCTCGACAGAGCGGGTGCGGAAGCTGCGCTTCTTTGAGCCGCGGCAATATGTTTCGGTCGATTACGCGCGACGGGATCTGCTGGTGATTGCCGTCGATGCGGGTTTTTCGCTGGAAAAGGCGCTGGCATTGGGCGAGGCTGGCGGATTTGCCGAGGGTCTGCCGGGCCTCTCCTTCAGCAAGCCTGCTGTGGCGCCGGGCGAACCGCTGAAGCTGGAGATCTCGTCATTTCTGGATTCGGTGCGGACCAGGCGCGCTCCCCATGTAACAGCCCATCAGGGGCGTGAGGCGCTGGGGCTGGCTCTCGAAATTCAGCGAACGATGGCCGAGCACGCGGACCGGGCCGGCCTGGCGGATTTTTTCAACGGCGATTAGGGGCATACCAGCTCGGCTCAACGCCGAAATTTTCTCTCGTGAACACCAGCTCAAACCCCGTGGGGATGAGGCATCCGGTCTGCAATTAGGATTGGGTTCAGTTCATTGAGGTGAAGATGACAAATTTACCGCAAACGTTGGCGTCGATAGCAGCAAGCGAGAGAGTAACGGTGAGGCGGGGCGGTGAGCCACCGCCGGGCGGGCGCTGTGTCGTCTACTGGATGCAGCGCGCTCAAAGGGCACTGGACAATCCAGCGCTCGAGGTTGCGATTGCCTGCGGCAATGCGCTGGGATTGCCGGTGGTTGCCTACTTCTCTGTCATTTCCAACTATCCGAATGCCAACCTGCGGCATTACCACTTTCTGCAGCAGGGATTGCAACCACTCCCTGAGGAGCTGGCCGAGCGAGGCGTCGGGTTTGTGGTGCGGCGGCCCGTGGATGGGCACACGCTGGAGGGCTTTCTTGAGGAAGTCGAAGCGGCGTTGGTTGTTGGCGACGAAAACGTATGCCGCGAACCCGAGCGCTGGCGGCAAGCCCTGGCGAGCAGGCTCAAGGTTCCTTTTTTCACGGTTGATGCGGATGTAGTCGTTCCTTCTGCTATATTTGGCAAAAGCTTTGTGCTTTTACACCACTTCAGGCCCAGGTTGCAGGCGCAGTTTGAACGGTGGTTATGTCCACTTGAAAAAGCTGAGGTTCAGCACAGGTGGGTGGACGCAAAATCTCTGGCGAGTTTTGACCTTTCGCTGGATATTACCGCGGGCTTCAAGAGCCTTGACCGAAGTGTGGGACCGGTACAGAGCTTTACCGGCGGTACCAAAGAAGCGCTGAAGCGTCTAAACAAGTTCACAGACGTCTTGCTCAGCGAGTACGACGAAAAACGCAACCATCCAGAGTTGCGGGGAACCAGCCAGATGTCGCCCTATCTTCATTTTGGGCACATCAGTCCTCTTACAATTGCCATCGCAGTCAAACAGGCACAGCTACGCGGTCGAGCGAGCGCTGAAGTGTGTGCCAAATACCTTGACGAGTTGATCGGGTGGCGGGAGTTGGCGGTCCTGTTTTGCAAATACAACCCGAACTACGACAACTGGGAGTGCGCCGAGCCATGGGCACGCAAGTCTCTGATGGAGCATGCAGGAGACCCGCGTCCGTGGAACTACTCCCTTGAACAGTTGGAAAAGGGCCACACGCACGATGAGCTTTGGAACGCCGCTCAGCGGGAGATGGTGCGCGATGGCTGGATGCATAACTATGTGCGCATGTACTGGGGCAAGAAGATTCTGGAGTGGTCACCGGACCCAGCTACCGGTTTCCGGTGGGCCGTTGAGCTGAACGACAAGTATGAGCTAGACGGCCGCGATCCCAATGGTTACGCGGGAATTGCCTGGGCCATGGTGGGGAAGCATGATCGCCCGTGGTTTGACCGGCCGGTCTTCGGGCTTATCCGGTATATGTCGGGGGCGAGTACGGGCAAGAAGTTCAATTCCAGGATGTATATAGAGCAGCAGTGGAATGGGGGACAACAAAACGATGGTTAACCAGTTTCATTTGAGGAGCATTGGATGGCCTTACATTCTCAATTTCTTCGTAATTTATCAGTCTTTGGAATCCTGGGGACGATCGGGTTGGCAGCTTACGCACTGCCTATAGGACAATCTTCGATTACGGCAGATGTTGTCGTCTACGGAGCCACACCAGCGGGAATCATGGCGGCGATTGAAGCCGGACGGCAGGGAAAGTCTGTCATCCTGCTGGAGCCAACGCAGCATGTGGGTGGCATGATGTCCAATGGGCTCGGTTATACCGACCTCTATGCGGACAAGGAAATCGGTGGCCTGCCCAAAGCTTTCTTCTCTCAGGTGTCGAGTGTTTACGGCAAGGATCCCCTGAGCAACAAGGGCAGGAGTTTTGAGCCCCATGTTGCAGAAGCAACTTTTCTGAACATGATCAACCAGGAATCGCACATCACGCTCAAACTCGGCGTAAGCATCGAAACGGTCGAGCGGTCGGGGGCGAATATCCAGTCGATAGATGCCAAAGAGACCGTGGAAGCCTCGGATGGCGTGAACTACAGAGCGAAGGTCTTCATTGACGCCAGCTATACCGGCGACTTGATGGCGTATGCGGGAGTTCCCTTCACAATCGGTCGGGAATCGTCAGCACAGTACGGGGAAGATGTGGCCGGCGTTGGCCAGCCCGCGCGCATGGGCAATCAATCGATTAGTCCCTATGTTGTGCCGGGTGACCCGAAAAGCGGCCTCATCGATCACGTTACCAGTGCTTCGCCCGGTCTGCCTGGTTCTGCTGACAGCACCCTGATGGGGTACAACTACCGCGTTTGCCTGACGACTGATGCCAACAACCAGATTCCCATCGTGGTGCCCAAAAACTATGCTCCCGAGGAATATGAGCTTCTTGGCCGTATCGGTCTGGCAGAGAACCCCGCGCTTACAGAGAAGTATTACCTCGACGTCAGTTCACTGCCCAACCAGAAATTCGACTGGAATAATACGCGCAATTTTTTCTCATCAGACGAAGTGGGTTACAACTACAACTACCCAACGGCCGGGCCCGCCGGAAGGCAGAAGATCGAAGAGGAAGAGAAGCGCTATATGCAGGGCTATTTTTACTTTCTTACGACCGATCCACGCATTCCGGCATCAGTTCAGAATTGGGTGCGAGGATTTGGTCTGTGCAAGGATGAATTCATCGACAACGGGGGGTGGCCCCACCAGATCTATGTGCGAAAAGCACGCAGAATGCTTGGCGCTTATGTCCTGACGGAGAATGATCTGAAGCTGCAGAGCAATATTCCTGATTCGATTGGAGTCGGCGGCTATACATCGGATGACCACCTGCACCATATTCTCGCTGTCAATAACGAAGTCGAGTTTGAAGCCAGTCGCGGATTCCGGCCCAATCCGTACCCGATCCCTTACCGAATTCTGACACCTCAAGCGGTGAGTATCACCAATCTGCTGGTACCAGTAGATGTCTCAGCCTCTCACATCGCGTTTGACTCCCTGCGAATCGAAACAACCTTGATGATCATGGGCCAGGCGGCCGGTGCTGCAGCCGCACTCACGGTTGACGGGGATGGCAGAGTGCAGCACGTCAACACCTTGGCATTACAAAGCCTGCTGGCCAGCGAGGGTGCTGTTATTACTCCGCAATAAGCAACAGCCGGAAGCGCCGCCAATGAGAGCCGCTCTGTGAGGGGAACCGTGAATGGAGCCCCGGAGCAGAGCGGCGTTGTCTTGCCACACCCGGCCTGCTTCTTACCGAAGTGGCAACTCCCTGAGCAATTCGGCAATGGATTTCAGTTCAAGCGGAAGCATCTGCTCGGGAGCAATCTCCGCAAGCGGCTGCAGTACAAACGAGCGAGAGGCCATCTGCGGGTGCGGCAACTCGAGGCTTGGCGTGCTGAGGATGCGGTCGCCGTAGAGCAGCAGGTCCAGGTCAAGAGTCCGCGGGCCATTGCGAATTCCGTGGGACCGGTCACGGCCAAACTCGAGCTCTATCTCCAGGAGTTGTTCGAGCAGGGGCTGGGGTTCGAGGCTGGTCGTAAGGGCGATGGCGGCGTTGAGAAATGTGGGCTGATTGTCGTAACCGACCGGGGCGGTTTCATAGTAAGCGGAACGAGCCGTGACGGTGCCCAGCAGAGCAATGCGAGAGATTGCCGCATCCAGCGTCTGGCGAGGCGAGCCCACTGCGCTGGGAAGATTGGAGCCGAGGGCGATATAGGCAGTTTCCATAGGGTGGGCAGAGCATCTGTCCTGATGCCACGATAGCAGCCGACGGAACTAAAGAAACTCGACACAGATATGCGAACAAGACAAAGGCCGCCGCTCAGTTGAGCGACGGCCTCTGTCAGGCTACATTGAAGTGGCTTAGAAGCTGAACTTCAAATCCAACTGCATGGTGCGGGCGTTGGCATTGAAGGCCTTGCCAGGGTTGTTGAAGTTGCCGCTGGTAACAGTCTGGAAAGGCAGACCGGCCGTGTAGCCAGGCGAGTTGATGTTGTCGATGGTGCCGGGGATGTACTGGGCGTGGTTGAGGACGTTGAAGGCGTTGGCCGAGAACTCCACCTTGTAACGCTCAGCAATCGTAATCCGCTTGATCGCGGTCGCATCGAGGTTGTTGATTGGGTTGATCGGCAGCGTGTTGCGGCCGGCAGTTGACATCGCGCCCGAAGCAGCCTGGACGTAGCGGGCATTCGGATCAGCAGCGAGGTAAGCGACCAGGTTCTTCGCGCACTTGGCTCCCTCTGCACCGCAGCCAGAGACCGAACGGTCGAGGTCATACAGCTTGGTCACACCCGTGCCTACGCCGTCTTTACCGTGGGGGTTGATGATGGGGCGATCGATGTAGGCACCGTCACCATTGCCGTCGGAATCAACACCCGAGAGGGTGGTGAAGTACTCAGGCGACTCGTAGCTGTAAATCGGGGCGATTTCCCAGTTGCCTGCAATATTCTTCAGGAGCCAGTTTGACTTGCTGAAGAACGGCAGGTCATAGACAGCTTCGAAGGTGAGGCGATGGGTGTGGTCGAGAGCCGAACGGCTGTAATCCTTGGAAACATTCTGGAAGTCTTCAGGACGACGAGGAGTCAGCGTGGTCGAGAATACGTCGGCCGTGGCATCATCCATGGTCTTGCTCCAGGTGTAAGCAAGGTTGAGTTGGAGGCCCTTTTGGAAGCGGCGGGTCAGGTTAGCAGCGAGACCGTTGTAGTTGGATTCAGACACGGGCTGGAAGGAGACCAGGTTGCTGGTAAAGCCACCATTACCATCCGAAGGAGCAATGTATGCGGCCACATAGTTGGAGCGGTGTGAAACGCTGTACTGGGTATTGGGGAGAGCCGCCAACTCGGTTGCGCTCGGAGCTGAGGTGAAGTAGGTGGGCAAGAAGTGCGTGGCGTCTACCCTGGACTGCTTGTTGAGGCGAATCTGGGTGGGCAGGTGGATACCGCGGGTGCCGACGTAGCGCACTTCGAGGGTGTAGTCCTTGTGGAAGACGTGCTCGACGCCAAGTGACCAGGTTTCTGCGTAGGGCAGTTTCTGATTGGGGACGTAAGCCGAGGTTGCCGCGCGCTGCGAAGCAATGTCGGGGAAGGTCTTGAGTGAACCCGTTCCCGCTGGCAGACCGCCAGTTGCCAGGAAGTCAGGGTCGCCTGGGTTTGCGATTCCGGCTGAGCCAGAGCCCACGTCGGTGGTGGAAGAATACTGCGGCGGGAAGGACAGAATGCCGAGGTTGTCGTAGAGAACGTCGATCGCCATGCCAAAGCCAGCGCGAATCGAGGTGTTTTCATCCGGCGCATAGACCACACCAAAACGAGGCGTGTAGTTGTTGCGCTGCGGCTCAGGCTTGCCAAAGGTGATGAGTCCAGGGACGCTGGCCTTTGCATTCAAAGCCTGGGCACGCTGGCCGTAAGGGATCGAGGTGAATTCGTAACGGACGCCAAAGTTCAGGGTCAGCTTCGAAGACGCTTTCCAAGTGTCGTTGACGTAGCCGTAAAAGGCGGTCTGATCGCCGTAGTAGAAGAAGTTGCCGGTTGAGCGCTCGCCAAAGGCGGTAGGCGCCAGATCGTGCAGATACTCGGTCAGGGCATTCCACTGGTAGTCGCCGCGAACGCGCTGGGTAAAGCTCTGCGGCGAGATGAACTTGCGACCATCAAAGCCGAACTTGAGCGAGTGCTTGCCCTTGATCCAGCTGACGTTATCCGTGAACTGATACGTGTTCTGGATGGTCGACTGGGGTGCGTTGCCGTCGGGACCGATGTTCAGTCCAGCCTGGTCAAAGAAGGTCAGGTTCGGGAACTGAGCAAGTCCAGGGAAGGCCTGGGGTCCTGCGGGAGTCGAGTTCTCAAAGCGATTGAAGCCAAGACGCGCTTCGTTGATCAGGTTGGGAGTGAAGTTGTGATATTCGCTGAGTGCGATGAGGTGATACTTGGTCGGAAGCGCGAGGAAGAATGCCGGCAGGTAAGCTGCGGTATCTTCTGAGGCAAGGGTGTTGTAGATGTAGCGGCCGCGAAGGTTGTCCTTGGACGACAGGTTGTAGTCAAACCCGGTCACGAGGATGCTTTCGTTGCTGAAATTGGGCGCGCTCACCAGGAAGTTGCCGAGCGGCACGAAGGTGGGAACGCTGGTCTCCGGATTGCCGCCACCAAAGATGCCGGTGTTGGGGTCGGGAGTGGTGTCGTTGAATACCGTCAGGTATTGGCTGTTCGAATCAGGCCACGGCCAGCTGTTGGGCTGCCCCTCGGCATTGGCGGGCGGGGGCGTATTGAAGCAGGCGTTGTCGGCTGCATTCGAAACGTGGGTAGGTGAAACCGGCATGTACTTGGTGTAAACGCCGAGGTTGGTTGCGCTTACGTTGGGCACGGCACCGAGGGCAGCGATACCGGCTGCGGTCGGGGTGCAGAGGTAGTATTGACCAGACTGGCCGGTCGTCTGCCGCTCGTAGTTGCCAAAGAAGAAGAGCTTGTTGCGCCAGATGGGGCCGCCCAGCGTGCCGCCGTAGCGGTTGAAATCGAAACGCGGATTCGGTACCTTGCCGCCCTGGATGGCGTTTTCGGCGTTGTAGTTGCGGTTCTGGTTATAGATATACGCGGTGCCGTGGAAGGAGTTCGTACCGCTCTTGACGTTGGTGTTGAACTGGCCGCCAGTGGAGTGGCCGAATTCGGGCGAGAACTGGTTGGTGATCAATGTGAAATCGCCGACCGCGTCGCTGGGAATGTACACCAGAGGTCCGGTAACCGACTTGTTGTTGTTGTCGATACCCTCAATGGTGTAGTTGTTGGCGCGAGGACGCTGTCCGCCAACCGAAGGGCCAGTACCGGCGCCAACTGCGCCGCTCGACGAGACGCCAGGCGAAAGCAGGGAGAGATTGAGGACGCCCAGGCCGACCGAAGCCACAGGAAGATCGTTGATCTCCTTGGTTTCAAAAGTCGTAAGCAACTGAGTCGTCGTCGTATCGAGAGTCACAGAAGCCTCAGATGTGACCTCAACGCTGGTGGCCTGCGCCGCTACTGTGAGGGTGAGCTTGGCCGTTGCAGTCTCGTTGAGCTTCAGTTCCAGGCCCTTGAGAACATAGCTGCTGAATCCTGTTGCGCTGCCGGTGAGGGTGTATTTTCCGGGAATCAAATTCTGCAGGGTGAACTCGCCGTTGGAGTTCGTCGTGGCGTTGTATTCCACTCCGGTCGCTTCGTTGACGACCACAACCTTCGCGTTCACCAGCACAGCGCCTGTGCTGTCGACGACCGTTCCAGAGATATTGCCGCTGGTTGCCTGGGAGAATGCTGATTGAGGCGCGAACGTAGTGACAGCGATACCCCCAGCCAGAGCGATGCCGAGGAGGATCGAGCCGAGAGATTTTTGGAGCTTGAACATGTGATTTTTCCTTCCGTAAATTGTTCTAGGGGTAAAAGATCGCGCGATGGAACTAACGATCCTGTGTCAACGTATGTCGGTGTATCACCCGACTTTCGGAGTCAAAATAGCGGAGACAATTAACGCGCCGCATTGAGGCATGCGGAATCATGCTCAATTGAATGCACGTTGAGGGCCGTTCTGCCCAATTCAGGCAAACAACGTGTTTTGAGAGAGTTACCCTCGAACAGCCAGCTTGTGCTATATGCTTTTACGTATACTTTTCGTAATTCTATGAAAAAGTGGCTTTTTGTTGATGCAATAGAGCATCTCTCAGCCCGTGTTGGCGTGGATTCGTCAGGAAAATGGCTGGGATTGCGAGTGTCTCAACACAGATTCGGGATTTCCTGGCGAGTAACGACCGTTCAATTTCACCGTATTTTTATATCCACATACATAATTTCATATTTATGCCTGGCGGAATGTCTCGAATACCGTGTTCAGATCTAGCCTTCATGATGGATAAGACATTTAGAATCAAATATTTTTCACTACACTTCAAGGCTGTTCCGGTTTGGTCCATCAAGTGCCATGGTACTGGCATCTGCTTTATCAACCAGCTTCCCACTCATCTCTGGACGGTAGTTCGTCTCAACTTTCAGTTGGAGGAAATTCAATGAAACTGCGCTTCAGCAGCCTGCGCCGAATTGTTTTCGTTTCGGCATTGTCCCTTTCTCTGCTTGTTCTTGGTTCGGTCTCGGCACCGGTGGCGCTCGCCCAGGGCATCACGACGGGCGGTATCAGCGGCACGGTGGTTGATCCGACCGGTTCTGTTGTGCCCTTTGCGTCAATCAACCTGGTCAACGCCGCTACTGGTGCCAAGTACACCGTGTCGGTGCGGGAGGACGGTGGTTTCAGCCTGTTGAACCTGCCTCTCGGAACCTATGAGATGACCATCTCCGCCTCCGGGTTCTCTGACCTGAAGATTCAGACAATCAATGTGACTGTGGGCGTCGTTGCGCTGGGCAACGAAACCCTCACCGTCGGCAAAGGTGTGACCACGGTCGAGGCTAGTGCCGTTGCCCCGATGCTGAGCACAGAGCAATCGCAGATCTCGGTCACACTGGATGCCGAGGCCATTGCGAACCTGCCGTTTGGCGGCGGTTTCGACACGGTTGCGCTGCTGACGCCCGGTGTGGCGATTACCCACGACAACAGCTTCTCGAACTCCAACGGTTCGTACGGCGGATTTTCGTCGCAGGGTGAGCGCGGACGTTCCAACAACTTTGAGATTGACGGTCAGTCGAACAACGACAACTCGGTCGCTGGACCCCAGGTCTTCTTTTCAAACCAGGATGCGTTGAACGGCGTCGAAGTGATCACCAATAATTTCAGTGCGCAGTACGGGCGCAACGCTGGCTCGGTGGTGAACTACCTGACGAAGTCCGGCACGAACACCTATCACGGATCAGCGTTTGAGTTCTACGAAGGCAACTGGGGCGAGTCTTTCGCACAGGGCCAAAAGAGTTCGTTCGCCGCATTCGGCTTCTGCCCCAAGGGAACTCTGCCGACTGCTTCCAATCCTTGCACCATCCCCACACTTCCTCGCTTTGTTGACAATCGCTTTGGCGGAACCATCGGCGGCCCCATCCCCAAGATGCGCGACAAGTTGTGGTTTTTTGCCAGCGCCTACTTTGAACGCTACAGGAATGGCGGCGGCACATCCACCAGCGGCGGCAGCGTTACACCTACCCCGCTCGGTTTGACGCAGTTGCAGGCGGCTTTTCCGAATGAGCCTGGTGTTGCAGCGCTGGTCAACAACGGACCATACTCGATCAAGACGGGTAATCCGCGGGTCGTATCCACTCCCTTCTCAGTACCTGTAACGGTTGGGGAAACGTCTGCGAATGTCGAAGTCAGCGTGATGGGTCGTACCGTTCCATCGCTTCAGAATGACGAAGAGCTTCTGGGTCGCATCGATTGGCAGGCGTCCAGCAAAGATCACATCTTCATGCGTTATTTTTACCAGGATGACCCGTTCATCAACGCGGGCGGCGGTGTGGCTGCCGGGAACTGGTACAACGTTCCGGATACGGCGCACTCCATTGGCGCTGACTGGAGCCGGACGATTACCCCATCGATCGTGAACCAGGTCCGCTACTCCTTCCAGCAGACCAAGCTTGACTTCCAGGGCGGCGGTCAGCCCAACTGCACGGTCAACACTCCAGACCAGTGCACCTCCTCCATTGGGATTGCGGGTACCGTCAAGGATCCCTCAACCGGACTGAAATACACCAACCTTGGCTTCGGCTATGCGAGCAACATCCCGCAGGGCCGCACGGTCAAGGTAACGCAGGTGCAGGACAACGCAACCTGGAGCCATGGCAAGCAGACCATTCTCTTCGGTGGCGAGTGGGCTTACCAGAATTCACCCAATCCCTTCCTGCCCAACTACAACGGCACCTTCAGCTTCAGCGGTCTGGCTGGAATCGTCGCAGGCAAGGCTGGTTCCCTTCAGCTTGGAAACGGGAACGGTTTTACCACGGCCTTCACCGAGCCGGATTTCGCGGCCTACTTCCAGGACGACTACAAGGTCACCCCGGATCTGACCTTGAACATGGGTCTGCGCTGGGAGTTTAGTGGCCAGGCAATCAACTTGCTGAATAAAGCGACCGTCAAGCGAGAATCCAATCCGGCAACTGCATTCTGGGATCCGAGCCTGCCGCTCGCCAACCGCACCATTCCCAAGACGCCCAACAACTGGAAAGAATTTCAGCCCCGCATCGGTCTGGCCTTCAATCCCAGCTTTGACAAGAAGCTCGTGATTCGCAGCGGCTTCTCGATCAACTTTGATCCCGCGTTCTACAACATGTTCCTGAACGTGGCCACGGCGGCACCGGTTGTGAACCTCGGTTCCATCACGGGCTGCGGTGTTTCCAAGCAGTGCCTGCCCTCAACTGGGGCCTCTGGCGCTGCGGTTCGCGCTCTTGACCTGCCCTACATCCCTACCGGTGCAGGTATCAATCCCGGAAGGCGCAGCCAGACTTCAATCTCGCCCAACTTCCACAATCCCTACACTGAATCATGGCTGCTTGGCGTCTCGCATCAGTTGGGTAACCACGCGGTCATCGAGCTCACCTACGTGGGCAACCATCAGGTTGGCAACTTCCAGTCAATCAACGCCAACCCCAACCTTGGTGCACTGAAGTCTCTTTACCCCGGTGCGGTACCAGCAACCCTCTGCACGGACGAAACACAAATTGGCTTTGGTCATCCGGATTGCACACGGACCCGGGTTCGGTCGCGTGATAATGGTGCCTTCGGCATCTACAACGCCTTCCAGTCCAAAATCTCTACGCAGAACTTCTACGGGCTGAATGCGCAGTTCAATTTCACCTATAGCAAGGCCATTGACAACGTCTCTGAAATTTTCGCAACCTTCGCCGGCGGTAACACGGTCGCATTCTCGGCGAACCCACTGAACCCCAACACACCGGAGCGCGGCGTCAGCGGCAACTCGATGAAGTTCGTCTCCTCCTCTAACTTCAGCTACATGTTGCCGAAGTTCCACAGTGGCAATGGCCTGGTCGGCCGGGTACTGAGCGGCTACCGTCTGGATACCATCTGGACATTCAACACCGGCCAGCCGGTAACCCCGTATCAGTATGGCTTCTTTGGATTTGGCCTTGGACCCTCCGTCCAGAGCTATGCAGATGCCAGCTTCCTCAACTCCTTCTCTTCGGGTGTTGACTCAATTCGTCCTACTGTCTCCAACCCCGCAGCGCCGATCACCACCGTTGGCATTCTCGATGATGGTTCCTTCTGCGGCAACGGGCCCGGCATCATGAACTGGGCTGACTGCTCTGTCTCTTCGGCCTCGGCGGTTCACTGGCTGCGCAGCTCGCAGACGGTGGCTGACGCAGCCAAGAACCCCTACGTTGGAGTTGGCCGCAACACGCTGCACTCCTCCGCCTGGAACAACTTTGACGTCTCGCTGCAGAAGGAAACCAAGCTGCGTGAAAACCTGTTGATGACCATCAGCGTCATCGCTTACAACGCAATGAACCGTCAGTACCTGGGTACGCCTGACCTGGACGTGGACGACGTGGGCGGCTCCTTCTACGACTACCGCTACCAGTACGGCTCCAACCGCAACACGCAGCTGAAGATCGATTTCAGCTTCTAAGGCAAGTACAGTGCAGAACCAGAAAAGGCACCCGGTTTGGGTGCCTTTTCTCTTGCGCTGTGCAGCAAATGGTCAGGGAGTGGGAGAAGCTGCCTGCGAGGCGAAACTATCTGCGGGTTGGGGTCGCCATGAAATCTAGGGCGCGCGACAGATAGGCCTTGAGCTCGGCGCGGGGCACGATGGCATCGAGGAAGCCGTGCTCCAGAAGAAATTCGCTGCGCTGGAAGCCTTCGGGAAGCTTTTGCCGGATGGTCTGCTCGATGACGCGGGGCCCGGCAAAGCCAATCAGGGCGCCGGGCTCAGCGATGTTGAGGTCGCCCAGCATGGCAAAGCTGGCAGTGATGCCTCCTGTAGTCGGGTCGGTGAGCAGGCAGATGTAGGGGATACGCGCCTCGTCGAGCTGGGCGAGGCCGGTAGCAATCTTGGCGAGCTGCATGAGGCTGACGACGCCCTCCATCATGCGAGCGCCGCCCGACGCGCTGACGATGATGAGAGGATGGCCGGTGGCCAGGGAACGATCGATTGCGCGGGCGATGGTTTCGCCGACCACGGCACCCATGCTGCCGCCGATGAAGGTGTACTCCATGGAACTGAGCACGACGTTGTGGTGGCCGATGGTTCCGAGAGCCGTGATGATGGCGTCGTTGAGGCCGGTTTGCTTCTGCGCTGCGGCGAGGCGCGATTTATAGCTCTTGATGTCGGTGAAATTGAGCGGGTCAGTGGAGTACAGGTTGCCGTCGACCAGGGAATAGCCGGGATCGAGCAGCAGGTCGATGCGCTGACGGGCGCCAATCTTGAAGTGATTGCCGCACTTGGCGCAAACGTTTAGGTTGGCCTCCAGCTCTGCCTTGAAGAGGATGCTGCGGCAGCCGGGACACTTGATCCAGAGGCCCTCGGTGCGCACCTGGTTGGCGGCGCGCGGAGCGTCATCCAATTCGTTGTCGGAGTCAGACACCGTGTCTGGATCGAAGTTGGGATCCAGGTTGGCTTGAGAGCCATTGCCGATGTTCGGATTGGGACGCTTAAACCATGACATACGCGTTTGATTGTAATTGACAGCGAGAGAACTCGGCCATTCTCATGCCGAGCTCAGCAAAAAGCGATGGTTCATCAGTACTCTATGCCGCGCTGGGCGAGGATGCCTTTCTGATAGGCGTGCTTCACTTCGCGCATTTCGGTGACGGTATCGGCGATTTCAACCAATTTGGGGTGGGCATTGCGTCCGGTGAGGATGACGTGGACCATCTCCGGGCGTTCGAGGAGGGTCTTGGCAACCACTTCAGGGTCGAGCATGCCGTAGCCGATGGCGTAGTTGATTTCGTCGAGGATAACCAGGTCCCATTCGCCGGAGAGGATGGCTTCGCGCGACTCAGTCCAGGCGTCCTGAACCATCTTCAGATCTTCGGGGTCGGTTTCAGCTCCGCCGACCTTCACGAAGCCGCGGCCAAGCTGCTTGAGCACGAAGTTGTCTCCGAAGTTCAAGACGGCATCCAGTTCGCCGTAATGCCAGGAGCCTTTGAGGAACTGCAGCATGAGTACTTTCATGCCGCACCCAGCCGCACGCAGGCCGGTTCCCAGGGCCGCTGTTGTTTTGCCCTTGCCGGGGCCGGTATTGATGAGGATGAGTCCTTTGCGCGAGTCTTGCTGGGGTTGAGTCATGGTCTATCCCTTGTGCGAAGCGTTCAAACTTTGATGTTCCCATATCCCTGGAGCTTCAAATGGTGCGCATGGAATTCTGCTTCCACCCGGTCACAAACCGTGTGAGCATTGCGCAGTAGTCTGGCAGCTACCCGGCTACTTCTTTCCGACGGGGTCATGGAAGAAAAGCAGCCAGATGAAAGCTACCGCGAAGAGCGTACAGACGGCCGCTGCCCCCATGAATGCTGGAGGCAAAGCCGACCGGAAGACGGCGCGGTCGAGGGAGACGGCGCCAACGCCAAAGAGGAGGAAGTCAGCGAGGGCGAGGGGGCGGCTGTAAATGCCCCCCATGGGATTGCCTTTGGAGAGCCAGTTGATCGCTCCCATGGCGAGCATGGCCGCCGCGAGCAACTGCAGCAGCAGGACGGCACCCGGGGTAACGGGAAGGCCGAGGGCGGGAGCAATTTCCTGGGGGAGGAAGTCAACCGCGACCCCGGTAAGGAAGAGGGTGGCACCGGCGACGGTGAGAACAGGGCGCGAAGTCATGAGTCAGGTTTCCTTTAGTGGCCAGAGTGGTAGGGGTGGTTGGCGAGGATGGTGCAGGCGCGATAGAGCTGCTCGGCAAGGACGAGGCGCGCGAGTTCGTGGGGCAGAGTGATGGGGCCAAAGGAGAGCAACAGCGCGGGCCTGGCCTGGACCAGTGCATCGGGAGACCAACCGTCGGGCGGTCCGATGGCAAAGACCAGGTGCTGCGCACCCTGATCTCGCCGTTGACCCAGCCACGCGGCGACTTCCGGCGAGGCGAGTGGGCGGCCTTCGCGATGCAAAAAAACGGGCAATGCCGGGGTCCGGCCCGCCTTTCCCGTCGGCGTAGGGCGGGTCAGCCACTGCAAAAAGGCCGCCTCAGTGGAAAAAACCTCTGTCTGGATTGGATGGTAGGGTGCGATGCGATCAAGATAGAGCCGGGTGAGCGCGTCGTAATGGGATTTTGCCCCTTGCCGGGCAGACTTGGGGCCGATGTGGGCAAGGGTAAGGAGCATGAATTCCAGTGTATCGTTCCGGTCGATGGGTGCTGCGGAGCTCCACTGGGCAGCCGCCACCGCGACCCAGACTTTGATGAGCGGAGAAGACAAACGGCGGATTTCGATGATGTGAATCTGCGCCGAACTTTAGGCAGACACGCGCTATTTTTCCGGTTGCATCGCACGAATTCTCCGTATCTTAATGAGAAGGCAGCTTGCAAGTGTTGCCCTTATTTTCGCGTATCTCGACATCGTAGAGACGGCATCGACTCAAAACTCCCGGTCGCTTGCTCATTGTTCTGGCAGATGGACCGTCTTCTGCGCACGCATACTTTCGAATTCATGAAAAGGAACGGTGTTGGCGCTGCCAACACCTCTTGTACTTCTGCACCCGAAGAAAATAAACGGAGGTTTCACATGATTGGCAATCGTGCTGTTGCACTGGATTTCTTGCGGAATGTCGCAAACAAGATCAGCAAATCGTTCGGGCGGGCCGCACTGGCAGTTTTCGTGTTGTGCATGGTCCCCGCGCTGGTTCACGGTCAGGAGACGACGGGTGGACTTCAGGGCACAGTCAAAGATCCGAGCGGCGCACTCATCCCCGGCGCGCAGGTTGTTTTGTCGGGAGCGTCACAGGTAGGCGATAAGACCACCACGAGCGACGCAGGCGGCTATTACCGCTTCTCCAATGTTCCGCCGGGAACCTATAGCCTCACCGTTTCAGCCAATGGCTTCAAGACGGAGAAGCGGTCAGGGGTTGCGATCCTCGTCGGTCATGCCCCGAGTCTGGATATCGCGCTCACTGTTGGTGGATCCGACACGGTGGTCACTGTTGACTCCTCGACGCCGGTCATTGATGTCACTTCTGTGACGACCCAGGCCAACATCTCAGAAGATGTGATTCAGTCCGTTCCGCACGGAGAATCCTTCCAGTCTGTCATTCAGTTCTTCCCCGCCGCGCGCAACGAGCCGCTGATGGGCAACACCTCGACCAGCAATGGCAGTGGTGGGTCTTCGCCGGGCAGCACCAGCAACGGCAACGCCTATGGCTACTCCATTGCCGGTGGCGCTGATTCAGAGAATTCCTACCTGGTTGACGGCCAGGAAACGGCGGACGTGATCGGTGGCTATTCCCATACCAACCTTCCCTTTGATTTTCTTCAGGAGGTTGAGCTCAAGGGCACCGGGGTGCAGGCGGAGTACGGCGGCGCGCTGGGCGGCGTGGTCAACGCTGTCACCAAGAGTGGCACCAACGAATGGCATGGCATGGTCTATGGGCAGTTTTCAAATGACGCGCTGCGTGGTTCGCCGGTGGCCTATGCTCGGTATGACCCCACCGCAACTCTCGGCACCAACACAACGACCGGCATCCCGACGGATATTCCTTATCAGCAGTACCAGGGACGCAAGGACAAGTCTGCCGATGTCTTCCCCGGAGTTCTCGTTGGGGGTCCGATCCTCAAAAACCGCCTCTTCCTCTTCGCAGGCTTCAATCCGCAGTTCCTTACGGATGAGCGCAAGGTGAACTATGGCGGCAGTACCGGTACTGTGAAGTTCAGCCAGAACCAGCAGACGTATTACACCACTGCGCGCCTGGACTACACGGCTACCTCCAAGCTCCGGATTTATGGCAAATGGCTTTTTGAGGGGCAACGCGAATCTGGCCAGAGTCTTCCCAACGCGGATGCTGTCACCGGGCTCTACAACCCTTCGTCGGGAAATCAGGCCTTTGTGTATGCGCACAACCTTGGCTATGCGGCACCAAACAGCACCACCAACGTGGGCGCTGATTACACACTGACGCCCTCACTCGTTTCCACCACCCGGTTTGGCTACTTTTTTGAAAACTATCACGATTTTGGCTATCCGACCTCGGGCGACACCTACCTGTGGAACGCCAGCGGCCTTGGACAGAACACCGGTTATCTGACTGCTGCCTACACCGCAAACTTCACGCTGCGCAATGCCGAGAAGCATATTCAGCTCAATCAGGACTTTGCCTGGATCAAGAGCAAATGGGGCGGCACGCACAACTTCAAATTTGGCTACCAGCTTAACCGGGAGTCCAACGACATCTTCCAGCGATACAACCAGCCGCTGCTCAACCTGTTCCCCAACAATTCGCAGTTCTATTACGCCTCCGGAAGCACCGGTGCAGCCAACTGCGCCGCCCTGCTGGCCGACCCCAACAGCGGTGTGACGGGAGGAGTCACCTCAAGCGGTACCCAATACTGCACTGGCGTCAACGGCTACGTGACGGTGATGGATTACGGCTCCAAGGGCAAGGCGACGAGCTTCAATCACTCATTCTTTGCACAGGATTCATGGACCCTTGGCAAGGGCGTGACAGTGGATTACGGTTTGCGCATTGAGAAGGAATATCTGCCCGGCGAGACTCTGGCGGGCGGCTTCCCTGCAAAGCCAATCCAGTTTGGCTGGGCCGACAAGCTCGCGCCTCGCATCGGCGCAGCGTGGGATGTCCTCAAAAACGGAAAGCTCAAGGCATTTGGCGGCTATGGCGTGTTCAACGACGTGATGAAGCTCAACCTGGCCATCAGCTCATTTGGCGGCCAGTACTGGCAAAACTGTACCTACGTGTTGAATACGGCAAACTACACCACCGTAAACCCATCCTTTGGCGCGGACGGGCGCTACTGCGAGGGCGACAGCGGCACTGGCGCGAACTTCGGCAGCGCCGCTCCTGCCGGTATCAGTTTTATCGAAAACCTCAACTATCGCGGTACTGAAGGTGTAACTCCCGGCCTCAAGCCCTACCGGCAACATGAGACTGAGTTCGGCGTCGATTACCAGCTCAATTCTCAGATTGCCTTTGAGGCACGCTGGGATCGCCGCCGCCTCGACCACGTGATTGAAGATGCCGCGCTGTTTGATTCCACAGGCTCTGAAATCTTTACCATCGTCAACCCCGGTGAAGGGCTGAACAAAACCAACACCACGTGCGCAACTGGAACAGCAGACTTCTCAGCCTGCCCCCACAACATCAAGCCTGCCCGCAGCTATGACGGTCTTGAATTTCGCGTAACGAAGGGCCTCAGCAACCACTGGTATGGCCTCTTCAGCTACACCTACAGCAGCCTGCGCGGCAACTACTCAGGGCTGACCAGCAGCGATATCGCAGACGGTGGGGGTGGCCGCAACGCGCCCAACAACAGCCGCTCGTTTGACGAAACCTACTTCCAGTACGATTCGCATGGAATGTCTTCAAGCGGACCACTTGCAACCGATCGTCCGAATGCCTTGAAGGGCTACGCATATTACGACATGCCCTGGGGCAAATTTGGCCGCAAGCTGACAACCGATCTGGGTATTTTCCAGGTGGCTTACAGCGGAACTCCGCAAAGCAGCTGGGTCGATGTTGGCTACGGCTACGGTGGCTTCCCCATCTATCCGGAAGGCCGCGGCAAGTGGACCAATGTCTCGCAGGACCAGGTTTCAGGCGCGATCACCGTGGGCAATACCTATGCGCGACGCACGCCCTGGTACACCCAGAGCGACTTTAATCTGAAACAGAGCTACAAGATCAACGACCGCCAGACGATCAGCTTTGACGCCACGGCCTCCAACGTTCTGAACCAGCGGAATGTCACGGCTTACTTCAATGAGATTGATTCGGCGCAAACCGGCGCTGCAATCTTCCCCGGCGGCATCCCGTTCTACTACGGTGGGCAGGCATACTCTGCCTACGAACATCCCTACGACTGGAAGTCGCTCATGACGACAGATCAGGTGACCGTCAATAGCTGGTACGGAAAGCCCTTCCGCTTTCAGGGTTCACGGGTGATTCGCTTCCAGATTCACTACAACTTCTAACGACACTGCTGCATGAGAGTTGAAGTCACAAGAAGGGGTGCCTCAGCGGCACCCCTTCTCACTTTCCCGTAACGCTCAGAGTCCACAAAAGGACAATTGCTGCTACTTCACAACAGGTGGCTTGGCGCCTCTGCCCATGATTCCCTGGCGGGGAGCACTGGCGGTGGCTTCAATCGCTGGGACGACTGCTTTCTTCGCGGCTGCTTTCTTGACTGGAGCTTTCTTGACTGCTGCTTTCTTGGCCGGAGCGGTCTTCACTGCGGCCTTCTTGACCGCAGGCTTGGCGGCTTTTGCCGCCGTCTTTTTCGCTGCTGCTTTCTTCGCAGGCTTTGCTGGCATGGTGGAGTCTCCTTTTGACTTCGCAATCGGTTTTGCAATCTGGGTCGAGGGGGACTTGCGGGATGAAGCCTTGGTAGGAACTTTCTTCGCGGCTGGTGCCGATTTTCGCACCGCGCGGGTCTTTTCTGCCAGCGCGTGCTGCAACTCCTGCTCAACATCGGCACCAGTGAGATTGCGGGCAGACTTGCGCAGGCGCTCAATGTCGTAGAAGGCGCGCTTCTCCTGAAGGAAAACATGAATCACGATATCGACGTAGTCGAGCAAAATCCATTCGCCCTGGCGGCGGCCTTCAACCGAGGTTGCGTAAAGTCCAAAGTCCTGCTTGAGACGAAATTCAATCTCGTCGGCAATCGCCACTACCTGCCGGTCATTGGTCGCGGAGGTGATGAGGAAGAAATCTGCCAACCCTGAGTCAGCGGGATCGAGAGAAAGAATGCGAGTGTCTTCGCCTTTTTTGCTTTCGCAGGCTTCGTAGGCGACAAGCAGCTGGCGAAGAGTTTCCGGTGTTGGCATGGTGTAAGTAAGTCTCCTGCACCCCTGAGGGGCACCCTTCATGGTAGCAGGAAGTCAACTTTGGCGTTCGGTTCTGCGCCACGCCTGCTTGAATCGGCAGGTCTTAAATCTGCCAACCTATCCGCTTGAGGCTGGCCCTGGGCAGCGCGGAGCCAAAGCTGTCGAGCAGCCATCCGGTCATCGGCAGCCAGATTGCCGCGCCGAGCAGCAGTTCGATGAGGTCAACCCATCGCGCATGTGCATGGTTCTGCACCAGACTTAGTTTTGCCATGGCCGCGACCACGCCCCATACCGCCGAGCCGCTCAAGACTCCGGCAGCGATGCACCGCCCCAGCTCTTGAAAGTCAAGGCTGGCCAGCGAAACCATGCGCCGCTGATGTAACAGCACCGCCAGCGACACGGTCTGCAGGGCGATGCCGATGTCAGAGGCGAGAGCCAGTCCGGCGACGCCGCGCAGGTGAAAGAGCGTAGCATAGATGGGCAGCGAAACCACCGTCACCACCGTGCCCGCAATCATCGGAACGAGCGTATTGGCAGCGGCATAGAAGGCCCGCGCGTAAATGGCCTGCGCCGACCAGAGACACAGCGAGATCGAGAACAGCGCAAAGTAGGCTGCCGTCTGGGCAGAATCGGCGGCGGTGAACTTGCCGCCCTGAAAGAGCAGGTCAACAAGGGCCGGCGCGAGAGCGATCATGCCAGAGGCAGCCAGCAATCCAAGCGCGGCCACCCGCGAAACCGAATCGGCCACCTCAACGGCAAAGTCGTAGTGCTTTCCTGTCGCCCAGAGGCGTGCAAAAAACGGCATCGAAGCCGCCCCTGCGGCCTGGGCAAGCACGGCCATCGGTGCCGTAAAAAGCTGCTTGGCATACGTCATGACCGAAACGCCGCCATCAGTTCCAGAGGCAAAGTGAGCGATGATCCAGTTGTCGGCGGTCACCAGCGAGATGCCCACCATCAGCGGAACTGACAGGCGCACCCATTCGCGCAGGCCTTCATCCTGCCAATCCACAATGAATCTGTAGCGCGTGCCGACCCGCCACGCGCCGGCGGCATTGATCAGAAATGGCCCGGCAAATGCCCCCGCCACGGTGCCGAGCGCGAGGGACGAAACCCCCATGTACCGCGCCAGCAGCAAACCACCGACAATCGTGCCGAGGTTATAGATCAGCGGCGTTACGGCCTGCGCGTAAAACTGCTTGCGCACCAGCAGCACTGCTCCAAAGACCCCCCCGGCAAAGAAGCAAAGCTGCGCCGGCAACAGGATGCGCGTCAGATGCACGCACAGCGCCGCTTTGACAGCATCAAACCCAGGAAACCAAGCGTGGATGAACCACGGCGCGGCGACCTCGGCGAGCAGAATCGCTGTGCCGAGTACAAGCACCATCGTTGTCAGGATGACCGAAAGCGATCGCTCACCCTCCGCTTCACGGCCTGTGTCGCGGTATTTAGTCAGAATGGTGACGAACGTGATGGATGCCGCCCCGCCGACGAGGAAATACGAAATCATGTCAGGCAGCACAAAGGCCGCGTTGAGTGAGTCGGCCTCCATGCCGCGGCCAAAGGCCAGCGCAATGTACTTCACCCGCACCAGGCCCATCAGCCGGGAGAGTACGGCCGAAACCATCAGCAGCACCGTGGCGGTGTACGCTGTGTGGCTGTGCGAGGGGCGCAGCAGCTTGAAAATCCGGTCTACTCCGGAATCAGACGCGGTGCTGGCCACGGCTGGTGGCGGCGGGGCACTGCTCTGCTCGGCCACAGGGTCCTGCGGTCCAATGCCGGGTAAGTACTCTTCTGGCGGATGCTTGGCCACTCTGTTGATTTTACAGGTCAGGCAATTTTCAATGGGTATCGAATCGGAATCCCCTGGGCATCATGTTTTGTATCCTTCCCCGGCACTGAAGATAGTGCGCAGCGTGTATGGTGTGGAAATGGAGCGAGCGATGCGTCGATTTGCAGTACTTTTCTTGTTGATTCCGGCCGGACTGGCCGCCCAGACAATTCACGGAAAGGGAGGCATCACGTTGCCTGCACCCCCACCCACAGAGACCGTTCCAGTCGTTGACAACTACTTTGGCACGAAGATCACCGACAACTACCGCTGGCTTGAAGACGCAAAAAGCACCGACACGCGGAATTTTCTCGAGCAGCAGATGGCGTACACTGACCGCTACCTGAAGCAGGCAAAGGTGCGGCCTGAGTTTGCTGATTCGCTCGATGCACTGGTGCATGTCACAAGCTGGTCGACACCGATCCAGCGGGGTGACAGTTATTTCTTTACCAAGCGGCTCTCCAGCGAAGATCAGAGGTCCATTTATATCCGGCGCGGATGGGCTGCACCAAAAGTTGCCACCGCAAAAAATCCAGATGCCGGCAAGGATATCCGCCTCATTGACCCTGCCTCCATCGGCCGTGATCCCAACACTTCCGTATCGATTGTGGCGGTGAGCAACGACGCAAGCCTGCTGGTCTACGGAGTTCGCCAGGGAGGTGCCGACGAGCAGGAGATTCACGTGCTCAACGTCAAGACCGGCAAAACGCTCGAAGACACCTTGCCTGCCGCGCGGTACAACAGCGTGGACCTGGCCCCCGACTTGAGCGGCCTTTACTACGCGCGATTTACCCATCAGGGGTCGCTGGTCTACTTCCACAAATTTGGTACCCGCCTCAGCAGCGACGCGCTTCTTTTTGGCCGGGAATTTCACAGCGAATTGCTGGGCGAAATGGACCTGGTCTCTGCGCAAGTGACTGAAGACGGCCACTACCTGATGGTCGAAATCAGTCGCGGTGTTCCAGCCTCCCGCATCGACGTGGTCTACCGCGATCTCCGCAAACCGGGTGCGCCCTTTGAGATTCTGATCTGGGGCTTCGATGCACGCTTTTACCCTCTCTACGCAAATGGCGATTGGTACGTGCAGACCGACTACCAGGCACCGAATGGCCGCATCCTCAAGGTGATTCCGGCGGTCGCGCCTGAGGCGTGGGACACCATCGTTCCCGAGGGGCCAGACGTCATCGACGGCGCAAACATCGTGGGTAACCGCATCTTTGTGCACCGGCTCAAAGACGTGAAGTCTGAAACCACCGTATATACGCTGCAAGGCAAGGCCTCCGGCTCGATCCCCTACACGGGAATTGGTGAAGCCTCAAGGCTGAGCGGGCGCGTGGCCGACCGCTACGGCTTTTACAGCTTTGAATCCCTCATTCAGCCCCCGACCATCTACCGCTACGACACGGTCACCGGCAAACAGGAAGTCTTCGCCCAGCCCAGAACGCCCTTTGACTCCAGCCAGTATGAGTTGAAGCAGGTCTTCTATAAGTCCAAGGACGGCACCCGCATTCCGATGTTTATTGCCGGGAAAAAGGGCCTGAAGATGGACGGCAGCGAGCGCACGCTCATGACTGCCTATGGCGGCTTCAACCTCAGCATGACTCCCAACTGGAGCCCGCTCTGGGCCGCATGGATGCAGCAGGGGGGCTGGTTTGCCCTGCCCAATCTGCGCGCCGGCGGAGAGTATGGCGAGGCCTGGCACAAGCAGGGCATGTTTGAGAAGAAGCAGAATGTCTTCGATGATTTCTACGCTGCTGCGGAGTACTTGATTGCCAGCAAATATACCTCCCCGGAACATCTTGCCATCAGCGGCCGCTCCAACGGAGGCTTGCTGATGGGCGCGGCCATGACCCAGCGGCCAGACCTGTTCGGCGCCATCTGGTGTGGCTATCCGCTGCTCGACATGCTGCGGTATCAGAGGTTTCTTCTCGGCCGTCTCTGGACCGCTGAGTACGGCTCCGCCGAAAAGGAGAAGGAATTCGCTTACCTGCGCGCGTACTCGCCGTATCACAACGTCAAGCCGGGAACCGCTTATCCGGCAATCATGTTCTTCACCGGGGATAGCGACACCCGCGTCGATCCGCTGCACGCCCGCAAGATGACGCCACTGATGCAGGCAGCGAGCACGAGCGGCCGGCCGGTGCTGCTCCACTACAGCTTGAAGAGTGGTCACAGCGAGGGCGTTTCCGCCGCCCAGCTGATTGAGGATTATGCCGATCAGCTCGCGTTCTTATGGACTGAAACCGGGGAGGGAACTGCTCAAGCGGCAAAGTAATCCAAAGTTACCCGCTGTCGTAACCTGAAGCAGACGGGCAATGCTCCGATAAGCAAAGAGCCGGGAAATCTGCATGGGAATTTTGGCCATCGGGCGGTCAATCCTTTGCAGTAACCGGCTCTATTCATGGAGTTTCAATGCCCCAGGCCGCTTCCATTCAAACTGCGTCGACTCTCGCCGCGCCTCTACCTGCAGCGTGGCACCCCAGGGAGGAAGCCCGGCGTTTGGCCGCCCTGCGTGATCTGGCAGTGCTCGACACCCCTTCCGAACAGTGCTTCGACACGATTACGCGTCTGGCCGCTGTACACATGCAGACCGAGACCGCCTCGCTCGCCTTTGTCGACGAAACCCGCGTATGGACCAAGTCAGCCTTTGGCGACCAGTTGAAGGAGTTTCCCAGGCGCAATTCGCATGCCGAGAGAGTCGTCACAGAAGGGCAAACAGTAGTCGACTGTGATGTCGAAGCAAAGGATGAGGCTCATCTCAATCCCATCCGACACCGGGCACCGGGGTTCAGGTTCTTTGCCGGGGCTCCGCTGCGCGTGGCGGGTGGGCAAATCGTTGGCGTACTCTGTGTGCGCGGATACTGCCCCCAGGATCAGGTATCGACAGAACAGATAAATCTCCTGGAACAATTGGCCGATCTCGCTGCTGATCAGCTGGAACTGCGTCGCTTGCGCTGTTCTTCCGCGAGCACAACCGGAAATCCAGGAAGCGAACCACTTCAGCAGAATCCAGGTCTGAAGCAAGGCAACGGAAGAAAGCAGAACTGGCCGCAACCTGAAGACTTTCGCAAAGCGCTCAAGCTCAATCAATTTGTGCTGTACTACCAGCCGGAAGTGGAGTTGGCGACCCGGCGCATCGTCGGCCTGGAGGCGTTGGTGCGGTGGCAGCACCCGCAGCGGGGGCTGGTGCCTCCTCTCGATTTCATCCCCCAGGCCGAGCAGAATGGGCTCATTCTGCCCCTGGGCGACTGGGGCCTCGGCCAGGCCTGCCGTCAGTTGCAGATCTGGCAGAGACGCTGCCCCGGGGTCTCTACACTGCGCGTGTGTGTGAACCTCTCCGCGCGCCAGTTCTCCCGGACCGGGCTGGCCGACCACGTCGAATCCCTGCTGCTTGAAACCGGCCTCACGGGCAGTCAGCTTGGCCTCGAAATGACCGAGTCCAGCCTGACGCCCAACACGACCGCGGCTGCAGAAGTGCTTGCCAGCCTGCATCGGTTGGGAGTTTCGCTCCACATGGACGACTTTGGCACCGGTTATAGCTCCCTGAGCCACCTGCACAGCTTCCCCTTTGACGTATTGAAGATCGACCGCTCCTTTGTGCAGCGAATCAACACCGGAGAACAACCGCTCATGATTGTCCAGACCATCGTTGAGTTGGCCCGGGTGCTGCGGATGGACGTCGTTGCCGAGGGAATTGAAACCGAAGAACAACTGGAGCTGTTGCAACGGATGGGCTGCCGCTACGGCCAGGGATATCTCTTTGCGCCGCCCTTGCCGGCGGCCAAAATAGATGACTTTCTTGATCGAAACGAGGACCTCTGCCATTTTCCCCGGCAGCAGCCACCCGGCAGTATCAGGACAGAGTCACTCTTCGCCGCCTCACTCCCGATTTAGTCTTCAATCCATATCCGCATCAGAATTGGGAATAACCAGCGAACAGGCAGGCAGAATTAGTTCAAGCACCAACAACGTTCAAGCTAATCTGCTGGCATGAGCCGTGCCCAAGCAGCGCAGGAAGTCAGTCCCGAAAACTTTGCCGGCCTTCTCGACCGGCTGACTCGGCGCGCGCACACGGCTTCATCCTCTCACGGACAGGAAGCCGACTTCGAGACACTGTCTGACCAGGTGTTCATCTCCGAGAGGGCTCAGCGCATCCGGTCTTCAGCTGCCCCAGACGGCAAGTCAACATTGATACGAAATTTAGGCAAGGGTCAGACGCCCCAAGCCAGAGTGCCGCAGGCTGCGCCAAAGAGGCCTACGCCTGAGAGTGCAGATCTCACCTACGAAAGGGCATTGCGCCTTCACAGCCGCTACAGGGCCGGGACTCAACAGGACGAAGAGATTGCCCGCGTTGCAGTTACCGCACCTGTGCCGCTGCTGTCACGAAAACCTGGCCCCTCACGCCCACCCGAACCGACAGTGAAGCAGGCTGCACCGCAACGCATCGCAGCAGCGACTCAAGCCAGGCCACCGAAGAAGCAGCCGGAGCCTCGATCTGCGCTTCCGGTCGCGCTTCCGGTCAGGCCCCAAGAAGGGACAGTTGCAGGTTCTGCAAAATCCCAAATACGCAAGCTCGCATCGACATCGAAAAATCAGGAGCAAGCATCCCCTGCCCCGACCAAAGCCCGACCGCGATCTGGATCAGTGAAGAGTGTGTCCCCGGCGAACCGAGGCGATTCTGGTCCCGGCAGAAAGTCTTTATCTTCTCCACACACCAACAGGAATCCGCAGTCCTCCCCCAAACCTTCCCCCAGACCGGAATATGGACTCGAGGTGGGACAGGACGAGCGCCTCCACCAGCTGCAGCGACAAGCTCTCCAACCAGACTATCGCCGGGCGATCATCTCCGTGCGGCTCAACGAGGAAGAGTTCGCCAGGCTGCGTCAACGAGCAGAGGAGTCTGGTATCTCAGTTTCCGCCTACATGCGCTCATGTGTCCTTGAAGCCGAGCATTTGCGCGCTCAGGTGAAGCAGGCGCTCGCCGCAATGCGGCCGTATAGTCGCCCATCTGAACCGGCGCAACTGTCTTCAGCATGCCACCCGGGCCGTGAAGGCTTCTGGCGCATGTTGATGAGCAGGTCGGCAAATTTTCTCTTCGGGCCATGGTTCCGGGGCATGCAGCGGTGCGAGGCAAACACCATGCTTCTCAAGCATCCAGGAGTCCAGACACCACCCCCGGAACTTCTATCCGCGTCGGTAAAATCGGCCGATGAAGCTCGCCCATCGGGCGAAATGACGCATTCTTTTCAGAGAATTGGGAGGATAGGGCTGGATCGGGCCAAACGCTGATGCAAGAAAATGCTTGTCTGCATTGGAAGGCGGTATGCCTCGTAAGGCAGAGACCAGGAACTTCTTCCGCCACGGCTTGGCACCTCCAACCGAGTGATACATGGTAAAGCCGCCGGGAATCCAGCCCATGCCCTCCGGCCCGAGGGTGGTCAATGGCGTGGGAGCATACATGGCGGCAATGTTCATCGCATCTTGATCTGCGAAATGAAAGGTATTCACGCGGCTGCCAGTCTGGAATCGAGTCAGGTCCACACCCGAGGCGCTGGCGAGTTCATTCGCCCTGAGCCACGTTTCAAGAAATGCCCGGTTCTGCACGGAAAGGCCAACGAAGCCGCCGTTGTAATAGCGCTCCTGCTGACGGGCTGGCTCGCCCCATCCAGCAACTCGAGTTAATTCCAACCACTCACGGCGGATTGGATGATCAGAGGGCATGACCCCCATCGAGATTTCCTGATTCAGGCAGACACCAAAGCGAATCCAGCGCTCGAAGAAATTCCACGGGCAGCGCACCGTGATGTCAGGGTCAAAGTACCAAAGCAGGTTGCCTGCAATGCCCTTGTCGATCAGTTGGGTCATCAGGCTGGGTTTCAGGTGCGTAAAGTGCCGCTTGTCATCGATGGCATGAAAACCCAGTAAAGCCTTGCCAACCTGATACAGCCCGTCCTCACGCTTCTGCAATTGCGTCACCCAGGGGGGCAAATCTCCCCTGTAGCCGACCCAAAACAGCCCCGTGAACCCGCCGTTGACGATGGTGTTGATAAGAACAGCAACGCCCTTGTGGTAGTCGCCCTCGTAAAGCGTGCAGACCACCTGGTCAAACGGCGACGAAATGGTGGGCTCCGTCGCCACGAACGCCTGCGCTTTTGGAACTTCCTGAATCAAGATTTCATAACCTGGCAACAGATCCCGTTTCGGATTTCGCAAACCTTTGTCTGGACTTGCTCGAACCAGGTATAAGCCTGAAAGTTCCGCAGTTCGTGTGGAAGTGGGGCGTTCGTGGCGATGCGTCCCGGCATGTCCCGGCTAAAGCTCAAATGATTCACGTGCTGAATCGACGGGGTATCGACTTCTAATCTAGCGGGCAAAGATTAATCTGAGATTACGATTGAACGAAAAGCATGAATCGAATTCATCGGTCGACATCGCAGTCTTATGCGTGCCGCGTGGCAACTTCCGATTGCTCAATGAATAAAGCGGCCGCCTCCACTCATGATGAATGGAGGCAGCCGCCAGAGAGATGCTACTTTTTCTTTTCAGAGGAGAAGTAGCCGCCACCGCCCGTACCGGATCCAGATCCGTAGTAGCTGCCGCTGCCGCCATAACCCTTGCCGCCATAGTATTTGCGGTAATTTCCGTATCCGCCGTAGTAGGTGTCGGCATGGGGTAGTGCGTTGACGACGATGCCGGTTTGCTTGCCGGGATACTTGGCAAGATCCTGCCGGATTCGTCGCAGGGCGCGCTTTTGAGCGACGCCGATACGAACCACCACGAGCAGCGTGTCGCAATGGGTGGCGATGATCAGAGCATCGGTGACCAGCAGCACTGGCGGCGTATCGATGAGCACGTAGTCATAGTGGTCGCGGGCCCACGCCAGTAGTTGTTCGAGCCGACCCTGCCCTAGAAGCTCAGAGGGGAAAGGCGGGATCTCCTGCACGGGGATAACATCCAAACCTGCGACCTCGGGAACCTGCTGGAGACATTCCTCAGGAGAGACCGTGGTGTCGCTCAGGAAGCGGCTGAGGCCAGGCTGATCGGTTGGCGGCAGTTTGAGTCGTTGAGCGATGGTTGGTTTGCGCAAGTCAGCGTCAATCAGGAGCACCCGCTTGGCCTGTGTCGCCAGCACCACTGCAAGGTTGAGTGAGGTGGTCGATTTGCCCTCGCCCGGTCCACAACTGGTCAGCGAGATGACGCGATGCTTGCCGCTGACAGGCATCAGGGTGATCGCGGTACGCAACAGGCGATACGCTTCAGTGCCCGCCGAACGCGGCGCAAGCAAAGTGACAAGCGGCAGCACATCATCTGAGATGCGCATGGCGGCAAGGTCCTGCTTGTATTCCGGCACCGAGGCGAGAATCGGAAGCGGGAGCGCATCTTCAATATGGTCAACCGTTTGAACGGTGTCGCTATTGAGCAGGATGACACCAACAATCACCAGAGAAATCAGTAGCCCCGCCGCAGCGCCAGCGATTGCATCAACGCTCACAATCGGGTAAGCCTTCATTCCCGGCACTTCAGCCGGGATGAAACGATTCAGCTCCTGGGCTTGAAGACTTGATTGAATAGCACCTGTGCCGATAGCAGAAAGAAGCACGTTGTAAAGTGTCTGGTCGCTCACGTACTGAGATTTCAAGATCTCGTAGCGAACGGTATCTGGCGTGCGACCCTCAGCCTCCTTCTGCAGCGCTGCAACTCTATCCGTAATGCTCTGTTCTGACTTCTTGGCTCGCTCCAGATTGTCTGCAGCGCCGCTGATGACTTTGCGCCGAAGTTCTTCTTCGCTCTTTTTGAGGCTGGCCAATGTAGCCAGTTGCGATTGAAGCGGGGGGTAATTTACTCCGTACCGATTTTGCAGTGCGGCCGACTGCGACTGCGCATTTGCAATCTGGGCATCCAAAGCCGCCAGCGCACCTGCACTTGGAATATCCGGGGGCAAAGCGCCATCTGGATGATTGAGGAGGTTTTGATACTCAGCTTCGGCGACGAAGCGCTCACCTTGGACTCTGACTCGTTCGCTCAGCAGGGCAGTCACTTCATTGACCAGCAGGCTTGATTCCGCAGTTGGGCCAGACGACAAGATTCCCAGCCGGGCTTCTGCGCTCAACAGTTCGTTCTGCTCACTCTGGATCTTCGTTCTGAGCGTATCCATTTCCAGACGAAGAGAATCCGTGATGTCTTTTGTACTGCGATGACGCTGCTGGAAGCTCTGGTCAATATAGGTATCTACCAGGGTGTTGACGACAAGAGCTGCCATCGCGGGACTCTTGCTCCGGAAACGGATCGAGATCAACTCTGACTTCGGTACCGGAACAACGCTCAACGACTCGAGGAACTGCTGCACCAACGCATCACGCTGAATCGGGTTGTCCAGGCTATGTTGCGATGTGGAGCTAAAGACCGGATGATTCTGCAGGTTCAGATTTCGCATTGTCTGCTCGGCGAGGCTCGCGCTCTGGAAGCCGATAATCTGCGTCTGCAACTTGAGTGAATATTCGTCGCTCGAGCCCCCCGAAGAACTCAAGCTGATCGAGTTGTGCTGATCCAGGTGCACGAGAGCAACAGCATCGTACTGGGGCGTCTGCAGCTTTGCCCAGATCGCAGCCAGGGTTCCGCCCAGGATCATCAGGCCGACCATGTAAAGACCATACTTGCGCAGTACGCGCAGGATGTCTGAAATATGGATAGAGTTTTCTGCTAATTTCGTCGCCACAGAGGGGGGATTTGTCGTCACACGGACCTCATCAAAGAATCACCACCAGCCAGTTCCATGCCAGCGTTGTCAGGGTAATACCAAGCGCCCAGAATGAACGAGTAGCCGATCATTACCTGGGACGCAGTCATACTGGCGTTACGTGTTAAGTCTCCTACATAGATCTGCGCCAGAAGGAAGAAGGATAGCGGCACAACGTGCGGGGAACCGCCCGATCCTGCAATTCGAATAGCCAGAAAGATCATGCCCACGCCAAAGAGGAGGCGTGTAAGGACATAAACCATACCTAGCGGGGTGCCTAGCTCCATCACATTGCGAATAATATCCGTCTCTGAAAGAGTGTAGGTGAAGCCATAGGAATTGGTGCTCCCCGTGTGAGCCGCGTCGACCCCCATGCCAATGCCCGCACCTACAAAGCTGAACTTAGGGACAGTTATGAAGCCTACAAGCCCCTCAGTCAGTCGGGACTTGGTATCAGACTGATAGGATTCACCCGTGAATCGCTCTTGCACAATATTGAATTCAGCCGGTGAGATCACATAGGTCATCGCAGCGGCAATCGGCAATAGAAACAGGATACCGCCGATCGCCAGGATTGATCGACTGGACTTGATGATGATCGCAGCCACCATCGCTCCAATAATTGAAACACCGGCCAACCCAATCGTAGAGCGAGATGCGCTTACCAGGTGGCAAAGATTAACTGTCATGGTGCACAGGATGAGCAGCCACTGGTTCTTGATGACGCGTCTTTCCTTTGGTATGAGCCATTCACCCATACACAACGCCACCGCCATACCCACCCAGATGCCATAAAACGAAACAAAGTTGAATGTGCCGGAAACGCGAGCCACCTCTTCCGCGCCAGAGACGCCAAAAGCTTGACCCTCTGAAGTCTTGTTAATCCAAGCGGCCTTTGGGGCCTGGGCCTGCGCAACTGCTAAAAGGCACATCGGAATGCTGAACAAGACGTTCCATCGAACAAAGTTCCGTCTATACCTGGGAGTCAGGCACACCGGGAAGACGACGAGCATCGGAAGGTAGAACAGATAGTGGTGGATTCCGACAGCGGCTACAAACCCGCTAAGCCCTGAAACGACAATCTGAGCCAGCGCCTGAAAGATGAGCGCCGCGCTGAAGATCATCATCGCAAGGAAGAGGAAGCCTCGATTGAAGAGTCCAGAATAAATGGCATAAAGGTAGGCAAAGAAAATCGGCACATCCTGGGTCAGATACAGAACAGAAAGCCCAGGAAACATCCACTTGCGAATTGCACCCGTAAACAAGATCACCCAGAAGCAGGCAAAAAAATACCGCGCCATCATGCGAATGGATACAGTGTCTGGCGCACTCTGTGCTTCAGCTTCATTCACAAATTGGAGCGTGGTTGCCAATGAACAATCTTGTCCTCTGCCTAGGGT
This sequence comes from uncultured Acidobacteriota bacterium, assembly GCA_903832055.1. GTDB lineage: Bacteria > Acidobacteriota > Terriglobia > Terriglobales > Acidobacteriaceae > Acidicapsa. The sequence goes on along the minus strand of CAILAC010000016.1, from coordinate 922,384 downwards.
AAGTGGCTGACTTGAATTCCAGCGTAAAGACTGGCGATCGCCGTCGAAAACAGGTTGTTGGTCTGCATGCGAATGTAGCTCGGCGGAACGTAGATAATGTCGTCGGCATGCAAGATCGGATCGGCAATCTCGCCCTTTGACAACTTCACCTGGTCAACGACGATATCTTCACGCTTTCCGTCGATTGTGCGCAGAATATGCATCTTGGAGCGGGCGGCAATCTGCGTAACTCCACCTGACTGGGTCAGCGCTTGCAGCAGTGTCATCTGCTTGACGACGCCCATGCCCGACAATCCGCTGGCGACGCCCACGCTGACAGCTCCGCCCAGGGGGTATACGCCGGGGCGAAGGACCTCGCCACCCACAAAAAACACCCCCATGTGGCTGACGCTGACAATGTCACCGGGCTGGACCAGAACATTCATTGCAGCACTCGTCGGCGCATCCGGATCATAGTCGACCGACGTAGGAGCTTCCTGACTGTGATGCAGAATCGTCAAATGATGAGAGGCAAGGCCGGTAATTCCGCCAACTTCACTGAGAATGAAGGAGATCGGCATCGGGGCGAACAAAGGAACCGATTTGGGAAGCCTCACTTCACCGATTACCCTGACGTTGAGATTCAACGCAGAGATAATGTCAACTGAAACGTTCGGCTCCTTGACGATTTCCTTGGACTTCAGCGCCTGAACAATTGACCGCTGCAAGTCATCTGCCGAGAGGCCCTCGGCCTGAATAACGCCGGCATAGGGAAGGCGCACGGTTCCGTCAGCGGAGACGCGAACCCGCAGTGGCGCGGAGCCAACGTCTGGAAAGTCGAAAAGCCGCACCTCAATCTGATCGCCGGCCGTCAGGCCTGGAGGGAGGAATTTGGCTTCCGTTGCTCCTGTCACTGTCGCCGGCTCGGATCCCTGAGCCCAGGAAGCGGCCGGAAACAGCAGTAGGCCTGTAAGAATAATGCTTGTCAGTTTCACTGGAGGTTGATCATCCGTTCCATCGTAGAGTACGTGCTCTGCATGAATTGTCTGCCAAAGACCCCAGTTGAACAGGTTCGCGATTGGAAAGGGGCCTAGTACCTGCGCTCAACTACCTACACTAAAGATACCATGCTACGTCTGTCATCCTCACGGCAGAAGTACCTGATTTCACGTAACCTGCCGCCGCAACACTGACGCTTTAATCTCCTGTTGCAACAAAGTTCGAATCGCTATGAATGGCTACTAACCAATTCCCAGAGCCTTATAGACTTCAGTCGCGGCATTGCCGAGCGCATATCTGCGGTTGTAACAAGCCAACGCAGACGTTTGCATGAGGTCACGCTCTTCGGGTGACATTTCCTGAAATCGCTCGAGCAGTCGAACCGTGCCTTCCAGGGTATCGGCCTCCATCAGGCCCGCGCCGTCGCCGGCTACATCGGGTGCAATATTGACCTTGTCTGATATCAGGGGAATCGTTCCACAAGCCAGCGCGTCGGCAACAGCAATACCAAAATTCTCCTGGTGCGAAGGCAGAATGAACGCCCTGGCACCATAAAACGCTCCCCATTTTGCATCGCCGCGCAGCATTCCGGTCCAGGTAATGCGGTCCACAACTCCCAGACGCTGGGCCTGGGCTCTCAAATCCGCGCCCCATCCGGTTTCATCCGGACCGGCCATCACCAGCTGCATCTCCGCATCGGCGGTACTTGCAAATGCCTCGAGCAGCAGATCGCAGCCCTTTTTGGGATGGATGCGCCCAAGAAACAGAAGGTATGGCTTACCTTTCAACTGTGGCCAGGCATCAAAAAAAGCTGTCTTCAGCTCTTCGGGATTCCCCGTCGGTCCCATCGAACCATACGGTACGACAACCCGCCGAAAGCGCGCGAAAGGGAAACCGACCGCAGCAATTCGCTTCTCCTCGTCGCTTGTAAAACAGACTGCCTGGGCGCGATTGAGATTGCGGTGCTCCTGCAAGATCCAGTAAACGAGCTTTTTCAGGTGCTTGAGTGGATAGCGTTCCATGAAGTACGGGTCAAGCATGCCATGGGCAAAGACAACATACGGCTTGCGGCCGGCAATGGCTTTGCGCACAGCGACTCCGTGATACTGCCAGACGCCATTCACGATAACTCCATCAAAGCGATGGAAATTCTCCTGGAGCCACTGGTACAGCCGCCTGGAGTAACCGTAATTGCTCTTGCCCGGCCCGTTGGGATGCACCGGGCATCCCAGCAGTTTCTGATAGGTGCTGGTCGCAGCGGCGTCAGATGGGTCGTCCAGCGTGGCTACCTCAACCTCATTGCCTGCGCGTAGATGGGCCCGCACGAACATCCTCACAGACTCACTGGGCCCGCCCCGGTCCGGATTCAAAGTATGCACCACATGTAAAAGCCGCATAGAAGCTCAGTATATAGTTGCGCTATTTTAGCCCGCCGAATCAACACCGAAAGCACCGATTTAACCAAAGCTGACGGGAAATTTGCCAAACCGTGGATATACTACGCTTACACCCAAGCGGATCACATTCCAGCGAGATGACCAACCCCAGGGCAATCATTATCGGAGCCGGTCCCGCCGGTTTGACCGCTGGTCTTGAACTCCTGCGCCGCACATCCATTCGCCCGGTTGTTCTTGAGGCCTCGGGAGAAATCGGCGGCATCAGCCGCACTGTCCAGTACAAGGGCAACCGGATGGACATCGGGGGGCACCGCTTCTTCTCAAAGTCCGATCGAGTCATGCGGTGGTGGCTGGAGTTGATGCCGCTTGAGGCTACGGCCGTTCCAGCCTCCGATTCAGGCTCCACGCCTGCCCAGATTCGCTACCAGGGCCAGCAACGCGATCTGCCCACCGACGCCTTCCCCTCCAACAAACGGCCCGATGATGCACACAGGGTAATGCTTCTGCGTCCGCGCAAGAGCCGCATCTACTTCCTTCGCCGCTTTTTCGACTATCCCATCAAGCTGACTGCCGACACCCTCATCAATCTCGGTCTGGGCCGCACGACGCGAGCCGGCATCAGCTACTGCCGCGCCGCTCTGTTTCCCAGGCGAGAAGAGCGTACGCTTGAGGATTTTCTCGTCAACCGCTTCGGACGCCAGCTCTATCACCTTTTCTTTGAGTCATATACAGAGAAGGTATGGGGAGTTCCGTGCAGCCAGATCAGCGCCGAGTGGGGAGCCCAGCGGATCAAGGGCCTCTCCCTGCGTGGCGTCGTCATGCACTTTCTCAAGAAGACATTTGCCCCCAGGCCGGGTTCCCCAGGTTCCGAAGTAGCGCAAAAGGCCACAGAAACCTCCCTCATCGAGCAGTTTCTTTACCCCAAACTAGGTCCCGGTCAGCTATGGGAGCATGTCGCCGACCTCGTCCAGACCTCGGGCGGCGAACTCCATCTGCAAATGAAAGTAGACCGCATCATTCTCGATGGCAATCGAGTCACCGCCATTGAAGCAACCTCAGGCGACGGTCAGCGTCATACCTTTGTGGGCGACTACTTCTTCTCTACCATGCCGGTTCAGGAGCTGATCCGCGCCCTCTCCGTCCCCGCTCCCGAGCATGTCCGCATGGTCAGCGAAGGCCTCGTCTATCGCGACTTCATCACCGTTGGTCTGCTCGCCTCCAGACTCGCCGTCCATGAGAAAGACGGCAGTCCCTTGAAGGACAACTGGATCTATATTCAGGAAGCTGACGTGCAGGTAGGCCGCCTCCAAATCTTCAACAACTGGAGTCCCGCCATGGTCGCCGACCCGGATACCGTCTGGATCGGCCTCGAATACTTCTGCTACCAGACCGACCCGATCTGGAGCCTGAGCGACCAGGAAATGGCGGCTCTCGCAATTGAAGAAATTGGCCGCATTGGGCTGCTCGCCCCTGAAAGTGTTCTGGATTCCCACGTCGTCAGGGTAGCCAAAACTTACCCCGCCTACTTTGGAACCTATGATCGCTTTGACCAGATTCGAGAATTCACCAATGGAATCGAAAACCTCTTTCTCATCGGCCGCAACGGAATGCACAAATATAACAATCAGGATCACTCCATGCTTACAGCAATGACAGCCGTCGATAACATCAGCATGGGAATCAACGATAAGTCGAATTTATGGGAAATTAATACAGAGATGGAATACAGCGAAGAAAAGAAGTAGCCAGTTCGTGGCCGCAAGCAATAATCGATTTTGCAGATTGAAACGAAAAAGCGAAACGGCAGACCCCGGTTTCGCCGGAATCTGCCGCTGGCAGCTGCACAGAGAGTAGGATGGGCGCTGGTCGGTCAACCGGTGCATCTGTCCATCACCGCTGACCGTAAATCAAATGCTCAGAGTGCCCAGACGGGGGCGTTGCCAAGAATCGCTGCACCCGAGAAAGCAATCGGGCCGTCCCACGACGGAACCAGAAATCCTTTGGTGGGGTGCACATTTGCGCCGTCGCTGACGTGGTGGTGGTGGCGCAGTGTTGCTTCAATCTCGCGCATCGCCTCGCCGCGCTCCATGCGCGTCTGGCGCTCCCAGAACATCACAAATCCCTGGCCACATACGCTGCAACGGGTTTCTACACCAGACTCGGCGCTCTTCAGTAGTACTTGCATTGGGGTCTCTCCTCTGTCGCTTTGCCGAGTGTCTCTCGGCCACACTCTGAAGGTAGCCCGTTGCTCGAAAACGTGACATTCCACATCAAGGGTTACTTTGGAGTCTTCAGTGTCATCGGCTTCTGCACCCAATCAGCCTTGCCTACCCCTCTTGGGGGATAGGCCCGATGCCAGCCGTCAGCCCGAGCCCGTGTGACCGGTTCAGCGGGATGCAGGGCTCATTTTCCGATGCAAAATGTACTGAAGATAAGGTTAAGCACATCGTCTGGCGTGGTCTGCCCGGTGAGCGAATCCAGTGCCCAGAGCGACCTGTACAGGTCCAGCAGCACCATCTCATGCGGAATCGCGCCGGCAATAGCGCCCGCCGCATCGTCCAGCCCCGCAAGAGCACTGGTAATCGCCTGGTGATGACGGATGCTCGTCAGCATCCCCGGTTCGGCCGCCGCTCCGCCCGTCGCGAGTTCCAGGACTGCCTCCCGCAATTCCGCAATGCCAGTTCCCTTGGTGGCCGAGGTCGGCAAGCTCCGTATCCCGGCTTCAGCCAGAAACTCAAACCACCGCGCGAGCGAATCGCCTGATTGCTGGGCGGCGGCCTCAAGTTGTGGGGCAGCAAGGTCTGACTTGTTGACGGCCGCCAGCACTACCCGGTCCCTGACCAGTTCAATCAGCTGCTTGTCATCCCCACCGGGCTCAGTCGTTGAGTCAATCACCACCAGCACAATCGCGGCATCTGCCAGCGCCTCTTTGCTGCGCACAATGCCCAGCCGCTCGACCTCATCCGTTGCCTCGCGCAGCCCCGCTGTATCCACCAGCTCCAGCGGAATGCCTCCAAGCGTGATTCGCTCAGAGATCAGATCGCGTGTCGTACCCGGTGTTGCCGTGACGATTGCCCGGTCCTTCTCAAGCAGGGCATTGAAGAGAGAGCTTTTGCCCGCATTGGGCCTGCCCACAATGGCCAAGGTCAACCCATCATGCAAAATGCGGCCATGCGCAAAGGTGGCCTCCAGCGTCACCAGCGACGGACGTATGCCGTCGATGCGCCGCAGCAGTTCTGCATCCGGCGCCACCGCGAGATCATCCTCGGCAAAGTCGATGCCCGCCTCCATCAGCGCGATTAACTCGAGCAGCGCCATCTTGGCCGGTGCCACGCGCGCACTCAAGGCGCCACCCATCTGGCTGGCTGCGAGCCGGGCCTGCGCAACGGTCTGCGCCTCAATCAGGTCGTGAACGGCCTCGGCCTGGGTCAGGTCAATACGCCCACTCAGAAATGCCCGTTGCGTAAACTCCCCCGGCTCAGCCAGGCGTGCCCCCAACATGAGAGCCTGGCGCAGCAGCAGGTTGAGCACCACCGGCGAACCATGCGCCGCAATCTCCACCAGGTCTTCGGCAGTGTAGGAGTTGGGCCCGGCAAACCACGTCACCACCGCCTCATCGATGCTGCGGATCTCGTCGCCATCTTTCGGGTCCGGACTGTCCGGGTCATGCACCTTTGCCACGCGGGCCCGTGCATGCGCCAAAGGTACTTGCAGCCGAACCAGCCGCTCGGCAATCGCCACCGCCTCCGCACCGCTGATCCGGACAATGCCGATGCCACCCCGCCCCGGGGGCGTTGAAATCGCGGCTATCGTATCGTTGGTCGCGCTGCTGGACATACCTCCATTGTAGGGAATCAGGCCCCCATCGCTCTAAAAGCATCCTCCGCGACAGCCTCCGCACTCCCACCCAAAGGATTAGTCTGGAAGTGGTATGGAAAAGCGCAAGAGGGTGAAAGATGAAAGCAAGCGCAATTGAATATCGCTTTCGGTTGATTTTGAGTACCGTGATCGTACTTTTGGGATTTTGGGCGCCGTGGATCGAGTGGCTGCATCTTGGCACGCGCTCCACCACCTGGCTCTGGCTCGGCTTCCAACTGGGCGGCTTCGGTGTCCCCGCGACAACTGCCATCGAAATCGTCACCATCGCAACGATTCTTATCGCGGCCAAAGCCGCATTTCTGCGCGTATGGGGTTCAGCCTATCTGGGCCCCGCCACAGTGTGGAGCAGTACCATGCAGGCCGCAGACGCCCCGCAGACCAGCCGTCTGATCGCAGACGGACCCTACCGGTATGTGCGCAACCCACTCTACTGGGGCAGCCTGCTGATGAACCTGGCCATCGCAACCCTCATGCCGCCAACTGGCGCGCTGGTCTCATTTCTGCTGATGACGGCCTTTGTCTTCCGCCTCATCCTCGCCGAAGAGGACTTTCTCGCCAAGCAGTTCGGAGACCAATACGCGGCCTACCGCCAGGCCGTCCCCAGACTCTTTCCCAACCTGCTTCCCGGCCGGAGGCAACAAATCCACTCGGTCGGCCAAAAGCCTGCCTGGGTCCGTGCGCTCGCTGCGGAGCTGCTTCCCGTTGGAGTTCTCATAAGCTTCGCCGCGCTCAGCTGGCAATACAACTCTGATCTCCTCATTCGCGCGCTTCTCGTGAGCTTTGGCGTGTCACTGGTAGCCCGTGCTCTCATTGCTCCCGGCGGTGAGGTTGCATCTTCCTGAGCCTTGAAGTCGCTCTCCACAACCGCTAAAATCCATATCAATCACATCAGCAAAACACCGGGTTAAAGCCGCGCGTCCCATCCCAAGTGGCACTTTTGGGCGATTCACGACAACAAATTCGCCATTTCGCCACCAGGAATTCTCCGCTAAGCTCAAGTTCATTAGCGTGCAATACCAGCCTTCGGGAGGGTAGAAGGGCACAAATCGCTTCATTTTCCGGGTTCTCAGCCACTCAGTTCTCACCCGGCAATCTGAAGTGTGCTCCGCCACTCTCATGCACAGACCGTTGTAATGACAGGAATCTGAATGCTCTTTGACCTCGGATCCAGCGTTGTACAAAGCAATGACGAGCGATTTCGACAGCTGGTCGACAGCATCGAAGTCGACGGCATCTACATGCTTGATAACGCCGGGCATGTGCTTACCTGGAACCGCGGTGCAGAACTCAACAAAGGGTATACCCGGCAGGAAATCGTCGGCCGGCACTTCAAGATCTTTTTCGCTCCAGAAGATGTGGCCGCATGCCGCCCCGAACTTGATCTGGCAGAGGCCCTGCGCACGGGACGCGTTTCAGGCGAGGGCTGGCGCCTGCGAAAAAACGGAGAGCGCTTCTGGGCCAGCCACGTCCTCACCACCATGCGCAGCCCCAGCGGCACCGTAACTGGTTTCGCCCAGGTCATTCGCGACTTGACCAGCCGCAAACGCCAGGAAGATGCCCTCCGCACGATGGAATCGACCCTGCGTGAAGAACGCGACCGGCTCCACGCTGTAGTCGAGAGCAGCCTCGATGCGTTCCTCATCTGCCAGGCCCTGCGCGGTCCTTCGGGAGAAATTGAAGACTTCGTCTTCACTTACCTCAACAGCAATGTCGAAAAGCTCGTCGGCATCCCCCGTGAAAGAATGCTCGGCGGAATGATGTGCGAACTCATGCCTCAGAACCGCGACGGCGGATTCTTTGACCGGTATAAGCAGGTCGTCACCACCGGCAATCCATTCGTGTCGGAATACCCGCTGAAGATGGGCAATGTTGACAGCGCGTGGCTGCGCATTCAGGTCGTAAAGTTCCGCGATGGCGTGGCAATTACCGCCTCAGACATCTCTGAGCGCAAACGCTTTGAGATGCGCATCACCCACCAGGCTCAGCACGACTCCCTTACCGGCTTGCCCAATCGCAGTCTGCTCGAAGATCGCATCAACCAATCCATTGCCTTTGCCAAGCGCGAAGGCTTCAAGGTCGGAGTTCTGCTCATCGACCTCGATTCCTTCAAGCAGGTCAACGATTCAATGGGCCACGCCATCGGCGACGACGTTCTGCGCACCATCGCAAAACGCCTCACCGCTGTCATGCGCGCCTCGGACTCCATCATCCGCATCGGCGGCGACGAATTCATCGCAATCGTCCCCTGGATCCACCAGATCCACGAACTCGTCGGTGTCGTGAACAAGATTCTTGATGCACTGCGCATGCCGATCCAGGCCGGTCATCACAAAATCATCATGACCTGCAGCATCGGCATCTCGGTCTATCCAGACAGCGCACTCAAGTACAAAGACCTGTTGGATCGCGCCGATGCAGCCATGTATGCGTCAAAACACGCAGGCAAAAATCAATTCAACTTCTTCAGCCACAACGGGGACGAATAGACTCTCGCGCGTCCATGGTCAAAACGCAGCAGTTTACGCTTTAGCCTGAAAGATCCCCGCAAATGCCGCCCGCTTGTCATAGAAGATGACAAACCACAGCGCCGTCGCCACCACTCCAGGCTGGAATCCTGTAGGCATGACCAGCGCGTGAAAAAGCAGAATGTTGACAAGAATCGGACCAAGCAGCACCAGCCCAAGCGGTACAAACCGGTTTGCCAGGAACAGAAGAGCTGAAACCACCTCAAGCGCCGAGATCGGAATCATGTAGTGCGCGGCTTTGAGCACGCCCGCAAACTGCCCCGCCAGGCCGGGCATCGGTGGCCCGTCGGGGAAGAAGTGCAAAAACCCGTTCAGCCCAAAGACGAGGAACAGCAGGCCCAGCAACAGGCGCGCAACCAACGAAGCAATTTTCATGATTTTGGTCCTCCAGGGTTCGAGCAGTGTTCCGTCAGGACTGCCGGTCAGCGCCGACAGCCGTCTGCCGCAGTACATTCAAATGGTTGATGCGAAAGGCGTTCGCGTATTTGAAACCATAGCCGACAAACCTGTCAAAGCCAATATGGTTAAACCAGATGAGCGCATACGGCAGCAACCGCGCCGAGGGCAACACCAGGGCCGCAACCACCAACGCGCCTGGCACTACATATGTGTGCAGGGCGTTATACCCGTAAGCACCCAGGCGCGGGTTCACAAAGTAGGGGAGCATTCCCAGATCGGGCACCAGCCAAAGAGCCGCAAAAACACCCCAACTCGCCCCGGTACGCGCATAGAGCAGGGCACTGAGTACCGCGACAGCCAGCCCCTCCAGTCGAAGCAGCCAAACAATGCCATTGCCCGAAGCTCCGGCTCCAGACGTGTCAACGTTCAAGTTTTCCATGCATCCTTGGATGTCAGGCCCTGATGGAGGGTGCGCAATTATCCATGCAAAAGGGTGAGCCCCTGAGGACCCACCCTTTCCAAATCCTGCCAGTTACAGGAAAACTACTTCTTGACGGGGGCGATAACGTCCTTCGCAGCCTTGGCTACGCGGAACTTCACCACGGTCTTGGCCTTGATCTTGATGGCTGCGCCCGTCTGGGGGTTACGGCCTACGCGGGCCTTGCGCTCTGCCTTTACGAGACGGCCGATGCCGGGGATTACGAAAACACCGTTCTTCTTCGTTTCCTTGACGGCGGTTTCGGCCAGCGTCTCGAGGAAAGCGGCGACCTGCTTGTTGGTGAGCTCCAGCTTTTCAGCAAGGAGACGGATAAGAGCTGTCTTGGTCAATCCTGTTGCCATTCTGTGTTTCCTCCGATATTTGCCACTCTGGGCTTGTTTTGGAACTCGTTTTTGTTGCCGGGTAACACCGGTATTTAGTCCGCCTGTCGAAGAAGAACGCGAAGGCAACTCTTGCGCAAATCTCTAGTGTTGACGCGGGTCCGGTGAAACCTGTCGTTGGTTACCTTGCGTCTTTGGGGGCAGGAAAGTCAACCCGAAAAGCCACATTTCCACAAGAATTATGGGAAATAGACCCGAAATTGTAGGGTTTTACCGGGTTTTGCCTGTTTTCTTGCCTTTTGGCAGTCCCAGAAAGCTCGATTGAGTCTCCCTGACGCTCGCCACAATGGGCGAATTCAAGGCCGCCACCAGCGGCGCAGCAAGCCTGAAATGCCGTACCAGCTCCCCCGCAAAATCCGGCTGAAGTGCAGCCTCCGTCGGCAACGTTGCAGCCAGTCCCCACTGCCGGCAACGGATCAGATCCAGCGCCGGATGCGGCTTCCCATCCAGCTCCGTCGGAAATCCCTTTGGTGCTCGCGTCAACGCGCTGCCTTCAAACTCGCGAAACACCGCTCGTACCGCCGGTGCCTCAAGCAGCCCTTTGAACTCGGCGTGGTGCTCCAGCATCCAGTGCCGGATAGCTGCCAGTTGCTCCTTCTCTGGCATGTACGCACCCGCCGCCACCGTCACTTCCTTCGGCGCAATGTGAAAGTAGAACCCCGCTCCCGAGGTCTTTTCAAGGCCCGTATGCGACCACCACGCCGCCACATGCTCCTTGTAGGGCTTCTTGTCGTTCGAAAAACGAGTGTCCCGGTAAATCCTGAAGAAAGACTTCTCCGCTGGCCGCACATGCTCCGGCGCAAACTCCACCATCGCCTCCGTCACCTCGCGGATAATCGCCAGCATCGGCTGCTTCAGCTCCGCCTCATACGTCGGCTTATTGGCGTTGAACCACTCCCGCGCCTCCACCGGGTCCGTCTTGTTCACGCGGATCAGCGAGCGGAGAAACGTCAACCCCTCTTTGCGAAGGTGCGCGGCAGGAACGTCAGGCTTTTTGACAGCACGCTTCATACTCGAATGAGATTAGCAAAATCAGCGGATAATCTTCAGCGCAGCCCGGAACAACCCATCAAAATCCCCCGCCAGCCCGGACTCCTTCTCGACCGAATGCTGCACAGCCTTCTCGGCCGCCACCCGCTGGTAGCCCAGATTGGTCAGCGCCGAGAGCACATCTTCGACCGCCGCCCCATGCACTGAGGCCGCCACCGGAGCCGCTGCAAAATCATCCAGCTTGTCCTTCAGTTCCAGCACCAGCCGTTCAGCCAGCTTCTTCCCAACCCCCGGAATCCGCACCAGCGTCGCATGGTCCTGCCCGCGAATCGCCGTCACCGCCCGCTCCGCTGAGAGCCCGCTCAGCAGCGTAATTGCCAACTTCGGCCCTACGCCCGTCACGGTGATCAGGCGCTCAAACAGCCGCTTTTCGTCGCGCTCCAGAAAGCCGAACAGCGAAATCGCGTCCTCCCGCACCTGGGTATGAATGTGCAGCGAAGCCTCCGCCCCCACCCCCGGCAGCGCCGTAAACGTGGGCACTGAAATCGTGACGTCATACCCCACACCCGCCGCCTCCACAATGGCCTGGCCGGGTTGTTTGTGAATCAGCTTGCCGCGCAGGTGAGCAATCATTGTCGTTGGCTCCGAATAGATGATCTTAACCCGCCACCCTTCTCGCACCTTGAACATGCCCCGAAACCGACTCGAATTCGCTCCCTCCCGGCTTACGTCAAGCCGCCGACAGCGTCTCTCACCTCAGGTGCAAGCAGCAATCCTGGTCCCCAATCTTCGCGCCCGCAGCCTCAGTTTCGCTTCCATGGGCCGCGGGCAGATACAATTGAGATTCCAGCTGCGTTGAATGCGGCTTCGTGAGACTTTTTCGGCAGAGGTTGGCAACGGGTGAGTATTGATTTTGGCATGCGTCCATTGACGCGCATCGCGATGGTTGGGGCATTGGTTGGGACAGTCGTTCTAGGGCTCGGCAGCACCTTTGCCCTGGCACAAACCGCCACACAAACCACGCTGACAGCAGAAACCCGCGAAACCAGCGGGCATACAGTCGCAACTTTCTCCGCAACGGTTCTCGGAGCCGATGGCGCCCCGGCATCCGGCGTAGTCACGCTCGTTGACCGCGGCCAAGAAATCGCCGGCTCCGCGCTCGACCGCGAGGGTCGCGCCGAGATCAAGCTGGATTCGCTTACCGGCGGCGACCACGCCGTGCGCGCTGTTTACAGCGGTGACTCGGTGAGACTCGCCTCTCTCTCCCAGCCAGTCGTCGTGCATCCCATGGCGACAGTAACGCCCGATTTTTCCGTCGCGATTGTTCCAGCTTCGCTCACCCTCAAAGCGGGCGCGGCCGGTAACGTCGTCATGACCGTGACGCCGCTCAACGGATTCACCGGCTTCATCAGCCTCTCCTGCTCGGGCCTGCCCATCGGTGTCACTTGCACCTATACGCCAGCCAATCTCCAGGTCACGGCCACTAGCGCTGCGGTGAAGGCTGACTTGACCGTCCAGACCACATCGCCCGCTGGCAGCAAGGCTCTCAACGAAACTCCCCAGGGCCTCCCGGCTTCCGGCCACGGTGCCCCCCTCGTTCTCGCCGTCCTCTTCCCTGGCATCCTTGGACTGGGCTTGCTCGGCCGCAAGCGCAATCTCCTCGGCCGCACAGCCTTGCTTCTCATGGTCGGTATCTTGTCCATCGCCGGAACTACCGCGTGTTCCGCCCGCTACGGTTACTTCCACCATCCGCCGACCTACAATCCCGGCACCCCAAAAGGCTCCTACACCTTCACCGTCACGGCCCAGTCAAGCGACGGCCTCACCTCCAATGTGCACTCCACATCGCTGGCCCTGACCGTCAACTAGTTTCCCGCAAACAAGCCGCACCACAGCAGTCAAAAGCCCTTCAGCCGGTATATCCAGCTGAAGGGCTTTTTCATTCCCGCCAATTCCTTTCCAATCTACGGCTTCGGCATCACCAGCACCTCTACCCCCGATGCCGCATCCTTTTCGTGAAACACCGTCTCCGTCGCCTTCACAAACTGTTCCGGCTTCGCAAACGGTATATCCGTGAACGTCTGCGGATTCCGGTCTGTCAGCGGAAACCAGCTCGACTGCACCTGCACCATGATCCGGTGACCGCGCCGGAATGTATGGAACAGGTCCGGCATCGTGTAATCCACCTCTGCCATCTTCCCCGGCGTCAGTGCTTCCGGCTTCTCCCAGCTGTTGCGAAACTTAGCGCGCATCGGCTCACCGCGCAGCAATTGCTGATATCCACCCATAAACAATGGCGGAGCATCGATCACCCGCTTGTTCGGCCTGCCACTGCCCTCTTCAGGATTCGGATAGTCCTCTGGGTAAACATCAATCAGCTTCACGTCAAAGTCAGAGTCCGTCCCCGTGCTCGCCACCTTCAACTTCGGCGCAATCGGCCCTGCAATCGTCACATCTTCCTCAAGCACGTCGCTCTCGTACACCAACACGTCCGGCCGGTAGCTCGCAAAGCGCTGGTCGTCCACCATGTATCGCTGCGGCACCGTGTCCGTCGTATACCCCACAAACGGCACCGGATGCGCCGGATCGCTCACGTACGCGTCAGAGCTCGCAGCATCCGTCGGGGCATCAAAGCTCAGCTTGCCGTTGGCGTGAAAATACAGTGTCTTTGCCGTCGCAGCCTTCGGTGGCCAGCTCTCAAAGCTCCGCCAGACATTGGTACCCGTCTCAAACACCACCGCCTTCGGCTGCGCTGCCCCCTTGCCCTTCAGATAATGCTCAAAGAAGGGGAACTGCACATTTGCCCTGAAGTACTCTGAAGTCTTCGCGTTGAACGAAACATCGCCCAGCCGGCTCCCGTCATTGCGTGACCAGCCCCCATGCACCCACGGCCCCTCCACCAGCGTCGTCGGCGTCTCCGGGTTAAATTTGCTGATTGCGTTAAACGTCTTGTAAGGCCCGCTCAGGTCTTCCGCGTCATACCAGCCGCCCACCACCAGCACCGCGCACTTCACATTCTTCATGTGCCGCGAGAGGTCCCGCTCCTGCCAGTAGCTGTCATAAGTGTCGTGCTTCATCTGGTCCACGTACAGCCAGTTCGTCCCCTTCAGATACTGCTTCTCCATCTCCGCCAGGCTGCCCGCGTTCAGGTAAAACCTGTACGAATCCGGTGTTCCAAAATCAAATCCCACCGTCGGATGCGGCGTCTCGGGATTCTTGCTCGGCGTGAAAAATACGTAGAACCCGAAGTTTGCCGAAAGCATGAACGCGCCGCCATGGTAGCTGTCATCGCTTAAGAACAGATCAGTCATCGGCGCCTGCGGGCTCGCCGCCACCAGAGCCGGGTGCGAATCGATGATGCTCGCCGACGTGTAAAACCCAGGGTACGAAATCCCCCAGATGCCCACCTTGCCGTTGTTGTTCGCGACATGCTTCAGCAGAAACTCGATCGTGTCATAGGTGTCCGAGGCGTCGTCCACATCCGCCTTCGGCCCTGACATCACCTTCTTCTCGTCAATGTGCGGGCGCATCTCCACAAACTCGCCCTCGCTCATCCACCGCCCGCGCACATCCTGGTAGACAAAGATGTACCCACCCTTCTCAAACTCATCCGAGGGCCCCAGTCGCGACGGATACTGGTCCACCCCGTAAGGCCCCACACTGTAAGGCGTCCGGTCCATCATGAAGGGGTACGGCCCCGCATCCCCGGCAAACGCGCTCGCCTTCGGCACATACACCGCCGTAAACAGCCGCTTCCCATCCCGCATCGGGATCCGGTACTCATACTTGGTGTAGTGCGATTTGACAAAGCTCTCTTGAGGCACCTCTGCCTCCTCCGCCACCAGCGGCGCAGCAGCAGCCAGAGCGATGAAAACAAGACAAAGACGAGTCAACCAGAGCAGCGAGGTCCGAAGCGAAGGGTTCATAGTATGCGCAGATTCTCCTGAGCAAAAGACTACCCTATAAGGATGGTTGTCCAGCAAAGCTGAAAGCGGAGTCGCCAACAAAACCGGGTGCCCCATCCATTCCGCGCACTTGCGGAATGGGTGGGATCACCCCCCTAGATTCGCGCTGTGTGCGCCAATTTCCAGCAAAAAAGCGGCCACCTGTGGCGAAAACAGGGGCCGCTTATCACCATCTGCAATATTTCGAGGCAGCAGACTAATCGTCGTCGGTCTTCTTTTCCTCGGCAACCTTCTCTGGAACCGTGCGCGGCGTGGTGATCTCATCCAGATACGCGCGCGTTCCTGAAACCCGTTCCAGCGTCGGATATCGCTCGCCCTCGTGATAGTTGATCTCGATGGTCGAAACAAACGTATCCGCCTGCACGATCAGCCGAATCGGCTCCGTCCGTCCCTTCGCCGCCTTGATCGCATCTTTCAGCGATTCGGCAGAGTAGATATTTCCATCCACCGCCAGAATCTTGTATCCCGGCGCAAGCTTCGCCTTGTCCGCAGGCCCATTCACGCGCACGTCGGCAATCTGCCCGTTGCTGGTCAGCCGCAACCCAATCGAGTACCAGACATCCGGCCCGCGCCGAGGGCCATCACCGTCCTCGTCGTAGGTCATCGTCCGCTCACTCCGGCTCGGCTTGTCGCGATAGACGAGCCGGTAACCGCCCTGCTCAATGCCGGCCAGATCTGCCCGGGGGTTGATCAGATCAATCCGCTCATGCAGGAACTTTGCCCAGTCATACGCAACTACCTGATTCAGGTCAGCAACCAGCTCGTCCCGCGTGTAGGTCACAATCATCGGCCCTGTCTCGCCGCCCTTGCCGAGGAAGATCTTCTGGAAATCATCCAGCGACTTCTTCCCGCCGGTGAGCTTGCGAATCAGCGTATCCGCATCCAGCCAAAGCAGCTCGCCTTCCTGGTAGTAATCCTGCCCGCGCTTCCAGTTGGACCACGCAGGATTTCCCCCGCGCAGAATGCTCGCCGCAATTGCCGTGTCCTCCGTCGGCCGCCATTCGCGCCCAACCTTGGAATCCAGATTCGCCGCCGACAGTGCCAGCAGCTCACGGTACTGCTGCTGATTCTTGAGCCCTGAACGAGCCGCCAGCACGTTGCCCAGATACTGCGTCATGCCCTCGTACACCCACAGCAAAGCACCCTGCTGCGCCGTCGCAAAGTCCGGCTGATACAGCCCTGCGGGGCGCCGATACTTGCCATTCCACGAGTGCGTGAACTCATGTGAAAGCAGGTCAGCATCTGCCAACTGGTGATCATCGTCAGAGAACGCCTTCTCATCCACGCCGTTGTCAGAGGATTCATGGTGCTCCAAACCCTCGCCGCCGGCGATATCCGACAGCGTCAGCAGAAAGTGGTACACCGTGTAGTGATGCGAACTGTAGACCGCGCCAGCCTCACGCACCAGATTGCTCACCTCTGCCAGCACCGACGGACGAAGCTTCGAGTCCTCGGGGAAGTCCGATACCACGTCGAGATAATGCTTGGGCGTTACCTCGGGAGCCAGCGGAAATTCATGGAAGTAAAGCCCGGTGATGATCGGCGAATCTTCCAGCTGCTCCACGTTGGTCACTGCAAACTGTGTCGTCGCGCCCGCCGCAGGCACCGGATAGGCTCCAGTCCCAACCGGCTTGAGCGCCGTACCAACTCCCCAGCCATCGGGAACCTTGAGCGATGGCTGAATCGCAATCTCCTTCACCGGGGTGTTCGCCGGGTAGAGCATCAGCTTCTCCCACTCCAGTACCGCCATGCGCTGGGTAATGCGCTCGAGCGCAATGCAGTCCAGGTGCGCATGCAGGGTTGTCGCCCCTGCCGGGATCGTCAGGTGAAACTCGTAGAGCTCCACATCGTCACGCCGCCAGGGCAGCGGCTTGCCATCCACGGTAAAGACCACACCCGTGATGTCATCCACCGGCCCGGTCGGGCGGTGATTGCCGGGAATCCACTTCGGCGTGGTCAAGGTCAGTGGTCCGGCGGTTACGGGGATGTCAATTTCCGCATGGAAGAGCTTGCGCGGCGCTTCAGACAGGTCGGCCGTAATCAGGATCGTGCTTTTCTGTGCGTTTGCACTGGCGGGCAAAAGTGCCAATGCAGAAACAACGAGAGCAAAAAGGTACTTGGGACCGACAGAGCGGACGCGTGAAGAGAACATGGTCAGATGGAGACTCCTTGAAGGCGATGCTACCAGCGAACCAACGGTTGGAGGAAAGCAATTCCTCATCGTATGCGCAGGCCCAAAAAGCCTCCTCACACGCGGCAGACCCTGGCGGCCAAAGTGCCGGCACATTTTCCATAGTCGCGCGCGGCTAAGACGCGTTACCCTTGTGTGAAGATTTATCCGCAGCCCGGTTGAGTTCGATGGCGCTGCCTTATATCGCATTCAGAACTGCCAAGAAGGAGAACCATGCCGACCGAATATCGTAACTTTCTAGCACTCACCTATGAAGAATTGGAAGAGCTTAACCTAAAAGCCAAGTTTGATCGGGTCAATCGCGTTTCGCCGGACGAAATTCGCGAGAAGCGGCTCAGGTATCTGACCGATGAGAAGCACATCAAGGCTGTAACGGTGCTGTTCAGCGACCTCGAGGGCCGTCTGCACCTGCTGGATTATGACAAGAAATTCCTGCTGTCGAGCTACGACAACCTGACCTTTGATGGCTCGTCGATCCGCGGCTTTACCGCTCAGAAGGAGAGCGACCTGCGCCTCGGCATCGACTGGAGTGCATTCTATTGGGTTCCTGCGGACGTTTTCGGCACCGGCAAAGTGCTGGTCTTTGGCACGGTCATTGACAAGTCTGGAGAACCCTATGCCGGCGACCTGCGCGGCGTACTCAAGAGCTACTCCGACAAGCTCTATGCCGAAAAGGGTTACACCCTCAATGCCGCCAACGAAATTGAAGGCTTCCTCTTCAAAGGCATCGACGCAGAAAAGAGTTACCACGAGACCGGCAAGTTCGAATTCGTCTCTACGGGCGGCTATTACCACTCACTTCCGCTCGACCCGCTGCGCAAATTCATCGACACCGCCGCCGAAGTGCAGCGCGCGATGGGCTTCCAGAACGAAAAGGACCACCCGGAAGTTGCGCCGAGCCAGTTTGAAATCAACTACAGCTACAGCGAAGTTGTTGCCGCAGCCGACCAGATCCAGCTCTACAAACTGCTCAGCCGCCAGATCGCAACCTCGATGGGCTACACCGCCAGCTTCCTGCCCAAGCCGGTCGTCGGCGTCAACGGCAGCGGGATGCACACGAACATGTCGATCACCAAAGACAAAACCAACCTCTTCTGGGACGCGAACGGCCAGGAGAAGCTCTCGGCCATGGGCTGGGATTACATCGACCGCATCCTCAGCCACTCGCTCGACATTTGCCTCATCCTCAACCCGAGCGTGAACTCCTACCGCCGCCTTGACCCACACTTTGAAGCGCCCAACCAGATCAAGGCTTCGGCCACTGACCGGGGCTCCATGGTGCGCGTACCAATCGGCAATTCAAAATCGATGCGTGTCGAGGTGCGCTCGGTCGGTCCTGATGCCAATCCTTATCTGGTGATGTACTCGCTCTTCAAAACGGGCATCGACGGCGACGTTTCAGCCATCGACAACCTGCGCCAGGCGCAGCGCTACCTGCCGGATAACATCTACTCGGCGATTGAAGACTTTACGAGCTCAGAATGGGTCGCTGAAATTCTGGGTGCCGACGTGCAGGGCCGTTTCGCCGACCTGAAGCGCGCAGCGGCTGATCGCTCTCCGCGCCAGTTGGGTACTTTCGTCAAAGGCTCAGAGGTGCAATATCACCACGAAGTCTACAACCAGGCGCTCTGGAGCCTGTTCTAGACTGAAGCAACTGTTGCAAACCGCGAGCGGCTCATCCTCACAGGAGAATGGGCCGCTTTTGTTTTTGCGCAGGACGATTTTTCGGGAATGCTCCAGCCCTCTGTCAGGGCAAACCGGTCAGTGGCGTTCTCACCCTGCTTGTGCATGCTTTTTCTCGCTGTAAATTGCCTCCTTTGAGCAATAGGAGCCATTTCCTTAGGTGGTGTTCATTTCCTTGGGTGTACTCTAGGTGGGTTCGCACGGATTTGTTTCACCAGTTCATGACACCAGTCGACCAAAGGAATTGCAGTCAGCCGGATGAGTACAGACGAGCCTGTCAAATTGGAAATTGAGGCTGCGAGCGAGACCCGTGGCACCGGCGGAGAACTCGCGGCAACAGATAAAGTTCGCCAGCCAATCGAAGTGGAAACTCTGTTTCGTGACTACCTGCTTGATGGCGCATTCGATGAGATGTGCACGCCCGACGGAGGCATTCGCCCTCACTACCAGGCACTGGTAGAGGCACTCGCCAGCCTGCCCCATGAAGAGTTGCTGCGCCGCAAGCAGTCAGCCGATCTCTCCTTTTTGACGCAGGGCATCACCTTTACGGTCTATGGGCGCGATGAGGGTACTGAACGCATCTTTCCCTATGACCTGCTGCCCCGGCTCATTACCGCAAGCGAATGGGACCTCATTGAACGGGGCCTGACCCAGCGCATCGCGGCCCTCAATCACTTTCTGCGTGACATCTACGGAGACGCCAAGATTTTGCGGGACCGTGTTGTTCCACGCGACATGGTCTACAGTTGCAAGCACTACCGCCGCCAGATGTGCGGCCTTGAAGTGCCCCGCAACGTATATATAGCGGTGGTTGGCTCAGATCTGCTGCGCCTGCGGTCTGGCGAGTTCGTTGTGCTCGAAGACAATCTGCGCGTTCCATCCGGCGTGAGCTACATGCTTACCAACCGCCGGGTGATGAAGCGGACTTTCCCGCAGCTTTTCCATAGTCAGGGTGTTCGGCCCATCGAGCACTATCCGCAGCTCCTCTTGAACACGCTGCGTTCGCTGGCCCCCGAGGGCCGCCCTGAGCCAAACATCGTGCTTCTGACGCCGGGTGTCTACAATTCCGCCTACTTTGAGCACACCTACCTCGCCCGCCAGATGGGCATCGATCTCGTCGAAGGCCGTGACCTGGTCACCCACGACAACATTGTCTACATGCGCACCACGGACGGCCTCAAGCGTGTTGACGTGATCTACCGCCGCGTGGATGACGACTTCAGCGACCCGCTGATCTTCCGCTCAGATTCAACTCTGGGCTGCGCCGGCCTTTTCAACGCCTATCGCGCCGGCAATGTCACCGTGACCAACGCTTTTGGAACCGGTCTGGCCGACGACAAGGCGATGTACGCCTATGTTCCCCGCATCATCAAGTACTACCTGGATGAAGAGCCGATTCTCAACAATGTGGAAACCTATCTGCTTACTGAAGAGAAGTCGCGGCAGCATGTGCTGGCCAATCTGGACAAGCTGGTGGTCAAGGCGGTCGGTGAGAGTGGTGGCTACGGCATGCTGATCGGACCGCATTCTTCTGCCAAGGAGCGCGCCGAGTTTGCCCGGGCTATTGAAGCCAATCCTCGCAACTATATCGCCCAGCCAACGCTCGATTTCTCCCGGGCCCCCTGTCTTTTTGGTAGCCGGATGGAGCCGCGTCATGTTGACCTGCGGCCGTACATACTCTTCGGGGACAAGGTGAATATCGTGCCCGGTGGCCTGACGCGCGTGGCTCTTGAGAAGGGATCGCTGGTCGTCAATTCCTCGCAGGGCGGGGGCAGTAAAGATACCTGGATTCTCGAGGAGTAGCCTCAGCGCTTTGATTCAGGGGTGCCAGAACTCGCATCGACCCGGCAACAGCGGATTATTTCCGGGCCAGCTTAATGAACGGTTGCATTGCATTTTTGGAGTAGGGACGAATGCTTTCACGCGTGGCTGACAGCTTGTACTGGATGAGTCGCTACCTGGAGCGCGCCGAAAACACGGTGCGCCAGCTGGACGTAACCATGAGCCTGCTCCTCGACGCTTCGGAAACGACTGCGGATACCCGCTGGAAGCGGCTGCTGACCTCTCTCGGTGATCCTCCGGGCGTTGAGTGGAACGGAAATATGGAAGAAATGGCCCGGAATCTGGTCTTTGACAGCACCAATCCGGCGTCGGTGACCACCTGCCTGAACGCAGCCCGCGAAAATGCGAGGCAGGTCCGTGAGGAAATCAGCACCGAGCAGTGGCAGCGCCTCAATCGGCTCTATCACCAGATGCATTCGCCTCAGGCGCAGGCTCAGTTTCAGGCCAACATGAACGACTTTCTGGCCAACATCGTTGACGGCATTCACCTCTTCAAAGGCGTGAGTGACACAACGATGATCCATGGGCAGGGATGGCAGTTTATCCGCCTGGGCAGATATCTTGAACGGGCTTACGCCAGCGCAACCCTGCTTGAGGTTTACCAGGAAAGTCTGCTCGACCTGCCGGAGCGCGAACACTCCGGCTATCAATACCTTGAGCTTGTAGGCCTGCTGCGCTGCTGCACATCGTTTGAGGCGTATTGCCAGGTCTACACGGCTGACCTGACTCCCGACCGCATTCTGGAGTTTCTGCTGTTGAATCGCGACTTTCCGCATGCCCTGCGTTACTCAACTGACGGCGTCCGGCAGTCAATCGACGCCATCCAACTGAGCAGTGGCCGACGTCCACCAGAGGAACTGCTGGCGACGGCGGGCAGGCTCCACTCCATGCTTCGCTATACGACCATCAACGAGATCCTCGACGGCAATCCCGGAGCGTTTCTGCATTCCATTCGCGAGCAATGCAAACAGATTCATGAGCTGATCTACCGGTACTACGTGCAATATTCCATCCAGTCCGCCCTGGCAGTTTAGGTCGGTCTGTTGCGGGTGGGCCCGGTATCGGGAACCGGGTGGTTGGCAATCTTCTACCAGTTTTGCTGGCAAATGTGTCGCAACAAGGGGCAGTCATGAACTTTTACTCAATCCGGCATCTTACCCGCTTCCGTTACAAGCGGCCTGTAAGCGAGAGCATCATGGAGACGCGCATGCATCCGAGCTCTGACCAAAGCCAGAGGTGCCTGTCTTTTACGCTTTCTGTGAGTCCTCGCTGCCGTGTCTTCAGCTACCGAGACCATCACGGCAACAATGTGCAGCATTTCGATATTCCCGGAGAGCACGATCAGCTCGTCATCATCGCCGAATCTCTGGTCGAGCAGCAGATTGAGATGGATGTACCAGCCTTTCTTGCGCCGGACGCGTGGAATGAACTGGACGCAATGGTGCATGAAGGGGACTACGGCGAGATGCTGTTGCCCAGCACATTTGCGCAGCCGACGCCCGCCCTGTTGAAGCTGGCCCGCGAGCTGAACGTAGTCCGCCGCGACGACCCGCTGATGGTCGTCCACGAGCTGAACCGGCGCATCTATGAGTATTTTGAATACGTGCCGCGGTCAACGCGTGTCGATTCGCCGATTGACGAGGCGATTGCCAGCCGCCAGGGAGTGTGCCAGGATTTCGCGCACACCATGATCGCGCTGCTGCGCCATGTCGGCATTCCAGCCCGCTACGTGAGTGGCTACCTGTATCGCGGACGAGAGGATCACGACAGGTCCACCCCCGACGCTTCGCACGCCTGGGTCGAAGTCCTGATGCCGCATTTCAACTGGGTAGGATTTGATCCAACCAATGACCTCATCGCCTACAACCGCCACATTCGCACTGCTGTAGGCCGTGACTATGCAGATGTTCCACCGACGCACGGAATCTTCCGCGGCAAAACGGAAAGTGAACTTTATGTTGCCGTCCAGGTAGAGGCCAGCATGGAACCTCCTGCACTCGATCGAAAGATGCCCATTCCCGACGACTGGTCAGTCCTCGTAGAGCGGGCCCAGCAGCCCCCGGAGCGTCCGGCACCCATTGTCGATATCCAACAAATGCAACAGCAACAGCAGTAAAGCAGTTGAGAATTCGGCCGAATTGCAATTTCAATCATCGTCAAATCGGAGTTCGAGGCAGTCATCAGTCATTGTTTGAGGGGTTACCTCAGAACAAAACAACAATCAGGATGTATGACAGGAGCAACATTTTAGCCGCCGCAATTTGAACAGCAAGAGAATTTTCATTGAATCCTGCGGGAGATTGCGGCATGATGTATTCACCTATCGCGCGGGCAGGCTCCTGGATCAACCTCATTCGGAGTCCCCAAAACGGCAAGATCACTCTGATTGCATGTACCGCTCTGAGCAACCTTGCAGCACCTTTTGATAACGGAACAATTTGGAGGAACGGCGTGAAACGATCCCTGTTGGGAGCGATGCTTATTTGCATCCTCATCGCGTGTAGCTCGGCTTTTAGTCAAACCGCAACCACTTCTTTGCGCGGCGTCGTCAAGGATCCCGCTGGTGCACTCATTCCCGGTGCGACGGTCACCATCCTGGATCAGTCCACGGGGAGAGCTTCCGCTGCAACAACTGGCGCTTCAGGTCTGTACCAGTTTCCGCAGATTCCTCCTGCCCACTACCTGATCACCGTCTCGGCCTCCGGCTTCGGCAACGAATCGAAAACCGCCGAACTGCTGGTCAATCAGCCCGCTACGATTGATTTCAATATGGCGGTGCAATCCAGCGCCGTGACCGTGGACGTGACCGCGTCGGCACAGACGCTCAATACCTCGGATGCGACCATCGGCAACTCGGTGGGCAACGAGATGATTGAGGCTCTGCCCCTCGACGGCCGCGAACCCGCCGCCCTGCTCAGCCTCCAGCCCGGCGTGCTTTTCCTCGGGCAGAATCCAAGCGATTCTGGCGCGGATGGACGCCAGGGAGCTGTCTCCGGCAGCCGCTCTGACCAGAGCAGCATTACCATCGATGGTATCGATGACAACGACTCGGTCAACGGTTTCGCCTTCCAGGGTGTGCTCCGTTCGACACTCGACTCCACCGAAGAGTTCCGCGTCACCACGTCCAATAGCGGCGCAGATGGCGGTCGCTCCTCCGGCGCACAAATCTCGCTCATCACCAAGAGCGGCACCAACAAGTTCCACGGTGCGTTGTATGAATACCACCGGCCCTCAAACACGGTTGCCAACGACTGGTTCCTGAAGCAGTCGCAGATTTCCTCCGGTGAAAAGAATCGCCCTACCAAGTACATTCAAAATGTCTTTGGCGGCAGCTTCGGCGGACCGATTTTCCGCGACAAGCTCTTCTTCTTCTTCAACTATGAGGGGCAGCGCATCGCGACCAACGACGCAGTCACGGCTGCAACGCCGTTTTCCAGCTTCACCAAGGACAAATCACTTCGCTACAAGGCGGCGGACGGATCAACCCAAACCATTACTGCCGCTCAGTTGGCCACGCTCGATGCCGGTTGCACCAAATGCGTCACCCCCGGCGTCAACGATGCCCTGATCAGCTATCTCGCGACCGAGCCATACGCCAACGGATCGTCTCAGGGCGACGGACTCAACTACGGCTCTTACACGTTTAGCTCGCCGCGTCCCAAGACGTTCAATACCAGCATTGTCAAAATCGACTATGACCTCAACAGCAAGAATCACCTCTTCGTGCGCGGCAACCTGCAAAAGGATCTGCGCGGCGACGACGTGAATCTCCCCGGTCAGCCGGCATCCAACTCGCATAACGACAACACCAAGGGACTTGCGTTTGGCTACACCTGGATGCCAACCGCAAATATCGTGAACGATCTACGCTACGGCTATGTGCGCCAGGGCTTCTCCGATTCAGGAGTCGGCAGCGGCGATTACGTTTCAATCCGCTTCTTCACTCAGCCCACTGCGCAGACGCGCAGCACTATTCTCAGCGTGCCCGTCCACAATATTACTGACTCGCTTACCTGGACCAAGGGCAACCATACTCTCCTGTTCGGCGGTGGCTGGAACAGCACTCTCAATAACAACGGGTCCAACGGCGGCTCGTTTTCGGGAGCCAGCACCAATCCCTTCTGGCTCGGTGGCAAGCCGCCACAGCCAACGGTGGTCGATATGCCGGCCGTCGATCCTGGCTCGACAAACGACTACGCCGTCGCCTACTCGACCATTGTGGGCGATATTCCGCAGCTCAACGGGGTTTACAACTACAAGGTTTCCAGCCCCACAACGGCGACACTCCTCCCTGACGGCTCCTTCATCAATCGTCATTTCCAAACCAATTCGTTCGAATACTACATCCAGGACAGTTGGCGGCCACGGCCAAATCTGACGGTCACCTTTGGTATCCACCATTCCCTGTTGCAGACCCCCTATGAAACCAAGGGTCAGCAGATTGCCCCGACGGTCGACACCCACAAGTGGTTTGTAGATCGCGCCGCTGCAGCCAAGATGGGTACGTCGAACCAACCCGACCTCACCTTCTCACCCATCGGCAAGGCCAACGGCAAGCCCGGCTTCTGGCCCAAACAGAAGTTGAACATTGCTCCGCGCTTTTCGATCGCCTACTCGCCTGATGCCAAGACCACCATTCGCGGCGGAGCAGGCATCTACTTTGACCACTATGGCGCGGCTCTCTCGCAGCGCTTCAGCCAGCGCGGCTCCTTTGGCCTCAGCACTGGCCTCACCAATCCTGCATCCATCCAGGGATATCTGACGTCGCCCAGGTTTACTGGACCTCACGATCTGCCGAACATTCCACTCGGAACGATCGATCAGAATGAGACATATCCCTACACCCCCGCCGATGGAAATTTCCTCATCACCTGGGGCATCGATAACAAGCTGAAGACTCCATACGCCGAAGCCTTCGACTTTTCGCTGCAGCGAGAGTTGCCGGCAGGATTCACCCTGGAAGCCAACTACGTTGGCCGTCTCGGAAAGCATCTCCTGCAGCAGCTTGATCTTGCAGAGCCAGTCAACTTGGTTGATCCCAAGGGCGCAGGCGATTACTACCAGGCGGGAGCTGAACTCTCCGCAGACGCCGACAAGAATGGTGGTAACTACGTCTATGGGCCCGGCGCAATTCATGTGCCTACGATCAACTACATTGAAGACGTATTTCCCCAGATGGCCAACCTTGACTACGTTGGAGAAACCGCGACCGACGGCATGTACAACAACGAGTGGGCTGCGAATCGCTATTCGTTTGGTGCCACCCAGTCCCTCTTCGACGTAGACGCAGCCTGCTACTACGGCTGCCCCAACGGAACCCAGTTCTGGCAGCAACAGTTCGCATCGCTCTACGCCTGGTCAACCATTGGCCAGAGCTACTACAACGCGATGCAACTGGTGTTGCGTCACCCGACCAGTCACGGTCTCAACCTTGACTTCAGCTATACCCTTTCCAAATCGATTGACATGGGCTCCGACGTCGAGCGCGGCGGCTACGGCTACGGTGCAATCCAAAACAGCTTCCACCCGGAATACAACCGCTCCATCTCTGACTTTGATACGACCCACCTGGTCTCAGTGAACTGGGCCTACCGGCTTCCCTTCGGACGGGGCAAGGCGATTCTGAGTTCATCCAGCCGCCTGCTCGATGGTGTCATCGGTGGCTGGCAATGGTCGGGCCTTTCGCGCTGGACAAGCGGTCTGCCATTCAGCGTGAACGAGCCAGGCTGGACGACCAACTGGGAACTCTCCGGCTGGGGCGTCAAGACCGCTCCTATCAAACTGAGAAAGCACCTCGATTCGAACGGTACACCGCAGATCTTTGACGACCCCAGCGCGATCAATGCTGGTGTCGCCAACGGTGGCCCCATTCGTCTCACCTATCCCGGAGAGGCTGGACAGCGCAATACCTTCCGCGGAGACGGCTACTTCAACGTTGATTCCTCTCTCAACAAGAGCTTCAGCCTCGGCGAATTCGGAAAAATGCGCTTCGCCTGGGATGTCTTCAACGTAGCCAACTCCCACCGGTTCGATGTGTACAGCATCGGTGCCAGCCTCACCTATGGCTCGCTGGGCAAGTACAGCTCAGAACTTGGGGGCAACTCACCCTTCCGCCACATGCAGTTCAGCCTTCGGTACGACTTCTAAGGCGGAGCACTCAAGGCATCCTCACCGCGCCGGTGGAGACACTCTCCGCCGGCGCATCTACGTTCACTCATCTCACCCCAGGTTCCGTCACCCATCCGACATTCGCAATCGCACTTGCATTGCAACCCCCGAGAGGTCCTGCCGCCCCAATGAATCTCAACGCCGTCAAATGGTCCACCGCGCTTTTCCTTGCCTGCCTCGGTCTGACTCCTGCCCCCGCCCAATCCGCGCTGCCCGCCATCACTCTCGATGAATTTTTGAATACAACCGAAATAACAGGGGCCCGCATCTCTCCCGACGGCACCGCGGCGGTTCTCGGAACGGAGAGCCCGGATTGGAAAGCAGAAACCTACCGGCACACCCTCTGGCTCTGGACAGCCAAGGACGGCCTTCGCGCGTTGACGCAGGCCGGTTCAGACGAGGGTGCCGAGTTCAGCCC
Organism: uncultured Acidobacteriota bacterium; assembly: GCA_903832055.1. Classification (GTDB taxonomy): domain Bacteria; phylum Acidobacteriota; class Terriglobia; order Terriglobales; family Acidobacteriaceae; genus Acidicapsa. Next base: position 895,070 of record CAILAC010000016.1, on the reverse strand, counting down.
TGACGGCAAATGGATTGCCTTTCTCTCTGACCGGCCGGTGTTGGGCGTCGTCGACGACACAGACAAAGCATCAGATTCAGCGACCGGAGACGCAAAGCTGAGAGCGCGTTACGGTCGCATGCGGGCCAATGAAGCGGACGATGACAAGACTACGCGGCTCTGGCTCATCTCACTCGCAGGTGGTGAGGCGCAGCCACTGTTTCGCGAGAAGCTGGACGTTCACGCCTTTGCCTGGTCTGCCGATGGCAAGTCGATTTACTTTTCCGCTGCCGCTCCACAGCCTCACGACCAGGAGGATTCCCAGAAAGAGCAGTGGAAAGATGTAATCCGCTGGCGCGAACAGGAACGCGGCGACCTGCTCCTGGCCATGCCCGTCGAGTCTTCGTTGGCAAACACAGCCGCTCTGCCCGCAGCGCATCCCGCCTCTCATAACGAGCCGGAGAGCAAGCTTGCAAATTCCAAAGCAAAGTCTGATGAATCGGCATTGCCGCTGCCTGCAGGAGCAGCCACGCTTGCCCGAATCAATCTCGAAATCGCAGAAATCGCACCCTCCCCCGACGGCAAGTCCCTCGCCTGGGTGACCAACTCGATCAGCCACCGCATGGAAAACCCGGCGGACACTGAAATCTATTTCCTGCCGACGGCAGGAGGCGATCCGCGCCAGCTCACCCACAACAGCGCTCTTGAAGCGGGCCTTCGCTGGTCTCCCGATGGCAAGTTCCTTCACTTTGCCGTCAAAGCAGCAGGCGGCTCTCTTGAAGGCAAATACCAGGACGTCCAGGGTCGGCTCTACCGTCTGGATCCAGCTTCGACGGCCGCCGAGATTCCCGTCGAGCGGCTCGGCGCAGAGTTCAGCGGGTCATTCGAAGATTTTTCCTTTCTGCCCGGCGGACGAATAATAGCGCTCGGATTGAAGGGAACTGAGCAGCAAATCTATACCGTCGATGGACCCAGGGCTAACGCTCTCCCCGCCATGCCCGGCACCTACGCCGCCATTTCCGCTCCCAGAACCGGAAGCAGCCTGCTGGTACGCTACTCGGCCATCAACCAGCCCGGCCAGGTCTATCTTGCGGCAGACGCTCTCCACCCGGAAAAACTGACTGCCCTCACACAGCTCAACCCGGTCTTTGCCCAGCGCGCCAAACCTGCCTGGATGCCCTACACATGGAAAGCTCCCGATGGCGTCACCGTGGAGGGAGTGCTGCTCTTTCCGCCGGGCATCTCCCCTGGCAAGCCCGAATCAAAGCATCTGCGCATGCTCACCTTCATCCATGGCGGACCCGCCGACGCAGATGGCAACCGATTTGGCGCGGACTGGTATGACTGGGCAACCCTTGCCGCTACTCGGGGCTGGCTGGTCTTCCGCCCCAATTATCGAGGGTCAACAGGATACGGCGACGATTTCATGCTGCAGATTGCCCCGCGGCTGGTTTCAAAACCCGGCGAAGACATCCTCGCCGGCGTCGATGCGCTCGTAAAGGACGGCTATGCCGATGCCGACAAACTCGCCATCGGCGGCTACAGCTACGGCGGCTACATGACCAACTGGCTCATCACCGAAACCACCCGGTTCAAAGTCGCCGTCACCGGTGCCGGCGCTGTGGAGCATGCTGCCAACTGGGGCAACGACGACGTCACCTTCGACGACGCCTGGTACCTCAACGGCAAGCCATGGGAGACGCCCGGCAACTACCAGAGTGAAGCAGCGCTCTTCCGCATGAATCGCGTCAAGACGCCCACCCACATCGTGCAGGGATCAGGCGACGTACGCGTCAGCTTCCTTGAGGGCGTCACCCTCGAACGAGCACTGCAGCAACTCGGCGTGCCCCACCATTTCCTGGTCTTTCCAGGAGAAGGGCACTCCCTCGGAAACAATCCCTGGCATGGCTACATCAAGCTCCGCGAAGAACTCTTGTGGCTCGACAAGTACGTCAGCAAATAAGCAAACATCAGATTTGCGAAGGTGCTCTCGCGTAAGCTGAAGGGGGAGGCTTTGCAAACGCTTCTGAACTTTCAGAAGCCGCAGGGCCGTTTCTGCGTCTAACAAAGTGCCAAACAGTGATGAACTCATGATTGATGTTGAACAGTCTCGCGAGCAAGCCCGGCAGGAATCCTTCCGTCAGACCCTCCTGAACGCACATCGCACGATCGCGTTCAGTGAGACTGTGCGCCTGGCCATCGACAGTTTCCGTTCCAGCAAGGCCCGATTCATGCTCACCGCCCTGGGTATGGTCATCGGGTCAGCATCCGTCATTCTGGTTGTCACCATCGGCCTCACCGGGCGCGACTATGCCCTCGGTTTGATCGAGAAAATCGGCACGAACATGATCTCCCTCGAGTACTCGGGTGGAGGCGCGACCGGCACAGAAAACACAATCTATAACGACTACCTGACTCGCGATGATGAGCGAGCCGTAGTTGCCCAGGTTCCGAGCGTCCAATATTCATCGCCCGTCCTCGAAATGCATGACCGCATCAGCTTTGGCGGTGGCGTGGTCAAAGATACCCTCGTGCTCGGCGTTGTGCCGCAGTACCAGCAGGTTCGCAATCTCATCGTCACCGACGGCCGATTCATGGATGATGAAGACGAAAATGCTCATATCAAGTGCGCCATCGTCACCATTCCTTTTGCCCAGCAAATGTTTGGCTCGGCCGACGCCGCCGTAGGCCAGACCTTCCAGATCAGCGGCATCCCCTTCACCATCATCGGCACCTTCAAGGAAAGCGTCGATGACTTTGGCCAATCGGAAATTACTGACAACACTATCCTTATCCCGTATTCCGTCGGCCGCTACTTCACGGGCACTGACAACGTGAAGCTGATTTATTTCTCATTGCGCAGCATGGACGACGTGCCCGACGCTGCCAAGTCCATCGTCAAGATCGTTAAAAGCCGCCACAAGCCGAACTCCGTCTATCACACAACCGATCTCAAAGAACTGCTCACCACCGCTGCCCTCATCGCCAACGGGCTGACGGCGGTTCTGATCGCAGTAGCGATGGTCACCCTCGCGGTTGGCGGAGTCGGCATCATGAACATCATGCTGGCAAACGTCCGCGCACGCATCCGCGAAATTGGCATCCGCAAAGCCCTCGGTGCAACCTCGCGTGAAATTCGTCTGCAGTTCCTTACAGAAGCGGTGATGATATCGCTAGCCGGGGGAGTCGTCGGCACTGCGCTTGGCCTCGCGCTGCCGTTATCAGTCCACTTGTTGAGCAGCTATGCAATCCCCATATCTCCCTGGTCAATTGTCGCGGCGCTCGGCGTTTCTTTGGTTGTCGGCGTTATCTTCGGAACCGTGCCTGCCACCCGTGCAGCCCAAATGGACCCCGTTGAGGCTCTCAAATATGAGTAAGAGAAATCTGCCTCCGGACCCAAACGAGTTTTCGGAAAACGAGCCCAAATCTTCAGGTCCAAACATCTGGGTGCTGTATGTCTTTCTGGTGTTGGCTTTGTTGGCTGCAATGGGTGTAGCCGCGCTGATCGTCCGCCCGTTCTATCAGCGACTCTAAGCATGCAGTCGATTGGTTTAACCAGCGCCCGGGTAAACGATTCCGTACTTATCTTTTTTGTGACCTACCGGACTGTAGCCTGTCGCGAACTGGTTTTTACCCAGGTCTCATCTTCCGGTATTTGGAGTATTGCGTAATCATCTTTGCCCTCGGGCAAAACTTACAGGAAATTGTTCAACACATTTGACTTTGCGACTTCATTGCAGTGCTTTGCGCACGTGAGCCTATTCATCCCGTGTTACATCGAATAGACTGAAGGCTGATTTTGGCGGTACGAAAACGCTTTCCCAAAGGGCGATATGACTGAAAATCCAACTCCAGAGAATCAGCCGCAAAACGATGCTTCGGAGCGCATGGACATCCGGACAATCGCTCGCCTCGCCAATGTCTCCATTGCGACCGTATCGCGCACCATTAACCGAGTACCCACGGTCAACACCAAGATGGCCAAGCGCGTTTGGGACGTGATCGAGAAGCTCGATTTCGTGCCCAACACCCAGGCTCGGGCCCTGGTTTCGGGCCGCAGCAAGCTTTTCGGACTGCTCGTCTCTGAAATCACCAACCCGTTCTTTCCCGAACTGATTCAGGGGTTTGAAGAGATCGCCGTTGAAAACGGCTACGAAATCCTCATCAGCTCTACCAATCACGATCCCAAGCGCATGTCCCACTGCATTCGACGCATGCTTGAGCGCAAGGTCGAGGGCGTCGCGATCATGACCTTCGGCATCGAAGAACCCCTCCTCGATCAGCTCGCCAAGCGCAAGGTTCCCCTCGTCTTCATCGATGTGGGCCCGGACCGCCCTGGTATCAGCGTCCTCAAGGTGGATTATCACCACGGCATCCGCCAGGCGGTTCAGCATCTCGCGGCATTGGGCCATCGCAAGATCGCATTCGTCTCCGGCCCCATGCAGCTCCATTCAGCGCAATCGCGACTCGCTGCCTATACCAGGTCAATGAATGAATGTGGGATTGTTCCCGACCCCAGCTGGATTGTCGAAGGCGACCATACTCTCGAGGGTGGCGCAGCTGCGATGGAGAAGCTCCTCGCTCAGGAGAATCTCGCCACGGCTGTTCTCTGCTCCAACGACATGACGGCCATTGGAGTTCTGCACAAGCTTTACCGCACCGGCAAGCGGGTTCCTGACGACATCTCGGTCATCGGCTTCGATGACATTCATATCGCTGAAGTCACAATGCCTCCCCTCACCACGATTCAAATGTCGCGTTTCGAAATTGCCAAGGCAGCCTTCGACGCACTGCAATCGCAGGTCGAATCTCCCAATGCGCTCATCGGCAAGCGCGAGTTCAATATCAAGACAGAATTGATCGTCCGCGAATCGACCTCCTATCCCCGCGGAACCATGGAGCATCTTCGCAAGAAATAAGCAGGAGCATTTGCGCGTTGCAGCGTCGCACCTGAGTTGGAAAAATCCTTGGTGCGCATGCTGTAGTTTGGATTATTCTGGTCTGCGTGTTGAGTTGACCCGCCTGATTGGCGCTTCCGTCCCCGCGGAAACGCAGACTACTATCGCCCGACAACTCTTTAGGGGGGACATATGAGTCGAGTCAGAGTGCTGGTTGGTACCCGCAAAGGCGCGTTCATTCTTTCGTCCGATGCCAAGCGCCAAAACTGGGAGGTCTCCGGTCCTCACTTCGCAGGGTGGGAGATCTATCACGTAAAGGGCTCCCCGGTGAATCCTGACCGGCTTTATGCTTCCCAGTCCAGCAGTTGGTTTGGCCAGGTGCTCCAGCGGTCAGATGACGGCGGCAAGAGCTGGCAGCCGGTCGGCAACAAATTCATTTACGATGGCATTCCCGGAACCCACCAATGGTACGACGGCACGCCGCACCCCTGGGAGTTCAAACGGGTCTGGCATTTGGAGCCCAGCCTCACCGATCCCGAGGTCGTCTACGCGGGCGCTGAGGATGCGGCCCTCTTCCGTTCAGCAGACGGCGGCCAAACCTGGACCGAACTTTCTGGTCTGCGCGGTCACGGAACCGGCCCTCATTGGACTCCCGGCGCAGGCGGCATGTGCCTGCATACCGTCATCCTCGACCCTGCCAACCCTGATCGAATCTATGTCGCCATCTCGGCGGCAGGTGCCTTCAGAACCGACGACGGCGGCCAGACATGGCTCCCCATCAATCAAGGCCTCCGTTCTGCACACATTCCCGACCCCACCGCTGAGGTTGGCCACTGCGTTCATCACATCGCCATGCATCCCGGCCGACCTGACGTGCTTTTCATGCAAAAGCACTGGGACGTGATGCGCAGCGACAATGCCGGCGAAAAGTGGCACGAAGTCAGCGGCAATCTCCCCACAGACTTTGGCTTCGTCATCGACGTGCACGCCCATCAGCCCGACACGATCTACGTCGTACCCATCAAGAGCGACAGTGAACACTACCCGCTCGACGGCCAACTGCGCGTCTACCGCAGCCGCACCGGCGGCAACGACTGGGAAGCGCTGACCAATGGCCTGCCCCAGGAGAACTGCTTCGTCAACGTACTGCGCGACGCAATGGCGGTTGATTCCATTGATGAGAAGGGCGAATGCGGCATTTATTTTGGCACCACCGGCGGCCAGGTATACGCGTCGGCAGACGGCGGGGATAGCTGGAATGCCATTGTGCGCGACCTGCCTGCTGTTCTATCGGTCGAGGTCCAGACGCTGGCGTGACCGGAGCCTGCGCTTTGCAAGTCATACGCGTTCAGCTTCCCTATCACCTGCGCACTCTGGCGGGAATCCAAAGTGCGCCCGGCGGGGAAGTGACGCTGGAAATCAGCGGTTCGCTGACCGTCAATTCCGTCATGGATGCCCTGGAAGCCCGCTATCCGACTCTTTCAGGCACCATGCGCGACCACGTCACGCTTCGCCGCCGCCCCTTTCTGCGCTTTTTTGCCTGCAACGAAGACATCTCCCACCAACCGCAGGACACCCCTCTGCCCGCGGCGATCGCCTCAGGCGCTGAGCCGCTCCTCATTATCGGAGCGATCTCCGGTGGCTGAGCACCGCAAGCCGCATCACTCCAACGCTCCCGCTTCGCATATTCTTGACTTGAACTCCCGAGTGCAGGCGGCCCCGTGAAAAATCACTCAGCAGATGTAGCCATTGTCGGCGCAGGTATCCTCGGCCTGGCCCACGCCTATGCCGCCGCCAGAGCAGGCAAGCGCGTTGTCGTCTTTGACCGCTCACCGCAGGCCGCCGGGGCCTCGGTGCGGAATTTCGGCATGGTCTGGCCCATTGGGCAGCCCTCAGGCGAGCTGCTGCAACTTGCCCTGCGCAGTCGCGCAATCTGGCTTGAACTCCTCGACGCCACGCAACTCCCATATCGCGACACTGGTTCACTCCACCTCACCTATCGCAACGACGAAGCCGCCGTAGCCCAGGAATTTGCAGCCATCGCACCCGGCCTCGGCTACAACTGCTGCTGGCACAGCCCGGCGCAAGTCTTTGAGAAGTCAGAGGCCGTCCAGCCACGCGGCCTCCTCGGCGCGCTCTGGAGCGACACCGAGTTGACTGTCGATCCGCGACAGATACTCGCCGCTCTACCTGCCTTCCTCGCCGAACGTTACGGCGTCCAGTTCCATTTCTCGACCGCCGTCCGCGCCATCAACGCGCCCTATCTCGAAACTGCGGCCTGCCGCTGGCACGCCGGCCACTTCATCGTCTGCAGCGGCGAAGACTTCGAAACTCTCTACCCCACCCACTTCGCCCAAAGCGGCCTCACCCGCTGCAAACTGCAAATGCTTCGCACCGCTCCGCAGCCTGCAGGCTGGCAACTCGGCCCATCCCTCGCTGCAAACTGCAAATGCTTCGCACCGCTCCGCAGCCTGCAGGCTGGCAACTCGGCCCATCCCTCGCTGCTGGCCTCACCCTGCGCTTTTACCCAGCCTTCGACGTATGCTCCACCCTGCCTGCGCTCAGGGCGCGCATTGCCCAAGAGACTCCGGAACTCGACCGCTGGGCCATCCACGCGCTCGTCTCCCAGACTGCCGATGGAGCTCTCACCCTCGGCGACTCCCACGAGTACGGCCTCGCCGTCGACGTCTTCAACAAGTCTGAAATCGACGACCTGATCCTCGAATATACGCACGGCTTCCTGCGTGCACCCCAGATGCGCATCGCTGAACGCTGGCACGGCGTCTACGCCAAGCATCCCGACAAGACCCTGCTCTGGATGGACCCCGAGCCTACCGTCCGCATCGTCGCATCCCCCGGAGGCTCTGGCATGACCCTCTCCATGGGTCTAGGCGAAAGAATGATTCAAGAGATGGGAATAGCCTGATGGCCATACGCGCACTCATTTTCGACTGGGCCGGCACTACTGTCGACCACGGCAGCCTCGCCCCCGTTCTCACCCTTGAACGCGTTTTCCCACAGGCGGGCGTTCCCCTGCCGCAGGCCGTCCTCCGCCGCGACATGGGCCTCGCCAAACGCGATCACATCGCTCGCATTCTTCTGGAGGCAGAAGCCATCGCCGCCTGGCAATCCGCCCCTGGTCGTCTGCCTTCCGAGTCCGACGCCGATGCCCTCTACGCCGCCTTCCTCCCGCTTCAGATGGAGTGCCTGCTCGCCTACTCCCCCGTCCTCGCCGGCGTGCCAGAAGCAATGGAGTCCTTTCGCCAGCTTGGCTATCGCATCGGCTCGACCACCGGCTACACCCGCGCCATGCTTGACGCCCTCGCCGCCAATGCCGCCACCCAGGGCTACAGGCCAGAAATCGCCATGAGCCCGGAAGACGTTGGTTCCGGCCGCCCCTCGCCCGCGATGGTCTTTGAAATCTGCCGCCGCTTTGGTGTCGCTCCCCACGAATGCATCAAAATCGGTGACACCCCCAGTGACATCGCCGAGGGCCGCAACGCCGGCATGGCCACCATCGGCATCACCCGCACCGGCAATATGGTTGGTCTCAGCCTCGCCGAGTGGGCCGCAACCACCCCGAGCCAGCAGCAAAGCCTGCTCTCGGCAGCAAGCGCGGCACTTCTCAACGCCGGTGCTGACGCTGTCGCCGAGTCCGTGGCAGAGTGCCTTCCCGTCATTCAGGCCATCGTCAGACGCGCCTCCATTTGATAAGACATTTGCAATGACGCACGACAGTCCTCCCTTATCCCAATTACTATGCGGGGGAGGATTCTTCGCCCATGAATATCTTTCCTACTGCCCGGCCCGCGTCTTTGAACAAGTTTTGGAGTAATGCCGCTCTCTTCTCCGCCATCATTGTCTGCGCATTCTTCGGAAGCGTTTCCAATCCTGCCCACGCCCAGGACGCAAAAGAGGCTGCCCGCATGGCCGCCGCTCTCCCCGCCCCCGCGCAGGCCGTCATCGCCCGCCTCTCCACCCTCAGCGAACTTCCCGACGGCCAGTGGAAGATGCACAACGGCGACCTGGCCCATGGCGAAGCCCTGAATCTGGATGAATCCGGCTGGCAGCCCGTCGCGCTTGAGGCCGCCACCTCCAACGATGCTCTCTGGTTCCGCCAGACCATCACGGTCCCCGCCACGCTCAACGGATACGACCTCACCGGCTCCCGCATCTGGTTCCAGTTCCACGCCTCGGCCAACGGACCGATGCCGACCATTCTCTACTTCAACGGTCGCCGCGTTGCCATGGGCGACGACCTCGAACCCATCGTCCTGCTTGACGAGGCCCACCCCGGCGACAAGATCACAGTGGCCGTCAAGCTACTCCACACCGTCGATGTCAAAGGCTTCCACGGCGCGACGATGCGCATCGATTTCCCCGGCACCCGGCCCAACCCCGCCGACCTGCGTACAGAATTCCTCTCCGCAGCCCTGCTGGTTCCGAGCCTGGCCCCCGGCGATGCGTCAAAGATGGCCACCCTCGCCGACGCCATCCAGACCGTCGATCTGAGCGCGCTTGACCAAAAAGATCAGGCGAAATTTGACGCCTCAGTCCTCGCCGCCCAGCACAAGCTTGAGGCTCTCAAGCCCCTCCTCCAGACCGCCACACTCCACCTCACCGGCAACTCCCACATCGATGCCGCCTGGCTCTGGCCCTGGACTGAAACCGTCGACGCCGTCAAGCGCACTTTCGGCACCGCCCTCCAGCTCATGTACGAGTACCCGCGTTACACCTACACTCAGTCCGCCGCCGCTTACAACGAGTGGATGGCCGACAAGTATCCCGACCTCAACGCCGATATCAATCGCCGCATCAAAGAGGGCCGTTGGGAGATCGTCGGCGGCATGTGGGTGGAGCCTGACCTCAACATGCCCGATGGCGAGTCGCTCGTCCGCCAGCTGCTTGTCGGCAAGCGCTTCTACAAGCAGGCTTACGGCGTCGATGTCCGCATTGGCTGGAATCCCGACTCCTTCGGCTACAACTGGCAGCTCCCGCAAATCTACAAAAAGTCCGGCGTCGACTACTTCGTCACTCAGAAGATGACCTGGAATGACACCAACCAGCTCCCTTTCAAGCTCTTCTGGTGGCAGTCTCCCGACGGCAGCAAGGTGCTCGCCTACTTCCCCCACGACTACGCCAACGACAACCTGCACCAGACCCGCCTCACTGAAGATCTCGCCACCGCCCGCACCCGCGCCACTGGCATGACCAACATCATGGATCTCTACGGCATTGGCGACCACGGCGGCGGACCCACCCGCAACGTCCTCGACGAGGGCTTCCACTGGTCTCCGGATGCAACTTCCACTCCCTCGCCGCTCTCCACCTCGACCGTCCATCCCAAAATCGAGTTCGGCCTCGCCCAGCCCTACTTCTCCGCAGTCGAAAAGCAGCTCGCCGACAACAGCCCGGTTTGGGACTACGCGTCGATTGCGAAGGGCTATACCGCGCCCCCCGCCGTCGAGGGCAAAGTCTCCATTCCGACGTGGAAGTCGGAGCTCTACTTCGAATACCACCGCGGCGTCATGACCACCCAGGCCAACCACAAGCGCAACATGCGCGAAAGCGAAGAGCAGGTTCTCAACGCCGAAAAGTGGGCATCGCTGGCATGGCTCGACGGCAAGCCGTATCCCGTCGCGGAGTTGACCGAAGACTGGAAGAAAGTCCTCTTCAACCAGTTCCACGATCTCGCAGCAGGCTCCGGCATTGGCGTCATCTATAAAGACGCCCAAAAAGACTACGACGTAGTCCGGTGGTCCACGAATGAGATTTCGAGTGGAGCGCTTAGCAAGGTCACGGAGAAAATTAACGCCGTAGCGGGGAACTTCTCAACACCAGTCGTGGTGTGGAATTCCCTGGGATGGGATCGAACCGGCGACATTATCGTCAAGTTTCAGGATTCACACAAAAACCAGCCTGTCCCAGACGGCCAAGTGAAGGCATATCTATGGGGCTATAGTGAGAGTCAAAAGGCCTTTCCCTTCGCGCAAATTCTCGAGCAGGATGATGCCACCGGCGTCGTCACCGTCAAGATTTCAGGGGTGCAAGTCCCTGCCATGGGCTACAAGGTCATTTACGTTGGCCGAGGGTCGCACAGTCCGGTAACACCACCTGTAACTCAGTCCTCCTCGATGATCAGCATCGCTAACGAGCAAATCAAGGTGAGTGTCAATAAAACCACGGGCTGCATTACGAGCATTGTCGATGTGAAGACACAATTCGATTGGATAGCCAATGGCAAATGTGGCAATCAACTACAGCTCTTCAAGGACACCCCAAAAGACTACGACGCATGGAATATTGACCCGGGCACTCTCGATGCCCCACCAGCGACGATTGATAGCGCAGACTCCGTCGAAGTGATACCGGGAGACATAGCTGCCCCCATCCCGCAAATCAAGGTTGTTCGTCATTGGCAGAATTCAAAATTTGTCCAAACGATCAGCCTTGGAAGTAAATCCGACCAGATCGACATCGATAACGAAATCGACTGGCACGAGTCCCACATCCTGCTCAAAGCCGCCTTCCCGTTAGCCGTCCAGAGCGACCACGCCACATACGAAATCCCCTACGGAGCCATCGAGCGCACCACCAAGCGCACCAATAGCTGGGAAAAAGCCCAGTTCGAAGTCCCCGCCATGCGCTGGGCTGACCTGGGAGACGGCCAACACGGCCTCAGCATCCTCAACGAATCCAAGTACGCCTACGATGCCGCCGGAAACGTGCTCCGCCTCACCCTGCTCCGCTCCGCCAAGTGGCCTGACCCTGAGGCAGACATGGGCCACCACCACTTCCGCTACGCTCTCTACCCCCACGCCGGTACATGGCAGCAGGCCCAGACTGTCCGCCATGGCTGGGAGTACAACTACCCGCTCACGGCAGTCGTCACCACCTCCCACCCCGGCTCGCTGCCCGCCAGCCACTCCTTCGCGTCTATTGGGCCAGAAAATGTGGTCCTGACCGCCGTCAAAAAGGCTGAAGACACCAACTCGCTCATCTTCCGCGTCTACGAGTCAGCCGGGAAGGGAACCACCGCCGAGTTCCACATTCCCCCCGGAGCCACCGCCGCCACCATCACCAACATGCAGGAGACCCCTGAAGGCGCGCCGCTCACGATTACAGGCGACGTCATCAAGACCCCCATCACTCCCTGGGAGATCCTCACCATCCGGGTCGACTACCCGCAGAAGTAGCAGGCCGGGAATTCCGGACGGCCCAAAAGCAAAACACGGTCTGCCACATCAGCAGACCGTGCTACGCTAAAAACCGAGGGATTTTATTATGGATATCACGTCGCCGTTTTTCGTTGTGCCGGTACTGGCTGTAACGTTCCTGTGCTGCATCCTATGGGCCTCGCTCACCAGCAAGGAAAAGGACTCCTCGCACTAGAGCGTTGCTCCCTTACTTCACCCCGCCCTAATCCGGCATGCCTTATTCCACCGTAACGGACTTGGCGAGATTGCGGGGCTGGTCTACGTCGCACCCGCGACGCACCGCGATGTAGTAGGCCAGCAGTTGCAGAGGAACGATTTCGAGCAGCGGCAGCAGCAGCTCCGGCGCACGCGGAATCGAAATCACATGCTCCACCAGCTGCCCAATGTCTTCCTGCCCCTCGACCGCCACGGCAATCACTCGTCCTGAACGTGCCGTCACTTCCTGAACATTTGAGAGCGTCTTTTCATAGCGCAGGCGAGAACCGGCGTCGGAGTGGTCTTGCGTGGCGAGAACGACTACCGGCAGCGTCTCGTCAATCAGTGCATTGGGCCCGTGCTTCATCTCGCCAGCGGGGTACCCTTCTGCGTGGATGTAGCTGATTTCCTTGAGCTTCAGCGCGCCTTCAAGAGCAATGGGAAAGTGGATGCCTCGGCCGAGGTAGAGAAAATCGCGAGCCGTCGAAAAGCTCTTCGCCAGCTCTTCACACTGGGTGCTGATGCCTTTGATCATCTCTTCGATTTTCGCGGGAATTTTGCTCAGCTCTTCGACGAGGGTAAGGGATTCGGCAGCGGTCAACTGCCCGCGAACCTGCGCCAGATGCAGCGCAAACAGAAAGAGCGCGGTAATCTGCGCGGTAAACGCCTTGGTTGAGGCCACGCCAATCTCTGGCCCCGCATGGGTATAGATGGTGCCGCTGGCGTCGCGGGTAATCATTGCGCCGACCACGTTGCAGATGGCCACGGTCTTTGAGCCGAGCGCGATCATCTCCCGCTGGGCGGCGAGGGTGTCGGCGGTCTCGCCGGACTGCGTAATCAGCAGGCCCAGGGCGTTAGGGTCGGCAATCGGCGAGCGGTAGCGGTATTCGCTGGCGTAGTCCACCTCGACCGGTACCCGCGCCAGCCGCTCGATCATGTATTTGCCGGCGGTGGCAGCGTGCCAACTGGTGCCGCAGGCGGCGATATTCACGCTGGTGATTTTTGCCAGCTCATCGGCTGAAAGGCCCATCTCGTTGAGGAAGACCTGGCCGGTATCGAGCGAGATGCGGCTCAGCGTGGTGTCGCGGATGGCGCGCGGCTGCTCCCATATCTCCTTGAGCATGAAGTGCTTGAAGCCGCCTTTTTCTGCCTGGATGGGGTCCCAGAGGATGCGCTGGACTTTCAAAGGGAGGGGCTGGTCTTCAAAATCTGTGAGTTCAACACCGCCGAGGGTCAGAATCGCCATTTCGCCGTCGTTGAGGAAGCAGATGTTGCGGGTGTGATGCAGAATACCGGGCACGTCAGAGGCGACAAAGTACTCGCCCTCGCCGATGCCGATCACGACGGGCGGGCCAAAGCGGGCGGCGACAATCTTGTCTGGCTCAAGCGACGAGAGCACACCGAGCGCGAAAGCACCGGTAAGGCGCTTGACGGCCGCGCGGACGGCTACTTCAAGGGAAATGGGCTGGCCTGCCTGCTCGGAGGTTTTCTGCACCTGTTCGATGAGGTGGGCGATGATTTCTGTGTCGGTCTCGGTGACGAAGACGTGGCCCTGGGCGGTGAGTTCCCGCTTCAGCTCCAGGTAGTTCTCTACGATGCCGTTGTGGACGACGACAATGCGACCGGTGCAGTCGCGGTGCGGGTGGGCGTTCTCTTCAGTGGGGCGGCCGTGCGTCGCCCAGCGGGTGTGGCCGATGCCGTAGGTACCGTGGAGCGGATGGTCGCGCAGCACAGCTTCAATGTTTTTGAGCTTGCCTGGGGCTCGGCGAATCGAGAGCTTTTCTTCGCCCGGGCTGCCCACGGCGATGCCGGCCGAGTCATACCCACGATACTCCAGACGCCGCAACCCCTCAAGAATGACGGGGACTACTTCCTTCTTGCCAACATAACCGACGATTCCGCACATAGATAGATTGTAGAACCCGGATCGTAGCCAGGAGTTGTGGCCCGCATCACAGGTTATCCAGGGAAGACTATTCCTCTATGCGGTATGAGTAGTTCTCGATCACCGGGTTAGTCAGCACGTCTTTGGCGACGCGCTCCACTTCGCTGCGGGCGGCCTCTAGAGTGAGCCCCTCTGCCAGCGAAAGCAGGAAATACTTGCCCTGGCGCACATCTTCCACGCCGGTAAACTGGTGCTTGCGCAGGGCATTCTGGATGGTCTGCCCTTGTGGGTCAAGAACAGAAGTCTTTAATGTGACGTAGACATGAGCCTTCATTTACCCGATTATAGTAGCTCCAGGCTTAACGATGAATTCTCATTCTCCGGCTTCACTCTCTACGCCGGACTCAACCCCCCTAACGAGGAGAAGACACACCAATGGTCAACTATCTTGAACTGCCGATCGGCGATCGGGCCCCTGAAGTCTTTCGCGCAGTCATCGAAATTCCTAAAGATGGCACCAACAAGTTTGAGTACGACAAGGAACTGCACGTTTTCAAGCTTGACCGTAATCTCTATTCTCCCGTGCACTATCCGGGCGACTATGGCTTTATTCCGTCTACGCTCAGCGACGACGGCGACCCTCTGGACGTGCTGGTGCTGGTGCCGTATCCCAGCTTTTCAGGATGCGTGCATGAGGTAAGGCCGATCGGGCTGCTGGAGATGCTGGATCAGGGCGTGTTGGACGAGAAAGTACTGGCGGTAGGAAACAACAATCCCCGCTACAACAACGTGTGGAATTACACCGATATTTATCCCCACATGCTTAAGGAAATCACCCACTTCTTTTCGATTTACAAGGATCTTGAGGGCAAGCGGGTCGAGATCAAAGGCTGGCACGACGCTGCCTATGCGCGCGACCATATTATTCGGTCGAAGAAGCAGTTTGATGACAACAAGCTGGACAAGGCTTAGCCGGACAGGAAGCGGAGTATGCCGATGCGGAAAGTGCGTCTTACAGCTCTGGTTCTGTTAGCACTCGCTGTCATTACGCCCTTGCTGGCCCAGGACTCGACCATCAATCCCGGCGCAATCCGCTCATTTTATGAGTCCGGATTGCGCCGCAATGGCATTGTGGGCAGCAGTCTGGCCATGATTCGCAACGGCAAGGTGATACTGGAGGATAACCAAGGCCTTCAGAGTCTCTCCCCGGAAGTTCCAGTCGGCAATGAAACAGCCTTTCATTGGGCCTCCTGCACAAAAAGCCTTACGGGTATTGCGGTGATGCAGTTGCGTGACCGGGGGCTGCTTTCGCTCGACGACCCGTTGGTCAAGTATCTCCCCGAACTGTCAGCGACTCACGATTCTTTTGGCCCGATCTCCCAGGTAACCATTCGTCACGTCATGTCGCATTCGGGAGGGTTTCGCGATGCAACCTGGCCGTGGCGCGATGACGATAAAGACTGGCAGCCCTTTGAACCGACCCAATGGTCGCAAATCGTTGCCATGATGCCTTACACCGAGGTGGCGTTCAAGCCCGGCTCGCGCTTCAGCTATTCCAACCTCGGCGTCATCTTTCTCGGCGAAATCATCGAACGGCTCTCCGGCGATCCCTATGCGGTTTACATGGAGAAGAACGTGTTGCGACCGCTGGGGATGAGCCGGTCTTACTTTGACCGCAGCCCCTATTTTCTGCTCGCCCATCGATCGCATAGCTGGGACCGGAAGGGCGGCAAGCTGACCGAGGACCTTTTCGACTTCAATACGGGTATTACGCGCTCCAACGGAGGGCTCAACGCGCCGATTCCCGACCTGGTCAAATATCTAAACTTCCTGCTGGGCGATCCGGCAAGGGAGGCGGAGTTTGACGTCGTTTTGAAACGGGCGTCCCTTGAGGAGATGTGGAAGCCACTTTTGCCCGTTCCGCCTGACGATGATTTTCAGTCGCGCGCAGGGGCGCATGATGAAGTAGCAGCCAGCTTTTTCGTTCACACTGACGGGCAGCTGAAACTCATCGGCCACGCGGGCTGGCAAAACGGGTTTCGCAGCCACTTCTATCTTGATCCAGCAACTCGCAGCGCATACATCGTTGCTTACAACACCGATGCTCAGGATCCTGCCCAGAATACGCGCGCGTTTGACTTTGAACTGAGGGATTACCTGATCGACCATTTCTTGAGTGTTCGATAGCGTGCAGGGTCGCGAGTTCAGGCTGACTCGTCGGCAATTGCCGCTGCCAGCTTGCGCCGGTTTTGCCCCCAAGTGGTAAGCCAGTAGAGGATGGGCCCAACCAGTGCCACCAGAAATGCGAACAAAAGCGCGGAGAAGCCGCTGACAATCTGCTCGGCGCGAGAGGCGTAAAGTGCGTAGCCAATCAAAACGGTCGGTCCGACCCCCAGGGCGCACGCGAGGGCCAGATTTCCTGCTTTGAAGGGCCGCTCCAGATCGGGTTCTCGCAAACGCAAAACAACCAGCGCCACGAACTCGAGAATCAGGCTGGCTCCGTAGAGGCTGAGATCGATCGAAATCAGGCGCTCAAATTTAAGGTTGAGCGCCAGAGCCCAGGCGATTGCACAGAGCACCACTGAGATGTAAGGTACGCCGCGACTGTTCCGCCTGGTGACGATTCGAGGCAGCATTCCATCCTCGGCCATCGCAACGGGCAGCCGCGTATAGCTCATCATCAGTACGTTGAACATGCCAAAGCCGTTGATTGCTCCACCCGCCACAACTGCCGTCGCCAGGATTGGACCGCCGATCATGCCGGCTGCATCCGCCCAGGAGCCAGTGGAGAAGTTGCTCACGGAGATGCCCATCAAGGCGACTGCCGCCAGGGGCAAAATGTAGGTGACCGCTACCAGCATCGCCGCCGAAACCATTGCCAGCGGGTAATTGCGCTGGGGATTTTCGACCTCCTGCGCCACCGTTGAAGCGTTATCCCAGCCCATGTAGTTCCACATCGCCACCAGCACGGCGGTGGAGAGAGACGCCTCCGTCGACGCCGCATGCCACTGAATCACGGGGTGTGCCGTGAATCCGTGCCAGAATCCAAGCACAATAAAAACCGCAAACGGAGCCAGCAGCAGAACGAACAACCCGACAGTCCCCTCGCCGACGGCTGGGGCACCGCGCAGATTCCACGCACAACAGACAACAACGACCAGCAAGGACCACAGATACGCACGCGGACCCGCCGTTAAATCCGGATTGAAACGGCTCAGGTAGCTGACAAAGATCGTCGGGTAGATCGCCATGTCAAATACACTTGCCGCAAGTGAAAGCCATCCCTCCTGGTAACCCCAGAAAGGACCCAGCGCGCGGCGTACCCAGACGTAAAATCCACCCTCGGCGGGGATCGAACTGGCCAACTCGCCGATCATCAGCGTGGTTGGCAGGCTCCACAGAAAAGGCAGCAGCACCAGGATAAGAATCGCCTTGGCAAATCCCGCCCCACCCAGAATGTCCTCAATCCCGTACGGTCCACCTGACACCATGAAGTAGGTGGCCGCGATCAGCGGAATGATGCGGAGCTTCCGCCGGGCCGGCTTGAGTGCAAAGCGCATGACTGTGAATCTAACAATGATTTGCGCTTGTCCCTAGTAAAAAATTCATAGAGAGCAGATATGTCGCTTCGCATCCCCTGGGGCGTTTCGAAAAGGGGCAATTGAGATGCGCGCAACGGCGAAAAGCATCAACATGAGTTCTCCAAAAGCAGCACCAGTCCAGCTTCGGGTATAATCCGAAGGAGTCGGAGAGATGGCCGAGTGGCTGAAGGCGGCGGTTTGCTAAACCGTTGTAGGGTCAAAAGCTCTACCGGGGGTTCGAATCCCCCTCTCTCCGCCAGCCTGTCAAGTAAATTCCTTTAGATTCAACAAATACCTTCAAAATCAATAGCTTACAGGGAATCGTCGGAGTCTCTCCTGTCTCCTTGATACCTCGTTTTACCCCGTGTTCACCCTGTTTTTCGAGCTAAATCGAGCTAAATCCTAAGGCCGGAACCGTCGCCATCGTCTGGTTCGGCGATGAGTTCGTTAGAGTGAACCGGGAGGAATTGACTTGGATATCAGGGTGCAGAGGGGGAGCAAAGGACACCCGAGGGGGACTTCGGCGGTGCGGTATCTATCGTTGTGAAAAGGCACGCGGCCACTGAGCGTCTGTGCAGTGGCCGCGTAGTCAGCTTATGGTTACTTCTTCTTGATGAGCAGCCCCGGCGAAGCCGTGTTGGTCGAGACCAGCCGACCAGCCGCATCTCGGGTGGTGGAGAACTTCTCGGAAGTGTGCCCGAGGGTTCGCCCACCCGAATCCCGAACCGTGGTTGAGTTGTCGGCGTAGCCCGAGGTTACGGAACCAAGGATTTGGCCGCTCTTTCGAACATACTCAATTTTCAATGGCATTGTTTCTCCTTTCGGATGTGAACACGCAAACTGTTGTCCGGTAATCAGACCTTCGAATGACAAGAGAACCTGCTGCACAATCGCAATTCTCTTCATGCCCAACGCCTCCTGACGCTTTCCAGTAAAGTGTCTGAGGGATTGATGTATGGCCTTAGCCGTTTGATTTCCGCAAGGGCCGAGTCGATATTGAGGTAGCCAACGACATGCATGTAGGCGGCAGTTAGGCTAGGAGCCCTGCTCACGCCTTCGCCGCAATGAACGAGCACGGCACCTCTGCGTCTGTTCTCGCCGATGGCATTCACGATGCGGTCGAACTTAAAGATAGGGACAGGCTCGTCGTCCTCGATAGGAATGTGGACGTAGCGCAAGCCATGCCGCTTTTCAACCACCCACGACTCGCACAGGGTGATGACCGCCTTGATGTTGTGTGGATTCGACACAGCGAGTTCTTCGGCGTCTCGAAGGCTTCCAAGGAAGAGGTTTGTCATGATTCGCGTCATTCAGCTTCCTCCTCATCGGGGCTCTTCTTTCTGTTGCGCTTGTTGGGTACTTTCAACACGCTCGGGGAGGTGAAAGGACGCCGCTCCTTCTTCACGATGATTCGCAGGTCGCGCCAATCAATCTCGACATATTTCACCGGGTGAACAGAAGTGCGTTTGGCGACAGCTCTGTACTCCGGAAATAACGTCCACACCCTCGCCATCGCAGCCAGTCCGCAAGTGGCAGGGATAATAATGGAAATTCGCTCGTTCGGTTGCGGCCCTAGCACGAATTCGACCAGATAGAGGTCAGGGGCAGGAGAGATTTCGATGGACACGCAGTAGTATACGAACCGACTTCGTTTTTCAGCTAGTAATCCTGAAACAAATTCTTGAAATCACGAAACCATTCGTATCGTAGGCAAGACCGTCGCGACACGATACTTGCCCTCAGAAGTTTTCCTCGGTCGGCTTGACGGCCTCGTGTCACCCGCCAGCAGCGGGCCGGAAGCAGGTGAGGTCTGAACCTAACGCGGATATCGCTCGGCTGAATGGCTCCTTCGTTCATCTGGCATTAGGGAAGAGCCTATTTGGTCACTTCTCCGCTGCCTCCGTACTTGGTATTCTGACCCTGAGGGTCTGCCAGTGCTTCGAAGGCAACGCACAATCTTAAAACTCTTCAGTACGGCAGACTGTCCTGTTCCGGCGACCAAGCTTCAGAAGTACGTGTTCCTGCTTCGTCACGAGACCTTTATCAAGCAGGACTCGGCCTTCTACGATTTTCTGCCCTACAAATTCGGCCCGTACTCGTTCGCGGCCCAACGTGAAGTCGAAGCCCTCACTGCTTACGGCTACCTTGCAGCTTCTGGTTCGTTTCTGGCCTTGACCCCCCTCGGAGCACGAGAGGCTGCGAACGTGGACAGCGATACCACCCGTGCGGTGCTTGCCATCGTGTCCAAATACGGGAAGGTTGGGCTCCAGCCGCTATTGAAAGATGTGTACGCGAGATACCCTTGGTATGCCCGGAATAGTGAGCTTCAGGAACTGGTTCCCAGTGGAGCGAAAGAACTCAAGAAGGCTCCAGTCGCGATTTACACCATCGGCTACGAAGGGCGTTCCGTGGATGGTTTTTTGGACAAACTTCTCCATTCCGGCATACGTCGCATCGTAGACGTTCGAGCAAACCCGGTCTCGATGAAGTTCGGATTTGCTAAGAGTTCTCTCTCTGGCCTCGCTACCAAACTCGGTATTGGATATGTCCACTGTCCAGAATTGGGCATCCCTTCGAGTCGCCGCAAGGAAGTCCAGTCCGACACAGACTTCCTCAAGCTATTCAATTATTACGAGAGCAAAATGCTGCCAGAACAGGAAGTCCATTCCATGAAAGTTGCGGAGTTAATGAAGGCAACGCCTTCTGTGCTCCTCTGCATGGAGAGAGAGGCAGTGAACTGTCACCGTGGTCGTCTTGCCAACCGCATCTCGGCCCTTAACAAGCTCGATGTTGTACACCTGTGAGATGCTGGAGCACCTGAAAGTTCTCATCACCGTAAAGACACAGCCGATTCCTTCCTCCAAGTACGACGAGCTTGTTTGCACGGCTGGCGTGACTGAGGCAGGGGATTTTGTTCGGCTGTATCCAATCAATTTTCGAGACTTATCTTACAGCCAGCAGTACAAGAAGTATCAGTGGCTCGAAGTCGATGCCGCGAAACACACCGGGCGTGACTCCCGAAAAGAAAGCTACCGCCCACAGTGTGACAGCATTCGCCTTCTCGGGGAACCGCTTTTATCCAAAGACAACTGGGTGGAGCGAGGTCGGTTTGCATTGGCGAAATGCTCACAGTCGATGGAGGAGCTTTACGCCAAGCAAAATTCCGACAGGACTTCGCTCGGAATCTTCAAGCCCAAGGAAGTTTTTGACCTCATGTGGGTGCCCTCAGAACCTGACTGGAAACCGTCGTTCAAGGCCGCACTGAGCCAGCAGAGACTTTGGGAAAACCGCAAGGCAAGCAAAGAGCCTCCCCGCAAGCTGCCTTGGAAATTTCAATACAAGTTCGCTTGCGACGACCGTCGCTGTAAAGGCTCTCATCGAATGATGATTGAGGATTGGGAGGTCCCGGCACTGTATTGGAACTGCGTCGATGACGGTGCAAGCCCTACCGAAGCCTGTCAGAAAGTGAGGCTGAAGTTCCTTGAACAGTTGTGCGCTTCCAACCGGGACACTCATTTTTACGTAGGCACGATACTTGCTCATCCGAAGACGTGGGTCATCATCGGCGTGTTTTATCCGAAGAAGACGACTGCTCCCCTACAGCCCTCGCTGTTTTGATACATGGAGTCAGGAGTGGGCGCTGCCTCGCTACTGATAGATGGTTGCTACAACTGTGAGTTCGCCCACTAAGGCCGTAGCCAATGTCCTCCGGTATGCACTGCCTTCGAAAGAATCGAGTCTTCCCCAAAATGATGGAAGCTGTGAGGATTTCAGAAGCATGGCTTTATGGCGAGTCCTTGAGTCGCACCACCGGAAGCCTTTCAGTCCTGCCTCTCGGTCAACTATTGTTCCTTCAACCTCAATGTCCATCCACTGTTGGTCGGTGAGAGGTTCCAAGACTTTATGGTTGGGTTCGGATGGCCTCAGAGTGCCATACGCGATTAACTTTCGCGTGGGATAGTCAAGCAGAACATCCGCAACCGCGTGAATCATCGGAAGTGCGATTTCGCAGACTTGTTTGTCGCGCTCAGCTTTGGCGGAGTCTGGGCCACGCATTGTCTTTTCACCGTGAGCGATGTTAGACCGAACGACATACAGGAGCGTTCCTAGCTTTCTTAACGTCTGCAACCGAGTCTCTTCGGTCGGGTTGTCGTGCCACCGCTTTAGTGAATTTGTGAGTTGTCTATGCTCTACTGAAGCGTCAGTCTTCAGCCTGTGTGGAATTGTTTCGTCGGGGACGTAAAGTTCAGATTCTCGGAGCGTCTTAACATTCAAGATTTGGGGAGCGAAGTTTGCAAGAGCCAGCATCTCCGAGGAATCACAGAGTTCCTTTTGCCGAGAAGCCGGTAAAGACAGGAGGATGTCGCGAAATCCTTGGCTATCTGAACGCTCCCTGTCATTACTGAGTCTTGCCTTGCTGCTCCACAGGAGGTTGAGAGCCTGTGCGTACGTTGAGAACCTGTGAACAAGGTCTTGGGTGTCTTGTGCTTCATTAAGCTTGGAAGCGCATCCCTCAAGTTCCGGTCTTGCAGCTTTTGATTGCCACCACTCAACGACTGTCTGCTGCTTGGTTTCGTTCTCCATGTCACTTGCTCCGTTGAACCGTTGTGCGTCGATGAACATACCTTTCCACTCTTCAAAGTTCTTTACGACCCTGCCTTCACCAACCGTGCCACCACCGGGTCATACACGTACCCGGTGATTGACCCATCCTTGATGCGTTCCACGGCTTCGTCTATAGCGTAGAGCGGCACGAGAAACCATTCACGCGGCTTGACCGGGGTACCGAAGCGGTCTTTCAGTTCTAAATCCAACTGTGCGCTGTCGAACACGCGGTGAATGAGATTCTCCAGCTTGACCCGGTTTATCTGGTAGAGGCCGTATGTCGCAACTACCTCAACATCAGCCATCAGAAATGTTGGGTCTAGCTTGGCATTCGCAAAGCGTGCTTCAACCTTGCCACCCGTCACGCCAATCTTGTGCAGCACGTCCCGGTGCGCTGCAATCTCGGGCTGCTCTGACTTGCTCCTCAGGACGTAGATGGTACCGCTGGCGAGTTCGTCACCGGCTGGCTCCTGAGCAAACAACGGCCCGTTGTCGGTGTTGGTAATGATGCGTGCTGTTTCGTCCCGATGAAGCGCACGCTGGAACGACCGCATCAACAAATCGCTTTCCGTCCCGTTGTCATAGATGACCCGCAGACGGCTGTCACGCCGGTCGTACTGCGTCTTGAAGTCTTCACCAACCTCGGCGATGTAAGCAATCTGCCCCTGAACGATGAAGAATTGGTTGTCCTGAATCTCAGTCAGCCTAATCTCGTCCAAGTTTTGGAAGGGGAGAGTCTGTCTCACACCCTCCTTAAGTTCCCGCTTCACTCGCTCAAAGAGGGGCTTGTACTCATCGAAGTCTTCACAGACGGCACGGTTGGCAATCTCTTCAGCGGCACGCTTCTCAACGCTACTCCGGACATGTCGTAGCTCGGTAATATCGCTTGTGCCGATAGCGCCTTCGAGTTCCGCACGCAGTTCATCAAGGTCAGTGTCACCATCGCCATCGAAAGGCTCTGCCGACGCTACCAGCAGCCCCTGACGGTCTTGGGGGGCAAGCAGGGCACGCAACTCATCTTGCTTCCTCAGCCGGTCAAGTCGAACCGCGTACAGGCGCTCAAAGATATCCTTATCTTCACCGTGCTGCGGCGGGTGACCATGCTTCTCAGCGAAGCGTTGAATCTCCTCGAACCCGGCAATGACCCTCTCTTCAACAGCGGAGCGCTCCTGCGTCTTCTTAGGCTCTGCGAAGACATCCAGTTCATCCCTGAGGTCGTCCAGATTGAAATCAGACATAACGCCCCTCATCCTTGAAGCGAACGAAGGCAGCAGCACCCTCCGCCATCTTGCGTTCCCATGGGTCTTGTGCGGTGAGCGACGGGAACCGATTGTGTTCCTTATTGAATCGTGAGGCACGCTTGGCAAGGTCAAGCGCCTCCTCGGGCGTCAGGGCTGTCCGCTTGGCCGAGATTGCCGCTGCGACATGCCTCAGGCTCTCCTCGCTCATCGTCTTAGCCAAGATGGCGTAAGCCTCACCGAACGGATTGATGCGGTCAATCAGGTCAATGTCGAGGTCGCGAACATCCATAGCAAACCTTCGCACGCCCTCAATCAATGCCGTGTTCGCGGTCGGCTCATCGCCACCACCCCCGGAGTGTCGCTTCGCCTGTTGGGTGAAGTTGAGTGCGGCAATGGCGTGCTGGCGGACAGCCTCTTGGTCTTCAGCTTCTAGCTCGGGATACTTGTCCTTGACAATCTTTCCCATACGCATTTGCGTCAGTTCTTCCGGTACGAGTTCTTCATCGAACATGCCACGCTCGATGGCCGTCTTGTCCTGCACGAAGGCAGCTATCACTTCAGTCAGGTCTTCTTGGCAGATGCGAGTTGCCTCTTTGCTCTTGGGCAGAGTCAGCCCTTTGATTTCAATTTGGATTGCACCCGTCTGCTCGTTGACGCCTACGTTGCATTTGTTCTCGTCATAGCCCCCGACCCCATACTCGTAGCCGGGAGTGGCTTGGTTCGCCGAATTCTTTGGGCGAAACTCGAAGCGGGGAGCTAGTACCTGTTCCATGAGCAAGCTGGCCGCAATAGCCTTCAACGTATCGTTGACGGCTTCAGAGACGGCCTCCTCAGCGGCATCCGGCTCGGCAATGAGATTGGTGAACTGAGCACGGGTCTTCCCCACGGCATCGCGAGTCACACGCCCAATGATTTGCACAATTTCTGTCAGGCTGGAGCGATAGCCAACCGTCAAGGCGTGTTCACACCAAATCCAGTCGAAGCCCTCCTTCGCCATGCCCAGAGCGATGATGATGTCCACGTGGTCACGGTTGAACTTTTGGGCGGGGTCTTTCAACGCGCTCACAACGCGGTCGCGCTTTGCGGGTTCATCGTCCACAAGGTCGGCGATTCGAAGCACTGTGCCACTTGCAATCTTCACAAGCTGGAAGCCAGTTGCCGGGTCCGTGCCCTGCCACTCTCCCATCTCCCCGATGATGTGCTCGACCTCTTTAATCTTGTCCTGCGTGCTCTCCCGCGAATTGACGTTCGGGATGTGAACAATCGTTTTCTGCGTTGGGTCAAGCACGCTCAGAATCTCGTCCGTGTAAGAGCCGCTGTAGAAGTAGTAGCCGATGTCGAGTTGCTTCAGGTACTGGTACCCGTTCAACTGCTCATAGTACGTGTAGGTGACTGTCTCAAATTTGCTCTCATCCAGCGGGTCGAGGATAGCCCCGGCATCGCCACGGAAGTACGAGCCGGTCATGGCGACAATGTGTACTCGGTTCCGGGCGATGAACTGGCTGAGATACCTGCCAAGGATGTTGCCCTCGTTTGCGGCGACATGATGGAACTCATCCACGGCAATCAGACGGTCATCGAACTTCTCCACGCCATATTCATTGACGGCGAAGCGGAACGTCGCATGTGTGCAGACCAGAAGCTTGGCTGTGCTCTCAAGAAACGCGCCTACAGCATTGACCATGCCGCCGTTCCCACCGCCCGGAGCGTTGCACAGGTTCCACTTGGGTTCAACATGCCAGTCAGCCCAAAAGCCGAACTGTGAAAGCGGCTCGTCATTGAAACTCGCGCCGATGGAACGTTCTGGCACCACAATGATGGCTTGTTTGATGCCCTGATGCTCAAGCTTGTCGAGGGCAACGAACATCAAGGCTCTACTTTTTCCCGATGCTGGCGGTGACTTGATAATCAAGTACTGCTCTCCACGCTTCTCGTAGACCCGCTCCTGCATCGGCCTCATGCCGAAAGCATTGGAGCGGGTTGAACTGCCATTGTGGGCGTAGGTTACGGAAACAGAGGGGATTTGTATTTTCAATTCAGCCATTGGTAAGGGTGAGGTCAAGTTCAGTGCTTCACCTTGCAAGGGAAGTAGCGATATTTCCATTTGGCCAGTTTTCAGACTTCGGGTACTCGCCGTGCCAGACTCGCGGTCAATCTCCAGAACGACGAGCCCGGTGTCTTGGCTGAAAGCCTCGCGGAGACTTATCACGCCCTCACGCAGTTCTCGGAGTCGCTGAATCGACAGTGGTTGGACATAGTATTCGTCGCTGGTGCCTCTGAATCTAGTCCAAAGTACAAGGAAAATCGAACGTCGTTCATTCAACGACGCGAAGAGACGCGGGCCGTCATAGTACTCGTAGACTTCGAGTACCTTCAATGCTCCGAGGGTCGTTCCTTCCGTAAACAGTTCCACTATGTCACCACCTTAAATGTCGCGGCGTGGTCGAAACCATCTGGTGCCCACCATGTATGGTGCGAATTGTGCGAGGCGCTCGGAGTATGCTGAATTTTTCCAGCCTGTGGTGAAAGCAGTGCACGTGCGATAAGACGCCTTGGAACTACGCCCTGAGCCTCACCCTGCACTCTTCTCAGATACTTCAGTGCATCCTCCATCCCCGTGAATACCGAAAGCCCGGAAGGCTTGCACTTGCCCTGATATTTCTTGGGGTGAGTTTGCGCGAAAGATTGAAAATCGCACGCTGCTGGTGGGTCGAATGAAACGATTCTAAATACCTCGACAGATGCATTTTCAGCCTCTGTAGGTGGGCACTCCGATGGAAAGAATGACGGCCAAATCACAATGCTCATTCTCCTATTTCCCCTTTTCTCCTGTTGACCAATCCCGCCGAGGCGACCATCTTTGTGTAAAGTTCAAAGAGTTTTTCCAATCGCTCGGTATCGTTCTTGAACCGGCGACCGATGTAGATACGTTCCAGAACTTCATCGTTGCGCTCATGGGCGTGGCGCAAGTCCTCGGGCATGTTGTCTGGTTCGTAGAGGTCGGCAATCGTCGCCGGGAAGTGTGCTTCCCGAGCCAAGAGGATGTCTTCAGCACAGCGGGTGAGGTCAGCCTTGTTCTTCTCCGTCAGTAGTGGAACCGGGAATGTGTTCCAACCAAGCGTGTTCGAATATGAAAACCGCATTTCCAGACGCACGCAAACGGTGGCTATCCAAACCCAATGAAGTCGCGATGCGACTAAGGCCATGTTCCAGAGAGGGGAGTCGAACAGTGCGAAACATTTATTCGATATGATGGTGCCCTTTTGCAGTATTCCGCACGGGAGGTAATCGCGATTCTCTGAACTAATGGCTGCAATGGCAATGACTGCTTCGTTGCCAGATTGCCGTCGCTCATCAAACCTGTGTGGTTTTGATGCGCCTTTTTGTGTTGCGATTTTTGTGCTTGCCAGTCTCATTGCCCGAACACCCTGAAGTCTTGGGCCGATTACGGGATGTACTGCCGCGTCGGCGGCATCTTTGTCGTCGACCCAAATGCAAAATCGCTGTACCCCTCCAATGAATTCATCGGAGCCAAAAATCGGCCTGATGTATTTTTCGTAGTCGCCCCTGTTTAATCCAAGAGACTCCAATTCGGGTCGAGAGAGAAGGAGATTGCCACCATCCACAGGCTTGCTACCGAATGTCATTTCGGAAACGGTCGTGAGTGGTTTCGAAGCCTTCTTAACCATTACAGTCTCACCCGCTGTCAAATAGGCACTGATATTCTCGACGTCTTTGACAATGACGTTCGATTCTTCGCCAACTGAAAAAAGACGACGCAACCTGCTTGGGTGGTTGGAAATCCCAACAATCACGACAGTGACTCCTGCGTTGTGGCTTGCCAAGTTGGCCCACTTGAATGAGGTATGCGCGAAGGCGATTTCGTGGCCTGTGGAAAATATGAGCGGCCAGAGAATCGGAACTTGTTGTCCCTGACAAATGGAATTGGTGGCCACGAAGGCAGCGACAGCGTTGGTTCTTGTTCCATAGTCTGCCGCCTTCATGAACCACCCGGTTACATAGTCAAGGGACTTCCAGTTGCTAGTGCGACTTCTGAAGATTCCAGAGAGGTCAGTTTTTTGTTCTTCAGATTGCCACGTTGAGCCGAGGTACGGTGGATTCCCACAGATGAAGGTTTCACCGCCTTCGTTCTCAAAATCAATCTCTGCTTGTTCTTCAGGGATGCCAAACAAATTGTCGGCTCGGAATGTCACAGCAGTTCCTGTCGAGGGACAGACGCTTAACCAGTCTAGGTCTAGCGCGTTGCCGCAGGTAATCCAGTTCTGCCTGTCCAGCGGCAAGAACTCCGCGAGTGCCAATGCGTGCCCACGATAGAGCACATCGCACTGGTACTCGGCGATGACAAGTGCAAGCCGTGCCACTTCAGCCGGGAAATCACGAATCTCGATGCCACGGAAATTGGTCTTGGGAATGACCGAGCGTTTTTCCAACTCTCCACGCCGCTCGTTAATTTTCGCTTCGATGGCACGCATCTCTTTGTAGGCGATGACTAGGAAGTTCCCCGAGCCGCAAGCCGGGTCGAACACTCGGATGCGTGCCATTCGGCTCCGCAGGTTCAAGAGCATACGAGGGTTGTCGCCAGCCTCATCCAACTTTGCCCTCAGGTCATCGAGGAAGAGCGGGTTGAGCACCTTGAGGATGTTGGGCACGCTGGTGTAGTGCATACCCAGTTGGCGGCGGTCATCGTCGGCTGCGTCCTCGGCCACGGCCTGAATCATCGAACCAAAGATGTCAGGGTTGATTTTTCGCCAGTCCAGATTGCCGATGTGCAGCAGGTAAGACCGTGCCATCTTGCTGAAACGGGGCACTTGTAGATTGCCAGAGAACAGGCCACCGTTCACGTAGGGGAAGCCGATAGCCCACCGGGGGATGTTGGCCGCATCTCTGTCTTCCGCCTTGGTGTTCATGGCAAGGAAGAGCGTACGAATTACATCGTGGGTGTTCGAGGAGTCCCGGTCACACATCTGCTCGACCGTGCCGGTGAACAGGTCGCTGTTGAAGATGCCGGTGTCCTCGGCAAAGAAACAGAAGATGAGCCGCGCCATGAAGTGGTTCATGTCGTGGCGGCGGTCGCCGGTTTCCCAGTCGCGGTTGTCCTTCCGCAGTTCAAGGTAGAGCCGGTTCAGCCGACTCGTCGCCCGGATGTCGAAGGAGTTCTCCGCGATTTGCCGCACCGTGGAGATTCCAGCCAGCGCCAGAAAGAAGCCGAAGTGGTCAGGAAAGTCCTTGTAGGCACAGGCGACCGTCTCACCGTTGGTCAACTCCTCGGCTTCAAAATCCACACCATCAGTGGCAAGAATGAACTTCGCCTTGGCTTTGACGGTGGCAGGGCTCTCCCGCAGTGCGGTCAGCGTCCGGGTCACGTCGCCGGGGTTGCAAGTATCAATGTGGATATTGTTGGTCTGGAGCACGCCGCCCAGGTCGGATTTGTTGGACGCCCCGGCACGGAGACGCTTGATGGTCGTCTC
Organism: uncultured Acidobacteriota bacterium; assembly: GCA_903832055.1. GTDB lineage: Bacteria > Acidobacteriota > Terriglobia > Terriglobales > Acidobacteriaceae > Acidicapsa. The sequence continues at coordinate 865,980 of CAILAC010000016.1, read as the reverse complement.
CTTGTTGCCGAAGGCTTCGAGAAAGGCGTAGGGGAAGTTCTCCGGGTCAAATGGCTTCTCAGCCAGTTTCGAAACTTCCTCTTCAATTTCAACGGCGTTCAACGGTACATCCCTCCCGGTTCGACTGGCGGACTTGAAATGGCTTCCATCCGAGGACGGTCAAACCGGGTGCCACAGACGGCACCCCACTGCCCACTGCTTATTGGACTTGGCGGCTGCGACCAGATTCCCCGCCGTGCCCGTAAGTGATGGATTCTTAACCTCCTAGCCTAGTCTTGCGCGTAGCCTCGGTCAACGTGCGCTTGGAAGTCATTGAATTCGCTAGATTGCTCAGGTTGGCGTGGGATGAGATGGCGGCCTTTGCCGTGATGGACAGGGGGAAACCCAAGAGCAATAATCAATTCCAACCGTTCACTGTGGGAACCAAGTGCCACATCTTGAGGATGCGGCTTGTGTAGCTATTCGAGCGTCTGACTCCGCTCGACGGCAGACCTGATGTCCTCAATGCAAGGAAACGATGCCGATACCGGACTACCAGACATTGATGCTGCCGTTGCTGAAGGTCGCCGGGGACGGCAAAGTGCATACCAAGCGGGACACGGTAAATGAACTTGCCGTCCAGTTTGGCGTGTCCGAGGCGGAGCGCAAGGAACTCCTTCCAAGCGGTAAGCAGGAGGTCTTCGACAATCGTGTTGGCTGGGCACGTACCTACCTCAAGAAGGCTCTCCTCATCGACTACGTTCAACGCGGCCAGTTCCGAATCACCGAACGGGGCATCAAGGTCTTGGCTGAGAACCCGGAGCGCATCGACGTTGCCTATCTGAGCAGATTTCCTGAGTTCATTGAATTCCAAAGACCGGCTAGACCGGCAGCAGCCGAAGAGAACGGCACCAATGAGTCGGCGGCTGAAACGGATTCTCCGGATGACCTGATGGCGACCGGCTACCTGAATCGCCGGAGGCAAATTGAGCAAGACGTACTGGCGAAGGTCAAGTCCTGCTCTCCCGAGTTCTTCGAGCGGCTTGTTGTAAAACTGGTAACCGCAATCGGATACGGTGGCTCATTGGCCGACGCAGGGAAAGCGATTGGGAAGTCCGGCGACGGCGGCATCGACGGCGTAATCAAAGAGGACAAACTCGGCCTCGAACAGATTTATATTCAGGCCAAGCGGTGGGATAGTGCCTCGGTTGGCCGTCCTGAGATTCAGAAGTTTGTTGGGGCTCTACACGGCAAGAGGGCGCGTAAGGGCATTTTCCTGACCACTTCGTCCTTCACAAAAGACGCAGAAGAATATGCCGCTGGTCTCGACTTCAAAGTCATTCTTATTGACGGACTACAACTTGCAGAACTCATGTTCGATTATGGGGTGGGCGTTTCCACCGAGAGCACGTACGTTGTAAAGCATATTGACTCAGACTTCTTCGAGGATGAGGGTGGCACAAACGGATAAACGAGACTGGTGAAGCGGTGATGTAGCTGAGGCAAGGGAGATTCGATGAACGTTCCTTTGAATCCTTTGGTTTGTCCGCGCTGTGCGGCTGAACTTCATCCACGGACGGGGTACCCGACCCAAGCAACATGCTTTGAAGACTGCCTCCGCAGATGTGACGCCTGTGGAATTGGGTTCTCAAATGGCCGTCACAGCCAGACGAGAATCCATCGCAATTCTCTCGACAATATTCCCCCCGAGGTCATGCCGGGTGCCGAAGATGCGCTTGTCAATGCACTAAACGAAGACAACAGGGCAAACAAGAAGCTGAAGTTTGGCTTCAGCAGTTCTGAAGATGCGCTTACATGGACAGTGTTCTCATTCCTGCACGCAAGCGGTCAACTCGGCAGAATCGTACGAGGCTGTGGATTTGTACAAGACAACGTGGATGAACCGGCCATGTTGCTTTGGGGAGTCCCACACCCTGCGGCTTCGGTTCGTGGCGGACCCATTCGAACGCGAGTCATTGAAATATGCGACCGGCTGGGCGAGAAGCCACGTCGCCGTTCTGAGCCCGATGTCATCCTCGATTTCGCGGACGATGGTTTGATTATTGTAGAGGTCAAGTATCGCTCGGGTAATGACCAGCAGAAGTTTGGAGAAAAACACGAGAAATACTTATCTGATACGGATGCATTCACTGAGCTTGAACTAATCCGTCATGCCGAGTTGTACGAGCTTACACGTAACTGGCGCATCGGAGTCGAACTGGCAGAAGGCAGACCATTCACGCTCGTAAATCTCATGATTAAGAATAAGGAACCAAACCAGATTAGACAGTTCCGCTCTGGACTGAATTACCTGAAGGGGAATTATCGAATTACCACATGGAGGGATTTCCTGAGCGAGTGCAATCCATCAGAATGGCCTTTGTGGTTCAAGGAATACTTGGACGATAAACTACCCGGCATGATGCCGGTGCTGGTTGAGCAGCCATGAGTGATGCCGTCCTTAAGCAAAGCGAACTCGGCACATGCGACACTGTTCACATGGCCGAGCACTTCTTTGGCTATGGCAGATGGGACGCACCATTCTGGTTCGTCGGCCCCGAAGCGGGTATGGGCAAGGACAGCATCGACAGCATCGCGGCACGCTTCAAATCATGGCAGCGCCTCGGCGGTGGTACTGTCGTGGACTGCTCCGAACATCACCTTGGATTCGGCATGACCAAATGGCATCAGTCACACCCGCCTATGCAAGCGACATGGCGGCAATTGATTCGTCTGCTGCTGGCATACAAAGGAATGAACCCCACGCTCGATGACATCCGAGCGTATCAACGAGACCGTTGGGGACGGATAAATGGCGAGACCTGTGTCATTGAACTCTCGGGCCTCCCGGCTCCGAGCATGGGAGTGGAGCGAGACCGCCTCAGCTTCCTGTCCCGGCGAGTTGACCGCATTTGGAAAGAGGCACGGCTTCATCGCCCGAAATTCATTGTCATGTATGGGAGCGGCCAGCGAGGGGAATGGGAACAAATTGCCCGTGGCAAGTTCGGGGCTGACGGACTCCACTGGATAGCGGAAATAGGAACCGTGGCGGCGATGACACCGCACCCGGTATCGAGAGGCATCACCAGCGAGTTCTGGAAAGACATGGGGCAACGGCTTCGAGCATTCAAGGAGTGAGCATGTAAAGCGTGTACGGAGGAGAGCGAATTGCGTCCATCGCCAGTTTAGTCTACCTAGTTATGTGATGACATGATTGCATCTAAGAGCGGTTTGCAGGAGAGCCAAGCATTTGCAATGTGGTCTAAGATTTCAGGCGTTCGCACTATCGGACACCTGTCATATGGGAACGTCGCGCCGAAAGCCAGTTGTATATTTGAGCGCCTCTTGGCGATGACTTCATAAGCTGTGCGGAGCCATTCGCGTTGTTGCTTCACGGAGCCAACGTTCTTGCCGTCGCGTAATGCTGCTGTTCGAGGGTCAAACCGGAGCAGTGCGTCGATAACGGGCTCGGCTCGTAAACCTCGGTTCCAGCGGCGTTGAACAACTTCCATCCATGGAGTAGCACCCGCAACCTTGCCTAGCGACGTCCTAAATTCCCGCAGACATTCGGACACGACACCTTCGAATCGCTCTGGCCCGAGCGCGAGGAGATTGGCTCGGAACTCGCTTTTCATCGCGTTGGGGATAATGACAGGAGCTAATACCTGTCCCCGGTCAAATGACAACGTGAAGTGAGGATAGTCTGTGAACTGAGTTGCATCTTTTGCGCTGCTAAGGCGCACAAAATCCCAGACGCTGGTGCTGCCCGTGCCGGTGATAGCCGGACGCCCACTGCCTGTTGAATCAATTCGTAGTCCCTTACGCAGGTCGGTGCGTACCCGAAGCTTGTCCATGGCGAGTCGAAGGACTCGCTTGGCTTCGAAGTAGTTGTACGGAGTGTCTTTGTCAAACGGCACTCCAGCGAATACCGTTAGAGTTCCGCTCTTCAAATATCCTTCGCCCACGAGCTTTGCCTCCAACACTTCCATGTATTGCGCCACCCGCCGCGACCACTCTGACCCGTGCTGCTGTAACAGCCAGCAGTACAAGTCTGTCCACCTCAATACGGTGGCGTCTGGGCAATTCCACTTGGGTCGTTCGGTAACAAACGCGACGACGTGACAGTCCAGAAATCCGCGCCTATAAGCGGTTCTACGATGCCGTTCGAGTTGGTCGGCGTTTAGTCGCGACTCAATTTTGCTCTCAACGATGACCGACCATTGTTCGCCGTCATGAATCCACGCATCGGGAAGTCCTCGGCGGTGTGCCTCATCCGCGTCGTCCACGCTCTCCTCACCGGGTAGGTTTTGCTCGACTATTGCGAGACGCTTTGCCGGCGAACTCTTTCCGGTTACCCATTTGACGAAATTGTCCAAGAGTTTCGGCTCCGCATCCAACGCACAAGTTAAGGCATGGGTGAGCCGATTTTCCTGCTGGTCGTACTGGTCGAAGATATTTCTCATGAGAGAGGCTTATGGACAGTCTAGCTCCTGTGAGGTCAAAGTCCGTTTTGACCTTCATGCTCGACCCTGCACCCAACCCCGGTTGCCCGGAACTCTGAGTGGAGCGCCCCGGAAGTCCCCGCTTGCGTCGGGGGCCGGGTTGCAGCACAATGGATGCATGAACGTTGGGCTCATCAAGTACGACGCGGCTAGACGCGCCATCACCGCTGCCAGCCGCGTAGATGAAGTAAAGTCCATACGCGACAAGGCTGAGGCCGTCCGAGTCTACGCGAAACAGGCCGGTGATTTCGCGATGCAAAACTTGGCCGCTGAGATACGGCTACTCGCGGAACACCGGGCGGGGCATCTGCTACTCGACATGACCAAAAATCCCGGAGCGCGAGGGGAAGGGCGACCCCGCAAGGATGGGAAAATAAGGCGGTCGAGCCGCTCGAAGGCCTATCCCCCAAAGCTGACCGACCTTGGCATCTCTAAAGACCAGTCCTCCAAATGGCAACGCATGGCACAGATGATGGACGCCGCCGCGTTTGAGAGGGCTCTCAATCTGGCGAAGGAACGGGAAGAGGAACTGACGACGGCGGCTCTGCTCCGTGCCGTCAAGGACGTATTGAAGCCCGAAGCGACCGTAATCGCTGACCCAAACATCAACTTGGTGGCGACCGAGTTGATAAGGGATATTGAATCAGCAAGCCGGAAGGAAAAGCTGGCGGCGGTCGTCCAGTTGCGTGAGCAGTTGAATCCGACTGTCAGGAAGAAGCTGATACTTGCGCTCTGGAACGCAAGGAGGGATGCTGCCAGCTTTGAGGAGCAACTTTTCAGCGGCTTTCAAGACTTTCCAAACAACGGAAAGGCTCACCAACGTATCGTCCGCGAACAGATGGCGGAGCAGTCGGAGCCTGAAATTGAGGAGAAGCGAAAGCTGGCGACGAACCTCAAGAATGCATCTGTAAGGGAAATCACGTATGCGGAAGCGAGAAGCATCGTGCTTGGGAATGAATACCTCGGAGAAATGAACTCTTCAACTGAGTTCTCGTATGGCCTGTTCTTCGGCTCCCACCTCGCAGGAGTCGCCTGTTTCGGCTCGACAGCGGGGAGTAAAGTGGCTGCATCCATTTGCGGTTCTGAGCATCGGCATAGGGTCATTACGCTTTGTCGTGGAGCCTGTGTCCACTGGGCTCACCCACACTCGGCATCATTTCTGGTAAGTAGTGCGTGCAGGGCAATGACCGCGAAGGGCTACAACGTCTTCGTCGCCTACTCCGACCCGGCTGCTGGCGAGATTGGTACGATTTACCAAGCGGTCAACTTCTTTCATTGCGGCCCGACTCAGCCCACGGAACAATTCAGGACGCCCGATGGAAAGATTCACGATTCCCGACAGGTCAGCGGTCTAGCACGCGACCGCTCGGGCGGCATATTGAAATACAAGCGTACCCGAGCCGAGCAGAAGAAAATTCTCATTGAGCAGGGCTGCGAGTTCTTCGAGGGAACACCCAAGCACAGGTACGTTGGGATATTTGGTGACCGGAGGACGAAGCGGATTCTCCGTGATGCTTTGAAATGGCCTGTCCTGCCATACCCCAAGCGCCAGCAGCCTACAGATGTGACGCGACAGCCGGACTGCCACACCACTCAAAAGGTTGACCTCTGGACGCCCCCACTGAACCCGTCAAAATCGTCCGCTCCCATAGTTACAGCCCCCTACCTATAATCAACAACTTAGCGGAGCCATTTCTTTCATTTTCGTGCCTGTCAAAATCGGTCGATTGTGACGGCGATTTATAGCAATTCGTCGTGCTCTATTTCTGGCGGTGCCCAATGCGACGTAGCTATGCTGAGGGTCTGAAATCAAATGAGAGGCGTTCCTGAATCCCTTGCCTCAGCCTCCATCTTTGCAAGAAACTCGGGTGACCATACAAGCGTCCAATCGCGGACGCAGTTTTGAATTGCTTCCTCCAGACCGGGGACGTTGAATCTTTCCTTCTGAACCTCTAGCGCCAAAAGCAAACAATTGTGGCCTGTCATGAGTGCCTCGTCCGCTTCTTTTGGCTGCGATTCTCGCCTGAAGCGCATCTGACCGTCCGCCACTTCGAGGCGTTCGGTCATTGCCCGGAGTGTGGAATGAGCATGTCGCAGCGGTAGGTAGTAGCCGTGGACGATGACCGAACCTATGACACCCGTCTTCTTTGCCATGGACACGAAGTCCAGTTTGCTCCATGTGGTGCTAACACGCTGCTCACTGCATGTCTTTGACTTGCACGACTTCACCATGAACTTGTCTTTGACCTTTGCATATTCCTGCTCCGTCGCGGCCACAGTCTCTGAGGGCAATGCATCCACGCCAAATGTGTCTATGATTGGCTTCGTCAGCTTGTACTGTTGCACCCGGTCGAAATCGAAGAAAGCCTGAAGTTCCTCGGGATGGTCGTGCACGTACTTGAGCGTCACAGTGTGCTCGTACATGGAGCGTAGTAGCTTCATCGCCCCAAATCCGTAGCCGTTCGCCGCCATCAGGAACAACTCCATAAAGTCTTCAGCGACGAGGTTTCCGAAGAAGTAAACGAACTTGTCTATTGGGTTCTTCATGACCTGTGTGCCAGTGGACGTCAAATTGATGGCATCAGCGAGTCGGGACATCACTGCTGTCCATTGTGGGTGCCGCTGGTCAAAAGCGGTTCCGGCATCAGCCAATCCGTAAACCGAGGTAGGAACTTGTTGGTTCTCTTGGGGCATGGGCACGTCCTGAGGTTAAGTATAAAATTTTCAGCCACTTGATACTTATTCTGTAGAAAAGGTAGCTAAAAACGCTGCCGCGTTCGTATACCAGTAGTATGCAAACAGCATTTGCTTACCTTCGTGTCAGTGGAAGAGGTCAACTCAGTGGGGACGGTTTCCCCCGGCAGAATCAGGCCATCAAACAGTATGCGAAATCGAATGGCATCCACGTCGTTCAGACCTTCGAAGAGCGTGGAGTATCTGGCACAAAAGAACTCGACCATAGACCTGCGCTATCCGCCCTTATCGAAGCCTTGCACGGCGACGGCGTGAAGACCGTCATCGTGGAGCGGGTGGACAGACTCGCACGAGACTTGATGGTGCAGGAATCCATCATCGCCGACCTGATGCGGAACGGGTACGAAGTCGTGTCGGTGGCCGAGCCCGACCTTTGCAGCGATGACCCGAGCCGGGTTCTGATGCGGCAAGTCCTCGGAGCCTTTTCCCAGTATGAGAAGTCGATGATTGTCAGCAAGCTTCGTGGAGCAAGGCAGCGCAAGAAGGCCAAGAATGGCCGCTGCGAAGGACAGCACCCATTTGGAAGCCACTTAGGTGAGCCCGAGGCAGTTCTGCTGATGCAGCAACTTCGGCAAACGGGCCACTCGTATCTGGCTATTGCTGAAGCTCTGGATGCAGCCGGATACAAGCCTCGCCATTCAGAGCAGTGGAATCCCATCGTTGTGAACCGAATCCTTCGTCTCCGCCAACGCCGGGACGTTGCCAGCCGGGGTAGCAGAGAACCTGAAAAAAGGGGATAGAATCCCCAAATCTCGGACTATGGCCATTCAGCAAGTGCGAATGGAGGTTGGACGAGACGCCTTTGGAGGAGTGCATGGCTATCACCGATATCGAACTTTCCGACATCACCGACCGAGACGAGCTTCACTACCTACAGTCGCTCGAACAATTCCGCTTTATCAGCGACGATGTACTGTTCAAGTTGGCACGCCGCGTCACCATTTTTCGCATCCCATCCCGTTGGACAGCCATTCGCCTCATAGTTGCAAACGGAATTCCGATTCCGGTGGTGACCGGCACTGGCAGGACCGCCGCCGACTGTTGTGACTCGCGCCGTGCTCAGTTCAACTCCGCTTCGATGACGGGGCGGCTACCCATGCGAGCCACTTCTATGGGTGTCGCATATCCGACGAGAGCAGATTCAGCTTCCCACTTTCGCAAGGCTTCCTCGGCGGAGTCAGCTTCGACCACGGTGGAACAATAATGTTCACCGTCGCGCTCACACTTCACTTCCCAACATGACGCTGACCTTGTATCAGGCATTACGCCCTCCTTGGATTCCATTTGACCATTCCCCTACGACGTTCACGGCCATGACCGTCGAACTTCCAATCAGAAAAACTCTTTGTATTGCGCTCTGCGGAGTGCATGATGTTCCCGGCGAATGGAACGGGACTACAAGACGGAATCTTCCGCCTCGTCCCGAAGTTCATAGTCCACCGGGATAATCTTTCCGTCATCGCCTACACATATGATGTTGGGTTCGAAATCTGTGGTGGCGGTTTCATCGACCGGAGGAGGTATAGTGAGCCGAACAGAATCCGTATCGCCATATTCGACATCGAAGCCCAGTAAATCGCCGAGACAGCGGACGAACTTTATCCGTGCCTGAGGCGACCTCAGCATGTTTTCGAGCCTGTCGCTGGTGCGGTAAGCAGCTTGGGAGATGCTGGCCTCAAGTGGCTCGGAACGTTCGCGACGTGGGAATTCATCTGTCAAATTGAAAAATTCAGCGTGTTGAAGAACTAGGCGGTCCGCCGTCGAACGTGGGATTTTCCGTTGACGCAGCCATGCACACCAGCGCCCGTTCCTACCAAGTCTGCACAATTCACGCTTCTTTCGGTAGAGCAGTTCGCCGAGCACTGATTCTCGCTTCAAAACCTCCGCTTGTTGGCCAGACATCTCACGGCGGAATGACTGTCTCACCGACCACTGATGGACAATCTCGCCGCTCAAATACTCGTCCTGTCCCGGTGCCCAGTAGCTACACATTGACCTGAGAAATGCTCGGTATGAATCTGTGAATTGCTCTTCCATGGAAACGGCTCCTCGAATTAAATTGCACATGCTTGTGCATGAACGCCCACGTAAAAGATTTTCGAAGTTGTTTTTCTTTGCCGGGTGCTAGATTCACTCTGCTCAACGGCAATTTGCCAAGACATCTGCCCTGCCGGGTCATCGCTCATGTGGATGGCCATGTCAAGAGTCGCCTCCTGTCCGCGTCGGTTCAGCGACCATCGGGAGTCTTGCAGTCATGTTGCTCGTGGGGTACATGGGAACATTTCAGGAGAAGTTTGAGAATCGAACCTTGCAGTCGAACCCTGACTGCAAGTGACTGCAATGCAGTCATTAACGACTAAAACGAAGTAGAAATATCTATATTTATCAATGGCTTGATTGGGTCTTTCGGAGTTTGCGCGAGTATATATGACTTCTTGACTGCTACGCTTTAACCCGCTGCCCGTGCAGTCAACTCCGTGACTGCCAGCAGTCAATTGCAGTCATCACCAGACTGAGGCAGTCCCTGCACAGTTCCATGGCGAAGTCCCGACCCTCTTCCGGCGATGCTCGACATCATCCAACCGGCGATAAGCTAAATTCAAACACTCCAGCGCGTGCAAAAAGTAAACTTTCATCCCCTTTAGAGTAAGCAGTGCCAAAAAACGCCGTATTAAAGAACAGGACGCTACGCAAAACTTATGATTAGCAACTTAGACGTGTATGAACTTAAGCGGCAGGTTCGGGCCGCAATCCTAGATACGATACAGGCCAGACCGGCTCTGACTTATCAACAGGTGGCTGAGATGTATCAGGTCAGCCGCAAGACGGTCTGCAACATTGCCAAGGCTGCTTCACACCGCCGCCCTACTGGTCGCAAGCCCCGCTACCTGACCGAGGCCAGCTAATATGGCGACCAACGTGGTTACATCACCGGCAACACCCCTCCCGTTCAACAAGATTGCTGTCCAGATGGTCAGGCGTGGGGTTCCGGTAATTCCCGTTCGCTACATGGACAAGAAGCCGCTGCCAAACAACTGGCAGTTCGAGGCCAGCACCAAGCCTGATGTCATCTGTGGCTGGATTGCTCGGTACGGTAACGACATTAACTGTGGTGCCGTCGCGACACCTGACGGTCAATGGATGCTGGACGCTGACAACCGTGAACTCTGGAATTTGATTGAGTCAGAGACCGGCAACACGATTCCACGCACCTTCACCGCAGGGAGCCGCAAAGGGGAGCATAAATATTGGAAGCAGACCCCGGCCTCGCGTGCCATGGGAAACCGGAAGGCTCATGCCTCGCCTTATGAGTTCGACGCTCAGGTAGACCGGCGACAGGTAATCGCACCCGGCTCCACGCATCCGACCGGGTTCGTCTATACCGTCATTGATGATGCCGAAATCGTCGAGGCCCCCGACTGGCTTGTGGAGTGGGTTGCCGCACATGGAGAGAAGGACAAGCCCGAGCCGAAGGGATGCGTCTCCGTCCATGAAGACTTCGACTTCGAAGACACCATGGAGCACTACCATATCGGTGGTCACTGGGAAGAACCATGGTTCATCACCGACATCTGCCCGGTCTGCGGTTACAAGCATCAGCAGTCCGTCAAGACAGGGTTCTACTACGATGGAAGCGTGTTTGGCTGGCATTGCTTCGCTGGCGGTTGCAAGGGTTCAACGATGACCGTGGGGCAGGTCATCGCCTTCCTCAACGCCAAGATGATTGAGGACGGTGGCGAACCATACCGTGGTGCCATCTGGTCAGCCGCCGATGACGGCGTGAGTATTGACCCCAAGTGGGACGTAGAGACTATTGACGACGAGGAAGAAAGCGACACTTGTGACAAGCAGGGCAGAATCCTCACTTTTGATGAGGTTATGCGTATACTCAACGGCGATGAACCTGTGGAGGTCGTTGCCGAGCCGGAGGAAGCAGTAAAAATACAGCCGAGCTATGACGGGGGTTTGGAAGCTGACCTTGACTCGCTCGTCGCTGAGCAGAAGCGCGATGGGGATTTGCCCCTCCAGCCAGAAGACTACCTCCCAACCCCTGACAGAGTGAACATCGTTGACCCTGACAAGAACACCGGACTGGACTTTCCGGGTCAGTGTGCCATGTACGGCAAGTTGGCTGAGATAGCCAACAACTGTCCGCAGTCTCTGCCACTCGGCTGGCTATACCCGGCCATCCTCACCTACGCTTCCACGCTGGACATCGAAGACCGTGACCATTTTGTCCGCAGCAACATGTACTGCGCCCTCCTTGGCGGCGTGGGCACAGGGAAAACTTTCTGCATGAAAGCCGCTCAGGCATCCATTTTTCTGCCCGGTGAGGGAACCGTCATTAAGGATGCTCCGGGGTCACACTCCGGCCTGATGAACCAGTTGTCAACAGAAGAACCGCTGCCCCGCATCCTGTTCCTAAATGAACTGAAGACCGTGCTCAACGCCTGTGCTATTCAAGGCTCCAATCTGCCCCCCATGCTCTGCACATTTTGGGAAGATGATGAAGACGGTGGCAGCGTGAAAAAGGGCCGTCAGGTCGTGTACGCCAAGTTGTCGATAGTTGGCGGACTGGCGTGCAAGGACGGTTCCGAGTTTGCCAAGATGTTTGGTGCAAGCACCGTCCACGGTCTCGCTGACCGCTTCATGTTTGGCTACCACAACGGATACGTGAAGGCGCGTCCACTCCGTGGGTTCAAACAGGTTCATTTCGACAACCTGAAGCCGGTCGCCATCCCTGACTGGGTATGGGACGCCAAGGACGAGTGGATTGCCGACGATGCTGAGCGGCGTCGGCTCTCTGAGCACGCCCTCCGGATTGCACTCGTCGCTGCCGCTTGCAACGGAGATGCCGAAGTAACCGCTCCTTGTCTTGAGGCCGCGTTCCGCTTCATTGAGTGGCAGTTGCGACTCCGCGAGGTCTACAAGCCGGGCGTGGCAGAGAGCAAAGAGTCCGAGTGTTATGAAGCGGTGTATTCCGCCCTCAAGGAACGTCGCGACTATCAGAAGCTCAACAACGTTCATCACAAGGGTGCCAAACTTATTTCTGGCGTGAAGGAGAGCGACCTTTGGATGTTGCTTCACTTCCGTGACACCGTGAACAACAAGTCGTACTACCGCAAGTATTCTGGCCTCATCGACCGTGTGAGGAAGTCCATGGTCGATAACGGCATCATTGAATCCTTTATGGAAGAAGAGGAAGACGAGAAGGGCAAAACTAAGAAGTCGAAGACTCCTTTCGTGGTTCTGAAGATTGCCGTCAGGTAGGAAAGGAAGCTTGGGTATAGTAGACCCGGCACGGCATACCATACCTTCGGCCTTGACCGTGGATTGAGGCGATGCACCGTGCCGACTTCCAAGCCCGAACCTTAGTCTCGACGCCGTGAAGACCACATCGGTAACTCGGCACGAGGTAGGGTACAAGTTGAGTAGTGTACAGATTCAAGCGAAATATGCTTTACCTTTGAACTAGACCGTACACCTAACATGCTGATTCAGAGCGGGTTCCAACGAGTTAATTTCAGCAGAGTGGCCTTTCCGAAAAAGGCAGTAATCGAATACATGAACATCATAGAGACTATCGAGAATAGAGAGACTGCTCTTACCGTAGATGAACTTGGTACCTTACTCAACTCGTCACCAAAGACCCTGTACAAGGCAATAAGCGCCGGTCGTCTGCCAGCTTACCGCATCGGCGGCAGCATTCGCCTCGACCCGCACGATGTTGCTCAGTGGCTTCGCGACAGGCACACCAAAAACTAGGAGCCCCGGCCAGTGACCGGGGCTCTGTACCCAATTTCCAAACGATAAATTCAGAACGCCTGTGCGAGTGCGGATGTTAGCTGGCTCTTTGGAGCGAGGTACCGCATCACGCTTTTGAGGTCCGAGTGGCCGCTCTGCTTCATCACCGTACTCAAATCGCCTCCGGTGGCGACCAGCATCCGGGTCACATAAGTACGACGAAACCTATGCAGCGTGAACTCGCGACATTCATCGTTGCGTGACAAGCAGCCCTTGCAGTGACCGCAATTGAGGCCCGCACGCCGCGCATCCCGCTTGAGAGCGCGAAGCATCTTCCTGTCCTGCTTGTCTCCATCCGTGCCGAACAGTAAAACCTTCTTGGGGTTTGCTTCCAGCCATGCTTTCAGCTTGGGGATGAGCGTGGGATGCAGTTCGACGCCACGCTCTTCGAGGTCTTTGATAGTTCCGAGGCCATCGCGCTCCTTCAGGTGTACAAGGGGCTTCAGGCCGGACAAACGAAGGTCGTACCGGGTAAGCATCATCAACTCGCCCTCGCGGAGCCCAGTCTTGTAGGCGAAATCCCAGAGCAGACTGTGGTCTGTACTCGCGTCGATGAGTTTCTGGACGACCTCCGGTTCGTATGAGTTGGGCGTCTTCTTTGTGTAGGCTTGCAGGAGCCGGTGGGTGCCTGTTGGGATGATTTCGCCGGGGTTTAGCTTGCAATACCGGAGGAATCCCCGCAAGCTTTTGTAGTAATTCGAGCAAGTCCTGTCGCTGTACCCTTGCTGTCCCCTCATCCAGCCGTGCCAGCGGATGACGTCATCCTTGGTCACTTGCTCGGGGTAGCTGGCCTTGCAGACAGTGAGAAAGCTGCTGGTGATTTGCGTGTAGACCCTCTCCGAGTCGTCCGACCGATGTGGAAGACTGCGGTGCATGGAGAGAAAGTCGGCTGCGTATTGCTTGAGGGTCTTCCGGCTATTGTCATCGGAAACAACCTCAAGTCCAGCGGCTTCCGCCGTGGCCCGTGCATTCAGTTTGGTTTCTTCAGCCCGGAACCTGTTGAGAGCGTCTGTGGGGTCTTTGCCAAGTTTTGTATAGACGGGAAGCTTGCCTTGGTACCGCCGCATAAGGTAGCGACCGTTGGTGCAGCGGACTTCAAAACCGCCAATGGTCATCACTTCGGGTTTGATTTTGCCGTTCTTGGTGAGTACGACGGCACCCCGACGCCAACCTTTTTTACCTTCGATAGGGGCGTAGCGGAGTAGGGTAAGAGTAGAGTTCACTTCAATTCTCCTTTGCCTCCAATACCCGGATTCCGCCTCCTTTTTCGAGCTAAATTCGAGCTAACCCACTATTTGTTGGGTTTCTAGGGGCAAAAGAATAATCCCCCTCTCTCCGCCAGCGACCTGTTTTAAGACATCCAAAGACATCTGAGGAAATGCCAAAAGCCCCTGAAAAATCAGGGGCTTTCGTGTTTTTACGTCCAATTTTCATTGGTGCGACTTCGGAAGCGAAAATAGTCAGCTTCAGACAGCCGCTGGCCCTTTGGAATGTGTCCCGAAGAGCCCAAAATGCTCACCATCTCCGCTCGATGAAGTCTTAATCTTTGCTGGAAGGTTCAATCTGACGCATACTGAGAGTGCAATCTGGTAGTGGCATCCAAGCCCTTATCAGAGTCCAGGATCAGTTTATCTACGAGATGCAGATCACCACAAAATCTCGACACAGCTTCCTGCCGAGAGCTTTAGGCGTTCTTTTTCTTGCGATCTCGGTTTTCGGCTGGGGTTTGCAATACAAGCTGTCCCTTTACAGCCCATCGGCGAACCACTCGGGTTCGCTACCCCATGCCAAGCTGCTATCGCAAAGGGAGCGGCCAGTTGCGTTCACGGTTGTGGATTCGCTGAAACCCGTATCCCCAAGTCCTCAGCTATCCGGATTTCGTCCTGGACTTCTGGCTGCCGCCTTTCTGTTGTTCTTCTCGTTGCCAGCTACCCTCGTCCTGTGGCGGCTCTCATTCACTCGACCAGTCGGACAAATCTCCTGGGCTTCGTCGACCTACTTCTCATTCCGCCCGCCTCCAGCCCTATCCCCTTCCAATTGAGCGGTTCCTCCGTGCATCAGTCGTGATCTAGACCAGTTGATCCTGTGCGCCCGGAATGAACCTGTAGACCCACCCGTGTCTGCCCGCGTTGCGATAGGTGTCAAAGTCATGCTTTTGGGAACTCGATTGCTCATCATTCGGGGTGCGTTGCCTGCGCTCTCCTGCCTTGTTTTTTGTGGATGTCACACCATTGAACCAGCTTCAGCCCCGGTTGCAACGGCATCGGTTTCGCCCGTTGTCCGCGGGGATATTTCCAGTACACTCACCGTTGCAGGCGAATTCCAACCCTTTCAGGAAGTCGAACTGCACGCCAAGGTTTCGGGATACGTTCGCCGCATCAACGTGGATATTGGCGACCGTGTCAAAGCAGGCCAGGTTATCGCCACCCTCGAGGTCCCGGAACTGAATGCGCAGGTAAGTGCCTCTCAGTCTGAGATAAAGCGGAGCCAGGCCGAGATTGACCGCGCCCAGAGCGGAATAGCTCTCGCTGCTGCCAACCACGCGGCTCTTCATGCGGCTTATGTGCGACTTCGCGAGGCATCAGATCGGCGACCAGGTCTTATCGCCGCACAGGAACTGGACGATGCTCAGGCCAAAGATCAGGATGCCGAAGCAAAAATCAACTCCGCGAAGTCGGCTCTCGAAGCAGCCAACCAGCAACTGGGCGTTGCGCAGGCAGACAATCAGCGCGTCAAGTCGCTGCAGGACTATTCCGTCGTAACTGCGCCCTTCAACGGCGTTGTCACAATGCGCTATGCTGACGTCGGCTCGCTCATTCAGGCCGGTACCACTTCCAATACACAATCGATGCCGGTCATCAAACTTGCGCAAAGCGACATTTTGCGACTCAGAATGCCGGTCCCGGAAGAGGATGTCCCCTTCATCCAAGTGGGTGGAGATGTGCAGATCAAGCTGCAGTCGAGCGGAAGGATAATCCCCGGGAAAATTATCCGCTACACCCGCGAACTGGCAGCGTCTACCCGCACCATGCTCGCGGAGGTCGACTTACCGAATCCCGACCTCAGCCTCAGCACAGGCATGACGGCTGAAGCCACCATTGTCCTGCAGGCGCAAAAGAACGTACTCATGGTCCCCGCTGGTTGCGTACTGGACACCGACCACCAGCCCTATGTACTCGTGGTCGATTCTGACAACAAGGTGCAAAAGGTGCTGGTCTCAGTCGGCATCAAGGGCCCAAATGAATTCGAAATCGCGCAGGGTCTGAGAGAGCATCAGTCCGTCATCACCTCCGGGCAAACCAATTACCAGGTCGGGCAAGTAGTACAGCCCAGGGCCAGCACCATCGCGACATCCAGGCAAGGAGGCGAACAGTAAATGTCATCCTTTGCCATTAGATACCCATTCTTCATTCTCATGATGTGCCTTTTCGTGATGGTCGTCGGCATCACAACGGTCACCAATATGTCGGTCGACTTATTCCCAGAAGTTAATATCCCCGTCGTAGTTGTCGCCACTTTCTATGCCGGCATGCCCCCTCAGCAGATTGAGTCGGACATTACCAACAGCTATGAGCGTTTTTTCACCCTTGGCAGTGGAATCGACCACATCGAGTCGCGTTCACTGCCCGGCGTCAGCCTTATCAAAATCTACTTCCAGCCAGGAACGGACGGCAACGCAGCCGTCAGCAACATCTCCAATCTCGCCATGGCCAACCTTCGGCGCCTTCCGCCAGGTACATTGCCTCCCGTTGTACTCAAGTTTGACGCCGCCAACCTGCCCGTCTGCCTCATCACGCTCAAAGGTGAGGGTCTAAACGAAACGCAACTGAAAGATCTCGCTCAGTTCTCGGTCCGCAACCAGGTCGCGAACGTGCCAGGCGCATCTGTCCCCCCGCCCTATGGCGGACGATACCGCCAGATCATGGTCTACGTTGATCCGGTAAAGCTTGAAGCCCACCAGATGAGCGTGATGGATGTCGTCGAATCCCTCAACCAGTCGAACCTGATTCTGCCCGCGGGCGACGTACGCATCGGCTTGAAAGACTACAACATCTACGCCAACAGCCAAGTGCCGGTCGTAGACCAGATCAACGACCTGCCGCTCAAGACCGTTGGAAACGCCTCCGTGATGGTTGCGGATATCGGTCGAGCCAAAGATGGCGGCCAGTTGCAGACCAACATTGTTCGCGTCGACGGCCAGCACTCCGTCTACATCCCGGTTCTCAAGCAGGGCGGCAACTCAAACACCATCACCATCGTCGACGGTGTCAAAAAAGCAGTTGCAAACCTGCTTGATATCCCGTCGGTTCTTAAAACTAGCGTGGTCTTTGACCAGTCAGCCTTTGTCAAGATAGCGGTCAAGAACGTCATCAACGAGGGTACGATCGGGCTTTGCCTGACTGCCCTGATGATCCTGCTCTTTCTCGGGAATGTCCGAGCCACGATCGCCGTGCTCATCTCCATTCCAATCTCGGTACTCGCAACTTTCCTTGGACTGAACCTCGGTGGCAGCTCGATCAATACGATGGTGCTCGGCGGCCTGGCCCTTGCACTTTCCCGCCTCATCGACAACTCCGTTGTAGTTCTCGAAAACATCTTCCGCCACATGGAGATGGGCGAGCCTCCCGCTGTCGCAGCCGAACTCGGCGGCAAAGAAGTGCAGCTAGCTGTGCTCGCCGCTACGGTCAGCACATCCATTGTCTTCTTTCCTGTCATGCTGCTCACCGGAGTCAGCAAGTACCTGTTCACCGCGCTGGCGCTCGCCGTGGTGCTTGCGTTGTTCGCGTCTTACGTGGTGGCGATGACCGTTGTGCCACTCTTCTGTGCCCGGTTCATTACGATCAATCCGGCTCACATCCACAAAGGAGAGGTGGCAATCGAAGAGGACCTCGACGCTACCATTGCCGACACCCGCAAGTTCCGCATTTTTCAATCTGTGGTTGAGAGTTTCAACCTCAAATTCCGAAAGATGGAGTCCTGGTATGAGTCGCAGATCAAGCGCTCTCTCGAGCATTCAGGAATGGTCGTTGGCCTTATCAGCATTGTGATCATGCTCTCCCTGGCAGCCTATCCGTTGCTCGGCAAAGCATTCTTCCCACGAACCGACCCAGGCCAATTCGTGGTGAATGTCAAAGTCCCCGCCGGCACCAGGATCGAGGTCACCGACGACTACATCACCAAAATGGAACAGGACATCCGAAGCGTAGTCTCGCAAAAAGACCTCAACATGATCGTGTCAAACATTGGAATTGCACCCGATCTCTCTGCCATTTACACCTCCAACTCTGGCATGCACACCGCGTTCATCCAGGTCAGCCTGAACGAAGATCATAAGACCGGCAGCTACGAATACATGCAACGAGTCCGGCAAAAACTCACTGCGGATTTCCCAGATGTGCAGACCTATTTCCAAGCCGGAGGGTTGGTCGATTCAGTTGTGAACCAGGGCAAGCCTGCCCCAATCGACGTTCAGATCAGTGGCCATAATCTGCAGCAAGCTTTCGAAATCGCGCAGGCCACTGCCTCAAAGCTGCGCAAACTCAACTCCGTCAGCGACGTCCTCATCCCCCAGGACCTCGACTATCCCGGCCTCGAACTTAATATCAATCGCGAACGCGCCAGCCTCGTCGGAGTTTCGCCGAAGAACGTTGTCGACAACGTCATCACCGCACTCACCTCAAACGGCGTCATCGCTCCCAGCTTCTGGGTTGATCCGAAATCGGGCAACAGTTACATGCTCACGGTTCAATACCCTGAGTCTCAGATCAAGACACTCACCGACTTCCGCCAAATTCCCCTTCGTGCACCCGGCGGTCTCAACACCACTCCGCTTCAGTCCGTTGCAGACATTCACGAAATCATGACCCCCACAGAAGTCGATCACTACCAACTGCGTCGCGTCTTTGACATCTATGTGATGCCCAGGAAAGAGGATTTGAGCCGAGTCGACACAGAGGTCGAATCCATCGTCAAGACCATCCAGCCACCTGTCGGGGTGACCGTCCGAGTGCGCGGAACGATTCGGGATATGGAGCAGTCTTTCTCCAGCTTTGGTATCGGATTGATTCTCGCAGTCGTTCTCGTCTACCTCATTCTGATGGCACAATTCGCTTCTTTCTCCAACCCTTTCATCATCCTTCTCGCTGTTCCTCCCGCACTTTCCGGATCTCTACTATTCCTTCTTGGGACCGGAACCTCACTCAACGTGATGTCTCTCATGGGAATCGTAATGACTACAGGCATTGCCGTCTCCAACAGCATTCTGATCGTGGAGTTTACCGGCACGCTTCGCAAGTCCGGCATGGCTCTGAAAGCAGCCCTGGTGGAGTCCTGCAAGGTGAGGTTGCGACCCATCCTGATGACCAGTCTGGCCACCATCCTGGGACTCATCCCAATGGCCTTAGCGCTTGAACCAGGCAGTGAACAGTACGCCCCGCTGGCCCGCGCCATCCTCGGCGGACTCACTGTCTCGGTGGTCGTCACTGTCTTCCTCGTTCCATGCGCCTACCTGATTGTCCACGGTAAAGAAGAGCACCAAACAATAGAAGGGAGAGCCTAGCCGTGACAGCTTGCCACCGCACCTTTATCTCACTCGCCGCGTTCGTTCTGATGAGTGCTCGGCTCGTCGCACAAAACGCGACTGTCCCTAATGCCCCGACGGCCCGGCCTTTCTCCGCTGCTTTCCAGCAATCCAGCCTTCAGCCTCTTCTCGATCAAAAGGGAGCATCTGCCGTTACCCCGCTGACGCGCCAGGAGGCGGAAAAACTGGCTCTCGCCAACAACCCTCGTATCCGCATTAGCGAACTGTTAGCCAAGGTACAGCATCAGGTGGTGAGGGAGCATTTCGCCGACCAGATGCCCACGGTCAGCGGCAATCTCACTGCAGTTGCGGCCAAAGATGGCAGCCGCCTCTCCAGCGGTTCGTTAACGGCTTCAACCCTTCTGGAACACGCCGGCATCGGTGTCCAGGTGGGACAACTCATCACAGACTTTGGCCGGACGCAGAATCTCGTAGCCGCAGCCCGACTGCAGGAGAAGGCCCGCATCGCTGCCGCGCAGGCAAGCAAACTGGATATCCTGTTTGCGACCGACCAGGCTTTCTACGCTGTCATTGAGGCCCAGGAGACCCTCAAAGTTGCCACGCAGACCGTCGCAACGCGGGAAGCTCTTACGGACCAGGTGAGCGCCCTCAACTCGTCCAAACTGAAGTCTGACCTTGACCTCAGTTTTGCGCAGGTCAATCTCTCCCAGGCGAAGCTCCTGCAAATTGATGCACAGAGCAATCTCGACGAAGCCAGGGCCTCACTAGGCGCACTGCTCGGCTATGAAAAGCGGCAGGATTTCGAAGCCGTTGAAGACCAGAGTCAGATGCCCTCACTTCCCCCAGACCCCAACATACTGATTACCCAAGCGATGCAAAATCGCCCCGATCTTCAGTCGCTCCAGTTCATTGAACAGGCTACCAAGAAATTCACGAAGGCCCAGCAGGAACAGTTCCTTCCCACCATTAGTGCATTGGGGGTTGTGGGCCAAACTCCGGTCGGCTCTGGCCAGTACTTCAACTCGAACTGGTACGGTGCCGTCGGGGGCAATGTGAACATCCCCATCTTCAACGGCTTCCGCTTCTCGGCACAGGCGTCTGAAGCATCTCTCCAGGCTCAGGCTGCAACGGAACAAACGCGCGCCCTGCGCGAGCAGCTTGCCCGCGACGTAAGAACAGCGTGGCTCAACGCCAACACCGCGCGACAACGTGCCATCGTCGCAACCGAATTATTGCAGCAGGCAAACACGGCACTGGACCTGGCAAAAACCCGGTATGACCTTGGCCTCAGTTCTATTGTTGAATTGAGTCAGGCGGAACTTCAGCAGACCGAAGCTGCCATAGGAAATGCGAACGTTCGCTCCCAATATAACTTCGCCATTGCCACCCTGAACCTCCAGACAGGGATACAGCCTTAACCAGCAAACAGGCTGGTTTCATGAGAGATGATTCCAGCGATGCAATCTCAACATCAAGGGCACTGTCGTCACGACAAGCCACAGTGCCTTTCCGAGCACCAAACGCTTCACTTCAATGTTTCGGAAGTTCATTGTTGCGTTCTTGACGATTGCGCAATGGCAAAATGCCGGCTGCGCAAGCCGCCGACAAATCGTCGACGGACAAGCCCCAAGCGCATCCAAGGCCCCTCTGTGCGCCACAGAATGATGCCACCGGCATTTCCGGACGGTCTAATTCTGAAGATGACGGTAGCGGTGCAGGAAGAGCCTCCAGTGGGCGCGATGAGCTTTCTGACAAGCGGGATTTGACAGAAAAAGGCTCTTTCCATTCCGGCCCCGAGTAGGCAAGCGAATCGTCTCCAACTGGATGATTCAAAGTTTCATCACCAATGGTGAATATGCGCGCCCTGGCCACACCTCCGCCGAAAAGCTCTCCGCTGCGAACTCAATGTAGGTGAGGGTGCGGCCGATTGAGTCAGGCGTGGACCGACATCTCTAGTGAAAAATCACTGATGGTGAATTTGGGCATCTGCACGAGGGCCTCCCTCAGTGAAAAGGATGAAGAGCAAATTCTGCGCTTCCTGAATCCCTAGGTCAGGGAGCGAGTTTCGGTCGCTCGAAGGTTGATCCAAACAAAATGTGGCTGGAGGAGTGCTTGAAGGCTGGTCCAAACCTGCAGGAGATCCAAATCAATAGTGCGCGGAGGGCCGAGCAGACTTCCGACCCCGTGCCAGGCACATCATCGACACCGCAATTGTGGTTACGGCACTTCCGGTGTTGCTGCCCGCTCTAGTCGTCTTGGCTCTCGTGGTTCGACTTACATCGCCGGGACCGGCCCTATTCCTGCAAAAAAGAGTTGGGTGCGATGGAGCCTTGTTTACCATCCTGAAACTCCGAACAATGGCTTCTTCAAATGGGAGAAGGGGGGCGATTACAACCATCGCCGACCCGACAATCACTAAGGTAGGCCGCTTCCTCAGATTCTGGAAGCTCGATGAATTGCCTCAATTCTTAAACGTGCTGCGAGGCGACATGAGTCTCGTGGGTCCACGCCCAAAAGTCCCGGGGCAGCAGAACGAGGTTTTCAACTGTCGTCCTGGCATTACTGGCGCGGCAACGATTGCTTTTGCCAACGAAGAGTCATTGCTGGCAGAGATCCCTGAAGACCGGCTCGAGGAGTACTTCCATAAAATCCTGCTTCCGATGAAGCAGTGCATGGACATGAATTACATGGCAAAGGCAACCTTGTTTACGGACCTTCGTCTATTGGCCGATACGGCTCTCCGCAATTGGCCGCAAACACTCCAAACCTGCCCAATCCATCTTGAGGAACGAGCTGAACTCCGGGGAAGAAGTGCATTTGAGCCGGAGTTGAGGCTTGGTGATTGAACCGAAGGCAGTGTTTTGTCTCAGGGAGTCAGGTTGCCTAACCAAGTCTGAGATGAGACTGTGGCATAGAGTTGCTTTCAATCGTTTGACCGCATCGTATTGACGGTTCTTTTACTCCTCTGACGCACGTACATGCTGAGTCCAGCGTTCTCTTGACAGTGCACGCGGAGATTCGTTAGAACTGCTGCACTGTTCCAGAACCTGGGAGAACTGCGCATGTTGGACACAGACAATCTCGAGGTGATTCGTCACGAGTTGGACGAGCCCTTCTCTCTTTCGGCAGAGCAAATCGAGTTCTACCGTGAGAACGGCTACCTGAAGTTGCGCCATGCGCTGTCGCCGGACTTGCTGGAGCACTACCGCCGAGCCATTACCTCGCGCGTCAAAGAACTCTCAGCCGACGCGCCCCCGATGGAACAGCGCAATACCTATGGCAAGGCGTTTCTGCAGGTCATGAATCTTTGGACGGAATCCGAAGTAGTCAAGGAATTTGTCTTTGGCAAGAGGCTTGCCCGCATTGCAAGCCAACTCATGGAGACCTCTGGTGTGCGTATCTATCATGACCAGGCTCTCTACAAAGAGGCAGGTGGCGGCATCACTCCCTGGCATGCAGACCAGTATTACTGGCCCGTCTCAACGGAAAAGACAGTGACGGCATGGATACCGCTGCAGGCAACGCCCATGGAGATGGGCCCGCTGGCATTCTGTGAGAAAAGCCATCGCTTTCAATTAGGGCGCGACCTTGAAATCAGCGATGAAAGCGAGATGACTCTCAAAGAGGCTCTCCATAGTTATCGCCTGGAAGAAAGCGCCTTTGATCTCGGCGAAGTAAGTTTCCATGCAGGATGGACGTTTCATCGCGCAGGCGCAAATACGACCGACCGTCCTCGTGAAGTAATGACGATCATCTATATGGATGAAGACATGCAGTTGATGGCTCCGAGGAATAAGAATCAGATGGCCGATTGGGAGCGTTGGTGCCCTGGTGTGCAGGTTGGCGAGACGATCAATTCGCCGCTGAATCCAATTCTCTACTCTGTGCGGGCAAAAGCTTGATCATTGCGGCACTTTTCGCTACGCGCCTCACGCCGCTCCATTGGCTCGATACAACCGTCATCATCATCTACTTTGCTGCCGTGCTCGGTCTCGGCTTCCTGCTCCGGAAGCAGACGCATACGAGCGAAGACTTCTTCCTCGCGGGCCGTGAGATGTCTGCCTGGGTTGCGGGCATCAGCTTTCTTGCGGCTAATATGGGCGCCCTCGAACTCATGGGCTGGGCAGCGGCTGCTTACCAATACGGATTGCTGGCGGCGCATTGGTATTGGATCGGCGCTGTGCCTGCGATGCTGTTTCTGGGCCTGGTAATGATGCCCTTTTATTACATCTCGCGTTCGCACTCTGTGCCGGGCTACTTGAAACTGCGATTTGGCGAACCAACCCGCGCCCTGTGCGCAATTTCATTTGCTGGCATGACTGTGCTCATGAGTGGCATCAACATGTTTGCCATGGCAAAGGTCATGCAAGTGGTGCTGGGATGGAATATGAATTTCTCCATTCTCGTCTCTTCGCTCACGGTCGCTGTCTATGTCACCATGGGCGGGCTTCGCTCAGCGATTCTCAATGAAGTATTGCAGTTCTTTCTTATCTGGGCCGGAGCGTTGGTGGTTCCAATTCTCGGCCTCATTGAGACGGGCGGATGGAGCGGTTTGAAAGCCCGCATCCTTGCCAACACGGCCTCTGACAAGTATCTGCACCTGTGGTCAACGCTCGGGCATTTCCGGTCAAACAGCATGGGCATCCATTGGACGGGGATTGTCTTTGGGCTGGGCTTTGTCGGTGGACTCGGCTATTGGACGACAGATTTTCTTGTAGTCCAGAGGCTGCTCTCGGCAAAGGATCTTCGCTCAGCGCGGATGGCTCCGATCATCGGCGCATGGTTCAAAATGGCAGTGCCATTGATTGTGATTCTGCCGGGACTTATAGGGCTGGCGGTGCTCCCCGGCGCCGGACTAAGCCTTGTAGGCGAGGGAGCAGCCAACGCGGGACAGCATACCTATAACGAAGTGCTGCCCTTGCTGCTGATTCGCTATGCCGGGCCGGGCTTGCTGGGATTGGGTATCACCGCCCTTATCGCAGGCTTCATGTCGGGTATGGCGGGGAATGTCAGCGCCTTTTCAGCGGTGTGGACCTATGACATCTATCGTCCGCTCATGAAACTAAGGGCGACCGACCATGATCTCCTCAGTGTGGGCCGCTGGAGCACCGTGCTTGGCGTGCTGGTATCGATTGGCACAGCCTATTTTGCCATGCACTTTTCTTCCATCATGGACTATGTGCAGGCGCTATTCAGTTTCTTTGTGACTCCGCTCTTTGGCACCGTGATTCTGGGCATGTTATGGAAACGAGCCACTGGTCCGGGCGCTTTCTGGGGACTGTTTGCCGGCATGGGTTCGTCGATTGCGATGTGGGCCTGGGTCCAGATTCAACCCTCGGCTCTGCAGATCATGGCACTCTCAAACGACGCGCAACCGATGGCAGAAAATCTTTATCGCATGCTGTGGTCGTGGCTGGTATGCCTGATTGTGACCATCGGCGTGAGTCTGTTCACGCGGCCCGCGCCAGCTGAGGAACTTGCCGGCCTGGTCTACGGTTACACCGCCGACCCCGAGCAGAAGAAGTACCCGCTTGTGCAGCAGCCTGTCTTCTGGGCAGTCTCTGCAGCCCTGGTTTTTCTGTGGCTGCAATGGTTGTTCCGGTGAGGAGAGTTCATGCGAAAACATTTTGAAGTGTGGTTTTATATCGGCGCCATGTTGTCGTTGTATGGGGTCCTCTTGACAGGTGCGGGCATGTATCAGTGGAAGCATCCACCGCCCACCGTCCTGGCAAATGAGCACGCCGTGTTCTGGGCAGGAACGGCGCTGCTCTCGATTGGTCTGGCATACGTGGTGGCGTTTTGGCCGTGGCGAAAGGCGAAAGGACATCACTGATGGGAGAAAGCATGGAAGTCCGCGCGGCAATTACGGATGGAAGTGGTGCGTTTGCAATTGAAACCATCCACATCGACCGACCGCAGCAAGGTGAAGTTCTGGTTGCGATCAAAGCGAGCGGCGTGTGCCACACCGACTGGGATTCCCTGCGATGGGGAAAGCGGCTGATACTGGGGCACGAGGGCGCAGGTGAGGTTTTGGCCGTTGGCGCTGACGTGGCGCGATTTTTGCCGGGCGATCGTGTGATGCTCAACTGGGCCATTCCCTGCGGCGTCTGCTTTCAATGCGAACGCGGAAAGGAGAACATCTGCGAAAATCGCGGCACAGTTCCTGACAACCGTTATCACCACCCGCGCGGCACAATGAACTCTTCCTTCAGTCTTGGCACGATGTCCACACTCGCCGTCGTACCAGAGGCCGCCGTACTTCCATTGCCGGAAGGCGTGCCCTATGATGTAGCCGCGATCATGGGCTGCGCGGTCATGACAGGATTTGGATCGGCAGTGAATGCAGCACAGGTCACAGAAGGCAGCACCGTGGTCGTTTTGGGATGCGGTGGCGTAGGCCTCAGCACAATTCTGGGTGCGCTCTATTGCAAGGCTGCGCGAGTCATTGCAATTGATGTCAATCCAGCACGGCTGGAGTTGGCAAAGCAGTTTGGAGCCACAGAAACACTGCTTGCGGACCGCAATGACAAAGGCCTGCTTGAGGCTGCAAAGGAAGTCAAGCGGCGCAATGGAGGACGCGGCGCCGACTACGCATTCGAGTGCACAGCGGTCCCGGAACTAGGTTCCGCTCCTTTGGCGATGGTGCGCAGCGCGGGCACGGCAATTGGCGTAAGTGGCATCGAGCAGACAGTCCCTGTCGATATGGAATTATTCGAATGGGACAAGCTTTACATCAATCCTTTGTACGGCGCGTGTCGTCCACAGCGCGACTTTCCCCTATTGATTGATCTCTATCTTCGCAAGCAGTTGCCGCTGGACAAAATGGTGACACGACGCTATCCGCTGGCATCGCTTGAACAGGCCTTTGCAGATATGCATGCCGGCATCAATGCCAAAGGAGTGATTGTCTTTGACTAATGCCTTCCGCACTGTCGAGATTTCCAATGCTGAGTTTGAACAGGAAGGCCTGCGCCACGTTACCGTAAAAAGCAGCGCACTCAAGCGGCGTGCCGACGCAACTGTGTGGGCGCCAACTGCGGGAAAGATTGAAATGCTGTTGATCCTGTTGCATGGCGTCTACGGAAGTCACTGGGCCTGGGCTTTGAAGGCTGGCGTACACCGCACAGCGCAGCGGATGATCGATGCCGGCGAGGTCAATCCCCTGGCCATTATCATGCCGAGCGATGGGCTGGGCCGCGACGGCAGCGGATATCTCACCTATCCCGGGGGCGAAGACGTGGAGCAGTGGATTGTTGACGAAGTACCGGCAATAGCCCGTCTCGCGGTACCGGCGCTGCGCTCCAATGCGAAGATCGTGATCGGCGGCCTATCGATGGGCGGCTATGGCGCTCTCCGTCTCGGCGCAAAATACGCGACGAAGTTCGCCGGGATCTCGGCGCACTCTGCAATTACTGATATCGCAGAGATGCAGGCCTTTGTCGAAGAGCCAATGAACGATTACCTATGCTGTAGTCCTCGCGAAGAACTGAGCGCGCTGTATTGGATAGAAAGGCATCGCGCAGTTCTTCCTCCGCTGCGCTTTGATTGCGGCGTGGCCGACAGCTTGCTTGAGGGCAACCGCGCTCTGCATCGCGCGCTTGCAGCAAGGGATATTCCCCATAGCTATGAGGAGTTTGCTGGCGCGCACGAGTGGCCGTACTGGCAAAGGAACGTAGCCGAGACGCTTCGTTTTGCCAACGCAGTCGGAAACCCGCGCTGAGACGGATTCTTGCATTCATCGTTCTGAGTGCATCGGTTGCTGCCGCACAGACAGCAACCTTAAGGGTCGATCCTTCATGCGTTGAGAATTCGGTGAGACCAGGATGCATGCGTCATTCAATGAGATGATGGCGGAAAAAGTGAAGTGGGGACTCTCGGCAGAGATGATGCACGACCGCTCACTCGAGGAGAGTCCCAATTGTGTTGAAGCGGTCTTCGGGAATCGAAGCCGCGAGCACACGGAAAGAGCGACGGCAGATTGCATTGCGCGTCCTCGCGATATCTTTCACCACAATCGGCTGCACCTCTGGCGTTGGCAAAGGCCCGGTTTCGTCCCAGCGGATAGTAACGTATGCTTTTAAGTAGCGGCTTCCGAGTGAACATCAATGCCAGCGCGGGCTGATAGTCAATGGGATCCGATCCCTGCTCCAGATTCGGGCCGCCAGAGGATAGATGGGTATACAGATTGCTCTGAATCACCGGACGCAGTATCGGTATGACAAGGCGGTTTCTCTCGGTCCCCAGGTGATACAGTTGCGCCCTGCGCCGCATTCCCGGACCCCCATACTCAGCTATTCGCTCGACGTCGCACCCGCAGATCACATGCTCAACTGGCAGATGGATCTGCATTACAACCATCTTGCCCGGGTGATTTTTCAGCAAAAAACTGACCTCTTGGTGGTTGATGTCAATCTCGTCGCCGACCTCACGCCGGTCAATCCATTTGACTTCTTTCTTGACCCCGGCGTCGTTGAGTACCCTTTTGCTTACGCCCCCGAGTTGAGCAAAGACCTGGAACCGTATCTCTCTCCGGATAAGCCCGGTCCACTGTTGAAGTCGTTTCTAGAAGGATTCGCCTCAACTCACCAGGCAGAAGCCGAAGTGAAAACCGGAACCGTCAGCTTCCTGCTGGAATTGAACCGCAGTGTTCGGGACCGGATTTCGTATGTAACCAGGCTTGAGCCCGGCGTCCAGGGCTGCGAAGAGTCGCTTCAGTTAGGCTCAGGCTCCTGCCGCGATTCGGCCTGGCTGCTGGTGCAGTCCCTGCGCAATCTTGGTGTTGCTGCACGATTTGTCTCCGGCTATCTGATTCAGCTTGCGCCGGATGTAGCGCCCCTCCAAGGTCCAGCGGGACCCGTAGAAGACTCCGCTGAATTGCATGCCTGGGCTGAAGCGTATCTGCCCGGTGCCGGCTGGATTGGCCTCGACCCCACCTCTGGCCTGCTCGCCGGCGAGGGTCACATTCCGCTCGTGTGCACGCCAACTGCGGTTCAGGCCGCTCCCATCGCAGGTACGGCCGAGCCTGCTCAGGTTGAACTGAGCTATTCCATGACCGTGCGCCGATTGAACGAAGCGCCGCGGGTATCTAAACCTTTTTCAGAAGAAGACTGGGCCAGGGTTGAGCAGCTCGCCCACCTTGTCGACGCCGATCTGGCCGCGCAGGATGTCCGGCTGACGATGGGCGGCGAACCGACCTTTGTCGGCATCGACGAGCCGGAAAGCCCGCAATGGAATATCGAAGCGCTGGGGCCGATCAAGCGGACCCGCGGTCTGGACCTGATTCGCGCCATCCGCGACCAGGTTGCTCCGAGCGCCCTGCTCCACTTTGGCCAGGGCAAGTGGTATCCCGGAGAGCCGTTGCCGCGCTGGGCCCTCAGTTGCTACTGGCGCAGCGACGGCGTACCGGTCTGGGAAAACCCTGACCTGATTCCTCGCGAAGACGAGCTGTCAACTTATGATGTCGCCGACGCACTGCGTTTTGCCGAGGCTCTAGCACGCAGGCTCCAGGTGAGCGGCGAAAATCTCCTTTCCGCCTACAACGCCGACGCCACTGAGCCGGCCGGATACATTCTGCCCATCCGCCGTCGCCAGCCCGGCGGTAAGCTGGCATGGTCAAGCCAGTTGTGGTTCCCACGGCCAGAGCGCCTGGAACTGATGTTTGGCGACGGACCCATCGGTTTTCGCATTTCGACCGATGCCATTCCCTGGGTCGCGCCAGATGAGTTGGTCTACGAGTTCGACGCTGCGCCCTTTGCCGATAAGGCCATGCTGCCCTCCCGGCCGTCGCGCCATCCAGAACTTTTTGCAGTCGAGCCCCAGCCCGATCCGCTGCCGCCGCTCTCAAGCACCGCCGAGACAGCTACAGTGCTGATTCGCACCGCCCTTTGCGTGCAGGCTCGCGAAGGCCGGATGCATGTCTTTCTCCCATTCGCCTCAGAGCTGGCCGACTATCTTGACCTGGTTGCTGCGGTCGAAGACACCTGCGCTCACCTGGGAATCAAGGTCTGGGTAGAGGGCTACACTCCGCCAGCCGATGCGCGCCTGCGCTTCTTCAGCGTGACGCCTGACCCCGGTGTGCTTGAAATCAATCTGCCCCCGGCCAGCAACTGGGACGAGCTCGAATCGCTGCATGTGTTGCTCTTTGAGGAGGCGCGCAAAAATCGCCTGGTTGCGGAAAAATTCCACTTTGACGGCGGCCATCTCGCTACCGGAGGCGGAAGCCATATCGTCATCGGCGGCGCGACCGTCCTCGATAGCCCCTTCCTGCGCCGACCCGACCTGCTGCGCAGCATGGTTGCTTTCTGGCAGAACCATCCTTCGCTTTCGTACCTTTTTTCCGGGATGTATGTCGGACCCACCAGCCAGTATCCGCGCGTGGATGAGGCCCGCACAGACGCTCTCTACGAGCTGGAAGTTGCTTTTGCAAACCTGCCTCCGAACGATTGCCCGCCCTGGGTGGTCGATGGGCTGTTCAGAAATCTTTTGGTCGATATGACCGGCAACTCGCACCGGGCAGAGTTTTGCATCGACAAAATGTTTCCCCCCGAGGGTCTCGGTCTTCAACTCGGTCTGCTGGAGCTGCGCGCCTTTGAAATGGCTCCCCACCTGCGCATGAGCCTTTTGCAGTCGCTGCTGATCCGCGCGCTGGTTGCCATGTTCTGGAAAACGCCGTTTGAAGGCGCACTGATCCGCTGGGGCACCTCGCTGCATGATCGCTTCATGTTGCCCCACTTTGTGTGGCGCGATCTTGGCGAAGTGCTGGCTCACCTCTCCCGCTCCGGCTTGCATTTTGAGCAGAGCTGGTTCCGCGCCCAGCATGAGTTCCGCTTTCCCAAAATCGGCAGCATTCAAGCCGACGGCATGGAGCTGGAACTGCGCCATGCTCTTGAACCGTGGAACGTGCTTGCCGAAGAGACGGTTTCCGGCAGCACGGTACGCAGCGTCGATTCGTCGATGCAGCGGATGCAGGTGCGGCTCTCTGGCATCTCCACTGCTTCCCGTTATGTTGTCTCCTGCTACGGCCGCCGGGTTCCGCTTACTCCTACCGGTGAGCCCGGCGTTGCCATTGCCGGGATACGCTACCGCGCACGGCGCTTCAAAGCTGCGCTGCACCCGACCGTGCCGATTCATGCGCCACTGGTCTTTGATCTGATCGACACCTGGCGCGATTGTTCAATTGGCCGCTGCACATACTACGTCGCTCCGCCCGATGGCCGCGTCTATCCTAACCGCCCTGTCACTGCCGCCGAGGCTGCGGAGCGCCGCAAAGAGCGCTTCGTCGTCAACGACCACAGCTTTGGTAGCATCATCGTGCCCCAGGAAGAGACCAACCCGCTGTTTCCAATGACTTTGGATCTGCGAATCCCCGAACCGGGCAAGTTCGGGCAGGTTGTTCCCTTTGAGGGCATGCCCTTGGAAAGCAAACCATGACCGTCGATCTCGATCAGACCCCACTCCGCTACGGAGGCGCCTACGACGAACTGTCGTCCGACGGCGTCACGCCGCGTTTGCATTGGGCTCACCTGATCGAGTCGTTCAGAGCCATTGGCCCTGAAGAGCTGGGCCGGCGCTGGGGCCGTGCCGAGAGGCGCATTCGAGAAAACGGCATCACCTATAACATCTACAGCGACCCCCTCGGTGCCAATCGCCCCTGGAAGATCGATGTGGTTCCGTTCCTCATCCCAGCCGACGAGTGGCGCTTCATTGAGGCCGGCATCATCCAGCGCGCACAACTCCTCAGCCTGGTGCTTGAGGACCTTTACGGATCGCAGCGACTTGTCGCAGAAGGACACTTTCCCGCGGCGCTGCTGTATGCGAATCCCGCATTTCTCCGGCCGCTGGTCGGCGTCCCTGTGCCGGCGCACAGCTACCTGCAGATGCTTGCGGTTGATCTTGCCCGCTCACCCGACGGCAAGTGGTGGGTACTGGCTGATCGCACCCAAGCCCCCTCGGGTAGCGGTTACGCGCTTGAAAACCGCACTATCGTCTCGGATGTCTTGCCGGATCTGTTTCGCACCTCGAACGTGCTGCGGCTGGCACCTTTCTTCCGCGCCCAGCGGGACGCTCTGACCAGCCTGTCAAAAAAGGACAATCCGCGCATCGTTCTGCTCACGCCCGGCCCCCATAACGAAACCTACTTTGAGCACTCCTATATCGCGCGTTACCTGGGGTTCACCCTGGTTGAGGGCGCAGACCTGACGGTGCGCGATCGTTCGGTGTATCTCAAGACGGTCGATGGTCTTGAGCAGATTGACGTGATCCTCCGCAGAGTTGACGACAGCTTCTGCGACCCGCTCGAACTGCGCAGCGATTCGTTGCTGGGCGTGCCGGGGCTGGTTGACGCCATCGTTGCCGGTAACGTTCAGGTGGCCAACGCCCTCGGCAGTGGCGTCATTGAAACAGCAGCCGTCATGCCCTTTTTGCCCGGCCTCTCCAGGCACCTGTTGGGCGAACGGCTCAAGCTGCCCTCGGTCGCCACCTGGTGGTGCGGGCAGTCGTATGCGCTTGATTGGGTGCTCAACAATCTCGACACCGTCGTCGTCAAACCGGCCTTTCCCTCGCGCGGCATGGAGCCAGTCTTTGGGGCTGAAATCCCGGCAACGGAAAAGAGAAAATTTGCCGACCAGATGCGCGCCCGCCCCTATGAATATGTAGCCCAGGAGCAGGTGACGCTCTCGACTGCGCCGGTTTGGGAAAACGGCCACCTCGATTCCCGAAGCGTCGTTCTGCGCGCCTATGTGCTCAACACCGGCAATGGCTGGATAGCCATCCCCGGAGGCCTGGTGCGAGTTGCTGAAGGCGAAGACTCGGCCGATGGTGCGGGCAGAGGCCCGGTCGTCTCCATGCAGCGTGGCGGACACAGCAAAGACGCATGGGTTCTCTGGGATAGCCCGGTCGACACATTCAGCATGCTGCGCCCACGCGGTGAGCCTATCGACCTGAACCGCGTGCAGCGCGCCGTGCCAAGCAGCGTTGCGGATAACGTCTTTTGGCTGGGACGCTATGTCGAGCGGGCAGAGAACATCGCCCGCATTGCCCGCACCATGATCTCCCGCGTTCGCCGCGCTGACATGCCAGAACTCAGCTGCCTCCTTCGCCTGCATGGTTGCCTTGAATCTCGTTACAGTCGGCTCCCGAAGGCTCGGAGCAGAGCGATGAACGCAATCGGATTAGAAAAGGAACTGATCTCACTTCTGGCGGATCCCAAGAGACCAGACAGCCTCGTGTCCACTCTCGCAGAGGTTTCCCGTGTCGGCGGCAACGTCCGAGAGCGCCTCTCGGCAGACATGACCTTTCTGATCGGCAAACTCCGCGACTCGGTGCAATTTGAACCGGGGACCCAGTTCCTCGAATACACAGCAATCCTCACCAACTGCCTTGAGCTACTTTCGGCCTTCTCTGGCATGGAGCGCGAAAACATCAATCGCGGCTCTGGCTGGCTCTTCATGAGCATCGGTCGTCGGCTTGAACGCGCTATCTTCCTCGCTCGCCAGTTGCGCGAGGTCACCACCCCGCTGGCCGAAGAAGACTGGCCACTGCTGGAGTGTCTGCTCGAAGTCGCCGACAGCTCCATGGCCTATCGCGGCAGATTCTACACAACTTTGCAGCCCCTGGCGCTTCTCGATGTGTTGATGATGGACGAGAAGAACCCCCGGTCTCTGGACTTCCAGCTCAGCCACCTCGAAGAGCTGTATGAAAAGCTTCCCCGCCATGCTCCTGAGGACCTGAAAGCCATGCGCGAAGCGACAGATCTGCTGCGTGCCATCGATTTGCGCACCCTGAGCTACCCGCTTCCGGGCGCAACCGCCGAATCGATGGCCGCCAATGGCGCCGAGGGACTTTCACGGCTTGAACGATTTCTGCGCGAACTGGAAATCCTGTTGCCCTCCTGGTCCAACAATCTATCCAGCCGCTACTTTAGCCACGCCCGCACTCTGCCAGTTACCATAGGCCAATGATGTACAAGATCATCCACCGCACCACGTATAGATACAAATATCCCGTGTCGGTGGGGAATCACGTCGCGTGCCTCATGCCGCGCAATCTCGCAAACCATCAGTCCGCCCACTCCCAGTTGGATATTTATCCGACCCCGGTGACACGAACCGACCGCGTCGACTTCTTCGGCAACACTCTCTGCTTTTTCACCATTCAGGAGCCCCATAAGGAACTGGTGGTCGAGGCCCGCAGCGAAGTAAAGCTCTCGGCACAAACCGGCACGGCGCCAGACAACCTGCTCCCCTGGGAAGAAGCCGCCGCCGCTCTTCCATCCGACCATAGCCCCGAAGGCCTCGAAGCCTTTCAGTTCGGCTTTGAGTCGCCGCGCATTCGCATTCGGCCAGAGTTTGCTGCCTACGCCCGCCTGTCGTTTACTCCTCGCAGGCCCTTGCCAGAGGCGCTTCGCGACCTCACCACCCGCATCTTCAAAGATTTTCGCTTCGATGCAAAAGTCACGAATGTGCGCACGCCTCCCGAAGAGGTCTTCAGAAAGCGCAGGGGCGTTTGCCAGGATTTCGCACACGTCCAAATCGCCTGCCTCCGCTCTCTCAATCTCGCCGCCCGCTACGTCAGCGGATACCTTCGCACTTATCCCCCACCCGGCAAACCAAGGCTCATCGGTGCTGATGCATCTCACGCCTGGGTCTCTGCCTACTGCCCCGGCAGCGGCTGGCTCGATGTAGATCCAACCAATAACGTTGTCCCCTCAGACGGCCACGTCACTCTTGCCTGGGGCCGCGACTACAGCGACGTAAGCCCCCTGCGCGGTCTGGTCCTCGGTGGCGGTGCACACACGCTCAAGGTCGCTGTCGATATGGAGCCGGTCTCGGAACCAGTGCAAGCCTGAACAGTGGCTTCTGCCCCTTTCCATGTGAAAACACCGCACATTGGTGGCCACCGGTTGCGTCCCCCCGCGATACCCGAGTAGACTCCTTTGCGAACAGAAAAATGGCTCGGGATTGCGCTGAACGGGTTTCCGACCGTCCGGGCAATTCCCGGCGACTAAAGCGATTTTTTCTTGCAGCCCTGCTCACGGCTTTTTGCGAAGCAATCAGCTTCCCGATTCGGGAATATATTTCAACACCACACTGGAGTGAACGTGCGCGCTACCCGAGTTTCCTTCTTGCTTTCGCTGGCCCTGACGGGTCTGGCTTTGTCGCTTCCCATCAGTTCGCTCAGCCAGAGCACCTCCCTTGAAACCCTGCCCAGTGCCCCGCAATCCAAGCAGGTTCACATGAAGCATGTGCTGGTGATTGGGCAGACCAAAGGCTTCGAGCACGATTCCGTCTCGACCGCCATGGCGACCATCTTCAACCTCGGCAAGGAGAGCGGCCTGTGGGAAACCACCATGCGCACCGATACCGAGCTGCTCACCAAGAAGGATTTGGGCCGTAATGCGAAGAATCTCAACTACTTCGACCTGATCATCTTCGCCAGCACCACCTCTGAGCTCGATTTGGACGACAGCCAGAAGGCCGACATGCTCTCGTTCATCCATGATGAGGGCAAGGCCTTTATCGGAATTCACGCTGCGCTCGACACCAACTACAAGTGGCCCGAGTACGGCGAGATGATTGGCGGATGGTTTGACGAGCACCCCTGGACAACCTTCCAGGCACCCATCATCACCGAAGACCCCGATTTCCCCGCCGTACGCCACTTCCCCAAGGCATTCGTCAAGTTCGACGAAATTTACCAGCCCAAGTCCTGGTCACGCGATAAGGTCAACGTTCTGCTCAGCCTCGATGCTTCCAAGCTCAATTTTGATCCCAAAAACACCCGCATCCATCGCACCGACCATGACTTTCCCGTGGCCTGGAGCAAGATGTACGGCAAGGGCCGCGTCTTCTACTCCACCCTGGGACACACCGAGGAGTCGTGGGACGACCCGGATATCCGCAAAATGTACTTTGAGGCCGTCCGGTGGGCGCTCGGCATGACCGAAGGAAGCGTAACCTCGCACTCCCGCCTGGCTGCCCGGTAAATCCCCTTCAACCATGAATGCAAGCGGTCAGTACTGCACAAGATAATCACTTCAACCGGTGAGGATTCAATGAAGAGACTTGGAATGGGACTGGTGGGTCCCGGATTTGTGGCCCGGCATCACATCGATGCCGTGCGCCGTTTGGGCGATGTGGATGTCGTCGCCGTCGCAGGTTCCTCGCAGGCGTCAGCCGACAAGAAGGCGCGCGAATACAAGGTCGACCGGGCCTACGGCGACTACCACGATCTGATTGCCGATCCGGCCATCCACGTCATCCACAACACCACGCCCAATTACCTGCATCTGCCGGTCACGCTGGCGGCGCTGGCTGCGGGCAAGCACGTGATTTCAGACAAGCCCCTGGCCATCAATCCTGCCGAAGGGCGGGAGATGCGCGATGCCGCCATCGCCGCTGGCGTGGCCCATGTCGTCACCTTCAACTACCGCGGCAACCCACTCGTCCAGCAGGCCCGCGGCATGGTCGCCAAAGGCGAGAGCGGCGACCTGAGCTTCGTCCACGGCCACTATCTGCAGGATTGGATGGCCGACGCCAATGTCTACTCCTGGCGCTCTGACCCCGCCAAGGGCGGAGCCACCTCGGCTCTGGGAGATATCGGCTCCCACTGGTGCGACCTCGCCGAGCATGTCTCCGGCCTCAAGATCGTCTCTGTCCTCGCTGACCTCACCACCGTCATCCCGGTGCGCTACTCGGCCGGAGCCTCGGCAGAGGCATTCTCGACCAAGGGCGGTGCCGATCGCCAAGCCGTCAACGTGCAGTCAGAAGACCTGGCCAGCGTCTTGTTGCGCTTTGACAACGGCGCCAAGGGCTCTTTCTCGGTCGGCCAGGTACTGCCCGGCCACAAGAATGATCTGGTGCTTGAGGTCAACGGCCGCAAATTGTCGCTGAAATGGAAGCAGGAGCAACAGAACGAGCTGTGGATTGGTCACTACAACCGCGCCAACGCCCTGCTGGCTAAAGACCCTTCGCTGGTTTCAGAAGAGGCCCTCCGCTACACCCACCTGCCCGGCGGCCATCAGGAATCCTGGGCAGACGCCTTCTGCAATCTCATGCGCGACGCCTACGGATGGATTCATGCCGGGGGCAAAGCTGAAACTAAGCCCTCGATGTTGCCCACTTTCGAGGATGGCTACCGCTCCGTCTGTCTGGTCGACGCCATGCTCCGCAGCCATCGCGCTGGCAGCGTATGGGAACCGGTTCAGTACACCGCAGCCGGCGCGTAATCGACTGTTCACAACCATCCCATCGGCAGTTCACGATGGCAAAAATTGATAACGGGAGCAACAGGAATGAGACTGGGCGTATTTACCCCCC
Organism: uncultured Acidobacteriota bacterium; assembly: GCA_903832055.1. Classification (GTDB taxonomy): domain Bacteria; phylum Acidobacteriota; class Terriglobia; order Terriglobales; family Acidobacteriaceae; genus Acidicapsa. The sequence goes on along the minus strand of CAILAC010000016.1, from coordinate 829,084 downwards.
TGCTGTCGCAGCTACCGCTTGAGACAGTTTTGACCAAACTGAAAACGCTCGACATCCACACGGTTGAGCTCGCCACCGGCAGCTACCCCGGCAGCGCGCATTGCGACCTCGGCATGCTGGAAGATGCCGCTGCCCTTGAGAACTTCAAGGCTCTGCTGGCTAAGCACGAGTTCTCGATCAGCGCGCTCAGTTGCCACAGCAACCCGCTTCACCCTGACCCGGCGCAGGCCGGCGCAGCCCAGGAAGTCAATCGCAAGACCATCCTTCTTGCCGAAAAGCTGGGAGTCTCAACGGTCGTTGATTTCTCTGGATGCCCCGGAGACCAGCCTGGCGCCAAGGCTCCCAACTGGGTCACCTGCCCCTGGCCGCCCGAATATCTTGACGTTCTTGCATGGCAGTGGGACAAGGTCGTCGAGCCCTACTGGGTTGAGCGCGCCCGGCTGGCTGCCGATCATGGCATCCGCATCGCCATCGAAATGCATCCCGGCTTCGTCGTCTACAGCCCCGAGACCATGCTGCGGCTCAGATCCATCGCCGGGCCTGCCATCGGATGCAACTACGACCCCAGCCACATGTTCTGGCAGGGAATTGATCCCATCGCCGCCATTCGCGTCCTCGGCGATGCCATCTTCCACGTCCACGCCAAAGACACCCAGATGTATCCTACAAATCTCACGCGCACCGGCGTACTCGACACCAAACCCTACACCGATGAGCGCAACCGCGGCTGGATATTCAGAACCTGCGGATACGGCCACGGCGCCGAATGGTGGAAGGAATTCGTCTCTACCCTGCGCATGTTCGGCTACGACGACGTTCTTTCAATCGAGCATGAAGACAGCCTGCTCTCGCCCGACGAGGGTCTCAGCCGAGCCGCACAGTTCCTCAACGAAATCGTCCTCAAAGAGCAGCCCGCCGCCGCCTGGTGGGTCTAAGCCGCAGCAGACGACTCTCTGTGGCCCCAAGAAAGGGCAGGCTCCACCGAAGCATTTCGGTCTGGAGCCTGCCCTTTCCTTTGCAGTGCGAAGACATGAACAGCGCTTCGTACTCTATTTCGTTCGCAGATATGCGATCAGGTCATCATAGTCAGAGTCTTTGAAATCCGGGTGAGGCGGCATCGGCGGCTTCCCATCGGGAACTCCTTCCCTGACGACCCTCCGCACCTTCGCTTCCCCATCCGTCTCCACAATGCCCAGCAGGGAAGGGAAGATGGGCGGAATGCCGGCGCGTGAAGCCTGGTGGCAGACCATGCAGTTGGCCGAATAGATCACCTTGCCATGCTCCGCGTCGCCCTTGTGAGCAGCAGGTGCATGAATTTCCGCTACCGCCACCAGCTGCTTGCCGCTGCCGGCCTGGGCATCCTTTGACTGCGCGGTTGCAACTGCTTTCTTTGCAGCCGGCTCAGCTGCCGCTTTCATCTCTGCCGGCGGTGCGGCTACCGGTGAAGCTGCTGCAATCGCCACAACCTCCGGCGACATGTCGTCGTCTGCTGAAACCCCCCATGAATCCAGAAAATTCTTCGAGTAGCTTGCCTTCTCAAGAAGATCCTTCACCGTTGTGATCTTTGCGCCGCTGGGAACATCCGCACGGGTCGCATTCTGGCTCAATTGAAGCGCGCGAATGTATGCGGCAATCGCCCAACGGTCTTCCGGTGCCAGCTCCACCCGGTAGCTCGGCATCGCCCCGTAACCGTGCGACATCACAAAGAAAAAGTGGCCCAGCGGAGCCTGTCTCAGACGGGTACCCTGAAAATTTCCGGCCGCTTTGTAGCCTCGTCCAACAATGGCGCCCATCCCGTTTCCAACCCGTGAGTGGCAGGGCGTGCAGTAGATGTTAAAGCGCTCTTGGCCCCGCATCAGCACCGCAAGATTCGCCGCAAACGGCAAAACATTTCCTTCGGCGCCATTGATCAGGCCGGTGTAGAAATACCCATCCTCAACCGGTTCAGAACGCGAAACCGTGCCCGGCACCTTGGGCCGTGCTGATCGGCCATCCTCAAAAAATGCAGAATGGCGTTGCGGAATGAACTTGGGCTGGTTATGCATGTCCTGCCGGCAACCGACAGAAAACAGCAAACCCAGCAAACCCACGCCTGCCAGGGCAGCGCGCTTTGACTTGTACTTCATCTAACCCCCGGGAAGCTTCTGATACCTCTATGGAAATCGCCCTGCGGCCTCAACCGCCTGGCTCCTCGGCTCATCCCATCTTGCATGGATTCCCCGGCACTCAATCTACTCGGCTCCGAAACAGTATAGCGAGAGCCCCCGCACATTTGCTGTTTGAATTGAAATTGAAACCAGAGATTTAAGCGACTTTCGCAACATGATTCTGAGACGCTATACTGGTTCGCATTCCGGTATCAGACCTGTTCCAGCACGAACGGAAAATGGAATGGATGGAAGCGGAATTCGTTCCCCGATCGACCGGATAACGCTTTCTTTCCAGCCTGGTTTCGCAAGCAATCGGATTCGCCTGTTCAGAAATCCTGAATGAATTTTCTTTCGCCGGTTCAATATCGGCGAGACATGAGTGGAGCGCTTTAATTCGGATGACAACTCACCTGCTCAAGCAACGCCTTCTTCTTGGTTGTATTTTTGTCTTCTCGCTGGTGGCACTGGCTTTTTCTTCCATTCAGCCACCCGTGCAGGCCGCCGCTGCTGCACAGGCTCCTGCCCCGGCGACGGATGCCTCTGCTGCCAAACAGGGAGAGGTGCTCTTTCAACAGAGCTGCGCCTTCTGCCACGGCCGCGATGCTATGGGCGGCGAAACTGGCCCCGACCTCACGCGCTCCAAGCTCGTCCTCGGTGACAAGACCGGCGACCAGATCATGGCCGTCATCCACGAGGGACGCATCGAAAAGAAGATGCCTCCCTTTCCCTTTGCAACTCCCGAGCTGCGCTCCCTCGTCGCCTTCATCCGCGCCCGTGTCGTAGCAGCCGATGCCCAGAAGGGTGGTCGCCGCGGAGTCGATGTTGCCGATCTGCAGACCGGAAACGTCGAACAAGGCAAGAAGTTCTTCGAGGGCGCGGGCACCTGCTCCAAATGCCACTCGCCTACGGGAGACCTCGCCGGCATCGCCAGCAAGCTCAAGGGTCTCGAACTCGAAATGCGCATGCTCTACCCGCGTGATGTTCTCAGCAAGGTAGCCGTGACCACCCGCGACGGCAAGACGATTGCCGGAAAACTGGCCTATCTCGATGAATTTACGGTTGGCCTCCGCGATGCCGATGGTGTTTATCACTCCTGGTCAATCGAAAACGTGCAGTACAAGGTTGATTCCCCTGTTGATGCCCACGTTGAGATGTTCCCCAAGTACACCGATGACGACATCCACAACCTGATGGCCTATCTGCAGACCCTGCGATGAAACCGGCACCCGTCGTTGAAGTGCTTCGAGAAATGAAATGAATTTGTCCCGAGAGGTTATCTCCAAAATGAAGTTGTCACGATTCACCCAGGTTATTGCCGCTTGTGGACTCGCTTGTGGACTTCTGACGCTGGCAGCCGGGCCATCCTTCCTGCAGGCGCAGAATCTCGATCCTGCGCAGTTTCAGAATCCTGCACCTGATACCTGGCCCGCATACCACGGCGACTACACCGGAATGCGTCATAGCAAGTTGACCCAGATCACACCGGGCAATGTCGAAAACCTCGGTCTTGCCTGGGCCTTCCAGACCCGGCAGGAGGCCGACATCAAGTCCTCGCCGCTTCTGGTCGATGGCGTCCTCTACTTCACCGTGCCTGACAACATCTGGGCCGTGGACGCCCGCTCTGGCCATCAACTCTGGCACTTCAACCACCCCACCAAAGAGGGTGACCACATTGGCCACCGCGGCGTAGCCATCTACAAGGGCTGGCTGTACTTCTCGACACCCGACGCTCATCTCATTTCGCTCAACGCCAAAGACGGTACAGTTCGCTGGGATAAGACGATCGCCGACGTAAAGCTCGGCTACTGGGCCACCGGGGCTCCTCTCATCGTGCGCAATCACGTCATCATCGGTGTCGGAGGTGACCTGGACAATCTGCCCGGCCTCCTCCGCTCCTTCGACCCCGAGACAGGCGCGCTCCAGTGGGAATGGGACGCTACTCCGCCCTCCAATACCCCCAATGCGACGACCGGCGGCACAACCTGGATTACCGGAACCTACGATCCGGATCTCAATCTGCTCTACTGGGGTACTGGAAATCCCACCCCTGTTCTCGCAGGCTCTGGCCGTCCCGGCGATGACCCCTGGACCTGCAGTATCGTCGCTCTCAATCCTGATACCGGCAAACTGGTCTGGGGATTCGTTGCCTCCCCCCACGACACTCACGACTGGGACGCTGTCGAAATCCCGGTTCTGGTTGATGCTGACTTCCACGGCCAACCGCGCAAGATGCTCATGCAGGCCTCGCGCAATGGCTACTTCTTCGTTCTCGACCGGACCAACGGCAAGAGCCTGCTCACTGTCCCCTTCGGCCCCACCAACTGGGCCACCGGCATCGACAAGGACGGCAGGCCAATTCCCAACCCCGACAAGGAACCCAAGCCAGACGGTCGTCTCATCGCGCCCGATGAGGGTGGCCTCACCAACTACCGCTCTCCAAGCTTCGACCCGAAGACTGGTCTATTCATTGTCGACGCCCATCCCAGCTGGAGCGTCTACTTCTCAAAGCCCGCAGACGGAAACTATGGCTGGGCCGGCGGCGATTACGGTCTCTGGGGCAAGGGTGTGATTGAGGCCATCGACTATCAGACAGGCAAGATCCGCTGGAGCCATGAAGTTGGCAAAGGTGGATCAGGCGCCGGCGTACTCACCACTGACTCCGGCGTAACTTTCACTGGCGACGGTCACGGCAATATCCTTGCGCTTGATACCGCCGACGGCAAGACCCTGTGGCATGCCGGTCTCGGCGCGTCCATGCAGACCTCGCCGATTACCTACGTTCTGGACGGACGCCAGTACATCCTCACCGGGAGTGGAGGCGTCATGTTTGCGTGGACACTTCCCCTGGCTCCATCAACCGCCGCCGCGGCTGCCCATGGGCAATAGGAACAAGAGCACTGGAGCCTACCGATGAGACTGATTCAACCCGCGACGGCCCTGGCCGCTTTATTAATGCTTGGGCCCGTTTCGCTGGCCGCACAGAACCTTGAAATTGGCCAGATACTCCACCCCGCGCCAGACAGCTGGCCCAATTACCACGGCGATTACTCCGGCAAACGGCACAGCAGCCTTACTCAGATCACGCCCGCGAACGTTGGCAATCTGAGCATGGCCTGGGCATTCCAGACCAACCAGGGTGCCGATATCAAGGCATCACCCCTGCTCGTCGATGGCATTCTCTACTTTTCTGTGCCCGATCATATCTGGGCTGTCGATGCCCGCTCTGGCCATCAGCTCTGGCACTACGACCACCCCACAAAGCAGGGACTGCACATCGGACATCGCGGCGTCGCCATGATCAAAGGCTGGCTCTACTACACCACGCCCGACGCCCATCTGATCTCGCTCAATGCCAAAGACGGCACGGTTCGCTGGTCCAAGGAAGTCGCCGACGTCACCAAGGGCTATTGGACGACCATGTCTCCGTTGATCGTTCAAAAAGACGGGCGAACCCACGTTATCGTCGGCGTCTCCGGAGATTTCGACAACCTGACCGGCTATCTGCGCTCCTTCGATCCGGAAACCGGCGAAGTGCAGTGGCAGTGGAACAGTACTCCCCCCGCTGGCACACCCAACAGCACCACCGGCGGCATGACCTGGATGACCGGCACCTACGACCCGGAACTCAACCTGATCTACTGGGGCACCGGCAATCCAACCCCCGTGCTCAGCGGCGGATCCCGTCCCGGCGACGATCCCTGGACGTGCAGCATCGTCGCCATCAACCCCGAAACCGGCAAGCTTGCCTGGGGATTTCAGGCCTCCCCCCATGACACCCACGACTGGGACGCAGTCGAAACCCCCGTCCTCGTCGATGCCGATTTCCACGGCCAGCCGCGCAAGATGCTCATGCAGAGCTCGCGTAACGGCTACTTTTTCGTCCTCGACCGGACCAACGGCAAAAGCCTCCTGACCACCACCTTTGGCCCCACAAACTGGGCCTCCGGATTGGACTCTGAGGGCCGGCCTGTTCCGATACCCGATAAGGAACCCAAACCCGATGGCCGCCTCATTGCCCCCGACGAGGGCGGCATGACCAACTATCGCGCACCCAGCTTTGACCCGAAGACAGGCCTCTTCATCGTCGATGCGCACCCCAGCTGGAGCCTCTATTTCGCCAAGCCCGCCGATGGCAACTATGGCTGGGCAGGCGCTGATTATGGCCTGTGGGGCAAGGGCGTCATTGAGGCTATCGACTACCAGACCGGCAAGATTCGCTGGACGCACGACGTGGGCGACGACGGCTCTGGCGCAGGCGTGCTGACCACCGACTCCGGCATCACCATCACCGGTGACGCCGAGGGCAACATCCTTGCCCTGAGGACTGTCGATGGCAAGACTCTATGGCATGCCGGCACCGGCGAATCCATGGAGAGCTCGCCCATCACCTACGAGCTTGACGGCCGCCAGTACATCGTCACCAGCTCGGGCGGCGTTCTCTTCGCCTGGGCTCTGCCACGCCATGTTTCCGGCACCGTCAACTAGAACCCATCCGCAACCGCAGATTCCAGACCGCATTCAAGCAGAGCAAACAGCGGAGCAGAGTCACCAACTCCGCTCCGCTGCATTGCTCCCAATTCGATTCCCCGTGCGCCTGTTCTGAACCTTCACTGGATCGTGTATGCCGCCGTGGCAACCGCGCTCTGCGTGTATCCCGTAAGCGTTCCGATGACCTTCACGGTTGCAGAAGCTGAAACCGCAATGGGCCCGGTGTATGTGGTTGATGCAGTCGTCGGCGTTGTCCCATCCAGCGTGTAATACAAGACCGTACCTGCCGTCGCATCCGTAATCGTGATGTTCTGCGCTCCGGTGTAGGTGCCCGCTTCTGGCTTGAATACAGGCGTAGCGACTGTCCCGATGACCTTCACCGTGATCGTCCCGTTCTTCAGCGCAAAGCTGTAGTTCGCCGCCGTCAGAGTGCCCTGCGCCAGAGTGATCGGATAACTGCCGATTCCAGAGCCCGCCACCGCAGTCGTCGTTTCAGCGGGCGCGCCGCTTACCACCGCCGAGGTGTCGGAGTTCACATAGCCGCCGATCGAGTACTTGAGTGCCGGAATGGGCTGGTTGTAGGTCACGTTCACGCTCGTCGCCGTCACCGTCAGCGTCGCGGGTGTCACAGAAAGCGCGCCCGCCGCAAGGCTGAAGGTGTAGTTGGCGGCAGCAAGCGTTCCGGGCGCAACGGTAATCGGGTAGCTCGCCACTGCAGATTGCGCGGTCGCAGTCGTGGCCAGGCTGGGCACGCCCGTTACCGCGTGGATTTGAAGGTCTCCGTTGACAAAGCCTGAAATCGCATAGCCCAGGCTGGGCAGCGCCGCTCCGTAAACCTTGGTCCGGTTGAGCGCTGTCACGACCAGCCCAGCCTTGGTCACCGTCAACGTAGCCGGGACGAACTTGAAGACATAATTCGCTGAAAGTGCAGTACCAACGGAAGGCGAAATCGCATATGTGCCCACCCCGGACTTCGATGTGGCAGTCGTCGTGATCGCAGGAGCACCAGTAAACGCTGTAGTCGCCGTATCGCCGTTGAGGTATCCAGTGATTGCGTAGTTAAAGGCTGGCAGCGTTGATCCGTAAACGCTCGTCGCACTGGCCGCAGTGACCGTCAGCGAAGCGGGTGTAATCGTGAGCACACCAGGGACCACGGTGACCAGGTAATCCAGTGCGTGGGCGCCCGACACGACCGCCGTGATTGGGGTCGAGCCCACAGGACTCGTCACCGTCGCAGTTGAACTGTAGGTGACGGTCACCGTATTCGACCCGACGATTCCTGTAACCGTGCCGCTGAACCCTGGATTGGCTGCTCCATAGGCGCGCGACAAACTCTTGACCGTAATCCTCAGCGGCGCTTGTTGGACGGTCAGGGTTCCATTCACCAGCACAATCATGTAGTTAGCATTCGCTTTGAACGTCCCCATCGCAACCGTGATTGGGTAAGTGCCTGCTGACGCCCCGCTCATCGCAGTTGAAGTAAGTTTTGGCAAGCCGCTGGTTACCGTGAGGGCGGTGTCTGTGTTGGCAAACCCCGTAATCGTGTAAACGTACTTTGGCAGTGAAGAACCAAAGGACGAAGTCAGATTCGTCGCCGCAATGGTCAGCGTTGCCGGGGTAACAGCCAGCACACTGGGAACCAGTTGGATGTTGTAATTCACCGCAGCAGTTCCGGTGACGGTCGGGGTAATTGGATAGTTGCCAGGAATGCTGGTGGCGTTGGCGTTGACCGTGTAGGTGATTGTCAAAAAATCGCCTGGAAGATTACCGGCCACCACGCCCGTCAGCGTCGGATTGGCGGCGCCATAGGGTCGCGTGGCACCATTCGCGGTAACACTCAGTGGCGCCTGATTGATCGTCAGAACTGCATTCACCAGTGTGAACGAGTACTTCGAAGAAGCAAGCGTCCCAATCGCAACCGTAATGGGGTAGGTTCCGGCGGCCGACGTCGCGGTCGCCACAGTGGATACCTTGGCGACTCCCGACGCTGAACTCGCAAAAGTATCGCTGTTCACAAATCCTGAGATCGTGTAGCTCAGTGTCGGCAAGGCTGAACCATATGTGGTTGAAGCACTCGCAGCCACTACATTCAGCGCCGCCTTGCTGATCGTCAGCTTACCGCCGGCGAACGACAGCTTGTAATTCACTGAAACAAGCGTACCCGCGGAAATCGTAATGCCATAAGAGCCGGGCAAAGCGGTCGAACTCGCCGTGGTTGTGAAGGCAGGCATACCGGTAACCGCACTGGCAAAGGACTCTCCATTGACAAAGCCTGAACAGGTAAAGGTCAAGGTAGGAAGCAGGGATCCGTAGGTCATCGCCAAGATGTCCGCAGTAAGCGTCAACGGTACCTTGTTGACCATGATCTTCACCGATGCTTGTGCCGTTCCGTAGTCAACTGTATCCGTCGGGGTAAATGTGGCCGTCAGCGTCTGAATGCCTGCCGGCAGAGGCGTCGTGGCTGGAATCGACGAGTAGGCAAAAGTGCCCGGAACCGAAGCCGTAGCGTTATCCTGCGTGGAGCTCAACAGCGTTCCATAGCTGATCGCGCCTGGCGCGGCCCAGCTTATTGTCGGTGTGGCCTTGTTCACTACGATCTGAACTGAAGCTGTTTGAACGACATAATCGGTACTATCTGCCGGCACAAATCTGACGGTGAGCGTCTGGGGTCCGGCCGGGATCAAAGCTCCCAACGCCGGGGTGTAGGTGAAGGTTCCGGCTACGTTGGCTGTCGCGTTGAGCTGAGTCGTCGTCAATGCCTTGCCATAGGTGATAGCAGCAGGCGTCGGCCACGTGACAAGTGGCAGGGCCGGGTTGACAACGATGGATGTAGACGCAATGGTCGCCACGTAGTCCGCGTTATCTGTCGGTGTGAACTTAACGGAAAGTGACTTATTCCCCCCGGTAAGTTTCGTTCCAGCTGAAGGGGAATACGCGTACGTTCCCAGCACCGCTGAAGTTGCGTTCAATTGAATCGAGCTGAGCAGGGTGCCATAGGTGATTGCGTCCGGTGCAGGCCAGGCGACACTGGGCGTCGCCTTGACCACCGTAATCAAAACACTCCGATTTGCCGTTACGTAATCCACCTGGTCCGTAGGAGTGAAACTCACCGTCAACGTATGCGTCCCGGTGGTCAGTGGATAATCAACCCCCGGCGAATAGCTGAATTCCCCCGCGATATCCCCGGAACTGGCATTCAACTGGGTGGCGCTCAGCAGTGTCCCGTAAGCGATCGCCGCCGGTGTCGCCCAGGTCAGCGTCGGCGTGGCTTTGCCAACCGTTAGGTAGCGGATCACTGGTGCGGCTGTTGCATAAGTGTTGCTGCCTGCCTGGTTGGCCGTAATCTGAATGGTTCCAGCGGAGATGTTGCTGAGCACATTCCCGTTCACCGTCGCTCCGCCACCGCTCAAGGCGAAAACGGAAAATGTGACCGGATTGCCGGAAGCTCCTCCCGTCGCATTCAGGTTAACCGTAGCCCCCGGCGAGTACACCAGCCCCGTCGGAGGCGCCGCGAAGTTGATCGTCTGCACCGTCCGGCCCAGGCCGCTCAGTGCCACCGTTTGAGAAGAGAGGGTATAGGCGTCCAACTGCATGCTGAAGCCAAGGCTCTCCGACTTCTGCCCAGCCGAACCCGGCTTGAAGTCCAGGTTCACAATGCAGGATTGCCCGACAGCGATGCTCCCGCCGATAACACAGCTATTGCCAGATGCGTCATGCGGAAAATCAGAGCCCGTCGTCATAAGCTTCAGCGCAAGTGGATAATTGCCAATATTCTCAATCGTCAGAGGCTTCGGACTATCCATGCTCACACTCAATGGGTCGGTGTTGGCAAAGCTCAGCGACGGCGCCTGGCCATACGCAAACTGCCTGATCTGGGCAGAGTCGGCAACAAAAAGATTGCCCAGGCTGTCCACCGCAAGTCCATTCGGGGCAGAGAAGCCACCCACATTGATCGCCGTACTTGCCCCCCCGGAATACTTCGTCACAGTCCCCAGAATAGGGTCCGCTACAAACACATCGTCGGCCACATCCACGGCGAGAGAGACTGGATGCTGCGGGTACAAGTTGGCAATTTTGATCGAGGGCCCCCCGTTAGCCGGCACTTCGACCAGCCAGTTCACGCCTAAGTCTGCAATGAACAGATTGCCGACACTGTCCAGTGCCAGCGAAGTCGGTTCAGAAACCGGGTAATTAGACGGGAACTGCATCCCGGTCTGCGCTCCACCCCCTGCCGGAACCAGCAAAACCTCACTCCCAGAGGAAATATAGACGGTACCGGCCCCATCCACCGCCACCCCGGCGGCATTGTTGATATTGGTTCCCACAATCGTGTCCGGCCCGCCCGCCGCATGCTTTTCAAAGACCCTTCCACCGTCGAGTACAAACAGGTTGCCCGCGCCATCCACTGCCAGATCTGCTGGCACGTCGCCCAGACCCAGTCCGTTGACATTGAACGTGATCGGCACCGGTGTCGAAAAACCATTCAAGACGGCGGGAATCATCTCCACGCCACCAATCACTGACCCCGTGCTGATCCAGGAAACATACATATCCCCCGTCGCATCGACAGCGATCTTGTTCACTCCAGGAAAGTACCCGATTGGGTAACTTCCGCTGTACGTCACCGACTTTTGCACTGCAGGCAGGAATCCCGCCAGTGCCGCAGTTCCAATTCCCTGCACGTACTGCGTCGCGATCAGGCTGCCAGACAAATCAAAGATCTCCACCGCGCCCATCCGCAGACCGGCAGCCTTCGGCGTAAAGGAGATATTCACCGTGCAGGTCTCACCCGCCGCAAATTTCACAATGCTCAGGCAATTCCCGGTCCCAAGGTCGATGAAGTCCTGCCCAGGAGTCCCCTGCGTCACCACGGCCACTTTTCCAATCACCTCTGCCGACTTCATCAGGAATGTGATGGTCGTGAACCCGCTCGACCCGCCAAGGGCAACGCTGCCAACGGCCGGCTCCACCACAAAGGACTGCAAAACACTCGCCGCAGGCGCATAGATGCTGCTGCCCGCCTGACTCGCCGTCACCGTGACGATACCAAGGCCGGTAATCGTCAGCACGTTGCCTGCAACCGTCGCCGGTCCTGAAACTTTATAGCTCACCGAGAGACCGCTCGAAGCAGTTGCCGCCAGCGTGATAGGGCTGACACCAAAAGACACCCCGGGCAGCGGGCCAAACGTGATGCTCTGCGCGTAGAGGCCAAAGCCCGTGACCGGAATCGACTGAATCGCTCCCGCAACATTGAGCGAGTTGTCAGTAAACAGGATCGTCTCCGTCAGACTGCCGCCCTGAACCGGCAGAAACTCAATCGCCGGGCTGCAGTCCTGCCCGGCGACAAGGCTGCCCGGGAATGTACACGGGTCCGCCGCTGCAACCAGCGGGAAATCTGCCGCCGCCCCCACGTTGGTCACCGTCAAAGGCTGGTTGCCAATGTTCTGAATGTTGATGTCCTGCGCCGGAATCGAATTCGGTACGCCCACCGGCGCTGAGCCGAAGTTCAATGCTGGAAGCGTCGACCGCGGAATCTTCCAGAGCTCGTAGGTGCTTTCATCTGAGGTGAAGACGTCCCCGGTGCCGTCCACCGCCAGCCCGACCGGGTCAGTCAGATTTGTACCCACTGTGATCTGGCCACCCCCCGGCAGCACTTCGACAATGCGGCCATTACCGGAATCCGTAATGTACACGTCGCCCGCTGCGTCCACCGCCACCTTCGATGGCGAGTTCAACCCGGTCCCGATGTTGACCGGTGCGCCCCCGCCCGCAGGTAGCTCAATCACATTCGGGCTGTTGACGATGAAGATGTTTCCCGCCCCATCGACAGCCATTCCGCTGCCCCGCAAAGCCGGATTCAGAGAAATTGGCAGTCCGCCCACAAATGGAATCTTGATCAATCCCTTTTGCCCATCCACAACATACACATTCCCAGCACCATCCACGGTTACCGCCGTCGGTTGAGGAAAGCTCCCCGTCGAGAGATCGTTGTAAACACTGCTCTTGACTGGATTCATGTACTTCATCACCGCACCGAGCCCTGTGTCGGCTACGTACAGGTTGCCAGCTCCATCCACCGCCAGGCTCGAAGGGCTGTTCCAGCTAACCCCTCCAAGACTGATCGGCGCACCACCACCCGCAGGTAATTCGTACACTGCCTTCGCAGTCGGTGAAGCGTAAAACACATTGCCCGCGCCATCCACGGCTACATCCGCAGCCGGCACGGTGTTTGCCAGCGAAGTCTGCGCGCTCGACGTGAAGGCGATCAGTGGTCCCTGCCCAATCCCGTACAGCGGCACCGAAACCAGCGTCGTCCCATTCAACCCAATCTGGAAGGCACCCGCCCGCAGCCCGGGCAGCAGGGGATAGAACGAGACTTGCGATGTGCACGTCGAAGTTCCACTTACCGGCGCAGTGCATGCCAAAGGCGAGCTCAGATAGAAGTCGCCATGCAGAGCGCCCCCGGTCAGCGTCTTCACCGAGTCGTAGTTGTGCGCATTCGTCAGCCGGAAGTTCAGCGTCGCGGCCCCACCCGAGCACCCATAGCCTGGGCATGCGTTCCCGCCGGCAAACCGCACCGAGCTCATCATTTCCTGCATCACGGTATTCGCGCTCGAGTCGGCAACATACAGGTTTCCGTTGCCATCAAGAGCAAGGGCCGCAGGAGTGCCGAATCCCGAACCAATTGCGTATTGCGTCCCGCCGCTCCACGGCACCTCTACCACCTGGCCATTCCCGCTATCAGCCACATAAATGTTGCCAATATTGTCCACGGCCACGCCAGACGGGTAATTGAAGCTGCTGCCGACCACCGATACCTGGTTGCCATTCACGCTCAGCACCCGGTTGTTTCCCGAATCCGCAATCAGGTAACCACCCGTCGGCGGATCGTAGACTGCGGTCTCCGGATAGCTCAAACCGCCCATGATCAACGTCGGCGCAGATACTGAAGGCGGCGCCTGCACCAGCATGACCCGGTTGTGGTTTGTGTCAGCCACGATGATGTTGCCGCCAGGGTCTACCGCAACTCCACTCGGGTAGCTGAAACCACTCCCGACTGTAGTCTGCGCCCCGCCGCCCACTGGAACTCTGACCACCCGGCTGTTGCCTGTATCGGCAATATACACATTGCCCGCCGCATCCACCGCCACGCCGCTGGGAAAACTCAGGCCCGCTCCTACCGTCGTCGGCAGCGCCCCGCCAACCCCAAATTTCACCACCTGGCTATTCCCCGTGTCTGCCACGTAGACATTGCCGTATGCATCCACAGCCACACCGTAGGGGCTGCTCAGATTCGCAGCAGCGGTGATGACCTGCGTTTGCGCTCCCGTAAAGGCGATCGACTGCGCCACTGCTGAAACCGGCAATGCAATCACCGCAATCTGGCAAATACCAGAGAACAGCGAGCGCATACGGCGAACCGTTGCGCCAGCGGTAGCTTGCAGCAAACACACGTCAATCACAGAGACCTTTCAGACAGCACCAAGAGCAGTCAAAGGCTGGTTGGGAGGGGAGTCCCTCGATATTTGGCCCTTGCCCCTACCTGTCTATCGGTCATTCCAGTACTCCGCTTCACTCCCGGTCCGCTGTATGTTCCTCCCCTCCGAAAACTGTGTCAGCTCAACCACACCGTGTTTCGGCTGCCACAAGACACATCCCTGAAAATCCACTAACCCCTTTGTTTTCAATTGGAAAAGTTTGGCCAATGTCTTGCACTACTCCCGGTCAAAGGCATTCAAGCCACGGGGGAATGAAAATGAACATCCGGTCCATCAAGAGCTTCGTTTACACAGTTTTGGCAGCAGCAGCCACCTTCGCAGCGCAGGGCCAGCAGCAGGCGCCCGCCCCGGTTCCGGCTCCCGCCCACATCGCAGTACGCGTCATCGTCGTCAGTCTGCAAGACCACAAGCTCGCCCTCGTCGAAGACGGCCAGTTGCGCAAGGTCTACACCGTAGCCGTCGGCAAGCCCACCACCCCCAGCCCCGAGGGCACATTCACCATCGCCCGTCGCGTCGTCAACCCCACCTACCACCATGGCGACCGCACCGTCCTCCCCGGCCCCAACAACCCCGTCGGCACCCGCTGGATGGGACTCAGCAAAACCGGCTACGGCATCCACGGCACCAACGAGCCCAAATCCATCGGAAAATCAGCCTCCCACGGCTGCATCCGCATGGCCAAAGCCGATCTGGAAGAGTTCTACGCGCTCATCGCCGTCGGTGACCAGGTCCAGATAGTCGCCCAACCCGATCAGCAGACCGCCCACCTCTTCGCCACTCCCTCACCCTCTGAAACCACGCTCACAACCGAGCTGGCGACGACAGCCCCGGCTCAAACCCAGACCCAAACTCAAAACCTTACAGGCGGCTCCCGCTAATGAAAGCGCCTCCCCCATGACCTTGCTCACCGTGCTCAACGAAGCCGTCAGCGCACTTGGAGCACTCCTGCTCCAGATCGCCATCGGCCTCCTCATCGAAGAGTTGACCTTCGCAGGCTTGACCCGGCTCGTACTCGCTTCACGCGCCGAAGTCACCACCAAAAAGAAGCGCACCCACCCCGGAGAAAACCCATGCTCGCACTGAAATTTGCCCTGATGCTGGCGGCAGCACTGCTGCTCGCAACCGCCGTAGGAATCCCTCTCACCAACCTGATTCTTCGCCTCCGCGCCCAGTTCATGAGGTCAATAGACGGCCTGAACCTCACCGATGGCGGCATTATCCCTTCGGAGACCAACTCAATTCCCTGGCGTACCCCGCTTGCCATAGCCCTCGTCGCCTGCCTGCCCGCCGTCATCGCCACCAGCATCGTCGTCGTTCCCAGCGGCATGGGCGGCGTCCGCGTCAGCCAGTTCAGCGGCACGGTCCCCGGCACGCTCTACCCCGGCATCCACTTCGTCACACCGCTCATTGAAACCGTGAAGACCTTCGACCTCCGCGACCACATCTACACCGCAGGCGTCACTGAAGAAAGCTCACCCGAATCAAAGCAGGAACCCAAACAGAAGTCCCCCCTCACCGTCCAATCCCGCGAAGGCCTCAACATCGGCCTCGCCATTACCGTCCGCTACCACCTCGACCCCCGCCGCCTCGACCACGTCGAAGCCCAACTGCCACAGCCCGTCGATAAGGAAATCGTTCCCCCCGTCGTCGCCAGCGCCTGGCGCGAACTAGCCCCCAGCTACACCGTCACTGAAATCTTCTCCACTCGCCGCGAAGAAGTGCGCGCCAAAGCCGCCGAAACCATCACCCGCAAACTTGCCGCAGACGGCATCCTCGTCCAGGAAGTCATGCTCCGCGACATCCAGCTCCCCGCCGAATACGCCAAGGGCCTCGAAGGCCTGCTCCTCAAAGAGCAGGAGAACGACCAGATGGGCGTCACCACCGAAATCCAGCAAAAGCAGGTCCGCATCGCAGAGCTTCAGGCCGAGGCCGAGGAAGTCGCCAAAGTCAAGGAATCCGAGGGCGAAGCGCAGTCCAAAGTCCTCGAAGCCAAAGGCGAGGCCGATGCGATGCAATACACCCTGCCCCTCAAGGAAAAGCAGATCCAGCAGTCCAAGCTCGAAGCCGAAGCCCGCAAGGAGGCCACCATCCAAAACGCCCAGGCCGACGCCGAAGCCAAAGTCATCGACAGCAAAGCGGAGCTCGAACGCCGCAACCTCTTTGCCGACGCCGAAGCCAACCGCATCCGCCTCATCGCCACGGCCAACGCCGAACGCATGAAGAGCGAAGCCGCGCTTCTCAACCAATCCCCACTGCTCATCAACAAGATCGTCGCCGAGCGGCTCTCAGACAAGATTCAAGTCATGATGGTTCCCTCTGACGGCAAATTCTTTTTCGCCAACGACGTCTTCAAGTCCGCCACAGCCAACCCCGCCCTCAAGCAGGAGCTCGAAAGCGCAGATGACGCCAAAGAAACCCCCAAAGGACAGTCTCGCTAAAGTTCTTGTAATCAACAGCTCTGCAATCGCTGGAAGCTGGCAATACCTGTCTCATTGAAAGGTACGGGCTCCATCCCGTACCTCAAACAACAACTCATCCGGCCCATAGAAGGGTATAGGCTTTAGCCCGTACATGAAGTAACCCACCAGCCGGGGGCTTTAGCCCCTGAGGGATGCCCTCACCAATTACCCTAGAACCGTCCACCCAAACCTCACGGAAGGCGCGCCGAACCATGATTGATCGAACCATGATGGATCGAACCATGATTGATCGAACCATGATTTCCAAATCCAACTCGACCCGCCTTCTGCTGAGTCCAATTTTGAGCCTGCTTCTCGCGCTCATTCTGCCACCGGCAGGCCACGGGCAAAGCCGTTGGGACCAACCTGCCACCGACCTCGCCACCCGCATCGCCGAAATCCTCGGCCCTGGCCAGGCCCAGCTCACCGTCCTCAACCGCTCTTCGATTACAGCCGCCGAACTTCCCCCCATCCGCCGCCTCCTCGAGCAAGCCCTCCGCGCCCACGGCGTCCAGGCCGCCGGAGCCGAAAGCGCCAACCAGATCCGCATCACCCTCAGCGAAACCGACCATCAGCGCCTCTGGGTCGCCGAAATCATCGAGGGCAGCCAGACCCAGTACGCCATGGTCCCGTTTGACCGGGAAACCCCAGGAGCCCCGGCCCACGAAGCTGGCCTGATCCTCACCCGCAAAGTCCTCTGGAGTTCAGCTGATGCAGCGGCCTCACCCATCCTCGCCGCCCTCGAAACCCCCAACGGCCTGATTCTTCTCGAAAGGGAAGCGATCGCCATCGAAGCGATTACCCCCAGCGGCTGGCACGAAGAGAAGCGCGTCGAACTCAGCCGCCACTCAATCCAGTCCCGCGACCCCCGCGGTCTGCTTATGCCCATCCCCGACGGCTTCACCGCCTTCACCGCCAACACCCAATGCGAAGGTAAACTGGTCTCCCCTGCCGAATGGACCATCCACTGCCACGAGTCCGACGACCCCTGGCCGGTCAACTCCAGCAACATCTCCGCCGCCGAGAGCACCCAACTACGGGCCTTCTACAACCCCGGCCGCAACTTCTTCACCGGCGTCCTCACCCCCAGCCCGGCTTCCGATCCGGCTCCCTTCTACTCCATCACCGCCCTGCCCGGCCCCAGACTTCTGCTCGGCGGCATCGACGGCAGGCTCCAGCTCCTCGACGGCAACAGCCTCAGGCCCGTCACCGGCGCTCGCGACTGGGGCAGCGACTTCGCCGCCATCCGCTCCGGCTGCGGCTCCGGCACCCAGGTCCTCGCCTCCACCTCCGGCGAAGCAGAAAACGACAGCCTCCGCGCCTACGAATTCCCCGCCCTCGAAGCCGTCCCCGCCAGCGTCCCACTCGAACTCGGCGGCACCGTCACCGCCCTTGCGACCGCCCCCGACGGCACCAGCGCCCTCGTTATCCTCCGCAAAAACGCCACAGAATGGGAGGTGGACCGTGTTTCCGCTCTCTGCCCCTAGCCGCCTTTTCGCCCTGCTCCTCGCGGCCAGCCTCTTCGTGCCAGCAGCCCAGGCCCGCACCCGCCCCCACTACGGCGGCACAATTCGAGTTGCCGTCGAATCCGATCCGCTCCAGTCCCCCGGCGGCTCTGCCCTCCATCTCGTGCTCGACGGCCTCACTCTGTCCAGCGCGCAAAACGGCATCCAACCCGCCCTGGCGCTCCGCTGGACCAGCGAAAACAACAACCACCGCTGGCAGTTCTGGCTCCGCCCCGCCGTCCTTTTTCATGACGGCTCCCCGCTCAACGCCCTCGCCGTCGTCACCTCCCTCAACCAATCCTGCCGCCTCACCGCCTGCCCCTGGTCTGGACAAGCGGCTCTCCACATCGCCGGCCAGTCCGTCGTATTCACCAGCGACTCCCCCATGCCCAACTTGCCCGCCATTCTCGCCCGCCCGGAGTTCCTCATCCGCCAAATCTCTCCTGGAGACAACTCCACCTCCCAGCCCCTCATTGGCACCGGCCCCTACCGCGTCAAGGAATCCACCCCCACCGCCCTCCATCTCCAGGCCAACGACGACGCCTGGCAGGGCCGCCCCTTCGCCGACGCCCTCGAATTCTCCATCCACAAAACCAATCGGGATTCCTGGCCCGACCTCGCCCAGGGCAAAACCGACCTCGTCGAAATCCCCCCCGGCGAAATCCGCGCCGCCCGCCAGCAGCAACTCCGCATCACTCAGTCCCCCGCCATCTCTCTGCTCGCCCTCCAGGTCAATAACCCTGCCCTCGCCCCTCAGCTCCGCGCCGCCATCGCACTCGCCGTCGACCGCGCCGCCCTCCAGCAGGTCATCTTCCAAAAGCAGGCCGAAATCACCGCCAGCCTTCTCCCCGCCACCATCTCCGGCTACAGCTTCCTCTTTCCTGCTGAACGCGACCTCCCACGCGCACAGGCCGAGCGCGGCGGCCTCACCCCGCCACCCCTCACCCTCGCCGCCGAAGCCTCAGCCCCCATGCAACTCGCCGCCCAGCGCCTGGCTCTCAACCTCCACGACGCCGGCTTCTCTGTCAAAGTCGTCCCCCTCATCACCGGCCCCAACGTCACCCAGCGCGCCGACCTCGTCCTCCGCACCCTCCCCGTCGCCGCCGCCACCCCCGCCGCCACCCTCGAATGGCTCCTCCACGACCTTGGCCTCAACACCCCCATCGCCACAACCGAACCCGGCATTGCCTTCAAGGCCGAGCACGACTTCCTCGCCCAGCACGCCGTCATCCCGCTTCTCTTCCTCCCCCGCGCCTGGGCCGCCTCCAGCCGCCTCCGCGACCTCCACCTCGATTCCGATGGGCTCCCGGATTTAGCCAACGCCAGCCTCGCCGACACCACGCCTGCCCCACTGAATCCGGAGCGCGTGCCATGACGCTGAACCTGAGCATGTCCCTCCGTCAAAAGCTCCTCCTCCTCTTCTCGCTCACCGTCGCGGCCTCAGTCGCCGCTGTCACCTTTGCCGTCCTCCTCCGCGTCCGCCAGGTCTTTGATCAGCAGGACCAGGAAAAGACCACCCTCCTCGTCACCCAGTTCCAGCGCGAATTTCAGCACCGCTCCGCCGAAGTCGCCGCAGAAATGGACCGCCTCGCCGCCTCCGAACGCATCCGCAACATCGCCCGCGACCTCGCCGAATCCCCCGATGCGCCCGAAAATTCCGGCACCTCCGCCGCCTCCCTTTACCTCACCGAAGCCCAGACCCGCGCCACAGAATCCCAGCTCGACTTCCTCGAAATCCTCGCCCCCGACAGCACCATCGTCAGCTCCGCCCAGTGGCCGGCCCGCTTCGGATACCCCGAACCCGCCGCCAGCCTCGCCCCAGCTTCCACCTTCATCAAGCGCGAAGATCTCCCCGACCAGGCCAGCGCCCTCGGCATCTTCGCTCTCCGTCCCGTCCACGGTGCCCCCAGCGTCAAGCTCCTCGGCGGCAAACGCCTCGACCAGCAGTTCCTCGCCGATCTGCCCACCCCCGCCGGCATCGAGGCCTATCTCTACACCAGCCCCGACCCCACAGCCGACGCATCCGGCGCTTTCCAACCCAGCCGCCTCCTCGGCATCAACGGCCAGGTCCCCAGCGCCGCCCGCTACCAGCCCCTCATCGAATTAGCCCAGCACTCCGGCCTGCAATCGACAGCCCTGCTCTACCTCACCCCTCACCGCGAAGACTCCGTCAGCGCCACCGTCCTCCCCCTCAAAAGCGCCACCGGTCAGGTCATGGCGGTCCTCGTCGTCGCCGCCTCCCGCCGCGCCATGGTCCAGGCCCAGCAGCACATCCGCGCCATCGCCTACACCGTTGCCGCCGTCGGCATCCTCATCACCATCGCCATCAGCCTGGCCATCGCCGTCCGCGTCTCCCGCCCCATCGAGCAGCTCGCCCGCGCCGCAGAAGAGGTCGCCCTCGGCAACTGGGATGTCCGCGTTCCCATCTCCGGCACCGCCCGCAGCCGCGATGAAGTCGCCACCCTCGCCCGCAGCTTCAACCACATGACCACCGAGCTCGCCTCCCAGCGCGAACGCCTCATCCAGAGCGAACGCGTCGCCGCCTGGCGCGAACTCGCCCGCCGCCTCGCCCACGAACTCAAAAATCCCCTCTTCCCCCTCCAGATCACCGTCGAAAATCTCGTCCGCGCCCGCTCCCACTCAGAAGAGGAGTTCGACGAAGTCTTCCGAGAATCCACCCAAACCCTCAGCTCAGAGATCGCCAACCTCAAAACCATCATCGGCCGCTTCAGCGAATTCAGCCGCATGCCCGCCCCTCAGCTCGAACGCATCGACGCCGCAGCCGCCCTCACCCGCGTCGCCCAGCTCTACGGCGCAACCAATTCAGACACCAACATCACCTGCAACCTCAACTTCCCCACCGAGCCGCTCTTCATCGACGCCGACCCCGAAATGCTCCACCGCGCCCTCAGCAATCTAGTCTTGAACGCCATGGACGCCATGGACGCAACCGACTCACTGAACGAAAGCCCCGGCATCCTCACCCTGTCCGCCCAGGCTCTTGGCGATAAAATCGAAATCCGCGTCGCCGACACCGGCTCGGGGCTCACTCCCGAGGAGTGCGACCGCCTTTTCACCCCCTACTACACCACCAAACAGCACGGCACCGGCCTCGGGCTCGCCATCGTCCAATCGGTCGTCGCCGACCACCACGCCACCATCTCCGTTCACAGCCAGCCCGGCGGCGGCACCGCCTTCGTCCTCCTCTTTCCCCGCGCTACATCAGAATTGCCGTAATCTAAACCGGGAGCGTCCCATGAAGGCCCACATCCTCATCGTCGACGACGAAGCCAACACCCTGGCCTCCCTCGCTCGCGCCTTCCGCCTCGCCGGTCACGAGGCCACCGTCTGCGACAACGCCGCCCGCGCCCTCGAGCTCGCCCGCTCCGAACCCTTCGACCTCATCCTCTCCGACGTCGTCATGCCCCGCCGCGACGGCCTCGCACTCCTTGAAGATCTCAAAGCCGCCGGCGTCACCACCCCCGTCGTCATGATGAGCGGCCAGGCCCACATCGAAATGGCCGTCCGCGCCACCCGTCTGGGCGCGCTCGACTTCCTCGAAAAACCCCTCTCCACCGAAAAACTCCTCGTCACCGTCGAAAACGCCTGGAAGCTTACCCGCCTCGAACACGAAAATCACGACCTCCGCGCCCGCGTCGGCAAACACACCCTCGTCTACTCCAGCGAAATCATGCGCCGCCTCTTCGCCCAGATCGAGCGCGTCGCCTCCAGCGAATCCCGCGTCTGCATCTACGGCGAAACCGGCACCGGCAAAGAACTCGTCGCCCGCACCCTCCACGAAAAAAGCCCCCGCGCCAACGGCCCCTTCGTCACTTTGAACTGCGCCGCCGTCCCCGCCGAGCTCATCGAGAGCGAACTCTTCGGCCACGAAAAAGGCTCCTTCACAGGAGCCGCACAGCGCCACACCGGTAAATTTGAACAGGCCCACCGCGGGACCCTATTTCTCGACGAAATCGGCGACATGCCCCTCGCCATGCAGGCCAAACTTCTCCGCGTTCTCGAGGAGGGCGAAGTCGAGCGCATCGGCTCTGGCAAACCCACCACCGTCAGCGTCCGCGTCGTCGTCGCCACCCACCGCAATCTCGAGCAACTCGTCGAGTCCGGCACCTTCCGCCGCGACCTCTACCACCGCGTCGTCGTCTTCCCCGTCGAGCTGCCCCCACTCCGCCGCCGCCTCGAAGATCTCCCCGCCCTCATTGACCACTTCGCCCGCCAGGTCAGCCAGCAGAACGGCTGGAAGCCCGTCCCCTTTACCCCCGAGGCCATCGCCGCCCTCGCCAGCTACACCTGGCCCGGCAACATCCGCGAACTCCGCAACGCCGTCGAACGCCTCCTCCTCCTCGCCGACGGCCCCATCGACGCCGAAGCCGTCCGCCAGGCCCTCCCCATCGCCAAATCGGCAACACACGGCTCAGCCACAACCATCTCCGCAGGCGAAGGTCCACTCACCGATGGCCCACTCTCTGCCCGCCTACTCGCCTACGAACGCCAGGTAGTGCTCGCCGAGCTCGACCGCCACCAAAGAAACATGGCCCGCACCGCCCGCGCCCTCGGCCTCGAACGCAGCCACCTTTACAAAAAATGCCAACAACTCAACATCGACCCCCAAACCGACAATCCCGACCCCGACTAGATCGCCGGGTGCCACAAGGTTTTGAGAATTTGAACCCCTACACAAATCCGGTGCCCTCAATTTCATCGAGAGGTATCCAAATTCGATGTAACTGGATGAATGAAAACTGAGCCGCTCCCACAACAGGCTATGCCTCCTCCCGGTGCCTAGATGTCGCAGAAGAGGTAAGACTTCCCAAGCTCTCGATTCAGAAGTGGTATTCTGCTTCATTCTTGCAATAGGGGAGGTTTTTGGGCGATGAAAGTGTCTCTAACTACCAGTCTGTTCACATCTTTGTATGGGGTCGATAATCGGTGTTCCCGCATGATGACCGGCATTGCGACTCTCAGCCTACTAGCGTTCCTTGCAGCCATGAACCAGAGGCCGCTTCTGGCTCAAACAAATGAGAAGAAGATTTATCTCAGTGATGAATCCACCATTTATGCCAAGGACATCGGGAAGCCTTTACAAAAAGAGTGCCCCAATACCAGCTTCACGACAGAAAAGGAGAAAAGCGATTACATCTTGGACGCTAAGGTAATCACTACCACGACTACGTCCTACGAGTCGCACACACAAGAATCGCAAACGACCGATGAGGTTGTGCTTTTTGACAAAGACCATAGACTGGTACGAGCGAGTAGTGGCTCGAATCTGGGTAATGCGTTAAAAGACATTTGCCATGCCATAAAAAACTCCATTTTGATCGAGATTGTTGACTCTCAGACCATGACCGAATCACTAGATGTACGCGGAGTGTCTGGGGGCACTGGCTTGGTTGGTGCAGTTGGCACCATTGTGAATGACACCGCTGGCCGGAGGACCCATACTGACAATTCTCTCCTTTACGTCGTAGCGAACGGCGAACACGCGATTCTTGACTGCTATGAACGACGTAAAGGATGTGTTCCTACCGGGAATGGCAAATACTATGCAGAGTTTGACGGGGAATCTCTCTGGGTCGATTTCAGGATGCCCCTGATTCACGCTTACGTTCGCAACCACTATGTGGTTGCCGGTGGCTGGTAGGGTTCACTGAGAGGCATCTACTGCGGGTAACCAGTTCCGAAAAAGCAAGAATCATAGGTGCCCCAGGTTCCGGTTCCTCAGACCGGGGGTTCCAAATCCCCCAATCCCTTGCAGATAATTAACCCCCAAACGCGTACACTTCAAATAGATTTGCCACCCAACCAACAAGACCACCCAACCCACACTCAAAAAATTGCAATTTGCAATAATAACCAATAAAAAACAGGGTACCCCCCTCCCCCCTCCAATACTTTCAAACCCTTCTTGTATTTAAGTGGTAAACACCAGTGCCGCCCATCCTGCCAGCACCAACCCCAACCCTGACCCCTGATTCCTGACCCCTACCGCAAAGCATCCAGCGCCAACCCCAGCCGCTGCAGCCCCTCTGCCGTCATCGCAACATCCCCGCCAATCCCAATCCGAAAATGTCCCGGAGACTCAAAAAAGCTTCCCGGCACAACGCTCGTCTCAAACCGCTCCCGCAACAGCGGCAGCAGCGCCTCAACACGTCCCGACTTCAGCCGCGGAAACGTCACCGTTCCAGCCACCGGCCGAAAGACCTCCAGATCGTCGCGCCCGTCGTAGAAGGCCTCCAGCGCCGCGCGGTTCGCCGTCAGCAGCCCGCGCGCCCGCTCCGCCACGCGCTCCAGATTGTCCAGCGCCACCACGCTGATCCGCTCCGCCGGATGCACCGGCGATCCATTGAACAGGTCGCTCAGCCGCCAGATCCGCGCCGCCAGCTCCGGCTCCGCCAAAATCCACCCACAGCGCACGCCGCTCAGCCCATAAGCCTTGGTCAGGCTCGTTGTCACCACAAACTGCGGCCCCAGATGAATGCAGCTTCGCGCCGGCAGCTCCGTCCGCCACGGCACCATGTCCAGGTAAACCTCATCCACCAGCACCCGCGCGCCCACCTCCGCCGCCATCGCCCCAATCGCAGTCAGCGTCGCCTCGTCGGTGTATGCGCCCGTCGGATTATGCAGGTTGGTCAGCACGATCAGCCTTGTCTTCGCCGTCAGCTTGGCCCGCACAGCCTCGACATCAACCTGGTAACCCTCATCAAACCGCCGCTCAAAGCGCACGATCTTCGCCCCCAGATACGACGCCACATCCAGCAGAATGCCGTAGGTCGGCTGCTCAATCAGCACTTCGTCGCCCGGCCCAAGCAGCGCCGCCATCGCCAGATGGTTGGCCATTGAAGTCCCATTCGCCGCCACCACGCACTCCGTCCCGACGCCGCACTTGGCCGCCAGCCGCTCCTGCAACGGGCTGTAGCCATAAGCATCCGGCCCGTTTATCTCCAGGTCCTCGATCCGCACCGGCAAGCCAGCCAGCGGATAGCTCATAATCCCGCTTGTCGCCAGGTTGTACTTCGACGACGAATGCCTCTTTGCCCAATGCAGATATGCCGAAGACATCCCGCGTTCCATCCCGCTCATCTCACTCATCCCGCTCATCTCGCTCACCTCGCCCATCTCGCTCATCCAACCCTCCGTTTCTTGGCCCAGAACGCATACACCGGCAGCCCCAGCAGCAAGATCCCCACGCCAATCAGGCTGTTCCCCGGATACGTGTACAAAGTATTCCCCACCACCAACCAGCACGCCGCAATAAACAGCAGCGTCGTCCACGGATGCCCCGGCACCCGAAACCCCGGCCGCTCAGGTGCCTTCTCAAGCCCCATCCGCTCCCGCCGCCGGAAGACAAACAAGCACGATGCGCTTAGCCCAATGAAGAAGAAGTCAATCGGAATCACAAAGTTCAAAATCTGCTCATACTTGCCCGTAAACGCCACCGCCACCGCCCACACACTCTGCAGCACAATCGCCACCACTGGCACCCGCGTCTTCTCCGTCACATACGCCACGCTCTTGAAAAAGAGTCCATCTTCGGCCATGGCAAAGTACACTCGCGGCGCAGTCAAAATCGCCTGGCTCAGAAATCCCACCGTCGAAACCGCAATCCCCAGCGCAATCAGCCGCGCCCCCTGCTCACCCAGAACAATCCGCATCACCGCGCTCGCCGGCACCGATGTCTGCGCCAGCGCGTCCGCCCCCAGCACCCGGATGCACACCAGGTTCACCAGCAGGTACAGCGCAATCACCCCCGAAACCCCGACAATCAGCGCCTTTGCCAGGTTTCGCTTCGGGTCCTTGATCTCGCTGGCAATGAAGTTCGTCGTCTGCCATCCGCCAAAGCTGAAAAGCACCGGCACCATCGCCGCCCCAATCACCGTCAGCAAACCGAGACTCGGCGGCGCGCCCAGCACTGGCCGCAGCACCGGGTGCGGCGTCTTCACCAGGAACAGCCCCGCGCTCACCAGCCCGGCGATGGCCGCAATCTTCAGCACCATCAGCACACTCTGCACCCGGCTGCCCAGCTTCACCCCCAGACAATTCACGCCCGTCAGCAGCGCCAGCGTCACAAACACCACCCAGCGCTCAGAGAAGGGAAGCCCTGTCAGCTCAAGAAAATACCGGGCAAAGGTCACCGTCACCGCCGCCATACCGCCCGTTTGAATCACCAGCAGCAGCACCCACCCATACAAAAATCCCACCGCCGGATGGTACGCCGCGCCCAGGTAGACATACTGCCCGCCCACCTCCGGCATTCGGTCGCCCAGTTCGGCGTAGATAAACGCCCCCAGCAGCGCCACCACGCCCCCGGCCACCCAAACCGCCAGCATCAAGGCAGGCCCATGCACCCGCTGCGCCACCACGTAGGGATTGATAAAGATCCCCGCGCCCACGATGCCGCCCATCACGATCATCGTCGCGTCAAACAGTCCAATCTGACGCGCCAGCCCAGCGCGGGTCGTCACCGCTTCATTATTCACTCGGTAAGCATACCCGGTCTCACGCACCCCGCAATTCTGCAAATCGCCAGCAAAGGCTGTCCACCCAAACAAACCAAGCCATCCCCAGCAAGCCTTGTCATCCGGAGCGGAGTGAAGGACCTGCTTCTGCCCTTGCCCTTGCCGTTGCCTCTGCCTTTCTGTCTGTCATTCCCGTAGGGAATCTGCTGTTTCCTTTGCTTTTGCCTTTGTGTGTGTCGTTCCCGCAAGAAATCTGCTTTTCCACACCAATTGCCACTAACATTCCGCAATGCCACCCCGCGAATACCATTTCTGGGTCTATATCCTCTCCAGCCGTTCGCGCAACCTTTACGTAGGCATTACCAATAGCCTCATCCGACGCACTGCTAGCCATCGCAAAGGCACGGGAAGTTCCCATACCGCACACTACGCCGTCCATCGCCTCGTCTACTTTGAATATTTCCAGTACGTCCGCAGCGCGATCGCCCGCGAAAAGCAACTCAAACACTGCACCCGCGAGCAGAAGATTGAACTCATCGAGAAGACCAATCCCACATGGGAAGACCTTTACCCAAAACCTCTGCACCCACCGGAACCCCACAAACAGATTCCCTGCGGGAATGACAGCAAGAAAAGCAACTGCAAATGCAGAGCTTTGGAAGATGTGAAGCTTTCCTGGTGCCAGCG
This sequence comes from uncultured Acidobacteriota bacterium, assembly GCA_903832055.1. GTDB lineage: Bacteria > Acidobacteriota > Terriglobia > Terriglobales > Acidobacteriaceae > Acidicapsa. The sequence goes on along the minus strand of CAILAC010000016.1, from coordinate 801,819 downwards.
GTTGTTGCAGTTGCCCTTGCTTTTGCTGTTCTTTCTGTCATTCCCGCAGGGAATCTGCTGTCGCAGCGTACACTTCTTTAGCAAACCGATTTCCTAACGGAGAAGAGCCCCAGCCATGCCCCCTAAATTAGCCCCACTCGCCCCGCTCCTTCTGCTCCTCACCAGCACACTCTCGCTCTCCGCCGGCGCCCAGGCTCCCGCACCCAAAGTCGAGTCCAAAGTCGAGCTCAAGCGCGGCGAAAGCACCATCGTCTTTGAGCCCTACGCGCCCAACGTCATCCGGGTCACGCTCAGCCTTGACCACGCCCAGGCCCTCGCCGCCCCCGGCTACGGCATCGTCGGCACCCCCGCCGCCGACGGCTGGAGCCTTGCCGAAGCCCCCGGCTCAGCCACCTACAGCTCCCCACGCATGGTCGTCACCCTGGTCGGTGGCGGCGACAGGCCTGAAGACGCAAACAAACCCAAAGCGAAATGGGAACCGAAGACCAATGTCGAGAAGACCCAATCCTCCATCGGCAAATTCTTCGGTGGCTCGGCTCCCTGGGCCGACATCCGCTTCAGCACCCCCGACGGCAAACTGCTGCTCGAAATGAACGGCTGGGGCATGTCCGTGCCCAACTACAAAGACGGCAACGCCCAGATCAACAACGACCGCCGCCCCACGGATGAGCCCTTCTTTCAGGTCGGCGCCAGCTTTGCCTCACCCGACGACGAACACTACTACGGCCTCGGCCAGAACCACGAGGGCTACCTCGACCATCGCGGCCACCCCTCGCAATGCTGGAACAACTACACCGCCCCCGCCGGCCCCACCTGGTGCATCCCCTTTGTCGTCACCAACAAGGGCTACGGCCTCGTCTGGGACAACCCCTCGCAGACCACCATCGAGCCCGGCTTCAACCAGGAAACCAAGTGGACCTCGCAGGTCGGCAACCGCGTCAGCTTCTTCGTGATCGCGGGCAAATCCACCGACGAAATCTACTCCGGCTTCCGCCTCCTCACTGGCTCGACGCCACTGTTGCCCAAGGCCGCCTACGGCTACATCCAGTGCAAGCAGCGCTACATCACCCAGGACGAAGTGCTCTCCGTCGCCAAGGGTTATCGCGACCGCAAGCTGCCCGCAGACGTCCTCGTCGTCGACTGGTTCTACTACACCAAAATGGGGCAAATGGATTTCCAGCCCGAAAACTGGCCCGACCCCAAGGCCATGAATGACCAGCTCCACCAGATGGGCTTCCAGACCATGATCAGCGTCTGGCCCCGCTTCGTCCCCGAGAGCCGCTACTACGACATGATCAAGAGCAAAGGCTGGTTTGAACATCTCGCCGACGGCACACCCACCAACGGCCTGCCCTACGACCGCGCCGGCTCTGACATCGACACCACCAATCCTGAAGCCGCCAAGTGGTTCTGGTCCACGATCCGCGAAAACATCCTCAGCAAGGGCTTTGACTCCATCTGGGCCGACGAAACCGAGCCCGACCTGCCCCCCAACGGCAGCTATTACCACATCGGACCCGGCACCCGTTACTTCAACGTCTACCCGCTCTTCCACACCGGCGCTATCTACGACGGCTTCCGCCGCGACACCACCAAGCGCGCCCTGACACTCTCACGCGACGCCTACCTCGGCGTCCAGAGCAAGGGCACCATCGTCTGGTCCTCTGACATTCACGGCACCTGGGATACCCTCAAGCGCCAGATCCCCACCGGCCTCAACGCCACGGCTTCGGGACTGGCGTACTGGAGCAACGACACCGGCGGCTGGCAGTATCTCCCTGGCGAACATCACCCCATCCACCCCCCGCTCCTCGACCCCTCCGACGCCCGCGACAACGTCGGCAACTACGACGACTACCCCGAGCTCTACACCCGCTGGTTTGAATACGCCACCTTCCTGCCCATCTTCCGCACCCACGGCAGCCGCAACGCCAACGAGGTCTGGAGCTACGGCAAGCAGGCCGAGCCCATCCTTTCGAAATACCTCAAGCTCCGCTACCAGCTCATGCCCTACATCTATTCGCTCGGCTACTCCACCTACCAATCTGGCGCACCCTACATGCGCGCCCTCTTCATGGATTTCCCCGCCGACGCCCACGCCGCCGAGCTCACCGACGAATATATGTTCGGCCCCGCCTTCCTCGTCGCCCCAGTCACCGAGCAGGGAGCAGCCAACCGACCGGTCTATCTACCCGCCGGAGCCGACTGGTTTAACTACTGGACCAATCAGCTTGTCCACGGCGGCCAGACCATCACCGTCGATGCCCCTATCGATCAACTACCTCTTTTCGTGCGCGCCGGGTCCATCCTGCCGCTCGGCGTTCCCGTTCTCAGCACCAACGAAACCCAGGCACTTGAAAAAGTCCGCGTCTACCCCGGGGCCGATGCCTCCTTCACCCTCTACCAGGACGACGGCAAGACCTACGCCTACGAGAAAGGCTCCAGCCAGATCACCAACCTCCACTGGGATAATGCAGCCCAAAAGCTTACCCAGTCCGGCGCCCCCGCCTGGCCCACCGGCGCGGAAACCAGCCTCGTTGAAGTCGTCGCAGCAAAGTAGCCGCACCCTGGGCAAACAAAAGCCGCCGCTCCCAGTCTGGAAGCGGCGGCCTTGTTTTACTCAAAATGCTGCCTTTATCTCGATTGCCGAGGAATTGTGTTCGCACTCAGAAGTTTGACTCAGCCGGATAGATTTACGCTGTTCCGCCGATTTTCAAAGCGCGCTCCACAATCAGCACAGCAATACCATCCACCAGCGGAAAGACCCGCCCGCAGGCAGCGCAGACAATCCCGCCGTCAAGCAGACGTAACGCTCCAAAGCAAGCCGGACAAGCCAGTTGCTCCAGCACACGAGCATCGAATTCGCTTGGAGTCACGTTCACAGTCGCGTCACAGGGGTTCTACTGAATCGCCGCATCAGGCTGCGCTACATCAGCAGCCGCCCGCACCGGGCGATTGGCAAGCTCATGCTCAATCGAGGCATTGATCCCCGTCTTGGCAAACTCCAGCGCCACTCGAATGCTGTTGCAGACCGCAACCTCATTCGACGAACCATGCCCAATAATGCAGATACCGCGCACGCCCAGCAGGGGAGCGCCGCCATATTCGTTGTAGTCGAGCCGCCGCCGAAAATCGTTGAAAGCCTTCCGCGAAAGCATCGCTCCCACCTGCGCCGTCACCGTACTCGTCAACGATTCCCGCAGCAGGTCGCGAAACAGCCGCCCAATTCCTTCGCCGGTCTTCAGCGCCACGTTGCCCACAAATCCGTCGCAGACAATCACATCGCAGCTCCCGTTGAAGATATCCCGACCCTCGACATTACCGATGAAGTGAATCGGCAGCGCCTTGAGCAGCGGAAATGCCTCCCGCGTCAGGTCGTTGCCCTTGCTCTCTTCCTCGCCAATCGAAAGCAGACCCACGCGCGGCCGGGCAACTTTCAGCACACTCCGGGCAAACATCTCGCCCATCACCGCAAATTGCTCCAGGTTATAGGCCTTGCAATCCACGTTCGCGCCCACATCCAGCAGCACGCACGGCGAGCCGGTCGCCGTCGGCATCCGTGCCGTCAGCGCCGGGCGATCAACTCCAGGCAGCGCGCCAAGCACCATCTTGGCCGTAGCCATGGCGGCACCCGTATTACCGGCCGTGACAAAACCAGCCACCTTCTTTTCGCGCACTAATTTGAGCCCCACACGCATGGAGCTATCCCGCTTGGTGCGAACCGCATGCGCGGCCTTCTCCTCCATGCCAATCCGTTCCGAGGCATGGTGGATCACGATAGGCAGGTCTTCGTCTTCAAGATGCTCATCCAGCAGGTCGCGCAATTCGCGATCCGGCCCTATCAGGTGCACCCGCACCGGCAGAGTGCGGCAGGCCTGTATAGCACCGCGAATCTCCGGCTCAGGAGCTTTGTCCGAGCCAAAAGCATCCAGCGCAATATCGATAAGCTTCGGAGCGTGCTGAGAAGCTGGCAACATGGCAGACCCGAGGATGGATGAGTTGAAGATTAGCTGACGGCTTCCTTGGCTTCAAGAACCGCGCGACCCTTGTACTCGCCGCACTTGGCGCATGCACGATGGGGCAGCTTCTTTTCCTGGCAGTTCGGGCAGATCGAAAGCGATCCCGCAGTCAAAAAGTCATGGGACCGGCGAAGGGCAGTGCGGCGCTTGGAATGACGCCGTTTCGGATTAGGCATGGTGCTGTTCCTCTCGTATTCATTGCTCCGTCAGGCTCGAAATCACCGTTCCACGCCTTCATTTCCAGCGCGCACAGATTCAAACCGCAACGGGAGCAGGAGTGACCACTTAAAGGCCGCTCTCCTGAAGAAGTAAAAATTGAAACCTGAAACACTTCAGAGTTTGATCCGGCTGCTCAAGTCCGCCAAAGCACTCCAGCGCGGGTCACTCGGACCCACATCACAGGAGCAGGCTGTCTCATTGCGGTTCAGGCCGCAGCGCGGGCAAAGTCCCTTGCAATCTAGCTGGCAAAGCGTTCGAGCCGGCAGAGACAACAATACCTGTTCTCTCAGCACATCCTCGAGCGCAATCCCACCATTTTCATAATACCCGATTTCTGTCTCCGGTGTGGAAATTGCGTGTTCCGCCCCGGTCGCGTCCACCCCGGCGGGCCGAAAAACCAGATCAAAGTCCCCGGCAAGGCGCTGCTCGACCGGCTCAACGCAACGCGCGCATGGCACCTCAAATGTACCGTTGAAGCTGCCCTTCAGCCGTATATCCTCAACAATTTCCTTGGGTCCGCGATGCTCATGCAGCACTTCGGCCCGGCCCTCGGCGGCCAGCAGGCCCAACTGCTCCGCCTCCCCACCAAAATCAATCGCGGCAGGAGGCAGCTCAACATTAAAGTTGATCGACTCGCGTTCCAGTTCCACTACGGTAAACAGCATAGTCTGAGCCTACGACGCAGAGTTCCCCTCGTCAATGCGCAACATCAGCCAGGCCCATTCGACATCGCTCACATGTTCATTGTGCTTTCAGATTGCAACCGCCACATGCATGCCCTCGCCCTGCGGGCCATTTCGTATTGAAGTTCAATTCCACCCCGCCGATGAACTCTTTGCGGACTGAGATCCGTTGAGGTGTCCCTTCCATGTCCATGCTGATCGCCAAATTTAGCAGTCTCCCCATTGCACGCAAATTTGTTCTGGCCTTCGGCGCTGTCTGCCTCCTTTCAGCCTTCGGAGGAATTGCCGGAGTACTCGGCCTGCGCATGGTCAATTCCCAGGCCAGCGAAGTGGCCAACCGCGTCCTCCCCATGGCCAGCACCCTCGCAAGTCTTCGCATTGAGGCCACCGAAATCCGCCGTGCTGATTTTGCGCTGCTCCTCTGCACCACAGATGCATGCACAGCACAGTTCTCCCAGGCCCGGCTCAAATCGATCGGGGAATACAAGGCCAATGTTGCCATCTATCAGGGCATGATCGACGAGCCTGGTGAACGTGAGCAGCTGAACGCCTCCCTCGCCAAGATGAATGAATACATGGTCATCAGTAGCAATGCCTTGACGGAATTGAAAGCCGGACATACCGATGTCGCTTTTCAGGCGATGATGAGCGACTCCACGCTTCAGACCTTTAGTGACGCGATTGCCTTGTTTGACCAGCAACTCTTCTCCAATGCCCAAAAAGGCAATAGAGTCGGCAAAACCGGGGCGCGCGTCGGCCTCATTTCCCAGATCGGCATCTTTGCGGTCAACGCGGTGATCGTCTTGCTTTGTGCGCTGGTTGGCCTTGTGCTGACCCGGCTCATCGCCAAACCCCTCCGCGAGGCCACTTCCGCACTCGAACAGGTGGCCGCGAAAGATCTCACCGTATCGCTCGAAGCGCGCGGAAATGACGAAATCGGCCGCATGTTCACAGCGCTCAACACCAGCGTCGCTGCCATGCGTTCCGTGCTGGGCACCGTCGCAAAAGGCGCGGAAAACCTTTCCGCCGCCGCCGCCCAGATGAGCATGCGCTCCACTGAAGCCAACGGTAATGCGCAATCTCAATCCGGAAAAACCAACCAGATTGCCGCCGCTGCCCAGGAGATGACCGCCACCATTGGAGAGATCAGCAACAATGCCGAGTCCGCCGCCGGTGCCAGTCGCAAATCCGCTCAAACCGCTACCGAAGGAGGTGCCGTCATGCAGGCCGCCGCAGCCACCATGGAGCGCATCTCCACCGCCACCAGCTCCGTTGCCGGCAAAATGACTGAACTCGCCGCCCGCTCTGAAGAGATCGGCAAAGTCGTCACCGTCATCCAGGACATCAGCGAGCAGACCAACCTGCTCGCCCTCAATGCCGCCATCGAGGCCGCCCGCGCCGGCGAACATGGTCGCGGCTTCGCTGTCGTCGCCGGAGAAGTCCGCCGACTCGCTGAGCGCACCCGCACCGCTACCGAAGAGATCGCGGGCACCATCCGCAGCATCCAGCACGAAACCCGCGAAACCCTCACCCTCATGGAAGAAAGCCATCACGCCGTCGACAGCGGCATCGGCGAAACCAGCCGCGCCCGCCAAAGCCTTGAAGCCATCATCGGCTCCGCCCGTGAAGTCGAACACATGATCAACCTCATCGCCACCTCGGCCACTGAGCAAACATCTGCAGCAGGCGAAATCTCCGAATCCGCCACCCACATCTCCCAGCTCGCCACAGAAAACTCTCACGCCGCCGAGGAAACCGCCGAGGGCTGCAAGCAACTCTCCGTCCTCGCCAATGACCTTGACGGCATCATCCGCCAGTTCCGGCTCACCGACGAACGCCAGCCCGGAGCCACCCTCAGGGGGAAGCCGGCCACCGCCAACCGCACAGCCTACCGCGTTGCCTGAATCACATGTCCGCGTCTCGAATCGCAGCACAACCTTCGGGATTCAGGGCCCATACGCCCTCCCGTTGATGTACCTGCCAAAAATCCTCATGAAGCTTGCATAACGTTCCGCCTCAGGCTGTGTTAGCCTCCGGGAGAGGAGAGTATACGTGGACTTTAGCCTCTTCTGCCCCCGGGGAATGATCCTATGAGCGCTGCCAAATATGACCTGATTGTCGTCGGCTCCGGACCTTCCGGACAGCGCGCCGCTGTCGCTGCCTCCAAGCTTAAGAAGCGCGTTGCCATCGTTGAATCGCGCTCCGTCGTCGGCGGTGTCTGCGTCAATACCGGCACCATCCCATCCAAGACCATGCGCGAAGCCGTGCTGCACTTGTCCGGCTACAACTATCGCACCGTCTATGGCATGAACTACCGCGTTAAAGAGAAGATCACCATGGCCGACCTTGCTTTCAGAGTCCAGGGAGTGGTCAAGACCGAAATCGATGTCACCGAGGCGCAACTCTCGCGCAACGGCATTGACGTTATCCATGGCGTTGCTCACTTTATCGATGCGCAGACCCTGCGCGTCGAGGGCCCCGATGCCGATGCCACCCTCGAAGCCAGCCGCATCATCATCGCGGTCGGCACCAAGCCGGCCACCTCGCCGCTGGTGCCCATCAACGGAACCACCATCATCAACAGCGATCAGATCATGGATCTGCCCAAGCTGCCCCGCACCCTCATCGTCGTCGGCGGCGGCGTCATCGGCGTCGAATACGCCTGCATGTTCTCCATTCTTGGCGTCCGCGTCACGCTCATCGAAAAGCGCAACCGCCTGCTCGAATTTGCCGACCAGGAAATCGTCGAAACACTCAGCTACCACCTGCGCGATAGCCGCGTCACCATGCGGCTTGGCGAAGAGCTGGTCAGCGTGGAAGAAATGGCCGACGGCACCGTCGTCGCCAACATGCAGAGCAACAAGCGCATCTCCGGCGACGCCCTGCTCTACGCCGTCGGACGCCAGGGCAGCGTCGACGAACTCAAGCTTGAAAACGCAGGCCTTAAAGCCGATTCGCGCGGACGCATTCCTGTCGACGAAAATTTCCAGACCGCCGTCCCCTCCATCTTTGCCGTCGGCGACGTCATCGGCTTTCCCTCGCTCGCGTCCGTCTCTATGGAACAGGGCCGCATCGCAGTCGCGCGCGCCTTCAATGACATGAACACCATCTCCAACCCCAGCTTCTACCCGTACGGCATCTACACCATTCCCGAAATCAGCTTTATCGGCAAAACCGAAGAGCAACTGACCGAAGAAGACGTACCCTACGAAGTGGGAATGGCCTACTACCGCGAGACCGCCCGCGGACAGATCCGCGGCGATACCACTGGTCGCCTCAAGCTCATCTTCCATCGCGATACCCGCAAGGTTCTTGGCGTTCACATCATCGGCGAGGGCGCCAGCGAGCTGGTGCATATCGGCCAGGCCGTGATGACCCTCGGCGGCAATGTCGATTACTTCATCGAAACCGTCTTCAACTACCCCACCCTCGCCGAATGTTATAAAGTTGCTGCCTTCAACGGTGTGGGCCGACTGCATCGCTACCAATAGCGGAACCTGTTACCGGAATGCTCCGATGCATTCCGGCCTGTTACATTTCCCTTTGCTGGTTTGCCGAGTTCCCCCGCAGTGGAGCTAATATCGTCAGCATCAAACTGGAGATCCGATGACTACCTCAATTGGCGTAGTGATGACCGAGCATATTGTGGCAGGCCGCCTCACCGGCCCGCTGGGCCAGCAAAAGCTGGAAGGCGAACGACTCCGCTACCCTACCGACGAGTTGGAAGCCGAAGCCCTCATCGGCGTCCCTGCCAGTGAGCTTTATGATCTGCTCGCCAGCGAAATTGCTCCCCTCATCGCCGCCAGCAGCGAACCGGTCTCCGCCATCGGTGTCGCTGTTCCAGGCATCGTCCGCAATGGCGTCGTCGAAGACTCCCCTAATCTCAATCAGATCAAAGGGGTGCGCCTCGCCGATGAACTCGGCGCAGTGCTCCTCAACCAGGGCATCAAAGTCCCCGTCCACGTGCTCAACGATGCCGATGCCGTAGCCGCCGGGCTTGCCGCATCGGGCGGCCACCTTGACCGCCTCATCCGCGTCTGGACCCTCGGCAATGGCATCGGCTACGGCCGCTGGCCCCAGGCTGATGGCGTATGGGAGGGCGGCCACACCGTCGTCTCACTTGATCCCAAAGAGCGCTACTGCGGCTGCGGTGGCGTGGGCCATATCGAGGGCATCATGGGCAACCGCGCCATGCGCCTCCGCTTCCTCGACCTCGAACCCGAAGAAATCTTCGCCAACGCCAAGCAGGGCGACCTCCGCTGCCGCGAATTCGTTGACCTTTGGCATCGCGCCCTCGCCGCCGGCACTGCTACCGCCATCCACCTCGGCGGCCCCGGCAAGTTCTACTTCACCGGCCTCAATGTTGACTTCCTTGAGCTTCCCGTCCTCCGCGGATACCTCGAAGCCATGGTCAAGATGAGCCCTCTGCAAAGCTACTCTCTTGAAGTACTCCAGGAAGACGACGCCACCGCCATCCTCGGCGCCGGCGTAGCCGCCCTCCGCGCCCAAAGCTGGTAAGAAAGCAGAAAAAGGGGCGCGACCTGAGTCACGCCCCTTCCCCCAATTAGGATTCTTTTGAACTGCTTGTCTCTATTCCCTGGTCTCTAGTATTTCCGCTGATACGTCCGCGTCATCTTGTCATGCCAGCAAAGGTGCTCTTTATCAAAGAGGGCCCAGACCAGCCCCAGACCTGCAGGCAGCGCCCCCAGCAACATCGCCGGAATCCGCTCCTGCATCTGCCTCCGCGTCGGGTTGTCGTCATCAAACGTGCATAGCGCAATCCGCGCATAGCGCATTCCCAGCGTCCCTTCCTCGGCATACGTCAGGAAGAGGTACTGGTACAGCATCCAGAACAGCACCAGCCCAACCCCCGCCGCAATCAGCGCCAGCTTGCCCGCCGGTGGATGCGTTGTCGCAGCAATCACCACCACCGCAGCAGCCACAAACGCCAGCATCACCAGCGAGCCATCCACCACCGTCGCCAGCATACGGTCGCTCACCGTCGCCACCAGCAGTTCAACGGCACTGGCACTCTCAGGCTGGGCAGTCGCTTCTACAGCGGTCGCTTGCCGGCTCTGCACGTGATACTGGGCCTGCTCTTGCGGCATGGCAACGACCGCCGCCGGCATCTCAAACGTAGGGGCGGTCTGGTAATAATCCTCCGCGTGGCTGGCTGGCTCGAAGTCGTACTCGTGCGAGTAGCCTTCCACCGCCGACGGATGCGCATACGCCTCATGCGTCACCACCGGCTCGGCATAGGCCTCCTCATGCATCGCCTCGCGATGATGTTCAAGCTCAATTGAAGCCCACTCCGGCGGGGCAACCGTATCCATTGACGCGCTGCTCAGATAAATCGGCGGAGCGAGCAACTCCGGATCCACCTCAAAAATGCTCAGTTGCGGATTGTCACGCGATGCGTCGTAGTGGGGGCCCTCCGCCAGCCTTGGCCGCGCCTTCTTCGTCGCCACCAGCTCCCGGGGAAATTCAATGAGATTGGCAGGCAGATGTTGTACCGGGTCAACTGTCGCACTGCCCATCGGATCCTGCGCATCAAACGGCTGGTAGGGAAACAGCTCTCCCTCATCTGAATTCCGTCCCGTGCTATACACCGGGTTTGCGCTCGGATATACCCGCATCTCTGACCAGACGTCGCGCTCTGCCTCGGCCGTCGGAACGGGCAGCGCTTCCTCCCAGCGGGGTTGCGCCCCCGCCCAGGGAGTCATCCTGTTTTCGCTCTGCACCTCAACCGGCGCCTCATCCTGCCAGCGCGCTGCAGTCTGCGCCGCCGCTGCTGCCGGAGCTGCTACTCGCGCCGCCTTGGGCCCCGCACCCGGCGTCTTGGGAGCCGTCTGCCAAACCTCTGTCTGTCGCGGATCGGCGGCCATGCCTGAAACAATCTGTCCCGTCTCCAACCCTGCCAGAACTGCCTCTGCCGCTGCCTGAGCGTTCCTTGCTGCCTCGGCTGCTGCCCCCGCAGCCCGCACCACCGCGCGCGCTTCGCCGGCCAGCAACTCGCTGTAACTGGGAGCTTTTGCGTAGCGTGCCGCTACCCGCGCCGCAGCTTCCGCCGCACGGCTGCTCGCCGTTCGCGGATTATCCTGCCGCTCGCCGCGCGCATCCTGGCCGCCGCCACGCCGTGTACGGTGAGCCGCCAGACGCTCATTCACCTCCTGCTTCCACGCCGGGGTAGCAGGTTCAAAATGTTGGCCGTCAAACGGCTCAAGCGGTGCGGCGGGCTGGCTCGACGATTGGCTCAAGTTCGGTTTCCCTTCTGTCGCAGCATCATCGCTGCGGTTACTGGCCGGTGGCCGTCAATAAAAAAGCCGTCCGGACATCCCTGGCATCGAAGGAAAGAAGTCGCAGAGAAAAGTGAGAGAGCCAATATGCACCTTTCGCCCAGGGCTTTACCCAGGCGCGGAGTGAGAAGTCGGCTTTTCTTTGCAGCCAGAGCCGCGGGAAACGCGTCTTACCAGAGTGCACTCCCCACCTTTGGTATGCTGGGCTAGGTCTCGGTGATGCGTTCTCGCTATCTTTTGTGTATCACGCTGCTACTGGCATGTCATGCGCAGATGCGGGCACAACTGTTGACTAATGCGTTACCCGGCACAAACTCTGCCTCGGCGCCCCTCCCAGACGACCCCAGCCAGCAGGTCCTGCCCCTCGCCCAACCTGAGCCTGCACCCTCCACCGGCGTCCCGGTCCGCTGGGAAGCTCTCCAGCAAACCCGCATCGGCGATGACTGGAAGCTCTCCGGCGAAGTCGTCCTCTACTACAAAAACTACGTCGTCCGCGCCGATTCCATCACCTACCATCAGGCAACCTCAGTCATTGAAGCTCAGGGCCACCTGCAGCTCGAGGGCGGTCCCAACGACGCAGTACTTACCGCCTCTCACGGCGAAATTCACATCCAGGACCATACCGCCAGCTTCTACGACGTCATCGGCACCTTCGGCGTCCGTCGCCTGGGCAGCGCCCGCATCTACAGCACCCCTGACCCATTCATCTTCACTGGCCGCCTCCTCCTCCAGACCGGGGAAGGCAGTTACCGTATTGTCGATGGCACCATGACTTCCTGTCGCCTCCCAAAACCCGATTGGCAAATCATCGCTCACGCCATCGAGGTCGCCAACAACAAGGCCACGACACGTAACAGCCGCTTTGAATTCTTCAAAATTCCACTCTTCTATTTCCCATTTCTCGAGCGCTCGGTCAATGGACCAGGCCGCGAATCCGGTTTCCTGCTCCCCGTCTTTGCCACCTCGGGCGTCAAAGGCCTGGTCATCGGCGACCATGTCTACTGGGCCATCAATCGCAGCATGGATATGACGCTGGGCCTGGAATACTGGAGCAAGCGCGGTTACGCTCCCAATGGCGACTTCCGCTATCGAGGCACCGGCCAGGACGCTCTCACCGTCCGCTGGAATGCCCTCATCGACCGCGGCATCATCGAAACCCTCGCTGGTGCCACCGCCCCTTCGCTCGTCAACCAGGGTGGCAGCGACATCCTCGCCTTCGGCCGCAAAGACTTCTCCCCCGCCACCCGGCTCGCCGGTTCCGCGGAATACCTCTCCAGCTTCATCTACCGCCTCGCCTTCTCAGAAAATCTCGCCCTGGCCACCAGTTCAGAGGTTCAGAGCGATCTCGCCCTCACCCACACCCACCACGCATTCGTTCCATCCGTCTCCGTCGACCGCTTCCAGAGCTTCGCCGGCTCCACCAACAGCAGCGGGGCTCCCGTCGTCACCGTTCCTGAAGTGCGCGTCATGCACCTGCCCAGCGCCCGCTTCGACGTAGTTCCAAGCCCCCTCGGCCAATCGCCCTTCTATTGGAGCCTCAACTCCTCCATCGCCGACCTCGCCCGTGCCGAACCTCACTTCCACGCCCGCAACGTCGGCCGTCTCGACATCTACCCTCAGATTGAGTGGCCGCTCCACCTCGGCGATTGGCAACTCCGCCCCAGATTCGCGCTGCGCACCACTCTCTACTCCGGCAGCCAGACACCAGACCTCGCTGGCACCCACTTCGGCGGCGTCCCCACCGTCCGCCACGAGCCCCTCGATCGCTCTGACGTCGAAGCCAGCCTCGAAGTTCGCCCGCCCGCCCTCGAACGCGACTTCACCGGCTGGAACCACCAGATCCGACACGTAATCGAGCCGCAGCTTTCTTATCGCTACGTCACCGGCATCAACAACGCCCGCCAGACACTTCACTTTGACACCACCGACATCGCCACTGACACCAACGAGGCCGGCTTCTCCCTCACCCAGCGCCTCTTCCTCAAGCCCCTGCACGAGAAACCCTGCCCATCGGATGAAAGCGCCGGGCAATCGGCGTCCACCTGCACTCCCCACCCCCGCGAATGGGCCAGTTGGCAGATCGCTCAAAAGTTCTTCATCAATTCAGATTTCGGCGGTGCCCTCATCGAAAATCGCCGCAACGTCTTCGACTCCACCCTCGACCTGACCGGAGTCGCCTACCTCACCTCGCCGCGTAACCTGTCACCCATCCTCTCTCGCCTGCGCTTTGAGGCCATCGACCGCCTGCGCATCGAGTGGGACATCGACTATGACACCAAAGCCGGGCGCCTCAGCTCTGACAACCTCTTTGCCGGCTACAGTTGGGGACGCACCACCGTCGGGATACGCAACGTTCTGCTCAACGCCCCGGACGAAGACGGCAGCAAGGCCTCCCTCATCCAGAGTCACCAGATCCAGCCATTCCTCTATTTTGGAAAGCCCTCAGACGTCGGCTTCAGCGTCGCCCTCAACAGCAGCTACGACTTCACCCGCGGAGCACTTCAGTACGGCGGCGTCGAGGCCATCTACAACTGGAACTGCTGTGGCCTCAACGTCGGCTACCGCCGCTTTGCCCTCGGCACACTGCGTAATGAATCAGAATGGCTCTGGGGATTCACCCTCTCCGGCCTCGGCACCGCAGGCAACATTCGCCGCAGTACCTCGGTATTCCCCGCGCAAGATGCCCTCAGCCACACCTACTGACCAGTCAGTCCTTGCCCTGTTTATCGGTCATTCCTGAAGCGAATCTGCTTTTCACACTCACACTTCACACGTCAAACTCACACTGCGCGCTATCGCAACCGCGACCGAACATCCACCCGCACTAAATAAAGAAAGAAAACCATGTTCAGCAATCCCTGGATCGCTCCCGGTGCCTGCTGCTGTTCCAAAAAGAGCCAGAGGTTATAGACCATCAATAAAAATACGGCCGAAAGCGTCAGCGCCCAAGCCCAGCGAAACATCCGCAGCAACCCAAAGCTCGCCAGCACAAACAGCGCAGCCATCACCAGGAAAAGCGGCGGATAGTGTCCGCCCACCACGCCAAAGCTCACCACCGCGGCCAGCACCAGCATGTACAGCCCAATCGCCACCACACCGGGCAGCGGAATCACCTTCCCGTCCTTCTCAAACTGAACAGGTGTGATTGCTGCTGACTCTTCGTCTTTCTCCGGCCGGTCAATCGAATTGCCGCCTGTCGCGTTCGTCATAGCGTCTTCAGGTAAGCCAGCAGCGGTTGCAGATCGTCATCGCTGATCTGCGTGGCAGGCATCATTCCATGCCCGTACTTGATCGTCTGGGTCAGACGCTCATCGGTCGGCGGCGCACCTGAGGGCATGGCCTTTACCTTGGTCAGGGCCTGCAATCCAGGCCCCTTCAATCCCTGCGTCGTCGTCGGGTAGTGGCACCGCGCGCAGTAGACCCGATACACTTCGGCCCCCTGCGCCTCCTCCGCTGTAAACAGCGAAGGGTCCTTTGAAGGCGGCAGCGGCTTGCAGCCTGCGATGCCAAAGGCCAAAGCAGCCATCAGGCAGGCTGCCTCAACTTCGCGAAACCTCAAATGTAATGGACGCAAAATCATCTGTCCCGATGATACCAAGTCACCGGTAGCTACTCCATCTGCCCAATCAACTCACAGATGCGATCAATCGCCCTGATCTCCGCGTCACTCCCCGGCAAATGCCCATCCACCAGAATCGAAAACGCCATCGTCTTCCCGCTCGCCCCCACCATGTACCCACTGAGCGCATTCCCCTCGCTGTGCGTACCCGTCTTCGCAAACAGCCTTCCCTTGAGCGGCGAAGAGGTAAATCGCCCCGCGAGCGTCCCATCCACCCCGCCAATCGGCAGCGTTGCCTTCCAGCCCGCTCCCCACGGCTGCCCCGCTGCATACACCAGCAGCGTTGTCAGCGCCCGTGGAGCGATCATGTTATTCGAGCTCATTCCCGACCCGTCATACAAAAAGAAATCCTCCGCTCCCACTCCTGCACCCAGCAAAAACTGCCGCACCACCCGCGCACCCCCAACAAAGCTGCCGTCTCCCGCAACTTCCTTCCCCAGCAGCCGCAGCGTCAACTCAGCATGCAAATTCTGGCTGACCTTGTTGGTCAAAGTCAGGTCCTCGACCACCGGCACAGAAACATGCGTAGCCACCACCTGCCGCCCTCCCAACGGCGCAGCCACCGTCGCCAAACTCAGCTTTTCCAACGCAACCGGCTCCCTCTGCGCCTCTGCAAACTCTCCCGTCGCCGTCGAATTGTGATGCAGGGCCCGCGCTCCTCCCGTCACCGTCACCCCGCGCGCCTCCAGCATCCCCTTCAGCGCCAACGCCGCAAACTCCGCCGGGTCCTCCACCGCCAGGTTTGTGTGAAACCCCTCCGCAGATCCCATTCCCCACACCCGCACCACCAGCGACCCCGGCCGCCGGTCGAGTCCCGGCCCAAATCCCGGCCCTACACCTGCCTCCGCCTTCTCCCCCTTCGCCGCAAAGGCCATCGCCCCATCCAGCCTGTAATAAGGAACTTCCGGCATCCATTCCGTTCCCCCCGGCGTCAACCGCAGCCCCACCATGTTGTCGTTCACCGTCAATGCCGATACCGGGGCGCCAAAACTCCACATCAGATCATCCCAACTCCACCCCGTCCCATACGGCTCATTCACATAAAACGTGTCATCCCCCACCACATCGCCCACCACCCGCCGGATTCCCGCCTTCACCACCGCATCCGCCATCGCCTCAAGCGCCGCCAGGGGTCGGGGCGCGGCTTCCCCCGTGCTCTTGCTTTCAGATTTAGCCTTGTACGGGTAAACCCGTCCGCTCATCGTCGGATCGCCCGACCCCAGCAGCACCAGGTCGCCATCCAACTCACCGTGCGCATCGAGCGGCCCGCCAGCCACCAGGTTCGTCGTCCACGTCAGCCGGTCAACCGGTAACAGGGCAAAGGCCGCAGCTGTGGTAACCAGTTTGGTATTCGAAGCAGGCAGAAAGAGCCGCCCCTCATCCAGCCCATAAATGCGGTGCCCGTCCAGCCCGACTACGCTGATGCCAAAATGCGCATGACCCAGCGCCGGCTCTGCCAGCAGAGCCTCCATCGCAACTTTCAGCTTTTCGTCAGCGTTGGCTGTCGTCTGCGCAAACCCATCCGCAGCAAGCGCCAGCCAGACTACCAGGAGCAGGGATGCTCCAAAACCCGAGACCATTCGAAACACAAATTTCATGCCCCGAGTCTAATTCCTTCTACCCGCCCTACTTCGCTGTAATCTTCGCTCGAATCCACAGCGTTCCAAACACTCCCATCGCCACCACCCAAACCACGATGGCAGCTGGAAGCCCAAAATAAATGTAGCTATTCGCAAAATTAACCGAGTGATGCATTCCCAGGTTCCAGATCAGCAGCCCGAAAATAGCCATTGCCGTCACCAGAAAAAACGCCAGGAACCCCGACGTCGCTGTCAGCAGCAGGCTGGTGAAGAAGCCAAATCCCTCCAACGGAAAGCCCAGAAACCGCCCGCCCCCTTGCCCCGCGCCTTTGACCGCTGCTCCAATCGCCATTTCCAGCTCCTCAGCAGAACCCAGATCACGCACAGGTCCCCCGCTCAATTTAGTATAAGGAGTCGTGTCTATTCCCGTACAAGCCGTCTTCCCCGCCGCTGAAACCACCCCGGCTCCGCTGCCGCCCGCAGGTACCTGGTCGACTGAAAAAATCGCCGCTGAAACCCCCGCATCCGTCGCTGTCAATGGCCTGCGCTACGCCGCCTGGGGAGAAACCCGCATCACCCAGCCCGAACTCGAGCGCCTCGTCGCCGCGGTTCCCCGCACCCTGGCTCCAGCTCTCGAAAAACGCTGCTACTACTTCGTCCCTCTCGTCATGGTTGAGGGTGAGGGCGAGGGCGGCATCGTCGCCGCGCCAACCTACACCGTCGATCTCGGCGACCGCGCCATCTGCCACCGCAACGCAACCATCGGTCCCGTCGAAGCCGTCTTTCTCTCCACCCGTCTCGTCGAAGACCGCTTTGGCCTCGCCTTCGAGTTCTTCATCAACGTCGCCCACAACTTCGTCGACGCCGCCGGAGTGCCCGAAAGCTTCGCCCTCCTCACCTGGTCCCAGGCCCAGGCCGCCGTCCGCGGAGAAACCAGCCAGGATGCCTGGGAAACCCGCCGCCGCGCTCTCGACTCCACCGCGCCCGTCACCAACGCCGAGGGCGCCGCCGTGCCTCCCTCGCGCGAATTGGGCGAGCGAGCACGCAAAAATTACGAGGAGTCAGCATTTTCAGACTCCCTCGCCATATACATGCTCTCCCTCGCGCTCGACTTCGACTACCACGACCTCCGCGAGCGTGAATACCCGCTGCTGGCCGCCCCAGCCCTCGCGGAACGCCTGCGCCACGTCAACTCACTCTTCCCCGCCAACGATGGCTATGACTTCCAAGTCCTCTACCGGCGCAAGAGCTAGTCCTTCGCCAGTCTCCCATCCAGTCCCATCTCATACTCCCGCGACTTGCCATTCTTAGCCACTGTCGCGCCATAGCCGGTGAGCTTGCCGTCTCTGGTCACTGAAACCAGTTCCTTCAGCACCCCGCCACCCTCCATCGCCTTGTCCACTGCCGCCTTTACCGCTGCCGGCAGGGCGCTCAACTCCACCGCATCCTCCACCTCGCCCAGCTTCCCCTGCGCATCCACCTCAAAATCCTGTTCCTTGCCATTCGCGCGCACTGACTCGCACTCATACATCGTCTTGCCCTTTGCCACCTCGACCGTTGTGTGCTTGATCTTTGCGCCGGTTGAGCCTACCTGGCTCTCAATCGTCTTCCGCACCGCCGCCGGCAAGTCCCTCACCGCAATCGGCTTTTCGGTTATGGCAAACGCTGGCGCGGCACACAAGGCGGTGAGCAGCGCAATCGACAAAACAGCATTCTCATGGATTTTCATGACCGTCTCCCTGGGAAGTTCATCCAGAGCGCCCCAAACATTCAGGTAACGCTCAAATGAACCCTAATCCCCAAGCCTTAACCCAGCCTGAAGCTCCCAAAGAATGCTGCTTCTCGATCTCAAACTCTAACTAGTAAGCGATTCACTCAACAGCCGACTCACCCTTGAATACAACCCGCCCCTCGCTGATCGTCCAGCGAACCTTGCCCTGCATCGTCCAGCCGTCAAACGGCGTATTCTTTGACTTCGATCGCGAATCCTTCGCGCGAAACACCCACTCCGCCTTGGGGTCAAACACCATCACGTCGGCATAGCTGCCGACCGTGAGCGTCCCGCGCCCCTTCAGCCCCAGCAGCGCCGCAGGCTGCGCGCTCAGCAGGCTCAGCACGCGCCCCAGCGGCATCTTCCACTCATGATGCAGCCAGCGCAGGCTCAGGCCCAGCGCACTTTCCAGGCCGGTAATTCCATTCGGAGCCCGCTCAAATTCCACTTCCTTCTCATGCGCGGCGTGCGGTGCATGGTCCGTTGCAATCGCGTCCACCACCCCGTCCATAATTCCCTGGATCATCGCGTCCCGGTCCGCTGCCGACCTCAGCGGCGGATTCATCTTCGCATTCGTGTCATACGCGCCCACATGCTCTTCCGTCAGCAAAAAGTGATGCGGAGCCACTTCGCACGTCACTCGCAGCCCGTTCCGCCGTGCCTGCCGCACAGCCGCAACCGCCTGCGCCGTCGAAGTATGCGCCACATGCAAATGCCCGACCTTGTGCCCGTTTACCTCGCGCGTCAACTCGCTCAGCAGCCGGATATCCCGCTCCACCAGCCCGTACTCGGCCTCCGGCGGCATTCCCCGCAGCCCCAGCCTGAACGCAGTAACGCCCGCGTTCATGCTGCATCCACCCGTCAGCCGCGTATCCTCCGCATGCTGAATGACGCTCAGCCCATTGCGCGTCGCATTCTTCAGCACCTCGCGCATGATGCTGTCCTTCAATATCGGATGTCCGTCGTCGGTCACTGCTACGACCCCAGCCGCTTTCAGCGCGGCATAGTCGTTCAATACCTCGCCCTTCAGCCCGCGCGTCGCCGCCCCAATCGGGAAGACCCGCACACTCGCCTTCCGCTCCGGGGCCTGCATCCATCGCGTGATTTCCGGCGAATCATTGGTCGGCACCGTATTCGGCATCGCCGCTACCGAGGTAAATCCACCCGCCGCCGCCGCCGCCGTCCCGGTCGCAATCGTCTCCTTGTGCCCCTGTCCCGGCTCCCGCAGATGCACGTGAATATCCACCAGACCCGGCGCAACCGTCAGCCCTTTGGCATCAATCACCTGGGCATCTGCATCCACCTTGGCCTTGCCCGCCGCCGCAATCTCAGCCACGCGGCCGTCGCGCAAAACCACATCCCGCAGCCCATCTACACCCGCTGCCGGGTCAATCAGATGACCGCCCTTGATTAGAATCACGCCTGGAATCACGCTCATTGCCGGCCCCCCGTCGCATTGCCCAAGGTCAGGGCCCGTTCCACCAGCGCCATTCGAATCGCCACTCCATGGTGCACCTGCTCCAGAATCACCGACTGCGGCCCATCTGCCACCTCGCCCGTCAGCTCCAACCCACGAATAATCGGCCCCGGATGCATCACCAGCGCCGTCGGTGCATGCTCCGCCAACCGCGCTTCATTCAATTGGTAGCTGGTCTTGTACTCTTCGAGGTCCAGTTGCAGCCCGGCTAGCCGCTCCGCCTGAATGCGCAGCATCATCACCACCTGCGACTGCTTCATCGCGGTAGCCAGGTCGCGTTCAATTTCAATCCCCGGCCCGGCCTCTACCGCCACCGCAGGCAGCAGTTGCGGCGGCCCGCACAGGATCACCCGCGCCCCCAGCTTTGGCAGCAGCAGCATATTGCTCCGCGCCACCCGGCTATGCAAAATGTCGCCGACAATCGTTACCGTCACCCCGGCCAGCGTCTCCGCCGTCACCGTCTCAACCCCAGGCCGCAAGTGAGCCAGAATCGTCCGCAAATCAAGCAGCGCCTGCGAAGGATGCTCATGCATCCCGTCTCCTGCGTTCAACACCGGCAGCCGCGTCTCCTGCTCCAGCAGCCACGGCGAACCCGACGAAGGGTGCCGCAGAATAATCGCCTCAGCCCCCAGCGCCCGCAGCGTGAGCCCCGTATCCTTCAGCGTCTCGCCTTTTTCGATGCTTGATGACAGCGAAGATACCAGCGTCGTATCCGCTCCAAGGCCCTTCGCCGCCAGCTCAAAACTGGTCCGCGTCCGCGTCGAAGACTCATAGAACAGCAGCGCAATCCGCCGCTTCGCCAGCCGCGTCGCGCGCTTGAGCGGGTCCTCGCCCTCAAGCAGCGTCGCCAGCGCCAAAATCTCGCTCACCGACTCCACCGTCAGAGAATTCACCGACATCACCGAGCCCGCAGAATTGGGCATGGGAAATGAAGACACCGCCGGTCTGACCAGAGAACGGCGCGCAGTCGAAGCAGCAATCAAAGGCATAATGGCACACCAGAACCAGGTTCAGTCACTTCGCACAACGGGTAAGAATACAAAGCCAACTGCAGTCGCTGTCAGGCAACCAGTTAGTCGATCTTCTCGACCAACAGCACCTGCTCGTCGTTGTCCACTTCGCGGAACTTCACTTCGATAATCTCGCGGCTGCTCGTTGGCACATGTTTGCCCACATAAGTCGCCTCGATCGGCAGTTCGCGATGCCCACGGTCAATCAGCACTGCCAGTTGCACCAGCCGTGGCCGCCCATGATCAAACAGGGCATCGAGCGCAGCCCGGATCGTCCTGCCCGTATACAGCACGTCGTCGCACAAAATCACGTCGCGCCCGTTCACATCCAGGCCCAACTCACCTGCGCTTACGACAGGACGTACATCGCGCGTCGTCAGGTCATCGCGGTAAAACTGAATATCCAGCACGCCCGTCAGCACCGGCCGCTTTAGAATGCCGCTCACCAGCACTGCCAGCCGTTCTGCCAGAGGCACGCCTCGCCGCTTGATCCCCACCAGCGCCAAGCCTTCGCTCGCGTTGGTCTTCTCCACAATCTGGTGAGCCAGGCGCACCAGCGTCCGGTCAATCTCAGAGGCCGACATCAATCGGCCCTTCTCGCGCAATACAGGGTGCTTCGCTTCAGGCGTTTCGCTCATGAAAAACTCTCTCGACTTCGTGCTGTCCTGATCCATCGCAGGATTCATACCGCCAGGATTCGGCTGAATCTGTCCCGCAGACTTCGCTCTATTGTATGGCCTGAAAGCGGCGCATCACGCGCTCGGCCGGCCCCGCTTTGCCATCAATTTAGCGCTCAGTGCTCCACCGACCGCAGCAAACACCGCCAAAAATGCTGCGCCTGCCACAAACCCCATCAGAGCAATCCCCGCCCGGCCCTCGCTCGACAGCATCATCGCTCGATTCAGTTGCTGCGCCTGCGCCACCTGAACACTCGCCATGCCCATCTGGACCATCATCTGCTGGCTCATCTCCAGGCTGCGTTCCACATTTTCCTGCCACAGCGCGTCCATCTGACTGCCCTGGTGCAGCACAAACCTTGCGAACCACAACGCGGAGCCGTTGACGGCGAGTGTCATCCAGCTCGCAAATACACCGGTGAGCAGGCCAATCCGCGCCCCCGCGCCCATCGAGAGCCACGTAGGACGCGCCCGCTTCACGTACAGCGCTACCGCCCATGCAGCCGCGCCCGTCATCCATACCAGTTCCAGAGACTGTCCCAGTGCTGTCAAACCAGAGCACAAGACCCCTGCCGGTACCGCCAGTATCGCTGCCGCATTCAACGCCGGTCGCCACGCAATGCCGCCCAACAGCACGGCCTGCGTATTACCGATCGCTCGTATCGAACCCGTTTCGTCTCCAAGAGCAATCAGGGCTGGTTCCGACGGCACATACGTCAGTTGCGGCAGTCCGCAGGTCGGGCAATAGCGGTCCGATTCGCGAAGACTCTCATGACAGCGCTGGCAGCTAATTTCCAATCCATCCCCGTCTGTTCGACCCGCAAATACAAAGGTCCCCAGCCTCAAACTATACCCTTTGACCTCTGACTTTGCCCAAATCAACGCAATCCAGTCAGGGCTGGACTCGTCCTGGCCCGCCTACTGCTCCTTCTGGTCCCCGTCATTGCCCAGGTTCGCCGGCAGGTCCAGCGCCACAAGAGAAAATTCCGTCTTCCCCAGCTTGCCGTCTTCCACTCCAACAATATGCTGGTGGCGCTTTGACCCAGCTTTCAACTGAAAGTCATTCTTGAAATCAGTTTCGTTGATGTGCACCTTTCCATTCGCATCGCTTTCCTTGCAGGTCAATCCCTCCCGTGTTACCGTCGGCGTGCCCACCGGCATATCCCCCTGACACGTAATCACATCCCCAAACCGTGTGAGAGCCTTCTTGTAAAAGGCAGCCACCTTCTCCCGGTTGTCCTCCGTCTTGTATGCGACCACCTTTACACGAAGCTGCCATTCGCCAAACCCCATGTGCACGTCTGCCGACTTGTGCTTCTCATCGTCGCTCACAAGTTGCGCGCCCGGATACACCGGCAGCCCCAGGTCAGAGGCCACAGTCTGGTCGGTATTCACATGCATCCCGCCAAAAGGCGTATCCACCTGTACCGTCTTTTCCTTGCCGCTCGAATCCTTGTCCACATGGACCCGGCAACCGGAGAGCCCCACCGTTGCCGCCAGACCCACTCCCAAAACCACGATCTGCAATCCCTGCTGTCCATTCCAAGTCTTCATGATCTCCACCCTCTTCTCAGACATACGCCAATCCCGAGGATGACGTTCCATCGAAAATTAGCTGTTCGTGCATCTTTTTGCTTTCTTCCGTGTTTCAGACCAGTAGTATCTTACCTGAACGACAGAACAGGCTTTTGACGACCTGTCTGGAGGAACGACCGATGCAACTGAATTCTTTATCGCTCTCCCGCTCTTTGCTCATCGCCGGCGCGCTCGCCGCTATGACGCTCGCTGTAACCCCCTTGCGCGCCCAGGATGATCCACCGCCGGGCTCAGGCAGACTCGCACACCTCGAAGGCAATGTCTCCATTCAGCCATACGGCGCTGACAACTGGGGCCAGGCCGAGCCCAATGAACCCGTCGGATCAGGCGATCGCATCTACACCGACCAGCGCGCTCAGGGTGAAATCCAGGTTGGCCGCGTCCGCGCATTCTTCGGACCCAATTCCGACGTAACCCTCACCAATGTCAACCAGCAGGGAGTCGAAATCGGCGTCGCGCAAGGGACTGTGAACGTCTTCAGCGATGGTTTCATGCAGGGGCAGTCTCTTTTTGTCAGCACCCCGAATGGCGGCGTAACCCTTGCCGGACGCGGAGGATTCCGAGTTGACATTTATCCCGACCAGCAGGCCACCGTTATCACCAACAGCCGCAGCGATACTCCGGTCGAAATCAACGGTGCTGGAGGCTTCGCCCTCGAGCTCGGCTCCGGCCAGGCCATTCAGCTCAGCGGGACGAATCCCGTTACCTCCCAGTACGTTGAGGCCGGCATCGATGATGAGTTTCAGCATTGGAGCGGCGGAATCGAAGCCCATCGTTACCAGTCCCGCTCTTCCCGCTACGTGAGTACTGAGATGGAAGGCTACGAAGATCTCGACGACAACGGCGACTGGCAGCCGGAATCAAACTACGGCCCGATCTGGTTCCCCCACGTCGACCGTGGCTGGGCACCCTACCACAATGGACACTGGGTCAACCGTCCCCACTATGGACCGACCTGGGTCGCCGATGAACCCTGGGGCGCAGCTCCCTTCCACTATGGTCGCTGGGTGCAGATCAACGGTCGCTGGGGCTGGATTCCTGGCGCACGCGAAGCTCACCCTGTCTGGTCACCTGCACAGGTAGTCTTCGCAGGCGGTATTCACATCGGCGGATTCGGCCTCTCCGTTTGGGTGCCCCTGGGCCCCGGCGAAGCCTACCATCCCTGGTATCCCGCGAGTCCTGAATACGTCAATCGCATCAACCAGACCAATATTCATGAGTCCAGAGACGTTCACATCCAGAACACCTACATCACCAACAACGTCACCAACATCACCAACGTTACAAACATCACCTACGTCAACCGCACCGCCGCTACCGCCATGAAGTCGGAAGACATGGCCGCCGGACACAGCGCCAAGGCTGTTGCTGTCAAGGTGGATCCAAGGCAGATTGAGCATATCCAGGCCGAGGCGCCCGTCGTTAAAATGCCTACGCAGCCTGTAATTCTCCACCCGGTAGCCAAGCCCGTCAGTGCTCCCGTTGCTCGCCCCGTTTTGATCAATCACCAGGGCCAGCAAGCGCCCGCAGCCCCCAATGCCAAGCCGGCGCCTGTCCCGGTCAAGGCCACACCTCCAGTTGCAGTTAAACCGCTTCCAAATCACGCGCCAATCAGCACTCCTGTGGTCGGCAAGCCAACTGCTCCCCCAACGCCGCTGCCCGGTCACCCCAGCATTCCTGCTGCTACTCCTCCAGCTGCAAAGGTGCCCACAGAGCCGGTCCGCTCCACGCCTCCTGCACCGATGCAGCCAAACGTTGTCCGTCCGGCACCTCCGGCTCAGAACATCCAACCAAACGTGGTCCACCCGGCGCCTCCTGCGCAGACCATGCAGCCCCGGCCAACACCCCCGGCCCAACAGCCGATGCCTGCGCCTCGCCCAACTCCTCCGCCATCGGCAGCTCAGCCCACGCCGCAGCCGGCACCCCGCCCCATACCACCGCCAGTTGTGCGGCCTCAGCAGGCTGAACCACTTCCTCCCGCCGCGCACCCGGCTCCGCCGCCGTCCTCCCGGCCCGTACCTCCGGCCGCAGACACCAAGAAGCCGGATCCCAAGAAGATTCCGCCTCCCAAGCCGGAGTAATCCAACTACGAATGCCGCAAAAAAGGCCCCATTCAGCCTGCAACGGCTGGATGGGGCTCTCTCAGCTCTGAACTGATTTCGTTCGCTCCTCGAAGTCCTTTACTCAGCCCCCGGTTTCGGGGCAAACCACATCGCACACACCAGCAAACCCACACCAATCATCCCCGGAATCAGCCCTGAAAGATATGGCGGCGCCCCAGCCCGCAGAGGCACCCGCCTCACGTGAAGCAATGACCCCGGCCGAAACGCCCAAAAACTAGCAAAAATGCTATGTTCCACGCGAACCCATTCCCAATGCACAAAACCCGTCAATTCCCGCAACTGCAACGCCAACAAAATGAACCACACCCAACAAATTCCCTTGACGATTTTCGCTCCCATCTCAGAACCCAAAATGTTACACGCGTAACAATCCTCCGCTCCACGCTCCAGCTACAATCAATTCCATGAGCGAAGCCCGCACCATCATCTCCACCAACGAAGCACCCCTGGCCATCGGCCCCTACTCCCAGGCCGTACGCGTCGGCAACCTCCTTTTCACCTCCGGCCAGATCGCACTCGACCCGGAAACCCAGCAGGTTGTTCCCGGCGGCATAACCGAACAATCCCAGCGCGTCCTGCTCAATCTAAAAGCAATCCTCGAAGCCGCCGGAAGCAGCCTCGCCCAGGTCGTCAAAGCCACCGTCTTCCTCAAAGACTTCAACGACTTCGCCGCCATGAATGCCGTCTACGCCGAACACCTCGCCAGCCCCGGCACCCAGCCGCCAGCCCGCACCACCGTCGAAGTCTCCCGCCTGCCCAAAGACGTACTTATCGAAATTGACCTCGTAGCTCTCGTAGCGCCCCAGTAGTCCTGAATCGGCAGCGGCACCAGCCTTCCCGTTCCGGTATCGCGCTCGCCTATTTGCCGCCGCCGCCGCGCCTATATCTGCCATTTCATGCCTAGACTGAGGGTTGAGTTTGGTTGTGGCTCTGCGCGTGGGAGAGGCAAAGCGGAATGGCCATCGAAATTGACCGACTGAGTGAGTTGCTGCTCAAGATGGCGGATGAGAACGCGCCAGGGCGGGAATTTTCCATGGCCATTGCGGAGCTGGCGCGCACCGAGCGTTTTGCGCAGCTCAAGGAAGTGCTTCCGGCAGTCGTATACGACGAGCTCTGGGAGCGGTATGAACGAGATGCAAATGGGTTTGTGGAAGAGTGGGAGCATCTGGCGCATGAGATGCAGCATGGCTTCATCCAGCATGCGCGCCAGCGGCTGACCTCTCTGACACGATTGCAGCAAGCGGGAAACGGCCACGCCCCGGCGTGGAAGTCGATCCAGCGGGCGCTCGATTCGCGGCAGAATGACCTGCTGCGGGCGGCGGTGGCGGCCGAGTTTCTGGATCTCATTGAGCCAGCTGTGGCGCGGGCTACGCATCTGCGCGAATGCGTGGTGGCGAGCCCTTCTTCAGAGGACGCGGACCGCTATCTGGATGAGGCTACGCGGTGCTACTTCTTTGCGCTGTTTACGGCGTGCGCAGTGATGTGCCGCAGCGTGCTGGAGGAGGCGATCAAGCAGAAGCTGCCTGAGCCGCTGCGCAAGCTGATCCGTTCGCGCTACCGGAACGCGGCGACGCTGGGCAATCTGCTGCATGAGGTGAATAACAACCTGCTGGCAACGGGCATTGCACCTGATTTTCCGCGGCTTGCCAACCAGGTCAACGACATTGGCAAGAAAGCAGTCCATCAGGGACTGCTCTCAGAGGATGAGGCGCGGGCCTGCCTGCAAAATGCCCGCGAGGCCTTGCAGTTGTTACTGCAGGGTTAGTGGCGACGCGGGGGCTCGTTCTGGAGAAATAACTCTTCCAGGAATTTGCGCAGGTAGAAATGAGTTATGAGCTGAAACTATTCCAGCTAAGAATGCTGACTAGGAAGCCTGCGAAAGGGTCTGCTCGGCGCGGAGCCAATCCTGCTCGGCGAATCCGTCTTGCCAGCCGCGCTCAGCCCAATAGGTGCGGGCAAGCTGCTCGATTGCTTCGCGCGAAGGGGCGGCTATCTTTGCAACTTCATGAATTGTATTTTTCTTAGTCGCAGTAGTCTTAGTCGCAGCTGTCTTGGGCTTTGCGGGGGCCTTGGTCTTCTTTACAGTCACTGCCATAGAAATCTCCTTGGTTGTAATGGCCACGACCTTCGGTGGCATCTTGTATAAGAATACGGAAGATTGTCAATAATGGGAACACTTATTTTGATTGGGGTACCGCGTTTCTCAATACGGTACTCAATAGATAGGTTTATTTATCTGGAATAAACCGATTTAACTTAGCTGTGAACGGGCGAATCCATGCACTTACTTCGCGGGATGATAGGGCGAGAACGACCGCTCTATTATGTGCGCAATGCGGCCAGATGGGGAGTTCCGGGTGCATTTGAGCGGCTAAATTTGCCTTCATTGGCTGGCTCTCGCTATGTTTACCACTTAATTAATGGAAGCTGCAGAAAATATTGAGGGGGGGGGGAGGGGATACCTGTTTTGTGGGGTGGATTTATTGCAATTTGCCATTTCATTATTTGGTTGAGTTGAGTGGTTTGTGAGGGTATCCTTCGGAGTCCTGTGGGGGTGCCGGGTTAGCTGCTTCTAATGATTGTGTGCTTTGAGGGGATAATTTTCGGCAAGTGAGGCTTGGATTGTTTGGGGCTGGGGAATGATCGGGATTTGTGAAACCCCGGTCTCAAGGGCGAGACCGGGGGCACCCGGCCGCTGACCCGTCATCGATGTAGCCCCTCAACGAAATGTCACCCTGCGATGTGAGACTGCCACCACGTAGGTTTCTTGACGAACACTATCACTTGCCCTGGCATAGGTTTGAGCTTCTTGCTCACTTTAGTAGGACACCAGATTCCACCATCAGAATCAGGTTTACTTACGATTCCTACAGATAAAAGCTCTTTGAGTGTGAATGAAGTCGTACCGCCGCATTGCTCCTTTGGTTCAGGAGCAAAAATTGAGAGTTCGATCTCCTCTTCATTGCTGCAGATATTCGAAATCGTAGCCAGTCCTTCTGAGTTTGTGAACACAGGCTTAACCGACCTGGAAGGCGTAGGAGGGATTTTACCCGTGCAAATATAGTGAACCTGCACTGCCGCTTGTGGTTTTCCATTTAATGCGTCCAGCACGAGTACCTTCAGGTCTTGAGCCATCACCTTAGGTTGAGGGCAAAGCACCCCGAGCGTCAGGAACCAGCACAGCAATCCCAAGAAGCGCAATTATTTTCCTCCGATGGACGACTTACGCGTCCAGTTCATCGATCGCTCTATAGAAAGACCATACACCGCCTACAAAGTTCTTCGAGGCAATCCGAACTTGGCAGGGGCTGAAGCCTTGTCTTTTCTTGTGATTCTTTGGCCCGGCTGAAGCCGTGCCCTTGTTACGAAGCATATGTTCGATGGCCTGTTGGGTGAATTACGGGGATGTGAACAGCAGATTCCCTTCGGGAATGACAGACGGAAAGGCCAAGGCAGAAGCAACAGCAGAAGCAGATTCCCTTCGGGAATGACAGACAGAAAGGCAAAGGCGAGGGCAAAACTACAGCAGATTCCCTTCGGGAATGACAACCAAAAAGGCAAGGGCAACTTCGAACGTACATTTGTACTTCCCACCCTAGCCGCGGAGGGGCTGCGGCAAGGATGGGGCACCCGGCTTGGTTTTTGGGGGTAGGGGAGTGACCAGGCTTTGAGAAGCCCCGGTCTCAAGGGCGAGACCGGGGGCACCCGGCCTGATCACTAAGCCTGGTTACTACTCGGCGTGTTGGGTGTCGAGGTCTACGAAGCAGGTGTATTTGGAGAGGAACGCTAAGTTGATGGAGCCGGTGGGGCCGTTTCTTTGTTTGGCGATGATGATTTCTGCCTGGGCTTTTTCGGCGTCGGTCATTTCCTGGTCGCGGTTGTAGTAGGGTTCGCGGTGGATGAAGGCGACGACGTCGGCGTCCTGTTCGATGGAGCCTGATTCGCGGAGGTCGCTGAGGAGGGGTTTTTTGTCGTCGCCGCGGCGTTCGGAGGCGCGGGAGAGCTGGGAGAGGGCGATGACGGGTACTTCCATCTCTTTGGCGAGGGCTTTGAGGCCGCGGGAGATGGCGGAGACCTCTTGCGTGCGGTTTTCGTGGCGTTTGCCGCCCTGGGAGGGGAGGCTGGCGCTCATGAGCTGGAGGTAGTCGACGAGGACGAGGTCGAGCTGGCCACCGTTGGCTTGGCGGAGGCGGCGGGTCTTGGCGCGCATTTCTGCGAGTGAGATGCCGGGGGTGTCGTCGATGAAGATTTTGGATTCGACGAGGTCGCTGAGGGCGATGGTGAGTTTCTCCTGGTCGGCGCGGCCGAGGAAGCCGGTCTGGAGGGCGCGCTGATCGACCCAGGCCTGGGAGGCGAGCATGCGGCGGAGGAGGGCTTCCTTGGACATTTCGAGGGAGAAGACGGCGACGACGGCTTTGCCTTTGATGGCGGCGTTTTGCGCGATATTGATGGCCCACGCAGTCTTACCCATCGAGGGGCGGGCGGCGATGATGATCAGTTCGCCTTTTTGTAGGCCGGAGGTCATTTTGTCGAATTCAGTGAAGTGGGTGGCGACGCCGGTGACTTCGCGGGCCTGACTGTAGAGGTTGTCAATGGTGCCGAAGGAGCCGGCGACGATTTCTTCAAGGGAGGCGAGGCCCTTGGTGATGGATTTTTCGCCGACGACCATGAGCTGGGATTCGGCGGCGTTGAGGACGTCGAGGGCGGTTTCTGACTGGTCTGCGGCGCGGGCGATGGCGGCGGAGCAGATGAGCATGAGCTGGCGGAGGAGGCTTTTGTCTTTGACGATGCGGATGTACTCGTCAATGATGGGGCGGCGGGGGAGTCCTTCAGTGAGCGAGGCGAGGTAGGCGACGCCGCCGACGGACTCGATCTCTTTGTACTTGGCGAGTTCGTTGGCGAGGGTGACGAGATCGACGGCGTGGCCGGTGCCGCCGAGCTCGGTCATGCGCTGGTAGATGCGCTGGTGAGAGTCGAGGGAGAAATCTTCGGGGGAGAGTTTCTCTTCGGCTTCAGAGAGGGATTGGTTCTCGAGGAGGATTGCGCCAAGGATCATTTTTTCGGCGGCAACGTTTGAGGGGAGTCCGGTGTCTAATGCGTAGCTGGAAGAGGTGGCCATCCTTATCAGTGTAGAAAGATCGGGTGTGGTTGTGCGGAAGCATTTTTGTTGAATTGGCTGTGCGGTGTGTTGAAAAGTGGGATTCCCTTTTTCTAAAAGTCGGCTGCGATGGGCGGACTATCATCATTTACAGGAGTGTTCATGAAGATTTCGATGGCTGTGCGTGTCTCTGTATTGGTTGCTGTACTTGTGTCGTGTGTCTCTGCTGGAGTTGCCCAGGGTGCGAAACCGACGACTGCGACGCAGGCGGACAGCCCGGAGATTCGCGAGCTGCAAAAGGTTGAGGATGCGTGGAGCACGGCCTTGAACCAGCGGGACCAGTATGGCCTGGAGCTGGTGCTTTCGCCGTTGTTTGTGGATGTTGCTTCGAGTGGGGACATTACGACGCGGAACCAGCAGGTGGTGGGACTGCTGACCCAGGAAGACAAGACGGCGACCATCGAGATGCGGGTGATTACGGTGCGCATGCTGGGGGATGTGGCGGTGGCCAATGGTGCTTACACGTATACGCACAAGGTTGGCGGCGCGGCGATGGTTGAGAAGGGCATCTTTACGCACGTCTTTCAGCGGCAGCACGGGAACTGGGTTTGCCTGAACGCCCAGCGGACGCTGCTGCGTGAGGATGCACCGGGGAAGACGCGTACCAAGTCGAAGTCGCAGGCGGAGCTGCCGTTTCATATACCGCTGTTTTCAAAGGGCGACAAGGCGGACAAATCGGACAAATCGGACAAGGCGCAGTAGTTACGGCTGTTTATCGATAGAGATTGTGCTGGTGGATGTAGCTGAGGACAGCGGGCGCGAGGAGCGGTGCCTGACGGGTGGGGTGACCCTGGATCTGGCGGCGGAGCTGAGTGGCACTGATTTCAAAGTTGAGGTTGGGCAGCAGGTAGAGGTAGGCCTGCGTTCCTTCGGGGTTGCGAAGGAGATAGCGCACATGCTGGCGGGCACCGGGGGTGGCGAGTTGATTCAAGGTGACGCCGCGCGGCAGATGGTCGGCGAGGTTGGATAGATCTTCGTTGGGGCGTGCGGCGACGATGAGGCTGGCGAGGCAGGGTATCTCAGCGGAGCGGTGCCAGCGGGGCAAGGTGCGGAAGGAATCGGCGCCAATCAGCAGAAAGAGCTGGTCTGCGATGGGCAGAGTGCCGCGCAAGCGGATGAGGGTGTCTGCGGTGTAGTTAGGCGTGACATGCGCGGGGTCGGGGGCGTCGATGGTGCAGATTTCAAAGTGAGGCTGGCCGGCGATGGCGAGCTGGGTCATGGCAACGCGGTCAGCGAAGGGCGCGGTGGAGCCGGCGGGCTTGAGCGGCTGCAGCCCGACGGGTGCGAAGAGGACCTGGTCGAGTTGGAGAGCCTGCTGCGCGGCGCGCGCGACAGCGATGTGACCGAGGTGGGGCGGGTCAAAACTGCCGCCAAAGAAAGCTGTACGCATCAGGCTATGTTAGATGACAAAGGCGTGAAACGGGGACCTGGTGTTTGGGAGGGGTGAGGTTTGGCTGGTAGATTTTCAACTATGCGATATTGGATTACTTTGCTGGCATTGGCGGGTGTGGTTGTGGCGGGTTTGGCGCTGCGGGTACATTATTCGACGGAGACAGAAGCGTGTTCAATCAATGAGAAGTGGGATTGCGGAATTGTGAACCATTCGCCATACGCGGAGCTGTATCACGTGCCGGTGGCGGCGATTGGCATGGCCGGGTACCTGGGGCTTGGCGGCCTGGCGCTGGCGCGGAGGAAGCGACTGGTACTGGCGGCGACTGTGGCGGGGCTGGGGTTTTCTCTGTATCTGACCCATATTGAGAAGGATGTCTTGCTGGTGTGGTGCGTCTACTGCGTTACTTCGCTGGGGATTATTTCTGTCATTGCGCTGAGCGCTGCGGGATGGCAGTTTGGCGGCAGGGAGAAAGTTTAGTTGAAGGACGCGGCTGCGGAACTGCTGAAGAGTGGCGGGTCGCGGAAGCAGGTAATCGGGCATCTGCCTGCGGACAAGCTTACGACGCAGTGCTGGGTCGGAGGAGAGGACCGGAGCACGCAGGAGTTTCTGATAAAGGCCTATCTCTCACAGTTGCGCCATCATCTGGGGCAGATTGGCATCGCGGGATAATTCAGAGAAAAGAAATGGAGCACCGGCCGGGGAAATTCTCCCCGGCCTTGCTGTTTCTGAGTGCTATTCCGGTTTGGGGTTGGGGATGAAGACTGGGGTGGTCTTGTCCGAGGCGAAGCGCCAGGCGGAGAGATAGGCGAGCTGGAGGATTTTGGCCATCTTGGGGTAGTCGATCTTCTCCGCCGTGTCGGTGATGTGGTGGTAGTCGGGATGGAAGCCGGTGAACCACCAGAAGGCCGGAATGTTTTTCAGCACAAAGGGGAACTGGTCGCTGCGGAAGAAGACATTGAGCGCGGATTCATGGTCGAAGCGGTCGTCGAGGGTTAGTCCGACGGCTTTGTTTTCTTCCGCGACCACCTGATTGTAGGTAGGGGAGTAGAGGGCCCCGATGAGGTTGAGTCGGTTGGTAGTGTCGGCAGGAATCTGGATGAGGCCGTCGGTCTGTGGGCTGGCCATCTCGTCGCGGCCAATCATGTCGAAGTTGATCTGCGCGCGCGTGGTCGCCAAAGGACGCAGCGGATGCGCCGCCATCCAGTACGCGCCGAGCAGGCCGCGCTCTTCTGAGGCAAAGACAACGAAGAGGATGCTGCGTTTGGGGCGAGTCGGGTTGGCGGCAAAGGCGCGAGCCAGGTTGACGACGCCGACGGTGCCGGAGCCGTTGTCATCCGCGCCGTGCCAGGTCTGGATGCAGTTTGGGCCTGCGGGGGTGGGCTGACCATTTTCGTCGATCCCGCCCTGGTCTCCAGAGCATGGGGCGACGCCGTCGTGGTCGTGGTGGGCGGTGATGAGGATGGTTTCCGGAGCCAGTTTGGGGTCGCTGCCGGGGAGCAGGGCGGCGACGTTGCTGGTGGTGCCGCGGCGTTCGCTGAGGTTCTGGAGATGGAGCGTCAGAATCGTATCGGGAAGGGGCCGGGACTGCGGCGTGAGGTCCTTGTCGATTGCGGCCTGCAGGGCGCCGGGGGTGCTGCCGGAGGTGGCCAGCAACTGTTTCGCCACATCGTCGAGCACAAGGATGGAGGGGATGTGGAGTTCGTCGTCGGCAATGGCCTGGAGCGGCAGAGGGGTGGCGCGGAGGGCGCTGCCGCCAATTTTGGCGTAGCGCTCGGCGTTGGTGAGGTGGTGGCGGTTGGGTTCGGCGACGGTGATGACGGCGAGCGCTCCGTGGGCCTGGGCATTGAGCAGCTTGACGCGGGTGGTGGCGTAGCGGGTGTTGCCGGTACCGTTGAAGATTGAGTGTGGGTCGTCCTCCTGCGGTTCGTGATCAAAGACGAGGACGATCTTGCCCGTGGCGTCGAGACCCTTGTAATCGTCATAGCCCAACTCGGGAGCAGTGATGCCGTATCCGGCAAAGACGACCGGGGCGGTGAGGTCGAGAGCGTGTTTGTAGGCACCGACTGCTTCAGGGGCGTGCCAGAGAGTTTGCATGCCTTTCCGGTCGAGCAACAGGGTGGAGTTGGGGCGGTCGGGGCGGTACTCGATCAGGTCAAAGTTCTGCAGGTAGCCGGGCTGGCCGTGGGTGTCTTTGCCTGCAGGCTTGAGGTGGGCCTGCCGGAACTGGTCCTCGATCCAGTGGATCGCTGCTTCATCGCCAGAGGTCAGGCTCATACGGCCCTCAAGCTTGTCGCTCGCGATATAGAAGAGGTCCTTCCTGAGGGTCGAGGGCTGCAGAGTTGCGAAGCCTTTGGCCTGATTGGGTGCGATGCTTTGGGACTGGGCCGGGGAGTGAGCGGAAAGGGCCAGCGTCAGCAGCAGAAGGGATACGGGAATCTTGAGCATGCCTAATGTTAGGGGCGGGGGGCGAGGGCGACAAGGTGATTTTGGTGCGCATCCAGCGATCTTTTTGTGCAGAATGACAATCCAACTCCGCAATCTGGAGCCAGACATGTGAGAGCCCTTCCCAACGAAACCCATTCCGGGCTATTTCCGCAGCGGGCGGGTACGGATTGACAGTAAAAACGATAAATATGCGCATAACACTATCAGGTAACCATTCTCAAACGCGGTTTCCCTCGGTTGATTAGAAGAGGTGCTATCCGGAATCCCAGTCACCCCTCGATGATGTTGGCTCGCGCGGGCGGCAAATCAACCGTCGGTTCCACTGGCGCAGCGCATACTTTCTTAGCCAGGATTGGCGAAATTGGTGAAAGCGGACGGGCTTCCGGCCTATAATGGGCTCCAATTTCCAAACAGGAAAAAGCTTCAACCACTTTTGTTTTTCTGCGCGAGTTTCCTCGGGTTTTCCAGGTCTGCTTCGTAAGCATGAATAGTCGTATGTCTCGTTGCCGGGGCGATGTTTGCTTTCGGCGATTGGAGGGCAGCGGCTATGGCGGCTGTTTCGACGGTGCCGGGAGCGATTGTGCGGGGAGCGGGCTGGAAAACGGGCTGGGGATCGGTCTTGTTGTTGGCTTTGCTTGGCTTTGGGCCGAGCGGGGTGGCATGCGCGGCCTGGCAGATAGGTCCGCAGAATGGCGGCTCAGTGGAGACTGGGTTTCGTAAGAGATTGGAACCTGAGCTGAAGCCACCTCGGGTGCGGGCGGCGCGGAGATTTCTGGCGCGGCGTGGCTTGCGGCCGGGGATGCCGCCTGCGGGGAAACCTGCGGCAACTTATCCCGGGCTTCCCGATTCCACCACCAATGGGGCTGGCGTGGTGGCATGGACCTCTGCCGGGCCCGTGGGGGTCAATTCTGCGACATTTGGGGTGGTGACGGGGCGGATTTCTTCGCTGGCGGTTGATTCATCTGACGCGACGGGGAACAAGCTGTTTGTTGGAACGACGGGCGGAGGCTTGTGGAAGAGCCAGAATGCGGCAGCGTCGACAGCGGGGAGCGTGCGCTTTGTACCGGTAACAGACGCGCTGGGAGCGCTTGCCGGGGCGGCCGATGCCGGCGTCAGCGTGGGGGCGATTTCCGTGCAGCCAGGTGGAACCGGGGTGGTGCTTGCCGGGCTGGGCGACCCGAATGATGCGCTGGATTCGTACTATGGGGCCGGGTTGCTGCGCTCGACGGACGGGGGGCAGACTTGGTCGCTGATTTCGCGGACGGTGGATCTGGAGACTGGGCTGGACACACGGGACTATTCCTTTGTGGGTGAGGGTTTTGCCGGTTTTGCCTGGAGTACCACCAGTGCGCAGCTGGTGGTGGCCGCAGTGAGCCAGGCCTATGAAGGGACTCTCGTGGATGCGGGGACGAGTCCGTTGCGGGCTTCAGGGCTGTTTTATTCGCAGGATGGCGGGGCAAGCTGGCATCTGGCGCGGATTACGGACCTGAACGGCCAGGACGTGCAGGGGCCCGGCGACCAGTTTGCTGCGCCCGAGGGCAACGCGGCGACGGCAGTGGTGTGGAATCCGGTGCGGCAGGTGTTTGTGGCGGCGGTGCGGTACCACGGATACTACCAGTCTTCTGATGGGGTGACGTGGACGCGGCTCCCTGATTTTCCTCATGGCCAGCCGGGGTCGGCGATGACGGGCGGGAACTGTCCGACGCAACCGGGGAATGTCGGGGTAGCGGGCTGCCCGGTCTTTCGCGGGGCGCTGGCGGTCAATCCGCAAACTGGCGACACGTTTGCCTGGACGGTTGACGAGAACAACCAGGACCAGGGCATCTGGCAGGACCAGTGCGGGTTGAGCGCAGGCAGTTGCACAACCGCGGCGATGACCTTTGGCGTGCGGCTGAATACGGCGGCGCTGGAGGTTTCCGGGCTGGGCGGGGATGCGCGCATTGCCAATGGGGACTACAACCTGACTCTGGCGGCGGTGCCGGGTGGGCTGGGCCTGGGGCAGGACACAGTGCTGTTTGCTGGGGCCAATGATTTGTGGCGGTGCAGCCTGGCGAATAGCTGCGTTTGGCGCAACACGACCAATTCGACGACCTGCATGAGCGCACAGGTAGGGGAATATCAACATGCGCTGGTGTGGGACGCGGGGAATCCCTCTCTGGTGTTTGTGGGCAATGACAGCGGATTGTGGCGATCGACGGATACGGTGGGCGAGACGGGCTCGGTGTGTGCAGCGACAGATGCTGCGCACTTTCAGAACCTGAACGGCGGACTTGGATCACTGGCTGAAGTGGATTCCCTGGCGCAACCGGCGGCGACGGCAGCCACGCTGCTGGCTGGCTTGGGGGTGAATGGTTTCGCAGGGGTGGTGAATCAGGCTGTCAACGGTACGGGCAACTGGAACGAGGTGCTGGGTGGCGAGGGGGGCCCGGTGGCGATTGACCAGAGCAGCAACCTGAACAGTTGGTACGCGAACAACGGGGCGGGGGTGGCGATCTTCCATTGCAGTTCATCGACCGCGTGCACGCCGGCGGGGTTCGGAACGGCTGCGGTAGTTGGGGAAGCGCAGGTGAGCAGTGACGGGTTGGCGATGCCGTTTCCGGCGGAGTTTCGTGTCGACGCGGCTGATGCGACGCAGTTGCTGATTGGGACCTGCCGGGTGTGGCGGGGGCCTGCGAACGGCGCGGGGTGGTCGGGGTCGAATGCAATCTCGCCGATTCTGGATGGGGCGGGCGGAGCGAGCTGCAACGGGAACTCGCTGATACGCAGCATCACGGCACTGCCGGTAGCGGGTGGCGGCGAGGCGATCTATGTGGGCATGGCTGGCGCCGTGGATGGGGGCGGGTTGGCGGCGGGGCATGTTTTTGCCGGAAGCGTGACGGCCGGTGGCGGGGCGGGGAGCTGGACGGACCTGACGTTTTCGCCGGTGACCAACCTGGGGCTGAATCTGAATCCATTTCAGCTGGACGTGAGCAGTTTGTATGCCGATCCGCACGATGCGGCGGGCGGGACGGTCTATGCGACGATTGCGGGGTTTGGGACAACCGCGCAGCCGATGGTGCAGGTCTTTCGAACGACGGACGGAGGTCAGCACTGGGTTTCGCTGCAGTCCAATCTGCCCAATGCGCCGGCGAATGCGATCGTGGTCGATCCCCAGGACGCGAATACGGTGTATGTTGCGACGGACCTGGGTGTATTCGTAACCCGGGCGGTGGCTACGTGCGCAACGACGAGTGGATGCTGGGCAGTTTATGGAACGGGTTTGCCGCTGAGCCCGGTGACGCAGCTGTTGGCGACCCCCTCGGGAAGCGCAAGCCAGGTGCTGACGGCAGGGACCTACGGGCGCGGCGTATGGGAGGCTCCTCTGGCAACTGCGGGAGCGGCGACAACAACGGCGACGTTGAGCCCCTC
Source organism: uncultured Acidobacteriota bacterium (assembly GCA_903832055.1). GTDB lineage: Bacteria > Acidobacteriota > Terriglobia > Terriglobales > Acidobacteriaceae > Acidicapsa. The sequence goes on along the minus strand of CAILAC010000016.1, from coordinate 764,345 downwards.
TGCGCTCACCTTTGCCAGCCTGACGGTGGGAACGACCAGCGCGGCGCAAAGCATCGTGTTGAAAGTGACCGGGACGACGGCGCTGACTGTGACCGCCGTGAGCATGACCGGGGCGGCTGCCGGGGACTTCGCAGAGACGGATAACTGCACCGGGGTAGTGCTGGCGAAAGGCACAAGCTGCACGCTTCGGGTGAGCTTTTCGCCCACCGGTACGGGTGCGCGCAATGGAGTCCTGGCGATCAGCGCCAACGTTGCGGGGGGGCAGTTGCTGGCACCCTTGACGGGCACAGGACTTGCAACGGGGAGTGTGAGCTTGCAGCCGGCTGGTTTGAACTTCGGAACGGTGCAGGTGGGGCAGACCTCTGCAACACAGGCAGTGACTGTGCAGAATGTCGGAGGCAGCAGCGTCACGATCAGTTCGCAGGTGGTGAGCACGCCGTTTGTGAGGGCTGCGACCACCTGCGGTACCACCCTGGCAGCGGGAGCGGCGTGCGCGGTGACAGTAGCCTTTGCGCCCAAGCAGGCCGGTGGCGCGGCAGGCAGCCTGACCCTGACAGACAGCGTGGGGACTCAGTCCGCGGTGCTGGGGGGGACGGGGATTGCGGGGCCGACGGATACGCTTTCCACCACGATGCTGGCGTTTCCGGCGACCGTTGTCGGGCAGACTTCAGCGGCGCTGCTGGTGGGGCTGACCAATAGCGGCGGGCTTCCGTTGACCAACATTGGCACGGCGGTGGTTTCGGCGTTTCCGGGGGACTTTGTCGCGGTGAGCAATTGCGGCAGCGTGCTGGCAGCGAATTCGTCGTGCGGGATTTCCGTATTTTTCACGCCGTCGATGGTCAAGACAGAGACGGGGACGCTGCAGATCTCCGACGCACTTCGTTCGCAGAATGTGAACCTGATTGGGTCGGTGCTCAGGCCGCCCTTGCTTGTACTCTCACCAACGGCCATTGCCTTTGGCAATGAGCAGATCAACGTCGCGAGCAGCGCGAGGACGCTGACTGTGCAGAATTCCGGGGGAGCCCCGCTGGCAGCGCCGGGGTTTTCGCTCTCGGGGCCGGGGGCAGCAAACTTTGTGGTGGGCCCGACGACGTGCGGGGTGAGTCTGGCGGCCGGAGCCTCGTGTACCGTCCAGGTGAGCTTTGTGCCGCTCGCAACGGGTGGGACAACGGCGACGATGAGCGTGAGCACGAGTACGGTTGGAGTGGCTTCGGCTGCAGTCAGTCTTACGGGGACGGGCCTTTCGCCGCCGATGCTGACGGTGAATCCGGCGAGCCTGAACCTGGGGCAGGTGGTGCTGGGGCGCACCAGCCTGGCGTTTACGGTGCTGGTGAGTAATGCAGGGCAGGAGCCGCTGAGCGGGGTGACCTTCGGCATCGGCGGACTCGGCGGCGGTGCCCTCGCCGGAGACTTTGCGCTCAGCGCGCCTACGGATGTTCCGGCGTGCCTGCTGACGGGGGCGGGGAGCTCCTTGAATCCCGGTGCAGGTTGCAACGTCCAGGTAATTTTTGCGCCATCAGTGCTCGGGGTGGAGACGGCGACTCTGACGGTTTCTGCCGCGAACGCGCAAGCAGCAACCGTCAGCTTGACGGGGACGGGTACGCCTTTGATTTTGCTGCAGGCAAACCCTGCGCAAGTGAGCTTTCCGGCAACTGTGGTGGGGCAGGCGAGCGCGTCTCAAACGGTAACCATCAGCAACCTGGGACGACAGTCTGCAAATGGAATTGCGCTCACCGCAACGGCGCCGTACAGCGTTGTGCCGGGTTTGACCACCTGCAAGGGCAACCTGGCGGCTACGTCCTTCTGCACGGTTGCGCTCAGTTTTTCGCCGACGGTTGTGGGCGATCAGCCGGGAACCCTGACGGCGACCGTGACCAACCTTGGGGTGGCTCCGGCGACGGTTGCGCTGGATGGGAGCGGCGTTGCGGTTGGAGGAATTGTGCTCAGTCCGACGCTGATGACGTTTGGGAGCGTGGTGGTCAACGCGACTTCGACGGTGCAGACGGTGACATTGACCAACGCCGGGCAGGCCAGCCTCGCAGGACTGAGCGTAACGGTGACCGGCGATTTTAGCCTGACGGCGAACCAATGTCCCGAAACTCTCGACGCAGGGGCGAATTGCACCATCGGGTTGGCGTTTGCGCCGTCAACGACCGGCAACCGCGCCGGAGTGCTGACAGCAAGCTCATCGTCCGCCGGGTTGGTTCCGGCCGTGGTCGGGCTGACGGGCAACGGAATCCCGGCCGGGGTGCTGACGGTCACTCCAGCGGTGGTAAGTTTTGGCGCAGTGACGGTAGGGCAAACGGGTCCAACGCAGAGTGTGACGGTGAGCAATGCCGGTGCGACGACTCTGGGGGGAATGCAGTTTCAAGTAGCGGGTGACTATAGCCTGACTCAGAACCATTGCCCGGTGCAGCTGGCCAGCGGTGTTTCTTGCAGCCTGACGGTGTCGTTTTCGCCGGGCGTGCCGGGAACGCGCATTGGGTCGGTGACGATCAATGCGAGTACGGCGGGGTATACGCCTGTGGTGGTGGGGCTGACCGGGACCGGCTTGCCCGCTGCGCAGCTTGTCGTATCTCCGCTGCAACTCGGGTTTGGCCAGACAGCGGTCGGTTCGAACAGCCCGGAGTTGCAACTGACGGTAACCAACCCGGGAACGGGAGCGTTGAGTGGGTTGTTTTTCACCACCGCTGCTCCTTTCAGCGTGGGAACAGGCAGCTGTGGGGCGACGCTGGCGGCAGGTGGGGCGTGTGGGGTGCCCGTGACGTTTGCGCCGACTGCGAGCGGCAGCCAGAGCGGGCAAGTGACAATTTCGAGCACAAGTCTGGGAGTAACGCCAGTAGTGGTGCCGGTGGCGGGGACAGGGGTGTTGCCGGCGTCGCTTAGCCTCAGTCCCGCTTCTCTGGACTTTGCGGGGAGCACGGTCGGGGTAAGCGGCGCTGCACAGACTGTGACGGTGAGCAATCCCGGGGGGTTCGCGCTTTCAGGGCTTGTATTCGCCAAGACCGGCCCGGCTGCAGGAGACTTTACGCTGAGTTCGAACAATTGCGGGGCGACGCTGGCCGGTGGCGCGAGCTGTTCGCTGCTGGTGAGCTTTGCACCGTCGGTGATCGGAGGGCGGCAGGCATTTTTGACGGCGACCAGCACCACACCCGGTGTCGCAAGCGCGGCCACAAGCCTCACTGGGACCGGGTTGACGCCCGCAGTGCTGAGCATGTCTCCGGGGCAGTTGAGCTTTGCAGCTACCTTGCTGGGGCAATTGAGCGCACCCCAACTCGTGGTGGTGACAAATTCCGGCCAATCGGGCATCCAGGATCTTCAGATTGTGACGACGACAGGTTTTGCGCTGGATGGCGCAAGTACTACCTGCACAGCGACGCTCAACGCGGGTGCCAGCTGCACCGTAGGCGTTGATTCGGCGCCAACTACACCGGGTCCGCAGAGCGGAATGGTGACGGCAAGTTCGGCGTTGGCCGCGCTTGCAGGCACTGTCCCCGCAACGGCTTCGCTGAATGGAATTGGAGCACTGCCGCCGGGGATTGTGACGATGCCGGCAGCTCAGGTGCAATTTGGAACAACCGGGGTGGGGCTGGCTGGCCAACCAGTTACTGTCGTGGTGAGCAACCCCGGAACCCTCTCTGCACTGACTGGGTTGGCCCTTATCGTTGACAGCGAGGGAATTTCAAATGGCTTTGGGCTGAGTAATAACACATGCGGCACGGCGGAGATGCCACTTACGCTTGCGGTGGGAGCGAGTTGCACTGTGACTGTGAACTTTGTGCCGACAAGAGTGGGGCAGTTAACTGGGTCTCTGCTGATGTCGAGCGCGAACGGTGCCAACCAGGTCAATCTGTCGCTGGGCGGGTTGGGTTTTGACTTTCAGATCGCGGCTACGGGAGGCAGCTCGGCTACAGTTGTCCGGGGTCAGACGGCGTATTACACCATTGCTGTTACGCCGTTGGGAGGGCAAGGCGGAGTCTTCAGCCTGAGCTGTACTAACCTGCCATCGAATACGTCGTGTGTTTTCAGCCCGCCAGTTCTAGGTCCAATTCGAGCACCGGGAAGCGATTCGTTGAGTATTGCAACAGGGGCCCCAACGATTGCCATGTTAAGCCGCCAGACAAACTGGCAAGTTGGAGGCCTTCTGGCGTGCGGTTTGATATGGCTGCCGTGGGGTTGGTGGCGATTCCGCAAGGGAATAGGGGCAAGGCGCGGCAAGTTATGGCTGAGGATGATGTTGCTGGGGTTGGGATTGGCGGCAATGACGGGCGGAGTTAGCGGTTGCCTGAATGCAGGCGGTACAGGAGGGCTGGTGCATCTTGGCGGAGGTACGCCGCCGGGAAGTTACGCGATCCAGGTGAACGCAAGTTCGGGTGGTTTGACCCATAGTGTTCAGGTAACGCTCGAAATCAACTAACCAAGACCAGACAAGCCGGGTGGAAACGAATTTCAAAAGTAAGCTGAATGGAACCAAACGGAACAGATGCGGACATTGGCAGCGTAAAGTGCCTTGCAAACCTTCGGCAATTTCGATGGCAAGATGGCTGTCATCTATTCGCCAATGCAGGTCGATCTTGATTGAAGGTTACTGCGAGATGGGTGGCTGATAGGTCGGAAATTGCCAGGCGAGCCTGCAAAGATGACTCAATAGGCCTTGCATTTGCGAAAATATCACTTTTGATGGGCAAAACCGAACCCTTTTCAATACTCTCTATCTCGACTTGAGCAAGAGAATCAGCTATTCTTGACGCTATGGCAATTGAAAGTATTATCGCTCAACTCGATGCGGAGATTTCGCGACTGAAGCAAGTGCGCAATCTTCTTTCGGCGACTGGCAAAGTAGAAGCCAAGATTACCGCCGTTAAAGGCAAGACCACCAAGAAGACGACCAAGGCGAAAGCCGTCAAGGAAGCTCCGAAGGCGAAGCGCGTTGTGAAGCGCGTACTTAGCCCCGAAGCACGCAAGGCGATTGCTGATGCACAGCGGAAGCGCTGGGCGGCTCAAAAGGCCAAGGCCTAAATACAGCAGAGCCTGCGAATAACATCAGTAGTGCAGGGTAAGCAGATGTACTCACTGGAAGGCCGCAGTCATTGACTGCGGCCTTTGTGCTGTGCGAGAGGCAGCCTGGATCAAAACTTGTTGCTGCGCTTCAGAGTTGAACCGTGGAAAATGGACGAGCAGGAAATCTAACTGGCCAGCACTTTGCTTGCTTGGTTGGGGAGTAAGACTTGTCTGCGAGCGTTTGAATCGTTTTGCTGGAGTTCGATTGAACAATTAAAAGAGGGGGGCCGACCGACGGATCGTGTTTTGGGCTCGTTCAATGCAGCGTGTTGTCCGTGACTCTTTGGCAGATCAGATCATGATCATGCGCGGGGAACCACATCATCGAGGGACGGAGTTATTCCTGGCGAAGTTCTACCAGAACTCGACGGCGAGTACCTGGGGTGGGCCAGAGTGGCCCTCGATCACCTGGGTTTCAATCACTGCTTCCATATTCATGTTGCGCCAATTGGGCGGCGCTTTGCTGAGCAGGTTCGCCAGATCGGTGGGGTTTGAGAGCAGCTCGCCGGCAGCCTCGGTACCTTCTTCTGAAATGCCGGCAGCGATCACAACGGGTTGCCCGGTAACAGAATCTCTGAAGCGGGCAACGATGGCATGGTCCCGAGACAGCTTTTCGTAGGGCAGGTCCCAGGCAGTGAACCACTGATTCTTCGCACTCGTGTCGCCATTTTTCCTGCGGTCGACGATGGAGGCGTTGCCGTCGACCGAATCAAAACCAAAGCGAAGATCGCGTGTCAGGCGCATGGTCCAAAGGTTGTCAAAGGCGCCGATGAGAACTGCGGGGCCTTCGCGCAACTGGGCAAAGCTGGCAGCCGAGGCGGCAGAAACGCGAAATGATTTGTGCTGTTTTTGCAGCGGCTCAGACATGCGGGTGAGCGTGGTGACATCTGCGAGGGCAAAGAGGCCAGATTGCCTGAGTCTGAAGTACAGGGGTTCGGTCAACTTGGATTGAAGGATGGCCTTGTCGGGATCAGAATCCTTGCTGGAGTCACGCGCGGGCTCACCAAGACAAAATGTGACGGTGGCCGGGCCGGTGGTCATCGGCTCCCAGAAATCGGCGAGAGCTTGATCTGCAGGATTCGGGGGGAGCGCAATCGGCCCTCTGGCCCGGCTGTATTCATAGCCGACACCTAAACCCACCGCCAGTGACATGCAAACAAGCAGAAGTGTGAGGTAAGGGTGATTCCGATGATGCGGAATGGGCTTGGCGGGCAAAGCGACGAAGGACGGGGCTATCTTCACCGGCGTGGCAGGCAGATTCTCAGCGATGGCACTGGAGACGGCAGGTGCCGGCGCTGGGACTGGTGGTTCAACGAATCGCTGAAAGACCGGGACATAGGAGCCGGTGGGTAATTCGATTCTGATTTCGTCGGCGTGGGTTGGATCGTAATAGTACTGGGCGAGGCGTTTACGGATTTCGCCAGCGGTGACCCGTACAACGGGGTCGGCGTTGGCGTCGTAGCCGGGTGGCCGGTTAAATACCTCGATGCCGATGCAGCGTTCCTTGACTTGCTCGGCGTTGCCCTCAAGGGTCTGTTCCACGACAAAGCGGAGGAGTGCGGGGTAGCGCTTGCTTTGAAAGAAGAGCGGGTGTGCGAGCAGAAGGTCGAGCTGCGCGCGGATGGCTGCTTTTTCGTCTGGCGACTGCGGAGACCAGAGTTCAAGCATGACCCGACGAGTGCGTCCCCCGAGGGATCCGCTGGTAGTTTCATCGCTGGGCAGAAATTGGGAGGGTTCCAAGCGTTCGAAGTGCTCCGAGACCGTATGATACTGGGCGTTTAGACGGACTGTCCACATGTGAGTAGAGAATTGCGGCGGTAAATCCTGAAAATCAGAGAATTCCGATTAAAACAGCAGTATTTGTCCACTTTCTGGGATTATCGGGAGCGTGCATGGGCGGTATCCGGAGTGGAGCGACAGGTATAGTACCTGCCCTGCTACCCGATGGAACTTGTAGATATGGAATTTCTGACTAGTATTCGGTATGTACTTCACTAGGACCTCCGTGGTGAAGGGTAGCAGGGACAGCGCAGGCTGTTTCCAGGACAGTCCGGTCATAATTTCGTTGTAGGGGTACTCGGGGCAACGTAGCGGTCTACAGACGCCTGTGAGTATCAGCCGGGATGAGAAGTTAGGCAATGGGAAGAGGAGCCCGGCGTCGAGCGTCTGGAGATGTGTTTGTGGTCTGTAGATGCTACTTTACAGCTCAGCCGCTTACCCTGGGATGACTCACGTCCCGCCGGGTAAGCGGCATTTTCTTTGTGGTCGCAATTGTTGAGTGCGTCGCACCGCGAACGTCTTAGCGCGCGCCCAGACTAAAAACTACATTGATAGTGGTTTCGACCTCGACTGGCTGGTTATTGAGCAGGTAGGGGCGATACCGCCATGACTGCACTGCGTCGATAGCGGCCTGCCGAAGCATGGTTGGACCGGAAACCACGCGGAGGTTTGCGATGGTGCCAGAGGTGGAGATGGTTGCGGCAAGAGAGACAGTACCTGAAACGCCGGCAGCCCTGGCGATGGCGGGGTAGGCAGGCGGATTTCGCGAGAGAAGCAGGCCGACGGCTACTCCCTGGGAGATGTTGTAGGTCCTGGGCGCGGCAGGCCGGACGGCCGGAGCCGGAGTGGTCGGGCGAAAGGCCGACGTTGCGGGTTGATCCGCGCCGGGGATGGAGTTTGCAAATGAACCGCTCTCCAGCCCAGAGGGAGGAGGTGCGGCATCGGGGGTAGTGGAGGTAATGCGCGGGATGCCGACGGGAGCAATGAAGGGATTGTGCGGGGATAGAAGCTCGACCATCATCGGGTGCGCAGGCTGGGGCCGGGTGAGGACCGGCGCTGACTGGGGCGGAGCGTAGAGGATCCGGGAGAGCAGGCGGCTGGGCATGCCCTCGGGGTAGAGCAGCGGCAAAAGAATCATCGTCGAGACAACGGAAAGGTTGAGGGCGAGGGCAGCAAGCATCCATTTGGGTGTCTGGCTGTGCTGAAGGTTACCGGAGTGGAAGGTGGCGTCTTCAAACATGGTGGGCCTCCGAGAAGGGCTCTGATTTCCTGAGCCATGCCGGGATAGACACCGGGGGAGGCAAAGTGGTTCCCGACATCTGCCTGGGGCTGCGAGGTCAAGGTGGGTTCCTGTAGACTCCATTTGATTGCTGGGGGTGGGTATGCGGCTGTTCCGAGTGGGTGGTTTTGCAATAGCGCTGAGTATCGCGCAGGTCATGTTTGGGCAAGCTGCAGAGTCTGGTCAGGCGGCAAAGCCCGATGCGGGGGCGACACTTCAGTACATTCATCAGCACTGGGATGAGCTCTCGCGCTCGATGACGGACTGCCACTCGCTGAAGGATTTGAAAGTGACGTCGAACCCCGTGCTCTATTTGCCGACGGAGTTGGCTGCGCCGGAGGCGGTGAAGGGGCTGGAGGCTCGGTGTGGCGTGAAGGTAGCGGCGCTGCCCAAGCGGATCACCCGACTGGGCGATCTGATGCCGGAGGAACTGGCCGGAGAAGGCCTGACACCGGGACTACTTTACCTGCCCAACAAGTATGTTGTGCCGGGTGGGCGATTCAATGAGATGTATGGCTGGGATAGTTACTTCATTATTCTCGGCCTGGTGGCGGACCATCGTGAGGATTTAGCGCGCGGAATGGTGGAGAATTTCTGGTTTGAGATTGAGCATTATGGGGCGGTTTTGAATGCAAACAGAACTTACTTTCTGACCCGGTCGCAGCCGCCATTCCTTACTTCAATGATGCGTGCGGTGTATGAAGATCCAGCCAGCTTTGCAGATAAGGCGGCGGCCCGGGCGTGGCTCGAAAAGGGCTATGACGCCGCAGGCAAGGACTACACGACCTGGACGCGCCCGGAGCATATGGCTGGCAGGACCGGACTGGCACGGTATATGGACCTGAGCGAGGGCCCAGTGCCGGAGATGGCCGATGACTCGACTTACTATCCGGATGTTATCCGGTGGCTGATTGCGCATCCGAGTGAAGACAAGGGGTTTCTACTCAAGGCATCAGCGAAGCTGGATGCGGCGGAGACCGAGCGGCTGAAGAAGACGAGCTGCGATGTTACCAAGAGCCAGGTATGCGCAAAGGCGGAGGCCGGGGGCTTCAGGCTGACGCGGGATTTCTATCAAGGCGACCGGGCAATGCGTGAGTCGGGCTTTGATACGAGCTTTCGTTTTGGGGCATTTTCAGGGGCTACGCATCACTATGCGCCGGTCTGTTTGAACAGCCTGCTGTTCCGCTATGAGCGGGATATGGCGCACTTCGCGCACGTACTGGGGAAGGTGGCAGAGGCGCATGCCTGGGAATTACGGGCGAAGAAGCGATTGGTGAATATCCAGCACTATCTTTGGCAAGCAAAAGATGGTGAGTTTGCCGACTATGACTTTGTGAGAGGCAAGGCGTCAACTTACGGGTATGTAACTTCGCTGTACCCGCTGTGGGCGGGGGTGGCTACGCGGGAGCAGGCGGCGCAGGTGGAGGCGAAACTGAAGGTATTCGAGCGCCCCGGCGGACTGGCCATGAGTAATACGGCCAGCGGCATGCAGTGGGACGAGCCTTATGGTTGGGCGCCGACAAACTGGATTGCGGTGTCAGGCCTGGCTGCTTATCAATTCAAAGCGGACGCACAGAGGATTGCGCGCTCCTTCACCGCAAGTGTAGACAAAGGCTTGGCGATGGATGGGACGATTCGCGAGAAATATAACATGGAAGCCGGAAACGCGGACGTGAAAGTTATCGCCGGTTATAAGACCAATGTTATTGGATTTGGATGGACGAATGGGGTTTATCTGAAGATGACAGAAATGCTGGAGGGTAAGTGAAGATGCGGGAATTTCGAAAAGGGTTTGGTTCATTCAGGATTGTGGTGGGCATGATTGCGGTGAGCGTGATGGCGGGTGGCAGCGGCCATGCGTTCCCCAGGGCTACGACGCCAATGGCATCCGACAGCGCTGTGGTTGGCGAGATTCCCAAGGCTGCGCTCGTTGAGCCGGCTGAGTTATCGCGCCTGCTGGCCAACGGGCCGGAAAAGCCACTGGTGCTGCAGGTGGGGTCGCGGGTGCTGTTTACGGAGGCGCATATTGTGGGTTCGGAGTACGCCGGGCCGGGCGGACAGGGGTCTGGGCTGGCGTTGCTGCGGACGCGGATGAAGGATGTGAAGCGCAATCAGGCTGTGGTGATCTACTGCGGTTGCTGCCCGTGGGGCAAGTGCCCGAATATCCGCGCGGCGTATGCGGCCCTGGTGGGGATGGGCTTTACAGGCGTGAAGGCGCTGTATATCGAAGAGGATTTTGGAACCGATTGGGTGGAAAAAGGCTATCCGGTGGCGAAAGGGGCCAAGTGACCGGGCGCATGCCCAGAAAGGTTGCTGGCGTACAGCGGGCTTGCCTGGTCACTCTGCTGGCCGCAATGGTTCTGTCATCGGCTCCGGTGGCGTTGGCTGGCGAAGGGCCGGCCGGCGCGGTTGGTCACACGGCTCCAGCGTTTTCGCGGATGGATCTCGCGGGCAGGCGGGTAAGGCTGACCAGCTACCGGGGCAAGGTGGTTCTGCTGAACTTCTGGGCGACCTGGTGCGGCCCGTGCCTCACTGAAATGCCGCGCTTTGTTGAGTGGCAGCGGCAGATGGCGGGCTTGCAGGTGGTTGGCGTTTCGATGGATGACGAGGCCGCACCGGTGCGGGCGGCGTATGCAAAGTACAAGCTGAATTATCCGGTGGTCATGGGAGATGCGGCCCTGGGGCGGCTCTACGACGGGGTGTATGGGCTGCCGGTGACGCTGGTGATTGACCGCGCGGGCGTGGTGCGATTCCGGCATCGGGGCGCTGCAGATCTGCCGGTTTTGCATCGCGAAATCGAGGGCCTTATGGCACGACCCTGATGCGCAAAAAGAATGCGGTGAAGCTTGCCCGGCGCTTGCCGGGCATTTCTATTTGGGAGCGAGGGTGACCAGGACGGTATCGTTTTGGAGCATCGGGAAAGTGGACTGGAATTGGTGGTCGCGGATGATGAGGTCGCGGGACTCCGCCGGTTTGCCGCTGGCTGCCTGCTGCAGTTTTGCGACCTGATCGCGGGTCAGCTGGCTCGGGCTGCCCATGTGCAGGTAGGCGGTGTAGGCGTCGTTCTGCTGGTAGCCCGTGCGATAGATGCTGAGCTGATAGTGGCCGTTGGGCAGATTGGTCAGGGTTAGTTGAACGGGAGCGGCGGGTTTGGCGGGCTGCTCCCTTTTATAGAAGATCTGATCGGTTTCCGGGGACGGCGGGGCGATGGCGGTGTAGTCCCAGAAGAGGGCTGCGTAGGTGGTTTTGCCTGATTTGTCTTTGGCGGCAGTAATCCAGCTTTGCGCGTCGCTCGTAGCCAGGTCATCAGTGCCGAGTTGGCCGAGGAATCTATAGGCAAAGTAGCTCGGTTTACGGATGCCCTGGTAGTTCAGCAATCCGAAGCCGCCGTGAAACGGGGTGAAGCGGGGGCCATTTTCTTCGAAGATATCGGTGAAAGTCCAGTAGGACATGGATTTGGCCAGCGGGCTGGTCTCGCGCAGCTTTTGCAGAATGAATGCGGCCGAAATGTACTGGTCGTGGATTGGGTCGGTAGGGGTGTAGGCGGTGGACCACTCGGTGTAGTGGAGTTCCAGGTTGGGTGTGGCAGAGTGCGCAATGATGTCGTGGCTGTCCTGGACGCGGCCGATGATGGCGGCGGGGCTAGGGTCGAGGTCGGTGCCGGCATGCCCGTCTGAGTCAAAGGCTCCGGCGGTGACGCCGTAGGTGTGTGTGGAAAGGAAGTCAGCGGGGATGTGTTCTTTGGCGATGAAGGCCAGCCAGGCAGAGTCGATTTTGCCCATGGCTGAGGCGGGGCCGCCGACGCGGCAGGTGGAGCAGGCGGCTTTGATGGTCTGGGCGGTGTTGCGGTAGAGGTCGCGGTACTGTTCTTCGGTGCCAGACCAGAAGTAGGAGAGGTCGGGCTCGTTCCAGACTTCGTAGTACCACTTGCTGATCTCTTCGGTGCCGTAGCGTTGCTGCCAGTGCTGGATGAGCGCGGTAATCAGCCCGTTCCACCTGGACATGTCCCTGGGGGGCGTGACGTTGCCCTTCCACCAGAAGACGGTTTTGTCGCCGCTGGCGAGCTTGGCCGGCATGAAGCCCAGCTCGACGAAGGGGCGGATATGCTGTGCGAGCAGGGCATCGTAAAGCGCATCAACATACTGGAAGTTATAGCTGGGATCGCCGTTGGAGTTTTCCGTGTAGACGCCCATATCGTCGTGGAGAAGGCCGTGAAAGCGCAGGTAGCGGAAGCCGATCTCGTTTTGGACGAGGGCAAGCTGCTGCTGCCAGTCAGCACGCAGCCCCTCATTGGCGCGGCCTGCGCCGACAGTCATGAGTGGGGTCTGGCTATGGGGGCCCTGGATCTTGCCTGCGTCGGCGGTAATCTGGCGGGTCTGGGCATGCCCAATCAGGGCGGTGAGTAGGATTGCTGCCAGGACTTTGTACATGGTGCTCCTATTGAATAAATCGCTTTATTGCGGACGACGAAAGGATAACAGGTAATGCGGGGCGGCCTGCAAGATGCAGGCAGAGTTGTCAGGTCACCGGGAACTAGTGCAGGAACTGGGGCAGGAACCGGATTAGCAATTCTGGTATTTCCAGTTGCGCTGCTTGCCTTCGGCAATCCATTCAATGGCCTGGGTCATGCGCTTGTCGCGGGTTTCGGGGCGCTTGGCTTCGGCGATCCAGTCGATGTATTCGCGCTGGCAGCTTGGGCTGAATTCCTTGAAGACCTTGGCGGCGGGTTTGCTGGCTTTGAGGGCCTGGGCGAAGGCTTCGGGGATTGCGAGACTCGGTGCGGGGCCTTCCTTTGAGGACTTTACGACTTTCTGGCGGGCGGCGATGGGGCTGGTGTAGTTGCCGCTGTCGATGAAGGCGATGGCCTGCTTGAGCCAGGTAAGCATTTGCTTGTCGGGGGGCAGGGTTTCGAGCGAGGTGATGCGGCCGAGGGTCCCCATGCCTTCTTCCTTGACCGCGCCGGCTGCGCGCAGGACGGCACCAATCTCCTCGCCCCAGAAGCCGACGCTGCAATGTGCTGTGAAGGCGGAGATATTGCAGACGATGTGGCCCTTGTATTCGAAGAACGGGCGGGACCACTTGATGGTTTCGACGATGGTGGGGCAGGCCTTGTGGATGAGCTCGCGGAGATGGAAGAGGATGGGCTGGGCGAAGGGGCGGGCGTTGGCGAGGTAGAGGTCTACTTTGGGGTCGAAGCTGGACGCGGATTTTGGGGGCATGGTGGTCCTCTTTTTTTAGAGGACCAGTTTAGCGCAGGGCGCGAGATGAGTGTGAAGTGTGAAGTGCAGAAGCAGATTCCCTTCGGGAATGACAGCAAGAAAGGCAAGGGCAAAGGCCCGGTTCCTTCGCTTTGCTCAGGATGACAGATCATTCGTGGTGATGGGGTTGTGGGTTACCAGGTTAGGGTGAATTCGAGGGTTTGCCAGCCCTGGCCTTTGGGGAAGTGGAGGTCGAGTTTCATTGGTTCTACGAGCATCGGTTCATGATGCGGACCGGCGACCGACAGGCTTGCACTGCCGCTTTTCTGGGAGAGTTGGTCAAGTCGCAATTTGGAAACCACTTGCTCTGGCTCGAGGAGAAGGGTGGAGGTTGATTCTGCCGGACCCGCGACAGAGACGGTTAGCTGATTCTTCTCGTACTTGGTGGAGAGAATCTTGATCTGAGCGGAGCGCGAGCCCGGAGTGGGTAGCGTATGGCCGGGAATTACTATTTCGATGGGTGGCAGAGGGATGTAAAGCTTGGAGAAACTTCCCTTCGAATTACTGATGAGCTTTGCGCCCTGCACGTCGCTCTGAAATCGGATGTTCAAAGGTTTGCCAACATCCTTCACGGATGGGACATCGTTGGTCGGAACGTGAATGAAATCGGTATCGCGAACTGCAACCGCGATGAGTCCGCCCCGTTCGCGCTTGAAAGAAACGGCCAGGTCCTGATCGCCCAAGTGAAGGTGCCGCACAACTCCGTAGTCCCAGTTGGCGGGCAGGTGGGGGTTGACGGTGATGGTGTTGTTGGCGGCGTCGAGGCTGATGCCGAAGAGCCCGCGCAGGGTCGGCGTCAGGACCATGGCGCTGGACCAGAGTTGGTGGCTGGTGCTGCGGCCGAAGGGGACGAAGTAGTCGCCGGAGAGGAGTTCGGTGACGGCACCGGGGTCCTGGGCGAGGGTGAGGTCGACGTTTTGCATGAGCATCTGTTCGCCGGCAAGGGGTTGGTTGCCTCGGTATTCGGCCAGCGCCGCCCAGCCGGTGAAAAGCGGCCAGACCGAGCCCTGGTGGTAGCTCATGCCGTCGTAAAACGGTTCGGTATTGGCGACGTCGCGCAGGCCCCAGTCGGTGGCTAGTGCAGGGCTTGCGAACTGGGTGAGGCAGGCCTCGGGGTGAGCGAGCGGTGAGCCTTCGTCCCAGTACGCGATGGCGGGGTAGACGGTGGTGGATTTGTCGGTTTCGCCGTTGGGGTCGTTGGGTAGGTTATGGCTGAAGGTGTAGCAGCCTTTTTCCTTGTCGTAGTACTCCTGCTCAATGGTCGAGGCGATTTTTTGGGCGCGGGTGGAGGCTGCCGTGGAGTTGTCCTTGCTTCCAAGGGCGGTGGCTAAGTCGGCATATGCCCGGCTGGCCTGCTCGTCGAGGAGGGCGAGGTAGACCTCCTGGTGGGGCATTGCGCCGTGGGGCCAGCTTTCCACCCAGCCGGTGCCTTGCGAGTTGTCGTAGATGCCGTCGTGGTCGGTGTCGTGGGCGGGGTCGGTTTCAAAGGCCCAGGCTTTTTCGATGGCTTCGCGGTTTTTCTGAAGGAAGGCCAGATCGCCGCTGGCGCGGTAGTAGTCGCGGATGGCCATGAGGAAGAGCGGCGTGGCGTCCGCAGCGGCGTACATGTAGGGGAACTGCTTCCAGTCCACCGGGTTGCGAGAATCAGGGGCGTCGGCGGCGGTCTGGGAAAATTCGTGCATGATCTTGCCGTCGGCGCGCTGGCGGCTGACGAGGAATTCAAGCTCCTGTCGAGAGAGTGCAAAGTCGCCGAAGCCGTTGACGGCGTAGAGGGTGTAGAGGGCGTCGCGGCCAAAGAACCAGCCGAAGCCGGGGCGGGCGGAGTCACCGCTCGAGTAGTAGCCGGCGACGAGCGCGTCCTGATTCGACGCGAATTCGTGTGCCTTCAATTGTTCAATCGAAACGACGCCCCATTGGAAGGCCTGGTTGAGGGCCTTGTCGGGGGTTTCGATGCTGGTCGCGTCGGCGAGAAGCTTTTTGTAGTGTTCGGCGTGGCTGGCGTAGAGCGCGGGGATGCTGGTGTTTAGCTGCTGGAGTTGCTGGCCGAGGGCAGCGTTTGAAGCGGCTTCCTTGGTGGTGCCGACGGCCATCAGGAGCGGGAAAAACTTGTTACCGTCGCGGGCGGGGTCGTAGTGGAGGTGGAGTTCGAGGGGGTGGACCTGGGGGCGCTCCTGGTAGGGGGCGAGGATGCCGGGGGTGGCGGTGGGGATGGTGACGGCACCGGCGAGGTCGAGGTAATCCATGTGGAGCGTGTAGTAGCCGCCGGAAGCCGCTACCCATTCTGCGCCGGGGATGCCGTCGTTGCGTTTGGGCCACATCCAGCGCATCTCCGGGGTGAAGCGGAAGGTGAGGTCGAGGGCGCGGGGGGCGTCGAACTGGAAGAGGACGACGGGGCCGGTACTCGGAGCCGTGCCGGAGTTTTCCGGCGAAAACATGATCTGGCGGATGGTAAAGCCGATGTGGCTGTAGGTAATGATGGTGCGGTCGGGGCGGACCTCGATATTGGCGGATTGCGGATTGACCTCGATGGGGACGGAGTAGCCCTGGAGGCTGGCCTCGATGGTGAGGTGCGAGAGCAGCTTGACGGGCAGCACCCAGGATTCAAACTGCCCGTCCTGGGAGCCGACGAGAACTCCGCGGGGGCCGGCGACGGTGAAGGGCTGCAGGGGCTGGGTGGGGCGGGTGATGACGAGGCCTGAGTCTGTCATCGGAAAAGCGGGGATTTGGGCGGAGGCGGCGAGGGGCGCGGCAAGGAGGATGAGGGCGAGGCCGAAATTCTTCATGGGCCGTCAGTGTAGAGCATTTCTGCTGGTTTTGGGTACTGGCGGCATTAGGGCCGGAGGCGCGTGGGGCGCACCTCCGTGAAGAACGCCAGGTTATCGCCAGACGGCGAGGATGCCGCCGCTGGCGAGCAGGCCGATGAGCCAATATCCGTTGTTGATGGCAAAGACCTTGAAGGAGCGGCCCTCGTAGATGCCCTGGGCAAAGTTGGGGGCGACGAAAAAGCCGAACCAGCAGAGGAATCCGACAAACGTGCCAAAGGCAAAACTGCCTGCGTTGGCCCACATGACCATGTGCCAGAGGACGAAGGAGAGGAAGATGTCTCCGACGAGCGAAGAGACCATGCCGAAGATCATGCTGTTTCTCTTGGATGGGTCTGGGGTGATGCCGAGTTCCTTCATCCAAATTTTGGAGAAAAGCGCTGGGGAGTACCAGGCGGCCCCGAGCATCCACTGCAGGAAGGCACAGGCGAAAATGGCCCAGTAATTGACATGATTGAGGTGGTGGATAGACGGTTCCATGAGGGTCTCCTCTTGAAGCAGGACGGGTGAAGCGCCTGGGGAGTGCGCTTTGTTTGAAATTTACGGGAAGGCTCTATTGCGCAGGCGATTGCGACATTGACTTTGAGGCAGGGGAGGGGGTTGCGTCAAGGGAATTACGGAGGGCCATGGGGATTGGAAAGATGGTGGAGTCTTCCGGTTTACCGCACCGTTCTGCAGGGGTGCGATAAACCGGAATGATGTTGCCCGGGCAGAGCTTATTTGGCGTCAGGCGCGACGACAACTATCTTGAAGCTGCCGGGGATGGCAGCGCCGCGGGTTGCGCCCGGCTTGGGCGGGCCAAACTCGGCGGTCGGCATGTAGAGGGTGTTGGTGGAGAGGTCGAGGCCCATGGTTTTGGCACCGAGCGCGGTCTTGAGGGTTTGTACGGTGGTGAATTTTCCGGGCGCGGTTTCGGCGATGATGGCGAGGGTGCCGTCACCGCAGCTGGCCAGCGACTGACCCTTGTGGGTAACGGTGGCATCGACGCCCATGCCGATGGGGAGATCGGCAAGGACCTTGCCCGTGTCGGTGCTCATGACGATCATCTTCTGTGGTTTGCGGCAACCGATGAAGATCTGATGTTTTGCCCGGTCAATGGACATGCCAACGGGTGCTCCGCCGGGGGCGACGGGCCAGCGGGCAATGACTTTGCGGGCTTTGAGATCGACGGCGACAACTTCGTTTTTGTCTTCAAGATTGATGAAGACCTTGCCAGCGCCATCCGAGGCGAAGAACTCAGGAGCGCCGCCGAGCTGGATGGGGGTTTCGATCTTGCCGCTTTTGGGGTCGATGGCGGGGTCGATGGTCATGAGCACGCCGCTGTCGCCGGCGACGGATAGGATGAGTCCGGTGAAGTCGTCATAGGCGATGCCGTCGGTGTCTGGCACGGCGGTGAGGGTGCCGAGGGTTGCGTTGGTCTTCAGGTCAAAGATTGTGACAGCGCCGGAGCCGCCACCGTCTGAGATGAATCCGCGACCTGATTTGGGGGCGAGGGCGACGCCGTGGGCGTTTTTCTGCCCGGGAATGTCGGCGACGACCTTGCCGGAGGCTGAATCAATGACCAGGGTATGGGTGGTGCGGGGGACGTAGAGCAGGTGGGTGGCGGGGTCGACGGTGAGGTAGTCCATGCCGCCGACGCCGCCAATGGGGAGGCTTTTCACGACGTGCCATTGCGTGGTTGGCTGGGCGGTTGCGGTCGTGGCCAGAACGGCCGGAACGGCGAGAAGCGCAGCAGCGAAGGAGAGGCATTGAATGGTACGCATGTTGAGGGTCCTTGGGTAAATTGAATCCGTTTCCCCACTACGGTACCGTCCGTGGATTAAGTCTGCCTTAAGGCCAGCTCGTTGATAGATGAATTTCAGCTACATCATTCCAGGTCGCACAGATTCCCGAGGGTGCGTTTTCAATCTGGATTCTTTCGTTTCGCCGTTTGTCGATGGACCGAAAGAGGGCATTGAATGGCATTTGTTGCAAAATAAAGGCATTGATTTTGAAGTCTTGGCAAGAATGTGAAACCAGATACATCAAATGTTGTAGAGCAAATGACGGTATTTGAACGATAGTTATCTACAGTAGGGGAAGAAACAACGATGATTTCTGTTGCGATTGTGGGTTCCGGGCCTTATGCCCTTTCATTGGCTGCTCACCTCAACCCTCTTGGAGTTGATTTCCGTGTTTTTGGTCCGTGCATGGAGGCCTGGGACAAGCACATGCCGCCGCGCATGTTTTTGAAGTCGGATGGCTTTGCCTCTGATCTGTATGCGCCGGGTGATGGCTATCGTCTTGAGGATTACTGTGCTGAGTACGGGGTGCCGTATGCGCCGGTATGTCCGCCGGTGAAGCGAACGACTTTTGTGGACTACGGGATGGAGTTTCAGCGGCGCCTGGTGCCGCAGCTTGAGCAGACGATGATTGTGCGGGTCAGCCAGATTCCTGGTGGCTTTGAGCTGGAGACGGCTGAGGGCGAACTGGTAAAGGCTCGCCGGGTTGTGCTGGCGGTCGGCATCAGCCACTTTCCATATCTGCCCAAGGTGCTTTCGGGGCTGTCTCGTGAGGCGGTGAGCCACACGTTTCACCATAGCGACTTCCTCAAGTTTCGAGGCAAGCATGTACTGGTAATTGGTGGCGGTGCGTCGGCGGTCAACGCGTCGGTCGCGCTGAATGAAGATGGTGCCGAAACGGAACTGATGGCGCGCGCCAGCAAGATCAGCTTTCATGACCGGTCGCCGGATTTTCGTCCCCTGCTGGACAGGATTGCGAACCCGCGCTCGGTGATCGGGCTGGGTTGGCGGTCAAAGATGGCGGTGGATTTGCCGCTGGTGTTTCACGCAATGCCTGAAAAGCTGCGGCACCGGGTGGTCAAGCGGCATCTGGGGCCTGCGCCGGGATGGTTTTCGCGCGACGGCTTTGAGGGTCACGTGACGCCACACCTGGGCTGCGAACTGCAGGAAGTCACCGAAGCGGGGTCGAAGGTGCGGGTGCGGTATACCGACGCCAACGGTTCCACGCGCGAGATGCTGACGGACCATGTGGTGGCGGGTACCGGCTTCCAGCCATTCCTCAAGTCGCTGAAGTTTCTCGACGCGAAGCTTGCCGACAAGGTGCGCACGGCGGCAGCGACGCCTGATTTGGATTCAAACTTCGAGTCTTCAGTTCCGGGGCTGCACATGACCGGGCTGGCCTCGGCCAACAACTTTGGGCCGATGTGCCGGTTTGCCTGCGGGGCCAAGTTTACGGCGAAGCGGCTCTCCGCGCATCTGGGGCGTGTGGCAAAGCGCGACCCGAAGCGGGTGGCTTTGCAGCCCAAGTTGACGGTTGCGGGCGGTTATACGCCGGAGCCTGAGCGGGAGCTGGAGACGGTTTCGCGGTAGGGATTTCTGAGATGAAAAAAGGCTGGTGCCGGGGAGAAGTTCTCTCGGGTGCTGGCCTTTTTTGTCTGGGGAGAGTCCGGGTGCCAAACGACTTGGCTGCGTTTCAGCGCCGATGCCAGAGTTGGCTGAGCAGCAGCCCGCCGAGGTGCTTCTTTTCGGATTCCATCGCCCAGCCGGAGGATTCGAGGGCGGCGCGGTGATTGGGGAGTTGCCTCACCCGGAGATGGGTGAGGATGCTGAAGGCGCGATAGAGAGCTGCGACGAGCGGTGCGGCGACGAGTGCGCCGAATTTCGTTGCCGGGATGGCGAAATCTGACACCACCCAACGTGCCTGGGGTGCGAGCGCGGGGCTTAGGCGCGCGGCAAGGACTGCTATTTCCGGGGTGGTAAGGCAATCGAGGAAAAAGTGGGTGGCTACCAGGTCGTAGTGGGTCCCTGCGCGGGGACTCCACTGGCGCAGGTCGGCTGCTTCGGTGGTGAGGCGGTCAGCGTGCGGCCCGGCGGATTTTTGCAGGGCGCGCAGCATGGCCGGGCTGGCGTCGATGGCGTGCACATGAATGGATGGGTTGGCGCGGAGAAGCGCTGCGGTGAATCGTCCGTCGCCATCGCCCAGGACGAGCGCGCGGCGGCATGTTTCGAGTTCACTGAGGAAGCAGGTCCGGGTGCGTTGCAGGTAAGGGCCAAAGGTGAGGTATTCGAGCCAGCGATAGGGGCGGGCGAGTGCATCAAAATTGGGCGTAGTTGTCGGGTCAGAGGTCTTCAACGCATCACCAGCAGCAGCAGCGGCGTGAGCAGGACAAGATCGGCGGCGGCGCGGAGGGTGGTCGCCTCGAGCCGTGTTCGACAGGCCTGGAGAAGAGCCAGTAGCAGCGAACTCGCCGTCGCCGAGACCAGCAGAAGCGCTGAGCGGGGCTGATTGAAGCTCGCCGCGGCAGCCAACAGGCCAAGTGCAGCGCCCGTTAGAGCGAGGCGTCGAATTTCAGACGAGGAGCCGGATGTCGGGGACTCCCACACCTCAATCGCGTGGCAGTTGAGCCATGCCAGGGCGATGAAGGCCAGTGCGGGGGCGAGCAACCAGAGTTGTCCAGATGCCATTCTGAACCAGGTCGGGGCGATGCAGGTGAGCGTAAAGAGGACTGCGACGAGCAATTCCTTGGGAATAGTGAACCGGGAAATCAGCCGGCTGGGGTGGTGTACCGATGTGAAGTAGGCGAGAGCGGCGCAGGCCAGCAGGGTGTTTCGAGTGCGGGCGTCGGGCAGCATGAAGTGCCGCGCCAGAAGGATAGCTGTGATGCCCGAGATGGCGGCTGCGGGGATGAAAAAGCGCCGGAATCGCCAATGAAAGTAGTGCCGTGGGCGCAGATTGCAGGCCAGGGGAGATGCGGCCGAGTGGGCTGGGCGCGCATCGAGCAACCGGTCTCCGATGTAGACAGCCCAGGTGGCGAGGGCCAGGGTGCAGGGCAGCCACAGCGGCAACAGGATATTTGCGGCCCAGGCAAATGCCAGCAGCCAGACCACCGCGACCGTGGGAGCGTCGAGGCTGGTCAGGTGCCAGAGGTGGGCAATTCTCAACAAATATGCCGGGGCTGCAGCTTCACCCGGGTTTCCCGATGCGGATTTTGGCGTCGCGGGGAAGGCCACATCTTGATTCTAATGGCGCATGGCAGCACGCATCGAGGCAGACCTGGACGCAAGGTTACTTGTAAGATATGCAGATGGACGAGTTCTCTAGAATTAAACGACTGCCGCCGTATGTCTTCAACATCACGGGGGAAATGAAGGTCGCCGCCCGGCGCCGGGGCGAGGACATTATTGATTTTGGGATGGGCAATCCTGATGGAGCGACGCCCAAACACATTCTGGACAAGATGATTGAGGCGGCGCAGAAGCCGGTGACGCACCGTTACTCAGTTTCAAAGGGTCTGCCTCGGCTGCGCAAGGCCATCTGTAACTGGTACAAGACGCGCTACGACGTAGACCTCGACCCGGCCACCGAGGCGATTGTCACCATCGGCTCCAAGGAGGGCATTGCCCATCTGTGCCTGGCGATTCTGGATTCAAACGATACGGTGGTGGTGCCAAATCCCAGCTACCCAATCCATATCTACGGGCCGGCAATTGCGGGTGCCCATGTGGTGAGTGTGCCGATTCACAATCAGGACCAGTTTTTGGCGGAGCTTGAGAATCTGATTCCGCGCATGATGCCGCGACCCAAGGCGCTGATTGTGAACTTCCCCTCGAATCCGACGACGGAGTGCGTGGAGCTGCCGTTTTTGGCGCGGCTGGTGGAGATGGCGCGGGAGTTTGGCTTTTATCTGATTCACGATCTGGCCTATGCCGATATCGCCTTTGACGGCTATCGGCCGCCGAGTGTGATGCAGGTGCCGGGGGCAAAGGATGTGGCGGTCGAGTTTTTTACGCTCTCAAAGAGCTACAACATGCCGGGCTGGCGGGTTGGCTTCATGGTGGGCAACGCGACGCTGGTCAACGCGCTGGGGCGGCTGAAGAGCTACTTTGATTACGGCACATTTACGCCGATCCAGGTGGCGTCCATTCAGGCGCTGGAGGGGCCGCAGGCCTGCGTGGCCGAGATTTGCGAGACCTACCGCAAGCGCCGCGACGTGCTGGTGGAGGGGCTGAACCGCGCCGGCTGGCCGGTAGCTCTGCCCAGGGCGACGATGTTTGTGTGGGCGCGGATTCCAGAGCAGTTTCGCGCGCTGGGGTCGCTGGAGTTCAGCAAGCTGCTGCTGACGGATGCCAAGGTGGCGGTCAGTCCGGGCATTGGCTTTGGCGAGTATGGCGACGGCCATGTGCGCTTTTCGCTGATCGAGAATGAAGAGCGGACGCGGCAGGCCGTACGCGGCATCAAGATGGTGATGGCGGGCAAGGTGCTGGCGTAGGGGTGCCCGAGCTTTCCTTCCCGAACTTTCTCTTATGGGTTGCGCCGGCCCAGGAATGTGGGAATATCTCTGGCGCCTTGGGTGACGGCGACGATTTCGATGTATTCGGGTTGGACTCGATAGAGAATCAGGTACTTGCCCACGGGCCAAAACAGGACGGGAAGCTGCGTCAGGTCTTCTCGCCGATGGCCCAAGCCGGGATTTAGCGCGATGGTTTCAAAAGCTTTGAAGAGCCTGGCTACCCAGCGGTCTGATTGCTGTACGCTGTCTCGGGCAATGTATTCCCAGATGTTGTCCAAGTCCGCGGCGCAGTCGTCGCTGAGGACGTACCTGCTCATGCGACCCGAGCAGAGCGTAGGCGCGACTTCTCTCGGAGGCGTATTCTGACGGTCTCAGGATCGACGTGTTCGCCTCGATCCAGTGAGGCGAGTCGTTGACCGAGTTCGTGGTTAAACGCGGCGAGTTGGGCGCTTCGGGCGCGGTCGTGTTCTTCAAGAAGACGGAGCGCCTCGCGCACAACTTCGCTGGCCGAGGTGTATCGGCCAGATTCGACTTTGGCGGAGACGAATTTTTCAAGCTCGATGGTCAAAGAGACATTCACGGAAACCACCTCTGACAAAATGATGGGTTGGATAACGAACTTTGTCAATTTTTGTTATCAGGACCCATGTATCTGGACGCGTCAGGCCGGACGCGGCATCAAGATGGTGATGGCGGGCAAGGTGCTGGCGCAGCTATGGCAGAGGGTCTTTGGGACTGCTCCCGGTCGTGATCAGGGCCCATAGGCCAGCTTCATCCAGGATGGCGATGCCCAGCTCCTGAGCTTTGGTGAGCTTGCTGCCCGCTTCTTCGCCGGCGACCACGTAGTTTGTTTTCTTGCTGACCGAGCCGGAGACTTTGCCCCCGGCAGCCTCGATCTTCTCCTTTGCTTCTTCGCGGGAGAGCGTCGGGAAGGTGCCGGTAAGGACGAAGGTGAGTCCTGCCAGCTGATCGGTGCGGATACGCTTTTCAGCCGTAGTCTTGAGGCCGAGGGTCTTGAGGCGTTCGACGAGGGCGAGGTTCTTTTCGTTTTCAAAGAATTCGCGAACGGCGGCGGCCACCTTTGGCCCGACCTCCTCGACCCGCTCCAGTTCCTCCTGCGGCGCGACGGCAAGAGCGTCGATGGAGCCGAATTCAGACGCGAGCAGCTCGGCTGTGCGTTCCCCGACGAAGCGGATGCCGAGGGCCATAAGCAGGCGGGCGAGTCCGGCCTGTTTGGAATTGTCAATCTGGGTGAGCAGGGTCTGCGCGGATTTTTGCCCCACACGCTCCAGGGTCAGGAGCTGCTCTTCGGTCAGCGTGTAGAGATCGGCCAGGCTCTGGACCATGCCTGCATCGGTAAGCTGCTGCACCATGGCCTCGCCCAGGCCTTCAATGTTCATGACCTTGCGGTGCGACAGGTGGAGCAGCGACTCGCGCAGCCGCGCTGGGCAATCGACGTTGGTGCAGCGATAATCCACTTCCCCCTCGGCGCGATGGACGGGGGTATGGCAATCAGGGCAGGTCTCAGGCATTGAGAAAATGCCAGTGCCTTCGGGGTGCTCGGCATCGACGATGACCTCAGTGATCTTGGGGATGACGTCGCCGCCGCGCTCCACCTTGACCCAGCTGCCGATGCGCAGATTGAGGCGGGCGATTTCGTCGGCGTTGTGCAGCGTGGCGCGGCTCACGGTGGTGCCGCCAATGAGCACGGGAATCAGGATCGCCGTCGGGGTGAGCTTGCCGGTGCGGCCAACATTGATTTCCACGTCGAGAATCTGCGAAATGCCGGCCGAGGCGGTGAATTTGTAAGCGATGGCCCAGCGCGGCGCGCGGCCGGTATACCCAAGGCGCAGTTGTGTGGCCTGCGCGTCGACTTTCAGCACGACGCCATCGATTTCGTAGCCGAGGGTTTCGCGGAGGGCTTCTACCTCATTGAGAAAGCCAAGCACGCCTTCGATTTCAGTGAAAGTGTTGCGGTGGTTGTTCACCCGGAAGCCGAGAGTTGTGAGCGCGTCCAGCGCGGCTTGCTGGCCGAGCGGACTGTACTCGGCGCTGGTGAGCAGGAAGTAGGCGTAGAAGTCGAGGCGGCGCGCGGCAACGACCTTGGTATCCAGGGTACGCAGCGTGCCGGCGGCAAAGTTGCGCGGATTGGCGGCCGGGGCCAGGCCTTCGCGCTCGCGCTCTTCGTTCGCTTTGCGAAAACTGGCCAGCGGCATGACCACTTCGCCCCTCACTTCAAAATCCTGGCCAAAGGCAAGACGGCCGTCGACGGTGTGAATCCCTGACTCTGTGATTTTGTCGGGAGAAACGGTCAGCGGCACGCTTTTGATCGTGCGGACGTTGGTGGTGACGTCTTCGCCAATCTGTCCGTCCCCGCGGGTGAGCCCTC
The DNA here is from genome assembly GCA_903832055.1 of uncultured Acidobacteriota bacterium. Taxonomy (GTDB): domain Bacteria; phylum Acidobacteriota; class Terriglobia; order Terriglobales; family Acidobacteriaceae; genus Acidicapsa. The sequence goes on along the minus strand of CAILAC010000016.1, from coordinate 739,465 downwards.
GCAGCAGACGCGCGCCGCCGTCGGGGGTGGATTCGTAATGCAGGGCGAGGGAGAGGCCGTCCATTTTCAACTCGGCGACATAGCGTACGGGCAGAGAACCGGCGAGCTCGCGGACGCGGCGGTCCCAGTCGCGCAGGTCGGCCTCGTTGTAGGCGTTGTCGAGCGAGAGCATGGGGCGGGAGTGCGGAACTTTTTGAAATCCGGTAGCCGGTCGCCCTCCAACCCGCTGCGTGGGAGAGTCGGGCGAGAGCAGCTCCGGATGGGCAGTCTCAAGAGCCTTGAGACGGTTCATGAGCGTGTCGTACTCGGCGTCGGTGATGACGGGCGCATCGAGGACGTAGTAAAGGTACTCGTGATGGCGCAACTGTTCGCGCAGTGCTTCGATTTCAGCGCCCGGGTCGCTGGCTGGGGAAGGGTTGCCATGAATGCTGCGGGTCACACTTGAAGACATGGGCAGGATTATATCTGTGCCAGTGCGAAACGAAATTGAACTACTGAAGCATGTCGAACGTATGTAGAAATTGTTGGTGAGAAAGGTGACCTCCATGAGCAGTTTTGCCTACCCGAATCCTCAGGCAGTCTTTCAACAGCAGTATGAATCCGTGCGCCGCAATGAAGTTATCGGCGTGCTGTTGGCGCTTTTTCTGGGTGGATTTGGTGTCCACCACTTCTATTTGAGGCGGGTCGGCCTGGGGATTTTGTATCTCGTGTTTTCGTGGACGCCGATTCCGTGGGTACTTGGCTTTCTGGAGTGCTTTTTCATGCCCGGCCGGGTGCGGGAGTTCAATGCCATTGCGGCGGCGCACCTTGCCACAGCGATGGGCATACCCGTCCCTGGATATGTAGTGATGCCTGACTGGGCCGTACCCGGCTTCGCGCCCGGATTTGCGCCCGGGTTTGCGACCGGATTTGCACCAGCGTCCGCCTATGCTTCCAGCGGTAGTCAGGCGACGCTTGTGGCCTGCGGGCAATGCCGCCAGGTGAACTCCGTGGGAGCGCGCTACTGCGGCGGTTGCGGCTCTCAGATCGGCTAGGCGAGTAACCCCATCCTGCACTACGGCACGATCAGGGGTGGCAGGCGAAAATAACTTGTTGCCACGACTGCAACAGTTGATACACTTTTTCCAAATCCCACATTTTCCGGAGTGCCGTTGCCTGACAATTCAACCAGTAAGGCCACCCTGCCTGAACGAACTGGTTCCAAGGCAAGCTCTTCGCCGCTCGCTGCGGCTGGCGTGCCGGTAGCTCCGCGAACCATCTATCTGGTCATCCTTTTCATTCTGGCGTCTGCTGTCTTCTGGCTGGTTCATCACGGGGACTGGCAGAAGTGGTGGCTGGAAGATCTGCACGTGTACTCCTACTCGCTGCTGTGTTGGCTGGCAGGAAACAATCCTTACAACAATTCGCTGTCGCCGCTCTTCTTTCTGTACCCCCCGGCGTTTCTCTATCTGGCAAAGTTCGTCGTTTTCGTGCTTCCGCTGCACTGGGGCGAAGAGACCTATTTAGCCATCCACGTAGCCTCAACGGTGGCTTTGCCTCTGGTGCTGGCGCGTTATTTCTTCCGTCAGGCCTGGCTGGGACCGCTGTTTGCGCTGCAGCTTTTCTTTGCTTCACCACGATTCACCGGGGTGCTTGCCCTGTGGGGACTCAACGTAGCCTCGACGCTCTACTGCATCGCGTTGATAGCGGCGGTGCCGGGGCTCAGGCGCAATCGCTGGGAGTGGTTTTATCTGGCGGTTTTCCTCGCGGCAATCATCAAGATCACCTTTCTCGCCCTGCTACTGCTGCCGTTTCTCGTCGGGCGGCGCCAGTGGAAAGGCATGCTGGCGTGCGTTGGCGCGGTATTGGGAATGAATCTCGTCGAAGCCGTGGGCAACCCTTCGCTCTACCACGGGTATCAATGGGCCCTGAAGCAGGGAATCCTGGTGCAGCAGCAGTTTGGCTATGGAGTCTTTGGCATGCTGGCCACCTACCATCACCGGCCAGGAACGCCTTTGGGAGTATTGCCCTATGCCGGATTCCTGTTGATGGCGGCCACAATCGGGGTTCTCATGCTGCGCATGCGCCGCCGTTTGGAACTGGCCGGCGGCCTCGAGAGCTGGGGCAGCCTCTCTGCCAATGGAGTCTGGCTGGCGCTGGTCGTCGTCACAATCGTGCTGGCAAACCCGCGTGAAATGCAATATGACGTGGACATTGCCCTCATTGCAGCGTTTGTCCTGTGGGTTTACGGATTGCAGACCAGGCGCTTGCTGGGGCTGATGGTCGTGCTGTTCCTGCCCTCGCTGGTGGTGCCGCTGGTCGTGCTCAACCCGCATATGCATGGGCTTTATGAGACGCTTTTAGTGCTGACCGGCTTCGGACTGGGCTATTGGCGGCTGTGGCGCGACAGCGGCAGCAAAGACCAGGCACTCGCGTCGGCCGCGTAACAGCCCAGGAGCGCGACGCAAAATTCCTTCGAGTCTGCTTCCATTCTGAAGCGCTGGCAATCGTTCACATGCCGATACCACAAAGACTCCGTCGGCTTTTGAAGGGGCAGCCATACGCCATCCTTTTGTATGTTAGGCTTCTTCGCAAGAAGTTATGCTCAAACCTTCCGCAGTTGAAGCCATCAGCCCGGCAATTGAGAGGACAAAGCAATACCTCCTCCAGCCGTTTCGCCTGGGCCGTTTTCTCAAGCTCACCCTGGTGGCTTCGCTCACTGAGGGAGGCATGTCCAGCTGCAATTTCAACTCCGGCACGCGGTCGGGCAGCACCGAAGGGCTGCATATTCCGATGCATATGCCTGTCATGCACTGGCCGGCCTTGCCCATCATCATTGCAATTGTCGCTGCGGTGCTGGTCATCGTCATTCCGCTGATAATCGTGCTCAGCTATCTGCTCATCCGGCTTCGTTTCAGCTATTTTGATTGCGTTCTGCGGCTGCAGGATCGTATCTCGCCCGCCTGGGCGCGCTTTCACCGGCAGACCATGCGTTATCTGGGCCTGAGCCTGTGCATCGGGATTGCATTCTGGGCAGTGCTCATCCTGACGGCGTGGAAGACTTATGAGAGATTCAGGCCCCTCTTTGAATCCATCGGGTCGGATAAGCCGCCTGTATGGACTGACTTTCTTCCCTTGATCGCGGTCGTGCTACCACTCTTGATGGTGGTCGGGTTGGTTGCGTATCTCCTGGAAACAACGATGAACTGCTTTATGCTGCCGCATATGGCTCTTGAAGATGCCTCCATCGGCGAAGCAGTTGCGGAGGTATGGGGAAATGTTCGGCTTGAGCCGGGGCAGTTCGCGCTGTTTTTGCTGCTGAAAGTCCTGTTGTCGCTCGCTGCCAGCATCATCGCCGTCATTGCATTGATGATTCCGTTGGTGATCCTCGGCATCATCGCCGTCGTACTTGTCCTGATTTTGAAGGCCATTTCGACGACAGTTGCCGTCCTGCTCGGTGTGCCTGCCGCCATTCTGGTCATTGCACTGTTCCTGCTGGCGGGTATGGGCATGGGCGGCAGCATCGGAACGTTTCGACGCAATTACGCTCTACTCTTCTATGCTGGCCGGTATCCCGAGCTGGCGGCGGTGCTGTGGCCCGCGCCGATCCCTCCCCCTCCACCGCTGGAGGCTGGGTTTACGCCAGAGTCTTCTGAAGGCGTTTGAGCGGTGGCTTCCTTCCGCCCTGGCGTCCGCGTCTCTATTTCACCTTCACTTCTTGTCAGCGTTCCGGGCGCGTATCTTGAACCAGATGGGCGTGCCTTCAAAGCCAAAGGCCTCGCGAATCTGATTTTCAAGGAAGCGCTGAAAGGCAAAGTGCAGCTGAATCTTGCGATCGGTAAACAGCACAAACGTAGGCGGTGCAACGGCTGCCTGCGTCATGTAAAAGATACGGATGCGCTTGTTCATCGGCACCGGAGCGCGCTGGAAGTCGATCCTGTCGAGGAAGCGATTCATCTGCCCGGTCGTCACACGCTTGCGGCGCTGGGCTGAGATGCGCTTGATCTCCTGCATCACCTTGTTGAGGTTGGTGCCGTCGGCCGCAGAGATAAAGAGCACCGTGGCGTAGTTCAGATACTTGAGCGCGTGGCGTACCTGTTCCTCATAAATGGCCCGGTCGGCGTGGGCCTTGCCGTCGGTGCGTGCGGTGGTGAGCAGATCCCATTTGTTGATGACGATGATGACTGAGCGGCCGCTCTCGTGGGCATAGCCGCCAATGTGAGCGTCGCTCGCGGTGACGCCCTCGGTGGCGTCAATCATGAGCAGGGCTACGTCGCAGGATTCAAGATGGCGGCGGGCCATGACGACGGAGAGTTTCTCGGCCATGAGGTGCGTCTTGCCCTTGCGGCGAATGCCTGCCGTATCGATGAGGCGCAGGCGTTGGCCGTCGTATTCAACCACTTCATCGACGGCGTCGCGGGTGGTACCTGCAATGGGTGAAACGATGGCGCGCGAGGTGCCTGTGAGCGCATTGAGCAGTGTTGATTTGCCTACGTTGGGCCGGCCGATGATGGCGACCGAGGTTTCGTGCTGCTCAAACTCGCCGTGGGTGCGATGCAGAGGCTTATCGCCGTCCGTGGAGGTTCCTGAGCCCGTTTTGGGATTAACCAGCTCCGCCTCGGCGTCTTCTTCGCTCTCAACGTCTTCTTCTGGGCCAAATTCTGAGAAATCGGGAATCTCGTCCTCATCCTCTTCAATTTCCGGACCCATGTCTTCGGCGACTTCGTCTTCCTGGTCCTCGTCAAAGACGATTTCGTCTTCGATATCGGCTTCGTCGGCGTCGAGGGGTTCAGCGTAGGGGTCAGAGCCTTTGCTCATGATGCCAGGAGCAGCGGGAGCGGGCAGGCGGTCAAAGATGGCGTCGAGCAGGTCGCCAATGCCGAGGCCGTGCTCTGAGCTGACGGGAAACAGCTCGGGAATGCCGAGCTGGCGCATATTCTCAGCCGCTGCAGCGACGGTAGGGTTTTCAACCTTGTTGGCAACCAGATAGACGGGCTTGCCGCCACGAATGAGCATCTTGGCCAGAGTGAAGTCGGGCGACGCAAGCTCGGTGCGCGCGTCAACGACCATCAGCAGCAGGTCGGCTTCTTCAATGCCCACCTTGGCCTGGGCATAGATTTCGCTGGGAATGTACTCTTTATCGTCGGTCACAATGCCGCCCGTATCAATCAGGCGAATGATGCGGCCATCCCACTCGACATCGCCATAGATGCGGTCGCGCGTAATGCCTGGCTCGTCGCCAACGATCGAGCGCCGCGAGTGCGTCAGCCGATTAAACAGCGTGGACTTGCCCACATTGGGGCGACCGACAATAGCCACCAGCGGCAGTTGCGAACTCGCCGGGGTGGAGGGGACTACGGACTTGTGGTACTTAGACACGAAAAACTCCAGTGCCGCACCTGTCGGGCGACATCCCCGCAAAGCGGGCACTCCTTCTATTCTGCACTGTTTGCAGAATTTAAGTTGGCGAGGAGCGTTTGCTTTTCCGTCGGCGTGAGCGCGACGAGCCTGGCGACCGGTTTACCGCGCCGGTTCAGGATCACCTCTTCGCCTGCTTCCGCCCGCCGGAGGAGCTGCGACAGGTGGCTTTTAGCGTAGGTGACTGAATATTGCATATCGATATCTTCTCGTCTTGTTTCATCGGATTCCGAACAAATCGTTCGCGGCAATCGGCGCACTTCCCCGGTTGGGATTATTCCGAGTCGGCGGTTCTCAAGACGTATGGTTACGATGAAGGGTTAAGTTTTCAGGAGCCATGATGAATGACCCATATGATCTGGAGCGGTTCGTAGAAGCGCAGAGCCGGGTGATGGAAACAGTCCGGGCAGAGCTGCGCGCCGGGGCCAAGCGCGGCCACTGGATGTGGTTCGTCTTCCCGCAACTGCGGGGGCTGGGGATGAGCGAGACTTCGCGGTTCTACGGAATCGCATCGCGGGAGGAAGCCGCAGCCTATCTCAAGCACCCATTGCTTGGGCCCAGGCTGGTGGAGTGTACGCGCCTGATGCTGGCGGTCAAGTCAAGAACTGCCGAGCAGATCTTCGGCGCAATCGACAGCCTTAAGTTTCGCTCGTCGATGACGCTCTTTGCCGAGGTCACGGTGAAAGAGACGGCCTTTCAGGAAGCGCTGCAGAAGTACTTTGACGGCGAGGGCGATCCCGCGACTTTGGAGATGCTGGAGTAGTAGCTCGACGGTTCCAGGGCGCTTCAGATGAAAATAAGCCGCGTCCTTATTTTCGCTTTCGGTAAAAATCGAAAATAGCGAGATTCCTTATTTTCAAAAGTGAAAATAGCGCTGCCTCTTATTTTCGATTATCATTAAAAACGAAAATAAAAACACGGCTTATTTTCGTTTGAATCGAGGAAGCGGATGGGGAAGGTTCCTGGCAAGCCGGTGCGGATGGGTGGGTACACAGCGTTTGTGCCTGCAACCTTGCCGCCAAAGATTGCCTGGACAGCGCGTCTGGTGCGCTTGCTCTCAGATGCTGACAGCTTGCTGGGCAGGCTGGCGGGGGAGGGGCGAAGGCTGCCCAATCCGCACATCTTGATGCGGCCGTTTGTACGCCAGGAGGCGGTACTTTCAAGCCGGATTGAGGGGACTCAGGCGACGCTGGGCGAGCTATTGGCGGCAGAGGCAGGCGCCGTAGTCGAGCAAGCTCCTGACGACCTGCGCGAAGTGGCCAACTATGTGACCGCGCTGGAGCGTGGCATGACCATGCTGCACGAGCTGCCGCTGAGCGTCCGCGTAATCAAAGAACTGCACAACACGCTGATGACCGGCGTGCGCGGGAACACGGCTGCACCAGGCGAGTTTCGAACGATTCAGAACTGGATAGGCAGGCCGGGCAGCACGCTGGCCAGCGCGACGTATGTACCGCCTCCGCCCGGCGAAATAGGGCCGTGCCTGGCTGCATGGGAGCGATTTCTCCATGAGTCGGAACTGCCGCCGCTGGTGACCATTGCTCTGGCGCATTACCAGTTCGAGGCCATTCACCCGTTTCTAGACGGCAACGGGCGCGTGGGACGGCTCTTGATTACGCTCTTTCTGATCGAAAAGGCCATCCTGCCGACCCCGTTGCTGTATCTTTCAGCCTTTTTTGAGGCTTCGAGGACGGAGTATTATGCCGGCTTGCGCGCGGTGAGTGAGCGGGGCGACTGGGAGGGGTGGATCGAGTATTTTCTGCTGGGCGTGGCGCGCATGTCAGAGGATGCGCTGCGGCGTGTGACGCGGATCAACGACCTGTTGATGAAGTGGCGCGGGGAGATGGCGGGCGCGTCGACCAAGGTGCCGCTGCGGGTGGTGGAAATGCTGGCGGCGAATCCGTTTCTCACGACGAATGGGGTTGCGGCGGAGTTGAAGATCGCGTTCACGACGGCGCAGCGGGCGATTGAGCGGCTGGAGAAGAGCGGAATTGTCCGCCAGGTGGGCGATGCCAAGCGTGGACGGGTGTATTGTGCGAGGGAGCTGATGGGGATTTTGGAAGAGCCAGCGCGGTTGACTCCCACTCCCATCGCAATTGGCCGGATGGACTCCGATGGGTTTCGCTGACAATCACTATGATGGAGTGAGCAGCCCAGCCGAATGCCCACCTCCGAAACCACAGCTCGCGACCTGCCCACCCTGCACGCGTTTTTTGCGCCGGGGGGGATTCTCGCCAACTCGCCCCTGCCCTACGAGTACCGGCCGGGGCAGTTGGAGATGGCGCGGGCCGTCGAGCGCGCCCTCGACGAGAAGCGGCATCTGATCGTCGAGGCAGGCACGGGGACGGGCAAGACCCTCGCCTACCTGCTGCCGGCGCTGCGAACTGCGTTTGAGACCGGGCGGCGGGTTATCATTTCGACCGGCACCAAGGCGCTGCAGGACCAGCTTTTCTTCCGCGACGTGCCCTTTCTTGAGTCACTGCTCGGTCCGCTCCGGGTCTGCTACATGAAAGGGCGCGCCAACTATCTCTGCCGCCACAAACTGATCACCCTGACTGCACATCCAATCCTGTCTGGCCTTGAGGAAATTGACCAGTATCACCAGATCGCCGAGTGGGAAAAGACGACTGAAACCGGCGATCGCTCTGAGCTCTCAGGTCTGCCTGAGGTAAGCCAGCTCTGGGCCAAGCTTGACGCTCGCAGCGAGGCCTGCCTTGGTTCGACGTGCCCGGATTATGGCCGCTGCTTCGTGACCGAGATGCGCCGCCGCGCGCAGGAGGCGGACATCGTCATCGTCAATCATCACCTCTTCTTTGCCGACCTCGCCGTACGCCAGCAGGCCGGGGGCGCGCCTGATGCCGGAGTGCTGCCAGAGGCGGGCGCGGTCATCTTTGACGAGGCCCATGAGCTCGAAGAGGTAGCCAGCAGCTACTTCGGCATTTCCGTCAGCAACCTGCGCTTTGAAGACCTCGTCCGCGATTCTGAAGCGATGCTCAAGAAGGGAGATGGGTATGCGAGCGGCCCGAATACCGCCGTGCTCGTCTCCGGGCAGCAGTTGCGCGACCGCGCACGGATGTTCTTTGCCCAGTTGCCCATCGCCGGGGACGGCCGTCAGCCCTTTGATGGCCGCGAAGAGTTCCTGGAGATGCGCGGCGACCTGTACCTCGGCGTCAAAAACACGCTCATCCGCCTTGAGGCTGAGCTGGACCAGTTGCGCGGGGTCGATGAGGCTCCGGGCCTGCGCAAGCGCGTCGGCAATCTGCGCACCGAGCTTGAATTCCTGATGGAGTCAAACTCCAGCAACACAGTTTACTGGCTTGAGCGGCGCATGTCGGGCGGATTGCAAAAGCAGTCGCGGGTGACGTTTCTGCAGGCAACGCCGATTGATGTTTCGGGCATTCTGGATGCGCAGTTGTTCCAGACCTTCCCGACGGTGGTGATGACCTCGGCTACGCTGACCGTTCAAGGGAGTTTCGAGCACATCCGCGGGCGGCTCGGCCTCGCCGATGGCGGCGGGTCAGGCAACGGTGCGGCGCGCGAACTGGTCGTTCCGTCCCACTTCAAATACGACACCCAGGCGTTGCTCTACCTGCCGCCAGAGATGCCTGACCCGCGGGCTCCTGACTTTGCCGAGGTTGCCGCACGGTGCATTCAACAGGTGCTGGGCATCACCAGGGGCCGGGCCTTTTGCCTCTTCACCAGCTACAACCAGATGCGCGACTTGTACGAGCGCCTGCTGCCGGTGCTCGATTACCCGATTCTGCTGCACGGCTCTGCGCCGAGAAACGTGCTTCTCGAGCAGTTTCGCGAAACGCCCAACGCCGTGCTGTTTGGCACCGCCAGCTTCTGGCAGGGCGTCGATGTGCAGGGCGAGGCGCTCAGTTGCGTCATCATCGACAAGCTGCCCTTTGCCGTGCCCAACGACCCGGTCGTCGCTGCGCGTATGCGGTTCATTGAAGATGCGGGCGGCAAGCCGTTCTATGAATACCAGGTGCCCTCAGCGGTGATCGCGCTCAAGCAGGGCTTTGGCCGGCTGATCCGTTCGCTCGAGGACCGCGGCGTGCTGGTGCTGCTTGACCCGCGCATCCGGCAAAAGAGCTACGGCCGCGCCTTCCTCGAAAGCCTGCCGCCTTACCGGGTGACGACGTCGATTACCGACGTAGGGCTGTTTTTTGAGTAAGGTCGCACTGGACTTGGCGGGGCCTCGAGGAGAAACGACGGCGGGCGGTAAAATCAAAGCTGGCGGGTTGGTTCTCTTTATGTCGCGGAATTTCTATGTGTTGGCTGGAACGTTGGTGCTGCTCTCGCTGGTTTCCGGCGCGATGACGTTCGTGCCTTCGAGCTTTCAGCCCGGGCTCCCCGCCAATGCGTCCTTGTGGAAGACGCTGGCGCTGTTTCTCCTCCTTGGCGGCCTCATTTCGATGCTGGTGGGGTCGATGTCCAACCTCTTTGAGCAGGTCGATCGGCGCACCGAAGCGCGGCGGCAATCAGAACGCAAGCGACGCCAAAAGGGCCTGTAACGGCTTCGTCATCCCGGCAGGGCGCGGAGCCAATTCAAATTCAGAAAAGAGCTGTACATCATGTATGAAGTAACGGTCGATGCGGGTTTCTCTTCGGGGCACTACCTGCGAAATTATCGGGGCAAGTGCGAAAATCCCCACGGACACAACTACAAGGTTCGCGTGACCCTGATTGGTCGAGAACTCGACGCCACGGGTCTTTTGCTGGATTTCAAGCTGCTCAAGCACGTGATGCGGCCGGTCATCGACCGCATCGACCATCAGATGCTCAACGATCTTGAGCCTTTCACGGTGCTGAATCCCTCGGCGGAGAACCTCGCTCGCTATTTCTACGACGAAACCAGCCAGCAACTAGCCGAGATGACCGAGGGCCGCGTACGCGTGAAAGACTGCACCATCTGGGAAACAGACACCACCACAGCTACCTACTATGAATAGCGATTGCTTTGCCAGTAACCGGCGTTGAGCGCTGTGGCAAAGGTAACCCAGGCCAGGTAGGGCAGCAGCAGCGCGGCAGCCATCGGCGAAATCCCACGAAATGCCAGTACTGTTGCCAGAATAGCTACCCACAGCGCGACAATCTCCACCAGCGCCCAGCCAATGCGGTGCTGCGCAAAGAAGAGCCAGCTCCAGGCAAAGTTGAGCGCCAGCTGGATCAGAAACAGGGCAATCGCCAGGCTCTTTCCGCTACCTGAGGCCGTTGCCGTCGGGCTCGTCCAAACCAGCCACGCGGCCACCGCCATCATCGTGTAAAGCAGCGTCCAGACCGGGCCAAACACCCAGTTGGGCGGCGCAAAGGCGGGCCGGTGCAGGGTGCGATACCAGCCGCGCACCTCGCGCGCGGTAAAGCCCCCGCTGACGCCAGCCACGGCAAAGCACAGCAAAAGCCAAACCGCGAGCCAAATCCCACTCGTCCAGGTCAATGAATTCATCGCCGCCTGCCCCGGCGCGATTGAGCGCTCGTGCACAGGCCAATTTCCGCTGGCACTACTTCATCCCGTCCAGAATCGATCCGACAATGCCGCCAACCACACCGCCCTGCGTCGATTCGCGGCCGGCCGAAGGCATGTACTGCTGCAACTGGTGGGCGAGGCGCGAGATGGGCAGGGTCTGCAGCCAGACGCGTCCCGGCCCGGTAAGAGCGGCCAGGAAGATGCCGTCGCCGCCAAAAATCATGTTCTTGAGCCCGCGTACCACCGTGATTTGAAAACTCACGCTGCCCTGAAACGCTCCCACATGGCCGGGATGTACACGCAGCGTTTCGCCGGGAGCAAGGTCTTTTACGACGACTTCGCCGGAAAGTTCAAGCCACGCCGTGCCAATCCCAGAGACCTTCTGCAGCAGGAAACCGTCCCCGCCAAAGATGCCCGCGCCCAGCGACTGCTGAAACCCAACACCCAGCTGAATCTGCTCCGTCGCGCACAAAAAGCCATGCCGATGGATGAAATACTCATGCCCCGGCTGCACCTCAACCGGCAAAATATGGCCAGGTACGCGCGTCGCAAAGGCCACTTCACCAGCCGCCCCCCAGGCCCGGTACTCGGTCATGAACAGGCTGCCGCCGCCAGCTACACGCTTGAGCGCGCCAAAAAAGCCGCCGCCACCCATCATCTGCGTGTGCGTCGTCATGTTGATTGACTGGCTCATCCAGGAGAGTTCGCCTGCCTCGGAAATGACACAGTCATTGGGCTGGAGAAGAAATTCAAGGACGGGCATGGTGGTGCCAACGATACGAGATTGCATGGGCTCTCCTGTGAATATGAGGCGCTACGGTAAAGGAATTCAGGGGAAGTATACAACGCAGAGTGAGATTTTCTTCGTTATCTCAAGGTCTTCTAAAAACTACCCAACTCGGATCGCCACCGTCATCGTATGCTCCGCGCCGGGGGCGAGGGTAATCGCTGCGTCCCGGCAGTTACATGCTTCCACGCAGACAAACTCCCGCCATTCTTCATACCCCATATCGGCAAGCGAACTGGCACCCTCGATCCACGGATTCCAAACAACCGTATTGTGTGAATTCTCCTTGTGAACAACGATCTGTCGACTTCCATCGTCGATCGTTGCATCCTCCAGAGCGTCAAGGTACACGCGGTCAGTCAGCGTTGTGAAGGCAACCTCTCCCTGCTGGCTCTTTTCCTGGTAGCCATCCGGCTTGTCGAGATAGCGCAGTCCATCCAGCCCCGTAATACGCACCTGCCGCACATCGCTGACCGCGTGATAGGTGTGCAGCGCCTCTTCAAAGCTGAAGGGCGTCTGACCGCTGTTTGTCACGCTCAGCTCCAGCTTTAGTTCACTCCCGACGGTAACCCGGTAAACTGCGCGAAACTCATGCGGCCAAAGCTCCCTCGTCGCGGCGCTGCTCTCAAGCGCAAGAGTCACCACAACCTCCGCTCCTCGAGCCGCAATCGTCTCAAGCTGCCACTCCGCCGTCCGCGCAAACCCATGCTGCGGCGCTTTGGAGTCATCCGCCTTGGGCCCGAACCACGGAAAGCAGATCGGAATGCCGCCGCGAATCGCCTTCCCCGGCTCCCACCGCGACTGCTCGCTCATGAAAATCACTTCCGCAGTACCCGTAGCCTGCCATGAAGTCACCTGCGCCCCTTGCAGGTAAATCTCCGCCGAGGCAAGCGGTGAAGTAATCCGCACAGCCGCCAACCCGCCGCGAGCCGCCACAACGGCAGCCATTCCGGAAATCCCAAATCGCTCATTCAACTGGTCAATCATTTCTGCGCTCATAGCTGCACCCAAGATAAACCCTCCGCGCGCAGGTGGGTGAATCGGATTGTCGAAGCGAAAAAAAGAGTCGCCCGGCCCTGGAAGCGAGCGACTCAACGAAATCCGCAAATCAACTAGTTTGTGCCGCAGGCACCCGCACTCTCGAGCGTCCACTGCAGTATCTGCGCCGTCGAGGTCAGCGCCCCCGTTCCCGCAGTAAACCCGGCATACGCCGTCGGCACACCAAAGGGGCTGGCCGCAGGCAGCGCGAACGTGTGGTTGAAGTGCTTGGCAGTCACCGTATCCGTCAGGTCCAGCGTCATGAACTTGCTATCCCACGTCACGTTCGCCAGCAGAATGTCGCCACTGTGCAGGTTGATCCCGCTCGACGTAATGTCAACCGACGGCAGCGTCGGAATCGCGCCGCCAAAGTAGACCCCCACCGAGTTACTGCCCTCACCTGCGTTGTTATGCAGGTCAAATTTCAGCGCCGCGCTGTGGGCAATTCCCTGGTAGCCAAGGCCGCCTGCCGGTGCTCCCAGAGCGTTGGGGCTGTTGGCCTGCACGGTAAAGGTAAAGCCATCCGCCGACGTCGGCGTGGCGTTCAGAAAGCGGAAGCGGAAGCTGGTCGTAAAGACCGCTACCGGAATCCTCGGCAGGGCAAAGGCGCTGGTATTTTGGTTTTGCGTGCCGTTGGTCAGGTCCAGAATATTGCCGACAATCGTCGCTCCATGGTTGAGCACCAGGTTCGCGTTCGCGTGAAAGCCGTCAATATAGGTAATCGCGCAGGTGCGATAGGCGTTGCTGATGGTCAGTGTCGCCGCAGCCTGGTTGCTCACTGTCAGCGGGCTGGCCAGTGCAATCGCCTTGATGGTCGTGGTTACATCGATCACCTTGGGAATCCCGTTCCAGATCGGCGAGGCCGTCGTCGGCGTCGTACCGTTGGTGGTGTAGTAGATGGTTGCACCCGGCGTCGCGTCAGAAATCGTATAGTCGTGCGGCCCATAAAACGTGCCACCGGCCGGCGAGATTACCGGGGTCGCCGTCTGCGTCACGGGTACAGGATTGACCACCACCATCACCCATCCACTCTCAACACCGCCGCACGTGAGCGCATAGTTCAATGTTCCCGTCGCCGCCGGAGTCACCAGTTGGCTGCCGCTGAGCGCCTTGCTGCCCGACCAGCCACCGTGCGCCCAGCAGTTCTGTGTCGTCTGGCTAAAGGCGTTGGTCACGTTCCAATCCACCGTAAAACTCTGGCCGAGCGTGATCGTGGCCGCTGTCGCCGTCAGCGTTACCGGTGCCGGAACGCCGGGCGAGGCTACCATCTTGAACATCTGCCACTGCGCCGGGCCGTAGAAGTTGCCGTCAGCCGCTTCGAGCGGTGTTCCATTGGCATTGCCGTTGGGCTGCGAAAACCCAACCAGGGTAGTCAACGTCCCCGAACCTGAGGGGATGAACTGGAAAAACGTTCCGTTCGGCGGCCCGCTCGGGACAATCGAGCCCGGGCCATACGAGCTCGTCGTGCCATAGAAATTGCCATCTCCGCCCAGAAAGAGCCCCGAAGCAGGCAACCCGCCTTCAGAAGAATTGTGCAGGTCGTAGAGGTCCAGTGTCACAGTCGGCACCGCGCCGGGAACGACCTTGAAGATCGATCCATAGCCCAAACCACCTTCTGCCGTCAGCCCATAGAGCGCGCCGTCCTGGCCCTCGGTGAGGCCATACGCAGGGTTGTAGTTCGGGTCAGACTGGCCGGTCGGGGGAAAGGAGCCAATCGTCGCAAAGGAGGCAAAGCTGGCCGGGTCAAAGCGGAAGATCGAGCCGCCGTTGCCGCTGGCTCCGCCTCGCCGCGTGACTCCATAGATCAGCCCGTCGCTCGCCTGCAGCAGTTGCGTGTTCGGCAGCGAGCCATCCGGGCTGATTCCGGTAAAGGTATGCACCAGTTGGAAGACGCCAAGGTGTGTGTATTCAAACACCGTTCCAGCATTGGAGCCGCCACCCACCGTCGCCGCGCCAAAAATATCGCCGGCATTGTTCTCGATCAGCGCCCCTGCGCTGCTTCCGTCCGTCGCCGCCGTGAAGGAATGCAGCGGCGTGATCGCGCCGCTCAGCGCCATTCTAAAGAGGATGCCATTGCCCAGCCCGCCAGTCGTGTTGGCGCCGTAAAGGTTGCCGTCGTTGCCCTCGATCAGGCTGGCCATCGGCGCGCCGCCGTCGGCTCCATTGGCAAAGTTGTAGATCACCGTCCGCGCTCCGCCCGGTGTCAGTTGAAAAACATAGCCATGCCCGCTCCCGCCCGAGGGACTAGTTCCGTAGAGGTTGCCATCGCTCGCCTGCATCAGTTGCGAGGGAAAGTCAGAGTTGGCAAAGGTGAAGATCACGGTCTCTGCCGCCGTCGTCGCATGTGCGGCAGCAGTCGTCAACAAGATAGAGAGCAAAGTGAGCGCAGACGCGACCAGTGGCTTTGCAGAAGTGATGAAACGCATGGAAATTCTCCTGATTCGGTAGTTCCGGGCTCTTGGCGGGGAAACGATTCGGTTCGCGCAAGGGGAATGCGGTGCTGCGATTGTTGGCGCGCAAACCAGACTCGGTCAGGAACTTTCCTGTGCGCTCTGCATGGTATGTGGCAGACTTCGCGAAATCGTTACAGCCAGAATGAAGTTAATTCTTCAAGCGCGCTCCACCACCGTATCCGCCGTTGCATTTGCCCTTGTTCTTGCTTCTCTTTCTGTCATTCCCGCAGGGAATCTGCTTCACCCAAGCGCCAAAGGCGCGCCGCTATACCAGCCCAGCCCATCGGGCTGGGTCACTGAGAGCATCATGGATTTGAGCGCTGAAGGCCCGACCAATCGGTTCCGAAAAGCCGCAACTTTCATTCATGCGTTTGCCTCGCGCTACGCTTTTCACAACAACACCGCAACCCCATTCCCGATACAATCGGTTTCGATTCGAAACGGAGACCTCACCCATGCCCCACAACGCCGCCCTGCGCCAGCAACTCGTTCAATTGCTCCATTCCAATGAGGCCCATGCTGATTTTGAAGCGGCGGTCAAGAGTCTGCCCCCCAACCTGCGCGGCCAGCGCCCTGCCGGAGCCGACCATTCGCCCTGGGAACTGCTCGAACATCTCCGCATCGCGCAATGGGACATCCTCGACTTTTCACGCAATCCGGATTATCAGGAGCGCCGCTGGCCGACCGACTACTGGCCTGAAACTCCCGCGCCGCCCAGCGACACCGCCTGGGAAGACAGCCTCGCCGCCTACCGCCAGGATTTGCAGGAGATGTGCGCGCTGATCATGGATGATGCCACAGATCTCTTCGCCCCCATTCCGCACGGCACCGGCCAGACCATTTTGCGCGAGGCGATGCTCATCGCCGACCACAATGCCTACCATGTCGGCCAACTGGTGCTGGTGCGGCAATTACTGGGGGCATGGAAGTAATTGTTGAAGCATGGCTTCTTTGGCTCAGGCAACTCATTTGCCGATAATTACGCACCCCCGGCATACACTGAAAAAGGTGGGTCAAACCCCTCTCTTTTGCACCACGCTTTCACCGCCCCTGTACCGGTAGAGCTCAGAAAAGACAGCAAAAAACGCACAAAATGCGCCTGGTAACCACCTCGTAAGCCATTCATTAAAAGAGGTTTACGTTGAATTTATCGCAAAAACACCCTACCCCCCCCCTTTTTTCGGATTGAATACCCTTTTCGCGACTTTTGAGTGGACGCGATTTTCCTGTATCTCAAAGCAAGCTTCAGCGCAAAAACCGGCAAATCCGTAGAATAAAAAGCAATGAGCTTTACTGAACAATTCGACGTCGCCGTTGTCGGCGCGGGCCATGCTGGCTGCGAAGCCGCCATGGCCGCCGCGCGCATGGGCCTCAAGACGGCGATCATCACCATGAACCTCGACCTGATCGCCCAGATGAGCTGCAATCCGGCCATCGGCGGCATCGCCAAAGGGCATCTGGTCCGCGAAGTGGACGCGCTCGGCGGCGTCATGGGAGAGGTGGCCGACGCTGTCGGCATCCAGTTCCGCCTGCTCAATACCTCCCGCGGCCCCGCCGTCTGGAGCCCCCGCGCCCAGTGCGACAAGCAGCTCTACCGCGTAAAAATGCGCGAGGTGCTCGAAGCCCAGCCCAACCTGCACATCAAGCAGGCCGAAGCCATCGATCTGGTCCTCGAAAGTGGGGAAGGTGAAAAGCGCCGCGTTCTGGGCCTCAAGCTTCGCGACGGGCGCCAACTACTCGCCGGCGCGACCATTATCACGACCGGCACCTTTCTGAACGGCCTCATCCACTGCGGCGAAGAGCGCTACCCCGCCGGCCGCAGCGGCGAGCCGGCCTCGGTGCTCCTGGGCGAGGCACTGCGCCGCCTTGGCCTGCGTACCTCCCGCCTCAAGACCGGGACGCCGCCGCGCCTTGATGGCCGGACCATCAACTGGGCCGCATTCGAAGAGCAGCCCGGCGACCCCGAGCCTACGCCCTTCAGCTTCAGAACAAAGAGGATTGTCCAGCGCCAGATCAGCTGCCACATCGCCTTCACCACGCCTGAGACGCTGCAGATTATCCGCGACAACGTCGGGCGCTCGGCCATGTATTCGGGGCAGATCGAGGGCATTGGCCCCCGCTACTGCCCGTCGATTGAAGACAAGATCGTCAAGTTCCCCGAAAAGACGCAGCACCAGTTCTTCCTGGAACCAGAGGGGCTTAACACCCACGAGGTCTACGTCAACGGCATGAGCACTTCGCTGCCGATGGAGGTGCAGTTCCAGATCGTGCGCTCCATTCCCGGCCTCGAAAACGCCGAAATGCTGCGCCCCGGCTACGCCATCGAATACGACTCAGTCGACGCCACCGAGCTCGACCGTTCGCTCAAGGTCAAGTCGATGGAGGGCCTCTACCTCGCCGGGCAGATCAACGGCACCAGCGGCTATGAAGAGGCAGCTTGCCAGGGCATCATGGCCGGCATCAACGCCGCGCTCAAGCTCCAGGGGGAGCCGCCATTCACCCTCGATCGGACGGAAGGTTACACCGGCATTCTCATCGACGACCTCATTTCAAAGGGCACCAACGAGCCTTACCGCATGTTCACCTCGCGTGCCGAATTTCGCCTGCACCTGCGCATCGACAACGCCGACCGCCGCCTCACGCCCTATGGCCGGAAGCTTGGCCTGATCGGCGACGAGGCCTGGGCAGAATACGAGCAGAAGCAGGCCCGCATGGCCGCGCTCGCTGCGCTGCTCACGGCAAAGAAGGTGGATTCCGCTGGCCTGTCTGCGACGTTTAACGAGATTGAATTCAGCGCCATCACCGGCCAGACCTGGGCGCAACTGCTCAAGCGCCCCGAGGTCGGCATTGAACAGGTGCTGCGCGCCCTCGCCCCGCAACTGGCCCACGACCCGCTGCTCGCCGACTACGTTGCCGAAACCGACGGAGAACGTCTCACCGCCGTGCCACGCAACGAGGCAAGGGCAGTCGAAACCGAGATCAAGTTTGCCGGCTACCTTGAGCAGCAGAAGAAGGCCATTCTCAAGCTGAAAGAAGCCGAAGGCGTCCCTATTCCCGAGTGGCTCAACTACACGACCATTAGCGGGCTTTCGCGAGAAATGCAGGAGAAGCTGGGCCGTGTGCGTCCGCAGACCATTGGCCAGGCCAGCCGCATTCCCGGCGTTACCCCGGCTGCTCTCGGGCTGGTGCACGTAAGTATTCGAATCCAGGGCAAGCAGCAGGTGGGTGAACTCGCGGGCTAGAAATTTGCAGGTTTCCGCATTCGTTGTTCACGCAGGCCGCAAGCTGGGATAGAGTTTCGTATGCGTTTACGTCTTGCCTGCCTGCTGCTCTCCCTGCTTGCTCCATGCGCCTGCCTCGCTCAAACTCCAACGTCGGCTGAGGCAAAGCCTCGCGCCCGTGACCTTGGCGTCCCTTTTGATGGAACTCCCGGCCGGCTTAACGCAATCACCGATGTCGCAGGAGTTGAAGTCGGTTCAACCACCCTCATCACTGGCGAAGGCGCGCTCAGGGTCGGCGAAGGCCCGGTCCGGACCGGCGTCACCGTCGTTCTGCCTCGCGGCAAGGCCGAGACCGAGCCGGTCTACGCCGCCTGGTTCAGCCTCAACGGCAATGGCGAGATGACCGGCACGACGTGGGTGGACGAGGGCGGCTTCCTCGAAGGCCCGGTCGGCATCACCAACACCCACAGCGTCGGCACGGTGCGCGACTCCTTCATCGCCTGGGGTCTCAAGCACGGCGCGTCAAAACAGGCCTGGTCGCTGCCCGTTGTCGCGGAAACCTTTGACGGCTTTCTCAACGACATCAACGGCTTTCACGTGAAGCCCGAGCACGTATTCTCGGCGCTCGACGGAGCGCATGGCGGCGCAGTTCCAGAGGGCAATGTCGGCGGCGGCACCGGCATGGTCTGCTACGGCTTCAAGGGCGGTACCGGAACAGCCTCTCGCGTGCTTAGCAAGGAACTTGGCGGCTACACCGTCGGCGTTCTGGTGCAGTGCAACTGTGGCCGCCGACCGCAGCTTACAGTCGCCGGAGTGCCCGTGGGCAAAGAGCTGCCCGAGGGCGTTCCCTACGCGATGGCCAAACCCTCGCTGTCGCCGCCCGGCGATGAAGTCAGTGGCGACGTCGGCTCGATCATCATTGTCGTCGCGACCGATGCGCCGCTCTTGCCGCATCAACTCAAGCGCCTCGCCCACCGCGCCACCCTTGGCCTGGCCCGCACCGGCTCCACCTCCGGCAATGGCTCGGGAGACATCTTCCTCGCCTTCTCCACGGCCAACACTGGTGCAGACAAGGTTCCTGGTCCGAATGCGGTGCTCACGGTGTCAAACGAGCGGATAAGCCCGCTCTTTACCGCAACCGTCGAGGCAACGGAAGAGGCCATCGTCAACGCCATGGTCGGCGCGGAAACCATGGTCGGCGTCGACGGCCACACGGTCAACGCCCTGCCTCACGACAAGTTGCAACAGGTGCTGAAAAAGTACAACCGGTAGATCGAACGGCTAAGGAAGCGGTTCTGTACCCGTACCAATCAGGTCCAGGCACTTCTGGTAGAAGAAGATTCGATTTCTCTTGCGCCCAGTTCCTTCGCGTACGATGCCAAGTGTTTGTAAATTCTTGAGTGCTGTCATGACCGTGGTCTCGGTCTTTGCAATGGTGCTCGAAATCGATCCAATGGAACTTATCGGATTGGATTGAAGGTACAGGTGCACCTGGGTGGCTGATCCAGCCTGTGTTCCAAGGGTACGGATCTTCATGCTGTCCTCGCGGAAAAGCTGCATCAAGCCGAGCGCAGCTTCGCACGCCTGGTTGGCGGTCTGGGTTACGCCATCGATAAAGAACGTCAGCCATTCTTCCCAGACTCCCTCGACTCGAACCTTTTGGAGCAGTTCGTAATATCGATCTCGGTTGACTTTTAGATACAAGCTCAAGTACAGCATCGGTTCGCGAAGCACTCCACTATCGCAGAGCATGAGAGTCAACAACAATCGCCCCAGGCGGCCGTTGCCATCCAAAAATGGGTGAATTGTCTCAAACTGCACATGCGCCAGTCCTAACTTGACCAGCAACGGAAGGGTCTCATCGTAGAGAAATTTCTCCAGAGGATCGAGGCACTCCATCAACGCCTCGGGTGGAGGCGGCACAAAGAGCGCATTGCCAGGGCGCGTGCCGCCAATCCAGTTCTGGCTGCGGCGAAACTCACCCGGCGTTTTTTCAGCACCACGTCCACCGCTCAGCAGTACGCCATGAATTTCCCGCAGCAGACGCAGTGAAATCGGAAAGCCCTCCTTGAGGCGTTTCAATCCGTATTCCATTGCTGCAACATAGTTGGATGTCTCGACCAGATCATCCATGGATGTGCTCGTGCCCAGTCCCTTTTCGAAGAGCAACAGTTGAGACAGCGTCGACTGCGTCCCTTCAATCTGCGAAGAGACCACAGCTTCCTTTCGAAGATAGAAGTAGAGAAAGAGGCTGGCGTCGGGTAGCACCGCGATCGAGCCATCCAACCGGCCCAAAGCCTGATTTGCTTTGTCCAGGCTCAGGTAGAGGCTAGACAAATCGACGACTGGGTCCGGCGGCAAGGGGAATGGAACGTACGCACGTACGGTTTCTCCGGTGGTCGTGGATGTTCGAAATTCACCGGTGATGCGCCGAATTGCCAAAGTACTTATTCCAATTCGTGGAGCAAAATATTTGTTAATCCAAAATAACACAAATATTGGAATAGTCGCTGTTTCGGTTGAAGTAGAAACTGAACGATACCAGAATCATCGGGTCTTGCAACGGAAGCGAAGAGTCTCGGAGGCCAGCCGGAGAGCCTGGCTGGAAACTACTGCCCCACCCGCCAAGGCGAGGTAGTCGTCCAGGACTTCAACTCATCGGTGGCCCACTGGTTGGACTTGTCTTTGTGGCAACTGGTGCAGGGGTTGGGGATGCCCGATTGTTCAGTCTGCGCCGGGGTAATGAACCGGAAGGTGTGCGCGCTGACGAAGTTTTCCTTGATGGTCTGCTCAATCTTTGGCATGTGGCAGGCCAGGCACTGGCTGCCTGCGCTGCCAGCCGCATGATGGGTGTGTTCGCTGACTGTGCCGTGAAGCCCGGCAGGGTTCTTCTTCGTATGGCATTGCAGGCAGAGCGCATTGCCGACGGCGATCAGGTTGGCCGTGTTCTGGTTGCTGTGTACCTGGTGGCAATCAAAGCAGCGGATCTCGCGGTGGTACATGTTGCTCTGGACAAAGTCGTTGCCCTGCATGCGGTTTTTATGGCCCGTCATGTCGGCGAATTGGTAAAAATTGGTCACGCCGGGCTTCAGCTCTTCGAGCTTCCAGTAGTCGGCCAGGCGCTTGCCGGGAATGTAGCCAACCGGCCAGTCATAAGCATGGCCCTGGGTCGGCGTAGCCACTGATTTGTCGAGTGGACGGCCCTGGCTGTGGCATTGAATGCAGGTGTCAGTGCCGCTGACGGCGTCCAGCGTTTCAGGATTGACGATGTTGGTTTTGGTTGGATGGGCGTTGTGAAGGCTGCCTGGTCCGTGGCATTTTTCGCAGCCTACGTTCCACTCGGTAACTTGTTTGGTTTCAATGTTGTAGTTCACGCTGTGGCAGCCGTCGCAGGTCGGTCCGGTTGGACGCTCCATGTTCGTGGGGCCATAAAACGGGGTCCACCAGTCGGTGCCATTCTCGACGTGGTAGGGCAGCCAGCGGCCTTTTTTCACGTCCCACTGAGCGGGTAGCGGGTAATATTCGTCGCCCCGCTTGGTGAAGTAGCGCTGCTTCCAACGGCTGCCGTAGGTAAACGCGACATCTTCCAGCGAAAAGGTGCGCAATGGGTCGGGATGGGCGAAATCGCCGAGAACTGCTTCAGGATGGGCCTTGGGGTCGCGGACGATGTTGGCCATGCGGGTTTGTTTCCATCCCGCATACGCCTCAGCGTGGCAGCCCTTGCAGCTTTCAGACCCGGCAAATTGTGCAGCGGTCGCCGGTGTCTGCGCCGATGCAGACCAAAGACTGCAGGCCAGGCTCGCAAGCAGCAGGCTGCCCATTGCAAATATCCGAATTTTCCTGGGCAAACGGATCGCTCTGGACCGCACGATGTTGCCTCCGCTGGCTGATGGTATCCGCTACAAGGGCGGGGCGCAACGGCTGAGAAATGAATTATTCCGCTTCTGGCAGAGGTGGCCAGCACCGGCGGCTGGCACCCGCAAAATGCAGGCTCCGAAAATCAACCCCTGTTATGCTGGACGCATGTACGACCCGGCTGCAGCCAGCGACACCGCGCTTCTCTTTACCGAGCAGGTGCTGGTGCTGGCGACGATTATTGGCTCGGTCGCAGCACTGCCGAGCTTTATTGAATTTATTTCCGGCGTCCGCAAGCGACGGGAACGCATCGACCTTTCTCTTGAAGATGAGGCCGTAGACCAACTGCATCCCCGCCTCGCAGGCATGGACGATTTGTTGCGCTCGATTGAAGATCTGGTGGACCGCGCCCGCTTTCCGCAGGCCTATCAGGAACTCAAAATCGGCAACGAAGTGCTGATCATCGGCCCCAGCCAGAGCGGAAAGAAGTCTCTGGCCCAGACCATCGCCAAGGCCACCGGCATGGAGCGCCTGGTCACTGTCTACAACCCTCGCGACTCCGACGCGCTGGCCAAGGCCAAGAGCCTCGTGCGCAGTTACAAGCGTAAAAAAGTGATGCTGCTGCTGCCGCGTATTGATCTGGCGTACAAGGAGAGCGATCCGGAAGTGCTGACTGAGCTGGACGCACTCATTGAAAGCACCTCGGAACGCCAGAATGTTCTGGTCGTTGCCACAGCGGTCAGCTTTGAGCCTGACAGTGACCTCGATAACCTCTTTGGAATCAAGCTTGCGCTGCCTGGTGCAGAGGTAATCGGCGTCAATCGTCGCGAGACTCCCGACGAGGTCAAGCCGATGATGGCTGAGGTCGCCCGCTTCTATCTGGCCGAGGCGCAGCGGCGCGGTTTTCATGTGCAGAATATGACTGAAATCGAGTTTTGTGACCTTATCCTCGCCGAAGCCATGAATCCGGCTGAGGTCGAGGACATTGTCGTGCTCTGCGAAACTGCTGCGCTGTTTCGTCGGCGCACAGGGCGCGTGAGTGGGTTGATCTTTACCCGCGAAATCCTCGATACAGCGATTGCCCGCGTGGTTATCGGCTAGCACCAGATTTGCCCGATGTGCGCGAATCGTTCCCGCTCTGCTACTCATCCATTCAAAGGAAAATCATTTCCTGGAGTTATCTCTCATGTCGCTTTCCGTCGCAGAACTCAATGAAACGAAAGTGGTCCCCGTCGAGGGACTTCTTCCCGCTCTCGCGCATCGCTGGAGCCCGCGTTCTTTCAAGGATCAGCCGGTTGCGGCTGGCGAGCTCAAGACGGTGCTTGAGGCGGCACGTTGGGCTGCTTCCTCGGGGAACGTGCAGCCGTGGCGCTTCCTGGTTGGTGTGAAGGGTACGGAGGCGTGGGACAAAATTTTCGCCACGCTGGTGCCGTTTAATCAGGCGTGGGCGGCGAATGCGGCTGTACTGATTCTTGGTCTGGGAATTGAGCGCGATGCCAATGGCCGGGCTAACCGCTATGCGCTCTATGATTTGGGCCAGGCCGTTTCGCAGCTCACCGCGCAGGCTGCGGCATTGGGTTTGGTGACGCACTCCATGGGCGGATTTGATGCTGACGCCGCTCGCAAAGCCTTTGGCCTGAGCGAAGACTATGGCCTTGGCGCGGTGATTGCACTCGGCCATCAGGCGGCGCCCGGTGCCCTGGCCGACGCGCAGATGCAGGCGCGTGAAGTGGCTGCCCGCGAGCGCAAGCCGCTCAGTGAGATTGCCCTTACTGCTCTGGATACTCCGCTCGAAATCTGAAACGCGGTCTGAGTTCGCCTCTGGCCGCCACGTTAAAGTGAAAGCTGGAGGCGAAGTTGGCCACGCAGCATTCCCGCAAATCAGTCTCGCGCAGAGGCAGCGCTCGCCGCAGGTCGAGTGGCTTCTCGCCCCTAATGGGCGGAGTTCTCACGGTCTGCGGCTTGTTGGCTGGGCTGTTCGTCTGGGCGATCATTGCGCGCAGCTTTGCACCCACGGCCAATACCGATCGTGCCAGCTTTGACGCGATTGTTGTGCTTGGCACACCGGCTGATGACGACGGCAATCCCACGCCCGAGCTGCTTGATCGCATGACCGAGGGCGTTCACGAATATGAGCGAGGTGTGGCGCCGCGGTTGATTGTGACCGGTGCGGCCGCGCATAACCGCTTCGTTGAGGCTGAAGTGATGGAGCGCGTGGCTGAGGCGCAGGGCGTTCCGGCTTCGGTGATTTTTCCTGAGCCGCAGGCGCTCGACACAATCCAGAATGCCTGCTTTTCAGCCAGGATCATGAAGCAGCACGGCTGGCATTCGGTAGAGGTCGTTTCGAGCGCGTCGCATTTGCCGCGCGCGGCGATGATTTTTGCGAATGTGTCGGGCGAAAAGCTGGAATGGCGCATGCACGCGGCTCCCGGTACGCTGACGTCCAACTTCTACAGTAGTGCGGCGTCCCTGGTTGAGACCGTCAAGACCGCCCGCTACCTGGTCTGGACCCGCTGGACGGAGAATTGCACTCCATGATGGCGATTCGCACCCTTTGAAGGGCACAAAACTGAGCCTTCGCAGCCCGCAGAATGCATTCGAATGCGTCTAAGTTGCATTACCTTCGCTGTGGCGTTGTTTCATCGCACTTTCGCCATTTACCATTCAGGAGTGATGCTTTTTGTGAATTCTGCCGCTCGTATGCCCATTCGTGTGTTCGCCTCAGTGTTGATCGCCGCTGCCATGGCAGCTGTCTTCGCCAGCCCTATGCAGGCTCAAACCTCGCAGACCACCCCTCAGGGTCAACCAGCGAATGGTGTTTACATCGCCTCTGACCCGCTGGCAAACGTCAAATACGACAACAAGTGGGATGTTTCGGTAGGCATGGCCTACGGGCACATCCACGCTGGGCCGAACCTGCGCGAAGGCGCGAATCTCGGTGGCCTTGACCTGTCGGGTTCCTATTGGCTAACCAAGCACTGGGCCGTTGAGGGCAGCGGACGCGGCTACCTTGGTACCAGCGGCGTTGCGCCAAACTCGGTGAATCTGGCTGGCCTTTTTGTGAGCCAGTACATGTTTCTGGCTGGGCCGGAGTATCTGGGGCCGCACAACAAGCACGCAGCGATCATGCTGCATGCGCTGGTGGGCGGAGTCTATGGCGACTTCAACACCGACCTGCGCAACAACAAGCCCGGGCCGACCGGACCGGCTGCTTTCTATGACAACCAGATGACCTATGGCGGAGCTTTTGGTGGCCACATCGATCTGAACCGCTCGCCGAACTGGGTCTTCCGGATTACCCCGGATGCTCTGATGACCGGCTACGACGGCACCAGCCTGTATCCGCATACGCAGTGGAACTTTGGCATTTCGGTGGGCGCCGAATACAAGTTCAAGAAGAAGCGGTAGTACTCCAGCGACTTGAAAATCCGAGGGGGAACAGGGCACGATGCGCCTGTTCCCCTTTTTCTTTGCCTATTCCCTGACTTTTGGAGTCAGGTATTCGGGGCCGACTGGGTCGGTGACACATTCCGCGACAATCTGGTCGATCTCGGCCATGGCTGAGTCGCTGAGCTTCCAGCCGAGCACTCCGGCAACGGCGTCGAGTTGGTCGGGGCGCTTGGCTCCCCAGAGGGCGACGGAGATGCCGGGGCGGTCGAGGACCCAGCGGGCGGCGAGCGAGAGGACGGTCTTGCCAAAGTGCGCCTGGGCGAACGCTGCGAGTCGTTCGACTGCGTTGAGGTACTGGGTAAAGCGCGGTTGCTGGAATTTGGGGTCGACGGCGCGGATGTCGCCTGCGGGGAAGGTCATGCCGTGGGTGAGGCGGCCGGCGAGCAGGCTGCGGCAGAGCGAGCTGTAGGTGAGCACGGCGACGTGGTTGGCGGCGCACCAGGGCAGCGTTTCGTGGTCGATTTGGCGCTCGAAGAGGTTGTACGGCGGCTGGTTTGAGGCGAGCGGCGCGACGGAGCGAAAGGCCTGCATCTGGGCGACCGAGTAGTTGCTGACGCCGAGGGCGCCGACTTTGCCTTCGCGGACAAATTCTGCGAGCAGGGCTGCGGTTTCTTCGATGGGAACGAGGGTGTCGGGCCAGTGGACCTGGTAGAGGTCAATGAAGTCGGTGTTGAGGCGGCGGAGGCTGTGTTCGAGCTCCTGGCGGAGGCGCGGGGCGGTGGAGTCGGCGAAGACGCCTTCGCGGCCGGTGTTCCAGTCGAGGCCGGCTTTGGTGGCGATGTAGAAGGCTTCGCGGTGGCCGTGGGCGCGGATGGCTTTGCCGAGGAGCTCTTCGGCGCGGCCGCGGCCGTAGATGGGCGCGGTGTCGATGAGGTTGATGCCGCGGTCGACTGCGCTGAGCAGGGTGGCGACGGCGTCTGAATCGGACACTGCGCCCCAGTCGAGGCCGCCGATGGCCCAGGTGCCGAGGCCGATGCGGGAGACTTGTTTGCCGGAGATTTGTGTGAATTCCATCGCGGCAAGCATAGCGCATGGGACTGCAAGGTGAGGAATACGGCTGCGCGCGGAAAGAGAATACTACCGGCGTGCACGCCATTTTCATTCTGATAAAGCGTTGATTATATTGATCTTGTTGGATTTTTAAGGGATCCAGGATGCATTTAGGGCGGCATAAGGGTGCGCTTTTTGCAGCGGATTTGCCTTGGATTTGCTGTGGATGGGCGATTGGGGCTGGTGGGTGCGGGTTGAGCGTTTTTGCGAGCCTGGTTGCATGGTGCCTGACCGGTGGTTAATTGTCGGCAAGGAAGTGGTGGTTTCTGGTGGGATATTCAGAGATGGAAGAAACCCCGGTCTCAAAGTCGAGACCGGGGGCACCCATTTTTGGTGACTTGAACGGGATTACCAGGCTGAAGTGGGCTCGGGTTGTTGGCCGGTGTAGGGGGAGCAGCAGGCTTCTTTTACTGGTTTGAACTCCATGAATTCAACGCGGGTGCCGTCGGGGTCGGTGAGGTCGAGCTGCATTTTGCCGTCTACGCCTAGGACCTGGGGGTTGGAGCCGGGGGTGGGGGTCCAGCCGTGTTGTTCGAGTTGCTTTTGGAGCGCGGCAACGCTGGTGACGCCGGGGGCGAGGTGGTTGGCGCTGCCGAGGGCGGCGCGGGTGGGGTGGTCGCCGAGGTAGAGCATGTACTCGATCCAGTCAGAGCCGTTGGGCACCTGCATCATGACCCAGTCGACGCGGGTGCTTGGGTTGCCGCCCTGCCAGTAGAGGTGGAAGCCGAGGATGTCCTTATAGAAGTGGTCGAGCGCAGCGCGGTTATGCACCTCGTAGCCGGCGTGCATGATGTGGTTGCTGACGCTATGCGACGCATTGGCCGGCTGCCTGAGGGGGCGGCCAGCCTGGACAAACGCAACTTTGTTGCCCTCCGGATCGCGGACCTGGAAGGTGCGGCTGCCGTCCTTTTCGATGGAAACTGCGGCGGGTACCTGGACGGCCTGGGTGGCGAGGTAGCGGCGGAGGCCTTCGGCGTCGGCGGTGAGGAAGGCGACGGAGTCGAGGCGGTTGGCGAGACCGGGGCTGGGCGGGGAGACCAATTCTACGTATTGGGCGTGGTTGGCGTAGAAGCGGATGCCGGGATGGGTGCCCTGGGCGGGTACGGCGCTCCAGCCGAGGGTGGCGGTGTAGAACTGCCGGGACCTGGCAATATCGTCGGCAAAGAGTGTTACGTGAGAGATGCCGGTGATTGCGGGGCGGGCCAGAGGGGTTTGCGCCGAGGCAGGCTGCTGCAGCAGGCTGACGAGAGCCAGAGCCGGGAAAAGCAATAGAGATGCGCGATTCATGAGGAACTCCATCCGAGCTGTTTGTATCACATGGGAGGGAGCGGGGGGCAGGTCAGGGCCGTTTGCGAGCAGACAGTCACATACAGGCATTCCCTTACAATCGGAGGAGATGGAAAGCAAAGCGATACTGCAAATAGTTTCTGGCTTCAAGCCGAGCGTGGACGGGATGGGCGACTTTGCCCGGCGGCTTGGGGCGGCGCTTTTTGAGAAACACAGTATCCGCAGCCACTTTCTGGTGTACAAGCAGCCGAAGACGCCGTTTGACGCGGCTGAAATCGCTCCCAACACGATCAGCTACGTCGGCGAACCAACGCCCGTGGCGCTGCGGGAGGCGCTTGCAGCTCTGCGCAGTGAGCACAGGTTTGAGAGCGTGCTGTTGCATTATGGGCCCTATGCTTATTCTCCGAATGGGCGGCCGGCGGAGTTTACGCGGGTGATGGAGGAGTTGGCGCGGGAGACGCGGCTATTGGTGTTCTTTCACGAGATTTTTTCGAATGGGCATCTGTGGCAGCGGGCGCGGTGGACGCGGGGAGAGCAGCGGCGGTGTGTGCAGGCGCTGCTGGGGGTGGCGGATGTTGCGTTTACTTCAAGCGCGAAGTACCACTGGCAGGTGCAGCCATACAATCCGACCGGGCGCGAGATACTCCAGATTCCCATTTTCTCAAATATCGGTGAGCCGGAGTTGCTACGCCCGCTGCGGGAGAGGACGCGGCGGCTAATCGTCTTTGGGCAGCTGAATACGCGGGTACGCCTGTACAGGAATTGCCGCGCGACACTGGAAGAGGTGTGCCGAAAGCTGCGGATTGAATCGATTACGGATGTGGGGTCGGGGACGAGCGAGTTCATTCCGTTGGATATTGAGGGCGCGGCCGTGACGCGTGCGGGCTTTATGGAAGAGCAGGCTTTAAGCGACCTGATGGCCGACAGCATCGCTGGCATTATTGGCTATTGGCCGGATGTGTGGTCAAAGTCGGGGGTGATTGCGGCGTACATGGCGCATGGGCTGGTGCCGATTATGGTGGAGGTGGAGAAGCGGATGATTCCGAAGCCGGACTTTCTGCCTTATATTTCGCAGGAGGGCGTGGCGCAGTTGGCTTCAGGTGTGGCTTCTGATGAGCGCATCCAGGCGATTGCGGATGCGGCGCATGGGTGGTATCTGCGTTCGCAGTCGGTGGTGCGGTGTGCGGAGCAGATTGCACGGGCGGCTGTGAAGGGGTGACTTATCCCTGAAGGTTGAAGGCAGAGCCCTTCACTGCGCAGTCCGCTGGGCGGATTCCTAGACGAGTTCGTAGCCGGCGAACCAGTAGCCGATTTCGAAGGCTGCGGTTTCGGGAGCGTCGGAGCCGTGGATGG
Source organism: uncultured Acidobacteriota bacterium (assembly GCA_903832055.1). Lineage (GTDB taxonomy): Bacteria > Acidobacteriota > Terriglobia > Terriglobales > Acidobacteriaceae > Acidicapsa. The sequence continues at coordinate 710,101 of CAILAC010000016.1, read as the reverse complement.
CGTTTTCTTCAATGGAGCCGGCGAATTGCTTGCGGATGGTGCCTTCTTCGGCATTGGCGGGGTTGGTGGCGCCCATGAGCTTGCGCAGATCGAGGATGGCGTTTTCCTTTTCAAGGACCATCAGGACGATCGGGCCGGAGGACATGAAAGAGGTAAGCGAGTCAAAGAAGGGACGCGCGCTGTGGACGGCGTAGAAGCCCTCGGCCTGGGTCTTGGAGATGGATTGCTTTTTGATGGAGACGATCTGGAAGCCGGCCTTTTGGATCTCGGCGAGAATGGCGGCGGTGTAGCCTTTGCGGACGGCGTCTGGCTTGATGATGCTGAAAGTACGCTGGGACACGGAATTGCTCCTTGGCTTGAAGTTCTGAGTTTTGAGGTTCGGCGACAAAAGGTCGTTTCACTCTGATTGTAACGGGCCAGTATTCGAGGCGTGACAGGGTGAGGGCATCTGGTAGAGTTTTGAGCATGTCCTGGAATTTGAAACACCTGCTCCGCGTCGGCCTCGGCTTTGCCTTTACGCTTGTCTTTCTGCTGTCTCCTGTGTGGGGGCAAACGGCTTCGGCCGCCTCAGAGCTGAAGGTATTTGACCGTTCGCTGATTGATACTTCGGTGGACCCTTGCGACAACTTCTATCAGTTTTCGTGCAAGAAGTGGTTTGATCGCAATCCGCTGCCTGCAGATGAGACTTCGTATGGGCGTTTTACTGAACTTTCCGAACTGAACCGCGCGCACCTGCGACAGATCTTAGAGGAAGTTTCGGCAGCCAGTGCGACGCGCACGCCGAACGAGCAAAAGACAGGCGACGAGTTTGCCAGTTGCATGGATGTTGCGGCGATTAACAAAGCGGGACTAGCGCCGCTCAAAGCGGAGTTGGACGCGATTTCTGGGCTCACGAGCAAGGCGGAGTTACCTGCGCTGGTGGCTCACCTGCACACAATTGGGGTAAATGCTTTTTTCCGGATGGGATCGGAGCCGGATTTTGCGGATGCTTCGTCGGTGATCTCCGGCTACGGTGCTGGCGGTCTCGGCCTGCCGGAGCGGGATTACTACACGCGGACTGACGCGAAATCGGTGGAGCAGCGGAAGCAGTACGTGGAGCATGTGGCGAAGATGCTGGTGCTGGCCGGGGAGCCAGAGGCGCAGGCGGCCAAGGACGCGCAGGTGGTGCTCGAAATTGAAACGTCTCTCGCCAAGGCTTCGCTGACGGTGACCGAGCAGCGCGATCCGCAGAATCTGAACCATCCGACAGACGTGGCGGCTTTGGGCCGGGAATTGACGAATTTTTCATTGTCGGACTATGTGGTTGCCGACCGGGCACCGGCGATGGGCAAGGCGAATGATTCTGAGCCGAAGTTCATGGCAGCGTTTAATGCGCTGGTCGCGGCAACCCCGCTTGAACAGATTCAGACCTATCTGCGCTGGCATCTGCTCACCGCCTTTGCTGGAACCAGCCTGCCGGAGAGCTTTGAGCAGGAAGATTGGAACTTCTACTCCCATATCCTGCGCGGCGCTGAAAAGCAACAAGACCGCTGGAAGCGCTGCACCAGCCGGATTGACCGCGAGATGGGCGAGGCGCTGGGGCAGGTGTACGTGGCGCGGTACTTTGCGCCAGGCGACAAGCAGCGCGCGGTGGATATGACGGTGGCGATTGAGAAGGCGATGGAGTCGGACATCGATTCGCTGGACTGGATGAGCCCGGCGACCAAGCTCCAGGCCAAGGAAAAGCTGCATGGGGTGATGAACAAGGTTGGGTATCCGGACAAGTGGCGGGATTACACGCCGCTTACCATTGTGCGCGGCGATGCGGTGGGCAACCAGATGCGGGTGCGGGCCTTCAACCACGCGCGCGACCTGGCGAAGATTGGCAAGCCGGTGGACAAGGGCGAGTGGTACATGTCTCCGCCGACGGTCAATGCGTATTACGATCCGCAGCAAAATAATGTGAATTTTCCGGCGGGGTATTTGCAGCCGCCATTTTTCAGCGGCAAGGAAGATGACGCGGCCAACTATGGCGATATGGGTTCGACGATAGGGCATGAGCTGACGCACGGCTTTGACGATGAGGGCCGCCAGTTTGACGCGACCGGCAACCTCAAGAACTGGTGGACGGGCGAGGACGAGAAGAAGTTTGGCGAGCGGGCCGACTGCATGGTGAAGCAGTATGACGCCATTGAGTCAGTGCCGGGCGTTCACCTGAACGGCAAGCTGACGCTTGGGGAGAACCTGGCTGACCTGGGCGGTACGTGGCTGGCATGGCTGGCGTGGCTCGACAAGGCTCGCGAGGCGCACGTCGATATGGCCGCGAAGACGGATGGGTACACGCCGGAGCAGCGATTCTGGATTGCTTACGCGCAGCAGTGGTGTACGCAGACGCGTCCTGAGGCTCTGCGGGCGGCAGCGTTGACTGATCCGCATGCGCCGGACGAGCACCGGACAAACGCGATTCTGCAGGACCTGCCGGAGTTTGCGAAGAGCTTCAGTTGCAAGAAGTCTGCGAAGATGGTGGCGGCTGCGCCGTGTAGGGTGTGGTAGTCGGCATCACTTCACACGCATTCCTTGTTGGTTGCGCGTTTAAATGCATAAAAATGTACGAGGCAAATATGCTTAATTGGCAGTAAATAAAGGGGTAATGTCAATCAAAAGTGCATGAATATACGCCGATATCGAACATGACAAATCTAAAGTGATACTTTAGATTTGTCATGATTTCAAGAGCGCGGTTGTGGTGCAGTTACCTGCTTGCAGTTGAGTCTCTTTAGTCTCTTATGCTTCCTGACTAAAGTTGACAAATCTAAGATTGAATCTTAGATTTGTCAACATGGTTGTGGCCCGAAAACTCGCAGGAATGGTGCAAAAAGCGCTGCGTCAGTTTCCAGCGCTGGTCATCACCGGGCCCCGTCGCGCGGGCAAAACCACGCTGTTGCGCCAGTCAATGCCCAAGGCGCAATATGTGCTGCTTGAAGACCCGGACATCCAGGACCGTGTGCGCAGCGACCCGCGATCATTTCTCGAAAGCCTGCGACTGCCAGCCATTCTTGATGAGATACAGAATACGCCGCGACTGCTCGACTATGCGCGTACGATGATTGATGCGCACCCACGGCGGATGGGGCAGTGGCTCTTTACCGGATCCCAGGAAGCACCGTTGATGCAGGGGATTACGGAGTCGATGGCTGGCCGTGCGGCGGTGCTGCAATTACTGCCTTTCAGCCTCGCCGAATCGCCCCGGGTAGACATGCTGCGAGGCGGTTTTCCGGAGCCGGTGATGCATCCGGCCAGCCGCACGCTCTGGTACGCATCGTATCTGCAAACGTATATCGAACGGGATGTGCGCGCGATTACGCAGGTGCGCGATCTGCCAGCGTTTCGGCGATTTCTGTCGCTGCTGGCGAGCCGTCATGGGCAGTTTTTGAACAAGACCGACCTAGCTGCGCCGCTGGGCGTGAGTGTGCCGACGATTACAGAGTGGATGTATGTGCTGGAAGTGACGGGGCAGATCATCCTGGTGCAGCCGTACTTTGAAAACTTTGGCAAGCGATTGGTGAAGACGCCCAAGGTCTATTGGGGAGACTCAGGGATGGCTTGCCATTTGCTGGGTATTCAGACGCAGGCGGAGTTGGAGCGGTCACCGTTTCTGGGGCCAATCTTTGAGGGCTTTGTCGCAGCAGAGATACTCAAGAGCCAGATTAACCAAGGCCAACGCAAGGAACTCTATTGCTTCCGCGACCGGCAGGGGCTGGAGGTGGATTTTCTTGTGCCGCAGGCGAATGCGCAGTTCTGGCTGGTGGAGGCGAAAGCCGGCCGGACTGTGCAGTCTGCAATGGCGCATCCGCTGCTGGCACTGAAAAAGGCTGCGAACGCGGAGACAGAGCGGGTCAGCCGGGCGCTGATTGTCCATCGCAAATCGCGGAATCAACCGCCGATGACAACCGTCGCGCCGGGGGTTGAGGCGATGCCGGTTGAGCAGTTTTCGGAATTGATCAATGGATAAAAAGCAGCAGAAAGGCCCGCCATTGCAGCGGGCCTTTTCTCTGTTTCATGGAAGAGTAACTACCGTCCGATCACTTCAGCGAGTTTTGCCCCGATGTCAGCCGGTGAAACGACGACGTGGATGCCGGCGTCGGCCATGGCTTTCATCTTTTCGGCAGCGGTGCCCTGGCCTCCGGAGATGATGGCCCCGGCGTGGCCCATGCGCCGGCCTGGGGGCGCGGTTTGGCCGGCGATGAAGCCGACGACGGGCTTGCGGACAAATTCCTTGACGAAGGCTGCAGCTGCTTCTTCTGCGGCGCCGCCGATTTCGCCAATCATGATGATGGCCTCGGTGTCAGGGTCGTCATTGAGCAGGCGGAGCGCATCGATGTGGGTTGTCCCGATGATGGGGTCGCCGCCGATACCGATGGCTGTCGACTGGCCGATGCCGCGCTGGGTGAGTTGGTGTACGGCCTCGTAGGTGAGCGTACCGGATTTGGAGACGATGCCGATCGAGCCTTCGAGATGGATACGCGCCGGCATGATGCCGATCTTCGCCTTGCCGGGGGAGATGACGCCGGGGCAGTTGGGGCCGATCAGACGCGAGGAGGAGTGCTTGATCTTGGACCAGACCTTGACCATGTCGATGGTTGGGATGCCCTCGGTGATGCAGACGATGAGGGGCAGCCCGGCGTCCTCAGCTTCGAGAATGGCGTCAGCCGCGAACGGTGGCGGGACGAAGATGACGGTGGCGTTGGCGCCGGTGGCGTCGACTGCTTCAGCGACGGTGTTGAAGACGGGCCAGCCCTCGTGGATGGTGCCGCCTTTGCCGGGGGTGACGCCGCCGACTACCTGGGTGCCGTATTCTGCAGCGCCCTTGGCGTGGAAGGTGCCTTCCTTGCCGGTGATGCCCTGCACAATCAGACGGGTGTTTTTATCGACTAAGACAGACATTTATGCCCCCACTTTCGCTGCGGCGACTACGAGATCGGCAGCTTCTTTCATCGTTGCGCCTACCTGGAAATTGAGGCCGGAATCCTTGAGAATCTGGCGGCCCTCTTCGACATTGGTGCCTTCGAGACGGAGGACGATGGGCACGGTGACGTTGAGGTTGCGGGCTGCTGCGACGACGCCTGTTGCGAGACGGTCTACGCGGAGGATGCCGCCGAAGATGTTGATGAAGATGGCCTTGACGTTTTTGTCGGAGAGCAGGATTTCAAAAGCGTGTTCGATCTGCTCCTGGGTGGCACCGCCGCCCACGTCGAGGAAGTTGGCGGGGCTGCCGCCGGCGTACTGGATGATGTCCATGGTGGCCATGGCGAGGCCTGCGCCGTTGACCATGCAGGCGATGGAGCCGTCGAGCTTGATGTAGTTGAGGGCGTACTTGCTGGCTTCGACTTCGAGGGGGTCTTCTTCAGCAACATCCCGGAGAGCTTTGACTTCCGCGTGGCGGAAGAGGGCGTTGTCGTCAAAGGTCATCTTGGCATCAAGGGCGAAGAGCTTGTCGTCCTTGGTCGTGATGAAGGGGTTGATCTCGAGCAGGGAGGCGTCGGTTTCAACAAATGCCTTGTAAAGCGACTGGAAGAAGACTACCGCCTGGTTGACCATGCTGGGCTTGAGGCCGAGGGCAAAGGCGAGCTTGCGGCCCTGATAACCGGCGAGGCCGATGGCGGGGTCGATTTCTTCCTTGATGATGGCGGTGGGGTCTTTGGCAGCGACTTCTTCAATCTCCATGCCGCCGGCCTGAGAGGCCATGAAGACGAGCTTGCCGGTGGCGCGGTCAAGGACGATGCCGAGGTAGAGTTCGCGATCGATGGCGGCGGTCTCTTCGATGAGCAGGCGCTGCACTTTTTGCCCGGTGGGTCCGGTCTGGTGGGTGACGAGCTGCATGCCGAGGATTTTGGCTGCGGCAGATTCGGCGTCGGCCTGGTTGAAGGTGACCTTGACGCCGCCGCCTTTACCGCGGCCTCCGGCGTGAATCTGAGCCTTGACGACGACGCCGGTGGCACCGTTTGCGAGCAAGTTGCGGGCCGCATCGGCGGCCTCTGGCAGCGTATTTGCTACCTCGCCCCTGGGCACGGGGACGCCGTATTTGGCCAGGATGGTTTTTGCTTGATACTCGTGGATTTTCAAAGCGTGGTCTCCGGGGCTTTGGTGCGGTTCAACATCAATCGAAATTTGGAAAAAGGGCCGTCTACTGAACACACCGATAGTATCGGACCCGGCAAACAAGCGGCAAACCCGTAGCGCGCCCAGTACCATATAGAAGGAACCTGCTCCGGAAATGGGACGGAGTGGCTGGTCATTCGGAAAAATTACGAGGTGTCAGGTTGTCGAAGGTAAGGGAACTGTTGCGGCCACTGGCCGAGGACGGCGCGGCGCTGAGCCGGGAAGATGCGCGTGAAGCACTAGTGGAGATTCTATCGGGGAGTGTGCCAGAGGTAGAGACTGCCTCGTTGCTGACGGCGTTGGCGACTCGCGGTGAGCTGGCACCTGAGCTTGCTGGATTTGTGGAGGAGATGCGGGCGCGGGCTACGCCGATTCCGCTGACGGAAGAGGAGCGGCAGGAGCTTGTGGACACCTGCGGCACCGGGGGCGGCGGTCCGGCGACGTTCAATATTTCGACAGGGGCGGCGCTGGTGGCGGCTGCGGCAGGGGCAAAAGTTGCCAAACATGGCAACCGCGCGGTGACCTCGCGATGTGGGTCAGCGGATGTGCTGGAGTCGCTGGGAGTGCCGATAACGCTTTCGCCGGAGTTGGCGGCGGAGTGTTTGCGCGAGACGGGCTTTGTGTTTCTGTTTGCGCCCATGCTGCATCCGGCGATGAAGGCAGTGGCTCCGCTGCGTCGGGCGCTGGGCTTCCGAACGATTTTTAATCTTTGCGGGCCGCTAACCAATCCCGCAGGAGCGCGGACGCAGGTGATTGGGGTGCTGGCACCGAGCCGGACGCTGCTGGTGGCGCGGACATTGATTGAGCTGAAGACGACCCGGCGGGCCTTTGTGGTGCATGGGATCGACGGAATGGACGAGCTTTCGACGACGGGGGAATCGATCGTGGTGCGCGTGGAGCCGGGTACGGAGCCAGCGATGAAGGCGGCTCGCATTACTCCTGAGATGGCTGGGGTGGAGCGCGCGACGCTGGCTGATCTCTCGGGCGGCGATGCGGGAGATAATGCGGCGATTTTGTACGACATCGTTACCGGTATCCCCGGGGCGCGGCGGGAGATTGTGCTGCTGAACGCAGCTGCAGCGCTGGTGGCCTCGGGAATTGCGGGGGATCTGCGTGAGGGCGTGATGCGCGGGGCAGAGGCGATTGATTCTGGCGAGGCGGCGGCGACGCTGGCGCGGCTGAGGCAGTTTGGGGCGCGGTATGCCTGAGCCGACCCAGACAGACCCAGCCCGATACAATAGGGACGAGACAACTTCAGGATTCCCCGAGAGCTGACAGCTGATGACGAATATTTCTCGACCGAGTGTATTGAGTGGGATGCGCCCCACCGGCAAGCTGCATCTGGGCAACTACATGGGTGCGCTAGCCAACTGGGTGAAGCTGCAGGACGACTATGAGTGCTACTTTTTCATCGCGGACTGGCACGCTCTGACGACGGATTACGCAGATACTTCGCAGGTCAAAGCGAATATAGGGGAAGTCGCACTGGACTGGCTCGGTGCAGGACTTGATCCAGAGAAGTGCATACTCTTTCTGCAAAGCAAGGTTTTGGAGCACGCCAAGCTGCATCTGCTCTTCAGCATGATTACGCCTATCAGTTGGCTGGAGCGGGTGCCGACGTACAAGGAGCAGCAGGAGAACCTGACGGGCAAGGACCTGACGACCTACGGTTTCCTCGGGTATCCGCTGTTGCAGGCAGCGGATATTCTGCTATACCAGCCGCAATTTGTGCCGGTGGGGCAGGACCAGGTGGTGCATGTGGAACTGACGCGGGAGATCGCGCGGCGGTTTAACCAGTTCTACAAGATCGGTGGCAATGAAGTTCTGCCCGAGCCCAAGGTATTGCTGACGCCTTCTCCCAAGCTGCCGGGGACAGATGGCCGCAAGATGTCGAAGAGTTACGGCAATACGATCATGCTGACCGACACGGAGACAGAGGTTCGGCAGAAGCTGAAGACGATGGTGACGGACCCAGCGCGCGTGCGGCGGACGGATGCCGGGGACCCGGACAAGTGCCCAGTCGGCGATCTGCACAAGGTCTTTTCCACGCCGGAAAAGCTCGATGAGGTATACGCGGGCTGCCGGTCGGCGGGCATTGGATGTATTCAGTGCAAGGGCTGGGCGGCGGATTCGCTAGTGCAGATTCTCGGACCGATTCAGGGGCGCCGCGCGGGATATACGGCCAAGCAGGCGCTAGAGATCATTGAGGCTGGGTCAGTCCGCGCCCAGCAGCGAGCAGCGCAGACCATGCGCGAAGTAGATGCCGCCATGCAGATGCCGATTGGCTAGGCAGAGCGCAAGTGAAAGATGCGAAATTGACTGAAGAATCTACCAACCCGGAAGTTCAGGCACACGAGCACGCGGCAGTGCAGGAAGCTGCGCCGGTGCTGGTGCTGACGCCGAAGCCGGTGCCGCCGCCCAAGTTTGATCCATTTCATCCGCCTGCGGAGAAGGCTGCTCCAAAGAAGGGCGTGCAGGAAGATGCGCAGGCTTTTCCGTTTTCGGTGATGGTGAGCCAGGTGTACGACGGGCCGATGGACCTGCTGCTGGACCTGATTCGCAAGCAGGATATTGATATTTACGACATTCCGATTGCGCGGATTACGGCGCAGTTTCTGGGGTATGTGGAGAAGCTGAAGTCGACCGATGTGGATGTGGCGGGGGAGTTTATTTACATGGCCTCGCTGCTGATTCACATCAAGAGCAAGATGCTGTTGCCGCGGATGGCGACCGGCCCGGATGATACCGCTGTCGAGGATCCGCGGCGGGAGCTGGTGGAGCGGCTGCTGGAGCACGAGCGCTTTAAGAATGCGGCTCAGATGCTGCAGCAGAAGCAGATGCTTGAGGCCGCTTCGTGGACGAATCCGGGCATCCGGGAATTCAAGGACGATGTGGATGCGGATGCGGAGATTGCAGCCGATACGGGCGATCTGGCGCGCGTCTTCAGCACGATCATGGAGCGGCTGCGCAACCGCCCGGTGCTCAACGTCGAGGAAGACACCGTAACCGTGGGGCAGATGATTCAGTATCTCGGTCGGCGGCTGACGATGGAGGACAGACCGGTTTCGCTGCAACGTCTGCTGGGGAATACGCGATCGCAGCGGGCGCTGGTGGCAATGTTTCTGGCGCTGCTGGAGCTGGTGCGTCTGCAGGCGATTCTGCTGCATCAGGATCGGAACTTCAGCGAAATCTTCATCAAAAAGCACTCGGAGTTTGAAAACGTGATTAACGAAGCGGCGAGCCGGACGCAGGATGACTGGCGGTAGGCAGAGGCCACTTCCTTTCCGTATATACATTCGTTATAATGGAGCCGTGAGGTGAGGTCATGGCGACTACGGTCAAAATTACTACGGTTGGGAATTCTGCCGGGATTGTGCTGCCCAAGGAAGTGCTATCGCACATGAACGTACAAAAGGGTGACAGCTTGTACGTTACGCAATCCCGCGACGGTATCCATCTCGTTCCCTACGATGAGGAATTTGCGCTTCAAATGGAAGCAGCACGAGAAGTAATGCGCGAGAACCGCGATGTGCTGCGCAAACTGGCCGAGTAGTGGGGAAGCAATCGATGGAACCTATCTGGATTCAACAGCGCGTGGTCATTGCCGCGCATGAAGAGTGCCTTGCCGAGCATGGAGGTCCCTCTGGCATTCGTGATTTGGGGCTGCTTGAGTCAGCGCTGGCCCGGCCTAAAAATCTTTATGCCTATTCTGAGGTTGCACCTAATTTGCAGCAGATGGCGGCAGCCTATGCGTTTGGCATTACGGCCAATCATCCGTTCGTCGATGGCAACAAGCGCACCGCGTTAATTACTTCCATGACGTTCTTAAAGCTCAATGGGGTAAAGGTTTTGGCCGAAAAGGCTGACTGCTATTTGACCTTCTACCGCCTGGCGGCGGGGGAAATCACTGAAGTGCAACTGGCTGAATGGTTTGACCGAAACACCGCGCCGCTGGCTGGTTGAGGCGAATATTTCTCATTTGGCTGGTGGGGATAAAGGAACTCCGGATCTTGTATCTTCCACTGGCAGCAGGACGTGCAGCACACCGAGGCTGACTGCTGTCAGCGGGGCGGCCAGGGCGACGCCGAGTGGGCCGGCAATGACGGCGAGCAGCAACTGTGCGGTCATCACGACGGCGGGCGGCAGGCTTACGATGCGGCGTTCGAGCAATGGCGTGATGATGTTGCCCTCGAGAAAATGCACGAGCATGAAGAGGAAGATGGCCAGCAGTCCTTTCAGAGGCGAAATGGCAAAAGCCAGCAGCGCGGCTGGCACGACGGAGACAATCGGCCCGATATTGGGAATGAAGGTCAGGAGCGCGGCGATGATGCCAAGGGTTATGGCGAGAGGAACGCCCAGGAGCCAGAGTCCGATGGTGACGGTGGCCCCGACGGAAGCCATGGAAAGCATCTGCGAGAGCAACCACCAGCGCAGGGTGATGACGGCATTTGCGGCGCAGGCCTCGACTTTTTCACGATGACGGCGGGGGATAGCCCGGCGGATGAAGGAGAGGTAGAGTTCAGGCTCGGCGGCCATGTAGAAGCCCAGAAAAGCCACCAGAACCAGCCCGGCAAGCATGGTTGCGGTGCTTACGACAAAGCCGCCGATGCGTGTGACGGCATAGCGAATGCTGTCGGCGGGCTGGGCGTAACCTGACAACTGATCCAGCAGCCAACTGCCCCAGCTGTAACTATTGAGCCGTGCGATGAGTTGGTTAGCCGCGCGGGGCAGGTCAGTCTGCAGGTCAACAAACTGGTCAATCACCCGCGGCCCGATGATCCAGATGGCGAGGACGGCGGCAGTTGAAGCGCCCCCCAGGATCAATGCAAAGGCGAGTCCGCGCCGCAGGCGAAAGCGGTTTGTCAGCCAGTCGATGACTGCCGTCAGCAAGACGGCCAGTACAATCGCGGCAAACAGCAGCATGAAGATGACCCGGCCCACCCACAGGAGCAGAAGTGCCAATAGAAGCCCGATGGTTAGGACCACGACCGCCGCAGGCGAGTTGACAGATACACGGTTTGCCGAGTTTGAGACGGGGGTGACCATGCAACTTGAGTTTAGGTGCCTTTACAGACTCTCGCCTGTGTCGGCTGGCACACATATCGTTCAATGAACAAAGCTAGCCTACAAGAGACGAGGTATTGGCCCATGCAGAGTAACAGGGTATTGAAATGGCTTGACAGCCCACAGGCGCACATCGCGACAGCTGCCTATATCTCTGCCGGGATGGTAGTTGCTCTGGTTGCGAAGCTGCTGCTGCACCAGCCACGTATCGAGAGCGGTGCCCTCTGGGTGGGGATTGTCGGCGCGAGCCTGCCTTTGCTTATTTCGCTGGGGGAGCAGGTGATGCGGGGCAATTTCAGCGTGGATTTGCTGGCGCTGATGTCGATTGTCACTTCGCTTGTACTGGGCCAGCCGTGGGTGGCGGCGATCGTGGTGCTGATGCTGTCGGGAGGGCAAGCGCTGGAGGGCTTTGCGACGGCTCGCGCCTCCTCTGTTTTGAATGCTCTGGCGAAGCGGATGCCGCAGACGGCGCATCGGGCTGGCGAGGCGGTGACCGATATATCGATTGATTCGATCAAGGTGGGCGACGAACTTCTGATCTATCCCCATGAGATTTGCCCGGTTGACGGAGAAGTGGTTTCGGGGCAGGGCAGCATGGACGAGTCCTATCTGACGGGCGAGCCATTCCAGATCGACAAGGCACCGGGTGTTGCGGTGCTCTCTGGATCGATCAACGGCAATGCCGCGCTGACAATTCGCGCGACGAAACTGGCCATCGATTCGCGCTATGCCAAGATCGTCCAGGTGCTCCATGCCTCGGAGGAAAACAGGCCGCAGATTCAGCGTCTGGGTGACCGGCTTGGCTCCTGGTACACGCCGGTTGCGGTGGGTATTGCGCTTGCCAGCTGGCTGGTGAGCGGTCACGCAGAGCGATTTCTGGCTGTCCTGGTGATTGCCACGCCCTGCCCGCTGCTGATTTCAATTCCAGTGGCGATTATTGGGGCGATCTCGGTTGGGGCCAAGCTGGGGATCATCATCAAAGATCCTTCGATTTTGGAAAAGATGGAGACCTGCCGCGTCCTGATTGTCGACAAGACGGGCACGCTGACGTACGGCAAGCCCTACCTGACCGAAGTGCTGAGCCTAAGTGAGATCCCGCGTCAGCAGGCATTGCAGTATGTTGCCAGCCTTGAGCGCTATTCAAAGCACCCGTTGGCGGGGGCTGTGCTGGCCGCGGCAGAGGCCGAGCATCTGCCTTTGCTGGACGTAGTCGATGTAACCGAGGCACCGGGCACCGGGCTGTTGGGGCATATTGACGGCCATCAGGTCAGAGTGACGGGTCGTGGAAAGCTGCCTGCAGATTTGGCGGATCAACTGCCCGAAGTTGCGCCGGGGCTGGAGTGCGTTTTCCTGCTCGATGACGCGTTGGCTGGAATTCTTCACTTTGAAGACCAGCCGCGCAATGAGAGCAAATCCTTTCTGCACCACCTTGGGCCCAAACACGCAATTGATGAAGTAATTCTGCTTTCCGGCGATCGTCCAGCAGAGGTGACGGCATTTGCCAAAGGCATGGGCATCGCGTCGGCTTATGGGGGCATGAGTCCGGAAGAGAAAGTGGAGTTTGTGCGGGAAAGGACTGCCCGGGCCCGGACCCTCTATCTTGGCGACGGTATCAACGATGCTCCGGCGATGATGGCGGCGACGGCCGGCATTGCACTGGGCGTGAACAGCGACATCACCAGCGAGGCGGCGGGCGCGGTGATATTGCAGTCTTCGCTGCAGAGCGTGGATGAGTTGCTGCACATTGGCCGACGCATGCGGATGATTGCGCTGACGAGCGCCATTGGCGGCATGGGGCTGAGTGTGCTGGGGATGGCGGCGGCCTCGCTGGGGCTGATTACGCCCATTCAAGGGGCGCTGGGGCAGGAGGTAATTGACCTGCTTTCGATTCTGAACAGCCTGCGGATGATCTTGCCGGTGGGCAGGATGAGCGACTTTCACGTGCCCGTGGCGGGTGGGCACACTCCCGAAGTGACCCAAGCGTAGTCGCACAGCGATTGTTTTCATTGTTTCAGGCTCATGAATCCGCATGGAATCCGGCATTCCGGTACCATACCTAAGGTGCCTGTTTAAGAAAATGAGTCTGAAAGCCAAGCTTGAAGCCGTAATTTATGCTGCCGAGGAGCCCGTAACCCTCGCGCAGCTAGCCCTGTTGTTTGCCGAAGAGGCCTTGACGTGGAAAGCCGCGCAGGCGGCGCTGACTGCTGAAGTCGCTCTTGAAGAGGGGCCGGGAGCGCTTGATCTGGTTTCGTTGCCGGTGGAAGACATTGCCCCGGCTGAGACTGCAATCGACGCATCCGAGGCATCGAACGAGTCATCAAACCAGGTATCGACTGATTCTGACGCGGCGGTGGCTGCGGCAGAAAACGCCGAGCTGGAGGCGCGCCGCCAGGAGCGCCGCCGCGACCGCGAGGCTCGCGAAGTGCTCCGCGGCATTCTGGACGAACTGATTGCCGACTATGCATCGGACACGCGGGGAATCGAAATCCGGGAGATTGCCGGCGGATTTCGCATGGCCACCAAGCCGGAGATGCATGACGCGGTCCGCGCCTTTGTAAAGAGCCTCAAGCCGGCGCTCAAGCTTTCACTGCCCGCGCTTGAGACGCTTGCCGTGATTGCCTACAAGCAGCCGGTGACGGCACCGGAGGTGGGCGAAATTCGCGGGGTTGATTCAGCCGGTGTGCTGGGCTCTCTGATGAGCCGCAAGCTGATTGCCACGGCAGGCCGCAAGCAGGTGATCGGCCGCCCGATGTTGTACAAGACGACCAAGGAATTCTTGCTGCGCTTTGGTCTGAAGGATTTGAATGAGCTGCCCTCGATGGAAGAGTTCGAGAAGATGGCAGCAATGGAGCTAAGCGACGTTGAGGATGGCGAGTCTGAGCCGTCTTTGAACGGCGCTGAACTCACCGGAGAGCTCTTTGCCGAGGCCGAAACTGCCTCGGAACCAGCCCCGGAAGCTGGCCCGCCTGTGAGCGCGCCTGAACCAATGGCCCAGGTGAATGAAGAAGTATCCATTCCTACCGCAGAGACCTCGCAAGAGGCAGCGGAAGCAGAAGCGCTCGTCGAGAGACTGAACGCAGAAGAAGTTGAGGTTTCATCGTGATAGCAGAACCAGAAGGAACTCCCGCCACCGAGCAGGAAGCAGCCGTAACCAAGCCCAAGGCCCGCAAAAAGAAGGTTGCAGAACCCGAAGCCGCCCCCGAAGTCGTCGTAGCCGCAGAACCGGAAAAGGCCAAGCCAGCAAAGAAGGCAGCCAGGAAAGTGAAGGCTGAAGTCATTGAGCCAGCGGCAGAAGCAGTTGCCGTAGAAGCGGCGGAACCCGCAGCCAAGCGGGCGAAAAAAACCAAGACAGCCGAGCCTGCCAGCGCGTCCATTGTGGCGGCCATCGAGCTTTCCGAGCCAGAAGTGGTTGCGGAAGTGACGGCAGAGCCTGAGATGCCGGTTGAGAAAAAGGCAAAGAGAGCAAAGAAAGCTGCCGCAGCAGCGCCGGAGGTTGAGGAAGCTGGCGCGAGTGGTCCAGAGCCAAAGCTGGAGCGTCTGCAAAAGATCCTCGCCAAGGCGGGCATTTCTTCGCGACGTAAGGCTGAGGAGCTGATTCTTGGTGGGCAGGTCCAGATCAACGGCAAAGTCGTCACGGAACTCGGCACCAAGGCAGATCCCGCGCGCGACCACGTTCGTGTCGATGGCAAGCTACTGCAAGGGCCGGAGCGCATCCGCTATTTCGTTTTGAACAAGCCGAAGGGCTTTGTGACCACGGTGAGCGATCCTGAGGGACGCCCCACGGTGATGCAGTTCTTCTCGGCAGAGCGCGAGCGACTGTACCCTGTTGGCCGCCTTGACTACCTGAGCGAAGGCCTGCTGCTGGTAACCAACGATGGCGAACTCGCCAACAAGCTCACCAAAGCTGCCTCGGGCGTTGAAAAAACATACCTGGTCAAGGTTGCCGGACAGCCGACCGAAGACATGCTGGACTTGTTGCGCGCTGGCGTGGTCATTGAAAAGGGCCGTCCCGGCACATTCGAGGGTCGCGTACGCACCGCCCCGGCCAAGATTCGCCAGGTCCGCGAAGGCGACAATCCCTGGTATGAAGTCATCATCATCGAGGGCCGCAACCGCGAATTGCGCAAGATGTTTGAGGAGATCGGTCATCACGTTGAAAAGATTCGCCGCATCGGCTATGGCCCGCTGGTGCTTGATCTTGAGCCGGGCAAACTGCGCGAGCTTGAGGCTGAAGAAGTACAGCAACTGCGGCTGGCCTCAGAGGGCAAGCTGAAATTGCGCCGCCGCCGCGGACCGAAGGAGGCCCAACTGCCGACCGTTGCCGGCAAGACGGTGCGCTACAAGAAGGCTGATGGCAAGCCCGGCTACGAGCCACGGACACGACCGGATGCCAGATCGGAATTCAAGCCCGCTGCCCGACCGTTTCTGAAGCCCGCCGTACGTCCCGAGTTTCAGGTGGAGAGCCCTGCTGAACCCAGAGCTGAGTTCAAACGGATTCCCAAGTCTGAATTTCACGACGGTGACAAGCCTGTATTCAAGGCTGCATTCAAACCCGGCTTCAAGCCGGATCGCAAACCGTCATTCAAAACAGAGTCGGGACCTCGTTTACAGGCTGGATCAAAGCCGGAATTCCGGGCGCAGGGCAAGGCTGATTTCAAGGGTGATTTCAAGCCGCGGCCGAAGCCAAGCTTCAAGTCAGATGCCCGGCCTGATAGCCGTTCAGATGCGCGGCCGAATGCGGGCGTGGGTTCAGGATTTGGTGCGGGTCCGGATGCGAGACCTGGTACGCGACCGGCGCCGGGCGCACGCTTCGGCTCTGGTCCCAGTTCAGCACCACGTCGGGATTTTGCAGGTCGCAGCGCTGGGCCGGGCAGTGCTGCTCCGCGTGCACGCCGTCCCGAGCCGCCTGTAACTGATTATGTGTTGCCTCCGCGCAAGCCTCGTCCTGAACTCGATGACGATGCAACGCCGCAGAAGGGTGCTTTTAATCCTGACTACAAGCCGGGTTTCCGCACTGGCGACAAGCCTGCGGGTGCTCGCCCCAGCCGACCCGCGGAGCGTTCTTTCGACGGTCCACCCAAACGATTTGGCGCCGGAAAGCCCTTCCGTCCCGCCGCCGCTTCGCGTCCCATGGACGATGATGACTGGGTGCCGACGAAGACGCCGGGATTCAAGATTGAGCCGGTAGAAGAGAAGCCCCGCGCCGAGCGGCCACGCAGCAGTGGCCCAAGAAGCTTTGATCGTACAGGTCCTGCCTCTGGTCCGGCGCGTCCCTTCCGTCCCGCCGGTGCACGCCCCGCTGCGGGTGGCCGTCCCTTCCGTCCCCGCGAGGATGGACCCTCTTCAGAAGGTCGCAGTTCGCGGCCAGCCTCAGGATCGCGTGAAGGCGGCAACACTTTCAATCGGAACGCTGGCCGTCCGGCAAGTGGTTTCAAGTCATTCGGCGACCGTGACCGGGGTAGTTCTCGACCTGCGCGTCCGGCGGGTGCGGGTTTTGGGACCGGTTCCACTGAGCGATCAGGCAGCAGACCATTCCGGCCGGCGGGCGATGATCGTCCCCGTGAATCGCGTCCCGAATCACGTTCCGGTGCGCCAAAGAAGTTTGCCAGCTCCAGGCCGTCCGCGGCTGGTCCCCGCAAGTCGGGCCCGGCTAAATCTGGCCCGGCTAAACCGGGTGCACCCAGAACTGGCCCCGATGGTGAACCGCGTATCAAAGAGCGGTGGCGCAACTCTTTCACCGGCAAGAACAAAGGCCGCCCCAAGCCAAAGCCGAATGGCGAGTAGTTTCTGAAGCAAGAGCAAACAGGGCCGTTGGAGATCAAACTCCAGCGGCCCTGGCTCATTTGCGACAAATGTAACCAAAGCACTCGGGGTACCATCGAATCAATGGGAGATCAAACGATGGAAAAGGCAACATTTGGTGCGGGGTGTTTCTGGGGAGTGGAAGTCGCGTTCGCGAACATTCCCGGGGTGACAGCAACGGCGGTGGGCTATGAGGGCGGCAAGACCGAGGCCCCGACGTATCGGCAGGTTTGCACCGATTCGACGGGTCATGCCGAGGTGGTTGAGGTGGATTTTGACCCGCAGCGGGTGAGCTTTGGGGCGTTGCTTGACGCTTTTTTCGCTCTGCATGACCCAACCCAGATGAACCGGCAGGGTCCGGACTGGGGCACACAGTATCGTTCGGCGATCTTCTTTCATTCAGAGCAGCAACGAGCCGAGGCGGAGGCCAAAATTGCTGAACTTACTGCTGCGGGCACATTTGCGCCGAAGAAAATCGTTACCAAAATCGAGCCGGCACAGACCTTCTGGCGCGCAGAGGACTATCACCAGAAGTACCTGGAAAAGCGCGGGATGGCGAGCTGCCATATTTAGCTAGATCACTTGTCGCTCGGCCCGCGCTGAACCAGCAGGCCGGGCGGCCCGGATGGCCAATGCCAGCGTAACCCAGGCGCTTGCCCACAGCAGAATGCCAGTCCCCAAAGCCGTTGTGCCTTGCAGTTGTTCCACCGGAGCAAGAAGGACACTGGCGACCGCCCAAATCACCAGTGCAGCGCCTGTGGCGTAGTGCATCCGGTAGCTGAAAAGTCGGGCCAGAGGAAACATGTGCAGCCCGACGATGAGAGTGATCGCAGACAGCACATATGGGTCCAAGTGCAGCCGCGCAAAGCTGAACGCGACCACTGCGACCGCAATCCACTGGATGCCGTTGATTCGGTTGAATGCCTTGGCCTGAGCCGGGTCTTCATCCACGCGCGGGTAGAGCTTTGACTTCCGCATCAACCACAGTGCGGTTACCAGCAGTAGTGCGAGATCAGCCACCACAACGGAGAGGTTAGCTGTCGTCATCATCTGCCTGACGTAGAGCGCCAGGATGATCCAGATGGTGCCAAAGCCGGCAAAGAAGAGGGCCCCGATTGCGCGGCCGGTGATTTCGTTGGCGGAAGGGGACGTTGGCATGGGGAATCTCCTTTTGGATGCTGGATTGGGCTAGGCGTTGATCGCTGCGCCGAGCAGTTGCTTGAGCGCCTGCACATATTGCGTGAGCGCCGCGCGTCCGGGTTGGGTCATGCGGTAGAGCGTCTGCGGCTTGCGCAGAACGAACTTCTTCTCGACTTCGACGTAACCCGCTTCCTCAAGCTTGAGCAGTTGCGCGCCGAGGTTGCCGTCGGTTGAGCCGGTCTTTGAGCGGAGCCAGGTAAACTCCGCCTCATCGACGGTTGAGAGCAGGCTGAGCAGTGCGAGTCGGAGCTTCCCATGAATCACGGGATTCAACTCTGGCAAGTCAATGGCAGGGTCGGGAACGAGGACAGGTTCAGGCATGAGAAGCCCCAGTCGCGGCTTGCTGCCCCTTGCGCTCTCGCGCTTCGCACACCATCATGTAGGAGCCAAAAACGATTTGTCCGAGGAAGATGGCAACCAGGAACACGACTGAACTTTGGGTCATTGTGCCAAACAGAGAGGCGATGGCAGCAGCCCACCACATGAGTGCACAGGCAAACTGCGCACGCCATTTCAAGATGAAGCTCGATGCCGCGTTTGCCGTGGCCAGCATCGATGCGATGATCGCAACGAAGATGTGCTGCTCAGAGTGTCCGGCAAGGTTGGCGGTAAAGAGCAGCACGAATAGCGAAATCCCGACCGCCGCCCAGATCGAGCCCATGGCCCGCGCGACGGTTGTCCCTGGCTGGCGGTCCCGTTGCCGGCCGGAGATGATTCCGGTGAGCACGGAGGTTCCGATCATGCACACCGGCCATGCCAGGTTGGCATTGCCGAGAGTGGACCAGGCAATCGCAATGTAGTACGCCACGCCCCACAAGACAAAGCACCAGCCCCAGCTCTCAGTAGATTTGCGCCCCTCGGCAATCATCGATTCGATGAGGTTAAGGCGATCTTTCAATTCCTGTTCCTGCGATCCTGCAATCATGTTTAATCTCCTCTGAAGGCTGGCGATCAGTGCGGAGCCCGCGCCCATGAAGAGTACTCTATAAAGTAGAGCAGTCTATGTCGAGAATATTTTTGATTTTTTCTGCACACATGCGGAATTATTCAGCTGATTCTGGCTGCCCGGCTTCGTGAGTGGTTGCGTCTACGATGGTTTCCGCCTCCGCAGTTGCGACGAGCGAGGGAGTGGTTCCTTGCTCATCGCGCCACAGCCAAGTGATCCACCACAGCAGGACCAGAATCCAGAGGGCGGAACGGGTATTGTCGAGATTTGTGAAGAGGTGGACGACTCGCTCGTACTGCTCCCGGCTGGTAAGGTGGACCGTGCGTTTGATCGAGTCAGCAATACCCTGGACTGCGAGGAAGCCGAGAGCATTCGTAGAAAGCCCCAGCGCAATCTGCTGCGGATGCGTGCGCCATTCAAAACCGAAGCGTCGCCCCGCAACCAACAGCAGCAAGGCTACCTGGACGGTCAACAAAGCGATGAAGATTTGGCCCTTGGTGGCAGTGAGCGCAACCAGCAGCAGCGGCAATTGGGCTGGATCAGCCTTAATGGCCGCCGTGGATGGCCAGGGACCCCATAGCCAGACTGCGCCGGCCGCGACGGCCAGGGTAACGAATGCGCCGCCGATCCAGCCTTTTGGTTTGAGAATCAATCCGGCCTTGCCGCTGGAAAACACGCGGCGCAGTAGTTCAAGCAGCACCATGAAGCAGATGAGGTCGTCGAGCGTCAGTGAGACGTAGGTTTGCCAGTGAAAGGCGATGGTGGTCAGCTTGCCTTGCAGCAGGTGGTCGGCGATGAGCCTGGCCGCCGAGACGGCGATGGCTGTCGTGAACCAGGGAAAATGAGCGGCGCGGTCGCGGCCCAGAAGCACAATCAGCAGGACAAGGTGGCCGGCAACAACCAGCGCCCAGAGAATCTGTTCAATCGTAAGATGCATGCACTTCCTTCAGAGACGAGGCAGAAGTGGCCGCCAGCCACTGGCCCCGCTCCCTTCAGTGTAGCGGTTGGCCTTCACCGATTGCCTGCCTCCCCTGCGCGATCCTTGCATCCACCCGCTGTATCGGAGCAGAACTCGCGTGCTAGTGAACAGCGATCGACTGAATCGCGGTTCGGCTGCCGACTGGCAGGGCGAACGTCAGCTGGTTTTTCCCGCTGCTGCTATCCATCATTACTTCAAGGGAGACTGTACCCGGTGCGGCCCCGCTTCCTGTTGGCGGAAAGGCAATTTTCGTGGCCACCTGACCATTTACTCGCAACTCAGCAAAGCGGAGTGTTTTGCCAGAATTGACGTATTGGATATCCACGCGTGCGACAGGGAATCTGGAGAGGACATTTGCAAAAGCCAGCTCGCCAGTTCTTTGCACTTCAGGTCGATGGGTAGTGGTTGGGCTCTCGCTGCCTCGAATGAGGAGCAATATCAGGTCGCCTGCCGGAACGGTGGCCGTGTAGGAACCAGGAAACTTACCGCGGTCGCTGCCTGCCCAAACATCGCGGACTTCGGCGGACGAATCATCGCGCAGATCCAGGTCGCTCCAGTGAACGGTGATGGAGGCTGCGGCGGCAGTTCGATTGAGCAGCAGGGCGGCACGCTCACCCGTCTTCGAGAGGGGCTTGCTCCACACCTGCAGGCCCGGCGCGGGCTCGGCGGCAAGTACGGACTGCAAGCCGAGAGAGTCCTGATCGATGCGCAAAACCTCTGAATTCGTCAGGGTTGCGAGGTCTGTGGCGCTCAGCCCGGTCAGATCTGCCCCAACCAGCAGCGGCCCGCCAGAGATGGCCCAGAGGCTCATGTGAGCGCGGTTTTGCTGCTCCGTGAGACCGGGCATGCCGACCACCATCATGTCAGGATCGTTGTAATAGCCGGTGTGTTGCGCCTGGGGGTGCTGCGCCTGGTCAAACTCGCGCAGCACTTCCTTGAACTCCGCCTTGCGGTCGGCATTTTTCGAATTGGCAACGATCGGCGCGACGATATCTCCGCCGGTTCGCCAGATATCAGCAGCCACGCCGCCAACGTTCGGGGCCCAGGTAAAGGGGCTGTGCTTGCCCCAGTTGCAGATGGAGTAGTAGAGGCGGTGGCCGGTAGCCGCCTCGGCGTGGGCAATGGCGCGGGCAATTTCGGCGTATTGGATTGCCGGATCCAGATTCTCCTTGTCGCCTCCGCACCAGTCAACCTTGACGTAGTCGAAACCCCACCTGGCAAACTGCAGAAAGTCCTGCTCGTAGTGGCCTTCACTGCCGGTGTTGGGGTAGGAGGGGCCTAGGTCAGGGCCCACGGTGCTGCAGCCATCCCGGCCGGCATCGGTGTAAATGCCCGCTTTCAGGCCGAGGCTGTGGATAGATCGGACGATGTTGGCCATGTCGCCAGCGCGCTCGCCTGCGGCAATGGCCGGCCAGGCGTTGGGGTCAACGATGATGTTGCCATCCTTGTCGCGCGCGCCGAGCCACCAGCCCTCGTCGATATTGATGTACTGGTAGCCTGCCCTTTGCATGCCGTTGGTGGCCATCGCTTTAGCCTGGGCTAGGGTGATTTCAGAATTGATGGTGTTCGAAAAGGCATTCCACGAAGACCAGCCCATGGGCGGCGGCGGAACAGGGATAAGGGTGGGCTGGGCCGCGTTCAACGCAGACCCGGCAAGCGCCGCGCAGAGCAGAAGGGAAAGCATGGGCCATCGAACTGGTTTATACATGGAACGGAACCTCTTTGATATGCCCATGAAGTGTACAGCGATCTACCTGCATGTGGACGTCGGCGCTTTACAGTAGTGGCAATCGCGCTGTAGAACTTCCTGCATGAGAAAATCTCTGGTTTTGATGGCGTTCATCGCGCTTGCTGGGAGCGTACTGATTGCTCAGCCTCCAGTTCAGCCTGCCGCCCCGTCGCCCCTCAGGAAAACAATCGATCTCAGCCTGGTCAAGCCCGAATCCGTGGGATTCTCATCGGAGCGGCTGGAGCATCTGCATGCAATCATGCAGAAGGCCGTGGACGAGAAGAAGATTGCCGGCATCGTAACCATCCTCGCCCGCCACGGCAAGGTGGTGGACTATCGAACCTACGGCCAGCGCGACCTCGCCACTGGCGCGCCCATGACGAAAGACGCCATCTTTCGCGACTATTCCATGACCAAGCCGGTCACGGGGGTCGCAATGATGATGCTTTATGAACAGGGCAAGTGGCTGCCTTCCGACCCTATCTCCAAGTACATTCCAGAGTTTGCGCATCTCAAGGTCTTCAAAGGCATGGACGCGGATGGGAAAATGATCCTGGCTGATCCGGATCATGCACCGACCATGCGCGAGCTGATGACGCATACAGCCGGGTTTACCTATGGCTATTTTGGCAATACCCCGGTTGATGCCATGTACATGGAGTCCAAACCGCTGCAATCAGCGAACTTGCAGGAGATGATTGACAAGCTGTCCAAGATCCCGCTGCTGTATCAGCCGGGCAAGGGGTGGACCTATAGCGTTTCCATGGATATTGAGGGCTACATTATTGAGAAGCTCTCCGGCCAGTCGCTGCCGGAGTTCTTCGCGAAGAACATTTTGGGTCCCCTGGGCATGAAGGATGCCGGTTTCTATGTTCCCCAGTCAAAGTGGTCGCGGTTTGCCAGCAATTACACCAATGACGCAGAGGGCAAGCTGACCGAGGTCCCGGTGGGCGGCAGGATTCGTCCATACAGCGAGCAACCGACGTTTGCCTCGGGCGGCGGCGGCATGGTTTCTACCGCAGAAGACTACTTCCGTTTTGCTGAGATGCTGGCGCATGGCGGTGCGCTGAATGGCGTGCGCATCCTGTCCCCTGCGTCAGTCAAGCTGATGAGCAGCAACCACGTTCCATTGAACCTGTTGACTGGCGAATACGGCATCGGAGCGCAGATCATGCGGCCTGGTTTTGGCTATGGCTATAACTGCGCGGTCGTCTATGATCCGGCCGAGGCGAATCTGCCGGAAGGCAAGGGGACGTTTTTCTGGGATGGCGCAGCGGGCACCTGGTTCTGGATCGACCCGACCAACGATGTGGTTTTCATTGGGATGATTCAGCACATGGGCAACGCCAAACCGAACTTGCAGTACATGAGCCGCGCGGCAGTTTACGGCGCGCTGGTGGACCCGGCAAAGTAGAGCAGGAGGTTTTAGGAAAGGGGATGGTGCACCCGACAAGATTCGAACTTGTGACCTAACGCTTCGGAGGCGTTCGCTCTATCCAGCTGAGCTACGGGTGCGCTCTATTAGGATACTCCATTTTCTCTTGAATTCGCGCAACCTCGTGCAAGCTTGATGTCGCGCAAAGTTTGTTCTCAAGTGAACAAATGCCATGAGTGCTGTTTGCTACACTCGTGCGAGAGTGAGGTGTCAAATGAAGTTAAACCGAATTGCAAGTGCGCTTTGTAGTGTAGCCACCATCGCGGCAGGAATTTGCGGAACCAATCAGATGCTGGCCCAGGCCGCTGCCCCGGCCATGCCGATGCAGATGGATGCCCCCAAGAAGCCAATGAGCCCGCCCGCCAAGGCTGAAGTGACTCTGGGTGGAGCGGCAGTTTCAATCGATTACAGCGCCCCATCGATGCGCGGCCGGGCGATCTTTGGAGCACTGGTGCCCTATGACAAGGTGTGGCGTACGGGTGCCAATGCAGCGACTACGCTGAAGACTTCAGCTGACCTGCAGATCGGCGCCCTCAAAGTGCCCGCCGGAACGTACACCCTTTACACTCTGCCGACTGCTGGCGGATGGAGCCTGATCGTCAATAAGCAGACTGGCCAGTGGGGCACGGTCTACGACGAGGCGCAGGATCTGGGCCGGGTGAAGATGATGGTTGGAGCCACGGCTGGACCGCTGGAGACATTTGTCATCGATTTTGAAAAGACGATGGGTTCCGCGACCGAGCTGCACCTGAAGTGGGCGGGCGTGGACGCGTCAGTTTCGGTCACTGCGGCAAAGTAGTTTCGCGCTGCTGGCGAAGCTCTTCCATCACCGATTGAATCAGTTCCTTTGCGCCGCTAATCCCGGCCAGCACTGCCTGCAAGTCGAGGCGGGGCTGGCTGGGATTTCTGTTGGAGACGCAGTAGACGCCATGTTGGCCGGTGAGGATGAGCGCGTCGGTGAGCACGTCGAGGGCGACGGCGAGACGACCGCGCTCCGGGCCCATCATGAATTCATAGCGCTCAAGCTCGGCGCGGCGTTCGTCGAAGATGGTCATCGCTATTCTGCCTTTGGCTTCCAGCGCAGGATGGGCTTGCGGGCGGCGGTGGTTTCGTCCAGGCGGCTGACGCGAGTGGAGTGGGGTGCGTTCTTGATCAGCTCGGGAGTCTCTTCGACTTCCTGGGCGATGGCACGCATGGCGGCGATGAAGAGGTCGAGTTCTTCTCGGGATTCGCTCTCGGTAGGCTCGATCATCAGCGCACCAGAGACGATCATCGGGAAGCTGACCGTGTAGGGGTGGAAGCCGTAGTCGATCAGGCGCTTGGCCATGTCGCCTGTCTTGATGCCCTTGGCGGCCTGGCGGCGGTCTGAGAAGACAACCTCATGCATCGATGCCGTGGTGTAGGGCAGGTCAAAGAAGTCCTGGAGGCCGGCACGGATGTAGTTGGCGTTGAGGACGGCGTCTTCAGTGGTCTGGCGCAGGCCGTCGGGGCCGTTGGCGAGGATGTAGGCCAAAGCGCGGATGAACATGCCGTAGTTGCCGTAGCTGGCGCGGACGCGGCCGACGGTCTGGGGCCGGTCGAAATTCCAGCCCAGCGTCTTGTCGTCTCGGCGCACGAGAATCGGCGTGGGCAGGAAAGGTTCGAGGATGGCTTTGCACGCAACCGGCCCGGAGCCGGGGCCGCCACCGCCGTGCGGCGTGGAGAAGGTCTTGTGCAGGTTGAGGTGCATCACGTCGACGCCAAAGTCGCCTGGGCGGGCCTTGCCGACGAGGGCGTTCATGTTGGCGCCATCCATGTAGAGCAGGGCGCCTTTGGCATGGAGGATGTCGGCGATCTTGTGGATTTCGCTCTCGAAGACGCCGATGGTCGAGGGGTTGGTGAGCATCAGCGCGGCGGTGTCTTCGTCAACAGCTTTCGCGAGTTCTTCCAGATCGACCATGCCGAGTGCGTTGGACTTGAGGTTCTGGACTTCGTAGCCGCAAAGGGCCGCTGTGGCCGGGTTGGTTCCGTGGGCGGAGTCGGGCACGAGGATTTTGCGGCGGGCATTCCCTTTGGACTCGTGGTAGGCGCGGACAAGCAGGATGCCGGTGAACTCGCCATGCGCTCCAGCGGCGGGCTGCAGGGTGATGGCGTCCATGCCGGTGATTTCGATGAGGCACTGCTGGAGCAGTTCGACGATTTGGAGTGACCCTTGCGACAGCGATTCGGGCTGGTAGGGGTGCGCTTCGGCGAGGCCCTCAATGCGGGCGACCAGTTCGTTGACGCGCGGGTTGTACTTCATCGTGCAGGAGCCGAGTGGATACATGCCGAGGTCGATGGCGTAGTTCCAGGTGGAGAGGCGCGTGAAGTGGCGGATGATCTCGATTTCCGACAATTCAGGCATGTTGCCGGTATTGTCGCGCACGAGGTCGCCGAGCAGGGCTGCGGGGTCGACTTCAGGCACGTCGAGCGGGGGCAGCTTGTAGGCGCGCTTGCCGGGGGAGGATTTTTCGAAGATCAGGCCTTCGTTCTGGACCTGGTGGGCGCGGACTTTACCGGTGGTGATGCGCTTGGTCGGGCCGGTCGGATTGGTTGCTACGGGAATTGCTTCGATGGTTGCCATGATTGTCCTCAGGCCAAGACGGCGGTGGCGGCGATGACGGAAGCCGCGGATTCGATTTGAGTGCGGGTGTTAAGTTCGGTGGCGCACCACAGGGTGGCATTGCCCAATTCCGGGTACCAGCGCGCGAGGTCTACGCCGCCGATGATTTTCTGGTCGAGGAGGCGGGCGTTCAGGTCGGCTGGGGTTTCGGTGGTCTGGAGGACGAATTCGTTGAAGCGTGGGCTGCCGCTGAATAGCTGCTTGACGCCGGGCTGGGCCGCAAAGGTTTTCGCCGCGAAGTCGGCCTTGGCCAGGTTGTGGATGGCCAGGTCGCGGACGCCCTCTTTGCCGTAGACGGTGAGGAAGATGGTGGCCATCAAGGCGACGAGCGCCTGGTTGGTGCAGATATTGCTCGTGGCTTTTTCGCGGCGGATGTGCTGCTCGCGCGTCGAGAGCGTGAGGACGAAGCCTCGGTTGCCGTCGGCGTCGGTGGTCTGGCCGGCGAGGCGGCCAGGCATCTGGCGGAGGTACTTTTCCTTGGTGGCGATGACGCCGCAGAAGGGGCCTCCGTAGCTGATCGCGACTCCGAAGGACTGCGCTTCGAGCGAAACGATGTCGGCCTCGACCGGGGGCTTGACGATGCCGAGCGAGATGGCCTCGGCGATGGAGACGACGAGCAGAGCCCCTTTGGCGTGGGCAAGCTCGGCGATGGCCGGGATGTCTTCAATGACGCCGAAGAAGTTGGGGCTCTGGACGAGGACGCAGGCAGTTTCTTCGGTAATCTGGGCTGCCAGTGCGTCGAGGTCGACCCGGCCGGTCTCGGCGTTGTAGCCCACGACCGTCGTCGGCAGGCCCTGATGCTGGGTGTAGGTGGCGATGACTTCGCGGTACTCAGGGTGGACGGTTGAGGCGACGACGGCCTTGTGCCGACCTGTCACGCGGGCAGCCATCATGATTGATTCCGCCGCGCCGGTCGAGCCCTCGTACATGCTGGCGTTGGCGATGTCCATGCCGGTGAGTTCGCAGATCATGGTCTGGAATTCGAAGATGGCTTGGAGCGTCCCCTGCGTGATTTCGGCCTGGTATGGGGTGTAGCTGGTGAGGAATTCGCCGCGCTGTACGAGCGAGTCAATGACCACCGGCTTGTAGTGGCGGTAACAGCCTGCTCCGAGGAAGCTGGCATAGCCGACGAGGCCGTTTTTGGCGGCAGCGGCCTTGAAGAAGTCGATGATCTCGCTCTCGCCGTGCTGGCGCGGGATTTCAAGGTCGCGTTCAAGGCGGTATTCGGCGGGAATGACTTTGAAGAGGTCGTCGATGGACGCAGCGCCGACTTGATCGAGCATCTCGACGCGTTCAGAGGGGGATTTGGGCAGGTAACGCATGGTTAGCTTTAGCCTCGAGCTTCTAGCCTCTGGCTAAAAGCCTTCCTGATGAGCGTGATACGAATTGGATGCGGTCACTGGCAGTTTGGAACCATGCCGCGTTTGCCCGTGATGAGCTGGCGGCTGCTCCTAGCCAACTTCGGCGATGAAAGCCTCGTAGGCTGCGGCGTCGAGAAGAGCGGCGACCTGTGCTGGGTCAGAGAGGGTGACCTTGATGATCCAGGCGGTGTGGGCATCTTCGTTGATGGCGTCGGGCGAGCTGTTGAGGGCCTCGTTGATCTCGGTGACGGTGCCGCTGACAGGCGAATAGAGGTCGCTGACAGCCTTGACGCTTTCGACCGACCCGAAGACCTGGCCGCCGGTGACGGAGTCGCCAACCTTGGGCAGTTCAACGTAGACGATGTCGCCCAGCGTGCTCTGCGCATAGTCGGTAATGCCGATGACGCCAGTACTGCCGTCGCCGCCAGTGAGGTCAAGCCATTCATGCTCTTTGGTGTATTTGTATTGGGTCGGATAAGGCATCGGAGCGAGGTCCTTTCAGAACGCGAGTCTTCGAGCGTGAAACTCTAGTGTAAGGGTAGCGGAAGTGGCTGCGGAAATGCGGATGAAAACTGGATTTGCCCGGTGAAATCGGGTGGCTCGCGCAAGGGGCGGTCGTCAATCAGAAAAGTAGTATCTTCGCCGCATTCAGAATGACGAGTCCTTGCATTCGATTTGCTCAGGCGGGGCCAAAGCCGGGGTAGGGCTCGAGCGGGACGAGAGCGACGATTTCGAGCAAGCCCGACTTGAAAATCGGCAGGGAGTGTATGGCCTGGCGGACCTCGCCGAGAGACTCTGCTTCCCACAGGATGGTTGCGCCGGGGATGTCGCCGCGCTTCCATATCTGGCGGAGGATGCCGAGGGCGTAGAGTTCTTTGGCGCGGGTGGTTTCCTGCGCCATAAGTTCAGGGGTAAAGGCGGCGGGATTATCAAGAATGCGGCGGCTGAGCGATAGAAATTGCATGGCGGTAGTGTACGCGATGCTGACGGCGCGACGAAATTACAGCAGCAAATCTGCGGGAATGGAGATCGGACTGCGAGGCGGGGGATGTGCTCTTTGCTCAGCGCACGCTTGCCGCTGACGACTTCAGATTTGACGCTGGGGCAACCGAAGATGTCGAGCAGGTCTTTTCGTTTGAGGCTGTGCAGGTCCATCAGGCAGCGGAGGACTATTGCGGCTTGACTTCCTCAACCTTGACATCCTGCGGCTTCGCAAACAGCTTTGCGTCAAAATCGAGTTGCCCGTATCCACTGAACCAATAAATCTTGTTCTTACCCCCGTGAATCCATGCCACTGCAAGTGGCCTCTCTGGAGTTCCGGAGGTGAATAGGCCCAGCGAAGATTCCCCAAACTGCAATTTGTAAGCGGTTGTCTGCTTGGACTGCATCACTCCTCCGGGATGGGGAGTCGCACCATGTCTCTGGAAGAATTCAATCTCCTGTCCAAATTCAAGCTCTGAGATTGGCTTTGCTTCCTCGCTAGGTAGCATCAGTCCCACTACGTCAAACAAGGGTAGCCGACAGTTATATGTTGGACCAGAGTCGACCAGATGGCGACCTGACTTATCCGCGGAATTGATCATCCAGACGTCGGGTTCGCTGATGATGACTAAACCATGAATCTTATGCTCCTCATCGGGAGACTCTTCAATTCTGCAGTATTTCGTTCCAGCGCGATACATAACCTTTGGTTTCGTTGCGAAGCTGCCTGGAACGACATCGGATGCTTGCAGGATTACCTCCATCTTGGTCATTGTTTTGGGCGCTTGCTGCGCAACCAAAGTGCTGCATGCAAGAAGTAGGGACAACAGCATTTGTCGCATTGAAGAGACTCGCTTCCAATCAGGTTGCTTCCAATCTTACTCGCAACTATCTAGAAGACCAGCGATAAGATTCGAAGAGTCTCAATTCGAGATGTCTGATAAGACCTAGACGGATGCTGCTACTTCTTCGCCCGCTTATAAAACGGCGTGGGGACTTGTTTGGCGCGGACTTTGTTGGCGCGGACCTGGACGAAAACATCTTCTTTGCTTTGGGCGACGGCAGTCGGCACGTAGGCGTAGGCGATGTTGGTTTTGAGGTAGGGAGCCGGTGAGCCGCTGGTGATGATGCCTATTTCCTCTTCTGCTTCGTTCAGCACGGGGTAGCCGTCGCGGGCGATGCGGCGGTCAGTCATTTCCAGACCCACCAGCTTTCGGGCGGGGCCGCCAGCGTCTTTGATGGCCTGCAAGGCGGCGCGGCCCAGAAAGTCGGACGGCTTGTCGAGCTTGAGCCAGCGGTCGAGGCCTGCTTCAAAGACGTTGGTTTCGTCGGTGATTTCGTGGCCATAGAGGGGCATGCCGGCTTCAAGGCGCAGGGTGTTGCGGGCGCCGAGGCCGCAAGGCAGTATGCCAAATTCCGCGCCTGCGTCCAGAATGGCGTTCCAGACCTTTTCTGTCGTCGCGATGTCCGACGGGATGTAGAGCTCGAAGCCGTCTTCGCCGCTGTAGCCTGTGCGGGCGATGAGTGTGTTGTAGACCCCAGCGACTTTGCCAAAGGTGAACCAGTAATTCTTGATCGTCGAGAGGTCTACCGTGGTGAGTTTTTGCAGCGTTTCGGCAGCGCGCGGGCCCTGGATGGCGAGCTGCGAATAATGTGGCGAGTAATCACTGATGTGGATGCCTGGCTGGGCCCCGACCAGCTTGCGAATCCAGGCGTAGTCCTTGTCTTTGGTGCCGGCGTTGACCACGAGCAGGTAGTCGTTGTCGCCGAGCTTGTGGACGAGGATGTCGTCAACAAAGGTTCCCTCCTGGGTCAGCAGTGCGGAGTACTGGGCCTGGCCGACCTGAAGGCGCGAGGCGTCGTTCATGGTGATCTGCTGCACGGCGGCGAGGGAATTGGGACCGCGAAACTGGATTTCGCCCATGTGGCTGACGTCAAAGAGGCCGACTGCCGTGCGGACGGCGAGGTGCTCGGCGGTCAGGCCGGAGTATTCGACGGGCATATCCCATCCGCCAAAATCGACCATCTTTGCCTTGAGGGCGCGATAGGTGGCGTTGAGGGCGGTCTGCTTCAGAGCAGGGGCGGCGGGCGAGACGGAGGGCGTGGACATGATTTTGGGGCCTCAAAAGGCAATGGAAGGCGCGAAATTGGTGGTTGCAGCGTTTCGAGCTTCCTGTACCTTAGTTAGAAGATAGGATTCCCGGAGCGGCTGGTCAAACTTTCACCTTATTCCCGTTTTCATTCCACTTATCAGGCTGGCGCTTCAAGGGAAATTTTTATAGGAGAGGTCTGCCTTCATGAGCGACAAGATTCGCGGGGTTATTGCAGTTTTAGTGGGCCTGTTTGCGCTGTTTCAGGGTTTTTTGCTTTTTGAAAAAGGCAAGGTTGACTGGCACTTGTGGACGGAAGTGACCGCTGGTATCGTGCTGATTCTGTTGGGCGTATGGCGCATCCGGCGGCAGCCGTATGAGGCTGCCAGCGACCTGCTGCACAAGTAAATGTGACATATGGCCACTCTTTATAATGCGATTCAGGGTCGTAGCCTGGAGCGGCTGTCTGCCCTGAGCGATGGCATTTTTGCTGTCGCCATGACGCTGCTGGTGCTTGATATCCATGCACCGGCGGTGGGGGCAATTCACTCAGAGGCAGACTTGCTGCGGGCGCTGGGGGCAATCGCGCCGGAGTGGGTTGCCTACCTGATGAGCTTTTTGACGCTGGGAATCTTCTGGGCAGGTCAGCAAACGCAGTTGAGTCACCTGCGTCATGGTAGCCGTGACCTGGCGTGGATTCATCTGATGTTTCTCGCCTCGGTTACCCTGATGCCTTTCACGACGACGATCCTGGCTGAGTTCATTACGTATCGGACGGCTCTGGTGATGTATTGGCTGAACATATTTCTGCCGGGCGTGATGTTGTATTGGAGCTGGACCTACGTGACCCGTAACGACATGATCAAGGAAGATACGCCGGAGGAAGTACGCTCCGCGATCCGGCGCCGGGTGCTGATTGCGCAAAGTCTGTATGCGTTTGGCGCGCTGCTCTGCATCGTGAATACGTACGTGAGCATTGGTGTGATTGTCCTGTTGCAGCTGAATTACGCGATAGCGCCGCGATTGCGGCATGCGCCCGGAAAGACCCTACCTTAAGGCAACACAGATATTTCAGGCTGCGGCAAACTCTGTCGAGCGTCTGTGGCCGCCGAAGCGGTTGTTCAGCACCTTGACCAGCGGCCGCTCTCCGTAGAAGTGGACCAGACAGGCCACGGCAATCGACAGGCTGACAGCGATGAAAGCGCCGATGGCCGTGTTGATGTGGAGCCACGGCAGATGCTTGGCCAGGACACGATCCTGACCGTATTCGCAGTAAGGGTGCAGCAGGTAGAGAATGTAGCTGGCGTCTCCCACGAGAACCGCAGGGGCGAACTTGGTGTCCCAACCGGCCTGAGAAAGCATGCTGGCCGAGGTCACCAGCAGCAGCGAGAGCACCCCGAGAGAGAGGACGCGCAACGTCACAAATTGCGGAAAGTATGCCTGAATCGCAACAAGGGCTGCGGCGCTGAAGAGACAAACGGCGAGAGCTGGGATGCGCAACCGCTTCAAACGATCAGCGCTGAGTGAGCGGCAGAACAGGTAGCTGAGGACGCCAAGGATGAATTCAAGCACAATGTCGCGCGCGTAAAAGGTGGCAATGGTGGTGTTTGCGGCCAAAGGCAGGCACGCCAGCATCGTCACGAGCACCAGCGCAGAGCCGAGCAAAGCGGCGTGACGGCGCGTGAAAAGCAGTGCCACCCCGAGCGCGCAGTAGAAGAACATCTCGTAATTCAAACTCCAGCCAATAAACAGTAGGGGTTGGATGAGATTGCTCCCTTTTGCGTAAGGAATAAAGAGCAGGCTGCGAACCAGCTCCGAAATACTCGCGCGTGTCGAGCCCATGAGCGCCGGATAGCGCTGGGCCACCAGGAACAGCAGAATCGTAAACAGCCAATAGGGCGGAACAATGCGCAGCAGGCGGCGGCGGAAGAAGAATTCACTCTTGCCGTCCAGAATTCTCGCCATGATGTAGCCGCTGATGACAAAGAAGACGTCCACGCCAAACGAGCCGAACGGGTGCATGCCGGGGAAGGCGAATCCAGTGTGAAACACGACCACGACACATGCCGCGAACGCACGCAAAACCTGGATATTATTCAGTTTTCCAGCGGTGCTTTTGGGCATAAGCGAGGGTCTTTCGGCTACCGAAAGTAACCTCATACTAGCACGGGGCCAATGATGGAAGCGTGAATGAGCGGCCGTTGTCGGCTGGGTCCTGCGATTGCATCCGGGTCCGATTCGGGGGTTTATACACTGACCGTCTCGCGGTATTCGCCAAAGACCTGGCGGAGGATGTCGGCGATTTCCCCAACCGTGGCGTGGGCTTCTACTGATTCGACAATCTTTGGCATGAGGTTTGCAGTGGAATGGGCTGCATCTTTGAGATGACGCAGGGAGTGCGCCCAGACTGCTTGATCACGGCGCTGGCGGAGGGCGCGGATGCGCTCCACCTGGCGCTGTTCGAGGTCGGGGTTGTGCTGCTGGAGGGGGATTTCCGGCTCGGCCAGAGATTGAAAGCGGTTGACGCCGACGATGACAGTTTCGCCTGAATCGACTTTTTGCTGGTGGGCATAGGCGGAGAGCTGAATCTGTTGCTGTACCCAGCCGGATTCGACCGCGCTGAGGGTGCCGCCAAGTTTGGCAATCTTCGAAAAGAGGGCTTCGGCCTCGGCTTCGAGCTGGTCGGTGAGCAACTCAACGTAGTAGGAGCCGCCGAGAGGGTCGGCTACATCTGCGCCGCCGCTCTCGTGGGCGAGAATCTGCTGCGTGCGCAGGGCGATGCGGGCGGCCTGCTCGGTGGGGAGCGAGAGCGCCTCGTCGTAGCCATTGGTGTGCAGGCTCTGCGTTCCGCCGAGAATGGCCGCGAGCGCTTCGAGAGTCGTCCGAACGATATTGTTCTCAGGCTGCTGTGCGGTCAGCGTGGAGCCGGCAGTCTGGGCGTGAAAGCGGAGCATCCAGCTGCGCGGGTTCTCGGCGCGGTAAACTTCGCGCATCCAGCGCGCCCAAATACGTCGGGCTGCGCGGAATTTAGCGACTTCTTCGAAAAAGTTGGAATGCGCGTTGAAGAAGAAGCTAAACCGCTGGGCAAAGCTGTCGATAGGCAGGCCGGCTGCGAGGGCCGCCTCCACGTAGGCGCGGCCGTTGGCGAGGGTGAAAGCGAGTTCCTGGGCGGCGGTCGAGCCAGCTTCGCGCATGTGGTAGCCGCTGATGGAGATGGGGTTCCACTCCGGCAGGTGTTCAGTAGCCCACGCGATCAGGTCGGTCGTCAGCCGCATTGAGGGGGCGACGGGGTAGATGTAGGTGCCGCGGGCGATGTACTCCTTGAGGATGTCGTTCTGGACCGTGCCGGAGAGCTTGCGGATGTCTGCTCCCGCGCGTCGGGCAGCGACAACATACATGGCGAGCAGGGTGCCTGCGGTCGAGTTGATGGTCATCGAGGTGGAAACGGCTTCGACAGGGATGCCGTTGAAGAGGCGCTCCATATCTTCAAGGGAACTGATGGCGACGCCGACGCGACCGACTTCACCGAGGGCCAGTGGGGCGTCAGAGTCGTAGCCGGTCTGGGTGGGCAGGTCAAAGGCGACGCTGAGGCCGCGTGCCCCCTGGGCCAGTAGGAATTTGTAGCGGCGATTCGACTCCTCAGCGTCGCCCATGCCGGCGTACTGGCGCATCGTCCACATGCGCGAGCGGTAGCCGGTAGACTGAATGCCGCGGGTGAAGGGGTACTCGCCGGGGGCCACTATGGTATTTTCTGGATCAAGGTCGGCGGCGGTATAGTAGGTCTTCAATTCGTCGCGCACGCGGTGGCTCTCCCCGAGGAAAGCTGAGTGTAGCAGTTGAGGAGCTGAGTCGGAAAAGTGCGTGGTATGGTAGCGGCATGGAATTCAGCTATCAAATCTCAGAAGACGATTTTGTACGCGGATCGAAGCTCGCTGCAAAAACTTTGCGAACAGGCGTAGTGAAGACGATCTTGTTTTGGGCCTTCGTAGTGATTACTTTCGTCTGTATTTTTGGAGTGATTACGCAGACCAGGCAGGTGCCGCAGGATTCCGACCAGGATCCGGCTCCGGTCACGCAGCCGGTTTCAAGCACTCAATCTACCCAGTCTCTGATTCAGAATCTCGCGCCCCTGGCTGCCGTCATCGCCGTCTGGGCAGGGCTCATCCTATTCTGGCTGCCTCACACCGTGCGCAAGCGATACCGCAAGGACACTAACTCGCACGGCGTCATCACCCTGACTCTCGACTCGGACCAGTTTGCGCTTCGAAGTTCGACGGGAATTTCCTATCAGTCGGGCTGGAATGCATTTACCGAATGGCGGGAAAAGGGAGATTTGGCGTTGCTGCGCTATCCCGGCGGAACGTTTCAGTTCATCGTTCTTTCCGGCCTTTCTTTGGCTGAGAGGGAAGAGTTGCGCGGCATTTTGACAGCGGTGCTCCCTCAGAAGAATTAAGGCCATCCGTGGTTTATTCTCCTGCCTCGGGGCCGGAAGATTCAGCGGCCTTGGAAGCAAGGCTTTTCAAATTGTCCCAAAGAAGCTTCAGTTAGGGAGCCAGCCGAGGATTACTTTTTCCCCGCACGCCAGAAGGCGCTTACGCTGAGGTACAGGAAGACCACGCAGGCAACGGCCGAGAGCAGGAAGTGGGCATGGTTTGGCCCGCTAAGGTAGCTCTGGCGGATGCGGTAGAGGTCTTGGGCAAAGTAGAGAGCGAAAAGGCCAAAGAAGAAGCCGGTGACTTCGAGCCAGAGGATTCCGCCGACGCGGCCGAAGGGGCGCAGGAAACCGCCGACTCCTCGCCCGGCGGCGCGCGTCAGATTGTGTGATCTGGTTGCGACTTCCTTGATATTGGGCCTGGCGATTGGCCGGTCCGCGGTGGGGGATTGCTGATTCGGCTGGGCGGTAGCTGCGCTGGCCTGCTCGGCGCGCTGCTTCGCAATGCGCCCGGCTACGCGGACCCCGATCCCGAGTTTTCGGCCCAAATCATTTGCACTCATCCGAACTCAAGTTTAACAGCGCGGGAAAGAGACTGTTTTTCTTTGAATTTCTGCGGCTATCCAGTTGCCGTCGCGACGAGTCAGACGTAAGGTATAAGGATATTGGCCGTACCCGCGCTGGTGCTCATTTTCAGGAAGAGGGGGCGAAGTCCATGCCGGAGGGAAAGATGAACCCACGCTTGAAGGACCTGATCCAGCAGCTTGGAGAGGCCATCCACGAGTCAGTCATTGAGTCAGAGCAGATCGCCGGAGTGGTGCAGAACATCCGGCGTCACGGTTTTGACGTGATGTTGATGCTCGAGGCGACGATCGGCCTGAACGATGTGACCAAGGACGCCGACGAGGATTCAATGCCCGGCGTGAGCTTGCACGGCAGCGGCGAACTCAGTGGTTTTGATCGCGATGTTGCGCCATTTACCTCCCACGACCTCAATTTTCTCAAGTCGCTGCGCATTTCACTCGAAGGCGAGATGGAAGCCGAGGACGACGAATAGACTTGCCACGCTTGCGGCCGCAGCCCGAAATCACTGCATAAATCGGTTTGCTCGTGATGGCTGTGCGTAGCCGCATGGGTTCTCGCGGCAGAACTCGAGCAGCGGATGTTTATCTTCCAAAATTTGCGTTAAACACCTGTCATCTAGCTGTGGTATTCTCGCCCGGCTGGTAGCTTCTGAGTTTTTCGGGTTGCCGGAGAGACACTTGTACCGCAAGGCGAAACTTCGATTTACGGGGTGGGACGTAGCGGTGTAAGGCGGGAAACGGGAGACGTGTCATAAAGATGAAAGATACCCTTGGAGTGCTCTTAGCAGGCGGCGCAGGAGAACGACTTTTCCCACTGACCCGCGACCGCGCAAAGCCCGCAGTTCCTTTTGGCGGGCATTACCGCATTATTGACATCACGTTATCGAACTGCATCAACTCCGGGCTGCGCAAGGTTTTCATCATGACGCAGTACAAGGCGCTCAGTCTGAACCGGCACATCCGCGAAGGCTGGACTGGTATCGTGGCCCAGGAGCTGGGCGAGTTCTTTGAGATTATGCCGCCGATGCAGCGCACCGGTGCCAACTGGTACATGGGCACTGCGGACGCCGTCTACCAAAACATCTATTCGATCGGGTCTGAACAGCCAAAGTACGTCATCATTCTTTCCGGCGACCACATCTACAAAATGGACTACAGTCGCATGCTGAAGCACCACAAGGAGTCCGGCGCGGAGGTCACGCTCGCGACTTTGCCCATTGCTCCGGATGAGGTGTCGCGGTTTGGTGTCGTTGAGGTGGGAAAGAATGCGGAGATTCTGGGCTTTGAAGAGAAGCCCAAATCCACCACCTTCCGCTCGCCGTTCAATCCGAATGCGGTTGATGCTTCGATGGGCATTTACATCTTCAATACCGAGACGCTGCTCAAAGAGCTGATCGCTGACGCTGAAGACCCTCACTCCAAGCACGACTTTGGCCACAATATTCTGCCCAACATCCTGGGCAAGAAGAAGATGGTGGCATACAACTTCGTCGACGAAAATCGGCAACAAGCGCTCTACTGGCGCGACGTAGGCACTCTGGACGCCTACTACGACGCGAACCTCGATCTGTGCTCGGTTTCGCCCACATTCAACCTGTACGACAAGCACTGGCCGATGCGGACCCGTGTGCGGCAGTATCCGCCCGCAAAATTCGTTTTTGGCGAGCCCGGTCGTACCGGCAAGGCAGTCAATTCAGTCATTACCGCCGGCGTGATCATCTCTGGTGCTGAGGTGCTGAACTCGGTGCTTTCGCAGGATGTACGCGTCAACTCGTACTCCGAGGTAGATTCGAGCATCATCTTCTCGCACGTCAACATCGGGCGCCACTGCCGGATCAGGCGGGCAATCATCGACCGCGACGTGCAGATTCCAGAGGGCACGGTAATCGGGTACGATCCAGTCGAAGACAAGCGGCGGTATTTTGTGACGCCGTCCGGTTTGACAATCGTGACGCGCGACCGGTCGCTCTTCGAAAATCCTGTGGAGCCGGAGTTCCAGGAACGGTACTAGCCAGAAGTAAAACCTAAGCCGTCGACGGGAGAGCGCAGCAATGGCTCTCCCGTTTGCTATTCAGCGATGAAAAGCTGCATTTGGCAAACTCGTGCCTTAGCACGGAACAAAAGCCGCAAGTGCTTCGTACAGCTAGCTATGGGCAGCGTAGGTACAATAAGCTGGTTCGAGGCTGGGGTGATGATGCCGTCGCGGCATTCAGCCTGGCCGTCGCAACTGACGGTGAAGCCGGGGCCGGAGAAGGCTGCGGGAACCGTGGCTCGGGAGCAGTCGCCGGAGATGCGGACCTCTGCAGGTGCATCGACGGCGCGTGTGCCGGCCGGAGTGGTTCTGGGAGCTGGGAGGACGATGGCAACGGGTGACGGAGCTGCGATGGTGGAACCCGACTGGTATGAAGTCGTGCGGCGATGCCTCTCTGGCGAGACCCATGCCTGGACCGAACTGGTCAAGGCGCATCACCGCCGCGTCTATTCGCTCTGCTATCGCTTTACCGGCTCTCCGAATGACGCCGAAGACCTGACCCAGGATGTCTTCCTGAAGGTTTTTGGAAATCTCACAAGTTATGACGTTGCTCGGGGCAGCTTTCAGGTTTGGATCACGACGCTGACGCGCAACCTGCTCGTGGATCACTTCCGCCGCACGCGGAATCTGCGCGCGACCGGTTCGCTCGACGACGGCTGGGACGAGACTGGCGAACTTCGCCCCATCGACCGGCTTGAGTCCAAGGGACCGTCGCAGCATGACTTGGCGACACGCCGGGAATTGGAAAAGATGGTGCAGGGCGCGCTCGCGCAGGTGTCGCCGGAGCTGCGCGAAGCCGTCATCCTGCGCGACCTGCAAGATTTGGATTACAAAGAGATTGCCCTGGTTTTGAGCATCCCGGAGGGGACGGTCAAATCACGCATCAGCCGGGGCCGCGCGGAACTCGCACGGCTGCTGGAACGTAATAAACGGGAGGTGATGTAACCATGGCAGAGCGAATGACAAATCGACCGGGGGACCGAAAAGGTGAACGCTTCAATGAAGGCGTGAATTTCCCCAACTCCCCGGAATGCGGATTGTGGGAGACGC
The DNA here is from genome assembly GCA_903832055.1 of uncultured Acidobacteriota bacterium. Classification (GTDB taxonomy): domain Bacteria; phylum Acidobacteriota; class Terriglobia; order Terriglobales; family Acidobacteriaceae; genus Acidicapsa. Next base: position 671,637 of record CAILAC010000016.1, on the reverse strand, counting down.
AACTGGTCGATGCGCTGGATGGGTTATTGACGGCGGAGGATGAGGCTTTCTTCTCCAGCCACATGGTTACCTGCGCGACCTGCGTACAGTTGTTTGAGCAGGCGCGCCGTGGACGGGAATGGCTGGAGTTTCTGGCACCTGAGCCGGAGATTCCGGCCCATCTGCTGGACCGGATTCTAACCGAGACCGGCCACGGCAAACTCGCTTCAGGATCGATGGGCGGCGGCAAGCTGGCAGTGTCGGGTGGCGATATTCTTGCCATGCCCCCGGTGTGGCAGCAGCCTGGATTCATGGGGCGGATGCGTCGTTTTGCCGAGCCGCGGCTGATGATGACGGCGGCGATGGCGTTCTTTTCCATCGCGCTCACGTTGAGCATGACCGGGGTACGCATCAGCGGAATCAAGACGGCAGATCTGCGGCCTGCATCGGTGCGCTCCATGCTTGAAAGGCGCATCATGACCGCTTCGACGCCGATTATTCGTTATTACGATCATCTTCGTTTTGTTTATGAAGTGGAATCACGGATGCGGGAACTGCGGCGGACGACCGAATCCGATCAGCAGGGGCAACCCGGCGACCAGCCCAGAAGCCAGCAGAACGGCAATGGCGGCGAAGGGGAAACGCATAAGAAGGACGGTGGGTCCAAGCTGAACCCTAGCGAGGCTCCACAGCAGACGGTGAACCCGCCGACCGAGCTGTGGAGGGGCGACACACTTGATGCTGCTCTGCAAGGGCAGCCGCAGCTGGACACTTTGAGCACGGGCAAGACGAACAAGGGCCTTCCTACACTGAACGAGGGATCTGGCTCAATCGAGACGGGTTTTCTTGAAACCAGCGTGTTGGCAATGCCGGAACGGAGTACCTCATGCATTGCGTAAATCATCCTGAAACAGATGTTCAATCCTTTTGCCAGAGTTGCGGCAAACCACTGTGCGGCAATTGCGTGCGCACCACCAGCCAGGGTCAGATTCTCTGCGACGGATGCCTTGCAGCCAACACCGCCGCAGCCGGTGGCGATCCCAGCCAGGCTTACTGGCAGGGGGTGGCTCAGGGGTACCCAGTGCCTCCCCGCGGTACGCCCAATCCGGCAGCTGCAGCCGTCCTGGGGCTGATCCCGGGCGTCGGAGCCATGTACAACGGCCAGCTCTTCAAAGGGCTGATTCACGTGGTGATCTTTGCCGTACTGGTTTCGATGGCTGAAAACTACGGCGTCTTTGGCATCTTCATTGGTGCCTGGGTGCTGTACCAGTCGTTTGAAGCTTTTCATACGGCCAAGGCGCGGCGGGATGGAACGCCAATTCCCGATCCGTTTGGCCTGAACGAAGTAGGTAACTGGCTCAATCTGGGCAACATTGGTCGCAACCCAAATGAGGGTGCCGGCATGCCGCCTCCGCCCCAACCGCCGCCCTCTGCGCCTGGAACCCAGGCATCAGCGACTTCGTCCAGCGCAACGGCAGGGAGCGAACCGCCCGCCTACTCGGCACCCTACACGAGCAGTTGGACGGGCAACTATCCGCCTCCGCCACCGGAGCAGCCGTTTTCTGAGCTTTTTGTCGGGGGGTATCCTCCCGGAAGCTACCCGCCAGGCTACATACCGCCGATTCCTCCCATGCCTCCGATTCCGCCTGTTCCCCCGATGGGATGGCGTCGCCGGGAGCCAGTCTGGGCCATCGTGCTGATAGGGCTGGGCATCATCTTTCTGCTGCAGAGCCTGGGCTTTGTCGGCCATCTCTTTCACTTTGCCTGGCCTGTCCTGCTGATTGGATTGGGAGTATGGCTGATTATTCGTCGCGTGGGTTACACCCAAGGAGGTTCCAAATGAGCCGTTACATGATTGTTTGCCGCCTGCGCTGGCCGGCGATGCTTTTGCTGACCGGGGTGATTGCCCTTCTGGATCAAGCCAACATCCTTAGCTGGGGCCGTGCCTGGCCTTTGTACCTGATTCTGTGGGGAGTACTGGCGTTGGCAGAGCGCGCTTTTCTGGCCTCTGAGCCGCCGCTGCAGACCGGCTACCCCTATGGTGCTGGCTATCCGGCGGCGGGCTACCCTCAGGGTTACCCGGCGCAGTCTGCGCCCTACTCCGGGCCGAATTCAGCCACCACTGCGCCGAACGCGCCTGCCGTGGCTTCGACCGAAATTGTTCCCACCAACAGCACTCTGGGTCTGCAAACCCACGACGAAGAGGGACGCTAATGGCGACGACACCTCCATCTTCAGGCATGCCCCCCAGCCAGCCCGGACGCCCTGCGGGACCCCCACCGGGATATCCGCCACCTTACGGAACGCCCTATGGCGGAAATGCGCGCGACTACTGGCGCTATCAAAAGGATCAAAACCGCGCAGCCTGGCGAGCCCAGCGGGCCGCCTGGAAGGCGCAGCGGGATGTTTTGCGTGCCCAGAACCGGGCCAACCGCGTGCCATCCGTCGCCGGGCCCATCATTCTGCTGACGGTCGGCATCGTCTCTCTGCTGCTGGTGACGGGCCGGCTGAATCCTGACGTTTTCTGGACCCTCATTGAGAAGTGGTGGCCTGTGCTGCTGATTGGCCTGGGGCTGATTGCGCTGGCCGAGTGGGCGATTGATCTCCGCCGCGAAAATCCGCCGGTACGTCGCTTTGGCGGCTACGTGTGGCTGATTGTTCTTCTGGTTATTCTGGGAACGGGCGGGGCTGGTTGGCATCACTGGTGGGGTCCGCTTCAGGCAGAATTTGGTGATAGCGGAAACGACAATTTCAATCCGTTCCGCGAACCGGAACACGATCTTGACCAGCCGTTGCTGAACACTGCGATTCCGGCCAATGCGCAGGTTGAGATTCAAAACCCGCGCGGCGACGTCAGCATCTCGGTAACAGATGACGCCAATATCGCCGTACAGGCCCATCAGGTCGCTTTTGCCGGCACCGATGCCGAGGCAAAGAAGATCTTCGACGCGCAGCAGGCGCACGTCACTGTCAGCGGCAATGCTGTGCTGGTGCGCGTGGATGGCAACAACAGCGGCCGCACCAACCTGGCGATTACGATGCCCCGGTCGGCGAGCGTCAACGTCAACGCCGGCCATGGCGGCGTCACTGTCGCAGGCCTGAACGGCAACGTCGATGCCACGGTAGCGCATGGTGATCTTGAAGCTACGTCGATTCAGGGGCACGTGCATGCACGGCTCTCCAATCATGGCGATTTCTCGGCACATGACATACGGGGCGACGTGACGGTCGAAGGCGATGGCGGCGACCTCACCATCTCTGACATTCACGGCAAGGTGACATTGCAGGGCGACTACACCGGCGACACCCACGTCGAACGAGCGGACCAGATGGTGCATTTCCACTCGTCGCGGACCGATCTGGAATTTGCGCGGCTGCCCGGCGATATGTCACTCAATGGCGATGCGCTGCATGCCACACAGGTTGTGGGGCCGGTGCGGGTTGTCTGCTCGCGATCCAAGGACATCGAGATGAGCCAGGTCTTTGGCGATACCCACATTGAAGATCATGATGCGCGGGTCGAACTGGACATGGCAGGCTCCTATCCGGTCTATGTGAAAAACAAGAAGGGCGATATTGAGGTTTCGCTGCCGACGGGCGCCGGAATGTCAGTCGACGCCCGGACACATAATGGCGATGTGGTTTCCGACTTTCCACTGGAGATCAGCGGAGATGAAGACAAGGTCATGACCGGGACAATCGGCAAGGGTGGACCGAAACTGACCATCTCAACCGAGCATGCTGATCTGCGGCTGCGCAAGGGTTCCGATGCCCCTCCGATGCCTGCAGTTCCAGTTGCCCCGACAGCCCCCAAGGCGTCAAAGGCTGGCAAGGACGCGAGCGCATTGAAACAGCCCGCGGCACCGGCTGTCCAGGGCGCACCAGCTGCACCAGCAGTACCTCACCTGAAGCCTTCAAAGGTCGAGCCTGCCAAGACAATCACGCAGTAAAACAGATCGCTGAGAATAGAAACGCCGGAGCCGCTCCACTGGAGAAGCTCCGGCGTTTCTGTCTTCAATCTAAGCTTGCGGTACTGATACTTGGCGGAGCTTTTCGGTAACGATGGCTTCGGCGCGGGCTACTACCTCGTCCAGAGTCATATGCGTAGAGTCCAGAATGATCGCATCAGCGGCAGGCCTGAGCGGCGAATCGGCGCGGTTGCGATCGCGTTCGTCGCGGGCGCGCAATTCGCGGACTACTTCCTCAGGTTGCACTTCTTCGGCTGCGGCAGGGCTGAGTTGATCGTATCGGCGCAGGCCGCGAACTTCCGGAGCGGCATCGAGGAAAATTTTCACATCCGCTTTGGGGAAAACGACGGTGCCGATGTCGCGCCCTTCCATCACCACGCCGCCCTGGGCGCCAAGTTCCTGCTGCAGGCTTACCATCCAGGCGCGAATCTGGGGATGGACGCTGACTCGGGAGGCTCCGTCGGTGACCACTTGTTGACGCAACTGGCCGGTAACATCTACACCGTCGAGGATGACGCGGTTGCCGGTTTCGTTCGGAACAAGATGGATGCTCGTTTCTCTCGAAAGCTGCAGCAGGGCGGGAACGTCTTCGAAGGCAACGCCTGATGTGAGCGCTTTCAACGCAAAAGCCCGGTACATGGCGCCGGATTCCAGGTTGAGCAGGCCAAAATAGCTGGCGAGATGGCGGGCGATGGTGCTTTTGCCCGCACCTGCCGGACCATCAATTGCAATGATGGCCCGGCGGGTCACGGTCTGTAAGGGAGGATCTGAAGGGACTGCGGAGTTCATGCTTTCAGCAATCATCCGAGGCGATTGGAGTCAGAGGGCCGTGCGCCGTTTGAAGAACGTCGCGGCGCACCCGGAGCTGCATTCGACCCGGTCTTGGGGGCCTGTTTGCTTTGGCCAGAGAAACTGAAGCGCTTACTGGCGCTGGTGGCAGGCGTCTCACGATTCATGCCCTCCGAGGCGCTGCGAGGACGCCGCACGGGACGCGCCGCACCGCTGCCATTGCGGTTCGCAGGGCCAACCTCAGTCCGGGAGCCGTTGGCAGCGCTCCGTGGCTGGGGAGCGCGCCGGCGGTCGCCGCCCGCAGACGGACGCGATTCAGAAGATACGGAACCAGAGCGGCTGCGATCCCGAGGGTCGCGAGGATGGACACTGGCTGCGCTGCGCGTAGGGCGTGGCCGCGGTGCCGTGGCCTTGGATGATGGCCGTCCAGCGGCCATGGAACCAGCACCAGGCGTAGATCGGGCAAAGATCTTTCGAGGCGCCTCGATCTCGACCGATTCTGACATGGTGAGATGGGGTTGTGAAACGGCTGAGACCACGACTTCCTGATGTGTATCGTCGGAGCTGGCCGATTGGGCGACAGGCACTTCGTCCTCGTGCGATTCACCGAAGTAGGAAGCCTGGTGATCAGAGCCGCGATGGTTTGTAGTACGGCTGCCTCCGCCGCGATAGTTTGAGCTGCGATAGGGAGGATAAGCTGCGCTGATCTGGAACGAGGGAACAGCGGGGAACTCCGGAAGTGTGCCAGCGACGTAGAACATCGGCGAATGGCCCATGGTGGTGCTGTGCACCTGGCGGGTAGCAGCCAGGCCCCGGACGACTTCGCGGATTTTGCTGCGTGCCGTCAACGGCGAGAGGAACATCTCTACATCCTCCATCGACGCCGCGATGACGGCCTGCAGATAGATGGAGGCCAGTACCGATATGGCGGTCACCTGAGAAGTCGAGGCTCCCTCAGCGATCGCTTTCTGGAAACGCTGGCGCAGAGGCTGCCACAGGGCCGGTACACCAACCTCAGGAACCACAGGGATGATACGCAACTGTTTCCACAGCTCATGCAGGGCGCGCAGGACGGCGGTTTCAGTCACTTCGCGGCCGAGGGCGTCGCGGATCTGTGCGGCGGTCATGTTGGCGGAGTCAAGCTGTTTGGCGGCCAGCACGGCGAGCTGCGAAACCTGGCGCGAGCCCGTCAACTGAGGCGAACGACGCCAGTCGCGATCTCCGCGGAGGGCATAGATGTAAGGCAGCACCCAGCCGGCAACGACGTAGTCGGGCTGGTCGCCGGGCTGACCCGCGAGATTGAGGCGGACCGCCACTCCTTCGGCCTCCAAACGCACTAAAAGCTCCTCCGCTGAAGCAATCAGCTCCAGGGTAGGCTCGGTGGTTCGCTCGCCTGCTACGGCTTCAACAAAGGTAGGAGCAGTAAATCCTGCTTGCGCAGAACGAGGAAGGAAAATACAAAGTCCCGTTTCCTCGATCCAGGTGCGGACATCCTCAATGGTGATGGCCCCGTGTCCGTTTTGGCGCATCCTTTCGGCGCGCGCTGCTTCCAACTGCTCTGCTGTCAAAGAAAACCTCATTTCCAGGCTGAAACGCGCGGGCTGTAAACAACCTAACCCCGTTCCCGGTTAAATCAGTTCTCTGGAGAGGGGCCGGAGAACTGCCGGAGATGGGTGAGGCAGACAGCACGAGCGGTCTGGCGTACTTGCCGGGCAACCCCTCTCCCTCGGGAGCAGGAGCGCCACCTCGCACCAAATCTTAGACTTTGCAATCTCAGATTCGTTGGAAGGCCCGCTGGATCTCTTTCCAAGAATACCTCAAAGCGATTGGTCGTCCATGGGGACAACTGGTAGGAAATTCAGTTTTTGATAATTCTTTTAGTAACCACTCCATTTTTTGGGATTCCAAAGGCGTATTTACCTTGATTGCGGAGTGGCAGGCGATGGAAGCGGCGATGCGCCCGCGCAGCGTCTTGAGGTCGTTGCGCCGCGTCGAGGCCTGACCTGCGTCCCCGCCGACGCCTTCGGTGACCGTAGCCTGCTCGATCACCTCGGCCAGCATTCGCTCCAGTTCGCGACCCTCCAGGCCGATCGGGGCAGCTTTGACTGCGAGTGTGCGGGGGCCAAACGGCTCAGCCTCAAAGCCGTTGCGATCAAGCTCGTCGGCGATGTCTGCAAAAACCGCCATCTGCCACGGCTGCAGTTCGACCAGCAGCGGCATCAGCAGTCGCTGGCGCTGCACCGCCTCCACATCGCGGCTGGCCAGCAGCTTTTCAAACAGCACGCGTTCGTGGGCCACATGCTGGTCAATGATCCAAAGGCCCTCGTCGTTCACGGCGAGTATGAAAGAGTCGCGAAGCTGGCCCAGAGGCTTGAGTGTGGCCAGGCCGTTGAGGTTGGTCTGCTCGCGCTGGTTCTCTATGCTTGCCGTGGCCTGCGCGGTGCTCATAGTCGTGGTATCGCTGGCGGCTTCGTCGCCGCATGAGGGAATCCTGGTTTGGATTCCGGGCTCGAAGAGAGCCGAAGCAGCAGCCTGCCAGTTCTGTTGCATGGGATCAAAGCGCCCGGGGCTTTCATGCGGCAAAAAAGGCAGGTTCCCCGGCATCGGTGTCGGAAGCTTCGGCGTGAGCTGGAAGGCCGATTCAGCGGGGAAAATGTCTTCAGAATCATCCATTTGCACGGGGGGCGTAGCGTGAGCCGGCGTGCCCTCCTGCTGATTGGGAACGTGGGGAGCGACGGTCGGCAGCAATGAGGGCGAGGCGGCCGGGGCATTGTCGAGCGCGGCCAGGAAGCCGGCCGCCGGGCGAGCCTTCACCAGAGCTGTGCGCAGGCTGTCGCGGACAAAGTCGTGGATGAGGCTCTGCTGGCGAAAGCGGACTTCAGTTTTCGCCGGATGCACGTTCACGTCAACTTCCTCGGGCGGCATGTCAAGAAACAGCAGAACGACGGGAAAGCTGGTCGGCGGAATGATGTTGCGATAAGCTTCGCTGACCGCATGCAGCAGCAGGCGGTCCCGGATAAGCCTTTTGTTGATAAAGATATAGATCGAGTTGCGATTGAGCTTTTGCAGTTCCGGTTTGGAATAAAAACCGGTGATGCGCAGGTATCCGGGTGAGCGCAGGGGCTCGTTGGGATCTTTTTTCCACGGTGGAGGCTCGGGCAGACCGGCGCGTTCGAGCGGCGCTTCGGCGGCCAGGGGCAGCAATTGGGCCAGCGTGTCCGCGCCGAAGATCTGGTAAATTCTTTCAGCAGAGCGGTTTACGGGCGGCGCGAGTAGCAGCGTATGGGTGGCCGAGAGAAGTTCGAAGTACTTTTCAGGGTGGACGAGAGCGTAGTGAGTAACCAGGGCCACAACATGCGACAGTTCCGTTGATTCGGCGCGCAGAAACTTGCGGCGGGCGGGGGTATTGAAGAAAAGATCCTGGATGGTGATGGCCGTGCCGTGGGGCAGCGCCGCTTCTTCGACCCGGAGAATTTTGCCGCCGGCGATTTCGATGCGGGTGCCGACTGCTGCTTCTGGCTCGCAAGTCTCAAGCAGCAAACGAGAGACCGAGGCAATCGAGGGCAGCGCTTCGCCGCGAAATCCGAGCGTTGCGATGCTCAACAGGTCGTCCGCAGTGCGCAGCTTCGAGGTGGCGTGGCGTTCAAAGGCGAGCAGGGCATCGTCGGAGTTCATGCCGTGGCCGTTGTCGGTGATGCGAATGAGTTTGCGGCCACCGGCCTCGATTTCTACCTTGATGCGGGTCGCTCCGGCGTCTAAAGCGTTCTCCAGCAACTCTTTAACGACTGAGGCGGGGCGGTCTACGACCTCGCCAGCGGCGATCTGGTTGGCGACGTGATCGGGGAGAATGCGGATGCGACCCATGATTTCCCAGTATCGCAGGGTTGGCATGGGCCGTGCAGACAACTGCATCCAACATTGATGGCGGGATTTTCCAGCCAGAAATTCCTAGTTGGTGGTGAAGCTGAGGATGGATCCAGACTTGCTGCCGACTGCATTCGATGCCATCGCCTTGAAGTAATACTTCGTTTTGGTTTTGAGGCCGGTCAGGGTTGCCGCGATGGAGCTTGGCGTGGTGCCGCTGAGGGCTCCGGTTTTGGAAGTGGTGCTGGTCAGCGACGTCTGGCTGGTTCCGTAGGCGAACCAGTATTGAGTGGCAGCGTTGTTCGCGGTCACGGTGCCGTTAAGGGTTGCGCCAGAGGTGGTAATGCTGGTTGCAGCCCGGGAAGTGACGGAGGGCGCGGTGGCGATCGTATAGGTGGCGCTGGCAACCGCGCTGTTGGTGTACCCCGTGGCGACCGCGATCGCTTTCACCGTCGTGGTCTTGCTGACGGCGATAGGCCCCGCATATTTCGGTGAAGAGGTTGTTGGGGTTACACCGCTGGTGCTGTAGTAGATGGTCGCGCCTGCCGTCGTGTCTGTCAGAGTGACTGAGCGAGACGAGGTGTAAGTGCCTGCTGAGGGCGTGAAGGTTGGAGCGGCAGCCTGGGTTGTCGCTGACTTGATGGTCTCTGTGAGGGTTGCGCTGGTGCTGCTGCCAAAGCTACTGCTGCCGCCGTAAAGGGCAACGACAGAGTGGGTGCCAGCGGCCAGCGCAGAGGTTGAATAGGTGGCCTGCGCTGAGGCGTTCAGGCTCACCGTGCCCACATTCGAGCTGTCCACCAGAAACACCACATTCCCAGTGGGTACTGCAGAGCCTGAGGTTGGTGCGACGGTGGCGGTGAAGGTCACGGATGAGCCCACGTTTTGCGGGTTGGCGCTTGAGGCCAGCGAGGTGACGGTGGTTGCCGCAGACGAGAATTTCGTAATGAAGGCATTGGAGGAGGCGGTGCCCGCGCCGTGGTTTGCGATCTGGAAAGCTCCGGCCGTGACCGGGTAGTTGGTGGAATCAGCGAGGCCGGCAATGTAGACGCCGCCTGAGGCATCGAGCGCGATCCCAGCCGCGTTGTCTCCGGCGTAGTTGCCCGAGGTGCCGACCGGAGCGCCGGCCCCGCCGATATAAGTCGAGTAGACCAGTGCGGTTGCGGTGGGGTTCAATTCAGTGAAAAAGGCGTTCGATGTCTTGTCGGTAGCGGCATAGTTGGTGGACTGGAAGGTGCCAACGGTAACGGGAAAGTTTGTTGAGAAGGCGGTTCCTGCGACATAGGCATTTCCAGCAGCGTCAACGGCAAGCGCGTCGGCCGTGTCTCCTGACTTGAGAAAGAAGGACTTTTGCAATCCGCTGCCGCCCAGCCATGTCGAATAAACTAGAGCCGATCCGCTCGCGTTGAGCTTGGCCACAAAGGCGTTTGATACCGAGATGGCAGCAGCGTTATTGACCGTCTGGAAGACTCCCGGGGTAGTAGGGAAGTCGCTGGAAGTAGCCGCACCTGCGACGAAGGCGTTGCCGCTGGCGTCAATGGCGAGTGCGTAGCCGCCGGAGTTGGTAGTGCCTCCGATCAGGGTGGAGTAGACAGGCGCGCTGCCCGCGGGGTTGAGTTTGGTCACGAAGACCGAAGTCTGCGTGAGCGGAGTCGAGAGGCTGGTTACCTGGTAGGCACCGGCGGTCGTGGGAAAGTTGGCTGATGCGGCCGACCCGGTGATGTATGCATTGCCTGAGGCGTCTACCGCCACGCCATACGCTGAATCGCCTTCGCCGTTGAGGCCGGTGCCGCTGCCGCCGAGGAGAGTGGAATAGGTGAGCGCAGTGCCGGTTGCGTTGAGGCGGGTGACAAAGGCGTCGTAGGAGTTGTTGACAGCGGCATGGTTGGTCATCTGAAAAGCGCCTGCTGTGGTGGGGAAATTTGCAGAGTAGGTAGTTCCGGCCACGTAGGCATCGCCTGAGCTATCGACGGCGATGGCATTCCCCATGTCGCCCGTTCCGCTGCCACTCCCGCTGCCGCCAAGGTAGGTCGAGTAAACCAGCGCACTGCCCTGGACATTGAGTTTGGTAACGAAGGCAGTAAATCCGCTGGCGTTGGCTTTGCTCGCGGCCTGAAATACGCCAGGTGTCGTAGGAAAGTTGGTCGCGAAGGTGGAGCCGGTGATATAGGCATTCCCCGCGCCGTCAATGGAGATCGAGTTAGCGCGGGTGTTGAGGCTGCCACCGATGTAAGTGGAGTAGACCAGCGCTGTGCCGGCCGGATTGAGCTTGGAGATGAAGGCGTTGAAAGAGTTGTTGGCTGCTGCAGCGTTGGTCTGCTGCAAGGAACCGGCGGTGACAGGGAAGTTGGCTGAATTGGCCTGGCCCGTTACGTAGGCATTGCCCGAGGCATCGACTGCGATGGCCGTTGCGGAGTCTCCGCCGGTGGAAGTGCCACCGAGAAAGGTGGAGTAGGCCAGAACCGGGTCAATGATCAGAGGCGCCGAGTGGCGATATTGGCCAAGGGCAAAGCCGACGGTGTGGCTCCCGTGCAGCACAAAGCGGCCAGCGACAACGTGGCGGCGGCCGTCAATTTGCTGGTAAATCTCAGGCTTGTGAAAAGCAATCTGGCCGTGTTTGCTCGAAAGGTCAAGGTTGCCCTGGCCATCGACTTTGAGTCTTTCGATGCCGGCAAAGTGCAGCTGAATCTTTTGGGGCTTGGCCTGCGGGGCAACGACGAAATCATATTCAAGCTGGCCCTGGTTGCCGTAATAGACCAGGTCAATACCGGGGTATACCTGGGCATAACGGACTTTGGCATAGGTGGCTACGCCGGTGCGCCAGCGGGCGGGGTCGTCTCCGATGAAGTAGTTGGCTTTGCCGGGAAGTGGCTCCTCGCCGCTTGCAATGGCCCCCGGGTTAGGTTGCCCAGCGAGGCTCATGCGAAATGTGGTGGCCGGTTGCATGCAGGCTGATTGGCTGGTGGCGCGCCGCTTCGCTCGCCGAGAGGGGGTCGCGGCGGGGTTGGCGCATGCGCTGCTGTTCAGTGAGAGCACTGCGTTCTGGCCAGTGAGAAAGAGTGAGTAACCTTTGCCGCGGGAAAGGAATTTGACGTCTGAAACTGCCTGACCTGTATTGGCCTCAAAGCTGAGCGGCAGCTCTCCATAAATGGCCGCGGCATGGGCCAGGTGAACAGCGTTAGGCGGTGTTGCAAATGCCGCCGGAAACAATGCCAATCCAGCAAGTGTAATGAGGAGCTGTGACTTCAAATTCGTTCGCGCGATCATGGAATCCCCCAAAGGCCAGTTACGGAGGTCTTTGGAGACGGATCCGCAGGTCAAATGGCTATCACGATCTACATGAAACGATTCGCAGGAAAACTTCGATGGTACTTCGGAGTGAACTGAAGAGTACTAAAGTCGTAGGCAGATGGATTGTGCACAGTTCTGAGTTCAGTTTTAACCGCCGGGGAGGGGTTTGGCCATGATTGGTTGGGTGCATTGGGCGCAGAACTCGGCACCCAGGGGGATTTGGGATTTGCAGTGGGGGCATTCCGTGGTGGTGTGGTCGGGGAGCATCCAGCGGACCAGAACGATGAGCACGGCGGCGAGGTAAATGCCCAGGGCGCAGAAGTCGATGAGGCTTGGAAAGAGAGGCGCGCCGGAGAGCAGCGAGCTGCGAATGGAGAAAACGCCGACAAAGAGGGATACAAGCTGGCCGGCCTGTTCGCCGGGCTTGGCAAAGCGGATGAGGTAGAAGAGCCACAGGACGAGCAGGACGCTGACAATGATGGCGAGTGAGCGGAGCAGGAGAGGACGGTCGAGAAGGATTTCGTAAGGGTCGTTGGGGTACTGGGTCCGAATGTTGTGGAGGTGGGGGATGAAGTTGGAGTTGGCGAAGTCGGTTTGGAAGGAGTCAATCTGGACAGTGGGGTAGACCGCAGTGTCAGAGACCTCCATCAGGCTGGGGTTGAGGCGGAGCGTGTAGCGGTCAAAGGGGTAGAAGAAAGGGCCGGCGGCGGTTTCAGCATTCCACGTAAAGGCCCCTTTGCCCATGAGCGAGCCCCAGGCGGGTGGAAAGGCAAGGGCGACGGGCTCGTCGGTGCCCCCCTGGTAGGTAAGGGATTGGCCACCGTAGTGGTTGATGCGTAGGACTACTTTTTTGAGGTTGGCTGACCATTTCTGGATTGCATCGGGCGGCATGCGGTCGGTATTGGGGGCGACTTCAACGGTGAGCGTGCCAGAGAACTGGTTGCCGGCGGGGCGGAATTCCTTGAACGTAAGTGCGAGAAAGGTGAAGGTGTTGCTTGAGGTGGGTTCGTCGGTGAGTGGGCAGCCAATGCGGGTGGGTTGCTCGTGGCGAACGAGGTAGGTGGCGAATGCGGTGGCGGCGGCCAGCGCGGCGGTCATGAGGAGCGTGCGCGTCGTGCGGCGAGGCCAGTGCAGGCGATTGAGCGAGAACGACATTGGGGGCAAGAATACGCCAAATTGCAGCCGAAAAAAAGCCCAGGTCACTGGCCGTGAATTACCGGCGAGAAACCTGGGTTTGGTGTTGTTTTGAAGCCTGGCGCCTAGGCGCTGTGGGTCGGGGTGTTGGGGTTGTAGAAGGTGCGGGTGATGCGGTCGCCCAGTTTGTGCAGGCGCAGGAAGTTGGTCGAGCCGGACTTGGTGCCCGTGCCGGCGATGATCGCGACGATTTCGCCTTTGCGCGCGTAGTGGTGCTGCTCGAGCAGGGTCTCCGCCAACTCCACCATGGCTTCAGTGGATTGGACCTTGGCGCAGTGGATGGGGGTAACTCCCCAGAGCAGGTTGAGCCGGTTGATGGTCACCTCAATTGAGCTGAAGGCATAGACCGGTGCGGCGGGCTGGTACTTTGACAGCTTGATGGCGGTCGCGCCGGATTCAGTGAAGATGGCGATGCAGCTGAGGTCGAGGTCGGCGGCTGCGTGCGCGGTGGCTTCGCAGATCGTCTCGGCGACGGAGAGGGTCTTTTTGCGCGGTCCAACGAGGTAGGAGCCCTCGGTCTTGGCGGCGGCGATGGTGTCTTCAGCCTCGCCGACGATGCGGGCCATCATCTTGACGGCTTCGACGGGGTAGGCGCCCATGGCAGATTCGCCCGAGAGCATGACTGCGTCAGTACCGTCGTAGATGGCGTTGGCGACGTCGGAGACTTCGGCGCGGGTGGGGCGCGGGTTGTCGATCATTGACTCAAGCATCTGGGTGGCAGTGATGACCGGCTTGCGATGGTCAGCGGCGCGGCGGATGATGAGCTTCTGAAGTGCGGGAACCTTTTCCGGCGGCACTTCAACGCCGAGGTCGCCGCGGGCGACCATGATTCCGTCGGCGACGGTGAGGATGGCGTCCAGGTGTTCAATCGCCTGGGGCTTTTCGAGCTTGGCAATGATCCAGGTGGCTCCACCGTACGCTGCAACGCGGTTGCGGACGAGGTTGATGTCTTCTGCGGTGCGCACGAAAGAGACGGCGACTGCGTCAACGCCATGTTTCAGGGCGAACTCCAGATCGATGTCGTCCTTTTCAGTGAGGGAGGGGACGCGGACAGGGATGCCGGGGAGGTTGATGCCCTTGTTTTCGCCGAGCTTGCCGCCGTTGACGATTTCGCAGATGACGTCGTCGCCATCGACCTCGTGAACGCGGAGTTCGATAAGGCCGTCGGAGAGCAGGATGCGGGAGCCCTCTTCAACGTTTTCAGCGAGAGTCTTAAAGGTGGTTCCGACCAAGGCAGCTGTGCCATCAACATCGCGCGGGGTGATGGTGATCTTTTCGCCAGCAACGAGCATGACGGCCTTGTGATCAACCAGCTTGGAAGTGCGGATCTTGGGTCCCTGGAGGTCGCCGAGAATGCAGAGTGGCTTGTGCTCCTCGCGGCTTACCTTGCGGATCATCTGGATGAGGGCGAGCTTTTCAGCGTGGGTGCCATGAGAGAAATTGAGGCGGACGACGTCGAGTCCGGCGCGGACCAGTTGGCGAAAGACGGGCTCGGTATTCGAGGCCGGACCGAGGGTGGCGACGATCTTGGCGCGTCGCTTGAGAATGGCATCGGAAAAAGTCAGGTCAGCGGTGGACATCAGTGGCGCTCCGGGTGGTTCGAAAAAATGTGTTCAGAACAGTAATGGCGGTCGAGACGGGGGCGAACGCGTTTGAGTTCAGGCCGGGGGAAGTAAAGCCGGTTTGCTGCAGTCATGCGTTGGGGTCCAGTCCGTCCAATTGTACAAGAGCGGTGGGGCAGGGGTGCGTGGACTGCCCCTGTGAAAGGGCGGACGACGAGAAGTTTAGGGTCGAACTCACAAGGATTTGACGGGGGAATCGGGGGTGGTTCTCTGGCGGTAGAGGGCCCCGTTGAGATTTGCGCCGAGCAGGACGCTGAAGGAGGTGAGGTACAGCCACACAAGGGTTGCGATGGCGGTGCCAAGGGAGCCGTAGATGATGGTGTAGTCCGCGACGCGGGTGACGTACCAGCCAAAGGTGAGGGTCGCAGGAAACCACAACAGCGTCGCCGTGATCGCCCCAGGCAGCACACGAGTCCAGCCTTCGCGGCTGTGGGTGCCGTAGTGGTAGAGCGCTCCAAGGACTGCGGTGCTGGTGAGCAGGGCGAGCGACCAGCGAGCGAGTCTCCAGAGAATGAGGACGATGACGTGGAGCTCGTGCTCGGAGTTGTCGATCATCCACTGCTCGATGGGCTGGCCAAAAACGAGGATGGCGGTGGCGAGGGAGAGCGGCACGAGCGCAATGGGGACCAGGAGCAGGGCGCGAACGCGCATTTGCCAGAAAGTCCATGCGCCAGGGGTGCCGGGGGCGGGCAGTTGGTAGGCATGTTGAAATCCGCCCATGAGGGAGAGCATGACTCCGAGCGCGGCAAAGAGCGAAAGCGTGGCGGCGGAGAGGATGACCTGCAGAGAAAAGGCGCGCTGGGTCTGGAAGTAGGAGAGCAGCAGCGACATCGTATCGGCAGGCAGGAACTGTTCGCTTGCATTGCGGAGGGCATCGAGCAGCGTGTTCCCAGCGGGAACGAGGGCCAGCAGGGTGGTGAGGACGAGGAAAGCGGGGAAAAGCATGAGCATGCCGGAGTAGGCGGTGGCCTTGGCGCGGTCCAGAGCCTCGTTCTGCAGAGTCTGGTGGAGGGCGCGGAAGAGGGCGATGCGGATGTGGCGGGTCGCCTGGCTTGCACGGGTGTGCCTGGATTCGCGGGGCCGTGATTGGCGAGGCGGGGTGGGCATAGCGTCCCTGCAAGAGTGGCGTAGGTCGGGGGTAATTTGCAAGTTACGCGCGTGATTCGCTTGCTAGCGGATGCGGAGGAAAAGAATCAGGGCAGTGACGACGACATGGAGAATTGGTTCCATAAAGAACCCGACAACGTAGCGGCCCAGGATGAGGATAAGGAAAAACCCGTAGCGGGCAAACTGATCGTAGGTGGCGAGTGCGTTATAGGGCAGCATATTGCGCAGCACGTGGCTGCCATCCAGCGGAGGAATGGGCAGCAGATTAAAGACCATCAGGGCGATGTTGACCTCAATCATCAGCCATCCCAGCAGGGCCAGGGCCTGGGGAGCGGTCTGCGAGCTGAGGTCGATTTCCATGTTGGTCGCGTTAATCACCGCGTCGTGGCCGCCTGGGATGGCGAGGATGAGCAGCACCAGCAGGGCAAAGGAGGCGAAGACCAGCAGCAGGTTCGACGCGGGCCCGGCCAGAGTCGTCAGATTGTCGTCACGGCGAATGTGCTTGAAGTTGCGGGTGAGCACTGGGGTCGGCTTGGCCCAGCCAATCATCATGCCGGCACCGCCCATGCCCATCACGGGGCCAAAGATCATCAGCGCCGGAAAGAGCAGAGTTCCGATAGGGTCAATATGCTTGATCGGGTTCAGCGTGACGCGGCCCTGCATGCGCGCCGTCTGGTCCCCCAGTCGCGAAGCCATCCAGGCATGAGCACACTCGTGGCAAGAGAGAGAAAAGATCAGGATGACGAACTGGTAAAGCGCAACGACGAGCTGAATACCGGATGCTTGCAAAGATGTTTCTCCTGAGGCGCAGGGCCTCTGCGGGGATGCGGTCAGGTTAGCATGGCGGGGTATGCAACGTTGCTGCGGAAAGTGTTTGGCCCCAATGCTCAGTGCACGTTAAGGTGGGTGCATGAACAAGACTATTGGCCGGGCGCTGACTGAGGTCGGCTTCATTATCTTTCTGTTTTATTCCAATCTCCTCATGGGAGAGTTCAACCACTCCGGCGCGGCCCAAAGCCGTGGGCTGCTCTGGGCGCTCGGCGATATATTCACATGGATTAATTTTGGGATTGCGGTTGTGGCGGCAGTAATTGGCTACTTTGTCGTCGAGAGCCTGCGCAAGCGTTTATGAAGGCCAGTGTGAGTGTGAGTGTGAAAAGCGGACCTTTCACTTCGTTCAGGATGACAATTCCGGTCAAGCCGACAGATCGCTACTTTCCCCTGCCGTACCTTGCGGCCCCACGATTGCCCCTTCCGCTAACTGGGTCCCGGCCAACACCACCGTGTGCGCGCCGACTCTGGCCCTTGCGCCAATCGTAGTGGGCGCAAAGACCACCTTGTCGTAGTCGTGCTTGTCATGCGAATGGGAATAAACGCGTGCATACGTGCCAATCACCGCTCCCTGCCCCAGAGTGATCTGGGCGCGGTCATCAAGCAAAGCGCGATGGCGGATGATGACCCCGTCGCCAATCGAAAGATTGTAGCCATAGGTCAGTTCGACGCCGTGGTCGATGCGCACGCCCTTGCCCATGTGCGCAAAGAGGTGGTGCCCCAGCATGCAGCGGAAGCGGATGCCGAGCCAGTGATTCAGCCCAATGGGAGACCGGTCAAACATCTGCCAGAACCACAGCAGCGGTTTGCTGCGGGCAAAACGCTCCGGGTCAACGTCGGCAAAGTGCTGCGCCTCAAGGGTAATGTTGCCGGGGTCGAGCGAAAGCTGCAGCACGTTCAGGGGCAGTTCGCTGGTCAGGGTAAAGTTGAGTTTTCCGCCGTGTGGCCGCCCCAGATAGAGCTGGAAGAGCTGGTCGCGCACGATTTCAGCGCGGCGCTCAGCAGCCTGGTGGCGCGTGAATTCCTCGTCGAGAAAGCTGAGCCAGCGGCGGTAGAGCTCTTCAGCCTCGGGCTGGGGCTGCAAGGAACGCAGGTTGCGCGCAACAGAAGGGCTGGCGGCTTTGGGTGCTTCGACGTTGGTAGCCATCTCTGTACATGACGATACAACGGCGAGGGGAGTTGCAGAACTCAGGGCTCGCCCATTTTTGCCATCTTGACCATCTTGACGATGGGGAGTGCTTCGCCGTTGTTGAGCGGGACGGCGATCTGCTCAACCGCGCGGTAGCCTTTCAGCGTGTAGAGCGGCACTCCGGTCAGCGTCGAGCCCATCTCGAAATGGCAAAAGCCAGCTTCGTAGGCGGCTCTTTCGACGTGGGCCAGGATCTGCGTGCCCAGACCGCGTCGCGCGTATTCCGGGTGAACAAAAATCGCGCGAATCTTCGCCGCATCGACGGCCGGGTCGAGCAGTTCCGGCTCACGTACTGCTGCCTGATCCGCGCCAAAGAGCGTCTTGCGTTTGGACCAGCCGCCGCTGCCCGCGATTTTCGGTTCGGCTTCAACGGTCTCGGCCACGAAGTAGGTCTGGTCGCAGATGAGCTGGGTATCCAGCCCCAGCACCGTGCCAAGCGCCCCGGCAATCTGCGCGGGCGTGTAGTCGCCAGCCTGCAGGCCGCGAACTGAGGCCTCAATGAGCGCGTGCAGGGTGGCAATATCGGCTTCCTGGGCGGGGCGAATCGAGAATTCCATGCTGGTATCAGCCTAAGGGATGCCGTTCCTGCCCGCAAAATGAGCGGGAAAGATTTTCTGTTAACCAAACTCAGCCCTGATTCGTTGTATGGGCAGATGGCTGAGAGCGGCTTCGCTCACCGGCCAGGGATTGACCTAAAATTCTGAGGAGACCTGCAATGCATACATGGTTCAAAAGCGCCCGCCGGGCGGCGAGTTTACTGACACTTTCAACGATTCTGATAGGCGGGTCTGCAGTTCTGGCCGGGGCGCAGACTCACCCCGCCACCGCCACGCCCGCGGCCCATGCAGCTCCTGCTGCCGTGATTTCAGACAAAGACCTGGCCGCCACCCAGGAGGAGCTGATCCGGCTGCTTAAGCTCAGCCCGACGCTGACCACAGTCGTCGCGCGGGACCCTTCGCTGCTGTCAAATCAGGAGTACGTCCGGCGCAACAATCCGCAACTGGCCCAGTACCTTGACAGCCATCCGGAAATTGGACTGAATCCTGATTTTTACCTCTTCACCAAGCTCAAGGATCATGACGGCGGGCAAGACCAGGCGCTCGAGCGGGCGGTTTGGCCCGAACTGGTGCAACCCCGTTATGAGCGGTCAGGGATGGAGATGATCATTGAACAAGGTGGGCCCTTTGTCATCTTTGTATGTGTCCTCGGGGCACTTCTCTGGCTGATCCGGCAGTTTCTTGAAAACCGCCGCTGGGGGCGCATCTTCAAGCTGCAAACCGAGGTACACGGCAAGCTGATTGACAAGTTTGGCACCAGCGACGAGTTGCTTACGTATATGAATACAGATGCGGGTAGGCGGTTCCTTGAGGCAGCGCCGATTCCGGTGGACTTTGAACCAACGCAGCCGATGCCCAACGCAGTCGCGCGCGTACTCAATCCGTTGCAGATCGGCATTGTGCTCCTGCTACTGGGCCTTGGTTTTCTGCTTCTGCGGCATACGCAGGCGGATATGGAAGTGCCGATGCGGGTCCTGGGTGTGCTGGTGTTGATGCCGGGGATTGGGTTTATTGTTTCTGCAGGGATTACCTGGGTGCTGGCCGGTCGGCTGGGCCTGATGCCAGAGGCTGGCAATGGGCAGCGTGGGCTGACGGCTCAGGATCGTAACGAGCGGTGAGCGTCGCGTGCAGTAACGAGAGGGCGGTCGGATTGATCTGGGAGTTTGTGCTTCCAAACTCGAAGGCCGGGGAGGCTTCGCTGGCTGTAGACCAGCTGGGCCTCTCTGCCCTGCGCATGGATGGCGATGCCTTTGCCGCCTTTTACCTGCGCTCGGCGCGCCCGCTGTGGGCGTACCTGGCGCGGGTTTCAGGGGACCCAGGCCTGGCCGACGACCTGATGCAGGAGAGCTTTGTGCGCTTTTTGTGCGCACGGGGTGCCCCTGCTTCGGAGGACGGTGAGGTCGCCAGCCGCCGGTATCTCTTTCAGATTGCTACGAATCTACTCAAAGACCACTGGCGCAAACCCCGGGCCAGGTCAATTGACGAAGTGCCGGAAGAGTACTTCGCTGCTTCAGCAGATGAGGCACGCGAAGATTCGCAGGCCGTACTCGGCCCGGCGCTGGCCAAGCTGCGGCTGCGCGACCGGCAGATCCTGTGGCTCGCGCATGCCGAGGGCTATTCGCACAAGGAAATTGCCGAGGTCACTGGGCTCGGCACGGCCAGTATCCGGCTGCTGTTGTTCCGTGCGCGGCGCAAGATTGCCGCGATCTTGCGGGAGCAGGGCACACAAACCTCACAGGAAGGCCGCGCGCGATGACTTTCACAGGTTGCCAATTCGAGCCCGAGGTCAGGGCGCTGCTTGAGGCAGGTCGATGGCCGCATGCGTGCCCCGCAGAGCTGGGCGGCCATGTCGAGACCTGCCGCAGTTGCCGCGACCTGGTGCTCGTCACCGGGGCCTTTCGGCGGGCCAGCGCGGCGTCGGCGCGGGCGGCCGTGCTGCCCTCGCCGGGAATCCTGTGGTGGCGTGCACAACTGCGCCGACGCAACGAGGCAGTCGAACGAATAGCGCGGCCCATCTTTGGTGCGCAGGTCTTCGCGCTCGCGCTCTTCGCCACCGTTGCCGCAGGGTTTGTGGTGATACAAGCTCAGAATGGTGCGGCGTGGTGGGCGACAGCAGGTTCAGGACTAGGTTCCGGCCTGAGTTCTTGGTTTGCCGGGCTGGGGCAGTGGCAGGGCTTTCGACTGGAGACGCTGCTGCCAGCATTGTCGGCAAAGGGTCTGGAGAGCATGCCAATGCTCGTTCCCGGCGTGGCAATGCTGGCACTGCTCGGCGGCGTAGTCGTCTTTCTGGCGGCTGAGCGGCAGTAACCGGCAAACGACGGCGTTACTCGATGGCGAAGACCGCGTAGACCGTCGCCTCTTCGCGAATCGTCTGCGGACGGATTTCAAGAGGAGGGGCGGTCATGATGGTATTCCCAATCTCAGCGGATGAAGTGTTCAGGGTGTAGGTGCCATTCTTGCGAACGAAGTAGAGCTTGGCGTTCGGTGTCTCGTTACTAGCGTAGATAAGTGCCCCGAGTTTGACGTGCAACCCGTCTGCCATCTGGTTCGCAACAGCACGTGCCTTGACCAAGGCGTTTGCGGCGGCTTGAGCCTGCAGGGCTTTGCGATCAGAGAATCGCCAATCGATATTGCCGCTTTCATTGGCTCCCGCAGCCAAAGCAAGGCGCAGGATGGGAGCGGCATCTTTTGGATTTGCGGTGATTTCCCAAGTTTGGCTGAAATGGAATTGCCGCTGTGCGCGCTGGACAGCGGATTCTTTATCGTCAAAATTGGTGTTCCTGTTCAGGCCCTGGGAAACGCTTTCGATGCTCTTGTCTTCCACGCCAGCCTTGTGAAAGACGTCCATGATCGCATGGGAGAGACGGCTACCTTCCAGTGTCGCCGAGTCAGCGTCGGGCTTGTAGATGCTAAAACCAATCGTGATCGCGGCCACATCGGCGGTCGCTGTCGCTTCGTCGGTGGTGCTGATGGCGATGGTCTTGTTTTCGCGGTTGATCTGAATCGTCTGCGCGGAGGCTGCTATCCCGAGCGCACAGCAGGCTGCAAGGGCGGTCAGTGAAGTCACAATTCCAGTTACACGCATGGGATAGCTCCAGCAAAGATTCGTTGCAGAGAAGCTTACTGCATTGGGCGCGGGCTCGGCACTGCCCCGCATGTCGGATACACTGACGACTCATTCTGAAAATACGGAGGCGGGCGATGGTTCTGCGGCGGATTGGGTTTGCGTTGTTGATGCTGGTATGTCTGGGCCAGGTGGCCAGCGCGGAGACGCTGGCCGAGCTCAGCGAAAGCTTCTGGCAGTGGCGGGCCGCTGAGCAGCCCTTCACCAACGACGATATTCCCCGCATCGACCGGCCCGTCGGCTTCCGGGTGGATTGGGCGGCGGCGACCGTCGCGACGCGACTTGACGCGCTGGCCAAATTTGAACAGCGCTGGCATGCGTTGACGCCAGCCGCAAACTCAACCGTCCCCGAGCAGGTCGATTACCGGCTGGTCGGCGCGGCCATTGCCCGAGTGCGCTGGGAGCTCGCCCTCGAGCAGAACTGGAAGCGCAACCCCGGCTTTTATGTGGACCAGACCGTCGGTTCGGTCTTTGTGCTGCTGCTGCCGCCACCGCCCTTTTCTGCCGCGCGGCAGGGGGAGATTGTCGCCCGGATGCGGCAGATTCCGGCCACGCTCAGCGACGGCAAGGCCAATCTCACCGACATGCGGCAACCCTTTGTGCAGCTCGCCATCGACGGCCTCGACGATGTTGTCGGGCGCATGCAGGCAACAGTTGCCGCGCTCACTCCAGAGCTGACCCCGGAAAACGCCACCGCACTCAAGGCCGCAGCCGGGCCAGCGGCAAAAGCACTGGTCGACTATCGCGCATGGTTGCAGACAAAGCTGGCCGGGGCAAAGACTGAAACAGCAATTGGCCGCGAAAACTATCTCTGGTTCCTCAGGAACGTAGCGCTGATCCCGTACACGCCAGAGGAAATGCTGGCCCTCAGCCGTCAGGAGTGGAGCCGGGCTGTTTCCTTTGAGGCGTATGAGCAGGGGCGGCTGGCAGGCAAGCCCCCCGCGACCATCTTCCCCAGCGCAGCGGCGCAGATTGAGCAGGAGCGGTTGGACGAGGCCAGCGTCCGGCGCTTCCTCACCGAGCAAAAAATCCTCACCGTCCCCGACTGGATGCGGCACTACCAGAACCAATTGCTGCCAAAGTATCTCGAACCCTTTGAAGACCTTGGCGTCACCGACGACCTTACCGGCCCCGGTCGGCTGACCGAGCCGGGCACCAGCTACATTCATACCCCGAGCCCAAGCCTCGGATACTTCTTCCTGTCGACGGCCAAAGATCCCCGGCCCATCATCGTCCATGAAGGTGTGCCGGGGCACTACTTTCAGCTTGCGCTCGGGTGGCATCAGGCCGACCCGATTCGGCGGCACTACTACGATTCAGGGGCCAATGAGGGCATCGGCTTTTATGCCGAAGAAATGATGCTGCAGGCGGGCTTGTTTGAAGACCGGCCTCGCACGCGGGAGATCATTGACAGCTTCATGCGCCTCAGGGCGCTGCGCGTCGAGGTGGATGTAAAGCTGGCTCTCGGTCAGTTTTCGCTCCAGCAGGCGGCCGAATACCTTGCGAGCACCGTGCCAATGGACAAGAAGACGGCCGTGGGCGAGGCGGCGATGTTCGCCAGCACCCCAGGGCAGGCCATCACTTACCAGATTGGCAAGGTGCAGATCATGCAGATGCTTGCCGATGCGCGGCGGCAGCAGGGGTCAGCCTTCTCATTGCAGGCCTTTCACGACTTTGTCTGGACCAACGGGAATGTCCCCATCGCCCTGCAGCGCTGGGAACTGTTGGGGGATGCGACCGATGTGCCGCCGATCCAGTAGATGCGGTAAGCGCAGCAAGCAGCGGAATCAGCAGTCGATTCGGGATAGCGGCTGCGGCAGGTGAGGCGATAGTATGAAGTCGCCATGAATCGACCATTCCGACTTACCTCTGTCTATGCCTCGTTGCTTGCTGTTTCCTTTGTTTCCACGCTGCCTTTGCTCGCTCAGCGCCCACCTGCGCCCAATGCGCAACTGGCTTCAAAAGAGCTGAATGCGCGCGTTGATAAGCTGCTCAGGCAGATGACGCTGGAGGAGAAAATTGGCCAGTTGGTCCAGTTTTCTGCTGGCTTTGCCACCGGGCCGGTAGGGTCTAAGCAGAGCTATGAAGAGCTGATTGAGCAGGGCAAGATCGGTTCCATGCTCAACCTCACCACGGCCGAAAAGACCAACCAGTATCAGCACATCGCCATGGAAAAATCGCGGCTACACATCCCCCTCATCTTTGGCATGGATGTGATCCACGGCGAGCGCACCACCTTTCCCGTGCCGCTCGGCCTCGCCGCGAGCTGGGATGCAAAGCTGGTCGAGGGCGTAGCCCGCACTTCCGCCGTCGAGGCCCGCGCCGATGGAATCGCCTGGGTCTTCTCGCCCATGGTCGACATCGCCCGCGACGCCCGCTGGGGCCGTATCGTTGAGTCAGCCGGCGAAGACCCCTACCTCGGCTCGGCCATCGCCCGCGCCTGGGTCCACGGCTATCAGCAGGACGACCTCGGCAAGCCAGACTCCGTCGCCGTCTCGGTCAAGCACTTTGCCGCCTACGGCGCGGCCATCGCCGGGCGCGACTACAACGCCACCGACATGAGCGACATCACGCTCCGCCAGGTCTATCTGCCCACCTACCGTGCGGCGGTCGAGGCCGGAGCGGCGACGCTGATGTCCAGCTTCAATTCCATCAACGGCGTCCCGGCCAGCGCCAACCCTTACACGCTCACCCAGATCCTCCGCAAAGAATGGGGCTTTGACGGCTTCGTAGTCTCAGACTGGGGCGCAGTCTCAGAGCTGCTCAACCACGCCATCGGCCCCGACGGCTCGACCGTTGCCCGCAAGGCCCTCACCGCCGGCGTTGACATGGACATGGAGGGCAATCTCTATGCCACCACCATCGCCGCGCAGGTCCGTTCAGGGGCGATTCCAGAGTCGGTAGTCGATGAGGCCGCGCGGCGCGTTCTGCGGGTCAAGTTTGCGCTGGGCCTGTTTGAACATCCCTATACCGAGGTAACGCCGCCGTACCAGCCCTCCCCGGCAAACCGGGCACAGGCGCGCGCCGTCGCGGCAGAGACCCTTGTGCTGCTCAAAAATGACCCAGTCGAGGGCATCGGTTCGCTGCTGCCGCTCAAAGCCAAAGGTAAGGTGGCCCTGCTCGGGCCGCTCGCCGATGACGCCAAAGACATGCTCGGCTCCTGGGCCGGGCAGGGCGACGCTAAGTTCGCCGTTTCGCTGCGCACAGCTTTGCAGCAGCGACTCGGTGCTCAGCTCCTCTACGCCCCCGGCTGCGGAATTCTCACCGGTGCCGATGCCGGCATCATCCAACATGCGAGCTTTACAGGTGAAGGCGCTACTGCAAACCAGGCCGAGCCTTTGCCGGACGACGACAAGACGATTGCCGAGGCGGTCGCAACGGCAAAGCAGGCCGATGTGGCCATTCTCGCCCTTGGGGAAAGCGCAGACTGGATGACTGGCGAGGCCAGCAGCCGAACCAAACTCGACCTGCCGGGACACCAGCAGGACCTGCTCGAAGCTGTCGCCGCGACCGGCAAGCCGTTGATTCTGGTCATGTTCACCGGGCGACCCAGCACCATCAAGTGGGCGGCAGAGCATGTTCCGGCCATCGTCGAAGCGTGGTTTCCCGGCATGGAGGGCGGCAACGCCGTCGCCGACGTGCTCATGGGCGATGTGAACCCCTCGGGCAAGCTGCCTTCAAGCTTCCCGCGCGCCGTCGGGCAAGAGCCGCTCTACTACGCGCAGTTGCCCACCGGCCGTCCGGCGCATGGCGACCTGACACACCTGCCTGCAAATTCGGCGGAAAAATTCATGTCGCGGTATCTCGACGAAGAGAACTCTGCACTCTTCCCCTTTGGCTGGGGCCTCAGCTACACCCGCTTCAGCTACGGTCAGCCGACGCTGGATCGTCCTGCGATCGGCAGGGTCGATCTGGAGCATGGGCATGGGGCACTGAGAGTAAGTGTAGATGTGAAAAATACCGGCAGCGTCCCCGGAACCGAAGTCGTCCAGCTCTACCTGCGCAACACCTCAGCCTCGGTCGAGCAGCCCGTCCGCGAACTCAAAGGCTTCGAACGCGTCACCCTGCAGCCGGGCGAAAGCAAACACGTCGAGTTTCCCCTCGGCTTCAACGAGCTCAGCTTCTACAACGTCGAGAGCAGGCCGGTAGTCGAGCCGACGACGTACAAGGTGTGGGTCGGCGGCAGCTCCCTGGCCTCGGCCGAGACCAGCTTCGATGTGAAGTGAATCCAGCAAGCGGCGTTAGCGGTGCAATGTCCAGCACCGCTAACGCCGCTGACAACGTTAGCCCCGCTCCGCTCACACCTTCAAAAAAATCTTCTTCCGGTACATGATCCATACCGGCACAAAGCAGATCATCAGAAAGAAGAACGAGTAAGCAAACGAGCTAATCCCGTCGTTTGGGATTTTGTAGAAGACGCTCATGTTCAGGTACCCCAGCGGCCCGATCCGCCGTCCATTCCAGGTGAGATGGATCAGGTCAAGAAATGTGCCGAGCGTCTCTGAAATCATGTACGCGGCAATCGAGTTCGACCCCAGTACCAGCAACGGCCATGTCCACTTGCCGCGCCAGTTTTTCACTTCGATGATCCAGAAAAACAGCGCCAGCAGGCTCATCGAGATACCCGCCGCCACCAGCACATACGAGCTCGTCCAGAGCTTCTTGTTCACCGGAAACCACTCCGACCAGGCCGCGCCGACAAGAATGAGCCCCAGCCCAAACAGCGCCAGCTCCATTGCTTTGGTCTTGACGGTGTGCTTGCTGCGCATCCACAGGCCGGCCAGCAGCCCGATCAGTGCCGTGCCCAGGGCGGGCAGATCGCTCAGCAGGCCCTCAGGGTCGCGGGTGGTTTCGTAGAGCATTTTGCCGGGAAAAATCTGGCGGTCGAGCCACGCCACCAGGTTCTGGTCCTTGTCGAGAAAGGGAACATCAACACCCGGCATGCCCGCGCCCGGTACGGGCACCCAGCGCATCAGAATCCAGTAGCTGATGAGTGCCACGACGACGGCTGCAACCTTGGTTTGCCAGCGGCGATCCCAGAGATAAAAGATGCCGACCAGCAGGTAGCAGATGGCGATGCGCTGCAACACGCCGTAGATGCGCCAGGAGTCGAGGTGCAGCTGCGGAAAGCCATTCAGCACCAGACCAAGGTTGTTCACAATGAGGCCAAAGGCAAACAGCGTGGTGGCGCGGCGCAGCGTTTGCCAGGCGAGCTGGCTGCGGGTTGCCCCCTTGGCCAGGCGAGCCTCAAAGGCAAAGACAATGGACGCGCCCACGACGAACAGGAACGTGGGGAAGACCAGATCGGTTGGTGTCAAGCCGTTCCATTCGGCATGTTTCATGAACCACCAGGCGCGGTCGCTGCCGTTGTTGTTGACCATGATCATGAAGGCGATGGTGAGGCCGCGCAGGGCATCGATTGAGATGAGGCGTGCCGGTTTGGTGGCCGAAATGGTGCCGGGTGAGGCGACTGTGCTGGTCAAAAGGAATCTCCGCAGGGTAAAGCTGGCCGCTTGGCGGTTTTTGTGTTGTGCCAACCAAACTATCGTTTCCGGGGGCGTAGCGCAACCGGAAGAATCCCGCAGTAAGCCAATTGCAGTCGCTGTAGGGTAAACTTTGCCTCGGGAGACACTGGTTGCGGCACATGCGTTTTACCGAAATTCTTCGAAGCGGATGGTTGGTGGCCGCACTTATTCCGGCTTCATTTGCCGTGGCGCAGACGCCTCCAACTCCGGCTCCGCCCCAGGCTCCGGATGGCGCGGGTGCGGTTTCTGGCATGAGCACAATGGGGGGCAACTCAACCGGCGCTGCCGCCAAGCCTGTCTATGATGAGCAGCATCGGCCAATCACGGCCGGCGGTTTTGTGACCACGGGGCCGGTAGTGTTCTCCGACATTTCAAAGTCGTCGGGCATCGGGGCCTGGACACACGTGATGGGGACGCCTGCAAAGAAATATATTCTCGACGCAGACGGGTCGGGTGTCGGCCTCATTGATTTTGACAACGACGGCTGGCTGGACATCTACCTGGTCAACGGCTCGACATTTGACGCGCTCGACGGCAAGCAGACACCACCCCACGCCGCCTTGTTTCACAACAACCACGACGGTACCTTTACCGACGTGGCAGCCAAGGCCGGCGTGACCAACGACCGCTGGGGCTTTGGCGTTGCAGTCGGCGATTTTGACAACGACGGCTGGCCTGACCTGGTGGTAACGAACTACGGCAAGAACCGCCTCTACCGCAACAATCACGACGGCACGTTTACTGACGTCGCAGAGAAGGCGGGCATCACTCTGGGCAACTGGTCAGCCGGGGCGACCTGGGGCGATTATGACGGGGACGGCCGGCTGGACCTGTTTATCTCGGGCTACATTCACTTTGACCGCAATCATCTGCCCGAGAGCGGCAACAAGGAAGTAGGTTATGCAACCTGCAAGTTCAGGGGCGTGGTCGGAATGTGCGGGCCGCGGGGTTTGCAGGGTGAGCCTGACCACTTGTTTCATAACAACGGCGACGGCACGTTCAAAGACGTGAGCGTGAAGGCCGGAGTGAACGACCCAACGAACGCCTATGGGTTCACATCGATCTTTGTTGACCTCAATGGAGATGGGAAGCCGGATCTGCTGGTTGCAAACGATTCCGTGGCAAGTTATCTGTACATCAACAAGGGCGATGGCACGTTTGAAGATGACAGCTACGTTTCAGGATTTGCCGTCAACAAGGATGGCCGCGAGATTGCGTCCATGGGCCTCGGCGTCGGCGACTATCAGAACAACGGACTGCTCGATATCATCGACAGCGATTTCTCTGACGACTACAAGGTGCTCTACCACAACGATGGAGACGCCAGCTTTACTGACGTAAGTTATCGTGCGGGCATTGCCCAGGCCAGCATTCCTTTTCTCAGCTGGGGCGATGCATTCATGGACTACGACAACGATGGTCTCGAGGATATCTTCATCGCCAACGGGCATGTCTATCCCGATGCGGATGAGCATGACTGGGGAACGACCTATGCAGAGCGGCCATTGCTGTTTCACAACCTGAACGGTGAAAAATTCGAGCCTGTCCCGCCAGTCCTCGGCACTGGGCTGGCAGACGTGATTCCAGCCCGCGGTGCGGCTTTTGGTGACTTGTTCAATGACGGAAAGATCGATGTTGTCATCAATCCCATTGACGGGCCTGCCGTGCTGCTGAGGAATGTCAATCCAGACAAACATCACTGGGTTGAGTTGAAGCTGGTAGGCGGGCCAAAGAGTCCCCGCGACGCAATCTGCGCGTCGGTTTATATGAAGGTCAATGGCAAGACCCACCGCGAAGATGTGATGAGCGGCGGCAGTTATATTTCCTCGAATGACCAACGGCTGCACTTTGGCCTGGGCGAAGCAACGGATCCAGGCACGGCTGAGATTCATTGGCCCTCAGGCGCTAAGCAGATGGTCAAGTTACCGGGAGTGGATCGGATCTACACCATCACCGAGGGTGTAGGCATCACCGGCGCACTCTGCGGTGGGAAGCCGTGTGAGGCAGAGGGCACGGTGGCCGCGCCGGCGGAAAAGTAAATGCCTATGACGAAGAGACCCAGCTTGTCCACCGGAATGATTGTGCTGAGCCTACTCGTATCTGCGGCAAAGGGGCAGCAGAATCCCCAGGCCGGCGGAAACGCCACAGGCCCACCGCATGCCGCCGTCTACGACGCCGAGAAGCGCCCGATTACCGCCGGCGGCTTTGTCGCTTCCGGTCTGGTTGTCTTTGAAGATGTTACCCAGGCGGCAGGACTGGGCAAGTGGCAGCATGTCATGGGCACGCCGCAGAAGAAATACATCCTCGAAACAGACGGCTCCGGCGTCGGCCTGATCGACTACGACAACGACGGCTGGCTGGATATCTACTTAGTCAACGGTTCGACGTACAAGGCTCTGGAGGGCAAGGAACTTGCCCCACACGCCGCGCTCTTTCACAACAACCATGACGGCACATTTACCGATGTTACGGCCAGCGCGGGAGTAGCCAACGACCGCTGGGGCTTTGGCGTGGCCATTGCAGACTACGACAACGACGGCTGGCCCGATATCTTTGTCGCGAATTTCGGTAAAAATCGCCTCTTTCACAACAACCACGACGGCACCTTTACCGATGTAGCAGAAAAGGCTGGAGTTACTCTCGGAAACTGGTCTGACGGAGCCACCTGGGGAGACTACGACGGCGATGGGCGTCTCGACTTGTTCGTCTCAGGCTATCTGCACTACGACGTTAAAAATCAGCCCCTCGCCGGCGACGGCACTGCCCCGCGAGCCTTTTGCCAGTTACGCGGCGCGCCTGTCATGTGCGGGCCCCGCGGCTTGCCCGGCGAGCCGGATCATCTCTTCCATAACAACGGCGACGGCACATTTACCGATGTCAGCGTCAAAGCGGGCGTATCCGACCCCGGCAATTACTACGGCTTTACGACCGTGTTTGCCGATGTCAATAACGACGGCAAGGTAGACCTGCTGGTGGCTAATGATTCCTCGCCAAACTATCTCTATGTCAACAAGGGCGACGGCACCTTTGAAGACCAGAGTTATGTCTCAGGCTTTGCGCTGAACAAGGATGGCCGCGAGATTGCCTCCATGGGCCTGGCCGTTGGCGACACACGCAACAAAGGCTTCCTCGACCTGCTGGTGACTGATTTCTCCGACGATTACAAGGTTCTCTATCGCAACAACGGCGATTTGAATTTTTCAGATGTAAGCGACCAGGTGGGAATCGCCCAGATCCCGGTGCCGTTTCTCGGCTGGGGCGCGGGGCTGGTGGATTACGACAACGATGGCTGGAAAGACATCTTCATGGTCAACGGGCATGTGTACCCGGAGGTAGACCAACATGACTGGGGCACCACCTATGCGCAGCGGCCGCTGCTCTTTCACAGCCTGAAGGGGGAGAAGTTTGAGTATGTTCCCCCTGTCAAGGGTTCAGGGCTGGCGGTGGTGACGCCCGGGCGCGGAGCGGCTTTTGGAGACCTGTTCAATGACGGGAAGATCGATGTCGTCATCAACCCCATCGATGGGCCTGCAGTGCTGCTCAAAAATGTCAGTCAGAACCAACATCACTGGGTTGAATTGCGCTTGGTTGGCGGGCCAAAGGGTCCGCGCGACGCGGTGGGCGCGACGATTTATCTGGTCGCCAACGGGATACGCCAGCGCGAGGATGTGCTGAGCGGGGGGAGTTTCATTTCGACCAACGACCCGCGCGCGCATTTTGGACTGGGGGATGCGGCGGATGCGGGGACGGCTGAGATTCACTGGCCTTCGGGACTGAAGGAGACGGTGCGGCTCCCTGCGGTGGACCGCATCTACACGCTGACCGAGGGCAAGGGCATAACCGGGGCATTGTGCGGAGGTAAAGCCTGCGCGGTGAAGTAGTGGGCGTGCCGGGCATCACAGTGGCCCCCATGCGGCTGGCTTAGACTGGCACTATGCGAATCGCGATTATCGGTGGTGGCATTGCTGGCCTGGCGGCTGCGTATGAGTTGGAGAAGACCCGGCAGTCAGGCGTTCCTGTTGAGTATGAGCTGTATGAGGCTGGGCCGCGGCTGGGCGGTGTCATTGCGTCAATGGTGGTCAACGGGCCAGGAGCGGAACAGACTGTATTGGAACTTGGGCCGGACTCGTTCCTGACAGAGAAACCCGCGGCCATCGAGCTTTGCCGGGAACTGGGGCTGGGCGATGATCTGGTTCGGTCCAATGATGCCGAGCGCAAGACATTCATTCTGGTGGGGAAGCGGTTGGTTGCGCTACCCGATGGGCTCATGTTTCTGGTGCCGACCAAGTTGCTGCCGACCGCGTTGACTGGGCTATTCAGCTGGCCGACGAAGATTCGGATGGGTTTGGAACTCCTTCATCCGCCGCGCCCTCATGTCGGCGATGAATCGGTGGCTGCGCTGGTAAAGCGACACTACGGGCAGGAAGCTGTAGACCGGCTCGCCGACCCGCTGCTCTCAGGCATTTATGGTGGCGATTCAGCCCAGTTGAGTGCGCAGGCAGTTTTACCGCGAATGGTCGAGCTTGAGACAAAGTACGGCTCTCTTACCAAAGGAATGCTGGCTGGAATGCGGGCTGCTGCGCAGGCCAAGGCAGCTGCGTCGTCAAGCGGCAAGGTTGCCGAGCCGCGGCCGCTGTTTACGACACTTCGCAATGGATTGCAGCAACTAGTGGATGCCGTGGTGGGGCGGCTTGACGCTTCGCGGCTGCATCTGCAGAGCCCGATTGGCGGCCTGAGCCGCGTCGGCGCACAGTGGGCGCTGGTGGGCGCAGAGGGCGTGGCTGAGGGCCTGGCAGAGGATCTGTTTGATGCGGTGATTGTGGCTACGCCCGCGTGGTCTGCAGCAAATCTGCTGGGTGGCGTCGATAGCGCTCTGGCAGAGGAGCTGGGCGGAATCCCCTACAGCTCTTCAATTACCGTGAACCTGATGTACGACGGCGCGGAGTTTGACGCGCTGCCACCAGGATTCGGTTTTCTCGTGCCGGTGGTCGAGGGGCGCGCAATGCTCGCATGCACTTTTCTCCATCGCAAGTTTCCAGGGCGGACTGCGGTCGGCAAGACCGTTCTGCGGGCCTTCTTGGGGGGAGCCCGGAATGCCGGGTTGCTGGCGGAGTCGGACGAAGTTCTGACTCGCATCGTGCGGAAGGAGCTGTTCGAGATTCTGCAGATCTCCGTTGCGCCAGAGCGTGTGGAGATTACCCGGTGGCCGCGGGCGATGGCGCAATATGCGGTGGGACACAAAGATCGTCAGATTCGCATACAGAATAGGTTGAGCGAGCTGCCCGGACTGCGGCTGGCCGGGAATGCCTACGACGGCATCGGCATTTCCGATTGCATCCGATTGGGGCGGGGCGCAGCTCGCGAGCTGGTCGCTGAAAATACTTCCACGCGGGCTTGACACATTCTTACCGCTGAATCAGAGTTATCGCATTCTCTTTATCGTGTCCATTCCTCTGGCCGCGATGGCAATCCTTGTGCGAGTGTGACTCGAAATGCAGAATCGAATAATGCGCTGCTTGGGTGCTGCGGGCTTTTCCGTGTTGCTGTTAATGGCTGCGGGCTGCGGATCGACCATGGGTCCAAGGCTACCCAGGGAGCTGTCTGCGCCATCGCTCCTGATCTACAGCCAGGCAGACTTCAAGCGAGATGCCGACGCCTATCACGCAGCGATTCAGAGCAAAGATCTGGCTGGGGCGCAGGCCCTGCGCAACCAGATTGCCTACCGCGTCATGGCCGACGTTGAGTCCGGTTACGGGCAGTTTGAGATGCGGCTCACATCCCAGCGAGCCACGTTTGAGACCGCCAGCGACGCGATTCAACTTGGAATTACGGCGGCAACGACCGTGGTGGGCGTGGGTGACGTCAAAGACATTCTTGCAGCATCGCTCTCGGCCTTTCAGGGTACCCGGCTCTCCTACGACAAAAACTGGTATCGCGAAAAAACCACTGAAGCACTTCTCTCGCAGATGCGTGCCACCCGCAAAACCAAGCAGGCGCAGCTGATTCTGAGCCTCGGCACGCGTGATGTGGTCAGCTATCCGCTGGAGGCCGCGTGGATTGACCTGGTCGATTTCTATTACGCCGGAACAGTGCCCTCGGCCCTCGTCGAGATCGCCACTACAGCAGGCGCGGACGCGAAAGTCGGTGCCGGAAAGCTGAATGATGCAATCGCGCAAATGACTCCGGTGAAACAATCCATCAGCAATCGCACCGCATACGAGCGTCTCAAAGCCGCACTAGCCGGCACAGATGACGCGAAAAAAGACAGCGCAATCAAGGCCCTGCACAGCATTCTCATTGACACCGGGTATTCCCCGGATGCCAATGCGACAGGTGAAGAGTTGCTGAGACTCTTAAGGAAAGCGATGTCGGATACGGACCCGGATATTGATACGAAGGGCGAGAAACTCAAGGCTCTAAGCGCCGCCGTTGCGGCAGCAAATGTACAGTGACAGGGAGGGCGCACGATGGCAGTAGGTACGGTTCCACAGCCGGGCGATTTGTCGATGGGCGACCTCGCCGACCGGCTCACGCAAAAAGAGCAGGACAACTTCACCCAGTTGACCGGGCTCACGATGGATTCTACCGCGGGCGTGCAACGCAATCTTGCCACGTTCATCGCGCAGGATAATCAACTGGGGCAGTTGGCAATCGTCGCCAGGGATACAGCCTCGGTGGGAACGAAGCTGTTTTCGACGACCGCATATATCCTTGGCGCACCAACGGCAGTGGATGTGTACCGCGGC
The DNA here is from genome assembly GCA_903832055.1 of uncultured Acidobacteriota bacterium. Taxonomy (GTDB): domain Bacteria; phylum Acidobacteriota; class Terriglobia; order Terriglobales; family Acidobacteriaceae; genus Acidicapsa. The sequence goes on along the minus strand of CAILAC010000016.1, from coordinate 637,854 downwards.
ACTCTCAACGGTTAGCACCCGTCTCCGAATACCGCATCGGGTCTTCTGTTCTGCCCGAGCGGGTAGTTCCTAAGCCCCAAGCGTGCCCAGCCAAAGCCCGATGCCGTAGGTCACAACGCCTTCCACGGCACCAACGGCGGTCATTTCAAAGCCCGAAGACCACCATGATCGAACCGTGATCAGTGACTTTGCCGCACCCACAGCAAAATGCGCGATCAGCGAGATGACAGCCGCCGCGATGATGGCCGCCGTTCCGCTCATGAAAAAGAACGGAATAATCGGGATGGTGGCTCCGATAGCGGTCGAAAGTGCGCCCGAGGTCGCCGAAACCCACGGCACTTTCAGGCCCTCTTCGCTGGTATCGAGTCGTTCCGAGGCAAGTGCTTTGAGCAGCATCTCCGGATCGCTGGCAATATGCTCCACAACCCTGCCCGAGTCTTCTTCCGGAAGCCCCTTGACCTGGTAGTAGAGGCTGAGCAGTTCCCGAGCTTCCGAGGGGTTCATTTCAATTGCTTCGCGCTCGCGGTGCAGCTCTGCCTCGTAGATCTCGCGCTCGCTCTTGGCTGCCAGATACGCGCCTGAGCCCATGGAAAGCGCCGAAGCAACCATACCCGCGATGCCTGCGATGAGCACGTATTTGCCGCTGCCAGCCGTAGCGCCTGAGACACCGGAAACGATGCCAAAAATCGCTCCAAGGCCGTCATTGACTCCGTAGATCGCGTCGCCGATCCACGCGCCAGCCTGCGGCTTGCCATGGTCGCGCTTGGCGAGGAGCTCTTCGAGCAAGCCCTTGGCGTCGACAATCTGCTTGCCGCCCTGGATGACTGGTGTGCGGCCGCGCAGCAGGGAGCCGAGTTCGCGGTAATGGTCCTTCTCGTCTTCAATAACGTGGTTCAGAATCGCGATTGAGCCTTCGTCGCCCAGGTCTTTGAGCTGCGTACCGTAGTTGGCGATGTGGCGGGATTCCTCGATCTCCAGCCGTCGCAGCGCCATCAGCGGTCCCCCGGCGCGGCTGGCCAGCGAGTCGGCCTCGCCATGCGGGCTGCCGGAGTAAACCGGCTCCGGCCCGCCCAGGTCCTTGATACGCCCGGCCCAGAGCGCGGCATGATCCAGCTCCGCAGCAGCTAAGTGGCGCAGCACCTGGGCCCGCACCGCATCTGTCTCGCGGTCCGCAAGTGCCAGATAGGTGTAGTAGCCCTCCATCTCTGCCTGCCAGTTGCCGAGCAGACAGGCCAGCACCTTCTTCGTACGGGCGTTTTTGAAAGGGGTAAAGGAATTACCTGAATTTGAGGCCACGCAATCCTCCAACGACTACTTGAGAATAGCTGAAACTTCTCAGCTTCTGTAGAGATCAGATTGCAGTCAAACGATTGAACGCTTCCCCACACAGGGGTTTGCCGTATAGTGTTGTGTGCAACCAATAAACCGGCGTATGTCAAGCATAGACTCCTCAAATGCGCCCGATGTCGGTGTTCAAAATTCCCAGAGGCCAGGTCTGTGGCCCACATTTGTACAAGAAGCGGAGAAGCGAAAGATCATGGCTACAAAATCCACTGCACCAACCGGGGCCGCCAACTCGCCCAGCTATACGGGCCCATTTATCACCGTAACCATGTTGTTCTTCATCTTTGGATTCATTACGAATCTGAACATGGCGCTGGTGCCTCACCTGCGGTCGATTTTTGATTTGCCTTACGGCCTCGCCATGTTGGCCGAGTCGGCCTTCTTTCTGGCGTATTTCGTCTTCGCTTCGCCTACATCGAAGCTGATTGAGTCAATCGGCTACAAGAAGACGATGGTTTTCTCGCTTTTCCTGCAGGTTGTAGGCGCGCTGATGTTCATTCCCGCAGCCAGCTACACCAACTTCCCGCTGTTTCTGACCGCCTCGTTTGTCATCGGCGCAGGCGTGACCGCTCTGCAGACGTCGGCGAACCCTTACGTCTCTATCCTGGGGCCAGAGAAGAGCGCACCCGTGCGGCTGAACCTGGCCCAGGCAGCCAACTCCATCGGCGGCACCATCGCTCCTCTCATCGCCGGAGCCTTCATTCTCACCGACCCTGAAAAGCTGATTTCCAAGGCGGGCATTGCCGACACCGTACGTGTGCCCTATATGTTGATTGCCGGTGGCCTGCTACTGTTGGGCCTTGCTGTTGCTTTCATGCGGCTGCCCCACATCACGGCCACACAGTCGTTCCGGCCGGGAAGCGAGAATGATCCGATTCTGAGCCGCAGTATCTGGAGCTACAAGCACACGGTGCTTGGCGCACTGGGCATTTTCTTCTACGTCGGCGTTGAAGTAGGCCTGGCCTCCATCATGGTGAACTACTTCAAGCAGCAGGGCATTCCCAGCGCAGCGGCCGCATCGAGCCTGATTGCGTTTTATTGGGGTGGCGCGCTGGTCGGCCGTCTGCTTGGGGCGTGGCTCGTCAGCCTTATTCCTTCCGGCCGTCTGCTGGGCATCTTTGGCTTTGCCGCAACGGCCATGGTGGTGGTCTCCATGGTGAGCTCTGGCCACGTCGCCATCTGGGCGCTGATCCTTTGCGGGTTCTTCAACTCAATCATGTTCCCCAACATCTTCACGCTGGGCATTGTTGGCCTGGGGCCAATGACGAGCAAGGGCTCCGGGCTGATCATGACTGCCGTAGTAGGCGGCGCGGTTGTGCCTTTCCTCTTCGGCGCGCTGGCCGACAAGGTGGGCATTCAGCACGCATTCGTTCTGCCGATGATCTGCTACCTGTACATCGCGTATTATGGCCTGATCGGCTCCAAGCCCACACGAACTGTGACAGCATAGGCTAGTGATGCGGGGAGCAGCTTTCCCACTCCTCCCCGCATCAATTTGCCCATCCCCACGGAGGATTCCTGCATGGCTACCGGTATTCCCCCGGCAACCACCGAGACCGCCACCTTCTCCCCGGAGCAATCTCCGGCACAGACCTGCGACCCAGTGATCGAAATCACCAATACCATCGAATTCTCCGAAACCATTGAGACCCTCGAAATCTCCGACACCATGGACCTCCAGCAGCAGGTAGCCCGACTTCAGGCCCTCCTCGAAGTCTCCCGCCAGGTCCACTCCACCACCCGCGAAGACGAAGTCCTCGAAACCGTCCTCCGCATCGTCGTCCGCGAGCTCGAAATGTCCGGAGCCGCGTTTTCCGGCACCGAGATGTCCTACGGCGAAGCGCCCCAGCTTCCCTCCGACGGCTCCCGCAACGGCCTCCAGTCCTATCCCCTCGACGACCGCGAAGGCAAGCGGATGACCGACCTCATCGTGGCTCCTCCCGAGGGCCGCCCCATCACCCTCTACGAAACAGATTTTCTCGAAGGCCTCGCCCTCCAGGCCGCCGTCGCTCTCGAAAATGCCCGCAATCACGAGCGCAACCTGCGATGGGCCCGTGTCCAGCAGGATCTCGACGCCGCCCGCGAAATTCAGCGGTCGCTTGTGCCGCAGCGCATGCCCTCCATCTCCGGCTACTCCATCGCCGTCAAGTCGCAAACCTGCTACGAGGTGGGTGGCGACTACGTCGACATCATCCAGCTGCCCGAGGGCGGAATCATCATGGTCGTCGCCGACGTGGCCGGCAAAGGGCTGGCATCGGCCATCATGGCTACCAGCTTCCGCGCCGCTTTCCGGGCCATGGCCGTCACCGGCGTTTCGCTCGACCTGCTCGCCACACGGATGAATCAGCATCATTGGAGCGAGGGCGAGGAAGCGCGCCGCCGCTACGTCACGGCGATCTTTCTGAGGCTTGACCCGGAGCGAGGCGAGGTCGAAATCGTCAACGCCGGGCACAACCCCGGGTTTGTGATTACGCCGGATGGCGTGCAGCATCAGATCGAGGCCGCCGGAACCCCACTCGGCCTCCTCCCCGGCATGCGCTACTCAAGCCAGCGGCTACCCCTCGGCAAAGGCAGCCGACTGCTGTTTTATACCGACGGATTGACAGAAGTTTTCCACGGGGATGAAGAATTCGGACAAGATCGGCTGCTGGAGGAGTTTTCTCATACTCCAACACAGCAAGCCGATGGTATCCTCGATGCATTGTGGCTCGCAATCCACGGCTTTTCAGGCGGCGGACCCCAGGAGGATGACATGACTGCTCTGGTGTTGTGCCATCTGCCGGCGGATGCGCCTGCCGCTCAGGCTGCAACGGGAAAGGTGAACGCATGAGCACAGCCGTTGCACGTACCACCACGGTCGAGGTCAGGCTGCCTTCGCGGCTGGGATTTGAAAAGGTAGCCATGAGCACAGCAGCATCGGTTGCCAAACTCATGGGCTTTCGACCTGAGCGGATTGAAGATCTGAAGACGGCTATTGCCGAGGCCTGCATCAACGCCATTGAACATGGCAACCGCCTGAACGAAAAGCTCTCGGTTGGCGTAGTTCTCTCTGCCGGCACGGACGCCCTTGAAGTCAAGGTGATGGACGACGGCAAGGGCATGAAACAGCAGCCCACCAAGCCGGATATCGATAAGAAGATGCATGGGGAAGAAGACCCGCGCGGCATGGGGATGTTCCTCATTCAGGCGTTGGTCGACGAGGCAGAGTGGGTGGTTGGCACCAATGGGCGCGGCAGCTATGTCCGCCTCGTCATCCGTTTAGACAAAGACTTGGTCTAGCTGGTTCATCAGGCAGCAGACGCATACAGAACAAAGACATCAGGGAGACTGAAATCAAGTGCAGACCGACACAAAATCACGTATCGACCAGACGACCGCCGCATCCGGCCAGTCAGTGACCGTTCTCCGCTTTGAAGGCGACATTTCTTCGGCCTCGCGAGAAGCGGTAATTGGTACTTACCAGACACTCAACAAGGTCGTTGTGAAGACAATTCTCCTCGACTTCACCAAGGTGGAGTACATCAATTCAAGCGGCATCGCGCTGGTGATCCAGTTGCTGATGGAAGCTGCCAACGGGGGCCAAAAGGTGCTGGCTTTTGGACTTTCGCCGCATTTCAACAAGGTCTTCACAATGGTAGGCATCACCAAGTACGCCGGGCTTTATCCTGACCAGGCAGCAGCTTTGGCTGCCGTGTAGCCCCTCCGTAATCCAGAGATCGCAACAGGCCGCTCGATGCAACCGCATCGAGCGGCCTTTCTGTTTCTATGCCATGCCTGGAGAAGGCGGTAGCTGGCGGTCCGCGAGGAATTCGGAGAAGAAAAATTCAAATGTGAGTGTATAGCGCGCATATTTTATGAATTGTATGTGCTATAGTTGCATTAGATTAGTTGAGCGGCTGGCACTCATTGTCCCGGCTGCACCAAATTGAGACTTGAATCAAGGAGATTTCCATCATGTCGATGAGTCGTTGGTACCCGATTCGTGAAGTTGCTTCTTTGCAGAACCGTGTCAACTCCCTTTTTCAGGATTTTGCCGGGGATAGTGAAGCAGTGACTACGGCCAGTTTTACCCCGGCGGTTGATGTGTTTGAGGATGCCGAGAAGGTGGTGTTGAAGCTGGACATTCCCGGAATCAAGGAAGAGGACATCGATGTCCGCGTAGAAAATCAGATGCTCAGCGTCCGCGGTGAACGGAAGTTTGAGAAAGAGGAAAAGGAAGAGAATTTCCATCGGATTGAACGCCGCTACGGCAGCTTCTTCCGCTCGTTCAGTCTGCCCACCACGGTGGATACCGACAATGTAACGGCCAGCTACAACGCTGGCGTATTGAAGCTGGAGCTCAAGAAAAAGGCTTCGGCGCAGCCCAGGCAGATCAAAATTGCTACGGCGGCATAAAAGAGCACACCTTCGAGCTGTTCTATGGAGTGCAAATGAGGTTGGACCAGCGGCCGCAGCACAGGGCCGCTGATCCGGTTTTTGAAGGGGAGAGTACGCTATGGCAATTCGTTGGGACAAACTTACAGTGAAGTCGCAGGAGGCAATGCAGCAGGCCATCGCGCAAGCCTCAGAGCTGGGTAATCCAGAGCTGCAGCCAGTCCATCTGCTTCTCACCCTCATCGGTGATCGCGAAGGCGTCATTCTGCCGGTGCTTGAAAAAATCGGCGTTCCTGCCGAGAGGCTGGAGGCGGAATTGCACTCCATCGAGGAGAAGCTGCCCCGTGTCGCAGGCGCGCAAGGCCAGCCCGGCTTGTCAAACCGCCTCAATAAGGCGGTAGAGCAGGCCTTCAAGGAGGCGGCCAACTTCAAGGACGAATATGTCTCTACGGAGCATCTGCTGCTGGGCCTTTCCCGCGAAAAGGGCGACCCGGCGGTAGACGCCTTGCTGGCTGTAGGAGCTACGCATGACGCCATCCTCAGGGCATTGACAGCGGTTCGCGGCAGCCAGCGGGTGACGGACCAGAACCCTGAAGCGAAGTTCCAGGCGCTCGAAAAATACGCCAAGGACCTGACGGAACTCGCGCGGCGTGGCAAGCTTGACCCAGTCATCGGACGCGACGAGGAGATTCGCCGCGTGATCCAGGTGCTGAGCCGCCGGACAAAGAACAATCCAGTGTTGATTGGTGAGCCCGGCGTGGGTAAGACCGCCATCGTCGAGGGGCTGGCGCGCCGCATTGTCTCGGGTGACGTGCCCGATCTGCTGCGCGACAAGCGGGTGATTTCGCTCGACCTGGGTTCGATGCTGGCAGGGGCCAAGTTTCGCGGGGAGTTTGAGGAGCGGCTAAAAGCCGTCCTCAAAGAAATCGACGAGTCCGATGGAAAGGTCATCCTCTTCATCGATGAGCTGCATACGCTGGTTGGGGCGGGTGCGGCAGAAGGTGCCATCGACGCCAGCAACATGCTCAAGCCCGCCCTGGCCAGGGGAGAGCTGCGCGCCATTGGCGCCACCACGCTGAACGAATACCGCAAATACATTGAGAAGGATACGGCCCTCGAGCGGCGCTTCCAGATCGTCTATGTAGGGGAACCGAATGTCGAAGACACGATCGCAATCCTGCGCGGACTCAGAGAAAAGTACGAAGCGCACCACAATGTCCGCATCAAGGATTCGGCAATCGTAGCGGCTGCCACACTGTCTCATCGATACATCTCAGACAGGTTTTTGCCCGACAAGGCAATCGACCTCGTGGATGAGGCGGCAGCGTCGCTGGCCATTCAGATTGGCTCTGTGCCGACCGAAGTTGACCAGCTGGAGCGGCAGGCAACTTCGCTTGAGATCGAGCGAGCCGCGCTCAAGCGCGAAACTGACCCGAACAGCCTGCAGCGAACTGCAGTGATTGAACGGGAACTCTCTGATTTGAAGGAAAATATTGGTAGCCTGCGTGCGCGCTGGCAGCAGGAGCGCGGAGCAATTACCCGCATCAGCGAGCTGAAAAAGCAGATGGAAGCACTCCGATTTGAGGCAGAGGAGCAGACACGCAAGGGTGGCTTGGAGCGTGCGGCGCAGATTCAATACGGCGAACTGCCGCGCCTGGAAGCAGAGCTGAAGAAATTGAGCGACCTGCAGCAAGGCACTTCCGGCCATACGCGCCTTCTGAAAGAAGAAGTGGATGAGGAAGATATTGCCGGCATTGTGAGCAAATGGACTGGGATTCCCGTCTCAAAGATGCTCGAGGGCGAAGTCAAAAAGCTCGTCCAGATGGAAGAGCGCCTGCGCGAGCGCGTCGTCGGGCAGGATGCTGCGCTGACCGTGGTCGCCAATGCTATCCGCCGGTCGCGGGCCGGGCTGTCTGACCCAAAGAAGCCAATCGGCAGCTTCATCTTCCTCGGCCCGACCGGCGTCGGCAAGACAGAGACGGCGAGGGCGCTGGCTGAATTTCTATTTGATGATGAAGCCGCCATGGTCCGCATCGATATGAGCGAGTACATGGAGAAGCATGCAGTCGCCCGCCTCATCGGCGCGCCCCCCGGATACATCGGTTATGACGAGGGCGGCCAGTTGACTGAAGCAGTGCGGCGGCGGCCCTATGCGGTGATCCTTTTCGACGAAATTGAGAAGGCACATCCAGATGTCTTCAACGTACTGCTGCAAGTGATGGATGACGGCAGGTTAACGGACTCCAAGGGCCGCACGGTGGACTTCAAGAACACGGTGCTGATTATGACTTCAAACCTCGGCGCGGGTCTCTTGACCGCTGAGGCGATGAAGACCGAGAGCGACTACACCCTGGCTCAGGAGCAGGTGATGCGGGTACTGCGCGAGCACTTCCGGCCGGAGTTCTTAAATCGTGTGGATGACGTGGTGATTTACCGGCCACTGGGTGCGGCGCAGATGCACCACATTCTTGATTTGCGGCTGGATGAGGTGCGGAAGCTGCTGGAGAGCCGGGCTATTTCGCTGGAGATTACGGAGCCGGCGAGCCAGCTGATTCTGGTCACAGGGTCCGACGCTGCGTATGGGGCTCGTCCTCTGAAGCGCGCTTTGCAGCGGATGGTGCAGGATCCGCTGGCGATCAAGATCCTCAACGGGGAGATTGAACACGGGGCGCACGTACGCATCGACGTGGACCGCAAGAGCAATCAGCTCAGCTTTGAGGCGATGGGGCGCGAAGCGATGGCGTGAGGCTGGCCCCGGAATGTTCCACGTGGAGCACGTCCGGGGCCTGGGCTGCGGGCGTGAAAAGCTCAAGCGGAATATTTGGAAGCCCTTTACTTTGTGCGCCTTGAGATTGCTTGGAATATAGCGGGTTTGAGCATCTGCAAATGGGCGGAATTGGGATATAGCGGATACGCTATATGCTGCGAGTTGTGTTCCACGGCGCGGTTGGCGACGCGAGGCTTTTTGGGCGACGCTTTACGGAACTGAACTGAGCTGGCTTCGTGGGAGTGAGGGCTGGCATTGCGAGGCGATGGTGTATATCCCAGGAATCGGGGTTTAAGTGCACCAACCGCGCATTGTGCACCATTTGGCAAAGCGGTGCATAATGTTGTTATGAGAACCAGCGTGACCCTTGATGAGGACGTTTACCAGTTGGCCCACCATTATGCCAAAGGTCGGGGCTTGACCCTGGGCGGTGCGATTGGTGAACTCGTACGTCGAGGTGAAAAAGCAATATCGCAGGACACACCGATGGAAGGGCTGGAACGCGCTCCTAACGGCTTCCTGGTCTTTTCTTCCCGGGGCAGGGTGATTACCTCTGAGATGGTGAAGACTGCCCTGGAAGACGAAATTGACTAACGTTCGGTACCTGCTTGATGTCAACGTTCTGCTTGCGCTCGTGGATACAGACCATCAGCATCATAGTTTGGTGCTGCGATGGATGGGGAGTCCCGGCCTGGACTGGGGCGTATGTGCGTTCACCGAGGCAGGGTTTCTTCGTGTTTCGACTAATCCAAAGGTCGGCTTTCACCGAATCGAGCAGGCAAACGCTGTGCTCGCTGATCTTGCTACCCGTCCCGGCTATCGCTATTGGCCGATTGACTCAAGCTGGAGGACGCTCACTGCGCCTTTCATTTCGCGCATCTTTGGCCACCAGCAGATCAATGATGCGTTGTTGCTGGGATTGGCAGTGAAGGAGAACGGCGTGCTGGTGACGCTGGACAAGGGAATCCGATATCTGGCTGAACCTGGGCTGCTTGGGCACTTGCTTGTGCTGCAATGAGGCTTTGGGGCGGGAATCAAAAGGCGTGGACAGCCTGACAAAGTGTTCAAGCCCGTCTAGCAGACTCATTGCGGATTCGCACCTTTACAGATGAGTACGAATTCGCGTAGGCAGTGGGATAAGGGTCATTTTCGAATGAGCAAAATTATCATTCAATCGCAGAAGTCCGTCCCTCGGCTGCTGAAACCCTGCGGAGTTCATTGGGTTTATCGGTGCGGCTGGAAAGCTTGTTGAAGTAAGCTTCACGAGAGCCTTTGTCAGGGTTCGAGCATGGCAGGGGCTAAAGCCCAATTTTTTATTATCATGCGCTTGCGGCACGACTGAAGTCATGCCCTTTTACAAAGCTCCCAACTGCGGAGTCTGTCTGTAGCCTGTGAAGTCATGCGCTTCGCTTCTACCGTGCATGCATGACCATGAGTGTGGCGCAGCCTATCTCTGGTGAGGAGATTCGGACGATTCGGGAGAAGGCTAACCTGAGTCAGGCGGCCTTTGCCCGCTTTCTCAACCTGACGACGGGGTATGTTTCGCACCTGGAGCGGGGGGTCAAGAAGCCCTCTGGACCGGCGCTTACGTTGCTTAACGTGATTCGACGCAAGGGGCTGGAAGCGATTCTTTAGCAATTCCATCGAGAGAGTTGAACGGCTCTGTTGAGTTTGGCGCGATGGAGCGGCAAAACTCACATGCCTGCGAACCAGGAGTAGGCGAAGTCTGGTTCGGGGGAACCCTGGCTGGCGCCGAGGTTTTTGAGCGAGTCGGCGACGGTGATGTGGGTGATGTATTTGACGCTCTTGTAGCCAAGCTGGCGGGGAACGCGCAGGCGCAGCGGGCCGCCAAAGGGGACGGGCAGGTCGCCGTCGTTCATGCCCATGGTGAGGATTGTCTGAGGGTGCAGGGCGTCGGCCATATCGATGCTCTCCCACCAATCCTTGTCGATGGAGAAATAGGCGACGTAGCGGGCATGCGGCGATACTCCGACGGCATTCAAGACCTCATATAGAGGGGTACCGATCCACTCGGCGATGTAGGACCAGCCTTCTTCGCAGGCGACCTCGGTGGTCTGGCTGTGGATGGGCAGGGACTTGAGGTCGGCGAGCGAGAAGGAGGTAGGGTGGGCGACCATGCCGCTGACGGTCAGCCGCCAATCAGCGAATCCTGCGGCCTGATGCTGCTTGAAGGCGTCATTCATTGGAGAAACTACGTTGGCGAAGGGCGCGCTGGAGATCATGCTCCGGGGGAATTCGCGGGCCAGTGAATGCCTGGTGAGGAGCCGTTGCGCGGCGTAGGTGAGGGTTTCGCCGGGGCCGTAGATGCCGCCGCTGTCGGGCGGGACGAGGCCATAACTTTTTGCCATGCGGGCGGCGACGGAGAGGCCCGCGACGCCGGCAGTAGCGGCGAGGCCGGAGGTGATGAGCTTGCGGCGGGAGATGGGCTTCATGCTTCCTCCTGGGGTATGGGCTGGGGTATTGGCTGAGAAACGGCGATGCGGCCGGTGATCATGGCCCGCATGCGGCTGCGGAATCCGGCGTGAATCACCATGGCCATGTGGACCAGGACGAAGAGCAGGAGCGACCAGGAAACGAAGAAGTGGATGGTTCGGGCGGATTGTCGGCCGCCCAGCGCGGAGGCTGTAACCGGATAGGCCGATGTGAAGGAGGGGGACATGGCGAGGCCGGTCCAGAGGATGAGGGGAAAGAGGATGAAGATGACGCCGAGGTAGGTGATGCGCTGGGCGGCGTTGTAGGAGCGGGCTTCTGCTGGATCGGGCGGCGCGCGGCGGAGATACTTGGCGAGCACTGCACCGATTGCTCTGAGTGATCTCTCGCCCTGCGCGGGAATCAGGTCATTCTTGAAGTGGCCGGACAACAGGCTTGCGGCTACGTAGACGAGGCCGGTGAGTACCAGGGCCCAGGCGGACTGGAAATGGAGATTTCGGCTCCAGCCATTCTGGTCGGGCAGGGTGGCGAAGCCGGTGGGGACGGTTCCGCGGGATGCCGGGATGGGCAGCGAGAAGAGGGGCGTGGTGTTGACGTTGCCGACCTCGCCCCAGTAGAAGCGCGGGTGCGAGATGACGATTTCGCCGCCGGTGACGAGCAGGGCGAAGAAGGCGAGAGTCGTGAGCCAGTGGGTGACGCGAACGACTGCTGAGTGGCGGGAAATGGCTGGATCGGTGAGCTGGGAAGTCTCTTGCACACACGAACGATAGCACGCGCGGAATGCGGTTGCCCAAGGAAAATCTGGATTCGATGCGTTTGAAGAAGCTGAGGGAGAACCGGGTGTATGGCTCTCCCTCAAGGCCGCAGCTACAGGGTTTTCATATCGATGACGAAGCGGTATTTGACGTCTTGCTTGAGCATGCGCTCGAAGGCCTGGTTGATGTTGGCCATGGGAATGACTTCAACATCGGAGGTGATGTTGTGTTGGCCACAGTAGTCGAGCATTTCCTGGGTTTCAGGGATGCCGCCGATGCAGGAGCCGGAGAGTGAGGCCCGCTTGAACATGAAGTTGGTGACGTTGACGACGGGCGGGTGTTCGGGAAGGCCGACGAGGACCATGGCGGCGTCGTGCTTGAGGAGGGCGCTGTAGGGGTCGAGGCTGTGGGGCGCGCTGGCGGTGTCGAGGATGAAGTCGAAGCTGCTGGCGTGGGCCTTCATGGCTTCGGGGTCGGTGGAGAGGACGACTTCGTCGGCACCGAGGCGGAGGGCGTCAGCCTTTTTGCTGAGCGAGGTGGTGAACTGGACGACGTGTGCGCCGAAGCTGTGGGCGAACTTGAGGGCCATGTGGCCGAGTCCGCCGAGGCCGACGATGCCCACTTTCATGCCGGGGCCGACTTTCCAGTGGCGCAGCGGGGAGTAGGTGGTAATGCCGGCGCAGAGCAGGGGGGCGACTCCTGCGAGCGGCAGGTTGGCGGGGACGGTGTGGGCAAAGCGCTCGTCGACGACGTAGTTGCTGCTGTATCCGCCCATGGTGATGGAGCCATCGACGCGGTCGGGCACGGCGTAGGTGAGGGTCATGCCGTTGAGGCAGTATTGCTCTTCGCCGATGTTGCATTTGGCGCAGTCGCGACAGGAATCGACGAGGACGCCGATGGCGGCGGTATCACCGACTTTGAACTTGGTGACGGCAGAGCCGACTTCGGTGACTTTGCCAACGATTTCGTGGCCTGGGACCATGGGGTAGACGGAGTTGCCCCATTCATTGCGTGCCATGTGGAGGTCAGAGTGGCAGACGCCACAGAACTCGATATCGACGACGATGTCAGAAGGGAGCGGCGCGCGGCGGGAAAAGGCGTGGGGAGCGAGGGGCGTGGTGTTGGACTGTGCGGCGTAGCCGTGGGATGCGGGCATGTAGGGATTCCTTTTCGAGAAGGGATTTCGGCGTGAAATGCAAGTTTAGCGGATGGGGGTTGTGGCTGGCTGGCGGGGGTTTGATGAGAGCGAAAAATTAACTTCGTTGTGCGGCGGCGACGCGGGGGATGCCCTGATAGTCGGGGACGAAGCGGATGAGTTGATAGCCGGAGTGTTGCAAGAGGGCTTCGATGGCGGGCTGCTGGTTGTAGCCAATTTCGAGGAGGAGCCAGCCGCCGGGGGCGAGGAAGGCGCGGGCGGCGGGGATGAGGCGCTGATAGATTTCGAGGCCGTCGGGTCCGGCGAAGAGGGCGGAGTGGGGCTCGTGGTCGCGGACTTCAACGGCGAGGGTGGCTAGGTCAGGGGTGGGGATGTAGGGCGGGTTGGAGGCGATGATTTCGAATTGCCGGCCGGAGAGTGGGGCGAGGAGGTCGCCGTGGAGGAAGGTGATGTGGTCTTCGACCTGGTTGCTGCGGGCGTTTTGCTGGGCTACTTTGAGGGCTGACGGGGAGAGGTCAGTGGCGGCGATGTGGGCGTTAGGGAGGGTGTGGGCCAAGGCAATTGCGATGGCTCCGGAGCCGGTGCCGATGTCGGCGATTCGGGGGTTGGGCCAGTGGGCGGCGAGGCGGAGGACTTCTTCGACGAGGTGTTCGGTTTCTGGGCGGGGAATGAGGACGGCGGGGGTGACGGCGAAGGGGAGGCCGAAGAATTCGGCGTGGCCGGTGATGTATTGGATGGGCGAGCCGGATTGACGGCGGGTGATGCTGGCTTGGAATGCTGCGGCGACGGGGGTTTCTGGTATGTCGCTCCAGTGGGCGAGCAGCCAGGCGCGGTTTTTGTTGAGGGCGTGGAGGAGCAGCGTTTCAGCGTCGAGGCGGGCGCGGTCGGGGTGCGGGCCTGCGCGTAACTGGGCTTCAGCGTGGGAGACCAGTTCGCGCAGGGTCATGAATTACGCAGCCTGCGAGGCGTCGGCTTTGAGCTTCTGGTCCTGGTCGTCAGCGACGAGGGCGTCGACGATGGATTGGAGGCGGCCCTGCATGATGAGGTCGAGCTGATGGAGCGTGAGGCCGATGCGGTGATCGGTCAAGCGATTTTGGGGGAAGTTGTAGGTGCGGATTTTTTCTGCGCGGTCACCACTGCCTACCTGTTGCTTGCGCTCCTTGGCGAGGATGTCGTGCTGGCGCTGCATTTCGACCTCATAGAGGCGGCTGCGGAGGACGCGCATGGCCTTTTCGCGGTTCTTGATTTGGGATTTTTCGTCCTGGCAACTGACGACGGTGTTGGTGGGAATGTGGGTGATGCGGATGGCGGAGTAGGTGGTGTTGACGGACTGGCCGCCGGGCCCTGAGGAGCAGAAGGTGTCAATGCGGAGGTCTTTTTGCTCGACTTTGACCTCGACCTCTTCGGCTTCGGGGAGGACGGCGACGGTGATGGCGCTGGTGTGGACGCGGCCCTGGGTTTCGGTGGCGGGGACGCGCTGGACGCGGTGGACGCCGGACTCAAACTTCATCTGGGAGTAGACGCGGTCGCCTTCGATGAGGGCAATGACTTCCTTGAGACCACCGACGGAGGATTCTGACTCAGACATGACTTCGATTTTCCAGCGGTGCTGCTCGGCAAAGCGCTGATACATGCGGAAGATTTCAGCGACAAAGAGCGAGGCCTCGTCGCCGCCGGTGCCGGCGCGGATTTCGAGGATGACGTTCTTTTCGTCGTTGGGGTCTTTGGGGAGGAGCATGACTTTGAGAGCGGCTTCGGCGGCCTCTAGCTTGGGCTCCAGCTCGGCCAGCTCGGCCTGGGCCATTGCGGCCATTTCGGGGTCGGGGTCGGTGGCCATGGCGCGAGCCTCGGCGATGCCTTCGCTGAGCTTTTTGTAGTCGCGGAACTTTTCGACGGACTCTTCGAGGTCGCGGTGGGCCTTGGAGGTTTTGTGCATGGCTTCGCGGTCGTTCTGGATTTCGGGCAGGGCCATCTGGTTGCCGAGCTCGATGTAGCGGTCTTCCATTTGCTGCAGGCGGTCAAACATGGGGGTCTCACTTTGCTGGCCCTGTCGCGGAGGATTTCACACAGCGGGGCTCTGGTTCCTGAATTTTTAGATGCTGGGGGAGTGGGCGCAGGTGCAGTGTAGGCGGCGGGGGCCGCTAGAGGAGCGCCGGGATGGGCTGGTGGAGGGCCATCGGTTGTTTCTATTCTAACGCGGAATCTAATTTTTCGGGATGCCCGCCGAGGCGAGAGATTTCTTTATAGCCCGCCTTCGGGTCGCCACCTTCTGCGACCCATGTCAAGAATTCACGGAAGATGTCGTTCAAGTGCCGGCCTTCCGACTTTGCTTTTGCTCTGGCTCGCCTAAGTAACTCGTCCTCGATGCGAAAGGTGATTCTCATTCATAAAGTTTAGCGGCGGGCAACTTAGCGGGATCCACCGAAAAGCGTTTGAACTGCCAGGAGTTTCAAAAAGGTGTGACTCTGTCCTCTTTCGAGCCTGTAAAGGGCTCTGAATTTGAAATCACTTTGCATCCGGGTAGACCGGATTTGCTTTCGCGTCAGCATCAAGCGGAATCAATGTGGTACCGGGAGTGTGTGTCGGCAATCTTTTTGCAGGCGAAACAGTTGGGTTGCTCGGATATTTTTTGCCATTGAATGGGAGCCTTGCTTCATAAGGGGTTCGAATCCCACCACGAGCAACCGTAACGCCGAGGTCTTTCCAACCATTTGTCGAGGTCGTCAGTATACGAATCGGGAGCCGCGTAATCGTGGACTCGGTCACCAGCATGTAATTTCCATTCTGATCTTGGCGCAACACGAGCATGGAACATCCGCCGCTGCCGCAAAACTCCTGACCCAGGAGATACACGATCGTCTCAGGCTTGCCGTCGCCGTTGAGATCGACGGTTGCAGTAAGAAACCGCAAGGATGCTCGGTCGCAAGCTGAGTCACCATCGCAGAGGTGATTTTGCAAATATTCCTGGAGATGACTCGAATGCTCAGCGGCGGATGCGTGTTGGGTTGGCACTTGCACGACGACAAAGAGCGCACACAACAGTAGTTTGAAAAACTTCACGGAATCACCGGCAACGTGACCTGCGACGGGTGCTGGCTGTCGGTGTGGATTGTGATGGTGGCGGGTTTGTAAGCCTTCGGCTTGGCCGTCATGATGTTGGGCACAAAGGTCTGCGGATTGCGGTCGTAGAGCGGGAACCAGGTGCTTTGGATCTGGACGAGCAGGGTGTGGCCTTTTTTGAAGACGTGGTCGACGGCGTGGAGGCTCCAGTGGAATTCGTTGATCTGGCCGGGTTTGAGGGCGGTGGGTTCGTCGAAGCCGCTGCGGTAGCGGCCGCGGAAGATCTCCATGTTGGTCATTAACTGGTAGCCGCGCATGGCTGGATCGGGATCGTCGTCGGGGTATTGGTCGATGAGCTTGGCGACGAAGTCGCCATCCGAGCCGGTAGTGGAAGCGAAGATGTCGGCCATGACTTCACCGGTGACGGTCAGGTCATGGTCGAGAGTTGGGAGCTTCCAAAGAGCCACGTCTTTGCGGGTGGTTACGAAGCGCTGGTCGGCGAGCATCCAGTTGAACCACTGGGAGCCCTCGCCGTAGGTGGGTTGAATGGGACGGGGGCGGAAGGGGATGGGGTTGGCGGGGTCGGAAGTGTAGCTGACTTTTCCGGGTGCGCATTCCTTGCCGGGGGCGATGCTATGGTCGCCGCAAAGCTCGAAGGCGGTCATCTTTGCCTCGGCGGGTGGGAAGTGGGCGTAGCGGTGCCACGTGTTCGAGCCGGTCTGGAAGCTTGCGGTGTCTTCGAGTTCGAATCCGGGCTCGTCTTTGAGGTACTTCGCGAAGAAGCGTGCTTCGATCTGGGCGCGAAATTCTTTGCCGATGAATTCGCCGTACTGGAGCGCGCCGAGGTGGCGTGAGGAGGACGACCATGAGCCGTGCCGCCAGGGGCCGAGGACTAGGAAGTTCTGATGCTGGCTGTCGTGGGGTTCGAGTGAGGCGTATTCGGATTGCGGGCCGTACATGTCTTCCTGGTCGTAGTAGCCGCCGACGGTGAGGGTGGGGACGGTGACGGCGGTGAGACTGCGGGCGACGCCACGGGACTTCCAGAAGCTGTCGTAGGACGGGTGATCGAGGAAGGCCTTCCAGGTGGGGAGTTCCTTGTTCACGCCGGATTGCTTTACGTCTTCGGCGAACGAACCGCGCTCAAGGAAGTAGTCATAGCCGTCGCGGGGCTTGCCGGCGGAGTCTTTGCCGTAGCTGACGTCGGTGGATTCGTTGCTGACTTCAAGGCCCATGGCGTAGTCGTAGCCGTAGGTCTGGCGGAAGGCTCCGTTGTGGAAGAAGTCGTCGCCGAGCCAGGTATCGATCATGGGTGCCTGGGGGCTGATGGCTTTGACGGCCGGGTGGGGGTTGATTCCGACCATCATAGTGAGGAAGCCGGGATAGCTGGTGCCGACGGCGCCGACGCGGCCGTTGTTGTTGGGCACGTTTTTGAGGAGCCAGGCTATGGAGTCGTATGCGTCGGTGCTCTCGTCAATCGCCTTTGGATCGCTGTGGTCCGCGAGAGGGCGCATCATGACGAACTGGCCCTCTGATTTGTAGCGGCCACGAATGTCGGCCCCGACATAGATGTAACCGGCGCGGGCGAGTTCTGGACGGCCGCGAAAGATGCTGGCCTCGGTGGTGCCATCGACGCCGTAGGGGGTGCGCTGGATGAGGATGGGCAGGGGGCCGGGGATGTCGGTGGGGGTGAGGATGACGACGTGGAGTTTGACACCGTCACGCATGGGGATCATCTCTTCGCGACGGGCGTAATTGTGGAAGACGTGGTGGACCGGGTCGCCGGTGCGCGCGAGGACGGTATCGTCTTCGCCGGGATAGGCGATGGTAAGAATGCGCGAGCCGCCCTGGCTGGAAAAGCGGTAGGTGGTTTTGTCGTCGGCGACGGCAAACTCGGCAGGCGACTTTTCGGTGAGCTCGGTGGGAACGAGTCGCTCGCTCTCCATTACCAGCTTGCCGTCTTTTTCGTAGAAGCTGAGGGGCGTGTCGGGCTCTGCGGAGTCGGTATATTCGCCGGAAAAGGAGGCGGGCGCTGTGGATTGGGCGCTGAGGTGCGAGGCAGAAATTGCTACGAGAAAGACTGCGGCGAGAGCGAGATTCCGATGCACGGGTGGGTTCCTCCGAGGGGGCTGGAGGTCAGATTAGCATGGGGGCGGCGGTGAAGCGCGGGTAGGTGAAGCAGATTCCCTTCGGAATGACAACCAAAAAGCAAAGGCTTAAATGTTCGCGTTGGGCTTAGTGGGCGTGGCTGTGGCCATGGTGGTGGTGGTCGTGACTGGATTCGGCGGCGAGTTCGCTGATGGGGACGACGCAGCCCTCGAGTTCTTCGCAGCACCCGAGGTGTTCGAACTGGATAGTGGTGTGGTGGATGTGGAAGTTGTGTTTGACCAGGGCGTTGATTTTAAGCAGGATGCAGTTGCTCTCGGAGGGGGGAATGTCGGCGATGGTGATGTGGCAGGCGAGGGCATGGGATTGGGAGCCGAGGCTCCAGACGTGGAGGTCGTGGACGTTGAGGACGCCTTCGACGGACTGCATTTCATGACGAATCTGAGTGAGGGTAAGGCCGCGTGGGGTTCCTTCGAGGAGGATGTTGAGGGTTTCGCGGACGATGTCGATGGAACTCCAGAGGATCATGGCGGCGATGAGGATGGAGAGGACGGGGTCGATCCAGTTCTGGCCGGTGAGCTGGATGGCGAAGCCGCCGGCGATGACGGCGGCTGTCGAGAGCGTGTCGCCCGCCATGTGGATGAAGGCGGAGCGCATGTTGACGTCGCGTGCGACGGTCCAGAGGAGGGCGGCGATGACGCCGTTCATGACGACACCGGCGGCGGCAACGCTCATCATGATGTGGGGATGGACGGCGACGGGATCGCTGAGGCGATGGATGGCCTCAACGCCGATCCAGAGTGAGATGAGAATGAGGGTGGCGGCATTGAGGAAGGCGGCTAGGACGCCGGCGCGCTGGTAGCCAAAGGTTTTGCGGTGATCTGCCGGCCGGGTCTGGAAGTAGACGGCGACGAAGGAGAGCGCGAGAGCCAGGAAGTCAGAGGCGTTGTGACCGGCCTCTGAGAGCAGCGCCAGAGAGTGGGCCCGAATGCCGGCAACTAAAGTAAGAGCGACGTAAACCAGAGTCGCGAGCATGGAAAACCACAAAATCCGCTTGGTGCGGGCGGAGCCTGCCGGGTTGGCGTGGACATGCATGGAACAAGTCTATCTGTGAATGGAGGTGGGTGGAAGTTTTGGAGCGCAGGCTAGTTGAAGCGGAAGGAAGTCTGACTCTCGTGGGGCCCGGACCATTGGACGGATACGCCCTCGCGGAGTCCGCTCCAGCGCTCAGAGATGAGCATGCTGTTTTCCGGGCTGCCGGGCTGGTAGCGGATGGAGCAAGGCATGCCGAGCTTGATTTTGGCGGGGTCGAAGAGGTTGGCGAGGGCTGTGATGTCCTGCGAGCACTCGTAGCGGACGCCGGAGATTTCATAGGTGTAGAGGAGCATGTGGCGAGTGATGGAGGGGTCTTCTTCTGAGGTGATGTCGAAGCCGTCGAGAAGGTAGCCATCGACGATGCGGCCATAACTGATAAGGAGGGCGCGGCGATCCTTCTCGATTTCGTCGGGCGTGGGGCGATGGCGGCGAAACCACCAAAGCGCTCCCCCGGCGGCCAGGGCTGCGCTGGCTGCGACCGCAACAATCTGCCATTCGCGAAGGGTTAATTGCATGATGATTGGTCAGGGCGGCGCAATGTCGGCTGCCCAGAATCCCATTCCCCCATCCCGAGGATAACCCAGAGCGCATCGATTTCAGGCTGTGGATTGAGTGAGGTGACGATTGATTGAAGTTGGAGAATCAAGAGGGCCATCCGGTGAATCTCTGGCTCAGAACAATGGTGGTGCGGCACTTGGAGGAGGGGAGGGTGGCAGACGGTGCCTGGGACTTTGACCTTTGTGGCCGGGCGTTTACGACATCACACGCACCAGTTGGAGAGGCTGCGGGCAGCCAGCCGGTAAGCTGCAGCACGATGACTCTGCGGTATACTTGAGGTTGCGTGTCTTTTGCTCAAGGCTGCTGTGCGTTGGCTGAAAAGACGCTGCAAGAAGGAACTTTTCTTGGCTGCAACGACCTCAAACACTGAAGACTTTTCCGGCAAGAATTCTGAAGAAACCATCGAGCTGACTCCGACTGCTTCACGGGCGGGGCGGATTCGTTCGACGACCGTTATTTGCGTGCGCCGGGATGGGCATGTGGTGATGGCGGCGGACGGGCAGGTGACGCTGGGCGACCACGTGCTGAAACATTCTGCAAAGAAGATCCGGCGGCTGTATCAGGACCGGATTCTGGCGGGGTTTGCGGGGTCTACGGCGGATGCATTTGCGCTCTTCAAGCGGTTTGAGGCGAAGCTGGAGCAGTTCAGCGGAAACCTGAACCGGGCGGCAGTGGAGCTGGCGACAGATTGGCGCACGGACAAGATGCTGCGCAACCTTGAGGCTCTGCTGGTGGTAGCCGACGTGGGGCAGACGCTGCTGATTTCAGGGTCGGGGGATGTGATCGATCCGGATGAGGCGATTGCTGCGATTGGCTCGGGCGGCAGCTATGCCACGGCGGCGGCGCGTGCGCTGCTCGAAAATACGACGCTGAGCGCGCGGGAAATTGCGACGAAGTCAATGAAGATTGCCGGCGAGATCTGCATTTACACCAATGATCACATCATGATTGAAGAGCTTTTTGCGGAGCCGAAGGCCGAGCCCAAGATTGAAATTGCGAAGGAGCCGCAGGCTTAGGGTCTTCTAATTTAAGAAACCGCCTGCCTGTTTTACCCCTTATGGCCATATATCTCCCAGGAACTGCCGAAGATCAGGATGTCGCGCTGGAGGAGTTGACTCCGCGCGAGATTGTTGCCGAGTTGGACAAGCACGTGGTTGGCCAGAAGGCCGCCAAGCGGGCTGTAGCCATTGCGCTGCGCAACCGCACGCGCCGGCAGAAGCTGCCAGCCGATCTGGCCGACGACATCATGCCGAAGAACATCATCATGATTGGGCCGACGGGCGTGGGCAAGACGGAGATTGCGCGGCGGCTGGCCAAGCTGACGGATTCGCCATTTCTGAAGGTTGAGGCCTCGAAGTTTACCGAAGTCGGATATGTTGGGCGGGATGTGGAGTCGATGATTCGCGACCTGGTTGAGATTTCGATCGACATGGTGCGCGAGGAGCGGCTGGAAGAGGTTGAAGACAAGGCGGAGATGAATGCCGAGGAGCGGCTGCTGGATCTGCTACTGCCTCCTCCTCCTGAGGCGATGCAGCCTGCGCCGGAGGGCCAATTGACGCTGCCGGGCGCGGACAGTTACCAGAGGACGCGCGAGAAGCTGCGGCAGCAGTTCCGTGAAGGCAAGCTGGATGACCGGACGGTGGAGCTGGATACGCGGGAGCGCAACCAGCCGCAGGTGGGGTTCATCAGCAGCCAGAACATGGAAGACATGGACATGAGCCTCAAGGACCTGCTGCCGAATATCTTTGGCGGGCAGACCAAGAAGCGCAAGATGAAGGTTTCAGACGCCTTTGAGTACCTGGTGAGCGAGGAAGAGAGCCGCCTGATCGATATGGATCAGGTGACACGCGCGGCTGTGGAGCGGGTAGAGACGAGCGGGATTA
This sequence comes from uncultured Acidobacteriota bacterium, assembly GCA_903832055.1. Taxonomy (GTDB): domain Bacteria; phylum Acidobacteriota; class Terriglobia; order Terriglobales; family Acidobacteriaceae; genus Acidicapsa. The sequence continues at coordinate 616,308 of CAILAC010000016.1, read as the reverse complement.
TCTTCCTGGACGAGATTGACAAGATTGCCGGGCGCGAGGGCGGACATGGGCCGGATGTGAGCCGCGAGGGCGTACAGCGGGATATTTTGCCGATTGTGGAAGGCACGACGGTGAATACGCGCTACGGCATGGTGCGGACTGACTTCATTCTGTTTATTGCGGCAGGGGCTTTTCATGTTTCAAAGCCGTCGGATCTGATTCCGGAGCTGCAAGGACGGTTCCCGATTCGGGTAGAGCTGCAGTCGCTGACGGTTGAGGACTTTTTGCGGATATTGACTGAGCCGAAGGCTTCGCTGACCAAGCAGTGTATTGCGCTGCTGGAGACGGAAGGCGTGCGGCTGGAGTTTATGCCGGAGTCGCTGCGGGAGATGGCGGCGTTTGCCTTCAAGGTGAACGAGACGACGGAGAATATTGGCGCGCGGCGGCTGCATACGATCATGGAGCGGGTGCTGGAGGAAATCAGCTTCCTGGCGCCGGACCTGGCGCGGGTGGCGAAGGACTCTGAGCAGGCGGATGCTCTGGCGAAAGTGATCAAGGAAGAATCGACTTCACCGCTACCGTATCTGGAGCGCGAGACGCAGACGGGCATTGAGAAGGTCTTTTTGATTACGCCGGAGTATGTGAAGCACATGGTGGCTTCGATTGTGAAGGATCAGGATTTGAGCCGGTATATCTTGTAGCTCAGCTTTCGATTCATGGCCCTCCTTTCGATGAAAGGAGGGCCTTTGTGTTTATAACAGCACCTGATTTGCGACGTTATTTGGTTTTGGCTGACGTGGGATGCGGGGCTGCGCTCTGTTTCATGGCCTTGCGCAGCTCTTGCTCGGAGGCGGCATCCCAGTACTTGCAGCCGAGGCGCAGGAAGACTGAAGTGTAGGGGATGGTCATGGTGGTTTTTAGAATCAGGACGTGGAAGGTCTTGCCGGATTCGCCGAGCATTTTGATCAGCTCTTCGTGGGGTAGGGATTGGACGGGGAGTTTGCCGAGCAGTTCGGGAAGGCTCTTGCGGTAGACGGTGACTCCGGGGGCTTTTTGTTCGGGGACGTAGGCGAGTTCGGCATCCATGAAGATGTCGGGCGCGACGTGCGTGGACGTGGCGAGACTCTTGAGCACGGTGCGGACGACTTCGTCCTGAGTGGCGCCGGTTTCCAGGGTTTCGACGCCGGGCGAGCTTTGCAGCGGATAGGCAGAGTCGACGATGACAATCCAGTTGCGATGGCCGAGGAGAGGGAGTTCCTGCTGCACAGTGGTGCGCCAGTCGGGAGTCTGCGCAAAGGCCGAGCTGGTGGTGAAGAGCAGAAGAAACGCGAAGGCGGAAAGCAGGCTTGGCGAGCTGATTCGAATCATCATGAACCTCAGAAAGATGGAAGTAAATTGAGAGCGCTAGAACGAGACGCCGCGGGGAATCAGGCGATTTTCATGTGCTTCGCGGGCCAGTTGCTCGCGGAAGTCTGGATGAGCTATCGAAATGAGCGCGAGCGCGCGCTCTGCAACTGATTTTCCTTTGAGGTTGACCAGGCCATATTCAGTGACCACATACATGACGTCTGACCGGGGCGTGGTAACGATGTTGCCGGGGGTAAGGTCGAGGACGATGCGGCTGCGGGGTTCGCCGCGCTTGCAGTAGGTGGATGCAAGACAGATGAACGACTTGCCCCCTTTGGAGGCATAGGCACCACGCACGAACTGGAGCTGGCCACCGGTGCCGCTGATGTGTCGATGGCCGTCGGATTCAGAGGCAGCCTGACCCTGGAGGTCGATCTGGGTGGTGTTGTTGATCGAGATGACGCGGTCATTTCTCATGATGATGTGGGGCGAATTTGTGTAATCCACCTGATAGCAGTGGAAGTCAGGGTTGCGATGGGCCGCGTCATACAGTCCCTGTGAACCAAGCGCAAAGGTGTAGACGATTTTGCCAGGGTCGAGTGTTTTGCGGGCGCCGGTGATACGGCCTGCTTTATAGAGATCAACGATGCCGTCGGTGAGCATTTCTGTGTGGACGCTCAGATCGGCAATGCCGCTCTCAAGCAGCAGGGTACAGACTGCGTTTGGCATGCCGCCGATTCCGATTTGGAGGCAGGCACCATCGTCGATCTCTGCGGTGATGTGGCGGGCAACGGCGCGGTCGATTTCAGACGGCTGCGGATTCGGCAGTTCTGGTGCGGGCTGATTGTCGCCATCGATGATGAAGTCGACTTCGCTGATGTGCACGCCGTTTTCGTCGCCGTAAACATAGGGTAGGCTCTGGCTGACCTCAACGATGACGAGCCGGGCGCGTTCCACGACGGCGCGGTGCCAGGCGTTGGCGGCACTGAAGTTGAAGCAGCCGTTCTCGTCGATGGGGCAGGTTTTGAGAATGACGATGTCAACTGGTTCGAGGAAGCGGCGGTAGTAGTCGGGCACTTCGCCGAGATTGAGCGGCAAATAGTTGCAGCGGCCTGCGTCGTGCCTCTTTCTGTCATAACCAGAGAAGTGCCAGCTGAACATAAAGAAGTGATCGCCTTCGGGGTCATCTTCGACGACTGCGCGGGGTCGCATGGACAGGGTGGAACGGATTTTTACGTTCTTCAGCTCATCTTTGCGTGCCGCGAGGGCCTTATCAAAGATGTCGGGCTGGCAGAGTCCCACGCCGTAGTCGAGCCACATTCCCGACCTGACCAGGCTCGCCGCATGTTCGCCGGTGATGGTTTGGGCTGGAAAGGCAGCTGTCCTTCTGGGCATTTGATTTGCCTTTTGCAGGTGAACCGGAAAAATCCGGGGTGCAAGTTGATGAATTGAAAGCGGAATCATCTTCTCACGACGAAGCTGCTTTTGGCTTGAGTGCTTCAGCTTTCTGGAATGGCAATTGAGGGTCTTGCTGAGGGCGACTTTACGCACAAAAACAAGAGTGTGTTCTTTTCACCTCGTACCTCGCGAGCCTGTGGTCTGGACGATGCTGGACAAGGGACTGGACTAGGGACTGGACAAGTTGAACCTTCACTCGTTTGAATGCAGGACAGCACCTGGGAGAAATGCCGTGAGTCGTGCAGGGAAACATCACACAATCAACTACATCGAGTTTGTCTCGACAGATATTGAGCGAACCAAGCGGTTCTATTCAAGCGTGTTTGGGTGGAGCTTTGAGGACTGGGGGCCGGAGTATATGAGCTTTTCTGCGGCGAGCGCCGGGATTGATGGGGGCTTCACTACGGGGGAGGCCGGAGGGCCTGGGCCTCTGGTGATTCTTTATTCCTCAGATCTGGCGGCTACGGAGCAGGCGGTGGTGGCAGCCGGGGGACGGATTGCTATGCCTACGTTCGAGTTCCCGGGTGGGCGGCGGTTTCACTTTGATGATGGTGCGGGAAACGTGCTGGCGGTTTGGTCGGAGTAGTTGGCGTTCCACCCTTTCCGCCGGTGCGCGGAAAGGGTAGGGCACCGAGATAATGGCTAGTTCACACGGGCGGGCAGGAAGCCGGGCTTGCCGTGGGAGAGTTCATCGCGGACCAGGCGCAGGCCGTAGATGCAGCGGTCAAACCAGTCGGAGAGGCGACGGAACATGGGTGCTTCTTCGGCATATTCTTCGAGGTCGAACTGGCTGACGATGTAGTAACTTTCTTTTCCGGCGGAGACGAGTTCTTCAAAACTCTGCTGGCCGTGGCGGCGACGCCAGAGGGCAGTTGCTTCGAGCGACTCGGGATACATGCCGGAAACGAAGAGGGCATAGTCTCCGATGTGCTTGCGGACTGCGCGCTCGGCATCAAAGGAGGTGGCGGTGCCGTGGATGGGGTCGGCTGCGCGGATCATCTCTTCGAGGGCGTGCATGGGGCGACCTTCATCATCGCGCAGCTTGTACAGTTTTTCAGATTCTGAGAATTCACAGAGCAATTTGGCGACGTAGCGGGTGATTTCGACGTCGTGAATGCCCAGCTTTCCGGCGTAGCTGTTGCGGACCATCTGCTGGAAGAAGGGCTCGAGGGGATGAGATTCGGCTTGCATACACGCCTCCTGAAGCTTGTTCAGAGTGGGCTGCACTCTGTTCAAAATCTGGAATGGTGTTGCGGCGTGTATCGAAGTGCCTACTGAAAACCCGCCGCAGCAGATTTACATGGTGTTGACACACTATTCAACGGAAAGACGCGTGAGTGCAAGAGGGGAGGGTATTTTTGTTGGCAGAGTGGGTGGCGGAGTGCCATTGAACAGTCTTGTGATGGAGGCACAAAACAGAAAGGGCAACCCATGATTGGGCTGCCCGTTGCTGTGCTGGAGATGCTGCCGGAGTTAGTTGACGGCGACTGCTTCGAGTTCTGTGAGGCGTTTGGCGAGGAGGGTTTCGAGTTTTTCGAGGGCTTCGCTGAAGCCTTTGATGCCCTCGGCGAGCTTGTCGGTGGCCATGCGGTCGGCTGCGTGCATCTTGACGAAAGTCTCGTGGTCTACTTCGATTTTCTGGATGTCCATCGCCTTGGCAGCTACAGGGTCGAGCTTGCGGGGCAGGTCGCCGGTGGCGGCTTCGAGTTCACCGAGCAGTTGCGGGGAGATGGTGAGCAGATCGGAGCCGGCGAGCTCTTTGATTTCGCCGATGTTGCGGAAGCTGGCGCCCATCACGACGGTCTTGTAGCCGAATCGCTTGTAGTAGTTGAAGACCGTGGTGACGGACTTGACGCCGGGGTCCTCGGTGCCCTCGTAGTTGAGGCCGGTGTCTTTCTTGTACCAGTCGAGGATGCGGCCGACGAAGGGCGAGATGAGCGTGACGCCGGCCTCAGCGCAGGCGATGGCCTGATGGAGACCGAAGAGCAGGGTCAGGTTGCAGTGGATGCCCTCTTTTTCGAGGGTTTCTGCGGCTTTGATGCCTTCCCAGGTTGAGGCGATCTTGATCAAAACGCGATCGCGGCCGATGCCGGCGCTGTCGTACTCCTTGATGATTTCGCGGGCCTGGGCGATGGTGGCCTCAGTGTTGAAGGAGAGGCGGGCATCAACTTCAGTGGAGACGCGGCCGGGGACGATTTCCAGGATCTTCTTGCCGAAAGCAATTGCCAGGCGGCGGAAGGCGAGGTTGGCGACGGCCTGTTCGTCGGCGGAGCTGCCGAGCTCTTTGCGGGCTTCGAGGAGAACGCCGTCCACGATGGATTGGTATTGTGGCATCTGCGCTGCGGCAGTGATCAGCGACGGGTTGGTGGTGGCATCCTGAGGGCGAAACTTCTCCATCGCCTCGATATCGCCCGTGTCGGCCACGACCACGGTCATTGCGCGCAACTGTTCCAACAAGCTCTTTGACACTCGAACCTCCGGTGGGATGAAGAATTTAGGCCAGCAGGCCAGCACGATCTCTCGGGTCAAAATCTGACCCTATGCCGCCTAGTGTACGCCTCTTTTGGATGTCTCAAAGGGCCAAATGGTGACAGCGCCGCCAATCAAAACCAAGTCGTGCTGACAGTGAACGGAGTTGCTGTGTGGGCCCAGACCGGGAATGAGCATTCGACTGAGACTTTGGCCGGATCAATATCGCATTCAAACCTCGAAATCGCTCGTTCTGATTGAGTTGATCAAGGATTGGGAACGGATTCCTGGGCCGGCGAGGAGCGCTCGCTCTCATGACCGGTCTGGTCGATGGCGCTGACGGCGTAGCGATAGCTATGACCCACCTCGACGGTTACATCGCGGAAGGCGGGGCCTGTGACTGGTTTGGGGCCGGAGATGCGCTGCCAGGATGGTTCACCCTCGGTGCCTGCCGTCCGATAGACGATGTAGCCGGCCAGGTCATCATCTGAAACGGGCTGCCAGGAGAGGTCGATCGTCTTGTCTTCGGTGACCAGGACTGCTGCCAGCTCCTGGGGAACGGCGGGGGGAAAGGTATCGATGACGTCGATACGGACTGGGCTTGAGAGCTCGCTGGCCAACTCAAGCTGCCCGGCATCTACGGTAAGACGTTGTACGCGTTGTGCGGTGTATTCGTAGGTCTGGCCAAAGTGGACGGTGGCGTCGAGTGCGCCGGCCAGTCCTTCCTGGATTGGAACGGTTGAGGCAGGGTCAACGAACAGGTCGAGCGAAGGGGATTCGGCCGGGGCACTGGTGAGACTTGCTTTTGATTTTTTTTCGGTTGTGGCTGAAATCAGGCGGCGGTGGAGCCGGACTGCTGTGGACTGGCCTGCCTGCCAGTGGAGGGCTACGCCATTTGCGCGAACCTCGGCGGTCAGGCTCTCGATTGGAGGTGGAGCTGCTCCGAGGAGAATCGTCGCGGGATTTGATGGGCCAGCCGAGTGCCCGGATTTATTTCCAAGTTCAACAAAATAGGTTGAAGGGTGAGGTTGGCCGGAGACGAGGGTTTCTGTAAGGTTGTCGCGGTATGAACCTTCGGAACCGGGATCGAGCTGAATCTTGCCGACAGGCTGGCAGGTCATCGAATCTTCGCGCCGGCAAATTGTAGCTTGGATCTGCTTTTGAATCAGCAGATGGTCTGTGTTCTTTCTGGGGGTGGTCCAGTGCAGAGTGACAATCTGGCCGGCGCGGACGGCGGTAAGATCAGTGACTTTTTCTGGAAGGTCGAGCGAGGGAGGCTGGGGCGCTCCGGGGGTTCCGCAGCCGGAGAGCGCAAGTGCGCCTGCTAGAACGAGCAAGGCAACAACGCCGGGTGCTGCCGAATTTGTCTTTAAGGCGAATGTCATCCCAAAACAGTCTATCGAAGCGGACTGCGAAAGTTGCTGAAGTCTTTGGTTGAGCGCATTACGGGGCCAGGGCGGCGGCGAAGGCTTGCGTAATGTTCGGGTGCTCAAAGACGAAACCTGCATCTAGGAGTCTCACCGGAACGGCACGGGTGCTGGCAAGGAGCGCTTCATCGGCCATTTCACCGAAAGCAAGTCGCAGCGCAAAGGCGGGTGCGGGAAGGATTGCTGGCCGGTGGACGGCGCGGCCGAGTTGGCGGGTGAAGGTGGTGTTGGTTACCGGTTCGGGAGCCACGGCATTGACGGGCCCAGACAGGGTGTCGTTGCTCAGGGCAAAGAGGATGGTGCGCAAAGCATCGGATTCGCTTATCCAACTCATCCACTGACGACCGTTGCCGAGACGGCCACCTAATCCCAGCCGGAACAGGGGCGCCAGTCGGGCCATCGCGCCGGCATTGCGGCCGATGACCATGCCCAAGCGCAGGTGAACGACGCGGATGCCGGCGTCTTCTGCCAGGCGACTGGCGGCTTCCCAGGCGGTGCATAGTTCGGGAAAGAAGCCTTCACCGGGGTTTGACGTTTCATCGAGAATCGTATCGCCGCGGTCGCCGTAGAATCCGACGGCGGAGGCAATTACGAGTACTCTGGGCGGCTGTTTCATGCGGGCGAGGGATTCGGCGAGGACCTGGGTGGTTCTGACGCGGCTATCGCGCATTTGCTGCTTGTAGGCAGCGGTCCAGCGGTGACTGGCGACGTTGGCTCCGGAGAGATGGACGGCGGCGGTCGGTTGTATGGCATCAAGACTGTCCTGGTCAATGATGCCGATGGAGGCATCGGGATTCCATGTGAGTTCGTCGGATGCCTGAGTTGGTCGACGCACCAGGCGGCAAACGGTGGCTCCCTGCTGGCGCAAGGCCTGAGCCAGCGAAGTGCCCAGCATTCCGGATGCCCCGCTCAGCAGGATGGTATTTTCTGCGCTTTGCGAACTTTTTTTATCGGTTTGGGAATCCACGGCACCTTCCTGGAAGTACTTCAACCATACGCTTGGATGAAGTTTCTACGGATTTGATTTGGTGTCGCAAGAAAGTTTTTTGATTTTAGCAACAAAACTCGTAGTATCAGCATCAATAGGTTGGAGACAAAGAATACGCCATGAGTGAAGCAGCAGCAGTTCGCATTGACAGCCTGGCGGTTGGATCGATCGCACAGCCAGCCCAGATTGATACTGAAACCGCAGAGATTTTTATCTCGGAGAAGCGCATTGGAGAACGCATCAAGCGCTTGCGCCTGAAGAAATCGATGGGGCTGGTGGAACTTGGCCGCCATACGGGCCTGTCAGCCAGCTTCCTTTCTCAGTTGGAGACGGGTCGAGTGGTGCCGACACTGCGCAACCTTGCTCGGATTGCGATGGTGTTTTCAAAGGATCTTACCTACTTCTTTGACCCTGAGCCGCAGTCACTCTTCCGGGTTCACCGTCGCAAGGAGCGGGTACGGTTGCCGCAGACCGGTGTGGAGGATCCCACCTATTTCTTTGAAAGCCTTGGATATCAGGTTCCGGATCGTCTGATGGACCCGTACTTTGCCGAGTTCGTCCCCCTCAAGAAGGGTCAGGATATACGTCCGCATGTTCATGCCGGCTTTGAGTTCTTGTATGTGCTGCAGGGCGAACTTGAGATTCGGCACGGCGACCAGGTTTCGCAGATGGAAACCGGCGATGCGGTGTATTTCGATGCGAGTACTCCACATGCGTACCTGTGTGTGGGCAAGTCTTCGGCGGTGGCGCTCATTGTGACAATGCATCAGCCTCCGGTTGCGCAGCCTGCGATGCAATTGCGGCCACTTGGTCCCTCCATGCCCGCCAGAAACCTGGTCGCTGCAACCCGCCCAGTGGGCAAGTAGCGACTGGCACACATCCTGATTTCACCCACGCGTGGCGGCGTCTTTCCCGGCTATTTGTCGGCGAAAAACGCCGCCACTTCCTGCCAGTTGGCGACACGCACAAAACCCTCACTCGCTAAGTTATGCGGCGCCGAGTACAGGATGCCTGTGCCTGAAAAGCGCAACAGGTTTCTGGGCATGTCGTCGATAAGGAAGTCGGCGCGGAGGATGCTCTTGTCTCCACAGAAGACGTAGTGAGAGGGCGGCAGGAAGGGGAAATGCCTCTGCAACCAGCGGTATTTGGGGCCGAAGGAGTTTGGCACGGACATGGCCTGGGTTGCAATGAAGACCTCGAAGCGGGAGGAGAGCTTGCGCAGAACCTCAGCAGCGTCAGGCATGAGCGGCAGGTCTTCAAAGAAGTCTTCGGCATCGAGAATGGCGCGCAGGTGGGGCAGGCGCTCCTGGGAAACAATGTCCCAGAGGCCCTTGCCCCAGAGGTCGTCGGTGGCGATCTTTTCGTCAAAAGCTTCGTTGTAGCGGCGCAGGTGTTCGCCGAGGGTATCGGCCATTACCTCATCCATATCGACGCAGATGCGTTGCACGGTTCAGGCTCCTGCTTGCTTGCGCTTGATGCTGTTGCCGCCGAGATCGCTTTGGATCGGCAAGGGCGATTTTGTGGGTGCGGGTGCCATCGCTGGATCGTAGTAGAGGATTCGACTACAGGATTCGCAGGGCAGGACTGCGCCGTCTCGTAACTGATTCCAGACCTGGGGGCGGATGCCCATGCGGCAGCCTGAACACTGCTGGCCGTCGGCCCGGGCGAGGCCGGTGCCGCGCATCGACGCGATGCGGTCAAAGTGGGCCAATTTCGAGCCGTCTTCCCACGATGCAAGTTCTGCGCGGAGGCTTTCGCGCTCAATCTTGTAGGCGGCGAGTTGTTCGCGGAACTCGAGGTCCTGTTCGCCGATGCGCGCCCGAATCAACCCGGTCGTCTCGGTGAGTTTTGCGGCGAGTTCAATGGCTTTGGAGCGTTCTATCTCGAGCCGCTCGGTGTCTTCCATACTGGTGAGTTCGCGGTCTTCGAGGCGGCTGATCTCTGTCTCTGCGAAGGAGATTTCGTGTTCCAGTGCGGTGGCCTGTGCGGCGTTTTTGGCGGAGTTGAGCTGGTCTCGATGGCGGGCGGCTTTGCTCCGGAGGCCAGCAATCTCAAGCTCGAGGGAGGCGCGTAGCAACTCTTCGCGCTTCAAGCCGGCGTCAGTATCGGACACGCGTTTCTGGGCTGCTTTCAACTGCGAATCCGCTGCTGCCAGTTCTCCTGGGAGCGCCTTCAGAGCGGCTGTCAGCCGTGTCCGTTCGAGCTCCACCGTCTGCAAGCGTGCCAGTTGTTTCGTTTCGTTCGCGAGTTTCTCCATCTTCTCCATCAACGCCGTCTCCAGGATTGCGACGGGCAGTGTCACAAAGTGTAGCAAAAGCTTTCATCAGGCGCACGGCGGGGGATTTTCTGAATCGCCACGGGGGATGCCAGTCTCTATACTGTGACCTCCATGAATGCCGCATCACAGACTTCTCCGCTTTCGGTGACTTCATCCTCGCTCAGAACGCCGTCCCATGCTCCAACGACGGTGTGGAAGCCGCGTGCGAACCGCTGGGCGGTGGCTCTGACGGTCACCCTTGCCACCTTCATGGAGGTGCTGGACACTTCCATCGCAAACGTGGCATTGCCTCATATTGCCGGAGGGCTGGGAGCCTCGGCAGATGAAGCTACATGGGTGCTGACAAGCTACCTGGTGGCGAACGCCGTCATCCTGCCGATGTCGGCTTATCTGACGACGTTCATGGGGCGGAAGCGCTTTTACATGATCTGCGTGCTGCTGTTTGGGTTGAGCTCGGCTCTGTGCGGGCTGGCGCCCTCGCTGCCGCTGCTGATCTTCTTCCGCATCCTGCAGGGCGCGGGCGGCGGAGGACTTGCTCCAAGCGAACAGGCAATTCTGGCGGATACTTTTGAGCCAAAGGATCGCGGCAAGGCATTTGCTATCTACGGCATCGCGGTGGTGTGCGCGCCTGCAATCGGTCCTACGCTGGGTGGCTATATTACTGACAATTTTGACTGGCGCTGGATTTTCTATATCAATGTGCCGGTAGCGATCATTTCGCTTTACCTCACCAACCGTATCGTCGAAGATCCGCCACATATTGTGCAGCAAGTGAAGGAGATGCAGAAGAAGGGGCTCAATCTTGACTTCCTTGGTTTCGCGCTGCTTGCGATCGGCTTTGGGTCGCTGGAATTTGTACTGGACAAGGGGCAGGAAGAGGATTGGTTTGGCTCACGGCTCATCACAACCTTTATCGTGTTGTGTGTTTCGTCCTTGACGGCGCTCATTTTCTGGGAGGTTCGGCAGATCCGGGCGGGGCATAAGCCGATTTTGGATCTGACGCTGTTCAAGAAGCGTAACTTCGCGGTTTCATTCCTGCTGATGTTTGTGCTTGGATTCTGCCTGTTTGGATCGACGGTGCTGATTCCGCAGTTTGTGCAATCGATGCTGGGGTATACGGCGGAGCAGGCTGGGATGGTCATTTCGCCGGGAGGTCTCGGCATTATGTTGCTGATGCCCCTGGTGGGATTTTTGATTGCCAAGGTGGATGCGCGGATTTTGGTCGGTTACGGCTTCTTGTCGTCTTCGGTTGCGCTGTTTTGCATGCACAACCTGTACCTTGATGTGAACTATGGCTATATCGTCCTGCTTCGAGTGTTTCAGGCCTCAGGGCTGGCGTTTCTGTTTGTGCCGATCAGCACCATCTCGTATGCAGGAATGCCGCAGGACAAGAGTAACGACATCAGCGGATTGACCAACCTGGCGCGCAATATCGGGGGTAGCGTCGGAACTGCGTTCTTGGTGACGGTGCTGGCGCGGCGCGCCCAATATCACCAGCATCGCCTTGTTGACCACCTGACGCCTAATTCAGCTTCACTGCAAAATGAAGCGGCGATCATGGCGCGGTATCTGCATGACAAAGGCGGGATGGCTTATTCGCTGACGCAGGGCAGAGCGATGGCCCAGGGACCGGTGATGCGTCAGCTGATTTTGCACGCGACGATGCTCTCATATCTTGATGTTGTGCTTTGCTTTGCCGTCGCGATGGGGCTGATGGTTCCGTTTGTCTTTCTGATGGGCAAGGTCAAGGGTGGACGAGGCGGCGGTGGGCATTGAACTCGCTTCCGAACGGTTTTGGTGAATGGGTGCGATGTTTTCCCACTGAAACTGTATCGTTTGCCGCTCTTGCTGCGGAGCAAGGGCGCTGCGATACACTGCCCACGTAGACTCGCTCACAGACTGTGCGATATTGGCTGGCGTCAGCGTGTCTTCAGAAGAGGCCATGTCTTGAATCGTTGTTCATTGACCACTGGAAGTCTGGTACTTGTTTTCTGGGCTGTCACAGCCATTCCCTGTTTACGAGCCCAGGAACAGCCAATGGGCAGTGTTGCCCAGGCGGGAAAGACCCTGAGTGTCGAGGATATCTATGCCCATGGGTCGATCACGGGCAATGCGCCGCAGGGGCTGACCTGGTCTCCTGATGGTGAACACCTGACGTACATGGATGGCGGGGAATTGGTGGATCTTGATCCGGCCAGTGGGAAGCCGCACATCCTGGTGAGCCGGGCGAAGCTGGCTGCGCTCTCAAATGACACCGGCAACGAGAAGGATCGCGATCACCGTGCACGCTACGGGCAGGCGAGCTACCTGTGGGCTCCGGATTCGACGCATCTGCTTTTTGATACCAACGGGCGGCTATGGATTTATGACCTGCGCACGGGGACGGGACTGGCCATCGGATTCAGTGGGGTGGGCTCAGGAGACGACCCTAAATTCTCGCCGGACGGCAAGCTGTTGTCTTTCATCAAGGAGCATGGGTTGGTGGTAATCCACCTGAGGGAAGTTGGCACACCCACCTACGCAGCTGCGCCTACGAACAGTCCAACGGTGATGAACGGTGAGGTGGACTGGGTCTATGAAGAAGAGCTGAACGTGCGCAGCAACTACTTCTGGTCGCCTGATTCGTCGAAGCTTGCATTTTTGCAGATGGATGAGACTCATGTTCCGGAGTATCCGATTACGGATTGGGTTCCGGTGCATCCGACGGTAGACCAGCAGCGCTATCCTCAGCCGGGTGACCCCAACCCTGAGGTGCGGGTGGGAGTCGCTGGAACGAGTGGTGGCAAAACAACCTGGATGAAGCTGCCGCCTGAAGCCGGATTCAAGCCTGGGGATGACTATATTCCGCGCTTTGGCTGGGTAGATCGAAAAACAGTATGGATAGAGACGCTCACGCGCGACCACAAGCATTTGAACCTGTATTTTGCTGATGCGGCGAACGGGCAGAGCAAGCTGGTGCTGGAGCAAAAGGACGACCAGTTCTTTGACGACAAGTACGATGTGTCGGTGGCCAATGGTCAAGTTATCCTGACCAGTTGGGCTGATGGTCATACTCACCTGTATTTGTACAGTTACGATGCGGCGAATCCGACAGCGAACCAGCTGAAACTTGCGCGGCAACTCACCAAGGGTGAGTTTGATGTGGATGCAGTGCTGGGGGTGGACCAGGCCAGGCGAATGGTCTACTACTCTTCGAATGAAGGCAATGCGCTTGAGCAACAGATATGGCAGGTTGGTTTCGAGGGAGAGCGCAAGGCTTTGACTTCTGCGCCGGGCAGCCACACTGGGAACTTTGCTCCGACCGGTGGATCGTTTGTAGACCAGTTTTCGACACGCCTCACTCCACCAACCGTGAGCTTGTGCCGTGTTGAAAACGCCTGCAATCTTTTCTGGTCAACACGGGCGATGGAGGCTTACCACTTGCGCGCGCCGGAGGAACTGGAGACGAAAGCATCGGATGGAACGACTCTCTACGCAACCCTTCTGCTGCCCGAGGGGAAGTCAGATGCGGGAAGCGTACCGCTCATCTTGAATCCTTACGGTGGCCCGGGACCGATGACAGTGCGGCATGCCTGGGGCGGTGATTCTTTTCTCTTTGATCAGGTGCTGGCTCAGCACGGGTTTGCCGTTCTGCACACGGACAATCGCGGCACGGGTCGTCGGGGAAGGTCGTTCCAGCAGGCCGCTTACCATAACTTTGGCCCAGTGCAATTTGAAGATCAGCTGGCGATGGCAGATGCCGCACTGACCAAGTATCCGCAACTCGACAGGAAGCGGCAGGGCTGGTGGGGCTGGAGCTGGGGCGGAACATTTACCTTGTATGCCATGACCCATTCAGATCGGTTCCGCGCCGGTGTGTCTGTCGCTCCTGTCGTGGATTGGCACAACTATGACTCCATTTACACTGAGCGCTACATGAGCGAGCCGGCGGACTTTCTCTCGGGTTACAAGGATCTATCTGTGGTGAACTCCGCGGCAAAGCTGAAGGGGCATTTGCTGCTGGTGCATGGGACGGGAGACGACAACGTGCACATGCAGAACACCGTTCAGTTTGTGCAGCAGCTAATCGTGAACAACATTCCGTACGATCTGCAGATTTACCCCCGCAAGACTCATTCGATTGCTGGGACAGAGGTACGACCGCACTTGTTCAACCGCATTCTGGGTCAGTTTGAGATGTACTTGAAGCCGCCGGTTGATGCGGGAGGCGCAGCGAAATGAGCGATGGGACGCCATTGCAGGCAGAAGTGGCGGATGAGGCGGGGCTGATTCGCGGTCGCGCAACGGTGGGGGATTTTGACCTGACGGTGCTTACCGATGGCAGCTTCTATCTGGATGGCGGCGCCATGTTTGGAGTGATTCCAAAGCCGCTTTGGGAGAAGCGTGCTCCGGCAGACGCGATGAATCGCATTGTGATTGGCACCAACACTGTAGTCGTTCGTGATGGAAAGCACACGGTGGTTATCGAGACGGGTATCGGAAACAAACTGACGCCCAAGGCGCGGGAGATTTTCGAAGCCAAGGCGCTTTTACCGGCTGCTTTTGCGGCGGCGGGTATTCCGCTGGAAGACGTGGATGTGGTAATCAATTCTCATCTGCACTTTGACCACTGCGGCTGGAATACGACTCAGCTTGCGGATGGCTCGGTGGTGCCGACGTTTCCAAATGCTCGCTACTATGCCCATCGCGGCGAAGTTGAGCATGGAAAGCTGCAACTGGAGCGTGACGGCGTGAGTTACATGGCGGCGAACTATGAGCCGCTGATTGCAAGCGGGCAGATGACTTTGCTCGATGGACCGCAGGAGATATTGCCGGGCATCTCTGTCGATCTGTATCCGGGGCATACGGCGCAGATGATGGCCGTGAATCTTACCTCAGGTGGACAAACGGCCTGCTATATCTCTGACCTGATTCCAACCAGCGCTCATGTGGATCTGACGTGGGGTATGGGCTATGATCTGGATCCGTTGCGGGTCATCGAGGAGCGGAAAAGATTTTATGCCAGGGCGATTCCTGAGCGATGGCTGGTACTTTTCACACACGATCACCGGACGCCGTTTGGCACGATGGAATTGAACGAGCGGGGCAAGCCGGTGCTGCGGCCTATGCAGAATCTCGCGTCGAATGCTTTCTAGTGCAGCGTCTGGATGTAGCTTCGGATGCCGCTGGCGAGGATTTGAACTCCAATACAGAATGAGATGAAGGACGACAGGCGCATGAGCACCGTGGTGCCTGATTTGCCCAGCAGCACGGCAGCGGCGCGGGCCCAGCGGTAGCTGACGTAGACCGTAATGCACAAGACTGTAACGCCAAGAATGGACGCGGCGAGAATGTCAGGAGACACAAAAGACGCTACGTGCAACTGCGTGGGCAGATGTGCGCCCAGGGCCACAGCCACTGAGATTGAACCGGGACCGACAGTGATGGGGAGCGTGTAGGGATAGAAGGCCTGATTGAGGACTTCTTCAGGATTGGGCGTTGCGGCGTTCTCCTTCATGGCGTCTTTGGTGAGCAGTTGCCAGCCGTTGGCTGCGACAATGATGCCGCCCCCGATCTGCACGGAGTAGAGTGAAATGCCAAAGAAGGAGAGTATCTTTCCACCGCAAAGCATCGATACAAAGAGCAGGAAGAAGCTGTAAACAGTGATGCGATTGACGAGCTTGTGCTGCAACTCCATGTCAAGGTTCTGGACCATGGAAAGAAAAACAGCCGCGCTGCCAATCGGATTCACAATGGGGAAGAGCGCAGCAAGAACCAGTACAGCCGCTTCCAGAACCAGGGTTACGTGGTTGTAAATAATGTCAAAGCCCATAGGCCTTCCTTGCAGATACTCGATGGTCACTTTGTAGCGGTTGAATTGGGGTTGTACAGCGACGTGAACGGAACGATCAGGCGGTCAGCTGAATTGGGACGGGATTTACGGGTACTGCCTTGCGCGGTCCCCGTTTGCGTGCGCTCATGACGCGAATGCGTTCGATCAATTCGGCTGGATTGCAGGCTCCTTTGGCAAGAAATGCGTCGGCGCAGTGACTGCGTTCACCGGCACGGACGATATTGCTGGTGAGGATCATCGGTACTTCTGAGGAGATTTCCTTGAGGCGGGCGATCAGTGCATTCCCATCCATCTGCGGGAGTCCCAGGTCGGTGAGCACCAGGTCAATATGCGTGGAGCAAAAAATGTCGATGGCCTCCTGTCCGCTGACCGCTGTGAAAACGCGGTACCCACGTGTTTCAAGGAGGAACTTCCGGACGGATAGGGTTTGTTCATTGTCGTCAACGCAGAGGATGGATTTCTTTGGTCGCATAGGGTAAGGTGAGCTCCTTGAAAAGTGCAATTCAATACATCATTGGGCCGCTTGAAGCGGCCTCGTTGGACGCAGCAGCATTCACTGGCTGAAGCGGGTTTGGTCTTCGGGAATACGAGTACAGCCGTGCCAACTCGATCACGGTTGAGCGCAGAACTTTCCTGCCAACGCGCAGAGCGCATTGTCGCCGTAACATAGCCTGCAAAGCTGGCCCGGGTAGATCTACATTGAGCAAACAAAAACGGAAGTCTCGGAGACTCACCGGTAAATTCCCATCGCGATGCACTTGACTTCACTCGCGCTCCGAGGGGGGAACAAGAAATGAGTGAAATTGCGAGTACTTCGAATCTCGATATGGACCGGCCTACGGGCTACCGGATGAGACAGTTTCCATCTGCTCTCTTGCGATTATGTCGGTTTCCTAAAACTAGTCCAGCCACTGTTCCGGCTCAACTCCTGCAACGCTTTTTGAGACTACGGGCCAAAGGTGGATGGCGCAACGGAGAAGATAAGGCGAAAACAACGCTGTAAATTTTCAGCATTTTGACGATAGTCCGTTACGTCTCATGTTCGCAGCAAGTTGGCACGAGGAATACCTGTTGAAAGCGTGTGCATCACGGCAGGAAAAGCTGACCTTTTGCCACGAGAACGGTGCTTCCTCCGACTCGCACCTGGGTCACGCGGGACCGCGAGGGGTCAAAAAAGAGATTCTCTGGATGCTCCTGGAAGGCTGCGGTCAGGAAGAGGTTACTTGGTCTCTGAATCTCGACACCCTGGCGGAGGTGGATGGTTTCATTGGGTGCGACTGCCCCGTGACGGACGAGGAAACTGATGGCGCAACCTGCCGCGGAGCCGGTGGCGGGGTCTTCGCCGCCTTCGAACTGCATGCGTGCCCGCCAGCCTGGTTGTGGGGAACTGCTGGAATGAGCTGCGCCGGTCGGGCCAAGGACATAGAACCAACGCGCTCCGCGAGCTCTGAGATAAGCCCTCGCCTCGTCTTGTTGCACTTTAAGACCAGAAAGGGCATGAGCTGAACGCAGCGGAACGATGGCAAAAGCTGTGCCCGTCGAAACGATCTGGATAGGGCGAACGGGGTCGAAGTCGGCCAGAGACAAGCCGGTCAGGGACGCAACATCGACCGGGGAGAGAATTTCACCGAATTCTGGATCAGGCTGCGTCATTTCACCCTGAAGCGGCCACAGCGGAGCGTCCGGAGGGAGCGGTGTGAAACGGATGGGCACGGGACCCACATTGAGGGCGAGCGTTACCGTTCCGTTGACAATGCACTCCGGAGCAATGGTACGGAGCAGGCTCGCGGTCCCAAGGGTGGGGTGGCCGGCAAAGCCGAGTTCTTCCTGGGTGGTGAAAATTCGGACGCGGACGCCTTCCGTGAGTTCAACAATTGGGTCCCGCCGCTCGACAAATGTCGTTTCAGAAAGATTTGTCTCCCGCGCGATCGCCTGCATGTCTTCCGTCGTCAGGAACCCGGGATTGAGCACGACCGCCAGCGGATTACCGGTCAGTTGACGGTCGGTAAATACGTCGAGAACGAAGTAATCGAGATTCACTGGCAAGGCTCTCACCCCCATGCCCGCTTGACACTGCGGGCGTTTGATTCTAGTCTACTTTCAATCGGGCGGTCAGGAATGACTGACTCGGAAGGGTTCGATTTCGATGACGATTCTCCATTCAATCCGGCAAGTCCCAAGCGGCTGTTGCTGTTGCTGCGCCGGGGAGGATATTGAGATTTAGATTCGAGAACTTCGAGTTGACCCTCAAACGCCCACCCGCAAATTCCGCGTGGTGGGTTTTTAGTTTGAGCTTGAATTGAAGGGTGCAGCAGTCGCGGTCTGCGATTTTCTGCAAGATGGGCACCGGTGGCGAAGTGGCTAACGCGCTGGTCTGCAAAACCAGTATTCGCGGGTTCAATTCCCGCCCGGTGCTCCAAAATCCCAACTTCAAAATCGAATTCAAGCCGAATGAGTCATAAGCTGAATCCTTTCGCCATGCACAGTTCATCTACTGCTGACAGGAGGCCATACGATGGCGGAGCAGACAAAGGTTGCCTTGATTACAGGGGCAAATCGCGGAATTGGTTTTGAAACGGCAAAGCAGTTGGGTGAAAAAGGAGTGACGGTTGTGCTTGGAGCCCGCACGTTGGGCGCTGCGGAGGAAGCCGCCGCAAAGTTGAAGGCAGCCGGAATTGACGCCCACGGGATTCAGTTGGATGTGACCAAGTCGGCTGACCGGGTAGCAGCAGCCGCTTATCTTGAGCAGAGATTTGGCGTGCTGGATATTCTGATCAACAATGCGGGGATGACAACGGCAGATGGCTTGAGAAACATCACGAGTCAAATCACTGATGCGGATCTATTTGCGGTATTCGATACCAATTTCTTTGCTGTGGTCGGACTGACACGGGAACTGCTGCCGTTGCTGAAGAAGAGCCAGGCCGGGCGCATCGTGAATTTATCCAGCATCCTAGGTTCTTTGTCGCTTCATGCTGATCCCAAGAGCCCGATCTATGCGAGCAAGGTATTTGCGTATGACGCATCGAAGTCGGCTCTGAATGCTTTTACGATTCATCTGGCTCACGAGTTGAAAGGCACGGCGATTAAGGTCAATTCGGCACATCCCGGCTGGGTAAAGACGGAGATGGGTACGAGTGCGGCGCCGATGGAGATTCCTGACGGAGCGAAGACAAGTGTTGAGCTGGCGCTACTGGGGTCAGATGGGCCGAGCGGACGGTTCCTCCATATGGGCAAGGAATTGCCCTGGTAACCTTGAGTTTTTGAAACAACAATGGCCGTATTCCTTGATCCGGAATACGGCCATTTGATTGCTGTGACAGTGTAACTAGCAGGCTGATCCTATGGAAAAGCTTTGCAGGTGGTGTTCGAGTTCCGTGGCCAGCCGAGCCAGATCGTTGCAGGCGATCACTGATTCTTCACCGGCGTTTGTGGCGTGCTGGTTAAAGTCTGAAATCGAGTGCATGCTTTTGGTGACCTGTTCGGCGACCGAAGTTTGCTCCCTGGTTGAGGAAGCAATCTGCAGAACCATTGAGCCGGCTTGACGGGCCAACTGCACGATCTCATCCAGGGCACTGCCGCATTGCTGTGCCCGCAAGAGGCCAGCCTCGACATCGGCTCTGCCATGTTCCATGGATTTGACGGCTTCTGAAGTCTCACGTTGCACGGTCTGAATCATTGTTGCGATTTCCTTGGTTGCGGCCGTGGTTCGCTCAGCCAAACGGCGGACCTCTCCAGCGACGACAGCGAATCCTCGGCCCTGCTCGCCGGCCCGGGCTGCCTCAATAGCGGCATTGAGAGCAAGGAGGTTTGTCTGACCGGCGATTTCGTCGATGACGCCAACGATGCGGCCGATCTGCTCTGAACTCTGGCCGAG
Organism: uncultured Acidobacteriota bacterium; assembly: GCA_903832055.1. Lineage (GTDB taxonomy): Bacteria > Acidobacteriota > Terriglobia > Terriglobales > Acidobacteriaceae > Acidicapsa. The sequence goes on along the minus strand of CAILAC010000016.1, from coordinate 596,652 downwards.
GGCCTCAATCTGGCGTGCGGCGAGGGAGGTTGTCTCCGCGGCCCGCTGAATCATCTGCATTGTCTCCTCGACGACGCGGTGGCCCTGGTCTGCGGCAGATTCAGTGGCCGATCCGGAGTTAGCGGCATTGTTGGCAGCGGACGAGACCTCAGCGATGGCCGCGGTCATCTGCACCATGGCGGAGGCCACCTGATGCGTCTCATGGGATTGATGGCGGGAGCGTTGCGCCGTCTCCTGAGCGGTTGAGGCCATCTCCGTGCTGGCCGCCGCGGTGCGCTCTGCGGCCTGATGAATGGCACAAAGTACTCTCTGAAAGGAAGCAATGGTCTGATTCAGGGCTACCGCGACCTCCTGCATTTCATCCTGGGAATCAACGTCGAATGATTTTGAAAGGTCTCCATTTGCCATGGAATTGAGTACGGCTACCGCGTTCTTGACGGGGACTACGATGCTGCGTGAGATGGCGACGCCCATACCGCTGACGAAGACTACGATGCTTACGAAGAGCAACCCAAGTTCCAACCGGCGCGCTTGAATGAGGATGGCGGCACTTTTTTCCTGGTTGGGAATCCAGCTTGATGTGAGTTCGGCGAGCTTGTCATTGCCAGCCTTGTGCTGGACAAAGAGAGGATTCATCTTTGCGATGCGGAGCTTGCGGGCACCATCGTGATCTCCTGCGAGGAGGAGTGGAATGTACTCCGATTCAGCGATGCCAAACCACGCTTCGCCGGGGGGGAAGGTAGAGTCGCGAATTACCCTGCGAATTTCTCCGTCGGGTAGCACGTCGCTGTAGTGCTTCTGGCTGGTGAGAAAGGCCTGATGATCCTGTTTGAGCAGATCGACGTATTTGCGGGTTTCCTCCGGTGTGGTTGCATCTTCGGCAGCGATAGCGGGCGGCAGGGCCGCGACCAGGCTGGCGGGCGGGTCATAGCAATCGCCTGCCAACTGATAAGCCAGCGCAATATCCTCGTAAAGCGGTGAATTGATGCGCACGGCGCGCAAGGTAAGGTAAGTGAGCAGAGCGAAGACGACGAGACCTACAACGGCGACACCAGTCATCAGGTTCAGCTTCGCGCTAAAGCGCAAGTGGTTTAACAGCTTCATCAAAAATACTCCTCTGGCATTGCGCCACAACTCGGAAGCCATCGTCATGGCCACGGGTGCCGCTCCTTGCCTGACATGGAATTAGGCGCGGGGCGGCTCGTCTAGTACTGATTGTGGCTATCGACCGATCAGCCAAAAACTCCAGCGGATCGTGTCGTCCGGTAATAAGGAAGAAATCGGCTGGAGAGGCTGTTGGAACAGGGCAGGGCGGGCCCCATTTTGGGGTAGAAGAGTGACTCGTCGGAGGGATGGCAGGCGAAAAACTGCATATGCGGAATCTGAGTGCAGCGGGTCTGCAGCTATAAGCGAGCCTTGCGCTCACCATGGGGGGCAAAGAGGGCAATCAGAGCGAAATCATGGGCCGGGGCAGCCGTGAACGGGAGCGATCAAGAAAGAGCCGCATACGCAGCGCCTCAGTACGCTGGACAACGACCAGGCGGCGATGGCGGCGAATGTGATCTTCGTGGACCAGGAAGGCCAAGGCGAGCTCATCGGCTTGGGCATCGCGCTCGAGGCGGACAATCCGCTCTTCAATCGACTGGCGGAAGCGTGGGCTTATTTCAAATGATTCAACGTCTGGGGTGTTGGAGTTCATTGCATGTTCCTTGCGCGCTGATGGGATGCACACTTATTTGCCGCAGCCGCTAAAGCTTCTGTGACATGGGCCGATACTAAGGGCTTTCATGACGACGCACCAGATTACGTGCAACCGACACGCTGGTTTTCACCAGCGCGGTACTGTCTGATTTTGCGACGTTTGAGGGAATTCTATTTGTCGTCTGGTGGAAGTGCGTAGTAGCCTTTGCGAACCTGTACTTTTAATTCTTCGGCTGGACCTGCGCCAGAGCTGGCTTTGCAGCTTACGGCAATCTTGCGGTAGGTGCCGTCAGCCTTGTCATTGGTGGGCGTGTACGAGGCCACGTACTGGGTGCGAAGTTCATCCTCGATCTGGCGGAATGCCGCTTCAAGTTTCTTTCCATTGTTGCCGACATCGATGAGTCTTCCACCAGTCTCTTCGGCCATCTTCTTCATCGCATAGTCGCCGCTGTACCCAAACGAGAACCCTCCGTAGGCGCCACGGTCTGCAATGAGAATTCCGTAGATGATGACATTTGCCTTTTGCGCGGCTTCAATTGCTGCGGCGATCTTGACGCGGCTACCCTGATCCTGACCGTCAGAGAGGATGATGATGGCCTTGCGGCCAGTCTCTTTGCTGAGCTTTTCGTTGGAGGCGAGGTAAACGGCGTCGTAGAGCAGGGTGCCCTTGGGGTCGCCGTGGATGGGAACTGGTCCAGTGCCGGCACCTGGAATACCGGCAGCGCCATTGCCGCCGGCGGTGTTGATCTCTGCCTTGCGCATGGCTCGTTCAAGCTGACGAGGGCTGTTTGTATAGTCCTGCAGCATGTCTACGTCCACGTCAAAGCTGATCAGGAAGGCTTCATCTTTGCTTTTGAGGACGCGGGAGAGGAACTGGCTGCCGAAATCCTGCTCAAGGGGCAAGACCTCCTGCTGGCTGCCTGAGGTATCGAGGAGAATGCCAAGGGTGAGCGGCTGATTGGCTTCGGCCTGAAAGTTTTTGAGCTTCTGCAGTTCCTTGTCCTCAGCAACGGAGCAGTCATCCTTTGAGAGATGAGGAATGAGCATGCCAGACTTGTCTTTGACGGTGAAGTAGAGGCTGACCAGGTTGACATCGACTTTGAGGGTGGTCAGGGGTTCATCGTCGGATTCAGGCTTAGGCGGTGGGGCGTTACTGATAGGCGCAGCATCAGGCGACGGTGCCAGTTGTGCATGGAGTGGCGCGGTCGCAGAGGCGAGCAGAGTCAGCGCGACGAGAATGGCGAGGAAAATCCGGGCGGGCAGGTTTGGCCAAACTCGATGGAACATTTGCATAGCAGTTGGACGCATGAAAGGCACCTCTGGGAAGCATACGGGAAGCTGATGAGACCAGCGGCTTGTTGCTGCGTCTGATAATCTGACCAATGCAACAGGGATTTCAAGTTGTGAACCGCGGCGGGACCGCGACAAAGGAATCTAAGTGAATTCTGCCAAGATGGGCAAGACATATCGGCATTTTATAGGCGCACCACTGGCGCTGGCTTTTGGCATGGCGCTGACATCGGTGAGCATGCATGCGCAGGCGGTACCAGATGCTCCGACGCCGCAGGCACCGCGCCCGATGTCGGATATGAAAGACCAGGTGACGCCCGGTCTGGGTACCGACTCATCACAGAGCTCACCCAAGACGCCCCAGACATCGTCTTCAGGAACACAAAACTCCGGGGGCGACGGAGCAGCACCTTCTTCGCGTGCTCCTTCAGCAGCCGGTCCAGATGAAGTGCAGACTACGCCGCCCGAGTTGCCTGAGCCAGGCAAGGGCGTTGAAGCGGGAGTTACTGTTTTCAGGACCTACACGAACTTCGTTGAAGTGCCGGTAACGGTGAAGGACTCCAAGGGACAACTGGTTGCAGGCCTGACGTTTCGCGACTTCAGGGTGTATGAAAACAATCAGCGGCAACAACTGCGGCTATTCACTGTTGACCCTTATCCGCTTTCGGTGGCGTATGTCATTGATCAGAGCCTGACGGCCGATGTGATGGCAAAGGTGAACAATTCGCTTGGAGCCATTCAGGGGTCGCTGACGCCGTATGACGATGTAGCTGTTTTCAGCTATAACAACGGGGCCAAGGAACTGACCGGGTTTACGGGTGCCCAGAGCCATTTGCTGACGGCCGTGCTGGCGCTGAACAAGGCGACCGGCCGCGATGAAGGCGTGCCGGTGAACTCTGGCCCGCTGGCGGGTTGCAGCATCACGAGCAACGGCTCTTGCGTTGACCCCAACCTGCAGCAGGGGCGCAGCGCAGGCGGACCAGTCATGAACATTCAGAAGGAGATTCACACGCTGAACGACGCGATTCTGCGCGCTGCTGTTGAACTCTCCAAGCGCCCGCCGGGCCGTCGCCGCATCGTTTACGTTATCTCGGACGGTAAGGAATACGGCAGCAAGGCGAGCGCCAAGGAGGTCATCAAGTATCTCCAGACCAACAAGATTGCCGTGTACGCGACGCTGGTCGGCGATTCGGCGCGCTGGGGAGAGGGGTATCTGAGCCGCTTCCACCTGCCCTTCCAGATGAACGACAACATCCTGATCCGATACGCCCAGGCGACCGGCGGCACACTGGAAGCAGAGCGAAGCGTGAACGGCATTGAAAAAAGCTATGCCCACATTGCCGAGGAAGCCCGCACCCAGTACACACTGGGCTACATCAGCCATCAACCGGCAATCGACGGAAAGTATCGTGCAATCGAGGTTCGCGTAGACAGGCCCAACGTCGAAGTCACTTCCAAGCCGGGCTACTATCCGACGGCGCAGGACGTTCGCTAGGCGTGGTTCTGGCAGCTGTCGCGCTGGCTGGTTCACTTGTGTCTTTTAATTCTGTCGGATTGGGATTAGTAGCCGCCTCGACCTGGGGCGGCTCTGATTTTGCAGGCGGCCTGGGGGCGCGCCGTTCACCGGCACTCTTGCTTGTGGCCTCTGGGCACGTTGTCACGCTCATTGTGCTGATGATGATGTGTTGGCTGGGGCACGCACCGTTTCCGCATTCTGTAGAGTTTATCGAAGGAGCATTTGGCGGCCTTGAGGGGTCGCTGGCCTTAGCGCTCTTTTACCGGGCACTGGCAATGGGAGCGATGGGCCTGACGGCGGCGCTTACCGGCCTGCTCACGGCGCTGGTGCCAGTGTTGTTCGCTCTGTGGAGTGAGGGATTTCCATCGCCAGTCGCTGCAGGAGGTCTGCTCCTCGGGCTACTGGCCATTTTGCTTATCGCGTATTCGCCTGGTCACTCCACGCCGCCTGTGGCGCTGGGGCTGGGGGCAATCTCCGGGGTTGGCTTTGGTCTTCAGCTGATTCTGCTGAAGCTGGCAGCTACCGGAGGCGTGCTTTGGGCGTTGACCTCGGCGCGTATCGGCGGGGTTCTGGGGATGGGCGCAATTCTGGCTTTCGCCTGGCCGCGCCGCGACTTGTCCGACGGGCAATCCAGGGGCAAATCAGGCAATGCTCTGACTGAGCCGGTATGGTCCGGCTTCTGGCGTTTGGGGATTATCGCTGGCGGCTTGGATACGATCGGAAACCTGGGCTATACGCTGGCCGCACACACCGGGCGTCTGGATGTGGCGGCCATGGTTTCTTCGCTTTACCCTGGATTCACCATATTGCTGGCTGCAGTGATCCTCCGCGAGCGGCCCAGCCGCAGGCAAACCCTGGGAATGGCTGTGGCTCTGGCCTCAGTGGTCCTGCTTAGCCTTTAGCGCATCTGCGCAGGTTGAATTCACGAGCAGTCCTGAACAGAATTACTTCTGCTCGACGGCCTCGGGCTTTGGCTGAACGGGTGCTGCACTCTGTTGCTGTGCAATTGGAGCTGCTGGAGCCGTTGGCTCACTGGCGCTCTTGATGCCGTCCTTGAAGCCCTTGAGTCCCTCGCCGAGACCTTTGCCCAGTTCCGGCAGGCGCTTTGCGCCAAAGAGAACAAACACGATCAATCCAATGACCAGCAAGTGAGTCGGCTGAAAAAGTTCACCCATGATACGTTCCTCCGCCTCTCGTTCCCGAGAGTCCTTCAAAAGTTATTGTCGCACAGAGCGGAAACCGCTGGCACTGAGGTGCTCGACTGTCTACGTGCTGGGAACGCATCTGTAAGGGTTTTGGATTGAGGCTAGTTTACCTGGGCGGGCTTGCCCAGGCGTTCGGTGACCATATTGAAGAATGCGGCGATGCTTTCTGCATCACCCATGGTGATGCGGCGGTAGACTTTCATCAGGGGAAAGAGGCGGGAGCCGCGTACCTCAACGGCTGGAACCGCAGCCACCCCGCCGGGGTATTGCGTCATCTCCCAGGTACCCGCATAGCGACGGCGCAGAACCTCGCCCAGATAGCTGCCCCAGAGTTTGACCTCGTAGTCGTAGTCCAACTCGCGTTTTTCAGCCAATTCAGAGAGGACGGCTTCAAAAGCGACCATAGATTCAGCGTTGTAGTCGAGCCTCTGGCGGAAGTTCTCCTGCGCCACCTCGACAGCGGCGGCCGCATAAGCCTCCATCATCGCTTCCAGGTCTGGGAAGCTCGATGTCTCAAGTCGATTGCGAACGTTGTCTGCCACCTACTCAGATTAGTCCCTGTTGCGAAGTTTTTTCCACACTTCTGCGTGTGACTTGCATCTCATTTGTATTCGGGCTACAAACTAAAGCTGAGGTTTACTTCCCCATGCGTCCTTTTTCAAGCTTTCGCCTGCGTCCTTACCTGTTGGTGTCATTCGCGATACTTCTGTTGATTGGCATCGCTGGAGCGTCTGAACGCGAAATTTATCCGGCCCCCGAACAGGCGACGAGCGACCTGTCAAACGCGCTGAAAAATGCAAGCGCAACCCACAAACGGATCATTCTGGATTTTGGGGGCAACTGGTGCGGCGATTGTCAGGTATTGGATATCTACTTCCATGACCCTGCAAATCTGCCGATTCTTGAAGCCAACTATGTTGTGGTGCATATCAATGTTGGACGAATGGACGAGAATCTGCCGATTGCGGCCCGCTACCAGATTCCGCTGCATAAGGGCGTGCCAGCCCTGGCAGTGCTGAACGAGCACGGCAAGATCCTGTACAGCCAGAAGATGGGGGAGTTCGAGGCGATGAGGCGTCTGGACCCTGGGGCGGTTACGCGCTTTCTGGTGCAGTGGAAGCCAATCAAGCCGGGCTGCAGCGCGGTCCAACTGAATTGCTGAGACCGGAGTTTGCCCCTGGTTTTCAATGATGGACACCGCCTGCTGCAGACACCTCGCCGGTAGCGGTCACAGTCAATCTGGCGGACAAGTACCTGCAGATTGTCCGCCCAGATATTCAAAGTCGGATTCCCGAGGGAGTCTGACGTGCAAGTTGCGCTTTGACCCTTCCTGCTAAATAACGATGATGGAGTGCCCGCAGTCTGAAAGGTGCATCATCAAACGTGTCTTATGCGGGGTAGGATCGGTAGCAACGAGATGCAAATCAAGCCCAGCGAGTTTCGCAAGTGCGTCGATAGCCTTCCGCTCATGAAGCAGTGTCGGCTGATAGGGAACCTCGCCCATGACGATAAGTGTCCCCCCTTTGGAGCTATTTGTCCGCAGGTACTCTCGCGGAGCTTTGGGCGCACCGTAAAACTCAACGCTTGTAACGCCTAAGTAAGAAAGGCGGTGCATGGCGGCGGTGCTTGGAGAAGTGGGAACGTCTGCGCCATGGTACAGATCATCGGTAACCCTTGAGAGCCGAAGCGATCCCCAGGCCGAAAGCTGGCCTTTGATGGAGACCGAAACCTCCCAGTCGTTGCTCACCCTGCGGCCAGGAGCGATTTTGTGATTGCCGCCTGGGATATCCGAAGCCTTGAATACCGCGTTCGCTGCTTTGCTGGAGCCCGGAATCTGCTGGGAAACCTCAATCGAATAACTATGTGGGTCCAGAAGTGAAAAGCTACTTGCGTCGGGCCAGCGCTGACACTGGGGATCGTTCAACTCGGCGTCTGTGAAAAAAGTGCCGGGAAGAAACACAGCCCCGACGGGGTGACCGTTGTTCGGCGAAAAGACCTCAACCCCTGTGATGATCCCTTCGCGGACTTCTGGAACAAACAACAGTGGGCCACCAAAAAGTATGTCGAGTTGAGAGTTGGAGGAGGGTGAGTTGGGTTTGCGCTTCGTGGCCTTGTTCTTGCCCGTGTTAACAGCTTTAGCGGCGGACATGCGGTTCTCTCCTTGGCTGGCTAATTTCCGAACCTGTAGCGTAATATGCGCCCCAGTAATACGGATGGTTGAAGTGAGATTGAGAGAACTGTAATCTACGCGCAGAAGTTAGAGCCATAGCAACTGTGGTTCCTTGGGCGATGTTTCTATAAAACGAGTCGACAAAAGGAACCGCAGCTTCAGAATCAATCTGCCAGCGTGTTGCGACTACCTGCGGAACTCCGAGGAAGCTGAGTGTGTCTACCATGTTTTGCAAGGGGTTACGACCGGAAGCCTGCCGATTCCCGGTAGCACATGCCGACAAGACAGCCAGGCGGCACTGGCGGGGTGGATTCTGACGCAATAATGCTTCATCAATCCAGGGCATTTCGTCGTGGGGCGAAGCAGGGGCCAGGAGCAGTTCGGTGCCTTGTGTGCCTTGAAGAGCGTGACCTGCAAAGTGAAATATCGTCGCTGTACCCAGGGCTTTAGCAACGCTCGCTGCGGTAGCTTTGGAGCCAAGAAGCGCCCCCGAAGAGTGCAGCAGTTGATTGACATGCTGAGCCTCATTAAGCACTTCAGGAAGTGGCAGCTCTCCTTCCCCAGCCACCGACGCGCCGACAACCAGGGCATGACTTCCAGAGTAAGAAATCGAGTCATTCCTGGAATCATAGATATGAGTTTCAGTTTTTGGCGAGGGAAGCAGTATGGAGCGCACTTCGGACAACGGATACTGAATCCCCAGAGGCCCTCCGGCGGTAGATAGGACAGGCCAGGGAAGGTTTTGCAGCATAGGATCCGGTTCCAGCAATAAAGAGTTAGAAAGGCCTAAATTCGCAGGCAAGTGTGGCAACAGGGAGTCAGAGAGATGGGCGCTGAGTCGATCAGCAGTCGCAGCCGAAGTTATCGGGGAACTGACAGCTCGCCCGAGGTTCTGTGCGGCGTCAAGAACCTCGCGTCGTGGCACTTTTTTCTCACTCCATGACACGCCGGTCTCATCCATCTTGTAAGTTAAGACCCGGTCAATGAGTACGATCTGTCCTATCAGCACGTTTCCATCGATCAGGTGCTCCGCGGCTTTGACTTGAGGCTCTTCACAGTCCAGCGCCAACCCGCGGCAAGCAGTAATCGGTATTCCGTGCGAACGAAGACGAAAGCGCTCCCATAGCGCGAGGACATTTTCTGGCGGACGATGCTGCGCCAGCCAGGTTGCAGCCAACTCGGCATATAAATCGTGATCCTGGAGTGCGTTCTCCGCCGAGGTCGTCGGATCACCTTGACTCGTGGCGATTCCTTCACTGCGGCGAATCTGAGCCTCCAGCGCCGTGGCGGCCCGATCCAGGTCATTACGCATCAGGTCAAGCTGGCCCAGGACTGACGTGTATGTGCGGAGGCCCCAAATATCAGAATAGTTGCCGAGCGATTTCGACGCCTGATCGAGATAGAAGCTGGCTCTCGTCAGATCCGCTCGCTCCAGCATGGTGCTGGCAAGAAGAAATTCCTGTTCAAAAAAGTCCGCTCTGTGAGACTGCCCTTCGGCTGAAGCCTGGCCCTCCTGTTGCGCCAAACGCATTTGGTCTTCCGCTGACTTCATCTCTCCAATACGCAGTTCAGACCGGGCCAGAGCCATCCTCATCTGACCGCTTCTGGCGTTATCCGGTGTCAGGGCCAACCAGGCCAGCAGTTCGCGCAGACAAGTCTCGGTTGTGTATGCCCTGGGGGTTTCTTCCTCCACGTACTGCAATTCAGTTTGAGTATTGATGATGCGGACCAGGGGCGCATTTGAGGAGTAGAGCTGACGCAGGGTCGCGATCGCCAGTCGCTCTGCCTCTTCATCGTTGCCAATCAGCAGGGCATCATCGGCGAATCTCAACTGAGTGCGCAACACAAGCAACTGGTAGTTGTCAGCTTCCGCCAAACTCAATGCTTTCAATCCCAGCTTGAGGCGAGCTAATCTTGTCGCTGGCGTGTCGTCGCACACCTTGTTCGTCAGCATTGCCACTGCGTAAATCCAGGGATACTCTCGCTCCGTCCAGCGCCAGATTTGTGCAGACCTGATTTTTTTTGCCCAGTCCCTGCATCCGCCGTAATCGACGATTCTTTGCTTGGCAAACATGACTTCGACGGTGGCTCGTGCTTCCCCTGCTCGTACGGCGGGGCGCAGTGCAGGAGAAAATCGAGCAGTCTTGCCGAGCTCATGAAAGAGCTCCAGTGAACTTGTGGCAAGTTTGAAGCCATCCGCCGCAAAGCCGGTCTGGTCCTCGCGAGTTGCCTTGGCAAGCGACTGTACGGCTCGCGTGTATGTCAGTGCAACCGGCGCAGGAAGGGAATTGAGATCGGCAGAGAGCAGGTCAGCTAGCCAGGAATCGTGATGATGTATTTCTAATGAATTTGAGAGCGCTTTAAGTAATGTACGAGCAGACTGGCAGGCGGGATCACAGGGGGAACCACGGGCGGCTGATTCGTGCTGTTGATTCGTTGGTATAGGAAAAGCTGTCAGCAGAAGTTTGTCCAGCTCAACCGAAGTCAACTCTTCGTCCAGTGCGAAGAGGTCGGCCTCATTGCGAGCCAGCCGATCCATTTCCGCAGGCGATGCGAGGATTTGCGGGATGCGGATAGCATGAAATTTGAGCCGGTTGAGTGTCTGCTCCAGGGCTGCCAGCTTGCGTCTGCCCTCATTCGCCCACTGAGCGTCTCGTTCTACGATCAGGTAGCGGTTCCAAACCTCCACGGCATTCATCACCTGGCCCCGGTCTTCCATCACAATTGCCTCGTTGAAGAGGACTACGGGGTCAGTTGGCGCCAGTTGGTCGGCACGTCGCAAATAATCCAGGGCGGTTGACCGGTCCGATTCATTGCCAGAGACCAGCCCCCGCTGATAATAAGCACTTGCTGCATCCGTCAACAGCCCTGAAGTAACGGGACCGGCGGCGAGTAGTCGGTCCAGCAGGTCCACCGCGGAGTCATAGTGCTCTTCCAGCACATCGGCGCGGGCCTGCAGTTGTTGCCAGTGGGGGTTCAGTGGTGCTCGCTCCAGTTCGCGGGCCAGACGAGCGCGCGCCTCGAGTAGTGGTGCAGATTCCTCTTCGGTCAAACCTCCGCGGGTATGACCATTCGCTGCAAATCCCGCATATCGAGCTTCAGGAATCCGCAATTCAAGGTTGCGTGATTGAGAGTAGGCCATTGCGAGTTGGCGATCCGGAGTATTCATCCTTAACTGCCAGAACAGAACGGTTCCAATCGCCAGGAAGACAGCAATCCCCGCAGCTGCCAATCCCCAGCTGCGGTTGAACACCGGCTCGAAAAAGCGGCGTTTGCGTTGACTGGGAGTTGAGGCCAACTGCCGCGCAAGTGTTCTTTGCCAGTCACTCTTTGCCGCGGCCAATTCTGCAACCGCTGCGGTTTCTTCCGGGCTTGGATCGCCGTTCATGATGTGCAGGCCCTGCGCCAGGAATTTGGCACATTTGTCACAGGCACACACATGCGAGAGGATGTGCTGGGCATCGATCTTTTCGGCCGCGCCGCTGGCAACACACAAGATGCTGTCGAGAGCCGGGCATTGTCCATCGTCGGCTTGCGGGGAATCCGGCAAGGCAAATGCCGTCCGATCGCTCTCTGAACTGATATCAGTGACGGTATTCTCTGACCCTTCAGAGGCAAGCGCCAATGTCTCCAGAATCTGGATCATTTCTGCGTCGGTCGGTAATGTCGTGTTGGGGTTCTGTGGGTTTTTCATCTTTGCTTCATACTGTCTATCGCAACCACGACGGAAAAGCCTTTTGTTTTTTGACCTGGAACCCCATTTTTCTTTGCTAATTCAGCTTGAGGAGTCTTTTCGCCTGAAATGGCCCTGCGTAAAAGACGTGTAATGCGCAGCAGAGCACTCTCCACTCCTTTAGAGCTCAGGCCTATTGATGGGATGGCAGCGATGGATTCTGCAGTCATGCCAGAGCGGTAATAGAGCCAAAAAAGAGTTCTGTCTCTCGGACTGACTTCGCGCGGAAATCGCAGCAGCATTGCGTCAAGTTGAGCTGTCAGGGTTGAGCGTTCGATAGCGGTAACGGAACGGTTATCAGGCAATTGCTCCGCATGAAAATGAGGTGCGATCGGCTCCGAGTGTTTGCTGCCGCCACGCTTCTCGGCACGCGAACGCCGGAAATAGTCAGTGCAGACTGACACGGTAATCACACGCATCAGCTTTACAAAAGAGTCACTTCCCCGGTCTTCGAATTCCCGCAGAACCCGCCTGTCGTTCTCGCACAGCTTCAGGAAGACTTCCTGGACAATTTCGCTCACAACTCCGGGGTCAGTTTCGCCCCAGAGCAAAGCCACCCGTCTTGCCGCGATTGATACGCCAGGTGTCATCAGACGAACCAGCGCCTCCCACTCCGGGGCTTGCCCCGAGTATGCACAGATTCGAGCTAGGCGATTGGCAATCATAGGCAAAGTGAATGTCCCAAGTCTACCCCACAGTTGTCCCAACACGTCCAGGATTGAAATTGATAGGGTTCTTTATTGTGAGGCTCAGTGACGAGTTGAATATACCCAATCTGTCTCATTTCAATCCAGTGAACACGGCAATTGGGAGATTCCCCGCTCTCGCCGAGCACTCTATGGGGCGATTTGCTCGCTTGTCCCGGTCTCTTTTGCGTCAAGGCGCTCAAGAATCATCGCCAGTTGAGTCTGGATCTGCTTGATTTCCTTTTCCGCTTTCAGATTGATCTTGTAGTCGTTTTTCGCGCGCTCCTCCGCCCCTCTTCCCTGCAAATTCTGACCGATCATGATCAGCGGCATCAGGAAGAGCTGAACCATGTTTGAAATGAAGAGCCACAACACAAATCCAGGGAATGGATCGAAGCGCAAAAATCTGGGGGCAAACATGTTCCACAGCAACCAGATGAGTGTCCAGGTGAAAATGCCCAGAAAAAATATAGGCGTTCCGACCTTCTGGGTAATCCAGAGCGCCAGCCGGTTCAGCCCAGAGGCGTGAGCTTTTGGAGATTCCGCCTCCTTTGTCTCCGTAGCCATCTCTACTCTGTGCGTCAGGTGGTTTTCTTTTGTCATGCCTGGCCTCATCTCATTCAATCGGTCGGTTCCAGAGTACTCGTATTTGCGCCTTCAATTCCGAGCGGGTTCTCTTCATTAACTCGATCGGCATTTCCAGGGCAGCAGCGCCTAGGAGCCACGATCTGGTCGCAGGCAGAAGGTGCCATGAAACTCGGAACCCGGAGTGGTGCCTACCCGGGAATGCCCGCCGAAGTGAGATTCAATATCGTTTGGGTGAGCGCAAGGCCCGACAAGACTGTCCTCTACGGTTCGGACCTCATCGTTAAAGCCGACCGATGGGTCCAAACCCTGGCTGCTCGTTCTTTATCGGGGATCTACTAGTTTCATCGCAATCATCCCCAGTGCCGTAATGCTGGGAATGAAGAAATAATCGCCGCCGCGGAGTTCGACAAAGTTGGGAAGATGCCCGCAGATCAACGGCGGATTGCTTGCGCTGCGATCTCCCTGCACGACGAATTTTCCATGGCCACCGTGATTGCCAATCAGGGGATCTTTATCGTTTCCCTGCTTTGCGTCGTTGCCATACTCAATCCACTGCTGCTGTACAAACTCAAATTGCCGCGAAATGTTGGCGTTGAGCACCATGAAAACTACGCCGCGGTCTTCAGCATCGGAGGCCGACTCGCCTTCCGGCACAAAGCGTCCGTAGGTTTGCCCACGTCGCGTGATGCGTCTACGGTCAATCAGCTTACCGTTGAAGCCAAACGCATCGCGCGGATGCGCACGTCGCATGTGCGCGCCAATCGGACAGCGTGTTCCTGCCCCATCTGCCCCATACGTGAAGTTGGTGTTGCGGGTAGGGTCTTTCACGATGGATTGGTCAGGGGCATCAGGTGCCAGTTCAAGCGGCGTTCCATCGCGCCATCGCCCAATGAGCTTGGCTGCTAACTTCTCGCGGCCTCCGCCGTAGTTGGCGGACTGCTCATCAAGAAATTTGCGGAAGGTTGCAACGTTCTGGTGCAATTTCCGGTAGACCATGAAGGTTCCGTTGCTGGCGAGGATATGCGGAATCGGCGCAATGGGAAGTTCCCCCGCCTCATCTGCGTAGCCAAGCAGTAACTCCCCGGTTGCCAGGGGTGCCCAACTGCCATCGGGCAATTGCTTGCCATGGCCGGGTTGCGAATTTCGCTCGATGCCGAGATAATCCGGATTCCCAAATCCATCGGTATAGCCAAAGTGCTCTTTGCCGGTCTGCTGCCCGTTGACCATATTGGAGACGGCATCCTGCGCCGCCAGCTCTATCGCGCCGCCTGTCTCCGCAAAGAGCGCGCGCACCTGGGAGCAGCATGTCTCGAGCGCCTCGGCCGTCAGCCCATTGATCCCAAGCCAGGCGTGCACTTCGTCCCCATGCCAGACCGCATCCCAGCGCTCCGGTGCGTTCCGACCAGTGTCCCCCAGAATCTCCGCACGCTTCTTCATTCCCTGTTGAAACTCGACCGGAAAGCTCAAAAGTGTGGCATCTGGCAGTGCCAACGCCGCCAAACCTCGATGGGTAAACGCGATGTTCACGGTGCTCGGCGGCTTGCCGTTATCCCATCGTTGCCCGGTCGTAATCATGGGTAGAAGCTTGCTGATCAGCACGACCGCACGGTCAGGGTTTTTGAAGTGGATGAAGATGTAGCGGCCAAATGGCAGATTGTAACCGCGCAGCACAAAGCCCTGGATGTCTGTTTCGTTCAGCTTACTCATTGCGGCCACCTATCTTGATATCACGGCTTACAATCGCAGACGCCACCGTTGGCAGAGGGGCTGCATCCAGAGCAGACACCAATTTCAGGAACTCCGCTCGCAGTTTCTCCGGCTCAACGCCCTGATGGCTTTCGATGAAGTCTGCAACTGCTCTTTGCGTCTGCAGCGCGCGCAGTGTCTCAGGCACAGACTTGTCGTTGATCGCGGCAAAGAAGAAGGTCGTTTCCAACTGGCAGGCTTTCATATAGCGGATAAAGGCCGCGCGGTCAGCCGCGCCTGGATACCCGACGCAATGGCTCCAAATCGCATCCAGATGCTCCGCTGCATGCTCCGCCAGCCCATTGAGGTAGCCGTCAATGCTGCCATCCGGGCCAGCGTCGCAATTCGATTCAAAGATCAGGTATTTCGAATTGAGATGCTCCTCGACCGCCGGCGCGCCCACGAAAACCACGTCGTCCATCACGACCAGGCGGGCCAGATGCGTACCCGGTGCCAGTGCAAATGGGCTATCCTGCCCCGTTGACAGGCCCGCAAGGTAGCTGCGAATCTGCAAATCGTGCGACGGTGTTGCCCGGTCATCATTGATGATGGGCGATAAAATCGTCAGCCCATACACTTTTCCACTGTTGTTTGGCATCGCTCGTTTCCTTAAAAGACCACCGGCGCTTCCCCGGTTTCGCCCAGATAAGGCTGCACTTGCAGCACAAAATTCAAGTAGGCATCGGCAAATTCCGGTCCACTCAGATTTGCCGCCCGCGATCGCAGATCGTCGAAGGAAGCCTGAACGGAATGGGCAGCTTTGAGGTCATTTGCGGTCGCGTGAGGATATGCGGTGAAGTAGTAGTCCGTATCGAACTGCACCCGTCCGATATATTCCTTGAAAATAGTCACGGGCACCGAGCCGGGAAATTTTTCGCTCCACTTCCAGATCAGGTCAAGTCCCTTGAAAAGGACAGCGGAAAACGCATCAATATATTGGTTCCACGTGCCGTTGAAGTTGCTGAAGAAGAGCAGGTAGTCGTAGGTGAGTTTTTCCGGTTCCTGCCCATTGCCAAGTTGAGGAAAACCGCCACGCGGCACGACCACCCACCGGGCAAATTCGATGAATGACAGATTGATCAAGTCCTGCTGAAGCGATTTCACGTGCCCAAGTACAAAAAAAATCAGCCTGAGTATCCAGGTCTTCCACGGCTTCATCGGCGTAATGGCGTTCATGGCATAGACTTTGCCATTGATGTTGCTCATAGGCCTCCTCAAATAGGTTCAATCACAAAACACGTCAGTTATATCCCAATTGGTGCCTGCTGAGGGGGACTTTTTCTCGCGGCCATGTTTACTCGGCCCAACCTGGCGCGCCCCACTTATATGGACTACGTCAGCCCAGCCAAAATAAGCGCACGTCGAAGTTCCTCTGCCCTGAGACCGATCTGAAGCCGCTCGTCGAGAACCGTAAGAGAACCGTATCTATATGAGAGGATCAACATTGATTTTTGTCTCCATGTCGCAATTTCCAATAGCACTTCATTTGCTATTCGGAATCAAACAAATTTTTGTAATCGTTTGCATTTTCTGCCGGCATCATTGCCAGTTGCCTCAGGGTGGCAGTTGGCGTAGCGGCCTGTTCGACTTCAGAGATTTTCTGCAAGTTCCTCGCCAAACGCCGGGATTGGAGCCAAGTCGCGATCTGGAAGGCGATTCAGCGAGAAAACAGTTACATTTGTGCGCTTCGAACCGCACAGAATTAGAGGTTAGGAGGCGTCTTGACAAACGCTGTGCTGGCGGCATTTAATGCCATACGGCGCGCTACGTGCAGCAGCTTGGAGCCTCTGCTTAAACGATTAACCGAGGGTCGGCGTTTCATTGCACCCGAAGTCAAACGCATAACCGGGATGGCAAGGGCCGTGCAAATGGAGCGAACCACTCATCAAGCCGACTGGGAAGCACCAGCCTGGTTCAACAAAATTGCATGGGATGGCTAAATCCCGCGCACTCAAACAGTTGCTGAGTCGGAGGTAGTGAACTGGGGTCAGCGCAAATTTTACCCTTGACAAGGGGCGCGTCGCAGGGCTTGAATGCTTAGGCGATAGTGCGTCCAGTTTTTTGCGCACTCAAGTAAATCGCTTCACCTAGGCGGAAACTGTCAAACGGAGCTTTTTAGGACCGGAATCAACAACCGGAGTTGCAATCAGCAGTCGATGCCCCGCACGGATTGGTATTCAAGGCCGGATCAGGGGATGCTTTTAATGGGTGTAAAGGGCGCTATCAAAAGGCTCAGCTTTCGACCGAAACATGTGCATCAGCATTCATAACGGCTTCATTCCAGAAATACGGTCGAAGCACATAACACGCAATAACCAAACGAAACAGAACCAATTTGAAAAGGAAGGTCACATGAGACTCACGAGATTTAAATTTCTCATCGTGCCGATGTTCCTGTTATTCGCATGCGTTGCAGCAATAGCGCAGCAGAATTCCGAGATCATCGGTACAGTCACAGACCAGACCGGAGCAGCAGTCCCAGGCGCAAAGCTTGTGCTGACGCAAACAGAAACCGGCTACGTCTATAACGGCACCAGCAGCGCCACGGGCGGCTTCGTATTCCCGGGCCTGAATGTCGGCAACTACAGCCTGAAGACAACGGCAAAGGGCTTCCAGTCAACCACCACCAACGGACTGTCGCTGAATGTCTCGCAGACTTTGTCGACGGACGTGAAGCTCACCATCGGCGCTGAGACTGTCGAAGTATCAGTCACGGCTGATGCGCTTCAGGTGCAGACGGACTCGAACACGGTCAGCTCACTGATCAGTGGCGAGCAGGTCAACGAAATCGCAACCGAAAACCGCAACTTTGCGGCGCTGGCTGCACTCGGATTGGGCGTCAGCTCTGCCCTGCCTGACAACAACACTCCCACGTCGGTCGCTGCCAACTTCACGATCAGCGTCAACGGACTTCGTCAGAGCCACAACATCTGGCTTATCGACGGCGGCGAAGCGGATGACCGCGGCGGCGCGGGCGGCATGGACGTCATGCCCTCACAGGACGCGGTTGCACAGTTTGAAGTGCTCGCATCCAACTATCCTCCGGACTACGGTATCTCTTCCGGTGCCACCATCTCGCTGGCCCTCAAGTCCGGCACGCAGAAGTTCCACGGCGAACTCTTTGAATTCGCCCGTAACGATGCGTTCGACGCAAACTACTTCTTCAACAACGGCTTCCTCGGCTCCAAGAGCCCTGTCAGCAAACTCCGTCAGAACATCTACGGCGGCAACCTCGGTGGACCGCTCTTCATTCCTCACGTCTACAACACTTCCAAGCAGAAGACCTTCTTCTTCTGGAATGAAGAATGGCGCAAAATCATTCAGGGTTCGTCACCGAACATCGTGAACACGATTCCCAACGCGGATCGTCCCACGGCTGGTTCGCCTGTCAACTACGTTGCTCCCGCATTCGCGAGCGGCAACACGATCAAGGTTCCTAACCTCAAGGATCCGAACTGGGCTGCAAAGGTTGCGCAGTTCGGTCTCGTACCGGGTGGCAACTTCGTCGATAACCAGATCCCTGCCGGATTGCTGGATGCAAACGCGATCCTGTACCTCAACACCAACGTGATCCCCAAGGCAACGACCAGCAATGGTCAGGTGCTCTCGGCGGCAAGCTCGGCCATCAACGTCCGCGAGGACCTCGGCCGTGTTGATCACAAGTTCAATGACAAGTGGCAGTTGATGGCCCACTACATTCACGACAACGTGTCTCAGGGCAATCCGCTTCCATTCCTGGGCTGGCTCTGGGCCTCCTACAACACCATCACCAGCACACTGAGCAACCCGGCCAACAGCGCCGCGCTGCGTCTCTCTGGTGAAATCACGCCTAACCTGCTGGTGGAAGCATCGATGCTCTATGACGGAAACATCATTGACATCACCAACAGCAGCAACGCGATGAACCCCGCTGGATGGAATGTCAACAAGTACTTCAACAACAAGGGTACCGGACGTCTCCCTGGCTTCAATTGGGGCGGACCTTACTACGTTTCAGAGGATACCGGTTCGGCTCCCTGGCACAACGCTGCTGAAGACTACGATCCAAAGATCGACGTCAGCTACACCAAGGGCAAGCACGCCATGAAGTTTGGTCTCGGGTATAACCGCTATACCAAGAACCAGGCTCTCTTTGGCGATGCGCAGGGCGCTTACGGCATCGGCAACCAGTCCGGCGATGCATTCGTTGACTTCATGCTCGGCATCGCAGGCGGCTACTCGGAGTTCCAGTCGGCACCGATCCGTCACTATGTCAACCAGACCACCTCAATCTACGCAATGGATAACTGGCACGTAACACCGCGCCTGAGCTTGCAGTATGGTATCCGCTACGATGCCCTGCCGCACGCCTTTGAGCGGGCGAATGCTGTTGCCAACTTCGATCCAGGCCTCTACCTGCCTTCCCAGGCTCCTATCTGGAACGCAGATGGCTCCTTGGATTCGACCGGCCCCGGCTTCTATACACCCAAGGGTTCCGCCGAGCCGTTCTACCTGAACGGAATCGGATCTGCTGGACAGAACGGATACCCAGTAGGCCTCGTAACCAACGACTACGCTACCTATCAGCCTCGTATTGGCTTCTCGGATGACCTCTTCGGAAACGGCAAGACTGTTCTCCGTGGCGGCTTCGGAACCTTCTTCGAGCGTCTGCAAGGGAACGACATCTACAACGCAGCCACCAACCCGCCGTACGCTTTCAATCCTTCGGCAGGCAATGTCTACGTCAGCGATCCCCACACCAGCACGGTTACCGGCCTTACCGCCGCAACTCCGTTCTTCGCGTCGGGCATCACCAGTCTGGCCAAGACCTACAAGGCTCCAGCCGTGGCTCAGTTCAGCCTCGGTATCCAGCACGAACTCTCTCCGTCGGTCATCTGGGTTATCCAGTACGTTGGAAACCTGGCATGGCACCAGAACATTCAGCGCAACATCAATACTTATCCGCTGTCGACCGACCTTCAGACACGCGGCAACGCTGGCGACGGCAACAACAACAGCCCTGCTGACAAGGCTGCTTGCGCAACCGAGAATGGCTGCCCCTACTCCAACCTGGCAAACGGTAACCTCTACCGCACTTTCCAGGGCTTTGGTGGAATTACCCAACAGGAAAACACCACCAATGGCGAGTACAACGGCTTCCAGACTGGCCTTCGCATCCAGAATCGCTGGGGCATTTCGGGCGAACTCGACTACACCTGGTCGCACGAAATCGATTTGACCTCGTATGATCTGAACGGCGTAAGCAACCCCTGGAACCTGAAGTATGACCGCGGTTCCGGCGCTCTTGATCGTCGCCACATCCTCAATGCCAACTACATCTACAAGATGCCGATCTTCTCCAAGAGCACTGGCTTGGTCCACTCGGTATTGGGCGGATGGGAGCTTGCGGGAACGGCGATCTTCGAGGCGGGTACACCAGCGGTTATCGGGCAGTCCATCAGCTACGATACAGTTGGTCTGGGCGGCGGCTACACCGTTCGTCCCGACATCACCGGCAAAATGAAGTACTCCAAGAAGGTCAACAACTGGTTTGACACGAGCATCTTCCAGGCCCCGACGCCCGCCTACAACGGCGGAGCGAACCAGGGCTTCGGTAGCGCCCGTAAGGATGCCATTGTTGGTCCTGGCCGCGTCAACTTCACGACCTCACTGTACAAGTCCTTCGCCTTCGGCGAGCGGGCCCACTTCGAGTTCCGTGCAGAGTCCTTCAATACCTTCAACCATACTGAGTTCAACGGCATCGGAACCACGATGAATGGCAACCGCTTCGGCGAAGCCACTTCGACCTGGGATCCTCGTGTACTTGAGCTGGGTGGCAAGTTCGTATTCTAATTCCACCTCAACCGGGGCGCGGCAGGCTAAAACCTGCCGCGCCCTTTTCTTTGCCCGCTACCCGGTCTACCCAACCGATGCGAATTTGTTTGAACCAGCACAGAAAGCTATTCTTGAAGTGTGAGTTGATTTGGGGGCGGTTGTGAAATCCGTATCATTCGTCTGCGTTCTCGTGCTTCTAGGTGCTCAGTTAGCTTTATCGCAGCAGCCAAAGCCGCCAGCGGCCGCTTCGGCTAAAGTGCCGGTCAATGTACGAGCTGCCCTGGTATTTGAGCAGCAGGGAAAGATCACAGAGGCCGAGGCGCAGTGGAAGCTCGTGGTCAAGACCCAGCCCGGCAATGCCCAGGCGTATGCACATATTGGGTTTCTCGAGGCGCGCCAACAGAATTATTCTGAGGCTATCAAGTTTTACCAAAAAGCCGAGGCGCTGAACCCTGCAATTCCTCAGCTCAAATTGAATCTTGGCCTTGCACTCTTCAAGTCAGAGAAATTTAAAGAAGCAGCCAAAGCTTTTGAATCAGCACTGAAGGAACACACTGGTTTAGCAGAGCACCAGCGGTTGACGATCCTGGCGGCGATGGCGCACTACGGCGCGCACGAATATGCCACAGCAATCCCTTTCCTGAAAGATGCGGCAGCCACTGACAAGCAGAATCTGACTCTGCTCCTGACTCTCGCGCACTGCTACCTGTGGACCAAACAGATTGAACCAACCCTTGATGTCTACAAGCAGATTCTCCTCATCAATCCTGACTCGGCTGAGGCAGATATGATCGCCGGCGAGGCGCTGGACGAAAAAGGCGACAATGCCGGAGCGGTCCAGCAGTTTCGCGCGGCAGTCCAGGCCAATCCCAGGGAACCCAATGTGCATTTTGGCCTGGGCTATCTCTACTGGACGCAGAAGAGGTACGACGAAGCCATCGTGGAGTTCAAACAAGAGCTTTCCAATGACCCCAGCAACAATCAGGCGATGGTATATCTGGGCGACACCTATTTACAGCAGAGTCAGTATGATCTGGCTCGTCAAATGCTCGAAAATGCGGCACGCTTCAAGTCCAGAGAACCTTTGATTCCCCTCGACCTGGGAATTGTATATATGGAAACGGGCGATAACGAAGGCGCGAGTCGAGAATTGAACAAGGCCATTGCCGTCGACCCGGAAAATGTGACGGCGCATTTCAGGCTGGCAAAGCTCTATCAATCAATCGGCAAAAAGGAAGAGGCCAAAGCAGAGTTTGCCAAGGCTAGTTCCCTCAACAAGAAGCGGGATGATGATCTACATCGCCGGATTGCTGAGGGCAATGCGCGGCCAGCTGCCGACGCTCCAGGGGCCCCCGCTGAACAACCGAAGTAAATCCAGACGATATCTATCGCCGGGGTCTTCCGTTGGCATGCCTGCAACTTCGACGAAATGAACTCTGTCCTGTCGAAAGGCATCAACTTTCCAGGCGCATTTCCCTGTCGATTGAAAGCTGCAGAGCATCCGGATCCTTCAGCCCTACCCCGGTCAATTGTCTTCGGGTGCCCTCCTGAATGTAGTAGAGCAGACGGGATGCTGCCTCATCGTAGGCCAGGCCCCCGAGACGAATATTTGAAATGCAATTGCGCGCCGCATCTGTAGTTTGTCCAGGGCGAGGGCGCCAGGTAATGTAGGCTCCGAGTGAGTCTGGAGAACTAAGCCCAGGCCGCTCGCCGATGAGAACAACAACCAGGGAAGCTGCAAGTTCGTGGGCGATCTCGTCGCCAATGGCCACCCGTCCCTGCTCCACGACACACAGCGGGGCCATTCGAAGCGGCGGTGACGACTGGCTGAGGGCGGGCAGCAGAGCTTTGAGTAGTGGAACCGTGTGGCGCTCTACGGCGAGTGCGGCCAGGCCGTCCACGATGATCAGGGCGAGGTCAAACGAAGAGTCTCTCCGAAGTTGCTTCAATCGTTCGCGACTCTCTAGCGCAAGAAGGCGGCCCAGATCCGGGCGTTGCAGATACGTGGTTCGGTCTCGTGCCGCGGAATGCAACAACAATGGCGTGCCGAACTCCGGAACAGCACCCTGACCTGCCAGGTCGAGCAAGTTTGAAATCAAGCTCGCTGGTTGCAGAGCTGCATGGACAGCGTCACGCGCCAGTGCGTGCGCCAGTTGAAAGTCGAGCAGTTCTTGAGTCGCAATGCTTTCCCCGGCCCGGCTCAGACCCACACGCGCAGGGGTAAGTGCTCGAAGTCGCGAGGCCAGTCCGGCAGGCTCTGGTAAAGCTATGCTGGGTGATTCAACCTCCAAGTCGCCCTGGTCAGGGTACAAAGTCATCCTGGCAACCGCCTCTCAACCAAGCTATCAAGTGCATCGATCCCCTTGGCAGCGTCACTGCGAAGTCGGGCAATACCATCGCAACGCATCCATGCCTCAAATTCGGGTGCAGGCTGCAGCCTAAGCAAACTGCGAATATAGAGGGCATCGTGGAAGCTGGTGCTCTGATAGTTGAGCATGATGTCATCTGCGCCGGGAACGCCCATGATGTAGTTCACTCCGGCTGCACCGAGAAGTGTGAGTATTGAGTCCATATCATCCTGGTCAGCCTCAGCATGATTGGTGTAACAGATGTCGCAGCCCATGGGTAGGCCGAGGAGCTTGCCGCAAAAATGGTCTTCCAGTGCTGCCCGTGTAATTTGTTTGCCATCATACAGATACTCCGGGCCAATGAATCCAACCACTGTATTGACCAGCATCGGAGAAAAATGGCGCGCGACAGCATAGGCACGGGCCTCAAGAGTCTGTTGGTCAATCTTTGCACCATTCACCCCGCGGTGTGCATTCGCAGAGAGTGCAGACCCCTGGCCCGTCTCAAAATACATCAAGTTCTTCCCCATGGTTCCGTCTGCGCAGGTTCCACCACGATTGAGAGTCTGTGCTGCCTCATGGCCTTCCTTTAAGAGGCCGAGATTCACGCCAAAACTCGAGTTTGCAGCTTCTGAGCCAGCAATCGACTGGAAGAGCAGATCGAGAGGCGCCCCTTGCTCGATCGCGGCCAACTGCGTGGTAATGTGAGCCAGTACACAGCTCTGGGCGGGAATTCCGTAGCGCTCTCGGACCGCCTCAATCATCCGCAGCAGGCGCGTGACAGTCGCCGGGCTATCGCTCACCGGATTGATCCCAATGACAGCGTCTCCTGATCCCAGCAGCAACCCGTCAAGCAAGGATGCGGCAATTCCAGCGGCGTCATCCGTGGGGTGATTGGGTTGCAGTCGTGTTGAAAGACGCCCAGGCAAGCCGACCGTGGTCCGGAACCGTGTGACGACCCGGATACGCGAAGCAACCTTGATCAGGTCCTGAATACGCATAACCTTGCTGACGGCGGCAACCATCTCTGGTGTAAGCCCCGGCGCAAGTGCGACAAGCCGGTCAGATGTAGCGCTGTCTGAGAGCAGCCAATCGCGAAACTCCCCCACCGTAAGTGAAGCAATTGGCGCGAATGAATCAGAGTCGTGCGTGTCGACAATGAGCCGAGTAACTTCATCCGTTTCATAGGGGATGAGGAGATCGTTCAAGAACACCTTGAGCGGGAGGTCGGCGAGCACGTACTGGGCTGCGACCCGTTCCTCCGCTGATTTGGCGGCGATACCGGCAAGCGCGTCACCGCTGCGGAATGGCGTCGCGCTGGCCATCAAGCCAGCTAGATGCGGAAAAGTGTGGCGGATGCCGCGAATTGTGTGGCCAAAGTCCATGATTCCTAGCTTAGGACATTCTGAGCAAGGAACGCGAAAGATAGTCGCAGCCGAGAAATGCCATTCTCCCCATCGGAAACCGATACGGAACTAATCAATCCACGCAGCAAACCAGGCACTTCAGGTACTCAGTCTCCGGCAGATTCATCAGAACTGGATGGTCCTGCGCCGCTCCGCGCCGCTCCAGAAGCGTTACGCGACGGCCAACGTCAACAGCAGCAGACGCCACTGTCCCCTCGAGATCATTCCATGAAACATGGTGGGAGCAGGAGCAGGTAATCAGGATGCCTCCCGGACGGAGCATGCGCATTGCGCGAAGGTTCAGTTCCTTATAGCCGCGCAGAGCCCCCTCCACTGCACGCTTGCTCTTGGCAAATGCGGGCGGGTCGAGGACGATCATGTCCCAGGCGGCCTGGTCCTGGTTGTCCGAGTCTGACCACTCGCGCAGCAACTCAAACGCGTCCGCCTCTACCCAGTCCACCTCGGCCTTGAGTTGAGCGCGGTTCGATTCGAGGTTCTGCTCAGCCACTTCCAGCGACCCGCGCGAAGCGTCAATGCCGGTGACTTGCTCGCACACCTGGGCCAGGTGCAACGCAAAGCCACCCTGGTAGGTGCACACGTCGAGCGCCTTCTTGACATCACGAGACTTGGCCCATGCTGCTGCAGCGGCATAGTTTTCACGCTGGTCAAGGAATGCGCCGGTTTTTTGCCCGGAGTTGGCGTCAAATTCAAAGCTGAGGCCATTGAGCAGAAAGCTGGCACGCGAAACCGGGGAAGCCGGATCTGCAGCGAAAAGTGGCGTAGTCGAGGGTGCCGACAGACCCTCCAACTCGCGGATCCGAGGGTCAGGGCGTTCCCAGATTGTTTCCAACTCCGAGCCAAGTTCCGCTTTGAGAACTTCAACACAAACAGACCGCGTTTCAGCCGTGTCCAAGCCTTTGGCCAGAAGCTGCACGATCACCAGGCCTGCGTACTTGTCCACAATGAGGCCCGGAAGATCATCAGCCTCAGAAAATACCAGCCGACAGGCGTTCGTCGCCTCATTAAGGAGTGACTTTCGGCGGCGGATTGCGACCTGAAGCCGTTCGCCTAGTATTGTGAGCCACTGCGATTGCGTAATCAATCCACGGGAAACCATCCGCAGAGTGATCTCAGAGCTGGGGCTGAAAAGAGCCGTACCGATCAAGATACCTCTGTTGTCTGCCACCGGCAGCAGGGCAGGCGGATCGCCCGGTCCCGCCTGAATCGACTCAATATCGGTACCGTAGACCCATAGATGGCCGTTTCGCAGACGTTCGCTGGCGCGACGGCTGATGAGAGCGCCCAGCTCCCGATGTGTAGCCTTCGTCAATCCCCTTGGGGGCAACGGCTGTCCGTGCTCACGGCCATGCTCCCGGCTCGGCGGGGAAGCCACCTTTACCGGCCTGGCCGGACCAGACTTGGCTTGATACGGTGAGGATTCACCAGATTTGGCCTGAGCTGGCCGTCCAGGAGCCGGACGAGCCGATGCTGGCCTGCCTTTTGACTGGTCTGTCTTCGCAGTACCAGGCCGTACAGATGGCAAGGGCTGGTGATCCTGCTGAGCCTGTCCTGTCCTGCGCCTGAATGGGCTGGAAGGTTGTTGAGCGGTCTTGGGTGCGGATTTAGGTTGCGGCTTCAAGTTGCGTGATTTGGTCATGGAGAACTCCTGTCGCGATCAAGGAGTGGGCCAAAACGTAACCGCCTGCAGCTTCCTCGCATTTCCAGTCTACCAAGCGGAGGATGATTCCAATGCGCTGATCGGGAGACAGCAGGTTTCCAGGCCACACCAGCCGCCCGAGAGCATCTGGAAGAAGCCGCAAATCAAACTGCAATGTTGAGCAAGGGCGGGTAGTATCCGCTTCTTCTCCGCTCAAGGCGGCTGAAGGCAGCAAAGCCAAACACGCAGCCACCTACTCAGACACAGGGCGATAACTAAGAACGACAGAAGCCCAAAGTCCTTCCTCAAGGGCTCCCATGGCGGTGCTCTGACAAAAGACAGCCCCAACTTTCAAACTTAGGTCACCACTGTTTGAAAGTCGGGGCTGGATGATCGCGCCTTTGCCCTGTTGCCGCTTTGAGCCCTATTTAATCTGAATAGTTTCCAAGTAGCGGCTCAGATTGCTCATGCGGAGCTGCTTCTCCTGAGGATTTGTTCGATTCATTGTCCCCAGGATTGGTCCCCAGATTGGCATCTGGGCTGAGCCGTGGGAGGGCATCTCCGAGCCAAACTGCAATACGGTCATCAAGTGAGACCCCGGGAACTTGCCGTTATTATTCTTGCTCAAGACTGTCAGGTCAGGCGGCAGCAGTCTAAGGGCACTTGCAGCGGGACCATGACCTTTGCCATCCACGCCGTGGCAGGGTGCGCAATACGTCGCATACATTTCCTGGCCATTGTTGGCTGCGGTCTTTCCCGCATGAATCGTAACAGTATCTTTTGTTTGTTCCGCAAAGGCTGTACCTAAAGTAAGTGTTCCAGCCATAGCTATAACTAATATCTCTTTCAGCATAAACAGCTCCGTTCTGGACTTCTTATCCGCAAGAGACTCTACGCCCGATCAGATGAGTTAGTATGTGATGCTAAGCACAGGATGAGAGTTGACTATTTGCCCCGGTCAGCATTGATACAGCTCGTGGGCAGCGCAAATGATCCTCTCTACTCTTAAGCCCGCGTAGTCCCCCAAACTGTGAGCAGGCCTCTTGAAGAAAGAGCGGAAGGAATCGTATTCAACAAGAGGGATTCCTCAAGCCCACAGCAAGACGTTGCAACAGTTCGGGCCTATAATTAAGCATGGCGACCCACTCAGGTACTCCTCAGGCAGCCACGCCGCACCCTTTGCCCGCCCGGGCGGAAGGGGAAAGCGATGCAGTGGGTGAGGATATGCAGGCAGCAACTCAGCCTCCGCCAGGTTATGTGATTCCAGCCGAATCCGGCCTTCCGATCTCCGGATTGAGTGTTTCTGCGCTCCCGGCAAACGAGAGTCCCATCAGCAAACGCTTTGCGGGGATGCTCAAGACCGTTCTCGCCAATCGACCGACCGAAGACATCGCACCCATCCGCAAGGCATGGGAATTCTGCGTCAAGTACCACGATGGGCAGATGAGGGCTTCTGGCGAGCCCTATATTATTCATCCCCTCGAGGTCGCCGAAGTTCTGGCCGAGATGAAGCTGGACGCAACCGCCATTGCTGCCGGATTGCTGCATGATGCCGTTGAAGATACTCCCGTTACCAGCGAGGAGATTGCGGCCGCCTTCGGCGAACAGGTCGCGCACATCGTTGAAGGCGTCACCAAGATTGACAAGATTCAGTTTGCCAACCGCGAAGACCGTCAGGCTGAGAATGTCCGCAAGATGCTGCTGGCAATGGTCTCTGACGTGCGGGTGGTGCTGATCAAGCTGGCTGACCGCCTCCACAACATGCGCACACTTGAGCACTTGAAGCCGGACCGGCAGGAAGCCATTGCGCGCGAGACTCTCGACATTTATGCCCCGCTTGCCCATCGGCTGGGTATGGGCAAGGTGCGCGGCGAGCTCGAAGACCTTGCCTTCCGCTATACCGATCCGGTGAGCTATGGGCAGGTTGCAGAGGCCGTTGAGGCTCGCCGCATCGAGGGGGAGCAATTCCTCGCCGGCGTTGAAGATGCGATTGTCGAGCAATTACGCGAAAACAACATCCACGCCCGGGTCGAATGGCGCATCAAGCGCCTCTACTCTATTTTTCAGAAGCTCCAGAAGTCTCAGGTTTCGGTCGATCAGGTCTTCGATCTGTTGGCCATTCGCATTATTACTCAGGACAAGGCGGATTGCTACGGAGTTCTGGGGCTGATTCACACCCTGTGGCGGCCCGTGCCAGGAAGAATCAAAGACTTCATTGCAATCCCACGCGCCAACCTCTATCAGTCGCTCCACACCACGGTGATGGGTGATGGCGGCCACCAGTTTGAGGTGCAGATTCGCACCGAAGAGATGCACCGCATTGCCGAAGAGGGCATTGCCGCGCATTGGAAGTACAAAGCCGGCGAATCGGTTATTTCTGCCAAGGATGAGCAGCGGTTGGCCTGGGTGAGGCAGTTGGTCGAATGGCAACGGGAGATGACCGACCCCAATGAGTTTCTCTCCAGCCTCAAGATGGACCTCTACCCGGACGAGGTCTACACATTTACGCCCCGCGGTAAGGTTGTCATCGTTCAAGCAGACGGAACTCCGGTGGACTTTGCCTATACCGTTCACACTGAGGTCGGCCATACCTGCGTAGGGGCAAAAGTGAATGGGCGCATGGTGCCGCTGCGGACCAAGCTTCGCAATGGCGATATCGTCGAGATTGTTACCCAAAACGGCCATACCCCCAGCCGTGACTGGCTCACGTTCGTCAAAAGCCCGCGGGCGCGCAACAAAATCAAGCATTGGCTCAACGAAAACCAGCGTCAGCGAGCAATCGAAGTGGGCCGCAAGCTTCTCGAACGCGAGGCGCGCAAATTCAAAGTCTCCATGAGCCGTCTCGATGATACGGATATTGCTCGCGTTGCGGGGGAGTACGGTTTGGCCACTGCGACCGATCTCGCAGCAGCGATTGGGTTTGGCAAACATTCAGCGCGGCAGATCCTGAACAAGCTGGCGCCTGGACTCGTGGGAGCGAGCCCCGGAGTTGGTTTGCCCGGAGGTGCAGCGGAAGAATCAACCGAAGCACGGACGGCTGAGGCGGTCATGTCCGACGCGGTGCGAAAGCTGCATCTCACCGGCTCAGACAGCCTGCAGGTAGAGGGCCAGAATGATCTGTTGGTATACCGGGCGCGTTGTTGTAACCCCATTCGAGGCGAAGAGATCATTGGCTATGTAACCCGCGGCAAGGGCGTCGCAGTGCATGCGCGCAGTTGTCCTAACGTGCAGAATTTGCTCTACGAGAGCGACCGGCGAATCGATGTCGAATGGGCCAAGACCGCAGCGGAAATTTCCGGTCACGCACAGCGCTACCCGGTCAGGATTACCGTCTACTGTGACGATCGGTCGGGCATGCTCAAGGAGATGACTGCAATCATTTCAAATGACGACACCAACATTCGCGCTGTTGAAACCAAAGATGGCGAAAACGGCGAGGCCATCGTGGAGTTTGTCGTAGACGCAGAAGACCTGAGGCACCTCAACCGCATGGTTCTCGGGCTGCGCCGCCTGCCCGGCGTGCGCGAAGTGCAGCGCATCCAGAAGATCTGACCTGTCTTCCGCTGTTCAGAATTCGGCTACAATCGCGCGCACAGGTCCATCCTGCTAACCTGAACCAATGACTCCGACACAATCAGATTTGACTCATTGGAAACCTCGGGCGCTACCGGGTGCGGTGACGCTTTCGGGTCGTACTGTTACACTCGAACCGCTCTCGGCTGCAAAGCACGCCGCAGATATTTGGCGGTCAGTGAATGGCCACGATGAGGTCTGGACCTGGCTCGGAGACGGGCCCTACTCGAATGAAGCCCAACTCGAAGAGGCAATCGCCGCCAAGGAGTTCGGTACAAGCGCCCGTTTTTTTGCGCTCGTGCCAGCCGCAACCGGGCAGGCAGTTGGATATGCAAGTCTGATGCGTATTGATGCGGCCAACGGCGTGATCGAGGTAGGCAATGTGCTGTTTTCCCCTGTGCTCCAGCGAACGCCGGCAGCCACCGAGGCCATGTATCTGATGGCCCGCTATGTTTTTGAAGACCTCGGCTATCGCCGCTACGAGTGGAAGTGCAATGCCCTCAATCTGCCTTCACGCAGTGCTGCAATTCGGCTCGGATTTACCTACGAGGGCACTTTTCGCCAGCACATGGTCATCAAAGAGCAAAATCGGGATACGGCCTGGTACTCCATGCTGGATAGTGAATGGCCGGCAAGAAAGCAGGCTTTTGAGAACTGGCTGTCTCCGGAAA
This sequence comes from uncultured Acidobacteriota bacterium, assembly GCA_903832055.1. Taxonomy (GTDB): domain Bacteria; phylum Acidobacteriota; class Terriglobia; order Terriglobales; family Acidobacteriaceae; genus Acidicapsa. Next base: position 566,548 of record CAILAC010000016.1, on the reverse strand, counting down.
ACTTTGATGCGCAGGGGCAGCAGAGAAACGCTCTGGCGCGATCGAATGGCGCTTCAGATTAGAATTGCTCCGTTAGGCGCTCGGCCATGACCGGGCTGGCGTTGACGATGAAAGACATTCCGGGCGCAGCCCCCAAGTTTCTGTGGGTCATGCGGAGGGCGCGGCTATACAATCGATTCGAAACACAACAATAAGGGAAGAATGCAACCTAGACTTCGCTCCAGCCGACGGTATCTGTCATTTCTGCTTGCTGGCCTGTTCATGGCCGGCACGTTCGACATGGGTGCGCAGCAAATTGATGCTAGCCAGGCAGTTGCCCATACCGGAAAGCAAGCCGCCAAAGCCAATGCGTCGCTTTCCCGCGGCAGCGTGCGGTTGCAGCGCATACTCCTGTTATTGCAGCCAGAGTCCAGCAAAAAGGCGGCGCTTGAGTCTTTACTAAAGGCGCAACAGACTCCGGGCAATGTTCAATTTCATCAGTGGATTACCCCGGCTCAGTTCGCTGAGCAATTCGGTCCAGGCGCTAAAAATGCCGCTGTCGTGGCAGCATGGCTGCAAACCCAGGGGTTTGCTGTTGCACCACTGCCGCAAAGCCGCGGATGGGTCGAGTTCTCCGGAACAGTGGCGCAAGTGCAAACGGCCTTCCAGACCCATGTGGCACCAGTTGCAGGCACCCGCAGCCGGGATAGCCTCCCCCGCTGCCAAATTACGGGCAAGGCAGTATTTCCCAGTGCGATTGCGCCATTTGTCCGCGGATTGATTTCACTCGATGGCACGCTGTCTGAGGCTGCCGTCACCTCGCCGGTTGTACTCTCTGGTAGCGGAGCCGAGACCTCCGTACAGCAGAAATTGACCGAGTCGGGTGCAGTCAGTCCAGGTGTGGCTGATTCACTCCTTGCACTCGGTCTGCACGCAGAACAGCAGGCTGACGGAGCGGGCGAGTCTATTGCAATTCCCGCACGCAGCAATGTGCGCGAAGAAGACTTTGCCGCGTTCCGCCGAAGTTTTGACCTGCCAGCAGCGACTCTGCAGGTTGAGCTGAATGGCGATGATCCGGGTCGAACAGGCGACAACAGCCGAGATGAAGCCAGTGCAATTCTGGCCGCCTCCTGGGCCGGCGTCGCTGCACCCGGGGCACACATCATTCTCGTACCTGTCGAATCCACCAACGCCACCGATGGATTGGACCTGGCACTCGCCGCAACGATTGATCGCGCTCTCGCCCGTACCGTGAGTGTGGGCTACACCTCCTGTGAGGCTTCCCTGAGCCCTGCTCACCAGGAGTTCTATGAAACCCTGTACCGGCAGGCGGCCGCTGAAGGAATCGCAATCGTTGCAGCAACCGGAGACAGTGGCGCGGCGGCCTGCCATCGTTCCAGTGACTCAACAATTGTTTCAACGGGCCACGCCGTGAATGCACTGGCTTCGACGCCCTGGAATACCGCAGTGGGCGCAGTCTCTCTGGCTGCCGACGGTCTTTCTCTTACCAGCTGGCAGCCCTCCGAACAATCAGGCGCCCAATTTGCTTCCGGCGGCGGTACCAGCGCCGTTTACCAGATGCCCCATTGGCAATCGGCTTCGGGACTTCCAACTCTGGAGATGGATGCTCAAGCGAGCCGTTACCGTGCTTTACCTGACGTGAGTTTACCCTCGGGTGGATTTGGTCCTGGCCTTGCCTTCTGCTATTCAGGGCAAAATGCAGTCGCTGGCTGCCGGCTGGTCAGTAGCAAAGGCAGCGCAGTCTCTGCTGCATTGTTTGCCGGAGTTGCCGCCCGGCTTGCGCAGAGATATGGGCCTCAGGGCAATCTCGCCCCCAACCTGTACGCGATGCACAGAGCAGAGCAAGCCCAGCAAAACAAGGCGTTCATCGACGTAACCGATGGTTCTGCCCAACTGGATTGCAGACTGGGCTCTCCGGACTGCTCCGCTCAGGGCAAGATCGGCTTTAGTGCTCATGAGGGCTACGACCTGGTTTCTGGCCTCGGTTCCTTGCACGTACAGACCCTCATTGACAACTGGGCTTCGCCTCAGGATGTCGGCACCGCGACCGTGAGTGTCGAGATGGCCAATATCACGGGGCAGACCTACAACCCCTCTGCGACAATCGTGCTTACTGCACGCGTAATCTCTGGCTCTGGCGGGGCAATCCCCACCGGAACAGTGCAGTTTTATGATCAGACCACCAGCGGGAATACAGGGACGCCCGTCACGCTAAGCGCGACAGGTACCGCCGCCTACTCTGAAATTGGGCAGTTCACCTCAGGCGGCCACAATATTGTGGCGGAATACAGCGGCGACAAAGTCTACCAGGCAGCCGTCTCTCAGCCTGTAACGATCAATATTCAGCCGAGCTCCACTACCTCGATCGTCACTCCTTCAACATCGACCCCTGCCAGCGGAAGCACCATTACCGTGACCGGTGTTGTAGCCTCGGCGAATCCAGGCAACTCCCCGCCCACCGGAACTTTTACTGTCAATCTCGATGGAATCTCCCAGGGCATTGCCACTCTGGCGACATTGGGCGGCAAAACCAGCGGAAGCGTGTCCGTCACAGTTCCAGCATCCGGGTCGCATACCTTGCAGGGTGTTTACTCTGGAGACCTCAACTACAACAGTTCGACCTCGTCGGCGGTCTCATTCGCCGTCCAAAAAGTAGCCACCGTGACGACGGTCGCGGCAACTCCGAGCATCATTTCCACCGGCATCCCCGAAACCCTGACCGCAACAGTTGCACCTAAAGGCACAACGACAACGACCCTTCCAATTACGGGGACGGTTTCCTTCTACGACCAGAACGTTTCTTTCCTGGGGTCCGTAGCGGTTACCGACAACACCTCAATCTTGAGTGGCGTCAATCTTTCCACCAATATGAACCACTCGATCACGGCAAATTACTCCGGGGATACCACATACCTTCCGAGTGCCACCGCGGCGCCGCTGATTTTGCAGCCGAACCTGCTCCCGGTTACCGTGACTCTAGTGGCCACAAGCAACCTGCTCGGCCCCGGAGAAGCAGTAGAACTGACCGCGACCGTAACCCCCGTCAACACTCCGCCGTTGACGTCAGAGCAGCATCCTTCCGGCTATATCCTGTTCTACGCCAATTCAACGCTGATCAGTGGGCAGGTTCCGATTGTTGTTGGTCAGGGCTACTCCAGTGTCGCGTCTGTGTTTGTTCCACACATTCCGGCCGGGCAATATGTGGTAACAGCCCACTACTTCGGCGACCCCACCTACCAGGCTGCGGTTTCAAACTCCGTTAATCTGCAGGTTGAGGATTTCACCGTCAGCTCGACCATCAGCAGCATCAATATCGTTCAAGGCAATTCTGCTTCCGTACCATTTACCGTTCAATCACTCGGTGGCCTGAGCGGGCCGATTCAAGTGGTGTGCGAGGAACAGAACCCCCCTACCCTCGGCGCAATTCAGTGTTATTTCAATCCCTCCATCGTCAATGGCAGCGGAACGCCGAATCTCACCGTCACCACAACTGCTGGAAATGTCGGGCGCAATCAGCAGCCCGAATCACCTCTCGGCCCTGTTTCTGGCGGAGGCATCGCGCTCGCATTCATCGGGCTATTGCTCGCGCCCATCGGTAGCAGAGTTCGTTGGCTTCGTGAACGCGCCGGCAAAGCTCTGGTACTTGCCCTGCTGCTCGCTGGAATGGTCACTGCCGGCGTTGGCTGCACCAACTCCGTCACTTTGAGCACGACCAGGGGAACGCCGCTCGGCGTACACACGCTCAAGATCACGGCAGCAGCATATGTGGGCACTGTGACGGTGAGCCACAACGCCTATCTGACAGTCAACGTGGAGCCGTAACTGGCTCCACCTGTCCTACCTGTCGGCCGCTTTGCCTCGTAAATTCCGTTCTCAAACAGCCCTGACATAGCTGCGCATGGCCATTTCCGTGCTGTGAAGATTTTCGTTGTCTCATATTGCAATTTGCGATATATTTTATTGCAGATTGCAATATACTGTTTTCGGGCCAAGTCGATTGACCTGGAGGCAGCGAGAAAGATGGAACGGCTCAAGCCATGAAACTCGGCGACAAAATTCGGTATCTTCGCGAGGTTGAGGGCAGTCTTCGCGGCCTTGATCGCGCGCTCAGCCAGCAGGAGATTCTGCGTGCAATTGAAGCGCAGTCCGGAAGCAAGTTGAGTCAGAGCTACCTCTCGCAAATTGAGAGCGGTGCGCGGCCTCACCTCACCAACACCACACGCCAGATACTCGCAAACTTCTTCAAGGTGCATCCCGGCTACCTCGTCGATGACCCTGAGGGCTACCATCCTGAGCTCCAGAGTGAGGTCCGGGGCATGGAAGACAAGCTTGATCTTTGGCTCGTGGCCGGAGCGGAGCGCTTTCGTCGCGATGCCATGCTCAAGCACGCATTGCTGACTCTCGCTCGTCACGACCAGTCCCGGGAATGCCTGCTGCTGCTGGAGGCAATTCTTGAAACCCCAGGGCTGATGCCGCGCCTCATCGAAGTTCTCCGCCCTGCGATTTCGTCAGAAGCAGGGGCCACCGAGCGGACTGAAGCCTCATCGGAGACTACGTCGAATGGAGCGGCAAAGAAAGGAAAGGCATCAAAGCGATGATTGCACTGACATTGATTGGTTCAAATCTCGTTGTTGCGCCGGATATGAATTTCTGGGAGGGCTTCTACTTCGCCTGCTTCCTCACAGGACTTTTGTTGAGCATCGTCTCGCTGATTGGAGGCATGGGCCACGTCGGCTGGCACATTCATCTGCCTCACGGCGTTCACGTGCCGCATGGGCATGCTGGAACAGCCGGAAGCCGTGGCTCCTCCAACATGCCCTGGTGGAACGCCTTTTCGATCATGGTCTTCCTCTGCTGGTTTGGTGCCGCAGGCTATCTGCTTACGCGTTACGGCACTCTCGTCACGGGCACGGTATTTTTACTGGCTGCCCTGTGCGGTGTGGCCGGTGGCGCAATCATCTTCTGGTTCATGGCCAAAGTGCTGTTGCCCCATGAACGGGAACTGACTGCCGAGGAAACCAGGGTTGAGGGCGCAGTTGGCCAGGTAAGCGCCCCCATTCACGCCGGAGGCACCGGCGAAATCGTCTACGAGCAACTCGGCGCGCGACGTTCAGCACCGGCCCGCGCCGAGGCAGGTGACCCGATTCCGCGAGGCGAAGAAGTCTTCGTCGTCCGCTACGAAAAGGGAATCGCTTATGTCAGGCGGTGGGAATCGTAGCCAAGCCGTCCACTGACTCTATCTCTACCAAGGCCTTGATGTTCGCTTGAAACGCTGTTGAACCCCAAGCTCCAACCCTCCCGGTTGAAAGGACCGGGAACGCAATGATGAATACGATTGTGTTGTATGTCGGAATGAGTGTTCTGGTTTTGATTTTCCTGCTCGGCCTGATTGCAAAGATGTATCGCAAGGCCGGGCCCAACGAAGCACTGATTGTCTACGGCTTTCGCGGCCCGCGCGTCATCACCGGCCACGGAACAGTGATCTTTCCCATGGTCGAAAACTGTCGTGAGCTCTCGCTCGAGTTGATGAGTTTTGACGTCGCACCCCAGCAGGATCTGTACACCAACCAGGGTGTTGCAGTCACCGTGGAGGCTGTCGCGCAGATCAAGGTCCGCAGCGATCAGCCGTCGATTCTCACGGCAGCCGAGCAGTTCCTCAGCAAGAACCCCCAGCAGCGCGAAGGGCTGATTCGCCTGGTCATGGAGGGCCACCTGCGCGGTATCATCGGCCAGCTGACCGTCGAGCAGATCGTCAAGGAGCCGGAGATGGTCGGCGAACGCATGCGCACCACCTGCGCCGCCGACATGAGCAAGATGGGCCTCGAAGTCGTGTCGTTCACCATCAAAGAGGTTCGCGACAAGAACGAATACATCTCCAATATGGGCCGCCCCGACATCGCACGCATCAAGCGCGATGCCGATATGGCCACCGCCACCGCCGAGCGCGACACCGCCATCCAGCGTGCAATTGCCTTGCGGGAGTCTTCCGTAGCCAAGGCCCAGGCCGATCAGGAGCGGGTCATCGCCGAAGCTGCTTCTCAGGCCCGCCAAGCCGAGGCCCAGCGCGACATGGACATCAAGAAATCGCAGTACGCTGAGCAGAGCCGCCGTCAACAGGCCACCGCTGACAAGGCCTACGAAATCCAGACCAACATCATGCAGCAGCAGGTGATTGCAGAGCAGGTCAAGATCGAGCAGACCGAGAAGGAAGCCCAGGTCAAGGTGCAGGAAGCAGAAATTCTGCGCCGCGAAAAGGAGCTGATTGCAACCGTCCTCAAGCCAGCCGAAGTCGACCGCCAGCGCATCGAAACACTGGCTTCTGCGGAGAAGGCCAGGCTCACCACCGAGGCAGAGGGCCGCGGAGCTTCAATCCGCCTCCAGGGCGAGGCAGAGGCTTCCATCATCTTCCAGAAGGGCGAGGCCGAAGCCAAGGCCATGAACCTCAAAGCCGAAGCCTACCAGGGCTGGAACCAGGCCGCCGTCGTCGACAAGCTGCTCACCAACATGGCTGATGTGGTGCGCGCCATGAGCGAACCGCTCAGCAAGGTTGACCGCATCACCGTCATCTCCACCGGCAATGACGGCGCTGCCGGGGTGAACAAGATTACCGGCGACATGACCAAGATTGCCGCACAGGTGCCGGCCATCTTTGAGGCGCTCAGCGGCATGGACATCAAAAGCCTGATGGCCAACGTGCAGGCAATTCGTGAAAAGCCGCAGGACAACTAGCAAAAGCACTTAGGCAAGAACAGGCAGGAGGCCGGGAGCGCCCATCCCGGCTTCAAACCATGAAGTCATTCAAAGGGCGCCAACCTGAAAAGAGAGAGAGCGATGAACGACATTCCGATCAAGCGAGCCAGCGCAGCACGAACCCTCACAATTGTTGCCATCAGCGGCGTTGCAGTCCTTGCGTTTCTATTGTGGGGGGCACCCGAGTACGGCCGCTACCAGACCCGCGCCAACGAACGCAACAAGATCCAGGTCAACGAGCTGCAGATTCAGCAGACCGAGCAACTCGTGCAGGTTGAAAAGCAGAAGGCCCAGATCCGCATCGTCGATGCCGAGGGCATTGCCCAATCCCAGCAGATCATCAATGCAACATTGACTGACCGCTACCTGCAGCACGAAGCGATTCAGGCGCAGATGCAGATGGCCAACTCGCCTAACCACACCACCATCTACATTCCCAGCGGCAACAACGGCATCCCACTGGTCAAGACCGTCGACGAACCCCCAACCCAGGAAAAAAGCAAGTAAAAGGAGCAAGCCATGGCATTGCTTGAGCGAGTCAGCACCCTGTTACGAGCCAACCTCAACGATCTGATCGAAAAGGCCGAAGACCCCGAGCGCCTGCTCAAGCAGCTGGTCCTTGATATGGAAAACCAACTGCTCCAGGTAAAAACCCAGGTCGCCATCGCCATTGCTGACGAGCACCTGCTCAAGCAAAAGAGAGCGGAGCATGAAGCTCAGGCCACCGAGTGGAAGCGCAAAGCCGAGCTCGCCGTAGCCCGTGGCATGGACGACATGGCTCGCGGAGCTCTGGAGCGGGCGCTGAGCTTTGACCGGCTCACCAAAGGCTTTGCCGCCCAGGCTGAAGATCAGCAGCTTGAAGCCGACACCCTGCGCCAGACCCTGCGCAAGCTGGAGCAAAAGCTCAATGAAACCCGCGCCCAATGCGAGATTCTGATGGCTGAGCATCGCCGTGCCAAGGTCGTAGGCCGGGCAACCCAGGCCCGCAAGATCGTCGGATTGGAGCAGGAAGCAGCCATGGGGCGCATGAAAAGTCGGGTCCGGCAGCACTCAGCCGAAAATGCCGCAGCCGGCGAAATTCTCGTCCCCGACTCGCTTGAAGAGCGTTTCCAGAACCTCGAAGAACATGAGCAGGTGGAAATGCTGCTCAGCCAGCTCAAAGAGCGCGCCGCCCTGCAGGCACCGGCTAAGGAATAGTTCTCAAACTTCGAGGCCTTATCCCTTGGCCTTGAGAACTGCCGCCGTCAATGCCGGCACCACATCAAAGAGGTCGCCGACAATGCCATAGTCGGCGACCTCAAAGATGGGCGCATTCTCATCCTTGTTGATCGCCACAATGCACTGTGAGCCTTTCATTCCAACCAGGTGCTGAATCGCTCCGCTGATGCCAATCGCCAGGTATACCTTCGGCGCAACCGTCTGCCCTGAACTGCCGACCTGCCGCTCCATCGGTAGCCAGCCGCTGTCACAGATCGGCCGCGAGGCAGCCAACTCCGCTCCCAGCGCCGTCGCCAGCTCCTGAACGATGGGCAGATTCGCTTCTTCCTTGATGCCCCGGCCGACAGACACCAGTATGCTGGCGGAACCAAGGTCTACCGTCTGCGCCGAGGCGCGGAAGGGTTCGCCGGGTTTGGTGCGAATCTTGGCTGCGTCAAGCCGCGGCTCAAAGGTCGCCAGCGTCGTCGCTCCCGCTTCAGCGGCATCCGCGCGAAAGGCTCCTGCCTGAATGGAGAGAAAACAGGGCCCGGTTCCCCGATGGCGATAGTGCGCGTTCAGCTTGCCTTGCAAGAGCTGGCGAATGAACGTTGGAGGGGCAGTCTCAGCGCCGGCATGTGTCTCAATTCCGGTAACATCACTGATCAGCACCTGCTTGAAGCGCGTCGCAAGGCATGGAGCAAAGTCGCGTACCTGGTACGTGTGAGGGAAAACGACATACGAGGGATTAACCTGCTCAATCAACTGGGCATAGGCCGCAGCAAAGCCATCTGCGGTGTACTCATGCAGCAGCGGGTGATCGATGGCGTAGACCGTCCGTGGCGCTTTGCCGTGTATCGTCTCGAAGATCGGGTTGCCAGGGCTTGAAACCAGCGCCACATCCACTGACAAGCCGTGGCCCTCGGCAAGCGTGTGGGCAGCCGCCATCGCTTCCCACGAGATGCGGCTGATCTCGCGATTCTTGATTTCCAGAAAGACTAAAACACCGCTCGTCAATTCGCTCATAGTGCCCGCACCTCAAACCGCAGTTTCTCTACCAGCGCCGCTGCAGCCTCAGCCGGCGAACCACCCAGGATCTGCGTTGTCCGCTGTTTGTTTGGCAACAGAACTCGTTCCAGCACCACGACAGACGCTTCAGGTTCCGCCGCAAGTTCCAACGGGGTTACGCGCCGCACTTCCTTCGTCTTCGCCTTCTTGATCCCCATAAGAGTCGCGTATCGCAGCTTTGAGTTGCCCGACTGAATCGTCAGCACTGCCGGCGTTGGCAGCTCCACGTGCTGAAACCACCCATCTTCCAGTTCCCGCAATACCTTGACGCCGCCTTCAGCCGCCTCAATCTTGAGAATCAGGCTCGCATGCGGCAAACCAAGCAACTCGGCAAGTATCACGCCCGTCTGCCCCAGCCCCAAATCGTCCGATTGCAGCCCGGTCAGGATCAGGTCAGCTTGCTCGTCCTTCACCGCCGCAGCCAGCAGCCGCGCCACGCCAAGTGCGTCATAGGCCGCCAGATCGTCGCTCTCCACGTGAATCGCGCGGTCAGCTCCCTTGGCCAGCGCCTCGCGAATCGTCTTGCCAACCCGCTCCGGACCGGCGCTCAGCACCACGACCTCGCCGCCATGCTCTTCCTTCAACTGCAACGCCTCTTCCAGCGCATACGCGTCCGATTCGTTCAGCGTGAATTCCACATCCTGCAGGTCGATCCATGTACCCTCAGCGTCAATGCGAATGCGCGCATCCCGCTCCGGCACTTGTTTGATGGCAACAATGATTTTCATTTTCTTCTCTCAAATGAATTACTGAATCCGGGCTACCGTCACGGCACTCGGCAAGCTCCGCGCCGCAATCTGCGCAATATCCAGCAGTTGCGGCGCACCCTCGCCCGTCGCCGCGAGCGCATCCCGGAACATCGTATTGCAGAACGGGCATGCAGCCCCAATTGTAGTAGCTCCTGTCGCTACCAGTTCCTGCGCGCGCACATGGCTTACCCGCTGCCCTGTCTCTTCGCCAAGGAAAGCCAGCCCGCCACCAGCACCACAGCAGAAGCTGCGTTCGCGGTTTCGCTCCGCCTCGACCAGCGTCCCGGCGGCAGAAATCACCGCTCGTGGCTCGTCGTACACATCGCGGTAGCGCCCCAGGTAGCAGGGGTCGTGATAGGCAATCTTTTCGTCGGTCTTCTGCTGCGGCAGCCGCGCCTGGTGCCGCGCCAGAAATTCGCTGTGATGCTCAACCTCAGGCGGCGCGCCAAAAGCCTTCCAGTCCTCTTGAATCGTCCGCACACAATGCGGGCAAATCGAGATAATCTTCTTCACCTTCTGCTGCTGCATGGCTTCAAGATTGCTCTCCGCCAATTCCTGAAAGACCAGATCATTGCCCAGCCGCCGCGCCGGGTCGCCTGTGCACTTCTCCTTGCGCATCACCCCATAGCTGGTGCCCAGATACTGCATCACTTCCACAAACGAGCGGATAATCTCCCGCCCTTTCGGGTCATAACCACCCATGCAGCCCAGCCACAGGCAATACTCCTGCGTTCCGTCAAAGATCGGCAGCTCTGCCTTCTGTACAAATTTCTCGCGCTCCATCGCACTCAAGCCCAGCGCATTGGAGTTGCGCTCCATCGCCAGAAATAACTTGGTCCCATGCGAATCTTCCCAAGCGCCCGTATTCACCGCCCCACGCCTCAGGCCCACGATTATCGGCAGGTGTTCAATCCCCACCGGACACTGAAACTCGCATGCGCCACAAGTCGTGCACTGGAACGCCGACTCCTGCGCGTTGTATTTGCCCAGCAGCAGCTCCTCCGCCGTCGGGCCAAACTCGTTCAGATAGCTCCGCACGCCCAGCACAATTTCTTTGGGATTGAGGCTTTTGCCGGTGTTGGCGGCAGGGCAGTGCTCAGTGCATCGCCCGCATTCAACGCACGAAAATGCCTGCAGGGCCACCAGTTGGGTCAGGTCCTTGCCGGTAACCAGTCCAAAATCCTCATCGCCGTCCAGCGCCGGAATCTCGCTGAATCCCCCCCGCGAAAGGAAAATCGTCACCGGGCTCAGAATCAGGTGCAGATGTTTCGTGTGCGGCACCAGCGGCAAAAAAACCAGCAGCGCCAGCGTATGACTCCACCACAGCAGCCGCGCCGCCATGCTGGCCTCGCCTACAAAAAATGCAGCAAGATAGGTCGCCATCAAGACAAAAATGAGCCCGGCAATGATGCCCGATTCATACGAAACCTCATGCCCCGGCAGCGCTGGCCGCGCCAGCCACACCGGCCGCACCACAAATCGCCGCACAAACAGTCCTGCAATCGACACCGCACACGCCAGCGCAAAGAGTCCCGCAATCCAGAAGTAGACCCGGCCAAACGCCCCCGCAGCATCCAGAAAGCCAATCCCAAATCCAACCGCAACATGGTTCAGCGTGACCAGCGCAAAGGCCAAAAAGCTCCAGAAGACAAAAGCATGCGCCAGCCCAGGAAGTGGCCGTTCGCGAATCACCTTTGCCTGGCACAGAACCTCCCAGAAAAAGTCCCAAACCCGCTTGCCAATTGGAAACAGTCGAAAGCCCGCATCGCGCCGTGCCCCGAGAATCTTGCCAACGACCACGCCAAACCGCTTCCAGAACAGCGTCCCCGACAGCACAATCAAAAGCAGCAACAGCAGCTTTTCCAGCCAGGAAAAATGCCCCGGCTCAGAAAGTACCCCGGCACCCGCAAGGCTCATGCAAAGTAATCGCGAGGGAATTACATCAACTGGCACCATGGCGTCCGCAGAATCCTCTCGCCTATCGTTGTACTCGATTCGGGGCACCTTTGGCACATAGCCCGCCCCAGCAGGCTTTCATCCCTTGCACAACTCGCGTGTCAGCGTTTCGGCATGCTCGACAGCAATCCCATCCAGCCGCTGCAATGTCGCCAGATAGATCGCCATGCTAACCCCAGCCAGAATTACAAAAACACCCGCTGCAATCCAGTAATCCGTGTGCAGCCAACGGCACACCCAAAACAGCAGCGCCCCCAGGCCTACCGAGACCAGCACCACCAGCAGACTGATAAAGCTGTTCACCCCTGAAACATTCTGGCTGCGCATTTTCGATGCATCAACGCCCTTGGGTGAAGTGATGGAGCGAACATTGCCGATCGCCGTATTCAGAAGAAAAGTGAACACCGTCCAACTGATCGTGGCTACGGTCAGGTCAAGCGGAGCAGCTTTTGACATCGAGGCGGCGACCAGGTACATCAGCACCATTTCAACAACGAGAATGCACCCCACCAGCAGGTTCTTGGCCAGCATCACGTCCCGAAAGCGCATCGGCGACAGAAAGTAGAACTGCACACCCCACCCGTCGCTGCCCAGGGAGTTATACAGCATCCCCACAAAAATCAACTCCATATATGCGCATCCATAGGAAAACAGTATGCCCGTCATTCCCCGCGAAACCCCCAGGTAGCTCAACCCAGAGGAGCGGGCAGACATCAGCACAATGATGAAAACCGGCATAATCAGCACGTATAACTTCGGCCCGCTCCGCAGCAGGTAGCGCAACTCCTTGACCAGGCACGCCGCGACACCGGCAGGCAGCAGTCGTCGCGATGGGGTGCTGGCCGCGCCAGCAATCGCCTCCGCCGGACGCAGCCGGACACGCCTCGCTTGCGCTGCAGCCGGCGCTTCGCTCAGATTTTCACCCAGAAACTGCGCCCGGATGCGCACATGCAGAATCAGCAGAAAAACGCCCGTATAGACCAGCACTCCAGCCAGCGCCGCCGCAGCCTGCCCCACCGAGCCGCCGTGCATGTGTTCGATGGCTTTAGCCGTCAACCCCGGCGGCAGCAGCCAGTTTGCAGCCACCAGCGCATGGCCCGTTTTCAGAACCCACGCGCTCGGCTGCGCTCCGCGATGTTCGCTCATCCTCTGCATGAACTGCGCGCCAAACTGGATTCCAAGTGACCCGATCAGGATCATCCCCGTGACTAATTCGCGCGCCCGTCGCTTGGCCAGCCACCGCTCCAGCCAGGAGTACAACATCCGAGAAAACAGCACATTGCATGCTGCATACAGAAACAACGCACACGCCGCCCACGGCAGCAGCGTCAAATCAGCAATCGCAACTCCGAGGCACATCGCCGCCAGGCAAGTGATCCCAGCCACCGTCGGAGGGTCCAACAGGCCAAACAAAAGCCGAATCAGAAAGTAGTCTGCATAGCGAATCGGAAACCGCGTCAACGTCGTCAGGTCAAAGCTCGGTGCCGTCGTCGATGTACTGATGTTAATGAAGTGCCATAGCGCAAAGATGACCCACAGCGGCGCCGCGAGCCACGCATCCCGCCCCCTGTGGACAATGGCATATCCCGCAATCCCAGCGCCGACCGAAGGCCCGAAGATCATGAGAGCCAGTAACGGATACGAAAGAAACCTCACCGCCAGCTCGCCCCAGGCCCCTTTACCCCTCAGAGAATTGGCAAAAATTCGCCAACGTAGCCATGCAATCGTCGTGAAAAACCGCCATGAACTCAGCGACTTTCCCGTCTCTGGCACGTTCCCGGGCCCCGCACTCGGCTCCTGCGCTACCCCAGCCATGACAGCTCCGCTTCCGGCTGCGCCAGGCTGTTGCCATCCTGCTTGCCGATCACGCGAATGAAAATTTCTTCCAGCGTCAGCAGCTTCGTTGCATCGCTCGGATCCGTCTGCGCTACCACGCCCGCGCGCAACTCTTCGAGCGATCCATTGGCGATCAGTTCACCGCGGTTGATGATTCCCACATGGGTGCACAAGCGCTCGACAATCTCCAGTACGTGCGAGGTCAAAAAAATCGTCGCGCCGCGCGCAATCATCCCCTGCAGCATCTGCTTCAACGTACCAGCTGCAATCGCGTCCACGCCCTCAAACGGCTCATCCAGAAACAGAATCTTCGGTGCGTGAATCACAGCCGCTGCCAGCGCCAGCTTCTTCTGCATCCCATGCGAAAAATCCGTAATCAGTTTGCGCGTCTCTCCCGCCAGGTTCATGAACTCCAGCAGTTCCTCACTCCGCTGCAACGTCGTTGCGCGGTCTAGCCCATACATCTGCCCAACAAAGAGCAGGTACTCCGATGCCGTCAGACGGCCAAACAACGCCATCCCCTCGGGCACCACGCCAATCTGGCGCTTCACCTCAATCGCATTCGTGGCAAAATCCATCCCCAGCACCTGGATGGATCCAGACGTCGGAGCAAGCAGCCCCGTCAGCATCTTGATCGTCGTTGACTTGCCCGCGCCGTTCGGCCCCAGAAAGCCATAAAACTGCCCCGGTGCAACATCCAGATTCACATTCTGTACAGCAGTAAAATCGCCAAAACGCCGGGTAAGTCCGTTTGTCGAAATAGCAGCACTCATACAAGAGAGAATACTGGAAAATGATGCTCCATCTTGCACAGGCGTCGTTGATTGCCACGCTCAGGGCCAATAGCCCAATTCATGCCCACCCAGCGCATGGCCCTGGGTAGCAGGACCGGAGAAAATTCAAGGGCTGAATGCCCGCTTTATCCCGTCCCTATCCATACTTTTGTTCTCGAACGTCGAGAGCAAAAATCTCGGTTGCGTAGAATTACGAGCCGTAGTCGTACACTGAACAGGAATGAACCAGTTCCACCTTGAACCGGCCCCGACAGGCACCGAAAAGTGCGCTAAATACGACTAAATCGCGCCTGGTAACCACCGCTTAAGTTGTTCATAATAAGCCTTATAGTGGGCAATTGCTCAAAAAACACCCCACCCCCCCTTTTGAGGGTTAAGTGGCGTCTGTCTGTAGACCAGTCAGCAACCATAAGAGTCCTGCACACCTTCTGCAGCGGGCCCAGGACTTGCCTCCGTTGATGTACAGTGTCTTTGATATTCGCACCGTTGATTTTGAATGGTGGCCAGTGGTAACGAGAGGTAAATTGACATGCGTAGATTTCTTCTTTTGCTCATTGTGGCGTTCGCTTGCCGACTAAGTGCTGAGAGCCGATTCGTGCAGGCCGACGGTAAATTCCTCGTCGATGCAGCGGGCCATAAGCTCATCCTCCGTGGCACCAACCTGGGCAACTGGCTGGTGCAGGAAGGCTACATGTTCCGCCTCGAGGGCGGCCCACAATCGGCCCGCGAAATCGAAGCCCTGGCCAACGAGCTCATCGGCCCCACCGACGCCCAGAAGTTCTGGCATGACTACCGCGACCGCTACATCACGCGCAAAGATATTGACTTCATCGCCAAAGCCGGCTTCAACACCATCCGTATCCCCTTCCACTACCGGCTCTTTACGCCCGGCAACCAGGAAGGCTTCGCCCTCATCGACCGCGTCATTCAATGGGCCAAAGAAGATGGCCTCTACGTCATTCTCGACATGCACTGCGCCCCCGGCGGACAGACCGGCGCCAATATCGACGACAGTTGGGGCTACCCCTGGATATTCGAAGACGAGACAAGTCAGCAGCAGGCCGCCGATATCTGGAAAGCAATCGCCGCTCACTACCGCAACAACACCACGGTCCTCGGCTACGACCTGCTCAACGAACCCATTCCCCACTACCCGAAGCTGGCCCAATATAACTCGAAGCTCGAGCCGCTCTATCGCAAACTTGTCGCTGCCGTGCGCTCAGCTGACAACAATCATGTCGTCATCCTCGGCGGCGCACAGTGGGATAGTAACTTCAGCGTCTTTGGCCCACCGTTTGATAAGAACATCATGTACACCTTCCACAAGTACTGGATGCCTCCTGTCCAGGACTCAATCAAACCCTATGTTGAATTCCGCGATAAGTACAACGTCCCTATCTGGATGGGCGAATCCGGCGAAAATACCGATGAATGGATAACTCAATTCCGCAAGCTTCTCGACGATAATGAAATCAGTTGGACATTCTGGCCCTATAAGAAAATGGAAGCCAAATCTGCGCCGGTGACTTTCGCGCCACCTGCACACTGGGATGCAATCGTTGCCTATGCAGCACGCCACGCCGGGATGGGCGATACTGAGAAATCAGTCGCCGCTCGCCCTTCACTGGAAGACTCTCGCGCAGCGTTTACTGACCTGCTCGAAAAGATTCGTTTTGAGAATTGCCAGCCCAACGAAGGATATCTCAAGGCACTCGCCGCAAAAGGGAATTGAGCTCAATCATGCAAACCGTACAATCACTCTGAGGGCCTGATGCATGATTGTGAATCTGGCAGAGCGTGCGCATAACCACAACTGGCGGCTCGACCCCATCGTGCGCTCGCTGCTCGATACTGATTTCTACAAGCTGCTCATGCTCCAGTTCATCTGGAAGCACTTTCCCGATGTGCGCACAACGTTTACGCTCGTCAATCGAACCATAAGCGTTCCTCTCGCAAATGTGATTGGCGTTGAAGAGCTTCAACAGCAGCTCGATCATGTGCGCAAGTTACGCTTTCATAAGTCCGAACTAATCTGGCTCGCGGGCAACACCTTCTACGGCAAGCGCGGCATATTCGAGCCCGATTTTCTTGAGTGGCTCGACCATGATTTTCAGTTGCCCGAATACGAATTGACGATCCACGATGGCCAATTCAATCTGTCGTTTCAAGGTCTCTGGAGTCAGGTAACACTTTGGGAAGTCTACTCACTCGCAATTTTGAGTGAGCTGAAAACACGCGCCAGCCTGCGCGAAATGAGTGAGTTTTCACTCGACATCCTCTACGCTCGTGCCAAAGCAAAGTTGTGGGGTAAGATCGAGCGCTTACGCGGCGTCCCTGGCTTGAAAATTGCCGACTTTGGCACGCGCAGGCGTCACAGCTTTCTCTGGCAGGAGTATGTTGTCAAAGCCATGCGCGATACTTTGGGCGCAACCTTTACCGGCTCCTCCAATACTTATCTCGCATACAAGCACGACCTGGAAGCAATCGGTACCAACGCGCATGAACTACCAATGGCAATTGCCGCGATGGCTGCATGCGACGAGGAACTCAAAGCCTCGCAGTATCGCATGCTCGAGTTGTGGCAGAGTACCTACCAGCGCGAATTGCTCGTCATGCTGCCCGATACGTTTGGCACAACGCAGTTCCTTGCTGACGCTCCAGACTGGGTCACGGATTGGACCGGCCAGCGCATCGACAGCAAAAATCCATTCATCGCTGGAGATGAATATATTCAATGGCTCACTGATCGCGGGCGCGATCCAGTGAAGAAGCTCCTCATTGCATCTGACGGCTTGGATATCGAGGACATTCTTGGCCTTCATGCCTATTTCTCAGGCGAAATTCTGGGTGGTCATAATCCGCAGGATTTTCTAAGTGCCGCCGATTTTCTCGATCCGCGCAAGTGGAATCCTCGACGGCGCATTCGCTTCAGCGCTGGATGGGGAACACTACTCACCAACGACTTTCGCGACTGCGATCCAAATGGCGACAGCGGCTTGGACCCGATCAGCCTTGTATGTAAGCTCACTGACGCCAATGGACGTCCTGCCGTAAAGCTCTCAGATAACTACGCCAAGGCCATGGGCACTGATGAAGAAATTGAACACTACCGCCGCGTGTTCGGCACCGCCGGTATGACCAATCTTCCCGCAATTGTTTAAGCACTAATGAAAGTCATGTGAACGCATCTTCATAGCCCTACTTGGCAGTGTGCGCAGTTCTAAAGCCTTCACGTGGATCACCTTATCCTGATTTTGCAGAACTCCCTCAATCAGCAGAAACCGTCCGCGCGAAACCAGTACACGCTCGCGCTCATACACATCCGGCGTAATAATGATGTTCGCAATGCCCGTCTCATCTTCCATCGATAGAAAAACAAAACCCTTGGCTGTCCCAGGCCTCTGGCGCGCAATCACGCAACCTGCAGTTCGCACCAGATCACCATCCGTGCAATGAAGTAACTCAGATGCGGATAACACACTCATATCTTGTAGTTCTTTGCGGCGATAGTACATCGGGTGTTTACCGACAGTAAGTCCTGTACCCGCGTAATCCGCCACCATACGCTCTTCGATATTCATTTGTTTAAGCGGCAAAGACTCAGTTTCATCGTGCAGAATTGCAGCATTCTGCCGGAGCAGCGGGCCTTCAAGCTTTCCCGCCCTTTCAACCTGCCACATCGCATCCCGTCGATGGGAAATGCCATCAATTGAATTGAGCGCACCAATCTGCGCCAACAACGTAAGTTCCTTGCGATTGAGTATAGGCACACGCTGTGCAAGATCTTCTACTGATTCAAAGGGTCCTCGAAGCTCGCGTGTTTGCACAAGTGCCTGCGCCGCCTGTGCACGTAGTCCCCTGGCATAGGCAAACCCGATGCGCAGGAAAACGGTACCATCGATCTCATGATCCAGGTAACACAACCAGTCCGATACCTGAACATCAATCGGCCTGATGCGCAGCCCATGTCGTTGCGCATCCTTTACCAGTACTGCAGGCGTATAAAATCCCATCGGCTGATTATTCAGCATGGCACAGGTGAATGCCGCGAGATATTTCACTTTTAGATATGCAGATGCATATGCGATCAGTGCAAAGCTCGCCGCATGCGACTCAGGAAATCCATAGAGCGCAAAGGAACTGATGTTCTCAACGATGGTGTCTTGAGTTTTCAGATCAATCCCGCTAGCAGTCATGCCCTCGCGCAGCTTTCCTTCGAGGTTATACATGCGCTCCCATGAGCGCCGCATCCCGACAGCACGGCGTAGTTCCTCAGCTTCAGCACCAGAAAAATTTGCGACAGTCATCGCCATGCGCAGCAGTTGCTCTTGAAACAATGGAACCCCGAGAGTGCGTCGCAGCACAGGCTCAAGCATTGGATGGGGATACGTAACCGCTTCCTTCTTCTGACGTCTCCGCATATACGGATGCATCATCTTGCCTACAATTGGCCCAGGCCGAATGATAGCCACCTGCACTACCAGATCATAAAAACATGTAGGGTAATTGCGCGGCAGTGAAGCCATCTGTGCTCGACTCTCAACTTGAAACATGCCAACCGTATCAGCTAGTTGCAGCGTACGGTAAACCTCATCATCTTCCGGCAACTGTGCGAGGTCGACACGCTCGTTGTAATGTCGCGGGATCAACTCGATACAGTCTTTGAGAACCGCCATCATGCCAAGACCAAGCAGGTCTACCTTCACAATGCCGAGGTCCGCACAATCTTCCTTGTCCCACTGCACCACCGTACGCCCGGGCATTGATGCGCGCTCCAGTGGGACGACCCGATTGAGCTGTCCCTGGCATATCACCATGCCACCTGAGTGCTGCCCAAGATGCCTTGGCAGGTCCTGCATGCGCATTGAAAGCTCAAGGTACTTGGCAATGCGTGGATGCGCTACATCGAAGCCTGCATTCTTAAACGAGTGAGCCATCGTATCAGTCTTCCCGCGCCACTCCCATTGGCTCACCAGACCAGATAACCGTCCTAGTGAATCCGCGTCAAAACCCAGTGCCTTGCCAACTTCGCGCGCCGCAGACTTACTACGATAGGTAATCACATTCGCGGTCATCGCCGCGCCAAGTTCACCATACCGCTGATATATGTACTGGATGACCTGCTCTCGCTTGTCTCCAGAAGGAAGATCGAGATCAATATCCGGCCACTCTCCGCGATTCTCATTCAAAAATCGCTCAAAGAGTAACTCCATTCCAACCGGATCAACTGCTGTTATTTCGAGCGCATAGCACACTGCAGAGTTAGCTGCACTGCCGCGCCCCTGCACCAGAATATCGTGTGATTTGCAGAACTGAATAATGTCCCAGACGATAAGGAAATAACCTGCGAATCCAAGTCGGGCAATCAAATCCAACTCATGCTCTACCTGCTTTCTCGCCTTTTCGAGCAGCGCCGTATTTCTCTTCGCTCCATAGCGTCGCATTACGCCTTCTGCGACTCTCTTTGCAAGAAAGCTATTCATGTCTTCACCTGCAGGAACAGGAAAGCAGGGGAATTCATAGCCCAGATTGCTTAGATTAAACTGCAATCGCGTGGCGAGTTCAAGCGTCTCTGCAATGGCTTCAGGCAGATCCCGAAACCGCGCAGACATTTCGCGCGCAGAACATAGATGGCGATGACTGTTTGTCGTCAGCAGGCGGCCTGCCTGATCAAGCTCTACATGATTTCGAATAGAAGTGAAAATGTCCATGATTTCACGGTCATACTCGCGTGCATACCGAACTCCGTTTGTGGCTAGAATTGGTAGCCCCAAAGTGCGCGCGATTCGAATCGCCGCTTGATTTCTGTATTCCTGTGTCCGCTCATGATGCCGCTGCACTTCAATGTAGACATTCTCTTTGCCAAAAATGTGAATTAGTTGTTCAACGCAAGCACGGCCAGCTGCTTCACCTCGGCTTGTAAGTGCCGCAGCGAGCGGACCTTCATCTCCTCCCGTCATACAGACCAATCCTGAAGCATATTGCTGTAGGTCGCCAAGAGTTGTTGAGCCCTCGCCCTTGACTGCCTCACGCATCTTGAACTGCGTAATCATCTGGCAAAGATTCTGATAGCCGATACGGGATTCACACAGCAAAGAAAGGCGTACGGGTTGTACTGAGTGCTTATGTGGAAGCCACGAAGGAGGTGTCATGTGTGCGCCAAAAGCTGGAGCAGCAACCTCAGATCCAATAAGCGCGCGTACACCCTTTCTCTGCGAGCTGCTATGAAAGCGAGCTGCTCCATAGACGCCGTTGCGATCAAGCAGTGCAAGCGCAGGAATCTCTAATTCAGCAGCACGCGCAATCAGATCTTCCGGTTGCGAGGCAGCATCCAGAAAGCTGAATGCACTGGCTGCATGCAATTCAACATATGTTTCAGTCATAGAGTGCAGCCATCTGCCAATGATCCTTACTCAAGTTATGAATCAGGCAGCAGCAGAGTAGTAATCCATCGCTGCGACGCGCCACGACGTCCCACTGCTCATCGTGCCACAGAGTGGGATTCCACCACTCTCCACTACTATTCCATGGGCCATAGGCATCTTCAATTACATAGTGCTTGTCTCGAAACATAAACGCGACTGGCTCCCGATTGCGAAGAGTCAGAGTAATGCTTTCAGCAGGACGCAGTTGCCGCACAGCCAAACGCTCTCGTTGATCGCGATTCCTCGTCGGCGTTGCGCCCTCCACCCGGAATGTCTCTACATCGAAACCTTCGCTACGATTTGTATCTTTCAACCGCACGCGGCCAACACTATGCTCACCAACAATCGCCCGGATGCGCGCCATCGTTACATCGAGACGCATGGGTTCAGGTAGTTGCGGAGAGAACAAGCCAAGCTGCACCTTGCTTGTCGTCCCCGGATCTGCCATAAGTGTTAGAGCCAGGACCGCTGCGTGCGGCGGATGAGCTTCAATGTCTAGATGTATGAGCTTGAGCCACATCTGACGGTCATTGCTGGGCAGTGCGGGCCTCACGGTACGTGCATGATATGTGCCTCCTTCGAGCGATAAAGTCACAGTCACAGACGCTAACGCAAGAATGCGAGTTACCGCACGCAGAATCACCTGCTCCAGCATCAACCCCAGCACAAATAGCAAAGAATCCAGCAACTCAACTGGTGTATCGAGTTCCATATGCTCTTCCAGCGCAAAGGCTGCTTCCACCGGGCGAAAGAGATGTGGCAATTCGCCACGCGCCAACTGACGCAGTCGCTTTCCCTCCTGCCCCATGCGCGCAACCAGTTCCTTCTCCGGCAAATCGGCAAGCATACCAAGCGTGTTGATGCCCCACAGCGCAAAGGTTTCGCGGTGCGTTGCGCCAAGGTCGAGAACACTCAATGGAAGCGGTGCCAATGCTGCGCTCTCACTACCTATGCGAATGATGCTTACCGGCTTCTGAGAAGTGAGACCGCGTGCCATCGAGACGCTTGCATGAAAGTTTCTGCTGACCGCAATTGATGTAGAGAAGCCCAGGCGCTTTGTATGTTCCAGTAGGGATCTTGCGATATCCAGCGGAGGCCCAAGCAGCTTCTCTGTTCCACTGATATCCAGCACACATAAATAGTTGCCATTGCTACTTTGTTCTTCAATCCGCGGCGAGTATGCACCTGCGCATTCCAGCATGACAGCCCGCGCAGATTCTTCTTCGGCAAGGCTACGGTGCAGAGGCGTGATACCAGGAAAAGTCTCAATTTCTACCTGTGTCATCCCTTGGATAACCCCGAGTGCTCTGGCCCTTGAAGTCATTGCGCAAACAGTAACCAATGGTGGCTCTCCTTCCATCACCACGCATGGTAGTGCGCGCTGTTCAGGACGCAGGCGTAACAGTGCTTGTGCTGCAAATTCACTTACGAGAACACACACATACAACTGCGCAGGTTGTGAACTGCTGCTCATGCTCTTCCCACCCATGTGGTTCTGCTCTGCCAGTGGGCACTTCGCTCACTCACTGGTGGCTTGCGAAGAGGAATAACGTTATTCCCCGAAGGTATAAATCGTTCGCGGTTTACCTCAACACTTAGTTCAGTGCCGGTGAAGACGGTTGACTCTTCACGCAGTGCGCGGTTCACACGCATATTGAGCAGCAGGGCGGCGCTGCTCTTTGCGCAGGCATGTTGCGTCATCAGCAGGATGCTGGTCTGACTTCTCTCCGCAGCGGCTCGATAGCGAAACCAGGTGGCCATCGGGACTCGCAATGCATGCTCCGGAGCAATACTGCCCATGTCCAATATCACCGTGCTAAAGCCTCCTGCCTGTAGCAAGAGATCGGTAACTCGCAGGGCCTGGTCAATTCTGGTGAGGGGTCTGGCAAGGGGTCTGGCGTGTGGTGTCATAAGAGTTCGTGAAACCGTCTTTGAAACAGAGTTGCTCACAGATGCCGCTTTATCTCCCGCATACGATATGGGGTGACCAGTTAGCGACTGATCAGGCACACTCTCTTCTTTTGAGCGAGGAACTCGGTCCGGGGGCTCCGCACAGTGAGGCGCCGTCACCTCAGGACGCAGAAAGCCGCCTACCGCTTCTGGTAACCCTTTTATCTCTCCGCGCGGATGCGGCCCGCACCCGCCCCCGTGAAGTCCCTTGATTGTTGCAGGCGCAACCAGGTACTTCTCCGGCAAGGCAAACTTGGGCGCGAAGGATTTCGTTTCAATGTCCTTCTCGCCAACCGCATCAGATCCCATGCCGCAGCGCACCCACAGCAGCCTCTCAAGGTCAACACCGATAGCCGCCGCAGACTCAGGATGCAGCGTATTTGAAACATCAACCCACGCGCATACCTTTCCCGCCTCGGTCATCTGCGCTACAAAGGCCAGCGCGAGGGAAGTCCTTCCAGACGACTCTGCTCCTACCAACTCTGTAATTGCACCCACGGGCAGCCCGCCGTCCAGCAGCGCATCCACGCTCTCGATGCCTGTCGGAGAGACAGGGCGTACAGCTCGAATCACAGGCGTCAGTGCGCCGGGGATTCGGTCAGCCAGAGCAGCTTCGATTTTGACGCGTAAGGCGGAGGCGGTAGTCATATCAACTTTCGCCTTATATTCGCCTATTTCGCAAAGAGATTCAATCCCGCATGTCGCATTTATGGGGCATATAGCGCGTAAGTCATTCGTAAAGCGAGAGATATATTTGTGCCATCAACGCCAACCGGCTTGCCGCCATCAAGAATGGGGCAAGCCGGAAGCTTTCTTTGGGACGCTTTCTGGGAAAATTGGCGCTACTGGGCCACCAGATGTCCTTGGACGTGTGAGTGTTTGTCAGCCGTACCCGGTTCATACGGGCAGAAGGGGTCACTCGCCAGAGGGTCACCTGTATAGGCAAACGCTCGTGCTCGTGAACCTCCGCACAATGCCGCATACTCACAATGACCACACTTGCCCCTGAACTGGCTGGGTGTATGCAGTGCGCGGAACAAGGGCGAATTACGGTAAATATCCGTCAGATGATCATGACGTATATTGCCAACCGCGAGCGGCAGGAATCCCGCAGGATAAATATCCCCCTGATTTGAGACAAACATGATTCCATGCCCGTCGCGAATACCAAATCCGCGATAAACCGGCGTTTTCTCAATCTCGCTCGCTACCATGCCACTTTCGCGCATGCGATTCAGCGCCACGCGCCTGTACGAGGGGGCTTCAGTAGTTTTGATGGCAAATGGCGCTATTTCGGCCATCTCATAGATCCAGTTCATCCACTCTTCGCCGCTCTCGGGCGTTATAGGCTGCAGCATCTTGCCCCGGCCCACCGCGATCAAAAAGAACAGGCTCCAGCGCATCACCGTCTTGGTCTTCAACAGTTCGTAGATACGCGGCAGGTCTTCGACAGTCTCCTGCGCGACCAGCGTATTAATCTGGACCGGCATTCCCAACTTTGCTGCATCCTCGATCGCTCGCATTGTCCAGTCATAGCAGCCCTCGACGCCGCGCACTGCCTCATGGCGAGTTGCAGTAGACCCATCGAGGCTCAGTCCCAGACTCTCGATGCCATAGGCCTTCAGTTTGGCCAGGACGTCATAGGTCAACGTGGATGTTGCGCTCGGCGTGATCGATACTGTCAACCCCAACTGATGTGCTTCGTCGATCAACTCGTAAATGTCGGCGCGCTTCAGCGGGTCGCCGCCGGTCAGAATCAGGTGCGGCAGTGGCTTGTCAAAGGCCGCAATCTGCCGCAGCAGGGTCTTGCTCTCATCATGCGTAAGCTGCGTTGGATGCGCCTCGGCCATCGCTTCCGCACGGCAGTGACGGCATGCCAGATCGCACGCCTGTGTCATCTCCCAGTAGACGAGCATGGGGTTTCTTGAATAATCATGAGCACCGGCCCGATGCCCATGGCCTGCCTTTGGAACCATCATGGTGCGAATGTCGCTGGTTGCCACGGTATTAACCTCCTGAGGAAGAATGGAAGCGCTGACCTGTATTGAGCGGGGCAACTCTGGGGAGAGTCTGTCCCGATGACAGCGGTAGGCTGCCTCACTTGCCCTGTACTCAACCTAAACATCAAAATGTCATGTCGCAGTGACAGTCGTCACACCCCTGGCTTCTCAACCCACCAGAGCGTGATTACCGCATTTCGCCCCAGACGCATCGCTTGGCTCGTGTTGTTTCTTTTACACTGGAAGCCAAGGATTGGGATGATGAGCGACGGCAGAGAAGAACGAGAAGAACGTGAAAAGCGCCGCGAAGAAGAGGAGCGCGCAAATCGCGAAGACCGCATCGATCGCGACCACGCAGATGAGTGGGAGCCGGAGCGTGTCGACTCCTGACATCCTGCAAGCCATATCCCGGTTCCTGAAGCGGAATCGATGAACGATTCTTTGCCGCTCCAACAATCAAATTCAGATACTGAATCGTTCAGATTCGGATCAAGGGACGCAGGCCTCCGGCCGAGATACGTCTTCCCCCGTCCGCCAGCTTCCACACTCTCCGACATGAAAAGGACGTGAACGTGCCGCAACCATAACAAAGGCGATTCCACTTTTACCGAAATGTTGTTGGACGACCAGCTCCCAGACCCTACACGCAGGCGGCTCGTGGCGAGTAAACTGAGAGAGCCAAAGGAGAGAATCATGTCAGACGAAGCAAAATGCCCGTTCTCGGGCGGCGCTCTGAAGCACACAGTCGCTGGAACCCCGACAAACGCAAATTGGTGGCCCAATCAGCTGAACCTCAAGATCCTTCATCAGCATTCATCCCTGTCAAATCCCATGGGCGAGGCGTTCAATTACGCTGAGGAGTTCAAGACCCTCGACCTCGATGCTGTGATCAAGGACCTCCATGCCCTGATGACAGACTCTCAGGACTGGTGGCCTGCCGACTACGGCCACTACGGGCCGTTTTTCATCCGCATGGCTTGGCATAGTGCAGGCACCTATCGCATTGCCGATGGTCGCGGTGGCGCGGGTTCCGGCGCCCAGCGATTTGCTCCCCTTAACAGCTGGCCCGACAACGTGAGCCTTGACAAGGCCCGCCGCCTGATCTGGCCCATCAAGCAGAAGTACGGCCGCAAGCTCTCCTGGGCTGACCTCATGATCCTCACCGGCAACGTCGCGCTCGAATCCATGGGACTCAAGACCTTCGGGTTCGCCGGCGGGCGCGTAGACATCTGGGAGCCTGAAGAGGACATTTACTGGGGTCCCGAAGGCAAGTGGCTGGCAGACGAGCGCTACACTGGCGATCGTCAGCTCGAAAATCCTCTGGGCGCAGTTCAAATGGGCTTGATCTACGTCAATCCGGAAGGACCCAACGGCAAGCCGGACCCAATCGCTGCCGCCGTCGATATCCGCGAGACCTTCGCGCGCATGGCAATGAATGACGAGGAGACAGTAGCCCTCATCGCCGGCGGACATACCTTCGGCAAAGCGCACGGCGCTGCCGACCCGAACAAGTACGTCGGGCCCGAACCCGAGGCAGCCGATATTGCAGAGCAAGGCTTGGGCTGGAAAAACAGCTTTGGCAGCGGAGCCGGTGCCGATACGATCAGCAGCGGGCTCGAGGGAGCATGGACCACCAACCCCATCAAATGGGACAACAACTACCTCGAAAATCTCTTCGCCTATGAATGGGAGCTTACGAAGAGCCCTGCCGGTGCTCAGCAGTGGGTGCCTAAAGGCGGAGCCGCTGCCGGCACCGTTCCCGACGCGCATGACCCGTCACGCAAGCACGCCCCCATCATGTTCACCACTGACCTTTCACTCATCATGGACCCCGCCTATAGGGAGATTTCGAAGCGATTCCTCGATCATCCGCAGGAGTTTGCAGACGCATTCGCCAAGGCTTGGTTCAAGCTGACTCACCGCGACATGGGCCCCCTTTCGCGGTATCTTGGTCCGCTCGTGCCTGCAGAACCTCTGATCTGGCAGGACCCCCTTCCCGCCGTTGACCATCAGTTGATTGACGAGCAGGATATTGCCGCACTCAAGGCCAGGATCCTTGCATCAGGGCTTTCCATCTCCCAGCTAGTCACAACGGCCTGGGCGTCGGCGGCAACATTCCGCGGCACCGACAAGCGCGGCGGAGCTAACGGGGCACGCATTCGCCTCGCTCCGCAAAAGGATTGGGAAGTCAACCAACCCGCCGAACTCGCGACGGTCCTTCAGACACTTGAAGCGATCCAGGCCGAGTTCAATGCTGCGCAATCCGGTGGCAAAAAGGTTTCGCTCGCCGACCTGATCGTTCTGGGCGGCAGCGTAGCCGTCGAGGCTGCTGCAAACAAGGCAGGCCACGATGTGAAGGTCCCCTTCTCCCCGGGCCGCACTGATGCGTCGCAAGAGCAGACTGACGTTGCTTCCTTCGCCGTACTCGAGCCCACCTCAGACGGGTTCCGCAACTACATCCGTAAGGGACAGGAAGAATCGGCCGCTGAATTACTGGTAGACAAGGCGCACCTGCTGAATCTTACCGCTCCCGAAATGACCGTTCTCATTGGTGGTTTGCGCGCTCTGAACGCAAACTTCGGGCAGTCTGCAAACGGCGTTTTCACCAGCCAGCCCGGAACGCTGACCAATGACTTCTTCGTCAACCTCCTCGATATGAGCACGAAGTGGCAAAAGTCCGCTACTTCGGCTGGTGTGCTTGAGGGGCGCGATCGCGCGACCGGCAATCTCAAGTGGACGGGCACGGTTGTCGATCTCGTCTTCGGGTCAAACTCTCAGCTCCGGGCACTCGCTGAGGTCTATGCCTCCAGCGATTCGCTGCAGACGTTCCTCAATGACTTCGTAGCCGCATGGACCAAGGTGATGAATCTCGATCGCTTCGATATCCGATAGCTTCGGCCAGCCATAACACCAGACTTGCTATCAGAGAAGTTCTGGAAAGCAAAGCCCCTGCACAACCTCGGTTTATCCCGGAATGAGCAGGGGCTGCGCTTTTTCAAGACCTTATGGAGTAGCAAGTTTCGAGCAGAATCCTAAGACCCGATCAATTCATCACTTTTGCCATGGGGCAGCTTCCGCAGAAATTCGATCATTGCCTCGTTTACCTCGGCCACTCTCTCCTGCTGAGTCCAATGGCCGCATCCCGGAAGTATCATCGTCTTGCGAAGATGCGGCACAAAGTGGGTAAGGTTCGCGATCAGTTGACCCATACCCCGGAACGCAACAACAAGATCGCGGTCGCCAGCCACATACAGAGCGGGAACCATTACGCGAGCGCCGGCAAACGCACCCATTAACTCCCAACTATTGTCCTGGGTACGGTACCAGTTCAATCCACCCCGGAATCCAGTTCTGGTAAATTCCTTCACGTAAAAGTCAACATCTGCCTCTGTAAGCCACGGTGGCAATACTGCAGGATCGACCATGCCGTCGAGGAAACCACCTTGCCTCGAAACCATCCCGACGCCGCTCCCGGCAATGGTTTCGTCGGCTGAGCGGGTGGCATTGCCAGAGCCGCTATAGAGCAGGCAGCGAAGGGTTCGCCGCACATCACGCTCAAATTCTGCCTCAGCGATGCCCGGTTTTTGGAAGTAGAGCTGGTAGAAATGGGCATCCTCGGTTTGCGGCATCAGGGTCGTAGGAGGAGCGGGTCGCCGCGGGATGAATGGAACACTCAACCCAATCACCGCGCGAAAGCGGTCTGGCCTCAGGAGAGCTGAGTGCCAGGCGACTGGCGCGCCCCAGTCGTGCCCCGCTACGACTGCGGTCTGTTCCCCCAGCGCGTCGAGCACGCCCACCACGTCTCCAACCAGGTGAAGCATTGTGTATTGATCGATTGCCTCGGGCGCGTCTGTCTGACCATAGCCGCTCATGTCCGGCGCCACCGCGTGGAACCCCGCCTCTGCCAGCGCCAGTAACTGATGCCGCCACGAGTACCATGATTCCGGAAACCCGTGGCATAACACCACAAGTGGGCCAGTGCCGCATTCGGCCAAGTGCATCCGAATGCCGTTTGTCTGGATGAATCGATGGCGGATCTCCTGCATGGTTTTCACTCCATCCGATCGCTGCGTTACTAAGCCGGCGCCATGTTGGCCAGGATCTGCTCCATGATCACCGGTTCCCGCAGTACGCTGCGCGGCTTGAGCAAGTGCTGCACTTCATACATCAGCTTGTGCATTGCAGCATCCTCGTACGCAGTCTTGATCAGTGCGGCGCTAAATCTCAATGCATTTCCCAGGTCGGCAGGCCTCTCACCCTCAGTCAGCGGATCGAGAAAGTCAGGAACCACCGCCATGGCCCACGGAGCATCGATGATAGATTGCGCCTGCGCCAGAAAATCGGAGGTGATAGAGCCCAGCCCGCCGCCTGTATCGCCATCTCCTGGGGAATGCTCCTGCAGGTAGCCGTGTCCTATCCCGCTGGCTGGCTGATCGATCGCTTCGGCAGCTACATCGCTCTTACCATCGAGTGGGGACTGATGCTGGTCCTGGCCATCTGGTCTGCGCATGTCACTAACCTCAACGGCTTGATTGTTCTCACCTCGCTCTACTTTGTCTTCATGCCCCTGCAGGTTGCTGGAGACGCCATTCTCTGGAAGACGATGGACAAAGCCGATACCGGTTCCTACACCTCGACAGTCGCGCTGGTGCGTAACTTCTGCACTGGCACCGTGGTTGCCATTTCTGGATTTCTAATCAAGTGGTCGGGAAGCTACATCGTCGCCTTCTGGTTCGGATTTGCATTAAGTACCATCGCCCTCATCGTGTTCTTCATTTATCGCCACATCATGCACAAGGGGCAAACTACCTTCATTCCGGCAGCAGATGTTGCCGAGTCCACAAACAACGAAGGCGCTATCTCTCTCGCTGAATTTTCCGGTTACACCGCCCGGGTAAACGCCTTAAAGAAACCCAACATAGCAGCCACATAAAAAGCTGAATGCCATCCACTGGAGACATCATGAACGTCCATGTCGCTAGGTCCCGCATGGAACTCGGTACCACCGCCGCAAGTCACATCGCTTCGGCGCTTCGAGCCCGGCTGCGCGAGCAGGCTGGTGTTCGCATGATCCTGGCCGCTGCTCCCAGCCAGGCCGAAATGCTTGCCGCGTTGATTCAGGAGCCGGAGATCGACTGGCCCCGCGTTGAAATCTTTCACATGGATGAGTACATCGGCCTTCAGGCAGACTCTCCACAGCGATTTGCACTGTGGCTTCGCCGCACATTCACAAATCATCTTCCGCTTGGCCGTTTTGAACCGATCGATCCCGGCGAATCCCCGCAGGAGACGTGTAAGCAATACGCAAAGCTCCTCGCTGAGGCACCGATTGACCTGGTGCTGCTGGGTGTCGGCACGAACGGGCATCTCGCGTTCAATGATCCCCCGGCCAATCTCGAAGACCCTGAATCGGTAAAAATCGTCACGCTCGACCATTTGTGCCGCGAGCAGCAGGTGCTCGACGGCTGCTTTGCCGCATTGGAAGATGTCCCACGCCAGGCAATCACCCTCACCGTGCCCACCCTGCTCGCTGGGCATGAGCTGTTCTGCTGTGTGCCGGGTCAACTCAAGAGCGCGGCCGTGCAAGCCATGCTCGAGTCTCCGGTCAGCGGAAATTGCCCGGCAACGGCACTACGAACCCATCCACGCTGCACAATCTACCTTGATCGCGATTCCAGCTCAAAGAGCCAATACCATGCCATCGTCAACGATCACAGGCCGTGATCCACAAACCGGACGTTCGCTGTCTCTGCTGGTCGAGGACGGCATCCTCACGCGCGTGGATGCCTCTCATGAGCACACGGATCTATTTGTTTCGGCGGGCCTGATTGACCTGCAGGTGAATGGCTGTGGCGGCTTCGACGTCAACGACCCGCACCTCTCCGAAGAGACGATCCTTGCGCTCGTCGATGTGATACTGGCGCGCGGCGTGACGACTTTCGCACCCACGATCATCACCGCACCCGAGGAGAAAATCTGCACAGCCCTGCATGTCATTTCCGAGGCTTGTAGAACTCATCCCAGGGTAGCCTCCTGCATTTCTTTCGTACACGTCGAAGGGCCGCATATCTCTCCCGTCGATGGTTATCGCGGGGCACATCCGAGTGAGTGGGTCCGGCCCCCGTCGATCGGCGAATTCCATCGCTGGCAACACGCTGGCGGCGGCATCGTCGGGATTGTCACCCTTTCGCCGCACTGGCCAGAATCGCCTGCTTACATAGCCGCGCTTTGCGAACGTGGCGTGCATGTGTCGATCGGTCATACCCACGCTTCGCCGGAGCAGATTAGGCTTGCCGTGGACGCAGGTGCGCGAATGTCGACGCACCTCGGCAATGGAATTGCGCCGGAGCTTGCCCGTCATCACAATCCAATCTGGGCACAGTTGGGAGATGATCGCCTCACCGCAACTTTCATTGCAGACGGCCATCATCTTCCCCTGGACATGTTGCGATCGATGGTGCGCGCGAAAGGCGTGGAGCGAACGGTGCTGGTTTCCGATTCAGTCGCGCTCGCCGGTATGCCACCCGGAATCTACAACACCCCCGTGGGTGGCAGGGTCGAGATGCTCGCCGGCGGCAAACTGTGTGTCTACGGCTCTGAACTCCTCGCCGGTTCTACGGCTTCGCTCGCACAGTGCGTCAGCCATATGGTCAACGCGGCTGGGGTGCCGCTGCACCAGGCACTCGCCATGGCAACCTCGAATCCCGCCAGATTTGTCGGCGGGCGAGGCCGGCTCGTTCCTGGATCGCGAGCAGATCTCATACGGTTTCGTTGGGAGAATGAAATGTTAATCGAGGAAGTATGGCTGGCAGGGGAGAGGGTTGAATTGCGAGCGAGCCTGATGGCAAAGGACTTGACGTCATGAGACAGATCGGCGCAGTCGACATCGGAGGCACCAAGATTGCTGCAGGCATCGTGCGCGAAGACGGAACCCTGCTTGATCGCATCGAGTGTCCGACCGAACCGGAGCTTGGCTATGCGAACGCGCTAGCCCGCATTGAGAGCATGCTTCGGCAGCTGATCGACAGGTGCGGAAAAATCGAAGGCATTGGTGTGGCTTGCCCAGGGCCGCTCGATCCACTCTCCGGCATCATCGGCGATGTGGGCACGCTACCGGGTTGGGAGAACAGTCATCTCGCCGAGGAAATCGCCACGCGATTCGGTCTCTCCGCGGCGGTTGAAAATGACGCAGACGCTGCGGCTCTCGCAGAGTACGCATGGGGAGCAGTGCGGCCCAAAGGCACCCTTATCTATGTCACGGTGAGCACCGGCATCGGCGGCGGCATCGTGCAAGCGGGGCAGCTGTATCGCGGCGTGCATGGGGCTCACCCTGAGCTGGGCCATCAACTCATTGATCCTTCCGGTCCCCTTTGCTATTGCGGGCTCTCGGGCTGTTGGGAGAGCCTCGCCAGCGGCACGGCTCTGAGCTCGCACTATCACAAGGTTGCTGCCGAAAGCGGGTCGATCACTGCCGCAGAAATCTGCGAGCGAGCGCGGCGGGGCGATCCTGTTGCGAAGCAGGCGGCCATGCGCACGGCTCACTACATTGCTTTGGGGTTGGCCAACCTCGTCACCCTCTTCGCTCCCGATTCCATTCGCCTGGGCGGTGGCGTCATGCAGAGCAGCGATCTCTTCCTCGACGAAGTTCGAGCCAGCGTCCTGCGCATTTGCACGTAGGTGCCCGCCGAGCTTACTTCAATCACTGTGTCGCGCCTTGGGTCTGACACCGGGCTAATCGGTGCCGCGCAATCATGGCTGCTTAGAAATGGATGAAGAGATCACTTGCCGTAATCGCAGAACAAGGAGGCAGAAGTGTCAGAGTTAGCAAAGAACATACAAGCCCAGCCTGAGTCGCTCGAACTTGCTTTGCGTCATCAATGCGAGGAAGGAGCCGCAGCCATGGAACAGGCTGCCGCGCTGCTCCGGTCCGCGAAAAAAGTAGTCATTACGGGCATGGGTGCTTCGCTTTTTGCTTCCATTCCCCTGCAGTACTTCCTCTCCTCTCTCGGCGTGGACACTGTCGCCATTGAAGCCGGAGAGTTGCTGCATTACCTCTCAGGTGCATGGAAAAATGCGGTCGTGCTTATGGTCTCTCGGTCTGGTGAGTCCATTGAAATTGCCAAGCTGCTCGAGGCCATGAAGGGCAAGGTCCCCGTCATCGGCGTGACCAACGAGCCCCTGAGTCAACTGGCTCGCTCTGCGGACGTGAGCCTTTTCCTGTCGAGTCTGCCCGATCAGATCGTCGCCATCCAGACGTACACCGGCACTCTGCTCGCTCTGCATCTGCTCGGCAGTGCCGTCGCCGGCAAATTCGTCGCTTCCATTGCAGAGATGCGAGAGCTCCTGACCGCCTTCGCGGCGCATGTGCAGAAACATGCCGCAGCTATCGAGGAATGGGATGCCTTCCTCCCGCCGGGTTCGAACATCTATCTTCTCGGGCGCGGACCTTCGGTCTCCTCCACGCTCGAGGGTGCACTGCTCTTCCACGAAATAGCCAAAGCGCCTGCCCTAGCCATGCCGATCGCATCGTTCCGACACGGTCCGGTTGAAGTAGTCGATGGTCACTTCAGAGGCTTCGTCTTCGCTCCTGAAGACAATACGAGAGCGCTGAACCTGGCGATGGCCGCAGACCTGGTGCGCTTCGGCGGAGAGGTCCGGCTGATCGGTCCAGCTTCATCGGAATCGCAAAGTCTGATTGTTTGCGAGACGCCTGTCCTTCCCGGTACTCTCGCCCCCTTGTTTGAAATCGTTCCTCTGCAGGTGGCGGCGCTTCGCCTCGCGATCCTGCGCGGAATCGAGCCGGGCAGCTTTCGCTTTGCCCCGCAGGTCGCTGTCGATGAAGCCAGTTTCATCCGAAAGGAGAAATCGTAATGAATGAAATCCCACGACAGGAAGCTCCCGGACGATTGCAGCCGATGCTCAGCGCGCGCTGGTTTTGGTATGCGCTGATCTGCGTAATCTGCTGGGGTGGTTGGGCGCTGCTTTCAAAACTCGGCTCGCGGGAAATCCCCCCAGACACCATGCAATTCCTTTTCACCGTGGGCACTCTGCCGATCGGTCTTGCCCTCCTTATCGCACGCCGTGGCAGGCTTGAGAAGAGCACCCGCGGCATTGCGTACGGCGTTCTCAACGGGGTGCTCTCCGGGGTCGGTGGACTGGCGCTCTTTGCCGCCTATCACACCAACGGCAATACAACCCTCATCACTGCCACGTCAGCTCTCTATCCCATGATCACAGTCGTGCTCGCGGTCGTCATCCTGCGCGAGAGCTTTCGCCCCATCCAGGCCCTGGGCCTGGTTTTCGCCGCCATCGCCATCGTCATCTTCTCTCTTTAGGAGAACCAACGCAGATGCATATTCCTCCGTGGCTCTTG
Organism: uncultured Acidobacteriota bacterium; assembly: GCA_903832055.1. Lineage (GTDB taxonomy): Bacteria > Acidobacteriota > Terriglobia > Terriglobales > Acidobacteriaceae > Acidicapsa. Next base: position 532,453 of record CAILAC010000016.1, on the reverse strand, counting down.
TACTCCATCCTGACGCTCATTGCCTGGGGCGTTGTCGGCCTCCTGCAAAAGCTATCCACCAACTACATCTCCGCGGAATCCTCCCTCATCTGGCTCGTAGTAGGGTTCCTGATCCTGGAGCCATTCTTCTACCGCGGACCCGCGATCTTCCATTACTCAAAGGTCAACCTCACCTACGCCTTGTTGAGCGGACTTCTCAACGCCGTAGGTGCATGGGCTCTCTTCGCATCGCTCAAGAGCGGCGGCAAAGCCTCGATCGTTGCGCCGCTCACAGCGCTCTATCCTGTGGTGGTCATCGCGCTGGTGCCGGTACTGCTCCATGAATCCGTGCCCCCGCTGCAGTGGGCAGGAGTTGGCTGTGCGCTGATTGCTGTCATTCTTCTCTCAGCGTGACGCAATCGGACGAACGCCAGCCCTCCGAAAGGCTTCTCAGGATGCCCTTCATAGGTTTGCGGTCCCTGCATTTGTCCAAGAAATCGTGTCGCAGCGGATGTCTGCAGCGCCCTGGATGCCGACGTAAGCCACTGGAAAGAAAAGGCTTGAATTAAAACTCTGGTGCCGAGAGGGGGGGCTAACCCCCAAGAGAAGTTGTCTCGTCGGAATTGAAGGTGAGCAACCACCAAAGAGGCGTTCCTGCGACTCAAGATGTCTCTTTGCGATACGAATTGCCTGCCCCTCAGTAGCTCGGACACGAATCTTATCGTAGTTATTGCTCGGGTACAGTTCATTCGGATTCATCAGTAAGGCTATTTGTCAAAGGGGTCGAGAGGATCCGTCTCCCCTGGTTCCTGCTGTCCAAAGCGTCCGGTTGTGCCTTGCTCAACTCTTCTCTGAAGGTGCATTAGTGCCCCCATTTCAGAAAAATCCGCGTCGAACTCCTTCTTTGAGCGCTGCCGGGAACTCATGTTCATAGCGCTATACCGAGCTTCCTTGCTGAATCGCATTTCATCCTTTTGAGCAGCAAGCTTCTCCAGGTAAACCACAATCTCACTCAGCCATGGACTGTGCTGGGCCATCTGACGGGCTTGCATCAGGATCATATCGACTCTTTTCCAGTCACCGGCCTTCGCGGCGCGGGCCGCGTTTTCCTGCAATTTAGCGGCTTCTGCCTCCGTTACCCGGCGAACAACATCCCCGTTTACCGCAACTTTCTCGAACTCCTTTTCGGTCAAAACCGGGAGCGTAAGCCATTTCTCGCGAATCTGGCACTCTGCACCTTCCAGGTCAACGAAAACAACCGATGCCTTGAGCAGTGCCAGCGACTCTCCCGCAGCCGGCAAGCCCGCAGATCCCAGTTTCAGACGAACCGCCGCCCATGCCTCGCCGTCGTAAGTCAAGTCGGGCAGTTGCCAGTTGCCATCCTTCGCCGCCTCATAGAGATTCAGCATTTCGCAGCGAATCCCCGGTAGAGGCGCAAGGCGCAAGCGAACATTGCGCGCACAGAGCGCCGACAGTAACGAGAACTCTTCGTGAAAACGCTCCATCAGGTGTTCGGCATTCTGGCTGTAGTACCCATTGCCACGGCCAGACCGGGCCATGGCCACCATCAGTTCCTCGTTGAATCCGCTCCCCAGACCATAGGTCGAGGTGGTGACGCCGGTATCGGCAAGCTGCGCACACTGGTGTGCGATCTCTTCAGTGACAACGGTCATTCCGACATTCGCCTGACCATCCGAAAGCAGGAGTACGCGACTTGTATAACCCTTCAAAAGATGCCTGGCTGACTCCTCCGCACCCTTCAGCCATCCACCGTGCAGATTTGTTGAGCCACCTGAATCGACTTGAGCGATTGCCGCCTTGAAACGATTCCTGTTCTCAACATGCTGGTTTTCGGCAATGACATTGACCGTATCGTCGTAAACAACAACGGAGGCGCGATCTGTCGCTTTCAGGCTGTCAATCATGAATGCAGCAGCCCGCTTGGCCTCATGCAATGGTTGACCTGACATTGAACCGGAGCGGTCGATGACGATGGCAAGATTGAGCCGGGGGCGCTCCGGGAGGCCGCTCGAAGGAGCGTCCGGCGCCTGCACACGAATCAGCACATCCACAATATTGTTTTGCCCTGCCAGCAGGGCAGGCCGCGCGGCAACCAGAGTCAGACCAAATTCATTTGACATAAAACAACGCTCCTCTCAGCGCGCCAGCTCGTCCAGCAGACGCCTTTTCAGTGCCTCTCCGAGGCGTTCAACTTCTTCTGGCGTCAGCGACTTCATCCGCTCGGCGTCAATCACGACATCACATCCTGGGTCAATTGGGACATGCAGCTTGCTGCTGGTGCTTTGCATTCGCTTAAAAAGCGGACTCTCCGGCTGTGGCGCCGCAACCATCGATCTGCTGATATTGAACCTTGCCATTGAGCTCGGTATCGCCTTCGGCTGAACCCCACCTTTGAATCGCTCAATCAACAACTGCGCCGGATTCAGCTCTGGCGTCTTCACCCTGTTGGCCTTGACCTGATCCGACATCATCTGCGTTCCCGAAGCCTGCCGGAACTCTGCCTCGATCTGCAAACGGATCGGACTGAGCAGGTCGCTCAGCAACTCCTCCGTGCTGGTTGTCGCCAGACTCGCCTTGATCGCGGGCAGAGACCATTTCTGGCTGCGCAACAGCAACCTGACTGCAAGCAGTTGCACCAGATGATTCAGGCCAAAATGCGCTTCCCGCCCTACCCGCTCCGGCCGTGGAATAAACTCCCTGACAACGTAATCCCGAATCAGCCGGACATTGAGATCCTTGTTGCTCTCCCTTTCAGGATGAGCGAACAGCATCGGATCCGAAGAAATCACGCGCTCTGCAACCGCGATCAGTTCTTCAACCGTCCAGGGAAACTTGCCGGCTTCCTTGTTCTGCTCTGTGTTCATCATACATATAAAAATGTAATAGTAGCAATGGATATTGTCAACATAAGCGCGTGTGAAATTCCTTTTGGGCTTGTTTTGGCCTGTCTCCAATCATTTCGGGCCTTCTGGCACTGGCCTGGGGGTCTTTCATAACAGAACGGGAACGAATTCTAAGTCATTGATTCGATATCGCATTGGGCTCATAAGGCGCACAAGACACTCAAAAACACGCTTCAGCACCGAGATCGAATCCTGGGATGCATAAGAAAGCAGAGGTCTGAATGAATTGAAACGCTCTGCGAATTGAGAACATTATGTTGACGACGAGGTTGATCGATCAACGCAGAGTTCACAACCGCGCGCAACCAAGAATAGTGGCAGGACTTGAATGAACGGGCAAACGTCTTGCCAAAATCATCCAGGTCAGCGGATGACACCTTAGACTGCGCACAGCAACCGCCACCATGACCTGCCATGGAGCGAAGCTGGGCATTCGCCGCGCCAAAGGTCTATTCCTGACATGCCGCCCGGCGCAGAGAGGGCACATGCATTTTGAGGTGACTCAAATGGATGACTGGGATGGATTACTGGCTGCGGGGTTTTTCGGTGCGCGGACCAGAACGAGCAAGCAGGCCGTGGCGAATAGCGGCAAAAGACCAGCAACCAGAAATGCCGGAGCGTAGCCAAATCGATCCACGAGCATCCCCACAGCCATTGTGAACACCGATCCAACGAGGCCAGCCGCCAGTCCGCTCAGCCCCGTTACTGTGGCCACTATGTCCTGGGGAAACAGGTCTGATGGCAGTGTCAAACCCATGGTGGACCAGCTGGCGTAACCCCACAAGGCAAAGCAGATCAATCCCATTGCCGTATAGACGCTATGCACACTGGCTGCTGGTATACCTGCCAGTATCGGCAGACAGCTTATCGCGCACACCCAGATGCGAGCGCGAACGACAGGGATACCACGACGAATGCAGTAACCAGAAATCAAGCCACCGGTGAAGTTGCCAATATCGGCGGCGATGAAAGGCATCCATGCAAAGAGGGCAATTCGCTGGAGACTGAAACCTCGCGCATCACTTAGATACTGGGGCAGCCAGAAGACGTAGAACCACCAGATAGGGTCGGTAAGCGCGCGTCCAAGCACAATTCCCCAGACATTCCTATTGCCCAGAAGGCGAAGCCAGCGCTGCACGCCTCGATCAGGAGAAGCTACGGGTACGTCCTGGCCCGCGTGAATGAATGAACGCTCCTCCGGCGTCACGCGTGGATGGCGATCGAGGGGATAATAGACGCGCAACCACAAAAGCAGCCATACGAAGCCGATTGCGCCGGAAAAGAAGAACGCGGCACGCCAGCCGAATTTCAACGCGATAAGAGGAATGGCCATTGCGGCGAGCGCGCCACCAATGCTCGACCCACTGTCAAAAATCGCTACGGCAAGGCCGCGCTCTTCGCTTGGAAACCATTCGGCGACAGTTTTACTTGCACCCGGCCAGTTGAAGCCTTCGCCTATTCCCAGTAGGAATCGAAAGGCGGCGAAGCTGAATACGGAGGTTGCGAAGCCGGTGAACATGTTGACCACGGACCAGAAGACCACAGCCAGGGCCAGCCCGATCCGAGTTCCAACTGCATCAAGAAAGATGCCGCCGAGAAGCCAGGTCACGGCATAGGAGATCTGAAATGCGCCCAGGATTTTGGCGAGGTCAGTATGCGACAGATGAAACTGAGCGGAGATAAGCGGAGCTAATACGGAGAATGTTTGCCGGCTGATGTAATTGGTGACGGTTGAGAAGAAGAGCGTCCAGACAATCCACCATCGGACTCGCCCCATGCGTTGAGGCTTGGCTGATCTTTGTGATGATGGCAAGACGCTCACTTTGTCCCTCTCTTCCTGATTCCCCACCCGCTTGCGGTGGAGTCTACTTTGCAGACGTCCCTCACTGAACGCTTGTTGGGGCCGCCATGGCAGTGATTGAATCGATGTCGAAATACTTGTAAAGATCCAGACAGAAGAGATCTGCCGCGGACCGGAAGGCGACGGGAGTATCAATGAGATAGCTCAGACTCTTCATGGCGTGATGGCTGGTAATTGCAGAGAAGATTCCTGGTTCGATCGCTGCGGCAACCGAGGCAATTACTCCCGAACGGATACCATCGGTTTCCACCTTAACCTGCGTGTCAGGATGACTTCGCCTGAGCCACTTGGCGACCCCGATCAGCTGAGCCACTTCGAGGCCCAGCGGGCGATCCCCGGAGCTGGCAACCAGTGTTTCCCAATCTGTCGTATCTGGGACCTGGGGGCGAGTAAATCCAGTAAAAAGAAGATCCAGTGCGAGCACTTGTTCGCCGTGATTCACATGCTGCGAAACGGCCTCGCTTGAAGACTGGTAGCCCGAGTCACTGAGCACGATGATGGCCGGAGGATCTTCGCCGGCATCGTTCGCTTTCAACCAGACACCGGTCGCACTCAATCCGTTACTGAGGTCAAAGCGGTATGAGAGGGTCTGCATCGCCATGCGCTTTGTGTTGCTGATGCGTGGCGCGTTGGCAACGGAGACGGGTGTGTAGCGCGTGACAGCTTTGAGCTTTTCCCGCTGCGTGGTGACCCACTCAGCGCGCGCCTTGTTCTCAGCAGGAATCGTGGGTCGCTGGATGCTGGCTGCCATCTTTCTGGCCAGACCGTTGATCGTCAGATTGTCTGCTGGCACGCCAATTGCAATTTCGTCCTGAGTCCTAACTTCGGTCGAACTGGGGATCTCCTCGGTGATTGGCGGCAAATGAAAGTGCTCTGCGAAAAAGCTGTATGTATGAAGCCGGTTGACTAACTGGTAGTTATGCGTACCCGGATCACTGCTCTCGTACCATGCCAGTGCGTCTGGCTTTCCCATGAGCTGGAAGAGGGGCTTCACCTGGTCGTAGATTGTGGGTTTCACCAGCGCCGCACGAAAGCAGCAATCATCCTCGGCATTATGAATTTCAAGTGTGGGGCGGGGCGCGCGCATGCCGACAAGGAAGGGATAGTCAAAGCCCATGTTGAGATCGGTCGCATTCTCCTCTATCTCGTCTGTATCACGAGGGTGCGTAATGTTGAACGGAAAGGATCCAAACCCCGCAACCTCCACACTTACTGCTACGCGAGGATCCGTTGCGCTCAGCACTGTTGTCTGCCATCCGCCACCGGAAAGCCCAGACACTCCTAGTCTTGTGGTATCAACCTGGGGCAAACTGGCCAGGTAATCGAGCCCGCGTCGCATCCCCAGGTAAAAGAAGCCCATGGCATTGCTTCCCACAAGATCAAGCGCTCCAGCATCATCGTGGTCATTACCCTTGACAGCAAGTTCACCGAAGCCGACCCATCCAAGGCTCAGGGCAATCATGCCGCGCTTGGCAAAGTTAATGGCGCGCTTCTGCTCGTACTCTGCGGCGTTTCCTCTCGGTTCATGACCGATGACATCCAGAATGGCTGGAACGCGTCCGTTGAGTTTTTCAGGCTCGTACAAAATCGCGGTCGCATCGAAGCCGGGCACGATCTCATAGCGAAATTTGGTCACTCGATAGCCAGCCCTCGGTTCAGTCGCTCCCACTTGCTCAAACTTCGGCGCAGAGTGGACCCAATCGTCTGGCCAGCCGTGAAAGGCAATGTCCTCGAGGACGTGTTTTCTGAGCTTCTGTTGCTGATCTGCCCATTCCTTCGCAGTGCTGGGAGTAGGCAGTGGTGTGATGCGGTGGGTCAGGTATTGCTCCAACTGAAAGGCAGTGACATCCACGGATTGCACCGGCTGAGACAGGATGGGCTGGACGCTCTCGCTGGTGGTCTGTCCATACACTGCAGCTGCAGTCAGCGCGAAGAGAAATCCAAAGGACAGCAGCTCGCTACACTTCGTTTGTTTCATACTCTCTACCCTTCACATCTGGTTGATGGTAGTTCATGGTTTGCCTGGAAGGAACCCGTCACGATTCAAGCGGAACACCTCTGTGCCGAGTACAACCACTCTGCTGGCGCGCGGCACTACACGGGGTTCTCCACGATCTTCTCGTTCTTGGGATCCCAGTAGAGCTTGCGTCCGCTCCAGTATGATTGCGTCGCCATAATGCATACCAGCGAGTGTGAAAAGCCGTGATCGACAGTGGCATTTGGCTGCGTGCGATTTTGCATAGCCCTTAGCCAATTCACCAGATGCTCGACGTCGTCATCATCAGGGCCAAGTGAGTTTGGCTCCGGAGCACCTGGTACGCGCACAATCTCCTCCCGATCTTCAGCAGGACCGACAATGGGAGTCTTCGTATACACCGGACCAGACTCCGTCGGATCGAATTCATGCCGTCCACCTTCCCGCGTCACAGTGAACAGAGAGGCACCCTCTCCGCCATAGTTCTCGATGGTGCCGTCGCGTCCATGAATTCGGGAGAAGCTGCGATAGCTATTGCCAAAGATTGTTTTGTAGGTGTAGAGAAAGCCTTTGGGATAGGTAATTGCGGCTACGCAGGTATCAGGATTATCGCGCCCGTCTTTCCAGGTAAAGACTCCGCCATTGGCGACAACGCTCTCAGGATAAGCCTGATCTGTCCAGAGATGAACCATATCGCATCCATGGCTGAGCCACTGGTCAAAAATCCCCGAAGAAAAGTCCTTGTACAAGCGGAACTCAAGATATACATGCGGATCAAACGGGCGATCTGGTTTGCCGAGCAGCCAGCGCTTCCAATCCGTGTCTTCTTCGCGCAACTGTGATTTTCTGCCATAGAGCCACTGCTTCCACTCCATGTTGATGTCCATCAACATTTCTTTGTTGCGGCCGGTGTCCATATCGTTGAAGCGCCATCGCTCTTCGTTCACATTCCATTCCTGCTCGATGTGAACAATGTCGCCAATGCGACCCGATCGAATAATGTCACGCACCGCCAAAGGATAGGGCTGACTGCGATGTTGGGTTCCCATCTGCACAATTTGCTTGGAGCTCTTCACCAGATCGCGGGTCTCAATGGCCTCTGAAAGCACGTTGGCAAAGGGCTTTTCAACGTAGCAGTCCTTGCCCGCGCGAACCACCTCCGCGCATAACTTGGCGTGCTGAAAGTCACCAGTGGCAATCATCACGCCATCGATGTCATTGCGGCTGAGCATGTCTTCGGAATACTTGTACGACTGTGGCTCGTGGCCGAAGACGCGCTTGACCTGGGCAGCCCGATGTTCCCGCGCCAGGCTCCAGATATCACAGACCGCAACCATTTCAACGGGTATCTGTTTGGAGGCTAGTTCAGCCATGTGCACATGGCCTTCGCTGCGGCCGCCGCAGCCAAGGAGTCCGAGGCGAATGCGGTCATTGGCTCCGAGCACGCGTGCGTATGACTTTGCACTCAGACCTGCCGCGAGCGCCAGACCTCCTGCTCCCTTGACAAATGTGCGACGGTTAAAGCCCTGCCCTGTTTCTTCAGTCATTGCCTTGCCTCCCCGGATTTACTCACGATTGAATCACTATGGAATGCGTTCTGATCAGATGCCCTTCAACTGCGCCGCCGAGTCGACATCCAGATAGATCGTGACGTCAGGATGTGTGCGCAGAATCGTCGACGGGCAAGCTGTAGAGATCGGTTCTTCGAATGTACGCCGGACTGCCTCTGCCTTGCGATGGCCAGGAACAGAGACAATCAACTTGGGTACCCGGAACAAGGTGGGGATCGTCAGTGTGAGAGCCTGCCTGGGGACATCATCTCGTGTTGCGAACCAACCCTCAGAGACTTGCTGCTGCCGGCATGCATCGTCAAGCGTGACGACCTTGATCCCCAGAGGATCGTTGAAGTCTGCCTCGGCAGGATCGTTGAAGGCGAGGTGACCGTTCTCTCCTATTCCCAGCAGGCAAAGCTTCGGGTCAGCAAGAGTGAGTTTGCGCATGTATTCGTTGCCATACTCGAAAAGATTTTCGGCATTGCCATTGATCTCTGAAAACTCCTGCATGTGCACACGGCCAGTCAGGCTCTTGCGAAGATAACGTCGAAAGGATGCCTTGTGGTCTTCAGCCAGTCCCACATACTCATCCATATGAAACCCCTGCATGAGACTCCACGGCACGTCCGGAAGCGATGTTAATACGTCGAGTGTATCCAGTTGTGAAGCACCCGTGGCAAAGATGACGCCAATGCTTTGGCCCAGTTGGCCCAGCCTGCGCAGCTCTTCGGCAGCGGCGTGCCCGGCGGCTTCTCCAGCGGCCTTGCCCGTCGGATGTATCTCAAGCTTTATGGTGCCTGCGTTGAAACGGGTAGCGGATTGATAGGGTGCTGACATAGATCCCTTCCTGTGATGAATCCTCGTTTGAGCGGGCAGGGAAGGAGCCTGGTGACCTCGCTTCCCCACCGTGATTCGCTGTTTAGTTCAGGCTCCCTGCGCGTTTGGAGTTAGAAGATTGCCTTGAGAGAGAACTGAAGAATTCGTGGGCTCAGAGCGTAGGTAAGCTGCCCAAAGGCACTGTCGGTCAAACCCGTGTCGGGCATGCCGAAATTGACGTTGTTGAAAGCGTTATAGAACTCCGCCCTGAATTGCAGGGACACGCCGTCTTTGATGGGGACGTTCTTGAGCAAGGCGAGGTCGGTATCGAAGTATCGAGGTCCACGCAATGCGTTCTTACCCGAATTTCCGAAGGTCCCAATCGCATTGGCCGTAAAGGCACTTGTCTTGAACCACTGTTGAACCAATTGCGCATGCGACCGCCCATTGCTCAGCACTGCGCTCCTGATGCTTGCCACTGTCAGGTCGGCACGATCATTGCCGATGCCGCTGAAAGCATTGTCATCCTGAGCGTAAATCGTAAAGGGAAACCCGGTTTGTTCGGTTGCAGTTCCACTCAGTTCCCATCCGTTGACTACGCTTCCAACCGCCCGGTTTACGTGAATCGCTGACGGTTTGTAGTTTCCAGAGAGCTTGAAGGTCTTGCTGATGTCTCCCGTGTCCGGACCGTAATCAAACGAGCGCCCGCAGGTGCAGGTGTTGCTGCCGGTAGGATTCTGGTGGCCATTGGAACCGCCTGGACCAAAGTTTCCTAGTGACTTGGCCCATGTGAAATTGGACATGAACGCAAACCCTTGTGTGAAGCGCTTCTGGAGTGAGATCTGCAGTGCGTTGTAGTTGCTGTGAACCGCGGAATCAAGCTCGTAGACCGGTCCAAAGCTCGAATAGGGGCGGCGTTGTTGCGTATTGCCTTCATTAGAAGCGCCCGGGATGTAGACAGCCGGGTTCACTGCAAGGAGCCCTGCCTCCTGGTCTCCGGTGCCATTGAGGTGTGTTGCCACACTGCCCATGTAGGCGACGCGCGCCAACCAACTCTGGCCGATCCCCCGTTCCAATGTCAGATTTTCAGTCAAGACAATGGGAAGCCGGAAGTTCTTTGAGAAGAAGGGGTAGAGTGAGATGTCCTGCGGAAACGTGGCGTTTGGACCGGGGTTCGATGGCCCAAATTCCGCTGGGAACGGACTGCTGATGCCCGCACTGCCGTAAGGATCGGAAAGACTGACATCGGTCAGGCTCACGATGGGCGCAAAGGGAGGAATGCCGACAACGTCTTGAAACGCAACCGTATTTGGAGATTCGAAGTAGTACCCGGCACCCCCGCGCACGCTGGTCTTGCCGTCGGCGGTAGCCTGCCAGGCAAATCCGAATCGAGGACCGAAGTTCAAAGGATTGTTCAGCATGGAGGATTTGGGACAACCTGCGTCATGATTGCTGCCGCCAAAGAGCAGACCGTTCGGCGCATTCGGGAAGCGGGTTGATTGCGACCCCGGCTGGAAGCAGGCGACTCTTCCCTTGCTGTCGCTGTAAGGAAAGAAGGGATCCCAGCGAAGTCCAGCGCTGATCGTCAACCGGGGTGTCGCGCGCCAGTCATCCTGAACGAATGCGCTCCAGTTGATTCCTGTGAAGTTCAGATAGAGCCCGCCCCCCTGGCTGAAAGTGGAAACAGAGCCCAACAGAAAGTCGGCCATGTTGTCCCCTGAGAGGCTGTTGGAAAATCCGAAGTTGCCGTCTTCTGAATACTCGTTTTGCATCGGGGTTTGAATGCGTAGCGCTTCGCCGCCAAATTGAATCGCGTGCTTGCCCCGAATGAGCGTAGCTGTCTCACGCAGAGACTGGTCGCCGCGCGTGAAGTTTCCATAGTGGCTTCCGCTGATGGAGAATCCACCTGAAATGTTGAAGTCAAGCCCAGGGCCCACACCGCCTCCGGAACTTGGAGGCTGCGCGATGTTCACGCCTGCGTCGTGCATGTTGAAGGGGATATTCGAGAGGCTCTTGCCAATCTGGTCGGTGTAGCCAAAGTAGCTGTTCAGAAAGAATGTTGGACTGATGGTGTACAGGTCTACAACGCCGATGTTTCTGAGCGTGAGATCCGCGGCGGGATTGGTATTGATTTCAAGGATGTTGCTCGAGGGCGGCGCGAAGATGGGCACGGTGAAATGAATCTGGAAATAGCGGCCGCTGAGGTGGTGCTTGCCAACGTTATAGTCCACCTTGCCGATGTACTCATCGGTATGCTGCACCAGCGGAGAACCGTTGAAAGTCAGCTGGCGGCCGGGTCCGTTGGGGAGCGGAATATGCTGGAGCAGGTAGTTGGCCACGGGACTTAAGCGTTCCAGCGGAATCTGATTTCCCTTGAAGGCTTCGCCGGTCAGCGGATCGACGAGTTGCGTCGAAGGCAGCAGGCTGGAGAAGTCTCCGCTGCGCTCTGCCATCGTCGGCACGAACTGTAGCTGACCATTGTTCGTCGTGTTTGTGCGCGTACCCTGATACGAACCAAAGTAGAAGAGCTTGTTCTTCAGGATAGGTCCGCCAAAGCTGCCGCCGAACTGGTTCTGCTTCAGCGGATCAGGAGAACTCGCAAAGTAATTGCGGGCATCGAGCGAGTAATTACGCAGGTACTCGAATGCGCTTCCATGTATATGATCTGAGCCCGATTTGCTGACGACGTTGACGATTCCGCCCGTGGCATTTCCATACGCGGCGCTCATATTGTTGGTGTCGACATTGAACTCTTCAACGGCGTCAGGATTGGGAAATGGCAGATTTGCGTTAATGTACGGATCGTTGAAGTCAACTCCATCCAAAAGATAGGAAACACCGTTGGAGCCCCCGCCATTCACCTTGGCATATTGCTCGCCGGCAAATGTGCCACCTTCGCAATTGGCTCCACAATTCTGTGAGCTCACGTTGGTTGCGCCGGGAATAAGAAAGACCAGCTGCTGCACATTGCGTCCGTTCAACGGCATGGCGGAAATGCTCTGCTGGGTAATCAGTTGCCCTACCGTTGCAGAGTCCGTTGTTACCAGCGAGGCATCCGCTGTGACCGTCACCTGATCAGAAACCGCGCCGACTTGCAATTGCACATTCGCTGTCGCCGCCTGGCCCACGCCGAGAACGATACCTTTCTGCAGATAGGAAGAAAAGCCAGCTATGTCGACCGATAGCTCGTAACTTCCCACCGGTAGGCTTGGGAAGAGATACTCACCCGATGTGCCGGACTTGACGGTCTGGGTGTAGCCGGTCTGAATCTCGTGGACGGAAACATCCGCTCCTGGAACAGACAGGCCGGACTTGTCAGCCACAATGCCGCTCAACTTGGCGGTAGTCAACTGCGCCTCTGCGCAAGGGCCCCAGAAGATGGCAGCCAGCAAAGTGAAGAAAGCCAGGGAAGTGCAACGATCCAAGAGTGAGCCCCGATTGCTAGTTTTCATAATGCCCTCCTATGAGAATTTGTCCGGATATTCGTTCATGATGGCTTCTGAGGGGAAATTAGAGATGGCGAGTCATGGCCGAGCCCAATTCGGCTGTAAGGCGTGTCTGGAAATCGGATAAAAGCCGGTTCGAAGTGCTGACCAGCCCTGGTCAAAAGTACGAGGAATGAAAAGTGGCGATTGCGCAAAGGAGCAAAACAGAATTGCGGCATTTCCGCCCGTAGCCGAATGAATCGGGGAGGCGTCGAGCTTGAATGGAACGTTAACACGGAAAAAATCGCCCACGCAAGAGAAAATTTTCACAAACGCGGAATTAATTTCCTCAGCTATTTTTCAACACTTGTCTCAATTCGATCCTGTTCCCTTTCCCGGGAGGGCACCCGGCGAACATCTGGAAATGAGAAGACTGATCCATCTGCCAATTACCCCAAGCAAGAGCTGTGGGGTTGAAGATGATTTGTATGGCATCCAACCGACCGATGAGCAGGGTGCATTCCTTCTGCTGGACGCCGTTCTGCTTGAGACGCTGGGGAGGATACTCGATTGCCAGTCGTGAAAATTTTCTATATTGTCGTGAGTGGAATTCTAGTGAATAGACAGGGCAAGCTTTCGAATTCGTCCTTTTGACCTTGGCTTTTCGGGGCCAGACAGTGGACGGCCGATGCCTGGACAAGGGCGAATAACTGAACCGCATGAGTGAACCGCAATCCAAGAAGAGCAAGCTCGGCCTGAGTGAGATTGCGTCTACCGCGGGCGTCAGCATCGCCACCGTCTCGCGCGTCCTGAATGGCAACAGCCGCGTCGATCCGGCCATTCGCAAGAGCGTACTCGCCGCGGCCGCGGAGCTCGATATTGACCTTTCGCAACGCAACAAGACCAAGACTCTGGCCTTTTTGCTGAGTAATCGCCCCATGCAACATGCCTTTCACTCTCACATCCTTCTAGGGGCCGAGGCCTACTGCGCCTCCCGTGGTTGGGAGATGATATTTCAGGCATCCAACTATCCGCCCCAGATCCTCGGCAAAGAAATCCAATTGCCCAAGGTTGTTCAGCGCCACGATATTGTCCGCGGTGTAATCCTCGCGGGAACCAACTCTACCGATCTTCTGCAGTTTCTGACCCGCCGCGAAGTTCCCTTTGTTGTTCTTGGTAACAACGTGCTGGGCGAAGTGGAGAACCCGCAATACGATGTCGTCTTTTCCGACGACATTCAGGGCGGGCAAGACGCAACCCGGTACCTGATCAGTCTCGGTCATCGCCACATCTGGTTTGTCGGCAACTTGCGGCTTCCGTGGTTTGCCCGATGCTTCGAGGGATATCGGCGCGCCATGGAAGCAGCTGGACTTACGCCACGACACAGCACGATCGACTCGGAAGATGAAACCGACATAGGCTACCTCGGCACCAAGTCTCTACTCGCAAAGGGCGAGCCGGTCACCGCAATTCTTGCCGGTAATGACCCGACTGCGCACGGTGTTTACAGGGGATTGCGCGACAGCGGTCTCGAGATTCCGGGTGACATCAGCGTGGTTGGTTGTGACGACACAGTCGGATCGTGGCTTTACCCTGCATTGACGACAATACGTGAGTTCCCTGAGCAGTTGGGGCGGCAGATGGTCGAACTGCTCGTCAATCGCATCATGGACCCCAGTCTGCCCCGCCAGCAAGTTACGCTCCCCACCGAACTGATCAAGCGCGATTCCTGCCGGGCAATTTCGAGCTCCGAAGACAGCTCCGCCGCAACCGTCCTGCATAGTTCAGCGGTCTAGGAGAAAACACTGATTTCAATTGGAGTGCCGGCACTTGATCTTCACCCAAGCCGATGAGCTGCCTTTGTCGTTCTTCCAGATATCCTTCGCAGCCAGGCTGAAAACAACAAACTCTCTTTTGTTTTGGATGGCCTTCATTTCTGCATTCTTTCAGATGCTGCCGATGGGTTTTTCTTCGTTGAACATGGCTTGGAGCTATCTTTTTTAAGTTCATCCGCCGGACTCGGCACCTGCTCGCTCGGAGGTTATATCGTCGCCGCCCGCTCACCAGAGCGAGTGAAAGAGATTTGTGGAAGGGGACAACAGTTCTTCGGGGGGGGGATCCACATCTGAAAGGCATGAATTGCTGGAGGGAAAGCTTCCCTCCGCAGGGTGTGTGAGCTTTGAGTGCGGCATGCTTATCGCAAAAGGAAAGGCGCACTGAATTGGAGCGGAATGTTCAAACTCCTCCGATTCAGCTGTCGCAGTTGCATCGGTCTCGCTGGAGCGTAGGCGGATTGCTGGTCTGATGTGAAATAGGTCTTTGCAGTTTGAATGAAGGCTGCTGATGACAAGCCGGCTTATCGTCGCTCAAATTGTTGAATGCTCGCAATTCCTTTCGTGAACTTTGGTTTCCGATCGAGAGATTCCGTTCACCTCATACATTCAGAGATTTCAGATAAGGTACACTCAGCGGCATCAGCGATGGGTCCTCTTCGAGTTCAACGAAGTAGTTTTTTACGCCACCTGTTTTGGCGGCTGCAAAGACTCGCTTCCAATCCACGACGCCCTTGCCCAACGGGACCTGGCGGAAGCCGGACTTGGTGGACTGGTCCTTCACCCAGTCCTGACAATGCATGGAGAGAAAGCGGCCGGGGTACTTCTCGAAGTAGGTCACAGCATCGTAGCCCTGCTGCAACGTAGAGACCTGAAACTGCAACTTGGTGGTGGCGAGATTGAGGTCGGCGATCATCATGTCGTAGACCGGCTTGCCATCAATGTGTTCAGAGACAAAGCCTTCATTGTGCAGCAATGCGATGATGCCTGCGGCGTGAGCCTTTTCCGCGAAGGCGTTGAAGGGCTCCACATAGCGCTTCACATCGTCGACTGTCTCCGTAGTTCTCTGGCTCCAGGGCCCGAGCGCGGCAATCGCCATCTGCGTCATACCGAACTCCTTCGCATAGGCAATGCTTTGATCCGCCCTTTGAAAGAGCTCGTCTGCCGACCAGTGCGCGGAGATACAGCCGAGTCCCCAGTCTTCCAGCATGTGCCGCAACTCCTGTGGCTTGTATTTCTGGAGGCTGGAAAACTCTTCGTAACCGTATGGAGAGCACAGCTCAATCTGAGTGAATCCGGCTGCACGTAATCCCTTCATGGCTCCAGCGAAGTCCGTACGAATTGACTTGCGCACAGGATAGGTCTGACAGCCGATAGGCAGACCAAGCGGATCAGCCAATAGGTACCGCGTGCCAGACAGAAGAGCCGAAGCAGCAGCCCCGCCCATGAGAAACATCCTTCGATTCATTGTGTGCATGACCCCATCGTCGAGCGATGGAAGACACTATAGCAGCTGTGTGCAGAGAATGCCTCCGAGTGTTGCGCGCTGCAGCTTCGGGGCTCATAGAGAGCATCTTCTCCATGGGCTATCCGTGCCGCAAGGTAGGCGATTAAGGCGAAATTGAAGATCCGGACCACGTCCAATGGGGGGTGTCCTCGATCCATAGCAATTGCGAGGAGTCGAGTATCGCGTGGCCGAGTAATTCTCGACAGCCAACTGATCGAGGCGGCAATCGAGTTTCGGCCATCAACCTCCTGATTCGGTTGAGTTGTGCGATAACAAGTTCTTCGGTAACTTCCGAGGAGATACCAGTCGATGTGACTTCTGTTGGCGCGTCATCGCCCAAACACTCATAGACCGCAAATTGGAACGAAAAGTCGGCAAGCGTTGACTAACTGATCCGCATTAAGAATGAACACATGGCAACCTCTAATGTTCTTCCTCTGCTCGATGGCATCCGAAATCTGCCTTCCTTACCTCGCACAATACTCACAATCTCGTTCTCAGAGCCTGACCATGTTGGCGCTTTCTCAGAGTCAGTTCCGTTTTCCCGGACAGTCTATTTCACTGAGGGGCTATCGTCAGCTTTCAGGTCGCCCAGCGCATATTGAATCCCAGCTCGAAGATGTTCCAGCATCGGCGTCATGGCATACACACGATCGCTGTGGCCGTGCCCCTCGTAGAACACTCGCCCATTGCCCTCGCGGCGAATATAGCTCAAGGCATAATCGGCATCGGTTCGCGGATGCGCTTCCTTTGCCTTATCTTCAGCACTCATCTTGTCGTAGTCGATACTCGTCAGAACATGAACTTTCCTGCGCGAAAACGACTCCTGCTCAAAAGTGTATGTTTCGTCATGGATCTCGAACTCCTTGCCATGGAACATTGCCGTCAAAGGACTGTCTGGACTATCGATCTTGACATAAATCTGTTGTGGATCGGGCCAGTGAAACTTGAAATACCCGCCAATCAGTGTGTTGAACTCCGGCCATTGCAGCACAGGCTTTGATTCCAACCCTAGACGGCGCATCTCCAGAGGCGCCAACAACGAATCGAAGTGCGCGACAAAATCGGCGCGTGTCACATTGCCCGTATTGCCTGTATCCGCCTTCTTGAACCAATCATCGGCAACAGCTGCCCACTCCTGCCGGCTAACCGTATCGTCACCATCCTTGTCAGCGGCTGTAACCAGGCGGGCAGCTAAGACCAACGCCCCAAAATTCATCGCGGGACTGCCGTTTGTTGCGGCGGCCTCACTTACCAGGCAATCAGTGTGATACGAATCCGTCGCCGCATGGATTCCGGCAACCCCTTTTCCGCCTCTCACGAAATCCAGGAACGCGGCTCGTCGCGCAGCCGTCACTGCAGGGTCAGAATTGTCAAGAAAACACGCCGTCGTGCTATCCAGGAAAATGGCATCGTATTTCTTGAGGTTATCGGTGTTGATATCCGCTGCGTCATAACTGACGGTGGTGGTCCACAAACCGCCCCGGCTTCCCAGTGCTTCCACCGCCTTCGCGGCGAGCGGGATTGATGCGTGCACGAATCCTCCCGCGCCGGAATGAGCCATCACCAGCAGCCTGCGCTTGTGCTGCGGCCTGATACCGGGGGTAGTAGGTAAAGCTGCCATCATGGCGTCTACAGCAGCTTGCGACACCGGGACCGGAGTCGAATTTCCGGCCGGGTTGAAAGTGTTGGCCTGCCCAGGCTTGACCGGGGGAGGCGCAGGCAGCAATGCACTGATTCCGACCAGGATCTGAGGCTGGGTGAGGGTTCCGCTATGCGTCTTGTCCCAAGCCGCAAACCAGGAGTTGAAGCCAGACTCCAGTTCGGGTCGTGTCAGTGTTCCATCGTTATTGGCATCGAGGGCTGCAAAGAGCGCCTGAGCGGTTCGATTGCCGTCCTGTCCCTGTGCCCGCATATTCGCGATACCGATCGTTAGGAACATTGCAGCAACAGCCGGGATACTTGCGATTGCGATGAGTCTGGTTTGTGTCATAAATTCCATCGGAATGAGTCTATCTCGGATATGTACTTCGAGTCGCCTCAAAATGCTGTCGCATTTTCGATGGGGTTTGGTCCGCCGTCTGGGAACCTTCCGTACTCTGCTCCCTGGTTCCCTCCGACTGAGACTGACCGTCGGTATCTTTCCAACTGCAATCGAGAATGACAGTCGTTCCGGGAAGAGCTCGACGCACTCGATATAATTTCGCTGGCAAGCAAATCGATCGAAGAATTGCGCCGAAGAGTGAATTCCTGACTTTGCTGCTCGATATCCAATTCCACGGAGGAATCGTGGTGGGGTACGAGGACGAGTTCTGGGATCCGACGTACAAAGGCCATCTCCCCGTCGGAGAGGCAGAACTAGCAGCTTTGCAGAGATGGAGAGAACAATGTCAACGATATTGATCGTTACCGGAGATGCTGGCGAATCCTACGAAGCCCTTTACGCGGTTCATCGGTTCCGGGAAGAAGGCTGGCGCGTCACCGTCGCAGCTCCATCCGTTCGTCGCCTCCATCTCGTAATGCACGACTTTGAGCCAGGGTGGGATACCTACGTCGAGCGTCCAGGTTACGGCATCCAGGCCGACCTCTCGTTCGACCAAGTCGATGTGGGTCACTACGATGCCATCCTCATTCTTGGCGGTCGCGCTCCAGAGTACCTCCGCAACGATCAGCGCTTACTCGAGATTGTCCGGAAATTTGACGTGCATCAAAAATGGATTTTCGCTATCTGCCATGGCATCCAGGTGCTTGCCGCCGCCGGGCTCACGAAAGGCAAGCGTATTACCTGCTATGAACACGTCCGCTTCGAAGCGGAGCAAGCTGGAGGAACATTCGTAGACCAGCAGGCCGTTCGTGACGGCCGCATCGTCACCGGTCAAACCTGGCAGTCGCACCCCGAGTTCTATCGAGAGATCTTTGCCTGCCTGGCTTAACCTTGTCCGTCCTGAAGTCACGGCGTTCATCGAATCTCAGAAACAATACCGAGATTTGGTGCTGCCAATCTTTCGCTGCTTTGCCGGACTTACCCAGCTCTTCAGTAACGCCCTTCGTTCATTAGCTTTTCTGCGCAGGTTGCTTTCAGTTGACACGTTTAGGCTAGTTCTCAAATCAAGCCGAGAAATGAAGACCGATTACCTCTGAGAACTGCGTTTCGGGTACCAATCCAATACACTTCGCTGAAGCAACGCCGGATGAGCGTTTCAGACTGTTCTCGCCAATCGGTAGTGGTAAAGACGAGCCGGTTTCCGCATATGAGAAGCATGACAGCTGATCGGAATTTCTGAGAGTGCTCTCTTCTGGAACGTTCTTTGAAATAACTCTTCGTTTCAAGACCCGGTCTTGATGCGTGAAGAAGAATCCAAAATGTGGATCGCAGGCAATGCATAGTGATTCTAAACAAGCCGCAGGCTCCTCGACGTTCACTACTCGGACGATTGAGCCGCCCCGGAGCATGAGCGGACACCGATGGCGCGGGCAATGCTATCCCGCGACGATCGACGATCTCGTTTCCCCACAGGAGGGCCAAGGCAGGCCGCATTTGCGGTAAGGCAGCACCCCGTCGGCGTGAAAAGAGAGCGGAATTGCCTTGGAAGTGGAAAATACGCGACCTTGCAGTCATCGTTTACCATCATCCGTAGCGCTGACGCGCAAGGGGTTTGAAGTGTGCAGAGCCCTCCGTGCTGGAGGAGACCCTCGCACCTTCCTTTCCGCTCGGTTGGCAGGTAAGCGCACGGAGGAGTTACGAGTGAAAAGCGTTACCCGGCGGAAAGCCCTCGCAATGCTCTCAGTTGCACCCACAATGCTTGGCGCCGGACGGGCCTGGGCAAACGATTTGCTGGCATGGCCACCTACGCAAGAGGCCCCGGCTGTTGGCGCTTACCCGGTCCTCGAACTGCCCGTAGCGCCCGGCCCTTTCAAGGCCACGCGCGAGTCGCTGCGACAGTGGCAGGTGCCGGAATGGTTTCGCGACGCAAAGTTCGGTATCTGGGCGCATTGGGGCCCGCAGTCCAGTGTGGAGTGCGGCGACTGGTATGCCCGCAACATGTACGTGCAGGGCAGCAAACAGTACGAGTATCACGTGAAGACCTATGGGCATCCCTCTAAGGTCGGATACAAAGACATCGCCCCGCTTTGGAAGGCTGACCGTTTCGATCCGGACCACCTGCTCTCGCTCTACAAAAAGGCCGGTGCGAAGTATTTCTGCAGCATGGCCGTGCATCATGACAACTTTGACCTTTGGAACTCGGCGCACCAGCCGCGCTGGAACGCGGTGGCGACCGGACCCAGGCGCGACATCGTGGGTGAGTTCAAAAAGGCCGCCGACAAGCATGGCCTGCGTTTTGCGGTCAGCGAGCACCTTGCGCCCAGCTACCATTGGTTTTCCACGTCACACATGAGTGATACCACCGGGCCGCTCGCTGGAGTGCGGTATGACGGTAACGATCCAGCTTTTGCCGACATGTATCACAGTCTGCCGGCGAACTACCCGTATGGCCAGCGAATCAATGATCGCCAGGCGCCCGAAGTGTGGAAGCAGCATTACTTCAAGCGCATCAAGGACCTCATAGACAAGTATCAGCCGGATCTCATGTACAGCGATGGGGACATCTTCTTCGAGCAGTATGGCCTCGCCATTGTCGCGAACCTGTATAACCTGAACGCCCAAAAGAACGGCGGGCACACCGAGGCTTTGTACTTCAGCAAGCTGCCCACGGACTGCGAGGCGGGAACCTGTGTGCTGGACTGGGAGCGAGGCGTAGCCAGCGGAATCTCGGCGAACCCATGGCAGACAGATACCTGTATCGGGGACTGGCACTACAACAGGATGGTTACCTATAAGACGCCCAAGTACGTGATAGACCTGCTGGTAGATATTGTGAGCCGCAACGGCAATCTCCTGCTGAACTTCCCGCTGCCGAATAGCGGAGAGTTGGATTACGAGGAGATGCGGGTGCTCGAGGAGATCACGAAGTGGATGGCCATCAACAGCGAAGGCATTCACGGAACGCGTCCCTGGAAAATCTTCGGCGACGGTCCCATCGCGACGGCCCAGCCCCTCGCTGGTGGAACGCGCTTCAACGAGGCATCGCGTAAAGAGCTTGATGCGGAAGAGGTCCGGTTCACGACCAAGGGCAACACCTTGTATGCGTTCATCATGGGTTGGCCGGAAAAGCTCACCCTGATTCGTCCGCTGTCGACAGTCAGCCCGCTTTCGCCGCCCAGGATCTCCCACGTGGAGTTGCTGGGCTACGGCGGCAAGCTGGCCTGGACGCAGGATGAACAGGGCCTCACCGTTCTTTTCCCTGAGCAGAAGCCCTGCGAATATGCCGTCACTCTGAAGATCGTCTGATGCGCCAGGCCAACTCGTCACCTCCTCAAGGTTCGAACCGTCCCGTGGAAGCTGCGGCAAGCCATCGCCGCAGCGGGGCGGCTCGCCTTCGTCGCTCCTCGTTGTAGCGCCCAGGCTGTCGCGCTTATCACGGTCGCCGCGCATTCTCAGCCGTACATTAAAAGGCCGGGACCAGGTAAATTCTTGTTTGGAGCGTTTTATCTGCCATTCACGCGGAGACTTAATAAAGCTACGCAGCGTGGAGTTCGGTGCCAGTTTCGAGGCGACGCTACGGGACAACTCCTTGACTTCTACTATTGGAAGTTCAATAAGAAAAGGGTCAAGCACCGAAATCCTGAAACTCCGAGGGCGCTCATGGCCGCCTGGAACGAAACGAAAGGGCATGAAATGGATTCATTGATAGGTCGTTATTTGAGGTGCAAGATGCCTGTGCGGAGGTTGGTACAGGTTCTCTTAGTGGCTGTGTCACTGGGAACGATAGCCATGGCCCAGAGCGGTCCGCTGGTGTTGGAGCGGGATGGCCGGGTGATTTCCCTTGAGCCGTACGCCCCAAATATCGTCCGCGTGACGATGAGCACCGATAAGGCCGCAGCCGCTGGCCTCCCTGGCTACGGGTTCGTAGCTCAGCCATCGGCGCAGGGATGGACACACGAGCGTGATTCAGAAGGCGTCGAAGTATTTCGCTCGGCTCGGATGGTTGTGCGCGTGTCGCCAGAGAACCTTGCAAAGGAGAAACTACCGCAGCCGATGCCGCTCGATGCGTTGAATCTGCAGCTGCGCGATCCTTACTTCGGGGGCGGGGGTGGGCACGGACCTCACAATGATGCCATACGGGTGACCACGACCGACGGCAAGATGCTGCTCCACATGCGCAGTTGGGCGATGTTGCCAGAAAGTGCCGAGGTGGCAGCAGCTGATGCGGGGGCGAAGGGCTACAAGATTACGGCTGCATTCGATTCACCGCAGGGCGAACATTACTACGGATTGGGACAACAGCAAGAAGGCTGGATGGACCTCCGGGATCATGAGATTCGCTGCTGGCACGACTACGGCGCACTGGGGGGCGAAAACGTTTGTGTACCGTTCATGGTGTCAAGCCGTGGCTACGGCTTAGTGTGGGATAACCCATCGAAAACGACGATCAATCTGGGGTTCAATGGGCGCAATACGTGGTCGTCGGAGGTAGGAGATCGTCTCTCGTATTTCGTCATCGCCGGAGAGTCCAGCGACGAAATCTATGAGGGTTACCGCTTGCTTACCGGCGTGACACAAATGCTGCCAAAGGCGGCTTATGGATACATCCAGAGCAAGGCAATCTATCCGACTCAGGATCAGATTCTCGATGTGGCCGGGGAATATCGCCAGAAGAAGCTGCCGCTGGACGTGATCGTGGTGGACTTCCTCAACATGACCAAACAGGGCGAACTTGATCTCGATCCGAAGCGGTGGCCAGACCCAGCTGCGATGAATCGTGAACTGCACTCGATGGGCGTGAAGACGATGTTGAGCGTCTGGCCGCACTTTGCAGCCGGAACGCAGTTCTACGACGAGCTACTCAGCAAAGGCTGGTTGATTCTCGATCGGAGCGGAGCCCCGGACTCTGGTGGCTACAGAAAGAACATCGGACCCAATCTCGACACCACAAACCCAGAGGCAGCGAAGTGGTTCTGGGAGAAGATACGTGATCGTTATGTGAAGCCGTATGGTTTCGATTACATTTGGCTGGATGAGACGGAACCGGACGTAGATCCGGCCAACGATAGGTTCTCAATCGGTTCGGGGACGCGCTACTACAATGTGTATCCGCTGTTTCACACTGCCTCGGTGTATGAGGGCTTTCGGCGCGACTTTGGAGACACCCGTCGGGTGATGATACTTGCCCGTGCAGCTTATCTGGGGGCACAGCGCAATGGCACGGTCTTTTGGTCGAGCGATATCGTCTCGACTTGGGATATGCTCAAGCGCTCTGTCCCTGCCGGGTTGAATTTCACCGCCACCGGCCTGCCCTACTGGGACACTGATATCGCAGGGTTCTTCTCGCCATCGGTTCCGTCTGACTACCACGCCGAACATAAGCCACTCATAGATGGATCCGATGTCCGTGACACCATTGGCAACTATGAGGATTACCCCGAGCTGTTTGTCCGATGGTTCGAATGGGGCGCCTTCCAACCAGTGATGCGCACGCATGGAGAGAGAAATCACAACGAAGTATGGTCTTACGGTAAGCAAGCCGAACCGATTCTCACGAAGTATCTAAAGCTGCGCTACCAGCTTCAGCCGTACACCTACTCGGTTGCCTATCGCACCTACCTTACTGGTGCTCCCTATATGAGGGCGTTGTTCATGGATTTCCCTTCAGATCCTAAGGCCGCCGATATCCCGGATGAATATATGTACGGACCCGCATTCCTGGTAGCTCCGGTAGTTGATCAGGGCGCCACATCCCGCACCGTTTATTTGCCCGCAGGCTGCGACTGGTACAACTACTGGACCAACGAGCGGCTGCACGGTGGACAGGCCATTGAGGTGGATGCACCCATCGACACGTTGCCACTATTTGTGAGAGCGGGAAGCATCGTGCCTGTTGGGTCTGAGATCGGCAGCACCGACCAGGCGCAGAAGATTGCAGCCGTGCGGATATATCCCGGAGCGGATGCCAGCTTTACTCTGTTTCAGGATGATGGCACAACCTATGGATACGAAAAGGGCGCGGGATCAATTACGAAGCTGACGTGGAACGACAAAACCCAACGGCTGAATCACGAAGACACCCCGGCATGGCGTGGGCCAGACAAGCCTGTCGTAACCGTGGTGCGCGAGCACACGAGAGCAGCCCCGTAATTCCTTTGCGCCCCCTGGATCTGGTATTTTAAGTTCGCTCAACGACCGACATGTTGGAGGCAAGGCGCGTGGCAATGGATCTTGCGCGGGAGGTCTCATTTCCTGAGACGGTCGACGCCGACGGCGAAGCAGCTTCTTGCGGCTTGTCGTTAACGGAGGACATCGATATGCCACCTGGAACAGGTAGTCCCTTGAAGCGTTTGGATGCCTCCACGGCGTTACAGGTTTCTGCAAACCACCGCCGCTGATACGGGAGGTATCCATTTTATCGGCGTTTACAGTCGGAAACGCCAATACACAAGCTACTGAAAGCAAACACGTTATCAGTCGTGAACTTTGGGTAGCTTCACAGTTCCCTAGTGGGGATGACGTGTCAGCTTATAACCCGCTGCAAAGCAGCGTGCCCTTCGTTTTTGGCTAGACGGAAGCAGACGACGCACACGGAAGAAGCTTGCGCCGATATTGTGCGTGGAGGATTAGTCACATGACGCCAAGAATCCACCCCTCGATCTGAGCAGACACTCGGTCTGCTTCAGAAAGGGGCGGACTGGCAAAGATCGCTAGCGAGCCGCTGCTGTCTGCCTGTCTCATCCATGCTGCGATGGAGTAGGCGTCGTGCTGATGACTGTCGCGGCTCCCCTGGGCAGAGCTCCGACTCCAAAGCGCTGGATACACCTCCGCCACAACCGACTTCCCAACTGGCAACTGCCATCCATCGAAGGGCCAGAAGTGAATACGACCGGCTGCCTTCAAATCGATATACCGCAGCCAAGGGAGACCGCTGTGAGTAGACTTCGCAACTGACCCCTGCACGTCAAAATGAAAGACCGACTTTGCACCCCGAGCGCGGATTTCGGTCACACGTCTCCATCTCGCATTGCCGGATCGCGCGGTCGCATTGCCGCAGGCTCCCTCGCGAACAAAGTCGACGTATGTATGGTCCTCATCTGTCGGCCAGTGACGTTGAAAGTCCTCGAGAAATGCTCTCCAATCGAGCGGCAAACCGTGCTCTGTAAAGTACCTGTGAGGGAAGGAAAAGCCGTGGTCGATACCGACAAGGGTCGGCGTCTCTTCGAACAGCACTTCCACTAACCATTCCGCGATCCCACGTCGTGTCCAATACTTCTTCGCACTTGCTGGAGGTTGGACTTCTACCGGCGGAGTGTCCCTCTCCGCAACATAAACGCGCAAACCTTTGAGGCTCGCCACAGGGGTTTCCGCACCGGAGTAGTCCACTCCGACGTACCGTTCGAATGCCAATGGAGCGTCCAATCAATCACCTCTGACAACTGTGGGTGTGACTCACCCTAAATCAAATCTCCAGGTCCACGATCTCCGGCTCAGACACCAACATGTAATGTTCATTGAGCACAGAAGCATTCACGAATTCACATCCATTGCTACCATGCACACGCCCCTGACCGCCATGTATATGTCCGAACAGATGGAGCCTGGGTGCGATCTTTTCGACAACTTCGGCCAACTCTTCGCAACCTAGATGGTCGGTCATCGGACGGGATTGATCGAGAATCCCGAAGGGCGGTCCGTGTGTCACCAGTACATCTGTCCCCGTCGGAATCTTGTCCCAATACTGGCGTATCGGCTGGCCACGCTGTACGTTGAACGCCCAGTTATTGAACGGCGGCTGCACTGGTGAACCCCAAAACTTCAGGCCTTCCACTTCGACGCCCGAGTCCTCCAGGTAGCTAGCGTTTGTGATGAGGGCACGAGCCGGTACGCTCCAGGAGCAGATCCGTCAAGAACGTCTGCAAGGGCATGACTTCCGTTTTGGGATCAAATTTGAATCTCTCTGTCCCTGGATAGAGGACGAACTGTCGAGTGGCTTTGATGTCTTCGCAACCAATATAGAAACCTTTGCTCGGCCCCGGATTGCTGAGCGACCGTTTGATCTCAACGGCCCAACGCTCCTTTCCACTGAACTCGATTACGAGATCAATTTCGGCTCCAGCCGCACTCCGGTAAAAGGTCGGCCTGACGGTTGCGGGTAGCGCGTCAAGGATGTTTTCGATAAGCATCCCTTCCCAACTTGCGCCGACAACCGGATGCCCCAATAGTGCCTCCTGATCGCGAATGTCTAACAGCGCATGAAGCAGGCCGCTATCACGAACATAGACTTTTGGTGTGCGCACCAAGCGCTTCTTCGCGTTTGTGGCCCAAGGCTGTAGGCGGCGCACAAGCAACAGGTCCACCATGATGTCGAGATAGCGGGCGACGGTGTGGCCACTGACGCCGAGGCCGCTAGCAAGTTGTGCGGCGTTCAGCATCTGCCCTTGGTTATGCGCGAGCATCTGCCAATAACGACGGAGCGTCTCTGCAGGTATACGTGGACCAAGCGCGGGCACATCCCGCTCAAGATAGGTCTGGATAAACGCCGTCCGCCAACGGAAACTATTCTCTTCATTGACCGCAAGGAAACTGTCCGGGAAGCCGCCGCGCACCCAAAGACGGTCAGCAGCGTTTGACCCAGTTCCTGCGACTTCGGCGACTGATAAGGGCGCTAATTCTTCATAGGCAATGCGTCCTGCCAATGTTTCTGCCGATTGGTGCAAGAGGTCGATGGACGCCGACCCGAGTAGCAAAAAGTGGCGGCTTCGGTTTCCTTTCCGTCTCCTCCGGTCTATCAAGCTGCGTAGCGTCTCGAACAGACCTGGCAACCTGTGAATTTCATCCAAAATGACAAGCCGATCCTCGTGCTGATTGAGGTACAGCTCAGGGTCAGAGAGCTTAGCCCGGTCGGATGGTAGCTCCAAGTCAAGGTACAAGGCGCTCTCGCCCAAGCTGTCAGCGAGTGAGAGGGCGAGCGTAGTTTTTCCCACCTGGCGCGGACCGAGTAGGGCTACGGTGGGAAACTGCTCCAGCAACTGCGCAACTCTTGACTGAATCTGACGTGGAATCATTACCATGCAATTATGCCACAGCGGTTCATGATTGCATGGTAGAGTGGAGTGGTGGCTGTTTTCGCGGACAGACTTGTTTGCTCTGTCCGACAAAACGACCACGGGAGGGCCCACGATGCGCGGAGTTTACCAAAAGCCGGAAGGCAGCGGAATCTGGTGGATCAACTACTACGCCGCCGGCAAGCGTCACCGCGAGAAGGTTGGTCGGAAGTCTGATGCCATCAAGCTGTACCAACTGCGTAAGGCCGACGTAATTGCCGGAAGAAAGCTGCCCGAGCTTAGAGATAGCAAGGTCGTGCGTTTTTCAGAGCTGATCGACGATGTCCTGGAATACGTGGCCGATCACAAAGACGTTCGCAGCTATGTCAGCAAGGCTGAGATCGTCCGCAAGGCATTCGGCTCAAGACCAGCCGCAGAGATCACTCCACAGGAACTCGAAAGATGGCTTCGCTCCCATTGCAAGACTCCCGCCACAACAAACCGCTATAAGGCATTCATTTCGCTTTGCTATCGAGAGGGCGTCCACAACAACAAAACCACCATCAATCCTGCCAGGCAGGTTCGTCATAGGCGCGAGGGAGTCGGGCGCCTCCGTTTCCTCAGCCGCGAGGAGTACGACAAGCTCTACAAGGTCATCGAACGCCGATTTCCGGAGCACCTGGCAGAGTTCATCATCTCTGTCAGCACGGGCATGCGGCTGTCAGAGCAGTACTCTCTCACCTGGGGGCAGGTCCATCTCGACCGCCGTACCATCGATCTGACAAAGACCAAAAACGGTTCGGCTCGCACTGTCCATCTCAATGCTGATTCTGTCACGGCGTTCCAAACCTTGAAGCACAAGCTGCACAAGCCCGCAGACCCGGTCTTCGTCCGTCAAGGTCCGCGCTTCGACACCCGTTCTTGGTTCGTGCCCTGCTTGCAGGACGCGGAGATCGAAGGCTACGTCTGGCACTGCAACCGACACACGTTCTGCTCGTGGCTTGCCATGGCAGGAGCTTCGATCAAGGAGATTCAGGAACTTGCTGGACATAAGACCATTACGATGTCCGCCCGCTATAGTCACCTGTCGCCTGAGCATAGGCTTTCAGTGATAGATCGGATAGCCTCAATCCCGGCGAGTTCATGACATACCAACGCAACATCGACAACGTAGCTTCCCGTGGTCATGGCATCGGTGGAAGACTTTTTTGGAGGTAAACCCGCTCGAAGGTTCTATCGAATGCGAGTTGCAGCTCACTACCGAGCTGAGCGCGTTCTAAATCGGTGATAAAGCGCGAACATGCCGTTCGAAAATTAGCCACAAATTCACGTGGCACGATACCCAATCCGTGTTCTCCATGTAAGCCCTGATTTGTTTCGAACAAGTAGTCGTGGCCAACATTCCCTATCTCTTCCCGATGTTGGAGACCGCCCCATTGAATACAGAAGTTGTGAGCTAAACCGTTTCTAAAGAATCGGTAAAAATGATCTGCTGGTGTTACAGCAGCGTGGTTTCTGGTACTTGCAGTTGGATCGTGCAAATTGAATGCTGCTTGATCAAACGAAGGCATATACCGATTGACAAAAGCTGTGAATTTCTCGGGGTCGCCACCCCGTCCAGCAAAGTCTGCCAGTGACGATAATGCGCTGCCCACTAGACTCATTGCGCATAGCCAGATATAGCAATCGGGGTCTTCCATAGTCATAAAGCGTTCGAAAGGTCTGACGAACACCAACGCAAAACGGAACTGAAACCAAGCAACCCTACCTTCGTAATCCAGCTGCCGAAGGCTGGCGTAATCTCGGCCAGGGAACCCTGAGAACTCACGTCCTTGTATCTCCATCGTGCTCCGAACTTTCGACATCTCTCGTGTTGAGGAACATTAAGAAGCGGACCATCTTTGTTCACGTCACCGACCTTGGGATCGCAATCCCTTCTGAGAGAAGCGTTCATGAAATGCAATACGAGCGGCTTCTGAGCGTGAAACATTATTCTATTATGTGAGGTGCTAAGTGAGATGGCGACCATAGACCCACGGATCATTCCGCTGATCGAAACGTTAGTGAATTCGGGGGTGGATTGGCTTGCGTTCGAAATCCTTGATGGAATAAGGCTCGGACGACCACAACTCTCCACAGACGAGGAAGTGCAAGCTGCACGCAACGCCGTATGGTCTTTCAGGAAAGGGCACGCACCGCCGAATTTGGAGACGATTGAGGCGGCCGTACCGACCCTCTCGGGCGACAACCAAATCAGGTTCGCCGAGGAGTACACGATCGAGCGGATATCCCAAAGCATAGCTATGGCCAACGCCTCCCTGCTGCAGTTGAATCGAATCGCTGGTCAGACGAGTGACACTCTTGGGGCGAGTAACACGCGTGCCAACAGTGAAATTGTGCTTCGTTGGATTGACGGCGAGGAAAGTCTTACCAGGGTACAGGCGGAAGAAACGCTGCACAAGCTACCGGCGCTAAGAGTAGCTCTAGCCGAGTGGTCGAAATCAGTGCGTCAGGATCGCGAGGACAAATGATCGTCGCTGTTCAAAACGCTTTGAATTCAATTCTTGGAAGTAACCCCGCCCTGAATAACGCATCGGGCGCTGGCCGAGTTTTCGAGCTCTACATAATGACTGGTATTGCGGTTGAAATGCAGAATCGAGGCTTCGAAGTGTGGCTGCAGCGGTCAGATGGAACCCGAATCCTTGCCACAGATTCAAACCGAGCATTCATTCAGCGCGGAGGCGCCCCTACAGCCGTACCGCCTGCCTCTGCAGGGCCCGGTAATGCGAGCGCGATCGGTCTAAGGAGACCTAATGGCGATATTTGGGAATTGTGGAACGGCGTTCAGTTTCGAGGACGAAGCGGTGCTCATCACGAGGTCGATATAGCGTTGGTTCCCGGAGAGGTCGGAAACCAGCTCCGTATAAATGGAGGAGCGCCATTTGGACGACCCCGCGTCGCAATCGAATGCAAGGATGCGGCTACATCCGGCTCCATCGATGAAATGCGGACCTTTGTCGCAAGACTTTACGATCTGACGATCCTAACCGGGCATCAACCTCATCTTCAAACACCAACGCCAACCTTGGCAATAACCCCAGGCAGTCCGGCAGGGACCTTCTATTCTGCTCGTGTTACCTATTGGGATGAGAATCGACATAGCTTCAACGCGGTAGCGCGACAAAGCGGATTTTCCACTGGGGCCATTGCCATGACCGCTTATTACGGCATAGAGGGGCATCCATCAATCACTCTTAATAGTGGAGGTTTCGTCGGGCTTGTCGATGCAGTGTGCGGCTGGCTCTGCACCGAACTCCCCTAAGCGCTAGCGTGCAAAAAGACAGTGGCTGTTCTGACCGAAGGCTGACGCGAGAAACCAACAGCCACCAAAACAGCCACCAACGAAATGGCCTCTCGCGATGGAGAGGCCATTTCACTCATAAGTCTCTCATTATCTTGGTGCCGGGAGGGGGGGTCGAACCCCCACGAGAGGTTGTCTCGGCGGATTTTGAGTCCGCTGCGTCTGCCAGTTCCGCCATCCCGGCTAGGGTGGGCTACCAAACGCAGTATCTCATAGCGTTGGCTGAATCGTCACCGTCTTCCCTCCCTCCCATTCCTGTTTAACGCCAACGCGCCGCCGCTTTCCACGTTACAAACATGCGACAATGAACTGTGAACGTGATGACAACGTCCCCTTATCCTGATCAGGATCCGAGTAAGGGCGCCAATGGGCCAGCAATCCAGCAAGCCCCCGCGCCCGCCGCCGTCACCCCCGAATTGCTCGCGCTGCACAGCATCACGCCGGACGAGTACGCGCGCATCCTCTCTGCCCTTGACCGCGTGCCTTCGCTCACTGAGCTGGGCATCTACTCCGTCATGTGGAGTGAGCACTGCTCGTACAAATCCTCAAAAGTTCACCTCAAGCGCCTGCCCACCAAGTCGGAACGCGTCGTTCAGGGCCCTGGTGAAAACGCCGGTATCATTGACGTGGGCGACGGTTGGGCCTGCGCCTTCAAGATTGAAAGCCACAACCACCCCAGCTACATTGAGCCCCATCAGGGCGCAGCCACAGGGGTTGGTGGCATCCTCCGTGACATCTTCACGATGGGTGCGCGTCCGCTCGCCGTCATGGATTCCCTCCGCTTTGGCCCAATTGAGTCCGGTGCCGATGCTCCCGATCTGGTCAGGAGAAACCACTCAATCGTCGAGGGTGTTGTCGAAGGTGTCGCCAGCTACGGCAACTGCTTCGGCGTGCCCAACCTCGGCGGCGAAACCAAGTTCGAAGCCTGTTACAGCGGCAACCCGCTGGTCAACGCCTTTGCCCTCGGCATGGTCAAGATCGACGAAATCTTCTACGGCAAGGCCACTGGCGTCGGCAACCCAGTTATTTATGTAGGCGCCAAAACCGGTCGCGACGGCATTCACGGTGCCACCATGGCATCTGAAGAGTTCCACGAAGGCACCGAAGCGAAGCGCCCCAACGTCCAGGTCGGCGACCCTTTCATGGAAAAGCTCCTCCTCGAAGCCTGCCTTGAAGCCATGCAAACCGGAGCCATCGTCGGCATTCAAGACATGGGCGCAGCCGGCCTCACCTGCTCCACCTGCGAAATGGGCGCACGCGGCGGCGTTGGTCTCGACGTCGAACTAGACAATGTCCCTCAGCGCGAAACCGGCATGAACAGCTACGAAATCATGCTTTCCGAGAGCCAGGAACGCATGCTCCTCGTCGCCGAAGCCGGCCGCGAGCAGGAAGTGCTCGACGTCTTCGTTAAATGGGGTCTTGATGGCGTCATCGTCGGCACCGTCAAGCCTGAACCGCGCCTCCGCATCCGTCACCACGGCATCCTCGTCGCCGACATCCCCAACGAATCGCTCACCGACGACGCCCCTCTCTACCACCGCCCCGTCGGCACATGGAAAGCTCCAGTTCTTCCTGAGCCTTCTGAAGAGACGCTGGCCGAGTTGACCGGCACCGAAGCCAACCCGCGCGACTACACTGGCGACCTTAAAAAGCTTCTCGCCAGCTCCAACGTTTGCTCCAAACGCTGGGTCCACGAGCAATACGACTCCATGGTGCAGACCAACACTGTCCAGGGCCCCGGAGGAGAAGCCGGCGTCATGCGCATCAAGGGTACAGGCACCCCAGGCCACGAGCGCGGTCTCGCCATGGCCCTCGACGGCAACGGCCGTTGGTGTTATCTCAACCCCAGATTGGGCGCGATGCACGCCGTCGCCGAAGCCTGCCGCAAAGTCGCATGTACCGGCGCTACCCCAGTCGCCGCCACCAATTGCCTCAACTTCGGCAATCCCCAGAAACCCGAAATCATGGCCCAGCTCAGCGCCGCCATCGACGGCATTGCAGAGGCATGCACCGCCCTCGCCACCCCAATCACCGGCGGCAACGTCTCCCTCTACAACGAAACCAAGGGCGAAGGCATCTATCCAACCCCAGTTCTCGGCATCGTTGGCATCCTCGATGACGTCACCAAGGCAGTCCCCGCAGACTTCCAGCGCGCCGGTGACCTGGTTCTACTCATCGGCGAAGGCATGGGCGCAATTGTTCCCCCCATCGCTCTAGCGGAGTTCGGCTCGTCCGAATACGCCAAATCCATCCTTGGCGAACTCTGGGGCGAACCACCCTATCTCGAACTCGACACTGAATGGCAGCTCCATAAATGCCTGGCCGACCTCGCTGAAGAGAGGCTGATTGCTTCCGCGTGCGATATTTCTGACGGCGGCATCGCCACCGCGCTGGCCCAGGCATCCTTCCGCAACTCCATCGGAGCGAGGGTAGAAATTACCTCCATCCCCGAGTTGCCCGCAGCCGTAGCTCTCTTCGGAGAATCCGCGACCCAGGTAATCCTCACCTGTTCGCCCAATAACAAGGAAAAGCTCGAAGAAATCGTCTTCAGCTACCCCGAACTCTCCTGCTGGCTCATCGGCGAAACTATCGCTGGCAAATTGGAAATCAGCATTGCCGAAGATCCCGCTACCGATTCCGGAGTGGCAGTCATCGATTGCCCACTTTCTGACCTTCGCCAGCCCTGGGCCGTTGCTCTCGAAGCCGCGCTCCACGAAGAGGTAACCGCGTGACCCGGATACTCCACCAGGGCGTGTCAGGCGTCCATGATCTCTCTGAATCTCTCAAAACAGGCCCTCTGACTCCTGATCCCTGTCCCCTGATCCCAGACGAAGACCCCAAACTCCGCGAAGAATGTGGTGTCATGGCCGTCTACGGTCACCCCGAAGCAGCCCGCCAGGTCTATCTCGGCCTCTACGCCCTCCAGCATCGCGGTCAGGAATCCGCCGGCATCGCCAGCGCCAACGGCCATCACCTCTCAAACATCAAGGGCATGGGCCTCGTCTCAGAAATCTTCACTGAAGACGTCCTCGCTAAGCTGCCCGGCGATATGGCCATCGGTCACACCCGCTACTCCACCACCGGCGACTCGGCCCTGCTCAACGCCCAGCCCATCCGAGTTGATTCGGTCAAGGGCCTCATCGCCATCGCTCACAATGGCAACCTGGTGAATCTGGGCAATTTGCGCGAGAAACTTGAGCGTGCCGGAGCCTACTTCCAGACCACCTCGGACTCTGAAATCATCGTCCAGCTCATCGCTCACTCCAAGGCCACCTCGCTTGTCGACGCAATCGCTGACTCGCTCGGCCAGGTCGAGGGTGCCTTCTCCATCGTCATGATGACCCGCGACAAGGTCTTCGCCGCCCGTGACCCGCGCGGATTCCGCCCGCTCTCCATGGGGCGCATCAAGAATCAGGATGGTCCCGACACCATCGTTTTCGCCTCGGAAACCTGCGCCTTTGACCTCCTCCGCGCTGAATACGAGCGCGACGTCGCGCCCGGCGAGCTCATCATGGTCTCGGCTGACGGCGTCACCTCCCGCCAATACGCCTCAGGCGCAGCGCAAACCAGCTGCATCTTCGAGCACGTCTACTTCGCCCGCCCCGATAGCCGCATCTACGGCCGATGGGTGCAGGAAAGCCGCGACCAGATGGGCCGCCAGCTCGCCCGCGAATCCCACGTCCCCGCCGACATTATCGTTCCCGTTCCCGATTCAGGCGTCACCGCCGCACTCGGCTACGCAGAAGAAGCGGGCGTCCCCTTCCGCTTCGGCCTCATCCGCAACCATTATGTAGGCCGCACCTTCATCGAGCCAGAACAGCGGGTACGCGACTTCGGCGTCAAGCTCAAGCTCAACCCTGTCCGCAATCTCCTTGAAGGGAAGCGCGTCATCCTCATCGACGACTCCATCATTCGCGGCACCACAAGCCGCAAGATCATCCGCATGGTCCGCGGCGCTGGCGCAAAAGAGGTCCACCTCCGCATCAGTTGCCCGCCCACCATCTCGCCCTGCTTCTACGGCGTCGACACCCCAAGCAAGCGCGACCTCATCGCGGCCAACAAGTCCGTCGAAGAGATCCGCCAGTTCATCGAGGCCGATTCACTTGCCTACCTCTCTCTCGACGGCCTGCTCCAGTGCTGTGACGACGGGCAAAATCCCCAACCCATCGGCCAGACCGGCATCCAGGGTAACAACTATTGCACCGCCTGCTACACCGGCAACTACCCCACCCAATGGGTCGATGTCGAAGAAATCCTCCCCGCCCGCTACCCAAAGTCCAACGAAGTCCAGCTCAGCCTGCTCGAAAGCAAATAGACCGTTCGCTTGTCCGACTGCCTATGCATTTTTCAGAATTAGTATCGAACAAGTTAGCCACGCCGGTCGGCTGCTTTTCGTGAACTATCCGTCCCCACCAAAGCAGGACCTCGCTCAAAACTTCTAAGGATACCGCGAAAGCTGCTCCGAAAATATCATTTGACACCATTGCGGCATTGCCGCACAATCCCATTGTGAGTGTCCACATGTTGACGGTCGTTGAGACCAGCGTCTTTGCGCGCAGAGCAGAAAAACTACTCTCGCTGGAAGAACGTGAGGAGTTGCTTTTCTACCTCGCCGTCAATCCAGAATCAGGCGACGAAATTCCTGGCACCGGCGGTGTTCGAAAAGTGAGATTCGCGGCCAGAGGCAAGGGAAAATCCGGTGGTGTGCGGGTCATTTACTACTTCTACGACAAGGAAAGCCCTTTGTACGCAATCCTTCTCTACGGAAAGAACGAGCAAGTCAATCTCACTCCAAATCAAAAGCAAGAGGTGGCAGCCTTCGCTTCCACAATCAAAGCAGCAGCAAAGGCTGGCAAACATAAGCCTTGAGAGGAGCAAACCATGACGCGAATCAATCTTGCTGAAGAGTTGATAGAGTCCATGCGCGAGGCGTCTGAGATCGCCCAGGCACAAATTGCCCCCGCTGCAACCCATCAAATTCCGCGGCCACTTGACGTGGATGTACGTTCCGTAAGGGCCGCCACAGGGCTCAGCCGGGTCGAATTCGCCAAGCGGTTCGCCCTCGACCCCCGAGCCTTGCAAGATTGGGAACAGGGAAGACGCCGTCCGGATCGCGCCGCCCGTGCCTATTTGACCGTGATTGCCCGGAATTCAGATGCCGTAATTGAGGCTCTTGCCAGTTAATCTGGCCATCTGGGTCCGACCCCCTGGTGTCAGAGATTGGAAAGCCAGCATCACCCCAGCTCAAAAAACAGCACCTCAGCGCCGTCCTTCCTCGCCAGAATCGACACTTCAGCCTCCTCCGAGAGCGCCACTCCATCGCCCTGTGTCAGCGGCTCGCCATTCACCACCGCGGCACCCCGAGCCACCTGCACCCAGCCATACTTCCGGCCACCAAAAGCGTGCTCAATCTTCGTCCCAGCATCCAGTTGCGCCGCATACAAATCGGCATCCGCCACCCACTCCAGAGACCCGTCCCGGCCCTCCGGCGAAGCCAGCAAATGCAGCAGGTTGTGCTCCTCGGCAATCGGAAAAGCCCGCTGGCTATAGCTCGGCGTCACGCCCGCCTTTGAGGGAAGCAGCCAGATCTGCAGCATATGCGCCTGGGTCGTCGCCGAAGCGTTGTACTCC
The DNA here is from genome assembly GCA_903832055.1 of uncultured Acidobacteriota bacterium. Lineage (GTDB taxonomy): Bacteria > Acidobacteriota > Terriglobia > Terriglobales > Acidobacteriaceae > Acidicapsa. The sequence goes on along the minus strand of CAILAC010000016.1, from coordinate 496,498 downwards.
GAGTGTCGAATCCCCGTGCCCGCGGACATATGCTGCAACTCACCCGGCGTAATTACTCCGCCTGACCCTAACGAATCCTTATGGGCAATCCCGCCCTCCAGCACGTAGGTGACAATCTCCATCTCGCGATGCCCATGCGTGCCAAAGCCACCGCCGCCCTGGATTACGTCCTCGTTGATCACCCGCAGCGCGCGGAAACCCATGAACGCAGGGTCGTGGTACTCCGCAAAAGAAAAACTGAATTTCGAATCGAGCCAGCCGTGATTGGCGTGGCCGCGTTCCTGGGATTTCCTCACTGAAATCATTCTGTTGTCCTCATCCATTCAGCACTTCTGGCGCAGAAAACTTCGCCAGCCGAAAGCCGAATGCACTCAAGAGATGATTTCAATTCCCAAAAGGGTGCAATGCGCCCGGTAGCAGCTAGCTTGCCGACGTGCCAGTCGCACTCGCTGAACCTGAAGACGAAGCTGGCGGCGCACTGGGTGCTGTCGCAGGTGCAGCAGCGGTATTGTCAGAGGAGCCAGTTGACGAGTCGCCTTTCGCCTCCGTCTTACCCGCGCCAGCGGTTCCAGCAGTGTTTGAAGTCTCAGCAGTTTTGGCCGCGCTCTTTCCCGCATAGTCATTCACATACCAGCCCGCCCCCTCAAACCGAAGCGCCGGTGCCGTAACTGGCCGAATCAATTCACCCTGACATTTGGGACAGACGCTCTCCGGCGTCGCCTTGAAACTCTGGATCTTTTCAAAACTGTAGCCGCACGCTGTGCAGCGGTATTCATAGAGTGGCAAAGGGAAGTCCTCCGGAAAAATGCTCCTGTCTAATTCTAGCCCCTCAGTGAATAGCTGGGTAAAGTCGTCAGTTCAGCTGCTTGGCAGGTTGTCGCTGGCGTATAACGCCCCTGGTTGGATATCCTTGGACGCTACTTGATCCTTTCTGGTTGTCATTGCTCCAACCAAAGCATTGATCGAAGCGCCACAGCACTACCTGATGGCTGGGATTCAAAACGTCGCGAGGAGATTCACTTGATCATTCGTAGCATCACGAAGCCGTCGATAGCCTGTGCAGTGCTAACCATCCTGAGTCTCGTCACCGCAGGCTGCGGCGGCGGTGGCGGCACCTCAACCCCGCCCCCGCCCACCACTTACACGCTCACGGTTAACTCCATCCTCGCTTCGTCCGTGCCCATCACCGTTTCTCCCGCCGATGCCAACAGCGCCGGCAACGGCAGCACCAGCTTCACCCGGGTCTATAACGCCGCAACGACCGTCACTCTCACCGCCCCCGCCTCCGCCGGAAAAGACAAGTTTTCGTCATGGACAGGGTGCACCACCGCCGCAACCGTCACCTGCACGGTCAACATGAACGCGAATGCAACGGTGGCTGCCACCTACACCGGCCCAACAGTCACATCTGTCAACGTGACCCCCGGGTCGGTCACTGTCACCATTGGATCAACCAAACAGTTTGCCGCCACCGTTGCAGGCACCGGCAGTTTCGACTCCACCGTTACTTGGTCTGTCGTCAAGCCCTCCGGCAGTTTGCTCAGCGCCGGCTCAATTGATGCCAATGGCCTCTACACATCGCCCTTTCCTGCGCCGGCCTCCGTCACCGTTGTCGCCACCAGCACCAACACCCCCGCCGTTTCAGGCAGTGCCGTCGTCACCCTCAGTCCGCCTCCCACTCCTTCTGGCCCACCCCTGGTCATGTCCGTAGACCTCGGCAATATCACCCACCCCATCAACCCCTACATCTATGGTTGGAACGGTTTCCAGATACCCGAATCCGAGGCCAAAGCCGTCAACCTGCCCATCAACAGGTGGGGTGGTAACGCCACAACCCGCTACAACTACCTCGCCGACGCCTACAACAGCGCCTCCGATTACTGGTATCAGAATGAGCTGAACACCGCCTCCTTTGATCAGCAAGTCACCATGAACAATGCCACCGGCACCGCCACTCTGGGTACCGTCCCGCTCATCGGCTGGACCACCAAAGGTGTCGCCGGCTGCAGCTATTCCCTCGCCAAATACGGAGCACAGCAGCAAATCTCGCCCAACGGCGACTGCGGCAACGGCATCCTCGTCAACGGCAACCAAGTGGTCAACGACCCAACTGATACCAGCATGAAGATTGACGAGACCTTCACCACAGGTTGGATCAAATACCTCGTCAACAAATTCGGCACCGCTGCCAAGGGAGGCGTGGCCATCTACGACCTCGACAACGAGCCCACCTGGTGGGACGCCGTCCACAAAGACGTTCATGGGAGCCAGATTCCCGGCGAGGGCCCCTTCACATACGACGAAGTCACCACCAAAGGCCTCACCTATGCCAAAGCAATCAAAGACGTAGACCCGACCGCCGAGGTCAGCGGCCCCGTCATCGACTGGTGGCCGGCCTACTTCTATTCCAAAAAGGACGCAGAATCCGGTTGGAGTTCCGGCCCCTGCTACTGCTATAACGGCAACCCAGTCGACCGGCTCGCCCACGGCAACGTGCCCATGATCGAGTACTACTTGCAGCAGTTCAAGAAGAATGAAGACTTAACCCACATTCGCCTGCTCGATTACCTCGACGTCCACGGATACTTCGCCGCCGCCAACGCTGGATTCGCACCCGCTGGCGATACCAGCCTGCAGCAGGCTCGTCTCAATTCGACCCGAGTCCTCTGGGACCCCACCTACACTGATCCCAACATTACTGACCCAAACATCACCACCGGAGCGCCCGCGTATCGACTCCAGCTCATTCCTAGGCTCAAGCAGTGGGTTGCCGACAACTATCCCGGCACCAAAATTGCCATCGATGAATACAACTGGGGCGGTCAGGAACACATCAACGGCGCTCTCACACAGGCTGATATCCTCGGCATCTTTGGCCGCGAAGGCCTGGACCTCGGCGCTCTGTGGGGAACACCCGATCCAGTCAAGCAGATTCCCGGCCTGGTGGCCTTCCAGGTGTACCGCAACTACGACGGCAATAACAGTCAGTTCGGTGATCAAGCCCTGACCTCAACCAGCGCTGACCAGAGTCAGCTGGCCGTCTACGGCGCGCTGCGCACCTCAGACCAGGCAGTCACTATCGTCGTCATCAACAAGTCCTTCGGAGACCTGCCCGGCACAGTCTTCCTTCCCAACCTCATCGCGACCGGCCCCGCAAAGGCCTTCCTTTACAGCAACGCCCACCTCGCCGGAATCCTTGCCCAACCCGATCTTCCCGTCTTCCCCTCCAGTTCGTCTGTGCCCGTCGGCGGTATCGCCACCACCTTCCCGGCGGCATCCATCACCATCCTCGTAGTTCCCACCAAATAGTCACCAAAACTGAGAGCGGGCCCCCTCGTCGCAATCGGGCCCTGCTATCCCTCGGAAACAACTGCAAAATATTTCCTAAAAAATCTCTTGCATGCTCACCCCTTTCGTGTGTTACTGTCTGTAGCATTATGATGAGTAACGTTACAGCAGGTCACATCGAACTCGACCCAGACAATCCTCAGCTCGAACCAGCCGATCACGATCCCTCAGAGCTCGGCGAACTCGAGCGCAGCGTCCTCCAGCTCCTCTGGCAGCACGGCACCCTCACCGCAGAGCGCGTGCGCGAAGAACTCGACCGGCAGGACCGACCCCTCAAGGATTCCACCGTCCGCACCGTCCTCCGCCGCCTCGAAGAAAAGGGTTACCTCACCCACATTCTCGAAAACAGGACCTTCGTCTACTCCCCCGCCGAACCCGCCCAAAAAGTCGCAGGCCGCGCCGTCAAGCGCATCCTCGACTGGTTCTGCGATGGCTCAGTTGAACAGCTGCTCGTCGGCATGGTCGATTCCTCCGTCCTCGACCGCGATGAACTACAGCGGCTCGCTGAGCGTATCGCCAATTCGAGAACCCACCTCGGTCCGGAAAAAGAGAAGGGAGGCAACTGATGCTGGCAATGATTCTCGAAGCAGGATTTCGTTCACTTCTCATGGCGCTCGCCGTCTGGACCGCCATTCGTCTTCTACGCGTGCAGGCAGTAGTCGCGCAAAAAGTCGCGTGGACTCTTGTGCTTCTCGCTGCCGCTGCCATGCCGCTCGTCATGCACACGCCCGTCCTCACCCTGGCACAGGCACTCAGAATTCCGCTTCCCCGCGCCGCCGCTGCCGCTTATCGGCCCGTCGCCGCAACCCCACCCTCAGTGGTGAAGATCAATCAGTCAGTCGAAAGCCCAAGTCTCACCGCGCCTGGAACCGCCCCAATCCCCATGCGCCAGGCACGTCCAGCCATCACCGCGCATCTCGTCAACAATCCAAAAGCAATCACTTCGACGATCAGTTCAAAGGTCGCCTCAACCGGCAACGCCCAGTCGATTCCCATCGAAACGGTCCCCGCCCAGCTACTCCACCTTATGGCCCGCGCACTCGCGCGTATGCCCGCATCCCTGTCACTGGGCAACATCGCTCTCGGCATCTATCTTGCCGTCTTCGCTGCCCTTCTTCTGCGTACCCTCTTCGGTCTGGCCATCGCACTTCGCATCTGGCTCCGTTCCAGACCAGCCCCAATATCCGCTCAGCTTGACCCGTCTCACTACCCCAGCGTCCGCATCAGCCGCGACATGACCACTCCCGTCACCGTCGGCTCCACCATCCTCCTCCCCGCCAACTACACCGCATGGGATTCCGCCAAGTTGCGCATCGTCCTCGCTCACGAACAAGCCCATGTCCATCAGCGTGATTTTTACCTCCAGCTCGCCGCCGCCGTACACGCCGCTATCTTCTGGTTCAGCCCCCTCGGCTGGTGGCTCCAGCGCAAGCTCTCCGAGCTCGGCGAAGCACTCAGCGACCGCGCCGGCCTTGAACAGGCCCCCAACCCCGCCGCCTATGCCGAACTGCTGCTCGAATTCGCAGCCCTTCCCCGGCAAACATCAATCTTTCAACCACTTGCAGGAGTAGCCATGGCCCGCCGTCTCAATCTCTCCAGCCGCATCGACCGCATCCTCAACGCCCGCGCGCTCCAATCTGCCTTCCGCTCCGGCCGCCGACACGCCTTCGTCGCCGCCGTAATCGTTCCCGCAGCACTCATCGCCGCCGTCGCCTGCATCCGCATCGTGCCCGCCGTCGAAGCCGCAAACGCCCAAAACCCAAAACCCTCCGCAGCCAAAATCGCAGGTAAAACTGCATCAGCGGAAGCGACCGGGCCAGTCTCCGGCCAGGTGTCCGGAGTGATTGCCGGTCAGGTAACAGGAAATCTCACCCCCGAAGCGCCCCTCGCCCCGTCCGCGCCTGAAGCTCTTGAAGCTCCCGAAGCGCCTGAGGCACCCGAAGCCCCCGAGCCACCCGACGCCGATGTCGCCCAGCTCGCCAACGGCTTCCAATTCTCCTTCGATGACTCTGATACGCAGTCCTACGCCATCATCCATGGCGGCCACAACAACAATGTCTTCATGTCCGGCCGGCACAGCAAAGCTCTTGAAAAGGCGCGTCAGCGGTACCACGGTGACTTCATCTGGTTCGAGCGCAACGGCAAATCCTACGTCATCACCGACCCCAAAATCTTTGCAGAAGCCCAGGCCCACTTCAAAGGCACCGAATCCCTGCAAAAGCTCCAGGCCGAACTCGACGCCAAGCAATCCGTCCTCAACAAGCGCATGGCCGAAATCCAGCCAGAAATCCAACACTCCATCAAACTCGGCCCTGAATTCGACGAGAAAATGAAAAAGCTCACCGCAGAACTGGCTGAACTGCAAAGCGAAAAATTCCAGAAACTCGCAGAGAAAATGAGCAAGGAATTCTCCGAAGAAAAGCTCGCTGAACTGCAGGAGAAAATCGGAGAAATTCAAGGTCACATCGGCGAAATTCAAGGCTCCATCGGCGACCGGGCCGGGCTCATGGGCGAACAACAGGGCAAAATCGGCGAAGAAATGGGCCGCCTCGGTGAAGAAATGGGCAAACTCGGCGAAAAGCAGGGCCGCATCGCCGAGGAAGCCAACCGCAAACTCCAATCCCTCTTCGACCAGGCCCTCAAAGACGGCAAAGCCAAGCCCATTGAATAAGCCTCTGCTTCCCGCCCACAAAAAAGCCCCGGATCGCTCCGGGGCTTTTCGATCGTGCAACCGCTTAGTACCGGTAAGTCTCCGCCTTGTAAGGCCCCTCAACCGGAACACCCAGATAATCCGCCTGCTTCGTTGAAAGAGTCGTCAGCTTCACGCCAATCTTCTCCAGATGCAGCCGCGCCACTTCCTCATCCAGCTTCTTCGGCAGCACATACACGCCAACCTTGTACGTGTCCTTGTTGGCCCACAGGTCAATCTGCGCCAGCGTCTGGTTGGCAAAGCTGTTGCTCATCACAAAGCTCGGATGCCCCGTCGCGCAGCCCAGATTCACCAGCCGCCCCTCAGCCAGCACAATAATGCTGTTCCCGGCCGGGAACGTGTACTGATCCACCTGCGGCTTCACATTGATCCTCGTCACCCCCGGCATCTGGTTCAGCCGGTCAATCTGGATCTCGTTGTCAAAGTGCCCAATGTTGCAAACAATCGCCTGGTCCTTCATCTGCTGCATCTGCTCCAGCGTGATAATGTCCACATTGCCCGTGCACGTCACATAAATGTCGCCCCGGCCCAGCGTGTCTTCCAAAGTCGTGACTTCGTAGCCTTCCATCGCCGCCTGCAAGGCATTGATCGGGTCAACCTCGGTCACAATCACCCGTGCTCCCAGCCCGCGCAGAGAAGCAGCCGAACCCTTCCCCACATCCCCATACCCGCAAACCACCGCCACCTTGCCCGCCACCATCACATCCGTAGCGCGCTTGATGCCGTCGACCAGCGACTCGCGGCAGCCATACAGGTTGTCAAACTTGCTCTTCGTCACCGAATCGTTCACGTTGATCGCCGGTACCAGCAGCTTACCCTGCTCCAGCATCTTGTACAGCCGGTGCACGCCCGTCGTCGTCTCTTCTGAAACTCCGCGCCAGTCATTCGCCACGGTATGCCAGTGCGTCGGATTCTCCGCATACACCCGCTTCAGCAGGTCCTTGATCACCTGCTCCTCGTGGCTCTCAGACGCGCTATCCACCCAGCGGTCGCCATTCTCCAGCTCATACCCCTTGTGAATCAGCAGCGTCACATCGCCGCCATCATCCACCACCAGCTCCGGCCCCTTGCCGCCCGGATGGCTCAAGGCCTTGAACGTGCAATCCCAGTACTCCTCCAGCGTCTCGCCCTTCCACGCAAACACCGGCACTCCAGCCGCCGCTATCGCCGCCGCCGCATGGTCCTGCGTCGAAAAGATGTTGCAGCTCGCCCAGCGCACATCCGCGCCCAGCTCGACCAGCGTCTCAATCAACACCGCCGTCTGAATCGTCATGTGCAGCGAACCCGTAATCCGCACACCCGCCAGCGGCTTCGATGCCGCGTACTTCTTGCGAATCGACACCAGACCCGGCATCTCATGCTCGGCAATGTTCAGTTCCTTGCGGCCCCAGTCGGCCAGCGACATATCCGCAACCTTGTAGTCCACTGCTGCAATTTCAAGCGTAGAAGTAGCCATGCAAACTCTCCTTATATCGTCACATCGTGATATGTTGATGTAAACAGATTCTGCCTATGTCGTCAATCATCAAAATCCTTCGCGTTGTGGCCGATCCAAATCGCCTCCGCATCCTGCTGCTGCTGCGCGGAGAAGAACTCTCCGTCGCTGAACTTCAGGAGATCCTCGGAATGGGCCAGAGCACCATCTCCACCCACCTCTCCCAACTCAAGCAGGCCGGCCTCGTTGAAGACCGCCGCACCGGCAAAAGCAATTTCTATGCCCTCACCATCGACGCCCAAGATGGAATCGTCGAGCGGTTGCTGGCCCAGGCGCAGCTCGAAATTCCCGAAACCGCACAAGATCAGGCCGCCGTCCGGCTCGTTCTCAAAAAACGCCAGGATAAGATGCGCAGCTTCTTTGACTCAGTTGCAGGCCGTCACGGTCGCGACTATGTCCCCGGCAAATCATGGAAGGGCATGGCCGAAGCGCTTCTCCGCCTCATGCCCCCCATGGTCATCGCTGACCTGGGCGCCGGCGAAGGAGCATTCGCCCTCCTCCTCGCCCAGCGCGCAACCAAAGTTATCGCCGTTGACTCCTCAGCCAAAATGATTGAAGTTGGCCGCGAACAGGCCCTCCGCAACGGAGTCACAAACATCGACTACCGCCTCGGCGACATGGAAGAGCTCCCCATCGACGACTCTGCCGTCGACATCGTTTTCTTTTCCCAATCACTGCACCACGCCTTGCACCCTGAACGCGCTCTACACCAGGCCCGGCGCATCCTCCGCCCCGGCGGTCGCATCGTTGTCCTCGACCTGGTGAAGCACCGCTTTGAAGAGGCCCGCGAACTCTACGCCGACGAGTGGCTCGGCTTCAGCGAAACCGAGCTCGAATCCATGCTCGACCGCGTCGGCTTCCGAGAAGTCCAAACCTCCGTCGTCCACAAAGAACCCGAAGCCCCCCACTTCCAGACCCTGCTCGTCGTCGCCGAGAAACCAGCCTGAGACTCAAATTCCCACCTGCTCGCCCAACTCAGCAAATCCCATCTCCGCCCGACGCAGTCCTTGTCAGTACCGGCGACCTCTCGGTTATAGCCGCCACCACCCACGCGACCCCGCATTCCAATGCAGTAACATCAATGCAACGAGGAAGATGCCCTTGCCATCCGAAAGTGAACTAACCGCTGCCCTCACCCTCTCAGCAACCCAGCGCATGGCCATCCTCAAAGCCCTCGGCGAACCCCGCCGCCTCGAAATCATCGAGCGGCTCTCCCACACCGACCAATCCTCCGCCTGCACCGACCTGCGCGCCTGCATGCCCATCGCCGCCGCAACCCTCTCCCACCACCTCAAAGAACTCGAATCCGCCGGCCTCATCCACATCACCCGCGAAGGCAAATTCGCCCGCCTCACCCTCCGTCGCGAAATCTGGCAAGCCTTCCTCACCGACCTCGGCCGCCTCTAGCCCCGTCCCAGCCATCCTTCGTCTCGATAATTATTTTGCGCGTCCTTGAATCCTTCGCAACTTCAGCGACATCAATTCGACAGTTATCGAAATGTCGAACGGTCCAACGGCCGCGACTGAGAAACAAGGAGATTCATCATGAGCAAACTCAACGGAAAAGTCGCCCTCGTCACCGGCGCAAGCAAAGGCATCGGAGCAGCTATCGCCCTCGAACTCGCGGCAAACGGAGCCGCCGTAGCCGTCAACTACGCCTCCAGCGCCGAAGGCGCAAACAAGGTGGTCGACGCCATCAAAGCCGCCGGCGGCAAAGCCATCGCCATTCAGGCCAACGTCGCTGACCCCGCCAGCGTCACCGGCCTCGTCAACGCCGTAGCCAAGGAATTAGGACCGATCGACATCCTCGTCAACAACGCCGGCGTCTACGAGTTTGCCCCGCTTGAGGCCATCACCACCGACCACTTCCACAAGCAGTTCAATCTAAACGTCTTGGGACTATTGCTGACGACGCAGGCGGCTGTGTCTCAGTTCCCCGCCACCGGCGGCAGCATCATCAACATTGGCTCGGTGGTTGGCCAGATGGCGGCTCCGCAGGGCTCGGTTTACAGCGCAACCAAGGGTGCCGTGGACTCAATCACGGTCTCGCTTTCAAAGGAGCTCGGGGCCCGGGGCATTCGCGTGAACTCGCTCAATCCCGGCCTCGTTCTCACCGAAGGCACGCATTCAGCAGGCATCGCCGGCAGCGACTTTGAAACCAACACCGTCGCCGGCACCCCGCTCGGCCGCGCAGGCCAGCCCAGAGATGTGGCGACTGTGGCCGCGTTCCTGGCCTCAGACGACGCAGGCTGGGTCACCGGACAAACCATCTACGCCTCCGGCGGCTTCCGCATGTAATTGCTTCCCAAAAACCAAACGCCCTGCGCCTCTCTCAAAGACGCAGGGCGTTCCATGTTCAAGGGAAAAATTCCGCCCAGTTCGCATGACACATTGTCATCCTGAGCAAAGCAAAGAAGCTGCATTTAAGACGGGATTGACGTTCGATAAGCGCGTTGGCGATAGTGCGTCAGTACAGATAGGTCGGTTGTGCAAAGCGCGTATTCGGGAGGTAATACTTTTTCGATTTGAGCTTTCGTGCCTCCCGGGCCCCAACCGCGAGGGACCGGGGCCACCGCGTCGGGTTCGAATAAACAGAGGCAGGCTTTCCCCTACCAATCCTATTGTTGTCCGACGTCGCTGCTTCGGCAACTCTACAAGAGACGCGTTTTTCGACTAAGCAGTCAAGGAGCGTCTCCAGAGTAACTCGCCCCAGAATACGGAGATCAGGTAGAGGGCGACGGCAACGGCCAAGACCCAGAGTCCCATCCTTGCTGCTCCAATTCCGGCTAATCCACCCAAGAGAACCTGTGCTACTCCGAAACGCGGATCTCCTCCAACGAAACGCCATCTGCGCTGGTTCGCCCGCTGCCTCAGCGACGGGTATCGTCCGACTGCGATAGCGACCAAGCCGAATGCAATGCCTGTTCGTAGACTTAGGAGTGAAACCATGGCGGCGAGTGGGACCAGGAAAGTCATGTCCTGCGTGACGAGCAGCTTCCAACCTGCTATCGGTAGGAGACGATAGCGCTGTCGTGCTCGGCCTTCATCGAGACAGAGCATGCGTTGCGCAATCGTGCTCATTGCAATACCCACAAATAACGAAAGTATCGGAAAAGCTTCGGGCTCTGGTGCCCGCCCAAACAATCGATAAAGGGTTCCGCAAACCGCTATAAGCAGCGCTGTCCAAAAGTCCAGGGTTCCCTGCAGCTCCTGCCACATTTCTTGCGCGATTCCGCCGACCTTCAGGGGTGTACTTGAGATGTTGAAACCTGCAGGTGTCCTTAGCTCGAACGGGAGACGGCCGACGGCGTATACCGTCCCATGGACGATTAGCGCCAACAGAACAAAAAAGAGACCTGCAGCCAGGCCCATCCAGAACAGATAGCCGAAAAACAGCACAATAAATGATGGATTCAACGCGAAACTTACGGAACTGAGTAAGAGTCTTTGTGTACGTGTCAGCGGCCAAGTACTGACTCGCTCCGGGGGCAACCTATGCTGTGTATCTATGGAAAAAGTAACAAGCAGAGGCGCAAGGAGGACAATTTGAAAGAAGAACGTACTCCAAAATGCTGCTTTCGGTGCCCCGCTTTCGAAACCAGCGGACATAATGAAAAGGACGGAGAACAGGAAGTTGTTGAAACGCACCGATGAAAAGCTGCTCAGTTCCTTCAACATCAGTTTCTTCAGCAAGAACAAAAGGGCTAGGATCTGAGCCAATCCGGCACCTCCGGCTGTGGATCGCCAACGATGCTGAAATACACCTCCTCAACGCCTTCGTCTGCCATGGACGGGTTGAAATCTGATTCAACTCGACCTTGGTGAAGAATGACTACGCGGGTGGCTATCTTCTGCACGATCGACAGAATATGAGAGGTCAGCAAGATCGTAGCGCCATCGCTCGCGAGTTTGCTAAGCAGCATCTCAACGACTGCGGACGATGCGGGATCAATACCTTCAAACGGCTCATCCAGCAGCAGTACCCTCGGATTGTGCAGGAGGGCCATGGCCAAGGCGGTCTTCTTCCTCATGCCGAACGAACAACTGCGTGCAACGGTGTGGCGTCCTGGCGTAAGATCGAGCAGTCCTAGCAGGTCCGCTGCTCGAGCTGCTGTTTCACTCTTTGTGAGTCCATAAATAGGTCCGATTGCCATCAGGTTCTCGATGACCGTCAAAGACTCGAACAGCCCGAGCCCCTCGGGAAGCACACCCAAATTTCGCCGGATTTCAACTCCATGGTCACGGAAGCCTAGGCCGCCGATGAACACGGAACCGCTGTCTGGCTCCTCTAATCCTGAGAGCAGCCGCAGCAGCGTGGACTTGCCGGCGCCGTTAGCCCCTAATAGGGCACAAATGCCAGGTTCTACAACGAGGTCGATGCCTCGGAGAACAGGCCGAGAGGCATAGCTCTTCGTCGCGGATCTGCAGTCAATCACTATGTTGTTCCCCACCAATCAGTTAACCATAGGAAAGCTCAACATCCGTCTATCGGCTGTCTGTATAGCCTCTCTCAAGCATGCATCTAATCTTGGATTCTACGTTGAAAGTCGCTTTCCTTTGTTCATCGCGTTGGGCCCTAATGCCGGTTCTCAACGAGTTCATCGTCGCCGAGGCCTTCGCCGATTTCGATTACTTGTCCAATGTCCGCCAGTGTCCAGGAATATGGCCGGAGCCTGATCTCTCGACTGTTGACTCCATGCCAATGCTCTCACGCTGCATGGTTTACCCATCAAATTGAGCAGCCTGAGCGAAAAAAGCCCTCCTCAGAAGCACTCCCCAAAAACATCCGCGAATAGGAGCCGCGCGATCTCCGGTTCAGCTCCGCTAGCTAGCGTCATACGCGTTCCTTAGCCAACAGCTCCCGCTTCCGCTCCACGCCCCACCGGTAGCCGGTCAGCGATCCCGACGCGCCCACAACCCTGTGGCATGGCACCAGCACCGCCACGCGATTCGTCGCGCAGGCCCGCGCCACCGCTCGCGTCGCCTTCGGGTTGCCCATCTCCGCGGCCAACTGGCTGTAGCTGCGCGTCTCGCCCAGGGGAATCTGCTGCAATGCGCTCCACACCCGCAGTTGAAAAGCCGTCCCCCGCAGGTCGAGCGGCAATCGATTCTCGCCGCCTCCCCCCTGCACCGTTTTCAGCACCAGGGCAACACTCTCCCCCAGCTTCTCGTCCGGCCTGATCGTCGCCGCAGGAAATTCAGCGCGCAGCCCGCTTTCAAGTTCTTCTTCTGAATCCCCCAGCGAAACCCAGCAGATCCCCCTCTCCGTCGCCGCCACAAGAATGTTGCCCATGCCTTCAGACGGCGCAATCGCAAACCCAATCGTCTCCCCGCGCCCGCCCGCCATAAATCGTCCCGGCGTCATCCCCAAAGGGGCCGGCTCGTAAGCCCGGCTCGACGAGCCATATCCAGCCTCGTAAATCGCCTCCGTCACGGTCGTCTCTCCATCCCTCAGCTGGTCGCGAAAGGCGCTCGCCCGCATCGCCCGCTGGTACTGCGCCGGGCTCACGCCCATCGCCTGTTTGAAAACCCGCTGCGCCGTAAATGGGCTGATACCGGCAAGCTTTCCCAGCTCCGCCAGCCGCACCGGCCGGTCCGCTCTGCTCTCAAGATAGGCGCACATCCGGGCCACCGCCGAAGCTGGACGCGGCAATTCCGGCTTGCATCTCTGGCAGGCGCGAAAGCCCGCAGCCCTGGCTTCAGTCGCAGTCCTGAAGAAGCGTGTGTTCTCAAGCAAGGGTCGTCGGCTCGCGCAATCAGTCCGGCAAAAAACGCCGGTCGTCGTCACAGCATAGAAAAAGTCAGCTTCCGAATCACGGGCCAGCAGTTGCTCCCACGCCTGCGTTCGGTCGATTACGGCTTCAGGGTTCATCATGACTACTATCCTGCGCCCGTTCTATCCCTGGCGACTATCCGCACCTTGCGCGCAATTCAGCCGCGTTCCACAACCGCAAAATGTGCAAAATCCCCATTCGCTGGTACAAGGCACAAATGCCCCTCATCATCTGCAAATGCAACCCGCACAAACCAAACCACTTCGAACAAACTTTTCCAGAGCCGTCCCATTCAGCAAATTCTTACACGTGTAACAATTTGGCTGCGCCCCCCAAAAGCCCTATCCATCCAGCTTTTTCGTCACCAGTTCATTCAAAAGCGCCGGATTCGCCTGCCCCTTTGAAGCCCGCATCACCTGCCCCACAAAGAATGCCGCGACCGTCTTTTTCCCCCCACGGTACTGCGCCACCTGTGCAGGATTCGCCTCAATTACCTGATCGATCAGCGCTTCTATCGCCCCCGCGTCAGAAATCTGCTGCGGCTTCTCCCGCTCATAAACCGTCGGAAAATCCTCAGATTTTTCAAAGCAAATATCAAAAAGCTGCTTCAACTGCTTGGAACTGATCTTGCCCTCTTCCATCAAATCCGCAGCCTGCACAATGCCCCGCAGCGAAACCGGCGAATGCTCCAGCTCAATCCCGGCAGCCTTCAGCCTTCCCCCAAGTTCTGAGAGCAGCAGGTTGGCCACCCGGCGCGGGCTCTTTGCCGTGCGCGCCACTTCTTCAAACTGGTCGGCAAATTCGCGTGTGGCCGTAAGAGTCTGCGCGTCCTGCTCGGCCAGTTCGTACTCGGCGATCATGCGCTTGCGCCGCGCCTCCGGCAGCTCCGGCATGGTTGAGGCAATTTCTGCCAGCCATTCCTCAGAAACCACCAGCGGTGGCAAATCCGGTTCAGGGAAGTAGCGGTAGTCGTGGGCCTGCTCTTTCGACCGCATGGAAAAAGTGCGGCCCTCGGGCTGGCTCCACAGCCGCGTCTCCTGCTTGATGATGCCGCCAGCTTCGACGATTTCAATCTGGCGCTCAATTTCGTATTCGAGCGCAGCGCGGACGTAGCGGAAGCTGTTGACGTTCTTGACTTCAACCTTGGTGCCAAACTGCTTTGCTCCGCGTGGCATGATGCTCACATTGGCGTCGCAGCGCAGCGAACCCTCTTCCATGTTGCAGTCGGAAACGCCTGCAAACAAAAGGATTTCCTTGAGGCGAGTGAGGTATTCGTAGGCCTCGTCGGGGGTGCGCATATCGGGTTCTGAGACGATTTCTACCAGGGGGGTGCCGCAGCGGTTTAGGTCAACGTAGGTGCGCGTAGCAGAGTCGGCGAAGCCATCGTGGATGCTTTTGCCGGCATCTTCTTCCATGTGGGCTCGGGTAACGCCGATGCGTTTTGGAGAGCCGTCGGAGGTTGGGGTGTCGAGCAGGTCAATCCAGCCGTGCTCGGCGATGGGCTTGTCGAACTGGGAGATTTGATAGCCCTTGGGGGAATCAGGGTAGAAGTAGTTTTTGCGGGCAAAGACAGACCGCTCGCGGATTTTGCAGTTCAGCGCGAGCCCGGTGAGGGAGGCGAACTCGACTGCCTGGCGATTGAGCACGGGCAGTGCTCCGGGCAGGCCTAGGCAGACTGGGCAGACGTTGGTATTAGGGGCCGAACCGTAGTGATTCGCGCAGCCGCAGAAGGCTTTGGTGGTGGTGAGCAGCTGCACGTGGACTTCAAGGCCGATGACGACCTCGTACTTGGCGGTGACTTCAGGAGACAGCGAGACGGTTGGCATGGCTCTCTAATTTTAGCGCGGCCTGCGGCTGGGTATTTACCACTTAATTAACGGAAGGGCTTGAAAATATTGGAGGGGGGGAGGGGGGTACCTTTTGGCTGGTGCAATTATCGCAATTTGCGATCTGGCGGGCGCTGTTGCTGTGCGTATGAAGCGCGGACTCCGGGTGCAGTGTTGGTTATGCGCCTTGAAGGGGAAATTATCGGCATCGAAATGGGGGGAGATTGAGGGGATTTGAGGAAGGCAGGAATTGTAGCAACGCACACTTACACAAGAAGCGTGGAAGGGAAGGCCCTCCAAATTGGCTTTCAGATTTGGACGGAACATCGTCCAGGCTGCGCCAGCCGTCCGTGGCTGCGTATTCGGTCAGCCTTTCTCCGCCTGGGCCGAGCACCCAACAGGTACTCAAGGTAAAGCCGTTGGATGCGAAGTTGCAACTGTAGCGGTGCCTCCGCCCAACCTTTCCGCAAGCTGCGCGGAAAGGATGGGGCACCCGGCCTTTGGTGCCGGGGATGAATCCCCGGCCTGCCTGACGGGGGCGACGGCCCGCGGCTGAAGCCGGGTTTGTTTGGGGTGAGCTATTCAGGGGCCTGAAGGCCCCTGTTCCCTCCGGGCGGGCCTGGCAGGCCCGTTGATTTGGGAATGACTGACAGAAAGGCGAGGGCAACAGCAGATTCCCTTCAGGAATGACGGACATAAAAGCTAGGGCAAGGGGTGGTTGACATTTGTGAAATCCCATGTCCCAGAGGCGGGACATGGGGCACCCGGCCATTGTCCCGAGAAGCGTGGCAGGCGCTGAAGCCGTGCCCCTTCAAAACTGGTGATTGATGGGGATTCTGATTGGTTAGTCGAGGGTGGGGGAGCCGGTGAGGCGGTGGGATTTGAGGTCGCGGATGGGGGGTTGGCCGAAGAAGCGGCTGTATTCGCGGTTGAACTGGCTGGCGCTTTCGTAGCCGACTTCAAAGGCTGCGCTGGCGGCGTCGAGGCCTGCGGAGAGGATGCGGAGGCGGGCGGTGTGAAGGCGGAGGCGTTTCTGGTATTGAAGGGGGCTCATGGCGGTGAGGGAGCGGAAGTGGTGGTGGAAGGTGGAAACGCCCATCTGGGCGAGGGAGGCGAGGTCTTCGACGCGGAGGGGTTTGTCGTAGTTGGCCTTGAGCCAGGCGACGGCGCGGGCGGTGCGGTTGCTTTGTTCGCCGAGGGTGGCGATGGCGCGCAGGTTTTTGCCGAGGGGGCTTTGGAGGAGGCGATAGATGATTTCGCGCTGCATGAGGGTGCCGAGGAAGGGGATGTCGCGGGGGGTGTCGAGGAGGTCGAGCAGGCGGGAGCAGGCGGAGAGCATTTCGACAGGGGTGGTGCCGACGGCCATGCCGCGCGCGCCGAAGGAGGCGGGTGTGGCGAGGAACTCCTGCTGCACGAGGATTTCGCGGACGGTGGGCATGTCGAGCTTGACGACGAGGCAGAGGAAGGGTTCTGTGATCGAGGCCTGGGTAATCTGGCTGACGACGGGTAGATCGATGGAGGAGAGCAGGAAGTTGGAGCTGTCGCAGAGGTGGGTGGTGCCGCCGACGGTGATGCGCTTCGCTCCCTGGGCGAAGACGACGAGTTCTGGCTCGTAGGCGGCGGAATAGCACTCTGAGATTTGGCTTCGACGGGAGAGGAGGAGACCGGGTACAGCGGTGGGGACGGGGCCTTCGCCGGAGGTGTGCGCGGCGATTTTGCGTGCGAGGTGGGCGCGCAGGAGGGTGAGTTCTGGTGGGGAGATTGCGACTTCGGCGGGTTGTTCTGCGATGGGCACCGGGTATGGTTCCTCTGACTCAAGGGTAATGCCGAATGAGTTTACTGTGTACGGAGAAAATCAGAAATCGACAGGAATAGGCAATCAATCGGAAGGAACTGGATACCGCTCAGGGATTGATTCTTCGTAGGATGAGTTTGCAGGAGTGCTGTTCCGGTCGCTTCCGGAGTAATGGCATGGACTGCAGGAGAGCACGTTGAAACGTACGAGCAGACATTTACAGAAGATGGGGCTGATCGCATTTTTTGTTTTTGCAATGGGTAGTTTGGGGCAGGCGCAGAGTGCGGGCGTGGAGAAGCTGCCGGATGCGCCAGCGGTCCCTGAGCGTTCGATCGAGGATTTGAACCTGATTGGTTCAGGCGCTGCGATGCCGGCGTTTGCGGACAGCAATATCGATGTGAATTCAGCGTATCGGCGTGGACTTTTAAGCAAGGGCGTGGCGTTGCGGCTGATCCAGCAGGTGCAGTATGCGCAGAACGTGTTGCAGGCACCGGTCGAGGCGGACAGCCAGGTGTATGTGGGGGAGCGCTCGTTTGAGGGAGCGCTTGAGCACCTGATTTTGACGGCAGATTTGCGGCAGTTGCACCTGAAGCATGCGCAGTTTTATGGGAGTGCGCTTTGGAACTGGGTGAGTTGGAATCCGGCCGGGCCGCGGACGATCCAGATATGGGATCTGTATCTATACAAGGCGTTTGGCGAGGACCGGGTGGAGGTGAAGGCGGGGTACATCAGCAACGATTTGGAATTTGTGGGATTGATGGTGGGTGGCTCGACAGCTTCGGGGGCGCAGGGTGTTTACGCGGTACTGCCGTATGAGGTGGGGACGTCTTATTTTCCGCTGGCGGTGCCATCGGTGAATGTGCGGATTCGGGGCCCGGGGAATACGTATGTGAAGGCGGCGGCGCAACGGAGCCTGGATGCTGGGGGTGGCCCGGCAGAGGTGGCGCGGAATCACACCGGATTTCGCTTTGATCCCAAGGGGGATAAGTTGCTGGTGCTGGGTGAGGCGGGGTACAAGCGGGCGGCGAGTGAGACGGCGCATGAGGCATGGTTTCGTGCGGGGTACTTTCACAACGATACTTTGTATCTGAATCATGCGAATGGCAAGAACGAGCCGGGCAACTTTGTTGCCTATGCGCTGATTGATTATCAAGTGCGGCAGCCGGACCGGTTGCAGCCTGGACACGGGTTGTACGCCGGGGTGTCGGCGATGACGGTGCCTTCGCGGTTTGATCCGTATGACCGGTATCTTGAGGCGCGGATTTATCAGGAGGCACCTTTCCGTTCGCGCCCGGCAGATATGGTTTCTCTTGTTTCGTCGTATACGGGGCACAGCAGGTATTTCACCGACCCGCTGGTAGCGGCGGGAAAGACGGTCTGGCGGAATTCGGCTTCGCTTACGGGGAGCTATTCGCTGCATGTAAGGCGGGGTAACTATTTAGCTGCGGGACTGAGTTATATTCACGGACCGGCGATCACGCCGAGGGTAAGTGACGCAGTGACATTTGCGACGAGCTATACGCTGTTTTTCTAAGTTGAGCGATAGGAAAAGGAATGGGCGCGGATGCGCCTGAGGAGGATTTGCGATGCAGAAGCGAACGTTGGGAGCAGGCAAGTTGGAAGTATCGGCGCTTGGGCTGGGTTGTATGGGTCTGAGCTTTTCGTATGCACCATTTCCAGAGAAGCCAGAGGTACTCGCCCTGGTGCGCGCGGCTGCGGACCGAGGCGTTACTTTCTTTGATACGGCGGAGGTCTATGGGCCGTTCAACAACGAAGAGCTGGTGGGCGAGGCTCTGGAGCCGTATCGCGGGAAGGTGGCGATTGCGACCAAGTTTGGCTTTAATCTGAACCCGGACGGCAGCCCGGGGTGGCAGGGGCTCAATAGCACGCCAGAGCGGATCAAGCAGGTCGCAGAGGCCTCGCTGAAGCGGCTGCGGATTGAGGCGATTGACCTTTTTTACCAGCATCGGGTGGACCCTGCGGTGCCGATTGAAGATGTGGCGGGGGCGGTGAAGGACCTGATTGCCGAGGGCAAGGTGAAGCATTTTGGCATGTCAGAGGCGGGTGCGCAGACGATTCGCCGGGCGCATGCGGTGCAGCCGGTGACGGCCTTGCAGAGCGAGTATTCGCTGTGGTACCGGAAGCCGGAGGAGGAGATTATCCCGACGCTCGAGGAGCTTGGGATTGGTTTTGTGCCGTTCAGTCCGCTGGGGAAGGGCTTTTTGACGGGCAAGATGGATGAGGCGACCTCGTTTGAAAAGACGGATTTCCGCAGCGTGATTCCGCGGTTTTCTGCAGAGGCGCGGATGGCGAACCGGAAGCTTGTGGACTTGCTGGTTGTTATCGCGACGCATAAAGGCGCGACACCGGCGCAGATTGCGCTGGCCTGGCTGCTGGCGCAGAAGCCGTGGATGGTGCCGATACCGGGTACGACGAAGATTCACCGGCTGGAGGAAAACTTAGGCGCGGTGGATGTGGAACTTACCGCCGAGGATTTGCAGCAGATAGAAGATGCCGCGGCAAAGATCACGATCGAGGGGGCGCGGTATCCAGAGGCGGTTGAAAAGATGACCGGGCTTTAGAGGACAGGCGGGCGCTTGCTGTGTGCGGGTGCCTGCGCGGTTTGGGTAGTGGTTGAGAGACTTTTTTGGAGGAGGCGAAGACATGGAAATTACGCGAGTTGGAACGAAGGCTTCGATGAAGGGTCCGGCGGATTGGTTTACGGGCACTGTGCGGGTAGATATGTTGTTTGACGCAACTGATCCGGCGCGGGTGGTTGGGGCGAGTGTGACCTTTGAGCCGGGGGCGCGGACGGCCTGGCATACACATCCGCTGGGGCAGACACTGGTGGTGGTAAGTGGCTGCGGGCGGGCGCAGCGGTGGGGTGGGCCGATTGAAGAGATACGGCCGGGAGACGTGATCTGGTTTGCGCCGGGAGAGAAGCACTGGCATGGTGCTGCGCCGACGACGGCGATGACCCACACAGCCATTCAGGAAAAGCTGAACGGCAAGACGGTGGACTGGATGGAGCATGTGAGCGATACGCAATACGAGGCGTAGCACAGTGTTCCGAGGGTCCGATTTGAGGTTCCGGATGAGGAAAGCGGGGGGCCTTTAACTGTCACATTGCAAAGAGACACCCATGTGATATTCTTGCGCGGAGCTCAAAAGACAGAGGAGAAACGCGTGAAAAAAGGGATGATTTTAGCGCTTGGATTGGCACTTCTCGTGGGGTGTGGCAGCCAGGCGAACAAGGGTTCCGGCATACCGGTTGAGCCGAAATGGAAGGGTTTACCATACCGGCTTGCGTTGGACACGAAGACGGGCACGCCGAATCCGGCTTCCGTCTCAATTCCGGCAATCAAGTTCACTGCGAATCCTGACTCGCTGGAAACGCGCGTGATTTTAGTGATGCGGTTTACGGTTCCGGGTGGGGCAGGGAAAGAGCCTGTGCAACATCGGATGATCGGGACTCCGGCGGATGTTCGTGGGGAAACGGGATCACTACCTGCGGATTATCTTGACCGGACGAGCAAAGCGATGGCAGACTATCTCGCAGCTTATTGCGTTGAAGGAAAGGTGAGCGCATCTGCAGCGCTTGCCAGATCGTCGCTGAGCCCCCAGGCAGGGGATGCAGAAGTGGATACGAAGCGGCTATCGGACTGGCTGCCGTTTGAGATTATGGTCAAGAAGCCTCATAAAAAGTGCTAGGGCATTCCATCCTTGATTAAGAGGACATTTCCGGGTTGGCGTTGATGCGCCAGTAGACGGTGTAACGCTGGTCACGGACCTGGTGGAATGGCTGCAGGGTGAACTGCTGACGCTGGTGGGTGGTGTGGAAGACGAGCGAGCCAGAAGCAGGCTGCAGCCAGCTACCTGGTTCTTCGCTGCTGACCCTGAGCGCAGGCACCTCGAAAGGGTGCTTGCGCAGGTCGGGGCCCATCTTGTTTTCGATGGACTCCGGCTGGAGGCCTTCGCTGCCGAATGTGCCAGCGAGCAGGATTGGACCGTAGAAGATGGCCTGCAACTCCGGGTCGTCGGACATGGCTTCTGCGGTGAGCTTCATGGGGAGTTCGAGGCGGACTGTGTCTCCGGCTTTCCACGCCCGATGGAGGGTGAGATAGCTGCCGGGTGCGGCTGCGGCTTCGATCGCATGGCCGTTTATCGACACGACTGGCGAAGTTGCGACCCAAGACGGAATGCGCAGTTTGAGGGTGAGCGGAGAGGCGGGGGCCGCTTCAAAGACGAACTCTGTGCTGGGCTGCTCGGGGAAGCGGGTCTGCTGGCGGAGGCGGAGGCCTTTTTCTGCCCAATGGAGCGTCGAGGGGATAAAAAGGTTGATGAAGAGGCTGTCTTCATTGTGGAAGTAGATGCTGTCGTTGAGCTTGGCGTATTCTTCGACGCCGGTGCCGTTGCAGCACCAGAAGCTGTCGGTTGGGGTGCCAAAGGTGCGCCAGGAGCCGGGAACGACGCCGAGGTAGTACTGGGTCATGCCGGACTTTGCGGCTGAGGTGTCGATTGTGTCGATCGTGCCGAGGCGGTGGTTGTAGAGCAGGCGCTCGTAGTAGTCGAAGAAGCGCGGGTCGGCGGACCAGGTGTAGAGGGCGCGGGTCAGCTTCATCATGTTGTAGGCGCAGCAGCACTCGTTGGTGGAGGTGCCGAGGGTGATCTCTTTGGCCAGGCGGTTCGGGCCGACGAGCCAGCCCTCGTTGTTGCTTGTGCCGCCGGTTGCGTAGGCGCGGGTTTCGACGATCTGACGCCAGAAGGTTTGTGCGACGTCGCGGAAGCGGGTGTCGCGGGTGATTTCATAGCGTCGGGCTGCGCCGATGACCTGGGGGATGTGGGTATTGGTGTGCAGGCCGACGAGTTCATCGCGCTGCAGGGCGAGCGGATTGAAGAAGCGCTTCTTTGTGAAGCGGTCGCCGATAGCGGCGTAGCTGTCATCGCCGGTAACAACGGCGAGTTGGTAGAGGATATCGTTCATGCCGCCGTACTCGGTGTCGAGGACCATCTGCATCTGGTCTTCAGTGAGGGCGGCGGTCCAGGTTCCGGTCCAGTCGGCGATGCCTTTGAGGACCGAGAGGGCCTGGGCATTGGCGCAGAGCTGGTGGACGTCGAGCAGGCCGGCCATGATTTTGTGGAGGGTGTAGAAGGGTGCCCAGACCTCTTTGCGGGCGCGGAGGCGGTCAAAAAGTTCAGGTGGAAAGGCGCTGAGGTAGCCGGTGCCGAGACGCGATTGGCATTCCGCGAGGACGGCGACCATGGAGTCGGCCTTGGCCTTGAGCGCGGCATCGCCGGTGGAGGCATAGGCGAGGGCGAGGCCAGAGAGATAGTGGCCGCCGGCGAAGTGGCCGCGGAGTTCGCAATCGGGCTTTTCCCATCCGCCGAGGGGTTGGGCGGTGGAGGGCAGGCCGGCGGTGAGGCGGAAGGTGTGCAGGAGCTGGTCAGCGTTGAGGGCGTGGAGGTAGCGGAGGTTGGCGACTTCCGCGTCTTTGAAGGCGCTGGGCAGGAGGCGGACCTGGGTGAGGGGGAAGGGCTGTGCCTGGATGTGGAGACTTTTGCGGGCGGATTTGGCCGGGAAATTGATGGTACCAGCAAAAGGGGCGGGCTCGTGGAGTGTGCCCTCCTGGATGCCGGGGGCGATGGGGTCGGTGGGGACGGAGGCGCTGGTGATTTCGTGGGGCGGCTGCTGGGCGTCGAGCTTGGCGGCGAAGTTGTCAGTGAGAACGGCTGCGACGGAGGCTGTGGAGAGCTTGGCGAAGTTGCGTCTTGAGATGAGGAAGTTGGGCATGGCGGCCTCCGGAAACGTTTTCCGCTGGCCATTATTACTTGTCTACGCGGTTATTGTCGAGCAAGAATCAGCGGGTCCCATCGGGCGCTTCGCTATCGAGCGGGCGGTTGGCCCTTAACTGTCTAAGTTGGCGAACATTTCCCGGCCCGATTGGCCGGGCTGGGATCGTGTCGCGCCTTTGGTGCTGATTGGAGTTGCTTTTACAGGAAGTATTCGAAGTCGGTTTCTACTTTCATTTTGCGGTGGATTTTTAGGATGTGGCCGGAGAGGCGGTTGGGGTCGAGGGAGACGAAGTTGCGGGGGCCGTGCCAGAGGAAGCGGTCGCTGGTGAGGAGGTCTTCGGCCTCGAAGCCGCGGTCTTCGGGGATTTGGAGTTCGTAGAGGGGCAGGTTGAGGTTACCGGCCTGGGTGTGGTGGGGGTCGAGGTTGACGACGACGATGATGAGGTTGGTACGGTCCTCGGACTCTTTGCTGTAGCAGATGATCTGGTCGTTGTCGGTGGGGTGGAACTTGAGGGACCAGTCGGTCTGCAGGGCTTCGTTGTCTTTGCGGATGCCGTTGACGAGGGTGATGAGGCGGCGGAGGCTTTTGGGATCGTCGAGGTTCCAGGAGCGGATTTCGTATTTTTCTGAATTGAGGTATTCTTCGCTGCCGTGCTTGACGGGGAGGTGCTCTTGCAATTCAAAGGCGGGGCCGTAGATGCCGTAGTTTGACCCGAGGGTGGAGGCGAGCAGCAGGCGGATGACGAAGGCGGCGCGGCCACCGATCTGGAGGAACTCGGTGAGGATGTCAGGAGTGTTGGGCCACTGGTTGGGGCGGAAGAATTCGCGGACCGGGGTCTGGGCGAGCTCGGTGAGATAGGTGGTGATTTCAGCCTTGGCGTTGCGCCAGGGAAAGTAGGTGTAGGACTGGCTGAAGCCGAGCTTGGCGAGGCGGTACATGATTTTCGGGCGGGTGAAGGCTTCGGCGAAGAAGAGGACTTCAGGGTGATCGCGCTTGACCTCGGTGATGACCCACTCCCAGAAGGGGAAGGCCTTGGTGTGGGGATTGTCGACGCGGAAGACGGTGACGCCCTGCTGGACCCAGTAGAGGAAGACGGACTTCAGCTCTTGCCACATGCCGACCCAGTCATCGCTTTCAAAGTCGAAGGGGTAGATGTCCTGGTACTTCTTGGGCGGGTTTTCGGCGTATTGGATGGTGCCGTCGGGTCGTTTTTTGAACCAGTTTTCGTGCTTAGCGACGTAGGGGTGGTCGGGGGCTGACTGGAAGGCTATGTCCATGGCGATGAGCAGGTTGTGCTCATTGGCGGCGGAGACGAAGCTGCGGAAATCCTCGAGGGTGCCGAGGGCGGGGAGGATGGATTTGTGGCCGCCTTCAATGGAACCGATGGCCCAGGGGCTGCCTTCGTCGCCGGGTTTTGATTCTGGATTGTTGTTGGGGCCTTTGCGGAATTTGCGGCCGATGGGGTGGATGGGCGGCATGTAGACGACGTCAAAGCCCATGCCTGCGACGTAGGGAAGGCGCTTTTCGCAGTCCGAGAAGGTGCCGTGCTTGCCGATTTCCGAAGAGGCGGAGCGGGGGAAGAATTCATACCAGGCGCTGAAGCGGGCGTGAACG
This sequence comes from uncultured Acidobacteriota bacterium, assembly GCA_903832055.1. GTDB lineage: Bacteria > Acidobacteriota > Terriglobia > Terriglobales > Acidobacteriaceae > Acidicapsa. The sequence continues at coordinate 472,142 of CAILAC010000016.1, read as the reverse complement.
GGGTCGACGACGATGAAGGTTTCGCGGTCGGAGAGGGTGGCGAAGCGCTTGTCGGGGTAGCGGAGGGCGATTTCGTGGAGGACGGAGTCGGTGGCGGGGGTGCGGAGAGCTGCGACCGGATTGCCGGAACGCAGCTCAGCGGCGCGCTGGGTGAGCCATTTTGCATCGGCGGCGGCTTTGGCTTTTTTGGCGCGGGCGGCTGCGGCCTCGATGAGGTCTGCGCCGATGAGGTAGTCAACGTTGGCGTCGCTCTCGGCCTTGATGCGCTTGAGCAGGTCGCGACGCCAGGTTTCGAAGTGGTCAATCCAGCCCTGGACTTTGAAGCCGTAGCGGCCGAGTTCGCTGACGCGGAAGGCGGCGTACCAGCGGTCGTTGGTGAGGGGGTGCATGGGGATTTCGGTCCACTGGTCGGAGCCCTCGCGGTGGGCGAGCAGGGAAGCGGCGATGGAGTCATGGCCGTCGGTGAAGATGTCGGCCTCGACGCGGACCTGGTCGCCGATGGTGCGCTTGGCGGGGAAGCGGCCGCCGTCGACTTCTGGGGAGATGCCTTCAATGACGACGCGCTGGCGTCCGTCGTGTTTAGTGAGTGTCATGGTGATTCCGTTCCCGTCTGGGTTGCCGAGGTTGTTGGGCTAGTGTGAGTGTGAAAAGCAGGTCCTTCACTTCGTTCAGGATGACAACCCCTTTTAGTGCTCTTCAGGGCCTGGCTTTGAATTCGGCGATGAGGGTTTCGTAGAGTTGGACGGTCTGCCGGGCGATGGCGGTCCAACTGAAGATGTCTTCGACTCGCTGGCGGCCTGCGTCGCCGAAGCGGCGGCATTTTTCGGGGTCGAGGAGCAGTTGGTTGAGTCGCGCGGCGAGGTCCTTGGCGAACTGCTCGGGGTCGCTGGGGAAGCTGGTGACGGGGTCTTGTTCGAACGGAACAAGGTGGCCGGTTACGCCCTCGACGACGACCTCTTTGATGCCGCCGGTAGCGGAGGCGACGACGGGGGCGCGGCAGGCCATGGCCTCGAGATTGATGATGCCAAAGGGCTCGTAGACGGAGGGGCAGCAGAAGAGCTGGCAGTTGGAGTAGAGCTGGATGGCCTCGGCCTTGGTGACCATTTTTTCAATCCAGACGATGCGGGGGTGGTGCTGGCGGGCTTCGTCAACTTTTTGGCGGAGCTCGGCAGCGATTTCTGGGGTGTCGGGTGCGCCGGCGCAGAGGACGATTTGAGTGTCGGAGGGCAGGTAGCGGATGGCGTCGACGAGGTGGGTGACGCCTTTTTGGCGGGTGATGCGGCCGACGAAGAGGATGTAGGGCACGGCAGGGTCGACGCCGTAGTCGGTGAGCGCCTGGGTGTTGGGGGTTTTCTGGTATTCGGCGAGGTCGATGCCGTTGTAGATGACGTGGATGCGGGCGGGGTCAACCTCGGGGTAGGCTTTGAGGATGTCGGCGCGGGTGCCTTGCGAAACGGCGACGATGGCGTCGGCGTCGAGGATGGCGGTTTTCTCCATCCACGAACTCATGGCATAGCCGGTGCCGAGCTGCTCGGCCTTCCAGGCGCGGAGGGGTTCGAGGGAGTGGGTGGTGAGGACGAAGGGGATGCCGTAGAGCTTTTTGGCAAGGTAGCCGGCCATCGACACGTACCAGGTGTGAGTGTGGACGACATCGACTCCTTCGAGCGCTTTGACCTGGGTGAGGTTGAGGCTGAGGGCTTCGAGTGCGCCTTTGAATTTGCCGGTGGTGCCGTCAGAGATTTCAGACCAGGGTTCTGCGCCTCGGACGTGGAGGTTGGCGGCGTCGGATTGCTGTGGACCCCAGGGGTGGACCTCGACTTCGATGAGTTTGGCGAGCTCGCGGCTCAGGTATTCAACGTGGACTCCGGCGCCGCCGTAGACCTGTGGTGGGTATTCCCTGGTAAACAATCCAACGCGCACGGTACGTGCCTCCCGATGCGTCTGGCTCTTCGGCTGTTCCGACGCCCCGGATATGGAAAATCCGGAGCATCGAAGCAGCGACCAGACCAACGAGGGTCATCTTATAACGGCATTTCCATCTGGGTAAATTAAAAGGCTTTACGAGGCCGGAATTGCCTATTCTGCCGGGTCGTCGGCGGTGAAGGGCGAGCAGCAGGGCTTTTCGGTGGCGTGAAACTCCATGAGTTCGAGGCGGATGCCGTCGGGGTCGTAGAGGTTGAACTGGTATTTGCCGTCGCGGCCGATCTTGGCGCTCTTATCGGTGCGTCCGGTCAAGCGGTTCTCGGCGGCGAGCTTCTTGTAGGCTTCGGGGACGGAAGGGACGCCGATGGAAAGGTGGTCGAGGACGCCGAGGGATTGCTGGGTCATGCCTGCGGGTATGCCGGCGCCGGTGCCCATGTTGACTGTGCCGCTGGTGAGCATGTATTCGAGCCAGTCGTGGCTGTCCGGGGTCTGCTGCGAGACCCAGTCGAGCTTGGTCTCGGTCATGCCGCCAAACCAGTAGGGGCGGAAGCCGAGGAGCTCCGAGTAGAACTTGTCTTCGGCCTCGCGGGAGTGGACCATGATGCCGAGATGGATGATGTGGTGGCCGATGGCTTTGGTGGCTTCAGGGGCCTTGGCGTTGGCGGCGGGTTGGACGAATTCAACGACATTCTGCTCGGGGTCGAGGACGCGGAAGCTCTTGCTGCCGTCGGAGTTGCGGGTGACTTTGGCGGGGGTCTTCCAGCCTTTGTCGGCGAGGTAAAGGCGCATGGCTTCGGCGTTGTCGGTGTTCCACGCGGTATGGTCGAGGCGGTTGACTGAGCTGACGCCGGCGTTGGCGGGCAGCGGCAGGACGTCAACAAACTGGGTGGCGCTGACGGCGTAGCGGACGCCTTTGGGGTCTTCGGGGTCGGGCTGCTTGGCTGCGCCGATGATCTGCGCGTAGTAGTGGTCGGTGGCTGCGGGGTCTGAGGTGTAGACGGCGAGGTGGGAGATGCCGGTGATTTTGGGCCGTGCGTGAGGTGCAGCCTGGGCAGCAATCGGGAGGAGGCTCAGGGTGGCGGCCAGAAGGGCAGCGGAGAGGGGAAGGTTTGGGCGCATAAAAAACTCCTTGGAAAAGCCGGAGCAAAGATATGCGTTTTCAGGTGGAAGATGCAACCCAATTCTTTGGTTGAGCGTGTCAAAACGCCTTGAGTAAATCCGTTTCCTTAAATCAACTGCCGGGGGCGAACCTGATGGGTGGTGGGTGGCGAGTACAATCTGTTCATGTCAAATTCTGCCCTCAGAGTACTTGTTGCTACTGCCGTCGTTACCTCTGGATTTTGCGCGCCTTTACTTCGTGGCCAGACCGTTGCGCCGCTGATTACGCCGACAAGCGCGGCGGACCGCGCGGAGGCGATTGGGATTTTCAAGGAACTGATCGAGATCAACACGACGGACACGACGCTGGGCAATGTGACCAATGCGGCCGTGGCGATGCAGAAGCGGTTTATGGATGCGGGCTTTGCGGCGAGCGAAGTGCACCTGCTGGGGCCTGCGCCGCACAAGCAGAATCTGGTGGTGCGGATCAAGGGGACCAGTTCAGCGAAGCCAGTGCTGTTCCTGGGGCATATTGATGTGGTCGAGGCGCTGCCCAAGGACTGGCATACGGACCCATTCAAATTTGTGGAGAAGGACGGGTACTACTACGGGCGGGGCACGCAGGACATGAAGGATTCTGATGCGGCGCTGGTGGCGACATTTCTGCGGCTTCATCGTGAGGGGTACAAGCCGGCGAGGCACCTGGTGCTGGCGCTGACGGCGGACGAGGAAGGCGGGTCTTATAACGGAGCGGACTGGCTGGTCCAGAATCACCGGGAGCTGGTGGACGCGGCGTTCGTGATCAATCCTGACTCGGGCGGAATTGAGCTGGAGCACGGCAAGCCGATCGTGGCTGACGTGGAGGCGACCGAGAAGGTGTATGCGGACTACCAGGTGACGGCGACGAATCCGGGTGGGCACAGCTCGCGGCCGCGGCCCGACAACGCGATCTATGAGCTGACGGCGGCGCTGAACAAGCTGCAGTCGTACAGCTTTCCTTTTGAGCTGAACGGGGTGACGCGGGCATACTTTGAGGCGCTGAGCAAGCAGGAAAAGGGGCAGACTGCGGAGGACATTCGGAAGATATTGGCGACGCCGCCGGATATGGAAGCGGCTGCGCGGCTTTCGGCGGAGCCGGGGTTCAATTCGAATTTTCGGACGACTTGTGTGGCGACGCGGCTGGCGGCCGGGCATGCCAACAACGCACTGGCGCAGACGGCGCAGGCGAATGTGAATTGCCGCATCTTTCCGGGGCATTCGCCGGAACAGATTCGCAAGGAATTGATTGGGATTTTTGGGAATCCGCAGCTGACGGTGAAGTATGTGTCGGATGCGGGGGAGGTGAGCGACACGGCTCCGGACCGGAAGGCGATTGTGCCTCCGCCGCCGCTGAAGGAAGTGTTTGAGCCGCTGACGGAGCTGGTCAACACAATCTGGCCGGGAACGCCGGTGACGCCGGTGATGGAGAATGGGGCGAGCGACTCGATCTATTTTGCACAGGCGGGGATTCCGAGCTATGGATTTTCGGCGATTGCGCTGGAGCGGGATGATGATCGCGCGCATGGGCAGGATGAGCGGCTGCCGGTGGATTCTTATGCTAAGTCGCTGGGCTTTTTCTATGCGTTTACTAAGGCGCTGGGGAAGTGATTTCTTGATTCAAGGCATCGACTGCTCTGTTTGATCTTTCTTTAATCATCAAAACCCTTGGTGAGGGCTGCGCTGATCTCTTCCTCCCAGCTCTCACTGCCTACAGCAATTGTGACCCAATCCGAGCAATCCGACTCGAAGTCAGAAGAAGGGTAGGCGTTTAGATCAAAATAGCAAACGGCTTCAGAAATCGGCTCGTTTTCGTGCCACGTGGTAACTACTAATGTTTCATCGCTCTCGTCTGGATCACGTTCCAGATCAAACAGATCGTGAACTCTCGAGCAATCGGGTCCCCACACTGAAAACCCCGCGAGCCCTCGCGATAAAAGAGTTTTGGCGATTACGCTGATTCGTTCATCCTCAATTGATGAAGCGTCTATAGCTATTAGAAGAATGAAGTGAGCAGAGCATGCTTTCAGAACTTCAGGGATGTCTTCTAGCGTAGAAACATTGCCGATTCTATATCGGCGGCTTGGATTCCGTGCGATTTCGAGAGTTTTGAGGCTTGTGATCACGTTCATAGCTTATATCGGCGACGGCAAACCAGTGCGGTCGAAAGTGGATAAGTAGGCCTATATCTACAAGGCTGCTGGCTAGTGCGCCTCTAGCTCCTCCTTGGCTTCGATGAAGCACTTCACTGCGAACTCAAGTTCTTCGCGGGTGTGGGCGGCGGAGATTTGGGTGCGGATGCGGGCTTTGCCCATGGGGACTACTGGATAGGAGAACGCTACTACGTAGACGCCTTTGGCGAGTAGTAACTCTGCCATGCGCGATGCGGTGGAGGCGTCTCCGAACATGACGGGGACAATCGGATGCTCGCCGGGAAGGATATTGAAGCCGGCTTCGGTCATGGCGTTGCGGAAGTATTCTGTGTTGTCGCGGAGATGTTCGCGTAAGTCTTCAGACTGGCTGACGAGTTCGAGGACTTTGAGCGATGCCGCCACGATCGGCGGGGCTACTGAGTTCGAAAAGAGATAGGGGCGGGAGCGTTGGCGGAGGAGTTCGATGATCTCTTTGCGGCCGCTGGTGTAGCCGCCGCTGGCGCCGCCGAGGGCTTTGCCGAGGGTGCCGGTGAGGATGTCGATGCGGCCTTCTACTCCGCAGTGCTCAGGGGTGCCGCGGCCATTTTCGCCGACGAAGCCGACGGCGTGGGAATCATCGACCATGACCAATGCGTCGTACTTGTCGGCCAGATCGCATATCGCTTTCAGATTGGCGATGTAGCCATCCATGGAGAAGACGCCGTCGGTGGCGATGAGCCGGTGTCGTGCGCCGCTGGCTTCTTGCAACTTAACTTCAAGATCGGCCATGTCGCAGTTTTTGTAGCGGTACTTTGCAGACTTGGCGAGGCGGATGCCGTCGATGATGCTGGCGTGGTTGAGTTCGTCGGAGATGATGGCGTCTTCTGGGCCTAGCAGCGTTTCGAAGAGGCCTCCGTTGGCGTCGAAGCAGGAGCCGTAGAGGATGGTGTCTTCCATGCCGAGGAAGCTGCTTAGCTGGTCTTCAAGCTGCTTGTGGATGGACTGTGTTCCGCAGATGAAGCGGACGCTGGCGAGTCCGTATCCCCATTGGTCGAGGGCCTGGTGGGCGGCGGCGACGATGGCAGGATGGTTGGCGAGGCCGAGGTAGTTATTGGCGCAGAGGTTGAGGACGGGTGCGCCTTGGTTGACGGTGATTTCGGCCTGCTGCGGGCTGGAGATGACGCGCTCGCGTTTGGTGAGGCCGGCGGATTCAATTTCGGCGAGACGGGTTTGGAGATGTTGCTGGAACGATCCGTACATGATGGCCCCCGGTGGACACAGTGTGAGTGTGAAGTGTGGAGTGTGAAAGGCAAAGACTCATGGTGGAGTACCCGGATTTTGGCTGTAAACAACAGCAGATTCCCTTCAGGAATGACAGCTAGAAAGGCAAAGGCAAGGGCAAAAGCAGGTCCTTCACTGCGTTCAGCATGACAAATCGTTCTGGTTACAGATTGGTCAGGTCGAGGACGACCTTGCCGGTCTGGCCGGAGATCATGGCGTCGAAGCCCAATTGAAAGTCTTCAAATGCGTAGCGGTGAGTTATGACTTGAGTTATGTCGAGGCCGGACTCAATCATGACCGACATCTTGTACCAGGTATCGTACATTTCGCGCCCGTAGATGCCTTTGATGGTGATCATGTTGAAGATAACCTGACGCCAGTCCATCATCATTTCTTTGGCGGGGATGCCGAGGATGGCTATCTTGCCGCCGTGGCACATGCCTGCGATCATATCTTTGAGTGCAGCGGGGCTACCAGACATTTCGAGGCCGACGTCAAAGCCCTCTAGCATGCCTAACTGCTGTTGTATCTCGACGAGCGAAGTGTCGGCGGGGCTGGCGGCGACGGTTGCGCCCATCTTGCGGGCTAAGTCGAGGCGGTAGGGATTCATGTCAGTGACGACGACGTGGCGTGCGCCGGCGTGGCGGACGACAGGGATGGCCATGAGGCCGATGGGGCCAGCGCCGGTGATGAGCACATCTTCTCCGAGTACGGGGAAGGAAAGCGCGGTGTGGACGGCGTTGCCAAAAGGGTCAAAGATGGCGGCGACCTCGTGATCGATGCCGGGATGGTGCCGCCAGATGTTGGTCATGGGGAGGGCGATGTATTCGGCGAAGGCTCCGGCGCGATTGACGCCGACGCCTTGGGTATTGGCGCAGAGATGACGACGGCCGGCCATGCAATTACGACAGCGGCCGCAGACAACGTGGCCCTCGCCGCTGACGATGTCGCCGGGATAGAAATCATTGACGTTGGACCCGACTTCGACGACCTCGCCGACGAATTCGTGACCGATGGCCATGGGGACTCTGATGGTTTTCTGCGCCCAGTCATCCCACTGAAAGATGTGCACGTCTGTGCCGCAGATACCGGCGTAACGAACGCGGATGAGCACGTCGTTGATGCCGATGGTTGGTTTGGGAATGTCTTCGAGCCACAGGCCTCGCGCAGCCTGACTTTTGACCAATGCCTTCATACCCGCCTCCACACGTAACACTTCACTGTATGCCATTGCGGAAACCCGCGTCGAGTGTGGCGGATTGATGCAACTTTCACTGTGTCTTCGCTATTGGCTGCTAGACTTGAGGGAGAATGATCCTCCCGTTTGTCCGCGAAATCCTGGCGGAGCTGGAGCACTCCCCCGCCTTTGACCGCGTACGCAGGCATCTGAGCCTCGGTACGGGGCGCAGGCGTGTGTCTGGATTGACGGCGACCGCTCGGGCTTTGTACATTCCCCTCTTTGCGCGCGCGGCAAAAGAGCCGGTGATTGTTGTGGTACCGGATAACAAGGCTGCGGAGGCGCTGCAACTTGCGTTGCGGGCCGGTTGCGATCTGACGGGCGCGATTGATCCGAAACGCGTATTGCGGCTGCCCGCGCACGATGTGCTTCCGTTTGAAAATCTGTCGCCACACCCGGACATTCAGGAGCAGCGTGCGGCGGTGCTGTGGAAGTTTGTCAGCGGATATGCGTCGATTATCATCGCTCCGGTTGAATCGCTGGCTCTCCGGTTGTTTCCGCGCAGCTACTATGCAGGCCTGGCGCTGAAGATGGAGCGCGGTGAAGAGATAGATATCAGCATGTTGATGGACCACCTTGGGGCTGTCGGCTATGTGCAAGTGGACCTGGTTGAAATGCCGGGGCAATTTGCACGGCGCGGTGGCATTTTGGATGTGTATTCACCGGAGGCGGACCGGCCGATTCGAGTGGAGTTTTTTGGCGACGAAATCGAGTCGATGCGCAAGTTTGACCCTGAAACACAGCGGTCAGCTTCGGCGCTGGATGAGGCTTTGCTCTTACCGCTAACTGAGACTCCTGCGAACGAGAAACTGCTGGCTGCGGTGCATGCGCGGCTGAGCCGGAAGCGGATTGAAGACTCGGATGAAGAGGGTGAAGAGGATTCGTTTGCGGACCTGGCGACGGCGCAGGGAGTAACGATCTTTCCAGGGTGGGAGTTTTTTGCCGCAGTCGCTGGAGCCGATACGCACCTGCTCAAATTGCTGCCCAAGTGCGCGCTGTTCGTTGAAGAGCCGGCGATGGTGCGCAACCAGATTGACCGCTGGTGGAACAAGGTAGAGCAGAGACACGATCGGTCGGGGATTGGATCGCTGATTCAGCCGGAAGACATTTACATAAGGCCTGAGTTATTGCAGGCAATGCTTGGTTCGTTTCCGGGGCTGGATCTGGATCAACTGGGCGCGGTTGACATTCTCGATGAAGATACCACGCTTGGCGAGGTTGAGTTTGCGACGCGGCCGACGCTGCGATTTCACGGTTCGATTCCGGCGTTTGTCGAGCAGATACGTGCGCTAATTGCGCAGGAGCAGCGTATTCTGCTGGCCGCACCGAATCAGCCTGAGGTGGAGCGGCTGGCCACGGTGCTGCGCGAGTATCACTTGCCGTACCGACTGGGCAGCAGAACACAACATGCGGGCAGTGAGAATCTCTATGACGAAACGAGCCACTTAGCCGGAGATATGCGCGTACCGGTGATTGTGCGTGCGCAGCTCGCGGCAGGTGTTAGTTGTCCAGAGCAGAAGTTTATATTATTTGGCGCGAATGACATGTCGGATGAGGCCGATGTTACGGCGCGTCTGGAGCCGCGGAAATCCAAGACGGCTGCGTTTGTATCTGACTTTCGCGATCTTGCAATTGGCGACTATGTGGTGCATGTGGAGCACGGCATTGGCCGCTACATGGGCCTGAAGGAAATTGAGCAGGATGGGTTGACGGTTGAATTCATGATTCTTGAATTTGCCGATCAGGCGCGGCTGTATGTGCCATTGACGCGGCTTGACTTGATTCAGAAATACAGGTCGACAGATGCCGGGCCGGCGCCGGTACTGAACAAGCTTGGTTCACAGCAGTGGACGAAGACGCGCGCGCGAGTGAAGAAGGCCATGGCGGATATGGCTGATGAGTTGCTCAAGTTATACGCGGAACGCCAGGCAGCGAAGGGTCATCAATTCAATGTTGATAATGAATTCCAGCTGGAGTTTGAAGAGGCGTTTGACTATACGGAAACAGATGATCAGCTGAATGCAATTGCGGACATCAAGCGGGACATGGAGTCTACGCGACCGATGGATCGGCTGCTCTGCGGCGATGTTGGTTATGGCAAGACGGAAGTGGCCATGCGCGCTGCTTTCAAGGCGGTGCAGGATGGCAAGCAGGTGGCGGTGCTGACGCCGACAACCATCCTTGCGTTTCAGCATTACGAGACGTTCAAGAAGCGCTTTGCGCAGTTCCCGATCAATGTCGAAATGATTTCACGCTTTCGCACGGCGAAGGAGCAGAAGGCAATTCTTGAGAAGGCAGAGACGGGGAAAGTCGATATCCTCATCGGCACGCACCGGCTGCTCTCGCAGGACATCAAGTTTCTCGACCTGGGCTTGCTGATTGTGGATGAAGAGCAGCGCTTTGGGGTGAAGCACAAGGAGCGATTGAAGCAGATGAAGCGGGCGATTGATGTGCTGGCGATGAGCGCGACGCCGATACCGCGGACGCTGCATATGTCCCTGATCGGACTGCGCGACATGAGCGTGATTGAGACGCCGCCGAAGGATCGCATGGCGATTCAGACAGTCGTCGCAAAGTTTGACGAGAAGCTGGTGCGGTCGGCGATTGAGTTGGAGATGGAGCGTGGCGGGCAGGTTTATTTCGTTCATAACCGCGTTGAGAGTATCTATGAAATTGCAGCGAAGATTCACGAGTTAGTGCCTGCGGCGCGGGTGGTTGTTGGTCATGGGCAGATGGGTGAATCAGAGCTTGAGAAGGTGATGCTGGCGTTCATTCATGGCGAGTATGACGTGCTGGTGGCAACTTCGATTATCGAAAACGGACTTGATATTTCGCTGGCGAATACGATGCTGATCAATCGCGCTGACAGGCATGGTTTGAGTGAGTTATATCAGTTGCGCGGGCGTGTGGGGCGCTCGAATCGGCGGGCTTATGCATATCTGTTGATACCGCCGGAGCAGGAGTTGACCGACATTGCGCGGCGCAGGCTTGCGGCTCTGAAGGAGTTCAGTGATCTTGGTGCGGGCTTCAAGATAGCGGCGCTTGATCTGGAATTGCGCGGCGCGGGTAATATGCTTGGCGGGCAACAGAGTGGGCATATCGAGGCAGTGGGCTTTGAGATGTACACGACCATGTTGGAGCAGGCTGTGCGTGAACTGAAGGGCGAGAAGGATGATGAGCGCGCCGCGACACAGCTCAACCTGGGTATAGCTCTGCGCATCGAAGAGAGCTACGTGCCAGAAGAGAATCAACGGCTGCGGCTGTACAAGAAGATTGCTGGTGCCGGAACAGATGAAGTACTTGCAGATGTGCGGGCTGAGCTTGAAGACCGATACGGTTCGCTGCCCGCGCATACGGTTCATTTGCTTGAGGCGGCACGGTTGCGCATTGCATGTGAGAGTGTTGGCGTGGCGCAACTGGATCGCAAGCGCGACCTGCTTCATGTGCGATTCACAGAGAAGGCTGCCGTTGACCCTGAGCGGTTGATGCGGTTGGTTGCAAGGAACGCGCGCAAGGGAGCGCAATTCACGCCACAGGGCATTCTGAAGTATCCTTTGACTGCAATGAGCCCGAGTGATCCGATGAAGGTGATGGCAGAGGCGCGGGCGCTGCTTGATGCAATCCAACTTGAACCGGTACCAGCTTGAATGAACCCCATTGAAGAGAGAGCCAATGAAGAGAGCTATTGCGTGTTGCATTCTTGGAGTTACTGCTATGCTTCCACTCGCCGCACGAGCCAAATCGCCTGATGCACAGAAGGCCTTTTTACAAGCCTCTGACGCATATTTTGACGACGTATTTTTTGCGTTTCAGCCGACGCAGGGAACGCTGGCTGGATACCACCAATGGGATAACAGGCTCGAAGATAATTCTCGCGCCACGATTGATGCTGAAATTGTTGCGTTGCACAAGTTCGACAAAAGAATTTCGGAGATTCCGGCACATGACCTGGATGAGGCGGCGCAAGGGGACCGCGCATTGGTGCTTTCGAGTATCCACAGCACGTTGCTGACGCTCGAAACAATACGCCCCTGGGAAAAGAATCCCGACAACTATTCCGGTGCGATTTCGAATGCGGCTTTTTCACTCATGGAGCGTAAATTTGCTTCACCGGAAGAGCGCCTGCGCTCACTGATTGCGCGCGAGAAGCTGATGCCTAACTCGCTCGATCAAGCACGTGCAAACTTGAAGAACCCTCCTCGGATTTATACCGAAATCGCAATTGAGCAGTTGCCGGGCATTGTCAGTTTCTTTGAGCATGATGTGCCACTCGCTTTTGCGGATGTCAAGGATGCTGCGCTCAGTGCAGAATTCGCGACAACCAATGCGGCGGTTATCAAGTCTCTGAACGAATATCAGGCGTGGTTGAAAGCGGACTTGCTGCCGCGATCCAAAGGGGACTTTCGCTTTGGGGCGAACACGTACAGCAAGAAGCTTGCATTCGATGAAATGGTAGATACGCCGCTCGACAAGTTGCTGGATATTGCATATGCCGATCTACATAAGAACAAGGCGGAATTCAATCGAATCGCGAAGGAGCTTGAACCGGAAAAGGATCCTCGCGTGGTACTTGATCTGCTGGGGCAGAATCATCCTGCGCCAGACAAGCTGCTGCAGAGTTTTCGCGATACATTTGACGGGCTGATTCACTTCATTCGCGCGCACAACATTGTCACGATTCCCTCTGAGGTGCGGCCGATTCTTGAAGAGACGCCCCCCTTCATGCGCGCAACGACGTTTGCTTCGATGGATACGCCGGGGCCGTTTGAGGCGCACGCAACTGAGGCCTACTTCAATGTAACTTTGCCGGATGCTGCGATGACTCCGGCGGAGATTGAGGGTTACATGCATGCATTCAATGTAGGCACGGTGATCAGCACGGCGGTGCACGAAGCTTATCCCGGCCACTACGTGCAGTTCCTCTGGGTGCCAAGTGCGAAGAGTCGCGTGAGGAAGTTGCTGGGCGCAGCTTCAAATGCCGAGGGCTGGGCACATTACTGCGAGCAGATGATGCTGGATGAAGGCTATGGCCAGCCGGGCGTGGGCGCTAAGACGGAGCGTGAAGCGAAGTTCCTGAGGCTTGGTCAATTGCAGGATGCGTTGCTGCGGGATTCGCGGTTCGTTGTCGGCATCAAGATGCATACGGGGAAGATGACCTACGACGAGGCGGTGAAGTTCTTTGTCGATGAGGGATACCAGTCGCATGAAACAGGAGTGGTGGAAACCAAGCGTGGAACCTCAGATGCGACTTATCTTTACTACACACTGGGCAAGCTGGAGATATTGAAACTGCGCGAAGATCTTCGCAAGAAGGAAGGTGCCGCCTTCTCACTGCAGAAGTTTCATGATGCGTTTCTGAGCGAGGGTTTTCCGCCTATCAAGATTGTACGCAAGTCGATGCTGGGCGATGATTCTCCGACACTGTAACTTGATGTTTACACTCACTCTGGTCGATCAATTTCTTATCATTCAGATTGACTCGACCAGGGTGCTTGATGCAGTACAATCTTTTTGACTTACTGTTGCAAAGTGTTTTCGGGAGTTCCCCCCTCGTAATCCAAAAACTGTGTTTCAGGAAGGATTCAACGCATGAGCAAGAAGGTACGCACAGCAGTATTTCCCGCAGGCGGATTGGGCACACGCTTTCTCCCCGCAACCAAGGTAATCCCCAAAGAAATGTTGCCGCTTGTCGATAAGCCGATTATTCAATATGGCGTAGAAGAGGCGATTGCTTCAGGTATTGAGCACATCATCTTCATAACGGGGCGCGGCAAGGGCGCGATGGAAGACCACTTTGACATCAGCTATGAACTGGATGCAACGCTGGAGAAGAAGGGCAAGAAGGAGTTGCTGGAGATATAGCGCAAGATATCTTCTCTGGCGCGAATCTCCTATGTCCGGCAGAAGGAGCCGCTCGGTCTTGGACACGCTGTGTTATGTGCAAAGCAACTGGTTGGCGATGAACCTTTTGCGGTAATTCTCGCGGACGATGTGATTGATGCCAAGGTGCCTTGTCTGAAGCAGATGATGGATGTATATGACGAGCGGCAGGGGTCAGTGCTGGCTACGATGACGATTGAAGGGCCGGGGATCAGTGCTTATGGCGTGTTGGCTGGCGCGCAGGACCCGAGTGACGAACGGATCTATGAGTGCACGGGCATGGTGGAGAAGCCCAAGTTTGAAGTGGCTCCGTCGAAGCAGGCAATTATTGGCCGCTATGTTTTGACGCCACGGGTATTTGAGTTACTGGAGAAGACGGGTTTTGGTGCAGGCGGCGAACTGCAGTTGACAGACGGAATCCTGGGACTGCTGGAGCATGAGAAAGTATACGGATTTACGTTTGAGGGCAAGAGGTTTGATGCCGGGGACAAGTTTGGGATGCTGCAGGCGACTGTCGAATTTGCGCTGAACCGGGCAGATCTTGGCGGCAAGTTCCGTGAGTATCTCAAGGGGTTGACGCTGTAGTTTTATCACTTACAGGCCCACCCTGGATGGACCAATGGTGGTCCAGCCAGGGTGGGTTATTTATCGTCTGTTTATTCTTTCCATTTGATATTGCAGCCGAGGCTGGGGTGCTGGTCTGCTGGAACTGACTTGCCCTCGAGGACAGCGTCGATTGCGGCGCGCAGATCTTTGCCGGTGACGGGGACGCCGCTGCCGGGGCGGCTCGAGTCGAACTGCCCACGGTAGACGAGATGGAAATCCGCATCGAAGAGGAAGAAATCTGGGGTGCATGCGGCGTGGTATGCGCTGGCTACTTGCTGGGTTTCGTCATAGAGGTAGGGAAACCGAAAGTCCATGGTGAGTGCCTGCTGCCTGAGTCCGACGGGGCCGTCGTCGGGATGAGTGACGGCGTCATTGCTACTGATGGCGATGATGGAGATCGGCTTTTGAGCATAATCGGAGCCCAGCTGTGCTAGCGCTGTTTCGACGTGCTTTACGTAAGGGCAGTGGGTACAGATAAACATGACCAGGAGCGCTTTGCGACCACGGGAGTCATCGCGGTGGACGATGTTTCCGGTAACGACGTCAGTCAATGCAAAATCGGGGGCGATGGTGCCGAGTTCCAGCATTGTGGATTCAGTGCGAGCCATGTGTGCTTCTCCAGCTGAGGTTTCGATTAGAAGAGTGGTGTCTGCTTGTGGGGCAGGGGCAGGCCGAAGTGTTCATAGGCGAGCCGAGTTGCGACGCGGCCGCGCGGGGTGCGGTCAAGGAAGCCGATCTGGATGAGGAACGGTTCGTAGACCTCTTCGAGGGCGTCTTCGTCTTCAGAGAGGATGGCGGCGAGGGTGCCGAGGCCGACGGGGCCGCCGTCGTACTTCTGAATGATGGTCATGAGCAGGCGGCGGTCGATTTCGTCGAAGCCGTGCGCGTCCACTTCGAGCATCGTGAGGGCGGCGTGGGCGGTTTTGCGGTCGATGTCGCCGTTGCCGCGGACCTGGGCGTAGTCGCGGACTCGGCGCAGGAGGCGGTTGGCGATGCGCGGTGTGCCGCGGGAACGGAGTGCGATTTCAGCGGCGCCGTCGGCGTCAATGGGGACCTGCATGACTTCGGCGGAGCGCTCGACGATGACGCGGAGTTCTTCCTCGGTATAGAACTCGAGGCGCAGCATGATGCCAAAGCGGGAGCGCAGCGGCGATGAGAGCAGGCCGGGGCGGGTGGTGGCGGCGACGAAGGTGAAGGGTCGAATCTCCATGACGTGGGTGCGCGCGGCGGGACCCTGGCCGATGATGATGTCGAGTTTGTAGTCTTCGAGGGCGGTGTAGAGTTTTTCTTCGAGTACGGCCTGGATGCGGTGGATTTCGTCGAGGAAGAGGACCTGTTTTTCGCGCAGATTGGTGAGGATCGCGGTCAGATCTCCCTGAATCTGCAGCGCCGGGCCTGATGTTTGCTGAAAGCCCACGTCCATTTCGTTGGCGATGATGGTGGCGAGGGTAGTTTTGCCGAGGCCTGGGGGGCCGAAGAGCAGGACGTGGTCAAGCGCTTCGCCGCGGGATTTGGCAGCTTCGAGGGCGATGGCGAGCTGCTCCTTGGCTTTGGACTGGCCGATGAATTCGCCGAGCCAGCGGGGGCGGAGCTTGAGTTCGAAGCTGTCTTCTTCACCGGCGCGGGCGGCGGAGACGAGTCGTTCGGGATCGGCGTTTGGTTTGGGGGCCATGCTACGGGCAAGTCTATCAAGTTGCGGGTGGCGGTGGCTTGCAGTTCCAAATTCCCCGATTGGCGTTTTGGATACGCCGATGGCTGGTAGAGTGGTGTGGCAGCGGAGATTTGCAGGGAGAGCGCGATGATTGTGGTTGAGGAGCAGGTGGAGTTGACGACCCCGTGGGGGCCGATGCGGACGCATATTGTGAGGCCGGCGGCGGCGGGGCGGTATCCGGGGATTGTGTTTTTCTCGGAGATATTTCAGGTGACGGGGCCGATTGCCCGGACGGCGCGGATGCTGGCGGGGCACGGATACGTCGTCGCGATGCCAGAGATTTATCACGAATTTGAGAAGGCGGGCGAGGTATTTCCCTATGACCAGGCGGGGACCGAGCGCGGCAACGCGCTGAAGACGACCAAGGAACTGGCCAGCTATGATGCCGATTCGCGAGCAGTACTTGATCATTTGGCTACGCGGCCGGATTGCACCGGGCAACTGGGAGCGATGGGTATCTGTATTGGCGGGCATCTGGCGTACCGGGCGGCGCTGAACGCGGATGTGCGGGCGACGGTGTGCTTCTATGCGACCGACATTCACAAGCGTGGGCTGGGCAAGGGGATGCAGGACGATTCGCTGGCCAGGGCGACGGATATTCGTGGGGAATTGCTGATGATATGGGGGCGGCAGGACCCGCATATTCCCCTGGAAGGGCGGATGGCCGTATTGGCGCGGCTGAATGAGGTAGGCGCGCAGTTTACCTGGCACGAGGTGAACGGGGCGCATGCGTTTCTGCGCGATGAGGGCGCAAGGTACGATCCGGAGCTGGCGCGGCAGTGCATGGGGTTGGCGCTGGACCTGTTTCATCGCAAGCTGGGGCAGGGCGACCTGAGCGGACCGGCGGGGAGTACCAATACGCGGAACTGATGCGCGCTGGGCGCGGCGGGGGAAGAGGCTGCCGGTTTGGCTCCGGTAGACTGGAATGGAGCCATCGACTTCCTGCATGCCTGTCCGTTTCGCGACACTTCGCCGCTTTCGCTTCAATATGCCGCAGCGCATTGCCGCGGTGTTGTTGCTGCTGTTTGTGGCCCAGGCGGGCTGGCTGACGTCGCATCAGACGCTCACTGAGAAGGACTACCAGTACGCACGCTGCGGCCGCGAAATGTGGGAGCGACCTTCGCCGCTGGCTGGTTACTTCACTTCATGCGGGAACATTCATGACGGAGTGCTGGCGTATCGTGTTGCTGGGCTGCCACTTACGCTGAATATTGCGCTGGAGCGGTTTGCGGACAACTTTCGCAAGCCGGAAGACAAGGTCATTCAGACGCTGGATGCGTCGGCGTCGACCTGGGAACTCCGTCACCAATTGACTCACGTGCTGCTGCTGTTGCGGTTGCCATTCATATTGGCGGGCGTGGTGCTGGGCGGGGCGCTATGGTGGGTGACGCGGCGGCTGTTTGGGAACTTTGGTGGGTACACGGCACTGGCGCTTTACTGTTTCTCACCGGCTATCTTGCGGGTTTCGGTAGCGCCCAATCCTGAAATTTTGACGGCGGTGGGTTTTTTTGGCGGGCTTTATACGTGCATTGGCGTGGCACACGCGATGCAGGGGCCGAGGAACAAGTGGCGCCCCAGAATTGTGCTGTTGACGGTGAGCTTTGCGGTGGTGGCGGCCTCGCATATCGCCGCGCTGCCGGTGCTGGTGGCGCTTGGATTTGTGATGATGTTGTGGATTGCCGAGGGGCGGCGCAGCCAGGTGCTGCCGGTACTGCTGACGGCGACGATTGGCGCGTTTGTGCTGCTGTTTGCCTGCTATGGGTTTTCGGCGGATGCTTTCAGCTACCTTTTCCGGTCAGACGCGGCTCATCTTGGGTTTTCGCTGGATCCGGCGCGGCATTTTTTCTGGACACTGAGCAATGCGGGCATGACGGTGTCTGCCGGGGCGGCGCTGTTGCTTTACCTGGGATTGCGGAAGACGCTCTATTTTGGCAACACCGCTCCGCTGCTGGTGACGTTGCTGCTGCTGACGCTGATCACGGTTGGTGTGCCGGGAACGCCGCTGCTTTGGGCACTGCCGTTTCTTCTCACGTTTGTGGGCGGTGTGTTTGCGGATGCGTATGAGACTCCGCGAGGCAGGCTGGCGCTGGCTTCAGGAGGCGCGGTTGTGCTCTTGCAGGCGGTGTTTTGCCTGCTGAGCTTGCCGGGGCTCTTGTAGGGCGAACGACTATGGCGAGTTGCGCTGGTCACTTTCCCTGCAATTCTGGGAGAATTCTCGTGCTTGGAGTAGGCCTTACAAGGGAACTTCGTGGGGATACATTCGAGGTCAACCTGGACCCCTGCTAAGTTGATGCAAAATAAGGGTTTATTTGCGGCATCTTCGTTTGCTTAAACCCCTCGGAAACGGTTAAAATAGTGGGATAGCCTGCGAAGCTCTGGCATGCACCCAGCGGTACCCGCAAAGCCTCTTCGTTTGCTGACAGTTCTCTTGTGAATCCCCCTATGGCAGACGATCAGAATCCGCAGCTCCCCCTCGAAGCAGGCGGCCCACCCCAGGGCGGCTCCAATGTTGTCCCCATCAATATCGAAGAAGAGATGCGCCGGTCGTATCTGGCGTACTCCATGTCGGTCATCATCGGGCGCGCACTGCCCGATGTGCGGGACGGTCTGAAGCCGGTGCATCGCCGGGTACTCTTTGCGATGAGCGAGATGGGCCTGGAGTACAACAAGAAGTACACCAAGTGCGCCAAGGTGGTCGGCCAGACAATGGGTGTGTTCCATCCTCATGGCGACACGGCAATCTATGACACGATGGTGCGCATGGCGCAGCCATTTTCTTTGCGCTATCCGCTGATTGACGGACAGGGCAATTTTGGTTCGGTCGATGGCGATTCGCCGGCGGCAATGCGTTATACAGAGTGCCGCCTGCAGCGAATTGCGGGCGAGATGCTGGCCGATATCGACATGGAGACGGTGGATTTCGTCCCCAACTACGACGAATCGACCTCAGAGCCCTCGGTGCTGCCGACGCGGATTCCGACGCTGATAGTGAATGGTTCCAATGGCATCGCAGTCGGCATGGCCACCAACATTCCTCCGCACAATCTCCCCGAGGTCATCAACGCCACGATCGAACTGGTGAATGATCCCAGGGCTGGGCTGCTGGAAGTGCTGAAGCATGTGCAGGGGCCAGATTTTCCGACCGGTGGGTTCATTTTTGGCAAGTCCGGAATCCCCGGTGCGTACGCGAACGGCCGCGGTCGCTTCCTGATGCGGGCCAAGGTGGCGATCGAGCAGCTGACGAAAGAAAAGCAAGCCATCATCGTCAACGAGATTCCTTACCAGGTAAACAAGTCCAAGCTCATCGAGCGGATTGCTGAACTGGTGAACGAGAAGATCATCGACGAGATCAGCGACGTACGCGACGAGAGCGACCGCGATGGCATGCGCATTGTGATCGAACTCAAGCGCGGCTCGCAGCCTGAAATTGTGCTGAACCAGCTGTACAAGTTCACGCAGATGCAGGAAAGCTTCTCGATGATCTTTCTCGCGGTGGTCAACGGCCAGCCCCGTGAACTCGGTCTTGCGGAGGCAATTCGCTGCTTTATCGATCATCGCATTGAAGTGGTTCGTCGTCGCACGGTTTACCTGCTGCGCAAGGCTCGCGAACGCGAGCATGTGTTGGAGGGGCTGAAGATTGCCCTCGACAATCTCGATACCGTCATCCGCATCATTCGCGGATCGGCTTCGCGCGCTGAGGCGAGGGAGAATCTCTTTGTCTGGGGCAAGGGGACTGAAATCATCGTCAATCTGGATCGGGACAGGTTGCCGGGCGAAGAGCGCGGTCTGACCTATCGCCAGATCGATGCGATTCTCGAACTGCAACTGTATCGCCTGACGCAACTCTCGGTTGACGAAATTTTGAAGGAACTCGGCGAGATTCGCGTTCGGATTTCAGAGTATGAGCTGATCCTTGCCAGCGAAGTGCGGCTGCGCGAAGTGATCGTCAAGGAGCTTGAAGACGTACGCGACCGCTACGGCGACGCCCGCCGCACGGTGATTGTCGACGAGACGGCCGAGTTGCAGATGGAAGACCTGATCGCAGATGAGCAGGTGGCGGTCACAGTCAGCCACCAGGGCTATCTGAAGCGGACTCCAATTTCAATTTACCGCCAGCAGCGCCGCGGTGGCACGGGCCGCACCGGGATGAAAACGCGCGAAGAGGACTTTGTCGCGCAGCTGATTATCGATTCGACGCATGCTTATCTGCTTTGCTTTACCAACACGGGCCGCGTTTACTGGCTCAAGGTCTATGAGGTGCCGGACGTGAGCGCCGCGGGCAAAGGCAAGTCGATGGCCAGCCTGCTCAGCCTGCAACCGGGCGAGAAGGTAGTCACCATTCTCCCGGTGCGCAATCTTGAGGAAGAGGGTAAATTCATCCTCTTTGCGACGCGCAATGGCATTGTAAAGAAGACTCCGCTCAAGGACTTTTCAAATGTGATGGCGCGAGGCATTATCGCTATCGCCATTGAAAAGAGCGACGACCTGATCGAAGCGGCGATTACCGACGGCAAGCAGACGGTCTTCCTGGCCAGCCGCGAGGGTATGGCCATCCGCTTTAATGAAGAGCATGACCCTGAAACGGGCAAGGGATTGCGTCCGATGGGTCGCAATGCCGCTGGCAACAAGGGTATTTCTCTCAAGAAAAATGATGAAGTGATAGGAGTGGCTGTCACGCTGTCTGACGAGACGCGCGACCGCAATCGCGACGAGTTTGCTGCGCGGGTTGGTTTGACCGCTGATCTCGAAAGCCTGCGTAAGCGGCTTACTACCACACGCGAAGCTTTGCAGCAGGCCCGTGAAGACCGCCGCAAGGGTAAGCCGGACGATGAACGCCTGAAAAATGCCGAAAAAGTCGCCGAAAAAGCCTGGGACGATGCCCACAAGGCACTCAAGGCTCTTGACGAGAAGCTGGGCATTGGCAAATTCCTTATTCTCACGATTACGGAGAACGGGTTTGGCAAGCGCACAGATATCGACGAGTACCGGCTGACCGCACGCGGCGCCCAGGGTGTGAACAACCTGAAAGCGACGCCGAAAGTCGGCAAGACGATGAATATTCTCCCGGTAGACGAGACCTCAGAGTTGATGGTGATCAGTCAGTTCGGCAAGATGATTCGGATTGACACCAAGACCATCCGCGCCGCTGGCCGTTCGACTCAGGGCGTCAAGCTGCTCAACCTTGAGCCGGATGACAAGGTCGCGGCAGCCGTAGTCATTCCGCCGGAAGACCTCAAGGAAGAGGAGCAGGGGACGCTGCTTTAGGCCCTCTGACCTTGATCTCAGGTGAAACAGCAAGAGGTATCCCCTTCAGGGGATACCTCTTTTCATTGCAGCTTTCAAAGACGCTCCTGCAACCCTGGGAGATAGAAGGGCTGGGCATCAGGCTCCAGCTGTCTTGCGGCTTCGATTGCCCTTGCTACTGTTTCAGTAGCCCTGTGACCAGCTCTCTAGCCTTTTGTCTGTCACTTTGTTATCAGACCTTCCTGCACCACCCTTGCCACTCAGGAGTTGCTGCCGCAAACGATATACTGAAAGAGCTCAGCATTCTCCGCGCGCCCCCAAGTATGCGCAAGACATCCTCGATAGCTTCGCTGGCCCTGTTGGCCTTCGCTCTTGCTTCTCTGACTCCACCAGCGGCATGGGCGCACCAGCGCGTTCGCGGCCATGCTGCGGCTCATGCCAAAGCTGCCACGACCTCCAGCGCAAAACATCGTGCCAAGGCCCACGCCGTAAGGTTGCTGCCTGGGTCGAAGGAAGCAGTCCGTGCCCATGCCCGTATTCGTGCTGCCAAGGAACGCCGTCGCGTTCATGGCGGTTCGGCGCCACCTGCTGCCGTCATGATTCCGGTTAGATTCTCCATGCCGCCGCCCCTGCGCGGTTCGCATGAGTCGCTGGTGCACCAGAACGAAATGGCAGAGGCTGATGGTCTGGAGCGGATTCAGGATGATGCCGACCTGGCTGACCGCATCGCTCATGGTTCGCTCGTTCCTGTGCCTACTTCCGCCAGCCTCCGCGTGAATACTGACCTGCCCGAGAACCGCCGCTACTGCCGGCCCTGGACCGCAAAATTTCTCAGCGATTTGGCAAAAGCGCATGCGGCCACCTTTGCTGGCAGTTCACTTGAAGTGACCTCAGCTGTGCGCACCGTTGCGTATCAGCGTCAACTACGTCACATCAATGGCAATGCCGCCGCAGCCGATGGGGATGTTGCCTCTCCTCACCTGACCGGCGGTACCATCGACCTGGCCAAGGCGGGAATGACTGCGCGAGAAATCGGTTGGTTGCGCGCCTGGCTCATTCCCCAGGAGCAGGCAGGCAAAATCGATGTTGAAGAAGAGTTTCGCCAGTCCTGCTTTCATATTTCGGTTTACAAGAGCTACGCGGTGCCTAAATCAACTCCGGGTGCCCCCGGAAAGCAGGGGCCCGTTGCCTCTGCATCGATGCTGGCTGCCCACGGACGCTAAGGTTTCTGCGGCTTTCAAATCCAGAAATGTTTTTTCCTGACGAGACGCGATGTCCTCGCGGTACAATCGCGGGCAAGAACATCTCTTGAGGTTTTGAAAGGCAAATTGGCATGAGTAATCTTGAGAACACCGCCGTACCGCCGCCGCCAGAAGCACCGGGCTTAAGTCAGCTGCAGCGGCTGATTTGCACCATCACTGAGCCAACCAAAGCCTTTACTGATATCAAGCGCAACACCAGTTGGTGGCTGCCTTTTGTGCTCTCGGCCTTGTTTGGCTATGCGTTGTTTTTTGGCATCCAAACCAAGGTCACCTGGCAGCAGGTAGCTGAAAACAACATCAAAATGAGCCCCAGGCAGGCTGAGCAGATGGAGAAGCTCCCTGCGGATCAGCGCGCCACCAACATGAAGTTTGCGGCCATGCTCACGCAGGGGATATTTGCTGCCTCGCCGGTTGTGGCGCTCATCTTTGTCGCCGTGATGGCAGGCGTCTTGATGGGCACTGTCAACTTTGGTTTTGGCGGCAAGGCGACCTTCTGGCAGGCATTTTCAGTGGTCTGGTGGGCGGGGCTGCCCGGGCTGATCAAGTTTCTATTGGGCACCGTTGCGTTGTTTGTTGGATTAGCCCCGGAGAGCTTTAACCTCAACAACCCGGCGGGTACGAACATCGGATACTATCTCTCGCCCGAGACGCCCAAGGCGCTGCTGGCTCTGGCCACCGCGCTCGACGTCACCACCATCTGGACGCTGATTCTGGCCTCGATCGGCATCTCGATTGTCGCTGGCGTCAAACGAAGCTCAGGCTACATCGCTGTCTTTGGCTGGTGGGCGATCCTGACGCTTTTCAGTGTAGGAATGGCAGCGGCCTTCTCTTAAAACAACGTCGTCTATATGCAAAGGGGCGCGGATTGATCAGTCCGCACCCCTTTAACGTTGAAAAAGATTTCCGGACTAGTCAGTCCAGCGGCGCATGATGAGCGTAGCGTTGATGCCGCCAAAGCCAAACGAATTCGAGAGCGCGACGTTGACTGTGGCGTCGATGGCCACGTTTGGAACATAATCCAGCGCACAATCTTCCCCCGGTGTAACCAGGTTGATCGTCGGCGGAATCTTTTGATGAATCAGCGTCAGTGCGGCGATGCCTGCCTCAAGCCCGCCTGCGGCTCCGAGCAAGTGTCCGGTCATCGATTTGGTGCTCGAAACTTTGAGCTTCTTGCTGGTCGCGTGCTCGCCAAAAACCAGTTCGATGGCCCGTGATTCGTTGCCGTCTCCGGCGGGAGTTGACGTGGCGTGAGCATTCACATAGTCGACGTCGGTAAGCGCAATGCCCGAGTCGCGTAAAGCTGCCCGCATGCTGCGCTGGGCCCCTGCGCCCTCGGGAGCGATGCCGGTCATGTGATATGCGTCCGCGCTCATGCCGTAGCCGATGACTTCGGCGAGAATCTTCGCGCCGCGCCTCTGGGCGAATTCAAGTTCTTCCATGACGACCATACCCGCGCCTTCACCGAGTACGAATCCGTCCCGATCTTTGTCAAACGGCCTGCTGGCCTTTTGGGGGTCGTCATTGCGCGTCGAGAGCGCACGCATGGCGGCAAATCCGCCCACGGTTAAGCTCGTGACCGCCGCTTCAGAGCCGCCCGCGATCATCACGTCCGCCTCGCCATGCTGGATCATCCGGAAGGAGTCGCCGATGGAGTTGGCTGAGGTAGCGCAGGCTGTTGCCGTCGCAGAAATAGGTCCTTTAGCCCCGTAGCGGATGCTCACCTGTCCAGCCGCCATGTTGACGATAGCGGCAGGTATAAAGAAGGGAGAAATCTTGCGCGGGCCGCCCTGCATCAGGTTCTGATGCTCGCGCTCAATAATCTCGAAGCCGCCTATACCTGAGCCGATGAAAACGCCTACCCGTTCTTCGATTTCCGGCGTAATCACGAGGCCCGATTGCAGCATGGCTTCCTGGGTCGCGGCAATGGCCAAATGAATAAACCGGCCCATCTTGCGCGATTCCTTCTTGTCAACGAAGAGCAACGGGTCGAAGTTTTTCACTTCAGCAGCAAAGGTGACTGGAAAGCCGGTGGCGTCGAAGGACTGAATCGGTCCCACACCACTGACTCCAGCCAACAGTTGGCCCCAGATCTCCTGCGTCGTATTGCCCACGCCGCAGATCAGTCCGAGCCCCGTTATGACAACGCGGCGCCTCACAGGTTACTTGCCTGCCTTCGCGTTCTTTTCGATATATTCCACGGCATCCTTGACGGTCTTGATCTTCTCGGCGTCTTCGTCGGGAATCTCGAGGTCAAAAGCCTCTTCAAACTGCATGACCAGCTCAACTACGTCGAGCGAGTCGGCGCCGAGGTCTTCCTGGAAGCTGGCGTTGGGGGTCACCTCGGCTTCGTCGACCTGAAGCTGCTCGACGATAATCTGTTTAACTTTCTCTTCCACTGCCATGTGTCAATCTCTCCTCAAAATTTGTATGAAAAGCGGACCACAATCTCAGATGCTGCTGCGCTGGTGCGACTGAAGGTTCGATTCGCAGCCTACCATACTTGCCGGTACTTTCGCCGCGAACTTTGCTGCAGCTTGGCGATGAAACGCAAGACCTGCAGCCCCGAATCTCCAAGTCTATCGGGGCACACTTGGGCATGTAAAGCCGCCCCCGTAGATGGCGACGGATCGGAGCTCTGGAAACCTGACCATGGCAGATAAAACTGCCAAAGATTCTGCAAATCCCACAGGCAAAAGGCGTACATTAGGCGAAGAGGGAACCCCGCACACCCATGCAGACTTTAATTGCCGCCCTGCTCGCTGCCTTTGCCGGAATTGTCATTGGTTTTTGGCTTCGCTCCACAACTGCCAAGTCAGAGAAGTCGCAGCTTGAGCTGCGCAATCAGCAACTCGAAACCGAACTGGTTGCCGTGCGTGTTGAATTGACGAATGCTCAAGCGCAGTCCGCCGCGCGGGCCGGCTTTGAATCACTTGCTGCTGAGCGAGAGCGCACCATTCGAGAGGCCACCCAGGAACGAACTCAGGAGCGCGAGAGCTTTCGAGCAGAACTTCAGGCAAAGGTCGATCTTGAGCGCATTCAAGGCGCGCGCATCAGCCAACTTGAGGCTGAACTCAAGAACGAGCGCGAAGCAAGCCAGGAAAAGCTGAAATTGTTGACCGAGGCCCGCGTTGAACTGACACACCAGTTTGAGGCACTAGCCGGCAAGATACTCGAGGACAAATCGAAGAAGTTTACCGAGCAGAACAAGACCAATCTCGACCAGTTGCTCAATCCGCTGCGGGTTCAGATTCAGGATTTTCGCGGCAAGGTCGAGGAAGCGCAGAAAGACTCTCTTGCAGGACGGGTCGAGTTGCGCGGCAAGCTTGAGTCGCTGGAAAAGCTGAACCAGCAACTCACGACCGAGGCTCAGAACCTCACGACCGCTCTGCGTGGCTCCAGCAAGACTCAGGGCGATTGGGGCGAATTCATCTTGCGCGACCTGCTTGAGAAGGCAGGTTTGCGCGAGGGTGAACAGTACCGCTTTCAGGAGAGTTTTGGAGCGACCGTCGACGAAGACGGAACCCGCGGCAAGGCTTCCCGCACAGACGTCATCATTAATCTGCCCGGCGGGCGGCACCTCGTCGTCGATTC
This sequence comes from uncultured Acidobacteriota bacterium, assembly GCA_903832055.1. Classification (GTDB taxonomy): domain Bacteria; phylum Acidobacteriota; class Terriglobia; order Terriglobales; family Acidobacteriaceae; genus Acidicapsa. The sequence goes on along the minus strand of CAILAC010000016.1, from coordinate 446,141 downwards.
AAAAGTATCGCTCAACGCCTACACCGACTACGCCAACGCAGCCGCCGATGATGTAAGAAAGAGCGCAGTCAAGCAGCATCTGGTCAGCGTTCGCGCTCATCTGGACGGTCTTTCGCGTCGCAGTTATCACAAGCTTCCCGGCCTTGAGTCGCCCGACTTCGTAGTCATGTTTATTCCGATTGAACCGGCGTTTTTGCTGGCGATGCAGGAGGGGGGCGAACTGTGGCGAGAGGCTTATGAGCGCAATGTGTTGCTGGTCGGTCCCACGACACTGCTTTTTGTCATCCGCATTGTTGACAACCTCTGGCAGCAGGAACAGCAGGCCCGCAGCGTTGCTGACATTGTCGACCGCGGCACAAAGCTTTATGAGAAATTCGTTGGTTTTGTCAGCGATCTCGAGGATGTCGGGGAGTCACTTCGCAAGGCCGGAAAGAGCTACGACGGCGCGATGGGCAAGCTCAGTACTGGGTCAGGAAACCTGATCCGCCAAACTGAAATGCTCAAGAAGGCCGGCATTCGCACCAGCAAGCAGTTGCCAATCAAATTGCTTGATGCTTCAGGACTTGACGCCGCAGAGCAAGCCGAACTCGCCCTTGCAGCAAGCGCCGAAGAAGACCATGCAGTCTAGATCAACTCTGCAAACCCGGCACGCATGCGCCGCCAGGTTTCGTTGAGATCTTCAGGCAGCACGCGGGTTTCGGCGATGGTGGTCATGAAACTGGTATCGCCTGACCATCGCGGCAAGGCATGCAGATGCAGATGGCCGGCCACGCCAGCGCCCGCTGCTTCGCCCAGGTTCATGCCAAAATTGAGCCCTTGCGGCTTGTACAACTGCTGCATCACCTGCTCAGTTTTCTGGGCGAGGTCCATCATTTCATGGGTCGTCTCGGCGGGCAGCGCAGCCAGGCTGGCCTCGTGTGCGTAGGGGATGACCATGACGTGCCCAGACGTATATGGATAAGCGTTGAGGCAGATGAAGCAATGCGTCCCACGAATCACCAACCCCGCCGCAGCTTCAGCTTCGTCCGCCGTCATGCCGTTTGCAATTGCGTGGTCGACGGCCGCAAGCAGATTGCAGAAGACGCAGCCAAGATCCCCCGGCCAGCCATCCAGGGCTGCGGGAACACCTGACCGCTTCGCCTTGTCGGCAGAAGTCACGTACCGGTAGCGCCAGGGCGTCCAAAGGTGGTCCATACTGCCGAGTATAGAGCCCGTCGCCTCAGAAAATCAGAAAAGCTATTGGGCGAGTTCGATGCATTGAGCACTGATTTTCATGCACCGTGCCCAGATCAGATCTCTAAATTGCACCATAACTGGAGCAGGATACTTGAATATATGGTTGCAATCCCACTAACGCCATCTCCTTCGATTGACGCGGGTAACAACGCATTGCTACACTGCACATGTACCCTTATGCGCGGATTCCAGCATACGGGTGCGGCCACCCACTGGCCGACCGTGTCTTGTCAGGTGCCTTCAAAGTAGATAGACGCAGATTCGGGCCCAACAGCTCAACGCAGTTTTCGTCAATCGACTCGGTTGCATCAAAGTCAAGCAGGATCGGGAACAACGTGAGATGGTCGCAAAACCTCTGCCCTGAGCACGAGCAGCGGCATAGGCGATCACCGAGACAGGGAAGTAAGTTTTCTGTCCACGGGACCCGGAATCCCGGAGCTGGCAGTCATGGCAGACGTCCTCAATCTTGAAACCGAGAGCACACCCCTGAGCACCCAACTGGAAACCCCTGAACTTGAGTCCGCAACGGCCGTAGCTGAGCCGTCGCTCGAATCCACGTCTAACCCCCTTGTCTCTGAGACATCGGCCCCCGAAGTCGCAGCCACGGAAGAGGCAGTTGCAGAGGTAATTGCAGCAGCTGAACCGGAAGCAGTTGTGGCTGAGGTAGTTGCTCCAGTCGAAGTTGCGGTTGAAGCAGCACCCGAAGTTTCAGTTCCCGAAGTTTCAGCACCGGAGATCGCCGAAGCGCAGGCTGAGCCTGTTGCCGCAGTGGTCGAGCCTGAAGTCGTTCCCGAGGTCGTAGTTGCAGAGTCCCCTGCTGTCGAGGCTCCCGTTGCTGCTGCCCCTGTGGTTGCGGCTCCGGCTGTCACTGCACCCGTCGCCAAGGCTCCTTTCGTCCGCCCCATTGCTCACCAGAAGCCGCAGGAGCGCAAGACACTCGTGCCGGTAGTGGCCAATGTGGCACCGTCGCACGATCATGACTTCGACGGTGGCGAAGACTTCTCTGCCCAGCTCGAAGCCTTTGAGCGCGAGCAGGCTGCCGAAGCTGCAGCCGTTGAAGCATATGGCGACTCGATTGTTTCGGGAACGGTCATCAAGCTGACCGACAAGCATGCAGTTATTGACGTGGGTCTCAAGTCGGAAGGTCTCCTCCCGATCGACCAGGTTCTGGATCACACCGGTGAGCCGAAGTTCAAGGCTGGCGACGTAATCGAAGTGGTCATCGAGCGCGAAGAGCCCGAAGGCGGCTACCTTGTCAGCTATGACAAGGCACAGCGCCTCCGCGTGTGGGACGTGATCGAAAAGGCGGCCAATGACAAGACTCCGGTAATCGGAACTGTTGTCAGCCGCGTCAAGGGTGGTCTCACGGTCGATATCGGCCTCAAGGCCTTCCTGCCCGGTTCGCAGCTTGAGGTTCGCCCTGTCCGCAATCTTGACGGCTACCTCGGAACGCAGATCGAAGTACGCGTTATCAAGCTCAACAAGAAGCGCGGCAATGTTGTTGTCAGCCGCAAGGAGATTCTCGAGGAGGAGCAGAACGCAAAGCGTTCCACCACTCTCGAGCACCTCGAAGAAGGCGCGATCCTTACCGGCACGGTCAAGAACCTCACCGACTACGGTGCGTTTGTTGATCTGGGCGGCATTGACGGTCTGCTTCACATCACCGATATGAGCTGGGGTCGCCTCACCCATCCCCGCGATCTGGTCAATGTCTCCGACGAAATCCAGGTCAAGGTGCTCAAGTTTGACAAGGATAAGCAGCGCGTCTCGCTCGGCTTCAAGCAGCTTACGCCTGATCCGTGGCTCGATGCCGTCGAGCGTTACCCGGTAGGCGCGCGCGTTCAGGGCCGCATCCTGTCTGTAACTGACTACGGCGCGTTTGTCGAACTCGAGCAAGGCATTGAAGGCCTCGTGCACGTCTCGGAAATGACCTGGTCCAAGCGGATGAAGCATCCGTCGAAGCTGGTCAAGCCAGGCGACGAAGTCGAGACGGTTGTCATCAGCGTCAATCCTTCTGACCGTCGCATCTCGCTCGGTATGAAGCAGCTCCTCGAAAACCCCTGGGAAAACCTCTCTGAGCGTTATCCCACCGGGCAGATCGTCGAGGGTCGCGTGCGCAACCTCACCGACTTTGGTGCCTTCATTGAAATCGAGGATGGCATCGACGGCCTCGTTCATGTCTCGAACCTGAGCTGGACCAAGCGCGTCAAGCACCCCTCTGAAGTGCTGAAGAAGGGCGAAAAGGTCAAGGCTGTCGTTCTCGGCGTCGAGCCGGAAAACCGTCGCCTCTCACTCGGCGTCAAGCAGTTGCAGCCCGATGTCTGGGAGACGTTCTTTACCCAGCACCGCGTTGGCGATGTTGTCCATGGCAAGGTTCTGCGGACCGCTCAGTTTGGCGCGTTTGTTGAGATTGCCGAGGGCGTTGAAGGCCTCTGCCACGTATCCGAAGCCGTTGATGCTCATGGCCAGGCCCTGACCCTCGAACAGGATCAGGAGCACGAGTTCAAGATCATCAAGATGAATGTCGAAGAGAAGAAGGTGGGCTTGAGCATCCGCGCCGTTGGTGAAGAAGCCAGCCGAGCGGAGGTCGAGCAGTACAAGGCCCCCTCTCGTGACCGTGACCGCGGCGACCGCGATCACAGCCACAGCTCTTCGTCCTCGTCATCGCAGAGCGGTTCAACGACCACTCTGGGCGATCTGGTCAACTGGGACAAGTTCAAGCGGTAGGCTTGGGCTGAATCAGTAGAAGAAAGGGCCATCCCGCGTGGGATGGCCTTTTTGATTTGATGCTGAAACGATTGGTCAACCCCGACAGATAGAATCAGTTCTCCGGCCGGATGTGGGGGGCGAATCGGAAGAGGCATATATGAACGCAAAGCGCATTCTTGTCACCGGCGCGACCGGCAAAGTTGGTCGGCAGTTTATCAACCAGTTTCTGGCCGATCCCAAGTTTGAAGCATTCACCGTGCGGGCGCTTTGCCATAACCGCATTCTGGAGCCGCATGACAGGCTTGAGGTGATCAAAGGTTCGCTCGAACACCGTCATGTCGCGGCGGATGCGGTTGCGGATGTAACGCATGTGCTGCATCTGGCGACCTCGAAGGAAACGCCGGAGTCTGTGATGGATGTGGCAGTGAAGGGCATCTTCTGGCTACTCGAAGCCTGCCGCCAGAGCCCCAGCTTTCAGCAATTCATCCTGATTGGCGGCGACAACAGCGTTGGCCACTTCGTCTACCCGCATCCAATTCCGGTGACGGAGACGCAGCCGCACACGGCATACGCGGGTTGTTACGCGCTCTCCAAGGTGCTGGATGAGGTGATTCTTGGGCAGTACTACATCCAGTACAACCTCAATGGCTGCTGCCTGCGTGCGCCGTGGATCATGGAAAAGGATGATTTCCGGTACACGCTCTCGTTTGGCGAAGATGTCTTTGGCGGTCCTCGTTGGCGCGATCTGGTCGGCGTGGAGAAAGCCGATGAGTATGTGGGTTCAGGCGCTGTGCCAGTGATGCTCGATCCGCAGGGAGTTCCGGTGAAGCGCAACTTTGTGCATGTGGACGATCTGATTGCAGCGATTTTCTGCGCCATTGACCACCCCAAAGCACATCTGCAGACCTTCAATATCTGCATGGATGAGCCGGTCGATTTTGGAGAACTTGCAGCGTACCTTTCTGAATCGCGCGGACTCCCTTCGGTCCCGATCAAGACGCCTTACCACTCGACCTGGCTGGATAATGCGAAGGCGAAGTTTTTGCTGGGCTGGCGGCCTCGGTATGACTTGAAAAAGCTTACCGACGCGGCGTGGGCGTATGAGCGGGCGGCGGATGATCCGCGGATTGTCTGGTATCCGGGTTAAAACGTGTGTGAGCTAAGCTGCTTTTGCTTCCTGGGTAGCAAGCCAGCGCGTTAACCCCAATGCAATGAGCACGGAGCAGGCTGCGCAGAGGTAAATCGGCGGATAGCCGAAGCCTGAAATGATTGCGCCTGCACCGGGGCCGACAACCATCAGCGCAAAATCCATGAAGACGCCGTATGCGCCAAGCGCGGTCCCGCGGTCCTGTGGCTGGATGTGCCGAACTGCCTCGACGCCGAGGGACGGGAAGACCAGTGAAAATCCAAAGCCAGTCAAGGCGGCTCCGGCAAAGGCGAGTGGTTCGGTGGTGCCGAGCCAGAGCAGCAGCAGTCCCGCACATTCGCATGTAAAGCAGGCGGTCGCCACCGTGTAGCCTCCGGCGCGGCTGATCGCGTGGGCAAAGAGCAGGCGGGCGCAGACAAACATCGCGCCAAACATGGTGAGCGCAAAGGCCGCGCCTTGCCAGTGGCGATGGGCAAAGTCGAGCGTGATGAAAGTTGCCAGGACGCCAAAGCCAACGCTGCCGAGCGCCAGGCCCATTCCGTAGGGAGCCACCCGCCGCAGTACGTGGTGAAAGGGCAGCTTTTCGCCATGGGCAACCGCCGCGCGCGGTAGCCGCAGGGCAAGGAAAATTGGTGCGAAGCCGAGCAGAGCCACCATTGCGCCGATGGACCAGAAGCCCAGCACGCGCTCCAGAAAGACGCCGAGCGGTGCGCCGATGGCAAGCGCCCCGTAGGTGCAGATGCCATTCCAACTGATGACGATGCCGGTGTGTTCTGAGCCGACACTCCAGATGCCCCAGATGGTAGCACCGGTTGAACTCATGCTTTCGCTGGCTCCCATGACCAGCCGGGCGACCACCAAGAGCGTAAGCGACAGCCAGGGAAGATGCACAAAGAACGCCGAAGCCAGCATGAGCAGGCCGCTGGCGCCGCCCGTTGCGAGACCGTAGGCGACCGTGCGCTTGGCGCCGAGTCGGTCGACCATCCAGCCGGCACGCGGTCTTGAGAGCACTGTCGCGACGTATTCAATGCTGATAATCAGCCCGGCGAGGACGGTGCTATAGCCAAGATTCAAATGCACATAGGAGGGCAAAATCGCCAACTGCACGCCGATGGCGAGGTAGCAGACAAAGGTGAAGAAGACATACGGAAGAATATGCGCCGCAAGTTCCCGCATGGGAGACTGCGCGGCGGTGGTCGCTTTCATGCCAGGTCCAGTGAGAGAGGAGTGAGACTGCCGCACGGTAAAGTCAGCGGCAATCATCAGTATACGATTCATTGAGATTCGGATGGCTTTAAAGCCGCCAAGTACCGAGGCGATCGCTTGAACTGAAAAAGCGTACCTGTCAGTGAAAAATGTTGGGACAGTTTGTTCAGCTCCCACCCCAAAGGGGGGGGTATTTTGCGCAAAAATCGCGCTAACGCCATTTTTATGAAAGGCTTACGAGGTGGTTACCAGGCGTATTTTGTGTGTTTTTATCCATCTTTTCGGCGCACGTTGATGGCCTTTCGCGGTGGAAGTGGCGTGGAAAGCGTGACGCGATGGTCCAACCTGCCCCGAGTCTACGCCACTTGTGCGTAATTCTACGCAAGCGCCTCAACGATGTGAGGGGTGTTGCAGTGAGGGCCGACGGAGTCTGAGAGTCCTGCTGGGTGAAGCGATTGCGCCGGAGTCAAACGCAGCCATTGCTATGCTGAATGGGAGAGCGAGCGAGATGGCCAGCTACTACATTGAGAACTTTGGCTGCCGGGCGGCCCGCGCCGACGGGGAAGCGATCTCTGCGCGCCTCAATGCGGCGGGAATGACCGAGGCGGCAGTCGGTGATGCCAGCGTTGTTGTTCTGAATACGTGCAGCGTGACCGCAGAGGCTGACCGGGATGCGCGGGCTTTTGTTCGCAAGACGATGCGTCTCAATCCGGCGGCAAAAGTGGTCGTCACGGGCTGCTACGCGCAGCGCGCGCCTGAGGAGATTGCAGCGCTGCCGGGTGTAACGGCGGTTATCGGCAATAGCCACAAGGGGCTGGCTCCGGAGATTATCCGGGGGCTTGTGCTTCCAGCGAACGAGGTGAAGTCCACGCTGCTGCCCACGGCCAGCCTGCTCACCGGCGGGTCGGGCATCTGGGCCGATGAAAGCTTTGCCCACTCGTATATCGAGGATGCGCAGGTGCTGCCGGGCCTGCAGACCCGACCCAACCTGAAGATTCAGGAGGGCTGCGCCAACCGCTGCACTTTCTGCATTATTCCCACCACGCGTGGGGCTTCGCGGAGCCTGTCAGCGGAGAAAGTGCTGGCGCAGGTGCGGGGTTTCGTGGCTGCGGGCGGTCACGAGCTGGTGCTCTCGGGGATCAACCTCGGGCAGTGGGGGCGTGAATTCACAACAAAGCAGTCACTCGCCGGCTTGCTCAGGCAGATCCTGGGCGAAACGGAGCTGCCGCGCCTCCGCCTCAGTTCAATTGAGCCGATGGACTGGACTGCGGATCTGGTGGCACTCTTCAGGGAACCACGCGTTGCCCGGCATGCGCATCTGCCGCTGCAATCCGGTTCAGACGCGGTCTTGCGCCGGATGCATCGGCGCTACCGGCCGTGGCACTACGAGCAAAAGGTCGCAATGCTGGCTGAAGCCGTCGGCCCGGCGCTGGCGATTGGCGCCGATGTGATGGTTGGTTTCCCCGGCGAAACCGACGCCGAGTTCCGCGAAACCTGGGAGCTGATCGACCGCCTGCCCTTTACCTATCTGCATCTTTTCCCGTTTTCGCCTCGCCCAGGGACGCCGGGCTGGGAGCTGCACCGACAATCGCCGGTTCCGGCTGCGGCGGTAAGCGAGCGCATGGCGGCGCTGCGCACCCTCATTGCAGAAAAATCATTGCGCTTTCGCCGCCGCTTCATCGGCGAGGCGTTGCCTGCGATCACTCTTCATACGCCGCCTGCATTGGCCGCGCAGGGGCGGAGCAGTGCGCTGACTGACAACTTCCTGCCTGCGGAGGTGGCGGGCAACGTGCCAGCCAACTTGTTGATTGAGATTCACATTGACGGAATCAACGAAGGCGGCACACTGCTGGGCTACTCGCCAACAAGTTTTGCCGCCGCATCAAACAACCTCGTCCGAACGGTTGCCGACCGCGCACCGGTCAAATAGAATCGCGGCCATGAGAATTCGCTGGTCATTGCCCTCGCTCTGCGGCGCCTTGCTGCTTGCCCTTGTCACTTCTGCATCCATGCCGCTCCACGCCCAGGACTGGGCCAAGCAGAGCCTGGAGAAATCCCCGCGCCATCGCGAATGGGTCACGATCAAGGTTGGCAACCGCTCCTTGCAGGCCTGGGTTGTGTATCCCGAGGTCAAGGAGAAGGCAACCGCGGTGCTGCTGATCCATGAAATCTTTGGTTTGAGTGACTGGATGCGGTCTGAAGCGGACGAGATCGCCGCTGCCGGGTACATTGCCGTTGCGCCCGACCTGCTGTCAGCCTACGGGCCGAAGGGCGGCGGAAGCAGCGATTTTCCTGACCAGGATTCTACCGTGAAGGCGATCTTCAAGCTGGACCCGGCGGGGGTGACCGCCGATCTTGATGCGGCGGCAGACTATGCCAAGAAGTTGCCCGCAGCCAACGGCAAGCTGGCGGTGGCTGGATTTTGCTGGGGTGGCGGCAACTCATTCGCATTTGCCACGCATCGCAAAGACCTGAGCGCGGCTTTTGTTTTCTACGGACCTGGCCCGGATGCGGCGGCGATTGCGAATATCCATGCGCCCGTTTATGGCTTCTATGCCGGCAACGACGCCCGCATCGGGGCGACCGTGCCAGCGACGACCGAGGCGATGAAGGCCGCCGGTAAGAAGTATGAGCCGGTCACGTATGACGGCGCAGGACACGGATTCATGCGCGCCGGTGAGGCACCGGACGCCTCGCCGGAGAACAAGAAGGCTCGCGATGAGGGATTCAAGCGGATGACGACGCTGCTCAAGGGGCTGTAAACAGGAAGCGGGGAGACCGACTGAACGCGGCCTCCCCGCTGATTTGTTGCGCAGAGTCAGTAGCCAGCGGTGAACCGAGCCCGCTCAAACTTCGGCGACTCCAGTTCATCGACCAGGGCGATGGCGTAGTCTTCCATGGAAATACGGCTCTGGTGCTGCTCGTCTGCGATCAGCGTGTCGGCAGCGATACGGAATTTGCCGGTGCGTACGCCTGGTTCAAAGTAAGCGGACGGGCTGAAGTTGGTCCAGTTGATGTCGGAGGCCTTTTGCAGGTCGAGGGCCTTGGCGTGGGAGACGGCGATGGGCAGCCACGCGGCCGGCAGATGTCCGCTGGCGATGAGGGTGACTCCGGGGGCAACTTCCAGGCTTCCTGCGCCGCCAACCAGAATGAATCGCCCGACGCCGGCCTGCTTGACCGCTGCGATGAAACGCTCCGTCACTGGCAGCAGCTCATCTGTATTTTCGGCCGGAGGAGCATAGGCACTCACGAGGGCATCGGCTCCCTTGATATTCGCGGCGATGTCTTCGGCAGAGGCGACGTTGCCTTGCAGGATGGTGAGCCCGGGTTGAGCTGCGAGTTTGGCCGGATCGCGAACGACAGCGGTCACCTGGTGGCCACGGCTGAGCAATTCAGTGAGGATGCGGGAGCCTGCATTGCCAGTAGCTCCATAGAGTGCGATGTGCATGTTCAATTCTCCGAGGCAAAGTTTGCCAATACAGAAGAGATGGACGCGCGTCTCTATTCGTCGCAAAAAAAGTTACGAATAGTTCTGAAATGCTTTAGTCTGGTTCGAAAGCGGATCAGTCCGCATCTCTTGAATAGTCATGAATGCGCGATTCTCACTTGCGGTGCATATTCTGTGTCTCCTTGCGGAGGAGCCGGAGGGTCGGCTTACGTCGGAATATCTGGCGCTGAGCATTGGTGCGAATGCGGTGGTCATTCGAAGACTGCTGGCAACACTGCGCCGGGCCGGGCTGGTGAGTTCGAAGTCTGCGGGTGGCGGGGGATGGAAGCTGGCACATGCGCCTGCCAGGATTACGTTGAACCTGGTGCGGCAGGCAGTGAATGAGGGGGAAAGAGCAAAGCTGCATCGGAACGCGCCTCACCCGGATTGCCCAGTAGGGCGGGGGGTGCGCGGGGTACTGATGGGGGTGTATACCCGGGCGGATGCGGCGATGGACAGGGAACTGGCTGAAATTTCAGTTGCGACCATTCTGGACTCCGTGCTCAAAATGGACCCAACGATTGCCATTCGCTGATTCAGAGAGACAATTCGCGCATGCCGGCGCAAGCAGGCAGCATCGCAGCAATGGTATACTCGGAGCGCAAGCCTGCGTTCAGACAGGACGCCGCTGCAACACGGAGGAGAACCATCGCACTCGACAAGCGTTCAGCTAAATCATTTATCCGCATCAACGAAAGAATCCGCGCACGCGAAATCCGCGTCATTGACGAAAATGGGGAGCAGATGGGCATTCTTCCGCCGTTTGAGGCGTTGAAGATTGCTCGCGAGCGTGGCCTCGATCTGGTTGAGGTATCACCCAACGCCATCCCGCCGGTCTGCCGCATTCAGGATTACGGCCGCTTTCTCTACGAGAAGGACAAGAGTGAAAGCGCTGCCCGCAAGAAGCAGAAGGTTATCGTCGTCAAGGAAGTCAAGTTCTCTGTCACCGTTGACGAACACGACTACCAGACCAAGAAGAATCAGGCCGTTCGCTTCCTCAACGACGGCGACAAGGTCAAGGCGAGTCTGCGCTTCCGTGGCCGCCAGATGGCGCACCGCGAGCTTGGTTACGCCATCATCAACCGGCTGATCCAGGATATTGGCGAGGCAGGTGTGGTTGAATTCATGCCGCGGATGGAAGGCACTATTCTTCACGCCATTGTTGCCCCGTCAAAGAAGCAGGAAGCGCCAAAGCCCAAGCCCGCCGCTCCGCCGCCGCAGGCCGCTGCGCCCAAGGTGCCGGTTAGCCAACCGCAGTAAACTGCCAGCTTATGGAATCACTCAAGGGTCGCCCAGGTCGGGCGGCCTTTTTGTTGACTTCTTCGTGGTAATCTTTGGTCGTTGCCCGAAGCGGTAGCTGTGCACACCTATGCGAACTGGTTCTCTCATCCAATCCGGTATTGTCTTGCTGGCACTCGCTGTCATGAGCGCCTGTGGCGGAAGCGCAGCGGCCACGGGGCCCACGCCCCCAACGCCTTCTTCGGTGATCATCCCCGGTGTGCCGTGGTCTGCGGGTGGTTCCAGCTTGCAGGCCCACGGAGGCGGCATCATCCAGTCGGGGAACACGTGGTACTGGATTGGCGAAAACAAGACCAATGGCGGGTCGTTCTATGCCAATTCCTGTTACAGCTCGACAGATCTTGCTCATTGGACCTTTGTCAATAACACGCTTACGCTGCAGGCATCTGGCGACCTGGGGCCTAACCGCGTTGTCGAGCGGCCCAAGATTCTCTACAACTCCACGACTCACATGTACGTCATGTACATGCACATCGACGACCCCACCTATGCGGAGGCCAAGGTGGGTGTAGCCACCAGCGCCACGGTCTGCGGGAACTACAGCTATGTGGGGAGCTTCAGGCCGCTTGGCTTTCAAAGCCGGGACATCGGCCTTTTCCAGGACTCTGATGGCTCCGCGTACCTGCTCAGTGAAGATCGCGTCAACGGGCTCCGGATTGATGCCCTTTCAGCGGACTACCTCAGCGTAACCCGCGCAGTTGCATTGCTCCCTGACATGGAGGCTCCTGCCCTGATCCATTCCGGCGGATACTATTTCCTCTTCAGCTCGCATCTCTCGGGCTGGAATACCAACGATAACCAATACGCCACGGCTGTCTCGCTCGCGGGTCCGTGGTCATCATTGGCCAACTTTGCTCCAGCCGGATCGAACACGTTCAACTCGCAGACGACCTATGTGCTGCCGGTCTCCGGCTCGGGAGGAACCAGCTACATCTATATGGGCGACCGCTGGGTTCCAAATAATCTGTCAACTTCCTCTTATATCTGGCTGCCGCTGACGATCTCTGGCAAGTCTGCCACGCTGGCTTGGTACGACAAGTGGGCTATCAATTCCGCTGCGGGCACGTGGTCCAAAGTCCCCTAGACTCTGGATCACCCGGCGCGCTCACAACTTGAGCAAAGTCGTGGCGGTCTTGATATATGCTGACTCCATGCCGACATCGCTCCGTCTCTTTTTGCTCGTCTTCGTGGTCTGTGCAACCTGCTTTTTACCTGCCTCCGGCCAAGCGGGCGGAACCTCCACTCCGGCAGCGGAGACGCACTTTCCCAGCAGTGAAGACCTGCGCCACCTGCGGTCTGTGGGCGCGCCGCGACTTTCTCCCGATGGCAAGCTGGTCGCTTTCACGGTAACCGACACGACCGCCGACGGGGCCAAAACGCATCTTTGGATGGTACCGACGAGCGGCGGCCCGGCGCGGCAGATTAGCTTCTCGCCGGAGGCGGACAAGCGCGGTGAACGCAGCGCGACCTGGGCGCCGGACGGCAGCGCACTGCTCTTCCTGGCCAAACGCGGCGAAAATACGCAACTTTTCCGCCTGCCGATGGCTGGGGGCGAGGCAAGCCCGTATGAACTGAAAGTGCTGCCCGTCGTTGACGATTCCCAAGAAAAGGGCGCAATACCGCCGGCCAAGGCCGAAGATGCGGCCAAGTCGCCGGAAAAGCCGGAACCGCTTGCCATCGATGTGGGTGGCTATGCCGTTTCGCCAGACGGCCACTGGCTGGCGGTGTGGGCTGGCGATCCGGAGACGCCCGGCGAGAAAAAGGCCAAAGACGCCAAGGCCGATGCTGTCTGGGTGAATCACGAGCGCCACGGCGACCGCCTCTATGTCGCTGCGCTCAAGGCAGATGGCGCTGTGGATGGCGCGTTGAAGGCGGTTGGCGTTGAGCCAGACGTTCGCGGGGTCTGGTGGTCTCCACAGAGCGACCGCCTTGTCGCAGTGACTGAAAAGCCGAATGATGCCGGTGACCTCGGCCCGGCTGCGACCGCGTGGCTCGTCTCGACGGCCAGCCTTGACAAGGCAGCCGCTCTTGCAGAAATTCCGCCGACGGTGGGTGGAAACATCGCATGGAATGCAGAAGGAACTGAAGTCGCTTACGGAGCGCAGACACCTGAGGATGCGCCCCCTGGCTACTCTGAGGTTTTCGTCCAGTCGTTGGCTGTTTCAGGTTCTGCTCAGAAAGCGGGGGCTAAGCGCCTCCTGCAGGGCTTCAAGGGCACACTTGGTTTTGAAGAGCCGATTTTTCTGCCTGGGGGGAAGCTCGTCGTCCAGGCCTCGATCGGCACTCGTATCTCTCAGGTAAAGCTTGATGCGGATGCGCAGTCCGCTCCAGAAGTGCTGCCTCAGTCCACCCCCATCGTTGCCAGCCTGAACAGCAATCGACAGCAGACGGGCTGGGTCTGGCTCGCCGAGGGCAGTGGCACACCACTCTCACTCTGCTACTCGGCGACCCTTGGCGCTGCGTGCACGGCGTTGCCTGTTCCCGCATTGGCGCCGCAGGGCCTGCGCAGCATCAAGGCGCAGGTTGTGCAATGGAAATGCGATGGGCAGACCATCGAGGGGCTGCTCTACCTGCCCGGGGCTGCTGGGGCGAAAAAGGTTCCACTGCTGCTGGATATTCATGGAGGCCCGCTTGGTGGCTGGGAAGACCGATATGAGCCGTGGGCTGATTTTCTGCTCAGCCAGGGCTGGGCGATCCTTCGTCCCAACCCTCGTGGTTCAAGCGGCTATGGGGTATCTTTTGCCGCAGCCAACAAGAATGACCTCGGTGGCGGCGACTTCCGCGACATCATGGCCGGGGTGGATTTCGTTCTCAAGAGCTATCCAATCGACGGTGAAAAACTCGCCCTGATGGGATACAGCTATGGCGGCGAAATGGCTGGCTTTGCCGAGGGTAAAACTGACCGCTTCAAAGCCATCATCAGCGGTGCTCCGGTCATTGACCAGTTCAGCGAATACGGCACCGAGAGTCAGTCGTGGTACGACCGCTGGTACTTTGGCAAGCCCTGGGAGCATGTACAGGATGCCTGGAGGCAGAGTCCGCTGGCGGGTGTTGGAAAAGCGAAGACGCCCTTCATGCTGTTGCAGGGCGAATCCGACAAGACTGACCCGCTGGGTCAATCGCTCGAAATGTACCGGGCGCTGCGTCAGGCCGGAGTGCCGGTCGATCTTGTCACCTATCCGCGCGAAGACCACGGACCCCTCGCTCGGGGAATCTTCGGCTATCCCAGCCCTGAACCGTGGCATGGCTTTGATGCTCGCCAGCGTATTGTTCAATTTCTGCAGAAAGCCTTTGGAGAAGAGGCGAAATAGCTCAGAGAATGGGGTGCCGCGGGTCTGGCTAGGGCACTGCATTTCACCCACTGCATCTCACCCACAAGATTCAGGGCACCGCCACCGTCGCAAACATTCGCTCGGCTGAGCCGCGCAGCACGCGATACAGCGCAAACTGCCGCTGCTGGTCGCCGCGCATCTCAAACAGTAACTCTCCTCGGTTATCGCCCATTGCGTCCACGGCGTCGACCAGCCGGAAGCGTGGGGTCTCATCAAGATGGGCGCTGTCGGTAACGCTCTTGAAGAGAACGAGAACACCGCCATAGAGATCAGGCTGAGCGACCAGGGTTACGAACTTCTGCGGGGCCGGCTTCGGTGGCAGCTTCGTCTCTGCCTCTGGCCTGGTGACTTTCGCGGTTGGCTTGCCGCGCCTGATCAGGGGAGTCTCGTCCTTTGCAGGCTCGCTTGTGGTGACTTGTTCCGGCTTTGGAGTAGCGGCCGTGAGTACCAGCGTTGCCGTGGAGCCGTAGGCCAGCTCGTAGACGCGAAACTGTTCCTCCGCAAGTTCAACGGGCTCCGGAGGCTCTTCGATTTGCGTGATCTTGCGTTTTGCGGCTGTCTTCCGGACGGGCTTTGCGGGAACGGGCGGCAAATCAAGCCCGAGGGCGGTGCGCGCAATCCCTTCGAGCGCAGCTTTCATCTTTTCTTCATCGGCAGGGTTAGCCCAGGTGTATCTCCACGGATGTTCCGGGCGATTCCGCATGTCGGAAACGGCGACGGCCTGTTGCATCGAAGGCGGCGAGCCAGCAAGACGGGTGGGGGTGGTTTCTTCCAATTCGGCTGGTTTGCCATGCTTCAGGCGGGGCCGATCCGGGTCAGGCGCAGCCGAAGAGGTCTCCAGCATGCCCGCTTCTGCTGCTTTCCGGCTGCGGCGAATTGTGGGCCGGTCAGGATCTGTGTCGCGACTTGGGGCCGACTCAGTTTTCTGAGGTGCGCCGGGCTCTGCGCTTGCCGAATCAGCGGACTTTTTCCGCCTAAGCGTTGGCCGTTCTGAATCCGCGTCATCCACAGGAGCCTTTTTCGTGTCTGCCTCCGCCGACTCTCCAGCCTTGCTTTTGGGCTTTGCCGGGTCATCGTCATCGAGATCGGTGCCCTTGGGGTGCTTCCGCTTCAGGGTAGGCGTGTCGTCATCGTTGATATCTACCTGGGCATAGAGCGAGCTTGAATTCACCGCGCTTTTTGAAGCTGCGGCTGACGAGGACGAAATCGGTTTCCAGACGCCAAAGCCGCGCCAGGCCCCATCGACCTGGTCGGAGCCGAAGACGTCGTAGACGCCGGTGGCTTTGCCTGCCTTTTGCAACTCATATTCAACTCCGCTGGTTACGGCCAACGGCTCAGGGCGCTTCATGTAGATGGTTCCGTCGTTCAACTGCTCGCCGTCAAAAACGGCTACCGGCACCAACCGGCTGGCAGAGGGTTTTCCTGGTTCGCCCACCCACTCCAGCACCGAGACCGCACGCAAGACCGGGTCTACATCGCCCTTCTTTGCCACGCGCCCCGGATACTGGGCCCAGGAGACATTGCAGACCGCCAGTCCCAGCACAAACGTCAAAATTCTCCAGCCCATCAAAACCTCTCGCTGTTTCCACCATGACACAGCACCCCCTGGTCGGGAATAATCCAGAGTGTTGCCCGCTTCGGTTCCCGAAGCCTCACTCCACGCCTGAACCAAAGTACGCGATTCATCACCCGGTACATCACCAGGTAAATCATCCGGCTCAGCAGCCCACACAGAACCCCGAGAGGAACTTCGCATGGAACTGAACGAAAAAGTAGCCAACTTCACCCTCCAGGACGATCAGGAAAATACCGTAAACCTTACCGACTTTGCCGGAAAACCCGTTGTACTCTTCTTTTACCCCAAGGCCGACACTCCAGGCTGCACCATTGAGGCCTGCGGTTTTCGCGACACGTTTGAGAAGCTGCAATCTGCCGGCGCGATCGTCCTCGGCATCTCCCGTGACACACCCAGGGCGCAGCGCAAGTTCCGGGAAAAATACAACCTGCCTTATCCGCTCCTCGCAGATGTAGACGAAGTAGTCTGCAATCAGTTTGGCGTGCTCAAGGAAAAGAACATGTATGGGAAGAAAGTGATTGGTATTGAGCGCACCACGTTTGTGATCGGCGGCGACCAGACGCTTTTGCAGGTATTCCCCAAGGTGAAGCCTGAGGGCCATGCTGAAGAGGTTCTCGCGGCGATTCAGGCTCATAAGGGCTAGCGTGCTCAGGATGCCCGCAGGTTGGCGGCGCGTGCCAAGGCGGTTCCTAGCCGAGCCGCCTGAAAAGGTTGCGCCGCAACTGCTGGGCAAGATCCTTGCGAGTCGCACCGAGTCAGGCTGGCTTGCCGGGCGCATCGTCGAGGTGGAGGCATATTTCGGCCCTCACGTGACTGATCCGCCTGACCCCGCCGCGCACAGCTTTCGCGGTGTGACTGATCGCAATCGGGTCATGTTTGGCGCGCCGGGGCACGCGTATGTCTATTTCATCTACGGGATGTACTACTGCGTCAACGTGACCTGCGAACCAGAGGGAATGGCCGGATGCATCCTTATCCGTGGGCTGGAGCCGCTGCTGGGACGGGAAGCGATGGCTGCCAACCGCGGACTCTCTGTCGATGCTCCTGGGCCAAAGCTGACCGCTGGTCCGGGAATTCTCTGCCAAGCGCTCGGCCTTACGCGCGCGGCTCACAATGGGCTCGACCTGCTGGACCCTGCCTCGCTGCTGCAACTCCGCGATGACGGTTTCAAGACTGGTGCGATTGAGATCACGCCCAGGATCGGCATCCGTCTGGCAGCGGAATTGCCACTTCGCTTTGCACTGGCAAGGCATCCCTGCGTTTCGCATTCCAGAACAAAAAAGACGACTATGTAAACTTGACCTCATACGTTGCCGTCTACTTGTGCAATTGCCCCTATTTTTACCCACATTCTGAAAGGAATTCCTGCGCATGAGATTTTCTCGCCTCACGCTTGCCGCCGTTTTTGTGCTCTCGGTTGCGACTGTTGCTTTGTTTGCTGGGCGTACAGCCGTATTTGCTGCTGCCCATGCTCCTGCAACTTCGGCAGCGGCTTCTCAAGAACCACCACCACCGCCGTCTCCGTCTCCCAGCGGACCGGGCGGACCGGGTGGACCGCCGCCGGGATTCAAGCCGCCCGCGCCGACCAACCTTAAAGTTTTGCCCCGCAATCTTACCGGCGAGCAGGTGCACGAAATCATGGAAAAGTGGGAGGGCGAACTCGGCACCGGCTGCAAGACCTGCCACACGGTTGATCGCAAAAATATCGGACCCGACGGCAAGCCGGGCCTCAACTTTGCTGATGACTCCAAGGAAGAGAAGCAGACGGCGCGCAAGATGGTGGAGATGGTGGACAGCATCAATGCCAACTACATCGCCAAAATCGACAGCTCTGGCGACCCGGTCACCTGCGGCACCTGCCATCGCGGGCACCTTGGCCCGGAGCCCTTTGTCCCCAAGCCCAGGAAAGACGATCATGAGCACCCGGCTGCGCCTTAGTGAAACAACCTGATTCCAGGGAACGTTTGGTTTGAATCATGTGCAGATGATGAAGGCCCACAGCTCAGCCGAGTTGTGGGCTTTCGTTTGACACGATGAAGTTGTCCAGGAGCCTTGTCGTTCCCACCCATGCTGCTACGGCGAACAGGTCTCCGGCGCGTACTTGCTCGACCGGCTCCAGCGTTGCCCAATTTACTGCGGCAATGTAGTCGATCTTGACCAAGGGCTGGTCTGCAAAACTGGCTCTTGCCACCGCCTGCAGTGCTTCGGCATCCCGCTCGCCGGCCGCGATAGCAGCTGCTACGGCGTCGAGAGCCCGCTTCAGCACCAGCGCCCGCTGCCTTTCTTCTGCGCTCAGATACCGGTTGCGCGAACTCATCGCCAGGCCATCCGGCTCGCGGACAATGGGGCAAATTTCCAATTGAACCGGTAGCCCCAGGTCGGCGACCATGCGCCGCAGCACAGCCACTTGCGCTGCGTCTTTCTGGCCAAAGTAAGCGCGGTCGGGTTCTGCGGCGATGAACAGCTTGGCAACAACGGTGGCCACGCCGCGGAAATGCCCCGGCCGGGACTGGCCATCGAGGCGACTGCTTAGCCCCTCAACTTCAACGAAAGTTGCCGCGCCGGGCGGGTACACCTCTTCCACCATCGGGGCAAAGACGACATCGACGCCCTCAGCTTCAAGCAGTGCGCAGTCGGCATCCCAGGTGCGCGGATACTTCGCCAGATCCTCGTTCGGTCCAAACTGGGTCGGGTTCACGAAAATGCTTACCGCGACGGCATCACAACCGGTTTTAGCCTCGCGCACCAGTGAGATGTGGCCGGCATGCAGGGCTCCCATCGTCGGAACCAGGCCGACGACATTGCCTTGTTGGCGGGCGAGCCGGGACCACTGACGTAGCTCCGAAATTGTCTGAATGACGCGCATCTCAGGCTTTTGAGACCAGAGCTGCCTCGGCATTCGCACGCTTGGATGCGGGCAGGTGGTAGCTCTCTTCGTCGGTAGGGAAGGCACGCTGCTCCACGTCTTCGCGGTACTGCTCTACCGCTGTGCGAATGACGGCCGAAACATCCGCATATTGCCGAACAAACTTGGCGTGCGGTGCGAAGGTCATATTGAGAATGTCGTGGAATACCAGAATCTGTCCGTCGCAGTCTGGGCCGGCCCCGATGCCGATGACGGGAATTTCGAGCTCGGCGGTAATTGCCGCAGCTACCTCGCGCGGAACCCCCTCAAGCACCAGCGCTCCTGCTCCGGCCTCGGCTAGCGCCGCCGCATCCAAACGCAGCTGCGTTGCGGCTTCAATGGTCTTGGCCTGAACGCGGTAGCCGCCCATGCGATGCACGCTCTGCGGCGTCAGACCGAGATGGCCGACGACGGGAATTTCGGCGTCGACCAGGGCGCGCACCAGCTCAACGCGAGGCCCTTCAATCTTGACGGCTTCGGCTCCGGCTTCCTTTACGAAGCGCACGGCGTTGGCGACGCCCTCAGAGATTTTGCCGTGATAGCTGCCAAAGGGCATATCGGCCACGACGAGTGAGCGGCGCACGGCCCGGCGAACAGCGCGGGTGTGATGCAGCATTTCGTCCACTGTGACGGCCAGCGTGTTGTCGTGCCCGAGGACGACCATGGCCAGCGAATCGCCCACCAGAATCAGGTCAATCCCTGCCTCATCCACCAGGCGCGAGGTGGCGTAGTCATATGCGGTAAGCGCAGTAATGGGCTTGCCCTCGCGCTTCATTCCTGCGAGCGCGGGCATGGTGACCTTGGTTCTGAGTTGGGAGGTGGGTGCAGCCGCCTGGCGGCCTTCGGGGGGTAGGGTGAGGCTCATGGTTGTCTCCAGTGCCGCTTCGTTTGCTCAGAATGCGGCCCGTACAATCACGAGTTTACGCCCGGTCACTTCCGCAATGCAAAGGCTACAGGCGACAATAGAGCAGATGATGTTGACTCCGTCCCAAATCGTGGAAGCTGGCCTCGGCGCTGCACTTGCCACCGGCCTTGGCTTTGGCGCATACATGTACCAGGCCATGTGGCCACCGGCCCGGCTCTTTGGACCAGCAATGCGGGCACCCAAACGGCCCGGCGAGATTGCGCTTACGTTTGACGACGGCCCCAATCCTCGCTGGACACCGGAGCTGCTCGACATCCTCGGGCGTCACGGCGTCAAGGCTACGTTCTTCCTGGTCGGCCGATACGCCGCGACCCAGCACCCCCTGGTGCAGCGCATCCACGATGAAGGGCACTTGATCGGCAACCACACTTGGAATCACCCCAATCTCGCGTTTTCCGGCGCGGAAAAGACACGCGAAGAACTCGTCCGCACCAATCTAGAGTTGGAGCAGATTACCGGCGCGCCTGTCCGCTACTTTCGCCCGCCGTTTGGCGCGAGGCGTCCGGCGACGTTACACATTTCCCGCGAGCTGGGCATGACGCCCGTCCTGTGGAACGCCATTACTTCAGACTGGACTGCGACTGATCCAGCGCAACTGGTGCCGCAGTTTACGCGCCTGATGGAGAGCCATCAGCGGCAGGGCCTGGCCACGAACCTGGTGCTGCATGACGGCGGCCACCTGTCGCTCGACGTGAACCGAGCTGCCTCCATCGCTGCTGCGGAGCAGCTCATCGGGCAATTTCGCGCCTCACACCGGTTTGTGCGGCTGGATGCCTGGGAATCGAACTGACCCCTCAGGCAAAGGCTGCCCGCGCGGCTGCGATCGTCGCCTCCACCTCGGCGGGGCCGTGTGCCGTACCCAGGAACATCGCTTCAAACTGCGACGGCGGCAGCCAGACGCCCGCATTAAGCATTGCCCGGTGAAATCGTCCAAAAACCGCCGTATCGCTCTTTGCGGCATCGTCGTAGTTGGTGACCGGATTTGGTGTAAAGAACCATGTCCACATTGACCCCACGCGATTGAGCGTGACTGATACCCCAGCCTTTGCTGCCTCGGCGGCGACGCCCTCTGCCACGGCCTTTGAAACTGCCTCAAGCTGGGGATAAATTGCGGTCGCATTCGCCCGCAGATAGCCGACCGTGGCCAGCCCGGCGGCCATCGCCAGCGGATTGCCGCTCAATGTTCCAGCCTGATAGACCGGGCCCAGCGGGGCGAGCAATTCCATGAACTGCCGCTTGCCGCCAAAGGCGCCGCAGGGTAGCCCGCCGCCGATAATCTTGCCCAGCGTGACCAGGTCGGCGTCCACGCCATACAACTCGAGAGCGCCGCCCAAGGCAAGGCGGAAGCCGGTCATCACTTCGTCGACGATCAGCAGCGCGCCGTGATTGGCGGTAATCGTTCGCAGACCTTGCAGATAGCCGTCAGCCGGGGGGATGCAGCCGGCGTTGCCGACGACGGGCTCCAGAATGATGCATGCAATTTCTTCAGGATGCGCTGTGAATGCCGCCTCCACTGCCGCGAGGTCGTTGTAAGGCAGGGCGAGCGTCAGCCGCGCAATCTCTTCCGGCACACCCGCAGACCCGGGAATTCCAAGGGTCGCCACGCCTGACCCAGCCTTAACCAGCAAGCCGTCTGAATGCCCGTGGTAGCAGCCCTCAAATTTCAAAATCAGCTTGCGGCCTGTTGCTGCCCGTGCCAGACGGATGGCCGACATGGTTGCTTCTGTGCCTGAGCTGACAAAGCGCATGCGCTCGATGGCCGGATAGCAGGCCATGACCAGCTCTGCCAGGTCGCCCTCGGCTGCGGTTGAAGCTCCAAAGCTGGCGGAGTGCCGCGCTGCCCGCTCAATGGCCTCAACGACGGGCGGAAAGGCGTGGCCCAGAATCATCGGTCCCCACGAGCCAAAGTAGTCGATGTACCGGTTGCCGTCGGCGTCAAAGAGGTACGCCCCCTCGGCTCGGGCCACGAACGGTGGCTCCCCGCCGACCGACCTGAATCCACGCACCGGGGAATTCACTCCACCGGGAAACAACCCCTCTGCCCGCGCCTGCAAAGCCCGCGACTGCTCTCGCATTAATTCGCTCATTCTCAAGTCACCTGTCTCCACTATAAAAGCTGGTTGTGCTGAATCCATCTCCACTCAGCTACCATCAATGTAGTGATGGTTCCAGTGCCGCCAACGCGCCAGTACAAACCACCCGAGTTTCCGGGCCTTGAAGACCGCCTGCTCGTCGTCTACGACGGCTATTGCGGCTTCTGCAACCGCTCCATTCGCTGGTTTATCAAGCGCGATCCGCATAATCGGCTGCGCTTTGCCCCTTCTGAATCGCCCCAGGTTGCAGCCCTGCTTGGCCGCTTCAACTTTGGCGCTCTCAGCCCCAATACGCTGCTCGTGGTGATCCACGCGGGCATGCCTGAAGAACGCCTGCTCACGCGCTCTACCGGCATTGCAGCCATGCTGCATGAGTTGCCCAAGCCGTGGCCAGCTTTTGGTGCGGCTCTGATGCTCATTCCTCGCCCGCTGCGCGACCTCGGCTACCGCTTCGTCGCCCGCGTTCGTTACAAAATCCGGGGAAAATACGCGAGCTGCCCGCTGCCAACACCGGCTGAGCGGCGGCACTTTCTCTAAATTTGCGCTTGTCTCCCGACCTCGTTCCAACTCGAGCACCTGTTAGAATCAGAGTTTGCGGCCTGCTCTGCCACGCCGCAACTTACTCCGATTTTTGAAGGCCCGCCTTGCCTAAATC
This sequence comes from uncultured Acidobacteriota bacterium, assembly GCA_903832055.1. Lineage (GTDB taxonomy): Bacteria > Acidobacteriota > Terriglobia > Terriglobales > Acidobacteriaceae > Acidicapsa. The sequence goes on along the minus strand of CAILAC010000016.1, from coordinate 423,571 downwards.
CACCTCGAAATCCGGCTCTCCCACCAAAAGTGCAGCCGTCTCCGCCAAGCCCGTCACCTACGCAGACGCAGGCGTGGACATCTCTTCCGGCGACCGCACCAAAGACCGCATCAAGTATCTTGCCAAGCGCACCTTCACGCGCAGCGTCCTTGGAGGCATTGGCGGATTTGGCGCACTCTTTCAGCTCGACCTGAAGAAGTGGGCGGAGCCAATTCTGGTGAGCTCCGCCGACGGGGTTGGAACCAAGCTCAAGCTGGCTTTTGACCTTGGGGTCCACAACACCGTCGGGCAAGACCTGGTGAACCACTGCGTCAACGACATCGCAGTGCAGGGCGCGACGCCGCTCTTCTTTCTCGACTACCTGGCCACCGGCAAGCTCGACCCTTCTGTGATTGAACAGGTCGTGACCGGGCTCGCCGAAGCCTGCAAGGCCAACGGCTGCGCCCTGATTGGCGGCGAAACCGCGCAGATGCCCGGCTTCTATCAGGATGGCGAATATGACCTGGCCGGCTTCATCGTTGGCGCTGTCGATAAATCAAAGCTCATCACCGGCTCGGCCATCGTTCCCGGCGACGTGCTGATCGGTCTGCCCTCGACCGGGCTGCATACCAACGGGTATTCGCTCGCCCGCAAGCTGTTTTTTGAGGTTGCGCGCTACCAGGCCTCATCCTATGTTGGCCCCATCGGCGACAAGGCAGGGACCGCGCTGATGAAGGTTCACCGCAGCTATCTTGCGATCACCCAAAAGCTGGTGAACGCGGGCCTCGCCGCAGGTATGGCCCACATTACCGGCGGCGGCATTACAGAGAATCTGCCCCGCATTCTGCCCAAGGGAACCTCTGCGCAGGTCGAACTGGGTTCCTGGCCGGTTCTGCCACTCTTTGAACATCTTCAGGTACTCGGGCAGGTTCCTCAGGACGAGATGATGCGTACATTCAATATGGGCATCGGCCTCATCGTGGTTGTGCCGGCCGACAAGGTTTCCAAGGCCAAGGCGCTGCTGAACCGCGCCGAAGAGAAATTTCACGTCATCGGTCGCGTCGTCAAGGGCGACAAGACCGACAAGGCGGGTCCCAAGGTCCATTTCGTATGAGCCGGCCCGGCGCCGCCCAGCATCGCGTTGCCCGGCTTGGCATCCTGCTCTCTGGCCGTGGCTCCAACTTTCTGGCGATTGCCAAAAGCATCGAATCAGGCAGCCTCAAGGGACTGGCCGATATTGCCGTCGTCATCGCCAACGTTGAGGATGCCCCCGGTCTGGCAGCCGCACGCGAACTCGGCCTGCCAACGGCGCTTTTTGTTTCCAAGGGTCGTAAACGGGCTGAGCATGACGCCGATGTCGCAGCCTGCCTGAGCGAGCACGAAGTTGATCTGGTTATTCTTGCCGGTTACATGCGCCTGCTCTCGCCAGAGTTCATCGCGGCTTTTCCCAACAGGATTCTGAATATCCACCCCTCGCTGCTGCCTGCGTTTACGGGCCTTGACGCGCAGACCCAGGCATTTGAATACGGCTGCACGGTCGCCGGCTGCACGGTTCACTTTGTCGATGAGCACCTGGACCACGGCGTGATCATCCTGCAGCGGGCAATTCCGGTGCTGGAGACAGATGACGCGCACTCGCTTGCGGAGCGCATTCTGGTCGAAGAGCATACGGCATATGCAGAAGCAATCGCCCGTGTCGTTTCTGGCCAATATTGCTTTGAAGGCCGTCGCTACCTGCGAATTGCTGAGGCATAGACGCGGCTGTCAAGTTTCAGGCTGCTTTATGGGTCGCGTAAATATTACAAATCAATAGATTTATGCGCTAAATATCGCTTTGCCGATTAATTCCGCTCACAGCCTAGTCTTGGAACTGGCCAGGGACAGTGGTCTCCCGCCGCGTGTCGGCAGATCCGCAGCCCTCCCCCAAGTGGGCGAATTTGCCCCATCGGCCTGCAATTTCAGGCATTGCCCACGCAGGCGATAGGGGACTACCTGTCTCTGGCTGAATCCAGGCTGGAACAACTCCAAGAGGGTTGGTTTCGGCAGAATGAGGCAAATATAACAATGGCCAACATCCTGGTGAATGTTGAAAAGGGAATTGAAATCGGAGCATCCGACATGCTCAAGTGGCTGGGCAACGCCCATGGGGTGCTCAATGCAGCACCGGCAGTCGTTGCGGCTCTGGCTACTCTGGTCTCTGCCGCCGAGAGGCCGCTGGTGGAGCTCTCGGGCGTAATTACGAATCCACTGAATATCGCGCTTGATATTCAAACAGCCAACGACCTCAAGGCCGTCTGGCCCGATGTCAAAAAATTCCTTGAGTCCCTCGGCGTCAAGTTCTAAGGGGCAGGGAATTGCCGGGCCGCTTCAAACCAGGAGCCGCCCGGCAACTGCGATTTACGTATTCACTTCCTTTGTATCCCCCAGGGTCAGCCGCACTGTGAGCTTTTTATGTCCGCGATAGACGGTCACGCTGACGGTATCGCCCGGCTGGTGCTTGTCGGTAATGACAGTGATGTCAGAGGTATCGGTGACTTCCTGGCCATCGATATTGACGATCAGGTCACCACCCAGCATGATCGGCACATTGCCCAGGTAGGCCTGCTGGTTGCCGCCTTTAAGTCCGGCCCGATCGGCCGCGCCACCGGGCACTACCTTCTGCACCAAGACTCCAGATTCCACTGGCAGGCCCATCTGGTCCGCGAGGTCAGGGCTGATGGCCAGTGACACAATCCCCAGTGAGGGCCGTCGCACGCGCCCATATCTGGTCAGGTCGCCCAGCACTGCCTTTGCTGTGTTGACTGGAATTGCAAACCCGATGCCCGAGCTTTGTTCCGCGCCGTTGGAAGCAATCAGTGTGTTGATGCCGATCACTTCGCCGCGTGAGTTCAACAGCGGCCCGCCGGAGTTGCCGGGGTTAATCGCGGCGTCGGTCTGAATCGCGTCCTCAATCGGCGCGCCCTCAGGCCCCCGAATCGACCGGATGGAACTGATAATGCCGCGGGTCATCGTGCCGCTCAGACCAAACGGATTCCCAATCGCATATACCCTTTGCCCGACGACCAGGTTTGTCGAATCCGAAAGCGTCACGGGCTGCAGGTCGGGCGCGTTGATCTGCAGAAGGGCAAGGTCATGCACCTTGTCTGAACCGACAATCGTTGCCTTGTAGTGATGCTTGTCGCTGGTCATCACTTCGATGCGGTTGGCGTCGGCGATCACGTGAAAATTCGTCAAGACGTGGCCCGCCTTGTCGAGGATGAAACCAGACCCCTGCCCCTGCTGCGGCACCTGCCCGTAAAAGAAGTTGAAAGTCATCGCCGTCGAGGTGATATTGACCACCGAGGGCAGTGCCTTTTTATAGACGGCGATGTTGTTTTGCTCTTCAGCGTCATACTCGGGAGCGGCTTGCGCCTCTGTCAAATCCAGCGCCGACTTGGCCCCGTTGGCTCCGAACAGATGCAGACGGCTCAAACCCTCGGGCAAATGGGTTGTTACGAACCAGAATCCACCGACAAGTAAAACAATCAACAAGACCCGACGAAATCGCATACGCTTCAAAAACCTTTCCTGATTTCCCAGAAAACATCGTGCTCAGCCTTGCCGCGACGTTCGCGCCAAGAACCGAACTCTCCTGTCTCTATTGTAATAACGCTTCCGCTCAGGATTTGTTGCCTACGGTCAGCAGCTGCTCCCAGACCGCCTCAACTTTTTGCTGCAACTCCGCGAGGCTGCCAGTGTTTTCGATGACGTAGTCGGCGCGGGCAACTTTTTCCACGTCAGTCATCTGGCGCGCCAGGCGCGATCGCGCGTCAGCCGCAATTGCCTCGTCCCAGCCATCTGGCGAGAGCCGCTCCACGTACCGGGCGATCTTGACTTCATCGGGGGCAGTCACCAAAATCACGTGGTCAAACCGTCGCCGCCAATACGTGAGCAGCCCCTCGGAGTCGCCGCGTTGCTGGGCATCCCGCTCCACCTCAAAGATGAGAGCCGACTCGACCACTGCAATCGCTTCGTGGTTGCGCGCAAAGATTTGCCGCATCCAGTCGCCCTGCGCCGCAATCACGGCGGGGTGCACAATCGCGTTCAGCTCATCGAGACGCCCGCCGCGAAAGGCCATTTCCGCCAGCCGCGCGCGGTCCAGTGTGCCGTCAGGGCGCACCACTTCAGGCCCGAAGTCCGCAACAATCTCATCGTAGACATGCTGGCCCGGCTCCATCAGCGTGCGGCCCAGCTCGTCGGCCTCAATCACATCGGCGCCGAGACGGCGCAGCATTGCGACCACCGTGCTTTTGCCGCTGCCCAATCCTCCGGTTAACCCTACGCGCAGCATCTGATTACAGCCCCCGCCGCATGCGTGCAGCTCGCACGGTATTGGCCATCAGCATGGCAATCGTCAGCGGACCCACGCCCCCCGGAACCGGCGTATAGGCTCCAGCCACGGCAAAAGCCTGCGGATGCACGTCGCCCACAAGGGTCGAACCGCGCTTGGAAAAAGACTCTGCCCGCTTCTCGTCCCCGGCAAAGAATTTTTCAAACTCCGCGCGGTCGGTGATCCGGTTAATGCCCACATCTATCACCGTTGCGCCCGGCTTGACCATCTCTGGCGTAATGAACCCAGCCCGCCCAATCGCCGCCACCAGAATGTCGGCCTGCCGCGTGATGGAGGGCAGGTCCTGCGTCTTCGAGTGGCAGATGGTGACCGTCGCGTTCTGGTGCAGCAGCAGCATGGCCGCAGGCTTGCCGACAATGTCGCTGCGCCCAACGACCACCGCATGCTGCCCGGCGATGGCGATGCCGCTCCGCTTGAGAATCTCAATCACCCCGGCCGGCGTGCACGGCACCAGCGCTGAGCTTTTTCCTGAAAGACGGCCTGCCTGCAAACGACCCGCGTTTACCGGATGAAAGCCATCTACATCCTTCTCTGGACTTACGGCGTCGAGCAGCCGTTTGGTATCCACGTGGCCTGGCAGCGGCAACTGAATCAGGATGCCGTCGATGTCTTCGCGGGCATTCAAATCTGCAACCAGGGTGAGCATCTCTTCGGTGGTCACGGTTTCAGGTGGCGTGATCATTTCGCTGTACAGCCCCAGGTCGGCGCAGGTCTTCACCTTGCTGCGCACGTAAATCTCTGAGGCTGCCACATTGCCCACCAGCACCGCTGCCAGCCCGGGGCGAATGCCCTGCGCCGCAAGCTGACTTACCTCAGCGGCAACCTCAGCCTTGATCTCGGCTGCAATGGCCACTCCGTCTAAAACTCTGCTCATCGAAATCTCCCACTCCCAACTAGCAATCCTACCAACTACACCGGCAGAATGCTCTTGCGTGGCACGACTGGTTGCAGGGTATGCTTGCCGCATGCCTCTGCGTCGGGTCCGGCTGCTCGTGTTGCTCTGGTTTGTCGGTGCAGGCGTGTCTCTTGCGGCTGTGCAACTAGCGCAACCCGTCACGCAGCCCGTGCTGTCAATTGCCGGCCTCGGCAAAGGGCTGGCTCCGCTCGACGGTCCCTGGCAATTTCACATCGGCGACGACCCTGGGTGGGCCGCGCCCGACCTCAACGATACGACCGGCCAGGCTGGCTGGGAGGCCATCCGCGCCACCGATCCGTGGGGCATGCAGGGGCATCCCTCCTACACCGGCTACGCCTGGTACCGTCGCCGCCTTCACATTGAACAGGCTCCCGGTGCCTCCCCCGACACGGCTCTCATGATTCTGCGCATTGATGACGCCTACGAACTCTACTGGAACGGCATCCTCGTCGGAAAAAACGGCAAGCTCCCACCTGACCCGGTCTTCTACTATCCACAGCCACCTCAGACTTTCGGCCTGGGGCCTATTCGCGACGGAGTGCTGGCCATCCGCGTCTGGAAGGGGCCGCTCAACTCCTTTGACTCCTCTGAAATGGGCGGCCTCTATGACGCGCCCGTCGTCGGCAGCCCCACGGCCATTGCGAGCCGTCAGGCAGAGCTGAACTACAACTGGCTGCGCCGTAATCAATTCAACTACGGATTGCAGGCGCTCTATGCCCTTGTCACGGTGCTCAGCCTGCTTACCTGGCTGCGCAATCGCACCCAGCCGGTGCCGTTTTGGATGGCGGTTTACTCATTCAGCGCTGTGATGGCAAAAGTTCTCGCTGAAAGCCGATTGCTCATCTCGTACGACGGCGTCCTTGCGTGGATGCAGCCCTTGCTCGGCCTCCAGGATATTTCTGTATGGTTCCTGCTGCTCTACCTCCTCCAGCTCAATGAGCGGCGCGGTCTCACCCGCTGGACGCGCCTTGTGGCCATTGTCCAGATCGTCGCGACCAGCCTCGACGGCGTAGTCACCGCGTTGGACGGCAGTAAGCCCTGGGTATCAGGGGGCGATGCCATCCTTACAACCGTTTCAACCACCCTTGAGATATTTCCCCTCGTCCTGGTCGGATTTGCCCTGCGCAGGCGCCTTGACGCCACGCGCTGGCCGGTCGCTATTGCCGCCTTCCTTACTGGCATGATTCAGACTGTCCGCGTGGCCAGCATTCAAGGCTCGAGATTCACCAACTGGAGCTTTGGCAACAGCCTCGATACAACCCTGTTCACCATCAACGGCAACTCGTTCACCGTCGAAATACTCGCCAATGCTCTCCTTCTCCTCACTATCATCTACGCAGTTTTCCGCTTCCAGCAGGAATCCAACACCCGCCGTCTGCAGCTGGAGCAGGAGTTTGCCCAGGCCCGCGAGCTCCAGCACGTCCTCATTCCTGACGCCCTGCCCGCGATTCCCGGCTTCACCCTTACCAGCGCTTACAAACCAGCTCTCGAAGTCGGTGGCGACTTCTTCCAGGTAATCGCAGTTGACGAAGAACAGACCCTGATTATCCTCGGCGATGTCAGCGGCAAGGGACTCAAGGCTTCGATGGCCGTGTCACTTATCGTAGGGACCGTTCGCACCCTCACAATGTCTGTCTGTGGCCCGGCGGAGTTGCTCACCGCCCTCAATCAACAACTGCTGGGCCGCCTCCAGGGCGGGTTTGCCACCGCCATTGCCATCCTCATCGATGCCCACGGCCGATGCACCATGGCCAGCGCAGGCCACACGCCGCCGTTTATCAATGGCAGCGAATTCGACCTGCCCGGTTCACTGCCCCTCGGACTCGCCCCGGAAATTGTCTACGATGAGTTGACCACGCATATCAACGCCACAGATCAACTCTCGCTCTACACTGACGGCCTGCTTGAGGCCCGCAGCCCCTCGGGCGAACTCTACAGCTTCGAGCGCATGCAAGCCCTCTTCGCCACCCGGCCTACCGCCGAACAAGCTACCGCCGCCGCTGTTGCTTTCGGGCAGGATGATGACATCACGGTGCTCACCCTCACGCGCCTTGCCCCGATGACCCAGGTGGATTTGTCGCTGGCACTCGCCTGATTCAAGCGGTTTTCGATCAGCAGTGCGCTATGGGTATAGTGTTGCCATATTCTATTGACTGAGTCGCTTCGATTCAAAAAGGGAAATGGCCGTTACCCGAGCGTCGCACACTATCGTCTCCGCCATCGCGGGCTTCCTTCTGGGGTTGTGCATCACCGTGGGCTGCTCCGGGCAGACCTCTCCAGGCAGTGCGACATCTTCTCTGGCTTCAGTTTCGGCACCAAATCAATCAAACGTCTTTTCAGGCCCGGGATACTTCCCGCTCAATGGCCCCTGGCGCTTTACCCTCGGCGACTCACCGCGGTCGAAGGGTACGATGGTCTGGACCGAGTCTGCCTTCGACGACAGCAAATGGGAAACAGTAGACCTGACGCCGCGGCCCGGCATCTCTGACCCCTACAACGGTGACCCGGCTTTCGTTCCCGGCTGGACCGTCGCCGCCCATCCCGATTACATGGGCTGGGCGTGGTATCGAATGCAGGTACCGCTCGCCGTCATGCCCGGCCAAAAACTTGCCTTGCTCGGCCCGATGCGCATGACTGATGCCTACCAGGTCTTTGTGAACGGCAAGCTTGTCGGCAGTTTTGGCGACTTTCCCGCAGATAGTGGGGCTCCGGTCGCTTACTTCACACATCCTGTGGAATTTTCGTTGCAAGACGCGGTCGCGGCAGGTACGACGCCCGCATCGCAGACCATCGCCATCCGGGTCTGGATGGGGCCTGAAGGATTGCTGCATCAGCCCGACGCCGGGGGCCTGAACTTTGCCCCGCTGCTTGGCGACGCCCAGGCGATTCATGCGCAGTACGAACTGCAATGGCAGGTCAGGCTTCGCGAGCTCACCTATCCCCCGATTGAGGCGGCGTTGCTCCTGCTGCTTTCCGTTCTGCTGGCGAGTCTCTTCTTCTTTGACCGCTCTGACCCTGTTTATCTTTGGGCTGCCGCAATCCTGGTCATCGCCGCCTGCGCGGATATCGCCCTGGTGCTGGCTGCGCTCACGTTCGTCCTCAGCAGCCGCGCCTACTTCACCATCTGGGAAGTCTTCATCATTCCCCTCTACCTCGCCGGATGGGTCATGGTCTGGTGGAAGTGGTTTCGCCTCAAACGTCCAACCTGGGTGCCAACGGCCATTGCTGTGCTGACTGTGGCCTACATGACCTCAGAGTTGCTGCGGGAAAACTTCCTTTTCTACGGGCCAGTTCCGCGGTCGCTTGGCCTCGTCTTCCGCTTTACTCCGGCTATTGTGCGCCTGGTTCTGCTCGCTTTTACGGTGCTGATTGTTACGGCGGGTATCCGCAAGCAGGGCCGCGAAGGCTGGTTGGTCTTCACGGTCATCGTACCGCTGGGCCTTGCGATGTTCACCTCAGAACTTATCGTTCTGCACCTGCCGGTACTCTGGCATCCATTTGGATACGATATTTTTGTCGGGCAGATTGCAGACCTGCTGCTGGTCATTGCCCTGACTGTACTGCTGCTGCGCAGACTCCTGATTTCTCTCCATCGCCAGCGATTAGTGATGGTGGAACTCAAACACGCCCAGCAGATGCAGCAGGCAATGATTCCAGAGACGCCTCCCGACATTCCCGGCTACGCCGTCACCAGCGCCTACCGCCCTGCAGACGAGGTCGGCGGAGACTTCTTTCAGATCATGCAGATTGGAGAGGGCGAGGCGTTGATTGTTCTCGGCGACGTCAGCGGCAAAGGCCTCAAGGCCGCGATGGCCGTCTCGCTCATCATTGGGGCAATCCGCACTCTCGCCGAAACAACGAATCGTCCAGCCGAGATTCTTGCAGGTCTGAACCGCCGGCTCTACGACCGCTCTCCCGGTGGATTCACCACCGCGATCGCTCTGTTGGTCGCTGCCGATGGCAGCTGCATTCTTGCGACGGCCGGGCACCCTGCCCCGTTCCTGAATGGCTCAGAAATAGCCTTGGCCGGCGCATTCCCCCTCGGCATTGAACCCATTGCCACTTACGACGAGACGAGTCTCCAACTCAGCCATCACGATACTCTGGCCATCTATACCGACGGCCTCCTGGAGGCACGCAACCATAAAGGCGAGCTGTTCGGCTTCGAACGCATTCAGACCCTCTTCGCGACACGCCCCGGAGCTGCCCAGGCAACCCAGGCTGCGGTTGAATTTGGTCAGGACGACGATATCACGGTGCTTACTCTCACCCACCTTGACCTTGGCGCGTGAATCCCGGATCGATTGCGTATCGAACTTCAGGAGCATCACACACAAATTCACGAATCAACGCAGGCCAAACATCCGGGCGTCAAAAACAAATGGCACCACGCTCTGAATCACAACCTCATGAATTCGAGGGTGGAGCGGATTCACCAGCACATTCCATTCGACCGGGATGGGCACAGACGGTACCATCACGGCGAGCGAAGTCTGCTGCTTGATCCAGGTGTCTCCAAGTTTCCGCATGGGTTGCAACGCATCGCCCCACCACTGCGGAGGCAGTTGGTCCGTTCGCCATCGAATTCCTGGCTCGTTTTCCGGCAACTCCGCCTCAATTGATACCAGGTCAGCTGGCATTTGACTTGGTTCCAGATGCACAAAGAGCTCAATCGCCGCCAGCGCCAGCGAACTCGATGCGTAAACCATTGGCACGCCGCGCGTATTCCAGCGCCCGCCAAACCGGCGAGCACCATCCCCTGAAAACGCTTCGGTGGCATAGCGCTCACGGCATAACCGCCATATTTTCATTGGAATTCAGACCTTAGCTGTAAACGCCATAAGCAATCCGCCCCAACAGGTCTTCCACTTCGCGCACCCCTGGGTCAGTATCCAGTTGATCCAGCGGGCACACTCCGCGCAGGGCACGATTGGGGGTCTTGAGCCATGAAGCAGCCTTTTCCGCATCTCCGAGCGTTTCACTTGCCGTCGCAAAAACCTGCGCCAGCCGGACTGTGCGGTCAGACTCAGCCGCAGTCAGTCGCGCATCCAAGGCCATGCGCCGCGTCAGAGTTCGCAGCGGAATGCCAATCTTTTCGGCAATCTCGGCCTGACGCAGGTCCAAGCGCTCGGCCAGCAAAAGCAGCGCCTTCACCGGCAGACCCTCCCGGACTAGTTCAGCAAGCGCACCAGACCTGGCCAGCGACTTGCCGAGCAGTACGTCCCCACCAAGCACTTCTGGTACCGCCAACGTAGCCATGACCCTTCACCTCAACTCTAGGGTGCGCCATTTGGCTATTAAAAACAAGCCATTTTACGAAATTACCGCGACCTTTGCCCGCTTGCCTAGCCGCACCGTCATCTGCGTCGGCAGCTTCTCAAGCGGAATCACCGCATTCGTTGCCGTCTCTCCGTCCAGCTTGACGGCCTTTTCAGCCATCTTGCGGCTTGCCTCGGCTCCTGAAGCCGCCAACCCCAGCGCCACGAGCAGCTTCGGGAGCCGGATCGCAAGCGCGCCCGGCAGCCCGGACGGCCCTACGAGATCGGCATAGGCCAACGCGACCTCTTCCAGATCCTCGCTTGTCGATTTCTGCTGGAACATGCGGGCCCAGTTCTCGTCGGCCTTGAGAGCTTCTTCCTGCGAATGAAAGTCAGCCACAATGGTGCGCGCGAGCCGCTTCTTGGCTTCCATCGGATGCAGCGTGCCAGCCCCGACCTCAGCCCGCAGCCCGTCCACTTCCGATTGCTTGAGGTCGGTCAGGTAAGTCCAGTACTTCCACATCACCTCATCGGAGATGCTCATCAGCTTGCCGTACATCTCGCCCGGAGTCTCGTTGATGCCAATCGCATTGCCCAGCGACTTTGACATCTTCTGCACGCCGTCCAGCCCTTCCAGAATCGGCGTCATCAGGACAATCTGCGGCTTCTGCCCATAGTGCCGCTGCAGTTCGCGCCCGCAGAGGAGGTTGAATTTCTGGTCTGTCCCGCCCAACTCCACGTCACACTCCAGCGCTACGGAGTCATAGCCCTGCATCACTGGGTACAGGAATTCGTGCAGCCCAATCGGCTGCTCGGCCTCGTAGCGTTTGTGAAAATCGTCCCGCTCAAGCATCTGCGAAACCGTAAACCGCGCAGCCAGCCGAATCGTCCCCTCAAACCCCAGCTTGTCCAGCCACTCTGAGTTGAACCTAACCTCGGTCCGTTCGCGATCAAGAATCTTGAAGACCTGCGCCTGGTACGTCTCGGCGTTCTCGGCAATCTGTTCCCGGGTGAGTGGCTTGCGCGTGATGTTGCGCCCGGTCGGGTCGCCGATCAGCGAAGTGAAGTCGCCCACCAGAAAGATCACCTGGTGCCCCAGTTGCTGAAAGTGCCGCAGCTTGCGCATCAGCACGGTGTGCCCCAGGTGCAGGTCGGGGGCCGTCGGGTCAAAGCCGGCCTTCACGCGCAGGGGGCGCCCCGTCTTGCGCGAATCCTCAAGGCGCTCTCTCAAATCAGAAACACGAATGATCTCCGCCGCACCCTTTTGCAGCAGGTCCATCTGCTCGTCTACACCTAAAAAACCTTCGGCACCGCTCATGAATTCAGCCATATCTCTTCCAGTATAGATTTGCGGGTTCGGTCTGCGTCCGGCCCGGTCATGAACCCACGCTGAGCAAAACTATCCAGCAAAATTTTTCTCCCGGTGAGAGCCTGTCAGGGTTCGTGCGAGGCAGGCAGAGGCTTCCGCATCTTCGATAGAACCTCATATCCCGCCCATGCGCATTGCCGCGGAACCTCTTCACCTGCCATAAAACCGGAGAAACCACCCCATGACTTTCCACTCTCGATTACGCTCAATGTCTTCGCCGTTTTACCTGCTGGTACTTATCTTCCTGCTCACCGCTGCCGGATGTAAGAAAGCAGCCGACGTGGCCAATTCACAGGATCCGAACCAGCTTTCGACCACGCAGAATCCTACCGGCACTGACCCCAATGACCCCGCCAATGCCAATCTCGCTCCAGTCGCCGGGGCAGGCCAGGCTTCGACTGCGCCCGCCCAGTCGCAGGCTCAAACCCAATACGCAGCCGCCCCGCCCTCAGGCTCGGGCTATTCCGGGTCTCAAGACCATTCTCAAGACGCGCCCCGCGGCTCTTCCCGTCCCCGCGATACCGAGTACCGCGACTCACAGAATCGCGACTCGCGCTACCGCGACAACCCTCCCCCGGCCAACTACGACCGTGGCAATGGCCAAAATGGCGGCCAGAATTACGACCAGGGTTACCAGAACTCTGACCAATACCCCGACCAGGACTACAGCGAGGCCGGCTACAATCCTGCCCCCGCCTACTATGCGCCCGAGCCACCGCCCGAATTGCCCCAGTATCAGCAGCCACCCATCCCCGGCTACGGCTATCTCTGGACACCCGGATACTGGAGCTACAGCCCGCAAGGCTACTACTGGGTGCCCGGCGCATGGACCGCTCCCCCCTATCAGGGAGCGCTCTGGACTCCCGGCTACTGGGCCTTTTCATCCGGCCGCTATGGATTCTTTCACGGCTACTGGGGCCGCTATGTCGGCTTCTACGGCGGTGTGAACTACGGCTTTGGCTATGTCGGCCGCGGCTACCAGGGCGGCTACTGGCACGGCAACGATTTCAATTACAACCGTGCCGTCAATAACATCAGCGATACGCGCATTACCACTGTCTACAACCGCACCGTCATCACCAACACCACCATCATCAACAACAACACCCGGGTCAGCTACAACGGCGGCCCCAGGGGAGTCCAGGCCCGCCCCATCGCGGCTGAAGTAGCCGCTTACCGCGCTCCTCATGCGCCGCCGATGACCGCCCAGGTGCAGTTGGCCCGGGCGGCCTCAACCAACCGCGCCCAGTTCGTCACCGTCAACAAGGGCCGCCCCGCGCAGGTCGTTGAAGTCAGGCCGATCCCAGCCGACCACGGAATTCGCCCCGCCCCCGTGATGCGTCCCATAGTTCTGGCGCCGCGCCCTCAACCGCAGCCGGGCAACCAGCCTCAGCCGGTCATCAACCGGCCCCAAACGAATAATCAACCCCAGCCGGTCATCAACCGGCCCCAGCCTGGTCCTCATCCGCAGGGCAATATGCCTCCACCGGTCAACAACCACCCGATCATGAACAACGCACATCCAACCCCGAGTCCGGCCCCTGTCGTGCGTTCCGCACCGGCACCGCATCCCGCTCCCGTCGCCCGCCCCAACCAGCCCAGCTCACCCCCACAGCACGCGCAGCCAGCACCCCAGTCTCATCCTCAGCCGGCCGCGCCCCAACCGCGCCCTCAGCCCGCGCCGCGCCCCCAACCCCAGCCGGGTCCCCAAAATCAACCTCAGCCGCATCCCCAACCCCAGCCGCAGGGTCGGCCAGCTCCAGCACCTCAAGCTCATCCCGCAGCCAAACCGGAGGCGCAGCACCCTGCGCAAAAGCCTCAACCGGGCAATCCCGTTCGCCCAAACGAGCATCCAAAGCCCCAGTAACCTATCACACAGTCTCGCCACACCAGCCCCATGTCTCGTTTGATTCTGAGAGATGGGGCTTGCGCCTTCTACCAATATCCCGTGCCGCATTTTTCTGAGGCTGTCGAGTTGAATTGTCCCTGCGGGCAGGCTTCTTCGCGGGAAAAAAGCCGGGCTCACCACGAGCAGAAACTCCACATAATCCTGCAAAATGCCTTAGCATCAATGCTTGAGCGCGAATTCAGCTTCCGCACGATGGCCAGTCCAGCAGGAGACCAAAGCACCCATGCCCTTCGAGCCCTTCCACTACGATATGCAGCAAGCCACGGATGCCGCAGGCTGGCCCGTCACGACCATCCATTGCCACGGCAGGATCATCAGTGAAAATACCGCCGGGCTGCGCGCCCTCGTCCAGCCGCTCATTGAGCGCGGCGGCTCCGTGGTGCTGGACTTCACTGACCTCAAGTTCCTCGACAGCTCCGGCCTTGGAACCCTCGTTTCTCTCAGAGTCTCTGCCCTCAATCGTGGAAATTGCCGGTTCGAGTTGGTCAATCTGCTCCCGCGCATCGAAAAGATGCTGCTGCTCACCAATCTGCTCGAACTCTTTGCAGGCAATATCCCGACGCATCTTGTCTGAGAGATCTTCTGGCTAGGCGTCTCGCGGGGGGCTCTGCCAGTTGCTCCGCAGCGCCTTCGCTGTCAGTTCATCGGCCCTTCGCAGCCTGGGGAATAGCGTCGCCCAAAGCCCGGTGACGACCAGCGCGCCTACGCCGCCCGCGACCGTAGCGCGCACCGCGCCCATCCATTGCGCGGTGAGGCCGCTTTCAAACTCACCCAGCTCGTTTGACGCGCCGAGAAACAACGAATTCACGGCACTCACCCGCCCGCGCATCTCCGGCGGAGTGGCAAGTTGCAGCACCGAGCTGCGAATCACCACGCTCACCATGTCGGCCGCGCCGCTCAGGGCCAGAGCCGCCAGGCTGAGCGCCAGATTGTGCGACAAGCCAAAGACAATCGTCGCCGCGCCAAACATTCCCACGCAAACAAAGAGTCGGAGCCCGGCCTTTCTGCGGAGAGGAAAGCGCGCCAATGTCAGCGAGACGGCCAGCGCTCCGATTGCAGGGGCGGCGCGAAGCAATCCCAGCCCGCGCGGACCTGTATGCAATATCTCCTGCGCAAAAATCGGCATCAGCGCCACTGACCCGCCCAGCAGCACCACAAACAGGTCCAGCGAAAACGACCCCAGCAAAATTGGCGACTGGCGCACATACTGAAACCCCGCCAACACCACTTTCAACGACAGTTCACGATGCTCCATCCGTCCCAGGCGGACAGAGAGCCCGCCCACCAGATAGAGAAAGCTCACAAGGGTCAGCAGCGTTGCGCAATACACAATGCCGGCCCCTGCCAGCGCTCCGCCAAAGAGCCAGGCGAGTGGCAGCGTAAAGAGGATGCCTCCAAGGGCCGGACCGGCGATATTGGCCAGTTGAAAGATCGCCGCTCCCCAGGTGACGGCGTTGACAAAGTGACCCTCAGGCACCAGGTGCGGTATGAGGGCCGAGCTCGCCGGCCCTGAGAATGAGCGTCCTGTTCCAATCAGCAGCAGCACAGCATAGACCAGCCAGACATTGCGCAGCCCGAGCACGGCAATCGCCAGCAGCGCGCTGGTGCAGACAATTTGCAGCGCATAGCAAATCAGAATGATCTTTCGCCGGTCGTACCGGTCGGCCACATGCCCGGCGGGCAACAGTAGAAACAGCCCAGGAAGAAACAGCGCCAGCCCCGTGTACCCGAGGTCAAGCGCCCGATGCGTAATGGAATATACCTGCCACGCCACAGCCACGGTCTGCGCCTCGGCCCCCACAATCACCGCCATGCGCGCCATCTGGTAGCGTCTGAAGTCCCGAGATGCAAAAGCCGCCAGTCCTCGAACCGGCGGCTTGCCTGAATCTCCGTCCATAAGTCGATTTGTCCCTTTTCAGATGCAGGATGGGAAAGTCAACTACTGCTTAGGTGAAAAGTATCCCTTACGTGCTCGTACGGAGTATCGCCGGTCATTCGCAAAGAGATAAATCGTTCGAAACGCTCCGTCTGCCTTGAAGTCCGCCGGTGTATAAGTCAGCGCGTACTGGCTGCGCAGCTCTTCTTCAATGCTGGTGAAGCCGACCGAGATTTCTTCCACTGAGGGCGGATAGAACGCGCGTCCACCTGTCTCTTCTGCCATCTTCTGCAGTACGTCGTCGCCTTTGCCGCGGCTCGGGGTCCAGTTGGTGCTGATGGCGTAGATGATGGTCTCTGACCGCTGGCACATTTTGATTGCGTCATCCATGTAGGCCCGGCTCTGGTTGTCGTTGCCGTCAGAAACCAGCACCATCGCCCGCCGCACCGGCTCCTGTCCGCGCGAAATATCAAGCAATTTATCTCGGCACGCTGTGTACACCGCATCAAACATAGCCGTGCCACCACCCGGCCGCAGCTTGTTGACGCCAGTCTGCAGGCCATCGAGATTGTTTGTCCAGTCCTGCGTGACGGTCGGTGTCGAGTCAAAGCCCATCACAAACGCGCGGTCACTCTTCGACTTCAGCACCTGCAACAGGAATTCCGTCGCGGCCTGTTGCTCGAACTGGAATCGCGTCCGGATGGAGGTACTCGCATCGATGACAATGCCGACTCGCAGAGGCAGATTTGTCTGTTGGGTAAAGGAGGAAACGCGGGCCGGAGCTTTGCGGTCGTCCAGCAGGGCAAAGTCGCTCTGCTTCAGGCTGGGGATGAAGCTCCCGTGCTTGTCAGTCACGGTAAAGATCAGGTTGACTTCGTTGACCGTCGTCGTGATCTTGAATCCCGGCTCCTCAGCGCTACCGGCTTGGCCTGCTGGAGCCTGATTCTGGTCCGTTGCCTGGCTTGGTGCCTGATTTGGTAACAGGCTTGGCGCGGATGTACTTGCCGGAGAAGGTGCGGGAGTTGTTGCAGGCTGCTGCGCCACAAGCTGGGGCGCCAGCGAGGCAAAACCAACCGAGAGCATGCCAGCCATGATGGCGGCGGAAATTCCAAATTTGTTCATAGCAACCTTCATTCTATCAATGCACCCCACCCAGGAACGCTAACCCCGTACCTTAACCTCGAACATCATCTTCACGTGGATCGCGACTCGTAGCCTGTTCCGACCCGGCAGCTGATTCATGATCCCTTAGACGCGTCAAAAACTCCGCCAGCTCGTCCGGCAGCGGCGAGGTCAGCGAAATCACTTTGCCAGTCGTCGGATGCGCAAATTCCAGTTCAGCCGCATGCAGGAAATTCCGCCCAAGCTCAAGCACTTCTCGGGGAGCCTTGCGTGTCGTGCTCAACGGAAGAGCGATGATCTTTGCCGGAGCACCATAGAGTGTGTCTCCCACGACGGGGTGCGAAATTGAAGCCATGTGCACCCGAATCTGGTGTGTACGCCCTGTCTCAATCCGCACCCGAGCCAGTGTGAACGCACCAAAACGCGTCTCAATGCGCTCAACGACCCGATAATGCGAAACCGCCGGCCGCGCACCCTCGAGGCGGCGAGTTGACATCCGCGTCCGACGTACGGTGTCGCGGCTGATGGGCGCCAGAATTGTCGCGCCGTCCTCCGGCAACCGGCCTTGCACCAGCGCGATGTAGGTTTTTGTGACCTGCCGGTTGGCAAACATCTCTGCCAGCGCCTCATGGGCAGTGTCGTTCTTGGCAATCAGGATCAAGCCGCTTGTTTCTTTGTCCAGCCGGTGCACAATGCCGGGTCGCAACTCTCCGCCAATTGTCGATAGCCCGTCAGAGAATCGGTACAGCAACGCGTTGACCAGCGTGCCCCCGCTGCGCGCCTCGTCAGTCGCGCCCGAGCCTGCATGCACCATCATGCCTGCAGGCTTGTTAATCACTGCGAGATCTTGGTCCTCGTACACAATTTCAAGGGGAATTGCCTCGGCTCGCGCTTCCAGCGGAGTCACATTCAGATCGCCTTTGACTGAAACGGACTCGCCGCCGCGCAGTTTCAGGCTCGCTTTCTCCCGCTTGCCCTCGACGAGCACGTCGCCCTGCTCCACAAGTTGCTGCACCCGCGACCGGCTCACGCCATCGAGCGCACCGGTTAGAAACTGGTCCAGCCGCCAACCCGCTGCCTCGACCGGCACCATCAACTCTTCAACATCAGACATCCGTCAACCTTTCGGGCCCGCTGGGAGAAACTTCCACTCCCCGAGTACCACCCCGCCCAACAACACCAGTCCCAAGCCTACCAGTTGTGGAGAATCCACCATGCCCCGCAGCAGCACGCCTCGCCCTTCCCAGTCCCGAAACATCTCCGTCACGACGAGCAGAGCACCAGCACCCAGCAGCCAAACCCCGGCAATATCACCCGCACGCCGGATTCGCGACAGCTGTGGCAGCCACAACCAGGCCGCGCAAATCGCAGCCATCGCTAGCCAGCTCAGAGCTGCGTAGGCCTGCACCGGCACCATCGCCACGCCCAGAGGAGTCCCGCTCCAGCGCGCCGCCAACTCGCTGGTGTAGGTCACCGCCCAGCCTCCGTTACTGTCCCGGCCAAAGTCACTTCCCGCCAGCAGGGAGCCCACCTGCTCTGCTGCGAGAGCCACGGAAAGCGGCAGCGCGAGGCAATCGCCCACCGACCGCAGCGAAAGTTTTGCCCATCCGGCATACATCAGCAGAGCCACGCCACCACCGATCGCGCCAGCGCCAGCCAGCATCGGATGATGCACCATCGCCACGGCGAAGAGCCATGAAGGGTGCTTACGCAAATCACTCAGGTTCAACAGGATGAGTAACAGTCGCGCTACCGCCAACCCCGCCAGAGCCGCCAGCACGACCATGTTCCAGCCGTGGCGCGGGTCAAAACCAGCCCGGCGGGCGGTGAGTTGAGCCAGCCCAAGGGCCAGCAACACCCCAATGGCCGCAAGTGCGCCGTAGCTTGGCACCACCAGCGAACCGATCTGAAAGAGGACTGGATGCATTCTGGGAAGAGGCCCCTGGCGGCCGGTCGAAAACTCCAACAGACCAAGGCGAAGCAATGAGAGCCACGGAGAGGTAGAAAACCGACCCACTGGGCCGTAAGCCAATGCGCTGGTGAACCCGTCCTAAGACGGCGGGACTCTCCGCGCTTCATTAGGCATCCCGGACTGGCGGGCACGGCACACAGAAGCGATTTTTCGAGTCGAGTCCCTGTTCTATGAATGTTGGTTCAACCAGCGTTAACCAGCTCACCTGCTTTGCAGGCCGGTCTCTATGCTGGATGCTAGGGCATACGCCTCGAATTGGCAAGCGCGCTGTCTACTGGCTTTCCAGCCCATCACTTTCTGACGTCTGAATTGTTTTGCACGCAATCTTCAATTGCCGCCGTTGTTGCCTGCGGCCATGCATGGGCCTTCATCTGCTGCTCGTCAATCTGCCTGAAGGCAAAATCAATCGACCCGTCTGCTTTCACCGTGCCTTGCAAAAAACCATACTGGTGCTCGACGGCCTCAGCCGGATGAGCGTCTGGCAGCAGGTAGCGGTGTGCTCCCGCCAAGCCGATCAGCACTCCTGGCACTACCGCTCCTGCCTTTCGCCAGTAGGGGGTGTCATAGAGCGCCGGTGAGAAGTAGTGCGAATGGCTAGCAACGAGGTACACATGTTTGCCAGCCGCCTGCGCATCGGCAAACCACCGGTAGACCTTTTCGCCGCTTTCTGTGCCCCAGACTGAGTCATCCATCGCATGACTCGCGCTGAAGGAGTGCGGCATGGCTTCGTGCATCCCGGCAATGATCGTCGTGACGCCAGAGCCATCGGCCTCGTCTCGCTGCAGCACGCCGCGCAGCCATGTCTGTTGCGCATACGAAAACTCATCGACCGTCGAGTTATCGAGCGTGATGAAGTCCACGCCATTCTTGACAAAGTGAAACCAGGGGCTCGACTTTGGCGCAGCGCCATACTTATCAGCTTTATTCTGCGCGAGAATCTCCGGGCGATTGAGAAATGCCGAGAACTTTGCGACGTAACGGTCACGAGTCATGGGCGGAATCGCTTCATGATTGCCCCGCCCCAGAAAGACCGGCAAATCGCCAAAGGGAGCTATCTGGTGGGCCAGAAAGTCATCCCAGGCTACTTCGGGATAGGCGCTTAGCGTTAATGCATTGCCGCCGCTCATCGCGGTTATGTCTTCGTCTGGCTGGCTCATCCAGCGAAAGTCGCCGAGGTGCCAGTAAAACGCATCGCCATCGGCTTTCACCCTGGAAGCAATTGCAGGCATCACAAAATCGCCGCAGTTGCGGCTATCGCCTGAAACGGCGAAGGTCCAGGTTGGAGGAGCCGTAACGCCACCCGCCGCTCCACTCTGGGCCATGCCAAGGGGAGCACCAAGCGCCACCGCTCCCAGAGCCGCCACTACACTTACCGCAATCATTCGTCGATTCATCCCACCGATTCTAGCTCTCCGCTCGTCAAACCGGCAGTTTGATTGTTGGAAAATCTTGCGAACCAGGAAAGTCAGATTCTCTCATCGACGGAATTCTGAGGCCAATTTGCAGGATGGTTCCTGTGCAGCCAACGCACATTCCTGCGAAATTGACCCCAGGCATGGGTCACAGCAACAAAATCAATTTCACCCAATGCGGCGCGAGCCACACCTCAACTCAATGCAAGCCGTACATTGCCTTGACGTCTGAATGCAGCAGGTCGCGGCTTGCCGGGCGTGTGTAGAACATGTGCCCGCCGGGATACTCCTTTACAGCCACGCGGCTTGCGTCGCCCATGACCGGCATCTGGTCCACCGTCAGTACCGAGCCCATGAACGGGCACGACAGGTCGTTCCAGCCGTGCACGATCAACACTCGCAGCTTGGGGTCAGCGGCGACGGCGGCACGCAATTGCGGTACAGCGCCGCTGCGCAGGTCGTCACCACGATCCCAGTCGTTGTTCACTTCATAGCTCAGGGCGTTGTAGCGGGCCTCAACCTTCCAGCCGACGGTGCGCGTTACAAAATCAACCATGGCCGTCGTGGTCGGCGCGATGATGCTGGCCAGGATCGGGTCATTGGCGCGCTGCTCCGGCGCAAACGGAAAGGGGTCAAATGACGTGACATTCGAGTCATAGACCGAACTCAGTTTGCCCTCTTCGCGATGCGCCTCGCGCAGATAGGCTCCGGTCTCGATGCGGCCCCCGGCGTACTTTACAAAAGCCGGGTCGAGGCCGGTCAGGTCGGTGACTTTCTTGATGAGGCGCGGGGTGGCTTCGGGGTCGCTATGGCCCTTGAGCAGGTCGGTGGCATATTCGCCGCGGGTGTAGGCAATCACGTCTGCCATGGCCGCCGGGGTGAGCTTGTTTTCGCGCTCGAGGTGGGCTGCGGCAATCGAGGGCAAAGTCGCCATCCAGGGGATGGGCGAAAGCTCGCCATTGTCTTCAATCGATGGATTCAGATAGGGCGAAACGAGCACGACGCCATTCATCGCGACGCCGAGCTGGGACTGCAAGAAGTGGGTGATGCGCGGTCCACGGAAGCCGCCGTAGCTTTCGCCGACCAGGTACTTGCGCGAGTTGAGCCGGTCATTTTTGACGAGCCAGTCGTAGATGGCGCGCGAGAGATATTCGATGTCGGCGGTGGTCGAGTAGAACTGCTTTTTAGTCTCTTCGCGTGAAACCAGTGAGCGGCTGAAACCGGTTCCGATAGGGTCAAGGAAGACCAGGTCAGTGAAGTCGAGCCAGGTGCCGGGATTGTCATTGAGTGTGGCCGGATCAGATGGGCTATCACCTTCGTTGCCGACCTTGAGGGTTTTAGGGCCGATAGCACCGAAGTTGAGGTAGACCGAAGAGGCACCAGGGCCACCATTCATGGCAAACGTGACGGGGCGGCTGGCACCCTCGACGGTGTACGCGGTGAAGACCACCTGGCCGCTGGTCTTGCCCTCTTTATCGCGTACTGGCAGGGTTCCTACAGTGACGGTATAAGCCAGTGGCTTGCCGGCAAACTGCATGCTCTGAAGCACGTGAGCATCGGCGGGGAGGGGCGGCTGGGGCGCTTTCTCGTCTCCAGCGGCGGCGGCAGGTTTGTCGGCAGGCTTGTCTTTCTCCGGCTCGGCCAGAGCGTTCAGAGTAAAGGAACCGAAGGCGAGGCAGGCCAGAAGCAGGGATGTTGCAGGGACGCGGAAAGTAGCAGTTTGCATAGTCAATACGATACATGCTGGCGTAGTGCCGGGTCACCGGAGCGAGAACTGGGAACCACGCCAGCAGGTTGACTTATACCTGGGCAGCGCGGCGGCGGCGGCCACTCAAAAGATAGATTGCGGCGCGCAGTTCAAGAAGCGGGTCGTCGGAGGGTTCAATGCCCTCGACGCGGGGGATGGGGTCAAAGATGAGGTGCTTTTGCAGAGTCTCATCGTCGGGGGCTGGTGCGGATAGTTCCAGCGTCCCCAGTTCGAGCAGGGTACGGTCTTCTGGCCAGTGAATGGTGGCATCGTTGACTTCATCGTCGGGGCCTGCGAGCTGGACGGCGATTTTGAATTGAATAGGACCGGCGCTGACGCGACTGGCCAGCTCGTCGAAGAGGAAATTGGGTTCCTGGACCGCGAGTGAGGCCGCGTCGAGATGGTCATTGCCGGCGACAGGAATGATGCGGTAGCGGCCAAAGCGGGTTTCCCCGGTTGCGCTGGTGAACTTCATCGCAGTGACGCCATAGTAGGTTTCGCGGGCAAAGCTGGATGGGGCGGGCTTGGGGGTCTGAACAAAGGCCAAAGCAGCGGGATGGCTGCCCAGGAACGATTCGATGGGAGTGGGTGAAGCTGCGTCGGGCTTGGTGGAAGCGACGGCGCGCAGGAAGTCGAGAAATTCTGCCCCGGTCCGGGTGGGGAAGCCGTCTGTGGAGTGGCTGACGATGTCGGTATGGACGCGTTCTGCGAGGTGAAAGCGAATTGCAAGGCCACGTGGGTCAGCATTGGGATTGTTGTCAGGAATCATGGGAATGCCGGTCGAGTTTGAGAAGCGGGCGGTAACGGGCGTGGTAGCGCGTCTGAAATGGGGCGCACCGGAGAGCACGCTGGCGGAGTCTGTGGGCGTAAAAGTGCCCGTGAGAAGGGTGCCCTTGGCGTGGGCAGGGCGCATTCCGGGGTTTAGGCCAAAGATCTGATCAAACTGTTGGATGAGGTCGTTGGCGAGGGCGAGGAGCTTTTCGTCGCTGGGAAGGGGCATGTTGGCTCGTCTCCTTGATGCTTGGAACTTTGTACAGAACGATTTGGAAGTTGACTTGCAATCGTGAGGCAATTGCGGAGATGTCTTGAACCGCAGCACCGGCCTCATCTTACCGTGGAGAAATTTCGGCATGTTGAGTGATTGTGCTCATTTCAGCGGGCCAGCCGCAAATTTTTCAGTCATTGCAAAGCCCGTCGACACTGCGTTAGACTTCTGACTCTTTGGGATAGACCCACTAAGACCAAAGCCCTGAATAGCCAAGCTGAGTTAGTGAGCTGGTGAGGGCGGAATGCGCGGACACTTTGGCAGAGGAATCAGCAAATCCGATCGCGGAGGGGGCGAAGGCTCCCCGGTACTTTCTCGACGCACTGCAAGATGCCGAGCGGTTGATGAAGTATGCTGCCGAGACCGGCGTGACCATTGCGCCCGAGACGCGTTCGGCGATCTTGCGGGCGCGGTCTGATTTTGACGGCGGCTGGACCGAGGATGTCGCGGCGCAACTGCTGACAGCCTTGACGGAACTGGCCGACAAGTTGAGGCCAGTGACGGCAGGGAGCCTGGAGGCGTGCCACTCCGATTCGCGTCCTACGATGCACATTTACCTGATTTGGGCGATTATCTTGTCCGCAGTGATCATCCCGGCTTCGATATGCACCTTTATTTCGTCGGCCATTTCTGATTCCATGCGGGCTGATATTACGACGGCGAACGCTCTTGCAGTAAAACTGACTTCAGAATTGGGACCTCCAGCCCGCACCGATGTAGGCACGACGACAGAGGTTGCTGAACTGCAGGAATACGCCGCGACGGTGCGTGCGCTGTACGCGCGAGCGCGGCGGTTGAATGCGTTTGTGTTTCCGCATGTGACGGTTCCACAGCAACTTGTGGGGCCGGGGGATAATCCAAATGATCGGGCGAAGTATCTGAAGTCAAAATTCGAGTTGCAGATTCCGCTGCAGGATCTGCCTACTGCCCGGGACGCATTGACCTTGACCTACCAGGATGTGCGGTTTTTCGCGCAAAACATCATGAGCGACACAGGCACCTTTTATGGGGCACTGAACTCCTGTATTTTGCCGATTCTGTATGCCCTGCTGGGAACGTGCGCCTACTTGCTGCGGACCTTTGAAGACCAGATGAGCAATCGTACATTTGTGCCGTCGGCGGCAAATTCGGCACGCTTTTTGATTGCGGCGATCGGGGGAACGGTGATTGGCCTGTTTGGCGGGTTTACCTCGCAGGTCTCCGCCTCACCGCTGGCAATCGCTTTTCTGGTCGGGTATGCGGTGGAGGTCTTCTTCTCGTTCCTTGAGGGGCTCATTCGGACATTTACCAAGACCGGCTCGGCTGCGTCGGCGGCGTCGGGCGCGGGAGCAGGAAAGAGCTAGGCCATCCGGTTCACGGCAGCCTGATTCCCGCTACAATTGGCCTGTTCTTACTTTTGCATCGGCTGGAGGAGGCCTCTTGATTGGGACTACTTATAAATGTGAAATATGCGGGACCGAGAGCGCGGCGCCGGTGCGCTGGTTCGTCATTCATTGCAGCGACGCACGGCTGGCGATCTACAAGTGGGACCAGGTACAGGCAGACAAGCCGCATGCGCTGCATTTTTGTGGCGAAGGACATGCGCAGGTGTACATCAGTCGCTGGTTTGAGTCGTTTTGCGGTTCGCCGGTGATGCTGGGCGGAAAGTAAAAGCTGGACCGCAGCAGCAGGACGTCTGTGACAATTTTTAGCTAATGATCAGTGCCGCGACTGTTCCGGGAAATCATGCGGTGCAATTCAATGATCGTCCTGTGCCTCTGGATCGAGGACAGAGTCGAGCAGGCCGCGCAGGTTGCCGGCGCGGATGCGGAGGTCGGCTGACTCGGTTACTTCGAGGGAGCCTTCAAGAGCGCTCAGGCGCTGTTCGGCGCGGGCGAGTTCATCGGCCAGATTGAGGGCGGCGAGCACTGCGACGCGGAGTGAGTCTGCGGTACGCCCGTGGGAGGCAACCGCCCTCATACGAGAGTCAACCCGCGCCGCGAGCTGCTGCACCTGAAAGTGGTCAGCGCCAGAGAGGTGATACGCCTGGTCATAGATTGAGACCGTGACGTAGGGTTGCTCAGGCGGCGTGGCTTGCCGCGTTGATGGGGATGTGCCGATCGGCGTGGTCATGGCGGGGTTCAAAGCTCCAGAGCGTCGAGTTGGCCGAGAAGGCGTTCTACGCGGTTGCGGACCTGTTCCCGTTCCGCGCGCAATGTGTCGATCTCTTTGTGAAGTGATTCGATGGTAGAGGTTTGCGCCTCGGTCGCGAGAAACTGCGCTTCAAGTGCCGCGGCGCGTTCTTCTGCCGCGATGCGGGCCTGGCGCTCGCTGCGCACGAGGCTGACCGCGCGATGGATGCGGTCCTCCAGGGCGGCGAAGTCGTCAACGGAGATAAGAGTCAGGGCTGCAGGCTTGGGTGCAGGCGATGGTACGGCGGCCGCCTGGTGAACCGACTCTGGAAGCGGCTCTGGAACTGGCTCTGGAGCAGCAGCGGCCATCATGGGCGACGGTGAATCGTGATTGAATTCGGGCTCGCTGAAGCTTGTGTCGGCCTGGTCGTAGGCGGGTTCAAAGGCGGGCTCGTAAATGTCATCCGCAATCTCATCATGGATGTCATTCTTGACCTCGCTCCCGGGCCCACTTTGGATATGGGAATACGCCTGCAATGTTGGCCCGGAGTAGTCATCGGGCCTTGAATCCTGTTGTGGTTCAGGCCGGGTGTCAAACATAGAGTCCTGCATGGAGTCGTGGTGATGAGCGGGCCCCATAGGGAGAATTGCCATTAGTTCCTCCGATGCGCGCGGCACTTGCGGCTGTTGGCGGGCGAGCCGCTGCGCGCAGCGCCTTTTGGCGAGTATATGCCTGTTGGATGCGGAAAACCGGGCAGTGTGAGCCGGATTTCCACTTGAATTGCCGGGTCAGGTTCGTAGCCTGGCGCCGAGATTGGAAACAGCCGCAAGCACGTGCTGGGCGTAGGAGTGGAGTTCTTCGTCGCGCAGGGTGCGGTCGCTCGCTTGAAAAGTGGTACTGAGCAGGAGCGAGTATTCCTGACGGGGTGCTGCCTGATTATGGACGACTTCGCGAACCTGCCACTGCGTAAGCTCGGGAAGAGAGGCGCGGGCAAGGGCGGCGAGGGAAGCATCGAGTTCTGCCCAGGCGGTTTTGTCAGGCACCAGCAGTGAGAAGTCGCGGCGGACGGGCTGGAAGCGGGAGAGTTCGCGGACGGCGGGCTTGTGGAGCGGCAGCGGGTGAAGGCGGTCCAGGTAGAGTTCGGCGACCAGGACGGCGTCTTTGAGCTTGCGTGCCGTGGCCTGGCGGGGGTGAAGCTGGCCGAGCCATCCGACGGTTGTACCCTCCACGACGACGCGGGCGGCGCGATAAGGGTGCAGCCACTCGGGAGTAATGCCTGCGACAGAGGCAAAGTTATCGAAGTAAACGGATTTGGTTTTGAAGCGGCTGAGGAGTTGCTCGACGAGGCCCTTGAGGTCGTAGAAATCGAGCGGCTTCGTGGACGCACCAAGGCCGATCTGGACTCCTGTCTGGGGTGCGCTTCCGGCGAGGCCGATGGCGAGTGCGGGCCGCTCGTCCACCTTTTCGGTAGTGCCAGAAAAGACGGTTCCGAGTTCGAAAAGCCGCACATCGCCGGTGTCGCGGTGCAGGTTGGCGGCAATCATGGAGAGCATACCGGGGACGAGGGAGGGACGCATGACGCCGGCCTCTTCGCTGAGCGGGTTGCCGAGCGGGACGACGAGGCCGGGCTGCGGCGCGGTGAGGGCGGCGTCGGTGGCAGAGGTAAAGGTGCTGGAGATCGCTTCATTCCACCCGGCAGCGAGCAGCGTCCGGCGCAGGGCCGAGTCGGCGGCGGCGTGGGGCAGCTCTCGAATGGCACCGGCAAATGCGGGCAGGGTGTTGGCGAAGCGGTTGTAGCCGTAGACGCGGGCAACTTCTTCGATGAGGTCGATTTCGCGCGCGAGGTCGAGACGCCAGCTGGGGAGGGTAACCTGCCACGTGGTTTCAGATTCGGCAGCTAGTTGGCAGCCGAGCGCAGTGAGCACCGTTTCGACGGTATGGGCGGTGATGCCTTCTGCTTCGAGTGTGGTACCGAGAATGCGCTGAACTTCAGAGAGCGCCAGCGCGACGGGCGCGCGGTGAGCGGTTTTCGCGAGGATGGCCGGAACGGTGATATCGACCAAATCTCCCTCGATGTGGCCTCCGGCTTCGAGGATGATCGCGGAGACGATTTCAGAGGCTAGGGGGCAGGCGGCGAGGTCGGCTCCGCGCTCGAAGCGATGGCTGGCGTCGGTGTGCAGGCCGTGGCGCTTTGCGGTTCGGCGGACTGCGACGGGGTCAAACCAGGCGGCTTCGACGAGCACGTTGCTGGTTTCTGGCGTAATCATCGTGTCCCAGCCGCCCATGACGCCAGCGAGCGCCAGCGGCTTGGCATGGTCGGCGACGATGAGGTCTTCGGGGTCGAGGGTGCGGAGGACGCCATCAAGGGTCTTGAGGGATTCGCCTCTATGGGCGCGCCGAACGATAATGCCGCCAACGATTTTGTCCAGGTCAAAGGCGTGTGTGGGCTGGCCCATGGCGAGCCAGGCGAAGTTGCTGGCATCGACGGCGTTCGAGATTTGCTTCTGTTCGAGCAGGGTGAACATGCGCGCGGCATAGCTGCTGATGGGGCCGCTGGAGGCTGCGATGGGCTGCACTTTGATGTTGCGCAGGACGCGGGCAGTGAAGCGGCCGCAGGCGTCTTGTGCCTGAATCTGGACGGAGAATGGCGTCAAAGCAGGTTGCGCGGCAGGCAGTGGGGCTGCGCCGGGCGCGAGTGTGAGGCCGTAAATGGCGGCCACTTCACGAGCCACGCCGTAGTGGTTCATGGCGTCGACGCGGTTGGTGGTGATGTCCATCTCGTAGAGGTGGCCGTTGCCCTCGCCGAGCGAGTGAATGCCTTCAACGGCGATGCCGCGCAGGGTGAGGGCCTCGGCGAGCTGGTGGTCGTCGGCGGGGATTGCGGGAAGCAGGGCGCGGAGCCAGGTGGTGAGTATGTTCATTGAGAAATCCTGGTAGAGCGGAGCTAGCGGTGCTAGCGGGGTTAGCGGAGCTAGAGACTTATCCCTTGGAATTGATGTTTGCTGGCATTGAGGCTATCAATCCATTCAGCAATCGGGCTACATCGCCTGACAACTTCATCACGGCCTCACTTGTTTGTGCCTCGATGAAGCCGAGGTCACGCGCTAGTTCAAATTCTGTTTGAAGCTCACTCAACGAACCGCGAGCATTGCCAAGAAAGTGTCTGAACTGCAAGTCGGTCAGTCTACCGTGGCCCTCAGCGATGTTTGCGGGAATGGAGACTGCAGCCCGTCTGATTTGCATCTTCAACCCAAAGGTCTCTTCGCGAGGAAAGCTGTTTGTCGCGGCATAGACTTCGCGGGTCAGCACCATCGCCTTCTGCCAAACTACGAGTTCGTGATGGTCTTTCGGACGAGCCAAACTAACCTCCAAGCTCCGCTGACCCCGCCAGCACCGCTAGCTCCGCTGCCTTCAAGAGAACTGCTCCAGAAACCGCATGTCTCCCGAGTAGAACTGGCCGATGTCGCTGACGCCGTACTTCATCATGGCGATGCGTTCGACGCCCATGCCAAAGGCGAAGCCGCTGATTTTTCTGGGGTCGTAGGCGGGCTGCTTTTCTGCTGCAAAGGCGAAGACTGCGGGGTCAACCATGCCGCAGCCGAGCAGCTCAATCCAGCCGGAGTGCTTGCACTTGCGACAGCCTTTGCCGGCGCAGAAGATGCAGGAAATCTGCACGTCGGCGCTCGGTTCCGTAAACGGAAAGAAGCTGGGGAAGAAGCGCGTCTTGACGCTCGACCCGAAGAGCGCCTTCATCGCGTGGTCGAGCGTGCCCTTGAGGTCGCTGAAGGTGATGTTGGTGTCAACGCAGAGGCCCTCGACCTGGTGGAAGACCGGCGAATGCGTGGCATCGGCGGCATCGTTACGGTGGACTTTGCCGGGGATTACGATGCGGATGGGGGGTGGGTGCTGCTCCATGGTGCGCATCTGGACGGGGGAGGTGTGGGTGCGCAGGAGGAGGCGGTCGCGGAGGCTGCGGCGATCCTGGTTGGCGATGACCAGGGTGTCCTGGGTGTCGCGGGCGGGATGGCCGGGGGGGAAGTTCATGCACTCGAAGTTGTAGTAGTCGGTCTCGACCTCGGGGCCGACGCCGACGGAGTAGCCGAGGCCGGCGAAGATGGCGATGAGCTCGTTCATGGTGCGAGTGATGGGGTGCTCGGCGCCCTGGAGTCGGCGGGTTCCGGGGAGCGTGATATCGAGGGCTTCGGCGGCGAGCGAGGCGTCAGAAGGACCAGAGCTGGAGGCTTCGTCGAGCAGGGATTCGACGAGGGTCTTGAGGGCGTTGAAGCGCTGGCCGAGGTCGCGCTTCTGCTCGGCGGGAGCGGCTTTGAGCCATTGCTCCGAGAGTTGCTTGAGGCGGCCCTGCTTGCGGCCGAGCCATTCGAGGCGGAAGTTCTCGACGGCCTCCGGCGAATGGAGGCTTGAGGCGGCCTGACGGGCTTCTGCTTCGAGCTGGGCGAAGGATTGGTCTAAATCGGTGTTCATCATGCGCAAGTGTCAGGATAAACCACGGCGCGCGGGGCGAAAAACCGGCGGAATGCCGTCACGAAGTAGGCGAATAAAAATGGAATAAAAAGCGAAGAACGATAGGCGATTTCGCTTAAAGGGGGGGGTACCTCTGTTTTCGTTGTATGTTGTTGATTGTAAGAGAGATGTGGTTGATTTTAGGGTGTTTTAGTGTTGTTTTAGTGCTATTGGTTGCCACTTTTGCTGGGGAGACTTTCGCTTTTCCTGGTTTGCGCGCTTTTCTGCCGGGGCTTTGGCTGGCTGGAGACTTGCCGGATTTTCACCTGGACTCAGTATGCGCCTGAGGCGGTTAATTGTCGGCAATTGGATGGTTTGTTTGGGGTGGGAAATGGGGGATATGAAAAACCCCGGTCTGAAAATCCAGACCGGGGGCACCCGTTTTTCTTATTTTTGGAGCTGCGAGAGCCAGCCGAGGGGCGGTTAATTGTTCGCAAAGGATTGGCTTAGCCGGCGAGGCGCTGTTCGGCGGCCTCGACGAGGAAGCGGGAGCGGTTTCCGGTGCCGGCGACGGCGTCGATGCGGCCGAGCAGGTGGCGGGGAATCATGATGTTGACGCGCTCGGATTTGAGCAGGGATGGGTCGAGTTCGACGAGCAGCAGTAGAGCGTCGCCGCGGTGGGGGTCGCCTGCTAATTGGTCGAGGGTGGAGGGTGCGGGGATAAGCATGCCTTCGGATTCGAGGACGGAGACGTGCCCGGCGAGGGCCTCGGCGGCCATGGCTTTGGCTTCTTCAAGGGTGCTGCCGGCGCTGAAGCAGCCGGGCAGGTCAGGGAACTCGACGCCGTAGTCGCTGTTGGGCTCTTTGCGGAGATAGGCGATATAGGATGCCATGGGGTTACCTCAGAAGCGGGATGCCGCTTTGCCTTTCCATCGCCTTCACTGTGCCGACCGGCAGGTCTTTTTTGGGGTGGGGCACGGTGTTAAAGCCGGGTTTGGTTGGATGGGTGTAGTGGTGATGGCTGCCGGTGATGCGCTTGAGCGTCCATCCGTCGGCTTCAAAGGCTTTGAGAATCGCGCGGCTGTCCACGTGTGTAATTATACACACGAATCTAGCTTTTGAGTAATTGATTAGAATGGTCGGCACAGCGAATATTCAAATCTGACTAAGCGCTACGAACTCTCATGAAGTGAAACAGGGGGAGTTATTGATTGACCTAAATTGCGATGTGAGTGTCGCGGCAGGCTATAAGAGTGCTTCACAACAGGCACGAGTTATTTCGGAAGCCTGGTACTTGAAGAACGCTTATTGCCTTGCCTGCGATTCAGATGAAGTAAAGGCAACAAAGAGGAACACTCCCGCTAATGATTTCGTGTGCCCAAAGTGTGGACATCGTTATGAACTCAAAGCATTCAAGCGGCGACCCCGAAAAGCCCTCAATGATGGCGCATACAAGACGATGATGGAAGGAATCTCCGCTTTCAGAGCCCCAACCCTTTGTTTGATGGAGAGGACCGTAGATTGGCAGATTCGGTCCTGGTCGGCAATTCATTCAGGATTCCTGGTCCCAAATGTCATCGTGAAACGTAAGGCGCTGTCGGACTCGGCGCAGCGTAAAGGATATGTGGGATGCACTATCCGGCTCGACCAAATTGCGCCAGACGCGGAGATTTCGGTTATTGACAAGTGCGTCATTGTCAAAGTAGAAGACGTGCGGAGACGCTTTCAGCGTTTCAATGGGCTTGGAACAGAGCCTATTGAACAGCGTGGGTGGACTCTCTTAACGCTTTGGATAGTTCGAAGGTTGAGAAAAGCTTCCTTTACTCTGGCAGAGGTTTATCAGCATGAAGCTGAATTTGCGAAGGTGTATCCGGCAAATCTGCATATCCGGGACAAGATTCGACAGCAGTTGCAGGTGCTGAGGGATTTGGGGGTGTTGGTGTTTGAGGAGAGAGGAACTTACAGGCTGCTTAGTTGACTAATTCCTTCACTTCGCTGATCCTGACGATCGCAAATCGAAAAATCAGGGAAAGGGATATGCGATTTGATGAAGAAACTTACCTTCAATATCGGGTCAGCCAAGGACCTGTTTGACGTTCTTCAATCCACTGGCAGCAAGCTCACTATGGAAGGCATCGGGCTGGTTCTCTCCGATGGGTTGCCTGTCACCAGTGCCACATATGTGGAGCGGAAGTTCGAGGACGGTACTTACGCCAGGGAGCTGGTTTTGACGGACGAAGTCGGATAGGAAAGCTGGTTCCAGCATTCAGCGGCAGGGAGATGAATCGCCCGGCTCCCGCCGGTTTGGTGAGTGTGCGGGGGGGGAAGCAGATTCCCTTCGGGAATGACAACCAGAGAGGCAAGGGCAACGACTCCCCCTGAAATTTGTGGTTCCCACTTCTCCCGACAAAGGGCGTCGGTAGAAATGGGGCACCCGGCGCCTGAGGCGGTTAATGGTCGGCAATTGGGCGGTTTGTTTGGGGTGGGAAATGGGGGATATGGGAAACCCCGGTCTGAAAATCCAGACCGGGGGCACCCGGCAATCTATGAAGCAGATTCCCTGACGGGAATGACAGCCAGAAAGGCAAGGGCAGAGGCAAAAGCAATATGTGAAGCAGATTCCCTTGGGGAATGACAGCCAGAAAGGCAAGAACAAAAGGCCCGAAGCAATCGCTCCGGGCCTTTGTTGTTTCAGGAAGAATTGTTATTTTGCGGCTTTTTCGGCGGCGAGGGCGGCCTGGGCTTGTTCGACGAGGCGAGTGAAGCCGGGGGCGTCCTGGATGGCGATGTCGGAGAGGATTTTGCGATCCAGTTCGATGCCTGCCTTTTTGAGGCCGTTGATGAGCTGCGAGTAGCTGAAGTTGTTGAGCTTGCAGGCGGCCGAGATGCGGACAATCCAGAGGGCGCGGTACTGGCGCTTCTTTTGGCGGCGGCCGGTGTAGGCGAACTTGAGTCCGCGCTCGACTGCTTCCTGAGCGGCTTGGTAGAGCTTGGATTTAGTGAGGAAGTAGCCGCTTGCGCGCTTGAGAATCTTTTTACGGCGGTCAGACCGTTTTGTCCCACGTTTTACGCGAGGCATAGTGTTTGCTCCTTTTTGCGTTGCTGTGTTGGCGGCTGGAGGCAGGAGGCGTTTGTCTTACCGGTTGTACCGGGCAGGACGACGCTTTGGAACCTCTTCACTCGCTTTTCGAACCTTCAATCCGGGAAAGCTGGTGTGGCTTTCGGGGGGCTGCGCGACGCATTTGCGCTGGCCGGTTGCTTCAATCCTTGCGGAAGGAAAACCTATGAGGTGTTTGGAATCAGGCGTACGGGATCATGCGGGCGACCTTATCGTGGTCAGCATCGGAGACGATGAGGGTCTTGCCCAGCTTGCGCTTCGTCTTGGGTAGCTTGGACGTAAGGATGTGGCGCGTCTTGGTCTGGCCGCGTTTGATTTTGCCGGTGCCAGTTTTAGAGAAGCGCTTGGCCGCGCCCTTGTGGGTCTTGAGTTTGGGCATTATTTTCTCGTGTCTTTTCAGCGGGCATCGTCGATATAGCAGGCGGGTCCGCCGAAACTCATTTGCATTGCGGTCCACTTTGGGAACAGGCGAGGCCTGACCTCAGAGCGGACCAATTCAGTATAGCGCAGGTCGGATTTTGTTTCCATTCATCTTGCCCGTTTGCGAAGGGTGGGGGTAGATTTGGGCCATGTCTGTGCTGAGTGTTGACCTTGCCTGCCGTAGTTGGTCCGATTTGGGAGTGGTGCTGCTTGAACAAAAGGGGCAGCGGATTTGCTGTGACGTGATTCGTTGGGCGGACCCGTATGCGCCGCCGGTGGTGGAGCTGGCGGTGCGGCTGAACGCGCTGTGCGAGGAGCGGGGCGTGGGGGTGCTGATGCTGGATGGGCCGCAGGCGTGGAAATCGGAGGATAATGGGCAGGCATTTTCGCGGGTGGCGGAGCGGGCGGTGAACACTTCGGCGAAGATGGGCTTGCCGGGGACGGTGTTGCCGGGGACGTATGAGCGGTTTGTGGGGTATTGCCTGGCGCTGTATGACGCGCTGGGGCGGCTGGGCTGGGAGCGGCTGGCGACGCGGGAGCGAACGCGTGCTGGCGAGGGGATACAGAAGAAGATTCTGGTGGAGAGCTACCCGCAGGCGGCGTGGAAGTCGCTGGGGATAGCGCCCCTGCCGGCGAAGCGGCGGTGCCGGGTGAGCGACCTTGCGGAGGCGTATGCGGCGCTGACGGCTCTGTTGCCGCTGACGACGAGCCAGCCACCGAATCATAACCAGATGCAGGCGATTGTGGGCGGGCTGCCGGGGCTGGCGATTGAGCAGCGGGTCGCTGCAATGGATGCAGAGGCAAGTGATGGGGGCAGAGATGTTGAGTCGATTACGGACATGCGGATTGTGGGAGAACCGCCCCGGTGGGTGGATGGGTACTGGCGGGAGGGGTTCATTGCGCTGCCGCTGCCGCCGCGGGAGCGGAGGATACGTTGGATGGATTGAGGTAGCGATAGGGGGAGGGAAAGGCGCGTGGGCGGCGGAGATAGACAGTTGTAAGCTCCTAACTTGAATGGCCCAAAGTAGCTATAGACTTAGGTGGACTTATCGTTTCTTATAGAACCAATCGTCATGGGGTCAGGGGTGCGACTGGCGTGCGCTTTGGTTTGACGCTTGGGGTGAAGCGGGATTCGCAGGGGCGGTTTTTCGCGGTTCCCCCCGGCAGCAATTAGGATGAGGGAGAGCTTCTCTGACCTCCCTTGCATCATCTTCACAGTGAGAGCTTATTCGCCTTCGGCGAAGTCTAATCAAATGAGAACAACCGGGCGACTTGTGCGCCTTCGAGGAGAGCGTTCAAGTCGATGCATCGACCGGTGCCAAGCTGTTTGAGCAGGAAGCAGACTCAAAACCGCGTGACGCGGCGCGGGACTGGTGTGCGGGTGATGCTTGCTCTGGGGCTGGTTTTGGTGGCCGCCGTGGGTGCCAGGCGCGGAGATGCGCAGGTGTCGGCTGGTGGCGAATTGCCTGCGGGGAGCCTTCCTTCGGTGAGGGCGCGGGTGGCGAGCGGGGCGATCACGATTGATGGAAAGCTGAATGAGCCGGCCTGGCAGCAGGCT
This sequence comes from uncultured Acidobacteriota bacterium, assembly GCA_903832055.1. Taxonomy (GTDB): domain Bacteria; phylum Acidobacteriota; class Terriglobia; order Terriglobales; family Acidobacteriaceae; genus Acidicapsa. The sequence continues at coordinate 388,907 of CAILAC010000016.1, read as the reverse complement.
GAAGTGATGCGGCTGACGCAGCAATCGCCGCATCCGGGTGAGCCGACGCCGTATGCGACCGAGGTGCGGGTGCTGATTGTAGGCGACGCTCTGGTGTTTGGATTTACGTGCCACGACCCGAATCCGGCGCGGATTGAGACGCATACGTTGCAGCGGGACGGATTGCAGGATGGGGACGACACGGTTTCGATACTGCTGGATACGTTTGGGGACAAGCGGACGGGGTATTACTTTCAGACGAATTCGGCGGGGGCGCGGCTGGATGGGCTTGTGGCGGGGGCGCTGAGCGTTTCGAATGACTGGGATGGCATCTGGAATGCGCGCACCGCCAGGACGGCGGATGGGTGGACGGCGGAGATTTGGATTCCGGCGCAGACGCTGAACTTTGTGGGGAGGAACGGTCATTGGGGGCTGGAGTTGGACCGCTCGGTGGTTCGGGACCAGACGGAGCTGCGGTGGGCTTCGCCGTCGCTGGATGCGAGCCTGTTTGATATGAGCCGGGCGGGGGATCTGGAGATTACCGTGCCGCTGAAGCAGGGGCGGGGATTTGAGCTTGCGCCTTACCTGGGTGGGAAGAAGGTGAGGGACTTTACGCGGCCTGCTTCAAACTGGCTGGGGACAGGCGGGGGCGAGTTTACGTGGAGGATTACGCCGCAGCTGGCGGGGATTCTGACGGTGAACACGGATTTTGCGGAGACGGAGGTGGATTCGCGGCAACTGAATGTGACGCCGTTTCCGCTGCTGTTTCCAGAGAAGCGATCGTTCTTTCTGGAGGGTGCAAATCAGTACGTGTTTGGGCTGGATCTGGATACGACTTCGACATTCATCCCGTTTTTCAGCAGGAACGTTGGTTTGCTGGATGGGTACAACATTCCTTTGGATGGGGGCGTGAAGCTGAACGGACATGTGGGGCCGTGGAGCCTGGCGCTGCTGGACGTGGAGACGCGGACGACGACGGTGCCGCAGACGGTGGTGGATGCGCTTGGATTGCCATCGGCCAAGGTGCAGGGGACGAACCTGCTGGCGAGCCGCGTGGCGTATGACTTTGACAAACATCTGCGGGTGGGGACGGTTGTGACGCATGGCGACCCGGAGGCGCTGACATCGAACACGCTGGCCGGAGTGGACGCGCTGTGGAACACGCCGAATTTCATGGGCAAGCATAGTCTGGAGTTTGGCGGCTGGGCGGCGACGACGCAGGGTGATGTTCCGAAAGGAGAGCGGGAGGCCTGGGGTTTGAAGGCCGAGTATCCGAACGACCTGGTGAACTGCTCGGCGGATGTGAATCACTTCGGCGATGGTTTTGCGCCGCTGCTGGGGTACCTGCCGCGTCCGGCGACACATCAGACAAATGTCTGGTGCTCCTACAAGCCGCGTCCTGATCAAAAAGGGCGGTTTCGCGCGATTCGCCAGTCGGGGCATGACCTGATGTTCAACCGTGTGACGGATACGAAGGGGAACCTGCAGACGCAGGAGTTTCTGATGAATCCGCTGCATCTGATTTTCAATTCGGGCGATACGTTCGTTCTGTATGCGTATGTGCGCCATGAGACGTTGACGCATCCGTTTGCGATTGTGCCGACGGTGTCGTATGACCCAGGGTCGTATGACTTTCAGCGATATGGATGGCAATTTACGTCAAGCCTGCAGAGGCCGGTGCAGTTCATGAACATGACGTATTTTGGCGGGTACTACCAGGGGCATTTGTTTCACACGATGAATATGCTGAATGTTGCTGCGCTGCATGGCAAGGTGCAGGCGGGGGTGACAGCGGACCAGTACTTTGGGCACGCGCCGAACGGACGTTTTGTGGAGCGGTTGTGGCAGTTCAAGGGCGCGCTGTCGTGGAGCCCGGACCTTTCGATGAGCACGCTGGTGCAGTATGACAACATTTCGCAGGGTCTGAGCAGCAATACGCGGCTGCGCTGGACGTTCAGGCCGGGGGACGATTTTTTTGTGATCTGGGACCGGACATGGACGCGGAATGTGGCGCGGCCAGGGCTGAACCTGGACCCCTCAGCGGAGGGGTTGACGGCGAAGATCCGGTGGACGTTCCGGCTTTGATGCCGGCCAGGGCTAGTGTGAGTGTGAAGTGTGAGTGTGAAGTGTGAGTGTGAAGTGCAACTGCAGGTCCTTCGCTTAGAATGACGAAATCGGTTCTCCAGCAGATTCCCTTCAGGAATGACAGACAGAAAAGCAAGGGCAACGGCCAGGGTTTGGGCTATTGCTGCGCGGTTATTTGGGGATTTGGGAGCTGTCCCAGCCGCCGCCGAGGGCGCGGATGAGTTCGACGCTGGCCGTGAATTGGCGGCTGCGCAACTCGGCTAGGGTGCGCTGGGCCTGGATGAGTGCGTTTTCAGCGGTCAGGACTTCTAAATAGCTGGTGACGCCGCCTTTGTAGCGGGTGTTGGCTACGTCGAGCGAGTGCTGCGCAGACTGGACGGCGGCGCGCTGAGCGGTTTCTTCCTGCTCAAGGATGCGCAGGTCGCTGAGCTTGTTTTCCACTTCATTGAAAGCAAGGAAGACGGTGCCCTTGTAGGTGGAGGCGCTGGCTTCCCAGAGGTCGCGTGCCTGATTGGTGTAGGCTTTGCGGCGGCCACCGTCGAGGAGCAGCGCTGCGGCCTGTGCGCCGAGGGACCAGATTGCGCTGGGGCCCTGAATCCATGTGCCGCCGTGGGTGCTCTGGAAGCCTCCGGTGCCGGAGAGGGAAATTGTGGGGTAGAAGGCGCTGACGGCAATGCCGATCTGGGCGTTGGCCTGAGCGGCGCGGCGCTCGGCAGCGGCGATATCTGGGCGGCGCTCGAGGAGCTGCGAGGGGATGCCGATGGGGATTTTGGGCAGGGTGGTGCCTGGACCGGCGGGTGAATCGAGAACATAGGGGCTGGGTGGCAGGCTGAAGAAGGGCACCTTGATGATGGCGATGGAGCCGACCATGTGTTCGAGTTCTGTGCGGGTGACATTGACCTCGATGAGCTGGGCGCGGGTCGAGTCGAGCAGGGTCTGGGCCTGGGCGACGTCGGCCTCGTTACCTACGCCTCCGGCGAGACGACGCCGGGTGAGGTCGAGTTGGGCAGAGAGCTTGTCGATGTTGGCCTGGAGGAGTTGGGCCTGGGTATCGTGGCCGCGGAGTTCAAAGTAGGCCTCTGCCAACTGGGCGTGGAGGCTGAGGTCAACGCTGGCCATGTCGGCGTTGGTAGCCTGGGCGGCGGCGTTGGCGGCCTCGACGGTGCGGCGGATGCGGCCCCAGAAGTCGGGTTCCCAGGAGGCCTGACCGGCGAGCTGGATGTCGTTGTAATTGCTAGCTGAGTGGGAGAAATCTGAGGAGAAGGGGCGGTGTGCGGAGACCTTTTCGTGGGTGAAGGACGGGCCCGCGGAGAGGGTCGGGGAGAAATCAGCGCGATCGGCGTGGACCTGTTCGATGGCTGCCTTGTAGGTGAAGAGGCCGGCGCGGATGGTCTGGTTGTAGGTGGTGACGCGATCTTCGAGCTCGTTGAGTTTGGGGTCGTTGTAGATTTCCCACCATTTGCCGCGGAGCATGCCGTCGGAGGGCGAAGCGGGTTGCCAGCCTCCTCCAGCGGGTGGCGGCGGTGGAGGAAAGGTGACGGCGGTTGCGCCGGTTTCTTTGTAAGCGGGGGGAGCGGCGTAGCCGGGGCGCTGGTAGTTCGGACCGACGGGTTTGCAGCCGGCGAGTGTGAGTGTGAGTGTGAGTGTGAGGATCGCTATCCCCGGTCTCAAGAGCGAGACCGGGGGCACCCGGCGCGAAGGATGGGGCACCCGGAATTTTGGCTCAGCGGGCATCGCTAGTTGCCTCCCTGGGCTGCTTTGACCTCGTCGGGAGAAAGGACGTGGACGATTTCACCCTCGATGAGGGAGTCGGGCGGGGACTGGATGACTTTGTCGTCTTTGCTGAGGCCGGTGATGATCTGTACGGTGCGGCCGTCGTCCTGGCCGATGGTGACGGGATTGAGGTGGGCGACGGAGTCTTTCACGGTAGCGACACGGAGGCCTTCGTTGCGGAAGATGAGGGCTGAAACCGGCAGCACGAAAGCGGATGAGATGGGCGCGACTTTGAAGTGGACCTGGGCGAGGGTTCCGGCGAGGAGCTCGCCTTTGCGGTTGTCGACGTCGATTTCGACGAGCAGGGTGCGCGTGGCGGGGTCGATGGAGTCTGCGGTGCGGACGAGCTTGCCGCGGGTGACCTGGCCGGGGTGTTCGACGAAGGTCATGTCGATGGTGGCGCCTTTTTTCACCGAGGCGGAGTAGGCACCGGGCAGGTTGGTGTAGACGCGCAGGGTCTGGACGGCCTGAAGGCGGAAGAGCTCCTTACCTGCCCCTGCGGCGCCTGAGTCAATGAGCTGGCCGGTGTCGACGTTGCGCGCGGTGATGACGCCGTCGAAGGGAGCGTAGACCTTTTCAAAAGACTGCAACTCTTTGAGGCGCTGTACGTTGGCTTCGGCGGAGTGGACCTGGGCTGCGGTGGAGGCGGCCTGGTTGATGAAGGTGTCGGTGTCCTGCTGGGAGACTGCGTTGGAGGCGACGAGGCCTTTGTAGCGTTCGGCCTGGATGCGGGCGTTGTTGGCGGTGGCCTGGAAGGTGGCGAGTTCAGCCTGTGCCTGGGCGAGTTGCTGGTCGATTTCGGGGCTGGAGATTTCTGCCAGAAGGGCGTCTTTTTTGACTTTTGCGCCGATGTCAAAGTACCAGTGGGTGAGGTATCCGGCGGTGCGGGCGTAGATGGGGGCGTCAGTGTAGGCGGTGACGTTGCCGGGGAGGACGAGTTCCTGGATGGGTTCGCCGGGCTTTGGCTCCACTGCGATGACCGAGGGTGCGGCGAGGTCGTTGGTGCGTTCGGCAAGAGCAGCCTGGGCACGCTGGCGGGGCAGGATGCCGATGACGGCGAGCAGGACGAGCGTGAGCAGAACGATTCCGACAGCGGTGAGCGCGTGGCCGGTGCGGATGGGCTTCTGTTCCGGGGCGGATTCGTGGCTGGGCGGGGTAACGAGGCCGCCTTGGGGGTCGAAATGTTGGTTGTCAGTGCTCATAGCGTTTCTCTCTTGAACTCCGGGGTGGACTCCGGCAGAAGCTCCGCGGTTATTCGGAGGGATACTCGGGAAATTGTTCATCGATGGTGGTGCCGGCGAAGGCGAGTGCGCGCTTGCGGCGGGCGATTTTTTCAAGGCGGCCGTGGAGCGCGGAGAAGAACGTGGGTACGAAAAAGAGGGTGGCGAAGGTGGCCAGCAGCAGGCCGCCGATGACGGCGCGGCCGAGGGGAGCATTCTGCTCGCCGCCGTCGCCGAGGCCGAGGGCCATGGGCACCATGCCGATGATCATGGCGAGGGCCGTCATGAGGACAGGGCGGAAGCGGACGAATCCTGCATTGAGGGCTGCCTTGCGGGCGTCGCCGACAAGGATTTCGAGCTGTTCCCGGGCAAAGCTGACGATGAGGATGGAGTTCGCTGTGGCAACGCCCATGCACATGATGGTGCCGGTGAGTGCGGGCACGCTGAGCCGGGTGTTGGTGAGAAAGAGGAACCAGACGATACCGGTGATGGCGGCGGGCAGGGCCGAGATGATGAGGAAGGGATCAAGCCAGGATTGGAAATTGACCACAATGAGCAGGTAGACAAGGAGGATCGAAAAGGCGAGGCCGGCGAGAAGTCCGATGTAGGACTTGATCATGGTTTCGCTTTGGCCGCGGAGGACGACCTGGGTGCCTTTGGGCAATTCGCCTTTGTGCTTTTCGATGATGGCGTCGATTTTGCGGGTGACGGAGCCGAGGTCAGTGCCATCGACATTGGCATAGATATCGAGGACTGGCTGGATGTCGTAATGGCTGACGGTGCCGAGTTCAGTGCCGGGGACGATGGTGGAGAGGTTGCCGAGGACCTGCGGCGATGCTGCCTGACCCGCCATTCCGGGCTGGCTGACGCCGGAGGCAGAGGTGATGGGCAGGCTCTGGAGTGAGGGGACGGAATCCAGATTGTATTGGGGCGACTGGATGGCAATGCTGTAGGAGACGTTGTTGCGGGGGTCGAGGTAGAAGTTGGGGCTGGTCTGGAAGCTGCCGCTGAGAGCGACGAGCAGTCCGCCGGCTACATCGCGCTGGGTAAGACCTACTTCTGAGGCGCGTGTGCGGTCAACGTTGACGGTGAACTTGGGTTCGTCAAAGGGCTGCTGGATGCGGGTGTCAGCGGTGCCGTCGACGTATTTGACGTCATTGAGCAGGTGTTCGGCGTAGGTGTGGTTGTGTTCGAGATCGGGGCCGATGATCTGGATGTCGATGGGCGAGGAAAGGCCGAAGTTGAGGATCTGGGTGACGATGTCGACGGGCAGCACGTAGAAGGTAACGCCGGGAAACTGGCGTGCGAGTACTTCGCGGAGGCGGTTGACGTACTCGCCGGTGGGTTGGTGGTCGGGGGTGAGCTGGACGAGGATATCGGCGTCGGCGGAGCCGATGGGGGCTGAGGTTGAGTAAGAGAGGTTATAGCCGGAGTAGGGCAGGCCGATGTTGTCGATGATGGTGGTGACTTCTTTTTGCGGAATCTGCTGGCGGATAGCGCCGTCGATGTGGTCGCAAAGGGCGGCGGTTTCTTCAATGCGCATGCCGGTGTGGGCGCGGACGTGGATTTTGAAAGCGCCAGAGTCAACGGAGGGGAAGAAATCCTGCCCGAGCCAGGGAGAGATAGCGGCGACGGAGACGACGCAGACTAGCAGGAAACCGACAACGACGGGCGTTGCGTGGTCAACGCAGAAGGTGAGGATGCGGATGTAGCCGCCGCGGATTTTCTCAAAGGTGAATTCAAAGCCGCGCTGGAAGACGACGAAGGGGTTGCGGCTGCGAGCCCGCTTGACCGCGTCTTCGTCGCTGTGTTCCTTGAGGAGGTACTTGGCCATGGTGGGGACCACGGTGCGCGAGAGCAGGTAGCTGGCCAGCATGGCAAAGACGACGGCCTCGGCGAGGGGCACGAAGAGGTAGCGCGAGACGCCGCTGAGGAAGAACATGGGTACGAAGACGATGCAGATGGCGAGCGTCGAAACGAGGGCGGGAATCGCGATTTGGGCTGCGCCGTCGAGGATGGCCTGTTCGATTTCCTTACCGGCCTCGAGGTTGCGGTTGATGTTTTCAATTTCGACGGTGGCGTCATCGACGAGGATGCCGACGGCGAGGGCGAGGCCGCCGAGGGTCATGATGTTGATGGTTTCGCCGAGCACGGAGAGCATGATGAGCGAGCTGAGGATGGAGAGCGGGATGGAGACGGCGATGATGATGGTGGAGCGCCAACTGCCGAGGAAGATGAGGATCATCATGCCGGTGAGACAGGCGGCGATGATGGCTTCGCGGACAACGCCGTTGATGGCGGAGCGGACGAAGATGGATTGATCGTTGAGGGGGTTTATGCGCAGCGAGCGAGGAAGCCGGTCCTGGATGGAGGGGAGCCTGGCCTTGATGCTGGCGATGATGTCGAGGGTGGAGGAGGAGCCGGTTTTCATGATCGTGAGCAGTGCGGCTCGCTGACCGTCAACGCGGACGATGTTGGTCTGAGGTGGGTTGCCGTCGCGGACATGGGCGACATCGCGGATGTAAATGATGGTGCCATTGACGCTGCGAATGGGCAGATTGTTGAGGTCGGGGATGGAGGTAGGTGCGGAGTTGGTCTCGATTGCGTATTCGAGGCTGCCTACCTTCATGGTGCCGGAGGGGGCGATGATGTTCTGCGCAGAGATGGCGTTGACAACATCGGTGGGGGAAAGTCCCCGGGCCTGGAGGGCATGGATGTCGATGTCGACCTGCACCTGGCGTTGCTTGCCGCCGTAGGGCCAGGGAATCGATGCGCCCTCGACGGTGGCCAGCTGAGTGCGAATCTGGTTCATGCCGTAATCGCCGAGCTGCTGTTCGCTCAGGCCTTGCCCGGAAAGTCCGAGTTGGAGCACGGGCACGCTGGAGGCGTTGTACTGGATGATGAAGGGCGGTTGGGTTCCAGCGGGCAGCTGGCGGACGGTGCTCTGGCTGACGGCGGTGACCTGGGCGATCGCGGAGCCGATGTTGACGTGGGGCTGAAAGTAGATCTTGATGACGGCGATGCCGTTGAGCGACTGCGACTCGATGTGTTCGATGTCGTTGACGGTGGTGGTGAGGTTGCGCTCGCTGTTGGTGACGATGCGGTTTGAGAGTTCCTGTGCGGAAAGACCTGCATACTGCCAGACGACGGAGACGACGGGGATATTGATATTCGGAAAAATATCCGTCGGCATCGTGAGGATGCTGAAGGCGCCAACCAGAAGCAATAAAAGCGCAAACACGGCAAAGGTATAGGGCCGCCGTAGCGCGAGCCGGACAATCCACATAGGTTTCTTTTTTCGCTCCCGGAGACCCGAAAAGCAGTCGCTGTTGTGTTCAGTCTAAGGGCAGATAAAGGATTCGGCGAAAGAATGCAGAATGAGCGAGGGAATTCATCGACATTCCTTGAGACGGAGCAACGGTCGCCAGAGATTCAAACGGCACAATTTGTTTTAGATGGTAGCAAAGATGGCGAGGATGGCGACGGCTGCGGCGATGGCCAGGCTGACGCGGTCGCGGATGGCGAAGATGACAGGGTCTTCGTCAAGGTCGCCGCGTGAGGCGAGCAGCCAGACCCGATTGAGCCAGTAGAGCATGAAGGGGACGATGAGCCAGAGCCGGCCTGAGTGGCGATAGAGCGCGTCGACGTCGGGCCGGGAGATGTAGAGAGAAAAGACAACGACGGCAGCGTAGGCGCTGGAGGTGCCGAAGGCGCGGATTTGTTCAAGGTCAGTGACGAGGTAACCGCGTCCATGGGAGTTGGCGATGCCACGTTCGCGGAGGTTGGCGAGTTCGCTGAACCGCTTGACCATGGCGAGGGAGAGGAAGAGGAAGACGGCGAAGCTGGAGAGCCAGGGGGAGATGAGGGTGCCGGTTGCTGCTCCGCCAGCCAGCATGCGCAGGGTGTAGAGGCCGGAGAGTACGAGAACGTCGACGAGCGGGACGCGCTTGAAATAGAAGGAGTAGGCGGAGGTGACGGCGGCGTAGAGCAGCAGCCAGAGTGCAAATTTGCCGGGAAGCCAGGGAAGCATGGCGCAGCAACCTGCAACCAGCAGCAGGGCGATTGCCATGCCAGTGAAGATGGAGAGGTCGCCGGCAGCAAAGGGACGCAAGCGCTTCTTGAGATGGCGGCGGTCATTCTCGATATCGAGGAGATCGTTGACCAGGTAGTTGGCTGAGGCGATAAAGCTGAAGCAGAAGAAGGCCGCATAGGCGAGAAGGCCGTTATGCCAGCTGACCCGGTGCGAGAGCAGCAGGGGCAGAAAGAGGAGGACATTCTTGGCCCACTGATGGACGCGGATTGCCTTGAAGATGGTGGGGAGCGCGGGTTTGTGGTCTTCAAAGCAGTGAACGACGGGGATGGCGCGGGCTTTGATGCCTACGCGCAGGCCGGCGGAGGGGTTGGCGATGTAGGCGCGGCGGGCGTGGGCAAGCGCAGGCAGGTCAGGGGTGGCGTTGCCGATGTAGTCGTAGGACGGGAAGTGCTGCTGAAGTTCTGCGAGCTTATGACTGCCGGTGAGGTTGGTGGTGCCGTCGGAGGCGAGGACGCCGGCAAAGATGCCGAGATGGGTAGCGACGCGGCGGGCGAGGGAAGCGTCAGCACCGGTGACGAGGTAGACGGGGCGGCCGAGACGGTGCTGGTCTTGCAGAAAGTGCAAAACGGCCTGGTTATACGGCAGATGAGTTGCGTCGAGATGAGCGAGAGCGGCTACCTCAGCCTTGAGGCGCGCTTTGCCCCCGGAGAGAAGCCAGCCTGGGGTGCTCAGCACATGGGAAGGGTGGGTCCGAAGCAGGACGCACAGGGAATCGTGGAAAGTGTCGGACTTGACCAGCGTGCCGTCGAGATCGACGCAAAGTGGAATGCTCGCGTCTTCGTCGAGGATGCCGAGCGCGGGTTGCGCGGCTGATTTCAGTGGATTTACCCTTCTTTTGCGGTCTTCCCGAGCGGCTGTCGGATTCTGTCAGTATATCTGTGTTGCTGTGGGTATACCCTTGAGCGTTGCAGGGCAGCACTGACGTTCGCGCTGGCGAAACAAAATGAGCGGCTTGACCGTCCGAAGGTAGAAGCGTCAGAGTTCATCCGTAACGTCTCAATTCTCCTTTTAGCTAAAGATTTATTTGCACTCGGGATCTCACCCAGGAAAGACCTCAGGAATGGAAAGTATGCCTTCGTCTTCTGTCTCAAATTCGCCCGGCGCGGGCCTGCCGGGTAGTGAAAATTCTCAGATGGTCGTGCCCCCTGGGCAAAAGAAGATGGGCTGGGTGCGTCCGCTGCTCTACCTGTTCCTGGTGGCGCTGGGGGGCTATGTCGCATGGCGTGTGTACACCAACCGCCAGTTGGCAGCCCAGCAGACGGCCAACCAGGCGAACGCGTTGATGAGCCGGCCAGTGCCGGTGCAGGCTGCTCCGATGGAGCAGCGCCCGATGCCTATTTATCTGACGGCTCTGGGCACGGTGACTCCGTATTACAGCGTGACGGTCAAGGCGCGGGTCAATGGCCAGCTCGACAAGGTGAATTTTGTCGAGGGCCAGCAGGTGAAGGCGGGGCAGACGATCATGGCGATCGATCCCAAGCCCTACCAGGCGGCATTGGACCAGGCGAAAGGCACGCTGGCGCATGATCAGGCGCTGCTCAAGAATGCGCAGGCGGAGTACAACCGCTACAAGGCACTGTACGAGGCAGGCGTGGTTTCAAAGGAGCAGGTTGACCAGCAGCAATCGAACTTTGGGCAATATGAGGGTGCGATCGCATCGGACAAGGCTGCGATTGAGACGGCGCAGCTTTCGCTGGACTGGTGCTCGATTCAGTCACCGATTTCCGGCAAGATCGGGCTGCGGCTGGTGGACCCTGGGAACATCGTGACGGCGAATACGACCAACCTGGTGATTGTGAATCAGTTCCAGCCGATTGCGGTGTACTTTACGCTGCCTGAGAACCAGTTGCCGCAGGTGCTGGGCAAATTGCACGGTGGCCAACGCCTGGTGGCGCAGGCTTTTGACCGCGGCGATACGACGCTTCTCGCGACCGGGGAGCTGATGACGGCGGATAACCAGATTGATACGACGACGGGCACGGCGAAGTTGAAAGCCGTCTTCAGCAACACGGATGAGAAGCTGTTTCCGAACCAGTTTGTGAATATTCACCTGGTGCTGGAGCAGAGACCTGCGGCGCTGGTGGTTTCTTCGGCAGCGATTCAGACGGGGCTGCAAGGGACGTTTGTGTGGGCGGTGCAGGCGGATAACACGGTGAAAATGGAGCCGGTGAAGATTGCGCTGGCCGAGGGGCAGGTGACGATTCTGGACTCCGGGCCAGAGGCGGGAACGAAGATTGTGGTGGATGGCGCGGACCGGCTGCGGCAGAATGCGCAGGTGATTGTGAGTGCGGCGCGGCAGCAGCGAAGTGGAAGCGGGGGCCCAGGTGCTCCGCCCAAGGGGAACCAGCCTTGAACCCGTCGCGCCCATTTATTGTTCGCCCGGTAGCAACATCGCTCCTGATGGTGGCGATTGTGCTGGCGGGACTGGTTGGCTACCAGCAGTTGCCGATTTCAGCGCTGCCAGAGGTGGATTACCCGATTATCCAGGTGCTGACGTTCTATCCGGGCGCGGGGCCAGAGGTGATGGCGTCTTCGGTGACGGCGCCCCTGGAGCGGCAGTTTGGGCAGATGCCGGGGTTGAAGCAGATGACCTCGGTGAGTTCGGGCGGCGGGTCGGTGATCACGCTGGAGTTCAATCTGGATGAAAACATCGACGTGGCCGAGCAGGAAGTGCAGGCTGCGATCAACGCAGGCAACAGCTTTTTGCCTACGGATTTGCCGAATCCGCCGGTGTACAGCAAGGTGAATCCGGCTGATGCGCCCATTCTGACGTTGGCGCTGACATCCGACTCGCTGCCTTTGCAAAAAATCGAGGATGCTGCGGACACGAACATGGCGCAGAAGATTTCTCAGGTGAAAGGGGTAGGGCTGGTTTCGATTGCGGGCGGGCAGAAGCCGTCGGTGCGGATTCAGGCAAACCCGGCGCAACTGGCCAGCTACAACCTGAGCCTTGAAGACCTGCGGGCGGCGCTGTCGACGGCAAATGTGGACCAGGCGAAGGGAACGTTGAACGGCTCGCGGCAGTCGTACACGGTGGGTGCGAACGACCAACTGCTGTCGAGCGCTGAATACAGGCCGGTGATTGTGGCTTACCGCAATGGGGCTGCGGTTAGGGCTTCGGATGTGGCGACGATTGTCGATGCGGCGGAGAATTCGCAACAGGCCGCGTGGATGGGCGTGCAGGGCGGGACGCAGAAGCCGGCAGTCATTCTGAACATTCAACGACAACCGGGGGCGAACATCATCGATGTTGTGGACCGGATCACGGCGCTTTTGCCGCAGCTGCGGGCAAGCCTGCCGGGCTCGGTGCAGGTCAAGGTGCTGACGGACCGGACTTCCGTCATTCGGGCGTCGGTGGCGGACGTGCAGTTTTCGCTGATGCTGACCATCGGGCTGGTGGTGATGGTGATTTTCCTCTTTTTGAGGAACCTGGCGGCGACGATTATTCCTTCGGTGGCAGTGCCTCTGTCGCTGGTGGGCACATTTGCAGTGATGTACCTGCTGGGGTACAGCCTGAACAACCTGACGCTGATGGCGCTGACAATCTCGACGGGCTTTGTGGTGGACGACGCCATCGTGATGATCGAGAACATTGCCCGCTACATCGAGGCTGGCGAAGACCCCCTGCAGGCGGCTCTCAAGGGTTCAGAGCAGATTGGCTTCACGATTGTTTCGTTGACGGTGTCGCTTATTGCGGTGCTGATTCCGCTGCTGTTCATGGGCGATGTGGTGGGGCGGTTGTTCCGCGAGTTTGCAGTGACGCTGGCGATTACGATTCTGGTGTCGGCGGTGGTTTCGCTGACGCTGACGCCGATGATGTGCGCGCGGCTGCTGAAGCATAAGCCGGAGTCAGAGCAGGGCTGGTTCTTCCGCAATTCTGAAAAGGTTTTTGAGTCGGTGATTGCGTTTTACGGGCGCACGCTTGAGGTGATTTTGCGTCATCAGTTGCTGACGCTGGTGGTGACGTTTGGCACGCTGGTGGCGACGATTGTGCTGTTTCTTATCGTGCCCAAGGGATTCTTTCCGGTCCAGGATACGGGCGTGATCCTGGGGATTTCAGAGGCACCGCAGACAGTCTCGTTTACCAGCATGGCGGCGCGTCAGCAGAAGCTGGTGGACATCCTGCTGAAGGACCCGGCGGTCGAGAGCATTTCATCGTTTATTGGGGTGGACGGGGCAAATACAACGTTGAACAGCGGGCGCATCCAGATCAATTTGAAACCGCTCGACCAGCGAAAAATCTCGGCCTCCGACGTGATTGCGCGCTTGCAGCCGCAGTTCGCGGCGATTGAGGATATACAGCTTTTCCTGCAGCCGCTGCAGGATCTCACAGTCGAAGACCGGGTGAGCCGGACGCAGTTTCAGTATTCGCTGGAAGACCCGAACCAGCAGGAGCTGGCGACCTACACGCGCAAGATGGTTGCCGAGCTGAGCAAGCAGCCGGAGCTACGCGATGTGGCCAGCGATTTGCAGGACCAGGGTTTGAGCGCGCAACTGGTGATTGACCGTGACACGGCGTCGCGGCTGGGAATCGCGGTGGCAGACATCGATAACACGCTCTATGACGCGTTTGGACAGCGGCAGGTTTCGACCATCTTTACGCAGTTGAACCAGTACCACGTGGTGATGGAGGTTGGGCCGGACTTCCAGACCGACCCATCCGTGCTGGAGCACCTGTACGTGAAGTCAGCCAATGGGACGCAGGTGCCGCTGGGCAACCTGGCGCACTGGGAGCAGGCGCGGACGCAGTTGGCGATTGGGCACCAGGGGCAGTTTCCGGCGACGGTGGTGAGCTTCAACGTTGCGCCGGGCCGGAGCCTGGGCGACGCGGTGGCCGCTACCCAGCGGGTGGAAGCAGCGATCCAGTTGCCGGCGAGCATCAACGGGACTTTCCAGGGGACGGCGGCGGCATTTCAGGCGTCGCTGGTGAATGAGCCGCTGCTGATTCTGGCCGCGCTGATTACGGTGTACATCGTGCTGGGGGTGCTCTACGAGAGCTTCATCCACCCAATTACGATTATTTCCACGCTGCCCTCGGCTGGAGTAGGGGCGATTCTGGCGCTGCTGATTACGAAGACTGATTTCAGTGTGATTGCGCTGATTGGGGTGATTCTGCTGATTGGCATTGTGAAGAAGAACGCGATCATGATGATCGACTTTGCGCTTGCGGCGGAGCGCGATGAGGGCAAGGCTCCGCATGAGGCGATTTTTCAGGCGTGCCTGCTGCGATTCAGGCCGATCATGATGACGACGATGGCGGCGCTGCTGGGCGGGTTGCCGCTGGCGCTGGGGTCGGGCGTGGGTTCGGAGCTGCGCAAGCCGCTGGGCATCACGATTGTAGGCGGATTGCTGGTTTCGCAACTGCTGACGCTGTATACGACGCCGGTGGTGTATCTGTACTTTGACCGGCTGGCGAGCCGGATGGGGAAGAAGACGAGCGTTGTGAGCGGGGCTAGCGGTGTCAGCGGAGCTAGCGGGGCTAGCCAGGCTCTTCCTGCAAGTGAGCTGGCTTAGGGATGAGTTAGACCCACCCTGGCCGGAAAGACAAGAACCGGGCGAGGATGGGGCACCCTGATTTTATGGCCGTGAATTTTGGCTGGTTGATTTTGCATTGAAAACATAGGGACGAAATGCATTTAGCGGCACCCTTTATTCGACGACCGGTGGCGACTTCGCTGCTCAGCCTGGCATTGCTGATGGCGGGGGCGGTGGCGTATTCGCTGCTGCCGGTGGCCTCGCTGCCGGAGATTGATCTGCCGACGATTTCGGTGAATGCGGGCTTGCCGGGTGGTAGTCCTGAGACGATGGCCTCGAATGTGGCGGCACCGCTGGAGCGTCAGTTTGGCCGCATCGCGGGGATTACGCAGATGACTTCATCGAGTTCGATGGGGTCGGCGTCGGTGACCTTGCAGTTTGACATGGACCGCGACCTGAATGCAGCGGCGCGGGATACGCAGGCGGCCATCAATGCGGCACGGAGCAACCTGCCGGCGTACATGCCGCAGAATCCGGGGTACCGGAAGACGAATCCGGCGGATGCGCCGATTCTGATCTTGACGCTGACCTCAGACGTGGTGCCGAAGCCACAGATTTACGATATTGCCGACTCGATTCTGGCGCAGAAGATTGCGCAGATTCAGGGTGTGGGTCAGGTGTTTGTGGGCGGCAGCGCAAGTCCGGCAGTGCGAGTCGAGCTGAATCCCTTGCAGTTGAGCGCGTATGGGGTGGGTCTGGAAGCGGTGCGGACGACGCTGGCCAACGCCAATGCGAACCGGCCCAAGGGTGCCTTTCACGACGATCAGCATCGCTGGCTGATCAACGACAATGACCAGATTTACAAGGCAGGGGACTACGCGCCGCTCATCTTTGGCTACAACAAGACAACGGGCGCGCCGGTAAGGGTTTCTGACCTGGGCACGGTGTCGGATAGTGTCGCCGACATCCGCACGGCGGGCATGGCGGGTGTGAATACCGGGCCGGGGTCAGTGATGAAGCCGGCGATTCTGATCATCATCTCCAAGGTGCCGGGAGCCAACGTCATTCAGGCTGTGGACAATGTGCTGGCTGAGTTGCCGCGCCTGCAGGCAGAGATTCCTCCGACGATTCATATTAGTGTTGCGGTCGATCGGACGACGACGATCCGCGCCAGCGTTCGCGATGTGGAGCGATCGCTGCTGATCAGTGTGGCGCTGGTTGTGCTGGTAGTTTTTGTGTTTCTGCGCGAAGTATGGGCGACGATTATCCCGTCGATTGCTGTGCCGCTCTCGCTGGTGGGGACGTTTGGCGTGATGTACATGCTGGGCTACACGCTGGACAACCTGTCTCTGATGGCGCTGACCATCTCGACCGGCTTTGTGGTGGACGACGCGATTGTGGTCATCGAAAACATCACGCGCTACCTGGAGCAGGGGTATTCGCCGTACGAGGCGGCGATGAAGGGCTCGAAGGAAATCGGCTTCACGGTGCTGTCGATGAGCCTGTCGTTGATTGCGGTGTTTATCCCGATTTTGCTGATGGGCGGGATCATCGGCAAGCTGTTTCGGGAGTTTGCGGTGACACTGAGTGTGGCGATTTCGGTTTCGCTGTTGGTTTCGCTGACCACGACGCCGATGATGTGCGCGAAGTTTCTGAAGGCGCATGACCCGAGCCGGCATGGACGCGTGTATCAGGCGACGGAGCGGGCTTTCCAGTGGTTGCTGGACGAGTACCTGATTGGATTGCGCTGGGTTCTGCGCCACCAGTGGCTGATGCTGGGGGTGACGTTTGGGACATTTGTTTTGAATGTTGTGCTTTTCATGCTGGTGCCGAAGGGGTTCTTTCCGCAGCAGGATACGGGGCGGCTGGGCGGGGCAACGCGGGCGGCGCAGGATATTTCGTTTGACGCAATGAAGATCAAGCAGGAGACGCTGGCGCAGATGGTGCTGGATGATCCGGCGGTGCAGACCACGACGGCTTTTGTGGGCGGCAATGGCCCCGGCGGCGGCAGCAGCAATGTGGGGCGCATGTTCATCGGGCTCAAGCCGCTGGACCAGCGGCCGGGGCGCGTGGCCGCCGATGACGTGGTGAACCGGTTGCGGCGCAAGCTGACGAGCGTACCGGGTGCAGCGCTTTTCCTGCAGACGCAGCAGGAGTTTCAACTGGGTGGCAGGGGCGCGGATGCGCAGTACCAGTACACGCTTTCAGACGAAAATCTTGACGAGTTGAACCAATGGGCCCCGCAGCTGATGGCAAAGATGCGCGGACTCAAGGAACTGCGCGATGTTTCGACCGACCAGCAGAACCAGGGGTTGCAGGCCAAGCTGGTAATTGACCGCGACAGCGCGGCGCGGCTGGGCATTACGACGGCGCAGATTGACCAGGTGCTCTACGATGCGTTTGGGCAGCGGCAGGTTTCGACGATGTACAAGGCGCTCAACCAGTATTTTGTGGTGATGGAGGTTGCGCCGGAGTTTGCCAACAGCCCTGACTCGCTGAACGGCATCTTCATCAAGACCAGTGCCGGGGCGACTCCAGGCTCGATGGTGCCGCTGGCGACGATTGCGAAATTTGCGCCCAACCGGACTTCGCTGCAGGTGAATCATCAGGGACAGTATCCGGCGGTGACGCTGACGTTTAACCTCGCGCCCAACGTGGCCCTGGGTACAGCGGTAACGGCGCTTGAGGCGGCAGAGCGGGAGATGGGCCTGCCCTCGACGGTGCACGCGACGTTCCAGGGTACGGCGCAGGCCTTTCAGGCGTCACTGGCCAATGAGCCTTACCTGATTTTGGCGGCCGTGGTAGCGGTTTACCTGGTGCTGGGCATTCTGTATGAGAGCCTGATTCATCCGTTTACGATTTTGTCGACATTGCCCTCGGCGGGGGTGGGGGCGATTCTGGCGCTGCTGATTACGGGCACCGACCTGAGCATTATCGCGTTGATCGGCATCCTGCTGCTGATCGGCATTGTGAAGAAGAACGCCATCATGATGATCGACTTTGCGATTCAAGAGGAGCGGGACCGCGGAGCGACGCCGATGGACGCGATCTACAAGGCCTGCCAGTTGCGCTTCAGGCCAATCATGATGACGACGATGTCGGCGCTGTTTGGCGGGTTGCCGCTGGCGATTGGCATGGGCGTCGGGTCAGAGCTGCGGCGGCCGCTGGGCATCACGATTGTGGGCGGGCTGGTGGTTTCGCAGATGCTGACGCTGTTTACGACGCCGGTGGTGTATCTCTTCTTTGAGAAGCTGCGCGTCTTCTTTGCTCACGTGCGCGGCAAGAGCGAAGCGATGGTACCGATTGCAGGAGATTGAGATTAAACGGCTTGCTTGCTGGTGCGGCTTCGATATAAGGTCCACACATGCATTGGGCAACTCCTGAAGAGCGGCATAATCTGGGCCAGGCGCGGCGCAAACAGATGGCCCGCCAGCAGCACTCTGACTTCAACGTAAAGAACCGACTCACGCCGCCGCTGGTGCTGCTGAAGCGGTCAGTGCAGGGGCGAGTTCCTGCGCTGGTCAAGCTGAAGTATGAGCGGATGATGGCTTCGCCGTTTGGGTACTTTCGCGGGGCGGTGCCGGTGATGGCCGCCGATCTGGCTGCACAACCGAATACTGGCCTCATGGTGCAGCTGTGCGGCGACGCGCATGTACGAAACCTGGGCGCGTATGCGGCAGAAGATGGCCGGCTGATTTTTGACATCAATGACTTTGACGAAACGCTTCGCGGCCCGTTTGAGTGGGATTTGAAGCGCATGGCGGCCTCGCTGGTGGTGGCCGGGCGCGAATCCGGGAACAAGGATGGGGCCTGCAGCCGGGCTGTGGAAAGGTGCATCACCAGCTACTGCGAGCAGATGCGGCGCTATGCTCCGATGCCGGTGCTGGAGGTGGTGCGCGACCAGATCAGCCGCATTGAGGCGATTGCTCCGGTGCATGCCGCGCTTCTCAAGGCGGTGCGGGCGACGCCAATGCATACGCTTGAGCAGTTGACGGAGCCGGTGCCGAGTGCGGAGGCTGCGAAACCCGGAACACCGCGGCGCTTTCGCGAGAGCAAGCCACTGCTGACGCGGATTACAGGCAGCCGGGCGACTGAGATTCTGGCTTCGCTGGCAGGGTACGCCAAGACGCTTGAGCCGCAACGGCAGCACTTCTTTGCGCAGTACCGGCCTTTGGATGTGGCGTTCAAAGTGGTGGGGACGGGGTCGGTGGGTTTGAGGGACTACTGTGTGTATCTTGAGGGCAATGGGCCGGGTGATCCGCTGTTCCTGCAGGTCAAGGAAGAAGCTGCTTCGGCATACGCGCCTTACCTGACGGACGCGCATACGGCTCGGCACCAGGGCCAGCGGGTGTTGGAGGGGCAGCGGCTGATTCAGACCGGCACCGACATTTTGCTGGGGTATACGACGATTGCAGGGCGGGACTACCTGGTGCGGCGGCTCAACGACCACAAGGCGAGCATTGAGATCGAAGACCTGCGCGGCGATGGATTGGTGGAGTACGCAATGCTGTGCGGCGAACTGCTGGCGCGCGGCCATGCGCGGTCAGGCGATGCGCAGCAGATTGCAGGGTACCTGGGAGCAGGCGAGGGTTTTGCAGAGGCGCTGGCGGAGTTTGGGCGCCGTTATGCTGACCAGACTGACAGGGATTGGGCTGAGCTGAAGCAGGCGAAAGCAAACAAAACTGGCGTGGTCGCCAAGGCAAAGTAGCTGGCTCTTGCCCCCGCTGTGTGGGGCGTGATTAGATTGGTCCGCATGCGATATATCCTTTCACTCGATCAGGGAACGACTAGTTCCCGCGCGATTCTCTTTGACCACGCTGGGGCGATAGTTGCTGTGGCCCAGCAGGAGTTTCAACAGATTTACCCCAAGCCAGGCTGGGTGGAGCATGACCCGACTGAGATTCTGACTTCGCAGATGAGTTGCGCGGTGCAGGCGCTGGTGCGGGCGGGCATTGAGGCCAACGATGTGGCTGCGCTGGGCATTACCAATCAGCGCGAGACGGTGGTCATCTGGGAGCGCGAGACCGGCCGGCCCATCTACAACGCGATTGTCTGGCAAGACCGGCGCGGCGCTGCACACTGCGAGCGTCTGGTGGCCGAGGGCGCAGAGCCGATGGTGCGGGCGAAGACCGGCTTGGTGCTCGACCCCTATTTTTCAGCGACCAAGGTGGCGTGGATTCTGGATAACGTGCCGGGTGCGCGGGCGCAGGCTGAGGCCGGCAAGCTGGCCATGGGAACGATTGATACGTGGCTGATCTGGAACCTGACGCACGGCGAGGGGCAGACGCCGGTGCACGTGACCGACCAGACCAACGCCAGCCGGACTCTGCTCTACAACATCGTCGAAGGGCGTTGGGATGACGAACTACTGCGGCTGTTTGGGATTCCGGCGAGTCTGCTGCCCGAGGTGCGCTGGTCAAGCGAGCAGGTAGGCGTGGTGAATACTTCGCATGGGCTGGGCGGGATTCCTATTGCCGGCATCGCGGGCGACCAGCAGGCGGCGCTGTTTGGGCAGCTATGCTTCTCGGCGGGCGAGGCCAAGAACACATACGGAACGGGCTGCTTCCTGCTGCAAAACATCGGGCACAATTTCCTGCAATCAAAGAACAGGCTCATTACGACGCTCGCGGCCAGCGCCGACCGGCGGCTGGTGTACGCGCTCGAAGGCAGCATTTTCATTGGCGGCGCGGTGGTGCAGTGGCTGCGGGATAATCTGCGGCTAATTGGCTCATCAGCTGAGGTGGAAAGCCTGGCCGCTTCGGTGCCGGATTCAGACGGAGTGGTGTTTGTACCGGCGTTTGTGGGGCTTGGTGCGCCGCACTGGGATCCGCACGCGAGCGGGCTGATCATTGGCCTGCGACGAAGTACGCAGCCGGGGCATATTGCGAGGGCGGCGCTCGAAAGCATTGCCTTCCAGGTAGCGGACGCGCTGGAGGCGATGCAGCAGGATTCGGCTGAAGGTACTGGTACCAAGCTGCCGGCGCTGCGCGTGGATGGCGGCGCAGCGGTGAACGACCTGATGATGCAGTTCCAGGCGGATGTACTGCGGGTACCGGTGCTGCGGCCGCGGGTCACGGAAACGACAGCGCTGGGCGCTGCGTATCTGGCGGGCCTTGCGACTGGCTTCTGGAGCGGCGAAGCGGAGCTGCGGGCGCAGCGGCAGAGCGATATTCGCTTTGAACCGGCGATGGATGCGGCGACGGTGACGGCGCGGCGGGATCGCTGGAAAGAGGCTGTGGAGCGGTCGAAGCACTGGAATGGGTAAAGCGCAGTGTGGTGGGCCTCATCCTTTTTCGCATAAAGCGCTGAAAGGATGAGGCAACTGCGAGGCACATTTGACCCCACTACATCATTAGGGAAATAAAGTACCCATTGACCTGGCAAGTTGTCGCGGGGCCGTCGTACACTGGTCTGGTTCAGATTTCCGGCTGTCAAGAGCCGAGCCTAGGTCGAGGTTAGCCGGTGCGCGTTTCACTTTTCATTACCTGCTATAACGATGCGCTTTTTCCCCAGACGGGGAAGGCGGTGGTCAACGTGCTGGAGCGGTTGGGGCACGAGATCGAGTTTCGCCCGGAGCAGACCTGCTGCGGCCAGATGCACTGGAATACCGGCTACCTGCGCGAGGCGGTGCCGATCATCCGTCACTTTGTGAAGGTGTATCAGGATGCGGAGACGGTGGTGATTCCGTCCTCGTCGTGCGTCTCGATGATGCGCGACCACTATGTAAAGGCCGCCGAGATGGATGGCGATGCGAAGCTGGTGGCGGATGTGGAAGCGCTGCTGCCACGGGTGTATGAGTTCTCTGAATTTCTGGTGCGCAAGCTGGGGGTCGAGGATGTGGGTGCGACCTATCCGCACAAGGTGACCTACCACGCGAGCTGCCACTCGATGCGGAGTCTGCATCTGGGCGATATTCCCATACGGCTGCTGAAGCAGGTGCGCGGGCTCGACTTGCAGCCGGTGCAGAATGCGCAGGAATGCTGCGGTTTTGGCGGGACGTTTTCGATCAAGAATGCGGATGTTTCGTCGGCCATGCTGGCGGACAAGGTGCGGATGGTGCTCAACACGGGCGCGGAGGTCTGCACGGCAGTCGACAACAGTTGCCTGATGCATCTGTATGGGTCGCTGCACCGGCAGAGGACGTTTGTGCGAACGGCGCATATTGCCGAGATTCTCGCCGCTACCGCGGAAGGAGCGGAAGCATGACGGCAACCGAGACGCACGCATCGCAATGGCACACGCGGGACTTTCCGGAAGCCGCCCGCGACCTGCTCCAGGATTCGCAGACTCGGAAAAACGTGCAGCACGCGACCAACGTCATCCAGGGCAAGCGCAACAAGGTCGTCGCTGAGCTGCCGGATTGGGAAGAACTGCGTGAGTCTGGGGCCCAGGTCAAGGCGCATGTGCTCAGGCATCTGGACCACTACCTGACGCAGTTTGAAGAGAACTGCACGCGCGCTGGCGGCCATGTGCACTGGGCGGCGGATGCGGCCGAGGCCAACCGGATCATCCTCGGTCTGGTCCAGCAGCATGAGGCAAAGGAAGTCATCAAGATCAAGACGATGACTTCGGAGGAAATTGGACTTAATCGGGAGCTGGAGGCGCATGGCATTCGGCCGATTGAGACGGACCTGGCAGAACTGATTATTCAAATGGGCAAGGACCGGCCGTCGCACTTTGTCGCGCCGGCGCTGCATGTGAACCGCGCGCAGGTGCGGGCGATGTTTCAGCGCGAGATGCACCTGCCGGAGCTGGGCGAGGAGCCGGAGGACCTGGCGACCGCAGCGCGCATCTACCTCCGGGAGAAATATCTGCGCATCAAAGTAGCGATTTCGGGGGGGAATTTTCTCATCGCCGATACGGGCGGGCTGTGCATTGTGGAGTCCGAGGGTAACGGGCGGATGTGCCTGACGTTGCCGGACGTACTGATTTCGCTGGTGGGCATTGAAAAGGTGATTCCGAGCTTCGAGGACCTGGAGATCTTCCTGCAGACGCTGCCGCGATCGGCGACAGGCGAGCGGATGAATCCGTACAACTCGACGTGGTGCGGGGTGCATCCGGGCGATGGTCCCAAGGAATTCCATGTCGTGCTGCTGGATAACGGGCGGAGCCCGATTCTGGCGGACAGGGAGGCGCGGCAGACCTTGCAGTGCATTCGCTGCGCGGCGTGTTTGAATGCCTGCCCGGTGTATCACCAGACCGGCGGGCACGCGTATGAGAGCGTCTATGCGGGGCCGATTGGGGCGATTCTGACGCCGCAGCTGCATTCGATGGAGGAAGGGCGGTCGCTGCCCTATGCGTCGAGCCTGTGCGGGGCGTGCTACCAGGTGTGCCCGGTGAAGATCAATATTCCTGAGGTGCTGATTCATCTGCGGGGCAAGGTGGTGCAGGAGGATCAGGCGACGCTGATGGGCAAGTTCAGCCTGTGGAACATCGGGATGCAGGCGGCGGCTTTCCTTTTCAAAGACGCGAGCCGGCTGGCAATGGCTGAGCGGATTGGGCGGGTTGGGCAGAAGGCGCTGGTTTCAAAGAACGGGTTTATCGAGTGGATGCCGCTGATGCTGAGCGGGTGGACGCAGACGCGGGATTTGAAGGCGATGCCGGAGCAGTCTTTCCGCGACTGGTGGGCCAAGGAGAAGGCACCGGGCGCGAAGCCGGCAGACAGGAGCGACCATGCCTGAGATTTCTGACCATCGAGCACGAATTCTGGCGAGCATTCGCGTGTCGCTGAACAAGGGCATGAGCCCGGCGCAGGCTGAGGCGAATATCGCTGCCGAGTGCGCGAATCTCGACCGCAAGTATGTTCGCACGGGCACGCGGGCGACGGCTGGACACGATGGCCTGCTGGAGCTGCTGACGGACCGGCTGCTGGAGTATGACGCGGGCGTCTACCGCGCTGCGCCGGAGGGAATTGCAGCGGCGGTTGGGGAGATTCTGGCCGGGCGCGGCAAGCGTGGGCTAGCGATTCCGGCGGGCGTGCCGGCGGAGTGGTTGCCGCAAGGGTATGAATTCACGCTGGCGGAAGGGTTTGACGCTTATCAGCTCGACGCGACTGAAGGTGTGCTGACGGGCTGCTCGGTGGCGATTGCCGAGACGGGCTCGATTGTGCTGCAAAATGCGGCGGCGCAGGGGGCGCGGATTCTGTCGCTGGTGCCGGATTACCACCTCTGCGTGGTGTTTGCCGGGCAGATTGTCGAAGAAGTGCCGGAGGCGTTTGCGCGGCTCAAGGCTACTTCGACGCTGCCGACGACGTTTATCTCAGGGCCGTCGGCTACGGCGGATATTGAGATGACGCGGATCAAGGGCGTGCATGGGCCGCGCTTTCTGGATGTGCTGCTGGTGGTTTGAATTTGACGCTTTCCGGTGTCCTCTTCCGCCCTTGTCGCGATGGTGCTGCGGCAAGGATGGAGCACCCGGCCGACCCGCTTCAGGTGAAAAAGGGGGGGTGGGGTGTTTTTCGAGATTTTCCCAGTTAAGGTTCTTCATATCAACGAATTACGCGTTGGTTACCTGCCCGTTTTTGTGCTGTTTATGACGCTTTTTGTGTCCTGTGGTGTGCCAGAAATGCTGATGGGCGAAAGCAGATTCCGACAGGGAAGGACAGCAGGAAATGCAAGAGCAACAGCCTGGTAGAAGGGGTTCCAAGTTGTATTGTGCGTCAATCGGATCTAATTGTCGGCAAGGTGTAGAGGAAGAATGATGAGGAAAGTCGAGATTTGAGAAGCCCACATCTCAAAATCGAGATGTGGGGCACCCGGCCGATACGAAACGAAGATAGATAAACCGGGGGCGGATTGGGGAGAGGGGTGAACTCTCATCCCCGGTCCCCAAAAGCGAGGGACCGGGGGCACCCGCAGTTGCGCTAAAGCCCGGGGCTGAAGCCCGCTTCATTTTTGGGGCGGTATTCAGTGGCCTGAAGGCCACTGCTCCCTCCGGGGTTCGTGCGGTGCACGAATGGGGCAGAAGCAGATTCCCTGCGGGAATGACAGCCAGAAAGGCAAGGGCAAAAACTAGAAGCAGATTCCCTGCGGGAATGACAGCTAGAAAGGCAAGTGCTGGCTGGTATTTGTGGTATCCCACCCTTGATCCAAAAGCGGGGTCGAGGGTGGGGCACCTGGCATTTGCCCTCTCATACGAAACGAAGATAGATAAACCGGGGGCGGATTGGGGAGAGGGGGGAAATCTCATCCCCGGTCCCCAAAAGCTAGGGACAGGGGGCACCCGCAGTTGCGCCAAGGCCCGGGGCTGAAGCCCGCTTCATTTTTTGGGGCGGTATTCAGTGGCCTGAAGGCCACTGCTCCCTCCGGGGTTCGTGCGGTGCACGAACGGGGCAGAAGCAGATTCCCTGCGGGAATGACAGGCAAAAAGGCAAAGGCAAAAACTAGAAGCAGATTTCGTGCGGGAATGACAGGCAAAAAGGCAAGGGCAAAAACTAAAAGCAGAAGCAGATTCCCTGCGGGAATGACAGCCAGAAAGACAACGGCAAGGGCTGGCTGGTATTTGTGGTATCCCACCCTTGATCCAAGAGCGGGGTCAAGGATGGGGCACCCGGCACTCGCCAATCTACTCGAAGTGGACTTGTTCGCTGGGGGGGATCATGAGTTGGAGGATGGCGAGGGCGGTGATGTAGGCGAGGCTGGCGACGATGAAGATGCCGGAGTAGGAGTGGTAGGTCTCGAGGACGAGGCCGACGACGTAGGCGGTGATCATGCCGCCGATTGCTCCGCCGAATCCGGCGATGCCGATGACGGATGCTACGGCGGCGCGGGGGAAAACGTCTGAGGCGACTGTGTAGATATTGGCTGACCAGCCCTGGTGCGCTGCTCCGGCGAGGGAGATGACGGCGACCACCTGCCAGAGGCTGTGGATGCTGCCGACGGTGAGGATGGGCAGAACGCAGAGGGCGCAGGCGAGCATGGCGAGGCGGCGGGCGATGCGCAGGCTGAGGCCGAGTTTGAGGCCGAGCGCGGGGAGCCATCCGCCAAAGATGCTGCCGACCGCTGCGACGACGTAGATGAG
Source organism: uncultured Acidobacteriota bacterium (assembly GCA_903832055.1). GTDB lineage: Bacteria > Acidobacteriota > Terriglobia > Terriglobales > Acidobacteriaceae > Acidicapsa. The sequence goes on along the minus strand of CAILAC010000016.1, from coordinate 363,263 downwards.
CATGACGGGCAGGGCGAAGCCGTCCATTTTGAGCCCAAACGCGGTGGCGAAGTATTTTGGCAGCCAGAACAGCAGGAACCACCAGACGGGGTCAGTGAGGAATTTGCCGAGGACGAGGCCCCAGGTTTGGCGATAGCGGAGGACGCGGCTCCAGGGGATTGTGATGGTGGTTTCGGCTACGTCGCTGCGGATGTGGGCCATTTCTTCGGCGCGGAGTTTGGGGTGGTGCTCGGGGCTCTTGTAGGTGATCCACCAGAGGATGAGCCAGAGAAAGCTGAAGGCACCGGTCATGACGAAGGCCCAGGGCCATCCGAAGTGGCGGACGATCTGGGGAACGAGGAAGGGTACGAGGATGGCGCCGACGCTGGTGCCGCTGTTGAAGATGCCGGTGGCGAGCGCGCGCTCCTTTTTAGGGAACCACTCGGCGACGGTCTTGATGGCGGCGGGGAAGTTGCCGGACTCGCCAAAGCCGAGGAAGACGCGGGCAATGCCGAAGGCGAGCGGGGTGCGGGCGAAGGCGTGGCTGATGGCGGCGAGGCTCCACCAGACGATGGTGAGGGAGTAGCCGATGCGGACGCCGATCTTGTCGATGAATCCGCCGACGAAAAGCAGGCCGAGGGCGTAGGCGGCCTGGAAGGCAACGACGATATAGCCGTACTGGACCTCGCTCCAGCCGATCTTGACCTGGAGCAGGGGCGCGAGGACGCTGAGGACCTGGCGATCCATGTAGTTGATGGTGTTGGCAAAGAAGAGCAGGGCGCAGATGCGCCAGCGGATGCTGCCGAGTTTCGATGATAGGGCGGCGGGTTGCAGGGCTTGGCTCTCGTTTCGACTGACTTTTTCGTGTTGCCGTTGCAGATGCACAAAGGGGCGCGGCAATTGTACTTAAACGAGCGCCTCGACTGCTGTGAGTACGCCGCGCAGCTCCGCCAGGCCGCGCAGACGGCCGACGGCGGGGTAGCCGGGAACCGAGGGGCGGCCGATGTCAGTGAGGATCTGGTTGCCGTGGTCGGAGCGGAAGGGGATGGGGTGCAGGTCTCCGGCGGCGCGGCGGCGGCGCTCTTCCTGCACCAGAATCTGCATCAGAGCGACGATGTTGACGTCTCCGGCGAGGTGGGCGGCCTCGTAAAACGCGTCTTCTGTAAGGCTGCGTTTGGTCGAGCGCAGGTGGACGAAGTAGATGCGGTTGGCGACCCGGCGCATCATGGCGGGGAGGTCATTGTCTGGCCGTGCGCCGAGCGAGCCGGAGCAGAAGGTGATGCCGTTGGACGGTGAATCGGTCTGATCGAGAAGGAATTGGAGATCGTCTGCGGTGCTGGCGATGCGGGGCAGTCCGAGCAAGGGGCGGGGCGGGTCGTCGGGATGGATGCAGAGGCGGATGCCGAGTTCTTCAGCGGCAGGGCAGACGGCGCGGAGGAACTGGCCGAGGTGGGCGCGGAGGCCGTCGCGGCCAATCTGCCCGTAGGCGGCGATGGCCTGGCGGACGTAGTCGAGCGAGTAGACTTCGCCAGTGCCGGGGAGGCCGGCGAGGACGGTATGGGCGAGGCGGTCGCGCTCGGATTCGCTCAGGGAGGCGAGATATGCGTGGGCTTCGCGCTGCTGGGTGTCGGTCCAGTCGGCCTCGGCGCCAGGCCGCTGAAGGATGAAAAGATCGAAGGCGGCGAGGGATTTTGCGTCGAAGCGCATGGAGATGGAGCCGTCTGGCAGTGGCCATGCGAGGTCAGTGCGCAGCCAGTCAATGACCGGCATGAAGTTGTAGCAGACGGTGCGGATGCCGCAGGCGGCGAGGTTGGCGAGGGTGGCAATGTAGGCGTCAATGTGCTGCTGCCAGAGGGGGCCGCGGCGCTTGATTTCTTCACTGACGTTGACGCTCTCGACAACAGACCAGGTGAGTCCGGCGTTGGCGACGATTTGCTGGCGAGCCTGGATGGCCTCAACGGACCAGACCTGGCCGGGGGGGATTTCGTGGAGGGCGGTGACGATGCCGGTTGCCCCGGCCTGCCGTGCGTCGGCGAGTGTAACCGCGTCGTGTGGGCCGAACCAGCGCCAAGTTTGTTCCATTGGGAGGCTCCTCGATGGTGGGTTGAGTTTATGCAGACTCAAGGATGAGGTTGGAGTACTGGGTGGTGTCGCCGGTGCGAATGAGCCCGATGGCGGAAGGAACACGCTTCTTCAAGGCGTTGTGCGATTCGTATTCGATGGGGATACCGGCGAGTAGTCGAGTGAGGGTGCCACAGGTTGAGGGGGTATTCAAGTCGAGAAATTCCTGTGCTGCAAAGACTCTGCCGATGGCGAAGTTGGCCTTGATGGCGATGAGGACATCGATGACCTGTGGGATGTCGTCGACGAGGGAGATGTCGATGGTTTCAATCGTGGGCCAGTAGGGGAATCCACGGTCGGCGATGACCAACGTGTTGGTGTGGCGGACGCGGCTGAGCAGGGAATTGATGGCGGGATTGAGGATGCCGGCTTTCAGCATGGGTGATTCTCCGGGTGATCGGTCTTGGCTAGAGTGAGACTCCGCGTTTCCAGGGGATGAAGTCGTCCTGGCGGAGGCTTTCAGCTTTGGTTTGCACGGTGCCGCTGGCGACGTTGACGACGAGGTCGAGGATGGCGTTGCCCATCTCTTCGATGGTGCTTTCGCCACGAATGACAGCTCCCGTATCGATGTCGATGATGTCGGCCATGCGTTCTGCCAGAGCGGAGTTGGTCGAGAGCTTGATGACAGGGGCGATGGGGTTGCCGGTTGGGGTGCCCAGGCCGGTGGTGAAGAGGACGACGCTGGCTCCGGCGCCGACTTGCGCGCTGACACATTCAACATCGTTGCCGGGGGTGCATTGGAGGCTGAGGCCGGTTGCGCGGACGTATTCGGGGTAATCGAGTACGTCGTTGACGGGCGAGGTGCCGCCCTTGGTGGCGGCTCCGGCTGATTTCATGGCGTCGGTGAGCAGGCCGTCGCGGATGTTGCCGGGAGAGGGATTCATCTCGAAGCCGGAGTTTACTGCTTTAGCGCGTGCCTGGTAGCTGCGCATGAGGTGAATGAACTTGTCGGAGGTGGCGGGATCGATGCAGCGGTTGATGAGGTTCTGCTCAGAGCCGCAGAGTTCGGGAAATTCAGAAAGCATAGATTTGCCACCGAGGGCTGCGAGCATGTCTGAAACATGGCCAACGGCGGGATTGGCAGAGATGCCAGAGAAGCCATCGGAGCCGCCGCACTTGAGGCCGACAGTCAGGGCGGAGAGCGGCGCGGGCTTGCGTTCAGCCTTATTGGCCTCGATGAGCCCGACGAAGGTTTGCTGGATGGCGTCTGAAAGCATGGCGGATTCGAGGCCGGACTTTTGCTGCTCAAAGACGTAGACGGGCTTGGAGCGGGCGGGGTCGCGCTTCTGGAGCTCTTCGAGCAGGTCGGTGACCTGGGCATTCTGGCAGCCGAGGCTGAGGACGGTGGCTCCGGCGACGTTGGGGTGGTGGATGTAGCCGGCGAGCAGGCCGCAGAGGGCGCGGGAGTCGTCGCGTGTGCCACCGCAGCCGCCCTGATGGAGGAGGAAGCGGATGCCGTCGATATTTGGAAAGACGGGGTTGGGGGAAGGCCGTGTCGAGGGCCGAGCCTCAGGGGTTGGTGTGTCTGGGGTTGCCGCTTGGTAGCTGTTGATCAGGGCGCGGACCTGCTGGCGGTAGAGTTTGGGGCGGCCGTAGCCGAGTTCCTCTTCAAAGGCTTCACGGAGGGCTTCGATGTTGCGGTTTTCGCAGAAGACGAGGGGGAGGACGAGCCAGTAGTTGCGGGTGCCGACCTGGCCGTCTGCGCGGTGGTAGCCGAGGAAGGTGCGTTCGCGCCAGGGGCTGATGTCGGGCGCGGACCAGCTGACCTCTGCGGTCTTGGCGGAGAAGCTGGCGGCGTCGTGGGCGACGTTACGGGTAGTGAGCAGCCCGCCTTTGGCAATCGGTTCGCGAGTGCGCCCGACGGGGACGCCGTACATCAGGATCTGGGCGCCGACAGGGAAGTCTTCTGCTGCGAATTTGTGCTTGCCGGGGATGTTTTCAGTGAGCCGGTAGGACTGGCCGGAATCGGTGACAGTTTCGCTCTGGGCCAGGTTGGTGAGTGCGACCAGGACGTTATCGCTGGGGTTGAGCTTGATGGCTTTAGGTGCAGACGCGGTCACTGATTCTCCAGAGGACCAATTTTCGGTCACAAACAGTCTAAAGTATTTCAGGGAATGCAATGGTCGCGGAAGTTCTATTCGATCTTCAGCGGGTCGGTCAGTACCTTTCCCTAAAATACTCTGCAAGGCAAAGGCCGAGGGGGTCACCCACGGCCTTCAGAGATATACGGATTCCCGTGCAGGAATGGCAGCAAGTGAATCAGATGGTCAGGGAAGCTCGGGTACTTTGTATTGCGCCGCCAGTGTGCGGAAGGTGGCGATCTGGTTATCGATCCAGTGCTGGTCCTGGCCGAGTTCGGCGGCGAGGATGGTGGCGACCTGGGGTGCGAGGTCAATGGCGGCCTGAGCGTTGAGGAAGAGGGCGCGGGTGCGGCGGGCGAGGATGTCTTCGACGGAACGAGCCATCTCGCTGCGCGCGGCCCAGATGACTTCTGCCGGGCAGTAGGGCAGGGCAGGGTGCATGGGTGCGAGCAGGGAGGGGTCCTGCTGGCCGAGGGCCTGAATGGCGAGGGCGTCGGAGCCGTAGACTTCGAGTTCGCCAAACTTCTCAGCTGAGGCATGGTAGCCATGCAGCTTGAGGTCGCGGGTGGCGCATGGCTTGTCGTCGAGGCGGCCGAGGGTGATGGCATGGTTGACGCAATCCTCGGCCATGTGGCGATAGGTGGTCCACTTGCCGCCGACGATGGTGATAAGGCCTGCGCCATCGATATGGATGGTGTGGTCGCGGGAGAGGGCCGAGGTCTTGCCGCCAGCGCTGTCGGCTTTGACGAGCGGACGAATGCCCACATAGATGCTGAGAATGTCGGCGCGGGTCGGGGGTCGGCTGAGGAATTGAGCGGCTGTATCGAGGATGAACTGGATCTCTTCTTCGAAGGGAAGTGGCTCGTAGGTGGCTTTTTCAATGGGTGTGTCGGTGGTGCCGACGACGGTGTGGTTGTGCCAGGGAATGGCAAAGAGGACGCGGCCATCGCTGGTATGGGGCACCATGAGTGCCGAGTCGGCGCGCAGGAAAGAGCGTTCAAAGACCAGGTGAATGCCCTGGCTGGGGGCGATCATGGCGGTCGCGTCGGGCTCGGTCATTTGGCGGACGGAATCAGCGAACATGCCGGTGGCGTTGATGACGATTTTGGCCGCGGCCTTGTGGGTCTGTCCGGTCTCTTCATCGCGCAAAACGACGCCGTCGGCAAAGCCGTCCGCATCCTTGGTGATTTCAACAACCGGAGCGTAGTTGAGCAGGGTGCCGCCGTGGTCAGCGGCCGTGGCTGCCATGTGGATGAGCAGGCGGGTGTCATCAAACTGGCCGTCGTAGTACACGACGCCGCCGCGCAGACCCTCGGTTTGCAGGTTGGGCAGGCGGGTGATGGTTTCTTCTGAGGAAAGGATACGGGAGCGGCCAAAGCCATATTTGCCGGCGAGCAGGTCATAGACCTTCATGCCGATGCCGTAGAAGGGGGCCTCCCACCAGGAGTAGTTGGGTACGATGAAGGCCAGATCGTGCACCAGATGGGGTGCATTCTGGCGGAGGAGACCGCGCTCTTTGAGTGCCTCCATGACGAGCGAGATGTTGCCCTGTTCGAGGTAGCGCACGCCGCCGTGGATGAGCTTGGTGCTGCGGCTGGAGGTGCCTTTGCCGAAGTCCTTTGCCTCAAGGAGCAGCACATCGAGGCCGCGGACAGCGGCATCAATGGCGACGCCAACGCCGGTCGCGCCGCCGCCGATGACGACAATATCCCAGGGAGTGGTCCGGTCGGCCACACGGTTGATCATTTCCTGACGGTTCATTGCTTGCTGTCCCTTCTTTGCTGCGGGTCTGTAGGCCTGGGGAAGCTGTGATCAAGTCTTGACGGGGCTTTCCTCAGGGGCTAAAGCTCATTGATTCTGCTGAACTTAATGTACGGGCTGAAGCCCGTACCCTTCGGCCTTCCGGCCCGTACATTTCGGCCTTCCGGCCCACACCCTTCGGCCTTCTGGCCCGTACCTTTCGGCCTTCTGGCCCGTACCTTTCGAAATACGGGCTTGATTTGGAGGTTTCCTAGGCCATTTCCGGGGTGCTGGCGGCCAGGGTAAAGTGCAATTCCTGCTTGCCGAGCGTGGCGTGGTGGGCGGTGAGGCGGACGGGGCCTGCGATCTCTTTGGCGCGAATCCAGATGGCGCCGGTGCCGCCGACGAGACCGAAGGGATTGTCGCCGATGATTGTGGCTGGCCCTTCGAGGTGGAAGGTAATGGCGTCGTTGGAGAAGGGCAGGATGTTGTCGAACTCGTCGGTGACACGAAGCACGACGCGCTCTGAATCTGCGCCGTCGGCGACGAGCGAGAGGCCGTCTGGGCGCAGGGTGAATTTCCGCGCCACACCGTTGCCGCTCATGGTGCGCGTAATCATCAATTTGCCGCCGATGTAGCCTTCGATGCGCAGATCGCCCCAGGGGGTAAACCAATCGCCGAGGTCGGCGAGGAAGGGGGGGTACTTGAGGTGCTTGAATTCGGCGCGATTGGGATCAACTTCGACGAGCAGCTTGTCGTGGACGTAGAACTTGAGATGGTCGCAGTTGGAGCAGACGACCGCTTTGGTGAAGTTGACGGAGGCATCGCCGCGGGCCCAGTGGAAGGCGGGTTCGAGGACGACCTCTTCTTGTGGGTCGCACTGGGATTTGTAGAAGCCGGCGGCGGGTTTGGGTTCGCGGAAGATATCGGTGACGCCGTGGTAGCAGATGCGGTCGCCGGAGCCGAAGTCGGAGTGGGTGTTGTAGTCAAATGCGCACCAGCCGATGCCGCCGGCGTACTGCGGATTGGACGCGAGCTGATCGTGGATGCGGGCGTGGCGCAGGGTGTGTTCAGTAAGGCGCTCGACCTGGTCGATGGTCTTGGTGGGATAGGTGTGGCCGACGAATTCGGTATTCAAGTAGCGGGGGTGGTTGGGGGCTTTGAGGGGGAAGCCGAAGTCGTTCATGGTGAAGACGTCTTCGATGAATTCGGACTCCTGGAAGTAGCGGATGCCGCCGGTCTGGCGGGTCTTGTCCAGCGAGTGCGCCATGGCGTTGGTGCGGGTGTAGAAGTCGTGGTCATCGAGCGACTCGTTGATGCGGGTGCCCCAGAGGATGATGGAGGGGTGGTTCCAATCGCGGCGGATCATGCGGCTGACGTTGTCGACGGAGATGTCTTTCCAGGGCTGCGGGCCGATGTGCTGCCAGCCGGGAATTTCTTCGAGGACGAGCAGGCCGATTTCGTCGCAGGCGTCGAGGAAGTGGCGGGACTGTGGGTAGTGCGAGGTGCGAACGAGGTTGCAGTGCAGGTTGTGGCGGAGGATATGGGCATCCTGGCGCTGGGCGCGGGCGGGCATGGCCTGGCCGACAAAGGGGAAGGTCTGGTGGCGGTCAAGGCCGCGCAGCTTGATGACTTTTCCGTTGAGCGAGAAGCCCTGGTCAGTGAACATGGCTTCGCGGAAGCCGATGGTGCGCTGGTCGGCATCGATGGCGTGGCCGCCAGAGAGCAATTCGACGTGGACGGTGTAGAGGTTGGGGTGGTTGAGGTCCCAGAGCTCGATGCCGCTGAGGTTGGCGAGGGTGACGGTGGTTGATTTCGTCTCAGAAAGCACGACGGGCTCGGTGGCCTGGGCGACCGTCGTGGTGCCGCGCTTGAGCGTGACATGGAACGAGAGTGGCGCGGCAGGGGCCTTGGCCGATTCGAGGAAGCACTCGACATCGACGGAAGGGCTGGCGGTAAGCACGTCTTTGGGGCGGGCGAAGATGTTTTCGATGAATGTGTCGGGGACAACGCGCAGGTTGACCTCGCGGTAGATGCCGCCAAAGGTGAGGTAGTCAATCTGGAAGCCGAAGGGGGGAATGTCGGCGCGCTCGGTTGAATCCACTTCAACGACCAGGACGTTTTCCTTGTCAAAGTCGACGTGGCCGGTGAGTTCAAAGGAGAAGGGGGTAAAGCCGCCTTTGTATTCGCCGAGACGGGTGCCGTTGACGAAGACGGTGGAGGCGGTCATGACGCCCTCAAAATCGACAAAGATACGCTTGCCGCGGGCGGTTGCGGGCACTTTGAAGCGGCGGCGATAGGTGGAGATGAAGGAATATTTCTTTTCGTCGAAGCTGTGCCAGGGGAGCGCGATATTGGTGTGAGGAACGACGATGCTCTCAAAGGCCGCGTCGTTGAAATCGCGCGCGTGGGCGGCTTCATTTGCTTTGGGGCTGTACTTCCAACTGCGATTGATGGGCAGAATCTGGCGGCCTGCGGCGTGGGGCGCGGCGGCTTCGGGAGCGGCAATTCCGGGTGTGGACACCGAAGCTGCGGCGATCAGTGTTCCGGTGGTCTTGAGAAATTCGCGTCGTTGCATCGGCTTTTGAGACTCCTGGTTCAGTTTGGAAATGGTGAGCGGCTTGCCGGGAAGGAAAAGGCGAGGGCTGGGTATGCGCGGGCGTTCATGGGAAATGCGGCGCACGGGCCCTGAATGGAATCGCTTACATTTTGCACTCGCGCCATTTTGCGCCTTTGGATGGACAATGGACAAGTGGATTATTTTTTGGGGAATCTGGAGCCGTTTTCCGGGGAGTTTTTGATCTGGTGTGGGAAGTTTGCAGAGTCTGGTATCAGGGGGGCCGGGCAGAGGGTGCCCGGCCTCAATTTCAACCCTAAGCAGTGACGAGCTGGCCGGTCAGTTGGCCCGCTTCGAGAATTGCTCGCAGGTCCTCATTGGTGTGGGAGGCGAACCAGGAGCGCAGATTCTGGTCAGCAGCCCGATTGTCGAGATAGGTCTTCAACAACCGTTCGATGGCATCGGGTACGTCTGCGGAGGTGCAGCGGTAGTTGACTGGTCGCGAAACGGCGGCGTGAGCGCCGAGAGCTCCGCCGAGGTTGAAGGACCAGGCGTCGGTGAGCTTGCCCTCGTGCTTGATCTTTTTGCCTTCGAGGCCGATGTCGGCGATCCAGTGCTGGCCGCAGCTGTTGGGGCAGCCGGTGACGTGCAGGCTGAGTTGCTGATCAAAGCCTGGGATGCGGGACTCCATCTCTTCGACGAGCCAGCGGGCAAAGGCTTTGGTTTCAGTGATGGCCAGCTTGCAGAATTCTGTCCCGGTGCAGGCGACGGTGCCGCGCCAGAAGTTGTTGGCTTCGACGGTCAGGCCGAGCCGGGTCAGCTCCTGGAGCACGATGTCGAGATTGGCCTGGGGAACCCCAGACAGTACGAAATTTTGCATGACGGTGGTGCGGAATTCGCCGCCGCCGAATTTTTCAGTCAGGTCGGCGAGGGCGAGCAGTTGTTCGCCGCTCATGCGGCCGTTGAGCACTGTGGCGCCAACCGAATAGAGGCCTGACTGCTTTTGCGGATGAATGCCAACGTGATCGCGGAATACGTCGTTGGGCAGAGCGTCTTCAACGCCGGGGTCGAGCTGAAAGGACAGCCTGGCCTGCAGTTCAGTGAGGAAGCGCTCGGCGGTCCAGCCTTCCCGGAGGAAAAGGTGCTTCATGCGGGCGCGGTCACGGCTCTCGCGCAGGCCCTGCTGCTCGCGGAAGATTTCGACAATGCCACGGATGACGGCGAGTGCCCGGTCTTCCGGGACAAACGCATCAAGTTTGACGGCAAGGTGGGGATCAGCGGAGAGTCCGCCGCCAACACGGACCGAATAGCCCACCTCTTCACCGCGCTTGACGGCGGTGAGGGCGATGTCGTTGATTTCAGGGTAGGAGCACCACCAGGGGCAGCCGGTGACGGTGATTTTGAATTTGCGGGGCAGATTGTAGAACTCGGGATTGCCGGAGAGTTCGCGAGCAACTGCCTTGGCGAGCAGTGAGGCATCGATGAGTTCGTGGGCATCGAGACCGGCGAGAGGGCAGCCGGTGACGTTGCGGACGACGTCGCCGCAGGCTCCGCGGGGGGAAAGGCCAACGGCATCGAGGGCCTCGACAACTTCAGGGAGCGACTCAATCGTGAGCCAGTGGAGTTGAATCGCCTGGCGTGTGGTGATGTCGGCGAGGTTGCGGGCATGGTCACGCGTGAGGCGGCCAATGACACGCAGCTGCTCAGATGTGGCGATGCCATTGGGGATGCCGATGCGCATCATGAAAAACTCGGTGGTGACGCCTTCTCCACCTTTGCCGCCAGTCACACCAGCGCCGTCGCCCTGGGTGTAAACGCCCCACCATTTGAAGTAGAAGTTTGCCCATTCGGGCAGGACGCTGGAGCGCCCTTCGCGGGCAAAGGCGCGGACCTCGTCAAAAGCCTCCCAGGGGTTCTTTTCACGCTTGAGCCGCTCGGATTTCTGCGCCTTGGTCTCTTTCACGGGAGTTGAGACGGAAACTTTTGCCTCTGCGTCAGGCTGCGGCGAGGTTGGGGAAGTGGTCATGAACTGCTCCTGTAACAATGTTACATGGAAATTTGAGGTGAATTTGCCGTCTTTGCGCCGCCTGGGGCAAAAGCGATGAAGGCCGGAAAGTAAAAATCAGGCATTTTCGGCATAAATTTCTTGCCCAAGCCATGAAGGGTATGGAAAGGTTAGGCAGGCTCTCCTGTTGGAGGGTCAAAAACAAAAATTGAAGAAAGCAGGAAATGAAACATGCGTACCTCCCCCCGTTTCATCGCCACGAGTGTCATCGCTTTCCTTCTGTGCGCCGCATCAATCGATGTGGCTCAAGCACAACAGGGAGCAGCAATTCCAACTAACGGTAAAGTGCCCGCCGGGCTCAGCTTTGCCTTTGACCCGCAGCTGAGCCAGTTTTCGGCCAGTGGTTTGCACATGAATGCTTCCAAGCCTAAATCTGCCTCCGTCACGCCGACGACCGGGACGATTGACGTGACCGTGACGATCAACCTGGTTTCAAAGTTCTCCCACGAAACCGTATTTCCCTGCGCTGTCATTGCAATCGGCGGCGTGATTGATCTGAACTCGGCGACTGTGGACGGTGGCATTGAGACTGTATACGGCCGTGGAATGATTGCGTCCCCGGGCGCGACAACAGCGACCTGTACAGTTTCGATTCCCTATTCCTGGACCCTCTCTGGCGGTAGCACAGCGAGTGGGCTGATTCTGGCCTATGCTGCCGCTGCGGTGAGCGAACATGGCGGCACCAAGCGTTCGACGCTCCAGGTGAACGGGATTGAAAACCTGCCGGCTAACGGCACTACCTCAAAGTTCGCCTTTGAAGTAGCCCTCTAAAAGAGCAATTCCACCGGCACGGCTATCACTCTTTTTGGCAAGGGTCTGGTAGCCGTGCCATACTTTTGCCTTAATCGTGGATAGTCAGGCTGCCACACCTGAGCGACCAGTCTGCATCTTTGATTTTTATTCGCTCCAAATCTAATTTCAAGTCTGCCCAACGGAGAATCCAGTGCTGAGTCTGTCTCAAGTGTTTTCACCTTCGCGAATCCTCTATCAGATGTTCGTCGTCTTCACCGCTCTTGCCGGACTTGGCGTAGCGCATCCGGTTGCCGCTCAAGCGCAGACTGCGGTTGCACTTACGATGATGCCGTTGCCGGCCGAGGCCAAGCCTGGGACGGGTGAGTTTCGCATCGATGGAAAGCTGAGCGTGAAGCTGGATGGATTCACCGAGCCGCGTTTGCTGCGCGCGCGCCAGCGCTTTCTTGACACGCTCTCACGAGAGACGGGCATCCCGATCATTGCAGCCGATGGCTCGGGTGCCCAGTTTGTTATTGAGACGAAAGGGCCCAGCGCGGCGGTGCAGCAATTGGGTGAGGATGAGTCTTACTCGCTGCAGGTTTCGCCGGAAGGTGTGCATCTGAGTGCGGCCAATCCGCTGGGAGCGATGCATGGGTTGCAGAGCTTTTTGCAGCTGGTGCATGTGACGCCCAACGGCTTTGCGGCGCCTGCGTTGACCATCCATGACAAGCCGCGCTTTCCATGGCGTGGATTGATGATCGACTCCGGACGCCACTTCATTCCGCTCGCGGTGATTGAGCGTGATCTCGATGGAATGGAAGCAGTGAAGCTCAATGTCTTCCACTGGCATCTCTCTGAAGATCAGGGCTTTCGCGTTGAGAGCAAGGTCTTTCCCCTGTTACATCAGAAGGGTTCTGACGGGCTGTACTACACGCAGGACCAGATCCGCCATGTGATCGAATACGCGCGTGATCGCGGTATTCGCGTGGTACCGGAGTTTGATATGCCGGCGCACGCAACGGCATGGTTTGCGGGTTATCCGAATCTGGCCAGCGGCAAGGGTCCTTACTCAATTGCGCGTGAATGGGGCGTGTTGGACGCGGCGATGGACCCGACGCGCGAGAGCACGTATCAGTTTCTCAATCTCTTTCTGGGCGAGATGACTGGGCTGTTTCCTGATCTTTACTTTCACATTGGAGGCGATGAGTGCAATGGAAAGGAATGGGATGACAGCCCTCGCATTCAGGAGTTCAAGAAAGCGCATCACCTGAAGGACAACGCGGCTTTGCAATCGATGTTTACGGCGCGCGTGCAGAAGCTGGTGGCCAGCCATCACAAGGTGATGGAGGGCTGGGACGAAGTGCTGCAGCCCGATACTCCGAAGGATGTTGTTATTCAATCGTGGCGGGGACGCGACTCACTGCGCGATGCAGCCAAACGCGGTTATAAAGGGCTACTTTCAAATGGCTATTACATTGATCTCAACCAGCCAGCGGAAGAACACTATCTCGTCGATCCGCTGGAGGGAATTGCAGATCAACTCACGCCAGAGCAGACTGCAAGTATCCTGGGCGGCGAGGCAACGATGTGGTCGGAGTTTGTGACGGGTGAGACAGTTGATAGCCGCATCTGGCCGCGCACGGCAGCCATTGCTGAGCGCTATTGGTCTCCGGCCTCGACGCGTGATGTTGAATCGATGTATGAGCGCATGGCAATCATCGAGCAGCAGCTGGGGGCCTATGGTATTGACTATCGCGCAACCACCGAGCGCATGTTTGAGCGCATGAGCGGAGACCCTGATCCAAAAGCTCTGCGTGTGCTGGCCTCAGTCGTGATGCCGCCTACGGGCTATTCGCGGGGGGACATGCAGCCATACACTTCGCAGACGCCGCTCAATCATCTCGTGGATGCGATTCCTCCGGAGAGCATGACTGCACGCCGCTTTGACAATCTGGTCAAGCGCATTGTTGCAGGCAAGGGCAGTGCAGAGGACTGGCAGCAGGCGCAGGACTGGCTGGCGCTGTGGCGTGACAACGATGCGCTCCTGCAGCCAATGCTGCTGAAGTCATCGATTACGGCGGAGTTGGTTCCTGTGTCGCAGTCGCTGCGGCAGGTTGCAGAAATTGGACTCGAAGCGCTCAAGAATATTCAGCAGGGAGCCCGTGTTTCGACGGAGGTGCAAGGCAAGCAATTGAACGCGGTGACAGCGGCCGAAAAGCCGCAGGCTGCGCTGCTGCTGAAAGTGGCGACTTCGATTGAGTTGCTTGTGAAAGCCGAAGCACGACAGTAGGGCGACTACTGATAGATTCACCGCGATGCCGCTGCTCTGTCTGCAGCGGCATTGTTGTTCGTGCATCGAGGCGATTTCAATCTTGCGTTGAGGGCAACATACTTCGCTCACTGACGCAACCTATACCAAGGTATAGTTGTGAATATTTAGAGAAACCTCTAGTTTGGACTCAAGAAGTCATTCAAACGCAAGTGCACAACGCTGGGGCATTCCCCAAATGCTCACCCGTACTTGATCGAATCAGGCAACCTATCCGCAGGACGCGTGGGCTTTTGGACGCGCGCACTTCGAACCATCGACAGTCTTGATTCTTGAAACTGGCGGACGACGGCAACAGAGATTTTCCGCAAATTGCTATTGAAATCTGGCTTTGACACCACATTCAGACTGGGCGGCGTATTTGTTGCTCAGTTGATAGTCGCACTCGTTGTACATCATCTTCTTAACGTTGAAACCAACACAATCCATACAGAGGTATTCCATGATGAATCTCATGATGCAGCGAGGGGATTCTCTCTCCTTTTCGCAGAAGCTGACCCGGTTGAAGAATCGTTTGAGCGAACCACAGTGGCGGCGTTACGGCGCGACCCTGCTGGTGGGCAAACTGTCAGGCGTTGGCCTGACGTTACTCATCATGGCGGTGGCGACAGGGGCATTTCTGACCAAGGTCTATGCGGCGGATGCGGGTCCAAAAGCTGCTGATCTGGTGAACCCCATCAATACGACCTGGGTGCTGCTGGCGGCCTTCCTTGTGTTTGCGATGCAGGTAGGTTTCACGATGCTGGAAGCTGGATTCTGCCGTTCACGCGAAACCGTCAATGTGCTGATGGAATGTATCGTTGATACCTGTCTTTGCGGACTTCTCTTCTATGCAATCGGCTTCTCGTTCATGTTTAGCCATGGCAATGGACTTATCGGCTATCACTGGTTCTTCTTGCAAGGTGCACCGGATACATATGAGGCCTCTGGTGTAGCATTTCTCGCTTTCTGGCTCTTCCAGTTCGCGTTTGCTGATACCTGCTCAACGATTACCTCGGGCGCCATGATTGGACGTACCGGTTTCGTCGGCGATCTGCTCTATTCATTGGCTGTTTCGGGTTTCATCTATCCGATCATCGGCCACTGGGCATGGGGTCCGGATGGGTTCCTGGCACTCATGGGTACCTCGGGGCAATTTCTACCGACACTTGGTCAAAGCTTCCATGACTTTGCCGGCTCGACCGTGGTACACACGATTGGCGGGTTCATTGCTCTGGCTGGAGCCATTGTTCTTGGGCCACGGCTTGGTCGCAAATTCAAACGAGATGGCGGTGGTCCGATGCCACCTCATGACCTTACGATCGCCGCTGCCGGCGGCTTGATTCTGTGGTTCGGATGGTACGGCTTCAACCCCGGCTCGACGCTCTCCGCGGTGGATTTCATCGGCATCGGGCGCGTTGCCGCGAACACCACTCTGGCAGCTTGCGCGGCAGGACTCACGGCAATGATCTACGGCTACTTCCTCACGAAGAAGTGGGATCTCGCCTGCACTGTCAATGGATTTCTTGCTGGTCTTGTCGCCATCACCTGCCCCTGCTATTGGGTATCACCGCTGGGCTCAATCATTCTCGGCGGCGTTGCAGGATTTATCGTTGTCGCCGGAGTCGAGTTGCTTGAATGGCTTCGCATCGACGATCCGATTGGCGCTGTACCTGTGCATGGATTCTGCGGCATCTGGGGTACATGGTCGCTCGGGCTATTTGCTACAGGCCAATTCGGCGCATCTGGCCCTGCCGGCCCGGATAACTCTGCGGCGCTCAAGGGACTTTTCTACGGTGGCGGATGGACGCTTTTCGAGGCGCAGTTCATCGGCAATGCAATCATTACGTTGTCAACATTCTCCGTCGCAATGCTGGTGATGTGGCTGGTCAATCTTACTGGTCAACTGCGCGTATCCGCTGAGGGTGAACTGCACGGACTCGATCTTCACGAGCACGGCTACTCTGCCTACCCTGAATACGTGGTTTCGGGCTCGGCTGCGCCAGCAGGCCTGCCTGCGGAACTCACCGGCGCAAGCCGCTAAGACGGGCTTACACCGTTACGGAGCGCCTGTTTCGATGGTGAACGAGAGGTTCATTGAAAGCAATGAACCTCCCGTCCCAATTCAGATTTTCAATATCCGTATGGCTTTGACGGATCACCATTTTTGAATCGATTGACCGCGTCTTAGCCATGAGCACGCGGTCTATTTTTATTGGAGTAACTGCACTCGGTCACCTGCGCGGTTTGGAACGCACTCCATCAAATGGAAGCGCGCACAATACGCCATCATTCTGCATGAATTGAAAGCCGAAAAGGTGTGCACGCATCGCGAGGGAACGAACGCTGCTTGGCATTTCATCATCGCGTTGCATGGCACCTGTAAGAATGAGTTCTCGCGTGCCGCCCTCTGCCTGGCGAAACGCGCACAAGTCCGTCGTGCGAATCTCGGGGAAGTGTTGGAAGATAAGCGCGCGCATTAACAGAGCATCTTGCAATACCTGCTGGCTTTGTAATTTGACACGTGCCGAGGCTGATAAGCACTGGTCCCACTCATCGGCCGGACGAATGAACCAGTCGCAGCAAACGTGACGTGAAGCAAGGGCGACTTCGAGCCGCAAAATTTCGAGTGGTCGCCGCGAGTACACACCGGTTCGCATGCGCCTGCGAAGGCGATTGAGGATTTGCGAGACACCACCCAGCAGAGTCAGTTCCTGCATATAACCCTCGCGCAACCCTTGTCTCCTCGTTGTTCGATTGAACCGAAGTCAGGTATCCCCGCTGTAACAAAGACTAATACCCACTCCACGTCTGGGCAACTATACTTTTGTATACGACACATCACCAAGGACTGCTGCAATGCGTACCAGGTCCGCCAGCGAAGATGCACGCATCTTCTCCATTACCTGACGGCGATGCAGCTTGACGGTAATTTCGCTGAGGCCAAGGTTGGCCGCGATTTGTTTGTTCAGCAGCCCATCCGTAACTTGTGCCATGACTTCACGCTCGCGCGGCGTGAGGGTTCGATAGAATCCACGAACAGCTTCGACGTGACTGCCAAGGCGACGCCGCTCCTTGTCCTGCTCAAAACCCTGGCTAATCGCCATCAGCAGTTCTTCCCGCTGAAAGGGTTTGGTGAGAAATTCGATCGCCCCAGCTTTCATTACGCGCCGCACCATTGGAATATCTCCGTGCGCGGTCATGATGATGATTGGGATTTCCCTGCCAAGGTTCCGGAATCGCTCTTGTAACTCAATGCCCGTGATGCCGGGCAGCCTGACATCGAGCAGCAAACAGCCGGGCATTTCCTTTCGCCATTCAGCAAGGAACTCCTCCGCCGTCGCAAAAGACAAGGAGGCGATATGTTCAGTTTCGAGCAGATTTGAGATCGCATCGCGGATTGCTTCGTCGTCATCCACAATGAATACAGTCATACTGGAAGTACTCTGCACAGATTGATTCACAACTCCTCCCTGGTGTGTGTTTGAGCAGGAATTGTCACTTCAAAAATTGATCCACCGTCGGGATTGGCAATCACGGTCAGCTTGCCCTCATGGGCTTCGATGACTGTGCGACTAATCGCAAGGCCCATGCCGAGCCCTTTCTCCTTTGTTGTAAAGAACGGATCAAAGATTCTGCTTAAGAGTTTTGGATCAATTCCCGCGCCCAGGTCTATTACCCTGACCACAACATTTTGGTGTTGGTCGCAAGTGCTTTGAATGGTGAGTTCAGCTCGCATCAGGTCTAATCCCTCCATTGAGTCGAGCCCGTTGACTGCCAGATTGAGAAGCACTTGCTGCAACTGCACTCGATCAACGTAAACAGTTGGCAAGTCGCTGTCGAGTTGAATGCGCAGGCGGACACCGCGGCGAACGGATTCGCCACGCAACAGGCGCAGTGTATCGAGGATGATCTGGTTGATGGATTCAGATGTCCGCTGCGATTCGCCCTTGAGGAACAGTGCGCGAAGCCTCGTAACAACGGCTCCGGCATGAGTGCCCTCTTGAATGATTTTCTCAATGGTCCTTTGCGCGCGTTCAGCATTTTCAGCTTTTAGCCATCCCAGGCAGGCATAGGCATGGGTCACTATGGCAGTCAGGGGCTGATTGATTTCATGTGCTATGGATGCTGTAACCTCGCCCATGCTCATCACGCGTGTGACATGAGCCAATTGCGACTGTGAATTGGCCAGAGCCAATTCGGCGCGCTTGCGCTCTTCCATGTCAATGTGTGTTCCATACCAACACTGAATTGCGCCGCTTTCTGATCGATGAGGAACTGCGCGAATCAGGAACCAGCGGTAGCCTCCATTTGCGCCGCGAACTCTCCACTCCCCTTCCAATCCGTTACCGCTTCTGCGGGCATCGCGCCAGGCGTCGACGAAGCTTGCAACCTCTTCCGGATGCAGGCAGGTGAGGAATCGCGAACTCAGCATTTCCTCAAGTGATTGCCCGGTATAACTCAGAAGGTGAGAGTTGCAGTAATCGATGGAACCGTCGCTGTCGGCACGCCAGATTTGCTGAGGCAATGCTTCGGTCAATTCTCGCAGGTTGCGTTCGCTCTCTTGCAACTCGGAGTTGGAGCGATTCAATGCGGCGGTGCGTTCCTGGACGCGGACTTCGAGCAGATCACGTGACTCGCGGATCAGATTTTCTGCGCGGCGACGGTAGGCGCTCGCCCAGCTGACCAGCGCAGCGCAAACTATATAAGAAATAAAGTAAGGCATCGCCGCATCGCTGATCGTGAATGAGTAATAGGGCGGCACAAAAAAGAAAGCTACGACCAGCGTGGAGAGAGCCACCGAGATAGCGCCACTAACAGCGCCTCCGAACCACGCGCTTCCCATGACCGCTCCAAAAAAGAGAAATAGAAACGGGTAGGGAAAGATGCGCTGCAAGGCAAGGGTCAGCAGCGAGGTGACGTAGACAAAGAAGGCAGCGACAGCTACTGGGCGAATGCAATACCGCATCCAGCGGCCATCGACAAAGCGGGAGCGCGCGTCCATACTGCAATGATAGACGTGGACCTCGCAGACCACGAAGCCTTCTCTTGATTGTCAACTCAGCTGAAGTATTGAGGATGGCCCAAACTCGGATTCCAGTGCCTCATGCAGGGTCGATGGCCGATTCCCGATGGTCGGTTCCGCGCCGTCGTAACGGTCTTTCTTCCGGCGGCCACGGACTGCTATGATTCTCGCCGCTGACAAAGCACGGGGCTTGAATTGCGCAGACCCGGGAAAGTTGTAAACAAAGGCTTGCCGCGTTCATTCCAATGCGCTTCGTTACTCTGCAGAGAGGTGATTTTGAAAAGAATCCGGCGGGTCTTGATATTTGTGGCTCTCTTCGCAGCGGCATTCTTCGAATTTGGCGCTGGTCGTCCGGCTTTGGTCGCGGCGAGTGCCTTGAGTGACAAATCTCAGGCAGACATCGACTGGCCGGTGTATCACGGCAATCGCGATGGAGATCATTACTCAAGCCTTTCGCTGATCAATCGTGGAAACGTCCATAAGCTCAAGGTGGCGTGGCAATTTGATACTGGCGAAAAGGGTGGCCTTCAAGCCAATCCAATCATCGTCGGTCGGATTCTGTACACCTATACGCCTTCGCAAAAGGTGGTCGCGCTTGACGCAGCCACGGGCAAACTTATCTGGACTTTTGATTCCGGTATCAAAGGAACCCAGCCAGCGCGGGGAGTGGCATTCTGGTCAGACGGCGGGCAGAGCCGCATTTTTGCCGGTGTCATGAATTTCCTGTATGCGCTGGATGCTGCCACGGGCAAACCGATTCCTGAGTTTGGTGAGAATGGTCGCATTGACTTGCGTAAAGACTTGCGCAAGGGCCTGAACGGTGATTTTGAGCAGCAATCCATCGTGCTCACCACCCCTGGCATGATCTACAAAGACATGATCATCGTCGGTGGTCGCAATCCGGAAACGCATCCTGCACCGCCGGGAGATATTCGCGCCTTTGACGTGCATACGGGTGCGCTTCGCTGGAGCTTTCATACCATTCCTCATCCTGATGAATTTGGCTATGACACCTGGCCGAAAGAGGCCTGGAAGGTGTCTGGCGCGGCCAACAACTGGGCGGGTATGTCGCTCGATGAGAAGCGCGGAATTGTTTATGTCCCGACCGGCTCAGCGGTGTTTGATTTCTACGGTGGCGACCGCGTGGGCAACGATCTTTTTGCAAATACTCTACTGGCCCTTGACGCAGAAACAGGCAAGCGCCTCTGGCATTTTCAGGGCGTTCATCACGACATCTGGGATCGTGATTTCCCATCGCCGCCGGCTCTGGTGACCATCAAACACAACGGCAAGATGGTTGATGCCATCGCACAGACGACCAAGCAGAGTTACCTGTACGTGTTTGACCGCGTCACGGGCGCGCCTCTGTTTCCCATTGAAGAGCGCCCTTATCCCGTCAGCAGTGTGCCCGGCGAGGTCACTTCACCTACGCAGCCGATGCCGATTGCTCCGGAGCCATTCGGGCGGCAGCGGCTGACCGAAGAGATGCTGACGACCCGTACCTCTGAGGCGCATACGTGGGCCGTTGAGCAATTCAGGAGCTTTCGCAGCGATGGGCAGTTTATTCCCTTCAGTGTGAATAAGCAGACCATCATTTTCCCCGGCTTCGATGGTGGTGGAGAGTGGGGTGGTCCGGCGGTCGACCGTTCTACTGGCGTTCTCTACGTGAATGAAAATGAAATGGCGTGGACTGGCGGCCTGGTCGAGAGCAAGTCGGGCGGCAGCCCTGGAGCTGCTGCGTACCAGGCCCAGTGCGCTGTCTGCCATGGAGCTGACCGCGCCGGTTCTCCACCCGCATTTCCTTCGCTCCTGGGGATTGAGAAGCGTCTGACCGACCAGCAGATTACGCAGGTGATTCATCAGGGGCAGGGTCGCATGCCTTCGCTGCCCAACGTGGGCGGTGAACAACTAACTGCATTGCTGGCCTATATCAAGGCAGTCGATCAGCCTGGCGACGCAGCTGGGGGCGACAAGAAGGAGCTCGCAGCAGCGCTGGCAGCCAAGCCGCTTGAGCCAGGCCAGATCAATAACGAAGTCGGCGACAGGGTCTACCATCAGCGATGCGCCGTATGCCACGGTCAACATTTGGAAGGCACGGCTCCGGCCTTTCCCATGCTTGTCGGTCTGGGCCAGAGGCTGACCGCAGCCCAATCCGTTGCGATTATTCATGGTGGCAAAGGGCGCATGCCTGGCCAGCCTTCGCTTGAAGGCGCAGAGCTCGACGCACTCCTGCGCTATATCGGAGTGGACGCCACGACAAAGCCGCAAGCAGTGACGCCGGATGGAAATACCTACAGTTTCACTGGATACCACAAGTTCCTCGATCCTGATGGTTACCCAGCAATTACGCCTCCCTGGGGAACTCTAAACGCCATCGACCTGAATACAGGCAAATATCTTTGGAAGATTCCCTTTGGTGAATACCCCGCTCTTGCGGCGCAGGGTATGAAGAATACCGGCTCAGAAAACTACGGCGGACCGATCGTTACTGCCGGCGGGCTTATCTTTATTGGAGCAACGGTTTACGACAGAAAGTTCCGCGCTTTCGATAGTCATACCGGTGAGTTGCTTTGGGAGACAGAGTTACCTTTCGGTGGCCTGGCGACTCCGTCGACTTACTCTGTCGATGGCAAACAATTCGTGGTCATCGCAGCCAGTGGGGGCCGCGATCCCAAGTCGCCCACCGGAGGCATGTATATCGCATTTGCCCTTCCTTGAAGTTAGGAGACAGGGTCCAGGATTCATCAGCTATCACCGATTTTCAAGTGAGAACGGGAAGGAAACAAATCGTCCATGAGAGAGATGACAAGACGCAAATGCATGATGCGGACGAGTGCAACCGTTGCAGTTACCGGCTGTTCAACCGCATGGCTTCGTAACACTTCGGTTGATGCTCTGAACAGGGCACCGGGTATTCAACTCTATACAGTCGCCGACGCTCTCAAAAATGATGTCTTGTTTTGAACCCAGGCTTTGGCATTGTGGGCCAAACGCCGAAGATTCATGGGAGTTATGAAATGATCCTGATTTTGATGGGTGTCAGCGGTGTGGGTAAGACCACCATCGGAAAGATCCTCGCCGAGCGCACCGGATGGCAGTTTGAAGACGCCGACGACTACCACCCCGAATCAAATCGAGAAAAGATGGCGTCAGGAATTCCGCTCACGGATGCTGATCGCAGGCCTTGGCTGGCTGTGCTCAATGGCCTCCTGGCGAACTATCTTCAGCAGGAGAAGAGCGCGATTCTGGCCTGCTCTGCGCTGAAGAGTACTTATCGCGAACAGCTTACGCAAGGACTGGGCATGGGTAAGGTGCAGTTTGTTGCATTGCACGCACCTGTGCAGGTGCTCCGTGAGCGCATTCATGCACGCAGTCACCAGTACATGAATCCGAACCTGCTCGACAGCCAGCTGGCGACACTTGAAGAATCCTCCACAGCATGGCCCGTCTCCGTCGAAGGAACTCCGGAGCAGACGGTCAACGAGATATTCAAACGGCTACAGGCATCAGGCTTTGCAGCATAACCTGAGCTGAGTGGCAACCAGGTAAACGCATTTTTAGCCTTGAAGGCAAACACGCAAATTACTCAAAACCAGATCGCAGCACCAGACAGAAATGGAAGGAAAAAGGAATGAAAGAGTTGCTTAATCCAGCGCTGATTGCAAGCGGATTATTGATAGCCCTGAGCAGCGCGAATTGCATCGCTGCACCCCCGGCTGCCTCCAAATTCACTCCCTCAACGTTGAAACGGATTGGCTCTGTCGATGAGCGATTTCAGTCTTACAACATCGAGATGGTTGAGGTAACTGGTGGCCGATTCTGGAAGCCCTATGCCAGCAAGGCAGAAGTGAGCACATCCAGTGCGAATGCCCCTGCGGGTATGGATCCATCACTCTACGAGTACCGACAGCCAATCAATCTGTATGTGCCGCGTCTGCGCAAGCTGGCTGCGGCTCTCGCGCCTGCCTATGTGCGAGTAAGCGGCACCTGGGCTAACACCACGTTCTTTCAGGACTCTGATGAACCGGCACCGGCAAAGGCCCCGGAAGGATTCAAGGGTGTTCTCACGCGCCAGCAATGGAAGGGAGTGGTTGATTTCTCCAATGCTGTGGGAGCGGAGATTGTGACTTCGTTCTCGGTAAGTGCCGGCACGCGCGACGCTGCTGGTGTCTGGACTCCGGAGCAGGCCGAGAAGATTTTCAATTACACCAAGTCGGTTGGCGGCCACATTGCCGCAGCAGAATTCATGAACGAGCCGACGATGCCAGAAATCGGCGGCGCTCCCAAGGGATACGATGCAGCCGCCTTTGGCCGTGACATTGCGGTGTTTCGCTCCTTCGCCAAAAAGGCTGCGCCCGCGATGCTTTTCCTCGGACCGGGAGGAGTCGGCGAGGGTTCGCCGATCATGCCCGTCTCCATGAAGATGATGAAGACGGACGATATTCTCACTGTTACCGGGCCGGTTTTCGATGCATTTTCGTATCACACGTACGGCGCGGTCTCCAGCCGCTGCGGAGTATTTGGCGCTTCGGCGACCACCACAGCTGACGCGGCGCTCTCGGCCGATTGGCTTGCTCGCGGCGGCCAAAGCCAGCAGGTCTACGGTGCGTTTCGAGACCGTTTTGCTCCCGGTACTCCCATGTGGAACACCGAGACTGCGCAGGCTGCCTGCGGTGGCGATCGCTGGGCCTCGACCTATCTCGACACCTTCCGGTATCTCAACCAACTGGGCGATCTGGCGAGGCGCGGCGTCAAGGTGCATCTCCACAACACTCTTGCTGCGAGCGATTACGGACTTCTTGATGAAAAGACCTATGAGCCTCGCCCCAATTATTGGGCTGCGCTGCTCTGGCGCAGGCTGATGGGAGCTACGGTTCTCGACCCTGGCCCCTCGCCCTCGCCCAACCTGCATATCTACGCGCAGTGCCTGCGTCAGCGGCCGGGAGGAGTGACGCTGCTGGTTATCAACGCCGATGGCAAAGAGGCTCAGTCACTTGATGTCGCAGGCGCATCCGAGCGCTACACTCTCTCCGCGCAAGACCCGATGGCCAAGCAAGTTCAATTGAATGGAGTCGAATTGAAGCTGGGTTCAGACGATGCCCTGCCTGCGCTCAATGGAGCGCCAACCCGCCCAGGCAAGCTGACCTTTGCCCCCGCCAGCATCACCTTCCTTGCTTTCCCAGCGGCCCACAACGCAGCTTGCCAGCAATGAGGATGAAGCAGTAGATTCACCCAGATGATCGGCAAGCCCTCCGGGCAAGTGGCAGTGCATCAATCCCGGATAAATTGCAGTCGGGTAAGCGAACCACTGTTTATTCTGCTCTCACGAACCGTCTCTCAATCCGAGGAGTTTCTATGTCAACGTCCCTTTGCGATATCGGCCTGATCGGCCTTGCTGTCATGGGCCAGAACCTTGTTCTGAACATGAATGACCACGGCTTCAAGGTTGCCGTGTACAACCGCACGGTTTCGAAGGTAGATGAGTTCCTGGCGCATGAGGCAAAGGGAACGGAGATCGTCGGGGCGCACTCCATTGAGCAACTGGTAGGCCAGCTGCAGAGCCCGCGTCGCATCATGTTGATGGTCAAGGCAGGGGACACGGTTGACCAGATGATTGCGCAACTGCTTCCTCATCTCGCTTCAGGCGACATCATCATTGACGGCGGCAATTCGCTCTACACCGACACCAATCGGCGGACACGCGACCTGGCGTCGAAGGGGATTCTTTTCGTCGGCACGGGAGTTTCAGGCGGCGAAGAAGGTGCCCGCCGCGGCCCATCGATCATGCCCGGCGGCAATCCGGCGGCGTGGCCGCATGTGAAGAGCATTTTCCAGGCCATCTCTGCCAAGGTTCAGGATGGAACCCCGTGTTGCGACTGGGTCGGGGAAGAGGGCGCAGGGCACTACGTCAAGATGGTGCACAACGGCATTGAATACGGCGACATGCAGCTGATCTGCGAGGCATACGACCTGCTCCATCGCGGCCTCGGTTTGTCGGCAGACGAGCTGCATGAGGTCTTTGCAGACTGGAACAAGGGTGAACTCGACAGCTACCTCATCGAAATATCCAGCCAGATATTTGCTCACAAAGACGAAGACGGCAATCCGCTTGTCGACAAGATACTCGATGCGGCGGGCCAGAAGGGCACAGGCAAATGGACTGCGATCAGCGCCCTCGATCTGGGCCAGCCTCTCACGCTTATCGGCGAGAGCGTCTTTGCGCGCTGCCTGTCGGCGCTGAAGGATCAGCGCGTCGTCGCCTCCGGGATCCTTGTGGGACCAGACTCCAGTCCGGCGATTGCAGATCGAGCTGCTTTCATTGAAGAGGTGCGCCGCGCCCTCTATTGCTCCAAGATCATCTCCTACGCGCAGGGCTACATGCTGCTCCAGGCGGCTGCAAAGGAAAATAACTGGCACCTGAATTTCGGCGGCATCGCGCTGATGTGGCGCGGCGGCTGCATCATTCGGAGCCGCTTCCTTGAGGGCATCAAAGAGGCGTTTGATCGCAATCCGGCACTCAAAAATCTGCTTCTTGACAGCTTCTTTTCAAATGCAATCAACAGCTATCAGGCGTCGTGGCGCAAGGCGCTGATACATGCCATTGAGGCCGGCGTGCCCACGCCAGCGTTCTCATCGGCTCTCGCCTTCTTTGATGGCTACAGGGCCAATCGCCTGCCGGCAAATCTGCTTCAGGCGCAACGCGACTTCTTTGGCGCTCATACGTTCGAGCGCATTGACCAGCCGCGAGGCCAGTTCTTTCACGCCAACTGGACCGGCCGTGGTGGACGCGTCTCGTCCACGACCTATAACGTCTAAAAAGTCGGACTGGCCCGCGCCTGAAACGGAGAAATGTGACCTATGCTCCTCAATGAAGACCGTTTGTTTCCCAGCGAACCGAGTGCGCGGAGAATTGCGAGAGCGCTCTACGAGCACGTAAGGAATCTGCCGATCGTCAGTCCGCACGGACATACACAGGCATCATGGTTTGCGAAAAACGAACCCTTCCCCGACCCGGCAAAGCTGCTCGTGCAGCCAGACCACTATGTCTTTCGCATGCTCTACAGCCAGGGTGTGTCTCTGGACGACCTGGAAATTGGCGTCGAGCACGTAAAAGACCCCCGCAAAGTCTGGCGCATCTTTGCCAGCCACTACCACCTGTTTCGCGGGACACCGACTCGCCTTTGGCTCGACTTTGTCTTCCAGGAACTCTTCGGAATGCAGGAGCGCCTTTCCGCGGCGACCTCTGACCTGTACTTCGACACCATTGCAGAGATGCTCCAGACACCGGAGTTTCTGCCCCGCGCCCTTTACGAGCGCTTTCATATCGAAGTTCTCGCCACGACCGATGCTGCGGTTGACCTGCTGCCCGATCATATCGCGATTCAGAATTCCGGCTGGCAGGGAAGAATTCTTCCTACCTTTCGGCCAGATGCGGTCGTCGACCCCGAGTTTGCCGGTTTTCGTGAAAACATCACGCTCCTCGGTGAACAGACCGGCGAAGATGCGCACAGCTGGCAAGGCTATCTTGCCGCCCTGAGAAAGGCTCGCGCCCGTTTTCGCGCGCTCGGTTGCACCGCGACAGACCATGGGCATCCAACGGCCCGTACCGCCAACCTTGCTCCCGGCGACGCTGCAAAGCTGTTTCAGCAGGTAATCTCTGGTCATTCAGACGCGCACCAGGCTGAGATGTTCCGCGCCCAGATGCTCACCGAGATGGCGCGCATGAGCGTCGAGGATGGGCTGGTCATGCAGATTCACCCCGGCAGCGCGCGTAATCATAATGAGAAGCTCTTTGAACGCTACGGCCGCGACATCGGCGCCGATATTCCCACGCCCACCAACTACGTTGACGCTCTGCGCCCGCTGCTTGATCAGTTCGGCAACGAGCGCGACCTGACGATCATCCTCTTCACGCTTGACGAAACCACCTACAGCCGCGAACTCGCTCCGCTCGCCGGGCACTACCCCTGCCTGCGACTCGGCCCTCCCTGGTGGTTCCACGATAGTCCTGAAGGGATGATGCGCTTCCGCGAACAGGCGACCGAGACGGCGGGCTTTTACAATACCGTCGGCTTCAATGACGATACTCGTGCTTTTCTCTCCATACCGGCGCGCCACGACGTCGCGAGACGCACCGATTGCGCCTTCCTCGCCCGGCTCGTGAGCGAGCATCGCATTGAAGAAGATGAAGCGTTTGAAGTGGCCTGGGAGCTGACCTACGGGCTGGTGAAGAGAGCGTATCGACTCTAAAGCGGTTGGCGCCTGCAGCCAGTGACCGCATAAGTCGCGCAATCAGAGCTGGAGGCTCCATCGCTTCGCCAGAGGATTCGGTCTATTGATTGATTCTCCTGCGTGAACAAATAGCCTCTTACCGAAGGCTTTCGTCGGCACTTCAGTTCATTCAAAATCTCCAGGCGCAGTTCGGTCAGCGGGAAAGACATGCCGCGGGGGCACTCACAGGATTTGCAAACTCTCTGACAGCATGTTGGTTTGTCAGTACATTTCCCCAAGAAGATTGGGCGGAACTGTGCATGTTTTGAAGCAGGAAGACTGCTGCATCTGAACAGTTCCGATTATTTTCAAAAAATAATTCATCAATTTGCTTAATTAATCGTTTTTTCGACTATTTTTTGCCGGTCATTGAGCCCCTACACAAGAGAAGTTGGTTTGCGGAAGATGTGTTCGTCGATCCGCGACGCATTCCGTGAGTCGTTGGTCGCAGTCGAAACGGAACAGTCAGATCACGACATGTTCCCAAAAGCCTCCGACTGAGAAGTTCAGAACGGGTCCGACCAAAGATCGGATGAGGGACGCGGAGTTTGCTGTAGCGAGGGTAGTCAGTGGTTGGGAAGGGAGTCGAGTGAAATTGATTCTCCGAATTGGGACGTGAACCGCTCTTAATCGATACCGATCATTCAAGTCAGGGAATTTCAGCTAGTAGATGAAGTACGGAAAGAGAGAAAGTACTGTGATTAAGAAATTATGGTTTGCACTTCTCATGTGCGCCGTAGGCGTTTTACCGGCATATGCCGGCGTATATGGCTCATTGGCCAATTTTGACGTAGTGAACGACACGGGCGAAGTAGCCCACGGTTTTGAAATTGATATCGAAGGGATTACCCCTGCAGAAATCACCTCGCTTTTCGGCGCGGCAAACCGCTGGCCCGGTATGGAGCGCTACGGAGACCCGGTCGTGTCAACGACGGCAACTGGCGTCAAGATCGTCTATGAGGCGACTTACAGTGGAGCCTGGTCGGCTGGTACGCCGTCCGGCACGCTGCCGGTTAGCCCATCAGACAGTTGCTGGCCCCTTGGTGCAAAGAACTATGGCCCGAACTATCCCTGCGACCACTTTGGCGTCAGCACGTCGGTCGGTACGCCGAATGTGACCTACAAGTGGCTGGTGGAAACAACCCCCGGAGCGAGCACTCTGACGCCGGTTCTGGCTACAGTGCCGAACCCGGTCTGGACGGTTGGCGTTCCCGTAGTCATCAATAATGTTCCCCAGGCCCCCCCGGTGAATGTAGTAATCGTTGCCCCGCAGCCGCTCGGCTATGAGTTTGGCGAGCCGCGCTGGGTGAAAGTTACTGCAACAGGCATCACGAAGGATGTCGCCGTGGAAGACCTGGTCGCCGAAAATGCGGTCATCAAGAAGGCGCAGACCCAGGTTCAACTGGAATGGCAGCTCTTGCAGGTGGACGCGGGCGCCCCAGGCTCCGGGCAGATCGATTTGACCGGTGTGGCTTTGGATCCGGGGTCGGTCGGTGTGGTCTATCGCTTTGAGTTTTACAAGTACACGGGCAATCGCGATCCCCTGACAAATGAAGCGCTGGCTGGCCCCAACGGCGACACGCCGGGTGCGATTGGTCCCAGTGCAGGCGACCTGGGCGCTTTCATCGTGGCCCAGAATGCAGGCATCAACTTTGACGGCGTCATTCCGCCGGCACCGCCCCTGCCTATTGCGCCCACGCTGAATGCCTCCATTAGTGGAGGACAGTACGGGCTTCCC
Source organism: uncultured Acidobacteriota bacterium (assembly GCA_903832055.1). GTDB lineage: Bacteria > Acidobacteriota > Terriglobia > Terriglobales > Acidobacteriaceae > Acidicapsa. The sequence goes on along the minus strand of CAILAC010000016.1, from coordinate 334,645 downwards.
TACAGCCAGGTCATCAGTGCAACTCCCGGCAACCCCGGGGATGTTTTGACCTACTCGGTGACGGGTTTACCGGCTGGATTGATTTTGACCGGCAATACCATCAGCGGTAACCCGACGGTCGTCGGAACCTTTCCCATCGTGATCACGGTAACCGACGCGACCAATGGTACGTCGACCAGCGGATCAACCAATCTGGTGGTGGGAGATTCGCCAATCACTTTCCCAAATCCGTTTACCCTGGCTCCAGCGACTGTCGGCACGGCATATACCCAGGCCATCAACATTACCGGCGGCGTTCCACCATACACGTTTACTGATGCGACCAGCCAACTTGTCACGTACGGGTTGTCGGTCGTGGGCAACGCCATCACCGGGACGCCGACCAAGGCTGGCACCCCTTCCGTCACCATCCAGGCGATCGACCATCTAGGTTTCTCGCAATCCGGAACTGCCACACTCACCATCTCAGCGGTTGGCGGCCCTCCAGTTGCCTGCTCGGCCACGAACAAGGTGATTACGTCGGTGGGCGCAACCACAATTGATATCGGTGGCGGCAAAGGCAATCCGGGCGGCCAGACGGCGACGGTTCCTGGCTCAATCAACTACGTTTCGCCCGCAAATTCGCTGGTGAACGGAGAACTCGCCACCTTCACCGGAACAGTCGATAACCAGGGCGACTGCACTGCGGCAACCATGACGATTGCTCCGGGGTTGAGCCTCGGCAGTCCGAGCGCATTGCCAGACGGCCAGGTTGGAGTTGCTTACACGACAACAGCGGTTGTACCAGCGGGCGGAGTCGGTCCCTTTACGGTCAGTGTCAGCGGCATTCCCAATGCACTGAGCTTTGACGGCACCTCCATCAGCGGCACACCTTCAGCTGGGATGAACGGGGTCTACACGGTCGTCATCTCCGTCAGCGACAGCGTTGGGGAAACGGTTCACTCGAACTTCACCCTGACGATTGCTGCACCACCCACCATCACATTGGGTGCAATCAATCTGCCAGCCAGCGGATACCGGTACGGTACATACTCCGGGTCGGCCTCAGCTTCTGGTGGAGTTGGCGCATTGACCTGGACGGCAACCGGACTTCCCGGCGGCGTCTCGATTGCGTCTGACGGAACGATCTCCGGAAGTCCCAAAGCAACCGGCGTGTTTCACGTCACACTCACGGTGACCGATGGCATTGGTCAGACAAAGAGCGCCACTGGAACTGTAACCATTGCTGCGGCCCCGGCCATTGTGCTCGGCACGATAACTTTCCCAACCTCGGGATATGTCGGCTATGCATACTCCGGTTTGGCATCAGCAACGGGTGGAATGGGTGCGCTGACCTGGTCAGCTGTCGGATTGCCGGGCGGTGTCTCGATGGCAGCCGATGGCACCATATCCGGTACACCCTCAACTGCTGCGCTCTATGCGGTCGTTTTGACCGTAACCGACGGTGTTGGCCAGTCAAAGATTGTCAACCGCTCTTTGAAGATCAACCCCGTCGCAGCCCTTGTACTGGGAGCAATTCACCTTCCGGCCTCAGGGTATGTCGGCCATCTTTACAAGGGAACAGCCTCGGCCACGGGCGGTGTTGTCTCACGGACCTGGTCGGCTACTGGATTGCCTGACGGCGTGTCCATCAGCGCATCCGGAGTCATCTCAGGCACACCTCTGACCGCCAACGTGTTCAATGTGACACTCACCGTCCAGGACAAACTTGGACAGACCGCTACTTACAACCAAACCGTTACCATCAGCGCGGTTCCTGCCATCGTCCTTGGCGCGGTCAACACGCCCAACGGGCTCATCAAGACTTCTTATAAAGGGTCAGTGAGCGCGACCGGCGGAGTGGGAGCACTCAAGTGGACGGCAACCAACCTGCCGTCTGGCATGCTCGTATCCTCTGCAGGGGTCATCTACGGTACGCCAACGGTCAGCGGAGTCTTTGCGGTGGTTCTCACCGTGACGGACACCTTCGCTCAAACCCAAACGGTCAACGCCAACATCTCGATCAGTGACTTTGCCGTGGCAGCCTCTGCCCCGACGCTCACTGCAACGAGAGGCACAACCAATCCCGATTCGATTACCGTCAGCGCATTCAGCGGATTCACCGGGAATGTGGCGCTTACCGTGAGCGGATTGCCCACGGGCTGCAAAGGCGTCTTCAGCCTCACCCCCGTTGCCGGAGCGGGAGTGTCCACCTTGAACATCACCCCAGCTACCACAACCCCAATCGGAACCTACACCCTGACGATCACCGGCAAGAGTGGAACGCTATCGCGGACCACCACTGTCTCGCTGACGGTTCAGTAAGTCGCAAATCCATCGCAGGCGCTGAGTTGAATGCAAGCAAGGCGCCTGCGATACAAACCCGGTCAGACGGAATCGAAATCTGTGCGCCGCAACTCCCGTATGGGAGCCGGAGTGTGGGTATCAGGTCTGCAATTGAGAGCAGTCTTGCCCCGGTTATCATGCCGGTATTTATGTGATGAACTGCGACGAGGACTGCAACACATCAAAGGTCTGGATTAACTTTGACTTATTTATTGTTGAGTAACACAAAAAATCCGCAGGACTCCACTTGCTGACCTGAGCAATTTCCTACTATCTCAAAAGCTTAGCGGTCTCGACGCATGCACCGAGTGCAGGCCCGAATACTCACGGACGAAACGCCGCGTGCTGATGGTGAACATTTCGAATCCAAATTTTGGGTGTCATGTTACGACTGAATCAGCCATTTGGATGCATCTGGTTTGAAAGCATTGCAGGGTCTTGGTCCCAACCGCGCGCTGCTTGCTTGTACTTCCTGAGGCTATTGCTACGTTATGGATGTAATTGGCGTCCCCGACGGGATTCGAACCCGTGTTATCGCCGTGAAAGCGGGTCCGATAGGTATTTTGCTAGATTTGCACCAGTTGGGAAAATCGTGTAAATCCTCAATGTTTACAGAGGGTTGAGAGCGATTCTCCCACCTTTTCATCGTGCATCGGTTTGCACCCGCTTTGCCCATTGTTGCACCGGCTTAGTCACCATAGCGTCACCGCTTTTTGAAGTGTCTAATTAATGAGAGGAAAACGCTGTTATCCTCTCGTTCCCCGCGCAATTCCAGTAATTTTCGGACCAGAAAGCGGGGGCGTTGCGGCTTGCTCAATCCATCCAAGCCTGTCCGAACAGACGCTCGTGCGCGCGTCGCGCGCGGAGATTTTCCGAAATCATTTGCCAAATTCAATTGCTGGCTTATGGCCGGGAATATGCTTCCAGCTCTTCCAAATCAAAATCAATCAGTCCATCGAGCGATGCTTGCTCTTTCGGAAAATCCGAAAAAGCCGTGTAGACCTTTCGGAAATATTGCGCCTTGATCCGCTCAAAGGTTCTTTTGTGCATTCCCTTCCGCCTGAATAGTGGGTCAAAGATTGTTCCCCAGTCGCACGCTTGATTGCGTAGGCTGTAGGCGCGTCGCGTAGCACGGTCGCTATCGGTTTCGCGCTGGCACTGATACGCCAGCCGGTAGCAGGTCCGGCAAACGAAGTATTTGGCACCATAGAGCACGGCAACTCGCCTTAGGCATCCCACCGCCGGGCAGCGAAACCAAACTCGCTCCCCTCCGAAGTGACACGGGGTACGCTCGATTGCCACGGCATACTCCATTTCAGTCCAGTCCCCGTAGCTTCCCTGACGATGTTTGTAATTGAGGATGATTCGGTCATCTTCAGGGCGGATGTTGATCGTCCCGTCAACTTCACGACCTCTAAGCCACTGCCAACCGAAGGAGGATCGACGCTTAAGCAACGAATCGCGCTGCAATCTCCGCACGTCTAAACGTCTATACCAGGGCATTGGCGTCAAGGTAGGCATATTCCTTTCCGCTTGAATGGATGGACGGCGGTATCACCACGCATCCCCGGCTCGCCTTAATATCCAAGCCCTCCGCCAGTTGACCGGTTGAGTTCTTGAGGATGGCTCCGGGCGGCCATCTGAAATACTGGTGTCTCCCGTTTCCCGTGGTCACGGTGAGCGTATGAGGCAACTCCAGGCCTTGCAGTTGGTATGCCTTGAGCGAAGCCTTGCCCGGATTGCCGTCTTCGTCCAGGACAAAGACTCCGGACTCAGGCCCAGTTGCAACTCCCCAATTGCAAGCGGGAAATCGCTTTGCCCAGGCTTCAAGCTGGGCAATGTTCGTTGTTGCTAGATTAGGCCAGTCCTTCACAAGGGGAGCCTTGTCACCGGCGCGGATGGGATGCAATCGCCATCCGCGTGATGCGGCTGCAAGTATCTCAGGGGGAAGCCCGCCCGTTGGATGCGAATGGGATGCGGCCATTACTTCGTATCCTTGACCCGTGGCCGCGTATTTTCCGCAATGACCCTGCGAACCTCAGCAATAGGAATGAGCAGCTTTGCTCCCAGCTTCACGCTCGCAATTTTTCCGTCGTAAGCGTCGCGTCTCCAGCTCCAGCGGCTCCGCCCCGTCATAATTTCCGCACCTTGTACACTCACCAATTCCGGTTCAACTTTTGCAATGACAGCCATGAGAAAACCTCACTTTCCAAACACAGCCTAATTGATTTATGTGATATGCTTTGTCAAAAGTCATGGCACACAATTCAAATTTCGAAATTCCCGCTAAATTTGCATTCCGGCCCTATCGAGCAAGTTGGGCCGTATGTAGGGCAGAGCTGATCGGTTGGTGGGAGAGGCCAACAACGAGATTCTGGGCTTTGCTCCCAGCAGATCGCCCGGAGCCAGACACAGTGTTAGCTCGTATAGATTTTCTCGATCCAGTGATCGCATCCAAGATTCACCTCGAAAAGCCGTCAGCAATGGGCGAAATAGCTTCGTTCGACAAGTACACCGTGCCGATAGATCGCAATCACGTCCCGAAGGGAATTCTGCATCCCAGTGAGAACCGCAGTAACACTCACGACTTTCATGGTCGAAACTTCGAGATGATCGTTGGCCACTACTCGCAGCGTCTTGAATTTCTCCCAGTGGACAAGCCCGACGGTCCTTTGAGAGACGCTCGGGAAATGCGTCGCGAGTATTTTGATTTGGAGAAGAAATCGTCGGCATTGTGCGACTTCTTGAATCGGTGGGGCCTCTGGCATCGGATGTTTCGTCGCATATCGGGGACCTTTCCTTGCACTACAGTATTCCCTAACCAATTCTGGGAGCAGCGCGAGGAATACAGAAGGGCCTTGGTGGGGACGCCTCGCAAATGGCTCACATCTTCCGCCCCGCTGAAAGTTGAATCGATCAATGAGCCGCCATATTTTCTTGTGGAGCGGTCCATTTGTATGGAGGCGGTTCAGGCGACGATCACCATAGATCACCTCTCAAATGTGAAATTCGGCATCTGTAAGCGGAGCGATTGCCGAAGGCTGTATGAACGCAGGTCAAGACAGAAGAGACTCTATTGCAGTCCAGAATGCGCTCACCTTGCGAACGTTCGAAAGTTGCGCGCAAAGAAAAAGAAGACGGAATCGAAGAAAGGACCAAAGAGAAATGCCAAAGGCTAGGGAGCGTGACGGAGTGTACTACCGCAAGGATCGGGGAAGCTGGTGGGTTTCCTACAACGACGCAACCGGAAAGCGGGTCCGCGAACGGGTGGAGGCGCACACCCGCAAGCAAGCGGTGGATGCGCTCTCGCTCATCCGCACCCGTGAGGAACGCGCACGGGATTTGGGAGTGCGTCCAGCTAGTGACATTTCCACAGCGGATTTAATGGCACGGTACTCCCGGCACCAGAAGCCACGCATTCGGCCCACTACGTTTGCCCGTTTGGGTGGCATTCTGGAAACGATCAAGATGCATCTCCCGGAGCAAGCGAAGGCCATTTCCAAGCTCACTATTGCCCAATACATCGAAACGCGGTCGGAGACAGTCAAGCCCGCCACCGTAGCCAAGGAAATGAGCGTCCTGAAGCATTGCCTCAAGTTGGCCGTGGAATGGGATTTGTTGAATGAGAACCCGGCGGCTGGTGCGCGACTGCCCAAACTCCCACCGGGGAAGACTCGTTACCTCACTCCAGGGGAATTAAAGGCTGCTCTGCAAACGGCTCCCGAATGGCTCCGCGCACCGATGGCCTTTGCTGCTTGTACCGGAGTCCGGCGCGGGGAAATGCTCTCGCTTCGCTGGATGGACGTAGACAAGGCAAACCGCCGGGTCTATCTTCGGGAAACAAAGAATGGGGCCTTGCGCATCCTTCCCCTATCCGACGCTGCTCTAACCGTTCTCGGCTCCCTGCCAGAAGGCGTGGCTGCTGCTCCCGTTTTCGCTGGTGTGGATGCTGCGAAGCTCTCCGTATACACCAAGAGGATTTTCGAGCGGCTGGGCATCCCGGACGCCAGCTTTCACACCTTACGCCACACCGCTGCATCGTGGCTGGTGCAGAACGGAGTAGACCTCTACGCGGTTGGTAATCTGCTAGGCCACAAGACGGCCCGGATGACCCAACGGTATGCGCACCTCTCCCCGTACTACATGGCGACGGCGGTAGGCAAATTGGATGGAATCATGGGCGGGATGGTGGGGCAAAACGTGCTAGGTTAGCCTCAGTTAGTCACCATAGCGTCACCGCTTTTCGATCGGTCTTTAGGGGATACTGCTAAGTTGTTGATATGATTGGCGTCCCCGACGGGATTCGAACCCGTGTTATCGCCGTGAAAGTGGCCGAACGCCTGGTAACTTATTGAAACTAGGTGGCATGGATAGCGCAGTAAGGCACTTTCAGGAACCGTCGGAGCCGCTTATCGGACGCCTATTGGAACAACGCAGTGAGGTGCTCTGGAGCCAATTCAATGGAACCAGAACTTCGGACAATTCTCGAATCTCTCCCTGAAAAAACATACCGCTCGAAACTCGAACCCCACCGTGAGCTGATCCGCGAGCTACGACGCAAGGGGCGGACGTACCGCGAGGTTGCGCACCTCTTTGAGGAGCGCCTTGGCTTGTACGTTGCCCCGAGCACTCTGCATTCCTTTGTGAAGGTCCGCGCCAAGCATCGCAAGCGCACACAATTCGAACTGCCGCCAATCCAGCTTGCTACGGCAGAGTCGCCGGTGCTTGACCGCGTTAGCGCCTTCAAAGCAAAGCCAGTGGTGCGGACTGCGAAGCCTGCCCGCTTTGTTTTCCGTGAGAACGAACCTTTGACCTTAACAAGCAACGGAGGTGAGCAATGACGGCGTATTCAAAGCGTGTCGTCTTTACCATGGGCGGCAAAGGCGGAGTGGGCAAAACCGGCGTCATGGTTGCCCTGGCCGAGTGGTTCGCCACGAATGAAATTCCGGTCACCCTGCTCGATCTCGATACGGAGAATAAAGCGCGCGGTTCGTTGAAGCACTTCTTCAATGGCACTGTGACCAAGGTCAACATTCACACGCCTGCTGGCCTCGACGCCTTTGTCGATCACCTTGACGGCGGTACACCGATCATCCTCGCCGACATGGGTGCGGGTGCCGGGCAGGTTGCCGCCGATTGGTTCGAGTCGATGTACGAGGACGTAGCCGCGATGGGTGTCCGCTTCACAGCGGTCGGCGTGGTCACACCGGACCCGGCCAGCGTCGAAAGCGTCCTGGCCTGGGCCAGCCGGTTACAGGATCGCGTCGAATACGTCGTCGTTGAAAACGCAACCAGCGCCCTCGCGGATTTCACATACTGGAGGTCAACCGAACAGGCGAGTCGTTTCCGCGAAGCCTTTTCGCCGGAAATCTTGCAGATGGAGTTCCGGCTTGCTGAACTTGAAAACCCAGTCCGGCAACACGGAATACAACTGGGACAGGTAGCGGACCGCAAGGCCGATATTGACGAACTCAAACGGGCGTCGCTCGTTATGCGTGCGCAGAGTTACCGGCGGCGGCTCTTCTCTGAATTCGACCGTGCAAGGCAGGTGTTCTTGCCATGAGTACGGCTCCGGTCACTTCCCAACTCGCAGTTGTCACGGCGGGAGAGCCGACGCTCTTCGACTCTCTCGCCCGCCTGGTGCCGGAAGAGTTACAGACAGCATACTATCGCGTTCTCGCGCATACTCGGACGCTCAGCCCGGACGATGAAATGCTGCGCATTCTCGAAGCGATGGGCATCCTGGCCCTGCTCACCCGCCACACGCCAAAGGATATTGCCGATGAGCGCGAACGCTTTCAGAAAATGCTTGATCTGCACCGGCAGTTCTCGAGTGAAGCGCAACAGGAAATGCTCGGCTATGTTCACGAATTGGAGGCGAGGACTTCTGCTCTACCCGGCGAAATTGAGGCCGGTCTTGATCCGGCGCAAATTGCAAAGCTCCTGGGCGAGAGTCTGCGCCAGCACTTTCTTCAATCGGGCATAACGGCCACCGTCAACGGTCTGCAAACAACCAGCGCGGCCCTGTCGGCTGCCCAAAAGGAACTCTCCACTGCCTTGCGCAATTTGTCGGATTCGCGCGGCGGGGTCGTCGCTCAAGTTGAGTCTGCCAACAACCGATTGACATATTCCCTGGAAAGCAGGGCAAAGACGGTTGACGCGCTCCTGCATGAACTGAAAAACGATGTGCTGCGCATTTGGATTCCAATGGCTTGTGGCGCGGCACTCCTTATCGGTCTGTTTGCCGGTATAGGGATTAAGGGTTGCCGGGATGCATCTCTCGCTGCGGTTGAAAAACCTGTGCCGACAGTAGCGCAGCCCGCTACCTCCCCTCCGGATGGAAAGAGCGTGCCGGACGCCAATTCAGTCAAACTGCACCATGACCGGCGGGAGGCAAAACCCGGCGCTGAACCTGGGAGATAGATGCGGTTTGCATCGCTCAATGCTGCTGTATCTAACCAGAAATAAAGGATTTCGCAAACGTTCGCGGATTCATTCGATCCAGGCAACTGCGGGGCAAGACACTTGACAACCGGCGGGGATGTTCTTACAGTAGTAGATGACACACCCGCCAAGCCTCTCCCTGGAAACAGGTGAAGCTCAAATCGGCGGGTTTTTCATTTTCCAATGAAATACAGCAAGCCTCATCTTCCTTACGAAGATCAAGTCGATTTGTTGATTCGCCGCGGCCTCGACTGCCCAGACAGAGGCCGGTCACTGCGGTGCCTAAAGCAAATCGGGTACTACCGGTTGAGCGCATACTTTATCCCCTTCAAAGATGCGGCCACCGGCAATTTTCGTCCGGGGACGACCTTCGAGCAAATCATTGATCTCTACAAATTTGATGTGGATCTGCGGCGGCTTGTGCTCGACGCCCTGGACGCGATTGAGATCAGCGTCCGCGCCGTCATTACGTATCACATAGGGAAAGACCTGGGCGTGTTCGGCCATGCTGACCCGGCGAATTTCGCCACGACATTCAATCATGCGGACTTCATGAAGATTCTCCGGCGTGAGGAAAGTAGATCGACCGAGGTTTTCATCGGGCACTACCGGGCGAAGTACACCTCCGAGACGGATTTGCCAGTGTGGATGGCAACGGAGCTTATCAGCTTCGGCGCGCTGTCGAAGATGTATGAGCACTTGCGGACGAGCTTCCGGAAGAAAATCGCCCGCGAATTCAATCAGCCGCAACCCGTTTTTGTAAGCTGGCTTCATGCCCTGACGGCGGTCCGCAATGTCTGCGCCCATCACAGTCGGCTTTGGAATCGAGAACTCGCCGTCAAGCCGGAGTTGCCAGTGGCGTGGAAAGCAAACGGCATTGGCAACGACCGCTTTTACGTGATTGCTCTTATCATTCAAACCCTATTGGCTGACATTGCTCCTGATTCCCGCTGGGGCGAACGGCTCAAGGAGCTTTTCAACGCTCATCCAACAGTGGTTCTCCGAGCAATGCAATTTCCCCATGATTGGCAGGCCCGTCCACCTTGGATGTAAACGGCATAAACCGTGCGCGGTTCTCAGAGCGAACATGTTTATAGTCAGTTCTGTCGCAAGAAAAACGCGAAGCGGCGAGCGCCTCGGCATACGAATCTCCACATGGCGCGCCATTTGAGGCACGACACAATTCGCGGATGGACCTACTAGCATTAGCAACTGGTGCGCTGGATCGCAATGGCGGAGGGCGGCTTTATTAAACATCCAAAGTAAGGCTGCATTCGGAAGATTTGAGCCGAACGCCTGATCTATTCTGGGGTCAGCGGGTGTTGAGCGAACCAATCTCGCACGCGCTGCTCCACTTTGGCTTGGGCCTCCGAAGATAGTTGGCCGGCTATCTTGTTGAGCAGTGATGCTATTGTTTCCTTTGTCGCACCTTCGACCTTTCCAGCTGACGCAACTTTGCACCAGAAATAAGCCTCGCTGTAGTCCAGAGAAACTCCAGTGCCTTGCAGGTAGAAGACCCCGAGCATGAGTTGTGCTGACGCGTTTCCCTGCTGCGCCGCGCGGCGAAACAGACTTGCGGCATGAGGATAATCCTGCGGTACACCCCTCCCCAAGTAATACATGGTTCCAAGGTATGCTTGGGCTCCCGCGTTCCCCTGTTCAGCCGCCGGAGTCAGAATCGCCAAATCGTCCGGACAGGTCTGGCTACTAAAAACGATGCGCGGAGCGTCCTGTGAGGTCCGGCGAAGGGTAAACTCTCCGTTCTCTTGCGAACCTTTTGGGAAGGAGACCAAGTATGTACCGCTCAACTCATTCGCCACTCGCTTACCATTGAACGTTATCTTCGAGAGAGCACCAACGACATCAAATTCGATTTCCGAACCTTGGACCGAGCCCTTGAGGTAGCCGCTTCCGCCAAGCGGTGGCTTGACAGTCATACAACCTTCGATTGCGCCTTTTTGGCTCTCGCGGACGGAAACCGTGAAGTCGACCGACAGCCCTTCGGTGAGATTGTGGACCTTGCCTGAATATGTCCCGGTAAAGAGAAGGATTGGCGGCCTTGCGGATGGCGTTGTCTTTTTCGGCATTAGGATTGGCCCCTCGCCCTGTTGCGATAGAGCCGGCAAGACTGCGGTTACCATAACCGCAGCCAGTACCCAACCAACCATTCTTCCTTTTGACATGCCTTCCTCCGTATGCGTTCTACTGAATACTGCCGGGTTGGGCAGCCTGCGAGACCCTCGGCACCCCGATTCAATTGCGAGCAGACCCCGTACCCCCGCCTTCTGTTTGTTTTCGTTTCAGGTTGGCTGCAATTCTTGCTTTGCTCTTCAGATCGTCAAGCAACATGCGGGTTGTGTTCTCACAGTTGTGGCGGAATATAACGTGATTCACAGAGTTCGCGCAGCACAATTGCCGGTCTGGACCTCCGTGCGGAACTCCGCAAATGAGGTCAAAGTGAAGTCCGAATATCACCATCGAGCAGCCAACGTAGGCATCATTTTCCCAATTTACGGGAGCAAGCACGTTATCTTGCGAGATTAGATCGGTGCACACCGTCACTTGTACGATGATTCCGAGTGGCCATCCAGTTTCTCCGACAAGAAATCTACGTATCGCCTCTTGATCCTCCGGGGCGAGATGGACCGAAGTCGTCTGTTGATTTAACGTCTTCCAGACATGCACCGACCCGCGCCAAAACATACTCAGGGCGTAATAGCCCAACTTGCCGGAGTCAATCCCAACCTCCGAACCTGAAAACACGGAACCGTTATTCGGCCCCTCTGCTATGGGTGTGCATCGGTTCAACATGGTCAACAAAGGGAATTCAACTTCGCTCTGTTTTACCAGTGGCAGGACATAATCTTCGCCATTTCTGTTGAACAGTTGCTCGCAATCATGGCAGAGTAAGTATTCGTGAATCTGTCTGTCACTTCCAACGATGATCTCTGGCGTCCTAACCAAAGAACCTCCGCGCTTCCTCGCTATCCTGTAAAGTCCCGCACTCAGATAGTGGCTATCCTGGAGGACCTTCTTTCTCAAACAGAGCTTACATTCCCGCGTCTTGATGTCGGTTCTCTTGGCATTCATAGTCCTCCCAGCCCAAGTACGGAAGCGAGACCAAATTCGTTTCAAGGAACTACCGATGAACCTCAATAGGGAAAGAGCAGTAATGGAACTGGAGATCAAGAAATCCCCTTACTCTTCGGAACTGCGCGAACTAAGCGCGCAGCTACCGATGTTTAGCCAACCATTCCCGCGTTAGTCGCTTTCCTTCGGCGATCTGTGCCTGGGATAGATTTGTATCCATTCTGTCGAGAAGCGGTTTCGCATTTTCATCAGTTAAGGCGGCCAGGCTTGCCCACATATATGCCGTTATAAAGTCTTGGCGGACGCCATCGCCAGAAATATAGAGAATCGCCAAGTTGTGCTGTGCAACCGAATTTCCCTGATCAGCCGCTTTGCGATACCAGCGTACCGCTTCCGCAGAATCTTTCTGGACTCCGACGCCTTTGCTATACATCGTGCCGAGGCTAATTTGCGCCTGCACCTCACCCTGCTCAGCTGCTTTTCTAAACCATCTAGCGGACTCCGCTAAGTCCATCGGGACACCGTGGCCAAGTCGATAGAACTGGCCCAGATTGTTTTGCGCGCTCTTATCACCTTGCGCCGCTGCCTTTCTGTACCACTTCGCTGCTTGCGAAGCGTCAGTCTCAACCCCATCACCGTCGTCATACATATCGCCGAGTCGAGATTGCGCTGCGGCATCGCCCTGGTCGGCGGCTTTGCGAAACCAAGCCGCTCCAGCAGCAGAGTCCTTTTGCACTCCTTCACCTTTGACATAATCAAGTCCGAGGTTGAATTGCGCGGCAGCATCACCCTGCTCCGCCGCCTTTCGATACCACTCGGCTGCTTCCTTTTCATCTTTCTGCACAGCGTAGCCATGGTCGTATAGCAGCCCAAGGTCATACTCGGCTCTTACATCTTGCTGATCCGCTGACTTGCGGATCCAGACCAACGCCGTCTCAGAATCTTTTGGCACGCCTTGGCCTTGGAGGTACAAAGTGCCTAGATGAAGCTCAGCCTCCGCCATCCCCTTCTGGGCTGCTTCGCGACACCATCGCGCTGATTCTATGTAACTCTTTTGGACGCCATCCCCTGTGTAATACAAGACTGACAACTTGATCTGCGCATCGCCATCTCCTTCTTTCGCTTTCGTCAGTAGTGTTCTGACTTCATTCACAGTCGGCATGGTCCCGGCGCTCTTCGGCATCAAGATAGGTCCCTCGTCCTGTTGTGCGGAAGTTGGCGGAACTGCGAATGCTAGCATTACAGCCAGTGCCCAAGCCGCCGTTCTTCTATCTCGCATTTTCTTCCTCCGTATGCGTTCTCTGCTGAAGAAATGTCTGCTGGTCCCCGCCTGGGCCGTTGCACGCTCGCTGGACCTATTGCACACCTCGTAATAGCTTGCATGATTCCGCCACGCCGCCGTTGCAGGCTCTCTGAAAGTACTTGACGGCCTCGTCGGTGCTGCCGGCATCCTGGTAAAGAGAACCAAGGCTTGCGCAGCTCGACAGGGTTCCCTGGTCGCAAGCCTTCTGGTAAACATCGCGCGCCTTCTCTCGATCCTGGTCGCCCCCAAGGCCTCGTCCGAAGAGATAGCCGAGATAATTGCAGGCCTTCATGTTTCCCGCATCGCAGGACTGGGTAAACAAGAGTCTGGCACTGGCATAATCCTTGTGGTTGTAGCTTTCTCTGCCCAAATCGTAGGCGCTTCCACTTCGCGGATTGGAATCCGTGCCGGAGCTAGGCATTTGACCCTGCAACGTTCTCGCGGCTCTGGATCTTTGCTCTTGCTGAGCCCTAGCTACTTGTTTTTCCCATTCAGCTTGTGCAGGAAACTTCGCTATTGGCTTTGTATCGAATGATTGCCAGAAAAGCTTCCCTAGACCCACTGCGCAAACAAAGACCGCGTAGCGTAGAAAGGTCCTCAGCCATGGCGAAGAAGTCCAGCCTGCAAGCCGCTGTGTAAACGCCGCAGCATGGCGTTGATGCAGCCAGTTCTGCGATTGCGCTGCCCATGCCCCGGAGGGCGGTGGTGGTGGCGGCGAATTAGGAGGTCTAGGCGGGACCTGACCACCAGTGTTCGGTCGCGGAGGAGGCTCTTGGTTCCGTCCTCCGGCTGGCGGAGACTGCTTTGCTGAGTTCTGGTTCTGCTGGGTCGGCTCTTGATGCCGTGCGGGGGGAGTAGCGGCTTTTGGCCGGCGCGGTTGACCATTCTTCGACGACGGAGAGCTGAGGAATTCGTATGCAGAGTTGATGGACTTCAGTTTTTCCTGCGCTGCATTTTTTGACTTCTCGTCGCCGGGAAAACGGTCTGGGTGCCAAGCCTTCACATACAAGCGGTGAGCGCCTTTGACTTCCGCATCAGTCGCGCCTGCCTTAAGACCGAGTTCATGGAGCGCATCACACCTTCGACACGTTGTGCCGTTGAGATTGGCCGGGTTTCCGCAAGCGCAAGTATCCATTGGTTCTGATCGGCTGTTGGCAGTTTACTTTTTTCAATTCTTGGGCCGGATTGATTATAGAAGAAGCGTACCTCGGAATGGGGTCGGGAGCCGTCAAGTATCGAGATCTTGCCGGGAAAACCGATCACATTCCCGTCTTTCGATCAGTCAAGTGCGCAAGCTGCTCTGGACCGTGGGGTGGCAAGGATCAACTTTAAGCGCAAAGCGAGAGCTTCGCCTGGCGGGAAGAAAACCGATAGATGGAGATCGGGTTTATTTCAGTAGTGAAAGCAACTTACGACCCACTCTTTGAATGTCTTTGCAACGGCGTCGATCTGTAGGCCGGGATATTGTGCTCCAATTCTTTGAGCCGACCCTGCTGCATCGGGTGAAACGATAACTAACCTTCGATTCTGCGACGTGATGAGGGCTTTCAAAATTGGATCATAGGATTCGCGGTCATGGCTGTTGAAGCTGTATCCGATTGAAATCAACGTTCCAGATTCCTCTGTCAAGGCACGTGCCCCTTCGTATATCGCTTCGGAAAACTTCTGTGCGAGGAGCGAACCTTTATTTGGAACAGGCGCGATCACTCGGCTGTTAGCCGGTTGGTGGTGGAGGCTCGGCGCAACGCGGAGGTACGGCCAAAAATCATCGCTCAGGCAATCGGGATCGAATATGAATCGCGTTGGTGCGGATGGATCAAGCCATGCCGTATCGTCGGCAGGGTTACCCAATATATCGAATTCGGTGAAGTTCAGACACAAGCTCCCATGGAGATGAAGAACCTTCGATGCGGATTCTTGGTCAGATGGCAGGGTAACGCCGAATTGCACAGAGGTCTGCACTGGGACGCCAAATCCGTCGTCAGGAAGCCACTGCTTCCTCCGAAGCAACAATATCTCAAGCAACGAATCGTAATTGAACGTCAGGTAATTCGATCCTGCAAATCTGTCAAACAACTCCGAGTAGCAAGTCGATCCGCCAAGTTGAGCAAGTGATCCAGCTACGTAGTGGTCGGCATCCATGAGGACGTTCGCAAGGCGCTTCATGGGTTCAGTATTAGAATCCGCCTGGGCATCAGCAAAGAGGTCTTCGATGGACTTACCGTGGGGGATTTTGCTGAGTTCCAAGTCAAAGCATAGGCGAGCAACATCATTTATGAGAGGATACCGAAACTCATGGCCACGCGAGGTTCTATGCGAACCAGCGTCAATGTTGAAACCTGCCCCAATGAGAAATAAAACCACGAAGCCCTCCAAGGTGGTACTCAACTGACGAGTGTGTTCGATCTTGCGTGCGATGTGCGGCCCAAAAGTGCCTGCCAGAGGCGGCCAGTGGTCCAAGATGGCCGTGGGTGAAAGGGTTTCTCCATGCGCCAAATTTTAGCGTGTTTGATAACAAATCGATATTCGAATGCGATCCGACCAATTATCGATCATCTTCGAACACGGTCCGAAGTCGTTCGAGCCTGATTCGATGTCTTCCAAATACTGAAGCTCTCCTAAGCCGTCAGGCTTAGGGATGGTGTCTATCTTCAGAACGAGAGCAGCGAGAACGCTCCTGGCCGGATATTGCCGAAACGACGCTTGCGGATTCAGGCTGCAACCTGGACAGACTGAGCGCGGGACTTGGCTCCTTCACGCTTCGGCATTGGCATGGCAACCAAGACGGCAAAGTTACAAAGGCTGTTGCATTGCAAATTCGAACAGCGTTAGCGTCGGTTCATGCTGACGATCAGGGCCATGTCGGGCGGTGCCGGTTATGCCCAGCGGCATCTTGAACACAGCGACTATTACGATGAGCAGCGTCGTGTGCAGGGCGAATGGCATGGCCGTGGCGCCGAGTTGCTTGGCTTGCGCGGCGAAGTCACGCAGGAGCATTTCGAAGCAATTCGGGAGGGGCTGCATCCGGAAACCGGCGAGTTCCTCCGCCCGCGGCACAGTGCGGACCGCGCGAAAGAAGACGGAAGCGAGCAAAGCAAGGGACGGTCGCTGTACGATCTGACCTTTTCCGCGCCAAAGTCAATTTCCATTCAGGCGCTCGTCTGCGGGGATGATCGCCTCGTGGCCGCTCACGACAAAGCTGTCCGGGAGGCACTTGCAGAGGCCGAGAGTCACTCTGCAACGCGTGTACGCCTGAGCGGCGCGAACGAGAACCGAACGACGGCCAACTGGATTGTCGCCACATACCGGCACGACACCAGCCGCGAGCTCGACCCACAACTCCATACACATGCCGTCGCGGCCAATCTGACTTACGACGGCGTTGAGGGCCGCTGGAAGGCGCTACAGGCATCGGGACTGTATGAACGGCGGGCATACCTGACGGAGGTCTACCGAAATGCGCTGGCGCGTGAGGTGCGTGGCCTGGGCTATGAAATCGAGTCGCGCCGCGATTCCAAAGGCAAAGATCATGGATTCGACATTATTGGTGTCTCGAAAGAATTGCTCGAAAAGTACAGCGTGCGGAGCGCGCAGCGTGATGCGGCTGTCGAACGGTTCGCTTTGGAGCATGGCCGCAAGCCAACCGATAACGAAGTTGCCGTCCTCGTCCGTGAATCCCGCGCGGACAAGCTGGCTGAAATCGCAACGGACAAGGTGAGAGAACAACAGCAGGCCCGGCTTGCCCCGGAGGAAAAGCACACGCTGCAACATCTCCGCGCGGAGTCCCTGGAGCGGAATCCACGTATTCTACGCGAATCCTCGCAGGCATCGGAATCACTTCAGTATGCAAAGGAGCATCTCTTCGAGCGCAACTCCGTTGTGCGCGATCACGAATTGATGACTGAGGCCCTGCGCCATGGGCGCGGGCAGATTGATCCTGGTCAATTGCGCGGCGCTCTGGAACTGGAGCAGTCGCAGGGTTCTCTCATTCGGGCCGGAGACAACCTGGCTACACGCGAAAGTCTTGAACGCGAACAGCGCATGATTGCGACGGTAGATCGTGGCATCGGGCGCTTCGAGCGGTTGGGCGGGGAGCGCGAATTCCACCCTTCCAAGCGCCTGCGGGAAGAACAGCAGCGTGCCGCTCATCAGGTTCTGGATTCTCGCGATCTTGCCATTAATCTGCGCGGAGCCGCCGGAACGGGTAAGACCGCCACTCTTCATGAAATTGACCGGGGGTTGCACGATGCGGGCCGCGATGTTGTGGCCGTCGCTCCAACACGAAGCGCGGTAGAGGAGTTGCGGAAGGTCGGATTTAAAGATGCTATGACGATCTCGCGACTACTGGATAGTCCAGAGCAAGCCTCACTGCACGGCAAGGTCCTGGTCGTCGATGAGGCGGGCATGGTCTCAGGCCGGCAGATGGAAGGTTTGCTCAAGCTGGCAGAGCGCGAACATGCGCGTATTCTGTTCTCCGGCGACACACGGCAAATCCAGAGCGTCGAAGCATCGGACGCCTTGCGCATCCTGGAGCGCGAATCGCAGATGAAAAGCGTCTCGCTGACCGGCGTACAACGGCAGACACAGGCGGAGTATCGGGACGCCATTCAGACGTTGCGCGATTCGCCGGAACAAGGTTTTGAAAAGCTGGAAAAGCTCGGGGCTGTTCGTGAGGTTCCCTACTTGGACACAGCGCGCACTGTGGCTGCGGCTTACCGGGAACTCGCAGCTGATCCAATCCGTAAAGTGCTCGTCGTTGCTGGCACTCACGAAGAGATAGGCAGGATTACCCATGCCATTCGCGGAGATATGAAGCAAGACGGCGAACTGGAGCGCGGCATGGTCTTCGAACGCCATGCGCCGTTGCAATGGACTGAAGCGCAAAAGAAAGATTTGTCGAATTATCAGGAAGGCCAGATATTACAGTTCCATCGCTCTTCGCATGGGATAAGCAAACATGAAACACTCGTTGTCGAACGTGCGAACGCATCGCACTTAGTGGCCAGAGATAGGCACGGCGTAGAGCGCATGGTGAGTCCAACACAGGCGCGGTCTTTCTCTGTGCATGAGCGTCATCAAATCGAAGTGGCTCCTGGAGACCGGCTCCTGTTGACAGGAAATCGACGGGAGACGGATTTCCGCGCCACAAACGGCGAGTTGGCAAAAGTGCGCAGTGTCGATGGAGGGCGCATTCAACTTGAGGATGGCCGCACCCTGCCCGCAAACTATCACGAATTCGACCACGGCTACGCGATCACCGCTCATCGCAGCCAGGGCAAGACTGTGGACGCGGTGGTTCTCTCCGGCGACGGAATGAAGCAAGAGCAGTTCTATGTCGCTGCATCGCGGGGCCGCGAAGGAATCACGGTTATCACTTCCGATGTTGACCGGCTGCGCGAATCACTCGGCATTTCTTCGATGCGCCCATCGGCAACTGAATTGACCCGCGAGCAGACTCGACAGAATGAGTTGGCTCCCGGCATTGAATCGGTGTCCGCGCTGAAAATTGACCCGCTGAAAATTGGGCATGAAATCGGCTATGGGCACGATCTGGGGATAGGTTTCTAAAACTGACATTCCCCGGATATTTGGATTGTGAGCCGAGGCGTAGAAGGGCGGTGTCAAGGGTCTTGACCGCGAAGCGGCGGCGCAGCCGCCCTTGACACCGCCCGCGCCTCGGCTATGCTCTGTCTGTCCGGGGAATGTCAGTCGGGATTTTTTCATCGAATTTCCTCAGTTCGTTTTCATAAAGTCAAAATTTTGCCTGCGCCAAGAAGTTCCTCAAAATACACTCAGTTGCTCTCCATTCCTCTCGACTCCGCTCCGTACCCTGTACTCCAATTCTAGAATTTGACGGGACGCAAGTGCCTCATTTTATGAGGGTAGACATTATTCGCAATCCGTTTCAATGTAGTTTCAAGGAGCGTGCGAACTATGTTCGATTCCCCTCATGCATTCGAACCTTTATTGAATAGCGAACAGGCTGCAGCCCTCGTGAAAGTCCATCCGAAAACCCTTCAGCGGTACGCCCGCAACGGCCTTGTCGCTGGTCTGCGCCTAGGCAAGCTTTGGCGCTTTCGTGCTTCCGATCTCGACCGCTGCTTGCCGGAAAATGTAAGCTCAGAGCAGCTATCCGTGCCGCCTCACCGCTCTTGAAAAGGAGAAAAATGAGACGGACACGCTATCAACAAGGCAACCTCCAGCTTGCGGAGCGCAAGCGCGGCCCAAACGCTTGGGAGTACCGCTGGTACGAACCCCAAGCCGATGGAAGTCGTAAGCGGCGCAGTCTTGTGGTCGGAAGCCTGGAGCAGTATCCGAACGAGGCATCGGCAAAACGGGCCGTTGCGTCGCTTTTGGTCAACATCAACGCCGAAAGTCCGCGCTTCAACCTCGAAACGGTCAGTGTGCAAACGCTCGTCGAACACTACCGAGAAAAGGAATTGGGCAAGGACTCGAACAAAACCTTCGCAACGTGCGAAACGTACCAAGGCTACTTCAGAAAGTGGATTCTGCCCCGCTGGGGAAACTACCGGTTGAAGGATGTCAAAGCGGTTGCCGTGGAGGAGTGGCTGCATTCGCTCAATCTTGCCAACGGCAGCAAAGCAAAAATTCGGAACATCATGCACGCTGTCTTCAATCACGCGGTTCGCTGGGAATGGCACGACAGGAATCCTATTACGCATGTGCGCCAAAGCGCCAAGCGTAAGAATATTCCGACAGTGTTGACGCTTCTTCAGGTGGAGGAATTACTTCTCTATCTCGAAGAGCCGACGCATACCGCTGTGCTTGTGGACGTGATGACCGGATTGAGGGTAGGAGAACTGCTGGCGCTGAAGTGGCAGGACATCGATTTCGAGAAGTTTGAAATCAGTGTCACTCGCTCGATCTCGCTTCAGCACGTTGGCGAATGCAAAACGGAAGCGTCACGCAAACCCGTGCCGTTGGATTCTCGCCTTGCGGAAGCGTTGTGGCGCTGGCGGAACCTTTGCGCATATCCGCGTCCTGAGGACTGGGTCTTTGCCAGCCCTCATACAAACGGAGTGCAACCGTACTGGCCGGGAACGCTCAACCGCTGGCATCTGCAACCGGGAGTCAAGGCGGCAGGCATTGAGGGCCGGATTGGCTGGCATACTTTCCGGCGCACGTACGCCACTCTCCTGAAAGCGAATGGGGAAGATGTCAAAACTGTGCAGGAATTATTGCGGCACGCAAACAGCTTGGTGACGATGAATCTATACGCGCAGGCCATCACGGATGTGAAGCGTAAAGCTCAGAGCCGCCTTGTGAGCATGTTGCTCGACGAAAACCCTCAAAACGAGGGCACCGCTGCTATTGGAACAAAACGGACGTACGAGAAAATTATTGAAGCGCGTAAGTTGCTGAAATAATTGGCGTCCCCGACGGGATTTGAACCCGTGTTATCGCCGTGAAAGGGCGGTGTCCTAGGCCGGGCTAGACGACGGGGACGCGGCAGGCCGTGCGGAGTGGCTCCGCAGAACGGCACTCTCTGAGGCTAACAACTTGCGGCGACAGTGTCAAAGTTCCGCCCAAATCTCTTGAACTCCGGGCCCGGGCACTCCCCGCTTGCATCGAGGGGTTCAGCTGCCCGCAGGGAAGCTCGTTTCAGTCTGTGAAGCACATTTGGTCAATTGATCCCCCGCCCAACTCTGCTTCAGCTATGCTTTGAGGGTGACCGCCCGCTTCCGCTATCTCGACCTTCTGACCATCGGCTTTGTCGCCGTGCTGCTGGTATCCAATCTGGTCGGACCCAAGATCTGCCAGATCGGGCCGCTTCTGGTCAGCGGTGCGCAACTGCTCTTCCCCATCACCTACATTTGCGGCGACATCTTTACCGAGGTTTACGGGTATGCGGCCTCCCGCCGGGCCATCTGGATGGGCTTCTTTGGCATGGGCATGCTGGCCGTCATGGGCCAGATCGCCGTTGCCTTGCCGGCCGCGCCGGGCTGGCATGACCAGCAGGCATTTGCCACCGTCTTTGGCCTCGTGCCGCGCTTTGCCATTGCCAGCCTCGTCGCCTATTGGGCCGGCGAATTCACCAACAGCTACACACTCGCCAAACTCAAGCTGCTCACCGGGGGGCGATTTCTCTGGACTCGCACCATCGGCTCCACGATCACCGGCCAGTTTGTCGATACCGTCGTCGTACTCCTCATCGCATTCTGGGGCGTAGAGTCGGGCCCGAAACTACTCATCATGATCGCCTCCTCGTATGGATTCAAGGTGGCTTATGAGACGATTGCGACCCCGCTTACGTACGTGCTGGTGCACCATCTCAAGCGCGTCGAGGGCATCGATACCTTTGACCGGGGAACCAATTTCAGCCCGTTTGCGTTCTAAGATCATGATTTCAGATGATTTTTGATCGGGGCGGAGCCTCTGCTGCCGTTCTCCGCAGGCAACTGGCTCAAATTTCTTGCAACAGTTGAGCGCGTAAACTCATCTATGGAAGTGACTACTCTGGAAGCACCTCCGGAACCTCTGCGCACATCCGGGGATATTGAATTGCCCTGTAAGACAATCTGGCAGGGATCTGAGGGCAGGGAACCCGCCGTCAAACTCACTGTCCACAACACGCCCTTCGGCGGAAAACAAAGCTTGTGAGGTCCTTCGTTGCGACGTCTATTTTTTTTAATTGCCTTCATTCTGCCTTTTGTCCTCGTCCCTGTCGGCTGCAAGCAGCCTGTCGCGGCCTCTGCTCCCGCCACCATGCAGGCGCTTCCTGTGCAGACTCTTGAAGTGGCACTTTCGCCTGTGGAGCAAAGCTCTGATTACGTTGCCACCGTCAAATCGAGGCGCTCAACAACTGTCATGCCTCAAGTCAGCGGCAACCTCACGCAGATACTGGTCAAGTCCGGTGACCACGTGCAGGCCGGCCAGCTCATCATGACCGTTGATCCCACCCGGCAGCAGGCTCTCGTCGATGCCCAGCGCGCTACTGAAAATCAGAAGAAGGCGCTTTTCGACTACGCCACCATCCAGATCGAACGCCAGCACAAGCTCTTCGACGCCGGCGTCATCAGTCGCGACGCGCTTGATCAGGCCGATCAGGCTTTCAAAAATACCCGCGCCGATTGGGAAGCGACAATCGCCACGCGCAAATCACTTGAAGAGCAGCTTTCCTATTACCGCATCAAGGCTCCCTTTGAAGGCACCGTCGGCGACGTTCCCGTCCATCTTGGCGATTATGTGACTACGGCCTCCGCCCTGACCACCGTTGATGAGAACAAGGACCTCGAAGCGTACATCTACATACCCACCGAGCGCAGCGCTGAGGTTCGCCCTGGCCTCCCCGTTCAGCTTCTCGATCCCAGCGGCAAGGTCGTCGAAACCACCAGTGTCGATTTCCTCTCTCCCCAGGTCGACAGCACTCTGCAGGGCATTCTGGTCAAAGCCCCCGTGCACTCTGGCCCAGAGGCACTTCGGTCGGCCCAGTTGGTCAAGGCACGCATCGTCTGGAAGACCTCGCCCATGCCGGTCATCCCATTTCTGGCTGTCTCCCGCCAGGGTGGCCAAAGCTTCGTATTCCTCGCTGTCAAACAGCCTGATGGCCACTTCGCGGCCCATCAGATTTCAGTCGGTCTGGGTGAGACCGTCGGCAATTCTTACTCCGTTTCCTCAGGGCTCAAACCAGGAGACAAGCTCATCGTCTCCGGCACCCAGTTCCTCGTGGACAACATGCCTGTTCAGCCTCTTGGCTAACGCAGCGGCACTATCTTGAATCGACAGCATTGCTGAGCACCCCGGCCCCAGGCCCGCAAACCAGGCCCTGAATACTGGCCCGCAACACAGGAAGGACAAGATCCTTTGTTTGTAGATTTTTTCATCCGTCGTCCCGTTTTCGCGACCGTTTCGGCGCTGCTTATCATCCTCGCCGGAGCGGTCTGCATTCCCTCGCTCCCTATCTCGCTTTACCCTCAACTGGCTCCGCCCCAGGTCATCGTCACCACCGCCTATATTGGCGCAGACGCTGAGACGGTCGAAAAAGCGGTCACCATCCCCCTCGAAGAGTCGATCAACGGCGTTCAGGGCATGCATTACATCAGCTCCGCCAGCACCAACAGCGGCGTCAGCTCCATCACCGTCACATTTGAAACCGGTTACGACCTCTCGATCGCCGCCGTTGACGTGCAAAATCGCGTCGCCTCGGTTACTGGCCGCCTGCCCTCCGCCGTCAACGCCGCCGGCATTTCCATCACCAAGGCCAACAGCAACTTCGTCTTTGGCTCCGGCTTCTTTACCCGCGACAATCGCTACTCCAACGAATTCATCTCCAACTATCTTGATGTTTACGTCAAAGACGCCCTCAAGCGCGTCAAAGGCGTCGGCGACGTCCAGATCTTTGGCGAACGCAAATACGCCATGCGCATCTGGCTTGACCCCGCCAAGCTCGCCGAACGCAGCCTGACCGCCACCGACGTCGTTGCCGCGCTCCAGGAGCAGAACGTCGAAGTGCCCGCCGGCCAGCTCGGCCAGCCGCCCTCAGACAACAAGCAGTCCTTTCAGGTAGCCGTCCGCGTCGTCGGCCGCCTCAGCGATCCAGAGCAATTCAACAACATCATCGTCAAAAACACCGCCAACGGCCTCATTCAACTCAAGGACGTCGGCCGCGCAGTCGTTGGCGCTGAGAGCTACTCCAGCAACCTCAAGTATCAGGGCTATACCGCCGTCGGCATCGGGGTGCAGCAACTCTCCAACGCGAATGCGCTCGACGTGGACCGCGATGCCAAGGCCATGCTCAAGGAGCTCTCCAAGAGCTTCCCCCCGGGCCTCGAATACGCCGTCGCCTTTGACTCCACCACCATCGTTGGCGACTCCATCCGCGAAGTGCTCATCACCCTTGGCGAAGCCGTCGTTATCGTTATCGTCGTAATCTTCCTCTTCCTGCTCGATTGGCGCGCCACCATCATCCCCGCCGTGACGATCCCCGTCTCGCTCATTGGCACCTTTGCCTTCATCAAGCTCTTCGGCTTCTCCATCAATTCACTCACGCTGTTTGGCATCACTCTCGCTACCGGCCTGGTCGTTGACGACGCCATCGTGGTCATTGAAAACGTTCAGCGCCACATCGCCATGGATCACTGCGATCCGCACAAGGCTGCCTCTGACGCCATGGGCGAGGTTACCAGCGCGGTCATCGCCACTTCGCTGGTACTGATTGCGGTATTTGTGCCCGTTTCGTTCTTCCCCGGCACAACAGGCATTCTCTACCGGCAGTTTTCGCTCACCATCGCGTTTGCAATCGCCATCAGCGCATTCAACGCGCTGACACTGTCACCCGCACTGGCCGCACTCTTTCTCCGCGGTGAAGAAGCAAAATACCAACAGCTCGACTTCCTCCGCATCGGATTCCTCTCGCGGGCCTACTCCGGGTTTGCCCACGGAATTGACGACTTCATCAGCTGGATCTCCCGTATTTACGGCAAGCTGATTCATGTTGCACTCCGGCTGCGCTACCTGCTCCTGCTGCTCTTCTTCGCCGGTCTTGGCGGGGCAGGTTATATGTACGTCCATGTCCCGACTGGCTTTATCCCTCAGGAAGACCAGGGATATCTCATGGTCATCGTCCAGGCACCCCCGGGCGCATCGCTCACTGAAACCACATCCATCTCCGACAAAGCCCAGCTCGTACTCGCCCAGAATCCTGACATTCTCGGTGCGTTTGCCGTCTCCGGATTCTCACAGTCCGGCAGCGCGCCCAATGCGGGCATGATCTTTGCCGCCCTCAAGCCTGCCGACCAGCGGCGCGGACCAGGTCACTCCGCCGCTGAAATTGTCGCGAGCCTTACACCTAAGCTCTTCATGGTCCCTGGTGGCACTGTCGCCATGTTCCAGCCCCCCGCCGTCGCAGGTCTCGGTTCCTTTGGCGGATTCCAGTTCATCCTCCAGGACCAGGGCAAAAACACCCTACAGGATTTGGACCGCGTCGCCCACACCATGGTCGGAGCTGCGCGGGCAAACCCAAATCTCGGCCTCGACCGCCTCTTCACCACCTTCTCGGCAAGTGACCCGCAGCTGCTTGTCAGCATCGACCGCCCCAAGGCCAAGGCCATGGGTGTCTCGCTCACACAGATCTCCACCACCCTCAACGTCTTTATGGGCTCTGAATACGTCAACGACTTTGACTTCAACAACCGCACCTACCGCGTCTACGTGCAGGCCGACCAGCCCTTCCGCATGAACGCCCGTGACCTCCACTCCTTCTACGTCCGCTCCGACGCCGGCCAGATGATTCCTCTCGACAGCCTTGTAACCGCAAAGGAAACCTCAGGCCCGCAGGTCATATCCCACTACAATCTCTTCCGCTCGGTTGAGATCGACGGCGATGCCGCCCGCGGCAAAAGCTCCAGCGAAGGCATCACCGCCATGCAGAACCTCGCCAAAAGCGTCATGATGCCCGGCATGTCCTACAGCTGGACCGGCCTCACCGCTGAAGAAATCGAGTCCAGCGGCAAAGCCGTCATCATCTTTGCGCTCGGCATTTTGGTTGTTTATCTGACCCTCTCCGCCCAGTACGAGAGCTTCGCCCTGCCGTTCATCATCCTGCTTTCGGTGCCCATGGCCGTCCTCGGCGCGCTCGCGGCTGTTTCAGCCCGCGGCCTGTCAGACGACGTCTATTGCCAGATCGGCCTGGTCATGCTCATCGGCCTCGCCTCCAAAAACGCCATCCTCATCGTCGAATTTGCCGAGCAGTTACGTGAAAAGGGCCGCACCATCGTCGAGGCAGCCATCGAGGCCGGCGAACTGCGTCTACGCCCCATCCTCATGACCAGCTTCGCCTTCATCCTCGGCATCCTGCCGCTGGTCTTCGCCACCGGTGCAGGCGCCCTGGGCCGCCACTCCGTCGGCACCACCATCGTCGGCGGCATGTTGCTCTCGACCATCCTCAACCTGATCTTTATCCCCGTACTCTATGTAATTCTCAGCGGCCTGTTGGCGCGCATCAAACCCCGCTCCGCCCCAGCCGGCTGTCCCCCGGCAGAAGAAGCCAAAGCCTGATCCAGGAAAGCTTCTGCCAGCAGAAACTCTCAATTCAAGGAGTTCCACCCTCGCCACATTTTGGCTTTTGTGGCGAGGGTGGGACTGGAATATCCAGTCCCGTTCTTCTGAGCGCAACAAAGAATCCGCACTTCACACTCACACTCACACTCACACTTCACACTTCACACTCAACGAGTCTTGCGCGCCACTACCCCATCCCTGATCCGCTGGTAGACCTCCGTTGTCACCACACCCCGCTCCAGCAAATCCAGCTTCGTCCGGTACGGCCGAAACCGCACGATTCGCCCCGCCCAGCTTGCCGTCATCCCCGGCACCTGCAGCAGTTCGGCAACCGTCGCGTGGTTAATATCCACCGGTTCGGCCGCCCACAGGGCCACGCAGCCGCAGGTGAAGATCACGGTCAAAATCGCTATGCCAGTTCGCATGCAGCAATTCTGCTCCCGATTTCAGCGATCTCGGCAGAAAAATTCACAGAAGCAGATTTGACAAACTCCCCCCACTTTCATAACCTCAAACTTGAGATGCAACTCCACCTCCATCATCGCCACCACCATCATCACGCGATGACATGTCGGCGGACTGCTTAGGCCTGGATTCACTGGAACCAATCGGCCAATCTCCCAAGCAGAATTCACTCAAAGCCCGCCGGCATCCTAGCCAGCGGGCTTTTTGCTGTCTGCCCGCAGCATCCGGTCTAACTCAACCCCAACCGAGTCAGTGAGACTCAGAGAAGTGAAATGACGACCCAACTACCAACAATAGACTTCGAAAAAATGGACGGCCTCGTCCCCGGCGTTGTCCAGGACAATGCCACTGGCGAAATCCTCATGCTCGGCTTCCTCAACCCCATCAGCTATCAGAAATCCCTCGACTCCGGCTTCGTCACCTTCTGGAGCCGCACCCGCCAGAAGCTCTGGATGAAAGGCGAAACCAGCGGCAACCGCCTCCGCATCGTCTCCATCGCCACCGACTGCGACTTCGACACCCTCGTTTTCAAAGTAGTCGTTGAAGGCGACGGCCTCGTCTGTCACGAAGGCACCGTCTCCTGCTTCACCAAAAACATCCCCCTCCCAACCGCAGTCGCAGAAGAGGTCTCCAGTGGCAAATAAGATTCGTCTCGGCATTCCCAAGGGCTCCCTCCAGGACGCCACCATCGCCCTCTTCAAACGCGCCGGCTGGAATATCTACGCCGACGGGCGCAGCTACTTCCCCTCCATCGACGACAAGGAAGTCGAGTGCATGCTGATCCGCGCCCAGGAAATGGCCCGCTACGTTGAGCACGGCGTGCTCGACGCCGGCCTCACCGGCATCGACTGGGTCGTCGAAAGCGGCCTTGACGTCACCAGCATTACCTCCCTCACCTACGCCAAGCAGAGTCGCCGCAAGGTTCGCTGGGTCCTCGCCGTCCCCGAAGGCTCAGGCTATGAAAAGGCCGAAGACCTCGAAGGCAAGATCATCGCCACCGAACTCGTCGGCGTTACCAAGAAGTACTTCGCCGACAAAGGCGTCAACGTCAAAGTCGAATTCAGCTGGGGAGCCACCGAAGTCAAGCCGCCCATGCTCGCTGACGCTATCGTAGAAGTCACTGAAACCGGCAGCAGCCTCAGAGCCAACCGCCTCACCATCATCGACACCGTGATGGAGAGCGAAACCCGCCTCATCGCCAGCAAGGCCGCTGCCAATGACCCATGGAAGCGTCAGAAGATCGAGTCCATCGCCCTCATGCTGCGCGCCGCCATTGACGCCCAGTCCCAGGTCGGCCTCATGCTCAACGTCCAGCGCCAGCACCTGCAGACGGTCCTCGACGTACTGCCCGCGCTCAACTCCCCAACAATCTCCGAACTCAGCAACCCAGCCTGGGTCGCCGTCAACACCATTCTCGAAGAAACTACCGTTCGCGAAGTCATCCCCGCACTCAAAGCCGCCGGTGCCACTGGCATCGTCGAGTACCCCCTCAACAAGGTAGTCCTCTAACCACTCCGGAGCCCCCTGTCTCGACTCTGAGACAGGGGATCACAGAACTCAGCCACGACGAAGGGTACGGGCTTCGGACCGTACTTCAACCCCACCAACAAATCGGGGCTTTAGCCCCTGAGGCCGACGAATCCTCATGCAACTCCTCAAAACCCAGGGCCGCGACTCCCAGAAGACCGCTCAACTCCTCGCCCAATTGGAGCGTCGCGGCGGCACGTCGCTCGACAGCGTCCTCCCGACGGTCAGGAAAATCCTCTCCAAGGTCCGCAAAGACGGCGACAAGGCCCTCCTCGCCTTCGCCCAAAAATTCGACCGCCTCGCCCCCGACGCATCCATCCGTGTCTCTCCGGAAGAAACCGCCGCCGCCTGGCAACAACTCGACCCACTCCTGCAGCAGGCCCTCGAAACCGCCGCCGCCAACATCCGCGCCTTCGCCGTCGAGCAGCTCCCCGCCTCCTTTGAATTCTCCCCACCCTTTCCGGAAACGGGGGGCCTCACCACCGGCCAGCTCGTCCGCCCCCTCGCCTCCGTCGGATGCTACGTCCCCGGTGGCCGTCATCCCCTGCCCTCGACCATGCTCATGACCGTCATCCCCGCTCAGGTCGCCGGGGTCCCGCGCATCGCCGTCACCTCCCCCAACCCCGCCCCGGAAACCCTCGCCACCGCCCACCTGCTCGGCGTCACCGAGTTCTACCGCCTCGGCGGAGCCCACGCCGTCGCCGCTCTCGCCTACGGCACCCAGTCCATCCCCCGTGTCGCCAAGATCGTCGGCCCCGGCAACCTCTTCGTCACCGCAGCCAAGCGCACCGTCTCGAACGAGCAAGCTGCGGCCATCGATATGCTCGCCGGCCCTACTGAAATCGTCATCACCAGCGATCTGCTTACCCCCGCCCGCATCGCCAGCGACCTCGTCGCCCAGGCGGAACACGACCCCGAGGCCCTCGCCATCTTCATCACCACCAACGCAGAGCTCGCCAAAGCCGTCCAAAAAGAAACCAAACAGCGCGCCAAATCCAACTCCGTCGCCCAGCAGGCCCTCGCCGCCAACGGCTACATCTTTCTCGCCGCCTCCCCTGAAGAGGCCCAGCAAATCACCAACCGCCTCGCCCCCGAGCACCTCACCGTCGATGCTCCTGAAGACCTCGCCTGGGTCCAAAACGCCGGCTCCGTCTTCATCGGCGAACACAGCCCGCAGCCCATGGGCGACTACATCTCCGGCCCCAACCACACCCTACCCACCGGCGGCCTGGCCACGGTTCGCGGAGGCCTCAGCGTCAACGACTTCCTCAAGCTCATCACCGTCCAGCAGTATTCACCTGAAGCACTCGCCGTTCTAGGCCCCCAGGCCATCCGTCTCGCTCACGCCGAGGGCCTCACCGGCCACGCCGCTGCCATCCAAACCAGGCTCAAATCCAGCGCCGCCAGCCCCGCCCAAGGCGAGGTCCAATGACCCCAATGACCCCGTTGACTCCAATGACCGATCTCAACTGCATCCAACCCCGCCGCCGCGTCCTCCAGATGCCCGAGTACCACCCGCCCCTCGGCAACCGCGACAGCCTGCGCCTCGACTTCAACGAAAACACCCTCGCCTGCTCCCCCGCCGTCCTCGCTGCCATCCAGAGCATCACCGCCGCCGACCTCACCCGCTACCCCGAGCGCGGCCCCGTCGAGGCTCTCGCCGCCCAGCACCTCGGCCTTGCCAGCGAACAGGTCATCCTCACCAACGGCGTCGACGAGGCCATCCACATCCTCTGCCAGGCCTTCCTCGACACCGGCGACGAACTCCTCCTCCCCGTCCCCACCTACACCATGTACGAAATCTACGCCGCCCAGACCGACGCCACCATCATCCGCGTCCAGGCCCCGGCAGACTTTCGCTTCCCCTTTGAATCGCTCGTCGCCGCCATCACACCCCGCACCAAACTCATCGCCATCGCCAATCCCAACAGCCCCACCGGCTCCGTCGCCACCCGCCAGCAGCTTCTTGCCGTTGCGGCCGCCGCGCCCCATGCCATCCTCCTCGTCGACGAAGCCTACTTCCACTTTTACGGTCAGACGGTGATCGACCTCGTCGGCCAGGTCCCTAATCTCATCGTCGCCCGCACATTCTCCAAGGCTTATGGCCTCGCCAGCCTCCGACTCGGTCTGCTCGCCGGTCCCGAGCCGCTGCTGCGCTTTGTCCGCCGCGTCCTTTCGCCCTATAGCGTCAATCACGTCGCCCTCGTCGCCCTCACCGCCGCCCTTCAGGATGAAACCTACCTCCACTGGTACGTCGAAGAGGTCCTCCAGGCCCGCGCCCTCTTCCTCCACGCCCTCACCCGTCTCGGCCTGCAATACTGGCCCACCGAGGCCAACTTCGTCCTCGTCAACATTGGCGCTGCCCACAAGGAATTCGCCAATGCCATGCGCGCCGAGGGCATCCTCGTCCGCGACCGCTCTGCGGATCCCGGCTGCGAAGGCCTCGTTCGCATCACCATCGGCACCCCCGAGCAGATGCAACGCGCCGTAGCTGCAATCGAAAATTTTGTTCTCAACCAACTCAAGGTTTTCTCCTCCTGAACGAAGTAAAGAACCCGTTGTTGAACTTGCATTTGCTTTTCTGTCTGTCATTCCCGAAGGGAATCTGCGGTTAAGTTTTGTCCTTGTCTTTTTTTGTTTGTCCTCCTGAACGAAGTGAAGAACCCGCTTCTGTTTTTGTCCCACGAAGTCAATCAACGGAGCCCCACAATGACCACCCACGCCCCCGAAGCCCGTACCGCCGAGATCATCCGCCACACCACCGAAACCCAAATCGACCTGCGCCTCACCATCGAGGGCCAGGGCCAGTACAAGGTCTCGACCGGCATCCGCTTCTTTGACCACATGCTTGAGCTCTTCACCCGCCACGGTGGCTTCAACCTCGACCTCACCTGCCGCGGCGATCTCGACGTTGACCAGCACCACACCGTCGAAGACGTCGGCATCGCGCTTGGTGAAGCCTTTGCCCGGGCCGTCGGCGACAAGCGCGGAATCAATCGCGCCGGCTACTTTCTCATGCCCATGGATGAGACCCTCGCCATCGCCGCCATCGATCTCTCCGGCCGCACCGCCTACGCTGTCGAAACCAAGGTCCGGACCCGCCTCGTCGGCGACCTGCAGACCGAGCTCGTGACCGACTTCTTCGAGGGCTTCGCGCGCGGAGCCCAGGCCAACGTCCACGTGAAAACCATGTACGGCCGCAGCAACCACCACAAGATCGAAGCTATCTTCAAAGCCTTCGCCCGGGCGCTGCGCGTAGCCGTCTCCCGCGACACCCAAATGGCAGAGATGCTGCCCTCGACCAAGGGATTACTCTGATTTCCAGTGAATTGGTTCTGAATGTCGATATCGATTACAATACTTACAGGAGCGACACTATGCCAAGGGCCGTATCTGCGCCTTCCACCGTCATCAGTCTGCGCCTCCCCGCAGCGTCCTCTGAGCGCCTCAAGCGCATGGCGCTCCGCCACGGTTGGACAACGAGCGACACCAGCGCCAGACTCGTGGAAGAAGGCCTGCGCCGCGCCGAATTCGCTCTTGTCGATTTCCGCGACTCACCCGTTGGCAGGCAGGCGTACATCCAGGGCAGCACCCTCGCCGTTTGGGAGGTCATGCTCCTGCTGCGCAGCAACGGCGGAGATGCCAAAGCTGTGGCTGCACAACTCGAGTGGCCCGAGGCCAAAGTCAGGGCTGCTCTCAATTATGCAGAGGCATTCCCCGAAGAATGCGAAACAGCCCTCGCCGAGTATGACAGCATCACCTTCACCGACCTCAAGCGCCTGCTCCCCAATATTGAGCGCTTTTCCGCAGGGCTGGAAGACTGACCACGAGTGGAGATTCGATCGTTCATGCTCCAACTCCTGCTCGACGAGCACATCCCGCCCGCAGTCGCCGAAGCCGTACCGCGCATCCATCCGGAGGCGTCAATCGTGGCGCTTCGGGACTGGAGAAGCGGTGCTTTCCTTGGCAGAACTGATCACGAGATTCTCCTGGAGGCGCACAAACTCGGCTTCACCCTCGTGACCTACGATGTCCGCACCATCCCGTCTCTCCTTAGGCACTGGGCAGAGTCGGACATGAGCCACGGAGGCGTCATCTACATCGACCATCGGACGATCCTCCCATCGGATATTGGCGGACTTGCCCGGGCTCTCGCTGCGGTAATTCATCGATACTCCGAGCGGGATTGGACCAAACAGGTACTTTTCTTGGAGAGATAACCGGATGCGCATCACCGTCATCGACTACAAAGCCGGCAACCTCACCTCGGTCGTCAAGGCCCTGCGCCACCTTGGCGCGGAGGTCACCGTCACCGACCGTCCCGAGCCGCTGGCCGCTGCAGAGCGCATCATCCTGCCCGGCGTCGGCCACTTTGCTGCTACCAAACGCCTCGACGAGACTGGGCTGACCCCGGCCATTCGCGAGGCTATCGCCAGTGGCATTCCCTTCCTCGGCATCTGCGTCGGCATGCAGTGGCTCTACGCGGGCAGCACTGAAGCGCCCGACCAGCCCGGCCTTGGGGTTCTTCCTGAAACCATCGAGCGCTTCCCCGACGGCCACGAAAAAGTTCCCCATGTCGGCTGGAACCAATTGCACCCGGTCGGCAATTCGCGCCTCCTCGCGGGTATCGGCGACGGCGAATTCGCCTACTTCACCCACTCCTGGCGCGCCCCGGTCACTGCGGCCACGGTCGCCACGACCGATTACATCCAGCCTTTCGCCGCCGCCGTAGAAAAGGGCAACGTCTACGGCACCCAGTTCCATCCAGAAAAATCCGGCGAGACCGGGCTCACAATCCTGAGGAATTTCCTGGAGGTCACCCCATGCTGACCCGCCGCATCATCGCCTGCCTTGACGTCCGCGACGGACGTGTCGTTAAAGGCATCCAGTTCGTCGACATCATCGATGCCGGTGACCCCGCCGAACTCGCCCATCGCCACGCCCACCTCGGTGCTGACGAAATCGTTCTGCTCGACATCACCGCCACCCACGAGGGCCGCGCCACCCTGCTCGATACTGTCCGCCGCACAGCGAAATCACTCTTCGTTCCCTTCACTGTGGGCGGCGGCATCCGCACCGCTGACGATGCCGCAGCGGTCTTCGATGCCGGGGCAGACAAGGTCAGCATCAACTCCG
Organism: uncultured Acidobacteriota bacterium; assembly: GCA_903832055.1. Taxonomy (GTDB): domain Bacteria; phylum Acidobacteriota; class Terriglobia; order Terriglobales; family Acidobacteriaceae; genus Acidicapsa. The sequence continues at coordinate 301,335 of CAILAC010000016.1, read as the reverse complement.
CCGCGCTCGCCCGTCCTGAACTGATCGGGGAAATCGGCGCCAGCTTCGGCGCGCAGGCGGTGATCGTCGCCATTGACGCACGGCGCGACCCGACATCGCCCAATCCTGCCCGTGACGCCCACGTTTATGTGCACGGAGGCCGCCGCGACACCGGCCGCTCCGTCGTCGAGTGGGCCATCGAAGCAGAATCCCGCGGCGCAGGCGAAATCCTGTTGACCTCGATGGACTCCGACGGCATGCGCAACGGATTTGATTGCGAACTCACCGCCGCCGTCAGCGAATCTGTCCGCATCCCGGTCATCGCCTCGGGGGGCGCAGGCACCGTTGCCCACTTTGCCGAAGTCTTTGGGCGCGGCAAAGCCGATGCCGCCCTCGCCGCCAGCATCTTCCACTTCGGCGTTTCCAGCGCTCGGGCACTGAAAGAAGAACTCGCCCAACAGGGCATTCCCGTGAGGCTTCCATGCTGATTCCTTCGATTGACCTGCTCGGCGGCCAGATCGTCCAACTGGTCCAGGGCGAAAAGCTCAAGCTCGCCTTCGACGACTTTGAATACTGGATCAACCGCTTCTCCAAGTACCCGCTCGTCCAGCTCATTGACCTCGACGCCGCCATGCGCCAGGGCGATAACGCGGCGCTCGTCGCCCAGATCGCCCAGCGCCTCCCCGTCCAGGTCGGCGGCGGCGTGGGAACAGTGGCAAAGGCCCAGGCCGTTCTCGCTGCAGGAGCGCAGCGCGTCATCGTCGGCAGCTCTTTGTTCAAGGAAGAGCAGGGCATCGGCTCGGTCAACGTCGCTTTTGCCGCAGAACTCGCCGCCGCAGTTGGTCCGGAGCGCATAGTTGCGGGCATTGACTCGCGCGGTGGCAACATCTCCATCAAGGGCTGGAAGGCCCAGATCGCCCTCACTCCCGACGACGCCATCGCAGCCCTCGAACCCCACGTCGGGGCATTCCTCTACACCCACATCGACGGCGAAGGACTCATGCAGGGCTTCCCCATCGCCATCGCCCAGCGCCTCCGCGCCCTTACCCAACGACAGCTCATCGTCGCCGGGGGCATCCGCGCCCAATCTGAAATCGACGCTCTGCAGGCCATCAACGTCGATGCGGTCGCAGGCATGGCCGTCTACACCAACATCCTGGAGGCTTGACTTCACTTTCGCAAGTCTGTTTGTCATCTTGAAAAATAAGAGTTTGTCACCCAGATGGAAGTGAACAATCCGCTATTCTGGAGTGTCATTCATACTGCGGCAACTCATTTCAGGGGGAATCTATTATGAGCAACAAAGGCACCGGTCTGCGCCTCGCCAAGCGCCTCGACGAAGTCGGCTTCTCTGACATCGTGCAAATCCGCAACAAAGTTATGGCGATTCGCGCCTCAGGCGAAACCGTGCACATGCTGCACGGCGGCGAACCGTACTTTGAAACCCCCGAACCAATCAAGTACTCCGCCATCAAAGCGCTGGTAGAAAATCACACCCACTATGCGCCGTCCTCGGGAATTTCGATGCTCAGGCTGGCGCTCTCGGCGAAGTTGATTGTCAAGAACAAGATAATGGCCACGCCGGCGCAGGTGATTGCGACTGTCGGTGGTTCGCAGGCGCTTTACGCTGCGTTTCAAAGTGTGCTTGATCCGGGCGACGATGCGCTGGTTTTTTCGCCTTACTGGACGCCGATTGCTGATTTGATTCGCGGTTGCCAGGCTCGACCTTTGCTGCTGCCGACTGCGACTGCGCGTCGCAACGGGATTGGGGCGACTTTGGCACAGTTTGCCACTCCTAACACTCGGTGCATTTACTACAACACGCCGCAGAATCCGAGTGGGGTGGTGTTTACGAAGGCTGAGGCGGAGGAAGTGGCGGCTTTTGCGATAGAGCGCGACCTGGTCGTTGTGGCCGATGAGGCCTATGAGGATCTGGTCTACGAGGGTGAGCATTTTTCGATTGCTTCGCTGCCGGGCATGGCAGAGCGGACGATTACATGCTTCACCTTTTCAAAGAGCTACGGGATGACGGGTTGGCGCGGTGGCTATGCGGTGGCTGGAGAACCCTTCATGACGGCGCTGCGCAAGATCGTGCTCTACTCCACCAACGGCGTGCCGACTTTTGTGCAGCATGCGATGCTGCAGGCGCTGCATACGCCGGAAGCGGAGATTGACGCGCGCCGCGAGGAGTACCGCAAGCGCCGCGACCTGCTGGTGGCCGGGTTGAACTCGGTGGGGCTGGATTGCGAGGCACCTGCGGGGGCGTTTTATGCTTTTCCGAACGTGGAAAAGATCAATAAAATCAGCCGCACCGCTGCGGAGACGCTACTCGAAAAGGCACATATCGCGACTATTCCCGGCTCGGTTTTTGGTGCGCAGGGTGAGGGGCATCTGCGGTTTGGCTATGCGATCAGCATTCCCGAGATCGAAGCGTGCGTGGATGCTTTGAAGGCGTTCCTGGGCTGAAATCTGGCTTGAAGGACAGGGAATGCATGATCATTCTCTGTCTTCCGGGTCAACATATATATTGATGCCAATAACAAGGCGCTTGGGTTATTCCACGGTTTTATTGGTTTCAACGCGCGAGGCGCGGAGTACGCGCGCCAACTGCGTGAGGTGGAGTACGACTGCGTAGGCGCGTAAAATCTCAGCCTGAGAGAGAGCGAGCCCGGTGGGGCGCAAAGCAGCCATCTTGGCCTCAAGCGCGGTGATATCTTCTTCCAGTGAGAGCGCCGGGGGTGGGGTGTCAAAGCGCCAGCGGTGAATGCACTCTGCGAGCCAATTGAAGCCACGATTGATGTCGAGTACGAGGCGTCCGAGTTCAGGCTCGAGGTGAGCCGCGTATTCCTTGCCGCCGGAGCCCTGGACGGCGAGGTCGAGGGCGTGGAGCAGGTCTTTCATTTCGCGCCCGAATTGATGGACGAGGGAGAGGCTTTCGAGGGAGGCTGGACCACCTGAGGGCTCATTGCGGGCGGCCTGGAGGAGCTGTCCATTTTCTTCATTGATTGCCTCGACGTCCTCCCATCGCCTGGGCAGATCGACGGATGCATTGCCGCGAAATCCCTCGACTACGGCAGCAAAGAGGGCACCTTTGAGCAGATACTCCTGGGCGAGGCCGTCGCGGAGGCGGGTTCTGGCGCGGTTTGGCAGGACGAGAGCGGAAATGCCCAGGGCGACGATGATGCCGAGCAGAACCTCCAGGACGCGATGGAGGGGCAGGGTCCAATTTGAACCGGAGCGATGCACGAGCATCAGGATGGTGACGGTGACGCCTGCAAGTCTTGAGCTGTTTTTGAGTCCGAGGAGCGAGCAAGTAAGCATGGCGGCGACGACGGCGAGCAGGTAGGGCCATAGCCCCTGGCCGAGGAGAGAAAAAGCAGCTCCGAATGCGGCACCGATGAGGGTTCCGATGAGGCGGTCGCGGGAGGCGGTTACGGTGGAGCCAACGTTCGATTGCAGGACGATGATGGCGCTGATCGCTCCCCAGTAGCCGTCCTGCAATCCGGCCAGGCGTGCGACGGAGTAGCAGATGCCTGCGGCGAGGGCGGTTTTAGCCGCGATCAGCAACATCATTCGTTTTTCGGTGGTCATGAAGGCGTTGGCTTTTGCCTCTATCCGAGGGAGCTGAAGTGAGACTGTCTCCTGCGACCAGCTCTTCCGTTCTGCTTTACTCACCGATGCCGTCTCCAATCCGGCTGCGATCATGCCGTGCATCGATTACAACAGAAAAGCGAAAGTGGCCTAGTAGCATGAATCACAGGACAAGAGATGATGACCACGATGAAACCCCTGAGAGTCGGATACCCTGCGGCGCTTGCCGCTGAACTTGTTGCCCTTTTTCCGCAGGGCATTGAACTGGTCGCGATTCCTTCAAAGCCCGAAGGCACGATTGAGATTGACGTCTGGGTGCCTCCGCCGGCGGCGGTGCTGGGGCAGCGAGTGTGGCCGCATTTGCTCGGCGTCAAAGTGGCGCTTTCATTGATGGCGGGCACGGAGTGGCTGACGGAGTTGGTGGGACCGGGGGTTACGGTGTGCAATGCGCAGGGGGCGCACTCGATTTCGACCTCGGAGTGGACGCTTTCGGTGATTCTGGCGATGCTGAAATACCTGCCCTTTTATGGACGGTTGCAGCAGGCAGGGGATTGGCCGAGCCGCCGGCTTGCGAGCCAGACGTATGCGGAGATTCACGACGATCACCGGGCGCAGTTTCCGCCGATATTGCAGGAGGAATTGCATGGCAAGCGGGTGCTGATTGTGGGCTATGGCGATATTGGCCAGCACATTGAGCGGCTGCTGATGCCGTTTGGGGTGGAGATTACGCGCGTTGCGCGGTCGGCGCGGACCGAACCCCGGGTTCATCCGGTACAGGAATTGGATGGTTTGCTGCCGGGAGCTGAGATAGTCGTACTGATTTTGCCGCACACCCCGGCGACGCATGGGCTGATCGGGGCCGCGCAACTGGCACTGATGCCGCAGGGGGCGCTGCTGGTGAATGCTGCGCGGGGGCCGATTGTGCAGACGGATGCGCTGGTGGCAGCGTTGAACGCGGGGCGGATACGGGCGGCGCTGGATGTGACGGACCCGGAGCCGTTGCCCGCGGAGCATCCTCTGTGGCAGTGCCCGAACCTGCTGATTACGCCGCATGTGGCGGGGTCGACGCCGGAGTTCAGCCCGCGGTCGGTGCGGATTGCGGCGGGGCAGATTGGGCGGTTGTTGCGGGGCGAGGCGCTGGTGAATGTGGTGCAGTTGGGCGCGCCAGAATAATCGACAGGTTTGGTTTTGGGGCAGAGATCAAGGGATGGGCGTCATGCCCATCCCTTATTGATTGTGCGCACCAGCCGAATTATTTGGCGGCTTCGGTGCCCTTGATGAAGGCGGCTACGTCGTCGTGGAACTGCTTGAGTATGGCCTCGTTGACGTAGATCATGTGGCCGGCCTGGTAGTAGCGGTAGCTGATGTTGCTCTGGAGTTTGGCGGGAATGGGCAGGTGGTGCATTTCGAACTTGCCCTCGAAGTAGGGGGTGGCGAGGTCGTAGTAGCCGCCGGCGAGCAGGACGCGGGTTTTGGGATTGGCGATCATGGTGCGGGCGAGGTCGGGCATGACGTTGGGGCCGGATTCGGTGGTGCGGAAGGGCCATTTGAAGCCGGGGTCGCCGTAGGTGTTGACCTTGTAGGTCCAGTTGGCACCGTAGTTCAAATCGTCGCGCAGGTACTGGTTGATGGCGGTGGTGTAGGCGGAGCTGATGGCGATGCTTTGCGGGTCGTACTGGGCGCTCTCGCTGAGGCGATCGAGATCGGGGCCTTCGTAGCGGGTATCGAGGCGGCCGGTGGTGATGCCAGCGTCGTCCTGCAGGGTCTTGGAAAAGGCGCCGCCTTCGATTCTGAGATCGCTTTTGAGGATGTAGGCGAGGGGCAGGCCGGTGTAGTCGTGGAGTTTGGCGGCGATGGCCTGTCGCTGTGCCTCGGGGAGTTCTGAGCCTTGGAGGAGGGCGGACATGTATTCGCCGAGGGCGAATTTTTCGACTTCGGCGAGGAGTGGTTCGAGGGTGGCCGGGGGATTTGGGATCAATTTGTGGTACCAGGCGCTGGCGGCGTAGGTGGGCAGAGCAAGCGCGTAGGCCTGATCGACGCCGGGATTGACTTTGGGGTCGTCGGCGCTGTTGTCAAAGCTGAGGATGGCGGAGAGAAGGACAATGCCGTTGAGATCGACGCCGTGCAGGTCGGCGCTGAGGACGGCGCTGCGGGGGGTTCCGTAGCTTTCGCCGAACAGGTACTTGGGGGAGTTCCAGCGATCGTACTTGGTGAGGAATCGGCGGATGAAGCGCTCGAAGGCGTGGGCGTCGGGGTCGAGTCCCCAGAATGCTTCTTCTTTGCCTTTGCCAAAGATGCGGCTGAAACCGGTGCCGGGGGCGTCGATGAAGACGAGGTCGCTGACGTCGAGGAGGCTGTATGGGTTGGGGACGATTTTGTAGGGAGCGGCGGCTTCGTGGAGGGTATCGGTGGTGACGACGCGCTTGGGACCGAAGGAGCCCATGTGGAGCCACATGGTGGAGGAGCCGGGGCCGCCGTTGTAGAGGAAAGTGATGGGGCGGGATTCAGAGGGCGCGCCTTTTTTGAAATAGGCAGCGTAGAAGATGCGGGCGGTGGGGCGGGCGTCTTCGGGCTTTTCAGTGGGCTGGATGCCGGAGTCGGCGAGGAGTTTGCCGTCAAGGCCGAGAAGCGCGTCTTCGGCGTTGGTGGCACCGACGGTGAGGGTTCCCGCGACGGCTTTATAGGCGATGGCCTGGCCGCCGACGGTGACGGAGCCCTCGGTGATGGAGTCTGCCTGGATGGGAGCCGGAGACGAGGCTGGATTGGCTTCGGTGGACTTGTGGTCGGGCCTGGTTTCCTGTTTGGCTTCCTGTGCGGGGGCAAGTGCGACGGTTGCTGACAAACACAAGGCAATCATCCAGATCAAGGCGGGTTTCCGCGTCATTTCCGTGGCTCCTGGGGTGGCAATATCAATCGATTAACCCAAACTATAGTTCATTGGGCAGGGCGGGTCGCTTAAAAGCGGTAGGTGGCGGAGGCGCGGACGGTGGCGGGTGCTCCGAGGTGGACGAAAGTGTCGCCGTAGCTTGCGCCGGTGTCTTTCCAGTAGCGGCGGTTGAGGAGGTTGTCGGCAAAGATGCGGAAGCTGACGCGACCCTCTTCGCCGCCGGGGGAGTAGCGCGCGCCGAGGCTGAAGAGGTGATAGCCGGGGACGCTGACGGAGTCGTCGCGGGTGGCTTGTTTGCTGCCGGAGTAGCTGTAGCCGGGGAGGAGGTGGAGGTCTGATGCGCCGAGGAAGCGGCTGTGGGGCACGGCGATGTCGGCGAATGTGGCGAGCTTGAATTTTGGGACGTTGATGACTTGCTTGCTGTCATAGGCGGGGGTTCCGGTGTTTTGGCCCTGGGCGAGGATGGCGGCGGCGGAGGCGGAGAGACGCAGCCAGGTGGAGGCTTTGCCCTGAGCGCTGAATTCGAGGCCGCGATGGGTTTCGTGGCCGTGGCTGAGGAAGGTGAAGCCGTTGGCGGAATCGTCCTGTTTGGGGTAGAAGAAGGGGGCGCGCATGCGGTAGGCGGAGGCGGTGAGGAGGAGGCGGGAGCCGGGTTCAAATTTGACGCCGAGCTCGGTTTGGCGGGTGTGGAAGGGTGCGAGGTATGCGCTGGTGTTGGTGACCCAGAAGGGGGCCTGGGGGCCGAGGGAAAGCAGGACGCTGGAGTTGGCGTAGGCGGTGAGTGAGGTGAACGGGCTCCAGGTGGCGGCGAACTGGGGCAGCCAGGTGCCTTTCTTTTTGCCGCTGAAGTTGAAGTCGGCGACGGAGGCGTAGCGGGCGGCGGCAGTGAGGCGGATGTGGCCGGGGAGCTCGATGCGGTCCTGGAGGATGGCTGAGGACTGGCGGTTGAAACCGACGGCGACGGAGGGGCCGGGGGCCTGGTAGGACTTTTCGGCGTAGACGATATTGGGCTGGTAGATGTTTTCTACGCCGATGGGGTCGTAGATGATGGTGGGGGAGAGCTCGACGAGGCGGTCAAAGAGTGCGCCGCCGAAGACGAGATTGTGGGTGAGGGGGCCGGTTTTGAGGCGGCCGGCGGTGATGGCCTGGCCGGAGGCGTCGATGCGGAGTTCGAGGGGACTGCGGTAGTCGTAGGCCTGGTAGCTGCCGTCGGGGCAGAAGAAGTAGTAAGGGGAGTCGGGGCAGAGGGAATTGCCGTCGGCATCGAAGGCGGAGCCGTAGGGATAGATGACGTTGTCGTCAATGAGGGAGTGGCTGTAGCTGCCGGAGAAGGTGAGCCTCCAGGCGGCAGGGAGGTCGAAGTCGAGGCGGGACGATGCGTTGAAGGTGTCAAAGATGTTGGGTTTGGACCAGGGCTGGTCGGCCAGCATGGTCGAGGTGTGGAGGCGCTTGATGTCGGGCAGGGCGGAGCCGCCGAGCAACTGGTATCCGGCGACGGAGCGCTGGCGCTTGTGCTGAAATTCAAAATCGGATTTGAGGGTGGCTTTGTCGGTGAGCCGCCAATCGGCTGAGGCTGCGCCGACACCGCGCCAGCCGTGGGTGCTTTCAACGTAGGACTGGATGGATTCGCCGGCGAGGTTGATGCGGGCTCCGGCTTGCTTGCGGGCACCGAAGAGGCGGCCGAGGTCTACGGCTGCAAAGGCGGTGCCGCGGTGGTCGGTGGCGACCTCGGCGGATTGGACGAGTGCGGGGCGCTTGGTGACGTAGTTGATGAGGCCACCGGCGGAGGTGACGCCGCTTTCGACGCCGGCGATGCCTTTAAGCAATTCGACGCGCTCCTTGTTTTCGAGGGGAACGTCCTGTTCGCCGGCGATGACCTGGCCGTTGATCTGGAGGCCGGTGGCGAGGTCGAGGGTGAAGCCGCGGATCTGAAAGTCTCCGTAGTAGCCGACTGGGGCGTAGTCTTCGCCGACGGAGGCGTCGTTTTTGACGACGTCTGAGAGGACGCGGGAGAACTGGTCGGTGAGGAGGTCGCGGGAGACGGTGGAGACGGAGACGGGGGATTCCGCGAGAGGCAGGCTGTCGAGACTGCCGACGGTGGAGGCGGTGGGGAGGTAATCGTCTGAGACGTGGCCCTGGACAACGACGGTGGTGGTGACGGGCTGGATCTTTTCAGCGGCGGGGGTCTGAGCGTAGGCGACAGTGGGCGCCAGCAGGCAAAGCGTCGTGAGGATGTGCGGAAGGAGGCGGGTTGGAGCGATGGACTTCATGGTTCCCCTTTTGTGACTGAAACGGGAAACAGAAGGTGCTCGCGTCGCACATTGCCAATTGAAATCTGGCAGTGTGCGAGAAAACTTCCCACGCCGGCATTATCCGGATCGGGTCCAAAGGGACTCTCTCAGCCCCGCAAGATTGCGGAGCACCCCTGTTTCATACTTCCTTAATATAGCCCAATTGCCGGGAGCGGACCTGGGACTAGAGCCAAAGGGCTTTCAGGTGGTCAAGGTATGCTTCCGGGCCGGGAACGTTGAGGCCCTCAATTTTGGCGTCGTCGTCGTAGCGGCGGAGGATGACGGCGTCGAGGGCGAAGGGACCGGCGAGAAAGGTGGCGGCCTCTGCGGGGGCCATGGGGCCTCCCTGAAGGCTGAGGCTGAGGAGGGAAGAGGGGGAAAGTTGGGCGAGGTAGGCAGGGTCTGCGGCACAGAGATAGCGCTTGGCGGCGACGTGGAGGCGGATGGGTTCGATGACCGAGGGAGGGAGATGCTGGCCGAGGAGGTAGACGGCGAGTTCTTCGTGGCGGGTGTCGATGCCGTGGTCGGCGACATCTTCGCCTGAGTCGTGAAGGAGATGGCCAACGTCGTGGAGGAGAGCGGCGACGATGAGTTCAGGCGAGCGGGCGTCTGCTGTGGCGAAGTGGGCGGCCTGGAGGCAGTGTTCGAGGACGGTGACTGGCTCGCCGAAATAGGAATCGCCGCCGCGGGCGGAGAGTAGCTGGATGACGGCTTCAGGGCTTTGCAGGGTGGGTTCAACTAGATCAACCACGGGCATTCTCCTCGAACAGGTGTCGCTGCTGTGCTTCACGGCGCTGGCTGATGGCCAATACAAGAGACAGGAGCGCGGTCAGGAGGCAGGTGACGGCGAGAGCCATGAAGGCGTTTCGCCAGCCATATTTTACGGTGACGCGTGCCATGGTGTCGCCGGACAAAACCCCGGCGAGGTAGCCGACGCCGTCGATGATGCCGGCGGCTGTGGCAGAGCCTTTTTCACCGCCGAAATCCATGGACATGGCACCGGCGAGGTAGGAGTGAGGGCCCATGAGGAGGAAGCCGATGAGGGCGACGAGGCCCACGGGAATCCATGGATTGCCTGCTCCGGGTACCTGTGCGAGGAGGAAGAGGCAGACGGTGCCGGAGGCGAGGCCGCCGAAGAGTACGAGGCTGCGACCGTTGAGGCCGTGACGGTCACTGAGGAAGCCAGCGAGGAGGACTGAGACTCCGCCGAAGAGGGGGAAGAGGGCGCTGCGGCTGGCGGCCTCGGCATTGGTGAGGCCTACGTAGGCGGAGAAGTAGGTGGGGGTCCAGAGATTGAAGGTTTCGCGGAGGAGGGTGGTACCGAGGGAGAGGCCGCAGACCATCCAGAAGAACCGGCTGGTGAGCAATGGGCGCAGGATGGCGGCGATGCCGGGGGACTTTGCGTCTGGCAGGGTTTGCGCGGCGTAGACGTTGAGGGGGTTGGTCGCCGGGGCGGGGAGGCCGCGTTCTTTTGGCGTTTCTCTCAGGAGGATTAGGTTTGCGATGAGCAGGAACGCAAGCAGCCCGGCGCCGGTGAAGAAGATGCCGCGCCAACCCATGCCTGCCCCGAGGAGCAGGGCCATGGTTTCGCGGGCTGCTGCGTCGCCGAAGAGAAAGCTGAGGCTGAGTACGGCCATGACGGTGCCGTAGATGGAGTAGGAGAACCAGCGCGAGGAGACCTTGACGAGGCCGACCCATCCGGCGGATTGGAAGATGCGGTTGCCGATCCAGGCGAAGGTGAAGATGGGCAGGCCACCGCCGAGGGCGAAGATGAAGGTGAAGAGGACGGCCCCGGCCATGCCTCCGAGGAAGTTGTTGCGGCCGCCGAAGAGGTCAGCGAGCGAACCAAAGAGGAATTTTCCAAAGGCGTATGCGAGGACCCCGGCGGAGGCGAAAAAGCCGATGCGGACCTGGGCAACGCTGGCGGGGATTCCGTGGCGACCTAAATCCTGAATGAGGAGGGGCATGACAACGGAGAGGTCAGAGCGGCAGAAGTAGTAGCCGGAATAGCCGAGCACGAGCAGGGAGATGGTGAGGAAGTGCCAGCGGGTAAAGGCAGTTGAGGTTGAGGCGCTTGTTTCCGGGTGTGTGTGAGGTGAATTCCCAGAGACGGGTGACTGAGGCCTATCTTGTTTATCCGATGACATTTGCGCCTTTTGATGTGGGACTGTGGCTGGGCCGTGGGGGTGGAATTTGGACGGAGGACGGGCTGAATTATGCCTTTTTGCACGGTGATGATGGAAACGGTTTGCAGCCGCTTTCTTCAGGAGTATCAAACATTTCTTGACTTGAGATGAAAAGTATCAGATAAATGGAGAAATTTCCCCGTGCGGAATCTCCCTTAAGTGTTGCCTCAGGCTTTTGATCTTCAATCATTGGCCTTCTGGACATCTGGCTGGCTCGACTCGATATTCCTACTGTAATTCCTGATTCATTTGGCGACAGCTTCGCTGGTACAGGCTGGGGTCACATACCGGACTTTACTCTTTAATGAACCGAATCAATCTGGATGGACCATGCAGCATGGTCCAATTTTGCGGAGGTAGTGCTTGTTTTCTCGCATTCGGCTTTCGATTTTCGCGCTTTTTCTACTGGTTTTGGCTCCCTGTTTTGCTCTTCCACCTGCGGTACATCATCCCCTGGACGCACTGACGCCTGAGGAATACTGGACGGTTTACAACGTATTAAATGATGCGGGCAAGCTGGCGGAGAAGACGATTTTTTCGAGCATTCTGTTGCAGGAGCCACCGAAGGCCGCTGTGCTGGCGTGGAAGCCGGGCCAGCCGATGATGCGCAAGGTAGATGTAGTGCTGCTGACGGAGTCGAAGTCGTATGAAGCGGTGGTCGATGTCACAGCGGGCAAGTTGGAGACGTTTCGGGCGCTGGCGAAGGAACAGGCGCCTGAGACTGAGACGGAAATGCATGGGTATGACGACATTCTGAAGAAAGACCCGCGCGTGTTGGAGGCGCTGAAGAAGCGGAACATCACTGACATGCGGCTGATTACCTGCTATGTGACGCCAGCTGGCCATGTGGATCTACCGGAGCAGACTGAGGGTCGGCGCATTGGCTGGGGCGGGTGCACCTATGTTGGCAATGCGAAGTATGCGTGGGACCGGGAGATTCCGGGGATATTTTTTGTTGTGGACATGAACGAGAAGAAGATTACGCGCTTTTCTGACTACGGCGCGGTACCAATGCCGGCGACGACGAGCATTTACGACGCGGATGGCGGACCGGCGCTGCCGGGAACGAAGCCGTTTCTGATTACGCAGCCGGACGGGCCGAGCTTCACGATCAAGGATGGCGAGGTTTCGTGGCAGCACTGGAACTTCCGGTTTCGGCTGGACCCGCGTGTGGGCCCGGTGGTGAATCTGGTGAATTATGAGGACGCCGGCAAGAAGCGTTCGGTGCTGTATGAGGGCGAATTGTCGGAGATGTATGTGCCTTACCAGGATCCGGAAGAGACCTGGAATTCACATGTGTTTCTGGATGCGGGCGAGTACTTTGTGAACACGGGTTCGGGGGGCATCATCAAGCCGCTGCTGGCGGGCGTGGATTGCCCGTCGTATGCGACCTACTTCAGCGGGACATTCTTTCATGACAACGGGACGCCATATGTGCGGCCGCAACTGGCGTGCATGTTTGAGCGGGTGACGGGGGATCCGGCTTGGCGGCACTGGGATGAGGACACGTATGCGGTGAGCGGACGGCCGACGCGGGAACTGATATTCAGGACAGTGGCGACAGTCGGCAACTACGACTACCTGTTTGACTGGCGTTTTGAGCAGGATGCTTCGATTGTGGTGGGAGTGGGCGCGACGGGAATTCTGGAAGTGAAGGCGGTGAAGGATCAGCGTGCTGACCAGCCGCTTTCGCCGGGCCTTGCGTTGAAGGATCCGGACGGGAATGAGGTGCAGTTTGGGCAGCTTGTGGCACCTGGAATTGATGGCGTGGATCACGACCACTACTTCAGCTACCGGCTGGATCTGGATGTGGATGGAGTTAATAACTCGCTGATGGTGGACAAGCTGGTGCCGTATAAGTTGCCAGACACGGCGATGGGCCGGAAGTATATCTGGGCGATGAAGCCGGAGATGATCAAGACTGAGGGTGAGGCGAAGCTTAATGTTTCGATTGAGCATCCGACGATGTGGCGCTTTGCGAATGAGAACGTGAAGAATGCGCTGGGGCAGAATACGAGCTTTGAGATTATGCCGGGGGAGACGGGGATAAGTCTGTTGCCCTCGAGCGAATGGCCGCAGAGGCGGGCTGGATTTTCAGAGCACAATCTATGGGTGACGCCCTATGACCCTACGCAGCGCTACGTATCGGGCGTGTATGTGATGGGCAGCACTGGGGAGGATTCGCTGACGGAGTGGGTGAAGAAGAACCGGAGCATCATGAACACGGATATTGTGGCGTGGTATACGGTTGGGTTCCACCATGTGCCGCGGCCGGAGGACTGGCCGCAGATGCCGATCATGTGGCATACGTTCTCGCTGCGGCCGTTCCAGTTTTTGCCGAAGAATCCGACGATGGATTTGCCGATGGTTCCGTAAGTGCGCTGTTGTGCGCAGGCGCTCAAACTTTTACCTGAGCAATCTGACCAAGGACCAGTCAGGTTGCTCAGGGGAAGGCTTCAGGATAGATTGACTCATCTTTGAACCTATCTTCCCTATAAGTGAGGTTTTTGAATGTATTCTTCGATTCGTTTCACCCGTTCTATTTCTTTCTTTTCTGGCTTTCTACTTTGTTTCTTGCTGGTCGTATGTGCTCCCCTTAGCGCGCAGTCTACTTTTGGGGCGATTCTGGGAACAGCTCATGATTCCACGGGCGCACTGATTCCGGGAGCGACGGTGACGCTGGTCAATACGGGCACCTCTGCGCAGCGGACGGCGACGAGTGATGCGGGTGGTAACTTCTCGTTCAATAACATTGATGTTGGGAAGTACAGCGTCACGGTAACGGCTGCGGGGTTTCAGAAATATAGTCTGCCGGAGATATCTCTGAGTGCGCGAGAGACTCGGCGCATCGACGCGGCGCTGCAGCTGGGGGCTGAAAGCGAGACAGTAACGGTCACTGCTGATGCGCAGAATGTGATCACCACGGAGGTATCCAATCTGGCTGAGACGAAGATGGGCGATGAGTTGGTAGAGCTGCCGGTGGCCATCTACTCCCGGTCGGCAGGATCGACGAGTCCTATTTCTACCTTGACGACGGAAGCAGGTGTGCAGACGGACGATAGTGGCGGACTTAGCGTGATGGGCACGACGCCGGCGCTGCTGAGTGTGACGGTGGATGGTATTTCGAGTGTAGGTGTTGAGTACTCCGGGCCGGTGAACGAGATGTTTCCTTCGTTCAACTCGATTGAAGAGATTCGAGTCAGTGAGTCGAATAACAACGCTGAGTTTTCAGGGGTAGCGGATATTACGACTGTGTCGAAGTCGGGCAAGGATACATATCACGGAGGTGTGTTTGAGAATCATGAGAACACGGTGCTCAATGCTGGCGATCCGTTTCAGGGGAAGAAGTCCAAGATCATTATGAATGATTTTGGTGGGACTCTGGGAGGGCCGGTAACAGTGCCTCACTTGTATAACGGAAAGGATCATACCTTTTTCTTTGCGAGTTTTGAGGGATTGCGTTTGCCGCGAGAGACACAGATTGTGACGAGTGTGCCGTCGATGGCAATGCGTGGCGATGGGACTGGCTTTGCGGATCTGACCTCTTACCTGCAGGGGCAGGGGGTGTCGAGTATTTACGGGCCAGATGGAGTGACTGCGGTTGATGCGAGCCATGTGCCGATTGATCCGGTTGCGGCCAACATGCTGAAGTACCTGATGCCGGTATCGAATTATGGGTCTGCGGACTCGTATGCGTTCAACTACCGGACGAATTTCCCTTCGCCGATTTCAGCGAATCAGGGAGATATCCGGCTGGACCAGACGATATCTCAAAAGCAATCGATCTTTGGTCGGTTTTCATATAAAAACAGACAAGTTACGGCGGCTCCTGATTACACATGTACCTTCGCGTTTTGTCAGACCGCTGGGAGCCCGATGCAGGGCGCTTATAACCTGCCGGAGATTGACGAGGGGATGACGTTTGCGCATAACTACGTTTTGACATCGTCACTGGTCAATGAGTTTCGCGGCGGATTTAATGCGCAACACACTTCAGACAATCAGAACTTCAGCACGAGCGAGTTGCTGACGCAGACGGGGTTGGCGGGCGTGGTGCCGCAGCCGGATTTGAACTGGGCCGAGGCACCACAACTGCTTATCAATGGATTCCTGGCAACGGGGGCGGGAAATCCGACGCGGCAACGCGGGCAGATTATCGAGGCACTGGATAATCTGACGTGGTCAAGGCAGCGACACACGTTCAAGTTTGGTGCGGACTGGAAGCGGCTATCCGATCATGACGATAATGTTTTCGGTAACTATCGCAGCGGCTGGTATGTATTTGATGGTTCATCGCAGGTTGGGACGAATATAGCTGATCCTTATGCTTCGTTCCTGATGGGATATCCGGATTATACGGAGGCTTCGACGGTCAACAAGCCGACCATGGATGGCGTGGGCTATTCGTATGCGATTTATGGGCAGGACGATTGGAAAGTTACCCCCAACCTGACACTGAACCTGGGGATTCGTTATGAATTGCATCCTCCGTTGAAGGAGATCAACTACAACACTGCATTCTTTTTGCCGGACTATCATGGAGCTGGCGTAGGTGGGGCGGCTGTGCATGGTGCAGTGGTGGTGCCCAATGCGAAGGCGCAATCATTTGAGTCGGCAGACTTTGAAAACGCAATTTCACCGACGCCAACCTTCACTGCGAAACAGGCTGGGTTGCCTGGAACACTGCGCTATACCGACAAGACGGATTGGGGTCCGCGCCTGGGATTTGCATGGCGGCCGTATGGGAATGACAAGACTGTGGTGCGGGGAGGTTGGGGCAGGTTTATCGAGACGCCACTGGGCTTTTCACTGGTGTCGGGGTGGGCGGTACATGCGAGTTATGTGGGCGTCTTCAGCCAGGGATTGCAGGCGGATAACGTAACTCCGCAGCTTTCATTTGCTACACCGTTTCCGCCGCAGACGCCGGGCAGCGCGACGGGGACTGCCGGATTCTATTACGCATTTCCAATTCACTACAAAGACCCGACGGTGCAACAGTGGAATCTGACGCTGGAGCAGGATATGGGTCATGGTCTGGGGATGCGCCTCTCATATACAGGCAGTCACGGCAATAATCTAGAGACGATGGTCGATCTCAACCAAGTGGCGGCGAATACTGTCGGCTATGCGAATAACGAGGCGACCGCGGTCAGCGATGCCTGTGTGAGCGATGGCGGGTTGACGGTCGCGGACCACCGTCCTTATCCCTGCTGGAGCGTGATCCAGAGCGTGGAGAATCTGGCGGAGAGTAATTACAACAGCGCGACAGTGGAGGTTTCGCGGCGCAGCGGGAAGAATCTTACGTTTGACGCGAGTTATACGTATACGCGCGACTTATCGAATGCCGGCGGAGCAACGCCGAGCGCGTTTGCGAGCTCAGGAGGTAGCTTTGTTACGGACCGCTTTCATCCTGGGTTGGACTACGGGAATGTGGCTTATGATCGTCGGCATCGATTCCTAATCACGTATCTCTATGACATGCCGTTCGGCAAGGGGCAGCGGTGGTTGAGCACCGGGACAGCTCTGAATGCGCTGGTTGGCGACTGGCATCTGGGTGGGGTTACGGTGCTACAGTCCGGGCCTTTTCTGACGCCGTACCAATCAACGAACGACCCGGCTGGAACTAATATTTTGACGACGGTCGGTCAGGCCAGGTCTGACCTGCTGCCGGGCAAGCGGATTCATGCCCAGCATCAGACGGTGGATGCCTGGCTTGATTCGCCTTACACTGACTCGTCCAATTCGGCGTTTGGGATTCCGGCGGCGAATCGCGGGTACTTTGGGACGGCTGCGGTGGGGAGTGTGGTCGGGCCGGGGACGGCAATTTATTCGCTGAGTTTGCGGAAGGATTTGACGCTACACGAGGGGACGGTTTTTGAGCTCTCGATAGAGGCGGCGAACGTCTTTAACCATCGCAACTATGAGCCACCGAATATGCAAGTGGATTCATCGTCTTTTGGCGCGATTCCGGAATTGCAGACGGCTGAGGGGGCTGGACCGCGGAGTCTGGAATTGGCGGGGAAGATCTCGTTCTAGATTGATTGGTTGCATAAGTGCAAAAGCCCCGAAGGGATTCCCTTCGGGGCTTTAACTTTGGTCTTGAACCGAAAGATGGGGGGGCGCTACTGGCCGCTGCCCTCGGTGAGGGAGATGATGCGGTCAACGCCTGCGGGTGGGGGGAATTTCTCCACCTTGCCGCTGGGCCAATGGACTTCGATTGCGTCGACAGTGGTTGCGTCGCCCAGGCCAAAGTGGGCGCGTGGGTCGCTGGTGGAGATGTAGCTGCCGCCGCTCATGATGTCGGCGCGCTGACGTATCTGGTTGGCATTGAGATAGACGGTGGCTCCCACGGCGTCGCGAGGGCTCTTGCTGCCGCCAACGAGCTTGATTTCAAGCCAGTGATGGTGGTCGGGGTTGACGTTGCGCAGGATTACGGGGTGCTGATCTTCGACATTGATGACGGCAGCGACTTTGCCGTCGTTGAAGAGGTCGCCGACGGCCAGGCCGCGCGCCGGGATGACGAGGGCCAGACCGGTTCCCTCGACTGCTGGAACGACGTCGAACTTCTTGCCTTCGAGATTGTGGAAGAGTATGGGACGCTGCGCCCAGGTGGTTCCCCAGGGATGCTGGTCAACTTGCGGGTAGACGTGGCCATTGACGGCGAGCAGATCTTTCCAGCCGTCGTTGTCGTAGTCGATGAAGGAGTCGCCCCAGCCGAGGAAGGGAACTGAGACCTCAGCGATGCCGAGTTGATAGCTGATGTCGGTAAAGTTTGCGTCTCCCTCGTTGCGATAGAGGGGTTTGTAGTCGTCAGAGAAGGTGGTGTTGTAGATGTCGAGCTGGCCGTTGTTCTGGAAGTCGCCGACGGCGATGCCCATGGTGGCGGTTTCTCGTCCGGCCTCGTTGAGGGCGTATCCGGAGGCATAGCTTACGTCTTCAAAGGTACCGTCGCCTTTGTTGAGATAGAGGTAATTTGGTGTGGAATCGTTGCCGACGAGCAGGTCAGGCTTGCCATCGTTGTTGATGTCGACGAATACGGCACTGAGGCCGTAGTAGCCAGGTAAGTCAGCGACACCGGCCTTTTCGCTGACGTCGGTGAAGGTGCCGTCTCCGTTGTTGTGGAAGAGGTGGTCGGGCTCGCCTTTTAGACCGTGCGGTCCGCAATTGACGGGCTCGCCGCGGAATGAACAGAAGGCGAGGGAAACGCCGTCGACACCGCTGACGGGGGGATTGGCGCGGTCAAAGTGGACATAGCCGGCGACGAAGAGGTCGAGGCGGCCGTCGCCGTCGTAGTCGCCCCAGGTGGCACCGGCGGACCAGTTGCCGAGGGTGATGCCTGCTTTTTCGCCGACATCGGTGAAGGTGCCGTTGTGGTTGTTGTGGTAGAGGCGGTTTTTGCCGTAGTTTGCGACGAAGATGTCGGGCCAGCCGTCGTTATCGTAGTCGGCGACGGCGACGCCGAAGCCCCAGCGGTCATTGGTGACGCCGGCCTTGGCGGCAACGTCGGTAAAGGTGCCGTCGTGATTGTTGTGGAAGAGGGCGGCGTGGGGGGATTCTTCTTTGCCGTCGAGGGCTTTGAAGGTGGAGCCATTGACGAAGTAGATATCGAGCCAGCCATCGTTGTCGTAGTCGATGAGGCCGACGCCGGAACCGTCTGTCTCAAGGATGAACTGCTTGTCGGCGGTGCCCATGGTGTGTTTCCAGTGAGTGATACCGGCTTTTTCGCTTATGTCCTGAAAGATGACGGGGCCGGAGGAGACAAAGCCGCCTGCGGTGATGGGGCGCTTTTGGCTGTCGAGCAGCGGGGGGTGCTGGGCTGCTGCTGCTGCGGCCTGGGAACCCTCAGTCGGTTTGTTGTCGGCCTGGACCGGGGCCGAACTCATGCCGCCGCTTTGGGCGGAGACAAGGCTGGGTAGCAAGACGAGGAGTGAGGACAGCGCGAGTGTGTATAGGCGAAAAGGGCGGACCGAAGACATGCCAGCCAGTATACGGTTCCAGAGGATGGCGGGGGAATCAACCGGAAGATTGACTTCCCCGTGGACGGCTGCGGAGAGGCTCTCTAATCCCCCTCCAGTTCATAGGGAATTCCGAAGCGGCCGATCTGGATGAGCGGTTTTTCATTGGGAGGCCAGACGCGAAGGGATTCGACGCGGGTGTTGCCGGCTATTTTGTGTGCCTGAGCGAGGCCGAGCGGTTTGCCGGTGAGGGCTTCGTGGAGGTGGACGCTGAGGGATTCGCCGTCGCGCTGCCAGCCGAAGACGTATTCGCCGGGAGCGAGCAGGATGCCGCCGACGCGAATGGGGGCCTGGACGACGAGGTAGTGGGAGTATTTGCCGTCGGCGGAGTAACCGGCGGTGATGAGGACGACGCCGGCGATGAAGTGGCCTTTGCCGTCGGAGATGCCGCTGGCGGTGCGCATCTCTGTTTCAATGTGTTCCTTTTCGACGGGCGCGCGGGCGGGGAGGAGGGCGGCGAGTTCGGCGTCGGTGGCCTGCCGCCAGGTGCTCTTTTGGGCCTGGCCGAGGGTTGGAGCGAGTGGAAGGAGCGCGGCAGCGCAAACGGCCATGATCGCGTGGCGGCGGGTGATTGAGATTTGATTCATATACGCACGTCTCCTTTGGACTCCAGTTGGACGAGGCCGCGCTGGATGGCTGCTGTGGCGGCCTGGGTGCGGTCTTCTACGCCGAGTTTGCCGAGCAGGTTGTTGATGTGGGTCTTGACGGTGGCCTCTGAGATTTCCAACTCGCTGCCAATCTCTTTATTGCTTTTGCCGCGGACGATTTGTTCGAGGACGTCTTGTTCGCGGTGGGTGAGTTGCTCGGTTGCCATGCGTTCGGCTAGTTTTTGCGCGATAACGGGAGGGATGCAGGACTTGCCGGCGTGGACGGAGCGGATGGTGGAGATGAGGACATCGACGGTCATGCCCTTGAGCAGGTAAGCGCGGGCGCCGGCCTGGAGGGCGCGGAAGATGTCTTCGTCACCGTCGTAGGTGGTGAGGACGATGAAGCGGGCGTGGGGGTGGTCGCTGCGGACTTTCTGAATGACTTCGACGCCGCTCAGTTTGGGCAGGCGGAGGTCAATGAGGGTGACGTCGGGATGCCTGGTTTCATACTCCTTGATGGCCTCTGCTCCGTCTGCAGCCTGGCCGACGACTTCAACGCCGTCTACGACGCTGAGCAAAGCGACTAATCCCTGACGAACGACATGATGGTCTTCTACGACGAGAATACGAATTGCGTTAGACATGATCAGGACTCCTTTGTGGTGCTGGATGACGATTTTGCGCTCTGGTTTGGTGGGCCACCGGGAGGATTGGTTCTGCTGCGGGCCTGGACTCGCAGGGTGACGGTGGTGCCTTTACCGACTTCGCTGGTGATATCGATTTCTCCTTGAATGAGAGAGGCTCGCTCCTTCATTCCGGTCAAGCCGTAGTGGCCCGCAGGGCTTTCCAGGCCGGTCGCAGGGATGGTGAATCCGCGGCCATCGTCCTGGACGATGAGCGTGAGCATGCGCTCATCGTACTCCAGGCGGACGGCCAGGGTGGAGGCGGCGGCGTGGCGCTTTACATTGTGGATGGACTCCTGGGCGATGCGCAGGATCTCTTTTTCAGTGTCGGCGGAGAGGGCGCGGAAGGCACCGTGGATCTCGAGGTTGGAGGTGAGGGCCTCGCCGCCATCGGACTGGGCCTGCTCTACGAGGCGCTTGAGGCGGATGGGGAGGGTGTTTTCGGCGGCGTCCTGGGAGCGGAGAGCCCAGATGGATTGGCGAGCGTCGTCGAGACCCTCGCGGACCAGTTCCTGGGTGGAGGTGAGGAGCCTGGCGGCGGCGTCAGGGCGATTGTGGGTGAGGAGCTGGCCGAGGATTTCAAGCTGGAGTGAGATGCCGACGTAGCCCTGGGCGAGGGTGTCGTGGATTTCGCGGGCGATGCGATTGCGCTCAGCCATGACGGCGCGGAATTCGCGTTCAACGCGTAAGACACGGCGGCGAAATACGAGGCCGATCAAGGCTGCGCCGAGTGCGATGAGGAGGATGCGGAACCACCAGGTTTGGTAGAAGTGGGGGAGCAATTCAAAGCTGAGGGTGGCCTCTGGTGCGGCGTAGGACGGGGCGCCGGCCTCGTTTTTGGGCGAATTCAGGGCGGAAGGAGAGCTTGATTCTCCGAAATCGGCACGGACCCGGAACCGGTATGGACCTGGGGGGATGTTGGTGTAGTACGCGGTCCTGCGTGTGCCTGCGTCGTTCCAGTCATGATCGAAGCCCTCGAGCATGTATTGATAGCGGACCTTTTGCGGGGCGGAAAAGCTTAGTCCGGCGTAGTCAAACTGGAAGCGCAGATGGCCGGCGTCTATGCGTGTGGTACCACCGGCGGTGACTTCGCTGGAGTGAGGCCCCTGCAACAGGTCGGCGTCATCGACGGAGAAGTGTTCGATGACCGCCGGGGGAGCTATGGGGTTCGCGCCAAAGTGCTGAGGGTCAGCGATGATGACGCCGCGCGGGGTGGTGAACCAGAGTTCTCCGCTACTGGTGCGAGCGGCGGTGGGGTGGCTGTTGCTGCTGGTTTCGCGGCTGCGAAGGCCGTCGGCGGTGGTGAAATGGGCGATTTCTGGCTGACAGGCGGGCTGGCTCGCGCAGGCGAGAAGGCTGTTGATTTCGACGCGGGTCAGGCCGGTGTTTGATGCCAGCCACAGGTGGCCGACCTCATCATGCAGGATGGCGTGAATGGCGGCGGGCAGGTCAACAACTCGGTGGACGATGCGATTGCCGGCACTCTGTGCTGGTCTCTGATCCCCTTTGCTGACACGCAACGCAAGGAATCGCTGGCCGTCCCAGACGTTGAGGCCGTCGCCCTGGGTGCCGATCCAGAGCTTGCCGTCAGGAGTTTCGTCGAGTGCGGTAATGATGTTGCTGGAGAGTCCATCGGCTGTGGTGTAGTTGCGCAGTTTGCCCTGGTGGAGGCGCGACAGGCCGTTGAGGGTGGCGATCCACACATCGCCGGTGTTTGAACGGACGATCGTTCCAACCAGATCGCTCCCGAGTCCGTCGGTCTGGGTGAAGTTGGTGAATCGCGCTTTTGCCAGGCTGGCGGATTCGAGGTTGGGTAATTCCAGGTGAGTCAGCCCGCGGCGAGTGCCAATCCACAGGGAGGCATCAGGCGCGACGAGCAGAGAGCGAATGAAGTCATCGGGCAGGCCATCGGCGGAGGTGATGCTGCTGATGGAGCCGGCTCGGACGTGGCTGAGTCCGTCGGGTGTGCCCACCCATACATCTCCAGCGGGTCCGGCAGCGAGAGACAGAATGACATTGCTCATCAGGCCATCGGCTGTCGTGAGGGTTGAAACGCGACCTTCCGCAACATGATTCAGGCCGTGGTCGCGCGTGCCAACCCACAATCCACCGCGCTCACCTTGTTTTGCAAGCCTGTCGGGGACTATCGCGGTTGTGTTGTCTGAAGCAAGCCCGTCGTTCAAGCCAAAGTTGCGAAATCGCGAGTCGCGCAGGATGTGCAGGCCGGCGCTCTCGGTGCCGACCCAGATATCACCCTCCTGATCTTCAAGAATTGACACGACGGAGTTGTCTGTCAGGGGATCTGTCAGCGGCAGGAGTTGAACCGAGTACGTTGTTCGAGCGGACTGCGAGGGAGCGGGCAGGCTTGTGCCGGGAAATGCGTTGACAGGCTGGCTGCGACTGCCGGCAACGCGAGCCAAACCACGGTTTGTGCCTACCCACAGACAACCTTCGCGGTCGGCAGAGATGGTTTCAATGCGCGAACCAGGTAATTGCTTTGAAACCGCCAGGCGGGCTACGGATTGCCCTGATTGCACCAGAACCAGCAGGCTCTGGCTTGCGACGGCAATTGTGCCATCGGCAAGACGCGCAAGAAAATTGACACCGTCCTGGGGCAGGATGGCCCGGGGGGCAATGGTGGTCAATACTCCACCATGATCGAGGAGGATGCCGCCGCCGGTCGAGATCAGCACGTCTCCGCCTGGGAGACCGGCGACAGGTCCGGGATTACCGACGAAGCGACCCTCGCCCTCTGACAAATGCGAGTCGGATGCATGCCAGCCTGGTTGCCAGTGGCCATCGCGGAAGAGCGAAGGTCTGCCCGCAGAAGTACCCACCCACAGGCTGCCTGCGGAGTCAGCCGCCATGGAGGTGATTGCGCCGATAGGCTGACCGGGCTCCTGCGGCAAAGGGGCAAAATGCGCGCCATCCCAGCGAACGATTCCCCCTTCCGTCCACGCCCATAGCACCCCGTCTGATGTCTGTGCGAGACCTCGGACGGAGTTGCTCGGCAAGCCTTCGCGCGTGGTCAGGAGTGTGGGGTGACCATCCTGCCAGTGAACCAGACCGTCTCCGGTGCCGACCCAGAGTCCGCCAGTTCCCTTTGACTCAAAGGCATCGAGGAGGCAACGAACCTCTGCATCTGGGAAGGAGGCAGATCCCGGCAGAGGTGTTGTACGATCAAAGATCTGAAAACTCACGCCGTCAAAACGAGCCAGGCCCAGTTCAGTGCCGGCCCAAAGGTATCCGTTGCGCGACTGGAGCAACCGAGACACTGTGTTCTGTGGAAGGCCGTTCTCCATGGTCCAGGTCTGCCGGGTGTATCTTCCCAGCGGCGTTGCTGGTTCCAGCGCGAGGCTCTGTGTGGCCATCAACGTAGTCATGGCTAGAGAAAAATAGACAGCCGCTTTGCGCACTGAAAGCATCATCTGCAATCCAACACGGACTGGGGCCGATATGCAACTGTTTTGGAGGGAAAAGGCTGCGAATTCTTGGCGCAAATCGCACATTTCATGCGATTTCACGCTGACGATGCAGGGCCTCCACCGAAGGGTGGAGATAGGCCTAAGACCTCAGGCCCATGACAGGCTGATGGGTTCTGGTTACGCTGATGAAGTCTCTTGACTCCTGGGGTAACGACGTTATGCGCGTCGTTGCCCTTTTCTTTTGCTCCAACTGAAACTGGTGAGTCTCTCTGCGCGACCCCGTGCCGGGCGATAGACTGGGAGAGGAGGAATCACCTTGTCTGATATCACTTTGCCAGTAGTTCCTGTGAACGCCGCCTTTACCGCACCGAACGGTCCGCTGATCGCGACCGGCGACCTGCGTATCAACGTGGGTGCGGCGGAACCGCTCAGCCAACCCCGCGCCTCGCTCTGCCGTTGCGGCGCCTCGTCAAAGAAGCCGTTTTGCGACGGCACGCACCGGACCTCTGGATTTTTCGATGCCGGAGAAGCGGTGCCGGCGGCAAGCATTGCAGAGCTGACGGAAACTGGTCCTGTAACCTTTACCCCGCTGCCGGATGGCCCTTTGCTGGCGGACGGACCGCTCACCGTGCAGAACGCTGCAAAGCAGACGATCGCTACGACGACGAGCACGGCATTCTGCCGCTGTGGTGCCTCGGCGAACAAGCCTTATTGCGACGGAGCGCATGCTGCTGCCGGGTTCAAGGGATAAGTTGGCGGGCGAGCTTGCGGGTTATAGGAAGCGAGCATTCAATGAACTTTGCGAACAAGGAAAAAGGACCGGCCACCCTGGCTGGTCCTTTTTGCGTGGGACATGGAAAACTGGCGGCTCTGCCCTATGGCGCAAATTGAATTGATTGCACCAATGGAACGCGGTAGCTCTCTGGCGGGCCGAGATAGCTGGGTTTGAGAGGGTCTTTGCTCAAGACGAATTTCTCGAGGACCAGGCCAGGATCTATCATGCCGATTCTCAGGGTGTGGAGACCGGGTGCGGCGATTTTCACTGTGGTCTCGACCCGCCTGACTTGATCGCTCACTACTCTGGACCAATCTTTCTCGGAGTTATGTTCGAGGGTGTCGATGATATGCGGTGGCTGGTCGTCGAGGGCAATCGTGAGTCGGAGTCCGCGGCCGGGGACAAAGTTCAACGTGGGGCCTGTGGTAATTTGCAGGTGATAGTCGCCAGTATTGAATAGATATAGGTGATAAGCGAGTGAGGGCCTCTCATCGGTCGTATCCACGCTGTGGGATGTTACCGGGAAGACTTCCATGCCGGAGAGGGTTGCGCCGTATTCGGGGATGCGATCCCAACGGGCCAAGGGCGTAGGCGCTGATTCAACGAAATGCTCGGCTTCGAAGGACAGATAGCCTTCCGATTCGACAAAGGAGCCGTGCGATGCTGCTATGGCTGCGGCAATGTCAGGCATGGGCCGAAACGCTTCAATGGTAACTGGAATGCTTGCGCCCTTGAGCTGGGTCACTTCGAGGTTAGCCTTTGATGTGCCGAAGGGCGCCTTACTCCAATCAATCGATACGGTGAGGCGGCTTTTCTTTGAAACCTCGCCGTCGGACCGGCTGAGGATGACCCAGGGCTCAGTGGCGGTTGCAGTATAGGTGAATGATTGCAATCCGCGATTGAAAATATCGATGTAGCGGGACTGTTGCTGGATGGCATCGAAGGAGAGACGCCATGGGCCAGTGGTGCTGGCGGTGCCTTCGACAGCAACGCCCATGCGCGCTTCACTGGCTGGCTGCACCTCGGTGACTGCTGGCATGGTGTTCAGGGGCGGTTCATTCCAGAAGGTGTAGCCGAGGTGGGTCTGGTCCATCATGTGATTCCACTTACCCTGGGCCAGTTGATGGTTATAGGCATAGGTCAGGTCGGCATCGGCCTTGAAGAGGGCGCGGGCCTTCTCGGCAAGATCGTTGGCATCGGCTCGGCCCTGCCTGGCGTAGAGGCGGTTGCGGCCGGCTGTGATGTATAGCTGATTGACAATTGCGCTGGCCTTGAGGGGGTAGAGCACTAACTCAAAGAAGGCGTCGCTGACGTTTGCGGGTAGTTTGGAAGCGATAGCGTCGGCCTTTGAGGATAAGTCAATCCAGTCCTGTTCGACACGGTCTGCTTCGCGGTAGTTTTCGAGACTGAAAGTATCGGTGTCAAGTAACTCGGGCTTGCGGCGGCCGTTGTACTGCGTGTATCGGGTCATCAGTTCGGCAATTTCACTGGCGTAGGTGCTGCCGAACTCGCGCTCGGCCCAGAGCTGTGTGAATTCCTGAGTGTGGTCTTTGCCCCAGCGATTGGGGCGGCGCGCGAGGTTGAGGAAGTACTCGATGGGGAATTCCATCGGCTTGAGGTCGCCCACGTTGACAATCCAGATGCGGTCGGCACCGTAGTTCAGCGCAAGGTTCATCTGCTCCCATACTTTGGCGATGGGATTGGAGTTGATCCACTTATAGTCGCGGGGGTCGCCGACATAGTCAAAGTGGTAGTAGATACCTGCGCCGCCGGGGCGCTGGCGTTCTTCTGGAGTGGGGAGTCGGCGGATATTTCCCCAGTTATCGTCGCACCATAACAAGGTGATGTCGTCGGGGACGCGCATTCCTTTTTCGTAATATTCCTGCACCTCTTTGTAGAGCGCCCAGACCTTGGGGTTGCTGGCGAGGGTTGGGGTGTTGTGATCGGCTAGAATCTGGCGCTGGTCGGCGACGATGTGTTCAAGCAGGGCAATGTTTGCGCCCTCGGTCATGGGCATGTCGCCGTCGCCACGCATGCCGAGGGTGATAGTACTTTCGAAGTTCTTGTTACGCTCGATGCCCTCGGACCAGAACTTATCAAGGACATCCTTGTTGGTGGAGTAATCCCAGATGTTATTGCCGTGGCGCTTCCACTCCTGCTGTGCGCGGAGCATGGGTTCGTGATGCGAGGTGCCCATGACGATGCCATATTCGTCGGCGAGGCGGGCATTGTCGGGGTCGTCTTCATTGAAGGCGCTACCCCACATGGCGGGCCAGAGGTAGTTTGCGCGCAGGCGGAGCAGTAACTCAAATACTTTGACATAGAATTTGTGATTGTATCCGCCATAGGTGGCGTTGACCCAGCCGGTGAGGGCGGGGGCCTCGTCGTTGAGGAAGATGCCGCGGTATTTGACGGCTGGCTCCCCCTCGATGTGGCTGCCGGCAGAAACATAGAGCGCATCTCGATGAATGACGGGAACATCGGCCCACCAGTACCAGGGCGATACGCCTATCTGCTCAGACAGGTCAT
Source organism: uncultured Acidobacteriota bacterium (assembly GCA_903832055.1). Taxonomy (GTDB): domain Bacteria; phylum Acidobacteriota; class Terriglobia; order Terriglobales; family Acidobacteriaceae; genus Acidicapsa. Next base: position 274,387 of record CAILAC010000016.1, on the reverse strand, counting down.
AAATGCCGAAGATGCTGCCGCGCTTGTCGCTGCCGGCGATGACGAGTGCGCGAGTTACACCTTTGAATGGCTTGTCGATGACACTGGTGATGGTTGATTCCCATTTGCCGGTAATGGCGGTGGCATTCAAGGTATGTGATGCAATGAGCTGGTCAATCAGCTTGTTATGCGCGAGGGTGCCGAGAATGACGATATCGCCGCGGAGTGAGCTGCTGTCTGAAGTGAGGGTGGGCGCAACTCCGGTAACTCGTTCGATGTCTTGTTGCAAGTCACGCGCAGCGCGGGTAACTCCGGGGAAGTCGGCGGGGTCAACATAAATGGTGGCGGAACGGCCAGCTGCGACGAGAGGCAGGCTGCCACTGACGGGAGTGACCGTAACATACTTATCCTGGCCGAGAGCGTGGACTGGGGGCGGCTCGCAAAGAGCGATCATGAAGAGGATCGCGAAGAAATGAGGATAGTAACGGGAAATGGTCATGGAATAGACTCCGAAAAACACGCGGCATTCCACGGTGGTGGAATGGCCTGGGAGTTGAGATCCTGCTTACTTTGGAGCCCAGATGCGAAACTCTCCGCTGAGGTGGAGCATGCTCATGGTGTAGAGCATTCCGTCGTAGTAGCGCTGTTCGCCGGAGGGGACGGGAGTTTTCCAGAGAGCTTCGACAAATTCGTTGGCAAGCGGCTTGGTGGCGGCCAGGCTGGCGACGGCGTTGGTGGCGACGAGGCCGGTTGAGTGGCGTGTCGAGCGGGGTTTGCCATCGAGAGTATATTGATCGACGTATTTGTCGAGGCCCTGGCTCGCAAAGAATGCCTGGATCCGGTCGCTGAGGACTTGTTCCTGAGGAGCCTTGCGCCACCAGCTCCAATCGACGGACCAGTTGCTGGCGGTGCGCCAGGCGTCGTAGCTGAAGGTGGAGGACTCGGGTGAACGTGTGACCTTTGGGGTGGCGTCGAAGTTAGCGTAGTTGGGCGCGAGTCCTGTGGCCGGGTCGGTGGTCTTTGGGAAGAATTCGCGGCTGGCTTCGGCGGCCTGGGCCCAGAATTCGCGGTCGGCTACTGGTCCCCAGCGCGCCCAGAGTTCATAGAAAGCCGGCAGGTGGTAGGAGGGGTCAGTGAAGCCGGCGCGGTCAACGCCGGGGACGAAGCGGATCATTTTGGAGGCTTCATCGACCTCGTTGGCGACGCTGCGGGGGCCGAAGCGTGTGGGCCCGGAGATGAGGGCGCGGTGGCGCATGGCCGTCAGCAGCGTGTCGGCCTGGGCCTTGTAGTCGTAAATGCCGGTGCCATTGCCCCAGCGAGCCGAGGCGAAATAGAGCGCCATGACGAAGTATTCTTCGCCGTCTGGTGCGGGGGTTTCTTCGTTGGGTGTGCCGTCGGTCTTGCAGGACCAGGAGAAATACCCATACGAGGGATGATGGGGGTCGCTGATGTACATGTAGGTCATGGCCCAGTTCCAGATGGCGTCGAACTCGCGCTTGTGGTTGAGCTGGACGGAGATCATCATGCCGTAGGACATGCCCTCAGTGCGGGCGTCGTGGTTGGCCCAGTCGGTGATGTAGGCGAGGGGGCCGTTGGCGTTTTTGCCGGTTTCAAAGTAGATGGCCTGGGTTTGCGGGTCGCCGTGGAAGAGCTGCTGATAGGCGGCGTCAATCTTTGCGGAGACTTCTTTTGCAGGGTGACCCTGCTCGACGAAGAGATTGCGATAGTGTCCAGTGGCGTAGGCGCCTGTGCCGTTGCGTGGTTTTGCTTTGATCGTGGGATCGGAAGCTGGAGATTGGCCGAGGGACCAAGGTGCAAACACGGTCAAAATCATGGCTATGCACGCCCCGGTGAGGATCAGGGCAAGTCGGGAATTGTGGTTGGGCCGGGTGAAGACAGTGTCATTCATAAGCGCCTTCGTTATACCGAGTAAATCGATATATTGCAAGTCTCCTGAGGTTGTGACCAATTCAGCCCATCAATTGATTGTGCATAGCTGGAAGATTGAAATCAGGCAGGCGGCTTGGTGTCGCGATTTCGATTGTCACGATCGAGCTCCCATTGCCACTACTGATACATAGATTGTCCCGTATTCCCTCCTGGATGCGGGCAGTATCGGCTACGGAGGAATGATATGAGGTCCAGTGTGAATGTATTGCTGAGCGGTGTTGGTGCAGTTGTGCTGGTGGTGTTGTTTGCCGCTGGGCTTTGCGCGGAATTGCATCGCCGTCTTCTCGCCTGAGTGAATCAAGCGGTTCAATTCTTCAGGTGAGAGTTCAGATTGAATGACCGGGCCCGTCTCTTCGGAGAGACGGGCCCTTTCTGCTTTCTGAGGCTGGGATCAGGGGTCAGGGAATGATCGTGTTGAGGAAGTTCCATGTGTTTACCGGGTAAACGACGTTCTGGTTGTTGAGGTACTGCTGTCGATTGGGCTGAACGTTGATGCGGCCCTGGAAGATGTTGGCCATGACGTTGACCTCTGGCGGCGGCACAGTGGATTGGGGTTGGTTCATCTGTCCGGCAGAGAGAATCATTGCGATTCGATAGAAGCTCTGCGTTTCATTGATGACCATGTTGTTGGCGACCACACATCGTGAGACGAGGTAGATGACAACAATGCTGGAGAAGGGGGAGTACTCGACGCTTGCTTCCGGAGACAGTGCGTCTTTGCTCTGCCCTCCTTTGGCGAACCCGCCGGACAGGTTGTTGAAGGGCGAGGACATGTTCATGCGATTTGCAAGGACCATCAGAGATCCATGCCGACCCGTCTGGACCTGGTCATCTCCGATTACAAGGAGCCCCATGGAGGTGAGGCGCTGCATCTCGTTGTTTTCGACGCGCAGGCGGGATGTAACGACTGAGGCGCTGGCGTAGGCCTGCTGGGCGAGTTGGGCGATTTCGAGGTAGAAGTGCTGCAGATCGTCGAGGGTGGCTCCGGTGCCGATGGTGGACGTGAAGGTGGAGAGGAACGCGGCGGACCACTGCGGCAGGATTTCGATGGCCCCTGATTTGGCATTGGTGTCGGGGCTGGAGCTGTCGCCGGTGAAGGTGATGGTGATGTTGCCGCCGACGGAGGGAATACCGATGAAAACCTGGTCGTCGGCGACGTTGGCGCCGCTGTCGGAGATGAGATCGAGCTTGTTGAGGACTTGAGTGCCGTTGATGGAGACATCAAAGATTCTTTGTCCGACGGCGCTCCAAAAGATTTCCGCGAGCTTGAGGGTGACGGTGTAGTAGCCAGCGGGCAGGCTGGAGAAGGTGTAAGTGAAGGATTGGCCGTAACGTTCGCTTTGATAGAGGGCTTGATCGGAGGAGTCTGGCGATGCGCCGAATATCTGAGGCGCGGGAACGGGTTGGGAGAGTGAACCTCCGGCTACGGTGACGTTGGCAGCCTGGGAGGTTGGGCTCCAGAGATCGCTGGCGGAGTCGGTGTAGCTCTGAGCGCCCTCGTAGATGAAGACCGGGTCAGGAGCGGGTGCGATGGTCGTGAGGGTGTTGGTGTCGCCTTTGGGGAGGGGATAGCCCATGGCGAAGGCCAGGCCGAAAGTGCCGAGTTCCTGCGGCTCTTCGGTGAGAAGGAAGGCGTCGCCGGGGGTGAGCAGCCAGAAACCTCCGTGGCAGGCGCGGAGCTGGTTACTGAGCAGGTCGACGGATTCGGTGGTGGCGAGGATGAGCACGGCTAAGCTGAGGCCAGAGAACGTGTTGCCGGAAATGACGGCTGCGCGCAACTGGGCTGGCAGGGCAGTTCCGCCGTATTCTGCGTGGGTGCTGGAAGAAACGAAGATATCAAATCCGCCGCTATTGACGGCAACCTGCGCCGGGGGGCGGTTTACGCCGGGGCCGGTGTTGAATTTGGGTCTGGCGGCGTCCTGGGGCTGCGCTGCTTGAGTTACTGCTGCCTGAGCTGTCGCGGTTTGCGGTGCGGCGGCCGGTTGCTCGGCAGCCTGGGGAGTGGTCTGAGCAGCCGGTTTTGACTCGGTTGCTGCGGCAGGGCTTGCTTGCGTGGGGGTGACAGCTTCCTGGACCTTATGCAGGATGAAGTCGAGCGCGGAGTGGATGGCGGAGAGCTTTTGCGCGTTTTGAGCTGGCTGACGGCGTTTAAAACCGCCCGGATTCTTCTTGAAGAAGGTGCTGGGATCGATGAAGTTGGCAGCGGGCGCGTGCAGGTATCCGGCGCTGAAGTCGCCGTTGCCTCTGAAGGTGTTGCCCTCGACGTGGAGTCCGCTGACGAGGCCGGAAGCAAAGATGCCAGCGGTGAATTGATAGCTCTGGTTGCCGATGGTGTCCTTTTTGCGCAGGACGGCCGCACTGAGGATTGCGTCAAAGATGCAATTTTCAACGGTGAGGCCGGAGACGTTTACGACGCGCAGGCCAATGGAGACGGAGAGGTTCTGGGCGATGGCGCGTACGCCGGGGTCGAGGGCGTTGAGGGGTAATCCCGCGAAGTGGTTTCTCTTGAAATTGGTGGATGGAAGCTCAAGAACCAGGCCGCTGAGTGTGATGCCGGGGGCGCGGTCGAGGACGATGAGGCCGTCGGTGAAATTGTCGGTGGAATTGTCGTCGGCGAGGATGAAGGCGGTGCCGGGCTGGCAGGCCTCTATGGAGATGCGCGCGTGGTTGGGACCGAGGTAGAGCGGGTTGGTGAGGATGTATCTGCCGGGTGCGAGGCAGAGGGTGCTGCGGTTCGGCTTGCCACTGAGCTTGTCGAGAATTGCCTGGAGGTCGGTGGCCGCGCTGAGGTCGGCGGGTTTGACGGTGATGGTGCATCCGCAGCAGTCGCTTGAGAAGTCAGGCGGCCAGGGGGTGCGGCAGTTGCTGGCGGTGCCGGCGGCGAGGTCGACGACGGAGAGGTGGGCGTAGTGGTGGTGGATGCCGCGAGGTGGGGCAAAGTCGAGGTATTCGACGGTGCCGTCGGTGGAGCGGGCGGCGAAGTTCCAAAATTGGCCGGTCTTGTAGGGGAAGCCGCCCCCAGCCAGATTGAAGCTGACGGTGACGCCGTCTTCCAGGACGAGTGTGGTCCCGGGCGGGGGAACTGGAATGTCTCCGGTAGCTCCGGCGGCGTCGAGGTCAACCCAGACGGTGGTCAGATCGCTTTGGTAGACCTTGCCTTTCTGGTCCCAGCGGCGGATGCGGGTGTGGCGCTGGGGGTCGGTGAGTCCGTTGGCATCGACGGGAAAATCGACGGTGGAGATGGCGTCGTAGAGGGTGATGGTTGAGGAGGCGTCGGTAACGGTGTTGATCTGACGGAGGCTGCCGGGGAGGCCTTGCAGTTCCTGGAAGTCGTCGGTGATTTCGACCCAGTCATTGGGGTTGAAGCGGAGGACAGTGTCGCGGCCGGTACTCTGAACGACGAGGCTGGTGCCACCCTGGGCGATGGTGGTGACGCCGGTGGCGACCGAGGCGTTGTCGCGGGACCACTTGAAGGTGGGTTTGTCCTGGGGTTCGATGCCTTTGGGCTGGTGGATCTCGACGCGGTAGAGCTGGTTTTCGAGGCCGGTGTAGCCGGTATTGGGGGCGAGGCAGCAGGGGCCGGACTGGGTGGACTGGACGACGCCGGTGGAGAGTTGCGCGGCTGGCGGGAGCAGAAGCGCCTGCCATTCAGGGATGTCGGAGTCGGGTGTGGAGCAACTGACGCCGGTAGTGCTGCTGGCGTCGAGCCATTTGACTTGCCAGATGGTCTGGAGGCGTCCGGTGGTATCAACGCCAACGGCTTTTTCGACGAGGTCGGGGTCTTCGAGGAAGGTGACTTCGCGCTGCCAGACGTCGAGGTAGACGAGGTAAGGGCCGCCGGTGGTGGGGAAGGTGGCCTGGGGCAGATAGGGCTGCTGGGGGTAGGGGACGGGATTTTGGCCGACGAGTTCGGCGAGGGCCGTGTCCCAGTTGAGGCCGGCTGGCGGGGCGGAGGGCGAGGAGGGACTTCCGGGGGTCCAGCTGGTCAAGGGGCCGCCGGAGAGGGGGACGGGCTGGCCGTGATTTTCGGCGAGCAGGCCGTCGATGTACATGCGGCCGGGACCGATGAGGACTTCAGTGGCGCCGCTGGGGTCGGTGCCGAGGGTGATTTCAAAGCCATGGGGGGTGGTCTGGGGAACGACGGCGCGGCCAAAGGTGTCGAGTGCTCCGGCCTGGATGCGGCGCGAGAGTTCAGCGAGCCACTCGTTCCAGTCGGCGTCGATCTGGACGCGGCCCTGCTGCATGACGACTCCGAAAAAGTCATTCCACGGATTGAAGGTAAAGCGACTGCTGTCGAAGCTCATGGGAGGGGTTCCTTTCAAACTTGGGTCAAACCCGGTGAAACTTAGTGAAACCTGGTGAAATGCCGTGTCAGTTTTGGTAAATGACGCCGAATTCGAGGCCTACGGGGAGGTATTCCCGCATGCGGATGTTGAGGTCGGTTTCGCGGAGGGGGGCGAGGAGGAAATGGAAGATGCCCATTTCGCCTCCATCGTCGGCTCCGCGCCGGATGGTGTCGGGGGTGGTGGGTGTGAGTTTGGCGTAGCCGGGGTCGCCGTAGCGCAGCGAATAGAAGACGGGCTGGTCGATGTTGCGGCTGCGGGTGAGGCAATGGAACTGGCGGGGGGTGATGGCTGCTTCGGGCAGGTAGCTGAAGCGGACGCATCCCTCTTGTTTGCGATCTGCCCAGAGCGAGGCGCGCCAGAGCGGATAGGGTCCGGCGGAGTCGGCTTGGGTGAGCTGCGCCCAGAAGATGGAGTTTGAAACGAGGGTGAGGAGCGAAGCATGGACCTTGCCGATCACCGTGCAGCCGACCATCGTGAGAGCTCCGCTGGCGTGGGGGAGCTGAGTGATTGGGTCGATGCTGGCGACACAGGCGGGCAGGGTAAGGTCGGTGGCGTCGAGGATCGAATTGGTGAGAGATGCGGTGGATTGGCCATGGAGCCAGAGGCCGCCGAGGATGGATTTTTCGACAGTGAGCGCGAGGCCGGGAATGTCGATGCGGGCGGTGGGGAGACCCGCGTAGGCGGCCTGCGGGGAGCCATCGGGGTTGAGCGCCCAGCCGGGGGTGAGGGTGAGATGGCGCAGGCCAAGCTGGGTGAGGGTGTTGCCGGCGGTGGCGAGGATTTCGAGCAGGGCTGCGGGTGTGGGGGCTGCGGCAGGGGCGTAGGCGACGACGAGGCCGTTGATTTCGAGGATGCTTTCTGTGCCGCCGGTGGCGCGGATGGCGTCGCCGATGAGGAGGGTGGGGCGGGCTCCGTCGGCGGCGCGGATTTCGATATGGCCGCTGGCTTTGACGTCGATCTGGAGGCCGGTGGGCTCGGAGTAGGTGCCGGAGTCAGTGATTTCGACGACGCCGTCGCCGGCGAGCGAAGCCAGTGCGTCGTGGATGGTGGCGAAATCTGCGGGGACATGGGCGACGGGCTGAGCGGGGGTGGCGGAGAAGGTGGCGATGCGGGAGTATTCGCCGCCGCCGAGGTCGGCGTTGAAGCCGTAGTACCAGGTGGCGGTGACGGGGGCGCGGAAGGCTGGGGGCAGGGCGACGCGGCCCAGTTGCGGGTCAATGGCGATGGGGTCGCCGGCCTGGGGCATATTGTTCCAGGAGCCATCGGGACCGGACAGGTTCGCGACACGGACGTTGGCGGCGTCGATGGGGGTAGGGGGATTGGTGCCCTTATAGAGCTGCAGGCTGAGTCCTTCGCCGTAGTAGAGGGGTGCGAGAGGGTGAGGGCCGGTGATGCGGTCGAGGTCGCGGCAGAGTGCCCGGCGGGTAAGGCAGTCGGGGACGTTCCGGGGGGTGGCGGGGTCGGTAATGTCCGCACCCTGGGGGACGGGTAGGTTGAAGAGCGGCAGGTCGCGGCCCAGCGCATTGAAGCGCAGGCATCGGGATTGGCCGAGAACGGCGGCGAGCGGAGCGTGGGTGAGGCTGTAGGCGTTGAGCGACCAGAGAAAGATGCCGATGTTCTGGATGTTGTAGCGGCCACGGCCTGTAGCGATGCGGCGGACATCGACGGTGTGGGCGGTTTCGTCGAAGCCGGAGTTCTGGTAGCCGATGGGAAAGCTCGCCGGCTCCCATTGGCGCAGGTTGGGCGCGTAGTGGTTGCTTGGGCGGATGTGATTCATGTACTGGGTGGTGGCTAGGCGGAGGAAGAACTCCTGGGCATGCGCCCCCCAGTTGGTGACGTCCTGGGCAAGCTGTTCCATGACGAGGATGGTGCCTTTGCGGCGGCGGAAGGAGATGGTGTGGGCGACCTCTGCGCGGGGGCTGGCGACAGCGGGTGCGATTCCGTTGACGGCCTGGTAACCGATGAGGTCGCCGATGTAGGGAATGACCCAGGGGGCGCAGGTTTCGATGAACTGGTCGTCGTAGAGCTGGTCGAGATTTTCGGCGAGGATGGCGAGTTGCTCTTCAACGACGGCGAGGATGGAGGCCAGAGGGCCGCGGGCGGCTTTGGCGAGAAGGCTGTCCAGTTCCTGTTGCTGGGTGGGATTGAGGGCCGGACCGAGTGCCTGGAGGGCGGCAAGCTGGGCGGTTTCAGCATCGGTGAGGAGATTGCGCGAAGCGGCAATCTCTGCATCGCGGATGCGGTAGACGGCGGGCAGCAGGTTAAAAAGAGCGGAGGCCGGAGTCGAAGAAGGGGTGCTCATGCCATGTCTCCTAACGTGACCTGGGCAGGGTCTGGGTGAAGAACGAGGATTTCTGCGGGCTGCGGCAGCGCGGTAAGGCTGGGCACGGGCAGGTAGGCGCAGATGCGCTGTGCCGAATCTGACGGCGGACGCGGCAGCGTGACCTGCTGCGAGAGCCAGGCATTGAGCCGGGTCAGGGTGAGGTTGCCGCCCTGAGAGCCGGTCAGGTCACCAGCAGCACTGGTGGCGACGATGTGGATTTCGGTGACGTTGACGGCGACGATGCCGGGGACGTTTTGGATGACGGTGGCCAATTCATCGACAGAAAGGCCCTGCCCGAAGGTGCGATTGGAGAAGCTGTAGGCAGTGGCGAGGGTCTGGCGGACCTGGGCTTTGACGGCGGTGGGGTCGTAGGCGGGGTCATAGGCGAGCTGGGCGCTGAGGCCGAAGAGGGTTTCAAGGAAGCTGACGACATGGAGAGGAGTGAGGGGGCTGCCGTAGTTCCGGAGGGCCTGGATGAGCTTGCTGAGTGTGGGATTACTGCTGGGAAGGGCTGCGCCAGCGACGCCTGCAAGGGTAAGAAAGACGCCTCGGCCAGGACCGGCGGGAATCCAGAGTGCATAGGCTTTGGCGATGCCGGCAAAGCTTGAGGCAAAGTTCTGGTAGTCGGCAATGGAAACGGCGCGGCCGAGGGTGAGGACGGTCTGCGGCGCATCGCTGCGAATGTCGCTGATGCTTGCGGGGTCCTGGCCTCCAGTGGCGGCCTCAGGATTGATGACACCGCTGACGCCAATGGGGCGGTCCATCAGAGTCGTGAGGGTGCCCTGGGAGACGTTGCCGGCAGCGCCGAGCCCGATGCGATAGGTGGCCTGGATGTTGTTCTGGCCGCTGGGGAGGGTTGCGCCTTCGACGCTGTCGCCGAAGAGAACGGTGGTGTTGCCTCCGGGTTGGTTGAGGGTTGCAAAGAGGCGGCTGGTGCCGGGTTGCTGATAGAGGCTGGGGACTTCGGTCCATTGCACTCCGCTGGCCCTGATGGTGAGCGAGCTGGCGCTGCCGGAGGGGGTGGCCGCCGGGACGAAGGTGAGCGGTGTCTGGCGGAGGGCGAAGGCTTGGTTGGGGGTGGCAGCCGAGCCGCTGCCGAGGATTTCGGTGACGGACGAGCCGTGAGTCGCGAGGGCGACGTTGGCGTTGACGGTGCAGGTTGAGCGTTCATAGGCAAAGGTGAGATTGCCGGAGAGAACGATCTGGGTTTGCGGATAGGGGTCGATGGTGTTGCTGACCGAGGCGACGACGGCGTATTCGCTGATGGTGGGGTCGTCTTTGGTGGTGGGTATGAGAACGAAGTTGCTGAGAACGGCTGAAATTGAACCGGGGCGGCCCTGGGAGTCGAGCAGGCTGAGGGTGACGGGGGTGGGGTAGGTGCCCCAATCGGGGATGGTCTGGTTGAGGTTGACGGGCAGGGCGGAGGGTGAGGCGAGCGTGAAGATGTCGCCGGGATTGACGGGTGTGACCGTGGAGCGGTCGTCGGGGATGAACTGGAGGTTGTTGACGCCCTGGGCGACGGCGAGCTTCTGGGCCTTGCCAAAGAGGGCGATGACGGTGGCCTTGACCAGGTCGGGGCGAACGCTGTCGAGGTCGATGATTGTGCCGTAGAGCGGGAAGTCGAGCGGCTGGCGGGCGACGGGGAGCTCTTCGCTCTGAGCGAGGACGACGGCGCGTTTGGGGCGGAAGGCGCTGAGATCGTCGGTGCGGTCGGGCGAAATGCGAGTGACCTTGCCGCTTTGTCCAAAGTCGGCGCGGGTGATGGTGTCGATTGCACTGGCCTGATAGAGCTCGACGTAGCCGGGCAGGGAGCGGGAGGGGTCTGCTCCTTGAGGAAGCACCAGCGCCACCCAGCTGCCTTGCGTGACCTTGGGATAGACGATGTCGAGGTCGATTTGGGTGCTGGGGGTGAGGCCGTTCCACTCGTAGTCGGTGGTACCGGTGCCGCCGTAGTCGGTGAGTTTGCCGATGGCAGCGAGGTTGGCGGCAACGTCGGCGTGCAGCATATTGGGGTCGATGGCGTTGTAGCCAAAGAGCGCGGCGCGCTGGCGGAAGGCGAAGACACGGGGATTTTTGGCGGCGGGGGGAACGGTGCCGCTGGGCGCGCCAAGGCCTTCGTTCCAACTAATACGGGTGCGGCTGTTGGCGGTGTCGGGCTCGACGGTGAGGACGATGCGGATGTCCCAGCGGTTCCAGTCGCCGCCGCCAGGGGTGCCAGTGACGTTTTTGCGCTCGTCACCGACGACGAGAATGGCGTCGCCGGGCTGGAGTTGGGTGCTGGTTCCGTCCAGATAAAGGGTGGTTGCGCCGTCTACGGGTGTCCAGGGGATGCCGGTCTGGATGGTGAGCGCATTCCAGTCTGGTTTGGCGGGAATGTCGGTGGCGGTTTCAAAGGTCTGGGGCTGCTGGCCCTGGGGTGGGACGCTCTGGGCCTGGGTTCCGGCGGGGATGGTGATGGCCGGGTTGTTGGGATTGGGTGGCTGGCCGGGGGCTGATTTGAGGGTGAAGGCGAGGTAGGTGGAGGCGGAGACACCGGGCGATGGCTGATAGCCGATGAGCCGGGTGAGTTCGATGAGAGAGCGCTGTTGGACTGCGGTACGGAGGTAGCTTTCGTTGGCGAGGCGCTCCTGGTAGAAGGTGAGGATGTCGAGGACGACGGAGCTGGCATCGAGAAAGGCGATGGAGAAGTCGTCGGAATCGCGGGTACGAAGGCTGGCGAGCGCGGGGAGTTCGGCGCTCGAAAGGCGGGCGAGCATGGATTCGCGGAAACTGGCCCAGGTACCGGCGCGGTAGGTGATGGCGGGCTGGCCGGGGAGGTTCTGGATGCCTTGCGGGGTTTCAACGGCGATGCCGCCGCAGCAGCCGCAGGTGCAGTTGGAGCCTTGAGTGCAGCTCATGCGGATGCCTCCTTTTGATGAATGCGGTTGGGGATGCTCATTTGCCACCCTCCAGATTCAGAGTGAGCTGCCCGTGATTGGGGAAACTGGGATCGTTGTCGAGGCGAGCAACCTGGAGCGCGCCAAGCGGGATTTCGCCGGACTGGAGGTACTGCTGAGTATCGATGCCCTGCGGTTGAAAAACCGTGGCCTGTACGGCCCGGACACCGGGGACGGAGCGGGCGGCGGCGTAGATGGGGCTGAGGTAAACGGTCTGGCCAAAGGTGAAGCTGTCGGGGTAGAAGAGGCCTTTGGTGCCGTTGGGGAGCGACTGCGAGCCGAGGACCTGGAGCAGGCCTTTTTGAACATCGGCGCGGAAGTAGCTGGGGTCGACGCAGATGTCGAGTGCGATTTCGAGGGGCAGGTACTCGGGGGTGTCGATTTCGAGGTCCTGGCCGGCGAGGCGGTAGCGGTTGCCATCGCGGAGGAGCTGAGTTTTTAGGGTCGAGGTGAGGGTGCCAGCGCCGACTGGTTCGACGGCGACGAAGACGGTGTACCAACTGCCGGTCCAGCGGAGGTTGGCGACGGAGCGGTCGACCTGAGTGTTGCGGTCGGCGATGGATTGGTAGTCGGCCATGGTGATGGCCCGCTGCTGGGATAGAAAGGCCTGCGGAGCGCGGCGGCGGATCTGGTCGTTGGTCTCAGGGTCGATGCCACCCTGGCCAGGAAGCGGGTTGCGGCAGGATTGGATGCGGGCATCGGCGGCGGCGAGGCGGGTAAGCGAATCAGCGCCGACGTTGCCAGCTGTTCCGTTGCCGATGCGGTAGGTTGCGGTGAACGACGTGCCGGTTTCAGGAGATTTGCCGTTGATGTTGTCGCCAAAGCGGAGGGTGGCGATGCCGTTCGATTCGACTTCGACGACGAAGTTGCGGGTGGTTTCGCTGTCTTCAAGTAGCTGCAAGGCTGGGTCCCAGGGCTCGGTGATGGCGTGGAGGGTGCCTTGAAGGTGAATGGCGGGCAGGGCGGCGTTGGCATTGGTAGCTAGCAGCGCGGTTGCAGATTGAGTGGGGTCGATGGCAGCGGGGCCGACGACTGATGCAATCAGGGTGAGCGGGACGGCCTGGGTGATGGGGCTATCAGGAACAACCGGACGGTAGCGGGCGGGGACCGGGACAGGTTCGGTGGGATTGCAGCGATCACGATTGGGGCTGGGCGGCTGGTAGATGCGCGGGGCGGGGACAGTGCCGATGGGAATTGAAGGAAAGCTGAGGCCGTGATCAGCGAGGACGACGTTGCCGTAAACGATGCTGACGTCGTTGACCTGCTGCGCATCGCCATGGTCGTCGAGGAAGGTGGAGGAGATGCAGACGGGGGTGCGGAGCGCGTCTTCCTTGGACCATTGAATCTCGGTAATCGGTGTTGGCTTCTGGGCGGCGCTGGTAATGGGGAGGCCGGTTTTGTCTTCAAAAAGCGGGTCGACGAGGGGGTTACCGTGGCCGTCGACGACTGCGATCTGGGTGATGCGCACGGCGGCGCGGTGGCGGATGTCGGCGTCGGCCGGGTTGCCGGTCTGGGGCCCTTTGACCTCCTGGAAGATGAGTATGTCGCCGACTTTGAGATTGGGCAGGCTGCCGTAGAGGGTGGCGGCTGTGGCACCGGCGGGGAGGCAGCAGTCGGAGTCTCCCCAGGTGTAGAAGGAGATCTGGTTGTGTTCGGGGTAGAGGTTGGCGTCCTGCATGGGTTCAAAGACCTGAACACCGGCGAGGCGGGCGGCCTCCTCATTGCCAGCGCCGACGGCGAGGGTGGGGGGCATGCCGGGGGCGTAGGTGTAGAAGCGAGTCTTGTGGCGGTCGAGCGGAATCAGGTCGCCGGGGTTGCCTGCGACCTGGAGCTGGATGAAGGTGCGGGCGTTGCAGCCGTCGTGGACCATGTAGTCGACGAGCAGGGCATGGCGGCGAAGGGAGATGCGGCTGCGGGCGGTCTGCAGGTAGGCTTCGGTGGCGATGGCGTCTTGCTGGTAGCTGAGGCGGTCGCCGACGTAGGCGACGAGTTCAGCGAGGGCGACGCCGAGGTCGGCTTCTCCACCATAAGCGGAGTTTCCGCTCCAGCCGGGGACCAGTTGGCTGAGGCGGTCGAGCATGACGGTGCGGAAGCTGCCGTAGTCCTTGGCGAGATAGTTGATGGGCGGCGGCGTGGGCTGGTCTGGTGGGCAATCGGCGGGGGGTGGAGCGCAGTCGAATTCCGGGCCGCACTCGACTTTGAAGCGAAAGGTGACTTCGGCGAGCTGGGGGTCAAAGCCGTCAAGGGCGACGGTGGAGTCGAAGGGAGTGAGCGCGGCCTGGGCTGCATCGTTGACCAGGCGCAGGGTGTAGGCGGCGAAGTCTCCGGCGACTGAAGTGCGGACGACGATTACGTTGGCGGCGTCGGCGAGGGACTGTAAGTAATTCTGCTCAAGCAGGTTAGTTAAGGCGGCTGGCGGCGCGAGAGCGGTCGAAACCCAGGCGGCGGTGATGCTGGTGATGCTTTCGCCGCCGGTGATGCGTATGTTCTTGGTTGCAGGCGCGGCGGGAACGGGCTTGAGGCAATGGATGAGGAGGGTTTGCTGACGAGGGCTGGGCTGATTGGGCAGGGAGAGGGCGATGGCGTCGTGGTCGAGGACTTCGAGGTAGTCGATGCCGTTGAGCGTGGGGTTGCCGAGAATGGCGGCGCGGCGGGGGTCGTTGCAGCAACTGTACTGGGTTGCGCTCATTGTGCGCCTCCCGCGACGAAGGTCTGGACTTCGGTGACTCCGGTATTGAGGAGGACGTACGTGACGGTGACGGTGAGCTTTTCGTTGACCGAGTCGGCGGTCACGGAAAGGACCTTGATGGAATGGCCAAGCCATTTTTGGAGCGCGCCCTGGACGGTGAACTGGGTGGCGGCGGCCATCTCCAGGCTGTTGGGCGCGAAGGGAATCTGGAGCAGACCGCTGCCAAAGTCGGGCAGATTGACGCGTTCGCCGGGAGAGGTGAAGAGCACCTGCTCGACCAGTTGGCGGACGTATTCAGCGGTGGTGGCCTGGCGGGTGCGGCCCCGGCCATCGAGCTGATACGGGAAATAGAGGTTAGTCGCCATGGTTTTTCGGGCTCCTGAATTTATGTGGCGAGAACGCGGGTTTGGGCTACCAACGGAAGCAGTGGGGTTCCGGTGGGAACGCAGACGGCCATGCCTGTCATGATGACGACCGGCTGGCCCATGGAGGTGACGCGAACCGCGCCGACGACCCATTGGCCGGTGACGCAGGGACCGTTGCCGGCCGGCGGAACGAAAGCGCATCCGGCGACGGTGTAGGGGGCGGCGATGGTGGTGATGGGCTGGCCCATGGCCATGACGCGCGGCGAGGGCATGGTGGGCAGAGCCTGACCTCCGTGAGAGCAGAGGACGGTGGCGCCGAGATGGAGAATGGGTGCGGGCATCGTTAAATCACTGTAAGTGCGCCAAGATTGACGTCCGTAGTGGGACCAATCATGGTGATGGTGGCGCCCTTTCCGTTGCTGATGTAAATGCCGGAATCGTTGACGACGATCATGGCTCCGGTGGTGCTCTTGAGCATGATGCCGCCGGTGGCGGGGGTGGGGGGTGCGTCGCTGATGAGAATCATGTTTTGCCCGGTGGTCTGGAGCAGGATGTTCTGGCCCGGCGGAATGGGTGGCGGGGCTGTGGCGAGGACGGGAACGCTGGCGACCAGGCCCCAGAAGCCGCCGGTCCAGATGGGGTAGTCGGGATTGCCCTGTTCAAACTCAACCCAGACTTGGGAGCCGATGGGGGGCACACAGAAGATGCCGGCCTGGATGCCGGCGACCGGGACGCAGGGCATGGCCCATGAGGAGGGTGTTTCGCCGAGTACGTCGGGGCACTGGAGCATGACGCGTCCGAGCTGCTCGGGATCAAGATTGATGATCACCGTGCCGCGGTACTTGCCGTAGTAGCGTTTTGTGCTGCCGCCGGGGGCGGTGGGGTCTTGAGGACTCATGCGAAGGCCACATTGGGCAAGGACGGGAGGGTGGAGACCAGTCCGTTGCGGGTGAGGGTGAACTGCTGCTTGTATTCACCGCGTTTGATTTTGTGGGTAACGCTCTTGACGTAGTAGAGGCCGTCGAAAGCTGGCCCGACGCCGCGAACGCCGACGAGCTGGCGGGCCTTGAGGATGCCGCCGTAGCGGGTGACATCGAGTGAGCCCTCGCAGGTGACGCCCTCGGCATTGGCTGAGGCTTCGGCGAGGCCCATCATGATGGCCTGGGGGATGGGGCGTTTGGCGACATCGTCGCGGGTGGGTTTGAGGTCGCCCATGATGTTGGTGGGCAGGCCCATGATTGCGCCGAGAGGTGGGTTGAGTGGGGTTACCGGCGGAATGGGAATGGGGATGGTGAGGCCGGACTCGGGGTTGTAGATGTAGACGATGGGAATTCGGTTCTTCTCCTGATCGAAGGTGAAATGGAGATTTTCGACGTTGGAGTAGGCGTCCATGTCACCGTTGAGCGAGGGCTGGATGGGGCCAACTTTGATTTGCGGTCCCCAGTAGGCTTTGTTGACGCCGGGAACCGGGCCGGGGTCGATGTAGAAGACGTAGCCGACCTGAAAGGCGAGAGACCGGATGTATTCAAGATCGGTGCCCTGCTGCGATGGAATCTGGTCGGTGGGAATGGGGACGTCGATCATGATGCTGGGAATAATGAGCGGGATGATGCCGAAGATGGCGTATTTGGCGAGGATGAGGGCGACGCGGGCCTCGGCGGGGCAGGCGGGGAAGGGAAAGCCGCTCCAGTCGGATTGGTTCATGAGGGCGGTGAGGTCTTTGCCGGTGATGGTGAGGGTCGAGTTGGAGCCTTTGTCGCCGGGGGCGATCTGGTGGTTGGTGATGACGCCGTCGATGAGCACATTGGAGACGCCGTTTGCGGTGGCTACCACGATGACGCGCATGAAGAGCAGAGGTGCGCCGCCGGTGAGCAGGAAGAGAATTTGCAGAGGCGACTGCTTGTCGATGGAGAAGTGGAGCTGGAAGCCGCTGGTGCCGACATCATCGACCTTGACCTCAACATCGGCCAGCGAGTCGAGCACGACGCGCGGGACGGTGAGCGGCACGATGGGGCCGATCATGAGGCTGAGCTGGATGCTCTTAAGCATTGCTTCCCCCGGGGATTCCCTGGGGCATCGTGATGTTGATTACGGTGCCGGGGTTGGCGGTGAGGTCGTCGGGGCGGATGGCTCCGTTGGCGTCGCAGAGGAGCCAGAAGATGAGCGGGTCACCAAGGTATTTGGCGGCGATGAGGTCAAGCCGGTCGCCCTGCTGGACGGTGTGCTGGGCGATGGTCGAGTAGTTGGGCGAGCCGTTGGCGGCGAGAGCCTGGGGGACGAAGCGGCGGGCGAGGTAGGAGAAGGTTTCTCCGTTGGGCGCGGTGAAGGTGAGCGTGGAGGAGCCGCTGTAACGGCTGTTGGGCGGAAACGAGACCGCCGGAACGACGCCCATTTTGAGCAGTGCTTGCAATGGGTAGTTCATAGGATGCCTCCCAGGCCGAGCACGGAGAGTGGAACGGAGGGTGCGCGCGAGGCGAGTTGCTGTTTATTGGTGAGGTAGGTCATGAAGAGGCGTCCGCCCGGGTGGGCGAATCCGAGGTCATCGACGTTGAGCACGCGCATGCCGAGTGAGACTTTGGCGCGGATGGGGTTGAGGTTGGGGTCAAAGGCTTCTTCGGTGATGGAGAATTCGGTGAGGCGGACGGGTACGACGCGGCTCTTGCTCCAGACGAAGAGGGTCAGGGGCTGCTCGAGGGGGATGATTTCGAGGGTGCCGCTGTTGGCGAGATTGTCGTCGGCAATGAGTGTTTCGACCTGGGGGTTGACGAGCATTTCGAGCTGGGCGAGTTGGGGCTGCAGGCCGTACTGGGCGGTGATGGGGAATTGTGAGGGAAATTCGAGCTGATCGGTGGCGTCCAGTTCGGCTTCGATCTTGATGGTTTCAATGGCCGGGCCACGCAGGCGCAGGGCATCGACGCGGACGCCATCTGCGCCGCCGGGGACGGCCTGGATTTGCAGGCTGCGGGTGAGCGAGTCGGGGTTGTACTGCAGCGCGATGACGCTCTGGACCGTGGAACTGGTGGGGTCCATGGTGACGATGCCGCCTTTGAGCAGTCGGGGCGAGTTGGGGAATCCGCTGGGCATGGATGCTTCTTTCTGACGGCTTTTCTACTGCATGATCTCGGTGTCTACGTGGTCGTTCATGGGTTTGGTGTCGGTGTCGTCGACCCATTTGTCGCCGTCACGCTTGAGTTCGCGGGCCTCCCATTCAAACTTGACGGGGAGGTTCTGCTCGGCCTCGAATTCGGCCAATTGACCATCCTGAGCTTTGGTCATTTTCTTGCCCTGGTTTTTCAGGTCGAGGAGGGTTTGGAATTTGGCTGATTTTGCATGGGTGCCGTAGATGGCTTCAACTTTGTAGCGCATGACTTTGTTGTCGTTGTTGACGGAGTCTTTGACGGTCTCTTCGATCTTGTCGGAGTGCTGCTTGTTGGCGGACCGGGTGATGGGGCTGAGGTTGAAGCTCATGCCCTGGCCACCTAGATTCTTGTTGAGCAGGTGGCCCTGCACGTAGTGCTTCTGACGGCTGCCAAGCTTTGTGTAAATGGGCGGCGGCGCGGTGCGGCTGACCGCGGTTCCCTTGGGATGGTCGGTACTGAGGATTGAGGCACTGGCCTTGACGCCGCCTTCATCGGAAGAGCGCGGTGGGTCGTACTTGATGACCGAGGCAGGCGCTTTTTCTTTGGAGAAGCCGAGCGCGATGATTGCCTTGGCGACCTGGTTGAAAAGCTTGCGCTTTTCCTCGACATTCTTTGATTTGGCGGCGGGGTCGGTGGTGGCGGCGAGGGGCTTTTCGAGGTCGGTAGCCAGTTTCTTGGTCTCGTCGAGCAGGTCTTTCTGCTTTTTTGGGGCCTTCTTGGGCAGGGAATTCTTGCGGGCTTCGAGGTATTCAGACCAGGGAACGCCGGGCGAGCTGGCGACGAGCAGTTTGGGGGCGTCTTCGGTGCCATCCATATAGATGGAGTGTTCTTTGCCCTCGGTCATGACGACTTTTTTCTGCTTCCACCATTCGAGGACTTTTCCGATGGTGTCCTTGCTCTTTTCGTAGAAGCCCTTGCCCTTGGCGACGATGTAGTTGACGACGCCGTCGATGGCTTTGTTGACTTTTGCCTGGACGGAGTCGATGACTTCCTTGACCTTTTTGCCAATGTCGCCGAGGCCAAACTGTTCGGCAAGGAAGGCGATGATCTGGGTCATGGCCCCGGCCATGGAATTTTCGACGTAGTTGGCGGCGTCGCTGAGCTTGCCGGCTGCGATGTTGGCGATGGATTTGACGACTGCATCGACCAGGGCCTTGAGTTGCTTGGCCTTGTCGATGAAGTAGGTAATGGTCTTGTAGATGGCCTGAATGGCCTGGACAATTGCGCCCACGGGGTTGAAGAGGGCGGCCAGCTTGACGATGGCGATGGTGACGATCTTGTTGACAACCCAGCTCTTGACGCCATCGAGCACGGAGTCGATGAGATTGTCGGCCTTCTCAATAATCATCTTCCAGACGACAGAAAGGCTCTTGGCCTGGACGATCTTCATCAGGAAATCGAAGCTGCCTTCGAGGAAGGCGACGGCTTCTTCGCCGAGGAGGCCGACCATTTTGAGACGGAAGTTGTCGTAGGTGAGGCCGAGCACCTGGAGGATGAGGCCAATGATTTCGGCCAGTCCAAATTTGCTGGGCAGCTTGATGCCGGCCTTGGCGACGGCGCCAAAGAGCAGGTCGAGGATGCTGTTTTTGAGGTGGTCGAGGATGTGATCTTTGAACTGGTTGAAGCCGAGTTTGAGGGACTCAATGAGGTTTTTGAGGAAGCCGACGGGGTCTTTGACGATGGTGCGGAAGGCGGCGCCTGCTTCGCGGAGCGTTTCGAGGATGCCTGTGCCGCCGATGAGGGCGAGGGCGGCTTCCATGGCGATTTCGAGGACTTTGTCTGCGGCAGCAGAGGCGAAGTTCTTAACCTTGTCAAAGGCCGGCTTGAACATGTCGTAGATGCGCTGGAGGGCCGCCTTGGGGCTGGCGACGTCGCGCCAGTTGATGGAGTGGAGAGCCTGATCGATGAGGCCGGCGAAGTAGTTCCAATTCAAATCGAGCTCGTTGAGCTTGTCGAGGACCCATTGCTTGGCCTTCTCGATGGCGCCCGACTCCTGAATTCGCTGGAAGATGGTGTCGCCGCCGGGGACGAGGTTGAACAGCGCGCCGAGCAGGTTGGTGGCGTTGGCGTCGACTTTATCGCCGGTGATGGGGTCTTTGCCGAGGATGAGGCTGAAGAGCTTGTATCCGGGGATTTTACGGATGAAGCCCTTGATCTTTTCGCCGGGGTTGGTGAACCAGTTGCCGGAGTCTTTGGCTTCGGGTGCTTCTTCGTCGGTATCGCGCTGAATTTGCGTGGGCGCGCTTCGAACCGGAACGGCGTGGTTGCCGACCGGGCGCTGGGCGAGCGCCGGAGTCTGCTGGACGACGTGGGTGAGTTCGTGGGCGAGGAGTTTGCGACCGGCGGCGGTGTCGGGCGCGAATTTGCCGGAGGCGAAGACGACGTTCTGACCGACGGTGTAGGCGTGGGCGCTGACGGCACGGGCCGATGTGGCTGCCTCGCCATCGGTGTGGACGCGAACGCGGCTGAAGTCATAGCCAAAGCGGGTCTCCATGGCGCGGCGGGTGGCCGGGTCGAGCGGGCGGCCGCTGCGGTTGAGCACTTCGCTGACCGAGGAAGTGTCGTAGGCGGCCGATTCGTCGACTGCGGCTTTGCGTTGGACCGGTGCGGCTGGCTCTTCCTTCTTGGTTGGCGCATCGGGGGATTTGGGAGCGTCCAGGGGCTTGAGATCGAGCTTCTGGTCAAGCAGAGAGGGCTGCCGAGGCTTGAGCGGAGACTGGTAGTCTGCGCCAAGTTGGAAGCCTGTCGGTTGGGCGAGTTTGGGGAAGCTGTATCGGCCCGAGTCGATCCCCTCCTGGATGGGATTTTTGCGCCCGACAGCAAAATTGATCGCATGCTGCGCGTCTTCCGCGTCCTGCTGGCGCTGTTGGGGCGTCTTGTAGTTCTCGCGGTCTTTGGCCTGCTGATTCGCGAGGGCAGTATATTCGGTGTTTTTCTTTTCGGCCGCTTTTTCTTTGGTCTTCTTTTCGTCTGGGCCCTTGGGGGTAAAGCTGAAAGTAATCGAGGCGCTGGTGGGATGGTCAACTGGGCCTTCGTAAACGATTTTCGCGGTCAGTCCGGGTTTGATCTTATCCAGCGGAATCTCGGGAATCTGGAGGGGCAGCGGCGTGTGCGTTGCTGCCAGTGCGCTTACGGCTCCAACGGCTGCTGCGCCGGTGATGATCTTGCCCGGCCAGGTGTCGAGGAAGGCCTCCGCGCCTTTGACCACCGTGTCCTTTTTGGCGGCTTCCTCCATCTTCTTTACGGGCTCGGTTTTCAGCAGCGCTTCGCCGATCTTTTTGGCGGCCTCGTCGTAGTTGTCAGGTTTGGGGCCTGGGCTTGGTTTTGACTGTGGATCGGGTTGGACGGCGGGGCCGGTATTCGAATCGCGCTGGACGGTGGGTGCGTTTGAAGTAGAAATTGCTGCTGCGCTCATGTTTAGTTTGGAGAGCGACCAGCCGCCGAGGTTGCCACCCGAGGTGACGTGCGCAGCGACGCGGTCAGCCTCATGCTCATAGCTGTCATGGGCCGGGCCCACGCGAAGGCCGGCAGCCGGGCTTTGTTTCGCTGAGGTGGAGTCGGCTTTGCGCTGCAGGGCTGCGAATGTCATGGCTGAGACCTCCTGCTGGTGCTGCCGCTGAGTCTTTCAGTGATGCTGAGGCCCAGATTCGCGCCGAACTTGCGGCTGCCCGTCGGGCCGGGGGTGAAGGAAATCTGGCCGAGGCGGAGGACCGGGGCGCGCTGGGACTTGGCCCAGGAGGCGCGGGTTTCGGGATTGGCGAGTATCTGCGCGAGTTCGCGGCGGAGCCCGGCGATCAGGTGCGGCCGGTCGCCGGGTGCTATGCCGCGGAGGACGAGGCGGTCAATATTCAGCGTGATGCGGGCCGGTGCGATGGGCTTGACGGGGAAATTCATACCCACCCCCGAATCTCTGCTGTTGCCAGCGGTCGTTCGATCTTGTGGGCTTCCATTTTGGCGGCTTCGAGCAGGTGGCTCATGCAGACCTGCGCGCCCGCCTCGGCAGCGATGAAGGCACCGTTGAGGGCGATGTTGCGGATGTTGCCTCCGGCGACGTTGAGTTGAGCGAGTTTAGCGTAGTCCAGACTGCCGAGCGGGGTTGCGGCGGGAAAGATGCGACGCCAGATAGCTTCGCGCTGGACTGCGTCGGGAAAGGGGAACTGGACGATGAAGCGCAGGCGGCGCTGGAAGGCGCGGTCGAGCGAGGATTTGAGATTGGTGGTCAGTACGGCGAGGCCCTGATACGCTTCCATGCGTTGCAGCAGATAGCCGACCTCGATATTGGCGTAGCGGTCGTGGCTGTCTTTGACCTCGGCGCGTTTGCCAAAGAGGGCGTCCGCTTCGTCGAAGAGCAGAAGAATGCCGCCCTCTTCCGCAGCATCGAAGACCTGGCGGAGATTCTTTTCGGTTTCGCCGATGTATTTGCTCACGACCGAGGAAAGATCGATGCGGTAGAGGTCGAGGCGCAGTTCCGCTGCCAGGACTTCGGCGGCGAGGGTCTTGCCGGTGCCGCTTTCGCCGGTGAACAGGGCGCTGACGCCGAGGCCGCGACGGCCGCGCTCAGAGAATCCCCAGGACTCGTGTACGGTCATGCGGTGACGCACCTGCGAAACGAGGCGGTGCAGGGTCTCACTCTGCTGTTCGGGCAGGATCAGGTCGGACCATGCAGAGGAAGGCACAATCCGCTGGGCCAGGTCATCAAGCCGGGGACGGGCGACTGACCGACAGGCATCCCATAGAGCGTGGGGGGAGGGATTCTGCTGGGTAGCGACGGTGGCACTGGTAGCAAAGATGGTGCTGGCGCTGAGGCTGAACTGGTCTGAAACAGCGTCCACTGCCGCTGCGAGAGTGGACTCTTGTTCAATAAAGTCTTGCGAGCCAAATGCCTGTTGCCAGAGATTGCGTTGCTCGGTGGGGCCGGGCTTGTCAATGTCGAGGCGCACGAAGGGCCGGTTGAGGCGGAGCGATTCGCGGCTGGAGAGGAAGAGCGGGCCAGGCAGCTTTTCTGCGAGGCGGCGGGCGGCGGCTGAGATGCCGGTTGCCTCGACCTGTATGAGGATTGCGGCGGGAAGCAGGAGGCTTTCGCGTTCAAGGAGCAGCGTGAGCTGGTCCAGTTCAGATTGGACTGAGGGGAGGTCTTCGCTGTGGAGGGCGAGGAGGCGAAGGCCGAGTGCGCTGGCGATGATCTGCGCGACGTCCTGCTGGCCATCCGGATCATTTCCGCAAAGATGAACCAGCCGGGAAGCATCTTCACGAAGCATGGCGATGGCGCGCTCAGCCTGCTGGCGGTGTTCCGCGGCAAGCAGTGCAGGCGCAGCGGGGGCTCGGACCAGGCCATCGAGCCGGGCATCGAGCAGGTTGGTGCCTGCGATGAAATGCAGGATGCGCTCGTCGATTCGGAGCGGAGCAGCGGTGAGGCTGTTGGCGGTCCCCATCTGGACGAGCTGAAAGCGGCGCAATGGCCGGGCCGGGGTGAGGGCGCTCCAGTGCGGGTCAGTGGGCGCGCCGAGGGCGAGGCCAAAGGTAATGGGGGTGTGCGCGGCAGAATGACTCAGGAGGGCTGCCAGGCCGGAATCCATCTCGACGCCTGCCGCGAGCAGAAGTAGGTCCCTTTCGAAGGTGGTGAGGGCAAAAATGTCCGCAAGCTGGTCAATCGCAGCGGGAGCTTCGTCGAACTCAACCTCTGCGCGGAGCGGGAGGAAGGGGGCCGGGGGTGAGTTGGGGTCAAGCTGGCGCTTGAGGCGGGCGAATTCGGCGATGAGAAAGGCCTGATTGGCCGTGGCCCAGGTGGCTGCGGAAGACTTGTCCGCGACGGAAGGGATTGTCTGCGAAGTCATCACCGGGGTGGTCATGGGATCACCACCGTCGCGATGAAGAAGGGCGGATTGGCGGCCCAGTTGACCTGGACAGCGCTGACGATGCCGTCCACGCTCAGGCGGCCGACGTAGTTGCCGGGAACCAAGTGGGGAAACTGGAAGGTTAACTGGCTGGTCTTTACGCTGAAGGGAACAGCGGGAGCGGAGGTGCTGCCGAGGATGAGCTCGACCTTCTGGCTGGGCCTCGCCTGTGGTGCGCAATGGATGGTAACAAGCGTGCCGGATGCGTTGTTGACGGCGGACGGGGCAGGAGCCAGGAGGATGCTGGGGGCGATGGCCATCATGACGCTGTTGGAACTGGCGAGGATGTTGTTGGCAACGTCGGTGACCTGCGCTGAAACCTCGTAGATCCCAGCCGGCAGATTTGGCGGGTCATTGGGAACGACAAAGGTCAGGGTCCCGGGCGAAGTGGTGGCCGGGGTGAAGGTAGGGTAATTGATGCCGAGACGGCCATTCACGAGGGCGATTTTGGTGATGCCAGTGAGGTACTGGCCGTTGGCGGTGGCGATGTCTCCGGGGCCGGGGGCGGCCTGGTTGGGTGGCGGCAGGATTTCAATGAGGTGGGGTTGCAGGCTGGCCTGGGCGGCGAGAACCCGCTTCATGACCGGGAGCGGAGAGACGGTAGGCGCCTGCGGCTCGATGAGGACGACGGAGACCTGGAATGGGAAAGTTGGGCGGTAGTCGGCTTTGAGCGCGGTCCAGAGCCAGGCCATCTCTTCGCGGCCCAGGGTGGCCGGGGTGATCTTGATCATCTCGATCTGGTCAGCTATGCCACTGCTGGCAAGGACAGTTCGATAAGGATTGGTGTTGGGCAGGGCTCCGAGGGCGGTGATGATCTGGCCGCGGGCGAGAACCGGAGTCTCGTGGAGCATGAGGACGGCGTAGCCGAGCAGTGCTTCGGCCTCGGTGTCTTGTGTGGCATAGGCGGTGAGCAGGTAGTGCAGGTCAAGCGCGAGTGGCTGGTTGGTGAGCTTGCTGGTGCCATCGCGGCCGAGCGTGGGCAGGCCGATATTGCGCCATGCGGCGTTGGGTGTGACCTGGTGCAGGAAGAGATTGACCAGCAGGTCGGCTCCCTGACCGGGGTTGATATGGCCCTGCGCGATGTCGGGGGCCTTGGCGGTGACGGTGACGCTGCCCAGCGGCGACGAAGGGTCGTTGAGAGTGTTGTTCAACCAGTACTGAATGGTTGCAGTCACGGCTGAGAGGGCAAGGGCGTTGCTCATAGACCCCTCCCATTCTGGGTATCAGCTTTGCGCAGATATTCGTCGAGGCTGAAGCTGCGGCGTTGAGCGCGTGGAGCAGGCCGGGGTGCCTGGGATTGCGGAATGGCGGTGACCTCGATGCGGCCGATATTGATATGGATTTCGTCGCCTGCAGGGGCGGATGCGACAGCGGCCGGCTGCGCATACGGCTGGCTGGCGGCGCGCTGCTGGCGGGGCATCAAGGGCTGGAAGGTGCTTTGTGGCTCAGCTTTGAGCGGTCCTGTCGCAGGCGAAAAGCGTTGCGATGGGGTAACCGGGGCATCCGCGCTGGAAATTGATTCTCGCGATGAGCCGGCAACATCGGTTCCGGGGAAATCCTGCACTACGAATTGAGCCGGAGGCGCGGAGGAGCGTGCTGCGAACTCTGGCGGTTGTGAGCCAGTTTTGGAATCGGTGGTGACGACAGAGGCCTCGTTATGACCTCTTCCTGGATCGCGACCTTCGCGCGCCATGAGCAGACCCGAAGGCACAGGAAGGTGCGGTTCGGATTGGGAGAACCCGCTTGGCTGGACGGGCTGGGAGGGTAAATTTGCGCTCGGAGCAATGGGTGTTGTCACTTCCTGCGCGGACTCCACCGGAGGGTTGGAGACGATTGCCGAAGGCGCGTAGAGCGAACGGACCAGCGGATGAATCCCGGTGCTGGCGGCAGGCGATTTGGCCTGGCTGACGAGTCTTTGCAGATAGCTGCTCATGCTCTCACCATTTCCGCCCTGACCAGGTCGAGGTAAAGCGCCCGGCGGGCTTCGCTCAGGGTGAGGATTTCTGTTTCGGACCAGCCGTAGGCACGGGCCAGGGCGTGAACTTCCCGCAAGACGCGGCGAACCTGGACTTCCATTTCGGTCCAGAAGAAGCCCGCGAGGTCGAGCAACTCGTCCCACGCATGTCCGCAGAGAGCGCAGGCAAAGCTGAGACGAGGTTCAGCGAGCGGGTCTGCGAGGGCCATTTGCTCACCGATCACTTCAATTTGAGCCGGAGACCAACCGCGGGTCGCTGCCGCCGGGTCAAGGCTGCATCGCGCCACGAGGGCCAGCGCAGCGTGCGTTGGTTCGATTTCGCGGGCGGCGAGGGCGAGATCCCGGCTGCTGGGCAGGCGAAAGCTCTGGCCGTCGATGGTGACACTGTTTGTCGTTGCGGCTGAACCCGAAAGCAGCATTGCGCCATCCAGTTCAAACTCCAGCTTTTCTCCGCAGGCCGGGCAGGGCACCCAGCCGCCGATTTGGCTACCAAAGCAGTCGGAGTGGAGCCGCACGAGGGCGCGATTGCGCTCGCCGAGCGGCAGGTCTGCCAGCGAATCGAGACTGGCACCCGGACTGGCTGCGGCGAGCGCGAGCAGGGCCTGATCCAGTGGATGCAGCCCGCAGCCGCGCTCCCAGAGCTGGAGCATTTCGGAGCTGGAAAGTGCGCGCATGAGATGCACCTGTTACGCGATCACAGAAGCGAGTTGAGGCTCCTTGGGTTCGACTACGCTGGTATCGCGCTCCCAGCCTTCGTTTTCGAGCTTGATGTGCTCAATGGCGATGGCGTTGGCGTTGGCATCTAGGTCAGGCAGGGCCTGATACTCCGATACCCAGCAACGGTAAATCTTGTAGGCGATAACCAACTGACCGGCCTCGTTGTAGAACTCCAGATACAGGTCCTTGCGGAAGTTGGCGAGCGAAACTTCTGAGCCCAGCGAGGCCTTGAAGTTCCACACCAGGCCTGCCCAGTCATGAAAATCGAGGCTTTGGGTGAGTCCGCGTTCGAGGGTTATGGCTTCGTACTTGGTGCGGCCGGGTGACTTGTGTCCGGTGGAAGGGTCTCCGCCGGCCCGGTGTTCGACGACTTCGGTGGTGCGTTTGAGCGTAGAGACTTTGCTGATGCCGGCAACGTACTGTCCATCCCACTTGATGCGGAACTTGAAGTTCTTGTAGGGATCCAAGCGCTGCGTATTGACTGGAAATTGTCCCATGGCGGTTCTTCCTCATTCCCTCAGGGGCTCGCGCCCCGTCATGTTTCGTTGGACCTGCGGCATGGCCTGAACCACGCCGCGTCAGAAACGGTTCACTCCAGATGACGTGACTACTGGGTTTGCCCGGCAATCTGAGCAATCTGGATGACGACAAACTCGGCCGGATAAAGTGGCGCAAAGCCGACTGTGATCTTCACTATGCCCTGGGCTACACTGGACGGCGGATTGTTTTCCGCATCGCATTTAACGAAGTAAGCCTGGGTTGGCGTTGTTCCCTGGAAAGCTCCCTGTTGGAACAAGCCCTGCATGAAGGAGCCGACGTTGAGCCGGATCTGGCTCCAGAGCGGCTCGTCATTCGGCTCAAACACAACCCATTGCGTGCCTTGGTAGAGACTCGCCTCAAGGAACAGGGCGAGGCGGCGAATGGGAACGTATTTCCAATCGGAGCCGACCTGGTCGTTGCCGCGCAGGGTGCGCGCGCCCCAGACCACGTCTCCGTAAACCGGGAAGTGGCGCAGGCAGTTGATGGCCTGTGGGTTGAGACTGCCGTTTTGCGCGTCGTTGAGGATGGTGGACAGGCCGGACTGCCCGGTGAGGCTCGCGTTGATGCCTGCTGGCGCTTTCCAAACCCCTCGGGATGAATCGGTGGCGGCGTAGAGGCCTGCTACAAATCCGCTGGGCGGGAAGGCGCGGGTGACCTTGAGCAGCGGGTCAAAGACGTTTGGCCAGGGGAAGTAAAACGCCGAGTTGATGGCGTTGTTACCGACGATGGCTGTGTCCGGCCCTGACAGCAGGCTGGTGTAGGTATCTGCCTGTTTGCTGTCAACGATGTAGAAGGCCTTGTTGTCGACCGCAAACTTTTGCAGCGCGGCGATGGTGGCCGGGTCAACTTCTCCGGGAACCGCGAGGAGGTTGAAGATGGGCACGTGCGCGAGCATGGGCAGGGCAGCGGTGAGGGCAGTCTCAAATGCTCCGGCGGAGGAGGGCGGGATGGACGGTGCGAGAAGAGCGCCGTCATTGCCACCGCTCAGGACGCTGGTCGCAGTACCGGCCGGCTTGGGTGATGCCGGAATTCCCGGCGTGTTGGTGAGTGTGAGCGGGGTTGCAACGCTCATTGTTGCCGATAGATAACCAGACTGTTCGTTGAGCACGTTGACGATGTAACGCCCGGCCGGGTCGTGCGCATTGAGCGAGAGGTTGGTGAAGTTTTCGACGATGCCGGAGGCAAGCGTGTTCACGTTCGTGGCGATGACCGAGAGCGTGAAGCGGGTATAGTCGTCGGCCCGGGGCTGAATCTGGACTGAAAGCGTATTGCCCCACGCGCCGGGGTTCAACGCCGAGATGGTGAGTCCCGGAGATCCGGTGGTGATGGTGACGGTGCTGGTGGCCGCTGTGGAGTTGAAGGTCAGGCCTGAAATTGAAACCGAAGCGCTGCCAGCGGCTGGCACATTGACTCCGTCGCCGTCGACTCCGCCGCTGAGCGGATAGGTGCCCAGCGCGGGTGGGCCGGCCGGGGCGCCGGTAACCGTGACTGCAATATAGTTTGAAACGATTGCGGCGACGCCACCGACAGCGAGATTATCGAAAGTTTCGACGGTGGTTACGACGGTGCCCTGGGGCGCGTAGACCACGGACAGTTTGAAGTCTGCTGCAATTCCATTCGTAGGGGCTGAAATCTGCACTGCGTAGGCGTTCCCCCATGCGCCGGGAGCCTTGGAGGCAAACTTGATGCTGGCGGGTCCGATGGCGATGGTGGTATTGGCGGCTACAGCGGAACCAGGCGCGCCGGGGTTGGCTGTGGAAACCAGGCGCACAATGTAAGCCTGTTGTCCTCCGTTGGCAAAGAACTGGTTGAGGGCATAGCCGAGATAGCTGCGTGAGTCGAGTCCGCCGAATTGGTTCTCGTAGTCCGACCAGCTCTGCACCAGGGTGGCCGCGTTGACGGGGCCTTTGGCAGCCCATCCGGCAAAGGCGGCTATGGATGTGGCAACGCCGGTAATTGTGTGGACCGCGCTGGGAATCTCTTCAATGTAGACACCGGGATAGGTGTAGGTGGGCATGAAACTATCCTCCTGAGTGCGAGTTCTGGACGGCGAGTTCTCGAAAGCGAGGTAGATGGCAAATCTGGAAACGATTCAGACCGGTACGCTTCCGTTACCAGATCTGCGGCTTGGCCAGAGAAGATGAGCGGAGGTGCATTGGTCGCAGGCGGCCTGCGCACATGCGTCTCCAGGGGGATGCGCATTGATAGTGGCAAATCGTTGCAAATCGTGACAGCGATCCGGGAAAAATCTTGGACCCGCGGGACGGGAGATAGCTCGCCAGGTCTTGCACCGGACGGCCTCACCTCTTCGAGTCGAGTGAAGGACTGAGATCACAAGCTCGGTATCCGCATTGACTTCATCACACCCGGCGACGCGTAACCATCACCGGGCGAAACAGTAATCCAATGTTTGCGATTCTGTCCAGCTAAAATCTGACAAATTGGCAGCAGGCTGCGCATGGCCGGGGGCTTGCGTCAGTCAGCCGGAGCGCAAAGAGAGAGTTTTCAGGGAAATTTGTGGAGGCAGGTGTGGTCAGGCTTGGCGGTCAGGATAGGAGAAACACGTTGTTGACGCAAGCCCTCAATGGGTGCGGCTCTCGATAAACCGGGCAGCCAGATACTGCAACCGGTTGCGAGAGCCGCAACAAACAGAAATCAGATTTGGATCAGACCTTGGTCAGGCCCGGCCAGCGAACTCGTGCGTTTCGGTGGAAACCTTGATTTTTTCGCCTTGCTTGACGAAGAAGGGCACTTTGATCTCGATGCCTGTTTCCAATTTTGCCGGCTTGGTCACAGCGCCGCTGGCGGTATCCCCGCGTACACCGGGTTCGGTGTAGGTGACCTCAAGCTCCACCTGGGTAGGCAACTGCACTCCGATGGGATTGCCATTGAACTTGTGAATTTGCAGGAGCGCGCCCTCAACCAGGAAGTCAAGTGCGTCGCCAATCATCTCACCGTTCAGGGTGAGGGTTTCGAAGCTCTCCTGATCGAGAAAGTAGGAGCCATCGCCATCGCTGTACAGGTACGAGACCTCAGTCATCTCCAGGTCGGGCTCTTTGAATTTGTCGCCAGCTTTGAAGGTTTTATCGAAAACTGCGCGGGTGAGCAGGTTGCGCATCTTCAGCCGGACGAGGGTTTGGCCTCCGCGGGCGGTGGGAGTGGAAATTTCCGACTCCAGACAGTAGAAGGGGGCGTTTTCAAATTCAAAATACATCTTGCGCTTAACGGCAATGGCTTCGATCAGTGCGGCCATGATTTCCTCGAGAGTGGTCAGGGACTAGAGAAATCCCAGGGGACCGGATGCAGCGTGCCGGTTCGGGCATAGGCTGTGCAGCCTCAGAATAACAGGCGGACAGGACAGGTAGACGAGTCTGGTTCAGAGCGGGGCCGCATGAGAGGGGCTCGCGTCACCCGTGCGATCGCCGAGATGGTCGGGCATGGCGGCCTTTACCGTTAAAGGCCGGGCACAGGTGGGCAGCCTGGAAATTCAAGAAGAAACTCGTTCCCCTGATAGCCCAGGTATGCAATGCCGATTTTGCTGGTAAAGAAGCCGTCAGCCGTGAGGTTGCGCAGAAGTGCGAAGAACGCGACGCCGGGCACGAGGATTGGATCAATTTCAGCGTTCTTGCGGAAGGCGATCAGGTCGAGTATCTCCTTTTGCTGCGCGGCGGTGCAGTCAGTGAATGAGTTGTCAAAACGGTCTTTGCAGATTCCATCGAGCCAAAGGAGGCCGCCGCCCAGCTTGCGCTGCCACTCAGGGTTTTCGCTCGTGAGCAGATCGATGAACTCGGGCGCTCCGGCTACGACGGCTCCGCCGCAATCTGCGTCTGCTGGCAGGATGGCTTCGCAGAGGGCTTTCAGTAGATTCCACTGGTTGCCGGTGAAGAACTTTGGCAAGTAGCCGGTTGCCTGGGTTGATTTCTCGGTGTCGATGACTTCGTGAGCGTAGGCTGCGGCCTCGAGCGGAATGGAGCGCAAAACCACATCGGCGGCCAGGCCCATGCTGAGCCCCTTCAGTACTTTTCTTCGCGAGAGCAGATCTTCCGACATGGTTTAGAGTTCCCCTTTCTTCGCAAGGTCGAGCAGATTCTCTGATGTTCTCCATGCCAGAGCCATGATTGTGAGTGTCGGATTTTTGTCGGGATTCGTCACAAATGGCGCGGCATCGGCGACAAAGAGGTTTTTGACATCGTGGGCCTGGCAGTTTGCATTGAGCACTGATTTCCTTGGATCGTTGCCCATCCGGATGGTGCCCAACTCATGGATGATGGAACCGCCCTCTGCGATGTCTCCGGTCTCAGAGTGCCGGGTACCGCCGGTGACGGTGCCGCCGGCTGCCTCGATGATTTCGCGGAAGGTCTGTTGCATGTGGCGCGCCATCTTCAGCTCATTTTCGCCCCACTGCCAATGGAAGCGAAGTACGGGGACGCCCCACCGGTCGACTACTTTTGGATCGAGCTCGCAGTAGCTGTTTTCATTGGGAATCATCTCGCCGCGCCCAGCGAAGCCGATACTGGTGCCGTACGTGCTGCGGCATTTTTGTTTGAGTGCAACGCCGTAGCCCTCATGCTCAGCGCATACCCCGTCAAAGTTGCTGACGCCGGGCATGTGTTTACCGCCGCCAAACTCAATGTGGTAGCCGCGCAGAAAATCGTTCTTCTTTCCGAATAACCACCAGGGCATGTACATGTGCATGCCGCCGGCGCCGTCGTGATTATGAGCTGGAACGTGTTCAAGTTGCGGAAAATGCCCGCTCAGGCTACTGCCGACTGAATCCGTCAGGTAACGACCTACTGCACCGGAGGAGTTGGCGAGGCCGTTCTCAAAACCTTTGGTGCGCGAATTCAACAGAAGCCGGGCAGATTCGCAGGCGCTTGCGGCTACGACCACTGCCCGCGCATAGACGCGGTCTTCGTTTCGGGTTTTCTTGTCGATGTAGGAGACGGCTTCAACTTTTCCGTTCTTTCCGAGAACGATTTCACGTGCCATTGCGTTGGCAATCATTGTCATCCGGCCGGTAGCGAAAGCGGGTGGAATCATGACCTGGCTGGAGCTGAAATTGGATGCCGTCATGCATCCGCGGCCGCATTGCGCGCACCAGTGGCAGGCAGGGCGGCCGTTGAGGGGCTTGGTGAGAATGGCCATGCGCGATGGAATGCAGGTGATGTGGAGCTTGTCGCAGGCCTTTTTGACGATGGTTTCGGTACAGCGAGGCTTGGGCGGCGGCATGAAGATGCCGTCGGGCGAGTTCGGCACGTTTTCCTTTGAGCCAAAGACGCCGATGAAGGACTCAACTTTGTCGTAGTAAGGGGCAATCTCTTCATACGTAATCGGCCAGTCATCGCCCATGCCGTCGAGGGAGCGCGCCCTGAAGTCGCCTTCCCCAAAGCGCAGGGCAATTCTTCCCCAGTGGTTGGTACGTCCGCCTTCAATACGCGACCGGAACCACTGGAAGTTTGATCCGGGCGCGTTGGTGTATGGCTCGCCTTCGATCTCCCAATAGCCGTTTGGCGCCATGAATTCGTCGCCGATCTGCCCGCGCATTTTGCCGCCTATGTCTGCGCCGCGGTGAGCCAGCTGATATGGCCAGACGTGTTCTTTGAAGTCCTTCTCGGGATGCAGCCGCGGGCCAGCCTCGAGCATTACAACGCTCAGGCCGCCTTCAGTGAGTACCTTTGCCGCTGTGCCGCCACCGGCGCCAGATCCAATGATGCATACGTCGTACACTTTTTTGCGGGGGCTCACTTCGAGCATTGACACTCTCCTCAATTTGAATCGTTGCGCGGCAGGCAACCGGCTTTGCGACTAACCAATATATCCCGTAGGTTGCACACCTTGCGAACTCGCTGGCTGGTGAGAGGGTTTGCGCCAGGAGCTTCGCTTTCTGAACGAGGCGTGAGCATCCACAAGTTCGGTTGGCTGGGGATACAATTTCCGAAGCAATGACCGGGAAACTCGGGTTTCAGCGATCGATGGGAAGAGGATGTCTGGATGACTCATGCTTTGAATCGGAGGGAAGTTCTTTCGGCCATGGGTTTTGGGGCTGCAGCGCTGGCGGTGTCTTCGGTGGATATGGCTGCCGTACCCCGGTCTTCTGGGATCAAGCCGATTTCCGGCAGCTGGTTTGAGTTTCAACATCATGCCACGGTGGAAGGGGTGGACTGGAATCCAGCGTGTGCCCGGTTCAGCGCCCAACAGTGGGATGCAAAGATCAAAGAGATTGCAGAGGCTGGGCTGGAGTATCTCGTATTGATGGCGACTGCGGTTTACTACCGGGCGTTCTACGAGACAGCAATCTACCCCAAATGGGAACTGGGCTGCCCGGATCCTCTGGAAGTTGTGCTCTCGGCGGCGGACAAGTACGGGGTCAAATTCTTTATTGGTTGCGGATTTTACGGCGACTGGGAGAGCGACCAGATCATTACGGACTCCGTGGGCGAGAAGAAACGGCTGCAATCGCTCGAAGAGATTGCGAAGCGGTACGGCCACCACCCAAGCTTCTACGGATGGTACTGGCCAGATGAAGCGGACATTCATCCCTATTACAGCCCGGAGTTCATTCGCTACGTCAACCTCAACTCGCGGCTGGCGCGTCAGCTCAAGCCTGAATCAAAGATCATGATTGCGCCGTACGGCACCCGGAATGTACATCCTGACGACGCATATGTTCGACAGCTGGATGCGATGGATTTGGACATCATCGCCTATCAGGATGAGGTGGGGGTGCGGAAATCAAAGGTATCCGAGACCTCAGCCTTTTATGAGGGTCTGCGGAAGGCGCATGATCGATCACAAAAGTCGAAGATTTGGGCTGATGTGGAGATATTTGAGTTCGAGGGCGAAGTGTACAAGAGCGCGCTGATTCCGGCTTCGTTTGACCGCGTGGTCCGGCAACTGGAGGCGGTGTCTCCGTGGGTGGATCAGATTCTGGTGTACCAGTATCTGGGTATGATGAACGCGCCTGGAACTGCAGCCTTTGCCGGGTCAGCAGCCTCTCGCAATTTGTATACGGACTACAGGACATGGCTTGGAGCACGGCGCTAGCGCGATTGGCGCTACGGCTGGAGCGGGATGGAGCGGGCTGGAGCGGGCTGGAGAAACGCCTCCCCATGGGGACCTGCGATACCGATGTCAGTCTTACCGGCGGGTCACTCGGGTTGCTGCCTTTAAGGAGGGCGTCAGCGCACAGCTAGCGAAATTTTCGACGGAAGCAGCAAAAGGCGGGCGAAAAGACATGCCACGTCTCACGCGCTCTGCCTTTGAGCACTTACTTCGTCTAAATGATTGAAATGATTGGTGGACCTGATCGGGATCGAACCGATGACCTCTTCCATGCCATAGTCCCAACATTAAGTTTTTCAACAACTTACAAGACCCCGGTGGCTCCCTAAGTCCTTGTAAGCTGGCATTGCGCCCAAACCGACGTATCGCAAAACGTATCGCGTTTGAATCACCGTACGCCCATCGTCTACGTCAATTTTAAACGTCCGTATCTTCTAAAGTACGAATTTCCGAATTCTACTATATGGAATTCGTGTATACTGAACCCGGAGCCACAGAGAGGCAGCAGTTGAATGGACGTCCGCTTCAAAGACCAAAAGCTCGATCGGCTGGAGACGGACCCGACCTACGACGCTGGCTTTGCCCAGGCGATTGTAACGGCCTACCGCAAGGTAATGCAGGTCATCCGGGCAGCTCCAGACGAACGGGTCTTTTACAACTTGAAGTCACTGCATTTTGAGAAATTAAAGGGCAATCGTAGCGCCCAGCATTCGATGAGATTGAATAAACAGTGGCGGCTCATCATTGAGTTTGAAGGGGTGACGCCCAACAAGCTCGTTGCAGTGATCAGCATTGAGGACTACCACTGAATGAAGCGAGAGGGGTGATGATCGTGGAGGTAATGGAGAGAACTCCGGCAGAGGTGTTTCCTCCGGGTGAGTTCATTCGGGAGGAAATCGAAGCGCGTGGATGGAGCCAGGTCGAACTTGCAGAGATTCTCGGGCGGCCTCCCCGTTTGGTTAGTGAGCTGATTGCCGGCAAAAGAGCAATCACGCCGGAAACGGCAAAGGGGTTGGGAGAGGCCTTCAGTACCGGAGCGCAGTTCTGGATGAATCTGGAAAGCTCGTACCGGCTGGCACAGGTCAAACATGATGGCAGCAACTCCGTGTCGCGGCGGGCAAAGTTGTATGAGAAGGCTCCGGTTAAAGAGATGATGCGGCGGCACTGGATTCAGCCGACAGAGAACATCGACGTGCTGGAGAAGAGTGTGCTGGACTTTCTGCATATTCAAGCTCTTGATGACCAGCCGCAGTTGTTGCCTCATGCGGCGCGGAAGTCCACCTCATATGCCGACCATAGTCCCGCAGAGCAGGCATGGCTGTTTCGTGCACGCCAACTTGCACACGCGGTGGATGTAAAGCCGTTCTCGGAGGTGGGTTTTGCCTCTGCCCTTGCGCGATTTAAGAATATGCTCCGCGATCCCGAGGATGCACGGCAGGTGCCGCGGGTCTTGGCGGATGCGGGCGTTCGATTTCTTGTGGTTGAAACTCTTCCGCAGGCCCGAATTGACGGCGCATGTTTGTGGCTGAATGATAAGTCTCCGGCAATCGTAGTGTCACTTCGTTTCGATCGCATCGATGCGTTCTGGCACACGCTATTGCACGAGTGTGCGCATGTGAAGCACAGGGACGGTCTAGAAGTTGGAGGAATGCTCGATATCGATCTCGTGGGGGAAGGTGTGGGGCCAGTTGAAGAGAAACCTACGATTGAAAAGCGGGCGGATGAGTTCGCCGCCGACTTCTCAATCCAGAAGAGCGACTTGGATAACTTCATTTTGAGGGTCCGACCGCTTTTCTCTAAGACGAAAATTCAGGGCTTATCGGCTCGGTTGAACGTGCATCAGGGCATTGTGGTGGGACAGCTTCAGCATCGCAAGGCGATTCCGTACTCTCACAGCAGAGAGATGCTGGCGAAGGTGCGTCATATTGTCACGGAAGCAGCACTGACGGACGGCTTTGGCAGTATTTTGGCCAATGTAGTCTGATCTCACTTTCGAGGGAAAGCATGTCTTATAACGAACAGCTTCAGCGCATCGTAAAGAAGTACGAGGATGCAGGAAATCCTCTTCCCGCGACGGCGCACGACATTGCGATATGGGCCATTGAACAGGGCCTTTGGGAACCGCAGCGCTCGACGGTGGTGGACCGTTGCGCAGAGGAGATCGCTCGTGCAATGCGTGAGGAGCATATTACCGATCCTCAGGGTCGCCGCGTCCGCGTCAAGCATGTTGCGACTCTGGAACGAAACGGCAGACAGGCTGCGTTTTGGGCCGATATGCGGACGGCACCACGCGAGCATATGGAAATTGCCTTCCAACAGCGCCGGCAACAGATTGTGGGGGACTGCAGGCAACTGAAGTGGGATATGGACAGCTATAACCAGAATCACAATGCGGGCGAGGAGCTCCAAATGGTATTCGACTTCACACTTGACCTGGAAGAGATAGAGGCGCTCGCGGCTATCGCCTGATTCGAGACTGCAAGTTGGTAAATTCCGAATGATTATTCGTGCAGAAAGGACCTTATGCAGGAACCAGGATTAGACAATCGTCATCGTGACAAGACTCCGCCGAAAGGCGGCGAGATTCAGCACAAGCGCAGCGACACGCTCAACAAAAACCTACCAAAGCCAATTCCACAGTTCTCGCCGAGCGCGAAACTGGGAACCATGCGAGCGGAAACAGGTAAAACCAGCGTTGAGGCTGTGCGAAGAGCAGCCAAGCGAGTGCGCCCGTAAACGCAACCGTGGGCAACTTTCAGCTCGGCAGAAACCCACGTTGTGCCCGCAGCTCTAGCCGCAGCTCCTCTCGGAGTGCTTTGCTTTTCCTCAGTCGCTTGAAAAACTCTTTCAGAACGCTAACCATAATCGCGTTTACACTAACTCCCTCCTCTTCCGCCCAGGCGCGGATCACGGACCTAGCTTCTGCCCCGACATGCAGGAGCTGAGGCTTAGATAACGGCAACCCCGCTTTTCGCGTCTGAGTGATGTTCACATCAGTCCGCTCGACATTGCGGAGGGCGAAAAGAACCACCCTCGAAAGATCGCCCGCAACCCGCGCCTCTTCGGTGACCGCTTCACGAAGATCGATGGGTAAGCGCAGGGTCATCCCAGCGCGGTCTTCCGTCCAGCGCTGTCCTTCGCGGTTCACGTTTCGACCTGTTCTCTGTTTTGCCAAGGCGTCTGAGTTCCTGCCCAAAGTGATTTGCTCCGCAACACGAATGTCCGACCAAGACCTCCGCGAACGGTTGTTCGCCGTATTGAAATGAAACTTTCAAAAGGCGACACAATTCTAACGTAAAAGAGCGTAACCTTGCCTTCACCCGCGCCTATCGAAGTGCCGCCGCGCTTTCCCTAAGACGCTCCAAAGTGTCACAACGGCCGCCGAAAAACAATGAAGGCCCGATTTTCTTGAGAATAGAGAAGCGCATGCTTCTCATATTTAGCCACCACCCGGAGCGGAGGTGTCGGTCAAGGCCGCGAAGCGCCGCGCTAGCGGTCGAAGCGCAGCGGAGAGCCTTGACGGACACCGGAGCGGAGGGTACGGGGTCCATGACAGTGCTCCGTGAATGTTTGCTACGGATCTGGCTTATTCCCATTGTTTGTCTCGCGCAGTCAGAAATCGGTAGCTGATATTCATGAACGAAGCATAGTGTCGGAGAGGTTGATGGCCTTTCATCTCACCCTATGTTGCCGAAAAATGACAATTCGCCTTCGCTCACCAGCCGTGCGGCTCAGTACGTCCGAATGTCAACAGAACATCAACAATACTCTCCACAAAATCAGGCTGACACCATCACAAAGTATGCCATCACTCACAATATGGACGTCGTCGCCACATACGATGACCATGGGCGAAGCGGCCTCAATCTAGCGGGCCGGGATGGGCTAAGTCAGCTTCTGAGGGATGTTGAGCAAGGGAAAACCAACTTCACGGACGTATTGGTCTACGATGTGAGCCGCTGGGGGCGATTCCAGGACGCGGACGAAAGCGCGTATCACGAATATGTCTTGAAACGTGCCGGTATCCGCGTTCACTATTGCGGCGAGCAGTTCGCCAATGATGGGAGCATGGCGTCTGCACTAATGAAGACTCTCAAGCGGACGATGGCTGGAGAGTACAGTAGGGAACTCTCGGTTAAAGTCTTTGCTGGGCAATGCCGTCTCATCGAACTCGGATTTAGACAAGGTGGCCCGGCTGGTTATGGTCTTCGACGCCAACTCATTGATCGTGACGGCAGAGAAAAGGGACTATTAGCGAGAGGCGAACGGAAGAGCCTACAGACGGACCGTGTTGTCCTGGTGCCTGGGCCGGAAGCCGAGATTCTGGTAGTGAGAGAATTGTTCTCGCGGTTTATCGAAGATGGGGAATCCGAAAAGAACCTTGCCTTCTATCTCAACAGCAAGGGTGTGCTTTCTGACATGGAAAAACCTTGGACGCGAGCGACGATTCATCAGATTCTTACGAACCCTAAGTACGTTGGCGCCAACGTGTACAACCGGCGTTCTTACAAGCTAAAGATGAAACGCCTGATAAATCCGCCTGAAATGTGGATCTCTCGTAGTGAAGCATTCAAGGCCATTGTATCCACTGATGTGTTTTTGCAAGCTCGCCAGATTATCGATGCTCGACATATTCACTTGACAGATGAGGACTTGCTCGCACGTTTGCGTTGTCTCCTAGAGAGGTGCGGAAAGCTGTCGGGAATACTCATCGATGAAGCAGAAGATATGCCTTCAAGTTCAATCTACATGTCGCGATTCGGCGGTCTGCATCGAGCTTACGAACTCATTGGTTGGAGCGACCGGCGAGATTCCAGCTTTATTGAGGCAAATCGGGAGTTGCGTCGGCGGCATCAAGATCTGGTCCAGATCATTGTTGCGGATCTGCGAGCGACCGGGGCGCAAGTAGACATAGACGACCGTTCCGACCTGCTGACCATCAATTCCGAATACACGGCGTCTCTCATCCTTTCAAGATGTCAGGAGACAAAAGCCCAGTCCCCACGGTGGCGACTCAGGTTCGATGCCGGCCTAATGCCAGACATTACCATTGCCGCTCGATTGAATCCAGGGAATCAGAACGTTAAGGATTACTACCTGCTTCCGAGCATTGATCTCCTCTGGAAGCGGCTCAGTCTTGCGGCTGACAATGGAGTTTCACTCGACCTGTATCGATTCGATACCCTCAGTCTGTTTATCAACCTCGCAAAAAGAATTTCGGTGGAGGATGTAGCGTGAACGAGCAACAAGTTGAATCGATCCCAATATCAGAGATCCGAATCATAAATCCACGAACACGTAATCGACTCAAGTGGCAATTGGTCGTTCAAAGCATCGCAACTGTAGGTCTGAAACGGCCTATCACCGTGGCGCAAAGACCTCAATCAAATTCCGACGGCAAACGCTACGATCTGGTATGCGGGCAAGGGCGTATGGAGGCTTTTGTCGAGCTTGGTGAAATGTCCATTCCAGCAATCGTCATCGAAGCACCTGAGCAGGATCGGCAATTGATGAGCCTGGTGGAAAACATAGCGAGAAGGCCAGCATCAACGCATGCCATTTTGTTCGAGGTTCGGGTTCTGCGTGAGAGAGGGCACTCAAGCGAGCAGATCGCTCGCAAGCTCGGCCTGGATCGTGCGTACCTATATGGAATCTGCAACCTCATCGATAAAGGGGAAGAATTTCTTGTCTTGGCTGTCGAGGCCGGGCGTATACCGCTCAGCGTTGCAGTAGAAATCGCCACTGGCAACAATCATGAGATTTCCAGGGCACTATCTGAGGCTTACGAGAAAGGTGACCTGCGCGGAGCGCGCATCTCTGCCGCTCGCCGCGTTATAAGCCAGAGGTTGGAAAAACAAAGACTTCTAGGAAAGGCCCCGCCGAGGCATCGCAAGCTTACCGGCGAATCCCTGGTCCAGGAATACAAGCAGAAGATTCGTGAGCAGACCGCTTTGGTTGTGAAAGCTAACCGAACAAGAGATCGGCTGATTTTGTTGACTTCCGCTGCGCGAATCTTATTTGGAGATGAGCACTTTCGAACTTTGTTAAAGGCCGAGGGCGTCCAGTCCATTCCTGCCGAGCTCGCGGGGAGGCTTCAACAATGAAACGTGCCGCCGCCAACTTGCGTTCTGCTTTTCAGAACAACATCCTAACTCTGCCGCTGAGCTCGATCGTTCCACAGCGGAATGCAACTGCGGAGGCGCTCCGTTCCTCTATTTTCAAACAAATCCTTTCCTCCGTCCGCGAAATCGGCCTAATCGAGCCGCTGGTGGTATTTCCGCAGGAAGGTAAAGGCTTTCTGCTACTGGATGGACATCTCAGATTTGAGGCCCTCAAGATATTGGGGACGGAGGAAGTTAACTGCATCCTTTCCACGGACGATGAGAGCTACACGTACAACAAGCGAGTTAACCACATCCCACCTGTAGCCCAGCACTTCATGCTCATGGAAGCTCTAAAGAGCGGGGTTGCAGAAGAGCGCATCGCCGCTACGCTGAACGTGGATGTTGCGGCAATTCGGAGACGGGCGCAAATGCTCGAAGGAATTTGCCCAGAGGTCGTAGAGATGTTGCGTGACAAAAAGCTAAGCCTGGAACTGTTCCCGATACTGCGAAAGATGAAAGCGATTGGACAGATCGCGACGGTGGAGCTAATGGTCCTCCGCAATGACTATTCTGTATCGTTTGCAAAGACCAGGCTCGCCATCAGTCCTCCGGCGCTTCTGACACAGGCTTCAATTGCACGCCAAAACAAGGCCAATGCCGACGCGGCGGACACGCTGCTGGGCGAAGACACCGACGGCATTATTCAAAACCTGAAGGCAATCGAAGAGACCTATGGCACTGACGTCCTCACACTAACGGTGACATGCGCCTATCTCGACCGCCTGTTCGGTGATGAGAAGATCGCCCGTTACTTGGACCGGCATCATCCAGGCCCTCTCGAAACGCTGAAGACGATCATCTCCGGCATGAGATCGTCCTCGCCGCAGGAGTTGGTCGTTTAGACCCCATAGCTGCTTCTGAAATGCCCGCCCTGGGTGAGCATGGCGGCCTGAATGGCCAAATACTGTGGTCGCTCCGCCCCTGTCGGTCTGTCAAAAGCAAAGCGAGCACCGAAGCACCGTTGGCTTTTTCCTCGCGGTCTCTGCCCGCCGCTTTGTATGATGCTCCTGGATACACATTCACAGAATTTAGAGAGGCTGCCGACCGCGTCCTGGCATCTCTCCCCGCCTGTGGTTACCAAAGCCGCAATTACCGAAGCCGGTGATAGCTGTAAGACTAAGAGCATTGAAGAGAGAGAGCGAATGCCACCAAGTAAAAAGCGCCCTGCGACCAGCCGAACTGCCGAGCCATACCAGCACACGCAAGAGACGCCGACACGGCCCGAAGTGGGCACGCAGGCTCAGTTTAAGAAGCGCAAAGCTCCGAAAACTTACCGTTACGACAGTTCCCTGGACCCGGCGCTCAGTTGGGATGACAGCCCTACTCGGTCTCTGGGTGAATGGCTCCTTGGACTGATTGTGGAGTCATCAAAGCTGCCGGCTCCCCATCGCTTTCCCGAACCGAAGCGGTTTATCGGTACCGGGAACGAGGTGCTGACGACAGTAAGCGGCCTGGAGGATGCGGTCAAAGCTTTACAGGGACTGGGCAAGCCATTTCTTGAATGGGCAGGAAAAGCTGAGCGGTTGTCAATGGAAGTGCCTACACTGCCGCTCTTTATCCATGAGCGGCTCTCGACGCAGGCGATTCTTCAGACGCTCAAAGGACACAAGCGGGCGGGCGTAGATCTGCAGGCGAGCCTCTTCGGAGATACTGGCAGGCCGTTGGCGGAGCGCATGAAGCCGTACGAACACCTCGACAAGTGGGTGAATCGGATGGTGCTGGGCGACTCGCTGGTGGTGATGAATTCACTGCTGGAGTACGAGGGAATGGGCGGGCAGGTCCAGATGATCTACATGGACCCTCCCTATGGAGTAAAGTTTGGATCGAATTTTCAACCGTTCGTGCGCAAGCGCGATGTGAAAAATAACGATGACGATGACTTCACACGTGAGCCAGAGATGGTGCAGGCTTACCGGGATACATGGGAGCTTGGGCTCCACAGTTATCTGACTTATCTGCGAGATCGGCTGACCGTCGCGCGAGACTTGCTCGCCCCGACCGGCAGCTTATTCGTTCAAATCAGCGATGAGAATCTACATCATGTGCGAGAGGTGCTCGATGATGTGTTCGGCAGCGAAAACGCTTGTGCCGTTCTCATCTTTGCGAAAACAACGAGCGCAACAAGCGAACTCACAGCAAGTACGACTGATTTCCTTTTGTGGTACGCGAGAGACAAGTCAAGGGTGAAATATCGGGCCCTTTATCTTGCGAAAGCTTATGGCGGTGATGGTGCAAGTGCCTATACTCGCGTCGAGTTAGTTGACGGGAGCCGTCGCTCCATGACGCCCGATGAGCGAGCAGACCCCGCAAACATCCCGGAAGGGGCAAGAATTTACCGGATCGACAATCTGACGAGTCAACGGCCGCCTGGAGATTTTCCTGTCAATTTCAACGGAAAGACTTACCGACCACGGCGAGGATATTGGAAAACTGGCGAATCCGGAATGTCTTGGCTTATCCAGAATAAACGTCTAGAAGCCACGACCGGCGGCCTCTACTACGTTCGATACTTGGATGATTTCCCGGTTTTTCAACTGTCCAATAGTTGGACCGATACCAGCATCGCGGGATTTGCTTCTGACAAACTCTACGTCGTTCAGACCTCTCCAAAAGTCATCGAGCGATGCATTTTGATGACGACTGATCCAGGAGATTTGGTTATCGATCCGACTTGCGGTTCTGGAACTACGGCATTTGTCGCCGAACAGTGGGGCCGGCGATGGCTCACTTGCGATACGTCGCGTGTCCCCCTGGCCCTGGCACGACAAAGGCTGCTTACTGCGACTTTCCCTTGGTACAAGATCAAAGGCGGTGGTGAAGCTCCTTCGGCGGGCTTTGAATATCAGCGCCGACGGAACCGAAAAGGCGAAGAGGTCGGCGGGATAGTTCCACATGTGACATTGAAGTCGATTGCAAACAATGAGCCCGCAGAGGAGGAAGTCCTTGTCGATCGGCCTGAAGAAGACAAGAATGTCACGCGTATCACCGGGCCATTCTGTTTTGAGGCGACGATACCGACACCCCTCGATATCGAAAATCAAACGAGACCAGAGACGGAACGTGCGGCGATCGAGACTCCGAGCGAGCAGATAGGCAGCTATGTAGACCGTATGCTCGATATTCTGCGCCGAAGTCCCTTACTGCGACTTGAAGGCAATCGTACAGTTCAACTGCACAATATTCGTCCGCTAACACGGACATTGGCGGGCCTCCTAGAGGCAAGCGTAGCTGCGAGCGCAGACGGGCAAGCGCCGACTCTGGCCGACGTTGTTGGCGAGGCCGCCGAGGCGAGTGGGTTGCTCCTCCCAGGTATGAGCCGTAAATCAATAGCGATCGTCTTCGGACCAGAAAACGGAAGTATCTCCGAGGGCCTGGTGTACGGAGCTGCGAAAGAAGCAGTCGCTAAGGATTACACCCATCTCTACTGCATCGGGTTTGCCATCGAAGCGAACGCTCGGCAGTTGATCCAAAACTGTGATGAGCTCAT
The DNA here is from genome assembly GCA_903832055.1 of uncultured Acidobacteriota bacterium. Taxonomy (GTDB): domain Bacteria; phylum Acidobacteriota; class Terriglobia; order Terriglobales; family Acidobacteriaceae; genus Acidicapsa. The sequence goes on along the minus strand of CAILAC010000016.1, from coordinate 230,820 downwards.
GGGCATACCGGCAACGTACGTGCAAGCAACGATGGATCTGAACATGGGCGACTTGCTCAAGAACATGCGTTCGAGCCAAATCTTCTCAGTGTGCGGCCTTCCAGAGATTGCAGTGAGCAAATTGGAAGGTGGCCGGTATCAAGTCGAACTGCTCGGTCTCGATGTCTTCGACCCGATCTCGATGGAGAATCATCATTCGAAGGGCGACGATGTACCCGCCTGGTTGCTCGATACGGCCTATAACGGCATGTGCTTCCACGTAACGCAGGCATTCTTTCCACGGACCAGCGCCTGGGACGCGCTGAAGAAAGCGCTCAAGGCCGACTACGAGGCCAGCCTTTGGGACCATCTAGCCGGAGCGGTGAGCGCACCTTTTGAGGCTGACAAGAATGCCCAGATTGCGGTGAAAGTGATCGACGACCGGGGCAATGAGCTAATGGTTGTGAAAAAGCTGAGCGAGGCTGCGGCGGCGGTGAAAGCATGAGCAGCAATGAGGTCAGCCAACCGATTCTGAATAGTCCATTCCGCGAACCGGAATGTTTCTGGTATCTGCGAGAAGGCGAAACTCCCCAGAAGCGGGACGGTCGAAGGCCGTCATTCGTATTCGAGCCTCGTGACCAACGCGAACCCTGGACTACGGACGGCAGGATTCTAGGACCGTCGGCGCTCTACACCGGCGCTTATGAGCTTGTAATGGTGAACCTCATCCGAGAGCGCCTGAAAGCCTGGGAGAACTCTGGCTATGCCGGCGCAACCCGGACCACTACAGAGTTGCTCACATACTGGCAGGATGAAGGTCGGGAAAAGCGGCTTTTTTATGCGCAGTTGGAAGCTGCGAAGACAATCATCTTTCTCACCGAGGCCCGTCAAGACCTTCTCCAAGGCATATCAGTGCCTCGGGATGAGCCCAGCGCAGATCGGAAAAGCGATGGATACGTTGGCTTCCTTCGATATGCCTGCAAGATGGCAACCGGGGCGGGCAAGACAACAGTGATGGGGATGCTTACTGCGTGGAGCATCTTGAACAAAGTGGCGAGCCGTGGGGACAAGCGTTTCTCCGATGTGGTTGTCGTAGTGTGTCCAAATGTGACGATCCGAGACCGCTTGACGGAGTTGCAAACCGAACGAGGAGACGCGAGCATCTATCGAACACGTGATTTGGTGCCGACACATCTCATGCCCCAACTCGCCCAGGGCCGGGTCCTGGTCACTAACTGGCACGTCTTCGAGCCCCAGAGTGTCCAGACGGACGGTGCAAAAGTCGAAAAGCGCGGCGTTCTCGTGAGAACACGCGAGGCGATTCGGATCGGGCCGAAAACGACTACAGCTCGCAACAAGAGATATCTTACGCTCGAAGAGTTTGAGCGCCAGGTGTCGCGTGGGCTTCTGACCGTCCTGGACGCAGAAACCGACCCGAAGACGGGCGCTCTCAAAAAGGTCTTTGTAGAGTCGGCTCGGTACGTGGAAAGCGATACGGCCTTACTCCAGCGAGTCCTGGGGCGCGACATTGGCGGAAAGAAAAACATTCTCGTCCTCAATGATGAGGCACACCATGCCTATCGAATCGCGGAAGAGATTCCGGACGAAGACGAAGCTGACGATGAAGAAGATGAAGACGAGCTATTGACCGATAAGAAAGAGGCTACCGTCTGGGTTGACGGCCTCGACCGCATCCACCGGATGCGGGGAATCAATGTCTGTGTGGACCTGTCAGCAACACCTTATTTCGTTGGTCGGGTTGGGCAGGAGACAAACAAGCCTTTCCCCTGGGTGGTGAGTGACTTCGGCCTCATCGATTCTATTGAGTCTGGACTCGTGAAAGTGCCGCAGTTGGCCGCCCGCGATAACACGGGAGCGGAGATTCCTGGTTACCGGAATATCTGGGATTGGATTATGCAGCCTGGTCGGCTGACCGCACGCGAACGGGGCGGAACACGTGCCAATCCACAACCCGAGGCCATTCTAAAGTGGGCGCAGCAACCGATCACAATGTTGGGTAGCCTCTGGCAAATCGAATTCGATCATTGGAAGAGTGAGTCTCGCGAGAGAGAACCGGTTTACATCCTGGTTGTGAAGAATACCAAGCTTGCAAAAGTGATTTACGAGTGGATCGCTGAGGATAAGACGCCGGCAGGTCTTCCACCAGCTAGGCTGGAGCAATTGCGAAATCGCGATGGGAATGTCGTCACTATACGGGTGGACTCCAAGGTCGTGAAGGAGACAAACACGGACGGTGCAAAGGGTGATGAGTCGCGATGGATGCGTTTCACATTGGATACCGTCGGGAAGACAGACTGGACACGGGATAGGCAAGGGCAGCCTATCTACCCCGAGAAATTTGTTGAGACGGCACAGAAACTTGGCCGCCCCCTTCATCCTCCTGGGCGAGACGTTCGGTGTATCGTGAGCGTCGGAATGCTGACTGAGGGCTGGGACTGCAACACTGTAACGCACATCATCGGCCTCCGCCCTTTCATGTCACAGTTGCTGTGTGAGCAAGTTGTAGGCCGCGGTTTACGGCGAGCGAGCTATGCGCTTGGAGAAGATGATCGCTTTTCGGAAGAGATCGCGACAGTGCTTGGGGTGCCGTTCGAAGTAGTGCCGTTCAAAGCAAATGCGCAAGTTGCTCCCGCAGAGAGAGTGAGGCGTCACCATGTGCACGCCTTACCAGAACGGTCCGCGCTTAAGATCACCTTTCCCAGGGTTGAGGGGTACACGCAAGCCATTCGCAACCGAATCGTTTTTGATTGGGAGAATGTTCCAGCGCTCACAATCGATCCACTCCATATTCCGACAGAAGTTGAGATGCGCGGCTTCGCGATGACAGACAGAGGTCGCCTTACGATGAGCGGACCTGGTCGAGCATCCCAGGCTGATTTGGAAGAGTTTCGACGCAGACATCGTATGCAGCAGCTTGTATTTGAGTGTGCGCAGAGATTGACCCGAGAATATTGCGCCCAGCCGGCGGCTACAATCGCGCCGCACACCCTTTTCCCGCAAATCATTCCGGTTGTCGATAGGTATATTAGAGAGCGGGTCGAGGTCCTCCATGGTGGGGATCTGAAAGACGCTTTCCTATCACCCTACTTTGGCTGGTTGATAGAGGTGCTTCGGGAACATATTCGACCGGATCAAGCGCAGGGAGAAGCTCCCGAGATTCCTCGGTACGAAGAAAACCGGGTCGAAGGATCGACCGCGGATGTCGATACCTGGACAAGCAAAGACGTGCGCGAAGTGACTCGGAGCCACGTGAACTTTGTTATTGCAGACACCCAGCGATGGGAACAAGCAGCCGCCTTCATCTTGGATACACATCATCGTGTCGAGGCTTTTGTCAAAAACGCGGGGTTAGGTTTCGGGATTCCATACCTTAACAATGGACAAATGCATGACTACGTTCCGGACTTCCTCGTCCGGTTGAAAGACTTGCCGAATACAACGGTCATTCTCGAAACGAAGGGCTTCGATCCGCTAGCCGAAGTGAAGGCGAGTGCGGCAGCTCGTTGGGTGAGCGCGGTCAATGCGGAAGGAAGCTATGGCATGTGGCGTTATGAGATGGCGCGTAGCGTTTCGAGCGTTGGTGAGAAGATTGCGGCCATATAGCGGAAGAGTCCGCGTCTGATTCGTCATGAGGTTCGTCGGGTCGCCTAGCTTGACAACAGTTTGAGTAGCGCGTCCAGTGGCATGATCTCTGTCTTTGGATCGTTCCTATAGCTCTCCTGGCCTGGGTAAACGACGATTTGATGGTCGGCCTTGACGTCGGCGCAGCCGATATAAAAGCCCTTACTCGGTTTCGGGTCACTGAGGGAACGCTTGATCTCGATTGCCCACCGCTCATTTGGCGCGGTTTCCAGAATGAGGTCAATCTCGGCTCCGACAGATGTTCGGTAAAACCATGCCTGCGTGTTGGCCGGAACCGTGTCCAAAATATTCTCGATGATCAATCCTTCCCAGCTCGACCCGACGACGGGATGGCCCAATAACGTTTCCTGATCGCGTATGCCGAGGAGCGTATGCAGAAGGCCGCTATCCCGAACGTAGACCTTTGGGGAGCGGACAAGACGCTTGCCGGCATTGGAAGCCCACGGTTGTAGACGACGCACGAGCAGGAGGTCAACCATGATGTCGAGATATCGGGCGACCGTCTGGCCGCTGATCCCCAGCCCCGCCGCAAGCTGCGCCGCGTTTAGCATCTGGCCCTGATTGTGTCCAAGCATCTGCCAAAAGCGGTGAAGCGTCTCCGCTGGAATGCGTGGACCCAACGCGGGAACATCCCGCTCCAGATAAGTCTGGATGAAGGCCGCGCGCCATTCATAGCTCTGAGCCTCGGTGTCGGCGAGAAAGCTGTCCGGAAAGCCGCCACGGACCCAAAGCGCTTGGCTGGCATTGGAGGAAGAGCCAACCACTTCGCTTTCTAGAAATGGAGTCAGCTCCGTATAGGCGATTCTGCCCGCAAGCGTCTCCGCAGACTGTTGCAAGAGATCAATAGACGCCGATCCGAGCAAGAGGAATTGGCTGGTGCGTTTTCCTTTTCGTTTTCTCCGGTCGATCAATCCTCGCAGAGTCTGAAAGATTCCTGGAAGACGATGGATTTCGTCCAGGATCACGAGTCGATCTTCATAATCGGAGAGATAAAGTTCCGGGTCCGCAAGCTTTGAGCGATCTGAAGGAAGCTCCAGGTCGAGGTACAGCGGTGAATTTTCCACCTCGCTGGTGAGACTGAGGGCAAGCGTCGTTTTGCCAACTTGCCTGGGCCCGAGCAAAGCAACAGCGGGGAACTGGCTAAGAAGTTGAAGTAACCGCGCTTTGGCTGCACGTTTGATCACACCTTGCAATTATTCCACGACGTGGAAGAAATGCAAGGTAAATCTATCGGGGCTGCATGACCTCGTGAGATTGAATTCCGATAGCTAGTTCGAAGATGGGCGCATCCCGATCAATCACACATTACGGGGTCATCCGGCGAGAGGCCGCCGCGACCGTGGCGTTCGACCCGATCTGGCGAAAAGCCAACTAAAAAGCCATATTGCACTGAGAAATGTGCAATTTGAATGTGCGGCACAATGGTCTTTTAAAGGTACGTATGTGCGGCAGTATATCTCTCACAAAACAAACAGGATAGAAGAGCAAAACCCTCAAAGTGCGTCTGCGCTTTATGTTCCACTACAGCACTTCACACGAAAGACGCCCCGAACCCCAGCGATCCTCTGCCGCTCTCCGAGCTCCCGAAAGCGCGGCCTTCGACCGCAATAAGAGCCGCACTCTGGCAGACAAAGTCTCATTCACCCTCACCGTTATTGACGGTGAGGGAAGGTGTTGCTGAATGCTGCATTGTGCTGCGAAGTGAGCGAAAGTGAGGGCAATCAAAGAGATAAATGAACGACCAACTTGCGCGAACAATAGTCTAGTGTCAAACTCTTATTGAAATGTACTCGTCACTAAATATCGAGGTCACTGAGGTGAACGTATTGGCCGAACGGCTCCGGGCAAGAACGGACCTTCTTCCGCTCAAGGCCAGGGGGCTGAAGAGGTTTGTTGTTGAGTTGAAGGCCATCTCAGAAGTCGGTCTGCCCTGGAAAGCGGTATGGCGGATATTGCGAGATGTGGGCTACCAGGGAACATACCGGCAGTTTGTGGCGATGGCGAATCGGCTCACAGGTAAGCCTAGCCCGACCAGGACGAAGACCAAGAACCTCCCTGCGCCAACAGCAGAAAGGCGACCACTACCCCCCGCCGCGCCAATAGCGACTCAGGGTGCCGGGCAAAATACCAAACCCGAATGGCAAATACGAAGAGAAGAGGAAATGGCGAGACTGGATCGCCTCGCGGAGGAGAACCGGGCCAGGGATGCGCCGTTAAGTCGAGCAAAGCTTTTCAAGCCTACGCCGTTCGAGGGCAGACGTGAGGAATGATCGAACGATTGGAAGCCCAAGGAAAGCAGTGTTGTTCGCGTTGCACATGTCCAGATGAGGTGAGAGATGGAACTCCAAAATGCCCCCACGACGCACGAACCGTTTGTCGCTCCTGAACGTGCCGCTGACTTCCTGGCTCTGTCACGGAAGACTGTGCTGAAACTGGCCCGGAGAGGCGACCTGCCGGCGCATCCCGTAGGTCGGGGAGTGCGCCTGATGTGGCGATTTCGCCTCTCGGAACTTTCTCGATGGTTGGAGTGTGAAGCGGTAAAATTGGACCAGCCATCGGGGTCGGAATGAGAGGAATGTCTCTTGAATCGACCACGGTATCAACACGGCTTTTTCAGCCGTCATCAGCGCAAGAAGGGGCCGGCAGTCTGGGTTTACCGATGGCGGGACATTGACGCCAAAGGCAAACCCAAGATGCGTGCTCTTGTAATTGGTTCAGTGAAGCAGTACCCAACGGAAACGGCAGCATGGAAGGCTGTTTCGACACTGCGCCTCGACGTTAACCACCACACCTCCCGACCTGAAGGCTTGCCAGAAACCTTCGAGCAATTGGTAGAACACTATCGGTTGATTGAATTGGATCTGGAAAAAGAATCCGAGCGGAAGGTCGTACAGACAAAGCAGACCTACGCTGTTTATCTGAAGGCGAGAATCGTTCCGCGTTGGGGCCACTACCGTCTTCGGGAGATCAAAGCGGTGGCAGTAGAGCGGTGGCTTGGCTCCATCGACGATTTAGCGAATGGGACCAAAGCGAAGATCAAGGGCATCATGAGTGAAGTCTTCCAACACGCGATCCGCTATGGCTGGCTCAATGATGGAGAGAACCCCATCTTTGCCGTCCGCCAGAGCACCAAGCGGAAGCGGGTAACGGAACCGTTGGAAGTGAAAGAATTCCGTGCGCTCATATTGGAGCTGCCGCAGAAGATGCGCGTCATTGGCATCGTGGCGGCGACTACAGGCCTGCGAATCAGCGAAGTCCTGGGCTTGAAGTGGATGGACATTGACTGGAAGACGTTGCAGATGGACGTCACCCGGTCGGTCGTGGACGGCATTGTAGGGAAGTGCAAAACGGAAACCTCCCGCAGGCCGGTTCCAATCGATGAGTTGACCACTGCCGAATTGCTCGCCTGGAAGCGGGAAACTTGCTACGCAGAGCCGGAGGACTGGGTCTTCGCCAGCGAACGAGTGCAGGGCAAAATGCCGCCCTGGGCCGATACGCTGTTGGATCGCTTCCTGCAACCTGCCGCAAAACGGGCCGGAATCACAAAGTGGGTCGGCTTCCATACCTTCCGGCACACCTACTCAACACTGCTCAAAGCTAACGGGGAAGATGTCAAGGTGGTGCAGGAATTGATGCGTCACGCAAATATCTCCACAACTATGAACATTTACACGAAGGCTCTGACCTCAGCCAAGCGGGAGGCGCAAAGCCGGGTGGTGGATGTTCTTCTGGACCGTTCAAGGAATGTCGTAGAAAGTGCTGCGGAGGATGCAGCATGAGAACCAACGTATCGAAAGCGTATCGCGTTTTTTCTGCGAATCCGCTAAGTTGTTGGGTTTATTGGTGGACCTGATCGGGATCGAACCGATGACCTCTTCCATGCCATGGAAGCGCGCTCCCAGCTGCGCCACAGGCCCACAAGTGCGGTGGGACAACTTCTCTATTTTCGCCGCTCAAGCCTGATTCGTCAAACGCCGGGCACCTCAGTGAGCCTCCCGGGGAACTTTGCAGTGCGCTCCGGTGTCAATAGAAGTAGGCAGCCGAAGCATGGCGCGCGGGAAAGGTACTGCAAAAGGGTCGAAAATCGGGGCATATGCGAATTTGATGCCAGATTACGGTCTCTTGCGTTACTGTTGAGGGCACGGACTTGCAGGCGGACATCACCTTGGGAAATCTCGCCAGTGCGCTGACACTTCACGCGGAAGAAACAACTCTGATCGCCGAATTACAGGCGGGATCGGAGGAAGCCTTCTCGTGGCTTATTACTCGCTATCATCAGCCTATCTATAGCCTGCTGGCCCGTACGATTCGTGATCCTGCAGACGCCGCAGACCTGACCCAGGATGTGTTCGTCAAGATTTTCAGAGGAATTGGCTCATTTCAGGGTGACTCTTCGCTGCGCACCTGGATTTACCGGATTGCTCTGCATGAGGGGCTGAATCAGCGCCGGTGGTGGAGCCGACACAAGCAACAAGAGGTCACCATTGAGATGGAGACTCTGGATTGCGAAAGCGGTGAACCCACGCGATTGAAGGAAATGCTGGTGGACCCCGGCGAGAGTCCTTTCGAACTGGCTTCGCACGCTGAGACCCGGGAACGAGTGGAGGCAGCTTTGCGGCTGGTTCCTGAACCTTTCCGGATGACCCTGATTTTGCGCGACATCGAGGGCTTTGTTTACGAGGAAGTTGCCGAGATGCTGGGCGTGAATGTTGGAACCGTTAAATCCCGGCTGGCGCGGGGACGGGCCTGTCTGAGGCAATTGTTGATCGCTCACGATGGTGAGCGAACTTCGCTGGCTCATGCCGCGCTGCAGGCGCGCGGGGAGGAGGCGCGATGATCTCCATATTGCCAACGTCGCTTGGATGTTCCGGGGTAAGGGCGAAGTTTGCCGAATATCTGGATAGCCGTCTGACCGGGCGCGAGATGCAACGCGTTGCCCGGCACCTGGAAAACTGCACCAAGTGCGCGAGCGAGTTTGAGGCCGAGCGCCGGATGCTGACCGCGCTGGCTTCCCTCGGCCCGGTGACGGGAACGGCGAAGGAGCCGGACGACCTGCTGCTGAGGATTCGTGTTGCTATTTCTCAGGAGCGCGCGCTGCGTGACCGCGATCGGAGGGCAGCCCTGGAACTTGCCTGGCGGAATTCAGTGGGACCCTTCCTGTTCAGGTTTTCTGCCGGGCTGGCCAGTGCTGTGCTGTTGCTGGGAACGGTGGGTGTGCTGGTGGGCATGTTTGCCCATCCTGAGCCGGCCTCGGCACAGGATGAGCCGCTGGGCATGGCCACAGCGCCTCGATTCCTGTACCACTCTGGAGTTGCACCGGACGCGGATCAGATTGGCACCGTCGATGGGCCGGTCGTGGTTGAGGCCTACGTCAATGGGTCGGGTAGAGTCTATGACTACCGCATTGTGAGCGGGCCTACGGACGCTGAGACCAAAGCTGAGGTTGAGAGCATGCTGTTGTTCAGTGTTTTTGAGCCTGCACGCTTCTTTGGCCAGCCGGTGCGCGGCCTCGCGGTGATGTCCTTCTCCGGAGTTTCCGTCAAGGGATAAGAGTAAGCGCACCCGCACGCCGAATCAGCTGATCATTCCCAACTGCTTGCCGATCATCTTGTCCAACATCCTGCTCGGCAGGCTCATCGGAATTGTCCAGTTCTTTAGCCGCTGCGGAACCACTGCGTAACGCACCTTTGGTTTTTTGGCCGTAAGCGCAACCCAAACGGCCTCTCCCAATTGCTCTGGCCGCAGACCCTTCCTGCCGTCTTCAACAAAGAACTTTGTAAAGCGCTCGATCATCGGGCCATAGTCTGTGCCCATAAAGGCACTGTAGTCGTTTGCCTCCGCCTTGTCCCAGATTGCCGTCACCACCGCCCCGGGTTCAATCAGAATCACGTCGATTCCGTAAAGCATCAACTCCCGCCGCAGCGTCTCTGACATACCCTCCATCGCATGCTTTGAAGCGACGTAGGCTCCCAGAAAGGGCACACCCAGCTTGCCTCCCACCGAGCTGATCTGCACAATGCGCCCAGGGTTGCCCTGTCGGCTGCGGTCCGATCCCAGCAGCGGAGCAAATGCCTGCGTCACGACATGCGGACCAATCACATTCACTTCCAACTGAAAGCGAAACTCCTCCGCCGACAGATGCAGCAACGGCCCCGGAACCGCAATCCCCGCATTGTTCACGAGGCCGAACAACTTCTGCCCTTTCAGGTCAGCTGAAACCCGGGCAGCGGCGCGCGCAATCGCTTCCGCATCGGTCACGTCCATGATCAGTGGCGTAAATGGCTCTCCAAATTCCGCCTGTAGCCTGTCCGCGTCCGCCTGCCTGCGGACCGTCCCATAGACACGAAACCCCTTTTGCAATAAGACCTTTGTGGTGCCCCAGCCAATGCCCGTTGAGGCTCCCGTGATGACAATACTCTGCCTGTCAGCCATCTCTTCAATTCCTTCCAATTTCCTGCTTCAAAGTGTACGCCGTACATCAGGAGTAAAGATGTACGGCGTGCATCAACGGATTCAGCTATTTTTGGCAATCTCAAGGTGTACACCGTTCCCGTAAAATAAAGCAATGGCGTATCCATCCAAGACCGGTCGCGAAGCTATCCTCGCTGCCGCGATGGAGCAACTCGCAGCGGGCGGCCTGAGCGGCATGTCGTTGCGCTCGCTTGCCAGCCAGCTTGGAATCGCTCCAAACGCTCTCTACCGCTACTTTGCTGATCGCGCCGCCCTTGAGGCAGCGCTCTCTGCTGAGGGGGCTCGGTTGCTGCTTGTTGATCTCCGGAACGCAGCCGGAAAGAAGTCCCCCGAAGCAGCCGTGCGCGCGATGGCCAACGCCTACATGCGATTCGCGCGCGAACGACCCTCCATTTACGAAGTTCTGATGATGCGCTGCAATCTCTCGGAAGTGGACGCGCAAGCGCATCAAGCGCTCTGGATCTTCGTCGTGGAAAAGGTCACAAGCATTGCAGGCAACGCCAAGGCCCGCGAAGCCGCAGTCTCCCTATGGGCTTTCCTCGCCGGCATGGCCGCCCTCGAGCAGGCCCAGGTCTTCAATGAAGAAAAGCCATTGACCAGTTTCCAATTCGGGCTCAACGCCTGGCTCACAGCCGCCACTGCAAGCATGCCTGCGGGGGCTCCCTCTAAGGCTTCCTTGACGTTGTCTGCGTGATCCAGTCCCATTCCTGCTGCGAACGCTCCATTAGCTGGGCGCTATCCTCCGGCAGGATGTAGCGTTCCTTCACCAAGCCATCGAGCGCCTTCTGAAATTCGCCGCGGTACTGTGCGTAATCCCTATAACGCGTCTCGATTGCGGGACGCGAATCGCCCGCCGCAGCCGCTTCTGCCTTTGTTCTGTGCAAGGGCACAAACGATCCCAGAAAGGCGGTCCGCTCTGCGGGCGCGCCCATGGTGGCGGTGCGGAGGTTCCACCCGGTGTAGGTGGCGAGTGGGGCTGTAATTTCCGGCAGGGCAATGCCACCGAGGTCATTTCCGTTTGCATCAACCTGTGGGACGAGGGTGGGGTAGGCGGGGCCGACGGTGGGTGGCTGCTGGCTGAGAATGCCGCCGCGCCAGTTCGGTCCGAAATCCAGTTCCCATCCCTGCGCAGCACTGGCCGGGGGCCTGAGGCCGGGAATCGCTGGAAAATTGAGCCGAGTGAGCGGAACGAGGGTACTGTCGGCGAGGCGGGGGTAGCGGCTGGCCGGAGGCGCAGCGCCAGTCCGTACCCAGGCATCCATATTGGCAATCATTGCCCGCCAGAACCACCGAATCGGCAGAGGGCTGGGCAACTGCTGGCCCTGCCGGTCGTTTGTGCCCGCCTGGGGCGGAAACGGGACTGAGAAATGCTGCAGGCCTGCGTAGAAGTAGATGCGCACATTGGGGCTGATGGGGGCATCCTGCTTGCCATCCGCCGTAGTGTGTATCAGGGAGGCGGCACGGCCCCAGTATTCGTAGGAAGTGTGCGAAAAGAAGATCTTGGGCACGACATGCTGAGCCGTCGCGGTGTCGAGCAGCCCAAACTTGCCATTGCCCGGGTTCACAGGGTCCTGCTCCGAGGTGTCGGTAAAGGGAAAAATATCCGTTGGCCAGTCAATGGATGACATTGGCTGGGCGTCGCGGGAGGGCTGGGCAAACCGGTAGTTGAAGCTGCCACGGCCTGCGCCGCCAACGTGGGCCAGCACTCCGTCCAGAGCAATGAGATTCGACTCATCGGCGTTGAAGCCCTGGTAGAGGAAGTCCCGCAGAAAGCGTCCACACTGCGATATGCCTGCTGCGTAGACCAGTTGGACTGGTGCGATGGCATCGGGTGCGTGCTTCATCCAACTGGCAAAATCGCGAACGGCGGCAAAGCCCAGCCCGGCAACAACGGGGTCTTGAACGACGTACACAAGTTCGTAGATTTTGCCTTTTTCAAAGCCTGAATTCAGGTGGAAATATCTGTCACTTTGGGTGAGCTGGCCGTTGACGAGGTGCGCAAAGCTCCAGTCTTTGCGGGCAATGAGATGGCGCGCCCCGTGCGGGCTGTCGCGCACTGTGAGCACATTGCGGGCATCATCCGGCGCGGCTGCAGCGTACTCCGTGCCGCCGATGCGTGTGCCCATGACGTGCCCGAGAGGCCAGTCGGTTGCTGGTTCAGAGGGGGTAAAGTCGTCGCGTAGCAGGCCGGTGATGTGCTTTTGCGCTTTGCCTTCATAGGCGACGGGGGCGTAGAGACGCAGGCTGCCGGGGCCAGCGGAGGCGTCCCATTGCCAGCCCAGCGAGGCGACGGTAAAGCCCTGGCGCAGCAGCCAGGCGTCGCCCAGGTCGTCAGCGGTTGCGGGATCAGCCTTGCCGCCGTCCACGAGTGAGAGCAGACCCTTGCCGCCACGATTGGGAATCTCAAGCAGCAGTGCGCCATTGCCCTTGGCGATGGGGCGAATCAGGAACAAGTCGGCGGAGAATTCCACCTCTCCCTTGTCGTTCCGCGGAGCTTTATCGATATCCACGACGGGCACATTGTGGGGGTCGCCGGGATGAACCGCGAAATACACGCGGGCCTGAATTTTCTCGCTTGCGGGAGCCGAGGAAGACGCGGCGATTGGCGTGCGCGACAAAACCTCGACACGCAGCACACGCGCAAAGCCCGGAGCCGACAAGGCAAGGAGGAAGACGATGAGCAGGATTACGGGCGAGCGATGAGAGAACTTCATTGTGCCCGCAGTATACGGAACCCGGCGCAGGTTACATTAGAAAAACATATGTTGAGCCGCCGCCGCTTTCTCACCGCCTCCGCTGCAGCCTCTGTGCTGCCAGTTTCAGTGTTCTCTACCTTGCCCGCTGTGGCGCAAGCAGCCCCTTCTACTCTGCCTCCGGCGTTGGCAGCCTTGAAGAATCGCCGAGGCGAGGCTCAGCCGATTTCAGTGGCTGAACGCGAACACCGCTATGCGCGGGCGCAGGATCTGATGCACGCCAACGGTCTCGATGGGGTGGTACTCATCGGCGGCACATCGCTGGTCTATTTCACCGGGATTCGCTGGTGGAACTCGGAGCGGCTCTTTATCTGTGTGCTGCCGCGCAAGGGCGCGCCCTTTTATGTGTGTCCGGCATTTGAAGAAGAACGTGCCCGCGAACAGATGCAGAAGGCTCCCGGTGGCAAGGATTCGCGCGTCTATACATGGCAGGAGGATGAGTCGCCCTATCCGCTGCTGGCGCAGGGCCTGAAGGACCTTGGAATCTCCTCCGGCAAACTGGGGATTGAAGAGCGTGTCACGTTTGTTTTTGCTGACGAGTTGCGGCATGCGAATCCTGCTTTTGAGACGGTGAGCGCGACTCCGGTCACAGCTGGCTGCAGGGCGGTCAAAAGCGCCGCTGAGCTGGCCCTGATGCAGTTGGCCAACAACGTGACTTTGCAGGTGTATGAGGCCGTGTGGAAGTCGATTCAGCCCGGCGTAACCAACGCGCAGGTTGAGAACTGGATTGGCTCGGCCTACGATCAGATCGGCTTTCCCGGCGATGCGAGCTGCCAGGTGGATGCCTATTCTGCCCTGCCTCACGGCTCCATCCAGCCGCAGACCATTCGCGAGGGCAGCCTGGTGCTGATTGATGATGGCTGCGTTGTTGAAGGGTATGAGTCTGATATCAGCCGCAGCTTCGTCATAGGGAAGCCGACGGACCGCATGAAGACCGTCTTTGACGTGGTTCATCGGGCACAATCGGCTGCGCTTGCGGCAGCCAGACCGGGCGTAGCATGCGGCGCGGTGGATGCGGCGGCGCGCAAGGTGATTGACGAGGCAGGATTTGGCCCGGGCTATGCGCACTTTACCCATCGTGTCGGCCACGGCATCGGTATGGACGGCCACGAATGGCCCTACCTGGTAAAGGGCAATGCCAAATTGCTTGAGGTTGGCATGACCTTCTCTGATGAGCCGGGTGTGTACCTGCGGGGCGAGTTCGGCATTCGCCTGGAAGACGACATGTACATTACCGCCGATGGAGCTCGGTTGTTTACGCCGCAGAGTCACTCACTCGAAGCTCCTTTCGCCTGAGCCGTTTTGCCGCAATGCAGTTCGTCTGGATTACGTTTCCACTCTCGCCGTAGTCCTAACTGCGGGCGGGCACGCTCGACCGGTGCTGCCCGCCGGGTCAGAAGTCGGCGGGACCGGGACAAATGAACTAGACTTTGTGGTGATGTGTACGCGTATGAATTCTCGACTTTCCTCGTCTTTCGCTCTTTTGATGGGCCTTGCTCTGGCGGGCACGTACCTGGTGGCACCTGCTGCGATGGCACAAACTGGCAAGCCGGCGCAGAGTTCTTCTTCCGGGCCGACATTCAGCCAGGAGAAAGCGCCTTCGCTCGTTGATCCAAACGGCCCGGCGATCTCGCTGGTCAATTCTGAAACTCTCTTCACCATGGTTTCGGCGCTGAATGCCTGCGGTTACGACGAGGGCCTTGAAGAGAGCGACGCTACCCGCCAGCGGGTTCGCGACGAAATGAACCGGGCATTTGCCGCCCGCGAAGATGCTCGCGCCAAGCGGGACGCGGTGTGTCAGTTTATCTCCCAGCATCGCATGACGGGTACGGTCAAAGACGTTTCGCAGTACATTTCACTGGCACTGTACCTGACGCCTCCTCCGGAGTTGGAAACCTCAGTTGAGTTGCCCGAGATGCCTCCGGATTCGACGCAGGTAGTGGAGATTTTGCCCTATTTGCGCGATTTTGCGGTGGCCATTGATCTGCACGGAATCTGGCTGACCAGCCGCCATGGCTATGATGAAGCCGTTAATCGTCTGCATGACTCGCTGACAAAGATGATTTCCTCCACCAACTACTACTTGAAGATGCCGGCCTCCACCTACGACGGCCGCCGGTTCCTGGTGGTGGTTGAGCCGCAGCTTTCGCCGCGCACTATCAACGCCCGCATTTACGGCGCGGACTATGTGGTCATTGTTTCCCCCGTCAACGGTGAGATTCGCATGGGCGACGTTCGCCATACATACCTGCATTACCTGATCGAGCCGCTGCTGTTTCAGCGCGCAACCGCGATGGACCGATTCCTGCCCATCCTCAAGGACGTCAGGGAGGCTCCGCTCGAGTACGTGTATCGCTCTGACATTGTCGCCCTTACGGTTGAGTGCCTGATCAAAGCTGTCGAAGCCCGGACGATGGATACGGGCATCGCCAACTTTGTGGCTCCCACTGATGCGCGGCGATCTGACTTTGCAACCATTGAGCATGATCGCGGTGTCGTTCAACAAAAGCAGGAGCAGATACGACAAGTCAGGGTGCATCATGAGATGGCGCAGGGATACGTAATGACCGCCTATTTCTATGAGCAGCTGACACACTTTGAAAAGGATCCGGCCAGCCTCAAGGACACGATCGGCGAGCTTGTCTACGGTATGGATGTGGATCATGAAGAACACCGCGCAAAGCAGGTGACGTTTGATGCGCAGGCTGACCAGGACATTCTGCGCCGGACAGCCGCGCGCCGGTTGACCGGGCTTGATCTGGCGGAGGCGAGGCTGGCCTCCGGAGATTATGCAACCGCTTCGGCGCTCGCGCGGCAGTCTCTGGTGCTTGCACCCAAAGAGGACTCAGCCAAAGCTGATCCAGGCGACATTGGCCGAGCCAACTTCATTCTGGCGCGAGCAGCAATCCTTACCGGGCACCCCGATGAAGCGATTACCGGTTTTCAGAGGGCGGTAGCCTCGGCCAAAGAGACACGGATTCTGGCGTGGTCGCACATCTATCTGGGGCGCATCCTTGACCTCGATTGCCGTCGTGATGAGGCAGTGAGCGAATACAAGAGCGCCCTGGCTGTGCGTGACGGTCAGCAGGATACGCGGCTGGCAGCAGAACGAGGCGTCAAAGCGGCCTATTCTGTCAAAGGCCATACCTGTGAGGCTGACGCCGCAGAGGATTCCGACGCGCCTTCTGACAAGCAGACAGGCCAGGACGACAGCAATTCGGGCGGAAAACCAGCCGAATCACCCAAGCCTGGCAACGGTATTTCGCCCAAGTAACAGAAGAGGTTTGCCCACGAGCAGCCATTCCATCCCGATTTGCGTCTACCATGAGAGTGGTATGTGTGCATCTGCGTTGGGCCAATCCGCGGAATTATCCAGTCTGGAAGCTGCACTGGGATACACATTTGCGCGCCCCGAACTGCTGATACGAGCCCTGACTCACCGCTCCCAGGCTTATGAACTGGCGATGGAATCCCCCGGCAAGGCAGAAGAAAGCGAGCCTGCCGACAACGAGCGCCTCGAGTTTCTCGGTGATGCTGTTCTCGGGCTGGTTGTCGCTGAGAGCCTTTATCTTCGTCACCCCAGTTGGCAGGAGGGCGAGTTGACGCGGCTGCGGGCGCAGTTGGTGAGCCGGCGTAATATGGCCATCGTTGCACAGGCGATTGGACTGGGCGACCATTTACTGCTCGGCAAGGGCGAAGACCGGTCGGGCGGTCGCCGCAAGTCGGCGATTCTTGCCAACGCCATGGAGGCAGTCATCGCAGCCATGTATCTGGATGGCGGAAAATCTGCTGGCACCGACGGCGCACTGCAGCCGGTCAGAGAGTTTGCCCGGAAGCACATCCTCGGTCAGGCGGCCGATGAACTGGCGCGGGAACTGCGTTCCGGGGCAGCACTGGGCGATCACAAGTCAGCTCTGCAGGAGTATTTACAGGCGACGCACGCTGGCTTACCGGTGTATCTTGTCGAGAGTGAGAGTGGTCCTGACCATCGCAAGCGTTTTCATGTTGAGTTACGCCTGCGCGATGCCGATGGCGAGGTAGGCGAGTCGCTTGCCAGCGGAATGGGTAGAACCAAAAAGAAGGCAGAGCAGGAAGCGGCGCGGCGTACCCTGGAGTTGCTGACGGGGCGGTCGACAACCGAGGAGCCAGTCGAATCATGAACACGATGACGACTTCGACGACGGATCCTGAACAGGCTGCGATGAGCAGCGCGGGACCCATCGCTGCCCAGTCGATTTCTGATGCGCCTGTTCATCCCGCCCAAGCCACAAAGGTTATTCCCCAGGACTTCGGCCATGGAGTCTCAGAGGCTCTCTCGTCGCTGCTCAGGACCATCATCGTCGCGCTCTTTGTCCTCACGTTTCTCGCGCAGCCGATGGTCATCCCTTCTGAGAGCATGGAACATACGCTCCTGGTCGGCGACTTCCTGCTCATGAATCGATCCGCTCTGGCACCTGCAGGTATCTGGCAGCGCATCCTGCCGTATGCTGAAGTGGAACGCGGGGAGATTGTGACGTTTCACTCGCCGTTGAACTCCCGGGATTACCTCGTCAAGCGCGTCATCGGTCTCCCCGGCGACCACATTCGGATTGATAACGGACAGGTACAGGTCAACGGGCGGCCCCTGAGTGAGCCATATGCCGCATTCGAGCCAACCACCGCCAATCCCTATCTTGACCACTTTCCAACTCAGGTCTACAGCGACCCCGGCGTGGAACCGGGCTGGTGGAAGACGTTGCAGCAGGATACTGAACAGGGGGAACTCGTGGTTCCCGCCGGGCAGTATTTCATGCTGGGTGACAACCGCAACCACAGTCGCGATTCCCGGTACTGGGGCTTTGTTGCGCGCAGCCAGATTATCGCGCGGCCGCTGGTAATTTACTTCTCCCTGACGCGGCCATCGCGGACCGATATTCAACAGGCCTCGGATGATAGACTTGGGCACGACAACGATGTTTCGGCGCACCTCAAGGGCTTTGCACGCTGGAAGCGATTCTTTCACGTAGTGCACTAAAGCATCGCGGGTTCAATCGCTTGCAAATTCGAAACCGATCATCAGGAACCCCCTGGCCTCGCAATGCGTAGGGAATTCAGGGCACGGCGTGAGCCGGAAAAGGCGGGGCAAAGGGATAGTGGCCAAGGAACAGAAAATGATCGCTGAGAAAGCAGCTCCCACCTCGGCTGAGGGCGTTTCGCCCGAGTCGAACGATGATAAGCGGAGCGACCAGAAGGGTGAAGTCCCCAGCCAGGAAAGGGTTGAGGAAACTCCCCTCGAAGCGCTGGCAAGTATCTGTTCCGTGCTGGTAATCGGGCTTTTTATCCTGACATTCCTGGCTCAGAATTTCGTCATCCCTTCCGGTTCCATGGAAAACACTCTGCTGGTTGGAGATCACCTGCTGGTGGATCGCATTACGCTCGCACCCCGGGCCTCATGGATGCCACTGGTTCACTATCGCGAGCCGAAGCGCGGCGATATTGTCGTCTTCCTCAAGCCGGGTGAACCGGATATGTTCCTAGTAAAGCGGCTGGTCGGGATTCCGGGAGACCATATTCACCTGCGCAATGGCGTGGTGATTCTCAACGGCGTTGCTCAAAATGAACCCAAGGCAAAGCTGTGGCCAGAAGACTTCTACTCTCCATACATCGATGATTTCCCGGCTGTTCCGACTTCTGAAGCCAACGGCGTAACCGCCGAGTGGGCCGTGGACCTGCCTACCCACATTCAGGGCAATGACATGGTGGTTCCCGAGGGCATGTTCTTCATGATGGGCGACCATCGTCACAACAGCCTTGACTCTCGCTTCTGGGGTTTTGTGCCCCGCGCCAACATCGTCGGCCGACCCTTGTTTAACTATTGGTCATTCAAAACGCCCGACTCGCAGATGGATAGGACCGGAATCTTTGACCGGGTCGCCTGGATGGGCCACGTCGCCCTACATTTCATTACTGATACTCGCTGGTCGCGCACTCTCAATCCGGTGAACTAGCTATGGGGAACGAGTCCGGCAATACCCAGGACGGAGCATTCGATCCCCCGGTGAGCACTGAGGGGGGTGGAGGAGATGTCCCGGCATCAAGCACCAAGCGATGGAGAAAGCGCGTCACGCGGCTTGCTCTGGTCCTGGTAATTGTGTCTGCGGCCGTGGTTCTGCCTCCACTGGTCAACATTGGGCGTTATCAGCGCCAGATCACCAATCTCATGAGCCGCTCAATGGGGCGTCCGGTTCGTCTTTCCGGCGTGGAAATGCGCCTGCTGCCCACCCCGGCGTTCGTCCTCCATGACCTCTCGGTAAGCGAAGATCCCAATTTCGGCGCGGAACCGATTCTTTTCGCGCGCACCGTCGTTGCCTCAGTACGCCTGTTCTCACTCTGGCGAGGAAAGCTGGAAGTGAGCCGGGTGAGCGTGGACGAGGCCAGCCTGAACCTGGTGAGAATGCCGCAGGGACGCTGGAATCTGGAATCCGTGATGATGGGCGCGGCCTCAGGCCCTCAGCCCGCGGGCCAACCCGGACCGGCGGGCCCCTCACTTGCCGTCGCCAAACCGTTCAGCTTTCCTTATCTCGAAGCAACCAACTCGCGTGTCAATCTCAAGAACGGAACCGAGAAGAGCCCATTTTCTATCGTAGATACAGACCTCTCCCTGTGGCAGGATGAGCCCGGCGCCTGGCGGGTCAGGCTGCGTGGGCAACCGGTGCGCACCGACATGGAAATGAGCTTGGCTGATACCGGCGAGTTGCGCATGGAAGCCAGCCTGCACACCGCCCCGCAACTGCGGGAGATGCCCCTGAAGCTGCAAATGGAGTGGCGAGATGCGCAACTCGGCCAGCTTTCGCGGCTGCTGCTGGGTTCTGACGCTGGCTGGCGAGGTGATCTAACCGCTGACATCGACGTACAGGGTACGCCTGACTCGGCGCAGACAACCGCTCGCCTGCGCACAACGAGCGTGCGGCGGCAGGAGTTCGCGCCAGAAACCCCGCTCGATTTTGATGCAAATTGCAAATTTCGCTACCAGCATTCCGCGAATGCCTTCCACGACGTTAACTGCGATACGTCGATTGGCGGCGGCCGATTGCAACTCAAGGCCGAGGTCCCGGGCAACGCCGGGCCGCCCGAGGCCAAGCTTGACGTCAAGCAAGTTGCACTGCAGGCAGCTCTGGATCTGCTCCGCACGCTGCGCAGCGGCTTTGCTCCTGGCGTTGCAGTCAAGGGTACGGCCAGCGGCAGTCTCACTTATAAGGTGCCAACTTCCGATGTTCCCGCGCCAGCCAGCGGCCGGGGATCCCATCGCGCCACTGCCGCAAAAGCTCCCGTAGCAGGACTTGCTCCCACTAATCTTCAGGGTTCTTTGACCGTTGTCGGAGCTTCGCTTTCGGGCGGTGAATTGACCGATCCGCTTACTCTCCCGGCAATGACCTGGACTCCCGCAACGGTCCCAGCCTCTGGGAGCGATGTCACCAAGACTGCGGCGCGCCTGGGCTTGGAAACGCGCTTTGTCGTGGATATGCCGGCTTCGAGGAATCAGCCAAGGCAGGCGTCAGCTCGGCGCTCTTCTCCAGACGCCAAGCCAGACGCCAAAGCGACCGACAGCCCGGCTGCACCTTTGTCTGCAGCGGCACGATCCATCGCCATCCGGTTGGCTCTGAGTCCGCATGGCTACAACGGCTCAGTCAGCGGAAGCGCCGAAACCGCAAAACTGCGTGAACTTGCCTATGCTTTTGGTTTCCCGCATCAGGATGTTCTTGACCAGTTCGAAGGAGGGTCAGTCAGCTTTGATTTGGAAGGAGCAGGTCCCTGGGTCGAGTCGGCTGAGCCGGGCATATCGAATCAGCCGGACGCCAGCCTCACATCGAATCACGCGACTGCTTCAAATGAGCCTGTCCCGGAAGCTGCCACCGGAACCGACTCCGTCACTGGTTCGCTGCACGTTGCTTCGATTACCTGGAAGCCCACTTTCCTTGCTGCGCCCGCGAATTTGACCCAGGGAACCCTGACAATCAAAGGCAAAGAATCGCTCTTCAACGCAGACTTTTCTTACGGAGATATTGCTGGTTCAGCGGTCGTTCATGCGACGCCGCTGTGCAAACTCACTGCTTGCTCGCCGCAGGTCTCTCTTCGGTTTGGCGCACTGGACGCTGCCGTTGTACAGCGGGCACTGCTGGGAGCCCCGGCGCAGAAATCGCTGCTTTCGCCACTCATAGATCAGTTCGCCCAGCTCAACAAGTCGGGATCCTCAAGCTGGCCTGATGTTCAGCTGAATGTCCAGGCGGAGAGCCTGGCGCTTGGTCCGGTGGTCCTGCATAAACCTGATCTCAATATCGAGGTGAACGCCGGCGAAGTGCACCTAACGAACTGGGAGGCAGGCGTGCTCGCTGGTTCGGTTCACGGAACGGGCAGCTTCGCAGTCGAAAAGACGGGGCCGACGTATGCCGTCGATGGCGAATTTGCCAATGTCAACACTACGCAGCTTGGGGCGATGTTTGGATCTCGCTGGAGCGGCGGGCCGATGAGCGGCACGGGAAGCGTCAAACTGTCCGGTTTGACCGGCAAGCAACTGTCTGCTTCGGCGCAGGGAGATGTGACCTTCAATTGGCAGCATGGGTCAGTCACTCTCGACCAATCGGCTACCCATCGCGCCAGCCGCCCGGTACCTGCGACGCGTTTTGACCAGTGGAGCGGAAAAGTGTCCATCAAGGGCGGCAAAGCTATTCTCGGGGAGAATACTCTCGTTTCCGCCCGGCAAAAGACTTCTGCAACCGGCGAAATTCCCTTCGATGCTCCGGCTAAACTCGTCATTCCTGCCCCCGTACAATAGGGTCATGACGGTTTCTTCTTCCCCTTCTGTCCTCGTCCCGTGCAAAGGCATTCTTTTTGATATGGATGGGATTTTGATCTCCTCTCTGGGTTCAGTCGAGCGCAGTTGGAGTACCTGGGCAGTTTCGCGCGGAGTTGATGTCGGGCTTGCCATTCATACCGCGCATGGTTGCCGGGCAATTGAGACGGTGCGCAAACTGCGGCCTGACCTTGACGACGAGGCCGAGCTCAAGTTCATTGAGGACCTGGAAATTGCTGACAATGAGGGGCTCGCGGTGCTTCCAGGAGTTCTCAGTCTGGTTGCCGCTTTGCCGGGGCCGCGCTGGACTGTGGTGACTTCGGCCACCGAGCGGCTGGCGCGGGTACGTCTTGCGGCTGGCGGGGTAGCGGTTCCAGAACGCATCATCACGGCCGACCAGGTGACGCAGGGCAAGCCCAATCCCGAGCCCTATTTGCGAGGCGCTGAGATTTTAAGACTGGACGCGGCCGATTGTGTGGTTTTTGAAGACTCGGCCTCGGGCACCAAGGCGGGGCGTGCCGCTGGATGCACGGTAATTGGGACGACTTTTTCTCACTCCATTGCGGAACTGAGCGCAGCCCACTATCTGGTCACCGATTTGACTGGCATTTCGGTCGAAGTGCTACCCGATCACCAGGGACTGGTACTCCGGTTCACGCCGCTTTCGGTTTGAGACGCAGCATTTTTTGGGGTGCAATCGCCTTTCAATGGTGCGTCGTCCGTATCAGACAGAGCGCAATCATTAGACGTCACACGCCGCGCAGCCGAGCCTCGACCCGCTGCAGGTCTTCCTCGACATCCACTCCGATTGAATCGCCAAAAGCCTCGCCGACATAAATCGAAATCCCATTTTCGAGCAATCTCAACTGCTCCAGCCGCTCAATCTGTTCAAGGCGCGAGGGAGCGAGCGCGGCAAAGCGCTCCAGCGCAGACTTCCTGTATCCATACAGCCCCAGATGCTTCCGGTATCCTGCGAATCCCACTCCGTCCCGGTCAAAGGGAATCGTGGATCGGGAAAAATACAACGCCCGCCCGTCGGCAGCGGTGACTACTTTCACGGCATTCGGGTTCGCGATATCCTCGGCGGGGCAGGGAACCGAGATGGTGGTTACCTCTACCTCCGGCCTCTGAAAGAGCGAAAGTAGGGGCGCAAAATGGCCTGGCGTCAGCAGCGGTTCATCGCCCTGAATGTTGACATAAATCTCTGCTTCGATCTGACGCGAAACCTCGTAGACCCGGTCGCTGCCGCTGGCGCACGCGGGCGAGGTCATTACCACCGCAATCCCCCGAGCCGCGCAGACTGCTGACACCTCTTCCGAATCCGTCGCCACGACGACCTGGTCCATCTGGCCGCTCCCAACCGCCGCCCGCCACACCCACTCAACCATCGGCCTGCCGGCAATCTCTCGCAGCACCTTGCGCGCGAGGCGTGTGGAACCCAACCGCGCCGGAATGACTCCCAAAATCTTCACTGAACTCATAGCAAGCAAGTGTAGCCGAGGAGAGGCTTCCACCACGAGCCCGGCAATTTTATGAACACGTTCAAAAATGTTTGGACATTCGCGAAAATCGGCGTATTGTCGTAATTGAACACGTTCAAAAAATTGAAGGAGGAGAAAATCATGTATGTTTTGACCTGCTACCTGAGCTACCTCGCCATCAGCATTGCGCTCACCATCTGGGTGGCCCGCACTCTCCATCGCAGCGGACGCGTCTTTCTGGTGGACGCGTTTCACGGCAACACTGAGCTCGCAGATTCTGTGAATCATCTGCTGGTCGTCGGGTTTTACCTGATTAATGTGGGCTACATCGCCCTGGCACTCAAGACTGAGGAAGCGCTGGTCACGGCCCGGGGCGTCATTGAGCTCGAAAGCGGCAAGATTGGCGTCGTTCTGCTGATTCTAGGGGCGATGCATTTCTTCAACCTCTTCGTGCTCAGCCGCATGCGACAAAAGGCCCGTCGCAATCCCAACCACGGTGAGTCTATTCTTGCGTGATGACCCCAATGAAGCGTGTCGCCGGCAAAAAATCCGAAGAAACCCGCGCCCGCATCCTCGAATCCGCGCTTGCCGTCTTCCGTGAGCGCGGATTTGAAGCGGCGACGATGCGTGAGATTGCGCTCCGCGCCGAGGTTGCGACCGGGGCGGCCTACTATTACTTCGATTCGAAGGACGCAATCGTTCTGGCTTTCTACGACCGCGCCCAGCAGGAGATGGTCCCGGACATCACTGACCAGCTCGATCACTGCACCAATCTTGAAGCCCGGTTGCGTGCCGTCATCTCTCACAAATTCAGCTACTTCCAGCCAAACCGTGACCTACTCGCCGCGCTGACAGCCCACACCAATCCGCGTCACCCGCTATCGCCCTTCAGCGCACAGAATGCGGCAATCCGCGACGCCGATGTGGCGCTCTTTGCTCGGGCGGCAGCAGACTCCGGCGTTAAACTTCCCGCGCGCATCCGGCCTCATTTGCCTCATTTGCTCTGGCTCTACCAGATGGGATTGATCCTGTACTGGGTTTACGACGAATCACCGGGGCAGCGGCGTACGCTGCTACTTTTTGACAAGACGCTGCAGATGCTCCTGCTGACGCTCAGATTTGCAAATCTGCCGATACTGCTGCCGATTCATCGGTTGGCCGCGGACCTGCTGGATGTTGTGTATGGGGCGGCACCGTTAGAGGAGAAGGAAACATGACCTCCAGTAAACTGAGAATTGTCCTCCCAGGCGGCAGCGGTCATATCGGCACCATGCTCGCACGCCACTTCCACAGAATCGGCCATGCGGTAACAGTTCTCAGCCGCTCTCCTCAAGCTGCTCCTTGGCGATCTGTCATCTGGAATGCAATAACGACAGGCGACTGGGTCGATGAACTGGAAGGTGCAGACGTGTGCATCAATCTCACCGGCCGAAGTGTGAATTGTCGTTACGGCGCTGCAAATCGCAAAGAGATCTACGACTCTCGCATTGAATCAACTCGTCTGCTGGGCGAAGTCATCGGCTCCCTAAAGATTCCTCCAAGAGTCTGGTTCAACTCAAGCACCGCAACAATCTACCGGCACTCCCTTGACACTCCCATGGACGAAGTTACCGGCGAACTCGGTGGCAACGAAGACGGCGCTCCCGATACTTGGAACTTCTCAAACCGGGTCGCCAAAGACTGGGAGGCTGCCTTCTTCGCAGCACCCACCCCGCGAACCCGCAAAGTGGCTCTCCGCAGCGCCGTTACCTTCAGCGCTGACCCCGTAGACGACAAGGGAAGCGTCTTCAACGTCCTTTCAAATCTCGTGCGGCTGGGAATGGGCGGAACAAACGGCATTGGCGATCAGATGGTTTCCTGGGTTCACGGCCAAGACTTCCTCCGCGCAGTCGACTTTCTTATTGCTAAAGAAAGCGTCTCGGGTGTCGTCAATATCGCCGCGCCCAACCCGCTCCAGAATCACGACTTCATGCGCGAGCTCAGGCAGGCCTGGGGTATTCCGATTGGACTACCTGCCCCGGCCTGGCTCATTGAAATCGGTTGCTTCTTTCTCCGCACTGAATCTGAACTGGTTTTGAAAAGTCGCTACGTCCTTCCCGGCCGGCTTCAACAGGCAGAATTCCAGTTCCTCCATCCGAATTGGCCCGCCGCCGCCGCCGACCTCGTTTCTCAATGGCGCAAAGGAACTCCTCTGAGCTGATTCCGTGCTAGCATCGCTCTGTCTGAACTTCGCCTCCATGCGCATCTTGCCCTACTTCGTCCTCTTGTTCGCATTGCCCTGCAGTCGTGCTTCGG
This sequence comes from uncultured Acidobacteriota bacterium, assembly GCA_903832055.1. Taxonomy (GTDB): domain Bacteria; phylum Acidobacteriota; class Terriglobia; order Terriglobales; family Acidobacteriaceae; genus Acidicapsa. The sequence continues at coordinate 205,348 of CAILAC010000016.1, read as the reverse complement.
GGCAGATTTCTGCGGCTAGCGCCGCTGACCCGATTGCCCGCTATCGGGCTGCGGAGAAGACGCTGGCTGCTCACATCAGGGAATACGATTTTCTGCACGACGATTCGCCGGAGGCGATTGCCGCGCTCAAGGCGATGTGGGCGGCAAGTGCGGATGCCGTCATCGAGCAGCTCGCGACCAACCCGAAGACCTCTGCTGCGGACCTCGACAAGACCCTCTGCCAACTTGAGCCAGAAGCCTACAGGTGCAACATCAAAGGGCCAGTCGCTCCCGAGGATGTGGTCACTGCCAGCGACGCTATTCAGCTCGGTGTCGGCATTTTTGCTGTCTCGCAATTCAATGGCGAAGTGGGTACAGTCTTCATCGTCGGACCGCGCGAGGGGAAGACGACGCTGCTATGGTCGATCAGCACAGCTGTGCCTCAACCTCTCGACCGCCACGGACTGATAGGCGCCTGGCGGGTGGAGCGGGCTGGCGGGGCCTGCCGCGATAAGGGAACGAAGTTCAAGCCGGGCCAGTGCGGGCCACTCTACGCCTCGCTTGGCCTGTTGCCTGCGGATGCGCAGGGGCGACCGCGTTTTTACATCGATGGTGGCTACGCGCAAATGTTGGGCGCGACGGTCGGGCATCAAGCCACCGTCTGGCGCTGGAACGGCGACGCGGCTGAGTTGCTGTGGGAGGACTGGTACGACTTCATGATCGACCAGGCGCGTGGCTCCGAATTCAAAGACGGCATGCTCACGTTTGAAGAGAAGGAAGACTTCCGCACCTTCTTCGGCTGCGGTTCCTGCGAGGCGCGGCAGATGCAGCGCAGACTGCGCGTCACCCCTGCCGGCATTGAAGACCTGGGCAAAGTTTCGCTGAGGCCGGAGCTGGACCTGATCGATGAGCTTTTCTGGCGGCTGGCCCATGGTCTATCTACGGCAGACATCGCTTCGCCGCAGGTTGCAATGCTGATTAAGCCGCAGATTGCCGATGCCAAGCGCGAATCCAGAAAGATTGCGCGCAACTGGCTATCAGTGGGGATGCTGGGCGACGTCGCTCATCAGCGCGCCGGGGACGTGGACCAGGTTTGTTTTACCGCCGACGACATTGGCAGGATCTACTTTACAATCCAGGAAAATCAGGGCAAGCCCGAATTCCTGAGCCATGCGGAAGAGCCGCCGGGAAACTATGATGACTGCGCCAAACCACCCGCTGACCCGGCAAAGTAAACTGTAGACGCCAGCAATCTGAAGCCTTCCCCGAGCCTGCCATCGTGCCTGCAACGATCATCCCGTCTGCCGCAAATGGGTTCCGCGCCCGTCTCGTTCAATGGACGCCCTGCGTGGCGATGATGCTGTTGTCGTTCATCAGCCTGGTCGATCGCAGTATTCTCGGGATTCTCTCGCCGGTGATGCTGCGCGACCTGCATCTGAGCGCGAGCCAGTATGGCAATGCGATTCTCGCATTCAGCATCTGCTACATGCTCTCGAACCCGGTCTGGGGGCTGCTGATGGACCGGGTTGGGCTATTCGTGGCGATCGCCTGCGCTGTCGGGCTGTGGTCACTGGCCTCGGGCGCGCATGCGCTGCTTGCAGGATTTCTGGGACTTTGCCTGGCGAGGGGCGTTCTTGGCTTTGGAGAAGGGGCGGCCTTCCCCGCTGGCCTCAAGACGGTGACTGAAACGTTGCCAGCCGAGCAGCGTTCGTTTGGCCTTGGTCTCGCTTACAGCGGCGGCTCGCTGGGAGCCATGCTGACCCCGGTCATCATCGTTCCACTCGCCGCGCGTTGGGGCTGGCGCTCTACTTTCGTGCTCTCGGCGGCGGTGGGTTTTGCCTGGATTGCCGGATGGATGCTGCTGCGCGCTGTGGGCCTCTACAAGCCCGTCAGGCCATCTGAAAGTGAGTCAATGCATGCAAAGAATGCCGCGCCTGCAACTCCTACTCAGGGCCGCTCCAAATGGAATCGCGACCTGTTTGCGACGGCCATTGCTTACGGCCTGGGCGCAGCGCCGATTGCGTATGGACTTTATTCAGCACCGCTGTATCTCACCCGCGTGTTGCATTTGCCTCAGGCAGAGCTCGCCCATCTGCTTTGGGTGCCTCCGGCCGGTTGGGAACTGGGCTACCTTGTCTGGGGCCGCATAGCAGACTTTCGCCGCAAACGAGCGCTTGCGGCAGGTACCGGAGCGCGTTCGCCGCTCAGTCTGTTTGTCCTCTTCGCGGCAGGAGCTTTGACACTCTGCCTCATCCCTGCTTGCGCCGCGCTGCCCTGGGCGCTACCGCTGACCATCGCGCTCTATTTTCTTGCCATGTTCTTTACCGGAGGATTTATTGTCATCTCTCTGGCGCATGGAGCAACGACGCAGCCGGCGGCGAACACCGGGTTTCTGGCTGGATTCAGCATCTCTGGCTGGTCGCTGACGACGGGGGTACTCATGTCGGTGGTGGGGCGGATGTTTGACCAATCAGCGTATACGGCGACGTTCTGGCTGGCGGCTTCTCTGCCCGCCGTGGGCGTCATTCTGTGGTGGTTTGTCAGTGAAAAAGCCCAAATTCCAGCCCGCTCCGTTTGACCTGCTTTGGAAGGGTCCGTATCATCAAGACTGGTTGTTTCGTGGGCAGCACCGCCCGGTGCCAGTACACCCCACGCTCCTCCCGGCGGAGTAGCTCAGATGGTTAGAGCGACGGATTCATAACCCGTAGGTCGGCGGTTCGATCCCGCCCTCCGCCACCAATGAAATCATGCGCAATCGATATCGTTCAGGCCCTCGCTTTTTGGGGCACAAGTTTTTTTCGCCCCTCAATGATGTACCTGGTATGCGCCGCAAGGCAGCAGAATGGACTCTGCGCGCCAATCGTGAAGATTGAAAAGAGGAATGCCTCAATCCCGTGCATCAGACAAATGCGGGGATTGAGGCAATTTCAGGCGTGGAAGCACAAAGTGCATTTGTTGGGTGCGTCTATTTGTTCATTGCGGCAGCGGCCAGAAGGGTGCGGTAGATGTCCAGCCTGCCATGTCCCAGGAGCTGCGAAACTGCCTGGGCATGAGCCATTGACAGGCTGGTTCCCTCATAGTCGATGTCGGGGACCAGTTGCAGAAGGAGTGCGGCGGTGCCAGCGGCAAACGGAGCGCTGAAGGAGGTTCCTGAAACTTCAGCGTAATTGTTGCCGGGGTAGGTGGTGATGACATTTTCTCCCGGGACAGCGAGAAAGACCCCTTTGCCATAGCTGGTAAAGTGGCTCTTCTGGTCCTGCGGGGTGGTTGAGGCGATTCCCATCACTGCCTCGAGATTTGCCGGATTGGCAATATGCGGCGTTCCGGTATTGCCGGCGGCAGCGATGCAGATGGCACCTTTGCTTTGTGCGTAGTCAATGGCATCTGCCAGTTCTGGCGAATCCTGGAGCAGTGAGAAGCTCATGTTAATGACATGAACCTTGTGATCTGCCGCGTAGTAGACCGCGCGCAGGATATCGGACAGCCGTGCTGTGCCGTCGGCGTTGAAAGCTTTGAGCGACATGATTTTGGCGGTGGGTGCCACGAGATGGACGACCCCGGCTACCATGGTGCCGTGTCCGAAGGCCTGGGGTAGTTTGCCGCCGTCGAGGATGACGCCGGTTGACTGGTCGAGAATCACTCCAGTGGATTGCCGGACCACTTTTACATACGACTTGGTTGCCGGATCGATCTTGGAATGTTGCAGGATTTTGCGTGTCGTAGGGTCGAGGTCAGCCCAGTCGCTTGAGGTGCCCACGCGATTGTGGACGAAGTCGTAGCCGGCAACGAGTGAGGATGCGAGTGCCTTGTGGAGCGGATCAACACCCGTGTCGATGATGGCAACAGTGCCGGCACCAGTGAGGTGAAACTTGGTCTGTGCACTCCAAAGCCTGATGATACGGGGCGCAATCTGCGTGAGGTAAGAGCGCAGCACCCTTCCACCGCCATAAAACGAACCGGCGGGCGGAGGAATCTGGTCGAGGATGACCCCGGTGGATTGGTTCAGTTCTGGTACTGAAGTGCTTTGATCGTATTCGAAGTCGGTAACTTCAGAATCGCCACCGATTTCTGTTTCCAGCTCAGTAGGGGGCAAATTCCGAGGGTCAGAAACGAGGTAAACCGTACCGCCAGGATTGAGGGGCCGTACCACGTTGAGGCCGTGACGCTGGGCAATTGAAGCCACACTCGAGGTGGCGGTAGGCCGAATCAAATAGGGCGTCTGAGACTTGGCAAATATGCTGCAAGACAGCAGAAGCAAAAACACGCTCAACGAATTTCGTTTCATCCGAACCTCACTTCAAACGACACAATCCGCAGATTGAAGTATCTGGGGAGTTTGGCAATCTCACTTCTGATGCGCGTACTGGACAAACGTGTTGGACCCTCTAGCCCGCGACACCTTCTAGGCCTAGCTGCAGACACAAAGAATTCTGCGGTATGTACGCCAAAGCAAATTCGCCAAAACTGTTGCAGAAGGTTGACGCCAGTTCTACGTCGTTTGATGTCAATCTGACTGGCATTGGTTCGATTTTGGATTCCGGATCATCGGCAAGATGAATCTGACCCACCATGGAGACAGCGGCGACTCCGCGCTCGTGTTCGAGTCGTAAATCAACTACATAGCCATCGGCTTCAAACAGCATGTGTCGAATGTCGGACCGTTGTTCTGAGCGAACGCCCAGGAGTGCAGGCTGATTGAAACTGTCGAAAACCATCTTTGCGAACACGCCATTGCTAAGCTGAATTCTGTCGAGTCGGCGAAGCGCAAAAATTGCCTGAGCATTGCGCAGAACCTGTGCCGGAACATCGCTACGAGAGTCAGCAACAGCGACTGACTGCAATCTCTCGGTCCAGGCAGCGGTCTTGTGGCATCGAGCGCACGTTTCCCTGTGAGCTTCCATCGATGAGCGGAGTTCGGGGGAGGTAAAGCCTCGCAACAGATCGAGCCAATCGGTAATGTCGTAGTGTTTTTTCACTTCTTACCTCTTTGGCTCATGGGTTCTGGGGGAGGGATTCTGCTCAACACAATGATAGGGGACGCAGTTTGGGCAAAAATATACCTCTGACCTGAAAAATTTTGCTTTTCTTGACGAATTTGAAGGGAAAAGGTCACTTTTGCGGGAAAACGGCACTTTCTGCATCTCCTATGAGCACAAATGGCGCCCAGTAATAGGGCTGGGGATGAATGGAACGAATCGAACGCATGGTTGCGCGCAGCGCAGAGGCTATGGAGGGGGCAGAATTCAATTCCCGGTAGAAGACTCTCATGAAGAGGGCAGTGACAGCGTCGCTGACGTCCCACAGGGAAACCAGAACCGCCTGTGCACCCGCATAGAGCAACCCGCGCACCAATCCCAGGATCTCGTCGCCGCCGACGATGGCATTCAGCCCGGTTCCGCAACCGCTTAACGTGACCAGCCGGGCTGCGAGTCGCAGGCTGTAGAAATCGGCGGGATGCAGGTCGGTGTCTCCCAGGCGAATAGATGAAAACATGGGATTGTCTTTGCGAAACAGGCCATGGGTGGCGATGTGAATGAACCGGCTCTCGGGTCCCAACTGCCAAAGAATATCGCGAGTGGCGTTGCTGCCGAGAAAGAGTCGCGCGTTGGGTAAAAGCGTTGCGACGTCGATTGCCTCTTCGCGGATTGAGGGCGCAGCAGCGTCCGGGATACCCAGCACCAGAGTGCGCTCGCTGGTCACGGCCAGACTTCTGCGACACCAGGTATAGACGCTGGCGCTGGGCGCGTAGGAGATCGTTACACGATCCATCAAGGCCGTCATTCCAGCGGCGGAATCGCGGTCAAGCAACGCGTGGAATGGCAGCGAGTGCAGACAGCCGTGGGGAACGATGACCAGGTGGGCCAGTTCTGAGGGGAGCGCGAGAGGCGCGATGAGTTCCCTGTAGAGCCCGGAAAGATGCTCTTCAGTGGCCGCCTGGATAGATCTTTCAAAGCGAACGAGGTGATCGGGCCCGAGTTGATACTTGGAGAGCTGAAACTGCAGCAGGTTCAGGGTGGCGCGCACTTCACCGACAGTGCAGAGTTGCACGACGCGCATGGAGCCGGCATGCAGTACCGCTGCCTGGAGCCTCCCGTTGAATTCGAAATACTCGATGATTGCGCTTCCTGGTGCGAGGTGCTGGTGCACTTCCGCCACGGGCAGAGTTCCCGCTCCCAGCAGTTTCGCGACTTCCTGCTCCGGTGCGCCTCCGGTTCCACTTGCAAGCGCCAACTGCAACTCGTACTCGCGCGATTCTTCGCGGTAGTTGCGGATGCGCTCGACGGAGTCACGGTCGGCTCGGAATTCTTCGCGCTGCGCCTGGCGGTAGGCCATGGTCATGCGCTGGCGCAGTTCTTCAATGCGCAGATCTTCCGGAAGCAACCCTGTTCCCTGCGTGCGCAAGACGTGGGCACCCAGGCTGACCAAATCGGCCAGACTGCGCGATTTGGCGCGCTCAATGTAGCTGAAGACCACGTTGTCGCGGGTCTCGGCTGGCTCGAGCCTGAGCGCAAATGAGGTCAGTCGCGGATAGATGGATAGCTTGTCTTTGAGAAAACCAATGCGGAAGGCTTCGCCGAGAATATGGCTGCGTAAATCCTCAAGAATGAGGTTGGCTCGCTTGAGACTTTCGTAGGCCTGCTCAATTTCGCCCAAAGACTCCTGTGCTGTACTCAGGACTGCGACCGCATGAAATTCAATTGCCGGGGAGGAAAGATTGACCAGCGTGGCCAGGGCACGATTGCACCGCCTTATGGCTTCAGGCGCGTTCTTGTCTTCCAGGGCCAGCCGGGCGAGCAGGATCTCTGCCAGTGCAGCTTTGGTCTGCAAGCCGGTATCAATGAAGTGCTGGAGGGAACTCCGCGCCAGTCGCTTCGCGAAGGCGAAGCGCCCCTCTTCAAACAACACAAGAGCGCGGTAGAAGTCGATCAGGCCCGGCCAGATGCGATTTGACTCGACGACAAAGAGGACGCGAGCCTTTGAGAAGCGAAGCAGCGCCTCTCGATTTTGGCCAAGCTGGCTGGCAGCGATCGCGGAAAAAGCCAGAGCTTTTGCTTTTTCGTAATGCATTCCGAGAGCTTCAAAACCGCTGTAGGCAGCCTCTGCAAGCGTGGCGCCCTCCTGAGACAGGTTCAGTTCCAGATAAAGCTCTGACAGGTCAAGGTCGCAGAGGGCCATATGGTAGTGATTCTTGAGGCGAGAGCAGAGCTGCCGCGCAGTCTGATAGAGCGCGATGGCCCGCGTATATTCGCCGCGCAGGTAATGAAGATATGCGACGTTGTAGTCGGCCTCAGCTACTAATAGGGGAAAGCCATTGGCTTCGCAGCAGTCGCGGGCCTGCTGATAGGTCTTTGCCGCTTCATGAAAATCGTTGAGACTGGCGTAGCAGACAGCCATGTTTCGCAACAGTACGGCGACATCCTGCACATTCCCTGAAGAATCGAGTACTTCCTTCGCGCTTTTGTAAAGATCGAGAGCATCCTGAAAGCGGTCTTGACGGTAGTAGACGTTAGCGAGATTCACGTCGAGGCGCGCGACCCGGATGAAGTCGCCATGAGCGAGAAAGACCTGACGCGCAGAGTCTGCGGCAGTAAACGCCTCATCGTACTGGCCGAGGTACGTAAGCGGCTGAATCTGATTCATCCGTGCCCTGGCCGCCTGCACCGCATTACCCTCCGCGTCAAAAATTTCAGATGCGCGGCGGTGATGCTCAATCGCCGTCACATGATTCCCGGTGAGAAAGCAGACGTGCCCTTGCGCACGATGGGCCACTCCGGTTACGAAGCCAAGCGGCAGCGTAGACGCAATTTCCATGGCTGCCTGGGCAAGCCGCTCTGCCTGTCGCAGGTCGATGCGGGCGAGGTTGACGACCCGGTCATAGAGCTCATCCACCAGGGCCGGGGAATATTCCGAAGAGTGGGCCGCAAGAAGCTCTGTACGGGCGGCCCGTGCTTCTGTTTCAGCCAGTGCTTGAATCCAGTCAGAGGCACTGACGCCGCCGCCGACAACCTCGTCTGAAGACTTCCCCTTCATCGGAAACCAGCTTCATCGAGCATCTTGCGCAGCTTTTCGAGGCAACGCCCGCGGATGAAGCCGATCGATCCGGTTGCCAGGCCGAGCCGGCGTGCCACCTCAGCATATGGCAGTGCTTCCTCGCCATAGAAGAGAAGCTGAATCATCGTCGCGCAGCGTTGCGGCAGCTTCCGGATGGTCTCTCGCAGCGTCTGCTCCATCTCGACCTGAACCATTTGCTCCGGCGCAAGTTGGCCGTCGTCAGCGATTTCGAGCGGCGCATGATCGTCGTCAAAATCATCCAATTCAACATAGTTGAGTCGCCGGGACTTTTTCCAGCGGAGGGCCTGATGCGATGTAACCGTCAATAGCCATGAACGCAGTGACTCAATCTTGCGCAGGTCGCCCAGCTTCGCAAAGAGTTCGACGCAAACCTGCTGAAAAATGTCGGCAGCATCCTGCGGAGTAGCACCATAGCGCAGCGGTACGCCATAAATCATGCGCTGGTATTTACTGATTAACGCCGTCCAGGCATCCTCGTTTCCGTCGAGGCAGGCACGCACCAGACGCTCATCCTCCCAGAGAGGTGATGGCTTGGCGGGGCTCAGTTGCCTGGGCAGCAGCGACGAGGTGACCCCTTGCTCCGTATTGTCATCCCACGGGCGCATTATCTCTTCCACGAAAAAACAGCAACATTATCCAACATGGCAGGATCCAGTGCGCTCGACAATACCCCTAACAGGCCAGCTTGTGCCGCGCCCAGCATATGCGGCGAGGCAAGCGAAAGAAAGGGCATCTGTTCACGATAAATCTGCTGCACGCGGAAGTAGGTCTTCCGTCTCTCAGCCATATTGGTCATGTACATCTGACGGTGCATTGCGTCATCAATTTCGCTTTCCCATTGGGTCGCGGGGTGCTTCTGGCCCAGGTTCCAGAGATGCAAAGAGCCGTCAGATAGCCAAAGACTCAGGTTACCGTTGGGTTCCGTGTCGCCAGCGCTCAGCCCCATCACGGCCGTGTCGTAGTCGTGATTCTGGGTGACACGCTGTAAGAGGCTTCTAAATTCAAGCGACACCACCTGCGCGTCAATTCCCAGTTCGGCAAAGTCCCGCCGCAGCAACGATGCGATCTCGCTTCTCTGGCGATTGCTGGAGGGCGCCAGGATGGTGAACTTGACCCGGTTCCCCGCGCTATCGAAAAGAGCTCCATCGCGCGACTGAAATCCGGCGCTGGTGAGCAGCGCTCTGGCTTGCGGCAAATCCTGCTTATCTGGGTGTGCCAGAGGATTCAGCCAGGTCTGGCTCGCCGGAGTCACAGGAGTTGCCAATGGTGCGGCATGGTTCTGAAAGACCAGGTTCACCAGCACATCACGGTTGACTGCAAGTGAAAGCGCCCGCCGGAAGACACTCTGCGAAAACCACTTTTGCGCGGCAGCGGCCTCGGGTAGCCGCCCCGCAACGTCAGAATTCAGGTTAAAGAGCAGGAAGTCGAACTCCAGCCCGGGACCGCCATCCATCATTTGAAAGTGCTGCTGCGGGGCTTGTTTCTCGAGGACCGCATACGAATCCGCGCTGAGCCTGGCCAGGAGATCGAGTTGGCCTGCGGCAAATCGCACAGATTCCGCGTCCTGATTGGCCAGGAAGGCAAAATCAACCTCGTCGAGATAAGGCAAGGCGTGTCCTGCCGGGTCCTGCTTCCAGAAATACGCGTTGCGCTCGAGGATGACGGCCTGACCGGGCCGGTAACTCTTCAAGCGAAAAGGCCCCAGACCAGCCAGTTGCGCCGGAGGAGTCGCGATCGACCATGCATCCTTGAGCTTCCCTGACTTTTCCAACGGTTCCAGCAGATGACTCGGCAACATCGCCAATCCATCAAAGAGCCGGGCTGCGGCAGCATAAGGCCGGGGCAGATCAAAACGCACCGTCAGCGAATCAACTTTAGTGACCTGAAGTGGTTTGCCGTCGATGATGAGCAGGTCGCGCTGCGGAGCATTCAGGTCAGGATTCAGGTAAACACGAAAGGAAAACAGAACATCGTCTGCGGTAAAGGGAGCTCCGTCTGAGAAGCGTACACCGCGGCGCAGATGAAGCGTGTAGGTTTGGCCGCCCCGAGACACCTCCCAGGACCGAGCCAAGCCTGCTTCCACCACGTCCGTTTTCCGGTTGATGTGGAGCAGATCAGCGTTCATCACCGAAGTCACGGCGCGGGATGAAACATCCATCGCAAACACAGGATTCAGCGTTTTAGGTTCGGCGCGCAGCGAGCAGTTCAGTTTCCCGCCGGGCAAACCCGACGCGCCGGCAACGCGAAGTGCCTGGCCGGATAATGTCTGGGTAGAAACAAAAGCGATGGCCAGGAAGATGAGAATGAGTCTCGCAGCCTGAGTCGAAAGGGGTCTGGGACGGCCCGAGGGTTCGTACACGTTTATACCCTTTCCAGTGGAAGACTGCTGTTCAGACGCGGCTCTGTCAACATCGTAAGCTGCGGGGAACGGTCGCGGCTGTCAGAGACGATATGCAGCGCAAGAAAAAATGGAAGCATGGCCCAGATTGGCGACATGACCCACGGGTAGTCCACCAGTGAGGACAAGTGTTGTGCCGCCGTAAGGAGTACGCCCCAACTGAGTAGAGGTTCGTCTACCCCCAGGCCAAAATAAGAAAGCGCTACTTCGCTGGCAATGAACTGGGGCAACAGGATTGTGAACTGCGTTACTGCGAGCGGAGTCACGTCTGGCACGAGATGCCAGCGCACCAGATGAGCCAATGAAGCGCCGGAAGCCCGCGCCATCTTGACGTATCCCCGTTGCCTGGATTCAAGAACGGCCCCGCGCAGAATTCGGGCGGGCCGCGCCCATCCAACCAACGCCAGCAAACCAGTGCTCATCACCACTGCCGCCACCGGAGTGGTTCGCAAGGGCAGCATGGCGCGCAGTGCCAGCAAGAGATAAAACCACGGCACAGAGATCATGATTTCTGTCAGGCGCATGACGAGGGCATCAACCCAGCCGCCGTAGACACCAGCGATCAGGCCAAAGCCGAGTCCCAACAGCGAGGCGCAAAGTGCCGCCGTCAGTCCGATGGCAACTGTCGTGCGTCCGCCATAGAGCAAGCGCGACCACACATCGCGACCGTATTGATCGGTACCGAGAAAGTGAGGTGAGTCGCCCGGTAACGCGCCCGGTAACGCGCCCGGAGACTCGCTCCGAATCCCGCAGAACCTGAGTTTCACCGATCCCTCTGCGAGGGATGCGGAAGACTGCTTTTCAATCACGAAAAAATGGAGTGGAAGAGCCGCCGCGCCCTGTTGAGTATAGGCGCCAAACTGGCCCGACACCGGGCGGCGGCGCACAATATACGGGCGCAGCCGCAGGTCGCCCGATGGGCCTCTGAAATGGATGCTTTCAGGAGGCAGATAAGGCAGTGCCGGATTCATCGCGACAGGATCGGTTGTCGCAAAGAAATCCGCGCCGGAAAGAAGCACAGCGAAACCGAGAAGGAAGATCGAGGCGGCTGACTTCAATCTCATCGCGCCACCGCGCGCAGACGAGGGTCATGCAGCCACAGCAAAAGGTCTGCGAACAGGTTGCCAGTAATCAGCATCACGGCCGAGCACAATACCCCGGCGACCACGATATTGGTGTCTCGGGCCAGGATTGCGTTGAGCAGCAGTTGCCCCAGGCCAGGCCAGCCGAACAGCACCTCAACAAAGAGAGAGGCGCTCAGCAGCGATCCGATGCCCAGTCCGAGCAATGAAATCAAGGGAGTTGCGGCCTCAGGGAGCAGATAACTGAGCAGAATCCGACGCCGGGTAAATCCGTGCGCGCGTGCAGCCTCGACCGCTGGCGCGCGGCGTGCTGCATCCAAACCCCTTTGCACGTGACGCAGCACAACAGGCAGGTAGCCCAGCGTCATCGCCAGAGCAGGTAGCGCGATGCGGCCCGCGAGTGAGCGCAGGTGCATCCACGACGACCCAGCCGGCGAGGATATTTCAACCAGCGGCGAAAGGGCATGAAATCGCAGCGCGCCCAGCAACAGCAGCAACGCAAGAATTGGCTCGGGAATCGACCATAGCAGCGCCGCAAACGCCCGCGCCGCTATGGCCGGCCAACCAGTGACTGAGCCGAGCAGCAGGCCGAGAATCCATGCGCCAAGCAGACCCAGCCCCGCCAACATCAGCGTGTTGGCAATCCGTTCTCCAAGCAGTTGCACAACCGGCAGGTGATAGGTGAGAGAAAGGCCAAAGTCCCCGCGAACTGCAGCCTTGCACCACAGAGCATAGCGTTCGATGAGAGGTTTGCTCAGATCGCTCTGCTCTTCCATCGTAGTCAGAGTCTTCTGAGAGAGCCCCGGCTCCAATCTCAGTTCCGAAAAGTAATCTCCCGGCGCGGCCCGCAGCAAGGCAAAGCAGAGCATGGAAATTGCAATCAGTGAGACCAATGAGTAGAGGAGCCGTCTTGCCAATGGATGCACTATTGCTCCTCCGCATCCAGAAGCATCGCGTCAAGCAGTCGCACCGATGCGGGATGACAAGCTTTGCGGGCAAACTCCCATGCCGGGTGCACTTCGACAATAAGGCCTTCATCCATCACCGCAATTTGATCTGCCGCAATCAGCATGCGCCGCAGGTCGTGGGTGAAATGAATGCAGGTCAGTTCCTTGTGTCTTCGCAGATCCCCAAGCAACTCGAGAATCGAATCCTGCAGATCATGGTCCAGCCCGGTCAACGCTTCATCCAGCAAGAGGAGCGTTGGCTGCAACATGAGGGCCCGCGCGATCGCCACACGCTGGCGTTCCCCGCCACTGAGCTGCGCTGGAGTGCGCGTCAGATATTCCGGCGCAAGCGAGACATCCCCCAGAATGCTGTAAGCGCGTGCCTGCATTTGCTTGTCCGTGTAGCGGCGCCCACTTTTGCCGGGCAACTGGTTGCGATGAATTCTCAGAGGCTCCTCAAGAATCTGAGCAACGGTCAGTCGCGGGTTCAACGCGCCCACTGTGTCCTGGAGGATCAGTTGAATCTGAGCCCGCTGTTCTTGCGACCGCACAGGCAGCAACGGCTTCTCACAAAACAGCATTTCCCCGGACTGCGGCAAGGCTATCCCAGCAATGCATGCAGCAAGCGTAGATTTCCCCGAACCTGATCTGCCCACCACTGCAACAAAGCTGCCTTGCTGTACTGAAAAGTTCACACCTTGCAGCGCGGCATGAAATTTTCGTGTGCGGCCCCAGTCCGGCAGCGGCATCCAGCCCGTCTCAGGCTGGGGCAGCCCGAAAGTCAGCGTCAAGTCCCGCACGTCAAGCACCGATTGAGTGGCCCGCTCTCCGGTCATTTGCAGAGTTGTACCTGGTTTCGATCGTGGGCTGCGGCTGCGGGCCGGTGAAGGAACATGCCCGACGATCACCCCGTCGTGCAGGCGAAGAACCCGGTCTGCAAGCGCGCGGAGCAGTTCTGGATCATGACTGATGACCATCATGGCCACCTTCCGCTCCCGACGTATCTTGAGCATCAGGTCAAGAATCTGGCGCTGCGCAACCGTATCCAATGCTGAAGTTGGCTCGTCGGCAAGCAAGAGCATGGGATTTGCCGCGATTGCCTGCGCGGTCGCAATCCGCTGGCACTCGCCGCCGCTTAGTTCGTATGGGAAAGAAGATGCGATCCTGCCCGGATCAACGAATCCCACCCTCTCCAGGCTGGCCAAAGCGCCGCTCTCCGAACTGCAGCTTCCACCGGCATCCTCCAGTTGCCGACGAATCCGGCGGAAAGCGCTCAACCTGTGCGTGGGGTCCTGGAAAATGATGCCCATCCGCTCTCGCCGCAGCCGATGCCGTTGCCAGTGATTCATGGCGAGTAAGTTCATATCTTCAAACTTCAGCAACGCGCATTTAGACTCCGACCCTTCCATCCCGACCCCAAGGATGTAGCGGAGCAGGGAAGTCTTGCCACTACCGCTCGGACCAAGCAATCCAACAACCTCACCCGCGCCTATGCTTAAACTTACTCGCCGCAGTACCCCCAAACGTCTACCTTTGGGCAAACGGTAGACCAGAGACAAATCCTCAATCGCGAGAATGGGTTGCATCGCGCAGATTGTACCATTTTCATTGAATCGAGAAGGTTTGGGGTCTCCGGGTTATGCTCGCGGCTCTATTGATTCAGTAATCAATAGGATTCAGCGCCATCCACTGCTTTCCCTTGTTGAATGAGTTCAAGTTGCATTCTGGGAGTGATGCGGAGGTTAATGCGTAAGCCACCCCAGTCAATGATTTCAGATTAGTTGCAAAGCTAATGTAGGTGGAGGCATCGAGGGAGCGCTCATATCTCCGAGGCAGATGGTTTTTGATTGGCATGCGCCAAACAAAAAAGTACCGACAGAGCATGAGAGCGTTTCCCATACTCTGTCGGCTTGCCAAACTTATATTCAGCGGGGAATCGAAGGTTCCCGGCTGACTGAAATCGCTTGCCGAACTCAAAACTTCATGCCATCGAAGGCAGATACATCTGAAATCTCTTAAACAAATGAGCGAGTGTCTGGAAGCTCTGCGGGGGAATTCGTCGCGTCCGGGTGCTCGCTCACAGTGTTTTCACCTCTTGAGCAGATGTTGTCCGGGGGAGGAATTCTGCTCAACACAATGTAAGGGTGGCTCGGGCGCACAAAAATATAGGCTGCAAAAGTTTTTTCATTCTTTTTTTTGCGCCAGACGTCGCCTGCCGGGCCTGTCGAAATCGAGTTCAGGCATCCAGCAGGTGCCTGGATGCCTTTGCATCAGTCCGGCAATGGCGGCGATTTTCACAACATCCATCCAAAGTTGGAGCTTGCCCTCAAACCTAAGCGCGAATACAGCCGTTGAATCCGAAACTACAATGGTGTAATTCAGACGATTGCCTGTCTGCCAAACGCACTTCCCGGCGCCGAGCAGTTTTCCAACAGAGACTAATCGATGAAGCACAGCCCAAATCGCTGAAATTTCCCCAGTGCGTTTGGACGTGTGCAATTTTAGGAGATCAGATGAAGCATTCGTGGCTCGTAGCCTTTCTGTGCATTTTGTTCGTTCAACCGTCCATTTTTGCGCAGACAAATTCGGCGGTCGTCAGAGGTATCGTTTCAGATGCCCAGAATCTCGCAATCGCGCATGCGCAGGTGAGGCTGACTTCGTCAACGACCGGAGCTGTGCGCAATCTCACTGCCGACGCTCACGGCCAGTATGAGGCGAGCGGCCTGTTGCCTGACTCCTACATTCTCGAGGCACAGGCCAGCGGATTTGCCTCTGCCCGACGTTCGCTGCGGCTTGAGGTGGGCCAGCAGGTGGTGCTTGACGTCAGCCTTGCGGTCGGGTCAGAAAGTCAGACAGTTACAGCGACCGCTGACGCCGAATTGCTCAAGACCGCCGACGCGAGCGTTGGCGAAGTTGTTGATCAGCGCTCTGTCGCTCAACTGCCTTTGAATGGGCGTATGCTCGTCGATCTGATGTTGACCGTACCGGGCGCCCATATGAGCCACGGAGCGCAATCCGGCGACATGAACCCGCTGTATTGGCGGCCAGGGCAGAGGTCGGCCATCAGTGTCGGCGGCAACCGGCCCAATGCCAACTACTTTCTGCTCGACGGCGCAACCAATACCGATCCGACATTCAATACGCAGAACCTCAGCCCCTCCCCCGACGCCGTGCAGGAATTTCAGGTACAGGTTGGCAGCTACTCCGCCGAGATGGGCGGTGCCGGCGGTGGCCAGGTCAATCTTGTCACCCGCTCTGGCAGCTCCCGCCTGCACGGAACCGCGTACGAGTTTCTGCGCAATGGCGCGATGGATGCGCATTCATTCAATGACATGGGCGGCAACAAACACCTCGTTCAGAACAACTTTGGCGCGTCGCTCGGCGGACCCGTCTACGGCAAGAAGACCTTCTTCTTTGCGAACTACGAAGCCATGCGGCATGTGCAGGCAGACACCATGACGGCAACCGTGCCGACGACCGACGAAATCGGCGGCGACTTCAGCATGAGCGGCGTCAAAATCTATGATCCGAATACGACAGTCAAGAATCCGGATTTCAATCCTGCCCTTCCCGTCAGCAAGGCGAATCCTCAATTTACCCGGGAGCAGTTCCCGGATAACAAGATTCCCGTGGATCGATTCAGCCCGGTTGCGCTTGCCATGCTGACGAAATACACGCCGCAGCCCAACGTGATGATGGGCATGGGTGGAATGACGATGATGGGGCAGCCGACCGTCGTAGGCGCCGGAAATGACTCAAACAACTATCTCGACGTGCGCAACGAGGTGCATTACACCGACCAGGGAACCCTGCGTCTCGATCATCAATTCAACCTTAAGGACTCTGCGTTTGCCCGCTACAGCGCAGGTGGCGAGCATGGATTCATGCCCCAGAATCTACCCGGCTTCGGCTATCTTCACGACAACCTTTCGCAGCAGGGCATGGGTTCCTACAGCCACATCTTTACTCCATCTCTCCTCAACGTTGCTACAGTGGCGGTCTCACGCCTCAGCATGGATCACACCACAGAGAGCGCGAACAAGAACGACATCACCGGCTCGCTCGGCATCGCCGGCGTCGGCTTTGGCGGCAAAGGTGCGTGGGGAGCGCCTTTCTTCAACGTCCAAGGGTACTCGCCCATTGGAGACAGCTATGCGGCCACCCCGATGCATTCATGGGACACTCTGATCGAAGGCCGAGACAACCTGAGCTGGCTCGTCGGCCGTCACAGCCTGAAGTTGGGCGGCCTTTACCAGAAGTTCATCTGGCCTATGTGGGGATTTTTCCAGAACCGCGGCTACTACCAGTTCACCAACGGATTCACGACGGACATCGGCGCCAACGACGGCACCGGTTCTGCCCTGGCCAGCTTCCTGCTCGGTCTGCCAGCCGTGCGGCAGCGTCAGGCAGGAGTGCCCCAGATGAATCTCCGCCAGTGGTATGCAGACGGCTACGTTCAGGACACCTATCGCCTGACCAAGACCACGACCATTGACTACGGCATTCGCTATGAATACATGAGTGCGCTGGTTGACATCAAATACACCAACAGCAACCTGACATTCGCGTCGGACGGCACGCCCAGCGTATTCATCGGCGGCCAGAACGGTATGCCGCGTGGCCTGATGTATCCCAATCGCACTGACTTTGCCCCGCGCATCGGCATTTCGCAGAATCTGCCCAACCAGGGCATGGTGCTGCATGCGGCCTTCGGCATGTTCTTCACGCCCGTTGATATGAATACCTGGTGCAATCAGCGCCACAATGTTCCGTACACATTTCCTGAAACCAACCAAAGCGATAACTTCACGCCCTCGATTAAAACCTTCGATTTCGCCCCTGCAATCCTTGGTAAGACGGTTGTGAGCTTTACAGGAATGCAGACGCACCCCTCGCCCCAGTACATTGAGCAGTGGAGTGCATCGGTTGAAAAGACCCTGGGCAAGGATACGACGGTGGAAGTGGGCTACCTCGGTTCAGGCGGCTTCCACTTGCAGCGCGCTCACCTGATCAACAACGCGCAGCCCGGTCCGGGGCTCATCCAGCCACGGCGGCCCTTCAAGAAGATCAGCTTCGTTGCGAATACGGTCCTTCCTGACAGCGTCAACGTCGTGAGCACCACCTTTGGCGTGAGCACCATCAACCTGCTTGAGAATTCGGCGCACAGTTACTACGATGCCGGGTATGTGAACGTACGGCGGCGGGCTGGCCGTGGGCTGAGCTTCCTCGCCAACTACACCTTGTCCAAGAGCCTCTCGGATGCGCCGGACTTCCGTTCGCCGATGTTCGAGTCGTCCATTCCCCAGAACGATGACAACCTGGCTGCAGAAAAAGGGCCCGCCTGCGATGTGCGTAACCGGTTTGCGCTGAGCGCTGTTTATGACATCCCTACGTGGTCGCGCAGTGCGGCAACACGCGGTATCACCAAAGACTGGCGAACTTCAGCCATCTACATGGCCCAGAGCGGCTTCCCGCTGACCATCTCGGTCTTTGGAGATACCGCCAATGCCGGTACCGCGCTCGGCGAAAACCCGATACGCGCCAACCGCACCGGCAAGCCGATCTTTGGCACAGGCACGCACAATGCGACCAGCTGGTTCAATCCGGCCGCCTTCCATGCGCCGCCTGCTTACACATTTGGCAATGTTGGCAGAAACTCAGTCGTCGGACCGGGCATGCAAACGATGGATCTGAGCCTGGTGCGCAGCTTCACACTGCGTGAGTCACTGCGGCTTGAAACGCGGGGCGAGTTCTTCAACGCGCTGAACCACACCAACCTGGGAATGCCCAACCGCTTTGTCAATACGGCAGGGTTTGGGTCAATCACCGAGGTCACCACCCCGGGCCGAGAGATTCAGGTCAGCGCTCGGCTCTCGTTCTAAGGGCAGGTTTGCGCTCCAACTTCAAACCAGTGCGGGGCCTCAGTGACGAAACCTGGTCGCTGAGGCCCTGGCGCTTTTGGAAGGCACCTCGGCGGGAAGAGGCTGCTTCGCCTGCTGTCCTTTGTGCGATGCTGAAAAGAGAGGGTTTCGGGTTTCATGGAATTGCTGCCTATCTTTCTCAAGCTTCAGGGACGGCCGTGCCTGGTGGTCGGGGCGGGCAACATCGCCGCACCCAAGATTGCCAGCTTGATTCGAGCTGGCGGCGCAGTCACCGTTGTAGCCCCGGCTGCTCGTCCGGAAGTGCAGGATTGGGCTGACCAGGGTCAGCTCGTCTGGCACCAGCGGACGTTTGTGCCCTCGGATCTCGAAGGCATCTTCCTCGTCATCACTGGCACCGACATTCAGGCAATAAACCACGCCGTCGCCGAAGAGGCCCGCGCCCGCCACATCCTCTGCAACTCCATCGACGATCCTCCCGATTGCGATTTCTACTATCCCTCGGTCGTTCGTCGCGGAGACTTGCAAATCGCAATCTCAACCGCTGGCAAGAGCCCGGCACTCGCCCAGAGACTGCGCGAGGAGTTGGACGCCATGCTCCCGGAAGACGCCGGCTCCTGGCTCGATCAGCTCGGCGAGACCCGTGCCCGGATGATGCAGGTCTACCCCTTGAGCGAAGAACGGAAACGCGCCCTGCATCTGCTCGCCCGACGCGAAACCTGCGAGCCGGTAAGCTGCCCGGTGCAGCAAACGCTTGACCAGCAGCTGCGGTCCACGGCACTCCAGTCCAGCGAAAAGGAACCAGCGTGAAAGCCGCAGAGGCCGGAAAGGTCTATCTGGTCGGCGCCGGTCCAGGTTCGCTCGATCTGCTCACCCTTCGCGCTCACACGCTCATCTCTACCGCCACCTGTCTGCTGCACGACGATCTGGTCTCCGCTGAAGTGCTGTCGGCAGCCTCGCCCTCAGCCACCGTGCGCAACGTAGGCAAGCGTTGCGGCGAAAAGACAATTACCCAGCAGCAAATCAACGACTGGATGGTCCAGTATGCCGAGGCGGGGCACAGTGTCGTCCGCCTCAAAAGTGGCGACCCGCTTCTTTTTGGGCGCGCAGCTGAGGAACTCGCGGCCCTCGCCGATGCCAGTCTTCCCTTCGAAATTGTGCCCGGAGTTTCGGCAGGCTTCGCCGCTGCGTCGCTGGCTGGTATGCCGCTCACCGGCCGCATTACCAGCTCCCGCGTCCTTTTCGCCACACGCCACTTGGCCGCCGGTCATACCAACGGTCTCAAAGGGATTACGCCAGACGTAAGTCTCGTACTCTACATGCCCGGCCGCGACTACCCAGCTATCGCCCATGAGCTGCAGGCCAATGGCTGGCCCACCACCACCAAATGCGTTGTTGTCTCAGCAATCGCCGCCGAGTCGCAGAGGCTGGCCTCGTGCCAGCTCAGTGAACTTCCGCATCTGGCTCCGTTACCATCGCCCACTCTCATGCTCTTCGTCGTTCCAGAGAAGACGCCAGCCGCCGCCGCAAATGAAGCAACGGAAGAATCACCCGACTAAGCCCCGCCTCAGCGGACAAAGGGCCTCTCGTTGATCCAGTGAAAGCCGCGATTGACCAGCATGAAGTTCGACCGGTCGATCCGTTTCAACTCCGCCGCTACCGGTACTCCACCCCACGTCCCCTTGAGCGCAAACCTGTCGGTGCCGTCGCTTGTCAGCACGAGTACACTCTTGTCGACGGTCTCTCCCGCAGCATCAACCGAGATCGAGTGCTGCGCCGGGTCCAGATTCATCCGGTAGGTTGACGTTGAATCGTCCATCTTCCGCAGAGTCACCATGTGAGGCTCTTCAAGAATCACGTAGCGCCAACGCACGTTGTCCGTCAGGAGTGGCGGATGCTCCACGCCATCCAGTGTGAAGTCTTTCACCTCGTAAAGCCCATAGAGCGGCGTCAGAGGCGCGCCAGCCCCGGTGCTGCGATAGTTCTTCCAATCCCGCACCGTCAGCGGAACAAGTAGAAACAGGATGATGGCAACTTTGATCAACCGGCCCAGCGGCCTGTCCAATCTGCCACCAAGCATCTTCGGCAAGGCCGCAGGCTCTGTGGCGCGATTCAAGATAAAGAAATTCAGCAGCCGGCCAACATCCGGCAAAATCAGGTAGCTCGCCATCAGCAGAATGTTCAGACAAAACATCTTCACCGCGACGTCGTAGCTGAAGTCCATCACGGTGACATTGAACATCACCGCAAATCCAATGAGTGCACCAAAAGTTGATGTGCGCCGGAACAACAGCAACAATGCCGCCAGCACCTCCGCCACCCCGCCAAAGACGGTGTAGGTCAGCGACGACCCGATAAATGCCCACATCAGGGAACTCGGCGAGTAGTCGCCGAATCGCTCAGTAAGCCGCGCCAGACCCGGCGCAGGAAACTGCAGCAGGAAGACCTTGTCCATCCCGTAGTGCAGCAAAAGATACGCGAGACTATAGCGCAGCAGCGTCCGCATCCAGCGGTCCAGTTCAAGATAGCTGCCTTGCTTCCGGTCCCACACAGACCACACCGCCGCAATCAGCGCCGAAGCAGCCAGAAAGCAGGCAAGCAGCGCATACAAGTACCGTGTATCGCAGACAAAGTTCGGTTCGACCGGCCCGCTCCAATGAAACACATGCCATGCCGCCCACTGCGCAAACGGACGCCACAGTGCCTGGTACGGCCTAGCTACGAGGGCTGTTGACTTATCCGCAAATTCAAAAATCCAGAACCAGACACTCAGCGCAAGATAGGTAAAGGTAAATCGAAATGCAATCCTGGTCAGCGGCGACCACGCCGGGGATTCAGGCTGTGCTGAATGGTTGCTGCGCTGGCCAAAGGGAATGACGTGCGTCATGACAATCCTCGTCTTAGAGTAAGCAAAGCTGGCAGAGGTTTTCTTCTGCAATCGTACGGTTGTCCAGAGATGCAGGCAATCACCCGTTCGTGGTGTCTGTCCGGGAGAAATGTCATCGCGGCTCAGAATTAACAGAATTGAACTGAACCGTCACTTCGCTGAATGGGCTTGATTTTTGAGCGAGCAGCGGCGAAGGAACTCCGCGAAGCGTCTGATCAAAGAAAGCCACACTGTAAGCGCGCACAATCGTCATCAGGCTGCGCGGCGCAATATCGCCGGCGCCAGATACCGAGCGCATGCGGGAAAACAAAATCGTATCCTGGAAGCCGGTATGGGGTGTGCCCCAAATCGAAAAATGATAGTTGCCAGGCTTGCGCAAGAGAGGAAGCTGATGCGCGTAGTCCTGCTCATCCATCTGCCTGTCGCGACGCTGCCCAAAGGTCATCTTTGATAGCTGCTCCGGCGTGGACGTATGCAACTCCTCGCTCAGCAGCAAAAATGGCTGCGCAATGCCACCCTTGGCTGCCTCTCCGTACAGCGGCGTATCCAGGTCCAGGACCGCCTTGATTGTGCCATCGCGATAAGCTGCTTCGGCGGCGACAGCCCCGCCGAGTGAGTAGCCCAATGCGGCTACCCTGGATAGGTCTAAGTGGCCTGCAAACGGGCTTTGCGCGTCTGCATTCATGGCCCTGATCTCTTTCAGGACAAACAACGTATCATCCGTTTCCTTTTCGACTTCCTTGTTGATGATTGCGTAGACGCCTTCCATTGAAGTTACATCGTCAACTAACTCTGGCGTCGGCACTGGACGTATAACACGTCCATCGGCAAGCGCCACAGGGCCGGAATTATAAGGGTGATCAATCGCGACCACCACGTAACCATGGCTGGCCAGCTCCTCGGTAAGAAACGTATCTTGGGTGCGCCGCCCGTTCCAGCCGGGATTGTAGATGAGAACCGGAAATCCACCGTCGGCAGCGGCGACCGGCGCATCAGTTCTCGCATGCGTCCAGTCCACACTCTGATAAGAAGACCCCAGAGTGGTTTCGCTGCGCCGCCTGTAGGGTGCCCGTTCCGCATTGGATGGCAGTGCGGGATACCAGATCTGGATGACCAGCTCTCGAGCGTGCGCGCCGCTCGGGTCGGCATCTTCTTTGCGGCTCATATCAATGAGCGAGATGATTTGTGTGCCGATCGCGAAACTGCCAGTAGGGGCAGGCAACTCAAACATCGGCAGCAACGCTGCCATGCCGCAGCTGGCCACGGCCAGCAGCACCACTGCAGCCGTTACAAGCGCTTTCCATCCAAATCTGCTGCGCCTGATCATCACCAGCACCAGGGTCAGCATCGACGCTCCGTACGCCGGGATCATCTGCCAATGTCCACCCTCAAAGGCGAGATGCGCGGCGAGTACGAGGATTAGCAAACCGTGCGATACCTGGCTCATCAGCCGTGCGCGACGCGGTTCAACTCTGTCAGGCGTGAGCCAACTCGCCAACAGGCAAGGCAGCAGCAGGATGATCAGGGCAATTTCAAGCGTTTGCACAGAGTCCTTTCCCTTTCCTGCAGGTCGCACCGCACACGCAGTATAGCGTTCTGAGGCGCATTCCTGGCGCTTCCCTTGCGCGGGTGTGACAGAGTAGGCTTAAGTCGCGCCATCAACGTGGCGCGATCATTGGAGCGGATTGTGCCAAAATGAGCGCATTCAATCACAGTCCGGAGGAGTGATAAGGTGGCAAAGAATTCGTGTGGACACGTCAACGATCACGTCAAATCCGTCAAGCCGTCAGCCAAAGGTTGCGAGGATTGCCTCAAGACCGGAGACTCCTGGGTCCACTTGCGCATGTGTCTGGAGTGCGGCTACGTGGGCTGTTGCGACTCCTCCAAAAACCGTCATGCACGTGCTCATTTCAATCAGACCCAACACCCGATCATCCAATCGGCAGAGCGCGGAGAGAAGTGGCGCTGGTGTTACCTCGACGGGGTCTACATAGATTAGGATTATTGGCAAACGGTCCAGTTTTGTAGTAAGTATTCCTTGGGTTTGGGAACATTATCGAGATCCAAAATGCCTATGCCTATTGGATAAACGCTATTTTTGCCCAGCAGACAAATTGTTGTTGACAGCCAAGAGCATGCGTATATTAATAAGCTTGGGCCACCAATAAAGCTTGTCGTGATGTTATTGAAGCGACCGAAAATCAAGCGCAAACTTTAGTTCTAAGTGTAGTTACCCGTGCTCGAACTGAGCGCGTACGGATAGGGTACTTCGGGAGCTATCCGGGCCAAGAAAAAAGGAGTCAACATGCAGTACAATCGGCAGTTTTTCTCGCTCGTTACAAGGTCATCATTTTTCCTGGCCCTACTCGGCTTTACCCTGTCACCGTCGGCGACTGTAGCGCAGAATTCGATTCAGCTCTTTTCGCCCGTCAATGTCCGGCTTTCTTCAACCGGTACGGGCTACGGAGCCCAGACAGTGAACTTCAACAGCACCACGTTGAATCTCAACTGTGCCGCGTCGCCAATCAAAGCGATGCTCTCCTCCACCGCCGACGGAACCGGAAAGCTGCTCGTTGATAATAACATCAACGTTACCGTGACCGCGGGCGAATCGATTACCGGCCCCACCAATATTTGCGTCGGCGGCGTAGTCGGTTCTCCGACCAATGCCCCCTTCCAGAATTGCTTCTCCAAGTACTACATGGATACGGCCAGCGTCGGAACCCTTACCGGCCTGAGCCCAGACCCCTATGTTGCTGCCGGTGGAGTTGCTCCCATCGATCTCAGTCCGAGCCTGGTCTCTGGCCAGGTTCAGGTAAAAATCGATCTCGCTGACGAGGGCGGCTATCTCACCAATTCGTCACTTTACTTGAACACCAACTGCACCCAGGGCGGCGTAACCGGACCCGCGCTCATCTCCGGCAACCCCATTTCCTCGAACAATCCGACGCCCGACCAGCTTTCACAGGACTTCTCATTCAACCCAAGCCCCAATCAGCAGATTGGTTTTGAATACGACCTGACCGCTGCCTTGAAGGCAGGAAGCCTCAACATCACCAACGGGACCATTCCGGAGGTAGGCGACTCTCCGATCGATCCAGCCATCTTCCAGTCGGTTCTCGCCAAGGGAACCTCTTTCGCGACATCGAGCTGCCTCATCCACTCTGGCGAATTGCTCCCCAGCGGGCAGCCAGCCTGCAAGCTCTTTACCCTCGAATGCAAAGTCGGCACCGGCAATACGGCTGCTGGCGCTCTGTGCCCAGTCTCTACGATTGCCAATGAAATATTCCGCGATACCTTCGATGGACCAGCGTTCACTCTCTCAGACATCGTGATTCCCAACGGGCCGACCTTCCATGAAGGCATCGGGTTCCTCATGGCGAGCGAGGGTTGGACTGGTGGCCCATGCACTTTTGACGCTGCCTCCGGCCTCCAGAATCTGCCTTGCCCCCAGAATCTGCTGGTCAGCTTCTCCGGCCCTGGTCTCTACTCCGGCACCGGCCGCACCACTCACCCCAACTCCACTTTTATAAGCGCGGCGCAGGTTCCTGAGGATCTGACCACAGTCTCGGTCGCCGGTCTGCGGCCAGGCAACTGGATCAATAGCTCCACCGCCAACGTAACGCTCTCAAGCCAGCCCCCAGCCTTGCCGGAAGCGGATTGCCGGGAGCTGCCAATTTTGTGCCATCACCGATCTTGAGCATTACGTATGGAATTTCGCCGGTTGCCAGTCTGCCTGTACCAAGCGGCGATGCCGTCCCTGGAGATTCAACGGTGACCAACACGCAGGGTTGCCCATCGCCCTCAAGCCCGACCAGCCCAACCGCCAGCGTTTTTGCTCCGGGCGTACAGACCCTGACTGGCCTTGCGGACGGAAATTACCTGCTCCACTACTTCGCGCAGGATTGCGCAGGAACTGAGGAACTCAAGTTCACGCAGGACAACACCGGCAGCTGGTCGACAGGCTTCTATACCTTCCCGATCAACGTAGACACGGTTGCCCCAGCCTTCGCCACAGGCCCCGTGCTCTCGCCCGCCTCGCTTCCGCTGAATTCCTACCCCGTTGGAACCCCCGTAACCGTCAGCTACAGCTGCACTGACGCACTCTCTGGGGTCATCCGCTGCGGCAGCCACACCTACGCCCCTGGTACGACAACCAACACGGGCATTCTGACAGACGCTGTCAATACCTCGGTTCTGGGTACCAGAAGCTTCTCGGTCCTCGCCGTTGACGCGGCCGGTAACCAGTCCACTGCTACCGTGAACTATTCAATCACCGGGTCGTATGACAGCCAGGTCAAGGTCGTTCCGGCCCAGACCGTGCTCACTTATCCTCAATCAACACTGGTCCAGATCGTCATCCTTCCGCCGACCACCTTCAAAGCGCCTAAAGGCACTGTTCGCCTGATGGATGGTGCCAATCTGCTGACGACTCTCACTGTAGGCGGCAATGGCACTGGCGGCGCAGGAGCCTTCTATTTCATGCCACCGCTCAGTGCAGGCCCTCATGCACTCTCGGCGGTCTACTCGGGCGATAGCTTCAATCCTGGTGGAACCTCCGCTCCGACAACGGTCACCGTCCAACCCGCGCCCGTGCGCATCACCGTCTCTTGCCTCAACCCCACGCTGACGAGTGGTTCAGACTACGTCTGCGTGGCCTACACCCTGCCCATTTCAGCCGGTGCAGGCAGCGTGGTGAATTACTCCTTTGACGGTGGAGCTCCCCTCTCGGCAACGCTGACCGGAGGCGCAGCCCACTTCACCATCGCCAAGCCCGGTATCGGGACGCATAGTGTCGTGGTCTCCTACCCGGCCCAGGGCAACTTCGCTGCGGCAATTCCGCAGACCATGAGCTTCAAGGTGATAGCAGCGAATTAGTCTGCAATCCGCAACCCCGACCGCGTTCAGCAAAATGGGAGCATCCGCTGATTCAGACCATTGATTCAGGCAGGATGCTCCCTTTTTCTGCGTCTCTTGCCGTCCTTCACTACCGTCCGGCAGTAGCTGGGGCCAGAAACGGTGCAGCAAGCGAGGTTGTAGATTCCTCACCTGCTGCCAGTCGGGTAAGCGTAAACACTGTAATGTCGTCATCCTGGCCAAAGGCAATGGCCGCCTCTGTCGCCTGCTGCGCTGTCGGATGTTGCGACAGCAGACTGTAGAGCCGCTCGAAACCATACAGTTCACCGGACCCCGCGTTACGTGCCTCCAGCAGGCCATCCGTATACATGCTCAGATAGTCCCCCGGGCGCAGCTTCATGGCAACCTCTCCATAGCCCGCGATGCTCACTAAACCCAGCGGCAGAGAACCTTCCAAATCGATTTCCTTTTCATTCAGGAAAGGGGGCAAATGCCCGGCATTTGCAAACGTCACAGTTCCGTCTGGATCAAGTCGAAGAATCAGCCCCGTGGCAAACCCCCCGTGCATGCGTCCGCACAAGGTGCGATTGAGGCCCTCCATCATCTCCCCTGGACTGTTGTGCAAATCCGCCAGCGCGCGCAGCACGCCCACAATCATTGACACGTTCATGGCTGCCTTCAAGCCTTTGCCGCTGACGTCTCCGAGGGCAACGATCGTCGAACCGTCCGGCTTAGCAAGAATCTGGAAGAAGTCCCCACCCACCTCAAGCGCCGGCTGGTAGGCGCTCGTTACGGCGTAACCCTGAAGTGATGGCAACGTCTCCGGGATCAGCACCTGTTGAATCTCCCGGGCGCTCTGCATTTCGCGCTCCAGCACATTCTGCCGCGCCTGCTGCTCCACCGCATAACGATAGACCGCGTAGATGATTGCAATGAACAGGGTTATCGAAATGAGTTTTTCCGCGCGGAATTCCACTCCTTGAACCACAAACAGCGGTGTATCAATCAAGTCGGCAAAGAGAGTCCAATGGGTAAATCGCTGCCCCAAAGCACTGGCATTTGCAACGGTATTGATCATCTGCAACACCAGCGCACTTAGAGCCACCACCCAGCGCGATGGGTCCAGCTTGGTTCGCAGACCAATGCCGATGAGCACAAAAGGAAACACTTCTGCCAGCAGAATCAAGGCCGTGAGAATTCCGTCGGTCCACTGCATCCACGGCGTGGCTGAGCCCCAGAAAAAAGCCAGTATGCCATCAATGGTACCCGCGCCCAGGGGCACGCACGCCAGCAGTTGCGCCCATCGCACCAGACGCTTGTTCCCGTTCAATTGCAACAGCCAAACCAGCAGGAACCACAGCGAAACGTGGTAGAGAGCGTAGAGTGGCTGGTTCAGGAAGCGCGCCAGACTGTACGAAAAAGGAATCAGGAAAAGCCGCTGCAACACTTCAAGCGCGACCGGTGTTGCGGTCAACACTGCCACCCAGAGGAACAGTTGCTCCTTCCGGTTTCGCGTCCACAGAACAACACAGAGCAGCGTCACGAAGCCGCGCAGCAGCACAAGTGAATAGTCAAACAAGTCTTGCCGGATAT
Source organism: uncultured Acidobacteriota bacterium (assembly GCA_903832055.1). Lineage (GTDB taxonomy): Bacteria > Acidobacteriota > Terriglobia > Terriglobales > Acidobacteriaceae > Acidicapsa. The sequence goes on along the minus strand of CAILAC010000016.1, from coordinate 177,653 downwards.
AGGACCAGTAAACTGCGTCTTCCTGCAATGAAATCGAGTCGGCGTCGCCAACCAGTGGCGGCGCATACAGACCACCCGATTCCGCAGCAGAAAAAGCCTCCAGCGGCGCCTTCCACACTCTTATCGCCAAGGTTCCCACCGCAGTTCCCCGCAGCGGAAAGGAACGCGGGAATTCGCCGTAGTACCACTGTGCGTTCGGTGGCATCTGTCCGTAGCGCCCAGCCAGCTTGCCATTCCAATAGATTTCGTAGGCGTCTTCCGCATGCGGAATCAAAATCCGATAATCATGCGTGGCCCCTGCCGTCGGCAGAATCTCAAGATGTCGTCGATACCAGGCAAATCCTGCATAGGACGGATGACCCTGCGTGCCCCACGGCCCGTCCGTCTCAATCTGCTCCCAGCCCGAGTCATCGAAGCCAGGTTCGGCCCAGCGTATGTCGTCGCCTTCTCGAAACTGCCACGATCCATCGATCGGCACCGCCCCCTTGCCGATTCCCTGGAGAACCATCGTCAGGGCCTTTTTCTGGGGAGCAGAAGCCTCGGCTTTCATCGGGCCCAGCGAACTGGATGCCTGCGAACTCGACGATTGCACTTCTGGAGTTTGTGCCGAAACAGGAGCGGGATTCTGCTCGGCCGCAGAGGCCGCCACCATCACCAGAAAGGCCAATATGGCAAGACATCCGCGCATCTGCCGAGAATACCACCGGCGCATCACTTTTTCAGTCACTCCCTACGCCAATCATCCATACGGAGCCTTTGCTTTGCAATTCCCCAAAAACGGCAGTGCCTGCTTATCGGGCGCAGGCATCAAATACGCCGGTCTCTACGACTCCCCTACCAGTCGCACCGTGCTTCATTTGAACAAAGATACGATAGGCGCCCGCAGTCGGAAAGCCATACGGAAATCCGACTAGGTTCGGTAACTTGCTGCTTGCCATTCCCGGCATCTCCGGCATTGAGGCCATCGCCGCACTGTCTGCCCGCTTGCCGGCCGAGTTCTGCTCAGCCGCCATCATCAGCGCCGCCATCGAAACCGTTCCCGATGGGTGCACATGCGCGAAAACAGTCGCGTCGCTCTTCACGAATGCTGCATGCCCCAACATCCCCATATAGAGGGCCGTATCAGTCGCCGGCTTGCCCTGTTCGTCCAAAAGAGCAAACTCAAAAACCTGGGGCGTCTTGGCTGAAATCGCCGTAGCGTTGTTCCAAACCAGGGAATACCCGTCTGGCAGCTTGAACCGCGAATGCACTGAGCGATCTTCCACGCAGACATTCGTACCAAATGGCTGCGCTGCCCCCCTCGCGTCGTCTCCAGCCAAAGGCCGTCCAGAAATCTCCGACACCGTGAGCGAAGCCACCAGCGTCTCAGGAAAGCCAGTCGCATGCACGACGTCAGCATAGAGCCGGTAATTCCCCGCCGGCATTGACGGTAATCCCAATGAAAACTCGCCTGTCGCCACCTGTTCCGGATGCAGATGAAACACCACATCCATCCCCGGCTGGCGTATCAGATACAAGTGCATCAGGTGGTCGTGGTCCAGCACAAAATCGTCCATCCGGCGGCTCTTCAACCATCCAGGATCTTCGATCTTCAAGGTCAACGCCTGGCCTGAAGCCGCTTTTCCGAGCGCGGCCTGCATCGTCAGCGGCTTGTAGACATACTTTGAATAGCTGTCTGCCTCGCCATCCCACCAGACCTTGCCGCCCCAAACTGCAGCCGCAACCACAACAACAGCCACACCCATCGATATCAGCGCCCGCCTGCGTCCGTCAGCGGTCGGTGTCGCCCCGGCCGCAAGCTGGGAATCCCGCGCCGCCGCGCCCACAATTCCCACCACGCCAGCAACCAGCAAAAGCCCGAGTGCGCCAAGCACAAGCCCCAGGCCGGCTTGCATGCCCTTTGTTGAAGAAGAAATCGCGGGCACGGGAATCGACAGCACACCAACTCCCCGGCTGCCCTGCACCGTAAAGCGCACCTGCCAAGAACCGCTGGCCATGATCCAAAGCGCTCCGGTAAAGAACTGCTTGTCTGCTCCGGATTGCTTCATCGCGTCCGCCACTGGCGGGTGCAGCGAAGCCTCTCCGGTCAGGGGAATCGGCGCAATCTGGATGCCTGTGACACTGGCGCCGTCTGGGCCAGTCCCTACTGCGCGTACCTCAATCTCGGCCACGCCGGGAATCACCTGAGGCGGCCTCACCGTCACCAGCAATCGATAGGGCCCGGCCTCGCCCTCGGCATAAATATCCGGGCTGCCTACGTGCGCCCATGCAGGATGCACGAAAAATCCGGTCAACACCCACACCAAAGTCAGCAGGAACGCCCCTCGCCTGCCTCTAACGCTGAATCCCACGCATCCACCTTCCCAGCCTGAGACCCAGCCACGCGCTCACAGAGGCAAACACCATTGCCAGCAAAAGCCCCGACCACAGCGTCCAACCCTGTTCCGGCAGCCAAAACTTCCGCAGCACGTCATACGAAGTGGAGGGCATGTTGTAGTCAAAATAGATCGTCCCAAAGAAACGATTTGCAGCTCCGTTGGTCATCAGGAAACTCGCAAACGGCCACTCAGCTGCCACCAGTGGCAGCACAAACACGGGCCCGGTCAAGAGTGCGACCTGCCAAAGCTTCCAGTTCCGCGTTTTCCCCCATAGCAGATCAAGTGCAATCGCCGGGACAATCAGAAGAATCGGAAACTTTGGCGGAATAAACTGCGTCACCATGTGAAATACGGGTCCAAGCTTCGGCTCTGCCGGAAACAGAGGCAAAATCCAGACCGCGCCCGCGACAAAGGCCGTATAGATCCCAGCCGCCCAGGTCGAAGCCCACCGGTTCCTTGAACTTTGCCACAAGATCGCAAACATCGTCGGCATGCCAATCGCCATCGATTCATACGCCCAGGAGCCGTGCAGATAAACGTCCCAGGTGTATTCCATCCGGAAAAACATCTGGAACACCACCATGAGGCCACCAACGTAGACCAGCATCCATTGCAGATGCCGCGCCGTCTCTCCATGACCAGCAGCCGTCGCCCGGTTCATCGCCCCAACCAGCAAAATCAGCGTTCCTACTGAAACGGCAAACACTCCCAGCATCAGCAGCGTATGTGGCGGGCTGATGATCTTCACGTCGAGCCCATATGCGTTATGCCACCAGTTATCAAACGGCGCTGACGTCAGCATCGCGATTCCGCCCCACGAAGCAATAAATGCCCCCAGTGGTGCCCGGAATCCAAAGATCTCCACTGACGATGCAAGCATCCCCGCCGGCCGCCGAAAAGTCGTATTCAGCACCAGGTAACCGCAGGAGATTGCAGCGAGCACGCCGCACGCATAGATCGCCATATGCGCCGGGGTCCAGAACGTATCCCGTCCAATAGACCGGTGCCACGAAACATCCCAATGCGCGCCAATCGATACCGAGGTCACCGCCAGCACTGCGCACCACAGGTACCAGGGAATCGAAGCAGTCTCCGCCTTCGCCAGTTGAACTGAATTGGATGCGCCCACGCCCGCCGGGTTCCAGGTTGTCGCCATTGCAGATTGTCTCCCTGCTCTTCATCTTACTTCGCGGTTGCACGAGAAAAAAGACGGCTGTTTGCCATACAAAAAATATTCCGTATTGAGACTGTTTCGGTCGTGATTTAAGATGGTAAAGTCCGCAATCTGTGTTCTTCTGCACACCCAGCCGCCCTACAGCAGGAAAGGTTTACTTCATTGATTTATATTCAGGGTCCCTTTGTCTCCTCCACACGAACCATGCGCCGCGCCGGGATCGTCTTCGTTCTGTCGCTCATCAGTTTGATCCCAAGCCAGCGCTCTTTTGCTCAGGAAAAGGCGGCAACACCCACCGCCACTCAGGACTCTGTAACCGGCGGTACCGTTCGCAACGCTACCGGCTCTCCCATTGGTGGCGCCACTGTCGAGATATCCGCTGAGGGCCACAAGATGACCGCCGTTTCTTCCGCTGACGGCCATTTCTCGTTCGACAAGGCTGTCTCGTCCGGAAACTGGTCCGTCGCTCTCATCCTCAACGGTCGTCGCCTCTCGACTCCGCAGCCCCTTGCGCTCTCATCTGCGCTCTCACTTGCCCTGGTCGTTTCCGGCGATGAAGCCAGCCAGTCTCTTGCGGCCTCACTCGTTTCGGCGGCTGCGGCTCAGCAGACCCAGGCCACCTCTGGCGGTGAACAGCTCTCCAGCCACGCCGTCAGTTCCCTCCCGCTCAACAAGCGCGACTTCAGCCAGCTCCTCCTGCTCGCCGCCGGCACCATGACCGACGCTAACGGAGCCACCAACTTCACCGCGCAGTTCGCCATCAATGGCCAGCGCGGCGTCGAAGCCACCTTTGCCATGGACGGCTCCGACGTCAGCGACCCTGAAATGGGCGGCGCAACCTTCTCCAACTTCAACGTTGACGCCGTCGAAGGCATCGACTCCAGCTCCGGCTGGATGCCCGCCTCGATCGGCCGTGGCGCTGCCGGATTCACCAACATCCACACCCGCTCTGGCAGCAGTGGCTTCCACGGCTCATTCTTTGAATTCGTTCGCAACTCCGCCTTTGATGCGCGCAACTACTTTGACCACGCGACCCCCGAGACTCCCGGCCGCATCCCGCCCTTCCGCCGCAATGAGTTCGGCTTCACCAACGGCGGCCCCATCATCATTCCCCACATCTATAACGGAGCAGGGAAGACCTATTACTTCGGGCAGTACCAGGGCTTTCGCCAGGTCCTTGGAACCACCCAGGTATTTCCTGTCCCCTCGGCCGCGCAGCGCCCTGAAACCGGCTGCACTGTCGGCTGCACCATTCAGGACACGGTGACCTACAACCAAAACGGCAGTACGGTGACCGACATTCTCACCGTCCCCGTGAATCCGCTCATCATCCCCATCCTGAATCGCTATCCAAAAGCCAATCTCCCTTCCGGCGCGTTTGGAGCCAATACCTACGCAGCGTCATCCAAAGTCACCACCGACGCCAATCAGTTCTCGTTCCGCCTCGATCACGCCATCACCTCCAAAGACCAGTTCTTTGCCCGCTTCAATGTCAATAACCTCACTGGCCCCACCACCAATCCAGATCAGACCGCCATTGATCACACGTTTGCCGTCAACTACATTGACCGCCAGCGCAACGTCGTCGGCACTTGGACCCACAACGTCTCCCCAAACCTAATCTTTGAGACACTCTTCGGCATCACCCGCAGTACCCCCGGTTTCCCCACACCCAATCACGTCGATCCAGCGGTCAAGTTCAATGACGGTACCTTTGAGGCCTTCAACGCCGCCGCCGGTTCCGTCATGCAGGCCTATGGCAATCTCTTCCATGCTGCAGAGAACATCACCTGGACACGTCACGGCCACGTCCTCAAGGCAGGCTTTGAAGCCCATGCCAATCGTGACACCACCTATTTCGGCATCAGTCCCAACGGGGAATACGACTTTGGCGGCGGCTCTGCCTATTACGCCAATAGTGACCCCACCGCAGTCATTCACTCCAATAGCGGAACCCACGACGTCAAAGTCGGCGACCTGCTCCCCGATACAGTCAGCGGACTTCTTTCCGGCAGCCCCGCCTCTTATACCGTAGCAATCGCCTCGCCCCAGTTCTCTGACGGCACGCACATCGGCCCCGCCGCCATCAACCGCGAGTCCTACAGTGCCTACGTCCAGGACACCTGGCAAGTCACCCCTCACCTTACTCTTGACTACGGCCTCCGCTGGGAGCTCTACACCCCCATCACCGAGCGCGCCAAGCGTACATCCGGATTTCTGAGGATCGACGGCAAGCAGAATTTCGTGGTCAACCCCCAGCCCGGTTATCAGACAGACAAGAAAGGCTTTGGCCCACGCTTTCAGGCCACCTGGCAGGCTACCAGCAATTTCCAGGTTCACGCCGGAGCAGGCGTCACAATCATTCCGCCCAATATCTGGCAGGATAATTTCCTCACCGGTTCGACCCCCTTTGCCATCTACCCACGTCTCGTCGCTGCGCAGAACGCGCCCGTAGCCTACGGATTCAGCATCACTCCGGCCCAGCTCCCCATCGCGCGCACCCCCGCCGGTACGCCCATCTTCACCACTGGCGACCCCAAAAAGGTCCCCGGCAACACCGTCATGGATGTGGACCGGTACGAAAAGGACATTGCCGCTCTCAGCGCCAGCGGCGTCGTCAGCGACCTCAATCTCAGCGGCATCGACCGCAAGTTCAGCAACGCCCGCCTCTACACCTGGACTGCGGGTCTCGAGCGCCACCTCGGCCCCCTCACCGCTGATGTGGCCTACGTTGGCACTACTTCCAATCATCTGCCACGTACCAGTTTCCCCAACGCGTACCCCGCCGCCAGCCCAGGGTTCGCGCCAGATACCACTTTCAACGCCACTGGTTCAGTCACCGGAGGTCTCGGAGTTGAAAACCTGATCACCGCCACCGCGCACTCCAGCTATCATGCGCTGCAAACCTCGCTCTCCGGTACCGTTGCCCACGGCGGCCCCGGTATCCAGGCAAGCTACACCTGGAGCAAGTCCCTCGACGACACCAGCCAGGTGATCGGCGGCACTGGATCCACAGGTGCGGTCGTCCAGGGATTCCCACAGAATCCCAATGACACCCACGGCGAAAAAGGCCCGTCTGCCTTTGACGTCACTCACGGATTCTCCCTAAGCCTCGCCCAGGACCTCCACGGCGACAAGGCAGCTTTCCTTTCCGCCGTTCCGCGCATCATTACTGGCGGCTGGGAATTGCTCAGTATTTCCAGCATCGCCAGCGGTTCGCCCTTCACCATTTTTTCCGGCGTTCAACAGACCGGTTATGGAAGCAACGGCGTCGACCGACCTGACCAGATAGCCAAGCCATCCCTGTCTACTTCCCGCAAGATCCATGAGGACTACTTTGGCCGCGGCATCGATAATGCCTCGTTCTTCTCCATTCCGGTCAACGTTGCAGGTGGCAGCGGACCCAATCAGGGCCGCTTCGGCACCGTCGGACGCAACACCTTCCGCGGACCCGGCTTCAAGAACTTTGACTTCGCCCTCATCAAAGACACTGCCTTTGGCACCCGCAAGAGCGGCGTCGAACTGGTGGATCTCCAGTTCCGCTCTGAATTCTTCAACCTTTTCAACATCGTTAACATGGGCCTGCCGGCCAACACCGTCAACGGCTCAGGCTTCGGAGAAATCAGCAAAACCGCAGGCACGAGCCGCCAGATTCAGTTCTCGCTCAAGCTCATCTATTGAGTCACTCCGTACCTCTCACACCAGTCAAGATGAGTCCTGCTTGACTGGTGCGCACTGAACAGCGTAGCCCCGAATTTGTGACCACCGTCCACAGCGGCGAATCTCAGGAATTGTGCGACTTTATAAGGAAGAGATCGAATGCTGGATCAACATCTAGCTCGGCCGATTCATCCGGGAAGTCCATCAGTCCTCAACGCCCGGATTCGCCGCTTGGATCGCTTCCGCATCCGCCAGGTCCCTTGTCCTTCCGCTCCGGAGTTTATTTCGGACTAGATGTCTTACTGAAATAAAGTGAGTAGGTATATCGCTCAGCGAGGCATCGGTTCTCTCTGTCCATGCTTCATCGAAGCTGACGCCATCGATCTGCTGAAGGATGTCTACCCGAGCGGGCGGCTGGCCAATCTGAAAGACAGCATTGGGGTCGTCCCGGAAATCCTCAGCAGAAAGTCCGCCCAAAGGAGCGCCGTAGGCCGCGAGAGCGCGAAAAACAGCTTCGCTGTTCCGCGATTCTGACCGGATGAAAAGGTCGAGATCCTTGGTTGCTCGTGGCTCGGCATAGACGCCTACAGCGTATCCGCCGACTACCAGATATTCAACCCCGAACGAGTTGAACGCGAGTAAGAGTTGCTTCAGATCTTCGGGTAGCATCGTATTGCACGCCCTTCAGCGAATAGGCAGTCGCGGAAGCATCCCAAACTGCTGCGAATCGTTCTTCAATGGAAAGGCTCTGCCAGTATCGATAGGTTTCAGCCTGCTGTTCCTGGTGGCTCTTGAACCGTCGAATTGTCTTGTTTGCAATCGCTGCTTCCATACCCCGATTTTAACGCCTTTCGCGTCGATCACAACCGGCAGATCAGCAGCTCCCGCTCGTAGATCATCTCCGCAGGCAGGTGGTCATGCAGCGCCAGGAAGAGCTCCTCGTGCCCCATCACTTCCTGCTTCCACTGCGCACGGTCCACATTTTGCAACTCATCAAACGCCGCATGCGAAAAGTCGAGGCCCTTCCACTCAATGTCCTCGTACAGCGGAGTCCAGCCAATCGGAGTTTCTTTGCTCAGCGCCCGCCCGCGCACCCGGTCCACAATCCACTTCAGTACCCGCATATTCTGCGCATATCCCGGCCAGAGGAAGTTGCCCTCCTTATCCTTGCGAAACCAGTTCACGTGAAACACCCGCGGCGTCGTCGTCAGATTCCGCTGCATCCGTAGCCAATGCCTGAAATAGTCGCCCATGTGATACCCGCAAAAAGGCAGCATCGCCATCGGGTCGCGCCGCACCTTCCCGATTGCACCGCCCGCTGCCGCAGTCGTCTCCGAGCCCATCGTCGCCCCGATGTACACGCCCGATGACCAGTTGAACGCCTGGTACACCAGCGGCATCGTCGTCGGCCGTCGCCCACCAAAGATGATCGCCGAAATCGGCACTCCGCTCGGGTCTTCCCACGCCGAGTCAATCGAAGGGCACTGGCTCGCCGGCGCGGTAAATCGACCATTCGGATGCGCCGCAGGCCTTCCCGAAACCCGGCCAATCAGCGGAGTCCACCGCTCGCCGCGCCAGTCCAGGCATTCGGCAGGCGGTTCATCCGTCATGCCTTCCCACCACACGCCGCCATCTGGCGTAAGCGCGACGTTGGTAAATATCGTGTTCCGCGCCAGCGTCTCCATCGCGTTAGGATTGGTATTCGCGCTCGTCCCCGGCGCTACGCCAAAGAACCCAGCCTCGGGATTGATCGCTCGCAGCTTTCCGTTTGCGTCTGGCTTGATCCAGGCAATATCGTCGCCAACTGTCCAGACCTTCCAACCGTCAAAACCCTCCGGCGGAATCAGCATTGAGAAGTTCGTCTTCCCGCAAGCTGACGGAAATGCCGCCGCAACATACGTCTTCTCGCCGTCTGGGCTCTCGACCCCGAGAATCAGCATGTGCTCCGCCATCCAGCCTTCATCCCGGGCGATGTTCGAGGCAATGCGCAAAGCAAAGCACTTCTTGCCCAGCAGCGCATTGCCGCCGTAGCCGGAGCCATAGCTCCAGATCTCGCGCGTCTCCGGGAAGTGCACAATGTACTTCTCGTCGTTGCAAGGCCATGCAACATCCTTCTGCCCCGGAGACAGCGGCGCGCCCACCGTATGCATGCACGGCACAACCCGCTTCTCGCCCTTGTCAATCTCGCCATACACAGGCGTGCCGATGCGCGCCATGATGCGCATATTCACCACGACGTACGGCGAGTCAGTGAGCTGCACACCAATCTGCGACATCGGCGAACCGACCGGCCCCATTGAGTACGGCAGCACATACATCGTCCGCCCCCTCATCGAGCCGCGAAAGAGCGCCTTCAGCTTCTTGCGCATCACAAACGGGTTTTCCCAGTTGTTCGTTGGCCCGGCGTTGTCCTTGGAGAGCGAACAGATAAATGTCCGATCCTCCACACGCGCCACGTCATTAGGCGCCGAGCGCGCATAAAAGCAACCCGGCCAAAGCGCCTCATTCAACTTGAGAAACGTGCCCGCCTTCACCAGTTTGCCGCACAGCAGGTCGTACTCATGCTGGCTGCCATCCACCCAGTGAATATGTTCCGGCTGGCACAGGTCTGCCATCTTCTCCACCCAGCGAATCAGGTGCTTGTTGTTGGTGTGGGCAGCAGCAGCCGTAGCAATGGCGTGGTGACTCATGAAATATATGTCCTTGCGGTAGTGTTTTAATCGACAAAACTACCCGTAAGCCGGCAGCAACCTACCGGACTTGCGGGCAATACGCATCTGGCGAGCGAGTTTAACTGCCTTCGCGTGGCCGCCCAGGGGCGGGTTTGGGTTTGGGCTGAGGCTTCTTCTTGGTTTCGCGCTTTGGTGCGTCTTTGCTTCCCATGCGCTCATTCTACAGAACCTTAGCGCGGAAAAAGCGAACGCAACTTCAAAACAGCCACGTAACCGCGTCGTTGTCCCAGTCAAGCACAAACTCTTCCGTGAAGACGGCTGACCAGCCAAAGGTTTTTGCACCGGCGCCTTTGCCGGACCTTGAGTCGTAGTATTCCCAAAGCGCCGTCTTGTCGGCGGCGATCCAGTTCAGCAGGGTTTCGCGCATCTGGCTAGCCAGCTCAGGTGAGCCGGAGTCGCGGAGGCCTTTCAGCGCGAAATACGAGGCATTGAGCCAGAAAGGCCCGCGCCAGTACGCGCCGCTGCGGTAGCCGGGCGTGTCGTAAGCGGCCGTCGGCATGCCTGGAAAGAATTTCTTTGCGTCCGCAGCAAGCAGCGCCACGCGTTTGGCGCGGTCCGGTGGCGCGATGTGAACGAAAAGAGGCATGAAGCCCGCAGGGCTAAGAGCCGGCCCGGGTTTGCCGCTCGTGCGGTCGCGATCGATGTAGAAGCCGAGCTTGTCGTCCCATAGCCGCGCATTGATGCGGTCGGCAAGTTCCTGCGCTTTGCCGGCCCACTTTGCCTCGTCCTCAGGCAGGGCAAGGCGGCCGGCGATGTAGGCGATCGCGCGATAGTTCGAGACCATGTAACAGTTCAGATCAATCGCCCACAGGCGCTTCGAATCATCCTTGGCCGTCTTGTAACCGGTATCCCAGCGAATGGAGTCGTCCCAGCCGGACTCATCCCCGGGGTCGGTACCGGCGTAGAAGAAAAGGCCATCGGAGTTGCCTCCACGCTCGCGCTCCCAGAAAGCGGTAAGCTTGACCAGCTTGGGATACAGATCGCGGAGGAACTCGTCACGCCGGGGAGCCTCAGGGTGGCGATGATCGACAACCGCAACCGCCCACGCCATCACCGGGGGCTTGGTGAAGTCAGTGACCATGGTTCCGTTTTCCCAAATCACATCAGGCAGGGCGCCCGAGGGCAGCTGCTTGTCAAAGAGAATGCGAATCTGGTCGCGGGCAAGCGCTGTGTCCCAGTGGGAGATGCCGACGGCGTGGAAGGCCGAATCCCAGTTCCAGATGCCGCGGTAATTACCGAGCGCGGGCATGACTCCCCTGTAGGGAGCCCATGCGCGGCCAGAGATCAGGTTGCCCTCAAGGGTGGCGCGGGCGAGGGTCAGAAGCTGGGCGTCGCGCGGAGAGAGATGAGCGGCTTCGCTCGCAGGCCATGCCGGGGTGAGGGAAGCCGCGGGGATCGATTGTGCACCTGCTGGCATGGCAATGAACAGCAGTGTGAGCAATGTGGCCAAGGGCCAGACAAATGATTTCATGCGACTTCTCTCCGTTCGCGAGCCGGTTGGGCAGGTCTAGCCATTGCATCACACCGGGGCCGATAAACGGAAACGGCAAAGGCCGCTGTCCCTGAGGGGGAGCAGCGGCCTTCTGTGGAGAGTAGTTCGGGCTTCCTCTTGGGGAAGCCGGTTGAGTACCGGGCAAACTACGCCTTCGCAGGCACCATCAGTCCCAACCGCTCCTGCAGCAGCTCATCGCCGCGGCTAAGCAGTTCACTGACCGGCAGCTTGCCCGCGTCGACATCCGCGAGTATTGCCTTTTGAGCAATGTACTCCTTGTTCACAATGCCTGCCTTGGATTGCAGCATGCGCCAAGCCTTGCGCCGCTCCACGCAGAAGAGAACCAGCTGCCGTGAGAGCGCCATGTAGCTCGGCTCGCCGCCCGGCTTGGTTGGCGCAATCTTGATGTACACGCCAAAGTCAGGGATGAAGGAGCGATGCTCAGGCTGCAGGTAACGGCGGTAGACCGCGTCCTGCTGCGTGATGCGCACCAGCATGTTGTCCAGCGAGATGAGCTTTGCGATCTGCTCCTTCTTCGCCTTGCGAAGGTGATTGCGGAAGCGGGCTTCCGTCGTGCACCAGTGAGCAACAGTGTAGCGGCTCACTTCGCCGGTTACCTTGTCCTTGGTGGAGTACCAGTCCATATCCGACATCGGGTTGCCCTTCACATCGAGAGCTTCCTGGTAGGTTTCGCCAAGGCGCGGGTTAAAGATGAACTCAGCCACGCCGCGAGAGTCGCGGACGCGCTGGGCCTGCGTCAGAGCCATATCATCGGCCACGCCATGCTCCGGCTGGCAGGTGGTAAAGCTCTGGATGAACGCCGTTCCGCGATACTCCAGGCCGTCCAGAATGGCGCGGTACATCTTGGGTGCATTGGCCATCGAGATCTGAGCAACGAAAGGAGATCCATGACCGCCGAGGAAGGTTTCCGCGACTGTCTTCTTCTCGTTGTTCTTGCCCTGGGTGGCTGCTCCAAAGACGTTCATGTCGTTGCCGCCGAGCATCGGGGTTGAGTCCGAGTTCTGTCCGCCGGTGTTTGAATACACCTGCGTATCGAGCATCAGCACCTTCACGTTCGGCCGGTTCTGCAGGATGACCTTGGAGGTGTTCTGGTAGCCGATGTCGCCGATACCGCCGTCGCCGCCTACCACCCAGACCTTGGGCAGTTCAACGATTTCTTGGTCGGTCATCGTCGCGTCGGTGAAGTGGGTGAATTCGTAATATTCGCGCTGCGAAATCACGTTCTCATCGCGGGTCAGGATTGCATCCGTCAGCCGCTCAGGAATGACCGAACGACGCGCGTGGTCTACGATGAAGCTCTCGCCCATCAGCCAGCCCACCGTCACGCCGTCCTGGAAGAGTGAATTCATCCACGGATACGGGTGCGGATTGTTCGGCGCGGTCGAGCCGTACACCGTGTTGCAACCGGTGTGCGCGGCCATCGCCATCACGCTCATGCCGTTCGCCAGCCGGCCATCAATCGGCTGCAGGCTCTTGTGGTTAAAGGCCTCAGTCAGCAGAATCGCCGCCAGCGCCTCAATGATCTGTTCGTTGGTGATCGGCCCGTTGGCCGCTTCGTGAGCCGCGATGCGCGTCTTGGTGTCCGCCACATTCTCGCCGCCGAGGCCAAGAATCAAGTGCGAAGTCAGCTCCTTGAGCATCGCGTATTCCGCAGGGTTGCGCTCGGCGAGAGCTTCTAGCCGTGCCGCACCCTCTGACTCCAGCTTGCCTGCTTTTTCGAGTAGACGGGCCGATTTCGCGTGATAAACGGGGCGCATATAGGCCTCGGTCACCGCCGCAATCGCGCGGAGTACGCTCTTTTCGCCGCAGCCGGCGCAGGCACCGTCGCCTGAAACCAGCGCGTCGTAGTTGGAGCGAACCATGAGCAGGTTGCGCAGCGTGGCGGTCTTCGACTCCGCCGGGTTGGCGGCATTGAAGAGGCCGAGGAACTTCTGCGGTGTATCCGGCAGCAGGTCGAGGAAGGCCGTGCCGGTCTCGTGCTCCGCGTTCACGTCTTCGGTCTCGGGAACCATCTTCAGCGCTTCGTGGTCGCCGCAAGCCGTGACGCAAGCGCCGCAGCCTTTGCACAGATCCGATACGAAGATCGAGAAGACGCCGCCCGAGCCGGGCTTCTTGCGCTCTGGCGAAGAGTAGATGGCGTTGACCTTGGTGTAAGCCAGTGGCACCTTGGCGATGATGTTGGCAAATTCCGTCCGAGCCTTCTCAGAGAAGTCGCCAATCTCGTTTGCAACCGAAACCAGAATCTCCGGTAGCGGCGTTGAAGCCTTCTTGGCAACGGCTTCATTCATGAGAACGCGGGCACGGGTTTCAATCTCGGGAATGCGCGAAAGCATCTGCGCGCGATCACCAAAATCAGTGACGTACCGCATGACGGCAGTCCGCAGAACGGTATCCAGTTCCTGCGAAGTGTTGGGCAATGCCGTATCCGGGCAGGCCGCAATGCACTCCATGCACTGGGTGCAGTTTTCAGGAATGTACAGCGGTGTCTCACGCCGGGCCACATACTTCGAAGCCGTATCGCCAGTTGCCGCGGCAATCATGCCGAGCGCCGAAAGCGGCGTCGCGGGCTGATCGTAGCCGTAGTTTGAGCGGAACTCCGAGTCGAACGTCTCCAGCAGATTGATGGGTGCGCGCGCTGCCTGCCCTGTCGGCAGAGCATGCGAACGGCAGCCGGTACCACAGCTTTCGCCAGCGGCCACCGGTTCGAGAATTGGCAACAGCGCCGGTCCACGCAGGCTGGAGCGGTCCGGGGCTGACAGTTCGCCGATGTTGATCTCGACGACCTGCTCAAAGCCCTTGGTCATCACTTCCATGTTCGAGGCCACAACGGCTTCGCCCAGCTTGCCAAACTTCTTCACATACTGCTTGTAAACGACTTCGCGGTACTTCTCCTGCGAAATCTGGAACTCTTCGAGCAGCGGCGAAACCGCAAAGAACGCTCCCAGGAAGGCATTGCCCTGCATGCGAAGCTGCAGGTCTGGCCGGTCAGTCGCGTTGCGCGCAATGTTGAATCCGGGCAGCGTGAAGACGCGAATCTTGTTGTCCACAATCTGCTTGCGGGCCCACTGCGGCAGCCGTTCCCAGGCCTGCTCACCGGTCTCATCCGACTCCCACACCAGCGAACCGCCAGGGGCCATGCCGTCCAGAGGATTGCAGTGCGTAAACGCCTTGGGGTCGCAGCAAAGCACGACATTGACGTGGCGCAAATCGCAGTTGACGCGAATACGATCCTTCGCCGCCACCATGAAGTAGCTGGTCGGTGCGCCCTTCTTTTCGGAACCATACTTGGGGTTGGCGCTGACGTGGATCACTTCCTTGGGGTTGCCAAGATCGTCGACCAGGCCGTCGCGCTCAAAGAGCGTATCGTTCAGGTCACCCAGAATCGCGCCCAGGTTCTTGCCGGTGGTGATAGCGCCCCAGCCGCCAATCGAGTGGAAGCGGACTGCCACTGCGCCTTCCGGCAGCAGCGAAGGACGTTCGTCGCAGTTGACCTCATACGGGTGGTCGATGCCCAGCACGATGAACGAAGCGCCGTCGGCCAGCTTCTTGCCGTCCTTGCGGGCGCGGCCATCTGCTGCGTATTCAAAGGCGGCGATGATGTGCTCAGGACGGAAATCACGCGAACCCAGTCCGTAGGTTCCGGAGATGATCTGCGGCATTTCTTCGCGGGTAATTGCCGGGAAGCTTTCCGTTCCGTCGTGGCTGGAGTAGAGGTCAGACCCCTGCAGCGCTTTGTTCAGCGCTGTGCGGATGTCCTTGCCCAGCGGGTTGTCGCCCGACATGCCCTCATCGGTGCGCTCCAGGATAATGACGTTCTTCTTGCCCTTGAGCGCCTTGACGATGGCCGCCTCGGGGAAGGGACGAATCACGTTCACGTGAATCGAGCCAACTGAACTGCCGCGCGTCTCGCGCAGGTAGTCCACTGCCGCCTCGATATTCTCAGCAGCCGAGCCGAGCGATACGAATACCGTCTCCGCGTCGTCACACTTGTATTCCGAGAGCAGGCCGTAGTGGCGGCCGGTCAACTCGCCAAAGTCCTTGAACGAAGCTTCCAGCATCCCCAGAATGGGCTCAATGAAGTTGTTGCGCCGCGACAGGATGCCCTGCATGTAGTGCTCTTGATTCTGCACCGGGCCGAGCAGCAGTGGGTTGGCAAGGTCGATCATCGCCGGAACCCGGCGGCGCTTGGGTCCAAACAGCGCGCGCTGAGCCTCGGTCGGCGTGTCAATCATGTCTTCCGCCGCGCCCAGGAACTCACGAATCAGATCCGACTCGTGCTTGTAAAAGGTTCGCTCCAGATGCGAAGTGAGGAAGCCGTCCTGGATATTCATGCCCGGCGTCAGGCTCAGTTCGGTAACGCGGCGCAGAATCAGCGCCTGGTCGGCGGTCTGCTGGGCGTCCTTGCCAAAGAGCATGATCCAGCCAGTGTCGAGCGCGCCATAGATGTCGTCGTGGCCGCAGTGAACGTTCAGCGCGTGCTTGGTCAGCGCGCGTGCGCCCACCTCAAGCACCATCGTCGAACACTTGCCCGGTGCATGGTAGTACTGCTCCACGCCGTATACGATGCCCTGGCCAGAGGTGAAGTTGACCACGCGCTTGCCGCAGACCGAGTGCGCAATCGCGCCGCCCTGCGCCGCATGCTCGCCTTCCGTCTCAATGGCAATCGTGTTGTGGCCAAAAACCGTCAGGTTGCCCTCGGCGTATGCCTGCTGAAACAATTCGCCGCCTTCAGTTGAAGGAGTAATCGGGTAGAAGACACCGGCGTCGGCAATGCGGGTTTCCGTATGATACGCAATGAGTTGGTTGCCGTTGGCGGTGATGCGGATGCCGGGATAACGTGCCTTCTTCGTCATGATGCTCTCCATTGCGTACTAAGATGAGAAAGTTCTTCGATTCCTGCGCGCTCCGGGGAATGGATACGCGGTTTGCTCGTGGCCTGCAACTGGGTCGTTTAGACGCAACAGGCCTAACCGCGATTGTACGGCGCAGAGATATAGAGGAGCAAACGACCGTGTTACCTGTTGGGATAGCGTCAAACCCGGCCTCCAACGTAGTCCCATATGCGAACTCCTGGGCAGCATGTACGCCCGTTTTGCAACCCGCCTACAATCTGCATCCAAGATAAGCAGAGGTCTTTATGACACCAGGGAACGCCCCCGCCCAGCGCAGTCGACTCACTTTTGCCCATTTCAAAACGTTGTTGGCACTCGTCCTCTTCCTCCCGGCTTTGGTCGATAGCATCGCCGCACCTGTGGCACCGCAGCCCCAGTCGGGCATCTTTGCCACGCCCTTGTCGGATGCCTTGATCGACAATGCCGCATCCGCTGACTGGGTCGACAATGCCGAGCGTCCCCTGCCCAATCCCGCCGCACTCCGCCAGATTGTCTGGACGCAGACCACCGCACCGGGCGGCGGTGCTCTCGTCTACGGAGCCTCCCCGCAACCCGGAATTCGCCACCTGCGCCTCGGCTTTACGAGCACCGTACCTGTCGGCACAGTTCTGGTGCGCGGTGGCGGGCAGTTGAGCGTCTTGCGCCCCGGCGCGCCCTATCCCGGCAACCTCGCCGATGAGAGTCAATGGCTCCCCGCCCAACGGCTTGTGAATGGGCAATTGTCCACTGACCCGGTTGGCCCCGAAGGCTACGCCCTATGGATTCTGCCCCCGGCCACGCGCACCCGCGCACTTAGGTTTACCTCGACTGCCCAGCTTACGGATCCGAAATTTCAGGGGTCACTCGGCGGGGTCTACCTGCTGGCTGCACGCCTTGCGAACCTCGCTCCGCAAGCCGCAGTTATTGCCAGCGCCAACGAGGCTGCCGCATCCCTGCTTACCGACGAGAAGCACAACGACTGGCGTACCTGGGACAACGGACCCGACTTTCGCCACCCGGTGACCACCTCGACCCCTGAAACCATTACCCTTGCCTGGCCGCAATCCGTCTCAATCAGTGGCATTGCCCTGCTCTGGGCTGGCTTCAATGGTTTTGATCTGCAAACCCTGGTCGGCCCCGACACCCTCAGCCCTCAGACCGCGCCCGAATCAGCCTGGCAGCCGGTCGGCAGGCCAGTGCAAACCGGCAGCCAGTATCCTCGCCAACTCGGCCCTGACTGGCTCGATTTTGGAAAAACCATCCAGACCCGCGCCCTGCGCCTGCGCATCACCGCTACCACTGACGAATCCCATCATCCTCACCTCGCTGGCAAGACCCGCAACGGCACCCGCGTCTGGCTGGGTGAAATCATGGCCTTGTCGCCCCTCGCCGCCAATATGCAACTGACTGCATTCAAGTCAGCCGCTTCGCCCAGCCTATCTGCCGTCAACTCCCTAGCGGGCAACCCCATCCCAGGTAGCCAACCAGTCACCAACCAGCCCCAGCCTCCCATTCCGGTCCATTTCACCCTCGCCGCCGCTGGCAATGTCACTCTGGTCATCGATGACGCCCAGGGCAACCGCGTCCGCAATCTCGTTGCAGACACCTATTTTCCCGCTGGCCCCAACACCGTTTACTGGGATGGGAGTGATGACCTCGGTCGCAATTACGACGCGGCTCTCCACGGCGTTTACCTCATTCCGACAAATTTCGTTGCACCCGGCCACTATCAGGTGCGCGGCCTCGTTCATCAGGCCATCGAACTACACTACGAGTTTTCGGCATACAACGGCGGCCATCCCGCCTGGGAAACAGCCGACGGCAAGGGAGGATGGCTCACCAACCACACTCCACCCTCTGCCGCCCTCTTTCTACCGGCAGACAAGGCCCCCGGCGGCAAGCCGCTCGTCTACCTCGGCAGCTACGTTTCAGAGGGTGGCTCGGCCCTCGCCTGGGTCGATCTCGACGGTAACAAGCAGGGTGGCCGTGGCTGGATTGGTGGCGCCTGGACCGGCGCTCCCTACCTCGCCGCCGACAACGGTCCGCGCGCCGACCCAAACACCTTTGCGTATGTAGCCGCAATCTGGCGCGACGAAGCCAACAAAGATCCGCAGCACATCACAGGCGTCGTTCGACTCACGGCTCTCACCAGCGGCGGCGATAAGCCCGTCGTCACCTTCCCCTACGACCCCGGCGCAAGCCTCAAGTTTGACGCGTTGAGCAAGCCACTCTGGGGCCAGCAGATTGGCGGTCTCGCAGTCCGCAACGGCCTCGCCGTCGTGAGCCTTACTGCGGTCGATCAGCTGCTCCTGGTCAATACAGCCACTGGCAGGGTCCTCGGACAGGCCAACGTCCCCAGCCCAAGAGGGCTAGCATTCGATTCGCAGGGAAACCTGCTCGTCCTCTCGGGAAAGCAACTGCTGCGCTTCCGACTACCCTCCAATTTCGAATCGGGGCAGGTTCAGCCAAGCCAATTGTCTAGCCCTGCGGCCGTCATCGCCTCCACTCTTGAAGACCCAGCCGGCATCACTCTCGACAAGACCGGAACAATCTATATCTCTGACCGTGGTTCCTCCCATCAGGTCAAGATTTTCACCCCAGAGGGCAGATTCCTGCGCGCCATCGGTCATCCCGGTGCCCCCCAGGCCGGACCCTACGACCCCCTTCACATGAATAACCCGCGGGGTCTGGCCATCGACGCCAACAATCATCTATGGGTCGCTGAAGAAGACTTCCAGCCCAAGCGCGTCAGCCTCTGGTCGCTCGATGGTCCGCCAGAAAGCAAGCTGCTCAAAGCCTTCTACGGTCCAGCCGAATACGGGGGCGGCGGCACGCTTGATCCCCAGGACAAAACCCGCTTCTACTACCACGGTATGGAGTTCAAGCTGGACTGGCAGACCGGCGCGGATACGCTCAACTCCGTCCTCTATCGCCCCACCGCCGACGGCTTGCCCGCCCAGTTGTATGTCCTGCCCTCAACAGCGGCTTACGCTAACGGTCACCGCTATTTTTCGAATACCTACTCAGGCCGCGAAATCACCGGTGTCAACCTTGCCTTTATCTACCTTGACGAAGGGGGCGTGCTGCACCCTGTCGCCGCGATGGGCCGGGCCAACGATTGGCCCCTGCTTGCGACCGACGCCTTCAGGCAAAGTTGGCCTGCGGGAACGGACCTCGCCAGCCAAAATCCAGCCAACTTCGTACTCTTCTCCTGGTCTGACACCAACCATAACGGCCGGGTTGATTCCGACGAGGTCACCTTCCAGAAGGCGGTTTCAGGCTCCGTCACTCTCATGCCCGATATGGCACTGGTCAATGCCTATGTCGATGGCAACGCCGTTCGTTATCTCCCACGTTTCACCCAGGCTGGCGTGCCTGTGTATGACATCCGCAGCGGCGCCACCATCGTGACTGGAGCGCAAAGACCCCGTTCTGACGGCGGGGGCCAGGCGCTCTATTCCACGCAAGAGACCATACTCACCACCGCGCCCACTCCATTTGGACCTGAGGGCGTTGGCGGTGTCTTCCTCGACGCTGCCAAAGCCCCTCACCGCTGGAGCTACCCCAGCCTCTGGCCCGGACTCCACCCCTCCCACAGTGCGCCTGTCGCCGATCGCCCCGGGGAACTCGTCGGCACCACCCGGCTGCTGGGCGGATTTGTCACTCCGCCTAACTCTGACGCCGGTCGCCTCTGGGCCATCAATGGAAATTACGGCAACGCCTATCTCTTCACCGCAGACGGGCTCTTTGTCTCCCAGCTATTTCAGGATCAGCGCACCGGCAAGCCCTGGAGCATGCCCATTGCCCAGCGGAACATGCTGCTCAATGCCGTTACCCTGGGTGGCGAGAATTTTCTGCCTTCCATCGCGCAGACGAGTGACGGGAACATCTATATCGATGACGGTACTCGCACCAGCCTGGTTCGCGTCGATGGGCTTAGCTCCATTCGCCGCATCCCCCCGCAGCCTTTGGAAATCACCGATGCGGATATGCAAAAGGCCAAAGGCTTCGTCAAGCTGGCCGAAGTGTCGCGCCAGAACGCATCAGGCCCCAAGGTCCTTCATGTCAGCATGCGTTCCGGCCTGGCACCCCAGTTGAAAGACCTCGCCAGCGCCCTCAACGGCGCTGATTGGGCCACCATCGATAGCCGCATCAATCAGGTCGGCTGGAGCGGCAAGGCCGACCTCGCGCAAGCTGCCATCATGATCGCGGGAGGGCGGCTCTTTGCTTCCTATCGCACCTCCGAGCCCAATCTCCTCGTCAACGCAAATAATGTCGCCAACGCGCCCTTCAAAACCGGCGGCGCTCTTGACCTGATGCTCGGCGTCAACGCCGGCGCTGACCCCAAACGCACCTCTCCCGCTGTCGGAGATATGCGCCTCCTCGTCTACCAGACCACCACCTCCGCCGGCATTCAAAACCATGCCCTCCTCTACCGGGCCGTCGTTCCCGGCACCACGCGCCCAGTTCCGTTTTCGTCCCCCGCCCAGACCATCACCCTCGACCAGGTAATCGACGTAAGCAACGATGTCGAACTCGATTCAACAGACGGCCCTCCCGGAACCTTCAGCTTCTCCATTCCGCTCGCCGCCCTCGGCCTTAAGCCGGCTGCCGGGCAAACCATCAAGGCCGATATTGGAATCCTGCGCGGCAACGGAACCCAGACCCTGCAGCGCGTCTATTGGAGCAACAAAGCCACCGGCATCACCTCCGACGTACCCAGCGAGGCTGAACTCACTCCCGAACTATGGGGCCAATGGATTTTCCAACCCGCCCCATAGCAGTTTGCAGGCTTCCCATGGCTGAACTTTTCGGCCTTCCGCAGTCACGGCGAACCGCATTCACGACCCTTTCGTTCTCGTCCCTTTCAGTCATGACCCTTTTTGGTCAGACTCGCCCTCCGGCGCCAGCTAACCTCAGTTGTCGATAGGTCGCTTTGTCGCGGCCCAAAACCGTCATCGACTCTGGGGAATCTGTCTTCATGTCAACGCTACCCGCCGCCGAACCGGTTAAAACTCGCCAGAACCCGCCAGCATTCAGACCGCTCAGACCATTTGGCGACGTGCTCGACATGCTGAGTTGGTTCGGCGAACTGGGAGTCTTCATTGCGCGCGTCGCTCGTGCCGCCGTCACGCCGCCCATCCAGTTTGCCGAGTTCGTGCGCCAACTCGACGAAATCGGCTCAAAATCTCTCCCTCTCGTCGCACTCGCAGGCTCGGCAATCGGCGTCGTCCTCGCCCTGGAGGCCCGCTACAGCCTGGTTCGCTTTGGAGCCAAGGCGCTGCTGCCTTCGGCAATCGTCTTTGCCGTCGTCACCGAAATGAGTCCCATCATCACCGGCCTCGTCGTCAGCGGTCGCGTAGGCGCAGGCATCGGCGCAGAGCTAGCCGCCATGAAAGTCACCGAGCAGATTGACGCTATTGAGGCCTCCGCCGTCGATCCCTACAAGCTGCTCGCAGTCACGCGCATCGCCGCCTGCATGATCGCATTGCCACTGCTTACTCTCGCCGGCTCGTTCTGCGGAGTGCTCATGGGCTGGGTCTCTGCCACGCTCATTGAGCCCATTTCTCTGACTCGTTTCATCACCGCCGGATTCGCCGGCGCAGGCTTCAAAGACTTCCTCCCTCCAACACTCAAGACCAGCGTTTACGGCCTCATCATCGGCACGGTTTCGACCTTCCAGGGAATGCGCGCCAAGGGAGGCGCCGTCGGGGTAGGCAGCGCAGCCACCACGTCCGTTGTGCTCTCTTCCCTCTTCGTCATTCTGGCCGATGTGCTGCTCGTCAAAATCATCCTTCTCCTCTTCCCCTAACGGCAGCCGTCAACTGCCCGGTATTCAGGAGTGCATCATGCAGCTAGTTCAAGACAGAATTGAATCAAAACGTGAGCCGGTCGACATAGAAACTCCAGCAATCGCTATCACGGATGTCACCAAATCCTTCGGTCCTCAGCGCGTCCTCGACGGCGTCTCTTTCAACGTTCGACGCGGAGAAACGCTCGCCTTCCTCGGTCGCAGCGGCACCGGCAAAAGCGTCCTTCTGCGCATCATCATCGGCCTGCAAACGCCCGACAGTGGCTCCGCCATCATCCTCGGCACAGACATGGCCCATGCTTCTGAAGATGCAATGAGCGCCGCGCGCACACAAATGGGATTTCTCTTCCAGCACGCCGCGCTCTACGATTCGCTCACCGTCGCCGACAACGTCGCGTTTCCGCTCGTCCATCACCGCCAGGATCTATCCGGCGCCGATCGCCGCGAACGGGTGCAAATGCTTCTCAATGAAGTGGGTCTTGAAGGCCACGGCAACAAGATGCCAGCCAACATTTCCGGTGGTATGCAAAAGCGAGTCGGCCTGGCCCGCGCACTCGCGCTCGATCCCGTCATCCTGCTGCTCGATGAGCCCACTGCGGGCCTTGACCCCATCAGTTCCGGCGAAATTGACGAGCTCATCCTCAGCCTTCAGCACCAGCACCAGATGGCCTCCATCGTAGTCACCCACGACATGCTCAGTGCCAAAACCATCGCTACACGCATCGCCCTCATGAACCACGGAAAGATCGTCATCGAAGGTAGCTACGACAAACTGCAAGACAGTCATGAATCCTTTGTCTCGCAGTTCCTTCACCGCGATTCCTGAGCAAAATCGTAATTGGCCCTCGTCATTGGTCTTCAAGGAGAATCCATGTCCAGAACCGTCCGTCTCGGCGCATTTATCGTTGCCACTCTTGCCATTCTTGCCATAGGCATTTTCATCATCGGCGGCCAAAAGTTCCTCTTCAACAAGACCTACTCACTCAAGGCAAACTTCGCGGATGTCGCTGGATTGACCGCCGGAGCCGATGTGCTCGTAGGCGGTGTGCACAGCGGCACTGTACGGTCGATCGAATTGCCTCACAAGGCCAGCGGTCAGGTCACCATCACCCTTGAACTCAACCAATCCACCCATGAAATCATCAAGCAGGATTCTGTCGCATCCATTCAGACTGAAGGCTTGCTCGGAAACCAATTCGTCGCAGTATCATTTGGAACCGACGGCAAACCAGACGTAAAGGACGGCGACACAATTTCCACCGTCCCACCCCTCCAGATGGGTGCACTGCTTGACAAGGCAAATGGGCTTCTCGCTTCCGGTCAGGATGCGATGGATAACATCACCAAGGTGACGGCCCATCTCAACTCGGTAAGTGCCAAGATTGATGGTGGCAGCGGCACCGTCGGCGCACTCATCAATGACAAAGCCCTCTACAGCAATCTCAACCAGACAGCCAGTACGGCGCGATCAACCGTAAGCGCGGCACAGGCCGGGCTACTCGATTTTCAAGACAATATGCAGGCTCTCAAACACAACTTCCTGCTCAAGGGTTATTTCAAAAGTCGCGGGTACGAGGATTCCAGCGAACTGGAGAAATACGCCGTCGTCGCGCTGCCCCAAGCCAATGCCGTCAAGGAATTCACGCTCTCATCAAAGCAGATCTTCGACAAGCAGGACTCCGCAAAGCTCAAAGACGAAAAAGCATTCAATGCAGCCGGAGAATATCTTGCAACCAGTGAATTCAGCGTTGCCATTATTGAGGTTTCAACTGGCCTGAGCGGCGACTCAGACAAAGACATGCTGCTGGCGCAGGCCCGCGCCTTGGTTGTCCACGACTATCTCGCAGAACACTTTGGCTTCGATGACACAAAGCTCAGAACACTCGCGCTGGGCAAGCAAATCGACGCTCAGCATGACAACAAGGCTGAGCCCTGGGGACACATCAGAATCCTCATCTATCCCACCGGAACAGCTATCCCGGCCGCGATAACTCCCGCTGCCACAGCCGCCACATCCCAGCCAGCCGCTGCGACAAATCAAAAGCCTCTGCAATGAGCAGATTAGTACAACATCGTCCGCCGCAAGGGTCCAGACTAAGTTTGTGATGAGTTCTAAACATCATCCTTCTCAGCGGCCCAAATCTTCAGACGTTTAGTTCTCAAGAGCTTTGGCCGGCATCTATCTCAGCACTTAGAATCAGCAAAGGAAAATCGAATGAAAATTGCATCAATCGTAGTTGCAGGCGCGCTCGCTCTGGCCAGCGCAAATGTGTGGGCCACCTCAGGACGTGAAGCCTCCGTCGAGCGCCTCCAGGACGCAGCCGAAGTACTGCACAGCATCCAGATGACTCCCGACCACGGCATTCCCATGTCCGTCCTCGATGATGCCAAATGCATCATCGTCGTTCCTGATCTGATCAAGGGCGGCTTTGTCGTCGGCGGCAAGCACGGTCGCGGCGTCGCCACCTGCCGCACGGCTACCGGTTGGAGCGCTCCCGCGTTTGTCTCCGTCGGCGGCGGTAGCTGGGGCCTGCAGATTGGTATCGAAAAGGTCGACCTGATCATGCTCGTCATGAACGACCGCGGCGTTCAGCACCTGCTCTCAAGCAAGTTCGAGCTCAGCGGCGAAGGCGCAGTTGCCGCCGGCCCCGTTGGCCGCCAGGCTGTCGCTGGAACCGACTGGAAGCTCAATACCGAAATCCTCAGCTACTCCCGCACCAAAGGCCTCTTCGCCGGTCTCACCCTGGAGGGTGCAGTCGTTCAGCAGGATGATGACTCCACCGTCGCCATCTATGGTCACGAACCGACCTTCCGCAAGGTTCTCGCCGGCGATGTCCACACCCCAGAGTCCACTGAAGTATTCCTGAACGCAGTGCGCTCTGCCTCGGCTCACGCTGAGGAACACAGCGACAACAAATAATAGTCGCCGTTCTTGGTTGCTCAAATCCATTGGCTGGCCGGGCTGTTACCCCAAGTCCCGGCCAGCCATTTCAATCTACCAGGAGAAAGAAATGGCTCTCACTCAGATGTTACCCACCCACGCACTTGCAATGAACCTGACCTTCAGCAGAATCCTCGCCAGCTCATCCGGCGGCGTGCCCTTGCTTCACGTTCTGCTCGTACTCATCGTCGTCGGCATCCTGCTTTGGCTGGTCAACCGCTTCATCCCCATGCAATCGACCATCAAGTCCATTCTCAACGGCATCGTCGTCATCGGCGTTGTGCTCTGGTTGCTCAACATCTTTGGTCTGCTCGATGGTCTCTCGAATATCCGCGTCGGCCACTGATAGCAGGCACTCATACCTCTATGGCTGGGTTTCCCCGAACTCAGCCAACCTCGTACTGCTTCGCTTCCAGCTCGGCCCAGCGCGCATACAGCGCATCCACAGCATCCTGCGCCGCCTCAGCCTCTGCCAGCGCCGTCTGCAGGCGCGTCGCATCTGTTACCACTTCCTGCAACTCCAACATGGCCTTCTTCTCGGATAACAGCTCTTCTCCAGCAGCTATCCGCGCCTCAATGGTCGAGTAATCCCGCGCGTCCATGTACGAGAGCTTCTTTTTGCCCACCGACCCGCCACCATCCTGCTCTGCATTTGCCGGCTGCCCAGCCGCCGCAGACCGTGCTGAAACGCCCTTCGCTACCGCGCGCTTCTGCGCCTCCTGCCACTGCTCCCATTGCTGATAATCGGCAAACCGCTCGGCATTTCCCAGACCATCCAACCCCAGCACCACATTCGAAATGCGGTCCAGCATATAGCGGTCATGAGTTACCAGCACCAGCGCCCCCGTATACTCCAGCAGGCTCTCTTCCAATATCTCAAGCGTAGGAATGTCCAGGTCATTCGTCGGCTCATCCAGCAGCAGCAGATCCGCAGGCTGCAGCATGAGATTTGCAATCAGCACCCGCGCCCGCTCCCCGCCGCTCAACCGCTCCACCGGTTGATTCAACTGCTCACCTGTAAATAGAAAACGCGAAGCCCACGACGCCACATGAATCACCCGGTCCTGATAAATCACCGAGTCACTCTCCGGCGCCAGCGCCCGCCGCAGCGTTACCTTCTCATTCAAAACTCGCGTCTGATCGAAGTACACAATGCGCAGCATGTTCGCCAGCTTGATCTCGCCCGCTGTTGTCTCGGTCTGCCCCAGCAGAAGCCGCAGCAGGGTTGTCTTGCCGCTTCCATTTGGTCCCACCAGTCCAACACGCATCCCAGCCGTGATGTTGAAATTCAACCCGTCCAGCAGCGTCCGCTCGCCGATCCGGTAGACCACATCCTTCAGCTCGACAAGTCGCTTCGTCTGCCGTTCGGTCGCTGAGAAATCAATCCCCGCGCTCGAAGCCTGCGCCCGGCCCTTCATGTCTTTCAACTCGCCAATCAGCTCATTGGCGCTGCCAATCCGCGCCTTGCTCTTGGTCGTCCGCGCCTTCGGTCCGCGCCGCAGCCACTCCATCTCGCGCTTCACACGATTTTCCAGTGCATCCTGTCGCTTCGCCTGCGACTCCAAAAACAACTCCTTCTGCTCAAGAAACTGCGAATAGTTGCCATGCACCCGCAGCAGCCCCTCAGGATATTGCTTGTTCAACTCCACCATTTCGGTCGCCACATTTTCCAGGAAGTAGCGGTCATGGCTCACCACCACGCAGGCAAACGGCGCAGTCGCCAGCAACTCCTCCAGCCACTCAATTCCGGCCAGGTCAAGATGATTTGTCGGCTCATCCAGCAGCAGCACGTCAGGCTTCTGCGCCAGCGCTATCGCTATCGAGAGCCGCTTCTTCCAACCCCCCGAGTAGGTCGCCGCCTCCGTCTCAAAATCCTCAAACCCCGCTCGCCCCAGCGTCTCCGCCGTGCGTCCTTCCCACTCGCTCTCGTGAACGTGCGCTTCCTTCAGCGCCGCGTGAATCACGTCTCGCGCCGTCACCCCGGCAGGGAACTCCGACACCTGCGCCACATAGCTCAGCTTGGTCAGCTTCTTGCGCGCAACCTCGCCCTCGTCGGTGTCAATCTCCCCGGCCAGCACGCCCAGCAGCGTCGATTTCCCCGACCCGTTCGGCCCAATCAGGCCAATCCGGTCGCCTTCGTCCACCACAAAACCAATATTGCGAAAAAGCGCAGCCGCCCCAAAAGACTTCGTCAGTCCCTGCCCATTCAAAAGTGTCGCCAAAAGTATCTCTGCTCTCTGTAAGAAAAATTCCGACCTGCTCATTCAGTCTAAATGGAGTGGATTTTTGCTCCGCATTCGCTCCAATCAACTTCCATACCGATACGAGAGAGTTTTCGCCTCTCTGCAATTGACGTTCAGCGGATTGTTTCCACTCGCCGCGCCTGTTACCGTAGTTATCTCAAGAACTTGTATGCTGGCCTACGCTCCGTTATGTCTCTGAAGAAACAAGGCAAGTACAGATTCACCGACTTCGAAATCGACCTGGCCCAGCGCACTCTCCTCCGCGCCGGGAACCCCATCACGATCAGTCCCCGCACCTTCGACGTCCTCGCCTTCTTTGTCCTCAACCCTCAGCGCCTCGTCACCCGCGAAGACTTGCTCCACGCCCTCTTTCACCACGCAAAAGCTGAAGAGAGCAACCTCGGTCAGCACCTCTTTCTACTTCGCAAAGCCCTCAACAGCATCGATCCCGGCGACCGCGTCCTGCTCACCGTCGCTGGCGGATACCGTTTCACCCCTCAGGTCACTGAAATCCCCCGCCTGGACCCGTCCCCCGAAATTCGGAGCGAAGACTCCTCGCCCACCACGCTCGATGAATCGGCTGATGAATCGGACAAACGCCTCCCGCGCTTCAGTCCACTCCTCATCGCGGGGCTCGTCGTGGCGGTTGCGCTCCTTTCCATTGGCGGTTGGTATGGCTGGCAGACCTTCCATCGGCCCCTCGGTCAAACCGATCAGGGCTCTCTCCGCCTCGTCCTCGCAGATTTTGAGAACTCCACCACCAATCACCAGTTTGATCAGGCCCTCAAGACCGCCCTCACTCTGAATCTGCAGCAGTCGCCCTACCTCAGCGTCGCCCCCGAGGCGCGTGTAGCCGATGCAGTCGATGCGCTAAAAATTCCCGCAGGCTCGCGCATCTCCACCTATGCCGCCCGCCAGATCTGCCAGCGCCTCAACGGCCAGGTCTGCCTTACCGCCAGCATCCGCCCGCTCACGCAAAAGTTCATGGTCACCGTCCTCGCCATTGACACCGCCAACGGTAAAGACCGCGCCCAGAGCCGCGGCATCGCCGATAGTCCAGACGCCGTAGTCGCCGTGCTTGATAAAGTCGCGCTTGACCTGCGCCGCCAACTCGGTGAGTCCTCTACCTTTGTCGCCGCCTTCCAAAAGCCGCTCTTCGCCGGCCGCCCTGCTTCCCTTGATGCCCTTCGCGCCTACTCTGAGGCCGCCCAATTGCAGCAGCAGGGCAAGCTCACCGACGCTGAGCAGCGCTACCATCGCGCCATCTTCCTCGACCCCAAATTCGCCCTCGCCTACGCCGACCTTTCCGCCGTTGAAGCGAGCCTCGGATTGGATGAGCCCTCGCGCGCCGCCCTCGCCCACGCCTATGAGCTGCGCGATTCACTCGACGAACAGCACCGCCTTATCCTCACCGCCGCCTATCTTGACCGGATTACCGGCGACATTCAGGCCAGCCAGCGCAACTACGAGCAGTGGGCAAAGTTTTTCCCCCACAACCCCGTCCCGCTCACCAGCCTCGCCGACCTGCTCATCCAGATTGGCAAACCTGCCCAGGCGCTTGACCCCGCAACGCGGGCGCTCGCCCTCAATCCCGACAACCCCGCCGCCTACAACATCCTCGCCCGCGCACAAATGCACCTCGGCCAGTTTGAAGAGGCCACCAAAACCTGCCAGGAATCCATCCACCGCCAGATCGACGGCCTCGAAATCCACCAGTTCCTGCTACAAATTGCCTTCCTTCGCCTCGACCAGCCCGCCATTGATGACCAGCTCGAATGGGGCCGAAATTCCTCTGACCCCCCACAGATGCAGCTCCAGCAGGGCCTCATCGCCTTCGCCGAGGGCCGCGCCCGCGCCGCCCTGGCCATCTTCACCGCCGCCGCCGATAGCTATCGCAAGCAGGGCCAGCGCGAAAAGGCCAACAGCATCCTCGCCCAGGTCCCCCGTATTCAGGCTGAACTAGGACTGGTCGAAGGCGCACACGCCCAGTTAACTCGTCTGGGAGATATGCCCGATACCACCGATATTCCCGTCGCCTGGGCCCATGTCGGCGAAACCACCCGCGCTGAATCGCTCCTCAAGCAGGCCCTCGAAGATCACCCCAACTCGACTCTCTGGCAACAGCTCCGCGCCCCCCAGATTCGCGCCGCCATCGCCCTCAATCAGCACCAGCCGGCAGACGCAGTCACCGCTCTTGAATCCGCCTCACCTTACGACCTCAGCAGCTTCGACTCGGCTGCTCTCCGCGGCCGTGCCTACCTCGCTGCTCATAAGCCCGAGCTGGCCGAGGCTGAGTTCCACAAGATTCTCGACCACCCCGGCATCGCTCCGCTCTCCCATGACTACCCGCTCGCCCAGCTCGGCCTCGCCCGCGCCTTGGCCGCCGAAGAGAAAACCACTGAAGCCGGCTTTGCCTATAAGATCGTCCTCGCCATCTGGAAAGACGCCGACCCCGACCTGCCCCGCCTCAAAGAAGCCAGGTCAGAGTACGCCCGCCTCAACAGCGTCTCGCCCAAATCCGCAACCAAGTCCCGCCCCCGCTAACCTAGCTTGAATCCGCGCTAAACATGTTGCGGAAAAGCTCCTCGGGTAGGCGTTTCGTAACAGGGCACGACTTTCAGTCGTGCCGCAAGCACCTCAGAAATAAGAACCGGGCTTTAGCCCCTGCTAATCCCGCGCTGGCCCGAGGTCCTTCAATGACGACTCCATCGTCACGGGTAAGTCCCACAATTCCTCCCATCCGCTTTCCAAAAACGAATTTCAAAGAACTTGCAGATAATTAGCCAGGAATCCTGCACAATACTCCCAGCCACAACTACGCGCAGCCGCCTCTCCAACACCGGCAAATCAATCACGCAAAAAGTGCACCCAAATGCCGCCCTAAACGCATCTAAGGGGCCCTGAAAAACACCATAACCATCACGAAATCAACAATATGAAGAGTGTAAGTGGCACCCCCCACCCCCCCTCTTTATTTTCAAACCCTTCTATTAATTAAAGAGGGCAATGATTACCTTGGCTAACCCAACATGGGAAATCACTACAATCCCTCAAGCCTATTCTGGATGGCAGGGGCCAATACCTTTTCTGGCTCCGCGATGATGATGTCCGGCATGGTCACGGATGATAGAGGTCGGTCATAGCAGAGCAGATAATCGCACGGAACTCGCAGCGCCGACGCAAGGTGTATTGAATCATTTGGGTAAAGCTTATATGCCGCGAATTGTCGGCACATAACATTCGCTTGGATACCAATATCGCGGTCGGTCTCAACAACCTCTATGAACGACTCTTCAAAGTCGGCAAGTAATTGCGCGACGGTCTGTACTGGTTGCGTGAAACTCTCATGTCTCAGCTTGTAGACTTCCGCAAAAGTCATAGCTGAAATAAAGAGTTTGAACTCGCCGCGTTGGGCTGCTTCCCAAATACTCTGAAAAACGGAGAAACGGTCTACGCCATTTACTATTTCTCGGTTTTTCCACCCTAACCAAACCGAAGAGTCGATGTATGGGCGAATATCTTTAGGCACCCCTAATCCTCCTAAGCAGATCAGCCGAATCTTCGGCATCAGAAAACGCTGGTTCTTCCCAATGGCGATCAATACCTGGGACTATGATCAGCCCAGATCCGATTATCCGCATCCTTTGCACACTTACGCGCTTAGTTTCATTTTGAAAATTCTTGTAGAGAATGCCTGTTACGCTCACACGCTTCCCTAACGCTTCCTTAGCCAACTGCATCATCTCCGGTTCGCGTATTTGACAAGTGACCGCACGTTTTGTGATTGAGTGGTAGACCACAAAATTGAAGTCTTTATGAACGGATATTTTTTCGAGGGTGCCCTCTACGGAACCGATGGCGGTTCTCTTTAGCGGCAACAATTGACGAATGTTGTTAGCCGTTTTTTCAGTGATTTCTACACGCTTATCTTCGACGGATACGCTAAACCCTACTGCACCGTTCTTGCCGATTAAACCCACCATTTCTTGAGCCTTCATCATGCCCAGTTCGGTGAGATAGGGAGGCGTTTTCATCTTATTCTCTAAATCGTCAAACCCCCCGACAAAAGCCCCAGCTACAGAAACGCTAGGGTCAGCCGAAACTCTTCGCTTTAGGAGGTCGGTTTCTTTAGAGTAAACCCTCAAAAAGATACCCGCAGATGCTCTCTGTTCGACTGTTCGTATGTACCAGCGAAGACCACCGTGGCGCAGGCCTGTAATTCCAGCGTCATAGTCGCTTAGGACTCCGAAAGCTAAGTCCGTTGCTCGTTTGTATGTTCGAAGAGCAATCTCTCCCGGTTGACCATGCACTTCGAAATCAATAATTGCCATCGTTCCGCCCTCCCGATATACTACCGTCGGAACGTCTGACGGCGGCGTTAGCAGCGCCGAAGTCATCCGATGAATGAGTCGCAATCGAATTCGCCAAAGCAAGCGGTCTAGCCAAAGTCACTCCCGTTGACGCGGGAAAGATTAAGACGCTTTCAGTCCGGCAATTGTAGCCCAAATGGTACTCTATCGCAATGAAGATTCAGACTACATCATCGACAAACGCGGTTCAGCCTTTCGCAGACGCTTTGTCGAAGCTGGTTTCCATTCCTCGCGCTGAAATGCAGAAACGTATAGAGACTGTGCCAGAAGTCCCCGTTTCACGACATAAGCGATACAAGTACGTCCCCGCAACGCCCCCGCAGAAGCCCTAGAATGACCCCTCCTCCTTCCCGGTCAAGTCTTTCCAAGTGAGCCGCTTCCCGGCGATCTGCGTAAGCGCAATGGCAAACCGATCTGCATTTGTGTATGGCTTGTCTTTCGTGGCGCGATGTTCGTAGCGAAAAGCCTGTTCGTCGATGTATCGGAACAAATGGAACGGTTCAACCGAAACGTATGTACCGCCCAGACCTCTCTTGAGCAGCGACCAGAAATTTTCGATTCCGTTCGTGTGAACCAGACCCCGTACATATTCTTCGGCATGGTTGATAATCGCGTGTTGCAGGTCAACGCCCTTGTAGCCGCCCCATTCGTCAGACATTAGCTGCGACCCCGGGGCAATGTGTTTCGCTACAAGGCTATGCAGGACTTCTTTGGTGCGATCTACCACCACTTCAGCTTTGACGCGACCATTGCGGTGCAACATACCGACAACTATAGTTTTGGCTGTGCCAGCGACAGGCCGACCGCTCACGCCTGGTCCCTTGGGCTTCCGAGACTTGTGCATGTTCTTAACCTTGCCGCCGATAAAGGTTTCGTCCATCTCCACAATCTCGCCATTGCCGCCGATCTTGTCATCTTCAGGGGCTTGCAGAGCCGAACGCAGACGATGTAGGAGGTGCCATGCCGACTTCTGAGCGATACCAAGTTCCCGCGAAATTTCATAGCTGGAAACGCCATTCTTGCAGTTGCAGAGCATCCACAGCGCAATCAGCCATTTGTCGAGAGAGAGAGGGGAATCCTCGAAAAGACTATTCACTTTAACGCTGAATTGTTTGCGGCAAGCGTAGCACTTCCAACGCTTTTGAGTAGCCAGCCAATAGTGCTTGCGTTCACCCTCAGCAACGCCACACTTGGGGCATACGGGCTTTCCATCAGGCCAACGCAACTCGGCAACAGCATTAATGCAAACTTGCTCATCTTGGTAGTAGCGAACCGCTTCGGTCAACGTCTTCGGAATATACATGGCGATACCTTCACTAACCCAATAGTACAGAAATGCGATGGGTTAGTCAAAGTATTTATTGCCTTAAAGAGTAAACAAGCAAAAATCCCCGGCCAGCATCTTCGCTGGCCAGGGATCAATTGCGACTCGAATTCCTGAGCAGGCAGATTGGAGTATCCGCCTGCCCAGCACTTAGTTGATGATCGCGCCGACCGTATCGTTCGTCGACAACTTCACCGTGCAGCTATTGGGTCCAGCAGAAGTAACGGTTCCAGTCGATGTGCAGTTCGACGACCATCCGCCGAAGTTGCCCGTACCCGCCGGAGCGGTCAAGGTCACCAGAGTCCCTACCGGATAGGTCGCCACGCAAACCGATCCACCGAGACCAGCTTTCGAAGAACCAGGCCCGCAATGCAGCACATTCTTCGTACCCGTTGCCGAATCAGCCTCCACCAGCCAGTCCTTGGTGTTGACGCCGGTGTTGAAGACCGTCAGCGTCGCCAGCAATGAAGGTGTTTCAGAACCCGGATAGCACGATCCCGGGGTTTGAGGGGGATTAGGCAGCACCAGCGGGCAGTTGAAAGTAGCCGTCGCGGTTACGATCGATCCGTCGGGGTTCTTAGCCTCTGCGATGACAACAGCGGTCCCGCTGCCAAAAGCCGTAATCACGCCGGCGGGTGCTCCCGCAACTCCGGTTGTGTTGATTGGGAAAATCGTTGGGAACGATGAGACCCACGTCAGGTTGGGCGAGTTCGTCAGATCCTGCACCGTCGGCGCGGTCGAGAATGTCCCGATCGCAATGAACTGACCGGTATCCAGCAGGTTACCCACCGTGACATCCTTCGGGATAATCTGCAGCGACAGCAACGGTTCCGGCGCAGAAGTCGTTGAAACCGTAACCGTCGAGGTCGAGGTCACCGTTGAACCATCAGGATTCGTCAGCTTCGCCGTAATCGTCGTCGTGCCAGCGCTGACGCCTGTGACCAGTCCTGCAGACGGTGCAGGATAGGTCGCGACTGTCGCGATGCTGGGAACGCTCGATGTCCATTTCACTCTGGGCGAGTTTGTGACATCCTCGTTGAGCCCGCTGCCACCAGCAGTACCAAGCGCAATGAACTGACCAGTCTGACCCGTCGCCGACAGTGACTGCGTCCCAGGGCTGATGTTGATCGCGGTGAACGGTTCCGACGCTCCCGCGATTACCGTCAAATTCGCCGTACCGGTCACCACAGTCTTGTCAGGATTGCTCGCGATCGCCGTGATCGTCGTCGTTCCCTGGCCCAACCCCGTCGCGAGTCCGCCGGCGCTTATCTTGGCTACGTTCGCGCTGCTTGAGCTCCAGGTGACTTTGCCCGTCAGGTCCTCGGTCGTTCCGGTCGAAGTTGTTGCAATCGCGATGAACTGTGTCGTGTCATTCACCGAAGCAACTGCCTGCGTCCCCGGAATGATGGTCAGCGAAACGAGTGGCTCACCCGCTGACCCGCCGCCAGTTACCGTGATCGTTGCAACGTTGCTCGTCAGCAAGCCAGTAAAGCCCTTGATGCTCGCCGTAATCGTCGTTACCCCGGCACTCAGGGCAACCACTTCCCCCGTGGAACTCACCGTCGCCACACCCGAGACGCTGGAGCGCCAGGTCGCAAGGCTCGTGACATTCACGGTCGTCGACGGGTGCTGGCCGTGGCCAATGGTTCCAATCGCGGTCAGCTGGGCCGTGGCGCCAGTCGCAAGGGAAACCGTCTCCGGCGAAATCGCGATGGAGTCAATATCCGTGCTGCTGCCGCAGCCCACAAACGGCAAAACCAGGCCGAGAGCCAGGGCAGGGAACAGCAGTGCCCTCGAACAAGAACGAACCGACTGCAAACCTGAAAACCCAGAAAACATGGTGCCTCCGAAAATCTCTCACCTTGGACCCACGAGCGCAATTCTGCAACTCAGTCTCTGAGGAGATAGCTCTTCAGTTGCAAGCCAATAGCCAATTCAATCTGCCCCATGTTTATTTAGAATCTGGTACTTACGGGAATACGGTGGTCCAATCCTGTAATCTCCCGTTTACGCTGCCTGTCAGAATGAAACTCCCGTTTACAGCCGTTTGGCTAAACCTTCGGCTCGGCGATAACTGCCGCTGCCTTCAAAGCAGATGATGTTGCTGCCATGGGAATCGCACTCAGTTCTGCCTTACCTTCAGCAAGCCGCATCAAAAAGTCCTGCGAACTGAATGCCGCCTGACCCTTTCCCGGCGTAGCCCGCACATAGCTTCCATCCTCACGCATCAACCGGGCCTTCACCGTATCCACCAGGTAGGCCGCGAGTATCTCTTCATCAATGCGCGTTCTCGCCGCCTTGTCCCGCACCGGGAAAACCACTTCGCACCGCTCAAAGAGGTTGCGCGGCATCCAGTCTGCGCTGCCAAGGTAGATTTCATCCTTGCCGCCATTGGCAAAGTGGAAGATCCGGCTATGCTCCAGAAACCGGCCCACAATCGAACGAACCCGGATATTCTCGCTCAGCCCCTTGACTCCCGGCCGCAGCGTGCACACTCCGCGGATGATCAGGTCAATCTGCACCCCGGCCTGCGAAGCAGCATAGAGCGCCTCAATCACCGATGGCTCCAGCAGCGCATTCATCTTGGCCACAATGCGCGCGGGCTTGCCCTCGGTTGCATGCTCTGCCTCCCTGCGAATCAACTGCAGAAACTTCTCAGCCATCGTCAACGGAGCCACCAGAAGCGGCTTGTAGTCATCAATCTCAGCATGCGCCGTCAGGTAGTTGAAGACCATATGCACCTGCTCGGTAATGACCGGATCACTCGTCAGCAGGCTCAGATCCGTATAGAACCGCGCCGTGACAGGGTTGTAATTGCCGGTGCCCAGGTGGCAATAGCGCCGCGTTACCCCATCTTCGTCGCGTCGCACCAGCATGGCCAGCTTGCAGTGCGTCTTCAGCCCGACTACGCCGTAGAAGACCTGCACCCCTGCATCCTCCATGCTGCGCGCCCAGCGGATATTCGATGCCTCGTCAAAGCGCGCCATCAGCTCCACCACGACGGTGGCTTCCTTTGAGGCGGCCGCCTCGGTCAGCGCGGTAAACATCGGCGAGTCCGTACTCGTTCGGTAGAGTGTCTGCTTCATCGTCACGACACGAGGGTCCATCGCCCCTTTTTGGATGAAGTTCACAACCGGATCGTAAGCATCAAAAGGATGGTGAAGCAGAATATCTCGTTGCCGCAGGTCTTCGAATATGTCTGCGACCTTGCGGCTTAGATTCACTTGTCTCGGCACAAATGATGCAAACTTCAAGTCCGGCCGCTGAATATCGCCGTAAAAGAACATCAAGCGCGCCAGGTTCACGGGCCCATCGGCCCAGAACACCTGGTTCTCCTCCAGCTCAAAGTTCACCCGCAGCTTGTCCACAATCTCCGGATGAGCCCCCGTCACAATTTCCAGCCGCACCGCGTCGCCCTTGCGACGGTTATGTAGCTCACTGCGAATCGACTCCAGCAGCGACCGCGATTCTTCCTCTTCAAAGTAGAGATTCGAGTTCCGCGTTACCCGGAACGCCGCGTGGGCCAGCACCTCATAGCCCCGGTACATTCCGCTCAGATTCTGCGCCACCAGGTCCTGCAGCAGCATGTAGTCGTAGCTGCCGTTGGCGTCTGCCAGCCTCACAAAACGCGGCAAGGCCCGCGGCACCGTCAACACGCCCAGCACCGCAGGCCCGGAGCTGCGCCGCTTGGCCCGCAGCAGAATCGCAAGGCAGAGCGCCCGGTTCAGTACCCTGGGAAACGGATGCGCCGGGTCGATCGTAATCGGCGTTAGTAGCGGGTCCACTTCACGCTGAAAATATTCGAGCGCCATTCCGCGCTGCTCTTCGCTCAGTTCAGTCCACTGCAGCAACCGGATCCCGTGCTTCCGCAGTTCCGGTAGTAGTTGCTCCTTCCAGCACCGGTACTGCGCATGCACAAATTCGTGAATCTCCGTCGTCAGCACATCCAGTGATTCCTGTGGCGGCAACCCGTCATAGCCGGGATTCGTATGCCCGTCTTCCGTGCGCTGCATCAGGCCGGCCATGCGGATCTCGACGTACTCATCCAGGTTGCTGCCCGTGATGGACAGAAACTTGACCCGCTCCAGCACCGGATTTGTCGCGTCCTCAGCCTCCTCCAGTACCCGGCGGTTGAACTGCATCCACGACTTGTCTCGTCCCGCAAACAGCTGTTTCCGCTGCATGTTCCTGGCCATTCCGTCCCTTTTCCCGTCCTGAGCGGTAGATTTAACCCGCTGCCCGGAGTTCCCAAAGTCTAGTGCCTTTGGAGCTTCCCGGCAATCCTGAGCACGCATTCGAAGTGCTCTGCCCGGCCTGCCCGTTTCACTGCCAGTCTTTCTCTTATCCCATTTTGAGTCTGACTTGCTCCAATCTCTCGATAATTCATCTCGGCGCGCGGCCTGGAATTTGACGCGACCTGCCGCCCGGATGGAGGATAAGAGTTGACCGTGCGGTTTCCGCGTTCGCCCATCCAGGCCCTCTTTCCGCGACAGGAGCGAATTCATGTCCTCCGATTCCACTTCAATAGATCGACCGTTTCTTACCGAACAACCAACTCACCCCGATGGCGCGCAATTCTTCGCCAAGGTTTCATCCATGCTCGACGGCAAGCCGAAAGAACCAGAAGTTGTCGAAGCGGCCCTCTCCGGCTGGGACAGCCTGCTCGAAAAGATCGCCGGCGATCTCTATCAGATCGCTTCCATGCTCCTCGGCGAGGGCGAAGAAACCATCGCGCTTCTTGAGAAAACTGTCTCCAGCGTGGACGTCCCTGCCTGCTCCGACCATGTCGAGGCTCGCCACAGCGCGCGCCTTGCTCTCGCGGCCCAAGCCATCGCCATCCTCGAGCAGCGCAACCCCGCGTCCCTTGCGACACCGCCCGAAGAGTCCGACGCCTCAGGCCCGGCCGTCTGCATTGAAGACGATGATCTCTCCGCCGCCGGTCTTACCCCCGTTGAGTTTGAGCAGTTGCTTGTCGGTCCTGACCGGCATCGCCTCCGCCAATGGCTGGAAAGCCTTGCGCCTGCTCTGCGCGCGGTCTTCGTTCTGCGCGCTGTAGCAGCGCTTTCATCGGCTGAAACCGCAGGCCTGCTTGGCGAACACGGAGGCCCAGCCGCTGAAAACTGGACTCCCGACGCAGTACGCTCGACCTTTCGCCAGGCGCTTTGCTCACTCGCCTCCCAGCTCATCCACGCCACGTCGGCGCGGTAGTAGCTTCGTCCTGGATGCCGCGAATGCGGCTAGCACCTGCTTTTCACTCAGATTCACGGCAGTACCTATCGCTTTCTACATTCTTCCAGCGACTTTCGGAACCTTTCTCGCACGTTCGCGCATCCATAAGCAACAGAACTTTTGAACGAATTGAGTCAGTGAAGCCTAAAACCATGCAAAATTTGCTCCACCCCTCTGCCCACTCCCGCAGGAGAGTCGTCTCGACCGCATTGTCGGCTGCGGCCCTCATCGGACTTGCGACGGGTTTTGCAGCTTTGCCCCTTGCTGCTCAGCAACTTAGCCTCGCGCCGCAGCAGACACCGCCCGCCGCACCGCCGGCCAGTTCCTACGGTGGCAGCGTCGCCTCTGGCAGCGCGACCGCAGACACTCTGCAGCTCACCCTCGACGATGCTGTCCAGCGAGGGCTTAAAAATAACCTCGGCCTGCTGCTCTCAAACAATCAGTCAGCCAGTTTCCGCGGTCAACGCCTTCAGGATCTCCAGGCACTCTTGCCTTCGATCGATGCTACCGCCAAGGAAGTTCTACTGCAGAACGATCTGGCGGCGCAGGGTCTGCGCATCCCTGGCTTCCCCACGATCATCGGACCGTTCGGATACACCGATATCCGGGCCAACCTCTCCTGGACCGTCGTCAATCTGAACTCCCTGCGCACCTACATGGCGGCCCGCCACAATTTCGCTGCCGCTGAGCTCACCGCTCAGGATGCCCGCCAGATGGTCATTCTCACCGTCGGCAATGCTTACCTGCGCCTCCTAGCCGATCAGGCTCAGATTGAGTCTCTTGATTCGCAGGTCGCGACCTCGGGCGTCTCACTCAAGCAGGCCGTCGACAGCCACAGCGCCG
Source organism: uncultured Acidobacteriota bacterium (assembly GCA_903832055.1). Lineage (GTDB taxonomy): Bacteria > Acidobacteriota > Terriglobia > Terriglobales > Acidobacteriaceae > Acidicapsa. The sequence continues at coordinate 138,563 of CAILAC010000016.1, read as the reverse complement.
GAACAGCTCCCCGTCTTGACGAACTACGCGCACGCGTGGATAACCAGAGCCTTCAGCAGCAACTCATCGTCGCTCACAACCAGCGTGAAAAGGATAAGCTCGCACTGGCCCACATCATCGGCCTTCCCATGGCGCAGAGCTTCGAACTCGTCGATACCGCCCCTTACACCGCCTTTGACCAGCCCGATGTGCAGGCAGCCATCAAGCAGGCCCTCGCCAACCGCAAAGATCGTCAGGCATCTGCTGAAGTGACTGCTGCTGAAGTGGAACTGCGAAAAGCCGCCACCGCCGACCGGCTGCCCACCCTCAAGGTTGAAGCAGACTATGGCGACATTGGCGTCAACGTCCGTCATTCCCACGGTACATTCAACGCCAGCGGCACGCTTACCATTCCCATTTTCAAAGAAGCGCAGTTTCGCGGTGAAGCAGAAGCCGCTCAGTCTGAACTCGATAATCAGCGCGCTCACCAGAGCGATCTCGATGCGCAGATTGAAGCAGACGTTCGCGACGCTCTCCTCGATATCGCCAGTTCGCAGCAGCAGGTCGAGGTCGCTCACTCCAATGTTGAGCTGTCCACTGAAGTTCTCTCCGAAGCCCAGCAGCGCTACGCCGCCGGAGTCAGCGATAACCTCGCTGTCTCTGAAGCACAGCAGTCCGTGGCCCAGGCCAACAGCCTATACGTCAACAGCCTCTACCAGCACAACGTAGCCAAACTCAACCTGGCGCGTGCCCTCGGTGTGGCGCAAAACTACAAAGAATATCTGGGAGGTAAGTGATCGTGGCGGAAGCAACTCCAGCCTCCGGTGAACAGCCGGAACAAAAGCAGACCGAAGTGCCGAAGAAAAGCCGTCGGGGCATTCTTTTCATCATCCTCGCCGTCCTCATCGTCGGCGCTGGCTACTTTTACTGGCGGTCGACCTTTACCGAAGACACCGACGATGCTCAGATTAACGGCCACTTGATCCAGGTCAGCTCGCGCATCGCCGGCCAGGTCGTCAAGATCGACGTCGACGAGAACCAGCTTGTAACCAAGGGAACCGTCATTGCTGAGCTAGACCCCGCCGATTACCAGGTCGCCGTTCAAAACGCCCAGGCCGTGCTCGCCAGCGCCAAGGCAAATGCTGAGGCCGCTCGAGTGGCTGTGCCCATCACCTCGATCAACACCGGTAGCACCCTTCGTTCAGCCGGATCGGACATCACCAGCGCCCACGCCGGGGTCCTCCAGGCAGAGAGCCAATTGGAAGCTGCTCACGCCAAGGTTGCAGAAGCTAAAGCCAATGCCACCAAAACATCCGCAGACCTCGAGCGCTACCGCCCCCTGGTCGCCAAAGACGTGATCAGCAAGCAACAGTTTGACGCAGCGGTGGCCGCCGCCGATGCTGCCAAAGCCACCCTTGCAAGCGCTCTGGCCAACGAACAGGCAGCTGCCGAGTTCGTCAAAGTAGCCCACGAGCGCGAATCTCAATCCCAGTCCTCGTTCAAGTCTGCCGAAACTGGCCCGCAGCAAGTCGCCGTCCAAAACGCTCGCGCCCTGCAAGCTCAGGCCCAGGTAGCGCAGGCTGAGGCCCAACTTGCTTCAGCGCAGCTCAACCTCAGCTACACCAAAATCGTGGCCCCCGCCAACGGCATCATCACCCGCAAGAGCCTTGAGCCAAACCAGAACATCTCCGCGGGCCAGAACCTGCTGACCCTGGTTTCGCTTGACGATCTCTGGGTTACCGCAAACTTTAAGGAGACCCAGCTGAAGCACATCGCCGCTGGCCAGTCCGTTGAAGTCACCGTCGACGCCACCGGCAAGACCTACCACGGCAAAGTCACGCAAATTGGCGGCGCCACCGGTTCCGTTTTGTCACTCTTCCCGCCTGAGAACGCTACCGGCAACTACGTCAAAGTCGTCCAGCGCCTTCCTGTGCGCATCGACTTTACAGACCTGGCCAATGAAGACAAGGAGCACAGTCTGCGTCCCGGCCTCTCCGTTGAACCCAACGTCAACGTCAAGTAAAGAATCGGTATGGCATCACAAATCGGGAGGGAGTCCAAAACGGACCTCCTCCCTGTTTATTTGCGTTCGTGAACTTGCGAAAGCCGAGCGCGGCACCAACCCGCCCTCATTTCCGAGTACCCTTATCCCATGAAGATTCTCTCCGCTGCCGAGATGCAGGCCTGTGACCGCATCACCAGCGAACAGTTCGGCATTCCCTCGCTGCAACTCATGCGCAATGCAGCGGAAGCCGTCTTCACCTTTGCCAGCCAACAGTTTCCGCAGGCAACCAGAATCACCATCCTCTGCGGACGAGGCAACAACGGCGGTGATGGCCTCATGACCGCGCGCCTCTTCGCCGCCGCTGGCTGTGCCGTAACCGTCCTGCTGCTGGGCGACGCTGACGGCCTCCGCGGGGACGCAAAAGCTGCTATGCAGGAGCTTCTAGAACCCACGCTCAACGAGCGGGTCTCCCTCCGTTTCATCGCAGATGCAGAGGAATTTGCCTTCCATCCCGACGCTCTCGCCGCCGATCTCATCCTGGATGCTGTCCTTGGCACCGGCTTTCAACCACCCTTGCGCGGCCTGCCCCTTGCCGCACTCGAATGGATACGCGCCTCTGCGTCCAGGGCACCCATCCTCGCCATCGACTTGCCCACCGGCTGGGACGCGGATTCGACAGCTGCTACCGCCGAAAGCGCCTATCCCGCCGACGCCGTCATCACCTTTACCGTGCCCAAGCCTGCCCACGTTTTTGGGAATCTCACCCGACTCTGGAACCAGCCGATCGTCGTCGCCCCTATCGGTTCCCCCGATGAAGCGATCGTCTCCGGCCTGAATCTCCACTGGGCCGGAACAGCCAAGTTCATCACTGACATTCCTCGTCCAACGGATGCGAACAAAGGCAACTTCGGCCACGTTTTGGTCATCGGCGGCAGCCCCGGCAAGTCCGGCGCACCAGCCATGGCCGCGCTGACTGCTCTTCGCTCCGGGGCTGGCTTGGTCACCGCCGCCGTCACCCCTGCCGTGCTGCCCCTGGTTGCCGCCATCGCTCCGGAACTGATGACCCAGCCGCTGGCCACTGCCCCCTCAGGCGAAATCTCCCCAGAGAACCTTGCGCCGGGAAGCCTCAAGTCACTTTTGAGCCGGATTACGGTCATTGCGCTCGGCCCAGGCCTGGGTACTTCGCCAGAGGCAGTGGAGTTTGCGCTGGGCCTGCTCCAGGCAACCAGTCTGCCCGCTGTCGTCGATGCGGACGCGCTCAACGCACTGGCGACTCAGCCTGGCAATCTCGCTGGAGTCGCCCGCTGCCGCACGCTTATTCTTACGCCTCACCCCGGTGAAATGGCCCGGCTCACCGGCCTCCCGACAGCTGAAATTCAATCCAGCCGACTGCAGATCGCCCGCGAATTTGCCGTCCGCTATCAAGTCACGCTGGTTCTCAAAGGCTCTCGCACGCTCATTGCCCACCCTGACGGCCGCGTCGCCATCAATACCAGTGGCAATCCCGCGATGGCCAAGGGCGGCAGCGGAGACCTGCTTACCGGCATGATCGCCGGCCTGCTCGCGCAGCACCTCGATGCCCCGGCAGAGGCCGTTGAGGCCGCTGTCTATCTCCATGGACTTGCCGCCGACATCACTGTCGAGCAGCCCGGCCCCGGCGGAGACCAGCACACGCTGCTCGCCACCGACTCTCTCGCCAATCTGTACCGGGCTTTCCGCTTTCATCCACAGGCTGAAGGACGCTATTGTTGGCTACAGGGGATGCCATGAGTAAAACAGTGCCCAAAGCGACGCCGACAATCAGGGAGTTTGAAACCAAATCCGCCGCAGGCACCATCGCGATTGGCCGTAAACTCGCTGATTTGCTCAAGCCGCCGCGTCTGCTCATTCTCAGGGGCGACCTTGGCGCTGGCAAAACTACGCTCGTCAAAGGCATCGCCTGTGCCCTCGGAGCAGCCGACCCAGACGAAGTCACCAGCCCTACTTTCACGCTGATTCACGAGTATGCCGGCACCGAAAGCGGCCAGCCAGACGGTCGACCTATCAAGCTTCTCCACCTCGATCTCTACCGCCTTGATGCCGAGCGCCAGCTTGATTCGCTCGGACTTGACGACCTGCAAACTGAGGACGCACTGATTCTGATTGAGTGGGGTGAGAAGTTCAAAAGCATCCGCAATCGTGCCGACGGCGAAATCTCGGTGACCGCAACCGGCGGCGACACCCGCAGGATCACCCTGACGCTCAAGTAGGATGGCTCACCGATTTGGAGGGGAATGAAGGTCGCCGCGCCGCCTGCTTGTACTAGACAGCTTCCAGTGCCTGCGCCAGGTCCGCAATCAAATCGTCCTTGTCTTCGATGCCGACTGAGAGCCTTACCAGGCCGGGAGTAATCCCGATCTCCAGCCGCCGCTCTTCCGACAGCGAGGCATGCGTAGTCGTCGCTGAATTCGAAGCAAGAGATTCCACACCTCCCAACGACTCAGCGTTGAGGAACAGCTTGATAGATTTCAGGAATAGCTCCACCGCTTCCCGCGAGCCAAGCTCAATCGCCATCATTGAGCCAAAGCCCTTTTGCTGCCGCACGGCCAGTTCATATTGAGGATGAGACTTCAGACCAGGGTAGAAAATCTTCTTGACCTTGGCGTGCGTCGCGAGGAATTCGGCCACCGCGCGGCCATTCTCCTCGTGTTGCTTCATCCGGAGAGGCAGGGTCTTGATGCCGCGCAGAACGAGAAAGCATTCGAATGGCGAGAGAATGCCACCCTGCGCTTTTTGCATCAGGTGAAACTGGTCCGCCTGCTCCGGCGTTGTAGCCACGAGCACGCCGCCGAGGCCGTCGGAGTGGCCGTTCAAGAACTTTGTGGTCGAGTGCATCACGATGTCTGCGCCGAGTGCCAGTGGGCTCTGCAATGCAGGCGAAAGGAAGGTGTTGTCAACGCTGACCTGGGCACCAACCTTGTGTGCCAGTTCGCAGACGGCTGCGATATCGGTGAGCTGCATCAGCGGGTTAGTGGGCGTCTCGACGTGCACTAGTTTGGTATTTGGTTTCAGCGCGGCGGCCAGTGCATTGAGGTCGGCTAAATCAACGTACTCCACTTCGATGCCGTAATTCACAATTACCAGGTTGAGCAGGCGCGTGGTGCCGCCATAGACATTGTGTGAACAGATCAGGTGGTCGCCCGCCTTGAGTGAACCAAACAGCGCCGAAATCGCGGCCATGCCGCTGCCATAGACGTGGGCTGACCTGCCGCCCTCGAGCGCCGCCAGCGACTCCTCCAGCCGGTCGCGGGTGGGGTTGCCGCCGCGCGAATAATCCCAGCCCTTGCTCGTGCCGATGCCGGTGAGTTCAAAGGTCGAAGTGAGATAAACGGGAACGTTCACCGCCCCGGTCTGCGGGTCAGGATACTGCCCGGCGTGGACCGCCAGCGTCGAGTACTTGTAATCAGGCATTGTCGGCTTCTAGCTCCTCCATCTAGCTTACAGCGGAGAGCGCCGTTGGCTCAGGATGCGACGGTGAGGACGACACGGATTTGCTGGTCGCCGAAGGGTTTGCGCATGACGGTGTATTGGGTGATGTTGAACCCCTTCTGGATGATGCGCAGCTCGATGCGTTTGCCGTACTTCTTGTCATCGAAGGCAAAGTAGCCCTTGCCGTCAGCGAATGTTGACGCCAACAGCCGGTGAGTCTTCGGGTCGTGTAGCTCAACTGCGGCGTACTCCACGGTCATGCCTTTGGCATCGACGATTTTCCCGGCGAAGTGGCGGACGTGCAGAGGCCTCTGGTGCACGATTTCCTGGTAGCCCTGGCCATGCAGCGCTGTCATCCAAAGGAAGAAAGTTGCTATGGGAGCTGCAAGGCGCAGAAGTCTCATCGGCCACCCTCAAAGATGTGTTTCGAGAGGTAACGCTCGGCGGAGTCGGGGATGATCAGCGCGACGCGTTTGCCGGGGCCGAGTTCGCGGGCGAGAGCGGCAGCGGCAAAGACAATTGCCCCGGCGCTTGAGCCGCCGAGCAGACCCTCTTCGGCAGCGAGACGCTTGACCATGGTGAATGCGTCTTCATCTGAGACCGCGACGATCCGGTCGCAGAACTCGCGGTGAAATGTTTCTGGAATAAAGCTCACACCGATGCCCTCGACCTTGTGCGGTCCGGGCGGGTTGCCCTGCAGGATGGACCCCTGGGTCTCGACGGCGATGTTGATCACGGCGGGGTTGTGCTCTTTGAGGAAGCGGGCGATGCCGGAGAAGGTACCACCAGTTCCGACGCCGGCAACAAATCCGTCCACCCGCCCCTCCATCTGCTGCCAGATTTCGGCGGCTGTTGTGTCATGGTGGTAATCGGGATTGGCCTGATTCTGGAACTGCAGCGCGATGAAGGCACCGGGAATAGTCGCCCCGGCCTCGCGCGCGCGGCGAATTGCGCCGCCCATGCCCTCGGCCTCCGGCGTGCGGACGACCACAGCACCGAAGCCGCGCATCAGGATGCACTTCTCTTCAGCAAATCCCTCGGGGACAAAGAGCAGCACTTTGTAGCCGCGGTTGACCCCGATCAGGGCCAGGCCCACGCCGGTGTTGCCGGCTGTTGCCTCGATAATGGTCGAGCCGCGTTGCAGCAGCCCGCGAGCCTCAGCGTCGAGAATCATGCCTAACGCGGCGCGGTCCTTGATGCTGCCGCCGGGGTTGAGGAACTCGAGCTTGGCGAATATTTCCGCTGCCGGAACTGGAGCAATGCGCCCAAGCCGCAGCATCGGCGTGGAACCCACGAGCTGGGTAATGTCATCGGCAATCCGCAGTGCGGATGAGGTGGATGAGGTAACGGTCATGCGAACATCAGTCTACAGCACATGCAAGAGACCCTGCGCGTGTGCGGCGATTGCGGCTGCGGTTGAAGCTGGTTTGCGCCAGGATGAACCTGGCTTTGCGCAGCCGTTGGCCGAAAGCTAGTTTGGAATAGATATCTGCAAGCTAAGTTCCAGCTTTACTTATAAAAATAATTTCAACTATTTTGCAAAAGTCTCTTGCCTTTTCTGATCAACCTATGGCAATCTAACTCAGCGTAGGAGAATCACCCGATGAAACACACAACGCACAATTCGCAAATTGCAGTGCGTAGGCCAGGACAGACGCTCGTCGTCTCGATCGGCTCCCGGGTGTGGTCTCTCAATTTCCAGTAGCCCTGCTGGTGTCTGCCTCCTACGCAAAGCGCATACCCATTAGCTTTTTAGCCGTTCCTGTTGTATTTGAAGCATCGTACCGGCTGGTTTCGTTTGTCCTGTGTCTTCGATTGATCTTCGGTCGAGGCGCGGCTTTTGAGTCAGTTAAATCGATTGCGACTGATGCAGCAACAGCCCGAGTGGCGAGTAAGACAGGTTCATCAACTCCAAATTGACAAACCCCTGTCTTCGTTAGTTCCCTCGGGATGACTTAGGAGAGCTGCGCCTGATGTTATCGCTGCGATAAGTAAGTCGGAGCGATAAGGCGGAGCTTTGCCTCTAGGTCAGGATGGTCAAAGTTATCGCAGTGGCGCTTGAACGCAGACCTCAGCAAGCACAACAACCACCCTGGCCGGTGGCGCAGGATACGGATACTTCGCTTGACACGCGGGAGACGCAGGTTCGACTCCTGCCCTGAACGCGAGTTCAGGTCGTCTAGTGGCTCAGGATACCTTCCGATCCGTATCCGCCAGTTCCCCGGCCAATTTTCTTCCGGCATACCCCGTGTGGATTACCGGATAGCGAGTGAATGATATGGGCAAGTTGAACGTAAAAGACGGCACACCGGTGGGCAGCCAACACCTGTGCAAGAGCTGCAGAAATGGACTGTATGTAACGGGATACCGCGAGTCGGACGTGCTGGTGATGTGCTGCCTGTCGACGCCGAGCTTCCGGCTTCCGTTTGTGGTCAACCAATGCAGCGATTTTTCTGACAAACACCGGCCTGACTGGGAGCAGATGGAGAAGCTGGCCATCCAGATCCAGCCCGTACGGGTTTCGAAAAAGATGCAGGGCTTCAACCTTCCCGGCTCTACGCAAACGGAAAAGCCCGAGTATGAGCCGGCCGCCGGCGACGATTGCGGGGAGGCTGAGGATACAGATGCTGTAGCGGAGTGCGTTTTGACTCCGGAGCTGTGACCTATAACGCAAGACCAACCCGGACTGCCGGTGGCGCAGGGTGCGGATACTTCATAGGCAGAGCCGCGCATCCGAAAAGGAATGGCCGGAAAGGCAGGTTCGAATCCTGCTTCCGAATTTCGATTCGGAGTCGTTGTGCCGCACCCGACTTTTTCCCCGGCAGGGAACCCAACACACGCAAGGAGGCCATGATGCGCCTGAACCTGTTGAAGCTGATTACCTATGACGAAATTCCCGCTGGCCCACGCACCCACGAGGGGGCACCGGCCCGCGTACTCACCGCCTCGCAGTCGCTGCGGCGCTCCGTCCTCTCCTGCATGTTGTGGGAGAAGGAGTTTTACGAGGACGGTGCCGAAATCGGAGCACGCATTCGCTCGCTTGTCCCGCAGGTTGAGGCGGCTGAAGTTGCCGCCCTGGCCATCGAGGCCCGCGAGCGTATGAAGCTGAGTCACGCGCCCCTGTTGCTGGTCCGCGAGATGGCGCGCTATGCGTCGCATCGCGGTCTGGTGGCAGAGACGCTGGCTCGCGTGATTCAGCGTGCTGACGAACTCGCCGAGTTTCTGGCAATTTACTGGGCTGATGTGCCGACGGGTGGGAAGAAGACCCTTTCGGCGCAGGTGAAGAAGGGGCTGGCGGCTGCGTTCTGCAAGTTTGACGAGTACGCGCTGGCCAAGTATGACCGCGCGGGTTCCGTTCGACTGCGCGACGTGCTCTTTCTTTCGCATGCCAAGCCGGTAGATAGCGCTCAGGCAGAGCTGTGGAAGCGGCTGGCGCAGAACGAATTGGTCACTCCCGATACGTGGGAGGTAGCTCTTTCGGCGGCTGGAAAGGAGGATGCGTCGAAGCAGGAAGCGTGGGAGAGGTTGCTGGCTGAGCGCAAGCTCGGGGCGCTGGCCATCTTGCGCAACCTGCGGAACATGCACCTGGCGGGGGTGTGCGAGGAACTGGTGCTGGGAGCGCTGGCCGCGATGAAGACGGAGCGGGTATTGCCGTTTCGCTTTCTGGCCGCAGCGCGTCATGCTCCGCAGTGGGAGGAGGCGCTGGAGCTGGCGATGTTCCGTTCGCTGCAAGGGCGTGACGCCGATGGGGAGAGCCGCAGGTTGCGCGGGCATACCGTGCTGCTGGTGGATGTCTCCGGCTCGATGACCTACCAGTTGGGCCATCGCTCAGAGATGAAGCGGACCGATGCTGCATATGGTCTGGCGATTCTGTTGCGCGAACTGAGTGAGCAGGTGACGATCTTCACCTTCTCCGGTGCGGTCAAGCGGGTTCCTGCGCGGCGCGGTCTGGCCTTGCGTGATGCGCTCGACCAGAGCCAGCCGCACGGGGCGACCTACCTCGGTATGGCTTTGACCCAGGTGGAACGGGAGTGCCCGCAGTATGACCGCCTGGTGGTAATCACCGACGAGCAGGCGCACGATGCAGTGGCAGGGCCGCACGGAAGGGGTTACCTGATCAACGTGGCTTCGTACCGCCACGGCGTAGGCTACGGCGACTGGATCCACTTCGACGGATTCAGCGAGGCGGTGGTTGAGTACATCGCCGAACTGGAGCAGGCTGAGCCGCTTTTGGCCTAAGCCAGAGGCGCATCACTGCAGCAAGAAGACGCCGCAGGCCGGGGAGAAATCCGCAGCCTGCGGTGTTTGCAGTTTGTGATCTCGCAGTCATTCCTGCGATTTCTTGAAAAGTGAAATCGGCGATCTGGGAGAATAGAGAAATGAATACTGTGCCTCCCCCGGCCAATTCCCCAGTCGTGTCTCATGCCCAGAGGTTTCTGGGCAAGACGCGGCTCGTTCTTGTCGCTGTTTTACTGGCGCTGTTGATCGCATGCCTCATTTTCTCGTGGACCACGCGGGATTCAATGGAGCAGCTCTCCTTTCTCAAGCCCAGGGGGCTAAACAGTCTTGCCGGTGGCCAGAAGACCCTGGTGGACCTGAGCCCCTGGCAGACCGCGGAGGCGCTGGCACCGCTCGCCGTGACCAACGAGGAGCGCGGGTTCGCGCAGGAAGCGGAGCATCTGGCAGATCACGAAGTGGATCAGGCCTTTGCCACTGCACTGCGCGAAGCTGCGCTGCGCATTCAGAACCAGAAGCTTACCGGCGAAGCCCAGGCCTTTGAACAAAAGGTCAACCAACTGCAAGACCTGATCAAACAAGACCAACAGGACATCAAGGATCTGACCCCCCCGCCTGGCTCGAATGATACGGACAACGCTGACGATCTGGAGATTGCAAAGGCCCAGCTGGGGCTGGATAACGACCAGCTCGACGATGCGCAGAAGGATCTGGCGCGCGCATCGGGCGACGATCGGGGCCGCATCCAGGATGAGCTTACCGAGCACGAAGCGGCCATGCACAAGTACGACACCGAGGCGCATGCAACCGGACAGGTCGCGGTGCTTTCGGCTGCGCAGTACCGCACACTGGCGCAACTGGTCAAAGCCTGGAACAGCCAGAATCGCCGCAATGCGCTGATTGAGCAGGCGATGCGCCAGGCGCAGACAGATGCGGCGGCTCTGACAGCGGAGCACAATGCACTGGAGACGAAGCTGGATGCAGCAGCGGCAGGCAACGCTGCTGAGAATGACCGCGCGGCAAAGCTCGACAGCATCCGCGACCGCCGAGCTGAACGGCAACTGCTGACCCTTTTGGACGACCGCATCCAGGCTGAGCAGCAACTGGGAGCCGTGTACGGCAAGTGGTCTGCGCAGGTGCAGTTGCAGCACCGCATTCTGCTCCATTTGATTTTGCAATCGCTCTCGGTTGTTGCTCTGCTGCTGATGCTGATTATCTTCTGCGATGCGCTGGTGCACCGATTGTTGAGCCGGCCCACACTCGACAGGCGGCGGATGCACACGCTGCGAACCATCTTGAAATTAGGGATTCAACTCCTCGGCGTGACCGTGGTGCTGATGTTTGTGTTTGGGCCTCCCAGCCAGATTTCGACTGTCCTCGGACTGACCACGGCTGGACTTACGGTTGCGCTGCAGGACTTCATCCTGGCCTTCTTTGGCTGGTTCATTCTGATGGGCAAAAACGGCATTCGCGTGGGAGATTGGGTCGAGATCAATGGAGTCGGCGGCGAAGTCACGGAGATCGGGCTCTTCCGCACCACGTTGCTTGAGACAGGCAACTGGACCGACAAGGGGCACCCGACTGGCCGTCGCGTGACATTTGTGAACAACTTTGCCATTCGCGGGCAGTATTTCAATTTCTCGACAACCGGCCAATGGATGTGGGATGAGATTGCCGTTTCGGTGCCTGCGACTCCAGAGACCTATGCCACGGTGGAGCGCATTCACGAGGCTGTGAAAGAAGAGACCGAAAGCGACGTGCGCATCGCCGAGCAGGAGTGGAAGCGCGGTACGCGCCATGATGGCCTGAGCCAGTTCACGGCTGCGCCGACGGTCAATCTGCGACCCTCTGGAGCCGGGGTGGACATTCTGGTGCGCTATGTCACACGCGCTTCAGAGCGGTTTGCGATGCGCAACCGGCTCAACGAGCGGGTGCTGGATGTGCTGCATCAGCCTGCGGCAAACACGAGTGAAGAGACGGCGAATCCGAGTTAGGCTGCAATCCCTTGCTTAAAGTTTCGTCAAGTTCCCTCAAAGCTCAAGTTGAATTTTGTGAAAATTTGATTGCTAACACATACATACTCCGTGCTTGAATAAACGAACCAACCTCAAGGGGAGTTTGTATGAAACATGGCCTGTTTTGTGTCATCGCTCTATTGGCAGGATTTTCGGGGAATTCATTCGCATGGGCGCAGTCTGCTGTAACTCAATCGCCGCGATTGAATGTGGTTCCAAATCTGATCAAGTTCAGTGGTACTGCACGTGACACCAGGGGCGAAGCACTGAACGGCGTGCTTGGAGTTACGTTTGCCCTCTACCACGAAGAGCAGGGCGGAGCAGCTCTATGGCGCGAGACACAGAATCTGACTGCGGACCGCAGCGGCCATTACTCCGCGGCCCTGGGCTTGACATCTGCTGAGGGGATCCCGACCGAGCTTTTCACCTCCGGCGAGGCGCAGTGGCTGAGCGTGCAGATTGCGGGTCAGCCTGAGGATCGGCGGATACTCCTGCTGAGCGTGCCGTATGCGTTGAAGGCAAAAGATTCAGAGACGCTGGGCGGTTTGCCGGCATCGGCGTTCGCCTTGGCGGGCAAGCAAAATGCGGGAACGGTGATAGCAACGCCTGAGGTGGGGACCGCGATTACACCCAATGCAACGCCTACCGGAGGTGGATCAACGGGGAGCGTGGCCTTGTGGACCTCGGCGAGCAATTTAGGTAGTTCAAACATTGTTCAGACCGGGACAGGAAGCACTGCAAAGGTTGGCGTCAACACGCTTGCGCCTGTAACGACGCTGGATGTGGCAGGGGCAACGACGCTGCGGGGCGCGGTGGGTTTGACGCCTATTGCGGCGGCGACAAGCGCGATTGGCGCGTATTCGCAGCAGCTCAATCTGACGGCATCGGCGTTTAACAGCAGCACAGTGGCGGCCGTGAACCAGACGTTTCAATGGAAGGCCGAGCCGACTGCGAACAACACGACCAGCCCGGCGGCCACGCTCAATCTGCTCTTTGGCGCAGGTACTGCTACGCCCGCCGAGACGGGCCTGAAGATTGCGAAGAACGGCACAATTACCTTCGTCCCAGGTCAAACCTATCCAGGCGCGGGAACGATTACCGGAGTGACAGCGGGCACGGCCTTGACTGGTGGCGGTACAAGCGGAACCATCAGTCTCAACCTCGATACGACCAAGGTTCCTCTGCTTGCGGCCCATAACACCTTCACCCAGCCGATCACCTTTGCGCCCGGTCAGACTTACCCCGGTGCCGGTACGATCACTGGCGTTACCGCGGGAACTGGGCTCACTGGTGGAGGAACTGCAGGCAACATAACCGTTGGCCTGAATACGGCATTTTCAGATGCCCGTTATGCCGGCCTCAATGTAGTCAACACTTTCACCCAGTCTCAGCACGTCCGCGCAGGTGCAGGTGGCCTCGACGTGCAATCGACGGGAAATGCACTGTCCGGAACTGGCAACATCGGGGTCACTGGCAGAGGCAATGTTGGTGTCTACGGCGTATCTTCCTTTTCCGGAGGCTCCTCTGACGGCGTGCTGGGCCACTCTACAAACGCCACCGCAGTGCGTGGAGACGATACCGGCAGCGGTTCGGGTTTGGTTGGAACCAGTGCCAGCGGATTTGGCGTGTATGGAACCAGCGCGACCGGCACGGCGGTTTATGGCGTTGGCGGGGCTTTCAGCGCGATCTCGATTAACCCCAGCGCGGTTGTCGGAGACAGCAGCAGCGCCAACGGCGTCACCGGCATCAGCGCGACTTCCACCGGCGTGGTAGCCGTGAATCGGAAGGGCAACTATGGTCTGCTGGCTGCCAGCCAGGGTAGCGGCATGGGCTTGTACGCAACGGCCGCCACCGTCGACAAGGACTACGGTGTGGGCATTCGTGGCGAGAGCTTTGGTACTCAGGTTTCCAACCTGGGCGGACCTGATGGTGTTCAGGGGATCACGCACTCCAATCTGGGCTCTGGCGTCGCTGGCATCAATGAAGCCTCAGGCGGCATAGGCGTCTACGGCATTGCAACCAACGGCGGTTTTGGCATGGCTACGCCGGGGCATGTGCAGCAAGGTCGGACCGGCGGCGGATGGGTCAAGGCAATGGCCTATGTAGACCCGTTTGCGCCGGGAGGCATTGCCATCACCCGCTGCTATAACTCCCAGGCTACCGGTGCTGCGGTCTACACGGCCCCTTGCGGGTTTGCCGTCACGCACAACGGGCAAGGGGTCAACACGATCGATTTTGGCTTCGCAATCAGTGATCGCTTCGTTCAGGTGGCGCCAAACCTGAGCTATGGTGTAATCGGAAATTTGGCCGATTTCCAACCAACTCTCACCTTCGCCACCACCAACAGCACGACCGTGTTCCCACTCACTTCCAGCCAGGCGCTGTTTTACACAGCCTACGCCTTCGGCAGCAACGGCGGAAATCAAACCGACGATCAGTTCGTCGTCACGGTGTATTGAATCTCGGGTCGCTCTCTGGCACCCAAATGCCGCTCGCGAACAAGGCAATACGAAGAATCACGCGTGATTTGAGAAATCGCCGAGCGTCAATCAGCACCATTCAACTACAAACGCAGGAGCCTGTTGATGAAACTACGCTGCGACGCCGTATCGATCCTTTCGGCCATTCTCGTCCTCGCTGGCATGCTTCCCCTTTCCCTTCTAGCGCAAAGCCGTCAGCAAAATGCTGTCCCCAACCTTGTCCGATTTAGCGGCGATGCGCTCGATGGGCGTGGAGAAAGAATCGTCGGTGCTGTCGGGGTGACCTTTGCCCTCTACGCCCACGAAACCGGCGGCCCCTCGTTGTGGCGTGAAACTCAGACTGTTGTGGCTGACAAGGATGGCCACTATTCTGCAGCTCTCGGCCTCACCTCCTCAGAAGGAATTCCAACCGATCTGTTCACGTCCGGTGATGCCCAGTGGCTCGGCGTTCAGATCCAGGGTCAGCCCGAAGAGCATCGCATTCTGCTGCTGAGCGTGCCGTATGCGTTGAAGGCAAAAGATTCAGAGACGCTGGGCGGTTTGCCGGCATCGGCGTTTGCCTTGGCGGGCAAGCAAAATGCTGGCACGGTGACAGCAAATCCTGAGGTGGGGACCGCGATTACTCCCAATGCAACGCCTACCGGAGGTGGAACAACGGGGAGCGTGGCCTTGTGGACCTCGGCGAGCAATTTAGGCAATTCAAACATCGTTCAGACCGGGACAGGAAGCACTGCAAAGGTTGGCGTCAACACGCTTGCGCCCGTAACGACGCTGGATGTGGCTGGGGCAACGACGCTGCGAGGCGCGGTGGGTTTGACGCCCATTGCGGCGGCGACAAGCGCGATTGGCGCGTATTCGCAGCCGCTCAATCTGACGGCATCGGCGTTTAACAGCAGCACATTGGCGGCCGTGAACCAGACGTTTCAATGGAAGGCCGAGCCGATTGCGAACAACACGACCAGCCCGGCGGCCAAGCTCAATCTGCTCTTTGGCGCAGGTACCGCTACGCCCGCCGAGACGGGCCTGAAGATTGCGAAGAACGGCTTGATCACCTTCGCAGCGGGACAGACATTTCCCGGCGTATCGGGTGGGGGAACAATTACGGGCGTAACCGCAGGGACTGGACTGGCCGGGGGCGGTACCACGGGAAGCGTCAAGCTGAATGTAGACGCGACGAAGGTGCCATTTCTGGCAACGAGCAACACGTTTACCCAGCCGCAAACGATTAACGCGGTCGGCATAGGGCTCTCGGCAAACGCGAACGTGACCGCGATTGTCGCCAAGGGCACTAACGGCATCATTGGCGTAACCACCGGTACCGGCGGTTCTGTGAATGGGGTACTCGGTCAGTCAGTCAACGCGACAGCGGTGCGGGGCGACGATACGGGCGCCGGGTCGGGCGTGGTGGGCACCAGCAGTGCCGGATATGGAGTCTACGGAGTCAGCACCAGCGGCAATGGCGTCACCGGCGTGGGTGGGGCCGTAAGCGGTATCTCCAGCAGCGCCAGTGCCGTCTTTGGCGACAGCAGCGCTCAAAACGGCGTGACTGGCCTGAGCGCGAGTGGCGTGGGCACCATCGGTATCAATCGCAAGGGCAACGACGGCATCACGGCCATCAACCAGGGCAGCGGCATGGGGCTCTACGCAGCTGCCGCCACGGTCGACAAGGACTACGGCGTGGCCATCCGGGCTGAGAACTTCGGCACCCAGGTCTCAAGCCTGGGCGGGCCAGACGGAGTGCAGGGAATCACACACTCGGCGCTTGGCTCAGGGGTCGTCGGCATCAACGATGCTCTGGGCGGTATCGGTGTTTATGGCCTTTCTAGCAACAGTGGCTTTGGCTTTGAAACTCCCAGCAATGTCTCCCAGGGCCGCGGAGCTGGCGGCTGGGTCAAGGCGATGGCCGTGGTGAATCCATTCGCACCCGGTGCATAGCCATTGATCACTGCTACAACTCTCAAGCTACAGGCGCAGCAGTGTATGCACCACCCTGTGGTATCAGCCTGCTGAACCATTCCAACGGCACCAACACCGTCGATTTTGGTTTTGAAGTCGATGACCGATTCATTCTTGCCAACAACGGTGGCGTCGGCGTTTTCACTGAGGTGAACTACGGAAAGTTCAGCGGAATAGGCGCGAATCGAGCCCAGGTGATCACCTGGGATGCAGGTGGGTCTCAGTTCGCAGATGAGCCGTTTACGATCATTGTGTTCTGAAACGCATAGCGCGGTTAGGCAAGCAATTTCGTCTCAGAGCACTGGAGTAGTACCTGGGCCGTGTGCACGACTGGCTGCCCAGCCGGCGGCGAAGACCAGTTTGGCGCGCAGCTGGAATCCTGATTCATGGCAAAGTAAGGGCTGCGGTAGCTTTGTCGTCCTTGCTGTTCCGATTTTGGCGGTGATTGCGATAAGGTGGTTTGACGCCTGCCAGGCTTCCAGGCAGGCATCTCTTCACTCTTGAATCTAAACTCCTTCAGCATCGGAAAGGTCTTGCGGATGGGCAACTCTACGAATCGAGAATTTAAGGCAACAAAGCTGTGCTGTCTCCTTTCATTCCCAATCATGGTTGCAATTCTGACGCTGGTTGTGGCTCCGGGGCGTTTGTCTGCCCAGGCAGCAGGTGAGGCAGGCAACAACTCTGGATTTGACATGGCACCCGAGACCAGCGAGGGGGTGGTTGATGAGGCCGTCAAGCAGATCCCGACCCCCATGGCGCCAGGGCCGGTGAAGCCCACCTGGGAGTCTCTCAAGGAGAATTACAGAGTCCCGTCCTGGTTCCGTGGCGCAAAATTTGGAATATTCATGCACTTCGGCATTTTTTCCGTACCGGCCCACGGAAGCGAATGGTACGAAAAGTCGCTGTACGCCGGCGGCAACGACAGCGTCATGAAAGTGATTGGAGGCCACGGCAACTTTCGCGAATGGCACACCGAGCATTTTGGCCCGGTTGAGAAGTTTGGATACAAGGACTTCATTCCAATGTTCAAGGCCGAGCATTTTGACGCCGATGCCTGGGCGACCCTTTTCCAGAAGGCGGGGGCCCGCTATGTCATGCCCGGCGCGCAGCACCATGAGAACTTTGCCATGTGGGATAGCAAAGTGACTCCATTCAATTCCATGCAGATGGGGCCGAAGCGGGACGTGATCGGGGAACTCGCCGTGGAGGTGCGAAAGCACGGCATGAAGCTCGGTGTAGCGAATCACGGCATCGAAAATTTTGAATTCATCAACCCGCCTCAGGATCTGGCAGACCGACTCAAGGCTGCAAAGGCGGATTTATACGACCCGCGATGGGCTGATTTCTACAATTATGCCGACCGCAGTGATGCGGCGATGCAGCGATTTCTGGTGAATTGGTACCAGCGCAATGTGGAGCTGATCGACAAGTACCAGCCCGATCTCATCTACTTCGACAACGGCGTGGATCAGCGGTACATTGATCCGCTGAAGCTGCAAATTGCCGCCTATTACTACAACCGCGCCAAGAGTTGGGGCAAGGAAGTTTCGTTTACCACCAAGAAAGCGGCCTTTGCTCCAGCCGGGACGAACGTAAAGACCATCGGCTCGATTCTGGACTTCGAGGGCGGTCCTCCAGATGGAATTCGCACCGGTTCGTGGGTGGTTGACAGGCCGATCGGATCAAGCTGGGGCTATATCGACGGAATGAAGGCCAATTCTCCTGAGACCGTCATTGGATGGCTTGTGGATACCGTCAGCAAGAATGGAACGCTGCTGCTCAATGTATCTCCGAAGGCCGATGGGACGATTCCGCAGGACCAGCAGGATACATTGCTGGCGGTGGGAAAATGGCTTGAAACCAACGGAGAAGCAATCTACGACACTCACTCGTGGGTTCAATACGAGGAAAAGAGCAAAGCGCACGTTTACTTCACCGTCAAGGGGCAGGACCTCTACGCAATTGTGATGGAAAAGGGTGCAGGAACAGATGTGACAATCAGTGCCCTCAAGAAATCAGCACCTTTTGGCCATGTGCGAACCGTGCGGGAACTGGGCGGATTCGCTCTGCCCTTCAAACAGGATGCCTCGGGGCTAACCGTAACTCTGCCCGATGCTGGGGAGCGAAAGAGCGCCTTTGTCATGAAGATTGCCGGCTTGAAGATGAATGCGGACACAAATACGGAATCGGGTAATCCGGTTTGCGATTGCCACTGAGGCATGCAGCCACTCAAGAGCCGTTTGGAATTCATCGCGATCATGGCGCCGTGGTGCGCTATTGTTTGGGACTTGATTTCGATGTGGTCTTAGGCGAGGGGAAGTAGCCGGTGCGGGTGCGGGGGCTCAGTTTGGACTGGCCCTTGGCCTGCGCCAGCACGGTCACTTTGCGGTAGCCGATGTCTGTGGATGGTTTGGTGCTGTGGTACGTAAGGGTGTACTGGCTGCGGATGTCGCGTGCGACTTCAGCAGCGATCTGGTCTACCTGTTCGAGTGACTTGGGAAAGTAGGCAATACCGCCTGTTTCCTGCGAGAGCATTTCGAGCGCGCGTTTGGCATGGCGCACTTCGGCGTGGGACATTTCATCGCCAAAGAGCAGACCGACAGAGTAGATGACCGGTCCTGAGAGCTGCTGGACTCGGCGGATGGCCTGTTCAAGAGTGAGGGAGGAGGCGTTGTCTTCGCCGTCCGTGATGAGGATGATGACCTGCTTGGGTCGGTGCGCGTCGGCGGCGAGATGGTCTGAGGAGGCGACAACGGCGTCGTACAGAGCGGTGCCGCCACGGGATTCGACATGCGCAAGGCCGTCGCGGAGCTTGGATGCGCTGGAGGTGAACTCCTGATCGATGTAGGCCTCGTCAGCAAAATTCACGACGAAGGCCTCATCCTTGGGGTTGGAGGCGGCAACCAAGTCGAGCGCGGCCTTGTTCACGCTTGGGCGCTTTTTGTACATGGAGCCGGAGTTGTCGATGACCAGACCGATCGAGACGGGGATATCGGCGTGCTGAAAGCTGAGCAGCGTCTGCGGAACGCCGTCTTCGAGAACGTGGAAGTCTTCACGGTGCAGGTCCTGGACGAGCCGACCGCCGCCATCGAGGACGGAAACGTTGAGGGAGACCTCTTCGACGTCAGAGTGGAGAACGAAGCCGCCGCGTTCTTTGGTAATGGTGTTGGCGTCGCCGGCATGGGCTGGTTCCGGGTCGGGCGAACGGACCGGGTCGCGGTCAACGGTGAGGGGCGGTGCCTGGGGCTGGGTGGTAGTTGGCTTTGCTTGCTGGGCCGACAGTGAGAGTGACAGCGCAACGAACGCAAATCCACATCCCAGAAGCGAGACACGGGACACCCACGATTGTTTGAGCCGCTTCGGATTAGTGGAGGGGTGCATAGTAGCCGGTACGAGCATGGACAGTTAAAGGAGGCAGGCCCTGCGGTGGCACCAGCTTCACCTTCACTTTACGCCACTTACCGTCTCGCTGCATGGATTTAGGGTTGTAGCCGAGAACGTATTGACTCCTTAGCTCAGTAGAAATCTTGATGGCGATGTCTCCCATGTCTGCCAGATCGTCCACGCGAAAGAGCCGCCCGCCCGTTTCCTCGCTCAGGTCATTGAGCAGCATCGGCCCCATCCGCTCTTCCGAGGTCGGGGCGTAGGGGTCAAAGATGCCAATCGAATAGATCTGCACGTCCGATTCGCGGACCTGGGATTTGACTTCGCCCTCGGTGTAGCGGGAACGGTTATCCCCGCCGTCGGAGACGACGAGCAGTGCTTTCCGCTGCTGCTTGGCGAGCTTCATTTTGTCCATACCAAAATAGATTGCGTCGAGTAGTGCTGTTCGGTGGCCTGAACGGACGGTCTGGAGGCGCGCCTGGATGTCTTCAATGGAGCTGGTGAAGTCTTCGATAAGCTCGGGCCGGTCATTGAAGCCGATGACGAAGAACTCGTCCTGGGGATTTGCGGTCTTCATGAACTGCAGGATCGAGTCGCGAGCGCGGATGAGCTTCGAGGTCATGGAGCCAGAGAGGTCCATGATGATGCCGATGGAGACCGGGGTGTCTTCGGTGGAGAAGGTACGGATCTTCTGCAGTGTGTTGTTTTCGTACACAAAGAAGTCGTCCTGCTCAAGTCCCGTGACGAGGCGGTTCATCGGGTCAGTGATCGTGACGGGCACGAGGACGAGGTCAACATCCATGCGAATGCGGCTGCCAGGACGCGGTTTGAGGGCGTCAGCACCCTCAAGGGGAGCAGCCTCGGCCCCGGCCGGCGCGCCAGTCGGTGGTGTCGCAGGCGTGGCCTCAGGCGGCGGTACATGCACTTTGTTGAGTGGGTCTTCCTGGGCAGAAAGGTGGCTCGTCGCAAAGGCGAAAAACAGCGCAGCGAAAGCCAGCAGGGTGATGGTGCAGCGGGCAGGTCTGCGGCAAATGGGAGCAGCAGGAATCTGTTTGCGCGCGCCTGCGCAGTCCTCTGGAGCCATACAGCGACTGCGATTACCGATTTGAAGGATGCGGGAGAGGGGAAGATTTTTCATACGTCGTTGCTTGCCAGGGCCTTTATAAGCTACCTGGATTGTGGAGCCGATGTTAGCACGGATGACCCTGGACCGTTGTCATCAATTGATTGCTTTTTGAGCCCATAGTCATAGACGGATTGGAACCGGTTTGGATTGGGCGGCTGGGATACAATCGAGCCAACCTTGGCGGGTAGCAGCGTGTCGAAGAGACGCCAGGTTTCAGGCAATGAGAAGACGGAGCAATACTTGGCAGTGATCGTGAAACCGAGGACCGGATCGTGGCGACTGCTGGTCGCGCTACTGCTGGTACCGGCCAGCATTTGGGCGCAGGCACCCCTTGCGCATGGGACGCGATCGGTGGTGGTGCTCGACGCGGCGCATGGCGGAGACGATAGCGGCGGGCAACTGGGCAGAGGATTGCCGGGTAGCTCTGCCGGAGAAAGTCCAGTCGCGACGGTTGCAGAGAAGTCAGTAACCCTGACCCTGAGTGTACGGCTTCGTTCACTGCTGGCGGCGCGGGGCTTTGCTGTGGTGACGACGCGTGAGAGCAATGTGAACCTGGATGCGGATGCGCGGGCGCAGGTGGCCAACCATGCTTTGGCCTTAGCGTGCCTCAGCCTGCATGCAACGGAGTCTGGCACTGGGGTGCATGTGTTTGTTTCTTCTCTGGCTCCGAAGGACACTCGGTCGGGAGGACGGTTTCTGGCGTGGAAGACCGCGCAGGCGGGGTATGTGACGCAGAGCCTGAAGCTTGCAAGTGTGTTGAACAGCGCTTTTGAGCAGAGCGTAGCTGGCGGCAGTGCAGGGAGCGGCAGCAACGCGGGTGTGGAGGCTGCTGCGATTCCGGTTTCGCTGGGTCGGACTTCGCTGCCGGGAGTCGACAGCATGGCTTGCCCGGCAGTGTCGGTCGAGGTTGCGCCTGTGCGCGGCGCAGACCGCCAGGTGGTCACCGATGTGACGGATACGCAATATCAGACACGCATCGTCGAGGCCCTGGCGGCGGCCCTGATGGAGTGGCGTACGGAAGCTGACACGGAAGCGGCGAGCCACCCCAAAAGCTCCGGGGGTCCACAGCCATGATTCCGCGCTACCAGAAGATCGTCTTCATCGGGCTGCTCGTAGTTTCGATCGTGATGGCGGTGGTGTTGGTGCGACTGCGGGAGCGCGCCCACGACCAGTTGCTGAAGGGAGAAGACCTGGCTCCTACGAGCGCGCCTGCGGTAGCTCCGGCAGAGGCCGCGACGCTGCTCGTAGCCAATGACATGGACGGAACGCTGGTTGAAGTGAAGACCAGTCTGCCGCTGCCAAAGGACGCAGGAGCGCGCGCCCGGGCGCTGCTCGAAAAGCTGTTTGAGATTTATGCGGCTGCGGGAGCCATGCATCCGGTAGCCGGAGTCGCGCGTCCGGTGCAGCAGGTTTTTCTGCTGACGGTGCCTGAGGGCGCGGCTACCAATAAAAATGGGTCAAGCACCGCGGCTGGCATGCTGGCGGTGGTGAATCTGTCGGGCGAGTTTGCCGATGGGCATCCGGCTGGGATTGCGGCGGAATCGCTGACCGTGGAGTCAATCTGCGCGACGCTGCACGCCAACCTGCCGCAGATTGCCCAGGTGCGCTTTCTGGTCAATGGCGAGGTAAGAAAGACACTGGCTGGGCATGCCGATCTGACGCGGACGTACCTGACCAGTGAAATTCCATCGACCGCCGTTACCGGAACGCAGCCCGCAGGCGAGGCGCGAGGGGTGGTACAACCGTGACGGCAACGAGTTCAGGGGTGATTGGGGTATTTGATTCCGGGTTTGGCGGTCTTACGGTACTTAAGGCGCTGCTGGCGCGGTTGCCGGAGGCGCGATTCGTTTTTCTCGGAGATACGGCGCGGCTGCCCTACGGGTCAAAGTCGCGGAGAACGATTGCGCGCTATGCGGCAGAGAGCGCGCAGTTTCTGGTCAACGAGCAGGGCGCGGAGTTCCTGGTGATTGCCTGCAATACGGCGAGTGCGCTGGCGCTGGACGCGATCAAGGAAGCGGTGGATGTGCCAGTGCTCGGCGTGATTGAGCCGGGGGCCGCGGCAGCAGCGGCGAATTCGTTGACAAAGAACGTGATGGTAATTGCGACCGAAGCCACGGTTGCCAGCCATGCCTATGCCGCAGCTTGCCGGGCGCGTGGCCTGCACGGCGTTGAAAAGGCCTGCCCGCTACTTGTGCCGCTGGTGGAAGAGGGTTGGATTGACCATCCCGTCACCGAGGAAGTGGTGAGGATTTACCTGAAGGAGCTGCTCGATGAGGCTCGCCAGAACGGACAGAATCCCGATACGCTGGTGCTCGGTTGCACGCATTACCCACTTCTGCGCCCGGTCTTTGAACGGGTGCTGGTCGAGTTGACCGGGCCGTCGGGAGTGCGGGTGATTGATTCAGCCGAGGCGACGGCGGCAGAGGCCGCCCGTCTGGTACTTGAGACCGGTGGATTTGGTCTGCTGGGAGATGGAGAAGCCCCACGGATCCAGTGTTTTGCGACTGATTCGGTGGAGAAGTTTGAGCGGCTCGGGTCGCGGTTTCTCGGGCTGCCCGTGGGCAAGGTCGAATTGGTGGATTTGGGCGGGTAAGCTCTGGGCGGATAGCGGCGGCCTATGGCGCGCTCGGCCCACATCTCAAGATGCCGATTGCTTACTCTCCCCTTGTTTCCGGTTCTGACTGGTATTCTGGTTGGCGTTTGCTGGCTTGATTTTGGATCGTAAGGAAGGAAGAGCGAATGGCGGAGTTGATTGATCTGGCGGGAAAGACAGCGGTGGTGTTTGGATTGGCAAACAAGCGTTCGATCGCCTGGGGCATTGCCCAGAAGCTGCATGAGGGCGGGGCAAAGCTGGCCATCTGCTACCAGAACGAGCGCATGAAGTCAGAAGCGCAGGGGTTGATTGACGAGCTGCCGGGGGCCGAGGGCTTTCAATGCGACGTTTCGAGCGATGCCGAGATTGATGCACTCTTTGTGGTGCTCAAGGAGAAGTACGGCAAGCTCGATGTTGTCGTTCATGCCGTGGCATACGCACCGGCAGAGGACCTGCGCGGGGATTTTGTGAACACCAGCCGCGAAGGGTTTCGCGTGGCCCACGATGTCAGCGTGTACTCGCTGATTGCAGTTACCCGAGCCGCAGCTCCCCTTATGACAGAAGGTGGCAGCGTCATGACGCTCACCTACTTTGGCGCCGAGAAAGTGGTGCCGAACTATAACGTCATGGGCGTAGCCAAAGCGGCGCTTGAAGCAACAGTACGCTATCTTGCATCGAGCCTGGGTCCGCGTAGCATTCGCGTCAACGCCATCTCGGCGGGACCTATTCGCACACTGGCAGCACGCGGTGTGGGTGCCCTGGGAGATATGTTGAAGGCGCACGCGGAAAAAGCTCCTCTGCGGCGCAACGTAGAGCAGATTGAGGTGGGTGGATTGGCGGCATTCCTGGCCAGCGACCTTTCAGCGGCAATTACAGGCGAGACAATCTATGTGGATTGCGGCTATAACATCATGGGGTTCTAAAAACTGTTTTTTGTATGAATCAAACGACGACCCTGCACAAGGAGTGTGCGATGGCTAACTTGAGTTATCAGGTTGATGGGCTGGTGCTGGAGCCGAGTGGGCAGTTTTCGCAGCAGGTGCAGGATTTTCAGCGGGACCTGCGCGCGCTGGGGTATGTTGCGGGGCCAATTGATGGTCAGTTTGGTCCGGGAACAACAAAGGCAGTTGCGGCTCTCACCTACGATCTGGTCCACAATGACGGGTCGGGCACGGATGGGCAGGCTCCGGTGGCTGTGAACAGCTATGACCAGGGCAACCTGAGCGGGCAGGCAGATCAGGGCCTGGTTGCCTGCATCGCGGCCATGCTCGACGATCCGAACTATCCCAAACTGCCGGGGTCGGGCGACCCGGTTGGGGATAATCAGCGGGCGCTGGCGGCCATCAAGGCGATGACCGATTGCCCGGTGCCGATTCCTTTTCTGCTGGCAGTGCTGATGCAGGAGAGTGGTCTGCACCACTACCAGGTGCCGACACGCAACAGCGTCGACAATCTGGTTACGATTGGCCTCGACCGAAATGATGCGGCTAATCCGGCGCGCATCACTTCCCGTGGATATGGAATCGGACAATTTACGCTGTTTCATCATCCGCCGACCCAGGACGAGATGAACTCGTTCATCCTTGACGCGGTTGCTGGTTTGAAAACTGCAATTCACGAGCTGCAGGACAAATTCCAGCATTGGGTCCTCGGGCCGACGCCAGGGCAGACCGCGGACGATCGCGTTGCCGAGGCGGGCAGAGATCCGTTGCGGCTTTGCAAATACGACGCCTCCGATGCGCGCTACATGAAGGATTGCGTCCAGTGCATGAAGGATGCCGGCCCGGTGCAAATCACCAGTGGGGTGACGCCCTACTATGCCGGTGCTTCAGGCACCTATGCGCAAACTCAGTACCACGTGGGCACCTACAGCAACGTGCCTGACCGGGCTAAGGTCGGCTGCGACTGGCCGTATGCGGTGCGGCGGTTCAACGGGAGCGGCGTCAATTCATTTGACTACCAGGCTGAGTTGCTGCTGAAGGTCTTGGCGCAGGGGTAAAGTCGATTCAGGCTTCGCCTGCGCTGAAAAGGACGCGGGCCTGCATGGTGGTTGCACCAATTGCGCTACACTTGGGAATCAACCAGCGCAGCAAATTGGCAGGCAAATCTGGCAACTGACCCGTCAACCCGCGAGGAGAACGAATCCCTGATTCGGCCCCGGCATCTGGCCCTGGTTACCGATGCCTGGGAGCCGCAGGTCAATGGCGTGGTGCGAACATACCAGCGTATTGTTGCCGAGATGCGGGCGGCCGGATGGCTGGTCTCGATTCTGCATCCGGGACAGTTTCGTTGTGTGCCCATTCCCAGTGATCCGCATATTCCGGTGGCCTGGAATGTCTGGCCGCTTTTGACGGATCGCCTGCGAGAGCTGGCACCGGACCATATTCACCTGGCGACGGAGGGGCCGCTCGGGATGACGGCAAGGGCCTGGTGCGGCCTTCATGGCCTGCAATTCACATCTTCATTTCACACCAAGTTTCCTGAATTCATCGAAGAGCGGATGGGCATTCCGCTTTACTTTACCTATGGTCTCGCCAAATGGTTCCACAACCGGGCCGTGGCGACACTGGTGCCGACACCAAGCCTGCTGGAGTATCTGAAGCAACGTGGCTTTCTACGCTGCGTGCAGTGGACGCACGGGGTGGATACCGTAAGTTTTCACCCCTCCCGCCGCCAGCCGCTGCCATATGCAGGTCCAGTTGCGCTGTTTGTTGGGCGGGTCTCGGTTGAAAAGAACATTGAGGCATTTCTTTCGCTGACCATGCCCGGGACGAAGGTGCTGGTAGGCGACGGACCGCAGCGGATCGAGCTTCAGGAGCGTTATCCGGATGCCGTTTTTCTGGGGGAGAAATTTGGCGACGAACTGGCAGGGTTGTATGCCAGCGCCGATGTGCTCGTCTTTCCCAGCCGCACAGACACATTCGGCCTGGTGCTGCTTGAGGCCCTGGCATCGGGAACGCCGATAGCGGGTTATCCGGTGACCGGGCCAATTGATATCGTCGCCCTGGCCAATGGACCCGAGGTGTGCGGCATCAGCGAAGATCTGGGCGAGGCTGTGCGAGTGGCGCTCAAGTGTTCGCGGGAAGCGTGTCGCCAGTATGCAGAGCACTTTTCGTGGGGAGAGACGGTGAGGATCTTTGCCCAGACGCTGGTGCCTGTCAAGCGGGGGAAGTGAATTCCGCGTTACATCCAGGATGAATTTCAGATGAGAGTGCCCCCATCTCGGGTAGGAGATGGGGGCACTCTGTTTTTTAAGCAGCTGGTTTTAGTTACGGAATGGAGACGGTTGCCGTGAGCGGCAGGTCACGCGAGTTGCGGCCCACCAAAACTGGGCGAGGGCCGGAAGCGACCGTCCACTTGCCCGCTTCTGTATTCCAGAACCGGAGCTGCCGGGGGGCAACGTGAATTGAGACTTCCTTCGATTCGCCTGCTGCAAGGCTGATGCGGTCAAAGGCGGCCAGGGCGTGCTCCGCGAAGTCGCCGGCCTGCTTCTGTTCCGGGCGGCCAAGGTAGACCTGCGGAACTTCATCGCTGGCGGTGGAACCGGTGTTCTTCACGGTGAAGGAGACATCGAGGCCGCCGTCAGAGGCTGGGGTAGCCTTGAGATCGCTGTAGTCAAAGTGGGTGTAGCTGAGTCCGAAGCCGAAGGGGAATTCAGGTGCAATCTTCTGCTTGTCAAACCAGCGGTAGCCGACGTGGATGCCTTCAGAGAAGGTGGTTTTGCCATCGACGCCCTTGGCAGATCGCTCAGGGAACTTCGGGTCATTGGCGGCGTAGTCGGTGAGCTTCTTGGCCCACGTAAAGGGCAGGCGTCCGGCAGGGCTGGTCTTACCCAGCAGGATGTTTGCGGTTGCCCAGCCACCCTCATCGCCCGGCCACCACATTTGCACAACGCCCTTGACCTTGCTGAGCCACGGCATCGCGATGGGCTGCGAAATGTTGAGAACGACGACCGTGTTGGGGTTAACGGCGGCAATCTCTTCGATCAGCTTGTTCTGGTCGTAGTCCTGTCCATTTCCGGGAAGAACGAAGTCGGTCTTGCCGCGGCTCCAGGCAAAGACCACAGCAGTTTTCGCAGCCTTGGCGGCGGCGATAGCAGCATCGTGGTTTGCCTTGCGCTCCGCCGGCGTCACCCAGGCCAGACGCACCTGAGCAGGATGGTTGGATGTATCGCCTTCGATTTTGACCGTGACATCGTGCTTCCCGGCAGTCAGTTCGACGGCAGTGCGCATGTTGTCGAGACCATCGGTGGTGGGCATCAGGCCATCTTTGCCGCCGAGCACGGTGTCGCCATGGACGCCCCCGCGCATGCCGTTGGCCCCGGCGATGCGCTTGCCGTCAATTTCAAAGGAGCCGGCTGCACCAAGCAGTTGCAGGTAAACCCAGTAGGTGCCCGTTGCGGGAACGCTCAGCGTGCCGTTCCACGTGGCTTCGGTGTTGGCGGGCAACGCGGTTCCTGCCTTTTCGGTGAAGTCAACGACTGCATCCACGGACTTGCTGCCATCTTTGGCAACGCGCTGCAGGCCGAGCTTGCCGCCTTCGTTGCTCCAGAGCGCGGCCGGTATGGCTGTGCCGGTCATGTCGTCCTCTACTGCGTAGGTGATCTTGGTCTCCGGGGAGATCTTTTGAATCGCCTGAACAGTGCCAATCTGCCGCCAGGGCCAACCAATAGAGCGCTCACCGGCAGTGCCGATGGCCACAGTTTGTCCGGCTCCCGGCCCGATGAGGGCAACTGAATCAGCAGCCTTCAGCGGCAGAATGCCACCTTCATTCTTGAGCAGTACGGCAGCGTCTTCGGCCGTCTTCTGGATTACGGCAGCGTTGGCGGCAACAGCGTGAACCGGCGGTTCTTTCTGGTCATTTCTGGGGCCATTCTGACCGGGGGTGGGGTGGTCGAGGTAGCCGAACTTCTCGATTTCGTACAGCACCCGGCCAGCGGCGCGGGTAATGGTTGCATCGTCCAGCTTGCCATCCTTGCGCAGGTTCCAAAGATTGGTGTGAGGGTCACTCATCGAGCCAACACCGCCCATGTCGGGAGGCGTCGGTTTGGGTTCCTCGGGCAGATTGTTGCCGAAAAAGCTGGCAAAGAGGCTGGGGTCAAACTTGGGCGGTGCTGCTGGCTTCGGTTCCTCCGTCGTAAAGAAGGAATACATGAATGATTCAAATGGGCTGCCCGGTGCGCCGGGGCCGGGCATTTCCATGTCCAGGCCGTTGTTGATGAAGTTGGCCGCATGCACTGCGCCCCAGTCAGAGGTCACGAAGCCCTTGAACCCCGCCTCATCGCGCAGGATCTTGGTCAGCGTGTCGGGATTACCGCACGCCTGTGCGCCATTCACCTTGTTGTACGAGCACATGATCGATGAAACGCCGGCGTTGATTGCATCCAGAAAAGGCGCGACGTAGATTTCATGCAGTGCCTGCTGGTCTACGTACACATTGCTTCCGTCGGTGTCGTAGGCGACATAGTGCTTGGCCTGCGACATGACGCCCTCGCCCTGGATGCCGCGCACGAGGCCCGCCCCGATGATGCCGGTGAGCACGGGGTCTTCGCCCTCCGTGTTGTAGCCGCGCGCAAAGGTGATATCGCGGTCAATGTTGATAAAGGGCTCAAGGACAACATCGATGCCGAGCGACTTGGCTTCGCGGGCGATGACTTTGCCGTTCTCTTCGGCATCTTTGGTGCTGAAAGTGGCGGCGAGGCCCATGGTTGCTGTTTCAGCCTGCGAGGGGTACCGCGTCAGTACGCCCGGAGGCCCATCAGACATGCGAATCGGAGGAATGCCAAGGCGAGGAACACCCGGCAGATAGCCAGCCTGGCCCTGGTTGGTCGCGGCTGGTTCTGAAGCGCCGCGGATGAGCGCCATCTTCTCTTCAAGAGTCATCTGGCTAAGCAGTTTGTCAACACGAGGCACGCCTGTAACCACAGGAGCTTCCTGCGCAATCAGAGGAATAATCGCGGGCAGTGCAAGGATGACCAGCAGGAAGAGAGATATCTTCATGGGGAATCGGGGGACGACCTGTGTTGTTGAGCGGTCGGGTGTAGCTATATAGGCAGTCATTTTTGGCTCCGAATAGGTTCGTTTACTGAGACGCAAGCAGGATACGACTTTGAAGCAGAGGAGCGTTCCCGTGGGAACGTTTTCAAAGAAATTAATTCTGAATTGAAAAAATGTCACAGCTCCAACTGAAAGTTCTCAAATTCTGACGAAGGGATGGGAGTGGTGGGCTCCGTCCGCAATGAGATTCTCGATTTCAGCTACCGGGCGAATGCCCCCCCGCGCGCCGCTCGCAGTGCAGTTGAGCGCCGCCGCCGCGCAGGCAAAGTCAAGCTGTTGCTGCAGAGTCCAGTTCTGCAACAGACCATAGGCAAACCCTGCGTGGAAAATGTCTCCCGCTCCGGTTGTGTCAACAACATTGACGCGGTAGGCCGCAGCGTAGTGAAAATTGGCGCCATCCCAGGCCAGCACGCCCTCTTCGCCCAGCGTAGCGGCTGCGAGCTTGCTGCCGTAGCGGCGGTGCATCTTTTGCAGGGCAGTTTCCAGATGCGGTTCGCGCATCAACCGACACGGAAAATCCCGGCTGACGATCGCGTAATCGACCAGTGCGAGCAAGTCGTCTATGCCGTCGTACAGCTCGTCGAGATCTGCGATCACAGGAATACCAGCCGCCCTAGCCCAGCCCGCGGCCAGGGTTGCGGCAGCGGTGTCAAAGCCATCCAGGTGCAGGGCGCGGGCGCTCGTAATCCACTCCTGCTGCAGCTCTTGGGGCCGTAAGATGAGGCGCGGGTCGCGCTGGCAGAGGACGGTTCGTTCGCCAGCCGGGTCAACCAGGATGATCGATTGGGCGCTTGAGCCCTCGGCCGCGGTGATGATGCGTGCATCAACCCCGGCCTCGGCAAACGCTTCGCGGTGGATGCGCGCAAAGTCATCCTGCCCCAGCTTGCCAACATAGCGGGTGCTGAGTCCCCACATCGCGCATGCGACGACGGTTGAGGCCGCCTGGCCGCCAGGTAATATCGTGGCCGAGCGGTACTCGACTTTGGAGCCGAGCGTGGGGTAGGTGGCAAGCGGAATCAGGGTGTCCGTTGCGTTGAGGCCGACCCCCACCAGGTCGACGTGTGCGATTTCCGTCATGTTGAAACTATAACTGGGCCGGTCGGCGAAGTGTCGGTCAAGGGTCTGTGAGGGCCTCGTGGAGGGCTGGCGAAGGGAATGGTCGAGGAATGGTCGAAGAATGGTTGAGGGAGGGCGTCTGGCAGGCTTGCGGTGCTATCATTCGGCGAGCAAAAACGTTTGATTCAAGGGGGGTGCTTGTATGGGTGTGGGTTCGCGACGGGGATTCTTAAAGGCAGCATCGGCCACGGCTGCCGTGCTGGCGGCTGGTAAGGGACATTCGGCATGGGCAGCTGGTAAAGCGGCGCAGGTATGGGCGACCTCTGGAAGCAAGCGGTACGCAAAGCAGGACGCACTCGGCTGGAAGCCGGTGAGCGACGTACGCGCTGACGCCATTGTGCTCAACCCGACTGCTCCGCGGCAGGAGATTCTTGGCTTTGGCGGAGCACTTACAGACGCCACATGCTACGTTCTGAGCCAACTCAAGGCAGATGAGCGCGCGGCTGTGATGCATGAATTGTTTGCTCCCGAAGAGATGGCGCTCAACGTCTGCCGCACCTGCATCGGGGCCAGCGATTACTCGCGGTCCGCCTATACATTTGACGAGAGCGAAACGCCAGACCCTGAGCTGAAGAAATTTTCAATTGACCACGACAAGGGCTACATTCTGCCTATGCTCCGCGAAGCACGGAAGGCGAATCCCGAGCTGTATCTATTCTCCTCGCCGTGGACCCCTCCGGGCTGGATGAAGACCGGTGGCTCCATGCTTGGCGGGGCCATGCGCAAGCACAGCTATGCGCCGTATGCGCAGTACTTCCTCAAGTTCCTCGAGGCGTACAAAGCCGAGGGCGTGGAGATCAACGCAGTCACGGTGCAGAATGAAGTGGACGCCGATCAGGATAGCCGCATGCCGGCCTGCCTGTGGGGGCAGGAGTACGAAATTGAATTCGTGAAATGGCACCTGGGACCCACGTTGCGAAGCGCCGGCTACGGGACCAAGATTTGGGTGCTCGACCATAACTACGCATTGTGGGGACGGGCGATTGCCGAGTTGAGCGATGCCGACGCATATCAGTTCATCGACGGCATCGCCTGGCACGGATACGCTGGTGATGTGGGCGCGATGAGCCGGGTGCACGAGGCTTTTCCGCAGAAGAGTGCCTACTGGACCGAAGGCGGGCCAGACATCACCGCCCCGGATTATTTGACTGACTGGTCCAAATGGGGCGAGACGTTTACAGGAATCGCGAATAACTGGGCGCGCTCAATTACGGCCTGGAACGTGGCTTTGGACGAAAAGGGCAATCCAAACATTGGTCCCTTTCCCTGCGGCGGCATGATTACCATTGACAATGCCAGCCACAGGGTCACCCGGAGCGGGCAGTACTGGGCATTTGCCCATTTTTCACGGCATGTAAAGCGCGGTGCCCGCGTCATTGAGTCCAACACGGTTGACGGCCACCCCGGCGCAGTAAGTCACGCGGCTTTCCGCAATCCCGACGGCAGCATGGTGGTGGTACTTGCCAATCGCGGCGCCGAGCGGCGCGTGCAAGTCATGCTGGGAGCTGAAAGTCTTGAAGTGGAGTTAGCAGCAGACTCCTTGCAGACTTTACAGTGGGCGTAAAGAGCTGATTCAGATGAATTGGAAGGGGCTTGCGGAAATTTGACCGAAGCCCCTTTTGAATCAGTGCCGCAATGGGAAGTTACTTCAAAGTTCAATTCTGATTACCAAATTGAATTGACGTTTCGCTTTGAGTGGTGCTAACTTCGGTGTGAATATACAGACGCGCGCGCATTGATCGCCGCGTTCCCGCCTCAAAAGTTCGTTCCTTCACTTGCCCTTTCCCATTGAAATTGAACCGAAGTCGCCCCGAGATTGTTCTTGGAGGCAGCTTTCGCGATTGATCCGACTTGGATCCAGCAAGGATGAAAGAAATGCGATTGAGAACTCCCCTTCTCTCAATTTTTGCGGCTATCTTGTTTGCCGCACCGCTGCAATGCCTGGCCGACAATGCCACCTACACCTACGCCGGAGGTACTTTTTCAACGGGCGTCGCCCAGGGTCAGGCAATTACGGTGCAAAATGTGCCCATGTCTGCGCCGGGCGCGACTGCGTCGTTCAGTTGCCCCATCACCGCGTACACCGCCGGAACCTACGCGCTGAACTGGACCTGTGCTGGCGGATCGGTGACCATTGCGACGCCGGATAACTCTGTCGTCTTCACCGGCACATTTAGCTCCGGCTCGATGAATTTCTCAGGTTCAGGCGGAGGACGTGGTGGGCACGTTACCTATTGGTACTCGTTCTACGGCGCTTACAGCGGAACCTTGACGGCTGGTGGCGTAACCCAGGCTGTGAATGGTTCCCTGACACAATATGTCAAGACCACAAAGCAAATTGGCGCAGGCAGCGCAGCGGTGACCAGTGGCAGCTTTGGCTGGGCCTCAGCCTATAGCCCGCTGTTGGTGGGCGACAGCGCAAATGGCCGTATCATGAGCGCGGACAGTATTACGGGCGCCAACCTGGCATCTTATGGCTCATACGGGATTGGTACGGGCCACTTTGAAAATATCGGTGGCCTGGCGCAGGATGCGGCCATGCGTATCTATATCTCGGATTCCTCGCTCAACCACATCGTGCGGATTGACAGTATTGCCGGGAAGAACTGGGTGCAACTGGGCGGTCTGGGTACGGGCCTGCACCACTTCAATACGCCCAGAGGACTAGCCATCGACGCTGCGGGCAGGATTTGGATTGCGGATTCGGGCAACAACCGAATTGTGCGCATGGATGACATGAGCGGGACAAACTGGACATCGTTTGGAACGCTGGGCACGGGGGCAAGCCAGTTCAATAGTCCTTCAAGCATTGCGTTCGATTCGCTTGGCCGCATTTATGTGGCGGATACGGGCAACAATCGCGTGGTGCGTTTTGACGATCTGACAGGGGCCAACTGGGTTTCGCTCACAGGTGTGCCGAGCAGCATTTATATCTACCAGGTGGTGTCGCCAGTGGGCGTAGCGGTCAACGCTGCCGGGCAAATCTTCATTGCTCTGGGTGGCACCTACTCATATCTGCTGAGCGTCAACGATATGTCAGGCACAGGAGGCAAGTTGAGTTCGTGGAGCAGTCCTTTGAACGCAATCAGCCTGGACCACGCCGGGACGGTTTACGTCGCGGGCCGATTTGGACCAGGGTTGGCCGAAGTTGAAGATGCCGCGGCCACCGGGTACTTTGCCTCGGGATTGGGTGGCGCGGTGATCCAGCCGACGGCGGTTTACGCCGTTTCCTCGCCCTCTCCGACGCCGGCGGATGGGATGCTTTCGGCTCCGTCACTCACCTTTGCCAGCCAGAATGTGGGTGAACCGAGCGCGGCGCAGACCTTGACGCTGACCAATCTGGGGTCGACTGCACTGGGGATTGCCTCGATTGCAGCTGGTCCGGATTTTCTGGTTTCAAAGACATGCGGAGCTTCGCTCGTGGGCGGTGCCTCGTGCACCATCAGCGTAAAGTTTGATCCGCGTACAACTGGGCCGCATGTTGAGAGCCTGGTGGTGACGACGACGGGGGCGACCGCGGTTGTGAGGGCGACCCTTACGGGTGCCGGGACAGCGCCGACGGCGATCGTGGTGCCTGGATCGCTGACGTTTGACGCGCAGACGACGCAGACCAGCAGCGCGGCACAGGTGGCAACGCTGACCAACACGGGAAGTGGTCCGCTGACGATCAAGTCAATTACTGCGACGGGCGACTTCAGCCAGAGCAACAACTGTGGCCTGGGTTTGTCGCCAGGCAATGGATGCACGATATCCGTTGTGTTCAAGCCGACAGTGGCCGGGGCGAGGATGGGTATGCTGACGATCTCGGATGACGCGGTAGCCAGGGGAGCGACGCAGACCGTCGCGCTGGCGGGGACGGGAACGGCCGGTGGGGCTGGATTTACCGTGTCGCCGGAGAGTGTGCTGTTTGCCGATGAGTTGGTTAACACGGTCAGCGCCAACCAGGTGGTGACTCTGACGAACAACTCGGGGGCAACGGCGGCGCTTGGAGTGCCGACTTATCCTGCGGGATTCAAAGTGCAGACGACCTGCGGAGCATCGCTGAGCAACGGTGCCAGTTGCAGGTTCTATGCGGCTTTTGCGCCGACGGTAGCGGGGCCGGTTTCGGGGGCGATCAGTCTTCCGATTACGGGGCAGCCGACGCTCACGATTGGCCTCGCGGGGACGGGCACGGTGGCCGGTTTGCCGGCTGCCCTTGTGCCGAATCCTCCGATTGTGGATTATGGGCAACTGGTGGTCGGCGACAATCCGGCGATGACGGTGACGTTCACCAATGCGACTGGATTGCCGGTGGCGATCCGGGGGCAGAGCCTGACGGGCGCAACAGACTTTACCATCACCGCAAATACATGTTCGGGTACGATTGCCGGGGGTGCAAGCTGCACGATTCAGTTCACGGTGATTCCAGTGGTGGCAGACGGAACTGAGACGGCTACATTTACGCTGACTGAGGGTTCGGGGGCGCAGACGCAGGTGCCGTTGACGGCGCAGGTGCTGGCGAACGGCGGCGGGAGTTCATCGTGCTGCGCACGAATCTGGCCCAGGTCCCGGAGGCGGGACCTGGGGCACCCACTTACTATGAAGTTGGAATGTTAGCTAGTTGATAATGATGTCGAGGGCGGGCATCTTGTTTGGATTGATCAAGTCATGGTTTGACGGCGAGAAGTTCAAGCGGGACTTGCCGTGTGCTGGCGATGTTGAAGTGATTTTATGGTGGGAGAGCCGCCGTTTCTTCTTCAACTATGTGGTGGGATTGGCTGGCATTCTTACCTGTATTCTCTGCCTCATCTGCGCGTTTACATCTGAGCCGATAGTGGGTGAGGCGATCGGATTGCCTGACGGCCCATTGCTTGGGGTCTTCGGTATTTTCTTTTATGGAATTCTGGCCAATGTGTTTTATACGGGCGGATGGATTTGTGAGTTGCTGCTGAGAAGAGCGACGACGGCGGAGAGAGCAGCGGCCTTTGGGGTGAGGGCTTTTCGTCTGGGACTGCAGTTTTCAGTCATCCTGACGCTTTTGCCGTCGGTGCTTTGTTGGGGTGCTTTTGGCATTGCTTTGCTGCATGGGCAGACAGAAGCGCCTGTGATTGAGTGAGTTTGCTGCTCTTGCGAGGGGTGAATCACGCTTCGTTGACGCAGAATGCACGTCTAGGATGGGCCACCCTGGACAAGTCAGTTGACATACAACCCTTCGAGTCTTAATTTCGAGCTATGCTTGAAGCTCAAATGGAGGAAGCGGTCGCCCGATGTCCAGACCTATTCATCGAGCCCGGACTTTCCCTCATCCGTCGGCAAGTTGTCATTAATGGTCGTCGGCCCGACATCCTTTTCAGCGATTCGCTATCACGACATTTGTTGGTCGAAATCCAGCGTGGCAGGTTAGACGAAGAACATCTTCAAAGGCATTTTTACTACTATTTCGACTACAGGGCAAAATACCCGAGCATACATTTGCGACTGATGTTTATTGCGAATCGGATTGTACCCCAGCACAAAGAGTTTCTCGACGAGCACGGGTATGAGTGCAAGGAATATGGAGAACATGAGTTTGAGAGAAGAGTTGCCAGTTGTTTAACTCATTCCCTCAATCCAAACCCGCCTGATATCGAGATTGAGACGACCCCCGGAGTGCTTTCAGAGGGAACCTACCAAATACTATATGAGATTGAAAAACAGTCCATGACGCTGTGCTACAAGATGCTGCTCGTGAAGACTATGTGTGAACTGGCTGATTCGAATGGAAGGGTTCCCACTAAGAAATTGGCGGAAGAATTTCAAGAGTTTTTTGTGGGGCGTTCAACTCGCCAAAAAGCGGAAGAGAATCCGAATCTTGTTAAGCCCGGCGTCCTGTCTCACCGCAGTGTTAGGGAGTGGCAGAGAGTTATTCGTGAACAACCCGCGATACCTAACCGAGACATTTCTGATCGATGAAGGGACGACAATACGCTGGGCCCAACGCATCTGGAGTCAGTGGAGCACAGAGTTAAAGCGCGAAATTGAACTCGCCAGTTTCGATCGATTAGTTCGCTACTTCAGTCGGAATGTCCCTGGGGGCTACTAGCGGCAATTCGAAAAGAATCCTTTAGTGGACCGGTTCGGCGGAGCGGGTGCCTTTTTTGGGGCGGTTCATCAGAAAGGGTAGGGGGATTAGCAGGCCGGTGAGGGCTACTAATATCCAGATTACGTCTACGTAGGCCAGAGTTCTTGCCTGGGATTGGAGCATGCCGTAGATTTGGGCGCCGGCGTGGAGAGTGGAGTCTGGGCCGGACCAGCCCTGTCTTGTCCAGGCGGCGGCGAGGGCGGCGCGGATGCGGTCGAATGCGGTGTTGCCGGTGACGGCGTGGCTGATGAGCATGGCCTGGTGGCGCTGTGAGAGGCGCGAGAGTAAGGTCGTGACGAAGCTGATGCCTACCGAGCCGCCGACGTTGCGGCTGAGGGCGGTGAGGCCGGAGACTTCGTTGTTCTTTTCCTGAGGCACTCCCGCATAGCAGAGGGTGTTGATGGGGATGAAGAGGAAGGGCAGGCCGATGGCGATGACGGCGCGCCAGCTTACGGCCAGGCCAAAGTTGATCTGCTGGTTGATGTTGGTCATTCTTAACAAGCCATAAGTCGTGATGCAGAAGCCGATGGCGACCAGTTTGCGCGGGTCAAATTTGGGCGCGAGCATGCCGGCGACGGGGAAGAGGAACATGAGCACGAGTCCCCCGGTTGACACGGCCATGCCGGCCTGGCGGGCGCTGTAGCCCATGACCTCTTGTAGGTATTGGGGAATGAGGACGGTGCTGGAGTAGAGGCTGGCGCCGACCATGAACATGACGATCTGGGTCATGGCGATGTTGCGTCGTTTGAAGAGGCGGAGGTCGACGATGGGGTGTTCGACGTTCAATTCGCGATAGAGGAAGAAGGCGAAGGCAATGAGGCCGACGACAGCGGCGGTGACGATGAAGTTGGAGCTGAACCAGTCGTCTTCCTGGCCCTTGTCGAGGAGCATCTGGAGTGCTCCGATGAAGACGATGAGGAGGCCGAGGCCCCAGTAGTCGATGCCTTCCTTCTTTTTGCGTCGTTCGGCGAGGTATGGGGGATCTTCAACGAGCCGCTGCGTGAGGATGAGGGAGAGGATGCCGACGGGAATATTCAAGAAGAAGAGCCATCGCCAGGATGCGTTATCGACGATCCAGCCGCCGACGGTGGGTCCGAGGGCGGGGGCCATGACGACGGCCATGCCGTAGACGGCAAAGGCCATAGAGCGCTTTTCGGGAGGGAAGGTGTCGGCGAGGATGGCCTGTTCTGAGGGCTGGAGGCCGCCGCCGGCTGCTCCCTGAAGGACGCGGAAGAAGACGAGCATGCCGAGCGAGGGGGCGATGCCGCAGAGCAATGAGGCAAGGGTGAAGAGGAAGACGCAGGACATGTAGAAGCGTTTACGGCCGATGCGATTGGCGATCCAGCCGCTGATGGGGAGGACGACGGCGTTCGCGACGAGGTAGCTGGTGAGGACCCAGGTTGCTTCGTCGCGGCTGGCGGAGAGGGTGCCGGCGACGTGGCCCATGGCGACATTGACAATGGAAGTGTCGAGCGCCTCCATGAAGGTGGCGAGGGTGACGGTGATGGCGATGACCCAGGGGTTGGCTTTGGGCCGCCATGTATCGTGGAATGTTAAGGTAGCCGCCGCCAAAAGGGAGCCTCGTTGCGCTGGGGAATGAGGATGCTGCTTACAAGATTAGCGGAAGAAGAGGACGTGCGGGTTGTGAAGCGATGAGTGAGAACCGGTCAGAGCGTGAATTTGGGGCAAATGGCCATGCGGCGCGGCTATTTGCGGGGCTGCGTGGCGGGGACGTGCGCGCTTTAGCACGTGCGGTTTCGCTGGTGGAGGATGGGGCGGCTGAGGCGGCGGGTTTGCTGGGGCTGTGCCGGGAGGTATTGAAGGAAATGAAGCGCCCGCTGCGGGTGGGGATTACCGGGCCGCCGGGAGCAGGGAAGAGCACGCTGGTGGATGGGCTGGCACGAGAATTGCGCGGGCAGGGACGCCGGGTGGGGATTTTGGCGGTGGATCCTTCGAGTGCGTTTACGGGCGGAGCGATTTTGGGGGACCGGATACGGCTGGCTGGCGAGGATGCCGGGGTGTACTTCCGTTCGATGGCGACGCGGGGGCATCTGGGTGGGCTGGCGGCGACGACGGAGGATGTGTTGACGGTGATGGAGGCAGCGGGATTTGATGTGCTGCTGATTGAGACGACGGGGGTGGGGCAGGGCGAGATTGAGGTGGTCGGGCTGGCGGATATGGTGGCGGTGGTGCTGGTACCGGGGATGGGGGATTCGATTCAGGGGCTGAAGGCGGGGGTACTGGAGATTGCAGATGTTTTTGTTCTGAACAAGGCAGATGCGCCCGGAGTGGAGAGGCTGGAGGGGGAGATTCAGGAGGTGGTGGGGCTCTCGGGAAAGACTGTGCCGGTGGTGAAGACGGTGGCGACAACGGGGCTTGGGGTGGCAGAGCTGTTGGGGGTGTTGGACGGACTGCGGCAAAGACTTACCTCAGGGGATAAAGCTCAGATGCGAGCTGAGCCGATAATGCCGGGGATGAATCCCCGGCCTACGTTGAAAGCCCTGGATTCTGCCGTTTTGGATCATTTGGGGATTGCGGTGCGGTCGATTGCGGAGTCACGGAGGCTGTATGAGGCGCTGGGGGTGGTGGTTGGTGATGTGGAGGAAGTAGCGCAGGAGCGGGTGCGGGTGGCAATGCTGGCGCTCGGCGACAGCAGGATTGAGCTGCTGGAAGCGACGGAGGCGGAGTCGGCGGTGGCGCGGTTTATTGAGAAGCGGGGCGAGGGGCTACACCATGTGGCGCTGCAGGTGCCAGATCTGGAGGCGGCTGTGGAACGGCTGCGGGAGTTGGGCGTAAGGCTGGTTTCGGAGACGATTCAGGTGGGGGCGGGCGGGCACCGGTATGTGTTTGTGCATCCGTCGAGCGCGGGCGGGGTGCTTTTGGAGCTGGTGGAGGCGAAGCGATGAGGGAGGGCGGTTTGTTGCTGGCGGTGGATAGCTGCGGTGTTGAGGGTTCGGTGGCGCTGGGGCGGGTGGTGGAGGCTGAGGTTGAGCTGCTTGGCGAGAGCCGGATTGCGGGCGGGGCGCTCTCTGTGGGGCTGGTGTCGGGAATCGCCGAGCTGCTGGCTGGGGCTGGGGTGGCGGTTGGCGACCTGGCCGGGATTGTGGTGGTGTCGGGGCCGGGGACGTTTACGGGGATTCGAATTGGCGTGGCGGCGGTGAAGGCGCTGGCTGAGGCTGCGGGATTGCCGGTGGTGGCGGTGAGTCGGCTGGCGCTGCTGGCGGAAAAAGGGGAGGCGCGGTGCTCAATTTTGGACGCGCACCGGGGGCAGGTGTTTTGCGGTTTCTATCAGGCTGGCGAGGCGGCCCGGGAGGTGCTGATGACGGCTGGCGAGGTGAATGCGATGGGTGGATTCGCGGGGCGGGTGGCTGTTTGCGAGGCAGCGGTAGCGCAGTGGATTGACGAGCTCGTAGGTGAGCCGGATGTGGTGCAGTTGGCCGCGCCGACGGCTGCCGATGCGCTGAGGTATGGGGTCAGCGACTGGCGGGCGGGGCGGTTCGCGGATGTGGCGGCGCTCGATGGGTACTATCTGCGCGGTGCGGACGCGAAGGTTGCGGGGCGAGGCTAGGGATGGTGCATTTGCGGGCGATGAAGGAGGAGGATCTGGCGGCTGTGCTGGCGATTGCCGATTCGCTGGCGAGTGCTCCACATTGGGCAATCGAAGCCTATACGAAGGCAATTGAGCCGGGAAGCGTGCCGCAGCGGATTGCGCTAGTCGCAGAGGTTGACGGCGGGGTAGCGGGATTTGCGGTGGCGCAGATTGTGCAAGGCACGGCGGAGTTGGAGACGATTTGCGTCGAAGGTTTGGCCCAGGG
Organism: uncultured Acidobacteriota bacterium; assembly: GCA_903832055.1. Taxonomy (GTDB): domain Bacteria; phylum Acidobacteriota; class Terriglobia; order Terriglobales; family Acidobacteriaceae; genus Acidicapsa. The sequence goes on along the minus strand of CAILAC010000016.1, from coordinate 98,234 downwards.
GAAGGGTCTGGGGCGGGAGTTGCTGGGGGAACTGATGATTGCGGCCAAGGCTCGCGATGCGGAGGAGATGACGCTGGAGGTCAGGGCATCCAATGAGCGTGCGGTGGCACTCTACAAGGGAATGGGGTTTCGAGAGCGGGGGCGGCGACGGAAGTATTACCAGCATCCGGTGGACGATGCGGTCGTGATGGGAATGGAGCTCTAGCTGAGCGGGCAAATGTACCGGTTTTCCACACTTTGGTCATTGAATGCGCGAAAGCCGCTTGCAGGGAAGAATTCATCGGGCGTATACATGAGTGTTCCATCACAAACGAGGTGCCAAATGGATGAACCAATCGAAGTGGAATTGAGCGCGGAGATTGCGCGGTTGCATAACGAGCATCAGCGGTATTCTCTGCGCTTGAACGAATTGGTGACCAAGCCTTATCTTTCAGCGGAAGAACAAATGGAAGAGGTGCGACTGAAGAAGCTGAAGCTTCACGCAAAGGACCTCATTTCTGCAATTCAACATCGGGTGACGGTTCAGGTCTGACGGCGATTCAAAGCAAGGCAGGATAGCGGAGCGGGAGTGACGAGCCTGCATTTGCGGACTTTACGCCCGTATAATCGTCTGGGACCATTGCGTTTGAAACTATGGTAAAAGACGGTTATTTCTACGGACTGGGACTGGTCATTGCGGCTGGTCTCTTGTTATGGCTGACGAGCTGGCCATTGGCGCTTGTGCCTTTGCTGCTGGCTGCTTTTTTCCTGTGGTTTTTCCGGGACCCGGAGCGGTCTATTCCGGAAGGGCCGGGGCTGGTTGTGTCTCCCGGAGACGGGCTGGTGACGGAGACGGTTCGCATTGAGACGCCTGCAGGCCCTCGTCAGCGGATCAGCATCTTTCTTAGTGTGTTTGACGTCCATGTGAACCGCACGCCGATTGGCGGGATGGTTACTGAGGTTCGCTATCAGAAGGGGTTGTATCTGAATGCGATGAACCCGGCGTCGGCGGACCAGAACGAACAGAATATCGTCACGGTGCGCGGGGACGACGGCGTGGAAGTGACATTCAAGCAGATTGCCGGTTTGCTGGCGCGGCGGATTGTTTTCAACCCGGTCGTGGGCAGCCGACTTGATCGAGGACAGCGGGTTGGACTGATCAAGTTTGGCTCGCGCGTGGATGTACTGCTGCCAATTGAGGCAGTGATGCAGGTGAAACCGCGTATGCGGGTGAAGGGCGGAGCGTCCGTGCTCGCCGTCATGCCGCAGCCGGACGGGGCAGGCCGTTGATGAACCGCTTTTCGGGTGCCACGCGGAGGACGCCGGCCGAGGCGCACAAGCGTGCTGCCCGGGTGCGGCGAGGAATGTATCTGCTGCCATCGCTGTTTACCGCCGGTAGCATCGGGCTGGGGTATTTTGCGATTACCCAGACGATGGATTCGCTGACGGCCAACGGTGCCGCTGCGTCGCATCTGGATTGGGCGGCGATCGCGATCTGCATCGCGATTCCGTTTGACGCACTTGATGGGCGCATTGCACGGATGACCAATACCACGAGTGAATTTGGCAAGGAGCTGGATTCGCTGGCCGACGCGATCACCTTTGGCGTGGCACCCAGCCTGCTTGCGTTTGTTTGGGGTTTTCACTCGTTGCCGGTGACGATCAGCGCGCAGGTGCGCACGCCGCTGCTGCAGATTGGCTCGTTTGTCTGCTTTCTATATCTGCTGTGCGGGGCTTCGCGGCTGGCGCGGTTCAATATCAGTCACGATCCAGAGCCGGAAGTTCCAGTAAGCGGCCTTTCCGGGCTCGGCAATCCGGGCAGACCCGAGCGGAAGTATTTTGTGGGCATGCCGATACCGGCTGCGGCGGGATTGATTGGCGCGACCGTGCATTGTTGCTATGGGATTCCGATACCGAACTGGTGGCTGGCCAGTCTGTGGGTCTGCCTGGTGGGGCTGCTGGGATTCCTGATGGTGAGCACGTGGCGCTTCTGGTCGGGCAAGGAAATCAATCTATCGCGGACGCAGCCGTTTCAGTTGATTGCTCTGCTGGCGATTGGGGCCTTTGTGCTGATTCGTTTTTCGCGTGGTGCGCTGTTTTTTCTGGCGCTGGTGTACATGTTCTCGGGGATATGGGCACGGGCAGCTTACTCGTGGTCTCGGCAGAGGCGACAGATGCCCACCTCTGCCGCAGATGGAGGGGAAACCGCAGCGTCAGTGGGGCCGCAATTTTCGCAGGATCATCATTCTCAGTTACCCGACGAAAGTGTGCGCGAGGGTTGGGAAGAGATGGACCGCCGCAACAATGCCTGGGAACCGATGGAAGAGCACCCTCCGGCGCATGAACAGTCAGGCGCGCGGGGAGAAGAAGATTTGGACGGGAATTCGTAGAGCATGGCTGAATACAAGATTGCGATTGCTGGAGCTTCTTCGCTGCTGGCCAAGGAATTGAAGGAGTGTCTGACTGAGTCGCCGCTGGCGGGCGCGAGTTTTTTGCTGCTCGATGAGCAGGAGGCGCAGGGCAACCTGGAGCAGGTGGGCGATGAGGTCACGGTGATTCAGGCGATTGGTGAAGGATCGTTTGAGGAGATCGACTTTACGTTTTTTGCCGGCAGTGAGGAAATGACGCGGCGTTACTGGCGGCATGCGCTCCGGGCTGGTTCGACGGTACTTGATTTGAGTGGCACTTTGGACGAAGAGCCGGGGGTGCTGGTGCGTGCGCCGTGGATCAGCGAAGTGATGGGGATGCCGGATCTGCTGACGAAGGCGGTGGTGCCGGCGCATGCAGCGGCGGTTGCACTGGCGCTGCTGATGGACCGCTTGCAGGATGCGGCGGAAATTCGGTTTGCATCGGCGACGGTGTTGCAGCCAGCTTCAGAGTATGGCAAGGATGGATTGGATGAGCTGCACCAGCAGACGGTGAGCTTGCTGAGCTTTCAAACCATGCCGCGGGCTGTTTTTGATACGCAGGTGGCGTACAACACGCTTTCGAGTTTTGGAGAGAGTGCGACAGCGAGCCTGACGCGGGCTGAGGGGCGGATCAGGCGGCACTACGCGGCGCTGGCTGGAGACCGGCTGCCGGAAATTCGGCTGCAACTGCTGCATGCGCCGGTGTTTCACGGGCATACGTTCTCAATCTGCATTGAGCTTGAGCGAGCAGTTCCGCTGGCGCTGATTGAAGACGCGCTTGGCGGGGAGCACATGGATCTGGTGCTGGAGGAGACGGATTCGCCGTCAAATCTGGCGGCTGCAGGGCAGAATGATGTGCTGATCTGGCTGAAGCCCGAGCCCCCGGTAGACCGGCTGAGCGGTGAGACGAAGCGGTTCTGGCTGTTTGCGGCGAGCGACAATCTGCGGCTGGCGGCGCAGAACGCAGTGGAGTGCGCGCTGGATTTGCGGCGGCTGCGGCCCTCGGGCAAGGTGCAGTAGGGGAAGCTCACTCCTCGAAAAATGCAAGAAGAGGCTTGTGGTTTCAGCTTTTTGTGAAAACCCCGGTCTCAGAATCGAGACCGGGGGCACCCGCAGACCGAAGTGATTTGAGGGAGAAAAGCAAATGCCCGACCTGGGTGCAGGCCGGGCATTTGCTTTTGCGGGGGAGACTGGTTGGCAGCTACTGGCCGGTGCCGGTGAGTTGGATGGTCTGGGGTTGGCCCGTGCCGCTGTCGGTGATGACGACGGAGCCGGTGCGTTCCCCGATTACCGTGGGTGCGAATTTGACGTTGATGGTGCAGGATGCGCCGACTGCGAGCGTGGCCGGGCAGTTGTGGGTCAGGGTGAAATCCCCGAAGAAGGAGACGCCGAGGCCGGTGGCGGCAACGAGCTGGTTGTTGGTAAGGGTGACGACCTGAGCAGCGGTGGTTTGGCCGACGGTAGTGTTGGCAAAGACAAGATCTGCGGGGCTCCAGGTGAGAGTGTTGAGTGACTTGTTGAGGCAGGAGGTCATGCCAGCCTTGATCTGTTCGCGGAGCAGCTCTGCCTTGGAGGCAGTGAAGTTGGCGTCTGCGGGAGTGACCTTGCCCTGGAAGTAGCCGGTGTTGGGCTCATTCGAGAACATGACACCGAAGACATAACCGTGATAGGTGGTGCCGGTTGCGGTGCAGTAGGGAAGCTGGAACCAGCCGGCAATGGAGATGTCTTCTGTGACGTTGGTGCAGGCATTGTTGCCGCAGAAGAGGTAGTTGCCGGCCTTGTAGGCGAGGTTCATGGAATTGTAGTAGGCGGTCTTCTGTGCGGCGGTATAGCCGGCTGGAGCAACCTGGTTGATGATGTTGGGAATGTCTGTGGACCAGAGGCCAGTCCAGTCGTAGCCCTCGGATTGGAATTGGGCGCGGCCAGCCATGTTGCTGTAGAAGATGCCACGGTTCCTACCGCTGAGCAGTGTCTGATTGGCGACGCCCTCGTATATTTTGCCAGCGTCGTCGAGGGTGAGGGTGTCAGGAGTAGGTCCGCCGCAGCCGATGATGTGGTTGATGGTGGTGTTGGTTGCACCGATGCTCGCGGCGTAGGCGTTGATGTTGGCATCGCCGAAGTAGTCGGTGATTTCGCGGGTGCGGGTGTTGTCTGAGTGGTACATCATCTCGCGCTGGGCGGTGGAGAGTGACTCGGTTCCACTCACGAGTGGGGGATTGGGGCAGCTTCCCGGACCGTTGATGTAGTGAGTGATGGGGGTTTTCTCGCCGACAGCAAGCTTTTGAATCTGGCGTTGCGAGTAAAGGTTGGCGATGACCTTGATGGTACTGGCGGGTTCAAAGACGGCCCAATCTTCGAGGCCAGCCAAAACGGGGCCACCCACCTGCTTGAGGTAAAGCCCCTCGGTGCCGATGACACCGCCGGACCGGATGATATTGCCGACACGAGTGGTGATGGCGTTGGAGTTGTTGATCATTGCGCCGGCATAGCATCGTCCACCGCAGCCGGGGTAGCTGTCAAAGTTGACCATGCGCGCACCGTTTTGCAGAGCGGCGTTGAGCAGCCCCTGGGCCTGGGTGCCGTAGTAATACCACCACTCTGAGCAGTTGGTCGTGCATCCTTCCATGATGGCGTTGAGAGTGCCGTCGGCATTTCCGGTGAGGTAGAAGATGCGTGCCCTGTTCTGGTTAACAGCGTTAGAAAGCGCACTGCCAGAAATATTGATATACCACCACCAGGCCTGCTTGTCGGCCCCTGTGTTGCTGATCATGATGGCGGTGTAAACGGTCTGGCCACCAGATACATAGGGATCAACCTGAATCAGCCGCGCGTTGTTTGACTGAAGAAGGCTTGAAAGTGAAGAGACAGACTGGCCGGTATACCACCACCACGCCTTGGCGTCCACGCCGGTGTTGGGGACCATGACGACGGCAAAGCGAATCTGGCCGCCGCCGCTGTCGTAGGCCTTGAGCGAGATGAGCCGGGCGTTATTGGTTGTGAGGGCCGCTGAGACCTGGTCTTGAGTCAAGCCGTAATACCACCACCAGCCCTTGGCGTAGGTGCCTGTGTTCTTGACGAGAGTCACGGTCAGGGTAAAGGGAGAGACGGAGTCTACCTCGAGGTCGATGATCCGGGCCTGGTCGTTGGTAAGGATTGTAGAAACTTGAGCGGGGGTCTGACCGGTGTACATCCACCATGCGGTGGGAACGTTGTTGTCAAAGTCGTCGCGAATGCCCTGGCCGCTGAGGTGCATCTGGTCGGGAAGGAGTTGCTGATCGGGTTGGGTGCTGCGACGGGGTGTATCAGTGAACGGAACGGGAGCGTGCGGGGCTACATGGACAACGGTGTCGGAGTAGACGTCGGTGCCGTAGCCGTCGGTTTTGGGTGCGGCCTGGGGAGTGTTGAGGGCCGGTTGCAGTTCCTGCGCAAATGCAGGGAAGCAGAAAGCAAGCACGGTGAGCAGAACGGCAAAGCCGATGGTGCGTGAGGGGTGGGTTACAGGGGTGATGCTGCGCGGCGAGGATTCAGCCGCAAATTCTGTCGAAGAGGCGAGTGCCGGATTTTGCAGATTCATTTTGGGGTCTCCGAGGGGGAGGTGCACAGAAGTATGTCAGAAACTGCTGACATGGGAGTAGTACATTTCCTCGGGCCTTTGTGACAGGTCTTGTAAAGAATTTCTTTTAAGGAGGAATCAGGTTTGAGGCAAACTGCTTCCAGAGTGGTGTGCGGCACAGGCCTGTTCGATATAGGAATCGGTCATGCCGGCGATGTAATCGGCGACCGCGCGGGGGACTCCCTCTTCTCGGGCGCGGGCTATGTGGTCGGCCGGGAGCAGCGCGGGGTCGGCAGTCCAGGCAGAGAAAAGGGTCTGGATGACCTCGCGGGCACGGGCATGTTCGGCCTCCAGGGCGCTGGACTGATAGAGGTTGGCGTAGAGAAAGCGTTTGGTGATGTGGCGCTGGGCCTGCATGGGTTCACTGAGGGTGGCGAAGCGGGATTTGGCCTGGCGCAGTTCTGTGAGCGATACGATGCCGGCGGCCTGGATGCTGCAGGCGACCTCGGCCATGAGGTCAGTCACCAGGGCGTTGAGCATGGATTTCAGAGCTTCATTGGCGAGGAGGATGGGTTTGGCGGCGGGAAAACTGCGTTCTGCGTCAGCATAGAGAGCTGCAAATAGGGGGATATGATCGCGAACTTCATCGAGGTTGAGGATGGAAGCGGCGAGGCCGTCTTCCAGGTCGGCGGTGAGGTATGCGATCTCGTCAGCCAGATCGATGAGCTGGGCTTCGAGGGGAGGCTGCTGGTCGAGAAAGTAAGCGGCCAGCTCAGGATGGGTGGCAGGGCTGTAATCACGGGAGTGCTTGATGATGCCTTCGCGGACGGCGAGGGTCAGGTTGAGACCAGGGAAGGCGGGGTAGCGTTCTTCAAAGCTGGTGACGATGCGGAGGGCGTGGAGGTTGTGGTCAAAGCCGAGGTTGTGGGCGCTGAGGGCTTGGTCGAGGGTGTGTTCTCCGGCGTGGCCAAAAGGAGGGTGACCGATGTCGTGGACCAGAGCGAGAGCCTCGGCGAGCGCGGCATTGAGTCCCAGGGAAGCGGCGGCGGTGCGGGCGATCTGGGCTACCTCAAGGGTGTGGGTGAGGCGGCTGCGGGCGTGGTCGCTTTCGAGGCCTCGGCCTGCGATCCGGGTGAAAACCTGAGTTTTGCCGGCGAGGCGACGGAAGGCCTTGGCGTGCAGGATGCGGCCGACGTCACGAACGAATGCGGAGCGATAGGGATGGGGGTGTTCGGGATAGTCGCGCGCGGAGAGCGGATCGGTTTCTGTACCGGTGACGGCGAGACCCGCAGGCAGCCGGAGCGAAGCGGCCGACGGCATGGTTTGCGGCTGAGCCGAGGATTGAAAACCGTCCATGCACACAGTCTACTCGGGGCGCTGGAGGTTGCATCTGTTGAGCATGGAAACCGGTCGGGGACGCCTGCATCAGGATGAAACCATTTCCGGCTTGGAGGTCCTGAAACAGGGACAAAATGTATAAGTCGAGTGTGGACAAGGCGAATTATCGGGAGTACACTTCACGGTACTTTTGTGCTGGCTTGGGGAACGATGCTGGGCTCACGCTGATGGAAGTGGTTAACGACTTCGAAGACTTCTAGTACTTCGAGGACTTCGCCGGTAGTAATTGCATTGAATGATCTCTAACACTGACTGAACCTGGGGGACTTTGACATGACACTGGTTAAGAAAGTTGCTGCACTGTTGATTTCACCAACCCTGCTGCTGGTTACCAGCTGCGGGCGGCACGCGACTTCAGAAGTTTATTATCTGGTCGCGGCCAACATCTCATTGCCCTACTGGAAGACTGCAATTGCCGGCTTCAATGCGGCGGGCGCGCGGTATAAGGTCACAGTGAAGGTTGCAGGCCCGGATAGCTACGATGCGCAAGCAGAACTGCAGGAACTGAACCACGCGGTCGCGGCCAAGCCTGCGGGCATTCTGATATCAGTAGCGGACGAATCGGTGTTGAAGCCAGGCATCGATGCGGCCATCGCGGCGGGCATTCCGGTGATTACGATTGACTCGGACGCACCGACGAGCCGTCGATTGTTTTTCATTGGCACCAACAACCTGGCGGCCGGGCACCTTGGCGGTCAGCGGATCGTAGAGAAGCTGGGCGGGCGCGGGAATGTGGTGTTCTTTTCGATGCCGGGACAGCCGAATCTCGATGAGCGGTTGCAGGGATTCAAGGACATCTTTGCGACGCATCCGGACATTAAGATTCTCGACGTGGTCAACATCAAGGGTGATGCGCGCAATGCTTTTGACAACACGCAGCAGTATCTGACGCAGACGGGCATTGCGCGCGTGAATGCGTTTGTGTGCCTCGAAGCTTCGTCAGGCAAAGTGGTGGCGGATGCGGTGCGGAGGCAAAAAGTGACAGACCGGACGGTTATCGCCTGGGATGTGGAGCAGGACACAATGGCCGAGATCAAAGATGGCACGATCGAGGCGACGATTGCACAGAAGCCCTATTCGATGGGATTTGTGGGATTGAAGGAGCTGGATGAGATATTCCATAACAAGCCAGCATCTCTGACCAAGGACTACAGCGTGGATGCTTTCTCTGAGTTCCCGGTATTCATCGATACGGGGACGGCGTTGGTCGACAAGGCAAATGTGGATGTTTATGCCAATGCGGCGGCAGCCCATCAGTAGTCAAGAACGTGCGTGATATGTGAAATGCAAAGCCCCGCCGGAGTAGCACTTCGGCGGGGCTTTCGATTGTGAGCTCTTCAATTGTGTTTAGCCAGACCCCGGTTCAGGGCTGTTTGGTGTCGCCGAGGTGGCTTTCCTGCTTGGCCAGTTTGACGCGGGCGCCTTCCAGTTTCTTCTGGACTTTTGCTACCTCGGCTGTCTCAACGTCGGCTGAGGCAGACTTGGCAAACTCGGCGATGGAGATTTCCCACTGGGCGGCGGCGAGGCGGATGCGCCCGGTTTTTTCGTAAAGATCACCGAGGTGGTCGTGGACAGTGGGGTCGGTGGAGGTGCGTTCGACTGCCTTGCGGAGGTTGTCTTCGGCGGTTTCATACTGGCCCAGTTTGAAGTAGGCCCAGCCGAGTGAGTCAAGGTAAGCGCCATTCATCGGCTCAAGATCGACAGCCTTGCGGATGTACTTGAGCGCATCTGCGTAGCGGCTGGTCTTGTCAGCGAGCATGTAGCCGAGGTTATTGAGCGTGATGGCGTTGTTGGGGTCAATCTCAAGAACTTTGTGGAAGAGCTGCTCGGCCTGTTCGTACTTCTTTTCGCGCTCGGCGAGGGCACCTTTCTGGAAGTACAGGTTAGCCTTGTCTTCCTCCTTGACGGCAAAGGGCTCGGCTTTGGCGAGGGCGTCTTCGGCTTCTTTCCAGTGGCGCAGGCGAAGCTGGATCTGAGAAATCTGGAGGTAGACTTCGCGGTCGCCGGGCTTGCCGTTGAGCAGGCCATTGGCAAGGGCCAGACCTTCGTCGAGCTTGCCGGTGTCGGCGAGTTGCCAGGCGAGGAGGAGCTTGAGATCGCGGTCGTCGGGATTGGCGGCGACGGCCCGGCGGCAGATTTCGGTGGCCAGGTCAAATTTTTTGGCGTCGCGGTAGGTGTCGACCTGGCCCTGATAGCCGCGCTTGGCAAATTCGCCGCCGAGATCGATCAGCTTCTGGTATGCGCCGATGGCTTCGGTGGTCTTGTCCTGCTCGTGGTAAACAGAGCCGAGGCGCTCGAGGAAGATGCTGCGGTTGGCTTTTTCCTCTGCGGTGTAAGCTCCGTTGGCGTGCTCGGTGAGCTCGGTCATTTTTTCGTAGACGGCGATGGCTTCGTCATAGCGGCCAAGCACATCGAGGAGGAGGCCTTCGTTGTAGCCGGCTTCGAGTGAGTTTGGATCCTTGGCGCGCGCTTTGCGAATGGTTACCAGGGCCTCGGCGTATTTGCCCTGACGGCGCTGAATTTCAGAAACACGGTCGAGTGCCGCAATGTCTTCAGGGTCGGCGGCAACGAGCTGCTGGAATTGCTTGAGGGCTTCGTCGAGCTGGTTGTCGGCGAGCAGGGCCTGGGCGAGGGAGCGGCTTGCGTCGAGATTTTCGGGCTCCATGTCAACCGAGCGCTGATAGGCAGCGATTGCCTTTTTCATGTCTTTGAGCTGCTCAAAGGCGGCGCCGAGGGCGAACTCTTCCTTGGTCGTGCGGTCGGTGACGGGAACGGACTCCAACAGTTCAGTGGAGCGCTTGATGTCTCCGTTCTCTGCATAGAGGCGGGCGAGGTTGAGGATGACGTCTTCTGAAGCAGGTTCGATATCCTGGCCGGCTTTGAACTGGGCTTCTGCTTTTGCGGAATCGTGTTTGACCGTATAGAGCTGGCCGAGGAGAAGACGGTTTTCAAGACTCTTGGGCTCGAGAGCGACAATCTTGGTGAATTCGGTGATTGCCAGTTCCAGCATCTGGGCGCTGGGGCTGGACTGGTTGGATGGTCCCTGTTCCTGGCCGAGGGAGCGGAGGTAGATGCGCCCGAGAAGCTTGTGAGCGTCGAGGTTGCTGTCGTCTTTCTTGACGAGTTCCTGGGCAGTCTGGATGGCCTCTCGAACGCGGCCGGCGCGGAAATAGAGCTCAGCTAAGCCGGTGGCGAGCTGAGCGGAGTCAGGGTCAGCGTTGAGCGCGAGTTTGTACTCTTCAACGGCGCGGGTGACGAACTCCTGGCGGCCATAGTTGGTGGCCATATCTTCGTACGTGTGCGCGAGGGCAGCGTGATAGTAGGCGGTGGAGCGGTCTACTGTTGGTGCCGGAATGGAAGCAGGCATTGAAGCAGCGGGTTGCACTGTGGTCACCGCTGGCACGGGCGCGGATGAAGCTGAGGGCGAGCTTTGGGCAATTGCCGCTGGAGCCGATGTGCCGAGCACAAGAATGGCGGTTACGGCTACGATGGCGGTTTGCAGACGGGAATTTCCGCGCAAATGGAACGGTTGGGCTTGAGTCATGTTGGGCTTTGCCACGCTCTCTTTCCCGTATTGACTGGGGGTAGATGGTTTGTCCGATATGCCTGGCGCGGCCGGCGAAGATCTGCGGCTGAACGGTACGCACTTGTGGAGTCGGAACAGAGCCATCAACTATTGGACGATTGTATCCCGCAAATGGTTAAACTGGCACATTTGGCGGGTTTATGGGCTTGAAAAGGAGAAAAGGCGGGGCCAGTCAAGCGAGTCAGGGGCGATTGAGCCAGGGTTCCGCGCGCATGGCCAGGAGATGGCGATGGATGACGTGGGTTTGCCGCTCCAGGCGATGGAGCTGGCGGAGGCTGGGAACATCCTCGGGCGCGCCGTCCTCTGAGCCTTCGCCGGGGTGGGGTGGAGGCCAGGGATCTGAGGGCGCTTCGCTGGATGGGACGAGGTTTGCTTCGAGCCACACAAGTCGCTGATGGATGTGGGCGAGGCGGGTTTGCACTTCAGGTGACTGCTTCCATGCGGCGCGGCCGGGAATCGAGGCGAGGCCGGTGATGGATTGGGAGAAACGATGGAGATAGGCGGCGAAGGCGAGCAAGGTTTCAGAGGAGGTTTTGCGGGCCCAGGTTTCGGCGAGCACGCGCTCCAGGGACTCTTCCATGTCGTTGTGGGCGAGGCCGCAGGCGCGGCGGGCGAGGGCTACGGTTCGCATGTCGGAGGCGGAGGTCTTCCAGCTTTGGGTGAGAGCCTCAAGGTAGCGGCGGTTGGCCTGAAGGCTGGCGAGGAGGTAGCGGGCAATGCGTTCACGCTCGTAGGAGGGGAAGAGGACGGTCATTGCAGCGATCGCGATGGCTGCTCCGGCAATGGTGTTGCCGATGCGCAGGAAGGCGAGTTGCCAGTCGCCGGAATGGCGGAGGAAAGCGAGAACGAAGGTGGGCGTGAGGAAGAAGGCGAAGGCCGAATAGCTGACGGGCAGGAAGGCGAGCGAGAGCAGGGCGAGGGGGAAGAGGACAATGCCGGTGACCAGCTGGGAGTGGAGGGTGATGGCGAGCAGGGCCGCGAGTATACCTCCGCCGACGGTACCGCCGATGCGTTGCAGGCCGCGGCGCAGGGTTCCTGAGACGTGGGGCTGCAGGACGACGAGCGAGGTCATCATGAGCCAGTAGCCGTGGCCAACGTGGCGCTCTTCGATGAGGCAGACGTCAAATCCGCAGACCAGTGCGACGCGGGCGGCATGGCGGAACAGGAGTGAGCTGGAGCGCCAGTTGGCGGCGAGTTTTTCTGCGGCGGATTGGAGGCCTGTGGCGGGCCTTGTAGAGTCGCTCGGAGCGTTGCCTGAAGCGCCGCCTGGAGAGCCGGGGCCGGGGATGGCAGTGGCAAGGTTGAAGCGGGAGCTTCGGCGGAGGAGCGGGGGCGGGGGTGGCGCGCCAAGCCGGAGGGCAGCGGCGGTTTCAATGGCGGTGTCGAGGTTTGAGGCAATCTCGGCGACCTGCTGAGCAAGGAAGCTGGCATCGGGATTGTGCTGGGCGAGACAGTTGCTGAGCGAGGCAGGCAGTTTCGCGAGTTCAGCGCGGAGTCGGAGGACATCGGCGTTGGTGATGGCGACACGACGAACGCTGCGGCGCTGGAGGAGCGCCGAGAGCCAAAGCGATGCGTCCTGCAGCTGGCTGAGGCTAGCGTAGTCCAGACCAGCGTCGTGGCAGTGAGCGGATTCAGGCGAATCGGCGACATGCGGCAGGGCTGCGGCCTCAGCGTGTTCAGCGAGCGCGACGGAGCGCTCTAGGATGAAGTCGGCGGACTCCAGCAGCACGATGAGGTGGCGACCTTCGGTGGTTTCGCTGCGGCTTTCGGCGCGGACGTTAGCAACAGCGTCCCAGGCTTTTTCAAGCTGACGGCGTATCTGGCCCTTGTGGAGGATGCCGGCGCGGTGCCAGTCGTCGGCGGTCAGCGGGGTTAATTGCGACTCGCGCTGCATCTTCTGAATGGTTTCAAGGAAGGCGGCGAGAGATTCGTAGCAACTGCTTACAGCCGAGCGGGCTGGACGGTAGGGGTCGAGCGGCCACAGGAGCAGCGAGAGTATTGTGGCCCAGCAGCCGCCGGCGAGCAGGAAAGCGACCCGCAACGAGGCTTCCCTCAGGGAGGGTTCGGGGTCGCCGAGGCCGCAGATATAGATGACCTGAACGAGCAGCCCGGCAGAAGAGAAGGGCTGGCCCAGGACGGAGAGGTAGGTCCATGCAAAGCAGAAAAGCAGGGTAACGGGCAGGGCAAGGCGCAGGTCATCGCCCACGAGGGTGCCGACAAAGACGGCCAGTGCGCCGCCGAGCGAGAGCAAAGATAATCGCGCGAGGCGGCTGCGGTAGGGGCCTCCGGCATCGGAGACGATAGCTTCCATGCCGCCAAGTGCGGTCCAGCCGAGGTGGGGCAGGCCGGTGACGTCGGCGAGCAGGAGCGGGGTGCTGAGGGCTGTGGCGGCGCGGAGGCCGCGGAACCAATCCATGCGGCGGGCGAGGGACAGCGACTTCTCTCGGAGACTGGTCAGGGACTGGGTCAAGCCGGGCATGCATTGATTACAACATCTGAGTGAAACCCCGGTCTCAGAAGCGAGACTGGGGGCACCCGGCGCAGCTTCAGATCGTTGCCTGCAGGCGACGGGTCTAGTGGCGGAAATGGCGGATGCCGGTAAAGACCATTGCAATTCCGAGCCGGTCGGCAGCGGCAATCACCTCATTATCCTTGACTGAGCCGCCGGGCTGAATGACAGCGGTGGCACCGGCTTGGACGATGGATTCAAGGCCGTCGGGAAAGGGAAAGAAAGCGTCTGAAGCAGCCACGCAGCCAGCGAGGGACAGGACGGCCTTCATGGCTCCGAAGCGGGCGGCATCGACGCGGCTCATCTGCCCTGCGCCGACCCCGATTGTCTGGCCGTCTCGGGAATAGACAATGGCGTTCGATTTGACGTGCTTGCAGATGCGCCAGGCGAAGAGGAGGCTGGCGATTTCTTCTGGCGTGGGCTGGCGCTGGGTGACGATTTTGAGGGCAGCGGCGGTGATGGCTCCAGTGTCTGCATCCTGCAGGAGCAGGCCGCCGGAGACCTGCTTGGCGACCGGCTGCGCGGGTGCGGATTTGACTTCGACGAGGCGCAGATTCTTTTTGGCGGCGAAGATGGCCAGCGCTTCGGGGGTGAAGCCAGGTGCGGCAATGGCTTCGACAAAGAGCCTGGCGATGAGGGCAGCGGCTGCGGCGTCGACCTCACGATTGATGCCGATGACGCCGCCGAATGCAGAGACGGGGTCAGCGGCGAGAGCCTTTTCGTAGGCTTCGAGAACGGTTGCGCCGGTAGCTGCGCCGCAGGGGTTGGTGTGCTTGATGATAGCGACGGCGGGTTCGGGGAACTCGGCAGCGAGTGCCCAGCAGGCGTCGAGGTCGACGAGGTTGTTGTAGCTGAGTTCTTTGCCCTGGAGCTGGCGGGCGTTGGCGATGCCGAGCCCGGAGCCGTCAGCGTAAAGAGCGGCGCGCTGGTGGGGATTTTCGCCGTAGCGCAGGCTGGCGGCCTGGCGCAGGTTGATGCGCAGGGTCTGGGGCAGACTGGCGCTATCTTTTTCAGCGGGAAGCTCGGGTGCGGGGGCCTCGGGGATTGTGTCGAGGGCGTTGGCGATGGCGGTGTCGTAGGCGGCGGTGGTAGCGAAGGCTTTCTTCGCGAGGCTCCAGCGGGTGGCGCGGGTGAGGCCGCCGTGGTTTGTGGCAAGTTCTTCAGTGAGCGCCGAATAGTCGCTGGCCTGGGTGACGATGGCCACGTCTTCGAAGTTCTTGGCGGCGGAGCGGACCATGGAGGGGCCGCCGATGTCGATGTTTTCGATGAGATGGCCGAAGGCGACGTTGGGCTGTGCGGCGGTCTTTTCAAAGGCGTAGAGATTGACGACGACCATGTCGATGGGCAGGATGCCGTGGGCGGCGACGGCTTCTTCGTGGTCGGCCTTGCCGCGGATGTAGAGCAGGCCGCCGTGGACTTTGGGGTGCAGGGTTTTGACGCGGCCGTCAAGCATTTCGGGGAAGCCGGTGAGCTCGCTGATGTCCTTCACGGCGAGGCCGGCTTCGCGGAGGGCTTTTGCGGTGCCGCCGGTGGAGATGAGTTCAACGCCGTGGCCGGAGAGTGCCTGGGCAAAGGCGACGAGGCCGGTCTTGTCGGTAACGCTGAGCAGGGCGCGGTGGATCAGTTTGCTGCCGGGATTGTCAGCGGTCAGGATTGCATTCGGATTTACAGAGGATTCAGACAATTTTGCTTCCTTTAAGTATCGCGGTATTGATGCCGGAGGCCGTGCGCAGAGACGCCCGGGCAAAGACCTGGCACTCTTCAGGTTACATCGGAATTGGATTGGGGAGGAGAGTTGTTGTATGGAGTTTTGACCGGGAAAGACTCATGGAGTGCTCTGCTTGCATTGCCAGAGCCAGTCAAGGCAACTAGAGTAGTGATATGGGAAGTAATCCCCCCCCTTCCGGTTTCTTGATTCAGAAGCACGAAGTTCAGCCGCCCGAGATTTTACCGCCCGAGGGCTGGTCGCCCGCAGACCCGCCCAGCGCCGTGCAGCAGGAAGAACTGCGTGCTGTCCGAGACAGGTTGCCAACGAATCAGCCAGGTCCGCGATCATGGGCCTACGCGCCTGCGACTTATCTTTTGGTAGCCATCAACGTTGCGGTGTTTATCGCGATGGTCATTTCCGGTGTCTCTTTTTGGGATCCTACCCGGGATCAGTTGTATCAGTGGGGCGCTACCAATCCTGGCGCAATCCTGTATGGCGGGCAATGGATACGCGTGGTTACGGCCATGTTTGTTCATGTTGGCATCATTCACCTGGCTTCGAATATGTGGTGTCTTTGGAATCTTGGCTTGTTGGGTGAGCCGCTTATTGGGCCGGTGGGGGTTCTTTCTGCCTATGTTCTGTCTGGCGCAGCAGGAAATCTGCTTTCAGTCGGAGTCGCGATGGCTTCGCATCCAGACAGGGCGAATATAGCGGTTGGCGCTGGAGCTTCAGGGGCGGTCTTCGGGCTGGCCGGGGTACTGATTGTCCTGCTTAAATCCCCAAGGCTGCCAATTCCTCCCAAGGAACTGAGCGGCCTGCGGCGCTATGTGATTTATTTTGCCTTGATTAACTTTGCAATTGGCTTTGGTGGCAATCGCCTCAACCTGGGCGTGAACATCGACAACATGGCGCACCTAGGCGGTTTTCTGGGCGGCATTCTGTTTGCTCTGCCCATGGTTCCGCTGCTGGGGTCGCCGCGCAAGTTGTTCTATTTTCGGCGCAGGATTGCTGTGGGCCTGATGACAGCCGTACTGGTCTTCTTTGGATACTTTTTAAGTACGGTTTTCTGGGGTCCGTCTTAGAGGAAGCTTTTGTACGTTAGCGCACGGCAGTCGCGGCAAATTTCTTGACCATGGCCAGCAACAGCTTGCGGTCGCTCTCATTCAAGTTGGTCGAGTAGCGCCTGATCTGGGTGAGGAAGCGCAACTCTTCGTCCGAAAGCTTTTGCGTATTCAGTTCGCGGTTGAGCGAATCCTCTGCAAAGAACTGGGCGATGGGCAGATCGAGTGCCTGGGCAATCTTTGACAGGGTATCGAGCGAGGGGACGGTGTGGCCGTTTTCAACGCGCGATAGATAGCAGCGCAAAAGCCCCGTCTTCTTTTCGATGTCCCCTTGCGACAATCCCTTCTGCAATCGATGGCCGCGAATGGTTGTCCCGATCTTCATCGTTGAAGTCCCGTCACTCATGCGCCCGAGGGTTTCCTCCCGTGGTCACAAAACCTGAGATGTTGCTCTAATAGTTAACATGCGGACCTGTGGAAAGCAAGAAATTTCTTGACAAGTGGCCCTCTCAATGGAGTTTAGCGTGTCGATGGATTGATCGTCTCAGGCAGCCAGGTTGATGTTGGTCCCTGCATCTGAGGCTGGCGCTAAGTTCATTTGGAAGGCCGATCACGCTCAGTCAAGTCTGCGGGTTGGCATGATTTCAAGACACATCGCGGCTCATGAAGACGATTCCGCTGGGGTTGCTTCCGTTATAAGAAGGGCACTCCCTGAAGCCCAGTTCAAGGTAAAGGTGATGGGCGGCGGGCATTACTTGAGGGGCAGTATCAAGCAACAGGCGGGCTTTGCCGGCTGCCCGGGCACGACGGATGATTTCGTCGATCAAAGTGCGGCCGAGACCAGTTCCTCGCGTTGCGGGGCGCACCCAGAGCCGCTTGATTTCCCAGGCGTTCTCGATCAGATCAGCAAGTGAGTTCTTGTCGAGAGCCAGGCTGCGCCAGGCGATGAAGCCGAGCGGGTCTGGGCCCAGGCTGGCGATGAGGCATCCGCCGCCTTGCGCGATAAAGCTGTGCGGCAAAGCTGCCGCCTCTTCGGCGAGGGCTCCGTAGCAGAAGGTGGTGATTTCAGGTCGCTCGCGGACGAAGCTGCCGTATTCGAGGAGGAGTTCGCGGGCGGCTGCGATGGCAACTTGCGGCGACGCAGGTGACAGTTCCAGGATCGCGAATTGATGTGGGGGTGGGGCTAAGCGCGAAGCGGTCTGTGGACACATGCCTGATTTTACGATGGGGCTGCCTGGGATGTGTGTTTATGTGGCGCGAGATAAACCTTATCGGAGGCTGCAACGTCACACCCTTGGAGGGTGCATGCGCATCGAGACAGGGACCAGCGAGCGGCGAATTGCTTCATTCAAGTACGCTTCCTTGCGCCTTCTCGCAATCGCTTGTGCACTGTCGTTTGGAGCGGCCATCCTGGGCGATGCGATGGCGCAGGTGCCTGTAGTGTCACCGGCGCCGCTGGTTGCCGGAGGCCTTTTGCACGGTGTGGTGAAGACTGTTGCTCAGGGCAAGATTGCCGGAATTCCGCTGCCCGGGGTCACGATTACAGCGACCAACACGCTCTCTGGCAAGCGATTTGCGACGACGACAGATATTACGGGCGCGTGGTCAATGACAATTCCGCAGAATGGGCGATACGTTCTACGGACGGAGTTTACGGCGTTTGCGGTGAGCACGCACGAGGCGCTGTTGAATGCCAGTGGGCGTGATCAGAAAGTGGATTTCGAGCTGGAGCTGGCCTCGCGGGTGGCGCAAAAGGATGCGCGCGAGACGCAGCAGGGGCAACAGATATCGCAGGTGATGCGGCAGTTGGGCACGGGTGGCGCGCAGAATCTCAGCCTTATCAGTTCTCTTGCGGCAGGCACGGATGCGGCTGAGGGCGGGACGAGTGTCAACGGCGCGGCACTGCCGAGTGCGGCTGGAAATGCGAGTTTTGGCACGGAATCGGTGGCTGTGACGGGGCAGGCGGGAACGGTGAGTCCGCTGGCGGGGATTGACGTTGACCGGATTCGCGATGCGATTGAGACGGCACGGGCGCAGGCGGGGAGTGGAGCGGGCGGTGGGCTGGGCGGATTTTTTGGTGGTTCAGAGATGGGCGGCGGCGGATTTGGTGGCTTTGGTGGTGGGCGAGGAGGATTTCGGAATTTCAGGCCGGACCAACCGCATGGGGCGGCGTTCTGGACGGGAAGCAACTCAGCGCTGAACGCATTGCCGTTTGCGCTGCGGGGGCAGTCTCCGCAGCAGCCGGGATATGGAACGAACCGGTTTGGGCTGACTTTCATCGGTGCCCCGTGGCTGCCGGGCATGGCTAAGCCGAGCGGAAAGCAGACGGTTTTTCTTACGCTTTCCGGGCAGCGGAACTCAAATCCCTTTACTCAGTATGCCGTGGTGCCGACGCAGGCTGAACGAGGCGATTGCCCGGCCGCGCTTTCGGCGTTTGCCAGCCCGGCGTGCAACCTGCTGACGTTTTTTCCGCTGCCGAATCTTCCGGCTACCGGGGCTGGGGCAAAGGGTGCCTATAACTACTTCATTGCATCGACTGGGCAAAGTAATCAGACCCAGGCAGGGCTGCGCTACATGCGCTCCCTTGGATCGAATGCCGGACCACTTTTTGGCGCTGGTGGTGGTGGTGGGCGGCAAGGCAGGACCCAAGTCCAGGCCTTGCGGCAGAGCGTGAATGCGAATGTGAACTGGAGCCATGCGGCCTTGGATAATCTGAACATCTTTCCCGAGCTGGGGGGCAAGCAGGCGTCGGATAACTATGCGGCGCAGGCTGGATATTCGCTGGGGTATCGAAAGCTCAGTAACAATCTGCAGTTGGGCTGGAACCGGACCGAGAGCCAGACGACGAACTTTTATACGAATAGAAGGGATATTGCGTCAGAGATAGGAGTATCTGGGCCAGAGGCGATGCCCTTGAATGCAAGCAGGTTGAATTACGGCGTGCCCAATGTGGTGCTGAGTGGGCTGACGGGGTTGAACGAGCAGCAGCCGAATTTTCGGTTGCAGCAGACGATTTCGGCGACTGAAACGCTTTCGTGGAACCACGGCAAGCATAACTACCGCTTTGGCGGGGACTACCGCCGCGTGCATCTGGATTTTCTTGGCAGTTCCAATGCGACTGGGACCTTTTACTTTACCGGCTTTGCGACCGGAAGCGCGCTGGGCGACCTGCTTGGGGGGCTACCTCAGGAAAGCACGATTCAATCTTCAATTGCCAAGAGCTACCTGCGCCAGAATGTGTGGGATTTGTTTGTGCAGGATGACTTCAGGGCGACCTCGATTTTGAGTTTGAACTACGGTCTGCGCTACGAGTATTTTTCGCCCTATTCAGAGAAATATGGGCATCTGGCAGGGCTGGCCGCTAACCCCGGATTTACGCAGGTTGGTGAGGTGTTTCCGGGGTGCTCGGCGAGTTTTTGCGGCGGGTTGCCGGGGACGCTGGTTCATCCCTTCCGTGCGGCGATCGCTCCCCGGCTGGGAGTTGCGCTCCGCCTGCCGCAATCGACGGTGGTGCGCGCCGGGTATGGGATTAATTTCACCAATGGGCAATATGCGGGCTTTGCGACGACGCTTGCGCGGCAGCCTCCTTTTGCCAATGTGCAGACCAATCAGGCCACGCTTGCTGCGCCGATTGCTTTGAGCGATGGGTTTCCATTGGCTGAGGCGAATCAGCCGCCCAACTACGCGCTTGATCCGCATTATTCGTTGCCCTATGTGCAGGTGTGGAATATCGATGTCCAGAAGACTCTGCCCTGGGGCATTGTTTTCAACGGTGGCTACAACGGGTCAAAGGGTACTCATCTGGATATTACAAGCGCGCCACGGCCTCAATCGCAGTTGAATGAATTCAGTAGCGGCGATGTGCTCTTCAATTATGAGCAGTCATCGGCTTTTTCTAACTTCAACGCGGCGACGGTGCGGCTGCGCAAGCGGATGCAGAATGGCATTTCACTGGGGGCTAACTACCAATACTCACACTCGATTGACAATGCTGGTTCGATTGGCGGGACATCGACGGTGGTGGCGCAGAGCTGGCAGGATCTGCTGGCTGAGGAAGGCAACAGCAGCTTTGACCAGCGGCACAAGGTTACGGGCGATTATCTATTCGAGCTGCCGTTTGGCAAGGACAAGCAGTTCCTGAGCGCCGGGGGTGTTGCATCAAAAGCGCTTGAAGGGCTTTCAGTTTCAGGCAGCTTTACATTTGCGACGGGGACGCCGCTCACGCCGAGTTATGCCGCGGCGGTGAGTGACGTGGCGAGGGGAACGGCGGGTTCACTGCGGCCAAACCGGCTGCCGGGCGTTTCGGCGCTGGCGGGTGGAGGGTCGTTGCAGCGGTGGTTTAATCCGGGGGCGTTTGCGGTGCCGGTAGCAGGCGGCTTTGGCAATGCTTCTCGGAACTCGATTGCCGGGCCGGGAACGATATCAAACGCGATGTCACTCTCAAAAACGGTGGGCCTCGGCGATACGCGCAACCTGGAGTTGCGGGCGGCGGCGAACAATGTTTTCAACACGGTGCAGTACTCGGGCGTAGACACAAATCTGGCTTCGCCGACAGCGGGAGCGGTGACTTCGGCGGCGGCGATGCGGCAGTTTAACTTTCAGGCACGGTTCAGGTTTTGAGGGGGCGCGGGTTGGGTCAATTCAGGCAATGCGCCAGAAAATTCTGGGCAATGACGATGTGCGTGATGCTCGCCCCGACTGGTTGGCAGATGATCGCGCAGGTGAGTCCTGTGCCGGACAGTGGCTTTGTTTTGAAAGCGGAGACTGACCTGGTGCTGACCACTGTGGTGGCGCGGGATGCGAAGACGGGCGCGTTGGTGGATGGGCTGACGCGGGGCGACTTTACGATTCTTGAGAACGGCAAGGTGCAGCCGCTTTCGAGCTTTGATTTTGAGACGGTGGACCGGGCTCAGGCATTGAATGAGGCTACGATCAGCGGGCTGGCTGCGGCTGCGCAAAACACCGCTGCGAGGAATAGCTTCAGGCCTGACGCGTTGCGCGATCACCGGCTGATTGTTTTTTTCTTTGACTTGAGTTCGATGCAGCCGGAGGACCTGGATCGCAGCGTGGCAGCGGCGCGGGAGTTTGTGCAGAACAAGATGCAGCCAGCGGATCTGATTGCGCTGGTTTCGCTCGATACTTCGCTGAAGGTGGACCAGGACTTTACGTCGGACAAGACGCTGCTGGCGGGAAAGATTGGCGTCTACAACGGGACGGCCGGGGCCGGTTTTGCGGCGGGAGCGGGTGCCAGTTCCAACCAGGTGGAGGATGCCAGTGGAGCTACGCCAGACGAGAGCGAGTACAACGACGTCAATACCGACCGGGAGTTGTATGCGCTGAGGACGATTTCGAAGTCGCTCGAAAAGATCAATCAGAAGAAGTCGCTGCTATATTTCTCGGGCGGGCTGTCGCGCGATGGCATTGAAAACCAGGCTTCGCTGCGGGCGGCGATCAATGCAGCGGTGCGGGCCAATCTTGCGATTTACACGCTGGACACGCGGGGATTGCAGGCGATTTCGCCGCTGGGTGACGCTTCAACGGGAAGTCTGCGCGGGACGGGTGGTTTCAACGGCGGGGCGATTCAAAACAACCTGGACGCCAACTTTGCCTCGCAGGAGACGCTGACCACGCTGGCTGCGGATACGGGCGGCAAGGCGTTTCTCGATTCGAATGACTTTGCACCGGCGTTTGCGCAGATCCAGCGTGATTCTTCGGCGTACTATCTGCTGGGTTTTCAGCCGCTCAACCGGGTACGCGATGGGCGCTACCGCAAGCTGACGGTGCGGGTAAACCGCCCAGGAGTGAAGCTGGAGTATCGCGCCGGGTACTATGCGCCTGCTGACTTTCAACATGCGGCAAAGGAAGACCGCGAGCATGAGCTGCAGGAGCAGCTTGCCAGCGATTCGCCGGCTACGGATATTCCTCTCTATCTCGACGCGAATTACTTCCGCCTGGAGGAGGGCCGCTTCTTTGTGGCTGTGGACCTGATTGTACCGGGGTCGCAGATTCCATTTAAAAAAGGTGGAGACCGCGAGAAGGCAACGCTGGATGTGATTGGCGTGGTGATCGACGAGGCCAAACGCCCCATTGGCAACGTGCGCGAAACGGTAAAGCTTGCGGTAGATGATGAGGCGGCGCGGCAGAAGAATATCCAATACTCGACGAGCTTTAATCTGCCGGTGGGCAAGTATCACCTGAAGTTTGTGGTGCGGGAGAACCAGAGCGGGCACATGGGTTCGTTTGAGACGGATATTGTGCTGCCGGATATGCGCAAGACGCCCATGAAGCTGAGCTCGATTGTGCTGTCTTCTTTGCGGATGCCCAGCAAGCTAGCCACGCCACTGGTACGCGGCGGGGTGCAGTATGTGCCGAATGTGAGCCATGTCTTCCGGCGTGGGCAGCATCTGTTCCTGCTCTATGAGGTGTACGATCCGGCGCGGGTGAAGGTAGAAAATCTCGCAGCCGGAGCCAAGCCTGGGAAGGGCGGGATACGGCTGATCAGCAGCCTGGAACTGATGCAGGGTTCGACGAAGGTGTACGAAACGTCAGCGATTGAAGCGACGGCGCTCAATGTCGGTGGCCGGGAAGCAGTGGCGGTGGAACTCGATGTGCCGCTTGAAAAGCTGGCGGCAGGGACTTATATCGGGCAACTCAATGTCGTGGATGACGCAGCTGGCAGCTTTGCCTTTCCGCGCTTTGCGGTGCTGGTGCGGGAAGATGGTGGGAATCAGGCTTTGGGGGCGTCGGGTTTGACGAAGCCGTAGGGGCAGTGGCGGCAGCCGGATTCGCAGCACCAACCGCGGCGCAGGTGATAGGCCTCAGTGAAGACGATGTACGGGCCGTCAGAATAGAATTCGCCCGGCTCGGGGACGGGAGCCTTGCGCTTTTCCGGGATGGGTGCGGACCCCATGCCTCTATTGTCGCTGAAGTTGAGAGCGAAGAGTTGCGGCTGCTGTTGACCCGGTAAAATTGGCGTATGAGCGAGAACGATACACAAAATTTGACTGCTGAAGACCGCGCACGCCGCATCAAAATCCTCCTGTTTGATGTGGATGGCGTAATGACGGACGGCGGCATCTGGCTTTTCCCCGCCCCTGCGGCGGCCAACGCCGGTACGCAGCAGCACCTGGCGGGCAAGGATGACAAGGCTGGCTATGGCTTCAAGTCAGAGACGATGGTTGAGGCCAAGGGCTTTAATGCGCATGATGGCACGGGGATTTCGCTGGCGCGTTTGGCGGGGATCAAGTGCGGCTTCATCACCAAGCGCATTTCAGACACCGTGGCGCTCAGGGCGCGGGACTTGAAGATTGAGTTCCTGTACATGGGTCAGTCGTTCAAGATGCAGGCGGTGCGCGAGATTATCGCGAAAGAAGGCGTGACGCTGGAAGATATCGCCTTTGTTGGCGACGACATCATCGATCTGCCGGTGCTGCGCGAGTGTGGCCTGGCGATTGCCGTGGCGAATGCGCGCGCGCAGGTCAAGGCAGCGGCGCATTTTGTTACCGAGCAGGCGGGCGGGCATGGGGCCGGGCGCGATGCGGTGGAGTTTATCCTGCAGGCCAAGGGTGTGCTGGATGAGGTGATTGAGGCCTACATTGACGAGCGCAATCCGATCGCGCCGTCGATGGATATTGGCAAGGGCGGAATTTAGGTTTGCAATAGTCATCAACCCCGGTCTCAGAAGCGAGACCGGGGGCACCCGGATTTCTTATTCACCGGTGGCGGATTTACTGCCGTTCGCGGCTAGCCAGTCTTGCGCGTGCCTGACCTGGGGCAGGGCGGGGTCGGCGGATTTCCACGAAGCGAGGAAAGCCTGATAGGCAGCAGCTGTTTTGGCCGCGTCGCCGGATTTTTCCGCGACTTGGGCAAGGCCGTAGAGCGGGAAGCCGGAGTTGGGCCGGTCTGCGAGCGCCTGTTTCCATGCCTTTTCTGATTCGACTGGCTTGCCTGCGGAGAGGAGCAGTTCAGCCTCCTGCTCGGCAACGGGGCCAATGAAGGCCGGCGGTTCGTGGTAGCCGAGTTCCGTCTCTTTGCGCCGGGCTTGGGAGAGAAGCGCCACTGCCTCATCGATTTTGCCGCCGGGCATGAGGATGGCGGCGCGCAGTTCAAGCGAGAGGATGGCTAGATTTTTGACCATGTTGCCGAGATTCTGGTCGGTAGGCTGGGCCTGATTCTGGTGCTGTGCGGGGTCCTTTTTCTCATCTTTTGAAGCGGCAGCCTGCTGGTCGACTTGTTGAGAAAGCCGCCAAAGCTGGGCATCGAGTTCGGTGGATTCCTTGCCTGCGCCTGCGAAGTCCTTAGCCTCGGCGCGCATCATGCCGCGGGCAAAGGCGGCCAGCGCGTTTGCGAGCACCTGTAAATTGGGCAGGTTTTGGGGGACAGTAGCCGCTGCCGAAAGCGACTCAACGCGGGCCCAGTCACCGGTACGCAGGGCGATGGGCAGCATGGGATTGAGGCGGGAGATGGAGTCGCGCGTGGACCACGGGTAGAGCGTAGCGGCGCGCGCCCCCCGGCCACTGGTGAGGCGGTTGGAAACAACGGCGGCCTGCTCCAGGCGTCCCTGTTCGAGCAGGTTGGCGATCGAATACATCAGGTTGTGCACGTAGTTCCAGTCATTGTCGGCGGCGACGTTCTGACTGCGCATGTAGGCTTCGTCGACCGATTGCGACAAGTCAAAGGCGACCTGGGCGCGCGCGTAGTCCCCGGTGCGGTAAAAGATGTGGCCGCCCATGTGGGTCATGTGGCCGGAGTTGGGCGCGAGGCTGGCGAGGACGTCGGCGCTGTGCAGGGCCTGCTCCGGGTGCGGGCTGGCTTCAACTGCGTGAATCCAGAGGTGGTTGGCGGCGGAGTCGTCGGGGTGGTTTTTGAGAATCGCCTGGAGCAGCGCGATGTTTTCGACGGTGCCAGCCTTGGGCTTGCCATCGTCTTCGTAGCCATCGTCGACGGCCTCGGCGAGCAGCAGTTGTGCAGTCAGGTCGTTGGGATACTTGTGAACGAGCTTGCGCAGGATGGCTTTTGCCTCTTCGGCGGCATCGTCTGACTTGCCTTTGTGGGTGAAGGGATTACCCTCCTCGGCGAGGCTGGCGTCGATGTACATCTGTTCGCGCTTGTCGGCGTGGCCGCGCAGGGCGTTGGCCTTTGTCAACTCATCGTGCGCATAGCCCTCGACCTCCTGGTTGTGGATGCCGAGCGACTGCGCGAGCGCCCAGTGGCAGATGGCGCAGTTGGGGTCGGTGCGAATGGCCTGCTCAAAGGCGCGGTTGGCTTCGTAATCCCAGAAGTCGAAGACGAGATTCATGCCCTGATCCATCCATGCCTGGGTCTCGGGAATTTTTGAGCTGATGGGAAAATGCAGGTTGCCGATGCCGGTGAGCTTGAGCGGAACGGGGAGGGATTCGGGCGCTACCACTTCAGAGTTGGAAGGCATGGCATGGCAGGCAGGCATCTGCATCTGTGCGAGGAGAGTGGCGGAGAAGCTTGCAGCGGCCAGAGCGAGTGTGCAACAACAGGCGCGGAGAAGGGAGTTGCGGTGCGGATTGCGAGACATGGAGGTCCTCGAAAGAAGCGATGTGTGCTGGCGAAAGTCTATATCGCTCTGCGGGTCGCGCGCTTTTTTAGAACTGTGCGCCCAGGCTGCGGCCAAAGCTGCCTTTATTTGCTGACCAATTTGTAAGTCCCAGGCTTGTCGAGAATGACGACGGCGCGGGTGCCTTCTTCGGCGGATGTAGACGCAACTGTCGCTCCGTTGACCCCAACAGTTGCGCCGGGATTTGTGACCGGAACGAGGACAGTTGCCGTAACGCCGGTGGGCAGGGTGAGTTGGATCTCGTGCCGTGTTTGGCGCATTTCCACGCGGATGAGGCCATGTGGCGTGGGCACCTGGCCTTTGGCCCAGTCAAGACCGACAAGGTCAGGCCGGATTGTGACTTTGCGGAAGCCGGCGTCTTTTGACTGAATGCCGAGGATCTGTTCCATGAGCCACGCCGCCGGGCCACTCGACCAGCCATGGGCGAGGCTGACGAAGTAGCCGACCTGCCCGTCTGCCTGAAGGCCGGTGTGCGGATCGAGTTTGGGCCAGCGTCGATCGTAAGCCTCCCAGAAGCTGGTTGCGCCCTCGTCGAGCATACCGCCCCAGTAGGCGCGCATCCAATTGAGTGCTTCGCGACGGTGCCCGGTCTGGGCCATTGCCTGAAGCAGATAGTTGTTGAAGTAGGGGCTGATGGTCTGGGCCTGCGGGCCGGTGTCGTCGGCGTGGCTCAACACCGATTGCCAGAGTGTTGGATAAGTTTCCTTTTCGGCGACTCCGGCGAGGATGGCCATTGCATTGAGCTGCAAACGGCTGCCGTAGAGGCCCTTCGGATCGCTGAATTTAGCGCGTGCGTGGGCAGAGACTTCGCCGGCGCGTGATTCAAAATGGGCTGCGTTGGCGGTGTCATTGAGCTGGCGCAGCAGCCAGGCACCCTCGCTGTAGCCGCGAACGAATTCGAGCTCGGTGCCCTCGGCTGCCTCGTCGGTCGAGGCGTAGAGGTTGGCGGACCAATCGACGAAGAGCCAGCGATTTTGCTTGTTCAGGAACTGGCCGGACGGGTCGAATTCAGTGTCCATGAGCTTGAGCAGGTCAAGCAGGACCGCATGTTTTTCAACAAGATACGCGGTGTCGGCGCGGTGGCGGTAGAGGTCAGCGAGGGCAGTAATCCAGAGTGTGGTGTAACCGGGAATGCCGTTGACATGCTGGCCGGTTGGCGGGATGAGGCGATTGAGCGTTTCTTCCATAAGGAAGCTGTCGCCGAAGACGTCGCCAATGACGGGTCCGCTGGCATCGAGGTCGCCAACCCACCAGCCGCGGTCGCGTTTGGGCGCATCCCAAATGCCGTCCTGCATGCAGAGGTGGGCGGTGTGGGCGGCGGTTTCCCAGATGCGATTGAGCTGCGGGTCAGAGGATTCAAAGGAGCCCTGGTAGGTGACGGGGTAGGCGATGCCTTCCAGGCGAATAGATTGAAAGCGGGTTTCAGGGTCGCCGACGGTAAAGCGCAGCCAGGCATATCGGAAGCCGCTTTTGGGGCCGCGAGCGAGGCCGTTTGCCGGGGGCTGGAGCAGAACGGTGCCGAGGTAGTGGCTGCCGGTGAGAGCTTCAGACTCTGATTCGCCGTAGCTGAGCAGGATTTTGGATTGGCAGTTGCAGGCAGATTGGACGAGTAGACGCCCAGCGACTTCGCGGCCAAAGTCGAGCAGCAGGCCCGGTGCGCCGGTTTGCGATTGAGCCGGGCGGACGGTGAACCTCTCTTTGGAGTCGGGGACAGTGAGTGCATTCAAATGCGAGAAAGACCCTGCGTTTTCAGTAATATGCGTGATTGCCTGCGGGCCAAGGCTGTAGGTTTGCAGATAGCTTGACATGCCGATGTAGCCGGGCCAGTCGTACATGCCGGCGTCGAGATTCCACTGGTAGAAGCCGGGGTTGGCCTCGATTGCTCCGAGCGCCTGAACCGAGGGCCAGGCGTGATCGTCAAACTCGGGCTGCTGCCAGCCTGCGGAAGGCGTGGCGGTGCTGCGCCAGGCTGGGCTGGACTGCACGAGGGCTGGAGCGTCGATTTCGGCGGCTGCGGGCACAATTTTAGCGACGAGGGTTTCGCCGTAGGCCATCTGCTGGACTTCAGGGGCGTCGCTGGCGGCGACGATGCCGCGGCCGCGAATGGCCTCAATGGCGAGGGTGTTGCGGCCGATGTGGAGAGCTTTTGTGACCTCGGCGCGGAGCACGTGGGAGTTGAGCGGGGAGTTCATATCGACGGATTCATCGAGGACCAGGGTGCTGTTGAGATAGGCCTTTACCGTGCGCGGGCCTGCAATGTAGAGCGTGGCGACGGCGGGCAGATGAGAGACGGTAAACGATGCACGGAAGGCGTGGGGCCCGGTCTTCTTTTCCCGCTCGGTATAGGACTGCTGTTCGTGGCCGGGTTTGAGTGCGGCGGCGTCGTTGGCCGTCCAGATATATTGCTCGGGAAGTGGCTGATGGATGACGCGGTGAAGACGGGCGGGGTCGCGGGCGGGGTCGAGCGGCTGGGCAGCGGTCCGGGCAGTGGTCTGGGATGCGGGCTGGGATGCGGGCTGGGCCACGAGTGATGGAGCGATGGCGCATGCGAGCAGGATCGCGACGGCTGACGCGCTGGCCGAGGTGGCGTTACGACACGGATTCAAATTCATGAGCACGCCTTTCCCGCGCCTGCTGATTGAATGCGGAAGACAAAAGCTGGTTCGTCGGGTTTGGCAGCAGGGAGCTGAATGTGCAGGCCATCGGGCTGCTGGGTCCATGTGAGCTTATCTTCTGAGCCGAGGAGTTGGACCTGGCAAACGGGGCCAGGGAGGTAGGGTGTTTTCTGCCAGAGGGTATGCAAGTGGAGTTCGCCGCCTGGGGGCCAGCCGAGAGCGATGGCGTAGAGGTTGCCATTGTGGGTGGTGTAGCGGACATCTTCGGCAGTGAACTCCTGCTTGTCGGTGTTGAGGGCAGAACTGGCGACTTTGGTGGGGCCTTCGCCGTAGAGCAGGAAGGGGCGGGAGCCGTAGATGGCTTCGCCGTTGGTCTGGAGCCAGGCACCCATCTGGAGCAGGACGGAGCGGGCTTCGTCAGGGATGGTGCCGTCGGCTTTGGGTCCGACATTCAGCAGCAGGTTGCCGTTTTTGCTGACGATGTCGGCGAGCTCGTCAATGAGGGATTTGGCGTTGCGGTACTCGTCATTTTTGACGTAGCCCCAGGAGCGCACGCTGACCGAGGTATCGGTCTGCCAGGGCAGCAGGCGAAGGGCGTCGAGCTTGCCGCGTTCAATATCGAGGACGGCTGCGTTTTCTGGGAAATAGTGCTCCTTGTAGGTGAGGACGACGCCTTGCTTGCGAGCTGCGGCCTGGTTGTAAAAGTAGGAGGTGAATCGCTTGAGGTAGGGCTGAAAGGCGGGATGACCTATCCACCAGTCGAAATAGAGCAAGTCGGGATGATATTTTTCGACGATTTCAGAGCTACGTGCGAGCCAGTCGTCCATGAAGGCGGTGTCGGGGGCAAGCCAGCGTTCGAGATGGTTGGGGTCGGGGTAGATTTCTGGCTTTTGCAGATTCTGCTGGCCGGGCAAGAAAGTAGGCTGGGCGGGGCCGTACAGGGTGGCGTAGCGCGGGTCTGAGACGTCGGATGGGAATTCAGTGCCGCCGTTGTACCACCAGAAGTGCTCGGCGCGGTGCGATGACGCTCCAAAGTGGAGGCCGCGCTTGCGGGTGGCAGTGGCGAGCGAGCCGACGATGTCGCGGTGAGGGCCCATCTTGACCGCATTCCAGGGATCTAAGGCGGAGTCGTACATGGCAAAGCCGTCGCAGTGCTCGGCGACTGGGACGATGTAGCGGGCACCGGCGCGGGCAAAGAGATCGACCCAGGCGTCGGGGTCAAAGTTTTCGCCGTGAAAAAGAGGGATGAAGTCCTTGTATCCAAAACTGGCCTGCGAGCCGTAGGTGGCGACGTGGTGAGCAAAGGCGGGATTGCCCTTCTGATACATGTCGCGGGGGTACCATTCGGTGCCAAAGGCGGGCACGGAGTAAACGCCCCAGTGGATGAAGATGCCGAATTTGGCGTCGCGGAACCAGTCGGGGACGCGGTAGGCACCGAGCGAATCCCAGTCGGGGCGGAAAGGGCCGTTGGCGGCTCCCGCATCGACGGTGGAGAGCTGGTGCTCGATGACGTCGGAGTTTTGGAAAGCCCGTGCCGGAGTCGCGTCCATGACGACCAGTGCAAGTATGAGGGCACCGAAAGGCAGAATTTTATTCATCGCAACACCGTATCCGGATTGACATTGTGGGTTGACTACAGGGGCGGCGCTCACCAGGGTTTGGAGCAAGCGACGGCTACTCCGCGGGTTTCATGGGGCCATTGGCCGCTGACTGCGCAGTAGAAGTGATAGAGCTTGCCGTCGTGGAAGAAGACTGAGGGCTTGTGGGCAAAGGTCTCGTCGATGGAGCCTGCCGGACCCTCGTCAATAAAGACTTCGTTCACTTTTTCGAAGTGGAAAGGGTCATGGCCGATGGCGAAAAGTTCGCGCGCCTTGCTTTGCCAGTCATAGCCGAAGTAGTACATGCCCCAGAGATTTCCGTGTTGAACGACGAAGGGATTGCTGGCGAAGCGCGCGTCCCAGGCATCATGGCCGCCATTTTTCAAGATCGGATTGCCTTTGAACCGGGTCCAGTGCTTGAGGTCGCGGGAGGTGGCGACGCCCGATTGCTCGTGCCATCCGCCGCCCTCGGATTTCGGCAGTGTGTCGGTTTTGGCGTTGTAGTAGAGGTAGTAGGTGCCGTTGTGCTCGACGAGGTTGGGCCGGTAGAGGCCACCATGCTCCCAAGGCGCGCCGTCGGCGGGGAAGAGAATCGGCTCGGTGAGATCCCAGTGGAGCAGGTCATCGCTCCAGGCTAGGCCGATGACGGCGGCGCCTTCCTCGTACCCGGCGCTGGGGTAGGCGTTCCATGCGCCGAGGTACCGGCCGTGGACCCTTTTGAGGGTGCCGGGGCCGGTCAGGGTACTTTCGCGGAGCAGGCAGGCCAGGGCGACGTTGTACTTGGTGTATTTCGAGTTGGGGTCGCGGCGGGCGACACAGGCGACGCGCTGCCAATTGAGCAGATCTGTTGAGGTGGCTAGACCAGTCTGATAGCCAATGCCGTCATAGCCGATGTAGAGCATTTGGAACTTGCCATCATGAAAGAAGACAAATGGGTCGTCAACCGAATGGCTGTCGAAGGCCTTGGGGTCGGTCGAGGCCTGGAGCACCAGTTTGGGGTATTTGTACGGGGTGCGGAAGGGCTGGATTGCGGCTTCGTCTGCGGCTGGGGTGGCAGATGCGGCCGGCTCGGCGAGGCCGAGGGGTTGCGCAAAGAGGTCCAGGCTTTGAAGTAACGGTGAACCGGCCAGCGCGACGCTGAGGCCGCTCGTGAATTGTCTGCGTGACAGTTTTCCGTTCACTTTCATTCTCTCCCTGCGATTCGCCGCACTTTGAAGCGAAATTGTTATCTGGGAAACGTTTTATCATACGGAATCCACGACTGGCAGATTTGCGTTCTTAGGAGCAAGTTTGCGTATTCCTGCTGGGATTCAACTGAGGAGAGTCGAGTAACGAATGTCTTCTCGAAAGACTGTGGATAAATCAAGGAAAATTTAACTTGCCAGTCAGGCTGGTTACCTATAGTGTTACTTACGTAATCGAAAGTTTCATGAATTCCTGCCTGAAAGCTCGGCTTGGTCATTTTCTGCCAACCGGAACTGATATTGATGGAGTCTGCGGTCGCCGCAGATGGTCCCCCCAAATGAATTCTTCTTCATCCCCCGAGGAGTGTTCCACGCTATGCGAGTTTCCTGGCAGAGTTTCTCGATTTTGCTCTGTGCGCTGACGCTGTCGCCGCTTGCAATTGCATTACCTGCACAGGCCCCCGAGAGCGAGGGGATGATGGCGGGGCCGACTGTTGGTCCAGATTCAAAGCCGACGCCTCAGGTTGCAGCTCAGCAGATCTCGCCGGCGACAGTGTTTGTGCATCTCGCGCAGAGGCAGCAGTTCACTTCGACGGGGGCAACGAGTTGGAAGGCGACGGCGGGGAGCATTACGTCAGCGGGGCTGTATATCGCCCCCTACACGATGCCAGCAACGAGCACAGTGACCGTGACGGCTACGGGACCGGGTGGATCAGCAACTGCGACTGTTACGTTGGCGGGTGGGGCGCTGCAGGTAATTTCGCCGTCAACGGTGACGCTCAACTTGGGTAAAACGCAGCAGTTTACTTCAGCCGGTGCGGTGACGTGGGCAGCAGATTTTGGAACGGTTTCAAGTACCGGGCTGTATACGGCGCCCGCTATCTGGCCTCGATTGGGTGCTGATCGTATCTACGTAAACGGCCCCCAGGGTGCGGCAACCGCATCAGTGACGATTCCGCCACCCACGCCTGTCATTACAGCGGTCGGTAACGGCGGTCAGATTCCTCTTGGGCTCTTTAGCGTGACAGTGCAGGGAACCGGGCTATCGAGTGCTTCGGTGGCAGTGATTCGAGGGGCTTCGGTGCCGACAACGCTGGTCGGCAAGGAACTGAGGATTACCGGCTTCTTCAACAAACCTGGTCCAGCGACGGTAACGGTGAGCAACCGGACCGCAGTTGGAGCCCCATTTCCAGTACAGATTGGGTTGACAAGCCCGAAAGCAAGTCCAGCTGCGGCGCGGAGGTTTTTGGAACAGGCGGCATTTGGGCCGACTCCGCTTGAGGCGGAGCGCGTACAGGCGATGGGCTTGAGTGCGTGGATTGCGGATCAGTTCAGCCAGCCCCAGATTTCTACGTACAAATACATCACGACGACGCAGGGTGGGTTGCCAGAGCAGTTCCTGACAAATGCGGTGAACAAGCAGGATCAGTTGCGGCAGAGGGTGGCTTTTGCTTTGAGCCAGATTTTTGTCACTTCTCTGAATCGGCTGGTCTGGAACAAGAACATGATCATGTATCAGGACATGTTGCTGACCGATGCTTTTTCAAACTATTACCAGATCATGTCGGACGTGACGAAGAGTCCTGCGATGGGTCAATACCTGGATATGGCCAACAATGCCAAGGCCGATCCAACGGCAGGCAGCGTTGCAAATGAGAACTACGCGCGTGAATTGATGCAGCTTTTCACGATTGGCACCTACATGTTGAACAAAGATGGGACGCTGCAACTGGACAGCAACAACCTCCCTATCCCGACCTACTCGCAATTTACGGTGACTGAGTTTGCGCGCGTATTTACGGGATGGACTTATGCGCCTGCGCCCAGCAAGACGGTGCAGTGGAACTCATACATCAGTTCTTACGGGCCGATGGTTCCATATGATCCCGAACACGACGCGGGTTCAAAGCAGCTGTTGAACGGATATGTTTCTCCGGCGGGAATTACGGCCGCGGCTGATTTGAACAATGCTTTGAAGAATATCTTTCTGCACCCCAATGTTGGGCCCTTCGTGTCGACGCAGCTCATACAGCACCTCGTGAAGAGCAATCCGAGTCCTGCCTACGTCTCCCGTGTTGTTTCCGTCTTCAACAACAACGGAAGTGGGGTGCGTGGGGATATGAAGGCGGTCGTAAAGGCTATTCTTCTGGATCCGGAGGCGCGCGCCGATGATGAAGGTGGCAGTGCCCAGGCGGCGGATGGACACTTGCAGGAGCCGGCGCTCTTCATTGCCGGCATGGTG
Source organism: uncultured Acidobacteriota bacterium (assembly GCA_903832055.1). GTDB lineage: Bacteria > Acidobacteriota > Terriglobia > Terriglobales > Acidobacteriaceae > Acidicapsa. Next base: position 64,807 of record CAILAC010000016.1, on the reverse strand, counting down.
AGGGCATTTGGCGGACAGATGAGCGACGCCAACTACTATCACTGGGAGATGGCCGAGCTGGGACAGAATATCTTTTCTTCTCCGAGCGTTTTCAACTACTACGCGCCAAACTACGGAGTGCCGGGCACATCCCTTGTGGGTGGGGAGTTTCAGATTCATTCACCCAACAACGCGGTGCTGCGAGCCAACCTGGTGTCGGATTTGTTCAGCCAATGGTCTGATCCGGTGCAGACGTTTGGGCCGGGGACTTCAGTTGATCTATCTGCATTCCTCTACATGGGCCCTTATCCTGCGAAGCTTGTCGACTCGCTGGATCTGACGCTCACCCACGGGACGATGCCTGCCGCCATGAAGTCGGCAATCGTCACTGCTGTGACTGGGGAGACTGGTGGGAATCTGCGCCGGGTGCAGCGGGCCTGCTATCTCATTCTGACGTCAAGTTATTACAACGTGTGGCATTGAGCGGTACAGGCAGCCCGTATCTGATCTTGGGTAGCACCAATATCTGCCGGAATCAACGAAGCGTGGTCAACAGAGAGGAATTGGACAAATGATTATCCGCTCAAGGCGAGAGTTTCTGCGAGATTCGTTGCGTACTGTTTCTGCGCTGGGTGCAGCCAGCGTGCTTGCCAAATTTGGCGAAATGAATGCGCTCGCTGCGTCGCCAGGAGGCTACCAGGCTCTGGTGTGCATCTACCTGGCCGGCGGTAATGACGGTCACAACATGGTTATTCCGGTTTCGACGGCTCAGCAGAACTATGCTCTCTATGCGCAAGGGCGCAAGGCGCTGGCCTTGCCGCAGAACTCACTTCATCTGATCATGAATGGGACTGACTCTTACGGTCTTCACCCGAGCATGCCCGAGATCCAGGCCCTTTATAACCAGGGCAAGGCTGCGGTACTGGCGAACGTGGGCAATCTTGTCACTCCGATTGATCGTACGGGCTATCAGGGCAGTAACCGGACCGTCGTGCCGAGTTCGCTCTTTTCTCATTCAGACCAGAGCAGCCAGTGGCAGAGCGCCATCCCAAATGGCATCGCTCAGAGTGGCTGGGGGGGACGGCTCGCCGACTTGGCGCAGTCACAGAACAGTGGCGCGATCTTTCCGCCGGTGACGTCGATCAATGGTTGCGGAATTTTCTGTGCCGGGCAACAGACCTTTCCCGCAACGGTGCCGCCGCCTTATCAAGGCAGCACAAGCATTACTGGCATGGCCACTCTCAATGGGATTCAAAACGCGCCTTCGACCGCAACTGGAATGCAGCAGTTATTGACATTCGACAACGGCTTGCAGTTGGTTCAGGCCGGTAATGGCGTTCTTTCGCGGGGCAATGACTATGCAAACACGCTCACCGGGCTCCTGCAAACATCGACCCTGACGACGCCGTTTCCGGCGAACAATCCACTGGCCGCGCAGTTGCAGACGGTGGCGAACGTGATGTCAGTTCGTAACAACCTTGGGCTGAGCAGGCAGATATTCTTTTGCGAGATCGGCGGATTTGACACGCACGGTCAACAAAAGGAGACACAGCTGGTGTTGCTCAAACTCGTGAGCCAGGCCGTCGCAGCCTTTTACCAGGCGACGCTGGAGATGGGAATTGACCAGAACGTGACAACTTTCACAGCGTCAGAGTTTGGACGGACACTGACCCCGAGCGGTAACGACGGAAGCGATCATGCGTGGGGCAGTCACCACTTCATCGTGGGGGGAGGAGTGCAGGGCGGCAAAATTTATGGAACTTTCCCCTCGCTGGTACCGGGAAATAACTATGACGCGAATATGCGGGGCACCTTGATACCAACCACCGGCATTTCGCAATATGGTGCGACGCTGGCACGGTGGTTTGGGGTAGATGCAGCTCACCTGCCAACCGTTTTCCCGAATATTACGAATTTCCCAACAGCAACCCTCGGCTTCCTGGGATAGCGCTGCAAGCAGGAGTCTCAGGGCGTACAGGAGGTTCTAAATCTTGCCCTGAGACGAATGCCCTGAGAAGAATCTGATATCAGCCGGGTTTTGATCGCACCACACATGCTTGACAACATGTCGGTTCTTTCATCGGATTGTCACGGGACTTTAAAGACGAACTCCTAGCGTTGGTAAAGGCCGCATACCGGCCTGAAACGCCAACGCATCCGGGCAACGCCTGGAACAGGGAGCGTCATGCAACTGCAAAAACACTTTACAGGCTTAATTCTGCTCTTATTCCTCACTCACTTACCGGCATTTGGCCAGGCAGGCAAAGGTGTGATCAGCGGAGCTGTGAGAGATAGCCAGTCGGCCGCCCTTGCCGGGGCCAGCGTCGAACTGCAGCCCCAGATTCGTCCGATTATTTCTGATGGACAAGGCAACTTTACGATTTCCAACGTCACTCCGGGCACGTACGGGGTTACTGTCTCCTACGTCGGCTTCAAGGCTTTTACAGGCAGTGTGACGGTAGTGGCAGGTCAGACCGCGCGTATCGATGCGCTGCTGCAGGTCGCTAACGCCAACGAAGAGATCATCGTAACTGCCGACCGTCCGCACGGTGAGGCCGAGGCCATCAACCGAACTCGTGCTGCGGAAAACATCCTGCAAGTACTGCCGGCGGAAGTCATCACTTCGCTGCCCAACGCCAATATCGCCGATGCGCTTGGCCGCATGGCTTCGGTTACGATTGAGCGCGATGAGGGCGAAGGCAAGTACGTGCAGATTCGCGGCACGGAACCTCGTCTCAGCAACACGATGGTGGATGGCGTGACGATTCCTTCGCCGGAATCTGGTGTGCGTCAAATCAAGCTGGATACGATTGCCTCTGACCTTGTGGACTCGGTCGAAATCAACAAGACCTTGCAGGCCAACATTGATGCAGACGGCATCGGTGGTTCAGTGAACCTGGTCACCAAAACCGCCGGTGATGCGCCAACCATCAATCTTTACGGAATCTACGGCCACACCCCCATTCTCAATGGTGGTCGGGGCGTCGAGCAGGCCGGTGGTACGATTGGGCGTCGTTTCTTCCCAAACAAGAAGCTCGGCCTTCTGGGCGGATTCACCTACGACTACAACGGTCGCGGAATCAACGACATTGAGCCCTCCCCGACCGCCGGCAGCGCGACTCCGCACTACGATGGCATCGACTTCCGCGACTACGTCTACAATCGGACCCGCTGGGGAGCTACGGCGAGCGCCGACTACAAGCTTCGCGAAGGCTCAGATATTTCCATCCGCGGGCTCTACTCCACCTTCCGCAACTGGGGCAATAAGTGGGTTTTCACGTTGAATGATGGTGGAACTCCCGGATACAGCCAGGACTGGCGCAGACCCAACCTCGCGGTGGGCAGCTTGGCGCTGCAGGGCCGTCACATCTTCAACGCTTCGACGGTGAACTGGAGCGTTTCTGTATCCCGAGCTCGGGCGCTAGGCGGCAGCGGCGGAGCCCGTTATCGTTGGATCGGCGATCCCGATATCTCCTGCTCCAATGTCGCGGGAGTCAGCGTCTATCGTCCAGGCTGGAGCAGCGGCTGCTTCGGAACAGGAGCGGATAACTCGCTCGACCGCAACAACTACAAACTTCGCGACTTCACTCTGCCCACGTTTGGACAGAGCGTCCAACTGAATCTGCAGGGTTCGGCCTCCTACTCGCATCTATATCATTTCGGTACCCACTTTGGGACGTTTGAGTTTGGGGGCAAGATACGCAACTCCCACAAGTTCGACGATACTTACGACGAGCGCTGGACCCCAAACAGCGAAATCAAAGTTGTGGATCACCCTGAGTGGGACAGTAACTTCACCGACCCCGGATACTATGACAAGACCTACAAGATTGGTCCGGTCACAGATTGGGGCAAGGTGAAGAGTTATGTGATGAGCAACTCCGGCTTATTCACGATGAGCGGTGGCGTTGGAGTCAACTCAAACAACTACGACCTCGTTGAGCGGATTCCGGCCGGCTACCTGATGAACACGATCGAGTTGGCGAGCCGCGTGCGCCTGGTTGCCGGTCTTCGCTTTGAAGCTACGCACCTGAATACGGTCAGCTTTGATGGCTCGCTTGCGACGCCACCGACTACCTTGACTTTTAAGGCTGGCGGCGACTACCTTGATGTGCTGCCCAGTGCTTCGCTCAGGTTTGCCCTGGATAAGGATTCTGACCTGCGCCTGGTGTACGGGCGTGGATTGGCTCGTCCCAATCCCCAGGACATTTCAGCGGCAGTCGGGCAGCCTGATAACACTCAAAATCCGCCGACAATCAGCATCGGCAATCCTAACCTCAAGGCTGAACATGGCAATAACTACGATGTACTTTATGAGCGCTACCTCACGCCGCTCGGCTTGATTCAGGCTGGCTACTTCTACAAGGACCTCACCGACCCTATTACGACAGTTCAAACCATTCCAACCACGGGTCCTTTCGCGGGTTACAAGGTCACTGAGCCCGGCAACGCCGGTAGCGGCTATGTGCAGGGAATCGAAGTTGGATACCAGCAACGGCTGACCTACCTGCCAAGCGTTTTCAGCGGACTGGGTATCTCAGCGAACTACAGCTATACCAACTCCAAAGCACGCGACCTCCCGGGTCGTACGGATCAGCCGGCACTGCTGCGGCAGGCTCCTCAGACCTGGAACATCAGCCCCAATTACGACACCAAGCATTTCTCAATGCGTGTCGGCATGTCCTACGACGATGCGATGATCTATGCCTATCAATGGCAGGATGGCGCTGACTCAGTCGGCATCAAAGGACCTGTGGGCGACAACTACCTTTACGCCCACTACCAGTTTGATACCCAGGCAAGTTACAAACTTCCCTTCGGATTCACTGTCTATGGGTACGGACTAAACCTGAACAACGAAGTCTTCGGCTTCTACAACGGCAGCACGCAATATGTAGTGCAGCGCGAGTATTACAAGCCAACCTATGCCGGTGGCATTCGCTGGAGCTCTACGCGCGAGAAGTAAGAAGCGGGGCCAATGAGATCTCTCTGCGGCCCCGCTATTCTTGTTGGATAAGCATCAGCCATTAGACTTGAATTAGCTCGTATTGGTGATTTGATCGCCGATTCGCTGGAGGCATCATGCATTCTTTCAATAAACCGGGGCCAAATCGGCTCGCACTGACGGCCTGTACGCTGCTGTTGATTTCGTTGACATCGCTGACTTGCGCCCTGGCACAAAAGGGTACTGATGCGGTGCCGGATGAGGTGCTCACCAAAGAGCTGATCAGCGCGCCAGGCTCTACCTTTCGTGTTGCCGAGCATGATGTCCCGGCACACTGGACTCTGATTGCCTGTGGCGATATGCGCTTTACCGACCCAGCCAATGAAAAGGTCACCAACCCCAAAGTGCGCCGCTGGCTGGTGAATCAAGTCGCTACCGAGAAGCCGGATGCGATGCTGCTGTCGGGGGACGTACCGTATAACGGTTCCGTAGTGAACGACTATGAGGTCTACCACCAGGAGACGGCTCCCTGGCGTGACGGGAAGTTGCGCGTCTATCCGGCGATGGGCAACCATGAGCTGCACGGGGACGAAGCGCGTGAGCCGAAGAACTGGTGGAACGCCTTTCCTGAACTGAGAAACCGCCGCTGGTATTCAGTGCAGATGAGAGACGCCTACATCATCACCCTCGATTCAAATCTGTCGCTGCTTGAGGGCAGCCGGCAGCAAGCCTGGTTGATGGATCAATTGGCTCACATGCCAAAGGCCACGAAGTTTGTCTTCTTCTCCCTGCACCACCCACTTGTGGCGGATTCAATCGTGGATGATCACTCGCACGACGTTCGCCCCAACGAACATGCGCTTGCACTGCTGTTGGAAAAGCAGGCCGCGACCAGCAAGGCGAAGTTCATTGTGATCGCCGGGCACATCCACAACTACGAGCGGTTCTTCCAAAATGATGTGACGTATCTCGTCTCGGGTGGAGGCGGTGCCAAGCCGTATCCGATTGCGCGCACGCCTGCAGACAAGTTCCAGGACCCGGCGTTTCCCAACTATCACTACATCAAGTTCGCATTTGATGGCAAAGAACTGAAGGCTACGATGTATCGGGTACAGGATCCGGCAGCGGCGACTCCCACGTTTGAAGTGAAGGACAGCTTCGACATCAAGGCAGGCAAGTAGTTATCCGGGGCGAATGCGACTGGTTCTGCACATCCGTTCTGTGCCTACTACGTCCAATACTCAAAAGCGAGACCCTTTTAGCATCGGGGTCTCGCTTTTCTGTGGGCAGTTGTAATACACGGCCAGGTGTTAGGAGGCTTATTCCTTGTCGTGCGCCGAGCCGAGTTGTGGCATTTCTGAGCCCTTGCTTAGCGTGAGCAAGCCGGTCTGAGCATAAGTAATCAGCTTTGCGCGCGTGTCAGTGATGTCGAGGTTGCGCATGGTGAGCTGGCCAATGCGGTCGCGCGGTGAGAATGTCGATTCGCCCTTCTCCATGGTGAGACGCTCGGGCTTGAAGGTAAGGTTGGGCGAGTCCGTGTTCAAAATCGAGTAGTCATTACCGCGGCGCAACTCGAGCGTAACCGAGCCAGTCACCGGCTTCGCAACCCAGCGTTGAGCGGCCTCGCGCAGCATGATTGCCTGAGGGTCAAACCACCGGCCCTGATACAACAGCCTGCCCAGCTTGCGGCCGCTCTCGCGGTACTGCTCGATTGTGTCTTCATTATGGATGCCGGTTATCAGGCGCTCGTAGGCAATGAACAGCAGTGCAAGTCCCGGAGCCTCGTAAATGCCGCGGCTCTTGGCCTCGATAATGCGATTCTCAATCTGATCGCTCATGCCGAGCCCATGGCGCCCGCCGATGCGGTTGGCCTCGAGCATCAGTTCAACAGGATCAGGGAACTCCTGACCGTTGAGCGCTACCGGGAAGCCCTCTTCAAAGCGAACCGTGATTTGTTCGCGCTTGATCTCGACATCATCACGCCAGAACGCAGTACCCATGATGGGGACTACGATCTTCATGCTGCTCGTGAGGAGCTCAAGATCCTTCGCCTCGTGCGTTGCGCCAAGAATGTTGGAGTCGGTCGAGTAGGCCTTTTCAGACGACATCTTGTAAGCAAAGCCCGACCGCTGCATGAACTCGGACATCTCGGCGCGGCCGCCCAACTCGTCAATGAATGCGGCGTCGAGCCACGGCTTATAGACCTTGAGCTCAGGATTAACGAGCAGCCCGTAGCGGTAAAAGCGCTCAATATCGTTGCCCTTGAAGGTAGATCCATCTCCCCAGATGTTGACGTCGTCTTCCTTCATCGCGGTAACCAGCATCGTGCCCGTGACTGCGCGACCAATCGGCGTCGTATTGAAGTAGGTAACCCCTGCAGTCGTGATGTGGAATGCCCCGGCCTGCAGTGCGGCAATGCCCTCGCGCACCAGCGGGCCGCGGCAGTCGATGAGGCGGGCCTTTTCGGCACCGTATTCAATCGCTTTGCGCGGAATCTCGTCATAATCAGCCTCGTCAGGCTGACCAAGGTTGGCTGTGTAGGCATACGGAATAGCGCCCTTCTGCTTCATCCAGTGAAGCGCGGCGCTGGTGTCAAGCCCGCCAGAGAAGGCGATGCCCACCTTTTGGCCGAGGGGCAGGGATTCGAGGATTACGGACATGGTTTTGAAGACCTCAAAGGTTTAGCAGACGGCTGCAGGATTCCCACTTATTCTAATTGCCCTATTTGCGGTTGAGGTATTGGCCGCGAACGCGGGTTCCCCATGTTCACGCTGCATTCACGATCTTCATCCCCGGCTGCAGCGCTCAGTCTGCAAGGGTTTGACTCAAGCGCGCCTGTTGCCGAGCCCGTCGTTGAGCGCGAAGTAGGTGTCGGTGTCGTGGCAGCTGGCAAGCAACTTGCCCGAGGCAAAGGCGTAAGTCCACTCCACGGACGAAGACCTGTCCGCGGGGACCCCGGCGGTGTGTTTCCAGGTGCTTGCGCCGCTGCTCACCGCGTATTCGGTCACATGTTCTCCGCCTGGGCCGAGCACCCAACTGGTATTCAAGGTAAAGCCGTTAGTGGAGAAGTTGCAACTAAAGCTCGCGAGCCCGCCCTTGGCCACGCGGATGGCAATTGCCACCGAGCTTCAAGGGCCGCGCAAGCGCAAACGATGGCCATGCCGTTGCGCAGAACGGCAAAGCATATGCTCGCGACCGAAAGGGCGACCGCTGAGTATTAGTTTTGAATTGTATTTTTTGAAATGAATGGTCGGGGCTGGAGAACGATTTTAGAACTTTTCTGTGTGGTGTTGCTTGACGGAGTTCCTTTGCATTTCTTTGCTTTAGAGAAACCCGGGTCCCCAAAAGCTGGACCTGGGCACTCGGCTACCTCCGTCGTAGATCAATCCCCGGTCTCAGAATCGAGACCGGGGCCACCCGCCATTTCAGATGCCGTCTCAGATGCCGTTTCCGCCTCCGGCCCGGTCGTTCTCGCCGTCGCCCGCACCGCCTCCATGCGCTCTCGCGCTCGCTCGATCTTCGACCCATCGGCCCGCTCGATCAGGCCACGCATCTCCGCCTCGGCCACCGGCTCACCCTTCGCTGCACGGAAGTGGAGATTCAAGAGCAACGACCGAAGGGCCAGGATTTCTCCCAGCGCCACCTCGCCGGAGTCCACGCCCGAACCCGCGCCCGGTTCCACCGGCGCGGCCAGCAACGCCTCCCGAACCCACTCGGCCAGGCGCAGCCCGGCCCCACGCGCACGTTCCTCCAGCAAGGCGAACTCCGCCTCCGAGACCTTCGTGCCGACTGATTTTGTACGGAGCGGCGGCTTCATCGCGCACCGCCTAAGAGAGATTTTGAAGGGAGGACACACGACGCCTGTGCGTTGCTCAGATTCGGGCAGCGGGGCCGGAAGCGGGCTAAGGGGTTGAAGCTCATATGGTTCCCCGTCAGCAACCTGCGTTCGCCTCCAGAGTAACGCTTTTGCTGGCTTTTTTCTATTAGCCGCCTGTTTTCAGCAAGTTCCCCAAGCGTAACTTTTGGTTACTCCGCAGCACCCGTTCCGGGGTGGTGTGTCACCCTCAACCCGATGCCGTAGGCAGCGTGCTTCTTGATCCGGACGGCACCGGGCCAGGGGATGGTCACAGAAGCAAGGAAGCCGCCCTTTGGGCGGCCTCCAGCTAGTCAGAGCAAGCGACGAAAAGGGTCATTGCGGGACCTTGATCTCGTAGACGGTCGTGAACTCGAACTCTTCTAACGACGTGAGTATCTGGGATGCACGCGCTCGATCCCACGCCACTTCAACAGAACACGCGAGCTCCGGGGAGGCGTAGATAACGACGCATTGGTCGCTTGAGTTGCTACCAAGCACGAGGGCTGCAGCTGAACGAAGCACCCCCCGTGAGTTTTTGTCTGCACGAGTTGCATCGGCGTTGCGGTAGAGCTTGGCTGTTCGCTTTCCTTTCAGAACTTCTCCCAAGCCAGCTTCGTTTATGAGGCTTGCCAAGTCCAAGGCACTCCACTTGCCTTCTACATTTGCATTTGGCGACCATGCTGATCCGCCGTCTTTATCTACCCAATACGCTTCTGGATCGAAGCTATCGAGGTTCAAGAAGAACACCTCCTCCCCTGATGGCAAGTCGAAGCCTTCTGCTGTGACTTTTACAGACCCTACGCTAGTTACTAAGGCCAGGTCAGCGTAAAACCCCTCCCGCCGCAACGGAAGAGCGGGCACATTGATAATCTCTCCATGCAAAAGAGATTCTATTAGCTGAGATTTCATCTCCATCGTGTTCGCTCCGGCTCTTACGGCTGTGGTTTCGGATCGGGTTGATTGAAGTGAATTGTTTCACCGTTAGGCTTCGCACCACGGTTCGGCAAATCGACTCGTGCGGTACCATCTGGGTTCTTGCGGAGCCTGCTTCCGTCCTCTGAAACTTGATGGCCGGTTTTTGGATCGGTCCTTGTTTGCTGTCCGGCGGTCTGTTCTCCAAATGTCTTTTCTGCGGCTGAGTGACCGCCTGGCAAGTCAGTATTTGTTCGGCTACCAGCTTCCTTTGGGTTATTTCCGACTAGTGGTTGGGTTTCCTTTTCCCCTGCTGCAGGAGTTGCCGACGGTTCGGGACTACTCGACTTACTAAAGACACTAGTGACAGCGTCTTTTGCCGCTGAGAGGTTTGAATTGAAGTTTTCTTTCGCGGCAGTCGCTAGGTTGTCCAAAGTGCGTTGACCAGACGGAGTATGTGCCCACGCTTCATATATGGCGACTGCGCCCAAGAAGCCAACCGCTCCAACAACGACTGCGTCGTCTACGCCTGCAACATGACCATCCTTATCTACCTTGCCGAGAGGATTGTTCCCAACATAGCTATAGAGATTCAAGCTCTGCGGATCATCCAACTTCGCATACGGCACCGGATCTTCTTTGGCGCTCCAGTCTGGAGACATAAAGCGGCCCATTGAGCTGGCGTAGTACCGTGCGCCGAAGTAGTCGTTGCCTGATTCTGAGTCTCGTTCTTTGCCGGTGAAGTGCTGTTCTGTTGGGTCTTCTGCGGTGGTGAGGTTGGTGGGGGTGCAGGCGAGGCCGTTGCCGTAGGGCAGGCTGCGGCAGGTTTCTTCGAGCTGGCCGAGGGCGTTGGTCTGCACCCGCCGCGTGCCCAGCCAGTCATCAAAGTAGAAGTGCAGGCCCAGCCCGTCATACGTCCCCAGCAACTTGCCCGAGGCAAACGCGTTGGTGTGTTTCCAGGTGCTTGCGCCGCTGCTCACCGCGTATTCGGTCACCTGTTCTCCGCCTGGGCCGAGCACCCAACTGGTATTCAAGGTAAAGCCGTTGGTTGCAAAGTTGCAACTAAAGCTCGCGAGCCCACCCTTGGCCACGCGGATGGCCATTGCCACCGAGCTTCAAGGGCCGCGCAAGCGCAAAGGATGGCTCTTGCCGTTGCGCAGAACGGCAAGCATATGCTCGCGACCGAAAGGGCGACCGCTGAGTATTAGTTTTGAATTGTATTTTTGAAGAAATTGGTCGGGGCGGAGGGATTCGAACCCCCGGCCCTCTGCTCCCAAAGCAGATGCGCTACCAGGCTGCGCTACGCCCCGACGGATGGCTTGCGTGCCTTTGAGCGGGCGGCGCGCAATTTCCTTTTCTATTGTAACGCGACTTGAGTTGGGTGCAGGCAGCATCGCAGTTCAGCACCGGACTAGCTGACGATGTCGACTAATTCCAGTGGAGACTGTGCGCCAGAGTGGCGACAATCCAGACCATGACGGCCAGGGGAATGGCGAAGAGGGTCACGACGGATGCGGCGAGTGCCAGCAGGAAGGCCCAGTCCCTCCAGTTGTGCCGGTGGGGCTGTGCGATGGAACGGGTGAGCAGTCGGTAGTTGCGGCGGTTCGGCTTCCAGAAAACGTCAAAGGCGTCGCCGAGCAATGGGATTGAGCCGATGAGCACGCCGATGGCGACGTTGGCGAGCATGCGCACCAGAGTAATGTAGGGGATGCCTCTGATCCATCCGGCCAGTGGGATGATGAGTGAGAGAATGCCGACGAGCACGTCGCCCAGGCCGGGGACTAGGCCGATGATACCGTCGATGCCGAAGCGGATACGGGTGCCGGGAATCACGAAGGCTTCGTCGAGCAGGACTTCGAGCCAGCGGAGTTGCTGGTCGCCCAGGAAGCGGTCGCCGTGAGCCCAACGCGGGGAACCGATGCTCTGTGGGCCTTGCAGATTGGGAGGCAAATCGGCGCGTGGCATGTGAGTTCTCTCTGCTTTCAGTATGCGGCGAAAAAATGGCTTCGATGGTACAATCAGAGTTGTGTGGCGGCTATAGTTCAGGGGCAGAACGCCTGTCTGTGGCACAGGATGTCGTGGGTTCGATCCCCACTAGCCGCCCCAAACCTTCTTTCTCTAACTCCCCACTAGAAACCTGAACCCCTGTTGTTGCGCGTTTGCGGGTTGCGCTGCGGCTTTTTTGCTGCTGCGAACGATAACTGCACCTTGAGACTATGCTGACCAATAAGAGTGCGATTTGAAGAGCGGGTTTTGATGAGCGAGAGATCTGCATTGGCTGAAGAAGCGGCTTCCGGTAGAGCGGCGAGGCCGTGGTATTCCCCATTCAACGCGATTCCAGCGTTGCGGGGTGGCCATTTTCAGACATTGGCGGGCAATTACTGGCGCAGACCGGCATTCAGTTTGAGTGCCGAGCCCGAGGCCGTGCAGGTGGATGCAGCAGATGGAAGCCGCGTGCTGTGCCACTGCCACTGGCAGCCGGAGGCGGACCGGACTGCACGTCTGACGATTGTCCTGGTGCACGGGCTGGAGGGTTCCTCGGACTCTGGGTATATCCGGGGGATTACGGCGCAGGCGTGGGCGGCCGGCTGCAACGTGATTCGCATGAACATGCGCAACTGCGGGGGAACGGAAACGTGGTCGCCGACGCTGTACCACTCCGGGCTCTCAGGGGATGTAGGCGCTGTGCTGCGGCATTTTGTGGAACGGTACAGGTTGCAGCGCGTGGCGATGGCGGGATACTCGATGGGTGGAAACCTGGTGCTGAAGCTGGCCGGCGAACTCGGAGGGAACGCTCCGGGCTGGCTGGTGGGGGCGGTGGGTGTGAGTCCGGCAGCGGATCTGGCCCCGAGCGCCGATGCGCTCCATGATGGCTTCAACAGAGTATATGAGTGGCACTTTCTGAGGAATCTGATGCGGCGATTTCGGCGGAAGGTTGAGCTGTTTCCGGGCATTTATTCCGAGGAAGGCCTGGGTCCGGTGCGGACGATTCGCGAGTTTGATGACAGCATTACGGCGCGTTACAGCGGATTTACAGGAGCGGATGACTACTATGCCCGCTCGTCAAGCGCGCAGGTCGTGGGCCGGATTGCGATTCCTACGCTCGTCATTCATGCCGAGGATGACCCCTTCATTCGATTGCTGCCTGAGACGCGGGCAGTGATGGTTGAGAATCCGGCCGTGAGTCTTGTGGCGACGCCGCATGGGGGCCATTGCGCTTTTCTGGCGACAACTGCCGACGCAGGTCAGCGGCATTGGGCAGAAGCGACGCTGCTGAAGTTTCTGTTGGCGACTGGGGGAAGCAGTGGAAGCTGACTGGGAGGTTGAGATTGGTCCCGGAGCTCCTATCATCGACGCGAGCTGGGCTGGCTTGGTAGACCTGCGGCAAAGGCCGGAGTTGGCGCCGGGTTTGCCGGAGGTTGATGCTCTGCCGGGTCTGGCGGAAGGGCTGATGCGGTTGAATGGGGCCGGTTCTCCGGTGTGGACAGCGAAGTGCGATGTATGGGTGGTGCCGAATGCGGACGAACTTGATCCGTATGAGCTGGATGCAGATCCGGGGAGCGTTGCCGCAGCCGCAGCCTGCTATATCGACCTGCTGCCGGGTGCGAGCGGGCCGTGGAGTGAACCGGAAACTGCGGCTACATGGTGCAGGCGATTCTGCGATCAGTTGAGTTCTGCGAAATTAAGCAACTGCCGGGTGGACCTGATTGTGCGGAGGGCGGTGATGGCGCTGGAAACAGATGTGCTGGAAAGTGGCAGTGTCGGGATTACGGCGTATTTGACAGCGTGCGGTGGCACGGAGGAAGAGGCAAATCAGATGCTGGGCCGGGCGTTGCGAGCATTTACCGGCGCACTTGCAGGTGATTCAACGCTAAAATGAAAGCTGGACGGGCGAGTAGCTCAACTGGATAGAGCACCGGCCTTCTAAGCCGGGGGTTGCAGGTTCAAGCCCTGCCTCGCCTACCATTTCGTTTCCGGGATTTTACTGCGAAATTTGCGGCGCTGGATCCTCTGCCAAGGCCAACAGCTCAGGGCGTCGATGAAAATCAATAGAGCCGCCACTCTGTGCTGTTTTGACCTAATCATATTCTAAGAGTCGCTGTATACTAGGGAGTCCCTAGTCCCCGCAACGAGGGAGTGTCCATGTTCGCAATCGCTCGACCCACAAGTTTTCGATCCTCGACAGTTTGCGCAGATTGTCAGCACAGAACTGCGCACATGTTCTGTAATCTCGATCAGGCGGCACTTGCGCACTTTGATTCAATCGGAGTGCATACCGTGCTTGCAAAAGGGGTAAAGATTTTCGAGGAGGAGGCACCCATTCGGGGTGTTTTTGTGGTGTGCTCGGGACGGGTGAAGCTTTCCTGCACTTCAAAACAGGGCAAAACGCTGATTTTAAGAATTGCTGTGCCGGGCGACGTGCTTGGTCTGGGAGCTGTGCTTTCAAACTCTGCTTATGAAGTGACGGCAGAGACGGTCGAGCGGGTCGAGCTTAAAAGCATTCGAAAAGTTGATTTTCTTGATTTTGTCCAGCGCTACGGTGACGCAAGCATGAACGCGGCGCAAGTGGTTTCTTCAGACTACAGGGTCGCGTTTTTTGATGCGCGACGGCTGGCTCTTTCCGTATCAGCGGCGGGGCGGCTCGCGAGCGTGATGCTTGATTGGGGCCGCGCCGCAATCCATGATAAACAGGCCGACACATCAAAAATGCGCTTTACGATGGCATTGACGCACGAGGAATTGGCGAGCCTTATCGGTAGTTCGCGGGAAACGGTGACCCGACTGCTTGGGCGTTTCAAGAAAGAAAAGCTGATCCAGGTGCGAGGGGCAACAATCGTGATTCTCGAGCCGGAGAAGCTGGAGCAACTGGCGGTTTAAGGTGTTCTACGCCGCACGTTGCAGGCGATGATTCACGAGCGCGGGGCGAACACGATCGGAACGATCTGGGGCAGCGAGACAGGACGAACCAGATGAAAGCAACCGCCCCGCTGGAAGCCCCCGTTGTGCCAAAGAATAATTTGGATCAACAAACGGGTGAGCAGCCTATCCCCTCCGTTTTGATTTCCCCCGCGAAGCTCTCCACATTTGTCATTTATTTTGGATTTGCTGCGACTGGCGTGGGCATGGCCCTTCCGGGCTCTGTGCTGCCAACTTTGCTGGCGCAATGGTCACTTGCCGACAGCGAAGCGGGACTGTTGTTTTTTCTGGCCTGGCTGGGTTCATCGCTAGGAGCTCTGCTGGTCCCCGCGCCTTTCTCTCGTTCTCTCGCGTTGGGAGCCTTGTTGGCGGCGATAGCTACCTTTGGCATTGCTTTTGGAACATTTGGAGCACGATGGCTTTGCTTTACCTGGATGGCCCTGTTTGGAATGGGCCTTGGCATCACGATGACATCGACCAGCCTGTTGCGATGCAGCCGGAGCCCTCAGCGTCGCGGGATGGAATTGAACCGCTTGAACCTGGTGTGGTCTCTCGGGGCCTGTCTCTGCCCCTCGCTGGCAGCGCATTCGCTGCGGGTGACGAGTGTACGTGCGATTTTTTGCGCGATGGGCGTGATCTTTTCGCTGCTACTTCTATGGACTTTCGCGGTTGAGTGCGACGGATTCAGGGGAGGACTGTGGAGGCTGAAGGCGGAGTCTGGACAGGTCTCAGAAGTAAGGTTGGGGCACGATTCTGACCGGCGCAAAGCTGGCGCTTTCTGGTTCTGGCCGATTGCGCTTACCGTGCTGGTATTTTTGCCCACGGGAATTGAAAGTTCAATGGGTGGGTGGATTGCAGCCTATGCGCTACGTACCCAACACACCATTGCAACGACAGTCACCGCGGGAACCTGCTTCTGGATTGGACTGCTGGCGAGTCGAACGCTCAGCTCAACCCTCCTGTACCTGCGGCAGGCTGAGATGTTCGTATTTCGTGTGAGTGTTGGCCTGGTTGTGGCGGGAACTGCGCTGCTGATTGGCGCGCATACAAGCTTGCCGGTTTTGATCGGAACTCTGCTGGTTGGCTTTGGATTGGGCCCGGTGTATCCGCTGCTGCTGGCGGTAGCCTTGCGGTACTCCCATAACTCACGCATCTTCTTCGTGGCCGGCCTTGGGTCGGCTTGCCTTCCCTGGCTTACCGGTGTTGTTTCAAGCGCGGCGGGCTCTCTGCGTATCGGACTTTTGGTGCCTTTTGCAGCTTCTTTGTTGATGCTGTCGCTGGGGTTGAGGCTGCGTAATCAGGATTGGAGCAGCACGGACGGGAATAGCCAGCAATTGGGCTTCTAGTGCTTGCATCGGAGGGGGGCAAGCTTCCGCTGGTCGTACCCCCTGACCACGAGCCGCCGTTTGAGTGCCTGAAGCGACGACTCTGCGCCGGATTGCTGCGATGAGCTATCGATAGGTACGAGAGCAATTTCAGTTATGAGACCTTACTCTGTTACAGCGCGCCTGGGTTGTCGCGAGTCAGCCTTACGCCACTCAATGGATTGCGGCGCGACGCTTACGCAACAAAGTTCGTCAAGGTTCCGATTCCGCTGATCGAGATACGAATCTCGTCTTGAGAGTGGAGGGTGAAGGCATCAGGAGGAATGATTCCAGTGCCGGTCAGCAGAAAACAGCCAACGGGAAAGCTCTGGTCCCGGAAGAGATAGTCTGCGAGGACCTGCGGATCGCGCTTCATTTCTGAGAGCTGGATTGTGGCCGCAAACTCTGCCTTGCCGGCACGAAGGATTTCGAGCGAAATCTGGGTCGCGGCGGGCATTGGCTCTTTTTGGATGAGGATGCAGGGGCCGAGCGCGCAACTACGGTCGTAGACCTTTGCCTGTGGAAGATACAAAGGGTTAGCGCCCTCAATATCTCTGGAACTCATGTCGTTGCCGATGGTGTAGCCGATGATTTCTCCGGCAGGGTTAATCAGGAGGGTCAACTCCGGCTCTGGAACAGACCACTTTGCGTCACTCCTGATTCGTACAGCGGACGCTGGGCCGGCGACTTTGTGCGCGACGGCTTTGAAGAAGAGTTCGGGTCGTTCGGCGGAGTAGACGCGGTCGTAGAAGTCTCCGCCACCCGCATCTTTTGACTCTTCGATACGCGCACTTCGGCTGCGGTAGTAAGTCACGCCAGAAGCCCATACCTCCTGATTCTCGATAGGAGCAAGAAGAGTCGCTGGCTCAGGCTGCGGGCAGGCGGCATTGCCGACCATTGCTGCCCTCAGATAGCCGGGCAGGTCTTTGCGAGCGATGAGCGCGTCGAGAGAAGTGTCTTCGAGGCGATAGCAGGATCTGCCCTCCTTGACGATGAGCCCAGTGGTTGTTCGATACAGGATCAAAGTACTTCTCCCTTGTCATGAAGTGTCGTTTTAGCTGCGGTCTCAGCCTGGCTGGCGGCACGGCCTTTTTCGAGGAGTGAGGTAATCGCCTCGACATCGTAGACGCATCCCGCCCAGATGCCGCCGCTGGCTTGAATCAGGGCCGCCCAGAGACGTGTGTCATCGGGAAGCGCCGGATGGGGCTGCAAATCCGTGCGCGGGGACCGCGAAGCGAGTAGTTTCGCGCCCGTTTCGGCACCGAATATCCCTTCCACATCCCCAACAAGATTGACGGTGCCTGTGAGGCTGGTGCGGTCAATGATGATTTCAATCTGGTCGCCATCCTCGAGTTTGCCCAGTTCGCCGCCCATCAAGGCCTCGGGCGAAATATGGCCGATGCAGGCGCCGGTTGAAACCCCGCTGAAGCGCGCGTCTGTGAGGACTGCTACGTGCTTGCCAAAGGGAAGCGCCTTGAGTGCGGAAGTGATCTGGTAAATCTCCTGCATGCCTGCGCCGGCCGGGCCGCTGCAGATCAGCACGAGGACATCACCGGCAACCACAGAACCTGATTTGATGGCCTGAATGGCGGCGGATTCAGTGATGAAGACCTTTGCCGGGCCGGTGTGGCGATAGACGCCGTGCTCATCGATCAAGGTCGGATCGATCGATGTGCTCTTGATTACTGAGCCCTCAGGCGCGAGATTGCCGACAGGGAAGCAAACGGTCGATGTAAGGCCGCGCGAACGAGCGCGGTCTGGCCCCATGATCACATAGTCGGGATCGATGCCATCCTGCTTCTGCAGGCTTTTTCTGAGAGCATGGCGACGGGGACTATCCTGCCACCAATCGAGGCTCTCATTGAGCGTACCGCCGGTGACAGTTCTGGCGTTCAGGTCCAGCAGACCGGCACGGCGCAGGTGCAGCATCACTTCAGGCACGCCTCCGGCGAGAAATACCTGTACCGTCGCGTAGTTACCCGGGCCGTTCGGCAGTGCATCCACCAGGCGCGGCACCTGGCGATTGATGCGCTCCCAGTCGGCCGCCACTGGCCGTTTCAATCCTGCGGCATGGGCAATGGCAGGCAGGTGCAACAACAGATTTGTTGAGCCTCCAAAGGCTGCATGCACGACCATTGCATTGTTGACTGCCGCATCGGTGAGCACGTCGCGCGTGCCAATGCGCAAGTGATGCATGCGGAGCATTGCCTGGGCTGAGCGCCTGGCCATATCCAGCCAGATTGGTTGCCCCGACGGGGCGAGCGCGCTGTGCGGCAGCGCCATCCCGAGGGCCTCACCAACGACCTGAGAAGTGGCGGCAGTGCCCAGGAACTGACATCCACCACCCGGCGTCGCGCACGCGCGGCAACCCATTTCTGCAGCGTACTCGAGGGTGATCTGTTTTTGCGCAAATCGTGCCCCTATGGTCTGGACCTTGCCTGCGTCTTCGCCGTTTTCAGGGAGCAGCGTGACTCCGCCGGGGATGAGCACCGTAGGTATTTCGCCCGCAGAGGCAAGAGCCATCATCATTGCCGGCAGCCCTTTGTCGCAGGTCGCAACTCCCAGCACACCGCTGCGTGTCGGTAAGGAGCGCATCAGGCGGCGCAAAACAATAGCCGCATCATTGCGAAAGGGCAGCGAATCAAACATGCCCGTCGTGCCCTGTGTGCGGCCATCGCAAGGGTCAGTGCAAGCCCCGGCAAAAGGCACGGCACCCATCTTGCTCAACTGGCGCGCTGCCTCTGAAACCAGAAGGCCGACCTCCCAATGCCCGGAGTGAAATCCGAGAGCGATCGGGGTTCCATCCGGGGCCCGAACTCCGCCGTGGGTGCTGAGAATCAGCACTTCGGGGCCAAGCAACCGGGCGGGATCCCAACCCATGCCGACGTTCATGCTGAGTCCGAAGAGATTGCCCGAGGGAGCAGTGAGCAGTACTTCGGCTGTGATCGGCAATTGCCCAGCCGGCCCGGGAGCGTGGGTCTTCACGGCTGCCAGGTCTAGGTCGTCGCTTTCAAGCACAGTTGCAAGCGAAATGTTGGAGATCGGCATAATCCTCAATCCAGAATGTAGTTTACGGCAGGAGTGCCCAGCCTTGCTCTCCGTTCCCTTGAAGGTTTGACACTGGGTTTGCGTGAAACTATGGTTGCTGAACCGTATCAGGAACCAATCGAAGGTGAGGAATGATGTTCAAATCGACTCGATTCGGCGCGCTGCTGATTGTTGCCTGTAGCTTGCTTTCAACTGAAACAGGCGTCGCGCAAAAGACAGACCACTACACTCCTCAGTCTCTGATGGAGCAGTCGCAACCTCTCATTGACAAGGCCAGGACCACGAGTGGCGCTGCAGCGATCACCTTGGAAAAATACGGCGTCGACTTTACGATGCTCAGTGTTCGAACGAAAGATGGCAACGCTGAGGTACACGAGAAATTTGCCGATATCTTCGTGATTGTTGATGGCAAGGCCACCTTGCTTTCCGGCGGAGAAATGCAGGATGCCGCGACTACAGGCCCCGGGGAGCTCAAGGGCACTGGCATTGCACATGGGACTACGACAGAGCTGGGCAAAGGCGATGTTATCCACATTCCCCCGAATACTCCGCACCAACTGCTGATTCCCAAAGGAACCACGCTGACATACTTTGTGGTGAAAGTGAAAGAAGTGGAGTAGCCCAGCGCCGGCACTGCTCGCTGACGCTGGGCTACTCGGTTTGGAGACTATTCGGAAAGCTTGACCATCCCCGTAATGGTCAACGGTGCAGAGAGAGTCGATGCTGTGGTTTTTGGCTGGCCACCGCCAACGGAGACCGTGTAAGCTCCGGCAGCAATGATCGGGTCGCCATCTTCAGTGACCATGCTGAGGTCGCGATCCTTCAGTTCAAACGAAACAGTCTGGCTCTCGCCGGCTGCCAGATGGACACGTTTGAATCCACGCAGAGCTTTGAGCGGAGCACCCTTGACGTCGGGGAAGTTGAGATAGAGCTGAACAACGTCGTCCCCGGCAAGAGATCCGGTGTTGGTCACAGTAACCTGGGCCTTGACGGGATCACCGGCAGCAACTGGAGTGGTCGGGACGCTCAGATTACTGTAGGCAAACTTCGTGTAGCTCAGTCCATAACCGAAGGGATAGAGCGGGGCTCCCGTAAAGTAGCGATATGTGCGGCCCTGCATCGAGTAGTCCTCGAAGTGCGGCAGCTGGCTCACATCTTTGTAGAAGGTGACGGGCAGCCGGCCGGCGGGATTGTTCTTGCCGCTGAGCGTTTCAGCAACCGCAGCGCCGCCTTCTTCGCCGGAATACCACGCGTCGATGATGGCATTGGCATGCTGATCAGCCCAGTTCACGCCGAGCGCGCTGCCATTCATGAGGACAACGACCAGGGGCTTGCCGGTGGCAGAGACGGCTTCGAGCAAATCCTGCTCCGGGCGAGGCAGGTCAAGGCTGGTACGGTCGCCTCCCTGGAATCCCTCTTCGCTTACCGGCATCTCTTCGCCTTCAAGCTGGCTGGTGATCCCGACGACGGCCACAACAACGTCCGCGCTCTTTGCCGCTGCGATTGCGGCAGGTGAGGGCTTCATGTCCACTGGCGACCAGATCAGCTGTAGCTTTGGTTTCGGCGACGCCCCAGCCGAGAAGGCCATAGCCGAGTACTGCACCTTGATTTCAACCTTCTTGCCCTTTTCCAGATGGACGCGTCCCATCTTCGCTTCAGGACCGGTGGTCTGATATTCGAGAGCGAGCTGTTTTCCGTCGGCTGAGAGCATCGCAAAACCATCTGCGAGGACGCCGAGGTTGTAATCACCCGTCTCCATGGGAGTAAGGAAGCCAGACCAGCTGACGAGGAGGGGCTTTTTGCCCTCAGTCTCCTTGGGAAGCGATTCACCGGAGTAGTCAGCTTTCGCGGCAACTCGGCTGGCCAGCGGAGTGGGTTTGCCGCCCATGACGTCGCCCGTGGCAAAGTCTTCCTTGAGCCCCGGCTTGCCATCAGGGGTGGTAAGCAGCGATGCAGGAACCAGAACCCCCTCGCTTCGCAGGAACTGAGTTCCGGCGACGTAGGTGACTTGCGCTGTTGGGAACTCAGCCTTGAGCCCCTCGAGGACGCTGACGGTGTGGTTGGGGATGCCGTTGTAGTTGCCCAGCAGCACCCTGGTCTGGTCGGCGAGCGGGCCAACGACGGCGATCTTGAGCGCGCCCGTCTTGAGCGGCAGCACGCCGTCATTTTTCAGCAGGACCATGGACTCGTTGGCCAGTTTGCGCGCCAGAGCACGGTGTTCCGCTGAGTCCAGTTCCTTCTCATCAATTTTGGAATATGGAACCATCTCGGGCGGGTCAAACATGCCGAGTTTCATGCGGGCGGTAAAGAGCCTGCGTAGCGTGGTGTCGATTTCGCTTTCGGTCAGGTAGCCCTGCTTCACCGCATCAATGTATGGCTTGTAGTCATGATCGTCGTTGACCTTGGCAAAGAAGTCGGCACACTCGTTATCCATGCCGCGGCGGAGTGAAATGCCAGAGGCCTGGGCCTGCGACGGCCGGTAGCGATGACCGTTGAAAATATCCGTGACGGCACCGCAATCCGAAACAACATACCCCTGGAATCCCCACTTGGTGCGCAACTGATCCTGAAGGAGAAACTCATTCGCGCAGCCCGGCTGCCCATTGATCGAGTTGTAAGAGCACATGACCGAGCCTGCTTTGCCCTCGGTAACAGCTGCGCGGAAAGCAGGAAGATACGTGTCGATCTCGTCGTGCTTGCTCACATCTACGTCCGCAAAATGGCGCGTCGGCTCAGGGCCGCTGTGCACGGCATAGTGCTTGGGCGTGGAGATGACACGGTAGTATTTCGGGTCGTCGCCCTGCATGCCGGTCACAAATGCCACGCCCATGCGTCCGGTCAGGAAGGGGTCTTCGCCGTACGTCTCCTGGCCCCGACCCCAGCGCGGATCGCGGAAGATGTTGATATTCGGCGCCCAGAAGTCGAGTCCCTCAAAGATGTTGCTATGCCCGGCGCGAACCGCCTGCACATGCTTGATGCGGGCCTCAATGCTGATGGCAATCGCCATCTGGTGGATCGTCTCAGGGTCAAATGTCGCGCCAAGCCCAACCGGCTCGGGAAACTCCGTAGTGCCGTTCACCGCGACGCCATGCAGGCTCTCGCTCCACCAGTCATACGCCGGCACACCGAGCCGGGGAACGGAGCGGGCCTGGTTCACCAGCTGCGTCGCCTTCTCTTCAAGCGTCATGCGCTGAATCAGGTCGTTGACGCGCTGCTCGATGGGCAAGGCAGGATTCATGTAAGGCAGTTTTGATGCGTCCTGCATGGCCTCCGCGGCAGCGGGCTGCTGCGCTTTCGCAATGGGCGACAGGAGCAGGACAGCGACAGTAACGAGGCAGAAAATTAAAGGAATGCGGGCAGAGCGGGCGCTGGAAAAGCTGTACATTTTTTGACTCCTAAATCGCTTTATTTACCAAAGACGCGAACGGGATTCAATGTAGCTTGCGCAGCTATGAGTTGTAAACAGCATTTATCGCCGGTAGACCCCGAGCAGCTGAAACCACCACAAACAAGCCGGTGCTCTCGCGGCCGACTGTTCGACCGCTGAGTATTAGTTTTGATTGGCTTTTTGAAGAAATTGGTCGGGGCTAGAAGACGATTTTAGAACTTTTCTGCTTGGTGCTGCGTGACGGAGAGGATGCTAGACCCGCAGCAATGGAATATGTACTCATTCACTCGCAACAATCCGTTGATCTATATCGATCCTGACGGTAAAGAGCTTCGATTATTTATATGGAACAGAACAGGAGCAGTGACAAATGAGCAGGCCGCGAGAATTGGGGCGGCTATGGCGCAGAAGTATTCTGCGGCTGGCGTAAAGAATGTTTCATATTCCGTGGTGAGCGATGGGCCGTTTCGGGGCATGACGAAAGATGGGCATTCGCAGACCGTTGAACTTGTGGGCGGGAAGGATGCTGCTTTCGTTACGATTCCTGCAGGGGCTGCCGCATTTAGTGATCCTAAGAACTTTCCAAATTATGGTGCTGTTGACGTTAACGGTGTAACGAGAGGTGAAGCGCCAAAAACCGAACAGCAAATGATTGATAATGCAGTGGAAAATGGCTCTCATGAATTGGCTCATTCGGAGATGGGGCATTCTGAATTCATTGGAGTCGATCAGCGGATTGCATCGCCTGATCCCAGCGATATCATGAGTCCTACCACTGGTTCCAATGGCCCATTCAGTGAAAAGGAAAGCGCAATTCTGCAGAACACTTTCAATCAACCAAATGAAGTAGACCACCCGATTCAAATTCAAGCGAACGGACAACGAGTTTGGCGAACTTCGGTACGGTTTGATAGGGCGTGGAGAAGTCGAAACCATTAGCGCCGGAAGCAGGCCGAATGTCTTTCGAATTTACAACAAGACGAAAGAGAGCCAGGTTCAATTTCGCAGGATGCAACGGAAGGCGAGCAAAGACGCCGATCCACTGGAATTTGAAATTGAGTTCGGGTTTAAGGAGACAGACATTCGAACCCGCATAGAGCGCCAGTGCGGTGGAAAGCGGATACCGCAGGAACTCGCCACTTTCGAACAATTGACTCACGCGCCAGATTTCAACCCGTTCACTCAGTTGGAAATCGTACGTTCTGGAGTCGTCAGACTGCCAACCCCGGAGGAGTGTGAAGGGCTTGAATACTACACCGGGCTAGGGATGAGCGCGGAATCACAACGGGTGGGAATGCAGGAATTTCGCAAGCGACTCAACAGGCAGACTAAAGGCAATGCAGCTAGAACGATGGAGCGCTACGCCAGGTTCTTTTCAGACGGCGAGGAATCAGCAATTTCGTTGGAGCAAATCTTTGAGAGCTACCGGGCGTCAACAATTGTGCAACTAGCAGCCTGAATCTCACGTGACTATTGACGAATGCAACGGGGCTAAGCATAATGAGTGTCACGATGGAATTACCCGAGAACATCAGAGCTTTCTTCCGGGAACAGGGGAAGATCGGAGCTGCAAAGCGCCAGGAAGTGATTCCGCCAGAGCGACGAAGCGAGATCGCACGTAAAGCAGCCGTTACCCGTTGGGCCAACCGGGTAAAGGAGACACCCGTCAAATTTGACGTACCGAAGAAAGGGACCAGATGACCACACGTACCGCAGTTCTCTATGCACGTGTATCCAGCCGTGAGCAGAAAGAAGAAGGCTATTCCATCGAAGCTCAAGTGAAATCTCTGCGTACGTTTGCCCAAAAGAATGGCATGGAGATAGTCCGAGAGTTCATCGACATAGAGTCCGCCAAGAGTGCGGGCCGAAAGGAATTCGGCAACATGCTTGAATTCCTGAAACACTCGAAAACGTGCCGGTTGGTTCTTGTCGAAAAGACAGACCGTCTTTCGAGAAACTTCGAAGATGAAGTCTCGCTCAACAAGCTCAATCTGGAAATCCATTTCGTAAAGACCGGTACAGTGCTTTCAAAAGACGCGCGTGCTCAAACGAAATTCATGCACGGCATTGAACTCGTGTCCTCCAAGTACTACACCGACAACCTCAGCGAGGAAGTGAAAAAGGGGATGAATGAGAAGGCGTCCCAGGGCATGTATCCAGGACGTGCCCCCTTCGGCTACCGCAACAATCCTGCGACACGTACCATCGAAATCCATCCAGAGAAGTCGGCAATCGCGCAACGTGCATTTGAAATGTACGCCAGCGGACGTTATTCCCTGTTGGCACTATCGAAGGAATTGCGTCGCGTCACCGGTACGAACATCTCGAAAACCAATCTGCACAAGATGTTCAACAATCCGTTTTACATTGGACGTTTCGTGTGG
The DNA here is from genome assembly GCA_903832055.1 of uncultured Acidobacteriota bacterium. Classification (GTDB taxonomy): domain Bacteria; phylum Acidobacteriota; class Terriglobia; order Terriglobales; family Acidobacteriaceae; genus Acidicapsa. The sequence continues at coordinate 40,014 of CAILAC010000016.1, read as the reverse complement.
TCCGGCAACACGTACAACGGCGATCAACCCAAATTCATCCGCCCGGAGTTGTACGTCCAGGTGCAATCGATTTTGAACGGTCACAACAGGCCCAAATACGGCACCCGTGACCTTGCGTTTCGCGGCATGCTCAACTGTGCCCACGACAATTGCACGGTGACCGGCGAGATCAAGAAAGAGAAGTACATCTATTACCGTTGCACCGGCTATCGGGGAAAATGCGCACTCCCCAACATGCGGGAAGAAGTGGTGGCCGAGCGCCTTGGGCAACTGCTCCAGGACATACAAATCCCGCCAGAGGTAGCGCGAACAATCGGAGCTTCTTTGCAGCAGACTCAGGCCGATATGCGAGCCCAATCGGTAAAGGAGCGCGCACGTCTGGAGCGGGAACTGGCATCCCTGCGAAGCCGCATCGACTCAGCCTATAACGACAAGCTTGACGGCAAGATTACAGAGCAGTTCTGGCAACGGAAACAGACAGATTGGGCGAATGAGGAATTGCGACTTATGGCAGTCATTTCTCAGCTCGAAACCGAGAAACCGGATGATCGCGTCCTGACACTGCAAAGGACTTTAGAACTCGCGGAAAGGGCTTATTTTCTGTACCTTACGAGAAAACCAGCAGAACAAGCCGATTTGCTCAAAATGGTACTTTCGAACTGCTCTATTGATGCTGTAAGTCTTTATCCTACATATAGAAAGCCCTTCGACCTGATCGCAAAAAGGGCCAAAAATGAAGAATGGTCGGGGAGAGAGGATTCGAACCTCCGACCCCCTGGTCCCGAACCAGGTGCTCTACCAGGCTGAGCCACTCCCCGAACAAGGTTGCTACTTTGATGCTTGTTATTCCGCTCCGGCCTGGTGACGAATGGGCGGCAACGAGCACTTCTCAGAGTGTACCAGAAAACGGAATACTATCTGAGGGGGCCATTCAGTTCGCAATCCTTGCGGAATGGAATGCAATCCGTGGCGCATGTGGCGCAGTCCGATGGTGGCGCAGCGCAATAGCTGATGTGCATGGAGCGATGCGTGCAGCCAACTCGCTGCTGGGTCAATCTCTGATGCCACAGTCGTATGATTTGGAGATGAAATATCGGCGAGCAGTGGATTTGGGAAGCATCCGGGTTCTGGATGGCGGCATGGCTTCGGAGCTTGAGTTCCTGGGGGCGGACATCAGCGGGCCGCTTTGGTCGGCGCATGTGTTGGAAGAGCAGCCGGAGAAGGTGATGGCTGTGCACCGCGCCTATCTTGAGGCGGGAGCGGAAGTGCTGCTGACGGCGAGCTACCAGGTTTCGCGGCGGGGCTATGCGGAGTTTGGGCTCGCGGCGGCGCGTGCGGACCAGGCTCTGCTCCGGTCTGTGGAACTGGCGGTGGCGGCGCGGCGGGAGTTTGCAGGCAGGAAAATCCTGATTGCTGCCTCGCTGGGGCCATTTGGAGCGGCGCTGCATAATGGGGCGGAGTACCGGGGGGACTACGAGTGTTCGTTTGCAGAACTGGTCAACTTTCATCGGGAGCGGATCTCGGTGCTGGCGGAGAGCGAGGCGGATCTGCTGGCGTTTGAGACGCTGCCTTCACTCGAGGAGGCACGGGCGATTGGTGTGGCGCTGGAGCCGTGGCCGGAGGTGGCGGCGTGGTTCTGCTTCAATTGCCCGGATGGGCGTGCGGAGCGGTTGCAGGTGGCGCATGGGGAACTGTTGCGCGAGTGCGCGTCGCTGGCGGCCAGTTTTCCGCAGACGGTGGCGGTGGGGATCAACTGTACGCAGCCGCGCTGGCTTTCGCTGCTGCTGCCTGAACTGAAGGCGGCGTCGGACAAGCCGATTGTGGTGTATCCGAATTCCGGAGAGGGTTGGGATGCTGAGGCTCGGTGCTGGACTGAATCGGAGACGGGTTCCGGTGCTCCGGAGGATTTTGGCACGCAGGCGCGCGCGTGGTTTGATGCGGGAGCGCAGATTGTAGGCGGCTGCTGCAGGACGCGGCCTGAGCATATCCGTCAGGTGGCGGCTGCGTCTGGCGCTTAGAAACTGATTCAGATCTTGACGGGGTCGGTGAGCAGTTGCTTGGCGATGGTCATGAGTTGCATGTTTGAGGTGCCCTCGTAGATTTTGCCGATTTTGGCGTCGCGGAAGTACTTTTCTGCCGGGTAGTCGCGGACGTAGCCGTTGCCGCCAAAGACTTCAACGCACTGGCTTGCGACGCGCTCGGCGACCTGGGAGACGAAGTATTTGGTCATAGCGGCCTCTGTGACGAAGGGCAGTCCAGCGTCTTTGCGGCGGGCAGCGTTGTAGACCATGAGGCGGGCGGCTTCGATTTCCGTGGCCATTTCGGCGAGGTTGAACTGGACGGCCTGAAAACTGGCGATGGCTTTGCCGAATTGCTTGCGCTGCTGGGCGTAGCGGGCGGCATGGTTCCATGCGCCCTGGGCGAGGCCGAGCATTTGGGCTCCAATGCCGATGCGGCCCTCGTTGAGGACTTCAATGGCAATTTTGTAGCCGCGGCCTTCTTCGCCGAAGAGGTGGTCGGCGGGTATTTCGCAGTCTTCGAAAATGACTTCGCAGGTACTTGAGGCGCGAATGCCGAGCTTGTCTTCTTTGCGGCCCACGGTGAGGCCTGGGGTACCGGCATCGACGAGGAAGGCGGTGATGCCACGATAGCCAGCCTCGGGATCGAGATTGGCGAAGACGAGAAAAACGCCAGCTTCGGGAGCGTTGCTGATCCACATCTTGCGGCCGGTGAGGCTATAACCTGACTTGGTGCGGACGGCGCGGGTCGCGAGCGCAAATGCGTCCGAGCCGGAGCCAGATTCACTGAGGGCGTAGGAGCAGAGGGTACCGGCAGCGAACGCGGGAAGCCACTTTTCCTTCTGGGCCTGGGTGCCCCAGCGGAGCAGGGCGTTCACGCAGAGGGTGTTCTGGATATCGACGACGAGGCCGACAGATGCATCGACGGCAGAGAGAGCCTCGACCGCGAGGATGGCGTCAAAGAAGCTGCCACCGGCGCCGCCGAATTCCTCGGGAATCTCAATGCCCATGAGGCCCAGCTCGGCGAGTTTGACGAAGAGGCCGGGGGCGAATTTCTGAGCCTCGTCCATGGAGCTGACGAGGGGAGCCACAACTTCAGCGGCAAACTGGCGAACGGTGGCCTGCAGCAGACGTTCGTCTTCGGAGAGCTCGGTAAGGGAGGTTGAAACAGATGCGGGCACGGTGGGCTCCTCTGCGGTAGAGCAGACAGGCCAGCGTAGCAGAACTGGCCTGGCCTGGCCGCTCAGTTCTTGAGCGCTACGCGGATGTGGAGTTCGCGGAGTTGCTGGTCTGTGACTCCGGTGGGGGCGTCGACCATGACATCGATGGCCTTGGCTGTTTTGGGGAAGGCGATGACTTCGCGGAGGCTGGGCGCACCTGCGAGGAGCATCGCGATGCGGTCGAGTCCGAGCGCGATGCCGCCGTGGGGCGGGGTGCCGTATTCGAGGGCGTCGAGGAAGAAGCCGAAGCGTGCGCGAGCCTCCTCTTCGGTGATGCCGAGCGAAGCGAAGATCTGCTGTTGCACGTCTTTGCGATGGATACGGATGGAGCCGGAGCCGAGTTCGAGGCCGTTCATGGCGAGGTCGTAGCAGTTGGCGCGGACGCTGGCGGGGTCGGAAACCAGGTTGGCCATGTCCTCTTCATGAGGCGAGGTGAAGGGGTGATGGGCCGGCATCCACTTGGAGATAGCGGTGTCGTACTCAAACATTGGAAAATCGGTGACCCAGATCGGCTGGAATGCTTTGCTTCCATCGATTCTGTCGCGGTCGGGATGGGCGTCACGGACGACGGTTTCGGTAACGGCGAATGCACCGTGGCGGCTGGAGTACTTTTTCGCGAGGTCGCTGCGGAAGTTGCCAGCGGCGAGATAAACGTTGATTTCGCGCTCGGAGAGGCGGCCGGGGAACTTGGTGTCGCTGGCCTTGACAGGGTGCGCGGGGTCGCCGGCAACGATGATGACGAAGTCGGATTCCTCTGCGGAGGCGAGTTCGCGCACTTTGGCGGCCGCTTCGGGGAATCCCTTGGCGAGGCGCTTGAAATCGTCGATGAATTTTGCGCCCTTCTTCTGGTCAAAGAGGGGGTGGTTGTCTTCGCGCTCCTTGCGGCTGAGCTCGCCGACCTGGGGAATGCGCAGGGCGACGACGGGCAAGGCGGGGTCAATCTGGAGAGTGGCCAGGGCTTCGTCAGTGAAGGCGGGGCGCACGTCGGTGAGGCCGGGCAGGCGCAGGTCTGGCTTGTCTGAGCCGAAGCGGCGCATGGCTTCGTCATAGGTGATGCGCGGGAAGGGCGCAGGGATGGCGACCCCGGCGGCTGCGAAACCGGCGGCGAGGAACTTTTCAACGACGCCGAAGACGGTTTCCTGCTGGGGGAAGCTCATTTCCAGATCGACCTGCGTGAACTCAAGCTGGCGGTCAGCGCGGAGGTCTTCGTCACGGAAGCAGCGGGCGATCTGGAAGTATTTGTCGAAGCCGGAGATCATCAGGATCTGCTTGAAGATCTGCGGGGACTGGGGCAGGGCGTAGAATTCGCCGGGATGGACGCGGCTGGGCACCAGGAAGTCACGCGCGCCCTCGGGGGTGGACTTGGTGAGGATGGGGGTTTCGATTTCGAGAAAGCCCTGGTCGCTGAGGCTTTGGCGCACGGCGAGGGTGATGCGGTGGCGCACCATGAAATTGTGCTGCATCTCGGCGCGGCGCAGATCGACGTAGCGGTATTTGAGGCGGACCTCTTCGTTGGCGATGGCTTCTTCGGCGGGGGAAAAAGGCGCGAGGCGGGCATCGTTGAGGACGAGGAGTTCGGTGGTTTCAATCTCGATTTCGCCGGTGGGCATCTTGGGATTGATGGCCAGGTCGTCGCGCAGCCTGACGCGGCCGATGGCGGCGATGACGTATTCTGGCCGGATGGCCTCGCCCTTGGCATGACCGTCGGGAGTAAGCTCTTTATCGAGAACGACTTGCACGATGCCGCTACGGTCGCGCACGTCGAGAAAGATGAGGTTGCCGTGGTCGCGACGGCGGTTGACCCAGCCCATGAGGACTACTTGTTTGCCAGCGTCTGATGCGCGCAGGTCGCCGCACATGTGGGTCCGTTCCAATTTGCCAATGAAATCAAGCACTACGAATATCCTTTGTTGATCGCGGGTACTAGCTGCGGGATGCGGTGAGGTGCGCGGCGAGGTCGGCTCGCGCTACTTTGGTCTGCACGCCGCTGGAGAATTGCTTCACTGTCAGAATACCGGATTGCGCTTCATCTTCGCCGAGGAGGATGATGGCGCGGGCGACCTTATCGGCGGCTTCAAAGGATTTTTTGAGGCGAAAGCTGCCGTCGCCGAGCTCGATAGACAGTCCCTGGCGGCGCAATTCGCGGGCGAGCGTAAGGGCTACAGGGTTTTGCGCCTCGCCAAGCGGGGCAATGTAGGCGTCGAGAAGCGTGATTTTTGGGGATTCAAGGGCCTGGAGCGTGAGCACGAGGCGGTCCTCGCCCATGGCGAAGCCGATGCCGGGGGCCTTGGGGCCGCCGATGAGTTCGCTGAGACCGTCGTAGCGGCCACCGCCGAGCAGGGCGTTTTGAGCGCCTAGACCGCCGTGGGTGAATTCAAAAGTGGTGCGGGTGTAGTAATCGAGGCCGCGGACGAGGCGGTGATCGCGCTCGTAGGGCACTCCGGCGGCATCCAGGGCAGCGCAGACCTGGGCGAAATGGTCGCGGGAGGCCTGGTCGAGCGAGTCGGCGATTTTCGGCAGTGCGTCGATGAAGGGCTGGTCTTCCGGCACCTTGCAATCGAGGACGCGGAGGGGGTTGGTCTCGGCGCGGCGCTGGCAGTCGGGGCACATCTGGCCGACGACGGAGAGCAGTGCGGCGCGGAGGGTTTCAATGTATTTGGGGCGGTCGGTGGCAGAGCCGACGGAGTTGAGCTTGAGCACCCAGCCGCTGATGCCGAGCTCATCGAGCAGGGTCGCGAGCATTTCGAGCACTTCAGCATCGCGCAGGGGCGATTCTGAGCCGGCTGAGACGGGGCCGATGACCTCGGCACCGATCTGCGAAAACTGGCGGTAGCGGCCGCGCTGGGGCCGTTCGCGACGAAACTGCGGGCCGATGTAGTAGAGCTTTTGCAGCTGGCCGGATTCACCGAGCTTGTGCTCGATGTAGGCGCGGACGACGCCGGCGGTGTTTTCCGGGCGCAGGGTGAGGGATTGCGTTTTTTCGGATTGGGCGCGGGCGCGATCTTCCCAGGTGTACATTTCCTTGGAGACGATGTCGGTTTCTTCGCCTACGCCGCGGGCAAAGAGGGCGGTGTCTTCGAAGACGGGGGTGCGGATTTCGCCGAAGTTGTAGCGGGCGAAGACGGCTCGAGCGGTGGCCTCGATGCGGTTCCAGAGGCCGGTCTCGGCGGGCAACAGATCGCGCGTGCCGCGGATTGCTTTGAGTGTGGTCATGACAACTTCAGTTTAAATGCTCATGCAAAGATGGCAGGTAATTTGGCGTTCCTGGAGTCTGGAATCGATGCCCGCGGACTGATTGACACGCCCGGAATCAGACAAAGGTGATGGCAATCAGAAATCTCACGGTCAAAAAGGCGGTGGAGATTTCGCTCCACCGTCTGATGGATGTGCAGGGCTGTGCACATCTGTAGTCTGATTCTTCCCCAGATCGGAGCACGTGGGTGCTCGCAGGACTGTACGAAGGATTTGCTGATTCACCGGATGTTTTGAAGGGCCCGCAGCGCGCGCTGACCGTGGTGCCGGTTCTCGATATGGAGATCGGCGGCGGTAACTTTGCCACCATGGCTGGCCCCTGTTCAGTTGAAACCGAGTTTCAACTGATGGCTGCCGCGAGCCACTTGCGCCGCGCTGGGGTACGCATTCTTCGCGGTGGCGCATTCAAGCCACGCAGTTCTCCATACGCTTTCCAGGGGCACGGCCTTGCCGGGCTGAAGATGCTGGCCCGTGCGCGCGCTGAGTACGGCCTGGCCATCATCACAGAGGTGCTCTGCGAGACCGATGTGCAGATGGTCGCGGAGTATGCTGACATCCTGCAGATTGGCACGCGCAACATGCAGAACTATGCGCTGCTTGAAGCGGCGGCGCACTCCGGCAGGCCGATTCTGTTAAAGCGCGGCATGATGGCCACAATTGCGGATCTACTCCGTTCTGCACAATGCATTCTTGAGTTTGGCAATCCGCATGTGATGCTATGCGAGCGCGGCATACGCACCTTTGAAACGGCCATGCGGAACACCTTTGATGCCGGTGCAATTGCGCTGCTTAAACTCATCACCCATCTGCCTGTCATCGCTGACCCAAGCCACGCCGCAGGGCATCGTGAACTGGTGCCAGCCTTGGCGCGCATAGCAGTTGCTGCTGGCGCAGATGGCTTGCTGGTTGAGGTACATCCATACCCCAAGGAAGCATGGAGCGATGGCGAACAGTCACTGGATTTTCAGGGATTTGACGCGATGATGAAATCACTCTATCCGCTGCTCGCGTTGCGAGAGCCTGCCTATGCGTATCCACAACCTGGCAAGAGAAGGGAAGCGCTGCGATGAGGCTCTTGTCCCGGATGTTTGCGCTTGTAATTTCTGTGTTGATTGTCTTGCTCAATTGTGGGTTTGCACCGACGAAGCAAGGGCATCTGGAAGCGCCCATCGTCGTAACCGCTGCGCCTGCATATGAGCCACTGGCGGCGTTGCACGGAGGGGAGCGATTTCCGCAGGGTGCGCAACTTTTATTGATGCGCGACAGTGATGTACAGCCTTTAATTGCAGGCTTTGCAGCCACTGCAGATGCGGATGTTTCCTATGATGCGAGTCACGTTCTCTTTGCCGGCAAGCAGCATGCGAATGATGCATGGCAGGTGTGGGAACTGACGCTTGCAGATAAGTCAGTGCGCAGGGTAACTGGGTCAGAGAGTGATGCCGTTCGGCCGCTCTATCTGCCTGGTGATCGGTTGGTGTACGCGCAGCGGACGACGCATGGTTTTCAAATGGAAGCGGCCATGCTTGATGGTTCAGCAGTGCTGCCGCTGACGTATTTCAACGGAAGCGCGATGCCTGCGAACGTACTTCACGATGGGCGGATTCTATTTGAATCAACGTATCCGATGGGTGACGGCACAACCCCGGAAATGTATCTTGTCTACTCTGACGGATCAGGCGTTGAATCCTATCGCTGCGATCATCCTGCTGCGCATACGATCGGTCGTTGGGGTGGCAGGCAACTGGCTTCGGGCGATGTCGTCTTCACGCATGGATCTTCACTTGCAAAGTTCATGTCGCCTCTCGCGCATGAGACATCTGTCGCAGCACCCAGCGCAGACTATGACGGAAACATCATTGAAATGGCCGATGGCACCTGGCTGATGAGTGCGCGGAGCAAAGCCGCTCATCATTACGCTCTCATGATGTTGAAGCCAGGTGCAAAGTTGCTGCAAACAGTCGTGACGCACGATAGCGAAGACGTGGCTCAGGCAGTGCTTCTCTTATCCCGTGCTGCGCCGAACCGGCATCCTACCGCGTTGCATGACTGGACGACAGCCAACCTGCTCGCTCTCGATGCGCGCCAATCACGCGATGGAGCGCTGGCTTCGGCACCCACCAGTGTGCGCATGGAGATGAGGAGTACAGATGGAACTGTGGTGACGGTGGGCACAGCGCCCGTTGAGGCCGATGGTTCATTCTTCGTGAAAGTGCCAGGAGACAGACAAATCCGCTTTGCGCTGCTGGATGCGACGGGCGCAGTGATTCGCCAGGAGCGTGGCTGGTTCTGGTCGCGCCGTGGAGAGCAGCGTATCTGCGTTGGTTGTCACACGGGGCCGGAGCATGCACCCGAAAATAATATGCCGGTAGTACTGACGCGGAGCACGACACCGGTAGATCTCGGCGGCGCAGAACACGTTTCAATAACGGGAGGCCACTGAGATGCACTTGCGCCTTCTTCTCCTCTTCGGCATTGCTTCCATTGCAATTGCGCAGAATACTCCCATGGCAAAGCCCAACAGTGGAGCTAATCCCGATTCTGTCATTCGATTTGAAGATGCGTCAGTTGCGGCAGGAATCAATTTCACCCATAGCTTCGGTTCACGACAACTCGGGTCATTGCTTGAGGGCACCGGAGCAGGCTGTGTCTGGTTTGATTTCAACAACGATGGATTGCCCGATCTGTATGTGGTGAACGGCAGGCCACTTGATGACAGCGTGCATCCTTTTCCGCTCAAAGAGAAGCCTGCCACAACGCCACAGAATCATCTCTATCGCAATGATGGGAACGGTCACTTTACCGATGTCACTACCAAGGCCGGGCTTGCACCAGACATGTACGCAGTCGCAGTAACGGCAGCCGACTATGACAATGACGGATTCGTCGATCTGCTGGTGACCGGATATGGGCGCACCATCTTGTATCACAACGATGGCGACGGTCATTTTACTGATGTAACGATCAGCTCTGGCATCCATGTTGAGGGATGGGCGATCAGTTCCACATGGCTTGACTACGACCGCGATGGCTGCCTGGACTTGTTCGTTGGCCGCTATGTCAAATTTGATCCAAAGTATCGTGCATTCTATGCAGCAGACAACTATCCGGGACCGCTGGACTACGAGGGCGAGACGAATCGGCTCTTTCATAACAACTGCAATGGAACTTTCACCGATATAACGGACAAGTCTGGCATCGGGGCCTATGTTGGACGCACGATGGGCGTGACCGCTGCGGACTTTGACAACGATGGCTGGCCCGACATTTATGTTGCTAACGACAAGACCGAGAACTTTCTCTTTCATAACAAACACGACGGAACCTTTGATGAAATAGGCGGCGATGCGAGCGTGGCCTATGGACAGAACGGCGAATCAACATCCGCGATGGGGCCCGTGTTCGCAGATCTCACCGGTCGCGGAGTGCAGGATCTGTGGGTAACAGACTCGCGTTATAACCGGCTGCTGCACAACACGGGCAAACTGACGTTCGATGACATTGGCGCCTCTACAGGTGTGTCGCAGGTCAGTGCGCAGTACGTGAGCTGGGGCTCTGGAATCTTTGACTTTGATAACGATGGTCAACTTGATCTTCTTATCTTTCACGGGGGGCTCATTCACCTGATTCCCCAGGAACATACCCTGCTGCGAGGCACCGCCGACGGCCGATTTACTGATGTGTCGCGCACTGGCGGGGCTGTTCTGAGCGAGCGAACAGTAGCTCGGGGAGCTTGCTTTGCCGACTACGACAACGACGGCAAGGTTGATGCTTTTGTCGTCAATCTCGGCGACAAGGGCAAGCTGCTGCACAACGTTTCAAAGGACACCGGGCACTGGATTGGAATCAAGCTCAGAGGCACTAAAAGCAATCGCGATGGAATCGGCGCACGTGTCGAGATCTTCGCCGGGGGAAAGCGCCAGACAGCCGAACGCGTGGCTGCATCAGGATATCTCTCGCAGAATGAAGACCGGTTGCACTTTGGCATCGGTGCTGCAACCACGATCGACAAGCTTACTGTGAAGTGGCCCGACGGGCGTGAGCAGGTTCTGGAAAAACAGGCGACCGATCGTGTGCTTACCGTAGAGGAACCTGAATGAGCAGAGCAGCCCAGGTTCGAATCGCAATCGCAGCCTCGGTGCTGTGTACGGCCTTGATGATTGCAGCTTCATTGAGAAGTCCAGTTGTTCGAGCGGCAGCCAATACTTCGGCAGCGCCCACTGGAAGCGTGAAAGACTACGCTTCACCTTTGGAGATTCTGTTCTCGCGCGATGGCAGGCAAATCTATGTCTTGTGTCAGCAGAGCGATTCGATTCGTGTACTCGATGCGCATACCTTTGCGGCAATCAAGTCCATTGCCGTAGGGCATCTGCCGCGAGGGTTCTCTCTTTCGCACACGGGCAATCGCTTGTATGTGACGAACACATGGGATGACACGCTATCAGTCATTGATACTCGCACGCTTACGGTGGTGGCAACGTGGCCAGTAGGCGCAGAGCCATCAAGTGTGCTTGAAGACAATGCCGGTAAGCGGGTATTCGTGGCGAACCGCATCAGTAATGATATTGCCGTGTTGAACGCTCAGACGGGTGCTGAGGAGTCACGCTTGCTGGCAGGGCGCGGCTCTAGTTATATGACTCCCTCTCCTGATGGCAGCCGCATCTATGCAACGCATATTTATCCCAATCTGCAAGCGCGGCGGACTGGTGTCGAAAGTCGCATTCCACCCGAGTCTGAAATTACAGTGATCGACGCAGTCCGTGGTGTTGTGGAGCAGCGCATGCCACTCCATCGCGCTGCGGGAGTCTTTCACGTTGCATTTTCGAGTGATGGGCGATTGGGGGTAGCTGCTCAATTACATCCAAAGAATCTGGTGCCGCTTGCACATGTCGAACATGGATGGGCGTTTGAAGACACGCTGACTCTGTTTGGTGCCGACATTGGAGCCTCAGTGGAGGTGCCCCTTGACGAGCTGGAGCGCTATGCCGCACGTCCCTTTGGTGTTGCGATTTCGCCTGATAAGTCGCGCATTTACGTGTCGTGCGGTGGCTCGCAGATTGTCACTGTCGTCGACGTTGTAAAGCTGCTGCACTTCATTCATTCCCATGCGGGACCATACGTGCAGGACCTCTCTGCAAGTGCGAATTACGTGGTTGCGCGGATAGCGGTTGGCCGCAATCCATATGGTATTGCGCTCACGCATGACGGAAGCAGGTTGTTCGTCGCGAATCGCCTTGACGATACGGTGAGCGTGATTGATACGAGAACCAATCATGTGGTCTCAACGATCAAACTCGATGGGCCCGCAAAGGTCTCACCACTGCGGCATGGCGAGCAAACATTTTATAACGCGAGCTACGCATTTCAAGGTCAGTTCGGCTGCGCCAACTGTCATCTTGACTCAACCTTTGACGGCATTGAGTGGGACCTTGAGCCGGATGGGTTTGGCCGGGATATTGTTGACAATCGACTGCTTGAAGATATTCGCGATACCGAACCTTACAAATGGAACGGTGGTAACCCTGATATTCCTACCGAGTGCGGACCCAGGACGGAGAAGTACTTCTGGCGTTCGCAGAACTATGACAGCTTAACCCTGGCCGATCTCACTCTTTATATCCGCAGCATCCCACAGCGGCCAAATCAGTGGCGCCTTGCGCACAAGCAATTCACGCCTGCACAGGAGCGAGGCAGGACTATCTTCAACCGAGTCGCCGACAAGTTTGGCGCGCCTATTCCTGAACAGAATCGTTGCTCGTATTGTCACATCGGTGCAAAAGGCACGAATCAGAAATCGTTTGACGTGGGTACGCGCAAGGCTACCGACAATGGCGCGCTTCTGGATACACCGCAGTTGGTGAATATCGCCCTCACTGCGCCTTATCTGCATGACGGATCAGCGGGCACGCTTGAAGAAATATGGACTGTATTCAACGCCAAAGACAAGCATGGGCGGACGAACGATTTGAGTAAGGATGAGCTTAACGACCTTATCGAATACCTGAGGACGCGATGAAGAAGTGTTTCATGATGGCTCTGCTGTTTGCATCGATGATATGCGCATACGGGGCGCCGCCTGTTCTGCCGGCCACGATGCCGCGATTTCGCTTTGAGAGTTTTACAACTGCAAACGGTTTGCCTGACAATCATGTGTTTTCAGTGCTGGTAGATGGCGAACGGATTTGGGCGGGCACCGAGAATGGTCTCGCTCTTTACGAAAATCGTGTGTGGAAGACATTCAATACCAATGACGGACTGGCGCACCGCGCGGTGCTTTCACTTGCGCTCGACAAGCGTACTGGCGATGTATGGGCAGGCACGATGGGAGGCCTGAGCCGCATCTCCGCGGGGCGCATTGAGAGCTTTACGCAATTGAATTCAGGACTCAGCAACGATGTGGTTTATGGCGTTTCGGTTGAGGGTGAAAATGTCTGGGTGGCGACAGCCGCCGGCGGTTGCCGATTCAATACCCGCACCAACCAATGGACACTCTACAACGAACGGAACACGCCCATGAACGAGATTTGGACTTATGGCGTATCGGCGTCTGAGGCCAAGGTTTACTACGCTGTGTGGGGTAGCGGGTTGCTTGAATACGACCAGAAGACCAGCCGTTGGGATAAGTACGATGACCCAGATGGTGAGAACGAAATTGTGCTCTTCAAGGATCAGGGATTGATCCATGAAATTGTCACCTCAGTCAGCTATGTTGACGGCATTGTGTGGGCTGCCACCTATTTTGGAGACAGCCGATATGACGGCCGATCATGGCATAACTTTCTTACGAAAGACAGCGGTCTGCCATCGAACTTTACCAACTTCATCAAAGGTGTCGACGCTCATCGTGCGTGGTTCTGCACGGATAAGGGGCTGGCGTATTACGACGGTGTGAGTTGGGCTGTCTACCGCAACTCACTCGTTGATGGCAAGCCTGAGATGACCGTGCGGGATGCCAATGGCAATGTCAATCCAGTGGCTGTCAATTCAGCGCCTGCGCACAATTATGTTCTCGGAATTGATTTTCAGGGTGGCGACATTTGGGTTGCTACCGCAAAGGGATTAAGTCACGGAATTCATCAGCCCTAAGGAGGCTTTTCTCATGAATGCAATCGCAGAAATACTGGAAACCATCGCGCATACACCGATCCAAAAACGTGCCATGACCAACCATGGCGTCTTGAATGAAGCTTTTGCTTATGCCAAACCGAGCTCGTTCTCACGCGGGATGAGGATTGATCTGAACGGTCTTACGATTCTGTTGATTTCAGGTACCGCGTCGATTGATGAGGAGGGCAAGAGCGTGCACATCGGCGACTTCCGCGCGCAGTTGCAGCGTACGTTTGAAAACATTACGGGCCTGCTTGAGAGCGAAGGCTGCACCTGGCATGACATCGTAAGAACCAGCTGCTATCTGCGCGATATCGACCGCGACTACGATGATTTCAACGAGGTGAGGACTGCTTTCTTCAAGGCACAGGGTCTTGATCCACTGCCTGCATCAACGGGCATACAAGCCAAGCTGTGCCGCCCTGAACTGCTCGTCGAAATTGAAGCGATCGCGATGTTTCGCGCGGCTCCTGAATCCCTCGGCGTCGAGGAATAGTGGTCATGCGCAAGACTTGGCTGAGTGTCGCGGCTTCGCTCTTCTGCGGAATGCTCGCATCGAGTCCGGTTGGACTGGTGGCACAGAGCGGTGGTGTGTGCGAGTGTGGCGCACACCCGCCTGGGCCACCAAAAGACCGCGCTGTGAGTCCATATGCGGGTGAGCCGGATGACCTGAGTCCGTACGCTAAATTTGCAGTGCCTTACGATCGCAACTACATTCATCCGAATCTCTACTCTGGTGCCGCGCGGGATGTGGCTGAGCCTGCGGGATTGACAGAGGTGCGCATCGGCTTTCTCGGGCCCATTGAGCACAATCCGCAACAGGCTTTTGGTGAGCGGATGTTGCATGGCGCGCAGATGGCGATTGACGAGGCGAACGGCCGCGGCGGTTATGGCGGCAAGCCCTTTCGCCTGATGCTGCATAACGACTATGACAACTGGCAGGCGAAGTCAGTTTATGGAGAAGACCGGCCCACGGATCCTACGATCTGGGGTTCTGCTTCGAATGAAGTTGTGAAGATGGTGTACGACGATCAGGACTGGGCGATCTTTGGTTCAATCAGTTCTGAGTCCACGCACATTGCGTTGCGGGTTGCGTTGCGCGCCGAGATTCCGATTGTGAATTCCGCGTCGACAGACCCCACCATTCCTGAGACATATATACCGTGGTACTTCACCGATCTGCAGGATGACCGCGTACAAAGCCTGACGTTGGCGCGGCATATTTTTACGGAACTTGGTCTGAAGCGGGTTGCATTGCTGCGGGTCAATGAGCGCTATGGGCGGTTTGGTGTGCCCAAGTTTCGTGATGCGGCGCGACGGCTGGGGCATCCGGTAGTGATTGAGCAGAAGTTCTTTCCTGGGGATACTGATTTTGCACAACAGCTCAGGGTGATTCGCTCTTCACGCGCAGATGCGGTGGTGATTTGGGGCGATGAGTTACCCGCGGCTCAGATACTCAAGCAGATGCGAGCCGCCGGAATGAAGCAGCAGGTCTTTGGCGCGTACCGCACGCTGGGGCCTACGCTGCTGGCTGAGGCCGGGGATGCTGCAGAGAGTTTTCAGGCGGTCTTTCCCTATGACCCAACACGACAGGATGCGCGCTGGGCTGACTTCAACCGTCGCTTCAAAGCGCGATTCAATGAGGAGCCTGAGCAGTTTGCCGCATTGGCATTTGACGCGATGAATGCTCTGCTTGATTCGATCTGCAAGGCGGGTCTGAATCGCGCGCGGATTCACGATGCGCTGGCCAGCATTGAGCAGTACGAGGGCGTTACCGGGCATATGGTTTTTGATCCCAACCAGAAGAATGTCAGCCCAATGTTTCTGGGAACAGTGCACGGCGGCGTGATTTCGTATCGCGCCGCATCGATGGAGGCAACTCCGACCAGCACAGCTTCCACAAATGCGCCGGTGACGTCCGCGACTCCTTATGCGCGGGTTGGCGAGGGTGGTGTCGCGGCTCAGGCACCGCACCGCGAGATTGCCACCGGGACTCCTAGACACGTGATTCTTTTTGGAAAAGGGGCGGCCGGGATTGGCAAATCACCTGAGGTGCAGGCGGAGCTTGCCGCCGCAGGGCAAAGCTGGGATCTGCTGCCGGTGGCCACTGATCTCGATTCAGGCAGCGGCGCAGGCGTGAACTGGGGTGCCGCCTCAACCGCCCTGGTGCATGCGCTGCTTGATGAGCATGCGGTGGCCATCGTAGCGCTTGACCGGGATGCGGCGCATCTGGCGGAACAGCTCGCCTTGAAGAGCTTTGTGCCGGTGATTGCGCTCAGCGATGACAAGACGCTGACCTCGACGAATGTGCCGTGGATATTTCGCCTGCCACGAGCAACAGGGCCGGCAGTGGCGTTGCGTGTGCTG
The DNA here is from genome assembly GCA_903832055.1 of uncultured Acidobacteriota bacterium. Taxonomy (GTDB): domain Bacteria; phylum Acidobacteriota; class Terriglobia; order Terriglobales; family Acidobacteriaceae; genus Acidicapsa. The sequence continues at coordinate 24,053 of CAILAC010000016.1, read as the reverse complement.
AGGGCCGCAGGGCTTGACGGTGACGCCAGCCCGTGGAAGATGCGGGATGCGCTCGCCTCGGGAGCGAGCCTGGCTGGGGTACAGTTTTTGCCCACAGGCGAAATCGTGAAGACCGAAGCACTCGGGCAGTGAAACGCGGGCAGTGATGCTATTGACACGCCTGTGTTGATGCGTGCGTACTATGAAGGTCGACAAGCATCATCTGCACAGGAGCATCAGACAGCACGATGGAATATCGAGTTCTTGGAGGCTCCGGCCTCAAAGTATCCGCGCTAAGTTATGGAGTGGCCACCTTTGGCGGTGGTGGGGAGTTTTTTGAGGCATGGGGCAACACTCAGGTTGCCGAGGCCCGGCGACTGCTGGATATCTGCTTTGATGCCGGCATCAACTTGTTCGATACCGCCGATGTCTATTCTCATGGTCTCTCGGAAGAAGTGCTGGGAAAGGCTCTCAAAGGTAAACGCGACCAGGCGCTGATCTCGACCAAGGCGACTTTTCGCTTTGGCGATGGTCCGAATGACCTTGGCTCCTCGCGCTACCATCTGCGCCGTTCGCTTGAGGGCAGTCTGCGCCGTCTGGGCACTGATTACGTCGACATTTATCACCTGCATGGGTTCGATGCGACCACGCCGATTGAGGAAACGCTTGATACTCTCAACACATTTGTGCGTGAGGGCAAGGTGCGTTATATCGCCTGCTCCAATTTTTCAGGCTGGCACCTGATGAAGTCGCTGGGAATCTCGGAGCGCTATGGGTGGGCGCGCTACGTGGCGCACCAGGTGTATTACTCGCTCATTGGCCGCGATTATGAGTGGGAACTGATGCCGCTCGCGCTGGACCAAAAAGTTGGCGCGCTGGTGTGGAGTCCGCTGGGATGGGGCCGCCTGACGGGCAAGATTCGCCGCGGACAGCCGCTGCCGAAGACGAGCCGATTACACAAGACGGCTGAATCAGGACCCCAGGTTGCGGATGAGCATCTCTATGCGGTCGTGGAGGCGCTCGACGCTGTGGCCGTGGAGACGGGCAAGACCGTGCCCCAGGTGGCGTTGAACTGGCTGCTGCAGCGCCCGACTGTCTCTTCGGTGATTATTGGCGCGCGCAATGAGGATCAACTGCGCCAGAATATCGCTGCGGCCGGCTGGAATCTGACCGCTGAGCAGGTGGCGACGCTGGACCGCGCCAGTGAACAGCAGCCGGTTTACCCGTACTGGCACCAGCGGCAGTTTACTGAACGGAATCCCGCGCCGGTTCCAATTTTGAAATAGCCGCAGGGTGCCATTGCTCGGAAATCAGTCCGTACTGGCACTTTGAACCTCATGCAAGCCCCGGTTTTTGATTCGCGCTGTGTCAAACAGAAAAAAAGTTTCGATGCGCAGAAGCAAGCCGGGCGATACAATGAGGGGTACGAGTCAATTTATTGATTCAGTACCCGAAAGGGAAACACACGGATGCCCCCAGTCGTATCGCAAGTTCAGCAGGATCAGTCTGCAGTTGCCCCCGCAGTTGACGCCCAGAGTCAGTCCGCCGCAGCCGCCAAGCGCGCAGCCGCAGCCCGCGTTCCCGTGGGCGAAGAAGTTCGCATGGGCCGAGCGGCCAATTATGGTGGCGTGAATTGGGTTACGGCCCTGTTTATCGCGGCTTTTCACATCGGCGCAATTGCAGCGCTGTTTTACTTCAGCTGGAGCCGCCTTGCGGTTGCGGTGGTTCTGTGGGTGCTGGCCATCAACTTTGGCATCGGCGTCTGCTATCACCGCCTGTTGACCCATCGCGGTTTTCAGACGCCCAAGTGGGTGGAATACCTGTTGACCATCTGTGCGACGCTGGCGCTTGAGGGCGGACCGATCTTCTGGGTCGCCGTTCATCGCGTTCACCACCAGCACAGTGATCACACCGGCGACCCGCACACGCCCAAAGAGGGTCCATGGTGGGCGCACATCGGCTGGATGGTGCTCGGCAAGTCAATGCATGCCAAGACCTCGGCTCTTGCCCGCTACGTTCCAGATTTGGCCCGCGACCGGTTCCATGTCTGGCTGAGCAAGTATCACTGGCTCACGCTGGTGGTGTGCGGCGTCGTCCTGCTCGGCTTGGGCAGCTACATTGACCACGGCTTCATGGGCGGCGTCAAGATGGTTCTCTGGGGTGTCTTCCTTCGTGTGACCCTTGGCCTGCATGCGACCTGGCTGGTGAATTCGGCAACCCATCTGTGGGGCAGCCGCCGCTTTGAAACCCGTGACGACTCGCGCAACAGCTTCTGGGTGGCCATGATCACCGGCGGCGAGGGCTGGCACAACAACCACCACGCACATCCCGTTTCAGCCCGTCACGGCCTGGCATGGTATGAGTTCGATCCGAACTTCTACCTGATTTGGATGCTCTCCAAGCTCGGTCTGGCTCGCAAGATTCAGGTAGCCCGGTATGACAAGGCCAATCCAAAGCCAGCCGGCGTCTAAAATCGTTCCAGGCAACAAGAAGCCAAGAAACCCCGCCAGCCCGGCGGGGTTTCTGTTTTTGAAGTGTGCGCGGTAAGCTACCGGCCCGTTTCGCGCAGATAAGTGGCGGTATAGTCGAGGTAGTTTCGGGCGTACATCAGGATCAGTTCGCGGTCCTTGTCGCCGAGTTCGCGCCGCATCTTTGCCGGGACTCCGGCCCAGAGGGTTCGCGGCGGAATGACTGTTCCCTCAGGGACGACGGCCCCGGCGGCGATGATTGAGCCCTCACCGATGCGGGAGTTGTTGAGAATAACCACGCCCATGCCGATCAGCACCGCATCCTCAACGACGCAGCCGTGCACTGTAGCGTTGTGACCAATGGTCACATAATCGCCGATGGTGACGGAGTAGAGATGGCGCTGGCCGTGCAGGACGGCGCAGTCCTGCACGTTTGAGTTCGAGCCGATGCGGATCGAATGAACGTCACCACGCACCACCGCGTTCATCCAGACGCTGGAGTGCTCACCCATCTCAACATCGCCGATCACCTGGGCAGAGAGGTCTACATAGCTCGTGGCGGGCACGACCGGATGCTTGCCCTGATAGCTGCGAATCATGTTTGGCGCCTCTTACTTGAACTGGCTCATGTCGATTTTGATTTCGTATTTCTCATCGTGCTTGAGCATCTCGTCCCACGTGACCTCGCGCCCAAGCTCCCCAGCCATTCGACCGAGCATGCAGCTGAGTGCTGTTTCGACGCCGTCGACAGTCTGGTTATGGAACTTGCCGGAGGTGATGCTTTCGATGAAGCTCTTGTCCTTTTCGCGGTCAGAGAAGGCGAGATTGTCACTGAATGCGCCATTCGACGCAAAGGTGGCTGTGCCCGACGATGGCTGGTTGGGGTCCTTCCATTCCCATGCGTTCTTGCCGACGATGCGTACGCGTCCTGAGTAGGGAGCCTCGGCGATGCCATCAGAGCCGAAGATGCTCTCTGAGACATCGAACCAGCCGCTTGTGCCATACTGCGTTGAAGAGAAGCTGACCCGGACATCGCCGGGATAGGTATAGATGACCTGGTAGTTGTCCCAGCAATCGCCAAAGTGGGTGATGACGTTGCGACCGCCGGTGGCGACAGCCTTGATGGGGTGACTCTTCAAAATCCAGTTGCAGATGTCGATGACGTGGATGTTCTGCTCGACCAGGATATTGCCAGAGATGACCTTGTCCCACAGCCAGTTGCGCAGGCGCAGCTCGTCAGCTGAAACGCTGCCGCGGTCAGGATAGCTGGAGGCCGGCGCGTTGTAGTGCGCAGCAATCGAGCCGATCTTGCCCAGGTCGCCGTTGTGGATGCGGCGCACAACCTCGGCAATGGGCGGCGCACTGCGCACCTGGAAGCCCACATCGATACTCACCTTGCCCTCGGCGCGCTTGCCAATTTCGAGCGCCTGTTTGGCCTGGAATGCGTCGACGCCGAGCGGCTTTTCGCAATAGGCGTGCTTGCCGCCCGAGACCACCGCGTCGAGATGCTGCACGTGAAAATACGGCGGCGTCGAGATCTGGATAGCATCCACGTCGGCAGAGTGAGCGATCTCTTGGAATGCCTCGTGTCCGCGGAACATCCGCTTGGGGTCGATAGCGGGCAGACCCAGGTCGGCGTTCACCTTGTCGAAGTGGGCTTTGCCCTTGGCGAGCTGGTCGGGGAACAGGTCGGCCAGGGCAACAATGCGCGCCGACGTGTTCTGCGCAAACGAAGTCGCGACCGGCGTACCGCGATTGCCGCAGCCGAGCAGGCCTAGCCGTACGGCAGAGTTGGCCTCGTAGCCAAACGCAGTTTTTGAATTCAGCAGCATGATGCCTGTCGCTGCGGCCGCACCGCCCAAAAAGTCTCGTCTTTCCATCGTCGCTATCCCTTTATGCCTGTTGAATTTTTGAAATGATGCGTTCGAGGTACACCTTTTCTGCCTTGACGTCTTCAATCTGCTGGGGCCCTGAGGTTTCTCGCTCAATGGTCACAGCGCCCGTATAGCCGAGCTTGTGCAGCTTGGTGAAGACCGTGGTAAAGTCGACGACCCCGGTGCCGATGAGCACCTCTTCTCCAAGCAGCATGGGGTTGGTCGGCCACTTGCCATCCTTCGCGTGAATGCTGCGCACGTAGGGTCCGATGATGTCGAGGGCATCAGAGGGATTGGCCTTGCCGTAGAGAATCACGTTGGCGGTGTCGAGGCCAACGCCGAGGTTGGGCTGGTCGACGTCCTTGATGGCCCGGAGCATGGCTGTGGGCGTTTCCTGCCCGGTTTCCATGAGAAATTCCTGGCCATTGCCGGCGCAGTGCTTTGCCAGCTCTCGAATTGCCAGCACCGTCTCTTCGTAGGCCTGGTCTTTGGGGTTCTCAGGGATGAAGCCGCAATGGGTCTGAATGTGCGGAATCCCGAGCATTTTGGCAAAGTCTGAGGTCTGCTTGAGCGCGTCCATGCGCGCAGTGCGGCTGGCTTTGGGCACCAGGCCGATGGTGGAGGGCCCATCCTGAAAGTCCCACACAAGGCGGCCCGGCCCCACAACCTCGGCGCTGGTCGCGGTAATGCCATATTTTTCCAGCAGTCCGCCGATTTCTGCTGCCAGCTCCTTGCTGAATTTGCCGATGTAGCCGTCAAGCGAAAGGAAGCAGTTGGTCATCCCCATGCTCTTGACGCGCGCAATCACCTGTTCTGGCCCGTTTGCCGGGGAGATCATCAATCCGATGGCCATTGGCTTGAGGGGGGCTGGAGATGCAGGTGCTGCGCCTCCTGAGCCGCCGAACCCGGATAACGCCGATCCCCATGACGCCCTTGAAACCACTGCTGCGCTGATTGTTCCAGCCAAAAAGTTCCTTCGATCCATCTCTATCCTCATTACCCAGGCTTGCCCGTCTCGCAGTTGATTCTTGGCAAGTTGGAGCCGGGGCTGCCCCTGATGGCAATCCCTGCATACCGGGTTTGCTTTCAGCGGATTATACCGTGCGATGGCTGCTTCAGGCTCTGCAAGAAAGTTGGCAAGATACCCGGCGGCCTCGATTCGCAGAAAACACAAAAATCCCGTATTCTGAGAGAAGCCATTTGGCGGGTTAGGGGGTGTTACTACTTTGGCAGAGGTTCGCGTACAAGAAGGCGAGCCGCTTGAGAATGCGCTCCGTCGGTTTAAGCGGAAGGTTCAGCAGGAAGACATCATCAAGGAAGTCAAACGTCACTCCTACTACCTGAAGCCCGGTGAGAAGCGTCGCGTCAAGGAAGCACTGGCGCGCAAGCGGAATCGTAAGAAGGCTCGTAAAGAGCAAGACTAGTTGCAATTTGGCTCTGGAAGGTCCAGAGTTGTTTGCAATTGAAAGAGCAACGCTGCATCCGACTCATGTTCCCGGCTACAGAGTAAAGTGGCCGGGAATTCGGTTTCCCTCAGGTTCGAGTTTCTGCCTGAGAAGATAATCACGATACGAAGTCAGATTGCAGCATTTACACGACTGACCTTTTAACCCATCGCGCAACCCCTCAAAAAGCGCGATGAATCATTCCGGCCTGCCAAATCAGCGCAGACCCTGGAATCGCCGCCATTCATTCTGGTGCGGCTCGGGCCCCGATCTTGACATCATGCATGTGATTCTGGCGTTCGGCTAACGAGCTGTCACTCGTTTTTGTGCGGCTTCTGCTCTCGCCTGTTTCAGAAAGCCGGAAATGGAATACTCCGATAGGGTCCTGAAGTGTGTCGATTGTGGAAACGAGTTTTTCTTTACCGCGGATGAGCAGCTCTTTTTCAAACTGAAGCAGTTTGAAAACGATCCCAAGCGTTGTAAGGAGTGCAAGGCAAAGCGCGTGGCCAGCTCGCGCGCGCGACCTGAGACCCGCACTGTATGCGCTTCGTGTGGCGCTGAAACGACTGTACCGTTCCGCCCAAATCAGGGCAGGCCTGTGCTATGCAGATCGTGCTTCCAGAAGCCAGCCGATCCCAACTGAAATGCAGCTGCGTCATCAAATATGCATCGGCCAGCAGGCTGGCGAGATTTGAGGCAGGTTTCTGCGACAGCAGGAATGTGAGCGAATATGTCTGCTCGCGATGCAGGGGCACTGTGAGCTGTTCTAATAAGGCGTGTATTTCTGTCCACTCCCGGTTTTGAGGGCGCAAATGGTTCCCTTGTTTGAGCGGCATCTTTTCTTCGTTTTGGCGCGAACTGTCATCGTGGCCGGTTCGTTGGGGCTGGCAATGCTGACCGGTTGCGGCGGAGGCGGTGGTGTCACCGCGCCACCGGTTAACCTCACCGTTTCCATCCCTGCCGGAACCGTGATTTTGCCTCAGGACGGCACCGCAGCAACTCTGCCTGTCACAGTCGTCGCTCCCACAGAATCCGTCACGCTGGCTGTCACGGGATTGCCCGCAGGCGTCTCGCAGAGCTACAAGGCCTCTGAATCGAACCCATCAGGGCAACTGACGCTTGCCGCCAGTGCCACCACGCCTGCCGGAACCTACACACCCGTTGTCACCGTAGGCTCCTCCGGGCATTCTGCGACCACTACGATCACGATGGTGGTCGCTGTGGTTGCCAAGGTGGGCAATTCAGTCGATACGACGCTGGGTATCAACGAAAGCTCCGGCAGTTCATGGCGACTTCATTCCAGGTGGCCGAGTGGGCGGGAGATTTCTTTGGCACGGGTGTCACGGCGACCAATCGTGAAAACACGCTGACGGCGCTGCGTACCCAACACATCCGTCTGCAGGCGCTGTCGCAGGCGATTCCGATGAAGGCCAATGCCAGCCTTGCCTCCGACTGGGACTTCAAGCTGCTTGACCAAACCGTGCAGCCAGTGCTCGACGCGGCCGACCATAGCCCTGAGTTTCAAGTCGCGGTTGCCCCCGCCTGGATGTGCGACAGCAACGGTCATTTTCAGGTTGCGGCCCATCTGAACGACTTTGCGGCGTATGCTGCCAACCTCGTTCGCTACTACAACAAGGGCGGATTTACCTGGGGCGGCAAGCACTTCCAGTCGGCGAGCGCCCATCCCATCACGTGGTGGGGCATCTTCAATGAGTACAACATCAACGGCGTGAGTGCCGCAGACTACGTCAAAATCTACAATACGGTCGTTCCTGCCATGCTCGCCGTCGACCCGACGATCAAGCTCTCCGCGCTGGAGTTTTCTGATTTCGGTCTGGGCAGCGGAGATGCGGGCGACCCGATGCAGCATCTGCCAACGTTTTTGGCTCCGGTCGGCTCAGGCGGTGTCACTGCGCAGATGGACATCATCTCCACGCATTTCTACAGCAGTTGCAATCAATCGGACAGCGACCAGAGCCTGTTCAGCTCCATTCCGCAGTTCGTGGCAAACGTGAACTACTTTTACGCTGAGCTGAGCAAACGCCCCGACCTCGCCGGAGTGCCAGTCTGGGTAACGGAAAACAACGTCAACGCCGATTACAACAACAACGGCAAGAGTGCCTGCAATCCCAGCCAGACCTTTGTCACGGACAAGCGCGGCACCAGCGCGTTTTTTGCCGCGTGGCGGCCGTATGTTTTCGCTGAACTGGGCAAGGCGGGCAACCAGGCCCTCTATCACTGGGCCTATGCGGCAGATCAGCAGTATGGCGAGGTCGATGGCAGCAACAACACCTACCTGAGCTACTGGGTGGATGAAACGCTCACCGAGCTTTATCCTGCCGGACCAACAGACCCGGAACTGGAGATATTGAATCAGGATGTGACCGATTCATCATCCACCGAGACGCTGGCAACGCGGAATGCTGATGGTCAGGTGGTGGTCATGGTGGTAGACCGCGCTGTCCACGCTGCCTCTGACAACAACGGTAGCGGCGACCCGAGGACTGTGATCGTCGATCTCTCGGGTCTGGGCAGCTTTTCGGCGGCGACACAGATTACTCTGGATGCCAGCACCAGCGCCACCAGCGGCCCGCTTCCCCTCTTTTTGCCGCCTGCGTCAAGAATGCCCGTCACGCTGAACGGCTATGGAGTTTCATTCCTTGTGCTGAAGCCATGATTGCCCTTGAATTGCCCTTGGGTTGCCGATATTTATTCACGACAGGCGTACCATGCCAATGGGTGCATGACAATCAGGGCTCGGTCTAACCCGGATGGAGCACGCCAATCAATCCAGAAATGGGTGCCTTTGAACATTTGAGAGTGTTCAAGTCCCCAACGGACTCTTGCTTCAAGTCCTTCGTGCTTCGCAAACAGAATACAAATGTCCGATTCTTCAAATTCGATTGCCCCCGGTTCCCTTGTGCGAAGTCGCAGTTTTGCGATCAAAAGTGGCACAAAATCCGCATGGTAACCACCATGCTAAGGCAAGAAGAATCAACAAGTTATGCGGAGTTTTTGCAAAAAACACCCCCCCCCCCTTTGTTGAATCGCTGACAATTTGCAGCTTTATCTGGAGAGCGGGAGGACTTTGGCAGGGATTTGCAGAATCAGGAAGGCTTAGTTCACATCTTTGGCCATGTAAACCTGCACTGGCTGCGAAACCAGAACAGGGTCAACGATGAGCACCGTTCGCACTTCGCCACCGACCAGAGGCAATACGCCAGAGGAGTAGATTGTGGTGCCGGTAATCGTAAGGGTCGTTCCAGCCGGCGCAATGACCATGTAGAGCGTGGACGACGGAATGGTCACGTAGCCAGAGGTCGCGCCAACGGCGAGCGAGGTAATCACTGGTTTGGCGATCGCATAGATCGTCGCCGACGTTCCAGTGACAAAGTAGACGTCAACGGGCCCGGTGGAAGGCGCCTGATTCAAGAGGCGGAATTCAGAGTGGCCGCTGGGTGCGGGCGTCGATTGATCTTCGAGGACGTTTACCTGGTACTGGGCATTGACGTCAGTAATCAGCACCGATTGGCTCTTGTTGGCGACGAGTGTTGCATTTGCAGTCACCAGCGGCGTGGTGCTCGAGGTTGCCGTCACCTTGACGACGGCATTGCGGGAGGGAGCAAATCCGCCGTAGATGGTGATACTGCCCTGTCCAATATTGGCCGCGAGCAGCGTGCCTTCGACTGAAACGTTGATTGCGGGGGCATTGTAGGAAGCATCGATGATGCGCGCCAGGCTCACCGGCGTGTAGCCCGACACATTCTGGCATCCAGCCAGCAGCAACGAGCCTGCGAGGCTCACCGCCGCTCCGACTGCCAGCATCGGCAGCTTAAGCCGAATTCGTCCCATCTTGCTTCCCTCGGGAGAGGGCATTTCAGAAACCGTTCCCAACATCCGTTTCGCCTGCTCCGTCTTTATATTACGTCTGCCTGTCCACCCAGTTTAACTGCCTGCTTTCAATCGCGCCGCCGCCGAACCATTTTCCGCACCGCCATCTGCACAACCGATGAAGTTCAGCTGGCAGAGAGATACAGAAACCGGATAAGAAACAGTGCTGCTAACAGATACAGCAACCAATCCTTGCGGGTCAACTTGCCTGCTGCAAGGTGCAAAACTGCCCAGGAAATGATGCCAAAACCCAGTCCGTTGGCGATGGAATAGGTGAGCGGAATCAGTATCAGGGTGAGAAATGCCGGTACTGCGACAAGCGGGTCGGTCCAGCGAATCTCTGTCACTGTCGTCATCATCATCGAGCCGACGAGGATGAGCGCAGGCGCTGTCGCGGCTGCAGGCACAATCCCGATGAAGGGCGCGGCTACCATGGCGACCAGAAACAGCAGCCCCGTGACGATCGCAGTGATGCCGCTGCGGCCACCGGCGGCGACGCCTGCAGTGGATTCGACGTAACTGGTCACGGTGGAAGTGCCGGTGAGAGAGCCTGCGACCGTGGCCAACGCATCGGCGAAGAGGATGCGGTTGAGCCGCGGTATGGAGTGGTCGGCGGCCTGCAACCCGGCGCGCTTGGTCACAGCGACCAGCGTCCCGAGGTTGTCAAAGAGGTCAACGAAGAAGAAAACAAAGACGATCTCGACCAGGCCTACTCGAAGTGCGCCTGGAATATCCAGTTTGAACGCGGTAGCCGTCAAACTGGCGACGCCGCCCTCGGCGCGGGTGAAGTGGGTCAATCCCATGCCCCAGGCCGCGGCCGTCACGGTCAGGACCCCGATGAGGATGGAGCCTTTGACCTTCCAGATTTCGAGAGCCACCATCAGACCCAGCCCAAGGAGTGCAAGGGCAGTAGTCGGATCTTTGATGTTGCCCAACTGCACGAGTGTGACAGGATTCTGTACCACCAGACCAGCCTTGGAGAGACCGATGAAGGCAATGAACAGGCCGATGCCGCAGGCGACGGCGGCGTAAAGATCCTGGGGGATGGCCTTCAGAATCAGCTGCCGTATTCCAAAGGCCGTCAACAGCAGGAAGACCATTCCGGAGAGGAACACTGCTCCCAGCGCCGTCTGCCAGGGAATGCCCATGCGCAGGCAAACGGTGTAGGTGAAGTAAGCGTTCAGCCCCATCCCTGGCGCGAGTGCGATGGGGTAGCGGGCGATGATGCCCATCAGGATGGAGCCAAAGGCGGCGGAAAGACAGGTTGCCGCAGTGACGGCCGGAAGGGGCATGCCGGTCTTTTCGAGAATGGATGGATTGACCACCACGATATACGCCATGGTCAGGAACGTAGTCACCCCGGCCAGAACTTCGGTGCGCCAGTTGGTGCCCAGTCGGGAAAATTCAAAATAGCGTTCAAGCCGTATCAGCATAGTTGGATAAACCTAAGCAAACCACACACCCGCGAATTCCCCAAGCAATTTCGGCGGACAGCCAGAGCAGACTGATTCACGAGCAGCGAAGGATGCGTTTTCATTTGAGGATTTGGGATGGAATCCGACTGGTTACGGGAAGGTAACGACAGGGATGGAAGAACTTACATGGCGTTCATCCTGCTGGAACAATCGGTGGGCACCATAGAGGTATGACGCCTGCTTTGGTGCCCGACAAGAGCTTTTCGCCCCTTGCCTGCTGGAACTGGAAATGTGCCCTGATGAGCGCAGTCGTGCGATCGATGGTGTACGCGATCGCCATGATGCACGGAACGATGATGGTGGGAGCACTGAGGAATGGACTGGCAGTGATTGCGGTTGAGATGGTCTATGTCGTCTTCACAGCTGGTCTTTGGGCCGGATTGCAGCAGGTGGCGCTTGGCGCACGCCATCGCCGGTTTGGCGACCTGATGATTGTGGTTGGGGTGCCTGGGCTGTCGCAACTTGCGGATTTGTTGCTGCACCTTGCGGTTGGCGCGCCGATGCCGCAAAGGGCGCTCGTGAGCGTGTGCGTCTTTACGCTGCTTTCGGCCCTGTTTCACCGCCATGTGATGCGGCACGGGACGTTTCTCACCGGGGAGCGCAGCGGTTCGCTGGTGGAGGACTTCCGCCGGATGCCGCGGCTGGTACTGAGCTTTTTGATGTGGCCGGGAAAGCTTCTGGCGCAGTTGCCGGAGCGGTTTGGGCGGGGCAGCGGGATTAAAGTCGCGGTCTGAGCGGGATGCGGAAAGAATTGCTCTGACAGGATTCTCTGCTGGCGGAGCTGGAGGGTTATTGAGACAGTAGTAAACATAAGTTCAAAAGATTACTTATCTCTATATACGTCCTCATATACGTCGTCGATAGCTTTGCAGTGTTTAATCTTATCTTCCTTGCATTTAGCCGGGTTAGGGGGTAGTTTTGGCGTAGCAATCAGCCTTGAATTTGCGATGTTTGTGCAGCACCAAGGGGTTGATGCGCAAGCATTCGTTTGTTTTTATCTTCAAGGAGTCTTCATGCGGATCCGCTTTTGTGGTCTTGCGTTTGTTGCTGTCACGACCTTTGTTGTTCCTGCATCACTGTTTGCGCAGTTTCAACCGCCGACGAGCGAAGAACTCTCGATGACTGCTGAGCCCAAGGCTCCCGGAGCCTCAGCCATCTACCTTTACCGTGAAGAAACGGTGGATGACAACCTGCACGTTCACATGTTTCACGCGCGCATCAAGGTGCTCACGGAAAAGGGTAAGGAACTGGCGACTGTCGAGGTGCCTTACCAGCGCAACAGTTTTGAAATCAAGGACATCAAAGCCCGCACCGTTCATGCCGATGGCACGATTATTCCGCTCGACGTGAAGCCGACCGACCTGGTGGAGCGGAAAGGTCAAGGCACACAGATCAACCGGATCGTCTTTACCTTGCCCAGCGTGGAGGTCGGCAGCATTCTGGAATATCAATGGTCGATGCGGTATGACGACAACTCTCTTTCCTCGCCAAACTGGGAGTTGCAGCAGCCCTATTTTGTGCGCAAGGCGCACTATTCCTTTGTGCCCTACAAATACATGGGTAATGTGACGAATAGCCGCGGTGACGTCGCCAGCAAGCTTCTCTACAGCACGATGTTGCCAGCGACCACAAAGATCGTCTACGAAAAGAATTCTGATCGCTATTCGCTCGATATGAACGATATTCTGGCTCTGCCCCAGGACGATTACATGCCTCCAATCGGGGCATTGATTGAGCAGGTGAAGTTTTACTACACCCCTTACGTGTCCAAAGACGAGTTCTGGAAGAAGGAAGGGGAGCGGTGGTCAAAGGACATTGATCACTTTGCGAACCCGAGCAAAGGTTTGAGAGAAGCAGTCTCTTCGATTGTTGCCGCTGGCGATAGCGAAGAGGTCAAGGCGCGCAAGATTTATGACGCGGTGATGGTGCTTGACAATACAGACTATTCGCGGCGCAAGTCGTCGGTTGAGATGAAGCATTTTCATCTCAAGGAGGCCAAGGACGCCGAAGATGTGTGGAAGCTGAAGAGCGGTTCAAGCGATGAGATGGCGTTGCTCTACATCGCGATGGCTCGGGCCGCTGGGCTGAAGGCGCACGCCTTTGCGGTCTGCAATCGAGATCGCGAGCTATTCAATCCTTACTTTCTCTCAATGGGCCAACTGGATGATCTGCTGGCTATTGTCACCATTGCGGACAAAGAAACGGTGGTCGATCCCGGCACGAAATTTGCACCCTTCGGCCAACTCGATTGGCGCCACGCGCTCACCGACGGATTGCGCCAGAGCGACAAGGAGGCAGTTTTTGGAACAACCCCTGCGGTTCCGTACAAAGAGGGGCTTACGTCGCGCGCTGCAGATTTGACAATCGCGCGCGACGGCGCGGTGAGCGGCATTGTGCGCCCCTCGATGAACGGACCTGAAGCGCTGAAGTGGCGTCACCTGGCACTCGAAAATGACGAGGGCGAGGTCAAGAAGCAGTTCAACGAGCACATGCACGGCCTGGTTCCCGAGGGCGTGAATGCTGAATTTGATCATTTTATTGGGCTGGATGATTACAAATCCCTTCTCATGGGAATTGTGAAAATCTCGGGCAACATCGGTACGGTTACGGGCAAGCGCGTCTTTCTGCCAGGCGTGTTTTTCGAATCTCGCTCCAAGCATCCATTTGTGGCCGTTGAGAACCGTTCGACTCCGGTGGACATGGAGTACGCAAGCACTGTTCAGGATGATGTGACCTACCACGTACCCGAAGGTTACAGCGTTGAGAGCGCTCCGGCCGATACGTCCATTCCGTGGACTGGGCGGGCATTGTTTTCAATCAAATCGACGGTCGCAGGAACCAGTATCACGGTCAAGCGGAGCCTTGTACGCGGCTTTACTCTGCTGCCGGCTGCGGACTATGCATCGCTTCGCGATTTTTATCAAAAGGCGGCAACTGCGGATCAACAGCAACTGGTGCTGAAGATTGCGCCTCCCGCCGCAGCCTCACCGGGAAACTAGGCGGGCGTTTGGGCACAGCCATAAAGTTTAGATTGATCAGGAACGGTGGAGGGTACCGATGCGAAGGTTACGTAGTCTTGCGATGACTGTACTGATGGCAAGTCTGATGGCGGTGCCGAGTGTCGCCTCCATTTTTGGCCATGACAAAGCCGTGCCACAGTGGGGTCTGGATGCAGTCCGGACCAAGACGCCAGCCTACGCAGCTGATAATTCGGCCATCATTCTGTATGACGAGTACGTGGAGACCGTGGATAATCAGGGGCGGTCCGTCGAGCGGGAGAGGGAAGCCATTCGCATTCTCAAGCCGCAAGGCCGCCACAATACCTGCGAAGTCTCCTACGACGTGGACGAGAAGATCAACTATTTTCGCGTTTGGACGATTGGCGCGGATGAAAAGCAATATATGGCCCAGGACTCGGACTTCACTGAAGAGGGCGATACCGGAGTTCCTGTGATGCTGTCGACGCGGAAGTCGCGCATTGCGCATCCGCCCGCTGTCGATGTGGGTGCGGTCGTGATCTGTGAGACCGAAGAGTTGCTTGAGCCTTATCTGCAGGAGGCGGTCTGGCATATTCAGAACGGCATTCCGGCGGTGTATCAGGCAATGGAGGTGGATCTGCCGGCGGGCCGAGGGCACTCCGTGGCGTGGCACAACTACAAGGGTGTGACGCCAACCGAGGTGGCCCCCAACCACTGGCGGTGGGAAGTGAAGGATATGCCCTCGCTGATCCTGCGCGATATACCTTCCCGTCCTGAATGGGGGGCGCTGGCTGCGCGCATGTCAGTGCAATGGGGCGAGGCGGCCGTCGATGGCAAAGGCAACCAGTGGCGCGCCATTGGTCAGTGGGTTACAAATCTTGAAGCGGACCGGCCAGCGCCCTCGCCAGAAATCACGGCCAAAGTGCAAGCGCTCATTGCAGGTGCTCCGGATTTTTACACGAAGCTGAGCCGGATCACTGAGTCGATCCAGAAAGATATTCGCTACTTTGTTGTGATGCGTGGGATTGGCGGGCTGCAGGCAAACCGGGCGGCTGACATTTTTCGAAATCAGTATGGGGATTGCAAAGACAAGTCAACCCTGGTGATTTCCATGCTGCAGGTTGCGGGGATTCATGCATTTTACGTCCCGGTAGACGATCGCCGAGGCATCGTCGATCCTGAAGCTCCGTCGCTCATAGGCAATCACATGATTACGGCGATCGAGATTCCGGCGGAGGTACAGGACCCGCACCTGAAAGCCATCGTCAAGGGCGATGACGGCAAGCGCTATCTCTTCTTTGATCCGACCAATGAGCGAACGCCGGTCGGGAATCTGCCCTCTTATGAGCAGGGCAGCTTTGGAATTCTGGCGGCGGGGCCGTCGAGCCAGGTGATTGGCCTGCCGGTGCTTTCACCGGAGAGCAATGGCATGGTGCGCAAGGGCGTATTTACTCTGCTGCCGGATGGCACAATCAGTGGCTCGGTGGACACGTCGCATTCAGGGCCGGGAGGAGCCGATCTCCGCATGTTCCTCAAGTATTCAGACGAAAAGGAGCGGCACGAGTATTGGGAGGCGCAGGTAGCGCGGTCCATCCCGGGGGTGGTGCTTGATTCGCTGCAATATGTGCAGCCGACGGCGCTCGATCAGCCGCTGGAGTTTCACTACAAGTTGACTGCCCACCAGTATGCGCATCAGGCAGGCCCACTGCTGCTGGTGCGGCCGCGCGTTGTCGGCACGGATACTTTACCCTCAGACAACAAGCCCCGCACGGTGGCGATTGACCTGGAGGCGGTCGGGCGCTGGCACGACAGCTATGACATCACGATTCCCGACGGGTATGCGGTGGACGATATGCCCGACCCCGTGAATCTTGATACGGACTTTGCCAGCTACCACTCGACTGTGACGGCCAAAGACCAAACGCTCCATTACGAGCGCGACTATACGGTGAAGCAGGTCCAGTTGCCCGCTGCCCGGCAGGCGGACTTTGCCCATCTTGAGGGTGTGATCCTCTCGGACGAGAAGGCTACCGTGGTGCTGAAGAAGCAGTAGGTGCAGACGGCAGCAGGCAATAGGCAACGATGGTGTCTCTTGGCTGGATGCCTGTTTGCTGCTCCAGGACTTCAAGCAATTGCTCTTCTTCGCGGATGGGAACGTGCATCTCGGCGGCGGCAATCTCTGCGGGTGAGGCTGTGGTGAAACAAAGCTCGCAGACGGCCAGGCCCTCTTCGCCCTCATCGGCTTCTGCTGGAGAATTGTTCATGCGCACCGGCGGGCCAAAGACGCGGCAGGTCATAGGGCGGGCATCATATACATCGCAGAGGCCGGTTGCTGGGTTGAGCGCGGGGCAGGCTGCTTCGTTGGCGAAATCATCAAAGGCGGCCTGCGCTTCTTCGCTTTCATCGAGCAGACCGGTCTGGCGGTCGCCAGGGAAACTGGCGCCGAACTCGCTGATGTAGGCCCGCGCTCGCGTTTCAATTTCGGCTGCTTTTGCGGGGTTTTCCAAGAGAAGCGAAGCTATCGCATTACGCAGCCGGGCTGCGTCGAGCGGGTTGATGGCAAACGCTCCGTGGCAGCATTGGGTGCAGCCGGGGCGGCAGGCCAGATGCCCGCCACTACGCGCTGCAGAATCGGCAAAGGCGGCATCGACGATCTGAACGAGTTCAGCATCGGAGCGCCGAATGCTATTCGAATCAGCGGAAATCATGCTTCGGTCACCCGAATCCCAATGGGGGAAAAAGCCTCAAAGCCATTGCCACGGAATTCAATGGTCACAACAGTAATGTCGTCGATCTGCCCAAAGAGGCTGGCGGCGTCGGCAATCTCTGCAGCCTGGAGCATGCTCATGGCCTGGGTTCGTTCAAAGCCGAGCAACTCGCCGAATTTGTTCTGCGCTTCAACGACGCCATCGGAGACAAACGTCAGGCGATCACCGGGCATGCACTGAAGGGCCACCCTTTCGTATGTCTGGTCAGGAATCACACCCAATGGAAACGCTCCCGGCGTCGTCAGCTCGCGGCCGTTGAGGTATGGCGGCAGATGGCCTGCGCTGGCCATGGAGAATTCTCCGTCGACCGTGAGCCGGGCGCAAAGGCAGGTGGTGACACCGCTTTCTGATCGGCCGTGCATGCGGTCATTCAAGGATGAAAGCAGGTTTACGGGGTCTGAAGTGTGCTCGACCTCGGCCCGAATTGCGCCCACCAGCACCGAAACCATCATGGCTGCCGCGATGCCTTTGCCGGCAACATCGCCGACGACGATCAGCAGGTCGCCCTCACTGCTGTGCAGTATCTGGAAGAAGTCTCCACCGACAACCTCGGCCGGGCGATAGATGCAGTCAACGGCAAAACTGCTCACCTGGGGAATGGCTTCAGGAAGCAGCACCTGTTGAACCTGACGTGCGGCCTCCAACTGGCCGGTGTAGCGCTCTTCGCCTTGCCTTGCCATGGTGAAGCGACGGATGAGAAAAGCCAGCAGCGCGATGAGGAAGACGAGGTCCACCAGGATTTGCCAGTGCATGGTGAAGGGCGGCAACGGCAGCGGTTCGAGAAGGATATCCGGAATTTTGGCCCAGCCACCCTGGCTCAGCAGGATAGCAGTATTCAGCAGGAAAAAGACGCCGTGGTACAGCACTGTAGGAATCGTTAGCAGGGTTGCGTCGGGGTCGCGGTCAAACGCTCTTCGCAACAGAATTGCCAGAACCCAAAGCGAGGACGGCAAGACGCAAAGCAGGCTGAGGGCGGCAGATGTCGGGACGGAGAGCCAGCCCGGCCAATAGAGGACATTGAAGATTGGTGAGACCAGCGCGAGCGCCAGACATGCAGTCCAGATTCTGTCACGGCGGGCGCGCAACACAATCGAAAAGAATGCCAAACCGGCAACCTGATTGAGAGCAGTCAAGGAACTGTCAAACAGGTCATAGAGAGGTACGGGCAAGAATGCATAGACGTTATAGATGATCGTGAAAGCCTGATCCATGGCTGCGGAAATCAGCAGGATGGCAAACCACAGGTATTCGCGCTCCCGGGGGCGGAAACAGAACAGCCCAAAGATGGTCAGTCCGACCAGCGTAGCAACGATGCTGTACGAATAGCTGTCAACGAAAATGAAGCGCTGTAGATTGCGGCGATGCGTCATTTCGGCATGGATCATGCTGGTGGAGCCGGCCAGGCTGCCGGATTGAGATGGGCCGCCGCCAATGTAGCCGGCCCAAATCTCTGAATGCCAAACCCGAAGCGCGACGTGGATTGTCCGCGCTGATGGATGCTGTGCGAGGGTGGTTCCGTCGGCCAGAGGAAACTCGTGAAACTGGAACATGCCAAAGGGTGCGATGGCGGGGGGCATCTTGCCGGCCGTGCCGACCAACTTTCCGTCAACGTAGACTTCGTAGCTGGTCAGGATGGGGGCGAGCATCATGGCGACGGGTCCGTCTCCGGCCGCCTGCGTCACATCGAAGCGATACCAGCCAAATCCGCTCATCCCCGGGTATCCCTGCTCGCTCCAGGAGCGGTCGCTGCGCAGCAGGCTCCAGCTGGAATCATCGAATGTGGGGCTAGCCCAGCCCTTGCTCATGTCGGGGTCGTCGCCGGGATGGAATCGCCATAGCCCGTCGAGCGAGATGACTGGTTCCCGATCGCGTTCCAGGTCAAAACCGGCCGTCGTGGGAGCAAGCACAACTGCCGCAGGAGCAGGTGCCGCAGTCGCCTCGGCAAAACAAGGCGCGACTCCAATGCAGAGGGCTATCAGAAGTATCATTCTGCGAACTTTTGAAGGCGCGGGCGTTGGCACAATCGTATCCGTTGATGAGGGTTGCAGAAATGGCTTCAATTCTGGCTCTGGAACGTGCCTTGATGCTACTGTACGAAGGTCTGTTTGTCTCGCGTCTGGGCCAATTGAAGACAGGTTTGGATTGGCAAACTGAAAACGGAGAGGTCGTAGGAGAATGAGGACTGTGGATTATGACCGTTGGCGGCTGATTCCCTGCCTGATGCTGGGCGCCCTGGCCTGGATGGCTGCTGCTTCAAATCCGGGGCGCGCGCAGAGCCAATCGACCGCGGCACCGGGCCGCGAACCTCAACTGGTCTGGATCGACACCGATATCGGTGACGATATTGATGATGCATTCGCTCTGGGGCTTATCCTGCGCAGCCCGGAAGTCAAAGTCCTGGGAATTTCTACAGCCTTTGGTGACACGGAGACGCGCGCTCGCCTGGTAGACCGGTTTCTTGCCGCGACGGGCGAAAAGACAATTCCCGTGACGGCCGGGGTTCATACAGAAACCGACAACGTGCTGACCCAGGCGCCCTACGCGCGGCAGTTTCCTGAAAGGAAGCATCGTGATGGTGTTGCAGCGATGCTCACAGCTATCCGCAGCCACCCCGGCCAGGTCACGCTGATTGCGCTTGGACCCCTCTTTAATGTTGGCGCAGCCATTGACCGCGAGCCCGCAGCCTTCCGCAAACTCAAGCGGGTGGTGATGATGGGCGGTTCGATCAATCGCGGGTACGACGGCAAAAACGGCGAGCAACGGCCGGCAGATGCCGAGTGGAACATCAATCGCGATCCCAAAGACGCAGCCAAGCTGCTGCTCGCCGGAGTGCCGCTGTACCTGGCACCGCTCGATTCCACGCAGATTCACCTCGTGTCTATGGCACGCGAATCAATTTTCGCCACGGGAAGTCCCCTCACCGACCAGATCACTCTTCTTTACCACCAGTGGGCCGCCCACTCCTGGGATCACAACCCCACACCGACGCTCTTCGATCCGATTGCTGCGGCGTATACCTTTCGCCCAGACCTCTGCCCCATGGAGCCGATGCGGCTCGAGGTGGACGAAAAGGGGTTTACCCGAAAAGTTGAGGGGAGCCCCAATGCCCAGGTCTGTATGCAATCAAATGAGGCTGGATTCCTCGAACTGCTGACGACACGGCTGGGTGTCACGGCCAAATGAGCACTCTCCAATAGGCCGTAACCAAAGATAATTTGCAGACACGTGATTTACTGCGCATTTTTCATCAACTACAGCTCGAATCCATTGACCTCCCCCCGGATTCTTGTTATCGTAAGAAGGTTCCACAAGAGCGGACTCATGCGCGTGTTGTATGCGGTGAGTGCGCAAAGCGATTCTCATACCGAGTTTTGGGGCATCCTGAGATTACGGTAGGACGAGAAACCGCTAGGGGTATGGCGAAGTCGGCCTCCCACTAAAGCTCTGAATTTGCTCGATCTTGTGCGGGCTGGGGCTTTTCGCTACGGTGCCTGCGACACCCTCCACCTTGGAGGATTATGCAGGCCGAAACTCAGGAAACGGAATCGACCTCCGGGAAATCAAGGGAGCGTACGGTCACCGTCCGGGTTTTCGTCTGATTTTGGTACGAGGGCAGACGCGAAGCAGCAACTGATGGCTTCTGCATGTGTGCGCCCCGGTTTTTCCGGAGCACCTGCGAAGAAGCCGGATTTTGGTGCGCGTGTGCAGAAAACGGTTTTGAGACGGCCTTGACAGGGCAGTCGGGTTTTGAGGAGTTGTATTTTGCCTACGTTTAATCAGTTGGTTCGCAAAGGGCGCACGGCGCCTCGCTACAAGACGGCCTCACCGGCACTGCAGGCCTCGCCGCAGCGTCGTGGCGTTTGCACCCGCGTCTATACCCAGACCCCCAAAAAGCCCAACTCGGCACTGCGCAAGGTTGCTCGCGTGCGGTTGACGAATGGCATCGAAGTCACCACCTACATCCCCGGCATCGGCCACAACCTGCAGGAGCACTCGATCGTGCTCATCCGCGGCGGCCGTGTGAAGGATCTGCCTGGTGTGCGCTATCACGTTGTCCGCGGCACGCTTGACTCGGTAGGCGTGGCCAACCGCAAGCAGAGCCGTTCAAAGTACGGAGCCAAACGCGGCAAGGGCGGCGCAGCGGCACCGGCAGCCAAGGGTAAGAAGAAGTAGTCGACCAGCGCCCAGGCGGGTTCAGGGATTCGACTAAGGATTTAGTACGAAAGGTACATGGCCCGCAAGGCCAAAGGAATTGAAGGAACATGCCTAGAAAAGGTCACATTGCAAAGCGGGAAGTCGCACCGGACCCGGTCTACGGGTCGACCCTGGTCACCAAGTTTGTAAACTCGTTGATGTGGGGCGGCAAGAAGTCGACGGCGCAGGGCATCTTCTACACCTCGATGACCAACCTCGAGCAGCGGGGCGGCGATGAAGCGCTGAAGCTCTTCAAAAAGGCGGTCGAGAACTGCAAGCCGCTTCTGGAAGTGAAGTCACGCCGGGTTGGCGGCGCCAACTATCAGGTGCCGATCGAAGTGGCTCCAGAGCGTCGTACTTCACTGGCGATTCGCTGGCTCATCACCTACGGCCGTGCCCGTGGTGAAAAGGGTATGGTCGACAAGTTGACCAACGAGTTGCTCGATGCGGCCAACGGTCGTGGCGCGGCGATGAAGAAGAAGGAAGATGTGCACCGCATGGCTGAGGCCAACAAGGCTTTTGCTCACTATCGCTGGTAACTCGCGATAGCCGGTTGCAAAACGGGATTGCAGTAAGGCGAAGCGCCCAGGCGGGCTCCGCTGCAAAGAATTGGTTGCACTGATAACAGCGAATCTCAGCGTTCGCAAGGAAGAATTACCGTGGCTCGCACAGTACCGTTAAATCGTTGCCGGAACATCGGAATCATGGCGCATATTGACGCCGGAAAGACGACTGCCACCGAGCGCATTCTCTTCTATACGGGCATCACGCATCGTATCGGCGAAGTGCACGAAGGCACGGCGACCATGGACTACATGGAGCAGGAGCAGGAGCGTGGCATCACGATCACCTCCGCTGCTACAACCTGCATGTGGAACAATATTCGCGTCAATATCATTGATACTCCGGGCCACGTGGACTTCACCGCTGAAGTCGAGCGCTCGCTGCGCGTTTTGGATGGTGCGGTGGCGCTGTTTGATTCCGTCTCGGGCGTACAGCCGCAGACTGAAACTGTCTGGCGCCAGGGCGACAAGTATCGCGTTCCCCGCATCTGCTTCGTGAACAAGATGGACAAGAACGGCGCGGACTTCGAGCTGGCCATGGATACCATGCGCAAGCGTCTCGGGGCTCGTGTGGTTGCCATCCAGATTCCGATCGGCGCGGAAGCGAATTTCAAGGGCGTTATCGATCTGATGGAGATGAAGGCAATTGTCTGGCATGACGAGACAATGGGCGCCAAGTATTCAGTCGAAGAGATTCCCGAGAACCTGCTGAAGAAGGCGGAAGCCTTCCGTATGCAGCTGGTCGAGATGGTCGCCGAAACCGACGACGAAATTCTGATGCAGTTCCTTGATGGCGAGATGCCGACCTCAGCTCAGCTGAAGGCTGGCCTCCGCAAGGCAACGCTCGATCTGAAGCTCTTCCCGGTTCTCTGCGGTTCGGCCTTCAAGAACAAGGGCGTACAGACACTGCTTGATGCTGTGGTCGACTACCTGCCGAGCCCACTCGATATTCCTCCGATTATCGGTCTTAATCCAGACAATCTCGAAGAGCAGTTCGTCCGTCATTCCGATGACAGTGAGCCGTTTTCTGCGCTGGGTTTCAAGCTGATCAACGACCCATTTGGCAAGCTGGGCTTTATTCGCGTGTATTCCGGGCAGCTCCGCACGGGCGATACGGTATTGAATCCCCGTACGGGCAAGACGGAACGCGTCGGTCGGCTGGTGAAGATGCACGCCAACAAGCGCGAAGATATCACTGAAATCATGGCAGGCGATATTTGTGCATGCGTAGGCATGAAGGAACTGAAGACGGGCGATACGCTGTGCTCTCCTTCGGCTCCCATTGCGCTCTCCGCAATCACGTTCCCGGACACGGTCATCTCGGTGGCGATTGAGCCGAAGACCAAGGCTGACCAGGAAAAGATGGGCGTCGCGCTGAGTAAGCTGGCCGATGAAGATCCGACCTTCAAGGTCAAGACGGACGAAGACTCGGGCCAGACCATCATCAGCGGCATGGGCGAGTTGCATCTTGAAATCCTCGTTGACCGCATGAAGCGCGAGCACAAGGTCGAAGCCAATGTCGGCGAGCCCAAAGTTGCCTTCCGCGAGACGATCCGCAAAGAGGCTGAGGCTGAAGGTAAGTACATTCGTCAGACCGGCGGTTCGGGCAACTATGGTCACTGCAAGATTCGCATCCGACCGAGCGAACCAGGCAAGGGCTACGAATTCATCAACGACATCAAGGGCGGCACGATTCCAAAGGAATTCATCAAGCCTATCGATCAGGGCATTCGCGAAGCACTCGACGGCGGAATTCTCGCTGGCTTCCCTGTAGTTGATGTGACGGTTTCGCTCTACGACGGCAGCTATCACGATGTCGATTCAAACGAAATGGCTTACAAGATTGCCGGTTCGATGGCATTTAAGGAAGCCGCCAAGAAAGCCAGCCCTGTTCTGCTTGAGCCGGTCATGGCAGTCGAAGTGACGGTTCCGGAAGATTTTGTCGGCACCATCATTGGCGATATCAACTCCCGCCGCGGTCGCATTGAAAGCCTGGAGCACGCTGCGGGTTCGCAGTTGGTCAAGGCAATTGTGCCGCTCAAGGAAATGTTCGGTTACGTGAACGATATTCGTTCTTCCACGCAGGGCCGGGCATCGTACTCGATGCAATTTGCCCGCTACGAAGAAGCGCCGCGGATGATTGCGGACGAGATCATCGGACGCGCGCAGGGCAAGTAAGTTTTGTAACTGGGGCTGGAGCCGGATGGCCGGCGCTCCGCAAGGGTAACGGGCAGCACGCACCACGAGCACAAGATACGAAAAGGATTTGGGGACTTTATGGCGAAGGAAAAATTTGACCGTTCTAAGCCGCACGTAAACGTAGGCACGATCGGACACATCGATCACGGGAAGACGACGTTGACGGCGGCGATCACCAAGGTGCTTTCCAAGCACAACCCGAAGAACACCTTCCGTTCT
>CAILAC010000015.1 GCA_903832055.1 uncultured Acidobacteriota bacterium | reverse complement strand
TTCATGCCTTGAAGGGGCAAACCGTTCAGCTTCCAGAGTGGGACTCATGAGCTTACCCGGCAACGATCTGCTGGTGGGTGCGCAGAACGCGCAGGACTTGCCCACGCTGGCCAATAAGCTCACCCAATATCTGCGCCGATACCTCGTGCCCAGCGTGCAGAATACAGCATCAAATGCCGCTGTCGACCCGAATGGGAACATGCCAGCGCCCGCGCAGCCGGAGTCCATCTCGGTGACCACCGCGGGTGAACTCGCACAGGTCGTTGTCACCCACAACGCGCCCATTCAGAAGGGCATCCAGTACATTACCCATATAGCGACGAACGCGCAGTTTCAGAATGCTATCGTTGTCGATCATGGATCGTCGCGCACCCCGCCGCATATCAATCTTCCGACTCTGGCCCCGGCAGTCGGCAGCGCTGAGCCCGAGCCGCATCAATACTTCTTTGCCACCGTGGCGCAGTATCAGGGCAGCCCGCCGTCCGCGCCGACCTACTTCGGAGGGGTCACGCCGACGCCGGTAACCATGAGCGGATCGACGGTAATGGCCATTCAGCCAGGGACCGGATCCGGGACGGCGTCGAATGGCGGGCAGGCGCTGGTCGGCCTGGGAGCATCGCAGGTCAGATTGTCGCAGTCGGGGGCCAAGCGCAATGTTGGTTCGTGATTATCTGCCCTCAGACCGGGCAGCTCTTGAGGCCATCCATGAGGCTCAAGGGCTGGATTACAAGTTCCCCGACATCGACGGGCCGCTCTTTCTTGTTCGCAAGGTGCTGGAGATTGATGGTAAAGTTGTGGCATCGCTGGTTTTAAAAATCTGCGCAGAGACAATGTTGCTGCTGGACGGGCAACAGGGACCGCAGGATAAGTTGACTGAGATGCAAACTCTCCAGTCATCGGTTCTGAGCGAGGCTTACGCGAAGGGGCTGGATGAAATCCATGCCGCCATCCCGGAAATAGGCTTCGACAAACGCTTAATCCAACTTGGGTGGTTGAAAGATCGCTCTGGTTGGAATCTCTGGTCCCGGAGCACACTCGAATGAGGTCGGCAGTATCTCAAGCCAGCAACGCAGAAGGAACCGCCGCATCGACGGGCGCAACGCTCGGCGGAGAAGCGCAAGGCATCGGCTCCAATATAACCCCGTTCCTTACGCAGGAAATGCTCAATCCTCAAGGCGTGGGCCAGACCGGCCTGTCGGCTGAGACAGCCGCCGCTCTCGGTGGAGCTGGGGGAGCCAATGCGGGTCTGGTTGGGCAGGCCAATCAGCGCGCCGCCGTCTCCCGCAATGCCGGAGGGTTTCAGGCAGCGCTCGATGACGCCTCCAGGAATCGCAGTAAAGCCGCCGCAGACAGCTCCGAGGGAATCACCGGACAGAATGAGATGCTCAAGACGCAGCAGCAGCAGCAAGGGGCGTCTGGGCTTGAGCACATGTACGGTGTGGATACCTCCGGCATGCTGCAATCGCAGGGGCAGGAGGCGAATGATATCAACGCTGAGGCCAATGCAAACAAAACCGG
>CAILAC010000014.1 GCA_903832055.1 uncultured Acidobacteriota bacterium | reverse complement strand
GACGCTCGGCTGGATGCCCTGGCTCGAGCCCGTCGATGCGAAGATCGCGTGGCTACGGGCCAGCGGGACACGGTGGAAAGAAATCTGCTGGGAAGTCGGCCTGGCACGCGCCGCGGCCCACGAGCACTGGCTCTACGCGCTCTGCGTCATCGCGTGGCGGCTGAACGGCAGGGGCCGGATTAGGCATGTTGGCAGGCGGAGGCTGATTGCGCGGGTTCGCTTTGGAGGCCGTAAGCGGCCCTCCTGGGTAACAGGGGGGATTGTCTGAATCGTCTGAATGCGCTGAAATGCTCAGGCGCGAGGGTAGGTCAGGAAGCCTCTCTTGAAAGCTGCTGAAAGCGTTCGGATGTTGCGCTGGCTTAATCATGTGGAGAAGACCTTGTTTGCGCGTCGGTTTTTTATGATTGCAGGGCCCCTTGGGCTTGCTGAATATTCGTCGGCTGCCTTCGGTCAGTCACTTGATGTCGCAAAGCTCCGCGATGAGCTGATGGAGCTCGAGAAGGCAAGCTGGGGATATATGAGAGATAAGAATCTTGACGGTATGCGCGGCTATGTTGCCGACGACGGCCTGCTGATCTTCTCCGACGGTACGCGCTACAATAAGCGGGAAATTTTGGCCTTCATGCCGGACTACAGCCTCGACAGCCTCACCATCGAGCCGACTTACGCTGTCCGCGTGATCAGCCCCGACGTCGCCACTTTGCTTTATCGCGCAACCTATACGAGCGCCGTAAAGGGTGGAAAGCCGGAGACTGCCAAGGTACTGTCCTCAAGCGTCTATGTGCGCCGGAACAACAAGTGGTGGAGCGTGCTCTATCAGGAAACGCCGATAAAATGACCTCAGATTGCTGAGCTACGCCGCCTTTGTTCGCTGGGTTCGGCAGTAGAGAACATCGAAGAATGGGCCTGTCAGCGACCTGCTGTCCATTAATGCCGCTGGCCACGGTGGAGTTGACGGCAGCCGTGAGCCCAGGGGCGCTGCCGCCGGCACTGTGAGGTGTCGTGGGCGGCAATGCAGGGCCGATACTGTGAAACCCGGCTGACGTGCGCAAGCGGCGCGGCGAAAGTTGCCCCGGCCATCGCGGTGCGTCACTGTCGGCGCAATGGCATCGTCAAACCCGTCGAACGCCACGTCAAGTCCGGGTTGGGGCCGGTGAAAGACCCACCGGCGCCGACCAGGGTCACGCTCCCGAGAAATATCTCGACGACGCTGCGGGGCCTGGAAGACGCCGATCTTGAGAGCATGGATCAACTTCGTTCTGAAGAGGGCCTGGGGTGCCGAAGGTCAATCGTCAAATGAACAACGTTGGGATTCGACTGCAATGATTAGTGCCGTTGACGCAATAAATCAAACCGAGCTAGTTCTAAAAATCGACGGCCTGTCGCCATCCGAACGCGAAGAGGCAGCCGAAAAGTTGTTGCGTCGCCGAGGTATACCTGGGCCGGCAACTGAACACGCGATCCAGCACCTCGTGGGGATATGGCAGGAATTTCTGCAAGATGAACCGAATACTGGGGCAGCCTTTGATGAAGCTCTTGAGGGAAGGACCCGCTCTCGCAGCGAGATAATCGCCAATGGTGCGGACGACTTTTACGCGAAGCAGTATCGCCAGTACCTAAGTAACACGATGGGCGCATTCGCCGCGACAGCCACGCATGCCTTGATCGGAGCAGGTACACTGCAACCTAAATTGGGGACGCTTCGCGAGGTGCGCGCAGCGATGGTCACAGGCCGCCCGGCTGTGCCCCCAATTCTTGTGCTTGATCATCAGTCAGTTGCCGTCGCTGTTCCGATCCCCCGATTTCTGTCAGCAGGTGAAGACGGTGCACTCTGGTGTTGGCTCATCGAGCATGACGCGGTGCCCGACTCGGTTCGTTGTCTTATCGACGGCCGAGCCATTCACTCTCAGCGCCCAGGGACACGTGCGATCGAGAGATCGAATATGGCGAGCGTTCTGGAGGTGGTCGAGGGTGCGCTCGACACCCACCGGTTGGCGGTTCTCGCACTGCACCCCACTGATCCTGACGCCATGGGCCTTCACATCACGCTCTTTGGCGTAGTTGGCCGTAACGCATCGACCCTCGCGAAAGAGCACGGGCTTTCGTCGGAGATACTGGCCCCTATGGTCCAAGCCGCTGCCGCTGATGATTGCGACATCCTCTTCCTTGTGGGTGGTACGGAGGAGGTCTTCACCCAATGCTCCCAGAACCTGTTCGTGAAGCGGCGGCCCCGCGATGACGATGCTCATGACAATGCTCATCCGGCAGTTACGGGCTGGTGTCCCTCAGACCCACTTGTCGAACTGATTGATCCTCAATTCGAACTGCTCCAAGTGACGGTATCAGCCGCCGGCCTACCCGGTGCGTCCCCACGTAACGGCGACATAGGAAGTGTCGCCTATGTCGTTGAGTTGAAGGATCACGACCTGCTGCTGATTCCCTACCACCCGGGCAACTTCATCCATGGCCATGCGGCAAAGTTGTGGACGAATCCGTACGGGGCAGTTGTTGTGCGCGATGAGCACCACCACCTGCGACAGGTCATCCTACGGGGACCCTGCCGAGTTCTCTCCCCCCAGAATGCGTACCTCGAGTTTCCAGACGTCATAAGGAAGGAGGTTCGCCGCACCAGCTCGCCATCCAGGAATCGGCAGCCGGCCTACTGGTTCGCACAGACGGTCTCAGAGTTAATCGTGGAAACGGAGTTGCTCGCGCCCATGGTCCTCGACGAAAGCCGAGCGAGCTGTTTGATCAGTGCTGCGGGTAAAGGCCGATTCGGAAAAAAACCCACTTATTTCGACGCTCAAAGCACTGCGGCCTATGATCAGACGCTTCAGAATCACCGCGAGGCCGCCGGCCGCCCCACGGACCAAAGTGGTGCCGAACATCGTCGATGGGCATCCGAATCGGCGCACGCAATGGCGGCTCGCATTGAGCACCTTCAAAGCATCGGGGCGACCTGATCGACCAGCACTTTAGCGAGGCCGATAAGGCCGACGACTGCGCGTCTAGCCATCGCCCGGTCGCTTCGGATCTCCCGGTGTGTGGTGGATCAGGTTCTGGGCTCGTCAGAAAAGCTGAAGAGGTAAGCGGCACCGCAGTGAGGACCATGTGAATCCCTTGGCCAAATCCCTTGGCCGCGCCGTCCGTAAAACTTCACTTGCAGACACTTTTCGCGCAGACGGTTTCGCTCACGAAGAGTAGATTTCTTGCTATGATCGCGAGAGGCGCGCGCGGCGGGCATCACCCACAATACGAACGACAAACCGGCGGCCACGCCATTGAAGCGACCACCGGCTGATTGATTGAGCCGCCTCGTCGGCAGCAGGACTATCCTGGCGCCGCCCGCCACCGTCTCCAGTCGTCGGGGTCGTTGTCGCTCCAGCCGCCCTCCGGCGGCAGCCAGATGCGACCGTTGTAGGAGATCCTGGCGACTACCTGATTGCCCTTGAACACGTGCGGTGAGGGGAAGTTCCCG
>CAILAC010000013.1 GCA_903832055.1 uncultured Acidobacteriota bacterium | reverse complement strand
CCTCACTCCAGCCTGAAAGCGCTCACGCCCGATCAGGTATACTTCAACCGCCTGCCAGAAGCCGTGGCAGCCTAAACAGAGAACAAGAACTTCCACCTAAGAAACAGCAAAAACTGTCCGAACAACCGGGACCACCTCAGAGTGCTGCCACCGACAATTTTCCCCAGATCATTCAGGGTTCCATCCATCCATCCATCTGGAATCTCTCTTTTCAACTTCTGGTTGTAAGCCATCTTGCCACGTGATGATTTGTAAGGCTTGCCTTTGGCGTTTGGGAAGTCGAATTGCACAAACCAGTAGTCGTACTGAATCTTCGCCATCGCTTCGAGCTCTGCATTGATGCGGCTGTTGCATTCAATCTTAGCGTCAAGGCTGGAAAGAACGGCCGTAATCTTCTGTTGGACACCCACCTCTTTGGGAAGCCGTATAACAAAATTCTTGATGTCGTTCGAGTTGAGATTCTTTCTAACCCCAGACGACAAAGTACGCAGCCCTTCATATTGGGTTTTCAGAAAATAGTACAGATACTCATAGTCAGCCAGTTTGGGATCAAGCTCGACGTTGCAGCATGCTTGATTTGTGGCCATTGCAGCCTTGATTATCGAGACATTACCGCGAGTTCTTCCTTCGCCATACATGGCAATTGATAGGGTGTTTTTCGGGTATACCTTGATGCCTGTTTCCCGCTGTGCTACCTCGGAGATTTTTTCGGTTGTGTCGTAAATATACTTTTCACCCAGCTGCTCCGTTTTCAACCATGGAATAGTTCCATTTTGCCAAAACGTGGGGTTACTTCTTAATGGGGTTAATCCGCTCGACACCCTTTTTGCAATTTTGAAGATCGGCCTATCGAGCAAAGCGCACCCCCGCCAGCTGCTTCCGTATCTCTCGATCCAATTCAGCAGATTTCTTGAACAGGCTCTCCAAGTTATCACTGAAGCCCTGCATCTTGGCTTCGAATTGCGCAGGTGTTAGATCCACATATTCAATCTTCACGTCGAAGTATTGTCCTGCGTTGAAAGAATAGTTCTTTTTGGCGATTTCGTCATATTCAACAACCACCGAGAAACCTTCCACTGCCTGTTTTCTGTTGAAGGTTGTAACGATGTGATCTTCTTCCTTTTCTGAGAGCAGCGTCTTTTGGTTCTTACCATCCTTAATCTTGGTTCCAAGGCTAGAGGCATCGACAAGAACCACACCGTCTCTGTTACTGCTATCAATGAAAAGGATTGATACATTGGTGCCGGTGGTAGCGAAGATATTGCTCGGCATGGAGACTACCCCGGCAAGCATCTTCTTGTCTACCAACCGCTTGCGGATGTTCTTGTCGATGCCACTCTGTGCTGAAATGAAGCCGGTGGGCACCACGACAGCAGCTTTGCCACCTGGCTTCAGCGAATAAATAATGTGCTGAAGGAAAAGCTGGTAAATGGACATCTTCTCGGTAGCCTTTTTGGGAATATTCGGCACTCCAGCGAAGAATCGCTCCTTGTTTTCCTTGGTTTCTAGATCATTCCTGAAATCACTGAAATCCATCTTGAATGGTGGATTGGAGACAATGTAATCAAAATGTTTCAGCGCCTTGCCGTCCCGATGGTACGGATGCGTCAGAGTGTTTCCCTGGATGATATTGGGAATAGAATGGACCAAATTGTTCAGGATGAGATTCAGGCGCAGCAGCCCTGACGACTTCTGAGAGATGTCCTGTGAATAGATGGTGCAGCGCTGCTCGCCGATGGCGTGGGCCAGATTCATCAGCAGTGTTCCGGAACCTGCCGAGGGGTCATAGCAGCTCACGCTTTTGAC
Source organism: uncultured Acidobacteriota bacterium (assembly GCA_903832055.1). Taxonomy (GTDB): domain Bacteria; phylum Acidobacteriota; class Terriglobia; order Terriglobales; family Acidobacteriaceae; genus Acidicapsa. Next base: position 488,869 of record CAILAC010000013.1, on the reverse strand, counting down.
CTTGCCACGCACGCCCTCTGGTACAAGGATCGCCGCCATAATCTTGGCTACGGCATGCGGAGTGTAGTACTCGGCGTACTTGCCGCCACTGTCCTTGTTGTAGTCCTTGATCAGGTATTCAAAGAGCGTCGCATAGAAGTCGTACTTCTGAGTAAAGATACGCTCGAAGCTGAACTCTACCAGCGTGTTGATAATGGCGCGGCAGAAATCGTCCCGCTTGGAAGGGTCAGCGATGTACTCGCTGACGCGATCAAACAGAGTGACCTTGGCCCCGCCATCCGTCTTAACGGCAAAGATGTCGTTGTTGGTAATGGCAATGTCGCGCAAGGTGTCATCAAATAGCTTGGCGAACTCGGGCGCATTTTGGCGGCTGAATAGCGATGCAATGAAATGGTCCGGCTTAAGCCGGGCAGTATCTGGCCCCATTTGAAGCTGCAACATCTTCAGGTCGTTGGCTTTCATTGCAGAAAGTGCTTGCTCCCAACTCGCAGCTTTGGCAAGCTCGGGTCGGATTCTCTTTGCCTCGAATGCGTATTTGTCATTGAGAAACTTGTAGAGAAAGACCTGTGTGATGATCTTGAATTCATTGCCATCATTGCCCAAGCCATAGTTGGCGCAGGTTCCCTTGAGGCTGTCGATCATCTGCCGAGTGCGAATTTCAAAATCCTGTGTTACCAATTACGTACCCCTGTTCTGCTGCCTGATGCAAACTCATTCATGTATTCTGCTACCACCAATTGATTGATCGTAATGGCGGCATCTGGGTCAAGCTTGATCTTTTGCCCTGTTTGAAACGACTCAATCACCAGAGGCATCATCATACCGTCGAAATATCTCTCGTTGGCCATCAACTGAGTGTTCTGCAAGACCTGGTCGTCGGCTTTCTGCTTCACCCCGGAGAGAGCTTCGCAAATCTTTCGTTCGGTTTCTGAAATCGTCCCATGTTCCAGCAGACGCTTATGAATGCGTGTATACTTCGCGTCTCCCTGATATTTAGCTCGGAGTAGATTATTCTGCCGATTCAGCTCCTTGACCTTGTCATAGATCGCGTTCAACGTTCCGATGTTTGAAGTCATCTCATCTTGTGTTACTTCGTTCAGCTTCTTTTTCTTGAACAGTCTCTCCAGCTCTTCCTTGAGAGTGATGAACTTGGGGTCTTGAGGATCGAAGTTGTCCGCAAGAGCCTCACGGGTTCGCCGTAGAGTGCTCTTGAGTTTATCCGCTAATACCAGTTCTTCTTCTCGAACCTTCGTGAACATGAACAGAACATCTTCAAGAGCAACGTTGAGCAGGTTTGCAGTATCCGCGTTTGATTCGAGGCTATCCTTGAGATTGAGCAGGTCGAGGTGATTGCTGGTTTCTCGATAGAGCTGATTGAGCTTCTGGAAGTCCAGATTCTGAAGGAATGCATATGCGCCTTGCAGGCGAATGATGTTGTAGAGGTCACGCGCATCGGCTAGCGCCTTTTTGATCGCGAGCACCTTGGTGCGATCCTGGATTTCGCTGATCTGTTGCGAAAATGTCTCGGCGTTTTCAATGTTGAACTGGAACAAGATGTCTTTGATCGATTCGATCTCCTGCGCGATCTCCTCGTCTGACTTGAACAAATTCGAATAATGCACCATTTCGTCGCCCAACTCCGCCTGGAGTTCATCAAAATAGGCCTTATTGGTCGCGTCGAATTCCTTACGAATGTCGGCAAAATCGACGACGTAACCGTAGCGGAAATTCTTATAAGGGCGGTTGACTCGGGTTAAGGCTTGAAGCAGATTATGATCACGGACTACACGCCCGAGGTAAAGCTTCTTTAGCCGCTTGGCGTCAAAACCAGTGAGCAGCATGTTGTAGACAAAAAGCAAATCGATCTTACCGGCCTTGAAGTCTTCTACCCAGTCTTTGCGCTCCTCTTTGCTACCCACGTCGTGCAGAATCAGTGCACCGCTTCTTACCCTGTTTTCGGGTTTCGCCTGTGTCGATTGGCTAGCGTAAACATCGTTGAAAACGTCGAACATCTTCCTAGCCTGTTCAGCGCTATCGCATATCACCATGCCGCCAATCGTGGCATCGTTCAGTGCGCAACGGCTCTTTTCAAAATCATTGACGATATAGTCGAGCATTGGTTCGATAAACCGCTTGTGGGCATATATGAGCTTGCGGTCAATATCACCTTGCTGGAGTTGTATGGCAGCAAGAGCCTCTTGCAGGGAGAGCTTGTAGTTGGTTGCAATTTCCTCGCGGATCAGACGCAAGGTGTATCCGTCTGCGATTGAGGCGTTGTAGTAGTACTTGTGGATGTAGTTGCCAAACAAGATACGCGAACTGTAGTCGTCGCCCAGGAGCGGCGTGCCCGTGAGTCCGATCTTGATGGCGTTTGTGTCGGACTGGCTCAGATTGGCTAGAAAGCTGCCCTTGGGGTTGTAGCTACGGTGCACTTCGTCAAGGAAGTAGATCCGCTGAATGCGGGTGTCGTAATCTTCCGTGCGGACGACATCTGGATCATCCTGAAATTTCTGAATGTTGACCACGGTAATCTCTGGCCTACCAGAATGATTGTGTACGGCTTTGGTCGCTTTAATGTCGCGGGCAAAGGCTTCGCGAGAATCAATGGTGTGCACTTGCAGTCCACGGCAGGTAAACTCCCGCGTTGCCTGAGTTAGCAGGTCCAGTCTGTCAACGATAAAGTAAAACTTGGAAATGATGCCCTGGTGCTGAAAGTAGTCGGTCAGAAAACGAGTGTTGAAGTAGGCAAGCGCGGTCTTGCCGCTGCCCTGCGTATGCCAAATGATTCCGTTGCGCACTCCGGCATTGAGCTTTTGCTCGATTGCCTTGGTGGCAAAAAGTTGCGGGTAACGCATGACGTGCTTTTGTAAGCCGTCAACCTCTTTTACATAGGCCAGGGAATATTGCAGAAGGAATGAAAGACGATCCTGGCTAAACAGGGAGGTACAGAGCCGATTCGTTGGCGTGTTCGGCGATTTGTTCGAGATGAACTCCGGGCTGTGTTTGATCACGTTGAGGTTGTTGTCCCGAAGCACCTCGTTTTCAAGCGCATCGTCTTCGTCTGCCAGCAACTTGGTGAGATCGAGCTTTTCCTCCTCGCGGAAATAGTTGAAGGTTGGCTTGTCATAAGACGAGCTGGCATAGAACGCACCCTCGACTGGTTCCGGCGAACCATCGTCGTACTCCATGTTGTTTGAGAAAACCATCAACTGGGTGATATTGATAAAACGGCGGAAGCGGGGGTTCTGGGACCGTGTAATGATGCGGTTGCGCTCAGCCAATACGCCTTCACGATTATTGGGCTTTTTAACCTCAATGAAGATCAGCGGCATACCGTTGATGAGCAAGGTGATGTCGGGGCGAAATTCGTCGTCGCCGTTCTTACAGGTTAATTCCGTGACTACATGAAAGCTGTTGTTTGCAAAATTTGCAAAGTCAATCAGCAGCGTCCCTGAGCGTTCAGTCAGTTTCTCGTAGAAAGCCTTACCGAGGTCTTCGTTTTCCAGAGAGAGCTTAACATCGGCCAACAGTCGGTTGGCGTCTTCATCGTCAATGCCGGGGTTTATTCGCTTGATGCCGGTACGAAACAAGTCAGGAAAGATGTTAGTGCCTTCATCCCATACCGCATTCTTGAGCGAGAGGTAGCGATATCCGAGTCGCACGAGATGGAGAATACACGGGATTTTGATCCTTGAATCTTCACTAAAAATCATCGCGACTGACCTCCGTGCATCCGAGCAATGATTGCTGAATGCTTGTGTTCGCAGTATTGAATCCTCTTTTGAGGCTGGCCACGGTGCGAAAAGTGTGTGAAGTGAGATTCATCCGTGTCAATTCCTTTTTCACAAAACGGTTAATTGCTTATGCTCGTAGGGGCTCTGTTCCTACGTTAAGGATATCGAGGTAGCCCTTGTAGACGAAGAGACGATGACGTTCTCGCCCAGTTGTTTCTTCAAGGATGCCCAAAGCGATCATGTGGCCCAGTGACTTGGCGACGGTCGGAGCTGAGATGCCAATTCTTTTTGCTGCCGATGGAATCGCGATGATCGGATTCCGCTGCATGTGCTGAAAAACGCGCAGCACTGAAGCGGCTGGTCTTCCGAGCGTCTCGATCTTTTCCCGATCACGGTTGAAAAGGGCCAGAATTTCGCGCGATGCGCTGGCAGCCTGTTCCGCGGTGTCACGCACTCCTACCAGGAAGAAATCAAGCCAAGCCTCCCAATCTCCCTTGGTTCGGACGCGGTCGAGCAATTCGTAGTACGCCGCCCGGTTTGTTTTGAAGTAAAGGCTGAGGTAGAGAATCGGCTCTCTCAGCGCATCCTTTGCGCAAAGTAGGAAGGTGATGAGAAGGCGTCCAAGCCTGCCGTTACCATCCAGGAATGGGTGGATGGTCTCAAACTGCACATGGACCAATCCGGCTTTGATGAGCAGAGGCAAACCTGTCTGCTCGTCATGCAGGAAAAGCTCAAATTGGTTTAGACAATCATTCAGTAGTTCTGGAGGCGGTGGCACGAATACTGCATTGCCTGGGCGGCTGCCGCCGATCCAATTCTGGCTGCGGCGAAACTCGCCGGGCTGTTTGCCGCTGCCTCGTCCCTTGGACAAGAGGACCTCGTGGATCTCCCGAATCAGACGCAGACTCAGCGGAAAGCCGGAACGCATTCGCTCCAGGCCGTGGTTCATTGCCGCAACGTAGTTTGAAACCTCCTGCACATCTTCGATGGGCGCTCCCGGCGCCTCGTCGTTCTCGTAAAGTAAAAGGTCAGAGAGCGACGACTGCGTGCCTTCGATCTGGGAAGAGAGCACAGCTTCTTTGCGGACATAGGTGTACAGGAGGAGTGAAAGATCCGGCAGTAGCGAAGCCAGGCCGTCGAGCCTGCCGATGGCTTGGTTGGCCTGTTCCAGTAGTATTTGGAATCGCGCAAGATCGACCGGTGGAACGGGCGGCAGCGGCGGAGGCACGAAGGCGCGAACAGTCTCGCCCTGAAACTGCTTGATGACATAGCGTCCCTGTCGGGCGGAGTGGTCGGTGTCTGGCACGGTATCCTTTCGTTGAGTTTTGCGTAACGAAAGGATAGACGATTATCGTTTAGTTGGCAATTAGACTAAGAAAACATAATCTAGGTGCTCGCTGTGCAGCCGCCCAATGCGGCTGAACGGGAGGCTCCAGCTCACCCCCACCACCGCAAACATCTCAACGCCCTTAAGCGGCAGTTGATCTTGGCGTCGCGCTCCATTCCCGTCTGATTTCCGCAAGCTCCTGGTCCAGGAACTCCGCGGAGCAAAAGAACTGCGCTAGAGTGCTAGATTTCTTATTATTGGCCTGTTTTCTCGTTCTTCGCGCTGCTCATTGCCTCGTAGAAGGCCGTCGATGACAGTGAAACTCAATTCAGCGCAGTTTAATGGCTACCATCTGAGGATATTCATGACCGGACCCGATTTTGACCCGGAGAAGCTTCGACCGGCAGAGTACCTCCACGAGCCCGATCCGCGAAACGCGCTGACCGCATGGTGCGACGAGAACACAGGCGTCATTCGTCCGGTACAGCCCGGCGATCTCCACAACGCCGTTGCCGCGCTTACGCTCCATCCAGCTGTCCCATTGGACATCGTGCAGCACTTTGAGACGGTAAAGAATGTCTATCTTTACTCGTGGTTCATCTATCGCTTCCAGCCCGTGGCGGAGATGCAAAGTCTGGCCTGTCTTGAGTACGCCTTGCGGGTAAGACTGGCAGCCGAAATCTTGGCAGGAAAACTCAAAGCGAAGAGACCAGGCCTGCAGAAGCTGATGCGTTATGCAATCGATAACCAATTGGTGAAAAACGAGGGATTCGCGCGTTGGGTTCGAGCGCAGGATCTGGAATGGGATCTGCTTCGGTCGCTCGAAAGTGCGTTGCCGCAAATTCGAAATGACTACGCGCACGGGAGTTACAGCCTAACCCCTAGCGCGCTCGGCATCATCGAGTTGGTGCATGAAATCATCAACCAGCTCTTCACGGTGACGACGTCATAGTGATCCGGCTCGCCTGACACCAACCATCCGTACTCCAAATCTGCACCTGAGCCACCGCACAACACGAGAGTTTTGGGTACAAGTTCGGGTACAGACATCAGTTTGGCTTGATTACGTATAATTTAGCTAAGTTGCTGATAGCGGAGCACTTGCGCCAACGCCAAATTACGCTCGTTTTCCCTTATTTATCATAGACTTACGGTATTCTTTACAGACTTAAAATCCGCAGGCCGCAAGGCCGTGGGGGTTCAAGTCCCCCTCCGGGCACCATTAATCAATTGATCAATGGATCAGTTGATCAATGGATCAGTTGCGAATCTATTGGGTCCTGAACGATAGCTTTGCCTGCGACTGGCAGCTGTTGACCAATTAATTACATGCAAGGTTTGAAAAAAATAGGAGGGGGGAGGGGGTGTCCCCTTCTCCATTATTTTGGGAGATTCATATTGCAAATTGCAATATTTGGTCCGCGTCGGGTCTGTTTGCGTCAGCGGTTGCCGGCCGGTTGACCGATGGATCGGGTTTATTGCGAGTGTACGCGGAACGCAGCTAATTCTCTGCAAGCAATTGGGAAGTTTATTTGCGACTCGCCCCGGAGGATTTGCGGGGCGCGCCGTTAGGAAAGCCATAGAGGCCAATAGGCCCAACCGGTTTTGATCTGATTTGAGCTGAGGATAAGGGAGGGCGGGGCACCGGTGGTTTGCGGTGCCCCCTTGGTTTGGTGCGTGGAATCAGCGCGTGGCGTTCTGGCTGGCGCGGGTGGACCATTTTTGCCAGAGTACAGGGTCGGCGAGGGCTTTGATGTAGACGCCGCCTACGACGGAGCGGGCCTGGAATCCTACTTCGCGGGCGGAGATGGTGTCGTACCAATCGGTCATGGGGACGCGGTCGGTGGTTTTGTTGAGGAACTGGAGGATGGGGTGGACGAGGGTCAGGAAGTCTGCCGGGTTGCGGGCGAGGGTGGCGGACCAGATGGTCCAGTCGAGCTTGGTATAGGTGGCGCGGTTGTCGAGAGGCAGGCCGTAGGGATTGATGTGGGTCTTGTAGAAGGCGATCTCCTGATCGGCGATTTCGGGAGGAAACATTTTGAGGTCGAGGATGTTGTCCCAGACGAGGTTGTATTTCTGGCTCCAGGTGTTGGCTTTGTCGAATGCGAGGCGGTAGTGGCTGCCGTCGGCGGCGAGCGGACCCCATTTGGCGGCCATGGCTTTGGCGGTGGTATCGTACTTTGCAGCCGCTTTGGCGTCGCCTAGTTTGCCGGCAAGTTGGGAGTAGGCGGCGAGCGCTTCGATGGCTTTGATGGAGAGGTTGGTGTTGTGGGCAAGGTGTCCGGCGAAGTCGTCGGTACTGAGCTGATTTTCAGGGTCGAAGCCTTTGTCGAGGAGGTACTCAGCCCAGCGGGTGAGCAGGGGCCAGTAGCGGGCGGCGAAGGTGGTGTTGCCCTGGGCGTGGGTCATGGCGGCGACCATGAGGATCATGTCGCCGGATTCCTCGACGGGCATCTGGTCTTCTTCGCTGGTTTCGCCGCCGCCGTAGAGCTGGCCGTTGGCGAGGGGGTAGACGCCGAGGTCATGGGGGGCGAAGGGGAATTTCCAATGGCCGGCCTGGGCGTAGCGCATGACGGGTTCGAGCTGGGCTTCGACGAGGCTGGGATTGAGGAAGAGGAACATGGGCGCGGAGGGGTAGATGACATCGACTGTTGAGATGGAGCCGTTGCTGAAGTTCTCCTTGGGCATGAAGAAGGGGACGTCGTTGGCGTCTTTGACGAGCTTGTGGGCGGCGATGGCCTGGCGGAAGGCGAGGGTGGCGATTGCGGCGTATTCGGGGCCACCGATGCGGGTGAGGTCATGCTGGAGTTCAGCGTCGTAGGCCTCGGCGCGCTTGTTCAGAGCGGAGTAGTCGGCTTCTACGCCTTTGAGAAGGGCGGCGAAGGAGGAAAACTCCTTGCGCCAGTAGGGGAGGAGGCGCTGCTGCATGTATTCGACGGAGTAGAGATCGTCGTAGCCGAGGAGGATGTGGCGCGAGACAGGTTCCGAGCCGACCGGGCCGAGTGGCAGGGCGATGTTGAGGGAAGGTGCGGCGGGATAGCGGCTCTGGGGTGGGCGGGGTTGCGCGAGGTCGTCATCGGCAGGGAGGTGGCCGGAAGTGATGAAGCGGCTGCGATAGCTTTCGTTGCCGGCGGCGAGCTCGGCTGACTCCGTGGCGTGAGGGACGGCCATGTAGAAGTAGCCCCAGTTGATGCGGACGTTGTCGCCGTATTGCTGGAGGACGGGCTGGGCGGCGGTGCCAACGCGGAGAAGGTGAAGGCCTGCGATTTCGGCTCGGGACCAGGTGACGGATTCTCCAGCGGTATTGGTGGCGATGGCGCCGTCGGCGTCGAGATAGATGGCGACCTGGTGGGGCTGGCCGTCGCGGGATTTTACGTCCCAGGTGAGGTAGGTGATGGGGCGGGCCATGATACGGAGGTCTTCGGGGAAGGCTGGGGTGAGGAAGGTGACGCGAAGCTCGATTTCAGGGCTTTGGAGGGTGACGATGGTGCGGGTGGGGGTGATTTCGCGGTGGGTTTCATCGAGGGCGGGGATGGAGCGGTCAGAGTCGCCGAGGTAGCGATAGTTTTTCTGGTCAACGCGGATGATGCCGTTGAGCTGATGCTCGGTGCCGGTCCAGTGGCGGGTAGGGCCGTCGGTGAGGCGATCGGAATTGGACCAGATGCTGAAATAGGGGTCGTGGGCAACGAGTGGAGTTGCCGGGGCGCGGAGGGCAGCGGCTGGTTCGATCTGGGCGGTGGCGGCGATGGAGAGGCCGCAGATACATGCTGCTGCGAGGCGAAGGCTCAGGAGACGATGATTCATTTTGAAGACCCCATTCATGAAAGCTTGGAAGGCGAAGTAACCAGGAGGTTCGGTTTGGTGAATTGCTTGAACGGGATTAGCTTAAAGGCTTGAAAATCTTCTGGCTATAGCAGCGGTTAGGAGATGAGGCGCTCAGCGGTTTGGCGGTCGGTGATGAGGACGTTGATCCATTTGCCGTGGAGAGAGGCGAGGATGGCGGGGATTTTAGATTCTCCGCTGGCGATGCCGACGACGCGCGGTGATGTTTTGAGGGTGGGGAGATCGATGCCGATGACCCGCTGCATGAGAGGAGACTCGATGAGACGGCCTTGCTGATCGATGAATTGGAGGCAGATGTCGCCGACTGCGCCCGCGTTACGGAGCTGATTGCGTTCTTCGACGGAGAAGCTGTTTCCGCTGCTGGCGAGGAGAGATGATGGTTCGAGGGAGCCGATGCCGACGAGGGCGAGGTCAAGTTTTGGGAAGAGCTTTGCGGCTTCTTCGACGGCGGGGTCCTGGACGAGAATGGCCTTGGCTTCTGCAGAGCCGACGACGCCAGGGGCCTGGAGGAGGACGGGTGAGGCTCCGATGAGGCCGGCAAGTCGCTGCGCGAGCAACATGGCCTGGAATTGAGTGCTGGCATTGCCGACTCCGCCTAGGATCTGGACGACTTTGCCGCCAGTGCCCGCAGCGCTGGGGTGGAGGGCGTCGACCATGGCGAAGAGGGAGCGGCTCCATGAGGAGATGCCGATGTTCATCGCGGGCTTGATGGTGTTTTCTACATAGAAGGCAGCAGCTGCGCCGAGGTCGCGGACGACGCGTTCTTCTTCACCGTCGGAGTCGATGACGACGGCTTGTTTGAGGTGGAAGCGCTTTTCGAGCGCGTCTTCGAGCTCTGGAAAGAAGCCGGCGGGGGTGGCGACGCTGATGCGAACGATATTGGCTTCGCGGGCGCGCTTGAGCATGCGGGAGACCTTGGATTGATGAATGTTGAGGCGCTCGGTGATCTCCTGCTGACGGATGCCCTGGTCGTAGTACATGCGGGCAACCTTGGCCATCAAGCGAATTTCGTCTAATCGCGACATCGTGCCTGTTCTCCGCAGTGAGTCGAGTTTAACGTGCTGCCGGGTTGTGGTGGTAAACGTCCCAGCCGAGGTACTTGCCGAGGGCTTCGACGGCGGGGGCGGCGCAGTGGGTGGAGGTCATGGCGGTGTGGTGTTCAAAGCCGTTGAGGCAGATGTGCTGCATGAGGCTCTGGAGGTGCGGAATCTCAACGACGGCGCGGGTGCCAAAGGTGTCGAGCGGATCGTCGGTGAAGTGCCCATCGCCCATGTAGGCGCGAATTTTGCCGGAGGTATCGTCGGTGCTGATGCGGCCATAGCTCATGGCGCCGGCAGGGGTGCGGCCCTCAAGAGCGCCGACGGTGTTTTCTTCGCCGAGCATGGTGCCGAGAATGGGCGCGGTGCCGATGCGGATGTCGGGGAGGAAGTCTTTTGCCCAGTTGCCGCAGTGGAAGAGGACGCACTTGTCAGGGTCGGAGCCGTAGTTGTTGTTCCAGTCGACGAGGGCGCTGGGGCGGCCGCTGGCGAGTTGAAGGGCGTACATGCTGACGACGCCGGCGATGTCGACTTCGCAGGCGGAGGGCATCATCTGCTCGGACATCATGCTCATGATGGTGCAGACGTTGACGCCGTAATTCTTTTGCATGGAGCTCCAGCATTGAATGGCGGTGGCGGTGAGGCCGAGGGAGGCCATCCAGTCGTCGATGACGAGGGCAAACTTTGCCATTTTGACGAGGGAATCCTGAGGCGCGGCGGAGCTGTCGGCGTAGGCGTGAATCTGATCGATGCGCTGAATGACGCGGGCATCGTCTGAGGCGATTTTAGCGGTGTTGCCGAAGACTTCAGAGAGGTCGATGGTGTTGACGGAGATACCGGCGGCTTCGAGGAGTTTTTCGCTGTAGCGGGTGGTGTTGAAGGCGTTGGGACGCGCGCCGACTGCTCCGATACGCACGCGCTTCATTCCACCTACGACGCGGCAGACGGCGAAGAAGCTGAGGAGCTCTTCGCGGAAAAGTGCGGACGACAGGGCGGTGGTGTGGTGGCGGGTGAGGGTAAATTTATAGCCGTACTGGCGCAGGTTATTGCAGACGGAGATTTTGCCGCAGTAGGCGTCGCGACGGCGGGTGAGGCCGAATTGATCAAGGTCGTCGGGGCAGGCCTGGACGAGGATGGGAACATTCAGTTCTGAAAGGCGAATGGCATCGGCTACGCCTTTTTCATCGCCGAAGTTGGGTAGACAGACGAGGATGCCCTGGATGCGATGGCGATTGGCGCGAAAGAGGTCGCCGCATTTGACGGCGTCGGTCCAGGTTTCGACGGCGCCTAGTTTTGAGTCGGCATCGGTGAGCCAGATGGGTTCAACATCGAGGGATTTGAAGACGACGAGAAGATCGCGCCTTGCCTCTGCGATGAGCGCGTCGGGGAAGAAGTCGCGATTGCCCAGGATGACGCCGAGAGTGATTGCCATGGGAGATTACCTCACTTTTTCAAAATCGCCGTAGTCATCTGCATTTTGCTTTGTGACCAGGTCGCAGGGGATGATTTGGCGTTCAGGCTTGCCGGTCGAGCCGGATTTGAGGAACTGGTTGGCTTCGTCGACAGCCAAGCGGGCGATGAATACGGCCGGCTGCAACGAAGTGGCGCGAAGTGTGCCGGAGCGGATTGCGGCGATGGCGTCGGGGCTGCCGTCGAAGCCGGTGATGATGATGTCTTTGAGGCCGGAAGACTTGACTGCGGCGACTGCGCCGAGGGCCATGGTGTCGTTGCCTGCAACGATGCCGCGGATGTTGCCGTGGGCCTGAAGCATGGTTTCAGTCTTTTGGAAGGCTTCGGACTGGGACCAGTTGGCGGATTGGGCGGCGGCGCGATGGAGGTTGGATTGCTGGTCGAGGATGGCGTGGAAGCCGTGGGTGCGGACCTGGGCGTTGGTGTCGGATTCGCGGCCCAGGAGCTCGACATACTCGCCGCCCTGGGGGCCGACGGCGCGGGCGAATTCCTCTGCGGCGATGCGTGCGCCCTGATCGTTGTCTGCGATGATCTGGGCTTTGGCGATGCCGTCGGCCTGGATTTCGCGATCGATGAGGAAGCAGGGGATGCCGGCCAGGGTGGCGCGGCGGATGGCGGCGATGGAGGAGTCAGCGCCTGCGTTGTCGAGGATGATGGCGGCGGCGTTGGAGGCAATGGCGGCGTCGATGAGATTGTCCTGGCGGTAGGCGTCGTCATCGTGGGCATCGACGCGGACGCGGTAGCCGAGGGCCTGGGCACGCGCGGCGGCTGCGTCTGCCTCGGATTTGAAGAAGGGGTTGTCCTGTGAAGGTACGAGGATGACGATGAGGGGCCTGGACATGTCGGCGCGGTGACAGCCTGAGAGGATCAGGATGGTGGAGGCTGCAAATAGAAGAGCGAGGCGCATGGATCGAGACATCATCTTGACGCCTCTTCGTTTGAGTTCAACAGATAGGGCATGAATTTTGTTTGGAGGCGCGACTGCAACTGATCGACGGCGACGGCGAGGACGATGACTGCGCCTTTGATGACCATTTGCCAGAATTCAGAGACACCGAGCATGACGAGGCCGTCAGAGAGTATGCCGATGACGAATGCGCCGATGAGGGAGCCCAGGATGGAGCCACGGCCGCCTTTGAGCGATGTTCCGCCGAGAACGACGGCGGCGATGGCGTTGAGTTCAAAGCTCTCGCCGGTGGCGGGGTGGGCAGCTTCGAGCTGGGAGGCGATGATGAGGCCAACGATAGCGGCGCAGAGAGAGGATGCGAGGTAGGTGAAGATTTTGACGCGGGGCACGCGAATGCCGGCGAGGCGGGCTGCGCGTTCGTTGCCACCGACGGCGTAGATGTGGCGGCCGAGGGGTGTTTTGAGGGCGATGACAAAGGCGATGGCGAAAAGGGTGAGCATGATCCAGACGGGCGTGGGGACGGCGAAGAAAAAGCTTTGCCCGAGGAGAGGAAAGCCGGTGTTGCTGTGGGCGGCCTGACCGGCGAGGTTGGGGAAGGTTTTGCCGTTGGAGAGCAACAGGGCCGCGCCGCGCGCGATGTAGAGCGTGCCGAGGGTGGCGATGAAGGGAGCGACACCGGCGCGGGCTACAAGCCAGCCGTTGAGGAGGCCTACGATGAGGCAAACGGCCAGTGTGATGAGGATTGCGAGAGGGACGGAGGGAAAGTGGACTGTTTCACCAACGAGGATGCCCCGGGTGAGCAGATATCCGACGACCATGCCGCTGAGGCCGGCCAGGGAGCCTACAGAGAGATCGATGCCACCGGTGAGGATGACGAAGGTCATGCCGATGGCGAGGATTGCGGAGATGGCAACGTGTTTTGAAAGAATCGCGAAGTTGTTGGCGGTAAGAAAAGACGGAGCGAGAGCCGAGAAGAGGACGAGCAGCGCTAGCAGCACGAAGATGGCGCGGGCGCGGAGGACGAAGAGGAGAGTTCGCACGGCAATGCTGGCGAGACGATTGGGGCTGGCCCCGAGGCTGTTGGGTGTCGTGCGGGACGTCATGCGAGTTGAGCTCCAGGGTAAGGGATGGGCGGGGCGTCGACGACCGGACTGGCGGCGGAGAAGAGCGATTCATCGGTGATTTCGGCGCGAGCGAATTCGGCGGTGATGCGGCCCTGGCAGAGGACGAGGACGCGGTCGGCGAGGATGCGAGTTTCTTCGATTTCAGAAGAGGTAAAGAGCACGCCGATGCCCTTGGCTGCGAGCCGCCGGAGGATCAGGTAGATCTCCGCCTTGGCGCCGACATCGACGCCACGGGTGGGTTCATCGAGCAGCAGGAGGGTTGGGTTGCGCATGAGGCAGCGAGCGATGAGTACCTTTTGCTGGTTGCCGCCGGAGAGGGAAGTGACGGGAAGTTCGAGATTGCGGGCAGCGATGTTGAGGTCGCTGACGAGCCTGTGGACTTGGGCGAGCTGTTGGGATTTGGAGATGAATGGACCGTTGAGCGCGCCGATGGCGATGTTTTCTCGGATGGACATTTCAGGGATGAGGCCATCGTGTTGGCGATCTTCCGGAACAAGGACAATGCCTTGCCGGACGGCATTTGTAACGCTGGAGATTTGTGTGTCGGCGTTGTTGAGACTGACTTTGCCTGCAAGTAACGGTCTGGCTCCAGCGAGGGATTCGAGAAGCTCGGTTCTGCCGGCACCGAGGAGGCCGTAGATGCCGAGGATTTCTCCCTTGCGGAGGTTGAAACTGATGTCGTGGAGGGGTGCCTGGGCTGCTTCGTCGAGGCTGGCCGCGCTGAGGGCGAGGTGCTGCACTTCAAGGAGGATAGAGGCGGCGGCGAAGGAGGTTGGAGGGGGCGGGGCATCGCTGGCGGGGCGGCCTGACATGCGTTCGACGATCCATTGGCGGGTGACTTCAGCGCGGGGCGCCTGGCCGACGATGCGGCCGGAGCGGAGGACGGTGAACCAGTCGCCGAGGTGGAGGAGTTCATGAAGGCGGTGGGAGATGTAGAGGATGGTGACGCCGGAGCGCTTGAGGTCTTCGATTACCTGAAAGAGCGAATCGGTTTCGACGGTGGAGAGGGCGGAGGTTGGTTCGTCGAGGATGAGGACTTTTGCGCCTCGATCGAGGGTGCGGGCGACCTCAACGATCTGGCGGCGGCCGAGAGAGAGCTGTGCGGCTGGAGTGCGCACGGGCATGGGCATGCGGAGCTTGGAGAGGGCATCGGCGGCTTTGAGGTCTTCGCGGGTGCGGTCGAGAAGAACGGCGGCGCGGACGGGCTCACGGCCGGCGAAGATGTTTTCGCTGATGTCGAGGTTGGGAAGGACGGAGAGCTCCTGGTGGACGATGGAGATGCCGTGGGCGGCGGCTTCGCGGGGGGAGCGGATGCGGATGGGCGCGCCGTCGAGCAGTAGCTGGCCGGAGTCGGCGGTTTCGACCCCGGCGAGGATGCGCATGAGGGTGGATTTACCTGCGCCATTTTCGCCAATGAGGACGTTGACCTGGTTGCGATGAACCTGGAAGGTGACGTTATCGAGCGCGAGGGTGCCGGGGTAACGCTTGGTGACGGAGCGGGTTTCGAAGATGATCTCGCTTGCGGCAGCGTTCATTCGCCAGCCTCCGGCTTGAGGAGGGTTCGGGCGACTGCGGCTTTCCAGCCGGCGTAATGGCGACGCCGCTCGGAGAGTTCCATGGCGGGAGTGAACTGGTCGGAGGGGAGAGGCAAGGTGGCGATGGCTTCAAGATCGCTCCACCATCCGAGGGCGAGGCCGGCGAGCCAGGCTGCGCCGATTGCGGAGAGCTCTTCATTGGCAGAGCGCAGGACGGGACGACCGAGGATGTCTGCCTGGAACTGTATGAGGGTGCCATTGCGGGTGGCGCCGCCATCGGCGTTGAGAGATGAAAAGGCTACGCCGCTGGCGTTTTCCATTGCAAAGAAGACGTCGGCTACCTGATAGGCGATTGCTTCGACAGCGGCGCGGGCAAGATGGGCGGAGGTGTGGGTGCGCTCGAGTCCGGTGATGGAGCCACGGGCTGCTGAGTCCCAGTGGGGCGCGCCGAGGCCGACCATGGCGGGTACAAAATAGACACCGTCGGCATGGGGTACGGTGGCGGCGAGTTCGACGACCTGGCGCACGGGATGAGCAAATTGCAGGAATTCGCCGACCCATTGCACGGCAGAGCCGGTCATGGCAATGTTGCCTTCAAGCGCAAATTGGACTGAGTCGCCGATGGACCAGGCAATGGTGCGGGCGAGGGCTGGTGTGTCAGGGGCGAGAGAAGGGGTCAGGGCCATCAGTGAGGAGCCGGTGCCGTAGGTGGCTTTGACTGTTCCTGCGGCATATTTGCCGTGGCCGCACATGGCGGCGTGGGAGTCGCCGATGGCGGCGAGGATAGGAACACCGTCGAGGCCGGGGATGCTGGTGATTTCGCCGAAAGAGCCTGAGGAAGGGCGGATTTCGGGGAGTGATGCGAGGGGAATGCCGAAGAGATTGAGCAGGCCCTGGTCCCAGGTGAGTTGGTCGAGGTTCAGCAGACCTGTGCGCGAGGCGTTGGAGTGGTCGGTTGCATGTACGCGACCGCCGGTGAGCTTGTGGATGAGCCAGGAGTCGATGGTGCCGAGGCGCAGATTTCCAGATTGGGCGAGGGATTGGGCGAGTTGGTTGTTTTCAAGGAGCCAGGCCCATTTGCCTGCACTGATGAGAGTGGCGAGGGGCAGACCAGTCTTTTCGCGGAGGGTGGTTGAGTGGGGCTGGAGCCTTTCGCAAATTTGAGCGGAGCGGCCGCACTGCCAACTGATGGCGTTGGCAACAGGATCACCCGTTTCCGCATTCCAGGCGACGGCGGTTTCGCGTTGGTTGGAGATGGCGAGGGCTTCGATGGATTCGCCGGAGAGATGGGCGTATTGGACGCACTCGGCGATGACTTGCTGAACGGAGTTCCAAAGAAGAAGCGGGTCTTGCTCGACGTGGCCGAGTTCCGGCTGAATGAGGGCAACCGGGGCCGAGGCGCGGAAGACAGGGGTGCCGAAGTGGCCCACCAGAAGAGCCTTGGTGTTTGTGGTGCCTTGATCGATGGCCAGGATCAATCCGGACGACATTGGCTATCTCTCCCCGAGGAGTTCGAGCGCTGCGTTGTGAATTCCCTGCGCGGTGAGGCCGAAGTGTTGCAGGAGAAATTCTGCTGAGCCGGTGGGAGCGAAGACACCGGGCACGCCAAGGATACGCATGGGCGCGGGATGATGGACAGCGAGAATTTCGGCGACTGCACCGCCGAGGCCACCGGCAGCGAGAGCTTCTTCGGCAGTGACGATGCCACGGGTGGTGCGAGCGGCGTCGAGGACGGCATCGACGTCGATGGGGCTCATGCTGCTCATGTTGAGGACGCGGGCGTGGATGCCGAGCAGGGCGAGGGAGTCAGCGGCGTCGAGCGCGCGGGAAACCATCACTCCGTTGGCCATGAGGGTGATGTCGTTTCCCTGGCGCAGGACGGGCGCTTTACCGAGGGTGAACTGGAAGCCCTCCGGATGGATGGCGCGGACGGGCATGCGGCTGATGCGGAGGAAGATGGGGCCGATGTGGGTGAGCGCATAGTGCATGGCTGCGGCGGTTTCAAGAGGATCTGCGGGGACGACGACTGCGAGGTTGGGGATGATGCGGGTCCAGGCGAGATCTTCAATGGAGTGGTGGGTGGGGCCGAGTTCACCGTAGGCCATACCTGAGGACATGCCGCAGAGTTTGACGTTGGATTTGGAGTAGCCGAGGTCGACTTTGACCTGCTCCATGGCACGGGCGGTGAGGAAGCAGGAAGCGCCGCAGACGAAGGGAACCATGCCACCGTTGGCGAGACCAGCGCCGACGCCGACGAGATTTTGCTCAGCGATGCCGACGTTAATGAAGCGATCTGGAAACTTCTGGCTGAAGCTTTTGAGCTTGGTCGAGGAGACGGCGTCGTTGACGACGGCGCAGACGCGGGGGTCTGCTGCGGCCATCGCTTCAAGAGCCTGGGAGTAGGCGTCGCGGCAATCGTGGAGTTTTGCTGTAGCCGGCTCAGTTGCGGGGGGCTGCATGGCGGTCACTGTTTTACCTCGATTCCGAGTTCGATGGCGGCCTGGGCCAGGTGCTCTTTTGTGGGTACGCCGTGATGCCAGGCTGGCTTGTTTTCTGCGAAAGAGACGCCTTTGCCCTTGGTGGTGTTGGCGATGATGCAGGTGGGCTTACCTTTTTCGAGAGGGAGCTTTGAGAAGTGTTCGACGAGCGCGGCGTGATCGTGGCCGTCAACTTCGGCGACGGCGAAGCCGAAGGCAGCCCACTTGGGGGCGAGGGGGTCCATACGGATGATGTTTTCGGTGAAGTCGCCCTGCTGAATGCGGTTGCGATCGACGATGACGGTGAGGTTATCGAGCCCGTAGTGCTGGGCGGTCATGGCAGCTTCCCAATTTGAGCCTTCCTGGAGTTCACCATCGCCGGTGAGGACGAAGGTGCGCCAGGATTCGCCGCGCATACGGGCCGCCAGAGCGCAGCCGACGGCGATGGGCAGGCCGTGGCCGAGGGGGCCGGTGTTGGCTTCAATGCCGGGGAGCTTGTTGCGGTCAGGGTGGCCGTTAAGCAGGGATAGGGGATCCATGAAGGTTGCGAGCTGGGCGCGGGGGAAGAATCCTTTGAACGCGAGGGTGGAGTAGAAGGCGCCGGAGCAGTGGCCCTTGCTCATGATGAAACGGTCGCGCTGGGGCCAGGCTGGTTCGCCGGGGTTCACGTTGAGGATGCCGCCGAGGTAGAGGGTGGCGAGAATGTCAGACGATGAGAGGTCTCCGCCGGTGTGACCCAGGTTGGAGTGATTGGTCATGGTCATGGCGCTGTAGCGGATCTCGTTGGCCAATTGGCGGAGACGGTGAGCCTGGTCGCTGACTTGGTTTGCAGGCTTAGGCGCATTCGAGTCGAACATTCTTCACTCCTAAAGCAAATCTTGAGTGCATATTTATGCGATGCTGCATTATGTTGTATCCTTACTATCAATCAGAACTGAATCCAAGTCAAATGCTTAAGCGCGGACTGAGGGATGATTGCTGGTTCGGTTATTGTGAATGCGCACTTGAAACGATGCTGGAGGAGGGAATGCGTATGGATGCGAAGTTAAAAGGTGAATGGCGGGCCTTGATTGGCGTGGGAATTGCGCTGATCGCGGGGGTGGCTGTTGCGGCTCAGGTGCCTGCGCAGGCTCCGGCACCGGAGAGCTTCAGCGGTCATCCGCGCGTAGTGATCATCAGCGACATTGGCAATGAGCCGGATGACCAGATGTCGTTTGTGCGGCTGCTGTTGTATTCGAATCAGCTTGATCTGGAGGCGATGATTGCATCGACTTCGACGTGGCAGAAGACGGCGACGCACCCTGAGACGATGCACGCGATTGTGAAGGTATTTGGGCAGGTGAGGCCGAACCTGATGCTGCACGCGAAGGGCTGGCCTGAAGCCGAGGAACTGGACAAGCGGGTATTTGCCGGGCAGCCTGCGTATGGCATGGCTGCTACGGGGGAGGGGAAGGCTTCCGCTGGGTCCACTGCGCTTGTGAAGGCGATCGAGCGGGAAGACTCTCGCCCGCTGTGGATTTGTCTTTGGGGTGGAGTGAATACGCTGGCGCAGACCTTGATGGACTTGCGTGCGACGCATTCGGCGGCTGAGACGGAGCGACTGGTTTCGCGGCTGCGGGTTTCTTCGATTTCTGATCAGGACGATGCCGGGCCGTGGATTCGGCGGGAGTTTCCGACACTGTTTTACGTGGTGAAGCCGAGCCCAGCGAATGGGGAGGAATACTATACGGCGACCTGGACGGGGATCAGCGGAGACCTTTTTTACCGGAATGGGGAGGGTGCGGATACGAGCCTGGTAACGAATGAGTGGCTTCAGACGAACATTCGCGACAAGGGGCCGCTGGGGAAGATGTATCCGCGGTTTTTGTTCATTATGGAGGGGGATACGCCGTCGTACCTGGGCCTGACGGACAACGGGTTGAACTCATACCGGCGGCCGGACTGGGGAGGCTGGGGCGGGCGGTATTTTTATCGGCAGCCTTATGGCGAGCCGCACGCGATCTGGACGCAGGGTGGGGATGAGTTTACGCGGGCTACTTCGCAGGACCGGGTGGTCGGTGTGGATGGGAAGGAACATGTTTCAGATATGGCGACGATCTGGAGGTGGCGTGAGGCGTATCAGAATGACTTTGCTGCTCGGATGGATTGGACAATCAAGGACTTTGCCCATGCGAACCACAATCCTGAACTGGTGGTGAATGGGGAGGCTGGAACTGCTCCGGTGGAGCTGACGGTGGACCCGAAGCAGACCGTTACGCTGGACTCGGCGGGCAGCAAAGACCCGGATGGGCAGACGCTGCACTACAAGTGGTGGATTTACGAAGAAGCGGGGCTGACGGGGGCGCACGGCGCCGATGTGACGCTTGTTGGTGCAACGGAACCGAAGGCGCAGGTGATGGTCAACTCGTCTTGCCGTGAGCCGTGGCTGCCGGGCATTCTTCCGTGCCGGGGAGATGGGGTGGCGCACATCATTCTTGAAGTGACGGATGAGGGGACGCCTCGGCTTACTTCGTATCGTCGGGTTGTGCTGCATGTGAGGGCTTTGCCGGTGGCTGCCGCGCCGGATAAGAAGTGAACGGAGTGGCTAGAGAACCTGATAGAAGCGCAGGGTGACGGCGTTGCTCAATCTTTCTCCGGTGGAGATGAAGAGGTGGCGGTTGAGCCAATCGTAGCGGCCTGCTGGCGCTTCAAAGCTGGGGGCGGCGCGAAAGTAGTATTCAGCGGGGTTGACGGCTTCGCCATTGGCGAGGCGCTGCATCACTTCTGGTGGGCCGTGGCGAAATCCGCGATTGATGACTCGAATGAGTGCGCCATCGTCGGTTTGCAGGGAATAGTGCGCTTCGATTTCGGTGATACCGTCGGGGCGGGCGATCTGCCAATCGATGCCACCGGGTAGCAGAGTGCCGCGGATGTCTGGGCCTTCAAAAGAGCCGGAAAGAATGGGCACCATGCGACGGATGCCGCGTGGGCCGGGGCCGAGCTCGACGGTGGGAGCCAAAGCGCCAACAACGGTGAAAGCGAAGGCAAGGTTGAGATTTTCTGAGCTGGACACGTTCTGTGTCTCCTCCTGGCGTTGAGATTCAGATGGGCAGATCGGTGGGGGATTTGAGCTGGATTTGGTGGTTTGCATGGTCTTTGTAGAGGAGTGCGAATGCTGCGAGGAAGGCGGTGACGGAGAGCCAGGAGATGATCTGGGTCATGGAAAAGCCCACCTGGAGGAGAATGCCTCCGCCAAAGGCACCGATGATGCCGCCGATGCGTCCGGCGGCGAGCATCCATGAGACGCCTGAGGCTCGTCCGTAGGTTGGATAGGAGGTTGCGGCGAGCGTGGGCATGGATGTCTGTGCGCCATTCATGGCGAGGCCGGTGAGGAATGTCATGATCATCAGCGAGTTAAAGCTGTTGGTGGAACGGGCGAGGACGAGGAGTAGCAGGGCGGTGAGGAAATATACCGCGCCGACGACGCGGGTGGCATTGACACGGCCCATGAGCCAGCCGCAGATGAGCGCGCCGATGGTGCCTCCGAGGGGAAAGAGGGCAGTTGCGACGGCGGCCCGGCTGACGGAGTAGCCGACTCCGCGGACGAGGGTTGGCATCCAACTGGTGATCAGGTAGTAGAGGACGAGGCCCATGAAATAAGTAATCCAGAGCATGAAGGTGCCGGCCCGGAAGCGGGGCTCAAACATGACTTTCCATGGGGATTTCTGCTGATGTGTATTTGCCTCGTTGAGTTTGAAGCTGTTGGCTGCGGCGATATGGGACTGGGCATGAGCATCTCGCCCTGCGAGTTCGGCGAGGGCGGCGCGTATTTTCTTGTCTGGATAGTGCTGAACGACCATGAAGCTTATTGATTCAGGCATTCGGATCATGAAAGCAGCGAGGCAAAGCGGGGCTGCGCCGCCGATCAGGAAGACGCTTTGCCAGCCAAAATGAGGGACCAGCCATGCAGCGAGAAAGCCGCCGGTCGAGGCACCGAGAGAAAAGCCGCAGAACATGAGATTGAGCAGGAAGGCGCGTCTTTTGGCGGGTACGAATTCAGAGGCGAGGGTGGTGCAGTTGGGCATGGCCGCACCGATGCCGAAACCCGTGATTAACCGATAGACGACGAGTGTTGTGAGGCCGGTGGCCGAAGCAGTAACGATGCTGCCCAGGCTGCAGATAACGACTGAGGCGATGAGAACACGTTTGCGTCCGAAGCGGTCAGCGAGCGGTCCGGCGACGAGTGCGCCGAATCCGAGGCCGACGAGCGCGGCGGCCATGACGGGGCCGAGGGCGATTTTGGAGATGGACAGTTCCAGAGTGAGGGCTGGCGCGACAAAGGCCATGGCGGCGGTGTGAAATCCATCGGCAATGAGGACCAGGAAGCAAATTGCGAGGATCATCCATTGCGTGCGGGCCATGGGGCGGTCGTTGAGGAAGACCTGGACGTTGAGGGGAAGGTCCAGGCGCGCGCCGATCGGTGCATCAGGGTCTGCGTCAGGAATTGTCGGGGCTTGCGAAACCATTTTTTCTTTCCACCAATGTGAGCGCTTCGTTCTACGGCTCAGGTTTATCTGCGTTCATTGATCAGATTCTCTCGATGATGATGGCGATGCCCTGGCCGACGCCGATGCACATGCTGCAAAGGGCGTAACGGCCGCTTGTTTTTTCCAATTGATTGAGGGCGGTGGCGACCAGGCGAGCACCGCTTGCGCCGAGGGGATGTCCGATGGCGATTGCGCCTCCGTTGGGATTGACGTGGGCTGCGTCATCGGGCAGGCCGAGACTGCGGAGGACGGCTAGAGCCTGGGCTGCGAAGGCTTCGTTGAGTTCAATCACGTCGATTTGCTGCAAGGTCAGGTTGGCAAGGCGCAGCGCTTTTTGAATAGCAGGGACAGGGCCAATACCCATGATGCGTGGGGCAACGCCAACGGTGGCAGAGGCGATGATGCGGGCGCGAGGTTTCAGATGATGGAGCTGGGCCGCAGCCGGGGAGGCAATGAGGAGTGCGGCTGCGCCATCGTTGATGCCAGAGGCGTTGCCGGCGGTGACTGTGCCATCGGGGCGGACTACGGGCTTGAGCTTTGCGAGGGCTTCGAGGGATGTGTCGGGGCGGGGATGTTCGTCGGTCAAGACCTCGGTGGGAGGCCCCTTCTTTTGCGAGATGGAGACGGGAATGATTTCGTTTTGGAAGAAGCCGGCTTGCGATGCGATGGCGCAGCGTTGCTGGCTGCGGTGGGCAAATGCGTCCTGGTCGTGGCGAGAGATGTTGAACTCGGCAGCGACGTTTTCAGCCGTCTCGGGCATGGTGTCCACTCCGTGGTTGGACTTCATCATTGGATTGATGAAACGCCAGCCCATGGTGGTGTCTTCGAGCTTGGCCGTTCTTGAATATGCAGCGTCAGCTTTGCCCATGACGAAGGGCGCACGGGTCATGTTTTCGACTCCACCGGCGATGATGAAGTCGTTTTCGCCGCTGCGAATTGCGCGCGCGGCGATGGCGATTGCATCCATGCTTGAGCCGCAGAGACGATTGACAGTAGTGCCGGGAACTTCAACCGGCAGGCCTGCGAGCAGAAGCGCCATGCGGGCGACGTTGCGGTTATCTTCGCCGGCCTGGTTGGCGCAGCCGAGGATCACGTCGTCGACCGCGTGCCAGTCAGCCTGAGGGTGCCGCTGCATGAGGGCCTGGATGGGGATGGCAGCGAGATCGTCAGCTCGAATCCCGGCGAGCGCGCCTGCGTAACGGCCAAACGGTGTGCGAACTGCGTCGCAAATCAATGCTTCCAGCATGTCCAATTCCTGCCCTGAAGAGTGGTATCGAGAACGGTAGTCATTGATGAGTAAAGCTTGGCGGCGGAGAGATTTTCGACAGGGATTGACGGCCTTCTTTTGTGCGATTATCGTTCAAGTGTCCGCATATCGAACTGTACTTGCGAAGGGTAAGAAAGGGGCGTAGGGATTGTCAAGGCAAGAGTTGGAAGTGCTGATTGAAAATAAGAATCCTACGATGGAAGGCGACGGAGCGGCTATGAGAGAGGGGATTTTGGAAGGCGAAAAGGTCGGCGCAGCGGCTGACTTGAAGAGCGACCCTGACTTTATGACTTCGCTGGCGCGTGGGTTGAGCGTGATGCAGGCGTTTACACGCACCAGCCCGCGCTTGTCCTCTGCCCAGATCAGCATGAAGACTGGGTTGTCGCGAGCTGCGGTGCGGCGGTGTCTGTATACGCTCAACCAGTTGGGATTTGTGGAGGTTGCGGACGGAAAGTATTTCTCTCTCGGGGCGCGCGTACTGACTCTTAGCCATGCCTATACTTCTTCGAGTAGCTTGCCCAAAGCTGCCCAACCCATTCTAGAAAAGCTGAGCGGCGTGCTTTATGAATCGTGCTCGGTAGCGACATTGGATAACGATGATTTGCTGTATGTGGCGCGGGCGCATGTTTCGCGGATTATGACGGTGGACCTGGTGATTGGGAGCAGATTGCCGGCTTATTGCACTTCAATGGGCAGGGTGTTGCTGGCTCATTTGCCAGAGGGTGAGCTGGAGGACTATCTGCGGCGGGTGACGCTGCAACGTCATACATCGCGCACGATTGTGTCGGTGAGCAAGCTGCGGAAGGTTCTTGAAGACGTTGAGAGAAGTGGTTACGCGATTGTGGACCAGGAACTTGAAGACGGTCTTCGTTCGGTGGCGGTGCCAGTAAAGGCAGGAGACATTGTTGTCGCTGCCATGAATGTGGGCACGCAGGCGCAGCGCATGCCGGTTGAAGAGATCGAAAGCCGGTTTTTACCGCATTTGCTGTCGGCGGCGCAACAGTTGAGTCAGTCGCTGCGCTGATTGCTTCTTACGATTTGGAGCCGTGGCTAGTTCACCACGATCAGCGCGTCGAGTGCGACAGCCTCCTGTGACTCTGGATAGAGGACAACGGGGTTGATGTCGACTTCCTGAACGTTGGGATTGGACAAAACAAATGCGCCAAGGCGGTGAACGATGTCAGCGGCGGCGCGGACATCAAGAGCGGGAGAGCCGCGGAAGCCGCCCAACAGAGGCGCGCTTTTGAGCAGAGAGAATTCTTTGACGATTTCGTCCACTGATAGGTCGGGGGGAATGAGCCGTACGTCATTGAGGGCTTCGGCTAGCACTCCGCCAGCGCCGACGAGGAGTACGGGACCCCAGTCGGGGTCGCTCTGAGCGCCGACGATGAGTTCAGTGCCGCGCACGCCCATCTTTTCAACGAGTACGCCATCGAGAATGAGGGAGGGCATGGCGGCGTGAATGCTGGAGTGCATCTGCTGCCAGGCTGCTGCGATTGCATCTGCGTTGGCCAGGTTGAGAGCCACCCCTTCAACGTCGGACTTATGGGAGAGTTGAGCGGACTGCGCTTTGAGGACGACGGGGTACCCGATCTGAGCGGCGATTGACTGCGCTTCCGGGAGTGTCTTGGCCAGGCAACCATCAGGGATGGGGATGCCGAGTGAGAAGAGGATTTGTTTGCTCTTGTACTCGGGGATTACGCCGGTGGGCAGTTGGAGTGGTTGGCATTCTTCGGGGGGTTGGGTGCTGGAGTTGAGCCGTGCTGCAAAGGATGTAACGGCGCTCAGGGCGCGGAATGCGCGTTCGGGTGACGGGAAGAAGGGAATACCCAGGGAGCGCAGTTCGTGGAGGTAGGCTGGGGAGAATTGAGCGCCTTCGTCGAGGGCGGCGAAGATGACTGGCTTGGTGGGCTTGAGGGCCCTGATGGCCTCGATGATGGGCGGAAATTTAAGCTGACTGGTGGCCTCGTCGGTGAGGATGATGGCGAGGACGAGGCTTCCGTAGTGATTGTCGGCCAGAATTGGCGGCAGGGTTCTGCGATAGAGGTCGGGGTCGACCAGTCCCTGGGCGGTGAGGTCAAGGGGATTGGTGGGAGGAATGAAGCTGGGCAAGGCGAGACGGAGCGCAGCTGCTAATTCTTCGCTCAATTGAGGCAGAGGCAACTTGAGCAGATCACAGAAATCGAGTGCCAAAGCTTTGAATGCGCCTGATTCAGTGAAGATGGCTGCGCCTCCTGATGGAAGCGAAGGGCAGCGGAGGAGGATCTCTGAGATGTCGAGCAGCTCTTCGAGCGTTTCGGCGACGATTACGCCGGCGTGCTCTACTTTAGTGCGCATTACCTGGTAATCACCGGCCATTGCGCCAGTATGGGTTGCAGCGGAGGTACGAGCGGCGCTGCTTTTGCCGGGATGCAGGAGGACGATGAACTTGCCGAGGGCACGAGCACGCGCGGCCAGAGCGAGGAATTTTTGTGGTCGCCGAAACTTCTCGACGATCATCAGAAGTACTTTGGTTTGGGGCTCATCGAGAAGGTACTCAACGTAGTCCTCGACACAGCTTACCGCTTCGTTGCCGGTGGAGATGGAGAACGAAATACCGACTTCGCGATGTCTGAGGCCTACGCCAACGACTGCTGCCATTGCGCCGCTTTGGGAGACGATGGCGATGCCGTTGTTTGCGACGTGGGGGGCGGGCGGGGTGAGGACAAATGTGAGAGGCACGCCGTCTATGAAGTTGACCATGCCGAGGCAGTTTGGGCCCTCGATAATCATGCCGTGGCTGGCGGCGATGCTGGCGAGTTCTTCCTGCTCGGCGCGACCGGCGGGGCCACTCTCGGCAAAGCCAGCGGAAAAGATAATGACGCCGCCAACGCCGCGACGGCCGCATGCAGCGACTGATTCGAGCACGCTGGCGCGGGGGATCGCAAGGACTGCGCAGTCAACGCCGAGCGGTAAATCATCGATAGAGCGAAGGCAGGGGCGGCCGTGAATTTCTGAGCGATTTGGATTGATGAGGTGCAGGTCGCCTCGAAAGCCAGCGTTTTCGAGGTTTGCGAGCACGGAGGCACCGAATGACGAGGGAGTGGGCGAAGCTCCGACGATGGCTACTGAGCGGGGGCGCAGTAGCCGGTCGATTGGGGTGCGGGGTGGTTGAATTGCCATTGCGCTGCTTTCCTGTGTGGAATTTCAACTTTGGATGTTTAGGCTGTCGGAGGCAGTCGCGATTGTCAGGCTGCTGTCTCAGCCCCAGACTTCGCGGGCTGTTTCTGCGACCAATTGCAGTTTGGCCCATTGATCGGCTTCGGTGAGCGCGTTGCCCTCCATGGTGGAGGCGAAGCCGCACTGAGGGCTGAGGGCTAGTCTTTCGAGTGGAATGTATTTGGCTGCCTCTTGGATGCGGCGGATCAGGTCCTGCTTGTTTTCGAGCTGCGGAATCTTGCTGCTGACGAGGCCGAGGACTACGGTCTTGTTGGCAGGGACAAACCGCAGAGGCTCGAAACTGCCGGAGCGTTCGTCGTCGTATTCGAGGAGGAAGCGGTCGACGGCGAGCTCGTTGAAGAGGCGTTCAGCGATGGCGTCATAGCCTCCCTGGGCGTACCAGTGGCTGCGATTGTTGCCGCGACAGAGATGGATGGCGAGGGTGACTCCAGGCTGTGCGGCGGCGGCAAAGCAGGCGTTGTCGGCTGCGAGGGATGCGGTCAGCATGGCGCTGGTATCGACGCGGAGTTCGGTCTCCATCCATTGGCACCATTTGGGATCAAGAAAGTAGCTGTATCGGGGAGCATCAATCTGAAGATAGGCGACTCCGCTGCCGGCCAGTGTGCGGAGGTCAGCAGTCATGATGTCCGTGATGTCTGTGAGGAGCGCGTATGGGTCGGGGTAGACCGCGTCTGTGACGCCGTATTTGAAGGAGATAGCGGGGAACTGGGTTGCACTGGGGAGCGTCATCTTGATGGGGCCGGGGGAGTGCTGCTTGAGGAAGGGAAGTTCGCGACCGGTCAGGGGAAAGCGCTGTTGCAGGCGGGCATTGACGATGCCGGTGATGCTGCTGACTGCCTTTGTTTGCGTGGATTGCTCCCTGGCGGCTTGCTTCGCGGCGTCATCCCAGTGGCGAGGGACTGCGTCACCGAGGTCGAAGCCTTCGACAGCGTCGGTAAAGTCGCTCATGAAATTGCTGCGCCTAAGCTCGCCGTCGGTGAAGACTTCGAGACCGAGATCCTTTTGCTTTTCGAGGATGCGGAGGATGTGCTTGTCTTCGAGGGCATGAAGCTCTTCAGGCGCGATGTTGCTGGTACGTGCGTCGAGCAACTCGGCGGGACGAAGGAAGCTGCCAACGTGGTCGGCGCGATATTGATTTTGTGCAGTCATACGTTTCTCTTTCTGGCTTGGTCGCATGGGGGGAACGAAAAGCTGACCCTCAGCAATTGTGGTTTTTAGAACGGGTAGTGTCGGGGGCCGGTTTGGACGGTTATCCAGCGCAGGTCGGTGAACTCAGCGATTGCGGCTTTTCCGCCAAATCGTCCGTAGCCGCTGTCTTTGACTCCGCCGAAGGGCATGTTGGCTTCATCGTGCACGGTTGGGCCATTGACGTGGCAGATGCCCGACTCAATCTGCGCAGCGACACGAAGGCCGCGCGCTGTGTCGGTGGTAAAGACGGCCGCCGAGAGGCCAAACGGAGAGTCATTCGCGACGCGAATTGCGTCGGTTTCAGAAGAAACGCGGATGACTGCGACGATGGGACCGAAGGACTCCTCGGAATAGATTTTCATGGAGCTGGTTACGTGATCGAGAACTGTGGGTTGCATGACTGAGCCTTGGATACCTCCACCGAGCGCGATCTTTGCGCCTTTGTCGAGCGCGTCCCGGAGGAGGGCGTCGACGCGGGCTGCGGCGGTGGCCGAAATCATGCAGCCGAGCGCAACGTTGGGGCTGCGCGGATCGCCAGCGATCAGAGGCGTTGCGCGTGCTGCGAGTTTTTGGACGAATGCATCGGCAACCCGGTCATCGGCGATGATGCGATCGGTTGACATGCAAATCTGGCCTTGATTCATGAAGGCGCCAAAGTTGGCGGCAGCAGCGGCGGCGTCGAGGTCGGCATCATCGAGGACGAGCAAGGGAGCTTTGCCACCCAGTTCAAGAAGGACTGGCTTGAGATAGCGAGCTGCGGTTTGCGCGATGATGCGGCCGACGGGAGTGGAGCCGGTGAAGTTGATTCGCCGAACAGCTGGATTGGCAATCATGCGTTCAACAATCGCTGGGGCATCGGCGGGTGCGTTGAGAATTACGTTGACGACTCCGTCACCGAGACCGGCCTGTTGCAGCGCGGTGCCGATGAGAGCGTGAACGCCGGGACAGAGTTCGGAGCCCTTGAGGACAACTGTATTGCCGCAGGCGAGGGGCATGGCGATGGCGCGGACGCCCAGGATGACGGGTGCGTTCCAGGGGGCGATGCCGAGGACGACTCCGCAGGGGCGGCGAACGGCGAGAGCCATGCTGTCGGGCACACCGGAGGGGATGACTTCTCCGGTGATTTGTGTGGTCATGCTGGCTGCTTCGCGCAACATATTGGCTGCGAGCATGACGTTAAAGCCGTACCAACCGGGTGTTCCCCCGGTCTCTGCGACGCCGACGGAGATGAAGTCTGGCGTCAGGGAATCGAGGATGTCTGCGCCGCGCAGAAGCCGCTTGCGGCGCTCGGTGGCCGGGAGCGCACTCCATACCGGAAACGCGGCCTGAGCGGCTGCGACTGCGGCATCCGCATCCTCGAGCGTTGCGGCGGCGGCGCGGGAGGCGACTTCTCCAGTGAATGGATCGAGGCGGTCAAAAGTGGCTGCATTGCGCGCTGCTGTTGTTTGGCCACCGATAAGTAGACTTACTGACTGCATGTTACCCTCCGCGGTTGAGATTGCAAGTTTCGAGTGTCGCTCTAGCGCTTGTAGGATTGTAGGCCCGGCTTGATGCTTTTTTCGTCGAGGAACTGCTTCAAGCCCTGCTCTCTGCCATGTTCGGGATCGCGATGCATGGCCTGGTCGAGTTTGGCGTAGAGGTAGTCTTCGCTTTGCTCCCAGGTAAGTTCGCGGCAACGTTTGAATCCGTGTTTGGCGGCGCGCAAGACGACGGGGTTTTTGCCTGCAAGTTTCAACGCGAGTGTCCTGGTTTCTTCGCGCAGACGATCGAGGGGAACTGCTTTGTTGACTAACCCAAACTCTGCCGCCTGGGCGCCGGTGAAGGTGTCTCCGGTCATGATGTATTCGAGAGCCTTGCGGTGGCCGACGGTATCAGCCATTGCCTTGCTGACAAGATTGCCGGGGGGGATGCCCCAATTGATTTCAGAGAGACCGAAGATGGCTGTCTCTGAAGCGATAGCCAGATCGCAGGCCACGAGAGGCGAGAATGCGCCGCCGAAGCACCATCCATTGACCATAGCGATGGTGGGCTTGGCGTACATGCGAAGGAGCTTCCATTGCCACGTGGATGCCTCGCGGCGGATTTTTTCCTGGAAGGCTTCAGGCGCCTTGTCTATCTCGCGAAAATACTCTTTCAGGTCCATGCCAGCGGACCAGGATTCGCCAGCGCCGGTGAGTACAAGCACCTTTGCGGCCTCGTCAATCTCGATTGCTTCGAGGACTTCGCGCATCTCGGTATTGAGGAGGGGGCTCATCGCGTTACGCTTCTCTGGGCGATTGAGGGTGACCCAGGCGATTCCTTCTTCCAACTCGACTTTCACTGTCTTCCAACGGTCTTGATACTCTGGCATTTTGATCCCTTTCCGTGTCTTTTCATACTTGCACTCTTCGTGCTTGTTATGGACTAGTTACTGATCTAGTTACTCCACCGATCTGGTACATCCATGGGCAGGCCGACATAGTTTTCAGCGAGTGATTGAGAGGCTACCTGTGAACTTGTCACGTAGTCCAACTCAGCCATTTGTCTGCGCTGATCGAATGGGTTTGCTTCGGGGAATTTGTGGAGGATTGACGTCATCCACCAGGAGAAGCGCTGTGCTTTCCAGATGCGTCTCAGGCATATTTCAGAGTAGCGATCAAGCAGCGTTTTCGAGCCGGTCTCGAAGTTTTCGGCAAGCGCTTGAGCGAGAACACGGACATCGGCGACGGCCAAATTCATACCTTTTGCGCCGGTTGGGGGCACGATGTGGACTGCATCTCCGGCGAGGAAAAGTCTGCCATACTGCATTGGTTCTGTGACGAAGCTGCGCATGGGGGTGATGCTCTTCTGGGTAATTTTGCCTACGTTGGGCAGCCAGCCATCTTTGCAACGGAAGCGGAGAAGTAATTCATCCCAGATACGATCGTCGGACCAATTTTTGATATCGTCATCGGGATCGCATTGCAGGTAGAGACGAGTCACTTTCGGGGACCTCATGCTGAAAAGAGCAAATCCCCGATCGTGGTTCATATAGACGAGTTCATCCTGTGAAGGGGCGGCATCTGCCAGGATGCCGAGCCATGCGAATGGATAAATGCGTTCGTAAGTTGTCAGGACGCCTTTGGGAACTGATGGTCGACAGATGCCGTGAAATCCGTCGCATCCTGCGATATAGGTGCAGTGAAGCTCCTGCAGACTGCCATCTTTTTCAAATCTAACTACCGGTGAGTTACCATCGATTCCGTGAATGCCGACGTTGGCTGCGTCGAATATGATTTCACCGCCAGAGAGCGTGCGGGCCTGGATCAGGTCCTTCACGACCTCATGCTGGGCGTAAACGGTAACTGCATCGCCGGTAAGTGCCTGCATGTCGATTCGGTGTCGCTTGCCCGCGAAGGCTAGCTCGATGCCGTGGTGAAGCAAGCCAACGCGGCGCATGCGTTCGCCAAGACCGGTTGTGTTGAGCAGGTTCACTGTACCCTGCTCGAGGACGCCTGCGCGTACGCGACTCTCAACGTACTCACGGCTTCGTGCCTCCAGAACGACGGATTCAATGCCCGCAAGGTGAAGCAAGTGTGCGAGCATGAGGCCGGCTGGACCTGCTCCGATAATGGCTACCTGGGTTTGCATACGTGCCTGAATTTCTCCGGTGTTTATTTACTCTCACTGAATTCGGTGTCGAGCGCGGTGAATACCTGTTGTGCCCAGTGAAATGCACCATTAGCGGCGGGCAGGCCACAATAGATGGCTGATTGCAGCAGCACCTCTTGAATCTCTGCGCGTGTTACTCCGTTATTGAAAGCAGCGCGCACATGCATTTTGAATTCGTCTTCGCGATTGAGCGCGACCATCATTGCGAGGGTGAGCAGACTGCGCGTGTGCAGGGGCAAACCGGGACGTGACCATACTTCGCCCCAGGCATAGCGGGTGATGAAGTCCTGGAAATCGCGATTGAAGTCATTCAAATTCGCGATCGTCCGGTTGACATGCGCGTCGCCGAGTACAGTTCTGCGCATCTTCATGCCCTGATCCTTTACCTCTTGCTGTTCGCGCTCTCGATCATCCATTGGTGCGTATCTCCAAATTTGCGGGACTAACTCAGAAGAAACCCAAGCAGGGCGTTGGTAAATGCTGGTGCTGCTTCAATATTTGATACGTGAGAGGCATTCAGTTCGATGAGCTGAGCGCCCGCGATGTTATCCGCAAGATATCTTGCATCGGATGGTGGTGTGGCCGGGTCGTGAGTGCCGGCAATTACCAGGGTTGGATGTGAAATTCGCATCAAATCGCTGCGGAAGTCAGCGTCGCGCACTGAGGCGCAGCAGGCGATGTAACCTATTGGGTCAACAGACTCAAGGACCTTGCGGATCCGGGTAATTTCCTCGGGATGGCTTAGGTGAAATGCCGGGGTGAACCAACGCTCGAGCACGCCGGGAATGAGGGGGGCGAATCCATCTCTTTGAACTGCAGCGATGCGGGTGTTCCAGTTATCGGCAGTGCCAATCCTGGCACCGGTGTTGCTGAGAATGAGCTTATTGATGCGCGATGGGGCGTTGATGGCTAGCCACTGACCGATCTGGCCGCCCATGGAGAGACCGCAGAAGTTGCAACTCTCGATATTGAGCGCGTCGAGCAGGGCGACCAGGTCGCGACCCAGCGTCTCTACGCTATAGGGTCCGGGCGGAGTGGATGAGTGGCCGTGGCCGCGAGTGTCATACGTGAGGATGCGGAAGTGTTTGGATAGCTCGGCTACCAGCGCATTCCACATGGTCAGGTCGGCTCCGAGTGAATTTGAGAAGACCAGCACGGGCTGTCCTGGCCGGCCAGTCAGTTTGTAATGGATGTGCGCGCCGGGGAGTGCGATCCATTTACGGGAAGTTTCGATGCCGCTTGATTCGGCTCGCGCCAAGACCTGATCGATTGACTTGCGGGTGATGCCGAGATAGTGTGCGGGGTCGAAGATATGCAGAAGTTGTGATTCGGAAAGGAAACTGCGGACTTCTGCGTTTTGCTGGAGGATTGCATGGAGATGCTGCTTCTCTAGGATTGCTTTGCGGCAGGCCTGCTCGATGAGTGCGTGTGCGGCGGGCTTGCCGATGTGTTTTGACAGGGCGATTGAGACTGCCTCGGCAAAGAGGAGTCCCTGGGTCTGGTTGAGATTTGCGGTCATGCGCTCGCGGTCAAGTTGCAGCCCGGCGAGCAGTTCGTTGGTCTTCTCCAAGGCACCGGCGCACAGATTGAACAACTGAGGGATGGTTTCCCACTCGGACTGCCAGTTTCCGAGACCGCGTTCATGCTCCTGGGTCATCGATGTAAGAACGGTTGCCACCAGGTTTGGAACTCGAACTGCCGCGGCGAGCACGGCGGAGCAAAGGACAGGATTGCGCTTATGCGGCATGGTGGAAGAGCCACCGCGACCCACAGCCGCGCCTTCAAATGCTTCGGCTACTTCGGTCTGCATCATCAAGGAGATGTCGCGTGCGATTTTGCCGAGGGTGGCGGTAATCAAGCCTAGCAGTGACGCTACTTCACCAAAGCGGTCGCGCGTGCTGTGCCAGCTTATATCGGGATGTGCCAGGTCCAGCGAACTTGCGAGTGTTTGCAAGATAGCCTGGCCATCCGGGCCAAGCGATGCAAGGGTTCCGGCGGCGCCGCCGAGTTGCAGGGTAAGAGCGCGCTCGCTGACTTCATGAAGACGGGTCTGATGACGCAGAATCGCATCAAGCCAGCCTGCGGCTTTCAATCCAAAGGTGATGGGCACCGCATGCTGCAGCCATGTGCGGCCCGGCATGAGAACCTCATCTTCGATTTCAGCAAGTGCTGCGAGGACGGTTGCGAGTGCGTGCAGTTGCTCTGCCAAAAGGACAAAAGCTGAGCGCATCTGCAGGACCAACCCGGTATCGATGACGTCCTGACTGGTAGCGCCCCAGTGCACATAGCCCGCAGCGGCAGCGCTTTCTGAGGCAACTGCGGCGGTAAGTTGCTTGACAAGTGGAATGGCGAGGTTGCCCGAATGGGCAGCGCCCTGCCTCAAAGTTACGATGTTTAGAAGGTCAACCCGACACGTCTGGGCGATGATTGAAGCGGCGTCGGCTGGTATCAGTCCTACTTCAGCTTCGGCAGATGCGAGGGCTGATTCGAAGTCGAGCATGCGCTGCAGGCGGCTCTCATCGCTGAAGACTGCGAGCATTGGGCCGGAATAAAAAAGATCATCAAACAATGTCATATGTGCCAGTATCCCGGTTCATCGTACGCGCTGCGGGGCTACTTCGTAAGTCTCTGGTCAGCAATCAAAGAAGACAGTCTCTCGTTCGCCTTGCATTTCGATGTTCCATTGGAGGGTTGCAGGGGTCCCGGGCTTCTGGGTTGCGATGAGAGTGGCGCGGCGTTGTTCGGGTACGAGTTGCAGAATGGGGTCGGAGTTCAAGGTTTCTGCGGGAAAATACATGCGTGTCGAAAGGCCTCTCAAGAGGCCTCGCATGGTCAACCGAATTGCCAGGTGCGGTGACTGCATTGCGCCTGAGGGGCCTGCGACGGGACCGGGTTGAATCGTCGAGAAGGAGAATCGCCCCTCATCATCGGTGGGGACGCGGCCAAATCCAGAGAAGACAGTCGCTGCTCCATCTACGGGATTATCCACCGTACCGCCGTATTCTCCGGAGGCGTTGGCTTGCCAAATCTCGATGAGGGCATCTGATATTGGCTTACCGTTTCCGTCCAATATCTGGCCCTCTACGGTTACAGGTTCGCCAGGGGTGCCGGCCGGAGCCAGGTCGGTGGTGTTGAGGTATTCAAGGCCGATGCGGAAGTAGGGTCCAACTGTCTGCCAGGTTGTCGCTTGCAGGCTCATCTTTGCACCTCAAACGGAGTTTCATCGCTTCCACGCAGGATGATGTCAAATTTGTAGGCCAGTGCATATTCGGGGAGGACGGTCTCCCAATCAAATTGTGATATGAGGCGATTGCGGGCCTTGTCGTCGGCGGTGCAGTTGAAAATAGGGTCGAAGGGAAGGAGTGGATCGCCGGGGAAATACATCTGGGTGACCAGCCGTGTTGCAAAGGCCGGGCCGAGGAGCGAGAAGTGAATATGGGCTGGACGCCAGGCGTTGTAGTGATTGCGCCAGGGATAGGAGCCGGGCTTGATGGTGAGGAACTTGTAGGCGCCGTAGTCGTCGGTCATGACGCGCCCTTGACCGGTGAAGTTGGGGTCAAGCGGAGCATCGTGTTGGTCGCGCTTGTGCAGGTAGCGACCGCAGGCATTGGCTTGCCAGACTTCGACGAGGGTGTTGCGGACCGGCTTGCCGTTCTCGTCGAGAACTCGTCCACTGACAGTGATCCGCTCGCCGATTGCCTCTCGTCCATTTTGGCGGGTGAGGTCGGCCGTTTTGGGGCTGACGAGTGCAGGCGCGAAAGCTGGGCCGGTTACTTCAGTGAGCGTGTGGGGCAGCTTGATGAGTGGCTGTTTTGGTGCTCGTTCAATCGAACTGACGTACGGAGAATGCAGGTATTCGGGCTGAGTGCCGGGATAAGGCCTGCGGTAGCTGGTGACTTGCGACGGCCGAGAGTTCGGAACAACTGGAGCAGCTATACCGATGCTTAGCTCGTCATGGTCGGGATTCTGGTTCATTTCGCGACTCCTGGAGTCAACCTTATGGATCCTGTTTCGTTGCTTTTTGCGATCAGCCCTCTGTCGATGCTGAACCATGGGCTGCTTCAGTGCGGGCGTAGAGATCACGCAATGCGGCCAACTCTGCCGGGGTGGGGTCAGGGGTTGTTTCAAGATGAAGAGCGACCTTGAGTTCCCATCCAGTTGCGGCCCGAGCCTGTTCCACTGTAACGCCGGGGTGAAGCGCGCTCAGGGTGAATTCCATTGTTTCCGGATCGGGTGTAAGTACTCCGAGGTCGGTGATGACGACGGTAGGTCCCCGGCCCCGGATAGCTGTGCCAGGGGCTCCGGGTTGGTGGCCGGCGGATGTGACAAAATGCAGGCTTTCGACGAATGTTCGTTTGTTCTGCTTGAGGATGATCCAGACTTCCTTTGAGGCAGTTGCGATTTCTGGTGCTCCACCCGCACCGGGAAGGCGGACCTGGGGCGAAGCGTAGGTGCCGCCGATCATTGTGGTATTGATGTTGCCGAATTTGTCGATCTGGGCGGCTCCGAGAAAGCCGACATCGACTCGTCCGGCCTGGAGCCAGTAACGAAATATCTCAGGCACCGAGACCACGGCATCAGCGGTTTCAGCTAGTTCTCCGTCTCCAATTGAGAGGGGAAGCACGGTGGGCTTGGCTCCAATTGTTCCTGACTCATATATAAGGACCACCTCGGGTGCATGCAATGAGCGAGCGAGATTGGCCGCTGCGCTGGGCATGCCGATTCCGACGAAGCACACCATGCCGTCGGCAAGCCTTCGGGCGGCAGCAATTGTCATGATTTCGTTGGATGTATATGCGAGATCAGCCAAATTGTGCCTCCGCTGCCCGGTTGAGGCTGCGTCGAAATTCGGCAAAGTCCTCGGTATTCAATACATGCTCGCGCATCCACGCGAGGAAGGTCTCTCGATCTCTTGATATTCCATCCCAGGCTTTGCAGAACGCATTGTCCCGGCTGTAATAGCCGTGCGCGTAGGAGGGGAAGGCGCCGCCGGGGACTTCGCAGACGTACGAGACGACCCATGAGGGAAGGACGCAGGAGTTCATGGGCGCTTCCAGGTGGTCGACGATTTCCTCTACTGTGACGATCGCCTTTTTTGACGCGAGGACTGCTTCCTTTTGAATTCCGGTGATGCCCTGGATCAGGACATTGCCTTTGCGGTCGGCTTTCTGGGCATGGATGATGGCGACGTCAGGAGTCAGAGCCCGGGTTGCCGCCAGTACTTCGCCGGTAAAGGGGCAGGTTACGGAGCTGTTTGAGGGATTGTATTTGGGAATATCAGAGCCGACATAGCCGCGGAGGACGGCAAACGGAAGACCTGAGGCCCCAGCCTGATAGCGGGCCGCCATGTCTGCGTGGCTATGCTCTTCAATAGCGAGAGGCGCGGGCCAACTGTTTTGTATTGCGTCGCGAAAACGGTGCAGAGAACCAACGCCGGGATTGCCGCCCCAGGAGAAGACAAGCCTTGATGCGCAACCCATACCGATCATCTGGTCGTAGATGAGGTCTGGGGTCATGCGAATGAGGGTGAGATTCTTGCGACCCTGGCGAATGACTTCATGGCCGGCGGCGAACGGAATGAGATGCGTGAAACCCTCCATGGCGAGAACTGAGCCGTCGTGAACGAGCGCGGCGATTGCTTCGCGGAGTGTCGTGGTCTGAGCCAAGGTTACTCTTTCAAAAGTGCGATAATCGCACGTGCTATCGTAAATCGCACAACATCGGGACCGACTCAATGTAATGATTGGCCTTCCCTTATGTCAAGAGAAGGCCGAACAGGCCCGTGAAATAAGGTAGAGACTGTGGATTTGAGCGCCGGAGATTTGGCTTCGCTGGGTTTCCAATGAATGTATTTGTACGGAACATTGCTGGCAGTTGATCTCGTGCGGGGCAGTTGAATCGA
This sequence comes from uncultured Acidobacteriota bacterium, assembly GCA_903832055.1. Classification (GTDB taxonomy): domain Bacteria; phylum Acidobacteriota; class Terriglobia; order Terriglobales; family Acidobacteriaceae; genus Acidicapsa. Next base: position 451,683 of record CAILAC010000013.1, on the reverse strand, counting down.
AATCCAGTCGTCCCAGATCGAGTGTTGGTCCAGGACTTAATTCGGGCCGCGCAGGATGCGAGTTGGTCTTGTTGAAAGGACCGAAGTTGAGTTGAATACGATCCATGAAAGTCCCCGAAGCCGCACATGACAAGCGTGGTTTCTGTGGATGTAGAGACCGTTTAGTGGACGCTTGATGGACCAGAGACTGACGCTTCAGTGTCTGAACGAAGAGTTCCGATGACGGGAGCACAGACGGTGGTGAGGCTGCTGGCTGCCCTGGATACGGTCAATCGTCAGGGTAAATCGTCGCAACATTTTGCCTAAAAATCGTCATGACCAGAGGCAGACTCGTTGCGGGAACTGTGACGAAAATCACATCATGTGCAGTCTTTTACCGACCATACTTAAAAGCGATAGGAGGTATTTGTCATGCAAGAAGTCATGGCAGACCGCCATGATGGACCTTGACTAAATCAACTATTTCCGTAAAGAGTTATTGACAATGCCAAAGCAATTGATTACTTTCGTTGGCGTAGTCAAAACAACCGAGAAGCTAAATCGATGAAGCTGGAGAATTTCACTCCACTCATGAAAGCAAAAGGCTTTTTCGGAGAGTTTGCTAATTGATTGTTGTACTTGGCCCGGGTTTCTCAAATCACCACGGATTTGTCGCTGTTGCAAAGCCGAACCTCGAAAGTCGAAGTCCCCCCCTGACTCCGACCGCGATTCTGGCGAATCTGGAACAACTTTTCGCCGTGAATTGGCTGGCGCAGTGGAGCAAAGCCTGAACGAAGGTGCAAAAGTGAGTTCAGTTCTGCTCGTGTTGGCAGTTATTAGGGATCCAGAAACGAAGAATCTGGTCCGATTCATCCTGGAGGGGGAAGGTCATCGCGTGATCCAGGCTCGCGACTACCTGCAGGCCTCGGCGCTGCTGCAGAACGGGGTCGACCCGGATCTGGTGCTCGTCGAACCCGACAACTCTAATCCAGATGATCGAGAACACTGTAGAGTCCTGGCACTTAATGCGCCTGCGAGCAGTGTCTGCCTCATTCTCGGGATTGGTGAGCAGCGACTCCTCACGGAGATGCGTGAGTTTGGCATCAGGCGGTCTCTGACAAAACCTGTCACGCGACAGGATTTGGAGACGCTGGTCGGTGAAAGCGGCCGGGCAGAGCAGATTTTTGCACCGAATCTTTAATCACACGAGGCAGAAAGCTCGATTTGCCGCGATGTCGGGACTAAGACAAACGGGCCTTTACTGGAAGAATTGGGAGCAAACTGCTTTTTCATAGCCGCCTCGCCCTCAATGCTTGAGATCTATCGGCAAGTAAAACTGCTGGCTGAGGTTGATGTCACCGTATTGATCCTCGGCGAGAGCGGTACGGGCAAGGAAGTGGTGGCCCGCCTGATCCACAAGCATTCACGGCGCAGTCGGCAGAAATTTCTGAACATAAACTGTGCAGCGCTGCCCATGGATTTGTTGGAGAGTGAGCTTTTTGGGCATCATCAGGGAGCGTTTACGGGAGCCGTTCGGGACAAGCCAGGAAAGTTTGAACTTGCGAACGGCGGGACACTGTTGCTCGACGAGATTGGAGAAATCAGCGCTCACATGCAAGCAAAGTTACTGCATGTATTGCAGGAAGGCCAGTTCACGCGTTTGGGAGGGCAGCAACCAACTAAAGTAGATGTACGGGTTCTGGCAGCCACAAACATTCACATGGAGTCAGCTTTGGCTGACAAGAGTTTCAGGGAAGATCTTTACTATCGACTGAATGTCTTTACGATCACGGTTCCGCCTCTTCGTGAGCGACGGGAAGAAATTCCATATCTAATCGAGGAAACGATTCGGCGCACTCCGCCAGAGATGAAAGCTCACGGGTTTAATCATTTCACATCGAGGCTGATGGATGCTGCACAATTAAGCGACTGGCACGGAAATGTGCGCGAGTTACGTAACTTTGTCACGCGCACGATTATCATGCAGGACGAGTCGGCGGCAATCCACGAACTTGAAACAAAGATCGCTTTGGCCGCCGATGCAGAGAGGCGGGAGACTGCAACACACTTAGGGGATAAGCATCCAGGCATGCGGTCAGCAGTGCGCGTTGTCAAGGATCGCATCGAGTCACTGATGATTCAGGAAGCGCTCAATGCTTCAGGATGGAATCGCAGGCAAGCAGCCAAGAGTCTCAATATTAGTTATCGGGCGCTGCTTTACAAGATTCAACAACATGGCCTTATCCCTGGCATGCATCATCACTTTGACCCCACAGGTAGTGACTGATTTTCAAATGAGCAGTGAATGGTGACGATATCGCTTCGAACGAGAGTTAGAGATCGAGTCTGCTCTGCCAAGGGCTATCGGAATGAATCGATTGAGAGACCTGCAACCGTCGTGTTCGCAGCAGATACTTCAGCCAGATCGAAGGTTGAATATGGCTGCGCGGACAGTGCCTCGAAGTCACTGTCCGAAGACCTCAACACATCGTCGTTCAGCATTGCGGACAGCACTTCTTTGGGATGCCGGCACCTCAACTCTGGTCAGACGGGAAGAACAACTCGTTGGGTGTTTTATGCCTCCGGATCAACCAAGGGAACGTATCGGAGCACAAGATCAAGTAGGTAAGGTTGCGCACAGCATTCAAAAGGTGTCGAAATCGGCGATTCGTATTCTGGTACAATCGACGTGAACATTCCTTTATTGGGCGCGTCAGCGACGAGTTCGCGTGATGTTCACGGCCGAGACGAGCATGGAACCGGGTATTTCCCCGCGGCCAAACCGGATCAGGGTGCACATGTTTTTCGGGCATCCCTACCGGCTCGTACTGGCAAATTCTCGGATCCCACCGAGTCTGTTGCCTCTTGGCGATTCCAGTGAGCGCTTCCTCCGCTCTTTCCGCCTTACTGGTTCCGCAGCTCAAATACCAAATCAAGGATGATCGAATGCCTCAATTGCTAAGTGTGCCCCCCAACTCTCTAGCAAGAGTATTTTTCATTGCACTTATCGGAGTGGCACTTTTGCCTACTCCGCAAAGTGCACAAACCCTAACCACTTCCGACTCTTCGCTTAATAGCGCGAGTCCTATTTCAACAACCTATAGCGCTCCGGGATCCGGCGGCATTACTGGCGCTGTAACCCTCGCTACAAACTCTTCCAAAAACCTTTGGCTGATGTACGATAACCCCTGGGGTATAAGTTCCGGCAGCGGTACGATCATACAGAAGTATAGCGGCTCCGGATCCTTTACCACGACAATGAGTCTGACCGGACTTCCAGGCGGCGGCGTCGATGCGTTTCCCTTTGTGCTTTATGGATGCGATCCTTGGATGGACTGCTACCAAGATCAACCCCCCCAATTTCCAAAGCAACTCTCCGCGATGTCTTCTTTAACGGTGGATGTCAAGTATGGCCTGACCGGCACCATCACGGGAAGCGACATTGACCTACTCTTCGATGAATGGGTATGCAATTCGAGTTCTCCATCGGACAGCTCCCAATGCCTTGAAGTCGAAATCCTGCCTTATTACAGCTTCGTCAATTTCGGAGGCGGCAATTTCATCAAAACTATTAGTGAACCTGTGACGCTCAACGGAGTTTCAACTACGTTTAGCTTTGATGAATACGTCGGAGGGACGAACGTCCTGTTTTACCCCCACACCATGCCTGGTATTGCATCAGGCGAATTGAAGATAAACTTGCTCGATCTACTGAAGGCTGGCGTAACTGCCTATGGCAACAGCAGCTATCAGTACGTGGCAGGTATCGAGCTGGGGACTGAATTTGGAGCGAGTCCGACCCAGTCGTACACTCTTTCGCTAAACCACTTTGAGATCAGCCAAACATCAAGCTCCCAGCCAGCGGCTCCAACCAATCTGACCGGAGTCGTAAGTCCGTAAGCGATTGTCTTATCCCGCGGACAGTTGGAATTGATGATCAGGCTATCACCCCAATTCCTGTAAAAGTGTACTTAACGCTCAAGTGCAGCATCTCGGAAATGAGAGATGCTGCATGATAAAGACTCAGCAGCATTCCTGATTGCAGGGATGGTGGTGGTTCAGACGTAGTTGACGCAGTGAAGGTTGGGTTTGAATCCGGCGGCTATCACCGCCGGACTCAAACGGGTTGGCTCCAAGACGTGCTGCTCGTCGCGCCTTATGGCGTGGAAGCCGGTGTCGCGTGCATCTCCCTGAAAACCATCTTCACTACCCGTTGCGCCAAGCATCAAGGGCAACCTGACCTTGCGTGATTGCCGTGATGCGCAGCGCTCGCAGTGCCAATGAGCGGCGCAGGAGTCGCTTTGGCTGCCTTGAGCGTTCAAATCGATCCCAACATCATATATCTCGACGACGCGCAGATTGAAACCCCACCGCAGGGCCCCGGGGCACTGTGAAGATGACCGCATCAAGTGAATACGGAACCGGGACCTGAGGTGCACTCTGGTATGACGAACTCCCAATTTGTGGCCCTGGACTAGCCCGTCTCCCGCGTAGGTGTGACTGCGGCGGGAGCGCGAAACCCGTCTCCATTCATACTTGGATTACCTCAAGAGGGATACTTCAAGCAAAAATATGCTTTGAATTGCATAGTATGCAAAAGAATGCAGCATTACGGTACATGATCCACACAGCCCAACTGGAACAAACTATCAAGATAACCCCTAAGTCTATGAATTATCGAAGAGATAAGACTCGACCAACATAAATACACATAACCCAACTTTGGCAACTGATGTGCAATGGTGAAGGCGTACCTAAACGGCAAAAGCCGTTGGAGAGATTATGGTGGGTATCCGCCGGACGATTACGGACGATCTGCCGAGTGAGGCAGTCATATTTGGTGCTTCTGCTCCGATGCAGGATCTTCGAGTTCATGTTGAGTCCACGTTAAGCTGCCATACTCCGTTTCTTGTTCAAGGCGAGAGTGGAATCGGCAAGCAATTGGTTGCGAGATACGTGCATCAACGTTCCGAACGGGGCCAAGGGCCATTCGTAAGCATTGGCTGTTGCGGAATGCCACCGAAGGTTCTAGAGAGAGAGTTATTCGGGTATGAGAAGGATGCATTCCAGGGTATCAGGAGTGGCAGAAACGGCTTAGTTGATGCGGCGGAGGGCGGAACGCTATTCATTTCGCAAATTGAGGATATGCACCTGAATCTTCAAGAAAAGCTACTTCGGCTATTGCGGGAAGGGAGTTACACCCGAGTGGGTGACACTGTGGAGCGGAGGGCCAATGTGCGCGTTATCTGCAGCACGAAGCTGGAGTTGTTATCGGAAGTAAGCCTGGGTAGATTCAGACAGGATCTGTTTTGTTGTGTGAGTGCTCTATGTCTGCGACCGTCAGCGCTTCGTAAGCGCAAAGAAGATATTCCAGTATTGTGGGATTTCTTCGCGGAACGCATGGCTAACAAGTTCAAAAAGAGTCCGCCGCGATTGACAATGCCAGTTCTCCAGATTCTGGAGGAATGGTATTGGCCCGGAAATCTTCGCGAGCTGGAGAATCGAGTGGCACGATCCGTGATTCTAGGTGAAATCGAAGCACTTGTTACGGAACTCAGGTATGAATTGGCGCGCAAAGATGCGGTCGATCCCCTACATGATACTTCTTCAATGGCAAGGAGTGACTCCAGCAGATCACTTCGGACGCCCTGGGGCGACGTACCTCTGAATAGACTTGGCGAGTGGATTATTCGAAACGGGCCGGAAGGGTATCGGAGCCGTTACAGGAAGCCGCATTAGGCATTTGCAGGTGGCTAAGGTTGGCGTCGAATGACCGAAGTCATAAATGGACATTAGCAGGTGAGCGAACATCCAGATAATCGTAGTACGAACGAGATTGGAAGCATGTATCAGGTGTGAACAGAACAAGCCGAGGCATGCAGATAGTGCAGCGCAAGAGTAATTCGTAGCGGTGGTGAATGGTGGGTAAGTTGTAAAAGTGGTGGACAGAGTACCTGCTCTATGTCGAACTTTGACCTTTAGTTGAGCGAGCAGGTAGGGATCAGAGGATTGAAAAGGGACACGAAATGTGACTCACAGGGCGAAGCTATAGGCTCATTCGCGGCTCATTGCAGCGGCAATCGATTTGGAGTGATATGGAAATGTTGAGTGGGGTCAATTCGGAAAGCTGCGAGTCTTGGTGGGCGCTCTATACCCGGCACCAACACGAGAAGGCTGTTGCGAGCAGGCTGGGCGCATACGGATTTGAGGTGTTTCTGCCGCTTTATGATTCGGTGCGCCCTTGGAAGGATCGGAAGATGCTGCTCAATCTGCCTCTGTTTCCATGTTATGTCTTCGTACGCGGCGGATTGGATCGAAAGTTACAGATAGTAAGCACGCCGGGGGTCCATAACATCCTCTACTTCGGTGAGAAGGTAGCGACGATTCCCGAAGCTGAAATCGAGGGGATTCGTAAAGCAGTGAGTGGGAGCTTTCGTATGGAGCCCCATCCCTTTTTGAAATCCGGAGAGAAGGTCAGAGTGACGCGGGGCTCTCTCGAAGGTGTGCAAGGAATACTGCTGCGAAAGAAGAACCTTTGTCGTCTCCTCCTCTCGGTGGAAATGCTCGGACAGTCTGTAAGCGTCGAGGTTGATGCTTCCGATGTCGAGCCTATCAAGGGACTGAGTGGAATTCATCAGGTTGGAGAAGCAGCAAGCATGGGATTGCTTGCTTCCCAATGGGCTCCGGGAAGAATTTAATGTCCCGAGTCAATGTGTTGGGCTTAAATCCATTGCGTATCGGGTCTTTCGGTGGAATCACTATGAGTATCCGCTCATTTCAATTCGTTGCTATTATTCTGGTTGCCTTCGTTCTGGGGCTGGGTCCAGAAAGAGAGGCGTGGAGCCAAGTCGCTCCCAGGGGATCGGCTTCTTCCGCAGCGATCATCTCAGCGCCTGACTCCAAGTTCGCAAAGTCTGCGCATGACGAACAGTATGTGATTGGTGGCGACGATGTACTCGCCTTGAACGTTTGGAATGAAACGGAGTTCAAGCAGGTCATTCCGGTACGCCCGGATGGGAAGATACCCGTTGCGCTGACTAACTCTTTAGGCCCCGCACTGATACAACATATCCCTGGCATCTAGGTTTCCCGAGAAGCGGCTAGCCGAATCCAGGAGAATCGTTCCAACTCATGTCTTCTCCCGATCATTCAATCAGATCACACAACTCACACCTACCCGCGCTTAGTTCACATACCGAGGTTCAGTCCCGTGCAAAATTCAACAAAGTGCGTGTTTTCCGTCGATGTTGAGGACTGGTTTCACATCTTGGATGTTGCCGGTGCGCCAGATATTGCCTCTTGGTCGAATTTGTCGTCACGCGTCGAAGCCAATTTCTTGCGCCTCCTGGACATCTTTAGCACAGAAAACAGGAGGGTTACCTGCTTTTTTCTTGGATGGATCGCGGAGCACTTTCCCCATCTGGTTAGGGAGGCCGCCGCGCGAGGTCATGAAATTGCATCCCATGGTTACTCCCATCAACTTGTCTACCGGATGAATCAATCAGAATTTCGACAGGATATACGGCGGTCACGATCGCTATTGGAGGACATAACTGGTTCTGCAGTAATAGGGTATCGCGCCCCAGGGTTCTCCTCCTCTGAGTCAACACCGTGGTTCTTCGAAGAGGTAAGTAATAGTGGATACCTGTACGACTCGTCCGTGTTTCCAGCCAGGCATGGGCATGGAGGCGATCGCAATGGCCTAACTCAGCCACATTACTTGCTATCCGGACACTTGGTCGAATTCCCAGTCAGTGTTTCGACAATTGGGCCAATGAGAGTGTGCTTGTTCGGTGGCGGCTATTTGCGTCTGTTCCCCTATAGCCTCATCCGGTATATGGGGATGCGGAACCTGGACCGCGGAATCCCATTGATCTTCTATATTCATCCACGCGAGATTGACCCGCACCACCCTCGCATACCTATGTCATTGCGCCGGCGCTTCAAGTCGTACCTTAACCTGGATAGCACGGAAAACAAGATACGCCGGATAAGTCGAGATTTCCCGATTAGCACATTCCGGGACTACCTTTCCGCATGTGCGCCCGAGACCAACTCAGAACTCGCGATGTCAGCCTAACAGCACGCCAGTCTCGGAAACGAGGGTAATGGTGCGTGTCTCGTTTGCAGGTTCCAATGAAATTTGGAGAGTGTAAAGCAAAGCAAAGGAAGAGTCAGATGAAAACAAGAATCGTGTCAACAATCATCTCAGTATTAGTGAGCCTTGCCCTGCCATTTGGCTGCTTTGCTCAGACGCAACTCGTCGCAGACAATTTCTCTGGCACAAACGGCACCTATTTGGATTCTAACTGGGTTGGATGCGGCTACAATGGCGGTGCTTACAGCGAACTCGTGTACGAGAGCAATGCCGCCGGTGGTAGTGGGAACAACAGTCAGAATTGTGCCTTGTATACAGGCTACGGCGCGTTTCCTGGCGATCAGTACGCCACAGCCACGGTTGTAGCTCCAGTGCCCTCGAGCACTGTTCAGGCATCTATTCAGCTTCGCGGGAATGTTGTGCCTGGTACGAGCGAGAGCTACATAGCCTGCGGTTGGGATGCTCAGGACTTTCCGCCTGACTACCATTATCGAGTGTGGAGTCTGACTCCCGGAGCCCCCGGTCCAGTGAGCTTATGGCTAAGCGGCATTGTGCCGGCCACTAATGATGTAATTAATTGTCAGGTGCTTGGTAACACAGTCTCCATGACACTCAATGGAAATGTGGTTGCAACCGTTACTGACACCTCGGGGAATAATAGCGGCTATCCTGGCCTCTACTACAATGATCCGAATTCAGGCGGGCCCTTACTCACGGATATAATCTTCGCCAGTTTCTCCGCCGGCAGCGGTCCGTCCATTGTGTCCACGACTATTGCTCCAACATCGGCTGCGATTACAACCGGATCGTTTGTGCAGTACAACGGCACTATCTCGTATGCGAATGGAATAGTCGCGCCAATGGGCGGCTGGTCATCTTCTGATACCTCGGTTGCACCGGTGGATGTTACTGGCACAGCATTTGGATTGAATTCTGGAAACGTGACGGTGACCGGGGCATCTGGTCCCGACAGTGTTACCGGGACACTTGCAGTGGCCGCTGAAAATGGCTATACACCACTTGTCTATGATACGTTCGTGGGGAGTGGCGGTTCATATCTCGGTTCAAATTGGACTGGATGCGGCTTTGATAGTGGTGCATACAGTAAGTTGGTATATCAAAACAATCAGGCTGGCGGTAGCGGATATGGCAGTCAAAACTGCGCACTTTATACCGGCTTGGCCATGTTTCCATCGGATCAATTCGCAACAGCCGTTGTTGTGTCTCCTTCTCCCGCCTCTACTCCCGAAGCTTCAATCGAACTGCGCGGAAATCCAATATCTGGTCAGCCCGAAAGCTACATCGCCTGCGGGTGGGATGCGCAGGACTTCCCCGCAGATCAACATTATCGAATCTGGAGCTTGACACCAGGCGGTACTCCGAGCAGTCTTTACCTCAGCTCAATCACCCCGGTGACGAATGACCTGATCTGGTGTCAGGTGCTGGGTACTACCGTTACGATGCAGGTCAATGGAACGACCATTGCTATCGTGAATGCCGATCTAGGCCTTAACAGCGGCTATCCAGGGATGTTTTATATAGACAAGAATGATGGCCCCCCCCCTGTCACCGATGTGATATTCGATAATTTCGCAGCGGGAAGCATCAACAATGCTGTGATTGCAACGATCACCCTCAGTCCGGCTTCCTCTACGATCAATTCTGCTTCATCGGTTCAGCTTACTGCGACCGGAACTTACACCGATGGAACCGTCGCAGACGTGACCAGTTCTGTAAATTGGGCATCGTCGAATCCATTCGTTGCTACGGTAAATACTGCTGGTCTTGCAACCGGGGTAAGCACGGGAACCGCTACAATCACAGCCTCATACGGGATGGGCAGTGGAACAGCAAGTCTCGCAGTCACCATGTTTACTCCAAGTGTGGCGTTTACAGGTGCTCCGGCCAGTGCGCCTTACCTCGGCACCTTCAGCGTTACGGCAATGACAAACGCGCCGGTTATGCCAACAATCGACGGTACAGCCGGCGTGTGTTCCGTTGGAATAGTGACTGGAACTCCAACCGCCGCAAGTACCGTAGTAACAATGATTGCTGCTACTGGTACTTGTATACTGACAGCTAATTGGCCTGCTGCCGGAGGTTATTCTGCGGCAGGTCCGCTCACACAATCCACTATTATGCTTGCGGCGATCGCATCGATCGCAGTCAGTCCGGCTTCTTCGACAATCAACGCCAATGCGTCAGCTCAGTTTACTGCGTCTGGAACCTTCACCGATGGAACCGTTGCAAACGTGACGAACTCCGTAAGTTGGGCGTCATCGAATACATCGGTTTCTAGCGTAAATGCAGCTGGTCTTGCAATTGGTGTGGGCGTAGGAACTGCGACGATCACGGCCTCGTACGGAACCGTGAGCGGCACTGCGAATCTCGTAGTCAATGCGCTTACTCCAAGCGTGGCATTCTCCGGCGCTCCTTCCACTGGGTCATACCTCAGCACTTTCAGCGTCACGGCAACGACAAATGCATCCGTGATGCCATCAATCAGCGGTACTGCCGGCGTGTGTTCTGTGGGAACAGTCACTGGAAATCCTGCCTCTGCAAGTGCTGTTGTATCAATGCTTTCAGGTACAGGCACCTGTGTGTTGACCGCAAACTGGCCTGCTGCCGGTAACTACTCTGCGGCTGTTCCGCTCACACAATCTACCACCGCGACAAAGATAGCGCCAAAGATCACTTTTACGGGTGCCCCGGTGAGTTCCGGTTACGGTAGTAGCTTCAATGTGACCGCCACAACCAATGCCAGCACTTTGCCCCAAATCACTGCATCGGGAAGTACAGGTGTCTGCACCGTAGGGGTAGTGAGCGGGTCACCAACGAGTGCAAGCGCTGGTGTGACGATGATCAGTGGTACTGGAACATGTAAGGTTGTTGCCACATGGGCGGCGGACGCGAACTACTCCGCACCATCATCGATAACTCAGAGCACAAGTGCAACCAGGGTCCAAAGTGCTACGTCGATAGTTTCAAGCACTCCTAATCCATCTACACTCAAGCAGGCAGTTACGATCAGCTTTTCAGTATCAGGAGTTGGATCTGGTCCCACCGGCTCAGTGACTATCACTGCAAGCAATGGCCAGTCCTGCCAGGGAACCCTGTCCGCCGCTCACACTGGAAGTTGCGCAATTGCCCTCACCAAGTCGGGGAATTCTACATTGTCTGCCCAGTACTCGGGGGATAGCAACTTCAATTCAAGCAGATCGACGAACGTCTCTCAGACGGTGAACTCGCCAACAGTCAGTCTTAGCCCATCGGGCATCAACTTCGGCACCGTGGCCATCGGGACCACTCAAACAAGCGCTGAAACCATTTCAAACACTGGCTCCGGCGCGCTGATTAACCTGGCTTGGAGTATTTCCGGACAAAATGCGAATATGTATTCGGTGTCGAGCACTACCTGCGGCACCACACTCAATCCTGGGGCAAAGTGCATCGTCAACGTGACATTCAAGCCAACTTCAAGTAGATCGAAGAATGCAACGTTGAACCTTAGCGACAATGCCCCAAACAGCCCGCAGAGCGTAGGACTCTATGGAACGGGAAGGTAGTCGCAATTGTGAAGAAGCCCTCATCTGAATAGGCTGCTTGATTGAGATACAAAAGCAAATGGCCTACATTGGGATGCAGGCCATTTGTTGAGCGTGGCGAAGTCACTAGGGAATTGTCACAGTGAACGGGTTCGAAGCAGCACTTTCCACTCCTTGATAGTCCACGCTCTTTACGTCGTAGACGTACTTGGTTCCCGATACAACGGTTCTGTCTGTATAGGTCGTCTGAGTATCGAGCGAAGATCTTAACAACACACTGGTAGTCGTACCAGAAACCGTCCGATAGACATGATAGCCTGCGACTGGATCGGCCGAAACACCCGGTGCATTCCAATTCAGGTTAACTGAATAATTGGCCGCGCCCGTTCCGGTTAATCCAACCGTCGATGTAGCCCCGACTGCAGAGTTGCTTGTAATCGTGAGTACTCCTGTTGCGGATCCTTGGACAGTCGGCAAGAATTGCACCGTAACGGATGTGCTGGCTCCTGGGTTGAGCGTTATTGGAAAACTTCCGCCTACAATCGAGAAGCCCGCTCCGGTCAGGGACGCGGATTGAATCGTCAATACAGCAGTGCCCGTGGAGGATAGCGTCACCGAAACATTGGAAGAAGAGCCCAAGGTTACAGTTCCCAGACTCAGAGCGGTCGTGCTGAGCGTAATCCGGGGCACAGATGCAACGCCGGTTCCCGTAAGAGATACGACCGATTTGCTACCTGTCGATGAATTGCTCAGGATCGTTAGTGAGCCTGTAACACTACCCGCCGTAAGTGGGGCGTATGTGACAGGAACCGTGAGCGTCTGGCCTGGGTTCAGTGTTATGGGGAGTGCTGTGCTGCCCAGAGAGAAGCCTGTGCCTGCCACCGAGGCGGAAGAGACTGTCAGTGCCGAGGTTCCGGAAGACTGAATTGTCAACGACAAGGACTTGGTCGTTCCATCTGTCACATTGCCAAATGCGAGATTGCTTCCACTCAATGAAATCTGAGGAGTCGACGTGATGCCTGTCCCCGAAAGACTTATGGAAGTGGTCGCACCTGTGGTTGAATTGCTCGTCAGAGTGAGTTGACCAGTCATCGAACCCACTGATAAAGCAGCAAAAGTAACCGGAATGGTCAAGGTCTTCCCTGGATTGAGCGTTATCGGCAATGAAAGCGCACCGATTGAGAATCCGGTCCCACTTACTGTTGCCGAAGTCAACGTGACGGCCTGGCCCCCCGAGGAATATAACGTCAACGACTTAGTCTGTGTGGATCCGTGCTGAACGCTTCCATAGCTCAAACTCGTTGCGCTATATGACAACTGCGGATCATTAGTCGGCGCTGCCAGCAACTCGCAGATGGTTAAGTTGTATTGGTCGCTTGTCGGAGCACTATCGGAAATCGAAATACTTGCGCCTGCACCGGCTGACTGCGACACCAGTTTCTGAACCCAAAAGGTATTGCCGTTTGCCGAGAGATTCTGATGAAAAAGAGTCTGTCCCTGCGCTGGCGTTCGCGCAATTGCCGCATCAAAATCGTTACCGACTCCAATCACAACAGAGTTGCTTCCAGTCGTGATCAAGCTCGCATTCGGGGCTCCAGACGCTGCATATCCTGAACCCACGGCTCCGATTGCTCCAGAACCATTCGTCCCCGATGTGTTCACTCCGAGATAGCTCATCACCGTGATAGAAGAGGACACAGACTGGGACAGATTCGCCGTGACCTTGGCATATGTGAGGATGCCAGGGCTGAAAGCTCGCCAGATTTCCGATGTTCCGTACTGATTGTTGGTGCGCTGCACAAGAACCCAGGTCAACCCTCCGCCAGTCACGCTTACCACCGTCGTGTTGGGGCTGGTCACCTTGCCGGTCGATACAAAAGCCAGCAGAACCTCTTGCGTGTATTTGGTGGTAAACGCTGGAGTCGTAACCGTGCTTGACGGGGAAGACTGGTCGTAGCTAATCGTCTGGTCCCTGGAGATCGACGCATTCGCTGCAGGACTGACTACCAGTAAAGCCAGCGTTGCGATCAGGAACAAAATGCACGCAAAGACGCGCGTGCATTGGTAGGGCTCGTTCATCGTCTGAGCGGTTGATATCCCGGTATCCGTACAGGACGTGTGAAAGGGAAGGGTTGGGGGAGAAAGACGGAATCCGTTGCGCAAAAGTCCACACCTCTACATCAGTGCCAAAGCACTGGATTTAGCCAAGCAGTTTCAATTGGTGACAAGGCGAGAAGAACCAAACCAATGAATCAGAGACATGCACGACGCCCATCAAATCATGGACGCTCATGTTGGCTGAGCAAGGATCTGAGCATCCCAAATCCGCTCACACCCTGCTTTTCTCAGCCAAACATGAAAAAGTAACGCCGTCTCAACGACTCAACAACTTTAAGCGCACTCTATTGGACTACAATTCGGACTTTTAACCACACTCGAACGGTCAGGCGGGAAATCCTGACTGCCCGGGTGCTTCAGCAACATTCAACTTCGTCTTGAGAGCGATTGTACCTCAATTGGTCCGCCTGTAAACATGAAAATAAACTTAAGTAATGTATCAGTGGTTACCATTATGGCCCGGTCAGTCCATTGGCGCCATTCGCAAAAATGCTCTATAGACTCAATAAACTGTTGAAAATAATATGGTTACATGCGCCATGGAGTGCTCAGTCTTTTTCGATTCAGTTCGCAGCCCATCCGTCGTTGTCGAGGCTGGCAACATTGAAGACTCAATGCCGCCTCTCCAGGCACGTCCCTCAGACTCGAAGATCGTAGTACCCCCACTTCGCAACTGGCTTGACAATTCGTTCGCGAACGCCTGCAAAGGCGTTGCTGTCGGCTGATCTGTATCGCCACGACGGTTCGTCATTGTCATTGACACCTCTGGGGAAGGCTACGAAAGGCCTGCGGGTGAATCTCTGCTGGTAGTTGATCATCGCAACGCTGTCCGTGGCATTGCTTCGCCTAAAATCCTTTGTAGCTAAAGACGGGACACGGTTGTAGAGCAGGCGCATCCGGCTCGTCCATAGAAGTACTTGGTTCGCTATGCCGGTGTCCGAAGAAGTTCAAGTCCGAGATGGCGCGGGTCTCAATTCAAAGAGATTGCAAAGGGAACTGCGCGCTCTGAGAGGATGTATCCGTCAGTTTTCAAAGCACCCCGATGCAGAGGCAATTCACCGCCTTCGCAACTTGATCCGCCGGACGGAAACGATCATCACGGTGCTGCGGCTTGAAGATAAGCGAACAGGCTTGCGGGTCCTTCGGCATCTTGAGCCGGTCCGCAAGGCAGCGGGTAAGGTCCGCGACCTCGATGTACTTGCGATCCTCGTTTCTTCGTTCAAGGTCAAGGGAGAAGAGGATTGCCTGCTGACACTCTCCGATCATGTCTCTTCAAAGCGCCGAAAGAGACTAGGAGCTTTGCGCCAGCAGGTTTCGCAACATCGACCGTTTGCTCGACAACATCTAAAGCGTCTTTCCACTTGGATCGAAAGTGTCGAAAAACAGCCAGGTAGACACTCCCACGGACCAACTCCGCCTCTCACGTTTGAGACGAGTGGACTCGCGAAAGCTCGACAAATCAAAGATCAAATCGATGCCTTTCCTCCGATTGACCAAAACAATCTGCATGCGTTTCGGCTTCTGCTCAAGCAACTCATCAATATCCTTCAACTCATCGACAGCAATGAGACTGATTTTGTTGGCGCGCTTATTGAGGAGAAGGATGCGATCGGTGAATGGCATGACTGGACAGTGCTTGGCAAAATCGTTCGCACAGCACTCGATCCGGGAGTGCCATGCAAATTGCCAAAACTGATCGATCGTGCAGTGAATCAGAAGTACAAGCGCGCGTGTTTGCTGGGGAATGCATTGCGCATGCAATATCCTCCTGTCCTTTTAAACTCTTGAAGTCTTGAGCGCCTCGCAAGAACAGTCCACCGCGCTAGCCAATGCTTTCGCAATCGCCTCTCACCAACGTCTCAATGATGCCCAAATCCTTGGCGAGTTGCTATCATCTAACTATGACCACGGTAGAAATCCTCTTCCGCTATACCGGCCAACCCAGCGAAGCGGAGACATTCGCTCTCGCCAATGCTCGCGAAGTCTACGGTATCCGCCGCCTCTCGTTCGACCGCAACGCCAGCACTCTCTTGGTCGAGTACGATGCCACCCGTCTCAATGCGGCCACGGTCACTCAGTTGGTCCGGCGCTCCGGTCTGCAACTCATTGAGGAACAGCCAGTTCTGCCTCCACCGACACCTGTCGAGCCACCTTCCGCAGCCGGACCCAAAGTGTAACGGGCATTGACGTCTCCCGCGGCGAACCTTGCCTTGAACCACGATTCTTGGTAATCTAACAATGGTTCGGCGACGGACCCATATGCGCCTATAGCTCAGCTGGATAGAGCGGTTGACTACGAATCAACAGGTCGGGAGTTCGAATCTCTCTGGGCGCACCATCCTTCCTCAGCGGCTCCTCAGCCTCCATATTCAATTTGTGCGGATGCATTTCCGCATGAACCGCAGAGTTCAGCCCGTACTCCCCCTACGGTTTGAACTCTGCCGGACCCCTCACGATCACTTCCGCTGAAACCGGCAAGGCGTCCGAAGACCCACCAGCCAGCAAGCGCACTGTGTCTTTTTCAACACGCCATGCATGACGCGCTGCGTCCCAGTACGCCAGATCGCGCGCCCTGATGACAAATTTTGTGTCTTCCACCCAGCCCGGTTCGACGTGGACCCGCTTGAATCCCTTCAGTTCCAAAAGCGGCCGCGTTACCGATGACCCAAGATGCTGCACATACAGCTGCACCACTTCGTCGCTCGCCACCTTGCCGGTATTCTTCACCGAAACCGTGACCTCCACCTGCCCATCAGCTGCCATCGTGTTTGCGCTGGATTTGAGCTTGTTGTAGGTAAACTGCGCGTAACTCAATCCAAATCCAAAGGGGTAGAGAGGCTTCTGCCGGTTGTACAGATATGTCTGGCCGTGTGTCAGGTCATAGTCCATCATCGGCAGCAGCTGCGAATTGCCCGTCGGCCAGGTCTGCACCAACCGCCCTGCCGGAGACACCTTGCCGAAAAGCACATCTGCCAATCCGTGCCCAAGCTCCTGACTGTTGTGGGTCAAGTGCACAATCGCAGGGACATGCTGCTGGCTCCATGTGATGGCATACGGAAAACTTGAAATCAGAACCTCGACCGTGTGCGGATTCGCCGTGTAAACAGCCTTGACCAGGTCTTCCTGTTCCAGCACGAGAGTCTTGCGGTCCACTGCTTCACGACCATCGCTGGGAAGGTCGCATTGCGCCCACCGGGTCGCATTGCAGTAGGGATGATTCCCAACGACAACGATTGCTATATCGGACTTTGCCGCGATGGCCGCTGCCGATGCCATGTTATCTGCTTTGTCAAAGACGACTTTGACCCGGCTGCCCGCCGCCTCACGAATCCCTTGAAGTGCCGTCACTGCGTGTGGTGGCGTCCCTGAGTACCAGTCCAGCAGCACCTCGTCTGCCCAGGGGCCAATTACCGCAATTGTCTTGATCTTTGCTGCATCCAGCGGCAGCGCATGCCCCTCGTTTTTCAATAGAACAATCGATTCCTGCGTTGCCAGCCGCGCCAGTTGCTTGCTGCTCTCCCGCTCCCAGGGCGGCGTATCGGTGGCGCGGCCAATCTTTCCATAGGGATCATTTCCGGCCGGCGTGCCGCTGACTGCGTCAAACTCGCCCAGCTTGAGGAAGACCCTGAGCAATCCGCGCAGCGAGGCATCCATGTCTGCCTCTGTCACCAGTCCGTCTTTCAGAGCCTGGCGCAAATCGTCCTGGTATGTGTCCAGGAAATGATTGATGCCTGCCTTGATTGCCGCTGCAGCTCCGTGCTCCTTGTCAGGGAAGCTCTTGTGCGCTGAAATCAGCAGTCCCAGCGCTCCTCCGTCCGTGCAGATAATGCCATCGTTCCCCCACTCTTTGATCATGACGTCTTTTAATACAGGGTGAATCATCATTGGCGTCCCGTTCCAGGAGTTGTACGCAGCCATCACGCCCCGCGAACCACCCTCCTGAAACCCCATACGAAAGGGAACTGAGTAGTACTCGCGAAAGAGCCTCTCGCCAAAATCCGAGGAGGATGACTCGCGCTTGTTCTCATTCTCATTGGCCAGGAAATGCTTCATCAGCGAGGCTGCCAGCCAGTGGTCCGGGTCTGGCCCCTGCAGCCCATGCTGGAAGGCAACCGTCATAGTGCCAACGAGATAAGGATCCTCGCCCATCGACTCTTCGCTGCGGCCCCATAGAGGATTGCGCGCCAAATCCACGTTGGGAGCGCGCACAATCACCCCTCCCCGGTCATATTTCAGGCTTTGGTAGTCGTAGCGCGCTTCGTAACCCTCCAGTGCGCCAATTTTCTCCATGAGCGCCGGGTCCCAGGTATTGCCGAGCCCGCGCTCCTGGGGAAATGTGGTTGTCGGCAGAGCCTGTAGGCCTTTTCCCTCCCAGTGGCCAGGGCCGCCCAGCGCTAGCCCGTGCAGACCCTCGACCTGGCCGGAAAACTCCAGCCCAAGCCGGGGAATCTTCGGGTGGTCCGCCATGAGCAGGACCTTTTCATCAAGCGTCAGCCGGCCCAACAAATCAGTAATGCGTTGTTCAGCGGGCAATTTTGCATCGCGAAAAGGGTAGTTCGTCTGGGCCCAGATTGCAGGCACACCTGCAACGACAATGACCAGTCCCAAAGCTGCCTTCAACCAGTGATTCCGTCTCATGGACATCCCTTCCGCATGACAATTTGCAGCCAGAAGACTATCACAGTGAAAAGTTGACTTGCGCCAAGTAAACCCTTTAAGCTGACTTGGCCGTGGCGACGGCGAGTCTCGTGAAGCAGCTCCTTAATCCTTCGAGGTCCTCCATTTTTTAAAGACTGCCTGCATTGTCGGATTGGTGAAAAGCTCAAGGCAATGTGCGCGCTCTATCGGTCCCGTTACCACGCAGTGCATACTTGAGTGCTGCTCCACCTCTCGCGACGAGATTAGGATCTGATCGCCAAATCGCGCCGCATCGGCCACTGTCGCGCCGTAGACTACGCGGTCTAATCGCGACCAGAGGCAGCAACTCATGCACATCGGGCAAGGCTCGCAGGTTGTGTAAAGCGTGTAACCGCGCAGAGATGAGCTCCCAAGCTTCTTGCACGCCAGCCTGATCGTCCTCACTTCGCCGTGGGCGCTGGGGTCGTTTTCCGGCCCAACGGCGTTGGTCGCTCTCATCAGCGATTCGCCGGTCTTGCTGTCAAAAATCTCAGCCGCATACGGCACCGGATTCGGCGTCTGCATCGTAAGCTTCGTCCAGTCCGCCAGCGCCCGCATCCGTTTTGAATCGGTGGCTGAGCTCACACTACCGTTTGCAGCTGCCACTACGTTTCGATTCCCGGCAAACACCGCTCCGCCAGCAACCAGCGATGCAGAACGCAAAAATTCCCTCCGGTTACGAACACCCGAAATCAAACCCACAGTTCATTCTCCTCACTCTCAATTTTTAAGAACTATTTGCGCAAAAGTGGCGCCAGATGCGGCAGCAGGTGCTCTGCGATCATCTGCGATCCCTTCACCGTCGGGTGAATCCCGTCACCTTGGATGGTTCCCGGCACCGTGTAAATCCCGTCATAGAGCATCGGCATCAGCGGCAGATGATGCTTGTCTGCTGCATCCCGAAAGACCGCATTGAAGCTCTTAACATAGTCCGCGCCATAGTTCGGCGGCAGGGTAATGCCCACCAGCAGCACGCGAATGTGCGCGGCCGCGAGTGCATTCAGCACCGTATCCATATTCCGGCGGGTAATCTCCATCGACATACCGCGCAGGCCGTCGTTGCCGCCAAACTCCACCAGCACTACATCCGGGTGCAGCGCGATGATCGAATTTACCCGAGCCACGGCATCTTTGGTCGTGTTGCCGCTCACGCCCTGGTTCACAACATGGTAGTGATAGCCGCGCGCCGTGAGCAGCCGTTGCAGCGCAGCCGGATAACTCTGGTTCGCGTCCAGACCATAGCCTGCCGTGATGCTGTCGCCAAAGCAGACCAAAGTCTTTTCCGCGGTCGCTGCGAACAGGGGCGCAGCCAGCATAAGTACCAACACCGCTGCCATCGATCGAACCATTTCCATCCCACGCATCTTCACATGGGCAGTGTACCAACCCGCCACCACAGCAATCTCTCTTTGGGGAACGCCAGCGTCAAAAACCGCGTAGCATCAATGCAGGGAACCTTCTACCAAGTCAGGTTCGGGAGAAATAATCACGGATGATTGAAGTCAAGGGCGTTCGCAAGTGGATCCAAAACGGTTCGCGCAGGGTTGAGATTCTCAAAGGGATCGACATCAGCATCCCGTCGGGCCAGTTCGTCGCGATAGTTGGTGCCAGTGGCAGCGGCAAAAGTACCCTGCTCGGTCTGCTCGCTGGCCTCGATACTCCCAGTGAAGGTGAAATCATCCTCGACGGCACTCCGATCCACAATCTCGAAGAGGAGGCGTTGGCGACAGTTCGGGGCCACAAACTTGGCTTCGTCTTCCAGTCTTACCAGCTCATCCCCACCCTGACTGCGCTAGAAAACGTATTGCTCCCCTTCGAACTCAACCTCCCCGGTAACGGCATCCCACAGGCGCGCAAGTTACTCGAACAGGTTGGTCTCGGCGAGCGCATGGACCACTACCCTGTTCAGCTCTCAGGCGGCGAACAGCAGCGCGTCGCGCTGGCACGCGCATTCATCGTAGAACCGCCGATCGTCATGGCCGACGAGCCCACCGGTAACCTTGATTCAGTGAACGGCCAGAAGGTTCTTGAACTACTGCTAAGCCGCAACAGCCAGGCCGGAACAACCCTCGTATTGGTTACCCACGACCCCCAGGTAGCCGCCCTCGCCCACCGCAAAATCGTCCTGCGCGACGGCTTGGTCGTCGAAGATATTTTGCAGGAACCGGCCCAGGCTGAACTGGCCATCGGTGGGCATAACTAGATGGCCAAACGTTCTCTCACCTGGCGTCGTGCCGCCACCATCGCCGGTCGCGACTTGCGCTCTGCCCCCGGCAAGTTCGGCTTCGTCGTTCTCTCTGTCGCCGTCGGTGTGGCCGCTCTTGTGGGTGTGCGCGGTTTCAGCGAAAGCTTCCGCTCGACCCTGACCCGCGAGGCCCGCGCACTCATGGCCGGCGACCTCTCTGCCCGCACCAATCAGCAGCCCAGTGCCGAAGAAAGCCAGAAGATCAAAGCTCTCTTGGGGCAGGGAATCCGGGCCACTCTGGTCACAGAAACTGTCTCCATGGCCTCCGTTCCACCTGATCCGGTCCCAATTCTCGTCTCACTCAAGGCCGTCGACCCCGCCGAATATCCGTATTACGGCAAAGCTCAACTCGACCCTGACCAGCCGCTCGCTGCGGCTCTCACCACGACTTCCGTTGTGGTCGCCGATGAGTTTCTCATCCGTCTGCACGCCAAGGTCGGCGACACTCTGCGCCTCGGCGGGCACAACTTCCGCATAGCTGCCAAGCTGGTCCAGGAACCTGACCGCATTACCGCCGGAGCGGGCCTCGGCCCCCGCGTGCTCATCTCCCGCGCAGCCCTTGACGCTACCAGCCTACTCGCCCCTGGCAGCCGCGCCAACGAACGTGTGCTCTTCCAGCTCCCCCTGACCTTCAAAACCGCAGCCCAGCTCGCCGCCATCCGCAAGCAGATTGAAATCATCCTTCCCGGTGCGCAGGTCATGGATTATCGGGAAGGCAACCCCGCCCTCACAGAGGGTCTCGACCGCGCCACCGCGATCCTTTCCCTCATCTGCCTTGTCGCCATGGTCCTTGGGGCAATTGGCGTCGCGATGTCGATGCATGCCCATCTCGAACAGCGCATGGACGTCCTCGCGATTCTCAAAGCGATCGGTGCCGGGTCCGGTGACCTGCTGCGAATCTTTCTCCTGCAAACCATGGGGCTGGGTCTAGCCGGAGCCGTACTCGGCGTTTTTGCCGGGGCAGGCGTCATGCTTGCGCTCCCGGCGGTCTTTGGCAACCTGCTTCCGGTTCACGCGCAGCTCGCATTCCCATGGCGCTCAGCACTTGCGGGACTGGCGACAGGCCTGCTGACAACACTGCTGTTTTGCCTCCCACCTCTTCTGGACGTGCGCAAAGTCCGGCCGATTCTCGTCCTTCGCCGCCTCGTTGAACAATCAGAAGAGCGTGGCTTCGTCGCCTTCCTTCGCCGCTGGGGCCAGCGCAAGCTCCAGATCGCCGCGTCCATCGTCATCCTCGCCGCGCTCACTGGCATCGCCGCCGTACTCAGCGATTCCGCCAAGGTAGGAGCCTGGTTCGGCGCTGGCCTCGCCGCGGTCCTTTTAGTGCTGCTACTCCTCTCCGCCGGTTTCCTTCGTCTGCTCCGCTGGCTGCTCAAGCTTGTCCGCCTGCGTCTGCCGCAGTTCTTACGCCAGGGCCTGGCGAATCTTTATCGGCCAGGCAATCAGTCTGCTGCCGTCCTCGCGGCTCTGGGCACCGGCGTGATGCTCATCCTCGCCGTCTATCTCATGCAGTCCCAGGTTCTCCGCGAAATCCAACAAACCGCCTCACCCACCCTACCCAACATCTTCCTCGTTGACGTCACCACCGACGAAGTTCCCGCAATGCAGCAGTTCTTCCGCAACCAGCCCGGCGTTCTGGCAACCGATAATTCCAAGCTCGACCTGCTGCCCGTCATCTCGAGCCGCTTTATCTCACTCAATGGCGTTCCGATCGCCAACCTCAAGGTCGAACACTTCCCGCGTCGCATGCTGGAGAGCGTCTCCCTGAGTTGGGCTGATACCGTGCCCGCAGGCGACAAAATTCGCCAAGGCAAGTGGTGGAGCGCGCCGGAGGCAGCCAGCGCGCAGCAGATCGCGATTGACGAGGGTATCGCTTCGCGCATTCACGTCGCAGTCGGCTCCTCGGTCGAGGTCGAAATCGACGGTCAGGACAAGTTCCTCACCGTCGCCGCCATTTTCCGCTCTGACGAACAGCATCTTGCCGGCCGCGCAGGGTTCCTCATTCCTTCCGGATTGGCCAAAAACTCTGCCACCGTCTGGTACGGCGCAGCCCGCGTCGATTCCAGGCAGGTCTCCCAGGTTGAGCGGGCACTCTTCACTGCTTTCCCAACGGTCACAGTAATTAACCTTGCAGACGTTCTCGACCGCATCGAAACAGTGGTCCGCCAGATCACCTTCGTCGTCCGCTTTCTCGCCGGATTCTCAATTTTTGCCGGGCTGATGATTCTAGCGTCCAGCATCGCCAGCACCCGCTTCCGCCGGACCCGCGAAGCCGTCGTACTCAAGACACTGGGTGCCACCCGCGGCCGCATCATACGGATCTTCACCGTTGAATTCAGCGTACTCGGCGTGCTCGCCGGTTCGGTCGGAGCGGTCTTTGCCAACCTGCTGACGCGCATCCTTCTGCACCAGATGGAAGCGCAATGGCACTTCGACATCCGCGCAACAATTGTCGCTCTCATCGGAACGGCAATCCTTGCGGCAGCCACTGGCTGGATCGCCAGCTACCGCATCCTCGGCCTG
Source organism: uncultured Acidobacteriota bacterium (assembly GCA_903832055.1). Classification (GTDB taxonomy): domain Bacteria; phylum Acidobacteriota; class Terriglobia; order Terriglobales; family Acidobacteriaceae; genus Acidicapsa. Next base: position 428,498 of record CAILAC010000013.1, on the reverse strand, counting down.
CGCCCCCTCGAAGTCCTGCGCGAAGAGTAAAGAGGCAGCGGTGGAAAGTCCGCCGCTGCCTCTTTTTTTAGAATTTCATAGGATTGCAATCACCCACCAAACACCTCGCAGCGAACCGGAACGCGGGTAGGCACTGGCCTAGAAGTCTTCATCGCCCTCAACCTTGGGCAATACATCCGACTGCCGGGCAAACATGACATACAGAGTGGGCAGCAGGAAGATGCCAATCACCAGATTTGCCAGCAACCCACCGACAATCACAATCGCAAACGGACGCTGTGAATCTGACCCGATGGCATGTGAAAACGCTGCCGGCATCAGCCCAAGAGTCGCCACCAGCATGGTCATCATGATTGGCCGTAACCGCATGACGGCGCCCTCGACTGCAGCTTCCACAATGTGCTTCTGGCTTGAAACCTCCATGCCCTTGCGACGCGCCCGCAGTTGATTGATGAACTCAATCATGATGACGCCCGTCTGCACAGAAACCCCAAAAAGCGCCAGAAATCCCACTGCCGACGACACCGAAAAATTTGTATGCGTCAAAAATAACGCCAGCGGGCCGCCAATCGAGGCCATGATGACGCTGACTAAAATCAACATCGCCCACTTGAACGATTGGAACATCGTGTACAGAATCAGGAATATCGCCAGGACGGTCACCGGCACCACGACCGCCATGCGCTTGTTTGCGCGCTTCTGGCTCTCGTATTCTCCGGCCCACTCCAGGTGATACCCCGCCGGCAGGCGTACATTGTGCTCGACCTTATTGATCGCTTCTTCTACCGTTGAACCCAGATCCCGGCCTTTGACCGAATACTTGATGGCAATATAGCGCTGGCCCTGTTCACGATAAATCTCCTCCGCACCGTCATCCGTAGAAACCCTGGTCAACTGCGCCAGCGAAACCCTCTCGCCTGAGGGCGCCAGCAGACGCACGTTCTCAATCGCCTCGCGAGTATCGCGGAACGTCTGTTGATAGCGCAGCGTCACGTCAAATCGCGCTTCACCCTGCTGTACCTGCGTGATGGCATTCGAACCAACGGCCGTCTGGACTGCGTCTTGAATGTCAGCCACATTGATGCCCCAGCGAGCCGCTGCCGTCCGGTCCACCGTAAAATTCAAGTTCGGCTGGCCGATAATTCGAAAGATTCCAATGTCGTCCACACCTTTGACCACTTGCATCTGGCTCTGGATTTCGTCAGCTTTCTTCTCCAGTGTCCTCAGGTCATCCCCATAGAGCTTCACCGCCAGCTCGCCCTTCACGCCGCTGACTGCCTCCTCCATGTTGTCTGAAATGGGTTGCGAGTAGTTCCACAGCACGCCCGGAAACTTCTGCAGTTCCTTGTCGATTGCCGCAATCAGCGCTTCCTTGTCCTGATGAAATACCGGCCGCCAATCTTCTTTCCGCTTGAGATCGACAAAGTATTCCGTATTAAAGAATCCGGTTGCATCCGTCCCATCATCTGGCCGGCCCGTCTGGCTCACCACCTGGGTCACCTCAGGAAAGGAAGCCATCACCAGCCGCGCCTTGTTCGTAAAGTCGATGCTGGCCGTCGGTCCTTCGCTCGGAGGCAGCGTTCCGCGAACCCAGATGGAGCCTTCGTCCAGATGCGGCAAAAATTCCGACCCTATCGGTCCTCCAACCGTCAGGTAAACGGCAATCGCAAACAGCACCGTCGCCACGCCCACAGTGACGCGGCTGTTCTCAATGGCCGTCCGAACGGCGACACGATATTGTCGCGTCAACCACTCCATCACGGGATTCTGCCACTCTTTGGCTCCCTTGCTGAAGAACATCGCTGCAAGTACCGGAGCCACCAAAATCGCGAACACCAGCGCCCCTATCAGCGCAAAAGTCACCGTCCACGCCATAGGCTTGAACAGCCGACCCTCGACCGCCTGCAACGTAAAGATCGGCAGATATGAAGTGATAATGATGCCGCGTGCAAAGAACACGGGCCGCTGCACCTCCATTGTAGCCTCGCGAATCTTTTGCAGCGGTGTGCGGGTATCATCGCGGTGCCCCTTGTCTGACAAGTGGCGAATGATATTTTCCATCATCACCACCGATCCATCCACCACCATGCCAAAGTCAAGCGCGCCAAGCGAAAGCAGGTTCGCCGGAATATGGCTCAGGTCCAGGCAGATCGATGCGAACAGAAGTGCAAACGGAATCGTCAGCGTGACGATAATTGCCCCACGAATATTACCCAGGAACAGAAACAGGATGATCGAAACCAGCAGCACGCCTTCCAGCAGGTTGTGCTCGACTGTTTCAACCGTAAAGGCAACGAGTTTTGAGCGGTCGAGGAAGGGAACCACCTGCACGCCTTTGGGCAGAATGTGCTTGTTGAGCTTGTCCACTTCATCGTGAATGCCCTGAAGCACCGGGTCTGAGTCTGCGCCCTTTTGCAGCAGAACTACACCTTCAACCGTGTCTTCGTTGTCGAGGATGCTGCCGTCAGCCAAATGCATCGCGCGGCCAATCTGTCCCAGCCGAATCTTCGGACCCTGCTCCACCGAGGCAATGTCTTTGATGCGAACTGCCGCGCCGTTCTGTGTCTTGACGACGGTATTCTCAATGTCCTGGACAGTCGTGAACAGCCCCAGTGACTGCACATTGATCTGCTGCGCACCCTGCTCAATGAAGCTGCCGCCGCCGTTGGAGTTGTTGCCGCCAATCTGCTGCTCCACCTGCCCTATGCTCAGCCCATACGCGATCAGCTTGTCCGGGTCAAGCTTGATCTGGTACTCCTTCGTAGGCCCGCCAAAGCTGGCTACATCCACGACACCCTTTACGCCCTTGAAAGACTTCTCCAGCGACCAGTCCTCCAGCGCCTTCTTCTCCATCACGTCGTACGCGGGATTGGTGCTCTCAAGTGTGTACCAGTAGATTTGTCCGACAGGACTCCAGTCTGTACCCATCTGCGGAACCAGCCCTGCCGGCAGACTTACCTGATTGAGCCGCTCCATCACGTGCTCGCGGTTGATGTCGCTGGTTGAGTCGTCGTCAAAAACCAACATCAGGCTTGAGATGCCCGCCAGCGTGCTCGACCGCAGATGTGTCAGGTGCGGCATTCCGGCCATCTGAATTTCCACCGGGACCGTCACCTGGCGCTCAATCTCCTCCGCACCCCTCCCCGGCCACTGCGTGATGACCGTGACATAGTTGTTCGCCACATCCGGGTAGGCTTCAATCGGCAGATTCCGAAAGGCAATCACGCCCCAACCAATGAGCAGCACGACTCCGCCCAGCACCAGCCAGCGACTTTTGAGCGCAAAATCAACCAGGGCACGAATCATCTACTGTGCCCCTCCTGAGCCAGCTGCTCCTGCTGTTTCAAGCAGCAACGCATTCGTCACCACTTGCTGGCCGGGTTGTAAGCCGCTCAAAACTTCCTGCCGACCGCCGTCCATCATCCGCCCGCCGCGTACCTCGGTCCTCTTGAACTGGTTTCCGCCCGCCGGCAGGAACACCCAGTCGCGGTCATGCAAATGCAATACCGCCGTAGCGGGAACCGCCGTACGCGTCTCCCTGGTCTGGCCAGCAAAGGTTGCCGTAACAAACATCCCCAACCGCAGCATCCCGGGATTCGAAACCTCGACTCTCACCTTTGCAGTGCGAAGGCTGGGGTCCAGCACCGGACCAATGTCGCTGATGCGCCCCGTCAAAGTCTTGCCAGGATATGCATTGATTGAAATTTGCGCTGCCTCGCCCAACTGCAACTTGGCCAGGTCGTTTTCAAAAACGTCGCAAACGATCCATACCCGCGTTAAGTCCGCGATCGTAAACGCAGTTGAAGACCCCGAGTAGGTCATGCCCGCCGCAGCCGCGTTGGTCACATTCTGCGCAACAATCACACCTGAGGTTGGCGCATATACGGGCACGATGCTGCTCGGATGTCCCATCTCCGCGCCCAGGAGCTTGAGCTGCTCTTCGGCAGCCGTCAAATTCTCCTTTGCGTCACCCTCTGCATTTTCAGCTTGCTCAAGCATGGCCTGTGAAACAGCGCCATGATCGAATAATTCCTTTTCGCGCACCAGCGCCTTGTTCGCCAGTAACTCGTCGTTCACTGCCTTGCGGTAACCGGCCCACGCATTGGTCACATCAGGGCTCTGTACCTTCATCAGCAGGTCGCCCTTCTTGACCGCGTCATCCAGCCGAGCGTGAATCTCCACGACCCGACCACTTGCCAGCGAAATCACAGGAATGGTTCGCGAAACGTCCGGGGCCACGGTGCCAGTCGCCGTCAGCTGCGATACAGCCTCAACCTTCTCAGCCGCCTGCAATGGAAAGTTCGCCACAGTGGTCGCATCAACCGTGATCAGGTTCATGTCCGCGACATGTGTCACCTGGGTCGGCGGCGGAGCGCCATCGCCCGTCTCCGGCTTCTTGCATCCGCTCATGACAAGCAGTGCAGCAGCCCCTGCAACCAACAAAGTCCTTTGAATCTGCATCATGGAATCACCTCGCGCCCAACCGCAAGATTCAGTTGGCTGGCTGCCGTCATATACGCGCCCACCAGTTGCAAGTAGGCCAGTTGTGCCGTTCGATACTCGCTCTGTGCATTCAGAAAATCCATCAGCGAGGCTCCGCCGTGCTCATAGGCAAACGTGACCGTATCCCGCACCCTGGTAGATTGAGCCAGGTACCGTTCTTTGTAGGGCTTCAACAGCGTCATGTTGCTCTCTACCTGAGCGTAGGCCGAGTCAACGTCGGCAAATACCTGTGCCCTTGAGCCGTCGCTCGCGCTGCGCGCCCGGTCTATGTCAATCAATGTGCGCTTCTTCTCACCCTGATTGCGATCAAAAATCCGCAGTGGCACGCTCAGGCTAAGGCCCAGTGTCTGCTGGTCATTTGGATTGTTGAACGACGGATTGAAGGTCCACCAACCAGTAAAGGTCGGGTCTACCGAGCCATTTGCCATTGCCAGCCGGTGCTGCGAAGTCGAAAGCTCAATTGCTTGCATCGCCGCCCGAAGATCTGGTCTGGTGTCCAGCGCCGCCTGGCGAAAGTCCTCCAGAGGCTTCAGTTCCGCCGAAAAATCAAACGCTCCCTCCACGTCAAAGCCATCCACCGGGGAGCGATCATTCAACAGTGCGAGCAGTTCAATCTTTGCCGTGCGCAGGTTCACCAGAGCCGTCTGCAACTCCGCCTCGTACTGCACACGTTGCAACTCGATCCGGTCCAGGTCAATTTGTGCAATGTCGCCCGCCTTGAACCGAGACCGGCTGATCTCAATCATCTGGTCGTAATACTCCATGTCAGCCTGGGCCAGGGTCACCGTTGCCTTCGCCTCAAGAGTCTGTACAAAGGCTCCCCGCAAGGTGAACTCCAGATTCCGCTTGAAGTCCTCATGCAGGCCCTCAGCGACTCGCGTGCCTTCTTTTGCGCTCTCCACTCGTAGCTCCCGTTTGCGGTCGCGTTCGTGCAGATAGCTGAGGCTGCTTTGAAACTGGGTTCCGGTCAATGGCTGCCAGACACCGTTGTGCGGTACCAGTTGCGTTCCATCTGTGGAAAAAGTGAACTGTGGATTGGGCCTGAGCGACGCACTCGTCTCGGCTGCGCGCATTTCATCCACGCCCAGCGCGTCGGCGCGTAACGCTGGGTTGGCCGCCTCAAACTGCGCTTTTATCTGTGCCCAGGTCCGTGCCTCTGCTCTCGCCTGTCCATCGGCGTTCGCTGAAAAGCAAACGAATATGGCGATTGCTAAGCCTAGCAATTGCTTTTGAAATGTCATTCCACCCTCTTGTACCGGCCACCGAATTTACGCCAGGTCCGGCTGCCAAACTCCGCATCACTGATGAATCAGGAATTTTGCGAGTCGAGGACGGGTGGAGGGCGGCTGTCAAGAGAGGTGCCCAACAACTGTGTAGTCAGAGCTGAAGGGGATTCCTGAGATATGCGCGTCAAAACCCCACTCAGTGTGAGCACACTGAGCATTGGCTCGGGAAGAGCTGGGGATAATGGCAGCACAGGTGACGGCACATCACCCGTATGAAGAGCGCGCCGAAGAGAGGTATCGGACTCCGCTGGCCCCTGCATCGCCATCAGATCATCGCTCGCCGAAATCACCGGCAACAGCAACACCACCACCATTGCCAGCGCTAGAATCTGCATGGTTCGCGGCGCAGAATTGCGCGCGGCTGCACGAAACCAGAACCAGACAAGTCCCAGTGAGCACAACGCCCAGGCGAGATTGAGGATTAATTCCATTGCCAAGCCAAATTCTACTCCAGCTTTTGAATACTGAATATGACGAAGGTTTAGAACCAGAGCGCAGCTACAACCTCGTATAGACGGCGTAGTTCGCAGAATGACCCTCGCCGTAGCGCTGGTATGCGTAATCCGCGGCAAATTGACCAGGGGCGGCTGTTACCGATATGATGTCCTAGTTGGCAGCTTCGGTACGACGCTCTGTCGCATCAGTTGCCTTGGCTCAACGGCCACACATCTTGTATATTGCCCCATCGTTCAATGGTAGGACAGCTGACTCTGACTCAGCATATCGTGGTTCGAATCCATGTGGGGCAACCATCTTAAAATCAAAAACTTAAGTCTTAATCTCGATAATGTCCATGAACTCATCGCACCCACTGGTCGAGAACAGTTCTCGATTCCGCTGTTTTGCATTCTGAAAGCGGGGCCACGACTTCTCAAGACCTGATGTCAGCTGCTTCGGGCCAGAATCCAAAGGAAAAAGGCGGCCAACCTGGTTGGGTTGGACCGCCTTTTTTGTTCACTTGGAGCGAACATTTGTGAGGCTACGGCTTGGGAACGCTGTTGATCGTCTTCAGAATGCGGGAAACGATCTGATACGGATCGCCTTCCGAGTTCGGGCGACGGTCTTCCAGGTAGCCCTTGTAGCCATTCTTGATGAAGTTGATGGGCATGCGGATCGACGCGCCGCGGTCTGACAGACCGTAGCTGAACTTGTCGATCGCCTGGGTCTCGTGGTGGCCGGTGAGACGCAGGTGATTGTCCGGTCCATACACTTCGATGTGCGCCGCTACATTCTCGGCGAATGCCGCCATGAGGTTCTCGAAGTATTCCTTGCCGCCTACTTCGCGCAGGTACTTGGTCGAGAAGTTGGTGTGCATGCCTGAACCGTTCCAGTCGCCCTTGATCGGCTTGCAATGCAACTCAACATCGACTTCGTACTTCTCGCAAAGCCGCATCAGCAGGTAGCGAGCAGTCCACACGTCATCAGCTGCCTTGGCAGAGCCCTTGGCAAAAATCTGGAATTCCCACTGTCCCTTGGCCACTTCGGCGTTGATGCCTTCGTGGTTGATCCCGGCCGCGTGGCACAGGTCCAGATGCTCTTCAACAATCTGGCGGGCGATGCTGCCCATGTGCTTGTAGCCCACGCCGCAGTAGTAAGGGAACTGCGGAATATTCGGGTGACCATCCTTGGGGAAGCCGAGCGGACGTCCATCCTTGAAAAGGAAGTACTCCTGCTCAAGACCAACCCAAAGGTCAGGATCGTCTTCAATCGTCGCACGGGCGTTCGTCGAGTGCGGTGTGAGGTCGGCATGCAGCACTTCGCTCAGAACGATGTAGCCGTTCTTGCGCGACGCATCCGGATACAGAGCAACCGGCTTCAGCACGCAATCGGAGCTCTTGCCTTCTGCCTGCATCGTCGAACTGCCGTCAAATCCCCAGTTCGGGATGTCGGCGAGCGTCGGGGGATTCTCAAAATCCTTGACCAGTGTTTTGCCGCGAAGGCCGGGAACCGGCTTCTTGCCATCAAGCCAGATATATTCCAGTTTGTATTTCGACATGAATCTCCTTTTTGAATGAGAAGCGAAAGTACACCCTTTCAGGGTAGGGGGGAACGTCTAAAGAACTCGTAAAGATTTACGCAAGGTTGCGGCAAGCAGAGCGTTCAAGCCTACTTATGGTGAGCGAGCAGGTACATGAGCAACAGGAGGACGACAGGGATCATCGCAAGCGCGCCATAGTACAAGATCTTGCGTGAAAGTTGTGATTTCCGCTTGTCCCATTCCCGCAGTTCGGTGCGGTCCTCGATGCCGACCTGACTCAGATTCTGCAGGTCTTTGGCAAAATCGCGGGCTTTTGCGTAGCGATTCTTTGGGTCCCGCTCCAACGCCCGGTAGATCACTTCCTGCAACTGAGGCGTGATCGTGGGGTCGGCGACTGTCGGCGGCATTGGATGGTTCAGCAAACGGTCGTTCATCACGACCAGTGTTGATGGCCCGGTAAAGGGCAGCTTTCCCGAAAGCATCTCGTACAAAATCACTCCAACTGCGTAAACATCCGAGCGTCCATCGCCCCGTTTTCCCTTCACCTGCTCCGGCGAGATGTAATCGGGAGTTCCGAGGGCCGCAGTGAAATTCGCGTAGGTCAGTCTTTTCGCCGACGAATCCCCGGCAATACCAAAATCGATCAGTTTGATATTGTCGTTTTCGTCCACCATGATGTTCTCCGGCTTCAAATCCCGATGCACCACCCCCTGGGCGTGAATGTAATCCAACGCATTGAGGATGCCGATGGTGATTTGGATAGCCCGCTCGTGGGAGATGCGCCCTTCATGCAAAATGTTGCGAAGCAGACGACCCTCGCACCACTCCATCACCATATAGATGCGCGAACGCTTTTCGCCGCCGAACACCCGCATCACCTGCGGATGGTCGAGCCTTTCGCCAATGTCCGATTCGCGCTTGAATCGGTCAAAAAGGATTGGGTCCGACTCAAGATCAGGGTGTGGAATCTTGAGCGCAACCACTCGGTCGTTGCGCAGGTCTGTCGCACGGAAGATTGTCGCCATACCGCTGCGCGCAACGGAAGCATCAATACGGTAATAATCAATCTGCGATCCGGTTTCGACGCTGTCGTGAAGGCCCATCGTTCGGCTAGCTCCGTGAGTATTCTCAGTTCCTACTTTAACGGGAATTGCAGAGGGAACTGTAAGGTTTTCATAAAGATAAAGGTATCGAGAGGAATCGTGTCTCGCGATGGCCTCAGGAAGGCAGCCGGTACATTCGGCCGCGGTACATCCCCACTCGCTCCACACCCCGCACACGTATCACCTGTGCCGTCGTGTTATCTTCGCCATCCACTTCCACTGCCCGGGCCACCAGCTCGTTCGCAACCAGGTCAATATCCTTTTCCTGGGAAACGATCTCCGCAATCTCATCGTCACCCAAAGCGCCGTGCAGACCATCGGAGCACAAGACGAGCACATCTCCGGCTTGCAACGTGAAGGTGACTGTATCCGCGGAGACAAAAAGCTCCGGCCCAAGTGAACGGATCAGCACATGTCGGGATTCTGATTCAGCCATTTCCTGGGCAGAGATCAGCTTCAGCTTCCGCTGCTCATTGACCCAAGTATGATCCTTGGTAATCGCTGTGGCAGAACCGTTGCGTATCAGGTAGCAGCGGGAGTCTCCCACATGCGAAACCACTGCCTGGTCGTTGCGCAACGCGCACAACACCACGGTGGAGGCAAGTTTCTTGCCGCGTCGCTCTAGTGTCAGCGTAGCATCGTGAACCGCAGCGTTGGCGTACTGAATCAGGCGCGGCAGCAGACTGACCAGCATCGTGCCTTCCTGCGCGCGCGCAAAACCTTCAGTCACTTCAGAAACTGCGATCGCCGAGGCCACTTCGCCCAGATCAAGACCGCCTACGCCATCGGCAACCGCAAAAAGGTAGCCATGCGAGCGAGCCTGCTGCCGCGAAGAGGGAACAAACGCACCCATCGCATCTTCATTGTTTTGTCGAACTTTGCCGGGGTCAGTTGCCTGGCCGAAAACTACATCCAACATGGGTTTCGATCCCTGAAGCTCGTCTGTTTACCGGCAAGGAAGCATGCGCAGTTCAAACCCTTGAGACAGCTTCAATCATTTGATGCATTTCTTGCTTCAAAATGCCACTGGGTGGAAGCACATTCCTCGTCTCTTGTCAGAAGCAAAGAAGTGATTCCACCCAGCGGTCATGGTTGGGTTAGTTCCCGCATCCCTGCGGGACTACTTGGTTGCCAGCAGGACTGACTTGCCCTTCGACTTCGACGAGCGGAGGAAGTAGATACCGCCGTAGATGCCCCAGGCTGCTGCAATGCCCAGCGCCAACAGTGGTTCCTTCGCTGTACCGTAACCCATCGAAGGTCCGATGATGTAGAAGGCCATGCACACCAGGTTAGCCACCAAACCAAATGCCGGAATCAGCAGATGCTTGATGAAGTTGAAATCGGGGCGCTTGTGGAAGGCCACGATGCACAGGAAGCAGCTCAGCGCGTACAGAATGAACGTGCCGAAGTTGGAGGTAAGCGTGATCGTCAGCAGGGAGTTAGGCAGCCCGGCCAGCTGATCATGCGTCGTATAGCCAAAGTTTGAGAAGATGTTGTGCGGCAGCGCTGCGATAGTCGCATCCGTCGGCGCAGAGCCATCGGCGAAGACCAGGCAGACAGCAAGTGTACCGAGAACCGCGGAGATCACGGCCAGGGTCCAGATTGCGCGACGCGGGGTGAGCGATTCTGAGTGAAGCATGCCAAAGTGCTCAGGAGCTTCATCGTCCTTGCCCATGGCGTAGGTGACGCGGGCGCCGGTGTTCATGCAGGAGAGCGTCGTGCCGATCAGCGCCAGGAAGACGGTGAGGGCTTCGCCGAGCATGAAGTACTTGCCGTGGCCCTGGCCCAGCAACGCGTCGCCGACCATGATCATCATGTCGCCAACCGGTGCCGCCGAACCCGCCGCGCTCTGCATCGTATACCCGGAGTTCAAGAAGTAGTTAGCCGCAAAGTATTCAATCAGGTAACACACCAGCCCCTGAATCAAGAGCGATGCGATGACCGCGATGGGAATATGTTTCGTCGGGTTCTTTGCCTCGGCGCCCATCGAGGTCACCGATTCAAAGCCGACCAGGATGAGAATGGCAACCGTCGCCTGTACGAATACCCAGCTGATGTTGTGGGGCGATACCACCGAGCTAGCCTTGGTGTGGGTCAGGAAGAGGCCGGTCGAGTCCTTTTCAGGATAGGTAACGACGTAGGGAACTGGCTTGCCGGCAGCATCCATCTGGCACTGCGGAACGCCGCCTGCATCTCGGATCGTCGCACCATCTTTACCCGTTGCAAATACGCACGTGTAAGTGGACAGCGTCTGTGTATCGTATTGGAAGCCCGTCGAGCCAGAGGGATGGCTGGAGCGATAGCCGATGGCCAACACGCTGAACACGATCAAAGCAGAGATTTGAACGATGTTGATCGCCAGGTTCACGGCCGTCGAAGCCCCTGCGCCCTTCTGGGCAATCCAGGCTACGAAGAAGGAGAACACGATAGCGACCAGGGCCATGAACAGAGGACCGGGGTTACCACCGCTGATGAAGTTGGGATAGAGGAAACCGACCACATATCCAATGAAAATGCCAGTCGTTGCAACCATCACGCCGGGATATACCCAGTAGTAAAGATGCGAGCCCCAGCCGACGATGAATTTCGCCAGACGGGCATACTTGAATGCCTTGTCCTTTGAGAGAAGCGCCTGCTCTGCGTAGTAATAGCTGGACCCCGTGCCCGGATAGAGCTTCGAAATTTCAGCGTAGGCAACAGCCGTTGCGAGACAAAGCAGAAGTGCGGCGATGATGCCCCACCACATTGAAGGAGAGGTTGCTCCCTCCGTTGCCTGAATGAAAAACGTCAGCCACAGGAAGGCGCCGGGAGCGATTAGGGCCATCGCGTTGCTGGTCAGCCCGGTTAAGCCGAGCGTAGCCTGCATTTGAGGTGCTTTTTCTTCTGCCATGAGCTTTCTCCTAAGGATTCAAAGTTGGTATGGCTGCTCCCGGATAGGGTCCCCGGGATGTACTTCAGATGCGCCCGTTTTTACATTCCATTCGGGCTGCGGCGGGGAACTTGGTTGTTTCAGCAATCCTCAAAACTGCAAGATTCCAGGCAATTCAGGGCGCTGATGAAGTAGGAAGTGGGGCCGGACCTGCCTCGTCAGCAGGCCCGGAAGATTGCATTACCGCTTCGGCCCAAAGAAGGCAACAAAGCCTGCGGTAACAGTGGTTTGGGCCTTCACGCCGCCGACCACATAGCCGCTTGGATGAATCGAGTAGTCAGGCGAATTCCCCTTGTGAAAGAAGGGCTCGTCAGACCAGTCTCGACGTACTTCAAGACGAGCCAGCAGGCCTTCAACCCACTTGTATTCGTAGGTGCCCGTGACTTCGTTCAGGTACTGATGAACACCGGTCTGTGAGCCCTGCGGATCGTTGAAGTACTCGTACCGGAAGGCAACTGCAGCCTTTGCAGTGGCCTGATCCTTGGCGCCAAACGCAATACCTTGCCAGTGCTTTGACAGGGTGTCGCCTTCAGCTGCCACAGCATCGCGCTGCTGGCCCCAGTCATAGTTGACCAGGAAATTTATCTTGCCCGGAAGTGTTGTCAACAACGTGGTGTCAATCAGGTTGCGATAGCCCTTCTGCGTGCCAGAGTTTTCAGGGCCTGTGTAGATGTTGGTGTTCCACGTGAACTTAGGCTTCACAAGTGAGCTGGTGATACCCACGGTTACGCCACCATTTGACTTGGTCACATTGTTCCAGCCATTCACCAGTTGCAACCCCAGGGTCAGAGTCTTGCTGACTGGCATCGAGGAGCGCAGACCAAAGTGGAAGTAGGGAATCGCATTCACAAACAAAAGACCGCGTGAATAGTTCCAGTTATCCTTGGATTCAATGACTTCTGCACCAGCCGAAGTGACAAACTTGCCGAAGTCCACTTCCAGGCCCTTTGCCTTGGCAGGCTTGAAGCTGAGGAAAGCCTGTTCGATGTACTTGCCTTCGTTGCTGCTGTTGATCAACGTGTCGGTACGGCCGTAGAGCAGGTCAACGTGTGCGCCGACTGGGTCCGGATCATGGTTCATGCTGAACTTCGCCGCGCTCAGGCTGAACTGGTCAGTCTTGTCGTTGAAGTTGTAAAGGTCATTGACCTGGCCGTTTGCAGAATTGCTCGGGCGGTTGGCGTTGTAGCTGTAGTACCCGTCAACAAAGCCGCTGAAGTCGATAGTGCCGACGCTCCAGGTAGGTGCCGCAGGGGCAGGAGCATCAGCAGCTGGCGCTGGTGCAGGCGCCGGAGCCGGGGCGGGTGCAGGCGCTTGCGCGCTGGCTGCCAGCGAGAACGTAAGTACTGTGCCAGCCATCAAATTCAGTAAAGATTTCGAATTGGTCAAGACTATTCCTCCAAGGAAGGTTTTGTTAAAAATCAGCGTCTGATATGAAGCCATGAGTCCATCAGCAGGAAACGCAACTTATTTCTGTTGCTTACCTCGACCGGAACACAAAACATGAATGCACAAATCCCCTACTGAGTCCTCATGAACTGAAGGGCTTTCAATCTGTGCAGCTTGCTAGAGTGGTCCAGGGCAGAGGGTCAGTTACAGTAATGCAAACAATTCATAAAGAACACGTGAGGATTACTTGAAATAGGCAGCTTCATTCGTTGACAAAGGCTCACCTCGCCACCAGCAGCTCAGCCAGGCTCAATTTTGTGGTCTCTTGAAATCTGGCAGTACAATACGCAACATAAGGATTCCATCAGGAGCCTGTTAAAATCTTCTTACGTCTCCCGGTTCAATCGCTGGCAACCTGCATCGTAAAGCTTCAATGCTCCGCTTCAATGGTCCTTCGGATCTGCCGACCGTGGTGTCTGGTCAGTCCGTTATCGCGATATGCCGCTCGATTGGAATTGCGATTGTTGGCTGCAGAGAACTTCAACCCAACCAAGGGAAGAAATTGAGAGAAAGGCTTCAAGGGATTGTCTGTTTCGTCTACGCCCGCAAGTTTTTTCTCGATCCCCAAGAGGTCGCGTGGCTCAGGGATCAAGGCCCTGCTGTTTTCACTTGAGTCTGCTCTCGGCATTGTCATGGTCGTGCTGGTGGCGGCTGTAGCGCACTGGTCACAGTGGCTTTTGCCGGTTGCCGTGCTTCTTTACTTGCTTATCGTCGTTCCGACCGCCCTGTTGTGCGGTTTCTGGCAGGCCGTACTCGTCTCCCTCTCGGCCGTCTTTGCCCAGAGCTACATCGCGTCACAGCGGGCAGAGGTCAACCCTGTCGAAGACCCGGCCAACTCCGTTACCCTGATAGCTTTCGTCCTAACGGCCTTGCTCGTCAGCCGACTCTCCTCGCGCGTTACCGAGCACGCTAAGGAGGCCGAATCCTGGGGCGGCCAGATGCACGACCTCTACGAATTCACCCGCCGAACCCTGCAGATGAATCTCCACGTAGAGCCGGGTCCCCAACTTGCTGAATTGGTCCACGAGATTTTCAATCTTGAAGCAGTTGTGGTCTTCGACGCTGATCTTCACCAGATCTACCAAGCCGGACAATGGCACATCGATCCCCACGAACTGGCCCAGAACGTCTACTACTTCGAAACCTCGGATGATGACGCAGAAACCGGGATAGGACGCCGTGTACTCCGCCTGGGAACCATTCCAATCGGCAGCCTCGTGGTCCGCGGCGATACCGGTCCCCTCACCAACAATGCCATCGCTTCTCTAATCTCAATCACGTTTGACCGCTACCGCGCCTTCGCCAACGAAAGCCACATCGAGGCTGAGCGCCGCACTGAGCAGTTGCGCGCTACAGTTCTTGATGGCCTGGCTCACGCCTACAAGACGCCGCTTACCGCAATCCGAGCCGCCAGTACGGGCCTCGGGGAAATGGGCCGACTTTCGCCGGCTCAGGCCGAGCTCGTTGCACTCATTGATGAGCAAACCGGCCTGCTCAACGAGCTCACCACCCGTCTGCTCACAACCGCCCGACTCGACAGCGGAGAAGTCACCATCCACGTCACTCCCGTTGGCGTCGGACCTCTGGTCGAAGAAGTTGTCGCCAGCATGCGCGACCGCCTCGCCAGCATGAAAATCTCGGTTGAACTCAGTGACGAAAACCTCATTCTCAACTGCGACCGTCAGCTGATCGTCATGCTGCTCACACAATATATAGATAACGCCTGCAAATATTCCCTCTTCGGATCTACTGTGACCATCAATGTTGTCCAGGACCACGCCGAGATCATCTTCTCCGTGCACAGCCATGGACCTGTCATCCCCAGGGCAGATCGGGAGCGCATCTTCGATCGATACTTCCGCTCTTCAATCTCTTCCAATCGGGCCCCCGGCACTGGCATTGGACTAGCAGTTGCCAAACGGGCAGCAAATATTCACGGGGGTCACGTCTGGGTTACTAGCGATGAAACCCTCGGCACGACCTTTTATGCCGCAATCCCCACTCAGGTATTACAGAGGAATACAGCATGATGCCAGCCAGGCCGCAAGTTCTCCGCATCCTTCTCGTCGATGACGAATCTGCAATCCGTCGCGCCCTCCGTCCACCACTCCAGGAGCTGGGATTCCAGGTTTCTGAAGCCTCCCGTGGCGAAGAGGCACTTCAGCTCATCCGAGCTGGCTCCTTCGACGTCATTCTGCTCGACATCAATATGCCCGGCATCGGCGGTATCGAAACCCTGCGTCGCATTCGCGCCTTCGCTCCCCGTCTTCCAATTCTTATGGTCACTGTCCGCGACGGTGAGGAAGAAAAGGTCCAGGCTCTCGAACTCGGCGCCGACGATTACGTCACAACACCCTTCAGCACCCGCGAGCTCATCGCCCGCGTGCGTGCCGCCGTTCGCCGCACCCAGGCACCGGTACGCGCTGAAGACGCCCCCATCCAGATTGGCGAAATCCGGATTTCCCCCACCCGTCGCAGCGTTACCAAGCGCGGCCAGCAGATTCGTCTCACACGTAAAGAGTTCGATATCCTGCAATATCTGATGGCCCATGCCGGCCGCGTCGCTACCTATGCCAAGCTGCTCACATCGGTTTGGGGCGCTGATTGCCGCGAAGAGGTCGAATACCTGCGAACCTTCGTTCGCCAGCTTCGAAAGAAAATCGAGGACGACCCCTCCAACCCCAAATACCTGCTCACCGATATGTATGTGGGATACCGCTTCGTTGACTCTCAAATGTATGCCGAAATGAACCAGCAGGTTGTACCTGACGAAAGCGACTCCGAAATATCTGACGAAGAGCTGCCCGAAGATCAGTTGGAGGGCTCCCCAAATTCTTCACTCCACGGGCTCTCCTGAGGCAAGCTGCTCATGCTTCCCGCCCGGTCCAGACGGCCACTTCGCCTGACCGTTCAGGAGTTGGTCCACGTCCAGATTCAGCTCCAGCACATTCACTCGCGATTCGCCCAAGACTCCCAACTGCCGTTCGGTCACATGATGTGCCACCAGTGATCGCAGCGACTCTTCGTTGATCCCCCGGGCTTTGGCGACGCGCGGCACCTGGTAAAGAGCCGCATCTGGCGTAATGTCCGGATCAAGCCCGGAACCAGAAGTAGTCACCAAATCGATCGGCACCGCCTTCCCGGGGTTTGCTGCTGCCAGCTTGTCGATATCGCCCTGAATCCGGGCAACCAGCGTCTTGTTCGATTGCGCCAGGTTAGATCCACCAGATGAAGTCGGATCGTATCCATTGCCCGCCGCAGATGGCCGCGGATGAAAATACCTGTCGCTCGTAAAGCTTTGCGCCAGCAACGAAGAGCCAATCACCTTGCCATCCTTCAGCACCAGGCTCCCCGCTGCCTGATGTGGAAACATAGCCGCAGCCATACCAGTAATCACCAGCGGGTAGGCCACGCCCAGCAACAACGCCGTCACAACCGTAAACCGTATCGAAGTCTTCCAAATTGAATGCATCACTTTTCTCCTCATCGTCTTGCCGGGTGCCCCTGGTCTCGCTTCTGAGACCAGGGATTAACAAAGCTGCGCGGGGTGCCCCTGGTCTCGTTTCTGAGACCAGGGATTAACAGATCGGGTGGGAAATCACAAACCTATGCCAGATGCAGCGCCACCAGCACCACATCAATGGCCTTGATACCAAAGAACGGCACAATCACACCGCCCACCCCATAAATCAGCAGGTTCTGCCGCAACAGTGCAGCCGCCGCTTTCGGCTCATACTTCACACCCTTCAGCGCCAGCGGAATCAGCGCAATAATGATCAGCGCATTGAAGATGACAGCCGACAAGATTGCCGATTGCGGAGTCGCCAGATGCATCACATTCAGCGCGCCAAGCACAGGGAATACCCCGGCAAACATCGCCGGAATAATCGCGAAATACTTCGCCACATCATTGGCAATCGAAAACGTCGTCAGCGCCCCGCGTGTCATCAGCAGTTGTTTGCCAATTTCGACAATCTCAATCAGCTTGGTCGGGTTAGAATCCAGATCGACCATGTTTCCGGCTTCCTTGGCCGCCTGCGTCCCCGAATTCATTGCCACGCCCACATCTGCCTGCGCCAAAGCTGGAGCGTCGTTGGTCCCGTCGCCCGTCATCGCCACCAGTTTGCCCTTGGCCTGCTCTCGCTTGATCAGGTCCATCTTGTCCTTCGGCTTGGCCTCCGCCAGAAAGTCATCAACCCCCGCCTCGCGCGCAATCACCGCGGCCGTCAGTGGATTGTCGCCGGTAATCATGATTGTCCGGATGCCCATCGCCCGCAGCCGGGCCAGTCGATCCTTGAGGCCGCCCTTCACAATGTCCTTCAGATAGATGACCCCCAGCGCCGTCGCATTCTCACTCACCACCAGAGGCGTCCCGCCCTCCCGCGCTACCTCATCCACCTGGTCTCTCACCTTGCGTGGCAGACTCGATCCCTGCTCCTCAAGGAACCGTGCAATCGCATCCACCGATCCTTTGCGAATACACGACCCCGGCATATTCACGCCTGACATTCGCGTCTGCGCCGTGAACGGTACAAACTCAGCATGAATATGCTCCATCTCGCGACCGCGAAGGCCATATTTTTCCTTGGCCAACACCACAATTGACCGCCCCTCCGGAGTCTCGTCCGAGAGCGAAGCCAGTTGCGCCGCATTCGCCAGCCGTTCCTGGCTCACATCCGGGGCAGGGAAGAACTCCGTAGCCTGCCGGTTGCCCAGCGTAATCGTGCCCGTTTTGTCGAGCAACAGCGTGCTCACGTCGCCGGCGGCCTCCACAGCGCGCCCGCTCATGGCCAACACGTTGTATTGAACCAGCCGGTCCATGCCCGCAATCCCAATCGCCGAGAGCAACCCGCCAATCGTCGTCGGAATCAGGCAAACCAGCAGACTCACCAGCACAAACACCGTCTGCGGAGCCTTCGAATACATTGCAAACGGCTGCAAGGTCACCACCGCCAGCAGAAAGATAATCGTCAGCCCCGAAAGCAGAATACTCAGAGCAATTTCATTGGGAGTCTTCTGCCGCGTCGCGCCCTCAACCAACGCGATCATCCTGTCGAGGAACGTCTCACCCGGATTCGAAGTGATCTTCACCTTGATCCAGTCTGAGAGCACACGCGTACCCCCAGTCACCGCTGACCGGTCCCCACCCGCCTCGCGAATCACCGGCGCGCTCTCTCCCGTAATTGCAGATTCATCCACCGAGGCCACGCCGTCAATCACTTCGCCGTCGCCCGCAATGAACTGCCCCGCAACCACGTAGATCACGTCGCCTACCCGCAGCAAGCTGCTTGTGATCTCTTCAAGCGACCCGTCTGCCGCATACTTCTGCGCGATCGTCTCGCCCTTGGCCTTGCGCAGAGTGTCTGCCTGGGCCTTGCCCCGGCCTTCAGCCATCGCTTCAGCAAAGTTTGCAAATAGCACCGTAAACCACAACCACAGCGTAATCTGCAGGTTAAAGCCAAGCCCGCTGCGATGATCGATCGCGTCGTGGATCAGCAGTACCGTCGTCAGTACACTGCCTACCTCGACCACAAACATCACAGGATTCTTCACCATTCCCCGCGGGTCCAGCTTCCGCACTGAATCCAGCAATGCCTGACCCAGAATTTCCGTATTCCAAAGACTCTTCTTCTCAGCCATATCAGTCCAATCCAGTCCCGTATAAACCGTTCGTACTTCCAACAATTTTGGGTGCCCCACGTCTCGAATCTGAGACGTGGGCAAACTTCGAACCCGCCCCTAGAACAATTGCCCCGACTTCAGCAGCAAGTGCTCCAGAATCGGCCCGAGACTCAGCGCCGGGAAGAACGTCAGTGCCCCAAGAATCAGGATTGTCCCCGTCAGCAGCACTGTGAACATCGCGCCATTCACCGGAAACGTCCCCGGAGACGGCGGCACACTCTTCTTGAGCGCCAGGTTGCCCGCCAGCGCCAGCACCGGCACAATCATCAGAAAGCGCCCCGCCAGCATCGCCCAGCCCAGCACCACGTTGTACCACCAGGTATTAGCGTTCAGCCCTGCAAACGCCGATCCGTTGTTGCCAACCGCCGACGTGAATGCATACAAAATCTCGCTCAGACCATGCGGTCCCTGGTTATTCAGACTAGAAAGTCCAATCTGCGGCGACAGCACAAATACCGCCGTCAGCGAGAGAATGATCAGCGGGAAGATAAGCACATACAGCATCGACATCTTTACGTCGTAGGCTTCAATCTTCTTGCCCAGGTACTCCGGCGTTCTGCCCACCATCAGGCCGGCAATGAATACCGCCTGCACCACAAAGATGAGAATGCCGTACATCCCCGCGCCGACGCCTCCAAACACCACCTCACCCAGCATGATGTTGGTTAGCACCACCAACCCGCCCAGCGGCGTAAACGAGTCGTGCATGCCGTTCACCGCGCCACAGCTCGCATCCGTCGTAGCCGTCGCAAACAGCGAAGTGGAAGCAATCCCAAACCGAACTTCCTTGCCCTCCATGTTCCCCGCCGGAGCTGTCAGAGATCCCGTCTGCGCCGCCCCGTGAATGAGCTCATGCGGATGCGACTCGGCCCAGTACACCACCGAAAATCCCACTGTAAACAGCACAAACATCGTCGCCAGCACCGCCCAGCCGTGCCCCGGCGATCCTGTCATCCGCCCCAGCGTGTACGTGAGCCCTGCCGGGATCAGGAAGATCGACAGCATCTGAATCATGTTTGTCAGTGGCGTCGGATTTTCAAACGGATGGGAGCTGTTTGCATTGAAAAACCCGCCCCCGTTGGTCCCCAGCATCTTGATCGCTTCCTGCGAAGCCACCGGCCCCTGCGCAATGCTCTGCGCCGTTCCCTCAAGGCCCGTCGCTGCCGTGTACGCATGCAGATTCTGCGGAACCCCTTGCCAGACCAGCACCAGCGCGTAAAGAACGCACGCCGGCACGAGTATGTACAGGAACGACCTCGTCACATCCACCCAGAAGTTGCCAATCGTCTTCGACTCAGTCCGCTTGATCCCTCGAATCAACGCCACAGCCACAGCGAGGCCCACCGCGGCCGAACCAAAATTGTGATACGCCAGGCCAACCATCTGAGTGAGATAACTCATCGTCGATTCCGGCACATACGATTGCCAATTGGTATTAGTCGTAAAGCTTGCAGCCGTGCTCCACGCCAGGTCTGGTCCAACCGCCACCAGCTTTTGTGGATTCCACAAAGGCAGCAGTAACTGCAACCGCTCAATCGCGTACGTCATCAGCATGCTCACTGCCGAAAACCCAAGCATTGCAAAGGCATACTCGCGCCAGTTCATCTCTTCATGGGCCTTGACACCAGAAGCCTTGTATATGAGCCGCTCAATCGGGCGGAGGATCGGATCCAGCCACGTCCCTCGTCCCTCCAGTACACGGGCCATGTAAGCCCCTACCGGACGGACGCTGGCAAGCAGAATCGCGGAAAAAAGGCCAAATTGCAACCAACCGTTGGTGGTCATCTTAGAACTTCTCCGGATACAGCAGCGTAATGGTTAAATAGCCAAGTAACAGCACCGATAACACCAGCGCAATAGTCGTGATCGTATCCATGCTCTACCTCAACCTATGGCAGGCCTGGACGTAGAGAAACGCCAGACCAAAGAAAACTGCGGTGAAAAGCAACATCGTCAAATCCTGCATCACATCTCCGGCAAGCCCTTCCGCGTTCAGGCTGCATGCCCTGACACACGGCTCAGCACAAAGGCTACAGACACAACTCTGCGCTCAGCACCGTAGTGATGACCTATGGAGTTCATAAGGGTTTTGTAAAGAGGTCTTTCTGAATATCTTTCTAATTACTTCGTCATAAGTAATGCCACTAAGAATCAGGCGCAATAGCCCCTTACTCCCACGCCCCCGAGCCAACAAATCCTGCCCAGTACCAGGGATGTGTGCTCAACCCCTGCGCTCTTCGCTCCTTGAGTAACTTGCGCGAAGCCGCCCAGACGGCATCTGCCGTTGTCGCATCATGACCAAATCGCTCCGCATACAACTCATGCATATACCGTCGGCTCATGTCGTCATCCACCGGCCACAGCGTCATAATCACGCTCCTCGCCCCTGCAATCCGAAACGCTCTCTGCAACCCAAGCACGCCCTCGCCGTCATGCAACTCGCCGCCGCCCGTGTTGCACGCCGAAAGCACCGCCCAATCCACGCCATTCAAATCCATCGAAGCAATCTGCTGCGCCGTCAGCAACGCGCTTTCACGCCGCCCATTCGCTCCCGCAAACACCAGCCCCGAGTGCAGCAGAGGATTCCCATCTCCGCAGCTTTGCGAGAGCAGAAAGGCATGCGTCGCCACGTGCAGCACCCGCCCTTGCACAGCTTCACGTAAAAAACTGTCGCGCGTCGCGTCACCTCCAAGTAACTCTTCGGCCTTACCCAAGGCATTTGCCGCCCGCCATTGGGCTGCAATGTCCCGGACTTCTTTTGCTGACTCCGGCAGCGGAGGAAACAAAACCCGCGTAAACGCCTCACAGGAGAGTGGCCCTCCTCGCGTCACCGCTGTCGCTGCAGTTCCTGCATCCCTTGCTTGCGAGTCGAATGTAGGATTTCCCACTGCAACCAACCCGGCCTTTGGAACTGTTCGTTCCTCAGGAATCAGGTCCCGTTCGCTTGAGAGCGTAGCCACCACTGGCCCGTGGTCAAGCAAATACCCTTCACCCTCGGGAAACGCCGCGAAGGGTATCAGATTCAGTTCGCCATCAGGCACCACCAAAAGAAGCTTCGCGGCGCCAAAATCAGCCTTCAGCGGATCCCATATCCTCGCCCGCAATGCCCCGGCTGCCTGACGAAACGCACGCTCATTCCGTTTGCCTGCCAGCCCGGCTGACTTCGTCTCGATCTCTACCGTCTTGCGCGCTGCCTCAACGAGCGCGTCAATCTCGCCCGCCTCACCCAGATCAAACACTGTCAGTCGTCCAGCATCTGGTTGCAGGACAAAGGCCAGATATGAGGCTGTCTTATCACCTTTGGGATTAACCACTCCGATCTTCGACCTGCCAAAGCGAACATACGAAATCAGCACCGCGTCCTTGGGAACATTCCGTCGCACGTCGTCAAGCGCAACGGCCGACACACGCTCGTCATTTCGAAATGCCGCACTCTTCTGCGCCAGAGCGGCCTCCGCCCGTTCCATGAGCTCGGTTGCTGCTTCAATCTCTTCGGGCGTCGCGGCTTTTGACGGCCCCGGTCCTCCCTTTTTTGCTCCAGATTCCTCCAGAGCCAGCAGCCCCGACCTTGCCTGGTCCAACTCCCTCAGCAGTCGAGCCACCTCAGGGTCACTCGCCCGGTTCAGATTCTTCTGCCGCCGCGCCATTTCGTCTGCCACCAACGCCCGTGAACGAACCACCTCTTGAAACACTTCCGCCGAAACCAACTCCGGGTGTCTTGCCACCACCGAGAGTGCCACATCCAGTCCGCGTGCCCGCTTTCTGTCAAACGCCAGCGCCTGTCGCTCAGGCAGAGTCCGGGCGCTCAAGATAAAGTTCTCCCGCCCAAGCTTTGCACCCAGCAAACCATGCTCGATAGCCGGCCCCAGCTTGCCACCGGCAGCAAGAGAAATCGCGTAGTTCGACTGCGAGTGCGCCGCATCAAACCCCGCCTGTCGACGACCGCCAAGCGTTTCCTCAAAGTATTTCCAGGACAAATCAAATTCGCCACGCCGCCCGTACAACGCAGCCAGGTTTCGCTTCAAATCAACCAGCAGCGGTGCATCGTTGCCATAGAGCTTGCGCGTCAGTTCCAGCGCTTTCATCAGGTGAGGAATAGCCTTATCTACATCCCCATGCTGCGAATAGGTCGAACCCAGATTGTTTTCGATCACCTCCATGTGTGGGTCTTGAGGAGCTCTTTTGTAAGCAAAATCGAGTGCCTCTTCCAGGGTCTTGATCGACCCGTCCCAGTCCCCCATCTGGCGCAGCGTATCCGCCAGGTTCGACATCGAACCTACAATTTCAAAAGGGTCACTGGAGTTCACTTTGCGCGCCGTGGCCAAAGCGATGCGTTCCGCTCGCAATGCACATGGAAAGTCCCCCAACGCCTGGCACACAAATCCCAATGTGTCCGCCATTTCGCCGTAGTCAGTCGTATCCGGAAACAGCTCACCCGCAAGCGCCAGAGCTTTCTCGGCATACGGCCGCCCCTCTGCGGGACGATCCAGCGCCACCAGCACTTCAGACATCTCTCCCAATGCCGCTACATACTGCTTGCTCCGCGTGCCCGGCCCAGCTTCGGCAACTGCCATCTCTCGCTTTACGTCAACCAGGGTTGAGTCATCCACGAGGTGGGCATCAATTTCAAGGCCAATCAGGCTTTCCAGCGCATCGCAGATCTCTGGGGAGTTTCCCGGATGTTCCTTTTCCGCTGCCTGCAACTCTGCTCGGGCCTTGGCAAGCGCATCCACGCCCTCGGCCCCAGCCGCCTCGGCTTCCTGCTGTTGAACCTTCTGTTGTGCCAGCTCCGCTTGCTGCGCGCCAGACGCACTCTGACCCTCGCTCTGTACAACGCAACAGGGCATCAGAATCAACATCATGATTGGAAGAACAAGTCGGGAAGTCATCGTTCGGGGCAAAGCTCGCTCCGCAACTATAACGCTTCTGAAACCACCGGGGTAAACATTCATCGCAGCGACCAAACTGGGTTGCTACTGGATTCCGGCCTTCTTCTCGGCCGTCAACCGCGCAGCCTCCCGCCGGGCGCGCTCTTCATAGTCCCCATGCAGCGCAATCGTCTTGGTCAGCAGGCTTCGCGCTCCGGTTTCATCCCCGCGCAGCAGCATCGTCTGAGCCAGATAGTACTCCGCAGTTTCAAGCTCGGCGCTGTCACCAGCGGCTATCACCCGATTGAAATCTGCCTGCGCCCTGGACATATCTCCACCTGCACGAACACTGCCCGTTGGAGCATGAACCCGCATCTCGCATAGCCCCGAATACAACGCAGCCGCCAAAGCCCGATCTCCGGCGACAGGAACTTTCGCTAACTGCGTCAACGCGCCCGCGCAGTCACCCCGTCCATAGCTTGCCATGCCAGTCTTGAAGGCAGCTTCCTCGGTATCCGTCGCGTCCGACGGGGCTGACGACCCGTCAGCCCCGCGCAACTGCGGCGCGTGATACTTCGGCAGCTGCAAATCCGCCAGGCTGGCCATCTCAACTTCCCGCGCAGCGCCGTCCTTCCCTGCGGAGGGATTCCCCGCTGACGGGGATGTCACGACGGCAATCCTGCCCGCAGGGCCGGCCCCGTTTCCCGCTGTTGCAACTGCGCCTGCATTTCCGCCGCGCCGCTCCATCACACCCACCAGCACCGCAGCAAACACCAATCCGGCCGCAATCGCGCCCACCATCATCCACCGCTGCGGAAACCCGATCAATCGCCCCGACGCCGGCTTCGAATTTGCCCCATCTGCAATCACCAGAGGTGCCTGCGACAGTCCGTCTCGAATCGCCTGCAAATCCATCAAAAACTCGCAGCAGGCCGTACAACTGAAATAGTGGTCTTCGAAGCGCTCAGACTCGGCTTCTGTCAGCCCGCCAGTCAGGTAAGGCTCTGCCAACTCCTGCGCGGGACCACCCTTGCACTCCGTCATGTTCGTTCTCCTGGTATCAAGTGGCTCGCTGTTGGCGTTTGTGACAACTGCCTTATAAATTCGATTACCCGCCGTGTCGCCCGCAGCTTCCTTTGCCGCACCACTTCCGGTGTCAGTCCCAGCCGTGTCGCAATCATGCCCGGCTTCATGTCATCGACCAGCGTCAACTGTAAGATGCTGCGGTCGACCCTATCCAGCGTCGCAATCGCCCGCTCCGCCAACTCGCGCCTCTCCATCGAATCCAGCGGATTTTCATAGTGCGTCGCTGCAATCTCTTCCGGAAGCTCCTCTTCATGAGGCGAACGACTCTTGGCACGAAAATGGCTGTTCAGCACATTCCGCGCAATTCCCGCCACAAAAGCCGCCAGCCTGTTGGCTTCCCTCAATTGTCCCTTGCGCAAAGCGCACAGCGCCTCGATCATCACATCCTGCTGCAGGTCCCGCGCC
This sequence comes from uncultured Acidobacteriota bacterium, assembly GCA_903832055.1. Classification (GTDB taxonomy): domain Bacteria; phylum Acidobacteriota; class Terriglobia; order Terriglobales; family Acidobacteriaceae; genus Acidicapsa. Next base: position 403,212 of record CAILAC010000013.1, on the reverse strand, counting down.
AGCTCAGGATTCCGAGATCGCACAATCAGCAGCGTTCGCACTTTCGGGCTGTAGCGCGCCACAAACACGCCTTCCGCCTCCCGGTCGCCAGCCCAGATCGCGGCTACCAGTGCAGACTCTTCAGCCTCGGTGTCTGCTGCAAGCGTTCCAGTATTCGTTGGTTCAGTCGTCATTTAGCCAGCTGCTCAGCGTGATTACCACTGCTCATGACTTTATATCCAATAGCTTCAAACAACCACCACAATCGTGTCCAGGAACGGATGCTCAATTGGCTTCTGTTCTCTTCACTCCCGGTCTACTCCTCTGCCTCTGGACCGCTCCAGCCCTCTGAAACAAACCTGTACCCGACCCAGGGCTCCGTCTGAATGTACTGCTTGCCGGTCTCAGACTCCAGCTTCTTCCTCAGTTGCCGCACAAATACCCGCAGATACTCTGGTTGATGCGCAGACTGAGCCCCCCACACCGAGGTCAGCAGCGCTCGGTGCGTCATCACTTTGCCTGCATTCCGCGCCAGGAAGAGCAGCAGGTCAAACTCCTTGGGCGTCAAATGAATCGGCTTGCCCTGGACAGAAATCGAGTGCCCAAGTGCATCCACCACAAAATCCCCCGTCTCAATCGCCTGCGAAGCTCGCTCCGGTGCCCGCCGCAACTGCGCCCGCACGCGCGCCAGCAACTCCTGGATGTTAAAAGGCTTTGTGACGTAATCGTCAGCTCCTGCATCCAGCGCTTCCACCTTGCTGCGCTCATGGTCGCGCACAGAAAGCACCACCACCGGCGTGGCCCCAAGCAGCTTGATCGCCCGGCAAACATCCACTCCGGTCATGGTCGGCATCATCAGGTCCGTAATCACCAGGTCCGGCAGCCACTCCCGGTAAAGCGCAAGTCCTTCTTCCGGGTCATTTGCCGCCCGCACCTGGTATCCCTGCGCCGTCAGCGCCGCCCGCAGCACCCGCGTAATCTGCATCTCGTCGTCAATCACCAGGATCCGCCCCGGCACTCCACCCTCACTCATGCACCCGCTCCGCTATGGCAAGAAGTTAAGCCACAACCGCTCATCTTCACGAACAATACAGCATTGCCTCGTTCATTCTTAGAGTCTCTGGTGCATCCTAACGCACCCCTTACGAAAATCGTCCTTCCAGCACGCACCGTCTCCGGTCCAGGCGCCCCAAAACCCCGCCCTCGCCGCTTCAAGCCAGCTATCATTGCATCCAATGCGCATTTCTTCCACTTCGGCATGGACGCGTCATATCGTCCACGGACTTGTCGCCTCGACCGCAACCATACTGCTTACTGTTCTCATGCTCGCGCTTCACGCCCGTGCCAGCGCATCTGGCATTGTTTTTCTCGTTCTCATCGTTTGGTTTGCAAGCGTCACCGGACCAGCTCTGTCACTCTTTCTCGCCCTGCTATCTGCTCTCCTTTTCGATTTTTTCTTCCTCGAACCGCTCTACTCCATCAATATCTCCGGCTTTCAGGATTGGCTGGCGATGCTCTCCTACGTCGCCGCCTGTGTCGTCGTCAGCCGTGTCGCCGAGCGCGCTCGCCGCCAGACGTTGAACGCAGAAATGCGCCGCGCCGACGTTGAACGCCTCTACGCCCTCAGCCTCGAGATGATGCTGCACGAAGACGCCCAGCGCCTCGTTCACGACATTCCCCGCCTCGTCGAAAAGAACTTCGCTCTCGGCAGTGTCTTGCTCTATGTCAAGGAAGACGATCAGTTCTACGCCGCCAGCCAGCCAGCTCTTACTCCAGAGGATTCAAAAAACCTCCACCAACTCCTGCGAACTTCCTGCTCTGCCGCCGAATCCCAGGCAGAGGCAAGCACCGTTTCACCTGTCCAGTCTCCCGAAGGCTACGTCTCAACCAGCCTCGCTTTCGGCATGAACACCATCGGCACCCTCGCCTGGAAACCTGCCACTCTCTCTCGTGAAGTGGCAACCTCCGTTGCCTCTCAGGTTGCCGTCGCCATTACACGCGCCCACGCCATCGAATCCTCAGCCCGACTCGAAGCCGCCCGCAACACCGACCGCCTTCGCGCCTCCCTCATTGACTCACTCACCCATGAGCTTCGCACCCCACTCACCGCCATCCGCGCCGCCGTCACCACCCTCGCCAGCACCGACAATCGGCAAGCCCTCGACGAAGAGGTCCGCGCTGAATTTGTGAGCATAATTGACGAAGAAAGCTCTCGCCTCGACGCATTGATCGGCGAAGCCATGCAAATGGCCGAAATCGACGCCAATGCCATCCAGGTCGCTCCCGAGCAGGTCCGCCTTCGTACGCTCTTTGAGCAAGCCATCGAACAGTCACAGCCACTCCTGCGTTCGCATCGGGTCTCCATCGCCGTCGAGGAGCCCGACGACCCGGTCTGGTTGGATCCACGCCTGCTGAGCCGTGTTCTACGCCATCTGCTGGAGAATGCAGCCCGTTACACCCCGCCCGGCACGCGCATTACCCTCCGCAGCCACCACCTGGCCGCTGGCATCGAACTCTCCGTCGAAGACAACGGTCCGGGCATCGATCCAATCGACCTGCCGCACATTTTTGAGAAGTTCTACAGGGGAAGGCATTCCCAGTCCAAGGTGAAGGGTTCTGGCATGGGGCTCTCAATCGCCCGAGCCATCCTCACTGCTCACGGCGGCTACTTGATGGCAGACAGCATTCCGGGCAAGGGAACCACGTTTCGAATCACGCTGCCCACAATCGACAAAGGCTCAGCGCAGCAATCATTCCGGTCAATCGAAGAGTGATTCCTGGGATATGCTGCGGTAAATCCCGTTTCGTTAAGGCCACACGCTAAACGAGTTCAAGGCAATGGCAAAAACTCGTCCAAACCTGCCGTTATCAGGTCCTGCCGCAACTGCTCCACCGTAGAAAATTGCAAACCCAAAATCCCCAGGTGCCGCGCCGCCTCAATGTTTTCGAGCTTGTCGTCCAGAAACAGGGTTTCCTCTGGCGCAGTACCCAATTTGTCCAGCAGCAGGTGGTAAATCGCCGGCTCCGGTTTGGCCATCCGGTGCTGATAGCTCCAGATACGTACGTCAAAGTCGTTGACCCAATTGAAGTTCTCCTCGATGATCTCGAGCACCGTATCGCCCATGTTCGACAAGATCGCCGTCTGTAACCCCATTTGCTTTAACTGTTTATGCCACGCAACGGTATCCGCGTTAAAGCTGGTCCACATGTGCGCGTCTGAAAGATTCAGCTCCTCAATTTTCTCTTCCGAAAGCTGCAGGCCAGCGTCCGCAACGAATTTCTGCCAGAACTGAAGTCCTGTCAGGTCGCCGCGGTCGTATGCGTGTCGATCTGCCCAGTAAAGCGGCTCAAATGCCTCTTCCGAGAGTCCGGTAATTTGCCGCAACCGAGCATGAGCCTCAGGAACCGGCGGACCGCTCAGAACCATTCCATAATCAAAAGCCACCGCACGCAGAGCCAAATCGCTGTCCTTTCGTAGTGCCGTCTATCGTTTAGCCTATATCGAGTCGCTCAGGGATTTTGAACGGCGATTGAAGGCAAGCGATGAAATTTTCAAAGCGCACCAACTGGAATATCGAAGAGAGTGACCTCTCCCTGGCATTCCGGGAGCGACAGGCAGCGGGCTTGCCGATTTACGACCTGACAGCATCCAATCCAACCCGCTGCGGCTTTGATTATCCAGTTGATTTGCTGCGGCCACTTTCCGATTCGGCGGCGCTCGATTATGACCCGAATCCTAAAGGAAGCCTTTGGGCAAGGGAGGCAGTTTGCCGATACTACGCCGATCACGGGGTCAGTCTCAATCCAGGTCAAGTAGTACTAACCACAAGTACAAGTGAAGCTTACGGCTATTTGTTCAAGTTGCTGTGCGATCCGGAGGATGAGGTTCTGGCGCCACAGCCGAGCTACCCGCTTTTTGATTTTCTGGCAGATGCAGAGGTTGTCAGGATTGCCGCTGCGCCCCTTGTCTACGACCACGGCTGGCAGATTGACCTGGAAGGTTTGCGGAGGAGTGTAACGGAGAGGACGCGGGCCGTTGTGCTTGTGCATCCCAACAATCCAACAGGGCACTTTACCAAATTGGATGAGGCTCGCGCGTTGGCGGCTCTTTGCCGGGAGTTTGGCCTTGCACTCATTGTCGACGAAGTTTTCCTGGACTATGGGTTTGAAGAAGCTGGCTTTCAGAAGAGTTTCGCTGGGTTGGATCTGGACATCCCCGTGTTTATCGCGAGTGGAATCAGCAAGATATGTGGTCTCCCCCAGATGAAGGCGGCCTGGATCGTTGCTGTCGGGCCGGGAACTGAGGCGGCATTGGAGCGTCTGGAGGTGCTCGCCGACACCTATCTATCAATGAATGCTCCCATTCAGCGGGCGTTGCCAACGTGGCTTGAGGGCCGGGCAGCGGTCCAGGGCCAGATATTGCGGCGAGTTCAATCGAATCTGGCGGAGTTGGATCGGGCTCTTGCGGAACAGTTGCAGGGGTTGGTGAATCGGCTGGTGGTTGAGGGTGGTTGGTATGCGGTGCTTCGGATTCCGGCGATGGTGCCGGATGAGGTGACGGCGCGCGGGCTGCTGGATCTGGGCGTTTGGGTGCATCCTGGACACTTCTTTGGCATGAGTGGTTCGGGATGGCTGGTGATCAGTCTGTTGTGCAGGCCTGAGGAGTTTTCCAGAGGGATTGCCATTTTGTTGGAATATATCCGGCGGAATCAAGACAGTTACCCAACCGGGTGAATGCTTAAATGTCTACTTTATAGAATCTTAATTATCTTATTCATAATAAAAATCTTACGGTCAGGTAACCTCAGTTGAAGAGTCCGCCAATCTTCGGTAACGCATCTTGATCGGGCTTCATGAGTTGCGGGCCATTATTGCGGGTATTGCCGACGGCTTTGCTGACTTTCCAGGCTTTCATTTCCTCGGGGGGGTAGGGGCGCAGGAGGTCAGTGGGGAGCTGGCCGGGTTGGGCAGGTGCGAGCCAGCGGGCGTAGTCTTCGCGGGCGACGATGACGGGCATGCGGTCGTGGATGGTTTGCATGAGCTCGTTGGGGTCGGTGGTGATGACGGTGTAGGTTTCGAGCTGGTGGTCGGCGGCCTTGTCCTTCCATGTCTCCCAAAGGCCGGCAAAGGCGAACAGGCTGTCATCTTTCATGGAGATGGCAAAGGGCTGCTTGTTTTTTGCGTCCAGCTTCTTCCATTCGTAGAAGGCGTCGACGGGGATGAGGCAGCGGCGGCTCTTGAGGGCGGCGCGGTAGAGGGCGCTGGAAGCCAGGGTTTCAGCCCGGGCGTTGATGGTGGAGTAGGCGAGTTTGGCGTCTTTGGCCCAGAAGGGTACGAGGCCCCAGCGCATGGTCGTCAGTTCGCGCTGACCGGTTTCGGAGTTGAGGCGGACGACGGGGTTGCGGGTTTGCGGGGCGACGTTATAGTTCGGCACCCAATCTGGCGTGAAGTCGGGGTCGTAGTTCTCGGGTACGATGCGGACGCCGAAGGATTCGGCGATGCGCTGCTTGTCGGCTCGGCTGACGTAACGACCACACATGGGCTGAAGTTCCTTTCGATGTCAGTCAGGGTAATTGGATGAACGGGGCGACGCAATCCTCTAGAGGACGATGTGGCATTTTGGTTACCAAAATCAGTCAAAAAGGGGGGGTGGGGTGTTTTTTGCACATTTTGGCTCTATGTGGTTGATGGCGATTGGTTTATCGGCTGGTTACCTGGTGTATTTTGTGTGTTTTTTACGCGTTTTTTGTTTGTATTTGGAGTCGCCAAGGCGGAGTATCCGACTTGAGCACCGTAGAGTAACCGGGTACCTTCCTGGCTGGGAATCAGGTTAATCGCCATGCCGTGTACGACGCAGGCGATGAAGTCGCGGATGGAGTCAGAGTCAGTGAGGCGGGGCAGAACGAAGCAGTAGGCGAGGCGCACGGCGCGGAAGGTGTCTTCCGGGTTGGTCTTCTTTTCGAGGTGTTCCTGCATGCATTCGACGTAGGCTTGCATGCAGACATCGACGGCGATGTTGGGCACGGGGTAGATGCCTGTGATTTTGGCAACTTTCTTTACAAGCTGGCTGATGGTCGGGGTTTCGTGTAGGCCCGCGCTCTCTGCTGTTGCAATCAATTTCCTCCAACTAGCTGATTTTTGCTGCAAGAAATCGTCCATGGTTTATCTCCAGAAGTGGGTTGGCTTGGTACTTGAGATGATTGTGCGCTTTTGGGGGATAATTATCGGCAAATGGGCGAGGGGGTGGGGTTCGCGCTTTGCGCGGATTTGTTGGGTGGCTTGTGCGGGGGATGAATCCCCCGCCTCCCTCCGGTAAAGCCCAGCAGATTCGCTTTGGGAATGACAGCAAGAAAGGCAAGAGCCGCAGATTCCCTTTGGGAATGACAGCAAGAAAGGCAAGAGCAGCAGATTCGCTTTGGGAATGACAGCAAGAAAGGCGAGAGCAGCAGATTCCCTTTGGGAATGACAGCAAGAAAGGCAAGAGCAGCAGATTCGCTTTGGAAATGACAACCAGAGAGGCAAGGGCAAGGGAAGATATACTGGGCGATATCCGACCCTTGCCGGGTGATTTCCTCAAAATTCAGATGCTTCAGGAGCGTTCATGCTTGGTTCTCGTTTGCTGGCCGTGGTGTTGCTGCCTTCTTTGGTTTTTCAGCCGTTTGTCAGTTTGGCTCAGGGAGCGCCTGAGGCAATGAAGGCGGAGGCGCGTTTGGAGGGTTTTTCGCACGCGGCCTCGGCGATGGAGCGGACGTGGGAAGGGAAGTTTCGCGGGCTGCCGGAGCCGGCGGTGATCAAGGAGAACATGCGGCGGCTCTCGGCGCGGCCCCACCATGTTGGCTCGGCGTACGACAAGGACAATGCGGAGTGGATGCTGGCGAAGTTCAAGGAATGGGGCTTTGATGCGCAGATTGAGAACTTCTACGTGCTGTTTCCCACGCCTAAAGAGCGACTTGTTGAGTTGAAGGACGCGACCGGCAAGGTGAAATTCACGGCCAGCTTGAAGGAGCCGGTGGTTCCAGAGGACCCGACCTCAGGGCAGACGGACGAGCAGCTGCCCACGTACAACGCCTATTCAGCCGATGGCGACGTGACCGGGCCGCTGGTGTATGTGAACTACGGAACCCGCGAGGATTACGAGGAGCTTGATCGGCTGGGAATTTCGGTCAAGGGCGCGGTGGTGATTGCGCGGTATGGCGGGGCGTGGCGAGGCATCAAGCCCAAGGTCGCGGCTGAACATGGCGCGGTGGGCTGCATCATCTATTCTGACCCGTCTGGCGATGGGTATGGCGTGGCGGATTCGTTTCCGAAGGGTGCGGGGCGGCCAAAGGATGGGGTGCAGCGCGGTGGGGTGAATGACACGGATTTTCCCGGTGACCCGCTGACGCCTGAGGTGGGTGCGACCAAGGATGCGAAGCGGCTGGACCGGAAGGATTCGCCGATTATCACCAAGATTCCGGTGATTCCGATTTCGTATGCAGACGCGACGCCGCTGCTGGAGGCGATGACGGGGCGCGTGGCACCGGCAAAGTGGCGCGGCGGGCTGCCGTTGACCTACCACATGGGCCAGGGGATGGGCGCGGCGAGCCCTGCTACGGCGGCGCAGGTGCATCTGAAGATGTTTTCAAACTGGGACATCAAGACGCTGTATGACGTGATTGCCAAGATTCCGGGCAGCGTGGAGCCGGATGAGTGGGTGATTCGCGGCAACCATCATGACGCGTGGGTGAATGGCGCGGAGGACCCGATTTCTGGCATGAGTGTCGAGCTGGAAGAGGCGCGGGCGCTGGGCGCACTGGTGAAGCAGGGCTGGAAGCCGCGGCGGACGATTGTCTACTGCGCATGGGACGGGGAAGAGCCGGGGCTGCTTGGTTCGACGGAGTGGGTGGAGACGCACGTGGCCGAGCTGCGGCAGAAGGCGGTGATGTATGTGAATTCTGACTCGAACGGGCGCGGGTTTTATGGTGCCGAGGGGTCGCATGGATTGGAGCACTTCATCAACGGGGTGGCCGCAGAGGTGACGGACCCGGAAAAGGGTGGGACGGTGCTGGAGCGCAGCCGCAAGGCGCAGATAGCGATGGGTGACAGCAGCGACAGGGCTGAGGCGCGCAGCCGGGCTGATCTGCGGATTGGTGCGCTTGGGGATGGTTCGGATTACGTGTCGTTTCTTGACTTTGCGGGGATTCCTTCGCTGGACCTGGGGTTTGGCGGGGAGGGGCGGGGGAGCGAGTACCACTCGATTTACGACGATTTTTACTGGTACACGCACTTTGCCGATACGGAATTTGTGTACGGGCGGGCGCTGGCGCAGGTGGCTGGGACGGCGGTGATGCGGATGGCCGATGCGGAGCTGCTGCCGTATAACTTTGCCAATTCAGCAGAGACGGTCGGGACGTATGTGGATGAGGTGAAGAAGCTGCTGAAGACGGAGCAGGATGAGATTGCGGAGAAGAACAAGCAGATCGATGAGGGCGCGTTTGAGGCGGTGAGCGATCCGCAGGAGCCGCTGGGCGCGCCGAAACGGGAAGATGCGCCGCCGTTTTTGAATTTTGCGCCGCTGGAGAATGGAGCTGCCGCGCTGACGGCCAGTGCCAAGGCTTACCAGGACGCGGTGAAGGCGGCGGAGGCGAAGGACGCGGTGCTGGATGGGTCGGGGATCGAGGCGGTGAATCAGCTGCTAATGCAGACGGAGCGGGCTTATTTCCGCAAGGAGGGGCTGCCGGGGAGGAGCTACTTCAAGCATCAGCTTTATGCGCCGGGGGCGTATACGGGCTATGGGGTGAAGACCCTGCCGGCGGTGCGGGAGGCGATTGAGCAGCGGAAGTGGGCGGTGGCGGATACCTCGACGGTGACGGTGGGGCAGGTGCTGCTGGAGGAGTCGAAGGCGATTGATGCGGCGACGGCGAAGCTGAAGGCGCTCGGTAACTAGTGCTTTCAGGGGATGCGGCTGGCGCGAAATTGGGAGGGCGCATTCATAGGGCAGGGTACTAAGGTTCTGACTGCGCGGTACTTAGGTTTCCGGTGAGCCGGAAAAGAGGACGTACCGCAGAGGAGAATCTTGTGAGTATTCATTCGTATAGCGCCGCCCTTCCACCCCAGAAATCAATGGTTGTTCGAATGCTGATGAAGCGTGCGCTGGCCGTCGTTGGATTTGGCGTGGCGCTGATTGTCGCCGTGATGCTGCATTTGGTCTAGTTTGCTTCGGTTCAGGCGAGGAACGGATTGCGCTGCTTTTCGTGGCCGATGGTGGTGGCAGGGCCGTGGCCGGGGAGCACTGGGGTCTGTTCGGGCAGGACGAGCAGGCGGTTGTGGATGGAGCTGAGAATCTGACGGCTGTTGCCGCCGGGGAGGTCGGTTCGTCCGATGCTGCCGGCGAAGAGCGTGTCTCCGGCGACGAGCAGGCCGCCGGGTAGTTGAGCGCTGGGCTGGAAGTAGAGGCAGACGCTGCCCTGGGTGTGGCCGGGCGTGTGGATGACGTGGGCGGGGAGCGAGGCGAGGCCAACTTGCATGGCTTCAGCGAGGCTGGCGTCGGGGGTGGCGGTTTCCGGGGTAGGGATACCGAGCCAGCCGGCTTGCATCTGCATCATCTGCAAGAGGGGCAAATCATTTTCATTCAACAGGATAGGTGCGCCGGTTAGGCGCTTGAGGCGGAGCGCGCCGCCGATGTGGTCAATATGCGCGTGGGTGATGAGGATCTGGGTGACTTTGAGGCCGAGCTCGGTGAGCCGCTTGTGGATGCGGGCGATCTCTTCGCCGGGGTCGATGACGATGGCCTCGTGGGTGGTGGGGTCGCCGAGGATGGTGCAGTTGCACTGGAGGGGGCCGACGGGGAAGCTTTCGAGGATGATTGGCCTGGGTGAGGCGGCAGGGGTAGGAGCGGAAGCGGTTGAGTCCATACGTTCATTTTAAGGGGTTGGCGGATTTTTGATGGGCAGAAGAAAGACCCACATCCTGCGCCGATGTGGCTGGCGCCGGGATGTGGGCCTTATCGAGGCTTAAATTGAATTACCTGAAACGCATTACTTGCCGGGCTTGGCGGGGGCCGAGATGGGGGCTGAGCCCTTCATGCCAGAGAAGACGGAGGTGCTGCTGCCCGAGGAACGCAGGTAGAGCACGGTAAGCGAGAGCGAAGTGATCATGAAGAGGGCTGCTGCGTAGCCGGTCATGCGGGTGAGCAGGTTGGCAGCGGCGCGGGGGCCAAAAGCAGTCTGCGAACCCTGGCCGCCAAATGTGCCGGCGAGGTCTGCGGTCTTGCCCTGCTGCAGCAGGACGACGCCGATGAGGAACAGGCAAACGATGATGTGAACGGCGATTACCGCGTAGAGCAGAAAATGCATTCGGGATACTGCTTTCTTGGGCCACATCCGCTGGGTCTTCTTGTTCAAAAGCCCGGGACGGGAGAATTTTGGTGCGGAGGAGGGGACTTGAACCCCTATGCCTTGCGGCGCAAGCACCTCAAGCTTGTGCGTCTGCCAATTTCGCCACCTCCGCATGGGGGCAACTAACGAAGTATACCAAAGTGGAGTGGATGGGGGAAGCGAGAGAGAATCGATGTTGAGCCCAGTTCAGCGGGGTCGATCAAGAAGTACCCAGTTGGTGAACGATGAGAGAGCGCAAATGCGCAGAATTGAGAGATTCGACCCAGATTGCGCCGCAGTCAGAATGCAACCCGCTTACTTTGGTTGTGATGACCGGAAGGCCGGCAGTGAGGGCGCGGAGAAGCATTCTGGGCTGCGCCTCAACGATTGTGGGCAGCACGACAAGGTTGGCCGCGAAGGGTTTCGTTGCATCGACGCGTTGCACATCGAATCCACTCCAAAAGTCTGCTGATTCAAGAACCGGCCCTGAGAAGGAGTTTAATGCTTAGCCCTCGCAGAGCCTCCCGCAATTCGTAAGCGCCTTTTCTGCCGAGCGTGGAGGCAGGGAAGAGGATCGTTGGTCGGCTATTTGCGGAAGGAGTTGGCGCAGCGGACAACGTCGGAGGTATGGACCACTCAAGTAGTGTGGTTTTGGTTTGGAAGAGAGCGGCAATATAGGCATGAGGCGTGATGAGATGGTCCGCATGACGCAGTGCTTCTTCTTCTGCATACATCAGCCCCGGATCGGCGCGGAAGTCTCCCAGCGTTGGGCTTTTGGGATGGTGGCGAAGCGCTTCGTCGAGGGTGGACTGAAGAGTGACCATGGGCAACTGCGACATGAAGACGCGGATGCGTCGGCCGCCGAGTACTCCAGATTGCCAGAGAGATGGAAGAATCGACTGCGAAACGTAAACCTCATCTACGTCAGGATTGAGAGATTTCGCTAGTTGCCGGGCGAGGGAAGAAGCCCTTTTTAGGAGAATGCTTTGACGGCTCGCACCTTGTGCGGGAAGGCTGCGATTGCGAAGTGCCTGCGCCAGTGTGGTCAGCGTAGCTGTATGGACAGAGGAAAAGCCTTCGCTGGGCCAACTGAATTGCGGGCGATTCCAGCGTTCTCCGTGAAGAGGGACGGCGAGGATATCCTCGGGATTGTGATGCGTGGCTACATAGCTCTTGAACTCAGGCCAGGCAGCGTCGAGGAGGAACGCTGATCGCGACCGAAGTCCAAGGTTGATCGTCGCTGGAGCGTGACGAAAGCAACTGGTGTTGCCACAGCTTTCACAGGCATGATCGCCATGTATGGGTGGGACTTTAAGAGCCGTTGAGGCTCGCTTTTCAGGATGCTCTGCATCTGAACTCAGTTCCGTCATGTGAATTGAAACATGAAGTTCGGTAGCCGTAAGCACCACTCGCAATTGGATTGGTCTTGAGCTTCGAAAGCGCAGGTCGATGTAATTCCAGGCTACGGTTGCATCGCGTCCGGCGGCGGTGGCGGAGCCGGGCACAATACGGGAGTGCGGATGGCGCTCAAGGATTTCGCAACCTGCATCCAAGGCAACCTGGTAGAGCGCGTTGGAGAGCTGGCAAAGCCCGCCTCCAATTGCAGGAATCATGCAGCCTTCCTGAAGCATACGACCGCGCACGTAGCCTTTCAACGCGGAGGCCCGGCCGACCTGCTTCCAGAAGGAAAAGACCTCGTCGGGTGGAATCACGCAGAGGTGGAGTCGGCCTGCGGCGACGCGCAGGTTTTGTATCTTGCCGCGTTGATACCAGGCTTCAGACGGATTGGTGTCTGTCCAGAGTGGAGTCTCAGATTTGGCTGTGGTATGGGCGAACTGGGGAGCAGAATATTGAGGATGTTGATGCGTCCCATCCAAGGCGTTGCGTGCCGCGCGGCGTAACTGCAGCAGAGAGGATTTGCCGACAAAGATGGCAGTTGACAGACGATTCGGAACTGGGGCTTGGATTTGGAGAGCCATCCAATGCAAGACTAGCTGAAGATAGCTTTCCTGTGTCCAGAGGCGGCCACTAACTTTTGTTCAATCTGACGTTCTGTTCCCTTGAGATTGAGCCATGAGTCGCTGCATCCAGGCGGCGAGGGCTTGTTGGTCGGGGGAGCCGACGGCGTGGGCGGCTTGCACGGTCTGGCGGTCGATTTCGGGGCGGTTCTGGCTGAGTTTGAATTTGCCCTCAAGCTTGGCGATGGGAATGCGAAAGCCGACGATGCCGCTGGTCATCGAGTTGCGGTAGCTGAGGGGCAGTTCGTTCCATTGGGCGGCGTAGGCAGGCTCGTGAGCTGCGATTAGATTCTTGAGTAGAGCTTCCTTGCGTTCATGGGTGGCGGCAGGGTCATTCGCATCGTCTTCGATAATCTGCAGCATGCCGGTCGCGTGAATGGCGACATAGTTCCACGTCGGAACCGACTTTGGGCTCTCGTAGAGGCTGGGCGAAACATAGCTGTGCGGGCCGGAAAAGACGACGAGGGTTTCGCGGTTGGCGAGGGATTTCCAGTGGGGGTTGGCGAGGGCAAAGTGGCCCTCGAGGACGCCCAATTCTCCTTGATCGTGTACGACCAGCGGGAGATGGGTCGCGACGGGATGCCCAGAAGCGTCGGGGCCAAAAAGAATTGCGAAGGAATACAGGCGCATCGCTTCGATGAGCACGGCGCGGTCGTCGATTTTGTTGAATGCTGGCGTGTACATGGAATTCCCTGGCGGTAAAGAATGATTCACATTGGTTAGAGAATACGTTCAAAGCGGAAATCGGCGAGAGTCAGGGCCTGGCAAATGGCGGTAATGTGGGCGGTGCCGCGGGTTTCGAGGGTGATGTCGATGACGGTTTCGGCGAGAGAGACGCCGTAATATGCGCGGTTGTGGAGGGTCTCGACGATGTTTGCGCGCTGCTCGGCGAGGATGCGGGTGAGCTGGAAGAGCGCGCCGGGGCGGTCGAGGAGGTAGACGCGGAGGCGCAACTGGCGGCCATCTTTGACCAGGCCGCGCTCGATGATTTTGGCGAGCAGGGTGACGTCGATGTTGCCGCCGCAGACCAGCACGGCGGTGCGCTGGCTGCTGAGGCCGGTTTTCTGCTGCAGCAGGGCTGCGAGGGCCGCCGCTCCTGCTCCTTCGGCAAGGGTTTTTTCCTGTTCGAGGAGCATGAGGATGGAGCTGGCGATTTCCTCATCGTCTACGGTGACGATTTCGTCGACGTAGCGGGTGACGAGAGGCAGCGTGAAGTCTCCGGCACGGCGCACGGCAATGCCGTCGGCGATCGTGGCCTGGGCGGGGATAGTTATCGGCGCGCCTGCCTCGCGGGCTCTCAGCATCGAGGGGAGCTTTTCGGGTTCGACGCCAATGACGCGGATGGCGGGGTTGGATTCCTTGAGGGCGCAGGCGATGCCGCTGATGAGGCCTCCGCCGCCGATGGGGACGACAACCGCTTCGAGATTGGGGACTTGTTCGAGGAGTTCGAGGCCGATGGTGCCTTGGCCGGCGATTACGTCGGGGTCGTCAAAAGGATGGATGAAGGTGAGGTCCTGTTCGGCGCAGAGGCGCAGGGCTTCTTCGCAGGCCTCGTCGTAGTTGGCGCCGTGCAGGATGACGTCAGCGCCGAAGTTGCGCGTCGAAACGACCTTGACCAGCGGCGTGGCCTGGGGCATCACAATTTGAGATCGGACGCCGAGTTGGGTGGCGTGAAAGGCGACTCCCTGTGCGTGGTTGCCGGCCGAGGCAGCGATGACGCCGCGCTGGCGCTGCTCTTTGGTGAGGGTGAGCAGCTTGTTGAGAGCGCCCCGCTCTTTGAAGCTGCCGGTGCGCTGCAGGTTTTCGAGCTTGAGATAGATGGGCAGGCCGATGTGTTCGGAGAGGTGGTGCGAGAGCTGGCAGGGGGAGAGATGGATGGCGTCGCCGAGGCGGTGGCGGGCGATCTGGATGCTGGCGAGGGTGACGGGTTCCATGACTGGTTCCAAGGGTTGCTCCTGTGAGTGCTGCCGAAAACGTAAAAACCACCTGCCGCGCTTGCGGGAGGTGGCGATGCTGCTGCTGGCCTTGAGGGCTGACTAGTTCAGGCGCCGGCTCCCGCGCGCGCACTGGAATGGGATGTGCGTAATAATTCGCATGGCGGGAATGGGCTGAGTGATATACACAAGTTGAAGTAGAGCAGAGGGTTGGCAGCAAGTCAAGAAATCAAGCCAGGAGGAAGGCAGGGAATGATCAGCAAAGCGAGTGACGTGGATGGCTATATGGCAGAGTTGCCGGAGGAGCGGCGGCCGGTGATGGAGAGGCTGCGGGCGCTGTATCTGAAGATGCTGCCAGGTTATGAGGAGACCATCGAATACGGGATGCCGTGTTACAAGCTGGATGGGGTCTTGCAGGTGTCCATCGCCAGCCAGAAGCAATATATCTCATTCTACGGAATGGGGTTTCTGGTGGAGGAGTTTCGCGAAGAGCTGAAGGGCGCGAACTTAGGCAAAGGGTGTATCCGGTTTGCCAAGCCGGAGAAGATTGATCCTGGAGTGATTGAGCGGATGCTGGAGCAGGTGCGACTGAGGCCGAAGAAGGCAGTTTGAATTGTGAGCTTGAGTGGCAACTGTAGGTCCTTCGCTTTGCTCAGGATGACAAAGCGAAGGTGGAGGGCTGTCGAGTTACTTCCTACCAGGCGATTTTGGCGGGGAAGAACTCCGCGAAAAGATCGTCGTAGTAGGGCTTCAGCGTCTTCAAATCGGGCTTGGTGTGGCCCTTGGAGTAGAGGTCGTACTTGTTGAATTCGTGCACCCATTTGAACATCGAGCGGTCCTGGTCATTCATGAGGTAGTCATAGGCGCCGTGTTTGTGGGCGGGGTAGAAGGAGTGGTAGCGGAGGGGGTAGAGTGCTTCTTCAGGGAGATAGTTCTTCATGACTTCGTAGATATAGCCGTCGTGGCCAAAGGACATGTGCACCTTGTCGAGTCCGCAGTTGGGCTCATAGATGCCGTATTTGGTGGAGTAGACGGGGTGATGCAGGTCAGGGTTTTTGGCGAAGTATTCGGGGAAAACGATGTCGTTGGAGTAAGCGCAACCGACGGGGAAGGTGTCTCCGACGACGCCCCACTGGGGTTCGCCGTAGAGGCAGAGGACCTTGCCGAGGTCGTGAACAAAGCCGGTGAGGATAAACCAGCGGGGCTGGCCGTCGGCGCGCATGGCCTCTGAGGTTTGCAGCAGGTGCTCAATCTGGGTGAGATCGGTGTCGGGGTCGCTGTCGTCGACGAGGGTGTTGAGGAAGTCGGCGGCCTCCCAGATGGTCTTTTCGCCCCTGGTGAGGCCAAAATACTCGCGCTCCTTTTGCATCACGTAGTCGAAGGTCTGATGCTCGTGATTGAGGCGGTAGAACTCGGCGACTCCGGGATTGGCCTGCGCGTCATAGACGCGGAACTCTTCCTCGCTCTTGCCCTCTTTGTAGCGGCCTTTGAGGAACTCGTCCCACTCTTCCATATCGGCGCTAAGAGGCGTTGCGTGGGCGGGCGAGAGCAGAGTGGACATGAGAGAGTCTCCTGGAGCAAGAAAGCTGTATCTCGCTAGTTGGACTAGGCCAACAATACCGGAGCGATTGCTCTCATTGCAACGAACTTCGGTGAATTTACGATGACGAGAGCTTTAAGAGAAACGAGTGCGGCGCGCCAGGCTGACGCCACCCAGAATGAGGCTGATGAAGAGGACCGCGGTGAGGGCGATGATCCAGCCAAAATTCATGTGCAGGGCGGGGACATGGGTGCGCAGGCCGAGGAAGAGGAAGACGGAGGCCGCCGCGAGCACGATCGCATAATCCCACCAGCGGCGCTTGAAGTCGGGATTATCGTCTTCGCCAGACATAGTTGCTAGAGTTGCCTGATAGTTCAGGCCGTAGCGATCGCATTCACGCAGCAGGGCGAGGTTGCGCGAGGTCTCCTCTTTGCCTGAGGCGGCGGCAGAGCTGATGAGAGCTGCGCCGAGGATCATGACGAGCGATCCGGCGAGGACGAGCAGCTTGTGGGCGAGGTCGGCGGAGGTGAGTTCGCCAAAGACGAGGGCGCCCCAGGCGAGGCCCCAGAGCTGATTGGTATTGGAGAGGGGGATGCCACGGCCGATGCCGAGGTATTTGGCGGCGAATTGCTGGAAGAGATCGCCGACGACCCAGACGAATCCGCCGAGGAAGAGCCAGAACAAAACTCCTTGCGAGCGGTGGAGTTCACCGAGGATGGCCTGCGAGCCACCGCCGAGGGTGAGGGCGAGGGTGCCGACGGTGACCAGTTCGCCGACGGTAAAGGCGGTGACAAAGGAGAGGGGATTCATGCCGCTGAGGTAGGCCTTGCGGTAGGGGACGTACATGGTTCCCCACATGAGGCTTGCGCCGAAGGCGGCGAGGATGCCCTGGACGGCGCGGTGCGTATGGGCGCTGTCACTGGCCATGCCGCTCGGCAGGCTGCTATAGCCGAGAAGGATGGCGGCTACGACAATGGCCAGCGAGCCGAAGAGGACGCGGACGAGGATTTTGGGGCCGGCGCCCTCGAGTTCGCGAAAGAGGATGCGCGCCCAGAAGAGGCCGATGAGGGCGTTGGCGTTCCAGAGGGGAAAGGCGATGGCGAGGCCGACGTCGCGGATGGCGAAGACGGTGAGGGTGTTGGCTACGGCCCAGAGTGCGCCGGCGAGCAGGGCCCAGAGGATGAGGTGCTTTTTGCTGGCCAGGTCAGCGAAGACGAAGCTGGTGCCTTTGATGAGGGTTGGAAACGTCCAGCGCGCGGTAAAGACGCCGGCCACCATGCAGAGCGAGATGGTGTAGGGCGAGAGGCCGATGTCGACGAGCTTGGTTGGGGCCTCAGCAGCGCCCAGCCAGACGCCTGCGGTGAGGCCTGCGATGACGCCGAGCTGGTGGAGCGAGATACTGGAGCGCTTGGAAGGGGCGGTCGTCATCAGTGCAATCCAATCAGCAGCGCGATGCCAAACAGCAGTACGAAGAAGGGCACGAGGAAGTGGCTGTCGGTGACGATGAGCCGGGCGGAGGTGCGCAGGGACATGGCGGCCTTGGAAAGTGGATTGGCGACTGAAGAGATGACCCTATTGGGTGGGGGTTGCTGGTGTCAATTGCGGGTTGCGGCGGGGCTAGAAGAACTCAGCCAGCGCTGAAAATGAGCTGATTTCGAGCAGGTTCTGGTGGGGTGGCGGCGGGGTGATTTCGGCGTGCTCAAGCACCCAGGTGTCTTTGTGGAAGATGAAGACGGCATGGATGCCGGCGGCGAGGGCGGGGTTGATGTCGGATTTTGGGCTATTGCCGATCATCCAGGTTGAGTGGGGTTGGCACTCGTGGCGGCGGGTTACTTCGCGATAGGCTTCGGGGTGTTTTTCGGCGACGATTTCGACGGCGGTGAAGTGGTGCGCAATACCGCTGCGCGCCAGCTTGTCAGCCTGCTCGGCCTGCGAGCCCTTGGTCATGAGGATGAGGCGGTGGCGCTCGGCGAGGGAGGGAAGCAGGTCGGCGACGCCGGGCAACAGCTCGATTTCCTGCTCGGCGATGGATTGGGCGAAGCGGCGGATCTGCTCGTGCTGTACCTCGCGCATGTGGGTGGATTCGGCGGGGTTTGTGAGGCGTTCAAAGCAGGTAATCAGCGACTGGGTAAAGCTGCCAAGGCCGTAGCCGTGCGACAGAATAGTTTCGCGCTCGGCCTGGTTCAGCGCCTCGCGCACCTGCTCGGGCGTGTGCGTCTGATGGTCAAGGTAGCTGATGAAGGCGGCAATGGCGCGTTCAAAGTAGATGTTGTTTTCCCACAGCGTGTCGTCGGCGTCGATAAGAAGGGTCTGGCCATCCAGTTTGGGCATGTAGAGATGATAAACAAGGTTGGCCGATGTCTCACGGGGCGCAGCCTGCGCCGCGCCTTCTTTTGCCGTGCGTGAAACCGCCAAGTTAGTTCACAGTCTGGATGAGTTTTACGGGGCCTAGCAGACCGCTGGGGAGCAGCGGAGAGTCGGCCTTGTACGGGTGGATGATGGTAAAGGTGATCTTGTTCGCGTTGGGTTGCTGGTCGCCAATGAGGCGGTTGACCCAGGCGTTGGCCACCTTGATTTCAATCGTGTTGGTGCCGGGCTTGAGGGCGCTGGTCGCGTCCACGCGGTAAGGCGTATGCCAGACAATGCCGACGGATTTGCCGTTGACCGTCACTTCCGCGAGGTTTTTGACTTCGCCGAGGTCGATGATGAATTTCGTGCCGGGCTTCATCTTTTTGAACCAGGCGGCCGAGGCCTCGAAGTTCTTGGTGTAGGTGCCCACGCCAGAGAAGTACTTCACGCCAGGGTCGGCGTTTTCGCTCCAACTGGTGAGCGCAGGCAGGCTGGCGGTCGGGGGTGCTCCACGATTGGGCTGGAAGCTCACGGGCCACGGGCCGGGAATCTCGGTGAGCGGGGTTTCGCTGGGCGTTTTGACGGCAAACGAAGTGCTGTGGGTGGATTTGCCAAAGACCACAAACACCGTTCCCCACGGGTCAAGCTTGAGCGGAATGGTGGTTTTGCCGTCGGCGACGGTGTAGCTTACCGGCTCGCTGAGGCCGGTTTCAGCATGCCACAGCTCGGGCTGGCGGCCGGTGATGCGGTAGCTGGTGGAGAGCGTCTGCGGCTGGTCGCTGCGATTGTCAACGTAGTAGATGTCGGTGTCGTCGGTGTGGCGGTGGACGAAGAGGACATCGAGGCTGGGTTCCGGCTTGGTGTAGTCAAAGTCAGGCGCGAGCGAAAGCTTGGGCAGCACCTGCGCCAGCGGCTGGCCGGCGTAGACTTTGCCCTTGCCGACGGTGTGTTCGCCGGAGCCGTCGCCGAAGAGTTCAGCGGTGAGCTTGGCAAATTCTGCTGCGTCGTCGGAGTTGCTGACATCGGTGCTGGGCTTGGGGCCGGCAACGGTCGCGCCGTCTGAGACGAGCTTGTGCAGCGCCTTGAGGACGGGCAGGGACATGCGCTGGCTGTAGGGGTCCAGGCCGAGGACCCGATAGCTCATGCCGCTCGGCGTAACCACGCGGCCGTCTTTCACCGAAAGCACGTGAATGAGGCCGTCAGCGTTGATGTAGTCAAAGCCGTAGCCCTCGGGCACGTCAGGATTTTTGTTGCCAAAGATGGCGGTGAGGTTCGAGTCTTCGCCGTAGTAGTAGATGACGTCGGCGGCGAAGTGGCCCTGCTGCAGCATGTAGCTGGAGCGCGCAAGGTAGTTGACCCATGCTGGGGCGAGTTCGGACCAGGTTTCGTTGCGGGTGAACCATTGCCCGAAGGGTCCAAGACCCAGCGCGGGCACCTTGTCGGTGAGCGGCTGATGCACGGAGCAGTGGATGACGAAGCGATTGATGCCCTCGGCCATCTCCTTGTCGGCCGTTGGCTTGAGCGTTGCCGGGGACCACGCCCAGGGTGCGGCCTGCGCGGTCATGGACTCGGCCGCAGCGATGTTTTGGCCGTAGATGTGAGCCACGGAGGCGGATTCGCGGTCGTCGGCGTTGTAGCTGTAGAGCTCCTTGTTGACGCCGGGAGTCTGGGTCCACATGGCCGACATGGGGATTTCGTTGAGCTTCTTTACTTCCATGCCGTCGCCCACAAAGGCGCGACCTGACTCGTGCGATTCACCATAGTGGCCGAGGCCAAAGTCGTGAATCGAGGCCTCAACCTGCCCGTAGTGCTCGTCGGCAATCAGGTCAGAGATGGTCTTGCGGAAGTCCCAGAGAAAGCGGTCGCTGGCTTCGGCCGATTCAACGACGTGGCCGGTCAGCACCGGCATCCAGGGTAGCGGGCTGTAGCCGCGGCGCTTGGTGAACTGGTCAATCATGTTGTCGGTCCAGTTCTGCGAGCCTGCTTCCCAGCTATCGGTGATTACGTACTTGAGGCCCTTTTTGCCCATGAAGTCAGCGCCCAGCGTATCTTTGTACTGAGTCAGGTAGCGCTCCATGTAGCTCTTGACATAGGTGTGGTTGAGCTTGTCGACTTCGAGGCCGGTAGCTTCTTTGCTGGCCGGGTGGTTGGTGATGCCGATGAGCGAATAGCCGAATCGGACGATCTTCCACTTGCCGGCAGGCGGCGTCCAGCTAAGATTGCCCTCCGGAGTCATCTTGCTGGTCAGATCGACCACCGAGGATTTGTCCACGACGTCAGCGGCAGCAACGGCAGCCGAGGCCAGGGCACCAACGTCCGGCTTGGGAAAGAAGGCGGCCTTGTCTTCAAAGCGATTGACGCGCGCGCCGGGGTGCAGCACGAGTTCAGCGACGCGAACCGGCGGCAGACCGGTTTCAGCCGGAGCAGCTCCGAGCCCCATGTCGGCAAACGGGTTGGGCTGAGGGGCAGCGATTTTGAAGGTGACGCGGAAGAATTTGGCGGTGACGGGGGCAAAGGCAGTGGTGGTACCCACGGCGCCAGCTTCGAGGTGCGTGATGGGGCGGAAGGTCTGGCCGTCGTCGCTGGCCAGCAGGTCGCGGCCGCTCTCGCCAAAGCCCACAAAGATGGACATGACGTTAAAGGGAGCGCCGTCGACGAAAGTGATGGCCTGGATGGTGGTGGGCTGGGGAAATTCGTATTGGATCCAGGAGTTTTCGCCGACTTCAGCGGAACGGAAGGCTACGCCGTTGGTGTAGTCGCCGTCAGAGAGTTCGACGGGGTCGATGGGGCGGTCAGGGTCTGCACTGGTGATGACCTTGGGATGCAGGCTGGTCGCGCTGACATCGCTGGCGGGCAGGCGGTAGGCGATGACGGCGCTGTCAGCGTAGTACTCAATGCCTTTGACCGGGTCGCCGTCGGCGGGCATGTCGTGGTTGCCCATGTTCTGGAACGCGCCGGTATTCGTTGGCGGGTGGGGCAGGGAACCGGAGAAGGGCTTGCCGCCGTCCACTTCAATCTCGCTCCAGACGTATTTCTTCATGCCCTCGCTGGGCTTGACCCAGGGGCCACCGGTTTCGCTCCAGCCGGGGGAGCCGGCGATGGCTTCTTCGAGGCCAAGCTGGTCGGCAAGTTTGGTCGCATAGACAAAAGCGTCTTTCCACTCCGGAGTCATGTAGGGCAGACGCTTTTCAACGACCTGGGGCGTGCCGAGCGCAGCGTCAAAGTTCTGAAAGCCGCCGATGCCGATGCGGTGCATCCATTCCAGATCGAGCTTGATGCCCTCTTTGGTGATGTTGCCGTTGAGCCAGTGCCACCAGACGCGGGGGCGCGCGCCGTTGGGAGGATTTTCAAAGCCGGAGCGCAGATCGACCGTGGTTTGGGCGGGCAGGGCTGCGGTGGAGAGCAGCACGGCGAGAGTGGCGGCGACGAGCTTTTTTGCGGTGGATTGCAGTGGGTGTGCACTGAACGGCTGTTTGAACATCGGGCGGAGCTCCGGACGGACTGTTTTCTGGCGTTGATTTCTAAAAGTGGAAAGAGAGCGAAATCATAGTGAACGCAAGCATAAGCGAGGGACTGCCCAGGGGGCTAGTTTGTTGAGGCAGTGACCAGAGCAGGATGGGTTGCGAGACGGCTGGCCCAGGCGCGGACTATTGCTGGATCGGGGGGCAGGGCGGGATGCGGATTCTCGACTGAAGCGAGCTGTACCGCAAAGTTGCCGAGCGTCGAGCCTTCGGCTTCCCCGGCAGAGACGGGCAGGCCGGTGGCTTCTTCGGTAAGGCGGCTGAGGAGTGTGTTGCGGCTGCCTCCACCGAGAATGGTGATGCGCTCGAAGGTCCGACCGGTTTGGGCGGCGAGATTGCGCACGGTAACGGCATAGCGTTGCGCCAGGCTGGCGAAGATGATCCGCGCAAAGATGGGTTCATTGCCGGGGATGTCGGCGATGGGTTCGAGGCCCTCTTCGATGAGCTCCTGGTTGATGCGGGCGGGCATTTCTCCGGCAAGCATCAGCCGCGGCGCATCTACATTGATGAGGCCGGGAATGGAGGCGACCTCAGCGGCCTGGGCGACGAGGGTCGGCAGGTCGATGGTGCGGCCTTGCAACGCCCAGTCGTCCATCGATTGCTTGAGTATCCACATGCCGTTGATGTTGGTATGGAAGCAGTATCCGCCCGAGGCCGCGCCCTGATTGGTGAAGCCGGTGTGCTGGGCCTCTGCCGTGTTCACAGGCTCTTGCACTACCGTGCCGACCAACGACCAGGTGCCGGAAACGATGTAGGCGGTGTGCGCCATGTCTGCGGTAATGGCGGCAATGGCCGACGCTGTGTCATGGCAGGCGGGCGCGATCAGGTTGGTATCGACGAATGCGCGCAGGTCGGCCAGAGGTCCTTTAAGCTTGCCAAGAACGCTGCCGGGAGGGACGATTTCAGGAGCCGCCTCAAGAGAGAGACTCAGCTTTTTGAAGATGGATTCAGACCAGTTTCCGGTTTGTAGATCGACGAGTCCGGTATGTGTGGCGTTGGTGTATTCCGCGACGCGGCGGCCTCCGAGCCAGTGCAGGACATACTCCGGCAGCAGCAGCCACGGAGTTTCAGGTGCGATACCGGCGTTGCTATCTGCCACAAGCTGATAGACAGTGTTGATGCGCAGGGGCTGCGCTCCGGTCTGTGCGAAGTGGTCTTCAGGAGAGATGATTCCTTCGGCTGCGGCCTTGGAGGCTACGTTGCGTTCGTCGCGATAGCAGAATGGCAAACCGATTGGGGTGCCGTCGACGCCGAGGCGGACGTAGTCCACGGCCCAGCCGTCCACGGCGATGGAGCGAATGCCCTCGGGTGCAGCTTCGGCTGCTTTGCGCAACCCCTCCGCAATGCCGGAGAGGATGCGGTCAATGGGCCAATGGAGATGCTCCCCAATGCTGATGGGGCCATTGGGGACGCGGTGGAGCAGGGTGATCTCTGGTTCGCCAGAGTGCCAGCGAAGGAGCGAGACGCGGCAACTCTCGGCGCCCAAGTCGATTGCGACGAGAGCCCGAGGGTCGAGGGGGAGGTTGGAGTCGCTCATTGGGCCTGTCATCGGAGAAAGGCCTCAGTCAGACCGCCGTCTACAGGGATAAGGTGGCCAGAGGTGCAGCGGCTGCGTTCCCCGGCGAGAAAGAGAATCGCTTCAGCGCAGTCAACCGGATCGATGGGCTGGTGGGTCAGCGTGCGCTTGGCATAGAAAGCTGCAAGCAGATCGCGCAGTCCGTCATCTGAGAGCGAGTCTTCAAAGGGGATGTTGTATTTCGCCAACGAAGCGCGCACGCGGTCGCGCGGGAACATCGTGCTGCCTTTGACGACGGTGGCTGGGCTGATGCCATTGACGCGAATCCTGGGCGAAAGACCGATGGCAAGTTCGCGAACGAGGTGGCTGAGCGCCGCTTTGCTGACATCATAGGCTTCGCTGCCGCGCTTGCTCACCACTGCATTGGCTGAGCTGGTGAGCACGACTGAGACGTTCAAGTCCTGCTCTTTGAAGAGCTTGGCCGCCTCATCCGTAAGCAGGTAGTTGGCTGTGACGTTGACGTTGAGGGTGACGGCCCACATTGCGTCAGAGATGATGCCGTCCGGAGATGATGGGAACATTGCCGCCGTATTGATGAGAATATCGACACCGCCAAAGGCGTTCACCGCAGCATCGAGCGCGCCGCGGATGGTTTCGCGATTGGTAATATCGACCGGCGACCAGGCGGTAAATTCAGCCGGCACGATGTGCTTGAGCTCGCCGATGACGCGCTCTGCGCCGGCCGTATCGCGGTCGGCGACAACCACGTGAGCACCGCGCTCGGCGGCGAGGCGGGCCACTTCGCGGCCAATGCCACTGCCGCCGCCAACGACCAGCACCACCTTGCGGCTCAGCTCCTTTTCTGGTGGTTGACGGCGAATTTTTGCCTCTTCAAGCGCCCAATACTCAATGCGAAAGGCCTCAGAAGGCGGCAGGGCGACATAGTTCGTGCACACGGAGAAGGCAGACGAAGGCGCCGCCGGCCCAGCCTGCGGTACCTCATCGCCCGTCTTGATTTCAGGCTCGCCGAAGCCGAGAGCGCTTGCGCCCTCCATTACATGAATCGCGTTCGTGTAGAACTCGCCCGTAATGCGCGCCTCAGTCTTGTTCTTGCCAAAGCTGAACATGCCAACGCCCGGAATCAGCACCACTGTCGGGCTGGGGTCGCGCAGCGCAGGAGAATCGGGCAGCGCGTGGTTGGAATAATAGACTTTGTAGTCTTCTCGATAGACTTTGAGGGATTCGACGATTTGCGCCTTGAGCGTGGCGAGGTCTGCATTCTCTGCCCAGGGTACGAACATGGGGCGGATTTTGGTCCGGATAAAGTGGTCAGGGCAGCTCGTGCCAAGGTAGGCGAGGTCGCGGGCATTGGCTGAATTCACAAAGCCCAGCACGTCTTCGGCATCAGAAAAGCTCGCAATCGCCCGTCGCTGGGTGCCGAGGCGTCCGCGCAGAAAGGGCAGAATGGCGGTGGCGATGGCTTTGCGGTCGCCGCGCACCTGCTGCACCTGGCCGCCAAACAGCCCCGTCCCAACAAGGCTGCCGTGCCGGTTAAGGAACTGTCCGAGCTGGTCAATGATCGTGATCGTGTTCAGGTAGGATTCGCGCTGTGTCATGCCCCAGGTAAACAGCCCGTGGCCGCCGAGGACGATGCCATCGCAGCCTGGATTTGCCGCCACTGCGCGCTTGAGCATCATGGCCAGTTCAAAGCCGGGGCGCTGCCACGGCAGCCACACCAGCTTGTGGCCAAATTCTGCATTGAATTCTTCCATCTTGGCTGCCCCATTGGCTGCTGCGGCCAGGGCAATGCCCCAGTCCGGGTGCAGATGGTCGACGTGGGGAAAGGGCAGGAAGCCATGCAGCGGCGTGTCAATCGAGGCCGCCACCGGGTTGGCGCGGAAGGCGGCAATGGGGTACATACCGACGATTTCGTCTTCAAAAGCCACGCCGCGGTAGCTCTTTTCGAGAGCGAGCACCTTATCCAGATAAAGGGTCGCGAAGCCGGACCGCTTGATGCTGCCTACGTCGCCGCCCGAGCCTTTGATCCACAGCACCTCTACCGGCTCGCCCGTAAGCGGGTCAATTTCGGTGAGCTTGGAACTGGTATTGCCCCCGCCAAAATTGGTGATGCGCAGGTCAGAGCCCAGCAGGTTTGAGCGGTAGCGGAGCAGCTCTGGCGGGTCAAGCGTGGCGGCAATGGCATCATCCCAGCGATCTTCAAGGTACTTCAGCGCAGGCGCAGCAGTCGTAGCGGTGGTCATGGTCGGCATCCTTTACGTCAACAGTGGGGACAGATTGGAGATCAAACAAGCGAACCCAACAACAATATCATGCGGAAAAACAATAGGGGAAGTATTTCTTATTCGAATTAACAAAAGAAATTCCGCCGCGCATAGAACTCAGTCTTGCCCCGGAGCTCCAATTTCGTGGATGATGATCTGGTCTTCTCCAAGAGTTCCTTGAGGGTGAAAAAGGAGCGGCGATGCGCCCAAAACTGGCTATTCTTGTTCTCGTTGTGCTGGGTTCGGTCTTGGCTGTCGCCCAGCAGCAGATGGACAACGAAAGCATCGGCAAGATGATCAAAGCCGGCCTCTCCGACGACATCATCATCAAGACCGTCGTAGCCAACTCAGGCAAATATGACACAACAGCCGACGGCATCATCGCCCTCAAAGCGGCTGGTGCAAGCGACCGCGTGATTGAAGCGATTCAAAAGAAAAGCATTCCCACCGTGATGATCTCGCCGGTTTTGGGCGGATTGATCGGGAACGCTCCTGCCCCAAAGACCAGGCAGCCCGACGTTGCAGAGCCAGCCCAGATGGGCAAAATGTTCTTCCTCAATAGCGAAAAGAAAGCGCTGGAACCGCTGCCCGGCGAGCGTTGGAAGCGGAAGAACCGGTCGGGCTTCGGGTCGTTCAAAGTCGTTGATATTGTTGCAGGCATCCACTCAAGCTTTCGCGTGTCTTCTAAGGACAAGCTCGTCTTTGTCTTTCGCCCTTTGCCTGGCCAGTATCCACAGGCGATTCGCATTTTTCCCTTTGAGGTCAAAGGGGAGGATCGGGAGTGCGTGGTCTCGATTTCCCACAGCGGCTTCAGCGGAGGGTCAAATCAGGGCAACGAAAAGATGATCACGCTCGAAGTAGTGAAGTATGGAATCTTTTCCTTTGCAGTGAACCCGCCCGGCTTTCACCTGGAGCCCGGCGAATACTGGGTCACACTGCCCGGCGCCGGCCTCGACGACCCGCTCTTCACCTTTGGCGTCGATTGACTCGCCGGTTGGCCCTCTATAGGTTGGCAATCAACTTGTATTCCCGAGCCACCGACTCCACCACCTTGAGCCGCCCATGCCCAGGATTCGACTCGTAGCGGGTGCGCAGCAGGCCGGCCTTCTCAAGCATCGTCACATCCCGGCTCACCGCTCTTATATCGCGATTCAATCCGCCCGCAAGCGTCGAAATTTGCAGGCTATTTCCTTTCACTGAACGCAAAAGACGCACCCGCTCAGAAGTCAGAACCTTCAAGAGGTCGGCCGAGTCTTCAAAGCTGATGGTGATTTCAGGGCGTAGCGCTTCTCCTTGATCGAGTCTCCGGGCGTTCGCGCGGAGGCGGTTGAAGAACCCTTCCGTCGTGTCGGTGGCGATCGTTACTTTAGTCTTTGGCATCTTCGATCCTCCAGAGTTCGTGAACTTCTTCGATGAACCGCTCAACCAACTCGGTGTAGCTTGTGAATTGGACCGATTCAACTTTGCCCATGCAATGCCGGTGATGGTAGTTGTGGCTGTTGTCGTAGCCAAGTACGCGTCCGTGATCGACCGAACACTGATTCAGGTTGATGTAGGCCAAACTGTAATGAGTGATTTTTCCATCTTCAAACCACACTTGTTCCTTGAGGACCGCTCCGCGCCTTTTGCCTTTGAGCCTGTGCTCCTCGATCTTGGTCGTAATGGCGGGCGGCTTTTTCGGGCTCACAGACTTAATTTATCACAGAGGGGATATGGAATGTCCGGTCTGAATCCGCAAGCTCAAGACTTTGGTTCACAATTCCGAAGGTAGGCCGGGGATTCATCCCCGGCACAATGAATCAAAAATCCAAACAGGGCTTCAGCCGCTGAGGGTAGCTTTTCTGAGACTGCACAGCGATACCCGCGAAAGCTGTTTCCCGTTAAAGAATCAGTAGCTGTGCAACGTTTCGGTTCGATTACTCTTTAGAGGTGACGGCTTAACCGTCTACGAGGTGGCATGTTGATTGGAAGCGAAGAGTCGATCGAGCTCGAACCCTCACGGATGAGGCATTTCGCTGATATTCTCAATCCTCTTTTCGTCAACGAACAATGCAAAGTCTTCGAGACACTGTTTCAATTCGTTTGCACACTCGTGAGAGCCGCTGGAATGACAGACACAGGATGGGATTCCTATACGGAATCGACGGAGTTTTTGAAGGACCTTGCTAACCTGCGAACTCTTGACTATCCCGACGAAAAGTTTCCTGATCCACTGAACACTCATGCCCGACTTGCATTGATCTCCTATTGCCACATCACGGAAATGAACTTCCCGTATGACCTAATAGCCAACCTGCTGCGGTTGCACCTTGGGCTGAAATATCACACCAATCCCCTCCGATCGCTCGCCGAGCCGATCTACCGCAAAGTGAATGGCGTTAGGAAGATCGTCGATTTCAGACAGCCAAGCCCGAGCAAGAAAATTAAGAAGATCTAAGAAATGTCGGATGAAGCAAACATGCCAGAGGTCGGCAAGGCGCTTCAAGAAATCTACAATTCAACCGTCCGCAACGCTGTATACCACTCCGATTATGTGGTTCATAACGGAAGCATGCGACTGCTATCCGACACTTGGTATTCGGAAGAGGAGGGCTGCATGACTCCTCTCATTCCCTTCGCAAGCTTGGCCACGATTACGAACGAGGCTTTTGCATTTCACTCGGCGCTTCTTGCACTCTACAACCGAGACCGGCGCTCCTTCAGAGACTTAATTGGAAAATTCTGCCCGTACGATCATGTGTACAAGGGGTTGATGGAGTTCATATTTGAAGGCGATCTCGTAATCGGCTTCAGAGTCTATTGGCCAAACGAAATGGTCAGTGAGTATTCCCGCTACTCCGATAGCCGCTGCGCCGCGAATAATCTTTCGTTCAATCACGACGGCAGCATCGACTTCTTCGTCGGAACCTACGCGAGCACCCCATCCGTCTTCTCGCCGCTCGTCGAGATGGGCGAAGAACCTGTATATGCGATCGCGAACGAGCTAGGTGGCAGGCCGTATTGGCCCGCCGAGTCCAAAGCTTATTCGCTGTAGCCGTTTTTAGGAGGCTAACGGGGGGCGGAAACCGATGATGCGAGCTCCACGCGCGATTGATTGGTAACGATAAGTCGGCTTATCATCAGCAATAGAACACACTCACACTCGCCTTTATCGTCACTCCCCCTGCGGCTCGTTTGTCAGGTCTTCTGGCGTCACTACGCGATGCTTCACGTAGTTATACGGGGGTACGGAGTTACCGCGCACAATTGTGATGCCCAGTTGGATGAGTCGGGGGCCGTAGGTGTGCGCTTCGTGGCTTACTGAGCCTACGATGGCGCTCTTGTTGGTTTTGAGTTCTTCGAGCACTTCGGGGATGAAGTCCTGGCCGACGATGGCAAAGTCCTGTTCTCGGCCTGCGTTGCGGGCGGCGTCGAGCACGCCCAGGGCGCTCGAATCCGTGGCGGTGGCGACCAGGAAGCGCTCGCCCTTGCGGTGGTTGCCGAGAAACTCCTGGATGGCGAGGTTGCTCGGCTGGCGCATGCCGCGGCCTTCAAGACGCAGAAAACGCTCCGGGGGAATGTGCATGTCGGCTTCGGCGAGGCGGGTGCGGATGCCCTCAAACGCGCCGGTAATGCGGCTCTGGACGAAGCTGCCCGCCTCGGCCAGCCCTACGCCGAGGACCCAGTCTGCCTTGCCCTTCCACTTGCGCAGCGCGTGTTGTGCGAGCAGAACTCCGGCCTCGTAGCCGACCTCGAAATTGTCCACGCCAAAGTAGGTTGCGTTAGGGTGGGGCACGTCGATTGCGATCAGCGGGACTCCGGCGTTTTTGAAGATGTATGCGACGTGGGGGGCGACGTGCTCCTCGGCCTGGAATTCGAGGACGAGATCGACGCGCTTGGCGACGAATTCCTCGGCGTTGCGGATGGCGGTTTCAGCGTCAAAGTGGTTGTCGAGGATGATGAGCTCGACGCCGGAGCTGGCAGCGGCGGCCGTGACGGAGGCGGCAACCTGCTGAGAAAAGGGGAGTTCTGCGCTCTGCACGGCGAGGCCGAAGCGCAGGCGCTTGGGGCGCGAGACGAGGCGGTATTCGCCGCTCTCGCCTTGGGCGACGTAGCCGCGATGCACGAGAGTCTTGAGGATGCGGTAGACCGAGGTCTTGGAGATCTGGGTGCGCTGGTAGACGTCTTCAAGCGTCATCGACGAGTTTTGCTCTTCGAGCATTTCGAGTACGTCGAGGGCCTTCGACAGGATGGGGATGAGGTAGAGGCGCTTGATTTTACCGCGAGCCAAAGTCATTCTCCTTGAAAACGCACCGGTAGGGCGAGGATGCTAAGCTGCGGCCCAGCATTGAGTTAAAAGCCTTGCGCGAACCTTATCGGCTATCTTCGCAGAAAAGGGTGAGTTCGTGGTTGAAACTTTTCAGGGAGATTATTCAGTTGGGAAACATGCCCGGCGGAGGCAGCGAAAAAGCGAGCGCAGGATTTGGTTGACAAGGGTTTGCAACGTGCCCTAGGATTCGCTGGTATTTCATTAAGCACAATGTTTGCCGATGTAAAAGGAGACTTCCCCTCTTGATTCCCAACCCGTTTCTTGGCGTTTTTTTGCACTGGCTTGGCGGCCTGGCCTCAGCCAGTTTTTATGTCCCTTACCGCAAAGTCACGGGCTGGTCGTGGGAGACCTACTGGCTGGCCGGCGGCGTGGTGAGCTGGATTATTGCTCCGTGGGTCATGGCTGCACTGTTCAGCCGCGATCTATTGACGGTGCTTAGCCAGACCCCGGTTTCGGTGCTGGGATGGTGCTTCCTCTTTGGACTGATGTGGGGCTTTGGCGGCCTGACTTTTGGTCTTACGATGCGGTACCTGGGTTTATCTCTTGGGATGGCCGTAGCGCTGGGCTACACGGCAGTTTTTGGCACGCTGATTCCGCCGATTTTTCGCGGCCAGTTCATGGGACTGTTGCAGACAAAGTCGGGCATCGTGATTCTGTGCGGTGTCGGAGTTTGCGTGCTGGGAATCCTGTTTGCCGGGGCAGCGGGCATTTCAAAGGACAATGAGCTTTCGCGGGAGAAATCGAAGGAAACGGTGCCGGAGTTCAACCTGAAGCTGGGTTTGGCGGTGGCGACGTTTTGCGGGATTATGAGCGCGTGCTTCGCGTTTGGTCTGGCGGCGGGCGATCCGATCAAGGTGCTTTCGCTGGCCCACGGAACGCCGGTGATGTTTCAGGGCTTTCCAGTGCTGATTGTGGTGCTGACGGGCGGGTTTGTGACCAACTGCGTCTGGTGCCTGATTCTGAGCACGCGGAACAAGTCGTTTGCTGAGTATGTGGGGATCCCGGCTGGGCGCGATAAGGGTGCCTCGATTGCGCGGAACTATATCTTGTCGGCGGTGGCTGGATTTACCTGGTATCTGCAGTTCTTCTTTTACTCGATGGGGGAGACGCAGATGGGGAAGAAGTATGGTTTTTCGAGCTGGACGCTGCATATGGCGAGCATCATTATTTTCAGCACGCTGTGGGGAATTGCGCTGCATGAGTGGCGCGGGGTGAGCGGGCGGACGAAGTTGCTGGTGTTTTTGACGCTGCTTGTGCTGGTGGGTTCGACGGCGATTGTGGGGTATGGGAATCTGCTGAGTACGCAGTAGGGCGGCGTTGCTGCACGTGTAACATCTGCGGGTTTTTCGACGAGCGGAATCTGTCGAGTATTTGTGTTGGAAGTGTCGCTTTTTCATGCGCTTGCGTTGGCGCGTAATTTTGACCATCTCAACAATGCTATGTTTCACGGCGATTGTTCTGCGGTTTCCGTGGGAAATCCCAGGTCTCAGAAACGGGACCTGGGGAAGCCGGTATCCGGCTTCGGATTGATGAGCTCGCCTGCATCTGGCACCAACCTATAACTTCGCAAATGGAATTTCGGTGTTGTGCTACAACATCTTAGGGCGGCGGCTGGCCTGGCCCTGGGTGCTTATGAAACGTCCCTTACTGACTGATGCGTTGACTGCCGAGGAGTTCCTGGCATGGTACTGGCTAAAAGCTGAGATGGTTGACTTCTGCAGGCGCAATGGGGTTTCGCCTTCGGGTTCGAAGCTGGAGATTCAACATCGGATTGTTGAACGACTGAAGCGCCAGGCCGACCCGTCCGTGGGGCATGCTGCCGCGATTCTTGCCAAACCTTCGCGGCCGACGAGGAGCGTGGCTCCGATGCCTTTGGAATTTAACTTGGACATGACGATTGGGCGAGGATGGCGTTGTGGACCGGCTTTGGGTGCTTTTCTGCGCAAGGAGTTTGGGACGGGATTCCGCTTCAACGCTGCGGTGAGGGAATTCATTCATCAAGGCGAGGGGCGGCGGCTAGGGGACGTGATTTTTTGTTACCGGGAAAGTGTGAAACCCGACGCGGAGAAGAGGGAGATTCCGGCGCAACTGGAGTATAACCGGCACTTTCGCGCGTATTTTCAGCAGAATCCGGGGGCGACGCGAGCCGAGGCGATCGAGGCTTGGTGGGCCAAGCGGAATAGCCGGAAGACGGACCTCAGGGGCCACGGTCGGGGTTGAAATCCGGCTTACCCTAGAGGCGAGTGTGAAGTGTGAAGTGTGAGTGTGAGTGTGAGTGTGAGTGTGACTGTGGAGTGTGAGTGTGGAGTGTGAATTGTGAGTGTGAAAGGCAAGAGCAAGGGCAACGACACGGACAGCCGGCTTGAGCTGATATTCAGCTATTTGCTCACATTCCCCTGGGCTGCGAGCAGATCTGTGAGCATCACCACTTCTGCGGCCACGAGGGATCGGAGTGTTGGTTCGAGCTCTGGAAACCATTGTGGGGAGTGAAGGTCGGGGACTTTTGCGCCGCTTGCGAGAGTTGCCGGGTTGACGGCACCGATGTGCAGGAGGACTGCGCGTGCACCAGCGCGGCCGTATTCTGAAAAGTCTTCAGATGTCATTTTGGCAGGCATTTCAACGACGCTTTCAGCCCCCAAACTGTGGCGCAGCGCATCGACCATGCGCGCAGTTAGTTGAGGATCGTTGTAGACGGCTTCAGCACCTGGAGTGACCTTGATCGACGGAGGAGTCGGCGCGTCTGCTGCTGCGGATTCGGCATCCAACTGGCGCTTGATGGACGCAATCAGGTGCTTTCGCACCTTTTCGTCGTAGCTTCGCACGGACATGAGCATCCTGACTTCGTCGGGAATCACATTGCCTACAACGCCGCCATGGATGGAGCCTATTGTGACAACGGCCGGTGACAGCGGATCTGTCTCGCGCGACACGATGGTCTGGATGCCGAGAATGGCGCGGGCCGCGAGGACGATGGGGTCAACGGTTAACTGGGGCTTGGCACCGTGTCCGCCGCGGCCGAAAATTGTGACATCAACGGCATCTGAGGACGCGCGAAAAAATCCGGCATGGAAACCAACCTTGCCGGATGGGAGAGAGGGTTCGTCGTGCATCGAGATTGCAAAATCGGGCTTTTGAAACCGGGTGAATAGACCGTCTGCCAACATGGCAGCGGCCCCGCGCGTGATCTCCTCGGCAGGCTGGCCAACCAGCATCAGCGTGCCATGCCATTTGTCGCGGCGGCGGGCCATGATACTGGCGGTGCCAAACCAGCCGGCCATGTGCAAGTCATGACCACAGGCGTGCGCGACCGGGACCAATTTCCCTTCGGAATCGGTTGCCTTTGCCTTGCTTGCGAAAGGAAGCCCAGTCTTCTCCTCGATGGGTAGCGCATCAAGTTCGGTGCGCAGCATGACGACCGGACCGGGGCCATTGCGCATGATGGCAACAAGGCCGGTGCCGCCCACCTGGGTGGTTACCTCGAAGCCGAGAGCCTTGAGGCGATCGGCGAGTGTTGCCGCAGTTCGCTGCTCATGAAAGGCGAGTTCAGGGTGCTCATGCAAGTCTCGGTAGAGACTCTCAAGCTCGGGTTCAAGCGCGGCGATTTCCGGCACGGCCTGATTGATGTCCGGAGCCTGCTGTGCACGAGCAGCGCTGCAATTTGCAATGCCCAAAGCGATCATGATCCACACACAGCGACCAACCATTGTTTCTCCTTGTGCCTCGTCGGCGAATGTACTTGTGGCACGAAGGCCAGCAGAGAATCGTGAACGTGATTCTCCATCATAGATGGAGTTTTCAGGAGACGAGCCACGGCTTTCTCTGGAGGCGAGTGTGAGTGTGAGTGTGAGTGTGAGTGTGAAGTGTGAGTGTGGAGTATGAGTGTGAAAGGCAAGAGCAAGGGCAACGGTAGGTGGGCTGTTGTGGTTCCCACCCTTGACCCAAACGCGGGTCATGGATGGGGCACTCGCGAAAGGTTTTCTATTTGCAGGGTGGGCTGGAGAGTTGTGGATATTTGATTAAGTGCAGGTCTTCGATTTGAACGCCGAGGCCGGCGTGGCCGCGGATGGTCTGTGGGTTGGATGTGGTGCGGTTTTCTGTTTCGAGCCCGATGTAGAGGGATGTGATCTGCCAGTTGCTGAGGTTGTAGGCGGCGGGGGGAAAGGTGACGGGGCCTGAGCCGCAGTCGTAGGAGGCTTTGACGAGGGCGCAGAGGTACTGGTTCACGTCGTAGTCGAGATCCTTGAGGGAGCCGTTGGATGGCGTTGAGCTTAGAAAGGTTCCGCCGGGAAGGATGCCGCTCCACAGCACGTCGGGGATGCCGTCCTTGCCCAGATTTGCGCAGCCAGCGTAGGTGGTGGTGTTTTCCTGGGTGTTGGCGTGAGGAATCTGGAGGAACTGCCAGTACTGCTTTCCGGAAGTGGGATCGGTGTAGTTCAACGTCATGCCGGTGAAGTACATGGCAAGGACGGAACCATCGGTCATGGCGGCCGGGTCGTTGAACGAGAGGACGCGGCTCTTGATTTTGGTTTTCAACTGGAGATGGACGTCTGCGTCAAGAGTTGCTTTGGTGGGATTGGCGACATCGTTGGAGAGGAACAGATTGGTGCCTCCGCCGGACGATAGCGCGCCATCCTGCGACCAGAGTTCATAGACCCAGTTGTTGAGAGGCTTGTCTGGGTAGA
This sequence comes from uncultured Acidobacteriota bacterium, assembly GCA_903832055.1. Lineage (GTDB taxonomy): Bacteria > Acidobacteriota > Terriglobia > Terriglobales > Acidobacteriaceae > Acidicapsa. The sequence goes on along the minus strand of CAILAC010000013.1, from coordinate 368,727 downwards.
GGGCGAAGTGAGAGATGGTTGGGTCGTTCTCTGAGTAGAAGGTCAAAGGAGCAATGCCAAAGTTGGAGTCAGCGGTGGCTGGATCGTTTGAGATGTAGCTGTCTGGCTTGAGGTAGTAGGGGATTGGCGGGGTATCGCTGCTGACCTTTGCCCATTGCGTTACCCACCAGCCGTAATCGGTGTATCCCATTGCGGGTGATGTGCCGGGAAAGAGCGTTCCCTGGTTGTTTGCGACGCCTCCGTCGCCGAAATGGAGGACGGGGTTGTGCATGCCCGGGTCGGGCAGCAGATCGATGGAAGTGTTGGCGGGAGGTGTAATTGGGGTCGGCGAGGAGGTTGAACTGCAGCCGCACAGTGTCAGGAATGCGGCGAGCGAAACAGCGAAGAACGAAAGGCCAGATAGAGTCAACTTCAGTCTGGGTTGTCGCTTTGTTTTGTTTGCCGGGCTTTTCATCTGGATGCGGTGGCCTCTGCGATGTTCGGAAAAGTGAGTGTGACTGTGAAGTGTGAGAGGCATGGACGGGGGCAACTAAAGGCGGGCTGTTGTGATTCTCATCCATGACCCGGATGCGGGGTCATGGATGGGGTGACCGGCGATGGAGCGGGCTTTCAGCCCTTGGTGGTTCTATTTCGGAGGCTCACCCTGGGCGATGCCCAGGGCTGGTATGGCGACGCGCCTTTGGCGCTGTTGGCAGAAGAAGATTCCCCTACGGGGAGTGACAGAAAGAAAAGCAAGGGCAAGGACAAAGGCAACGGCAGAAGCAGATTCCCTATGGGGAATGACAGCAAGAAAAGCAAGGGCAACGGCAAGAGAACTATCGGTCGACGGTGGCCTCGGCCATGTGGAGGAAGATGTTGGTCATGCTGTCGGCGCCGCCGTCGGCTTTTTGGATTAGGAGGATGGAGATGAGGTTATTCTTTGGATCGATCCAGCCCTGGGTGCCGAATGCTCCGCCGTGGCCGTAGGTGCCGATGGAGTGGCCGGCGAGTTCGCCGAAGGGTTCGGATACGACTTCCCAGGCGAGGCCGTAGTCTGCGCCGCGCATCCAGCCGACGGGGCGGATTTTGGCGGTGTGGGGCTCGGTCATGAGGTGGACTGCGAAGTCTGACAGGTAACGGTGGCCCTGGTAGACGCCGTTGTGGAGCATCATTTCGTAGAAGTGGAGGAGGTCTTCGGCGGTGGAGTAGAGGCCCCAGCCGGGGGCGGGGAAGACGGAGCCGGCGCGGTGTTTGGCGGGGTCGCCGCCGAGGATGTTGCGGGAGGCAGGCACGAGTTTGCCGTCCTGGAGGACGTAGACCATGGCGATGCGGTTTCGCTGCTCCTGCGTCTGCTGGTCGGGGTAGAAGAAGGAGTCTTTCATCTGGAGGGGCTTGAGGATGCGGTCGGCGATGAAGTCTGCGTAATTTTGGCCGGAGACGACCTCGATGATGCGGCCGAGAACTTCGATGCCGCCCGAGGTGTAGCTCCAGGCGGTGCCGGGCTGGAAGAGGAGCTTTTGCTGGGCGATTTTCCGAACGACTTCGTCGAGGGGGACGTTCATGGCGTGCTGGTAGTCGCTGATCTCGGGGGGCGCTTCGTCGGTGACTCCGGCGGTGTGGGTGAGCAGGTCGCGGATGGTGATGGGGTGCTCGGGGGTGCTGAGGCGGGCGTTGTCAGGGCCGATGTTGGCGGCGACGCGCTGGCCTTTGAATTCGGGCAGGTAGAGTTCGACGGGGTCGCGTAGGGCGAGTTTGCCCTCGTCGGCGAGCATCATGATGCCGACGGCGGTGAAGGGCTTGGTCATGGACATGATCTGGAAGATGGAGTCTTTGGCCATGGGGCGGTTGGCCGCGATGTCGGCCATGCCTGTGGCGTTGAATTCAACGATGTGGTCGCCGTGGGCGACGAGGGTGACTGCGCCAGCGACGGTTTTGGTGTCGACGAAGTGCTGGATGCGGGCGGGGATTTGGGCGGCGATGGCTTCGCCTTGGGGGGCCTGTGCGTGGGCGGCGACGACGAGGAGAAGAAAGGCAGCGAGGATGGGATGTTTGAGTTGCACGAGGTTGCTCCTGGTTGGCAGAGGGTTGAGCTTGAGAAATCAATGAATATCACAGCGTGTGGATGGAGCGGGCTTTCAGCCCTCGATCCTTATTCGGCCTTGTGAACCCAGCCCGTTGGGCTGGGCTGGTATGGTGGCGCGCCTTTGGCGCTGTTGGGAGAAGCAGATTCCCCTGAGGGGAATGACAACAAGAAAGACAAAGGCAACGACCGGTGGGCATTTGTGAAATCTCATGTCCCCAAAGCGGGACATGGGGCACCCGGCTCAGCAGATTTGGATGCTGGGGATTTTGAGGAGTTGGGCTAGTTTGTGGAGGTCTGTGCTGCGGTGGCCGATGCCGATGGCGCAGTGGTGGGCTGGGGCTTGGGCGTTCCATTGTTCGATGAAGGCTCGGGCACCGATTGGGAAGCTGTAGCGGCTGTTGGTGTTGCCGATTTCGAGGATGGGGCCGGGTTCGCTGGTGCCCTCGGCGATGAGGAGTTTGAAACCGTGGGCCTTGTCTTCGACGACGGAAAGCAGGGTGACGGGGCCGTGCTGGACGGACATTTCTACGGAGAGGCCGCGGCCGACTTTGCCGTGATAGACGGTGAGGGGTCGGACTTTGGTTCGTCCCTGGGCGATGCCAGAGTGGCCGGGGCCGTCGTGACCCATGAGCACCTGATCGGCGGCGAAGTCGGCTGCGTAGTATTCGGTGAAGCTGCCACCTGCGCCGAGGGAGTCCATGATTTTCATGGCGATGGCGTTTTTGACTTCGTATTCGCCGGCGACGGGGATGTGGCGGGCGGTGAGTAATGACGTGCCTAAGATGATGGAGCTGATGGTGTCTTCGTTGGCGGGGTTGCCGGAGCCCATGTAGTAGTAGGCGAGGGCCTGGAGGTCATGATTGGCGGCGAATTGGTCGAGTGCGACAGAGGTGCGGGCGGCGCGGGCGAGTTCAGCGTGGGAGCAGTCGGGCTGGACGTCGAAGACGCGGTGGAACTCGGCGATGCGTTCGTTGAGAGCGACTTCGTCGACTTCATTGCGGAGCGCGCTGAGCTCGTCTACTTCAAGCATTTCTATGTGGGTGCCAAAGACGGATGAAACCAGAGTTACATCGGTGTAGATATCCAACATGCCGCTGTAATAGTGCCCCATGAGGCCGAGGGTGGAGTTGCGGAGGGTGGCGACGACATGGGCGGCGGCGAGCCAGGAGGCGATTCCGGATTGGACGTGGGGTTCGCCGAGGTAGCCGGTGACCTGGTGGAAGGGGATGTTGGCGCGGGTAAAGAGGTTGGCGATTTCTGGGACGGGGCAGGCAGAGCAGTATTCGAGCCAGTGGCCGGTCATGGCAGTGCGGTCGGGAAGCTGGGCGAAAGCGGCGTAGTCGAGGGCGGCGGTGGGTTGGAGATTCAAGACAATGACGGGAATGCCGGCGCGCTGGGCATTTTGAACAAGCGGGAGGACGGTGCTGGAGACGGCGTAGGTGGTGACATAGAGAAGGAGGATGTCGGCTTCTTCGCGACGGCAGCGGTGGCCGGCGGCGCGGGCGGAGGGGAGGTCGTCGACGAGGCCGAGGGGGAGGACCTCAATGTGGGGGCCGGAGATTTCACCGGAGAGGCGGGAGAGGTAGCTCTCGAGATTGGATTTGAGGCCGGGAAACTGGGGCCAGTAGGCGGAAAGGCCGAGGCCGGCGAGGGCTACTTTGAGGGGGCGGGTTGGCATGTGTTCTCCGTGGGGATTTGTAGCCCCGGTCCCAGAAGCGGGACCGGGGGCACCCGGATTGATTGAGTGTGAGTGTGAAAAGCAAATTCCCTTTGGGAATGACAACTAAAAAGACGAGTGTGAGTGTGAAGTGTGAGTGTGAAAAGCAGATTCCCTTTAGGAATGACAACCAAAAAGACGAGTGTGAAGTGTGAAGTGTGAAAAGCGGATTCCCTTTGGGAATGACAACCAAAAGGGCAAGTGTGAGTGTGAAGTGTGAAAAGCAGATTCCCTTTGGGAATGACAACCAAAAAGACAAGTGTGAGGGTGAAAAGCGGGTCCTGGGGCACCCGGATTGATTCAGTGTGAGAGAACGATTCTTCAGGGCATGTAGAAGACTTGCTGGAACATGGGGAAGCGTTCGTTGGGGCGGAGGTTGGTGAGGGGTTGGAAGTAGGGGGCCATGCTGTCTTGCCAACGAGTATTGATGGGGTCGGCCTCGATGCGCTGCCATACGGCGTCGAAGGTGTCATCGGCGGCGATGGAAAGGACGAGGAAGAGGGTTTCGTCGCGGCGGAAGATGGAGTAGTCAGAGATGCCGGAGCGCGAGAGCAGGTCGAGCATTTCGGGCCAGACCTGCTGGTGGCGCTGATCGTAGCCCTCGCCCATGCCGGGATTGATCCGCAGCATGAAGGCGAGGCGTTGGTGGGTTGGGGTGGATTGGCTCATGGTTGGCTACCAGCTTACGACGGTGACGGCGAAGGGAGCGAGGGTGATTTTGCCGTCTACGATTTTGACGGAGCGGGCTGGTTCTTCGCCGCTTTGGACGTCTACGGCGACGGCGGTGGCAGATTCAGAGCCGGAGGGCAGGGGGACATCGACGATGAGGTTGCGCTTGTTCACGAGTAGAAGTCGCTTGCCTTGTTTGGTCTGGAAGGCCTGGGCGGCGAAATCAGCACCTGCGAGGGTGGAGGGCAGGGCGGTTTCGACGAGCTGGTCGCCGGGGTGGAAGTTTTCCTTGAGCAGGCGGAGAACCTGGAAGCGGGCGTTGGGCTTGCCGTTGGTCCAGTCAATCATGGTGACGGAGGGGAACTGGGTGGGGTAGCCGACGAGCTGGGATTCACCGACGATGTCGATCTGCTGCTTGGCGAGCTCGATGTAGAGGTAGGCGTACATGGCTCCGGCGAGGTTCCAGTAGGCGGGGGGAATGGGCTGGGTGACGTGGCCGGGCTGGTCCTGGGTGAGGTCGTCGGCGGAGATGACGCCGAGCTCGTCGAGATCGACTTTGGTGGCGGGGGAGAGGCGCTTGCGGGTGAGTTCGGCGAAGCGGACGGTATTGAGGAAGCCGTCGGCCTGTTCAAAGAAGCTGTATTGCCACTCATTGATGGTGGAGTGGACGGAGGGAATGGCGTAGTAGTGGTAGGAAATGTAATCGAGGGGGACGCCAGGCTTGTGATTTTTGGGATTGAGGAAGTACTCGAAGAACTTGGGGGCGGCGCTGGGCGCGGCCAGAGCCATGCCCATGAACTTGGTTTCGGGGCTGACCTTGTGGATGGCGGTAACGATGGCGTCATAAATGATGGTGTACTGCTCGGGGGTCATGTTGTGTTCGAAATCAACCTCGTTGAGCACTTCCCAGACGGGAATGGAGTAGTGGTGGCCTGATTCATGACGAACGCCCAATTCGTCAGTGAAGCCGCCCTTGGTGTACCAGCTGACGAGGCGGGCGTAATAGTCGCCGATCTGTTTGCCGGTGGGGTCGAGGGGTTGGGTGCCCTGGGTGTAGTTCCAGACGGGCTGGGCGGGGTCGGCGGGGTAGGGGACGGGTTTGTCGGTTTTGAACATCCAGGTGGGGATGGTGCTGAAGTTGAGGATGCCGTTATGGCCCTGGGTGGCGTCGAAGAAGTCTTTGGTCTGGGGATCGATGAGGGAGAAATCCCAGGAGGTTTTGGTGGCTGTGGGTGGTTCGAGTTCAGCGACGGCCCACTTGGGGTAGGGAAGCCAGGGAACGTAGCGGACATATTCTGCGCCGAGTTCTTTGACCGCGCCGTAGGCTCCGTCGTGGATGGAGGAGCCGGGGATGGTGAGGGGATTGACGACGATCTGGAGGGTGGGCGTGGATTTGGAGAGGACGGTGGGCTTATCCCAATGGACGGTGAGGGAAGTGGATGCGGGTGTTTGGGCGGCGAGCGAAAGGCTGCAGGAGGAGGCAAGGGCCAAACCGACGACGGCGATGAGTGGGCGCAGGAGCGAGAGCGAAGGCTGAGAGCGTTTGAAAGACTTGCTGGTACGGCTGGTCACTTTGTTGTCTCCAAAGGGGTTAAGTACATTTACCGGGGTATTTGCGGCTGGGGCCATCTTGAATTCAGAAGGGGCCGAATGCATTCGTTTCGAACGTAGTAGGAGTACCACGCGAAAGTTCTCATAGGCAAGAGTTTCTTATGGGAAATTGACGAGGTACTGCATGGTCAATTTCAAGGCCGATTCGCTTGGTTTGGCTGGGGTTGCGGGCTTGGAGCGGAAGCCGGAAAGGGGAACCCAAAAAAATTGGCGGAGTGAGGGGTATTGACTTGATGCAATAGACAATCTATATCTTTACAGAATCTTTTTCGCGACTTCGTCTTGAAATCGTCATTGACGAACCGTTAACCGGTCATTGAAAGACCGGTCAGGTCAAAGTGCTTCCTCGGGTGGGGGCGAACGGTCCAGGTGTGGCACTCGGCATCCGTTTGGCGCGAGTCGTGGCCGAACGAGGCGTGTCGTGTGCATTTGATATTTGTAATCGCGGCACGTTCGCGAGAGGATGGAATGGATGACCGAGATAGCAGCAGGCAAGGATCTAACGGATCGAGCGATTGAAGCTCGAGCCTTTGAGGCACTGGACGCGTTTCAAATCGAAATACCTTCGTGGGGCTTTGCGAACACGGGTACGCGTTTTGGGAAGTTTCTACAGAGCGCGGCCGCATCGACGATTGAAGAGAAGTTCAGCGATGCAGCCGAGGTGCAGCGATTGACAGGCAGCACGCCAACGATGGCGCTGCATGTGCTTTGGGATCTCCCGAACGGTGTCGATGACGTGGAGAAGGTGCGGCTGCTGGAAAAAGAGCATTCGATTCGCTCTGGCTCGATCAATCCGAATCTTTTCCAGGACCAGGAATACAAGTTTGGCTCGCTTTGCAATCCTTCGGCGGAGATTCGCGGGAAGGCTGTGGAGCACGTTGTGGATTCGATTGAGATTGCTGCGCAGTTGAATGCGCGGGATATTTCGATGTGGGTGCCGGACGGTTCGAACTACCCCGGGACGCAGAGCATTCGCCACAGGATCGGGTGGATCGAGGAAGCTTTGCAGGCGGCGCACAGTAAATTGAAATCGGGGCAGCGGCTGCTGGTGGAGTACAAGCCGTTTGAGCCAGCTTTTTACCACACCGATATTGCCGACTGGGGCATGGCGCTGCATCTGGCGAAGGTGGCGGGACCGCAGGCCAAGGTGCTTGTGGATACGGGTCACCACTATTCGGCGCAGAATATTGAGCAGATTGTGGCGTGGCTTATTCATACCGATATGCTGGGTGGATTTCACTTCAACGACCGTCGGTATGCGGATGACGATCTGACGCTGGGATCGATCGATCCGTATCAGGTTTTCCGCATCTTCCATGAGATCCATGCGGCGAAGTCGGATGGGCTGCCGTTGGATGTGGCGTTCATGATTGACCAGAGCCACAATCTGAAAGGGAAGATAGAGGCGATGGTGCAGACGGTGATGAGCGCGCAGGAGCTTTGGCTCAAGTCAGCGCTTGTAGACCGAGAGGAACTTGGTCATTTGCAGGGGCGGTGTGAATTGGTGAAGGCGGAGGAGCTTTTCCGGGGTAAGTTCTGGGAGGATGTGCGACCGCTGCTGGCTGCCTGGCGCGAGGAGCGGGGCTTGCCGGTTGATCCGCTTCAGGCGTTGCGCGATGGCGGTTATGTGGAAAAAATCACGGCGGAGCGGCAGGGAAGACAGAGTGGCGGCGGCAGTTACGCCTGAAAAAGTAGAAAAGTTGAAGAAAGTTTTGCACCGCCCGGTCGATCTTGCCGGGCGGTTTGCTTTTGGTTGAGAAATTCAATAGGGAATCAGTGTTCGACTGCTTTTGCGTTTTAGTAGCCTGGAATTCAGTGCATAAATTCAAAATGGGATTTAGTTCGGAACTGTCTGGCTTGGTTCGTAAAAATCGGGGTCGAGTTGTTTGCTTTTATGAAAACGTGCACATTTCAAATGAGCAGAAAAGCAAGCTGAATATTTCAATCAGAAAATAAATTCGTTGTTGACAATCATCAAATTGAGTCGTTAGAGTCGCGTTGCACTGAAATCCATCCCTCGAACTGGAGTGAACCCAACCCAGGACTCGCAGGGTGCGGGGAATTCCCGAGGACGCAATCGAATGGTGGAATCGGAACCAAAGTGCACAGTGGGCAGGAAAAATTCAGGAGGTCTTGGAATGATGCAAAGAAGAAGTCTAGTTCTGTTGGTGCTACTACTGGTCGGTATTTGCGGATCAGCGGTAAAACTGGCAGCGCAAGGAGCGACCGGTTCGATTTTGGGCTCGGTTAAAGACTCGTCAGGTGCGGTAGTGCCTGGCGCGACGGTGACGATTACCAATACAGGGACGGGCGTGAAGACGGCCGTTTCAGCAACGAGTACTGGCGACTACACGGCGCTTAGCTTGATTCCGGGATCCTATACGGTTTCGGTGCAGGCTTCTGGATTTTCGAAGGAAGTCGTCAGCGGGATCACACTGACCGTCGACCAGCAGGCGCGCGTCAACCTGACGCTGAAGCCGGGTGGTGTTTCGGAAGTGGTCGAGGTGACGGCGAGCGCTGTTGAACTCGATACCGACAACTCTGCGATTTCGCAGCTGGTGAGCGAAAAGCAGGTTGTGGAACTGCCGTTGAATGGCAGAAACTTCCAGTCGCTTTTGTTCACGGGTGTGGGCGCGGTGACGACGGGCGGCGAGCAGGGTGGCATGCGTGTTGGCAAGGGCGACGGCATCAGCATCAACGGCAGCCGGCCTGAATCAAACACCTATCTGCTTGACGGCATGTTGAACACGGATCAGGCGCTCAATACGCCCTCTGTGATCATGTCGGTCGATGCAATTCAGGAATTCAAGGTGCTGAGCGAAACTTACTCGGCGCAATACGGATTTGGTGCGAACCAGATCAGCGTAACCAGCAAGAGCGGCACGAACAGTCTGCATGGCTCGCTGTTTGAGTTTGACCGCAACGATGCATTTGATGCCAAGAGCTACTTCCAGGGCGGCGCTGTGAAAGAGAAGCTGCGTCAGAACCAGTTTGGATATGTAGCCAGCGGTCCGGTATGGATTCCTTTCCTTTACAACGGGCGGGACAAGTCCTTCTGGATGGCGAACTACGAAGGTGAACGGCAGAGCACTGGTGGCGGTTCGAGCTTTACCGCTGTACCGACGCCGGCCAACCTGCAGGGCAACTTTGACACTGAAGTCATGGATCCTTTGACTGGCAACCCTTTCCCTGGTGGAAATGGCTTCAAGTCGATCGTTCCGAGTGATCGTTTTGCTCGTCTTGCACAGGTTTCGATTGGCGCGGGTATGATCCCGGCTCCCAATTGCACCACTTGCCCGACCGGCTTCAACTACCGGGTTGCGTCTCTGGGCACCCTCACCACAAACCAGCAGACTTACCGGTTTGACCAAGATCTCGGCAAGTTCGGGCGCGTCTTTGGTCGCGGAACCTATTCCAAGATCGTCAGCGGTTCACAGAGCTCACCTTCGGGCTCGGTGGGAGCGACCTTCTTTACCGAAACAGATGCGAACTGGATGGCTTCGCACACGATCAGCCTTACACCGCACCTTGTGAACCAATTCAGCATTGGTCAATTGGACGCCTACTCGGTGCAGAGCGGTGCAACTGCAAGCGCAGCGTTGATTGCTTCACTGGGCCTGACGGGAACCTTCCCGACGCAGACGGATGCGCAGCGCTCGTTCTCGAGCATCAGCTTTGCTAACCAGAATGGGCAGAAACTTGGCGGCTTTGGCGGCCCTGTCAATGCTTATACCTACAGCGACAACCCGATGTGGCAGATCAACGATACGGTTTCGTACATTCACGGTGCGCACACGCTTGCAATTGGCGCGGACTTCCGCACGTGGCACCTGTATCGCGATCTGGCCGATGACTTCAACGGTGACTACACGTTTGCCGGTTATGCAACGGGCGATCAGGTAGCCGACTTCCTTATCGGAACGTATTCGGGTGCGGCAGGCTTCGTACCTGGTCCATTTAGCACGCCGGGTAAAGCTGGTAACCAGCATGACTACCGCTTTGGTTATTTTGCAGGCTACCTGCAGGATGACTGGAAGGTTGACAGCAAGCTGACCCTGAACCTGGGTCTGCGCTGGGATCTGCGCAGTGTGCCGACGGAATCAAAGAACCACATGGGCTGGCTGGATGTTTCCAATGCTGCCGGCGGCATGTGCATCGCAGACAAGACGCTGCTTACGGACGGCGTTGCGCCTGAAGGCAATGGCTTCTATAGCTACTGCGGCCGTAACAACCCGGCTCCGAACGAGTTGAGCGACTTTGCTCCCCGCGTTGGTGGTGCCTATCGTATTGATGCGAAGACCGTGGTCCGGGCGGGTTACGGCCTGTTCTGGGATGGCGTCGAAGGCCGTGAAATTGACGACTCAGGCGACATTTATCCTTACGTGAGCCGCACCAATCTTCAGCAGAACATAGGGCAGGAAACCTACAAGTCGACCGATGAGTTGTTCCCGGCGTTCGGAGCCATCAAGCCGATCACGGGCGGCCCGAGCGGTCCAAACAGCTTCATCGCGGTTATCATCTCGGAGAAGCCGAAGAATCCGCTGGTCACGCAATGGTCTGCTTCGTTTGAGCGCGAGCTCGCACGGAACACGACTCTCGAAGTGAGCTACACGGGCAACAAGGGTAACCGCCTGCTGGCTCGCAACAACATCAACCAGGCGTATGCTCCTTCTGACCCAGCGTCTTGCAACGTGACCCCGCTTCCGGCGAACTGCGAAGTACAGGCTCGTCGTCCTTTCAGCAACTTTGCTACCTATCTGGACAGCAAGTGGGTGGGTTACTCCAACTACAACGCATTGAACTTCAAGGTGGAACGCCGCAACAACAACATGGCGATCACGTCGATTTTCACCTGGGCGAAGAACCTGGATGACAAATCGAGCGCGGCGAGTGCTGGTGGCGCTGCAACTGGTTGGCAGGGCTTCCTGAACAACCATGATCCGGCGCGCGATTACGGGCGTTCGGATTTCGCAGTAGGCAAGCGTTTCGTGACCAGCTTTGTTTACCAGTTGCCGTTTGGCCGTGGCCAGAAGTTTGGTCATGACATCAATCACATTGCCAATGCAATCGTTGGTGGATGGGAAGGAACAGGAATCGTTACCTTCCAGCAGGGCTTCCCTGTGGATGTGGGCGCGAGCGATCCTGGTGGTCTTCTGGACAGCTTTGGTTACAACCGCGCCAATGTTCTGGGTGACCCGAAGAAGGTCAAGTGGAGCGTCACGAATCAATACGCAGCACAGAACCTGGCACTGTTTTCCGCACCGGCTTTCGCGTCATACGGGAATTCCGGACGCAACACCCTCACGATGCCCGGCACGGCAAACCTGGACTTTGGTTTCAACAAGTCGATCGAGTTTACCGAGCGGGCCCGCTTCCAAATGCGCTTTGAAGCATTCAATGCGCTCAACCATCCTCAATTTGGAACTCACGGTGTTCCAGTCGTGAACAGCATCTCCCAGGCAAACTTTGGGCAGATTACTTCCGCTGCAGATGCACGTATCTTGCAGGTCAGCGGCAAGTTTGTGTTCTAGATTGGTTGCGGTATAACCCAGGTCCGCCACGGTGCCTTACGGCTGTGGCGGACCTAACCATTTTCCCTGTATTCTGGCGGCCATGCTTAACGTGAAAAAGATAGTTTGCCTGGCTTTGCTGGGAGCAATCGGGGCAGGTTCCGGGTCGTTGGTGGCCCAGAAGAAGTCAGTTTTACAGAAGGTCTCTCCAACGGCCTCAACTGTTGCGGCAGCTCCATCGCAGAATGACCAGATTGCCGAGCTTGCCCAGCAGGGAGGCGAGGCGCTGGCGGCGGGGCGGTTTGCGGCGGCGGAGGCCGCATTTTTAGCTTTGAGCAAGTTGCAGCCGGGGGTGGCGGAGATTTATGCCAATCTGGGTGCGATCTATTTTCAAGAGGGCAAGTTTGACGAGGCGGTCGAGGTTCTGAAGAAGGCTTTGAAGCTGAAGCCGACGCTGACGAAGCTGAAGACGCTGCTGGCGATTTCGCTAGAAGAGTCGGGACATTCGGCGGAGGCGTTGCCGGGGTTGGAGGCGGGGTTTCGGAGCGCGACTGAGCCGGATGTGAAGCGGCAATGCGGTCTGGAGCTGCTGCGGGCGTATACGGCCCTGCATCGGGATGCGGATGCGGTGACTGTGGGGCTGGCTCTGAACAAGGCGTTCCCGGATGATGGCGAGGTTTTGTATGAGACGGGGAAGATTTATGGCAACTTTGCATATATAGCGATGGAGCGACTGCGGGACAAGGCTCCCAACTCGGTGTGGATGCTGCAGGCGGCGGCTGAGGCGCAGGAGAGCGAGCAGAAGTACGATGATGCGATTGCGAGTTTTGAGGGTGTTTTGAGGCTGGAGCCGCAGCGGCCGGGGGTGCACTACCGGATGGCGCGGGTGTACCTGGCGAAGTACGAAGCGGCGCATGAGCCGAAGGACCGTGACCTGGCGGAGGGACAGTTTCGCGCTGAGCTGGAGCTGGATCCGACGAATGGGAATGCGGCGTATGAGCTGGCGCAGATTCACTATGACCAGGGAAATCTGGATGGGGCGCGGGGTGAGTTTGAGGCGCTGGTGGAGCGCAGGCCGGAGTTTGAGCAGGCGCGGGTGGGACTGGCGGGAGTGTTGATTGAGAGCCAGAAGCCGGAGCTGGCTGTGCCACACCTGAAGCGCGCGACGGAGCTGAAGCCGGAGGACGAAGTGGCCTGGTACAGGCTGGGGCGGGCGTTGCGGGTGACGGGCGACGCGGACGGAGCGAAGCGGGCGATGGCGGAGTTTCAGCGGCTGCATGCGCTGGAGGCTGGGCGCAAGGCGAGGGCGGGAATTTTGGCGGAGGCTGGTGCGGTGACTCCGCAGCAGATTGGGCCGGAGCAGCCGTAGGGCTGATTTTTTGACTTTTGGAAGACGAGACTACTTGAGAATTCGAGGAATGATGACGACGTTGCGATTTGTGAAGCGGATGGCGGTTGTGGGAGCAGGCCTGCTGATGGTGGCTGGGTCGGTGGCGGGAATTGCGGAAACGGCGACGAAGACGGCCCCGGCAAAAGCTACGGTGATGATGGGTGCGCCTGCGAAGCTGCGGACGGATGATTTGGTGACGCCGCTGGGATTGGACGATGCGACTCCGCGATTTGCCTGGCTGCTCAAGGATGCGCGGACGGGCGCGAAGCAGACGGCGTACCAGATTCAGGTGGCGACCAAGCGGGAGTTGCTGGCAGCGGGCAAGCCGGACGCGTGGGATAGCGGAAAAATTACTTCGGAGCAGTCGGTAGGCGTGGCGTATCACGGAGCGGCTCTGGCTCCGACGACCCGCTATTACTGGCGTGTGCTGGCCTGGGATCAGGACGGGAAGTCGTATCCGGCGAGCGGCACCAGCTGGTGGGAGACGGGATTGCTGGGCCAGGCGAACTGGCGCGGCAAGTGGATTGGCTACCAGACCTGGGAAGAGGCGGCAGTGCGAACGGCGGGAGCTACGTGGGTGACGAGCCCCGATTTCCAAGCTCTCGCGGATGCCAAAGCAGCGGAGCAGAAGATTGCTTACCGGTTGCCTTTCAAGCTGAGCGGCAAAGTGAAAAAGGCGTGGCTGTTTGTGACGGGGCAGGATGTGGCATCGGCTTGGGTGAATGGCGCGCAGGTGACGAAGGGCGCAGCGTTGCCGGGTTGGAAGCAACTGCCGTGGAAGAAGTACGTTCAGGTGGATGTAACCGGTAAGGTGCATGATGGAGCGAATGACCTGGCGGTTGAGATCACGCACTATGTTGTGAATCCCAATGGGATGGCGAGCAAGGACCCGCCGCCGATGAGTGCGACTCTGGTGGCGCAGATGGCGGATGGGGCGATTGCACGTATTGCGAGTGGGACGGATGGCGGCTGGAAGGCTTCGATTAGCCCGGCAGCCGGATGGACAGCGGCGGGATCGACGAGCGCGGGTGGCGGGGATGCGAGCTGGAAGCCGGTGATTACGTATGTTCCCGAGCCGGGGCCGGATGCTGGATTGCCGGGTGACCCCTGGCCAACACAGACCGTGAAGGCGCTGCGGCACGAGTTTGACGTGACGAAGCCGGTGGTTTCGGCGCGGCTGTATGCGACGGCGCTGGGTGCTTATCAGATGTTTCTGAATGGCAAGCGTGTCGGGGACGATGTGCTATCGCCGGGTTGGACCGACTATCGGCTGCGGCTGAAGTATCAGACGTATGATGTGACGGGAATGTTGGCTCGGGGGGCAAATGCGGTTGCAGCGCTGCTTGCGCCGGGCTGGTATTCGACGCCGTTGCAGTGGTTTCAGCAGCCGAACGTTTATGGGAAGGCGGCTCCGTCGTTGATGGCGCAGTTGCGCATTGAATACAAGGACGGCAGCGTGGATTGGGTGGCGACGGACGCCAACTGGAAGGCGGATGTTTCGCCGACGCTGAAGGCGGAAATCTACGACGGTGAGACGCAGGATGCACGACGGGCGCAGCCGGGTTGGGATGCGGCGAAGTTTGCAGATAAGGGCTGGAAGGCGGCGGAGATTCATGCGCCGGAGCTTGCGGCCGTGAAGATCGATGGACAGGACTTTCAGCCGATTCGCGTGGAACGGACTTTGACGCCAAAGGCGATGACGGAGCCGAAGCCGGGTATCTATATCTATGACATGGGGCAGAACTTCTCTGGTGTGGAGAAGCTGCGGCTGAGCGGACCGGCGGGCACGGATGTACGGGTGCGGACGGCTGAAATAGTGAACGCGGACGGGACGATCTACACGGACAATCTGCGGACGGCGCTCTCGACGGACCACTTTATTCTGGCGGGCAAGGGGGTTGAGGAGTTTCAACCTCAGTTTACTTTCCACGGGTTCAGGTATCTGGAGATTACCGGGTTGCCGGCGAAGCCTGGACTGGATGCTGTGCAGGGGGTGGTGTTTCATACGGATGCCGAGTTTACGGCAAAGCTGAATACAGGCAGCACGATGATCAACAGCCTGTGGCGGAATATTCTGTGGGGTCAGCGGTCGAATTTTATCGGTGTGCCGACGGATTGTCCGCAGCGCGATGAGCGGCTGGGCTGGACGGCGGATGCACAGGTGTTCTGGCGGACGGCTACTTACAACATGGACCTGGCGGCGTTTTCGCGGAAATATACCGAAGACATTCGCGGGACGCAGGTGGGCAGTGGAGAGGGAACCGAGGCTGCGGGAGCGCTGTTTGGGATTTTTGCGCCTGGAATTTCGACGACTGCCGCAAATTCTGGAGCGGGTTGGAGCGATGCGGGTGTGATTATCCCTTGGACGGCCTGGATCCAGACGGGCGACACGACGGTGCTGGAGCAGAACTGGTCGGCTATGAGCAAGTATGTGGATGCGATCGAGCGCTCAAATCCCGACCATCTTTGGGTCAAGAATGCGGGAACGCCGTTTGGGGATTGGCTTTCACCGGAGGGTCCGACGAAGTACTCTTTGGTGGCGACTGCTTCGTGGGCGTATGACGTGACGTTGATGCAGCAGATGGCGCATGCGCTGGGCAAGACGGCGGATGAGGCGAAGTATGCGGCGGATTTTGCTGCGATCAAGGCTGCGTTTGTGAAGTCTTTTGTGAGGGACGACGGCTTCGTGGCTGGGGAGGATGATGGCCCCTCGCCGTTTGGGGTGATCAATAATCCCAATGCGAAGGCAAAGGGCGGAGATACGCAGACGGGGTATGTGCTGGCGCTGCATATGAATCTGTTGCCGGAGAATCTGCGGGCGGCTGTGGCGCAGAAACTGGTAGACAAGATCGAGGGCAATCGTGGGCTGCTGGGGACGGGGTTCCTGGGAACGCCTTATCTGTTGGCGGTGCTGACGGAGAGCGGGCATCGGGACCTGGCGTACAAGCTGCTGCTGAATACGCAGTATCCCTCATGGGGCTACCTGGTTGGGCATGGCGCGACGACGATGTGGGAGCGCTGGAATGGCGACCAGATGAAGGATGATCCGAGCATGAATTCATATAACCACTATGCTTATGGCGCGGTGGCGGACTGGATTTATCGCTATGCGGCGGGTGTGGATACGACGCCGATGGATGCGGGATTCCACACGATTTACCTGCACCCTTCGTTTGACAAGCAGCTGGGGAGCATTGACTTCAGCTATCCGTCGCCTTATGGGGTGATTCATTCGGCTTGGACGATAAAGGCTGGAACTGCGACTTGGAATCTGACGATTCCGGCGAATGCCTCTGGTTGGTTGCCGCTGAGCGATGCGGATGCGGCGCGGTACAAGCTGGGTGGGGCGGTGCTGGCGGAAGCGAAGGGCGTTCATTCGTCTGTGGTGGACGGGGTGCGTGGGTTTGTGTTGCCGGCTGGGAGCTATAGCTTTGCTGTGAGTGGGGTAGAGTAGTTGGTTTTGAGTTGGGTGAGTCCCATGTCCCAAAGTCGGGACATGGGGCACCCGGCTTTGCGTTTGGTGGGATGGATTAAGGTACTACCTTTCTTTTGATTTGAGAGCGCCTATGTCTCCCAACGGAGGCATGGGCGCTTTGGTTGAGGGGTGTCCAATTTTTGGGTATCGGATGGGGTGAGGTATTTGGGGGTAGACTTGCGCAGTACTGGGTGAGGTGGTCTGTATGGTGTGTTCGATGCGTTGTGGTGGGTTGCAAATGAGGGTTGCTGGATGTTTGGTAATTTTGGCCTGCTTTGCTGCTGCGGTGAGTGCCGTGGCCGAGGAGGGTTTGAAGACGATCGATAACCCTGGTGGCGGGCAGGTGGTGTATGGGCCGGTTGAGGGGCAGACGACGATGCAGGGGGCGATGGGGTTTATGTTGCGCCAGGTGCATGGTCATTTTGGTGACAGGCCGGAGATTGGGAAGTTCTTTCAGGGGCGGGGCGGGGATTCTGTCGCTACGTTTTTTACGCTTACGGCGAAGAATCAGGCTGGTAAGCGGATGGCGGGGCTGGTGATTGTTTCGATGCCGAAGGGCACGCGGCCAGCGGCGGCGGTGCTGTATGACGAGGCGGCGCGGTTTGGCAAGACGGAGCCGGTGCTGATGAAGAAGCTGAATGAGGCTTGGCAGGCGGGGAGTGTGCGGCCTGCGGGTGCTGTTGCGGCTGGCGCGGGTCGAGTGGAACATGCGGCGGTGCCGCAGTTGCAGCGCGCTTCAGTGGCGGATGGCAGCGGGAGCATTGGGTTGCCGGCGGGGTGGAGGATTACGGGGGGCGGGGGTGGTTCGCTGCATGCGGCGGGGCCTAGGGGCGAGTCGGTGAATGTGGGGGTGATGATTCAGCAGATTTATGACCCTAACAATCCGCGTTCGCGGCAGATGATCCAGTACATGCAGATGGCGCACAAGCCGGTGTTTGTGTGCCCGAGTGGCGGCGACCTGATGGCTGCGTATATGTGCGTGGCGAAGCAGAACCATGAGCGGCAGAATCTGCCGGTGCCGACGTTTCAGCTAACGAGCGAGCAGAAGCTGCCGGGGAACCAGTTTGAGGCGCAGGCGACGTGGGTGATTGGGGAGATGGATATGCATGACGGCAAGGGTCCGCTGGTGATGCATGCGCGGCTGGGTGCGACGCGCCCTGGGCAGGACGGGGCGTGGATGCTGACGATCAATGCCTCGAACGTGCCGGATGCGCTGGCGGCAGAGGAGGAGCCGACGATTTCAGCGATTGTGGCGAGTTTTCGGCAGAATGGGCAGGTGATTCAGCAGGAGACGAACCAGGTGATTGACCAGATTCACGCGAATGCGAAGGCGGCGCAGATACGGGCGGATGCGACGAGCGCGGCCAATGATGCGCACAATGCGGCGGTGGAGCAGCAATGGGATACGAATGCGAAGTACAACAAGAGCTTTGAGAACTATCAGCTGGACCGGACTGTCATTCAGGACAATGCGTATTCTGAGCGGGGGACGACGGGGTATGCGCTGGGGGATGCGCTGGTGAAGAGCGATCCGAACCGGTTTCAATACGTGCCTACGCAGGACTTTTTGAAGGGGATTGATTATTGACGAGGGAGTAGGGGACATCGGTGGGCTGTGGGTGGACGACATATGCGGGGGATGAAACCCCCGCAAATGTCTGTCTGAAAAGGCACCCGGCACACGGTCGTTACTCGATGTCGGCCCAGTTGTCTTCCGGGTTGCGGTCGATGAGTTTGCTGTAGGGGTCGATGGCAGCGCGGGTTGGTTTTTCGTTGACGATGTAGGTAAAGGTGGTGTGGGGCTGAGTGATCCAGACCTTTTCGGTATGGAGGGGCTTTTCGGAGTCCTTTTTGCCTTTGAAGACGCCGACTTCGATGAGGTCGTGGATGGGAATTTCGGTTTCTGCGCCTTCGCCGTTGGCGCGCATCTTGTGGGCGTCGACGGTGAGGGTGACCTTGTACTTGTGGTCAGGGGTCTCCTGGACCTTGGCTGAGGCCGTCTTGTTGTCGTAGAGGGTGATGGTCTCAAAGAGGTCAGTGATCATGTATTGCAGCTCGGGGGGCGTCTGCTGGCGCAGGGCGGCGACGAGGTCGCGCGTGTCGGGGTAGGGTGGCCCGTTCATCTTCCACTTATCGAGGAAGGTCTTGAGAGCAAAGTTGAGCTTGTCTTCGCCAATGGCGTCAGAGAGACCGTAGAACGCCATCGAGCCCTTCTGGTACCAGACGTACGGCTCGCTCTGAACCAGGACTAGTGGCGGTTCGTGGCGCACTTCGCCAGATCGGCCGCGCAGGTAGCCGTCTAGCTCGAACTTGAGGAAGCGGCGCATGTTTTCGTCACCATACTTCTTTTGCATCACACGCAGGGCGGAGTATTCGGCTAGGCTCTCGGACATCATGTTTGAGCCTTTTTCAGCGCCGCCGATGAGTTGATGGCCCCACCATTGATGAGCGAGTTCGTGGGCGGTGACGAACCAGGTGAAGTCGATGTCTTCTGGCTTTTCGAGGCGGCCAATGAAGCCGATAGCTTCAGAGAAGGGAACTGTGTTGGGAAAGGACTGCGCAAAGCCGCGGTAGCGCGGAAATTCGATGATGCGATACTGCGCAAACTGATATGGGCCGTAATTGGCCGTGTAGTAGTCCAGACCACCCTCTGAGGCGCCGATCATCTTGTCGATGTTATACGCATGGCCTGGGTAGTAATAGACCTCGATGTTGGTGCCTTTGTACTTTTCGCGACGAACGGCGTAGTCGCCGGACATGTAGTTGAAGAAGTTCTGGATGCGGGTGCTGCCCATGGAGTATTCGAAGTAGCGGCGATTGTTCTGCTGCCATTCGCGGACGAGGTAGCCGGGGGAAATGGCGATCTGGCTGGGGGTGGTGCTGACGACGGTGTGATAAGTGATGAAATCAGAGTCAGTGCTGAAGAGGTTTGTGTTCATCGCTACTGGGTTTCCGCGGTCGGGCATTTCCTCCTGGGTGGGGAGGTTGGCCTCACGGCGACGGACGGGGTTGTCGATTTCGCGGCCTCGATCGTAGCCGAGGGAGAAGAAGTAGTCCTTGTCGAAGAAGGTACCGTTGTAGGCGAACTCGGCCTGTTCACCGTTGTTGCGGAAGCCGGGGTTTGCGTAGGCGCATTCGAAGTGGATCGGCAGGGTTTCGCCAGGGGCGAGTGGTGTGGCGAGGTGATATTGCCAGAAGCCATGGGCGGAGTCGGCGATGGTGGCGGTGGCAGGGCGGTCAAAAGTGATTGATTTGAGCGACCTGCGGGTATTGGAAATGTAGATTTCGCTGATGGGTTTGTCGCTCTTGTTGACGGCGGTGTAGGTGCCGGTCGCGTGGAAGCGGCGCTCCTGGGGGAAGATGTCTACCTGGGTATCGACAGCGGTGACCTTGGGGATGGGTGCGTTTTCGTATTTCTTGTATAGCTTTTCGTAGTCTGCCTGGAGCTTGCGCCCGTCCTGCTCAGTGAGGAAGGGGTTGAGTTTGTGGGTGTTGTAGTAGTACCAACAGCCACTGCCGATGGCGGCCAGTGCCGGGATGATGAGCAGAATGGCGTAGGCGGGGAGTGATCGCTTCGCGGTGCGCAGGCGGGCGCGGAGGTTGATCTCTGCGCCGCGACGGGCGAGCAGGCTGGCGATGACGCCGAGCAGGACGGCCCAGGAGAGCCAGTAGAGGATGGACCAGAACAGCGGCTGAACGAAGTGGCCGTAGCCATTCATATCGGAGTAGGTGTAGGGGACGACGTCGTCGTAGAGGTAGAGGCGGTCTGAGAATCCTATGCGTTCAAAGATGGGCGGGATCAGGAATGCCCCGATGGCGATGCCGTGGCCGACGAACTTGTTACTGACAACGGTCTGCAGGAAGAAGGCGAGCAGGGCGAAGATGAGCACCTGTGGAAAGGTGACGATGTAGAGTTCTTTGATGTATTGGAGGAGTTCGAAGTTGTAGTAGCCGGCGATGGTCTGGGAGAGGATGCCGCAGAGCATTACGGTCGTGAGGAGAAACAGTTCTGCGGTTGCCAGGGCGGAGAACTTGCCGAGGGTATCAATCCAACTGGGGTAGGGCAGGGCGTCGTGAATCTGTTCGAAGTGGGTATCGCGCTCACGCCAGACGAGTTCGCCTGCGTACATGGTGGCGATGATGAAGAGGAAGAGGATGCCGCCGCCCTCGATTGAGTCGAGCATGTAGTAGGTGACGGGCCATACGTTTGCGCCGTCGCGGTGGCCGGCGAAATGTCCGTTGAGCATGCAGATGGCGACCATGACGATGGTGATGGCCCAGAAGGGGATTTCGCGAAAGATGTTCCTGAAGTAAATGCGGGTGAGTGAAACGAACTGCTGGAGGCCGGTGACGAAGGAGTAGCTGGTGGAGACGGCGGGGAGCGTGTTGTGAAAGCGGGGCTTTGGGGGTGCGGTGGATTCCTGGGCCTCGAGCTTCCGTTTTTTGCTCTTGCTCGAGGTCAACGCCTCGGCGCTCATCGGAAAAAGGGCGAAAAGTGCAGCGAGAGCGACGAGGCCAACGGAGCACCAGACGACGCGGTTCCAAAGGAACATGTCTTTGAGGGGAATCCAGAGGGTGTTGCGTTCGACGACGGTCCAGTAGCGGGCAACGCTTGTACCGAGGAGGAGTCCGATGGGGTCAAAGACGGCGGGCCAGAAGGGGCTGAGGCTGCGGGTCTGGGAGACGGTGACGAGACCGATGAAATAGACAGCGTAGAGGACGGCACCCTGAAGGTAAACGACAATGATGCGCCGGGTGAGCGCGGCAACGAGGAAGAAGACGGTGCCGAGAAAGAAGATTTCCGGAAGCAGGATGACGGCGTAGTGATAGAGGAGCATTGCCAGGTTGCTTAAATCGACCGGAGCGATGCGGGTGTGGTCAGCCCAGGGAGCGAAGCTTCCGAGAGCTTCGCCAAAGGGAAGGCCGAGAAAGACGATTGCAGTGGTAAAGAAAGAGCCAGCCCAGCGGCCACCGAGGTAGGCGAACTTGGTGATGGGTTTGGTGAAGATGATCTGGTAGGTGTCGCGCTGAAAGTCGCGCAGGATGGCGGTGCCAAAGATAGCCGCGATGACGATAGCGCCAAAGAAGCCGAATTGAAAGTCGATCAGTTGCGTGGCGTAGGGGCCGTTGAGCAGGATTTTTCCGGAGGGCACGGGGCCGAAGTCGGTGGCGGCGACGGAAAGAAATGAGAGCAGGGCCCACAGTCCGAAGTAGCAATAGGTGGAGATGCTCTTAAGCCGAAGCTTGAGTTCAAAACTGAGAAAATCCAGAAACATGGGGTGGTTCTCCTGGCGGTCAACGACGTTAAGATCGGCGCGATGGTCGAAGCGAGTGTCTGGGGAAGTGTCTGTCTGGCAATGTGGGTTACTGCACGCGCGCGCTTGTTCCGTTTTGGGCGTTTAGCGTGAGGAAGTAGACATCTTCGAGGTCGGGGTCGACGGCGCGGAAGCGGTCTCCGGGGGCTGATTCGGCGTGGATACGGAGTTCGTGCTCGCCGCCGACGAGTTTGGTGGAGACGACCTTGAAATTGGTGGAGATGTCGTTGAACTCCGCTTCATTTTTGACGACGATGCTCCAGATGCCACCGTGGAGCTTTTCGAGAGTCTCCTCGGGCGCGCCCTCGAGGACGACGCGGCCGTTGCTGATGATGGCCATGCGGGGGCAGAGTTCGCGGACGTCTTCAACGATGTGCGTCGACAGGATCACGATGACATCGCGGGCGAGGGAGCTGAGGAGATTGAGGAAGCGGTTGCGCTCGGCGGGGTCGAGGCCGGCGGTGGGCTCGTCAACGATGATGAGTTTGGGATTTGCGAGCAGGGCCTGGGCGATTCCAAAGCGCTGCTTCATGCCTCCGGAATAGGTGCTGAGGGCCTTCTTGCGGGCATCCCATAGATTTGTTTGGCGGAGCAGGGTGTCGACGATTTCCTTGCGTTCGCCGGTTTTGCTGATGCCTTTCATGACGGCGAGGTGGTGGAGCATGTCGAGGGCGGAGATGCGGGGATAGACGCCGAACTCCTGAGGCAGGTAGCCGAGTTGGCGGCGGACTGCGTCTTTGTTCTGGACGACGTCGATGCCGTTGAGCAGAATCTGGCCGGAGTCGGGGTCTTGAAGCGTGGCGATGGTGCGCATGAGCGTAGACTTGCCGGCGCCGTTGGGGCCGAGCAGGCCGAACATGTTGTTGCCAATGGAGAGGCTCAGGTTGTCGAGGGCCTGGACACCGTTGGAGTAGCGCTTGGAAATGCCACGAATTTCGAGAGACAAGGATCGGCTCCTTCAGGTTTGAGTTTCAGGGAGTGAGTGCCGCAGGCGGGGACTTGCGGATGTGCTAAAGCATGACGGAATGCTGTACGGGAATAGTAACGAATTTTCACTGTAAAAAGTTCAATCACGGGGCAAGAAATGTGGTGGTTTCAGTTTGGCGGTGGGGCAGTTAGTATGGAGGGCGGTCTGGAAAATCTGTTTTTTTGCGCGCAAGTTTCGATGTCTGGACGAGACTGGCGGGAGAGAGTTGTAACGATGAAGAGGATTGCTGGCGGATTGCTTCTGGTGGGGTTGATGTTTACTGCGGTGGCTGGCAGGGGTCAGGCTACCGTTGATGCTGCCTCTGCGGTGGTAGAGGAGCATGGCGTGGTGATGAAGACGCGTGACGGCGTTGCGTTGCGCGCGGATATTTACCGGCCAGCTGGGGAGGGGAAGTTTCCAGTGCTCTTGCAGCGGACGCCTTACAACAAGTCGCAGACGGCTGAGTTTGGGCGGAAGGCGGCGCGGGCTGGATTTGTCGTGGTGGCGCAGGATGTGCGGGGGCGTTTTACTTCAGAGGGGGAATGGTATCCCTTCAAGTATGAAGAGAATGACGGCTATGACGCGGTGGAGTGGGCGGCGAGCCTGCCTTACTCCAACGGCAAGGTGGGGATGTTTGGCGGGTCTTATGTGGGCGCGACGCAGATGCTGACGGCTGTCGGGCATCCGCCACATCTGGCTGGGATATGCCCGGTGGTGACGGCGAGCAACTATCACGAGAACTGGACGTACCAGGGCGGCGCGTTTGAGCAGTGGTTCAACGAGTCGTGGACGTCGGGGCTGGCGCAGGATACGGCGGACCGGGTGATTCGGCAGGCGACGAATGCGATGGTGGGGAGCAGGATGCTGCCGCTGGTGGAGTATCCGCTCTTCAATATGACGATGCCTTCGTCGCCGAGCGGGCTGACGCGGAGCCTGGCACCGTATTTTCAGGATTGGCTGGCTCATCCGACGTATGACAGCTACTGGAAGCAGTGGGCGATTGAGGAGCAGTATGCGTCGATCGAGGTGCCGGTGCTTACTGTGGCCGCGTGGTACGACATATTTTTGGGTGGATCGCTGCGGAATTTCACGGGTCTGAAGGCTGGCGCGGGGAATGAGGCGGCGCGGAAGGGGCAGCGGCTGCTGGTGACGATTGGCGGACACGCCGGGGGCGGGCGGAAGATTGGCAGCATGGATTTTGGCGCGGCTGCTGAGGAGTACAACGAAGACGCGATCACGCTGGCTTGGTATCAGTATCTGTTGCGCGGGGAGCAGAACGAGTTTGCAAAGCAGAAGCCGGTGAAGCTGTTTGTGATGGGGGAGAACAAGTGGCGCGAGGAGGATTCGTGGCCGCTGGAGCGGGCGAAGGCGACGCGCTTTTATCTGAGTTCAGCGGGGAAGGCGAACTCGGCTGCCGGAGATGGGGCATTGACGATGGTGGCGGGCAACCAAGTCGCTGCGGACAGCTTTGTTTATGATCCTGAGAACCCGGTGGGGACGGTGGGTGGACCGCTGTGCTGCGATGGGGAGCATCTTGCGCCGGGGCCTCGTGACCAGAGGGCGGTGGAGGCGCGGGCGGATGTGCTGGTGTATTCGACGCCGCCACTGGAGCAGGATATGGAGGTTACGGGGCCGGTGACGCTGGAGCTTTTTGCTGCGAGCTCGGCGGTGGACACGGACTTCACGGCGAAGCTGGTGGACGTGGACGCGGATGGCGTGGCGCACAATCTGACGGAGGGAATCCTGCGGGGGCGGTATCGGGAATCGACGAAGGAAGTGAAGCTGCTGGAGCCGGGGAAGGTGTATCCGTTTCACATTGATATGTGGGCGACGAGCAATGTGTTTCTGAAGGGGCACCGGATACGGCTGGAGGTGAGCAGCAGTGATTTTCCGCGATTTGACCGGAATTTGAATACGGGCAAGGAAGCGGCCACGGATCAGACGATGGAGAAGGCGACGAATACGGTCTATCACGACAAGGAGCATGCGTCGGCGCTTGTGTTGCCGCTGGTTCGGCGGTAGATGGAGCTGGTGTGCGATTGTGACGGGGAGGGTGCTGTGTTGTCCATCACATCGGCATTGTGGGTCACGGTCGCACACTAATCGCAGGTCCCGAGCGCGGGAAGAGTACCGTTGAACTGACACGCGCACAGGCTGGGTTGGTATTTGGCTGGGACCATGGGTGCGGCATGGACAAGCGAACCTCAGTCATTTTGGATGCCAACGAAGCGGTGGTGTCTGTGGCCTACCGGCTTTCCGAAGTTATAGCAATCTACCCGATTACACCTTCTTCGCCGATGGGCGAATGGTCTGACCAGTGGAAGGAAGAGGGGAAGCCGAACTTTTGGGGTTCGGTGCCGCTGATTGCAGAAATGCAGAGCGAGGGCGGAGCGGCCGGGGCGATGCATGGGGCGTTGCAGGCGGGTGCTTTGAGCACTACGTTTACCGCTTCGCAGGGATTGTTGTTGATGATCCCGAACATGTACAAGATTGCCGGGGAACTGACGGCAAATGTGATGCATGTGACGGCGCGGGCGCTGGCGACGCATGCTCTGTCGATCTTTGGCGACCACTCGGATGTGATGGCTTGCCGAAGCACGGGCTATGCGATGCTGTGTTCAAACTCGGTGCAGGAGGCGGCTGATCTGGCGCTGATTGCGCATGTTGCTTCGCTGGAGCCGCGGCTGCCATTTTTGCATTTCTTTGACGGATTCCGGACTTCGCATGAAGTGAACAAGATTACTCCGATAAGCGATGAGGATATACGCGCGTTGCTGGATGAGCGATTTGTGATTGCGCACCGGCAGCGGGCTCTCACCCCGGACAGGCCGGTACTGCGGGGGACGGCGCAGAATCCGGATGTTTTCTTTCAGGCGCGGGAGGCCTGCAACCCTTACTATCTGGCGGCACCGGCGATTGTGCAGGATGTGATGGACCGGTTTGCGAGGCAGACGGGTCGCGCTTACAGGCTGTTTGACTATATGGGCGCGGCGGATGCGGAGCGGGTGATCGTGCTGATGGGTTCGAGCGCGGGGGCGGCTGAAGAGGCGATACGGGATGCTGCGCTGAAGGACGAAAAGGTCGGGGTACTGATGGTGCGGTTGTTCAGGCCATTTGATGTGAAATCGCTGCTGAATGCGCTCCCGAAATCGGTGCGCACGATCGCGGTGCTGGACCGCACGAAAGAGCCGGGGAGCCTGGGAGAGCCGCTGTATCAGGACATCATTACTGCGGTGGCAGAGGGGTTTGCTGAAGGCAACTCGCATTTTGAGCAGCAGCCGCGGATTGTTGGCGGGCGCTACGGGCTGTCTTCGAAGGAGTTTACGCCGGGGATGGTGAAGGGGATCTTTGATGAGTTGAAGAAGAAGACGCCGAAGAACCACTTCACAATCGGAATTGAGGATGATGTTACGCATACGAGCCTGGCGTATGATCCGGAGTTTTCAACGGAGAGTGCGCGGACGATACGCGCGCTGTTTTATGGACTTGGTTCGGATGGAACGGTGGGGGCGAACAAGAATTCAATCAAGATTATTGGCTCGGAGACGAATAACTACGCGCAGGGCTATTTCGTTTATGACTCGAAGAAGTCGGGGTCCATTACGACTTCGCATTTGAGGTTTGGGCCGGAACCGATTACTTCAACGTATCTGATTACGAAGGCGAACTTTATAGCATGCCATCAGTTCAATTTTCTGGAGCGGATGGATGTGCTGGTGGCTGCGGCGCCGGGGGCGGTGTTTCTGCTGAATTCGCCGTATGGCCCGGATGATATCTGGGAGCATCTGCCTCGCAAGACACAGGCAACGATTATCGACCGGAAGCTACATTTTTATGTGATTGACGGTTACAAGGTGGCGCGGGCGGCGGGGATGGGCAACCGCATCAATACGATCATGCAGACGTGCTTCTTTGCGATCAGCGGAGTGCTGCCCAGGGATGAGGCGATTGCGCAGATCAAGAAGGCAATCAAGAAGACGTATGGCAAACGCGGCGAAGCGGTGGTGCAGCAGAACTATGACGCGGTGGACTCGGCGCTGGCGCATCTTTACCAGGTAGCGGTGCCGAGAGTTGTGAGCGCGACATTTGAGATACTTCCGGCGATTCCATTCACGGCTCCGGCATTTGTAAGGGATGTGCTGGGGACGATGGCTGCCGGGTTTGGCGACAACCTGGCGGTGAGCGCGCTGCCTGCTGGCGGGAGTTTTCCGACGGGGACGGCGAAGTGGGAGAAGCGAAATATTGCGCAGGCGATTCCGGTGTGGGACAAGGAGCTTTGCATTCAATGCGGCAAGTGCGTGATGGTTTGTCCACATGCGGTGATTCGGGCAAAGGTTTTTGATGTGAAATATGCGGAGCATGCGCCTGCGAGCTTCAAGACGGCGAAGCCTAAATGGCGGTCGATGGAGGAGGAGCTTTACAGCTTGCAGGTGTCTCCTGAGGATTGCACGGGCTGTCAGCTTTGCGTGGAGATTTGCCCGGTGAAGAGCAAGAGCGAGGCGAAGCACAAGGCGCTGAATATGCATGAACAGGCACCGCTTCGGGTGGCTGAAAAGGCGAACTGGGAGTTCTTTGAATCGCTGCCGAATGTTGACCGGAACCGGTTGAACCACGGTCAGGTAAAGGATGTGCAGCTTCTGGAGCCGCTTTTTGAGTTTTCTGGAGCCTGTGCAGGGTGCGGCGAAACTCCGTACATCAAGCTGCTGACGCAGTTGTTTGGGGACCGGCTGATGATTGCGAACGCTACGGGGTGTTCGTCGATCTATGGCGGAAATCTGCCGACGACGCCGTACACGATGAATAAGGATGGTCGCGGGCCCTCGTGGTCGAACTCGCTGTTTGAGGACAACGCGGAGTTTGGGCTGGGGATGCGGTTGGCGGTTGACCAGCAGCGTAGCTTTGCCGAGGACCTGCTGCGACGGATGATGCCTTTCATTGGGACGGAGCTGGGCCTGGCGACGCTGACGGCGGATCAAACGACTGAGGCGGGGATCAACCAGCAACGGCACCGGGTGGAGAAGATCAAGGAGATTCTGAGCCAGTCTGGAATGGAGAATGGAGCCGCCGCGGTGCGCAGCTTCAATGGGCACAGCTCTGAGGCGCGGAATCTGATGGCGGTTGTCGATTCGCTGGTAAGGAAAAGCGTGTGGATATTGGGTGGTGATGGCTGGGCCTACGATATTGGATTTGGCGGTCTGGATCATGTGCTGGGGTCGGGGCAGAACATCAATGTGCTGGTGCTGGATACAGAGGTTTATTCCAATACCGGTGGGCAGATGTCGAAGTCAACGCCGCGCGGGGCGATTGCCAAATTTGCCGCCGGCGGAAAGCCGAACAGCAAGAAAGACCTGGCGATGGAGGCGGTGAGTTATGGCTCGGTGTATGTGGCGCGGGTGGCGTTTGGGGGGAATGACAGCCACACGGTGAAGGCATTTCAAGAGGCGGAGGCGCATAACGGGCCGTCAATCATTCTGGCGTACAGCCCGTGCATTGCGCATGGATATGACTTGATTCATGGGCTGGACCAGCAGAAAGCGGCGGTGAACTCAGGCTATTGGCCGCTGATGCGGTACAACCCGGCGCTTCGCGAGCAGGGTAAGAACCCGTTTCTGCTGGACTCGAAGGCGCCGTCGATTCCGTTGAAGGACTATGCGTACCAGGAGGCTCGCTATACGATGCTGGCGCGCAGCCATCCGGAGATAGCCAAGGAGTTGTTGCATGAGGCGCAGGACGATGTCGAGCGGCAATGGCATGTTTACTCGGCGCGGGCCGCGATGCCGGGGCGCAGCGAATCGCCCCATATTGCTCCGCCGGAGAGAGAAGAAGAGCCGGTAGCGGCGGGAGCTGAAAGGCAGGAACCATGATTGACCTGAGCACGCAGTATCTGGGACTTCAACTGAAGAGTCCTTTGGTGGTTTCCGCGTCGCCGCTTTCTGAGTCGATTCAGAACGTGCGTCTTATGGAAGATTCTGGAGCGGCTGCGATCGTGCTGCGGTCGTTGTTTGAGGAGCAGCTGAATCTTGAGAGTTACACGCTGGACCGGGATCTTTCGCAGGGGACGGAGTCGTTTGCGGAGTCGTTGAGTTATCTGCCGGAGTTTCCTGACTACAGGGCGGGATCGGATGCGTATCTGGACCACTTGATGCGGGTGAAGGAGTGTGTTGCGATCCCGATTATAGCCAGTATCAACGGTATTACTCCGGGCGGTTGGATGCACTTTGCAAAGGAGGTGGAGGCGGCGGGCGCGGATGCGATTGAACTGAATACGTATGCGCTGGTGACTGATCCGCTGGTGCCGAGCAATGAGGTGGAGAAACACCTGATTGAGCTGGTGGCGCATGTTCGGAGCCACATCAAGATTCCTCTGGCGGTGAAGCTTTCGCCGCAGTTCACGAGTATTCCGAATCTGGCGGTGCAACTGGCGGATGCGGGGGCAAATGGGCTGGTCTTGTTCAACAGGTTTTACCAGCCGGATTTTGATATTGAGAGGCTGACTGTGTTGCCGCGACTTTGCTACAGCAATTCAAGTGAGTTGCTGTTGCGGTTGCATTGGGTGGCTATTCTTTTTCACCGGGTGCGGGCGGACCTGGCGATTACGGGGGGCGTGCATACGGCGGAAGATGTGCTGAAGGGGATTATGGCGGGTGCGGCGGTGACGATGATGACTTCGGCGCTGCATCAGTACGGCATCCGGCATCTTGCGGCGGTGCAGGCGGATGTTGTGAGGTGGATGAAGGATCACGAATACGAATCGACGAACCAGATGCGGGGGGCGCTGAGCCGGAGTTCGGTGCCTGATCCGACGCCTTATGAGCGGGGAAATTACATCAAGACGCTGAGCTCATATCCGCTGCACCGGGCGCCGCTGCACCAAACTCATCAGCGCAAATAGTTTGCTTCAAGGAGCTTCCACCGGCCCAGCCGCTTTCATTTGCTGGGCCGGATTTTTTGCTTGCTGCAACTGGAATTCGCGGAGAATCAGGGCGATGGCAGCGGGGATGGCGGCGGCTACGGGGGGGCTTAGTTCCTCGCTCAGCTCGAACTCCTGGCCCCCGACGGTGACGAGGATGGAGCGGGAAGGGATGCGGCCGTAGAGGTCAACCGTGAGCCTGAGCAGGGAGGCTGGGTCAAGGTGGTGGGTGAAGATGCGGGGAAGGCTTGAGGCGGGTTCGATTTGGATGACGGAAACAACTCCGTGCGGGGTGAGCGCGGAGCAATCTACGAAGATGACGAGATCTGCGGCGCTGATGGGTTCGGCGTGCTCGGGGAGGAGCTGCTGGGAGAGGATGACGTGGAGGGGAGGGGTGCTGGGGGTGATTGCGAGGGTATCGGCGATGCGCCAGCCGACGCCGTCGTCGCCGCGAAGTGGGTTGCCGCAAGCGAGCAGCAGGGGCTGGGCGAGACTCGCTTGCGGCGATGGGTTTGCCGGAGAAAGGGACATCAGCCGCGACGGATGGTGTCGAGGGTGGAGCCATCGGGAGCGACGAGTTTGATTTCGAGAGGCATCTGGCCGAAGGCGTGGGTGGAGCAACTGAGGCAGGGGTCAAAGGTGCGAATGACGGCTTCGACGCGATTGAGCATGCCATCGGCGAGTTTGTCGCCTTTGACGTAGCGTTGCGCGGTCTGGAGGACGCCGCGGTTCATGGCGTTGTTGTTCTGGCCGGTGGCGATGACGAGGTTGGCCCAGAGCATCTGGCCGTTTTCGTCAACTTTGTAGTGGTGCATGAGTGTGCCGCGCGGGGCCTCTGCGACGCCTGATCCTTCGAGGCGGTTGACGCCGGCGGTGGCGCGGACGTGGGTGTCGAGGATGGTGGGGTCGGAGAAGATGCGTTCGATGAATTCAATGCCGTAGAGGATGTCAATGAGGCGGGCGTGGTGGAAGTAGAAGGAGCCGAGGACGGGGCCGTTGGCGAGCTGCTTGAATTCCTTGACTTCAATGTCGGCGAGGGGCGTGCCGGCGTGGGTAGCGATGTTGAGGCGGGCGAGAGGGCCGACGCGGTAGGAGCCATCGGGGTAGCCGAGGGGCTTGTAATAGGGGAACTTCATGTAGGAGTAGGGTTCGACGGCTTCGCCGAAGTGGTCATCGAACTGGGCTGCTTCGAGCTTGTCGACGAGGATTTTGCCGGTGGCGTCGATGAGGCGGAGCTTGCCGTCGGTGAATTCGAGCCCGTTGTCTTCGCCGACCATGCCGAGGAAGGCTCCGGGGAAGTTGGCGAAGTGATCGGCTTCGTCGCGGAAGCGGTCGGCGATGCGCTTGTACCAGTTGAGCGCGAGGCGGATGTTGGCGTAGGCCTCGGGAATCATGGCGAGGATTTCGTCGCGCTTGGCGGAGTCGAGGGGTTCAGTGACGCCGCCGGGGACGACCCAGCCGGGGTGGATGCGCTTTTTGCCGAGGAGCTCGATGATGTGCTGCCCGAAGCGGCGGAGGGCGACGCCGGCGCGGCCGAGCTCGGGGTCAACCTTGACGACGCCGAAGATGTTGCGGTCGGCGGGGTCAGCGTCCATGCCGAGGAGCAGGTCGGGGGAGGAGAGGTAGAAGAAGCTGAGGGCGTGGGACTGGATGGTCTGCGCCATGTTCAAAGCGCTGCGCAGCTTGGCGGCGGTGGGGGGAATGGTGACGGACATGATGGCTTCGCAGGCCTTGGCGGAGGCGAGGAGGTGACTGACGGGGCAGATGCCGCAGATGCGGGCCATGAGGCCGGGCATCTCGTAGAAGGGGCGGCCCTGGGAGAATTTTTCAAAGCCGCGCACCTGGGTGACGGTGAAGTAGGCCTCTGAAACCTCGCCCTGGTCATTGGTTTTGAGGGTGATCTTGCCGTGGCCTTCGAGGCGCGTTACTGGATCGATGGTGATGGTCTGTGACATAAGACTTTCTCCTAAGCGCCAAAGCGGGTGAGACTTGCAACGTCAGGGGTGCGACCGGCGAGCAGGTCAGTGAGCACGGTGTAGAAGGTGTCGGCTGAGGGAGGGCAGCCGGGGAGGAACAGGTCTACTGGGACAAATTCGTGGACCGGACGGACTTTTTCAAGCAATGCCGGGACAAATACGCAGGGAATCTGAGCGCCGGTGGAGACATTCTCATGGTAGGCACGCTCGAGGATTGGTTCGGGGCCGAAGGGGTTGCGCATGGCGGGGACGTTGGCGGTGACGGCGCAGTCTCCCATGGCGATGAGGAATTTCGTACGCTTGCGGATCATTTTGATTTTGTGTTCGTCTTCGACGCTGGAGATTGCGCCTTCGACGAGGGCGAGGTCTACGTTTTCGGGGTAGATTTTGAAGTCGACGAGGGGGCTGAAGACGAGATCGATCTGGCTGCTGAGTTCAATGAGGCGCTCGTCCATGTCGAGGAACGACATGTGACAACCGGAGCAGCCGTCGAGCCAGACTGTTGCGACTTTGATTTTGCTCATAGTCCCTCGCGTGACGCTTCGCGCATGACTTGCAGGTTGGTGAGGAATTCAGGGTATTTGGGGTGAGGCGAGCCGACTTTGCTCTTGTCAAAGAGCGCGCCGGTGGGGCAGACCTGAACGCATTTGCCGCAGCGGGTGCAACTGGATTCTCCCCAGGGGTCGCAGAGGTCGGTGATGACGATGGAGTCGATGCCGCGGCCCATAACATCCCAGACGTGTGCGCCTTCTACTTCGCCGCAGACTCGGACGCAGCGTGTGCAGAGGATGCAGCGGTTGTGATCGACGACGAATCGTTCGTGAGAAGCGTCAACCTCAAGCTGGGGGTTGCGGTAGGGCATGCGGACGTGGGTGAGGCCCTGGGACTGGCCTAGGGACTGGAGTTCGCAATGGCCGTTGGCGACGCAGACGGAGCAGACGTGGTTGCGCTCGGCGAAGGGGAGTTCAAGGATGGTCTGGCGATAGTGCTTGAGGCGATCGGAGGAGGTGGTGACCTCCATGCCTTCTTCAACTTTGAGAACGCAGGAGGGGTTGAGCTTTGGGGAGCCTTTGACTTCGACGAGGCAGAGGCGGCACGCGCCGACGTCTGAGAGGCCGTCGAGGTGACAGAGGGTGGGGATGTTGATGTTGTTTTCGCGGGCGACCTCAAGGATGGTCTGGTCGGCGCGAGCGCTTACATTGATGCCGTCGATGACGAGTGTTTTTACGTCGGTTGCAACGCTCATGCTGTCACCTCTGCTGCGGCGAGCTGTGATGCATCTTTGGTGCCGCAGGCGCAGACGCCGGCGCGACAGTGTTGGTGATCGATGTGTTCAAGATACTCGTGTTTGAAGTAGCGCAGCGTGCTTAGGACGGGGTTTGGCGCGGTCATGCCCAGGCCGCAGAGGCTGGTGTGCTTGACGACGTCGCAGAGGTCGATGAGCAGGTCGAGATCGGCATGGGAGGCTTTGCCGTCGCAGATTTTGCTGAGGATTCCAAACATCTGCGCTGTACCGGCGCGGCAGGGGATGCATTTGCCACAGGACTCGGTCATGCAGAACTCCATGAAGAAGCGAGCGACGTTGACCATGCAGGAGGTGTCGTCCATGACGATCATGCCTCCGGAGCCCATCATGGAGCCAACGTTGGTGAGTGCCTCGTAGCTGACGGGCAGGTCGAGGTGCTCGTCGGGTATGCAGCCGCCGGAAGGGCCACCGGTCTGGACGGCCTTGAACTTGCGGCCGTCAGGAACGCCACCGCCGATACCGAAGACGATCTGGCGGAGAGGCATGCCCATGGGAATTTCGACGAGGCCAGTGTTGGTGATTTTGCCGGTGAGGGCAAAGACTTTGGTTCCCTTGCTTTTTTCAGTGCCGATGCCGGCGTACCAGTCAGCGCCTTTGCGGATGATGGGGGCGATGTTGGCGAAGGTTTCGACGTTGTTGATGAGCGTGGGTAAACCCCATAGGCCGGACATTGCAGGATAGGGCGGGCGGGGGCGTGGCTGGCCCCGCAGACCCTCGATGGAGGCGATGAGGGCTGTTTCTTCACCGCAGACAAACGCGCCCGCTCCGAGGCGAATTTCGATGTCGAAGGAGAAGGCGGTTCCGCAGATGTTGTTGCCGAGGAAGCCGCGGCGGCGGGCCTCACGAAGAGATGCGGTGAGGCGGCTGACGGCGAGCGGATATTCGGCGCGGACGTAGGCGTAGCCTTTGCTGGCACCGACGGCGAAGGCGGCGATAGTCATGCCCTCGATGACGCGCTGTGGGTCGCTCTCTAGGACGCTGCGGTCCATGAATGCGCCGGGGTCGCCCTCGTCGCCGTTGCAGATGACGTACTTTTGCGGACCGATTGCCTTGGCGACTGTGCCCCACTTGAGGCCGGTGGGATAACCGCCGCCGCCGCGTCCGCGGAGTCCGCTTTTGGAAATCTGATCGATGACCGATTGTGGGTCCATCTCAGTGAGCGCCATGACGAGCGCCTGATAGCCGTCGCGGGCGATGTATTCGTCGATTTTTTCGGGATCGATGTGGCCGGAGTTTTCGAGGACAATGTGCTGCTGGCCGTCGAAGTAGTGTTCGAGGCGGGTGAGGAGGCGCTCGACGGGTTTGGCGTCGAGACTGGCGATTAATTCATAAGAATCGGCCTCGTGAACGCCGCCGTAGAGGATGTCTTTATCGGAATTTTTGGGATCGACGAGAACGAGAGGACCGGCCGCGCAAAGGCCCATGCAACCGGTCTGACGCACGTGGCAGTGCTTGCCGGAGGCGGTTGCCTCTTTGGTGAGCGTGGCTTTGAGCTTGTCACTGTGCTGCGACATGCAGCCGGTGCCCATGCATACGTTGACTTCATAGTCGAAGTTGGCGTGCTCTGCCTGGACGGTTTCGGCAATCTGGAGGAGTTCTTCGCTAGTCATTGACTGTCCACCTTTCCAACTGCTCCAGCAATTGGGCTGGCTCGATCAATCCAACGAGTTCTTCATCGGCAAGCATGACGGGAGCACGGCCGCAGGCACCGACGCAACGAGCAGTCATGAGCGCGATGTTGCCATCTGGCGTGGACTTGCCGGCTTTGATATGGAGCTGCTTTTCAGCCGCCACTACGAGCTTGTCAGCGCCCTTGATGTAGCAGGCTGTGCCGATGCAAACGGTGCAGGTGTGTTTGCTGGGGGCTTTGAGGCTGAAGTGATGGTAGAAAGTTGCCACGCCGTAGGCCTGGCTCAGGGGAACGCGGAGAGATTTGGCAACGAAACGAATTGCGCCCTCATCGAGATAGCCGAACGATGACTGTACGGTGTGGAGGGTCTCAATCAGGGCGTGACGGTTGTAGCCGTGGCGTCGCATGGTCCCGTTGACGATGCGCCAGCGCTTGTCATCGGATGGCAGCGGGGGCATGGAATATGCTTGCACGTTTCCTCCTGCGAAGACTGCCCGTTTGAACCACAGCGGACAATTCCTTTGTACGATTGCAAGAGTACACACGTCGGTGATGGCTGTCACGTTGAACTGTAAATGACACATTTAATGAGAGATGTCATGGCGTAAAACCAGCAAGCGAGATGGTTGATGAGGATTCCGGCGCAAAGTCACATCGTGTTTCGCGTGTAAGTTGTTAGAGTTATGAGTTGCTGATGGCAATTCCATCGTAAAGATCGTTTCGCCAGAGATGAGAGATCGGAAGACTGATCGTATGCAGGAGAAGATTCGTCGTCGAATTCAGGTTGGTGGTGTGGTACAGGGGGTTGGCTTTCGCCCCTATATCTATCGACTGGCGGGCGAAGAGGGACTTGCTGGAAGCATTGTGAACGATACAGGCGGCGTGACGATTGAGATTGAGGGGCAGATCCAAGCGGTCGCATCTTTCCTGCGGCGATTGCCCTTAGAGAAGCCGCCGCTGGCTCTGATTTCAGACATTGTCGTTGATGAGTTGCCTTGTGCTGGGGATCGGACGTTCCGCATTTTGCATAGCGAGGTCAGAGGGGCTGTCTCAGCTCAAATACCTGCGGATGCGGCGACCTGCGACGATTGCGTGCGCGAGATGCTTGATCCGCTGGATCGCCGCTTTCGCTATCCCTTTATCAACTGCACCAATTGCGGACCCCGCTTCACCATTACGCGCAGCATTCCATATGACAGGCCGCAGACGTCGATGGCAAAGTTTCCGATGTGTGCAATTTGTCAGGCAGAGTACGACGACCCGATGAATCGTCGCTTTCATGCGCAGCCCAATGCATGCAGCGTGTGTGGACCCCGAATATGGATGGTCGATACTGCGGGCGCGCCGATTGAGGCGGAAGTCCCAGTGGATGAGGCGATAAGGCACTTGCTTCGAGGCGAAATATTGGCGATTAAGGGCATAGGCGGATTTCATCTTGCGGTGGATGCGACCAATGAATCTGCGGTGCAGAGACTGCGCCAGCGCAAGCATCGCTTTGGCAAGCCGCTGGCGGTAATGCTGAAGGAGGCTGAGGCGGTTGACGGCGCTTGTGAAATGGACGAGGCAGAGCGGGGATTGCTGACGCGGGTGGAAAGACCGATTGTGCTGTTGCGTCGAAGAGAACTCAGCTTCATTGCTGAATCGGTTGCGCCGGGGATTCCCTGGTTGGGTGTGTTTTTACCCTATGCGCCACTTCATCATTTGCTGTTGGCCAGTGGAGCGCTCAAGGCTTTGGTGATGACGAGCGCCAACTTAAGCGATGAGCCGATTGCAATCGATAACGATGAGGCATTTGAGCGGTTGCAGGATATCGCTGATGCGTTTGTAATGCACGATCGCGAGATTCTGCAGCGTTGCGATGACTCTGTCTTGCAGGTGGTTGAGGGAAAGCCGCAGATATTGCGTCGTGCGCGCGGATTTGTTCCTTTGCCGGTGCGGCTGCCATTTGATGCGCCGCCGTTGCTTGCAGTGGGAGGCCATCTCAAGAGCACATTTTGTCTCGCCGCTGGACGCAATGCTTATCAAAGCCAGCATCTCGGGGACCTGGAAAATCTTTCAGGCATCAGCTTTTTTGAGGAGGCTCTGGCACATCTGAAGAACACATTTGAAATTGAGCCAGAGGTAATCGCGCATGATCTTCATCCGGCGTACATGTCGACGCAATGGGCGCAAAGACAGAGTCTGCAGCGTGTTGCAGTGCAGCACCATCATGCGCACATTGCGGGCTGCATGGCTGAACACGATCTGACGCAGAGGGTCATTGGACTCGCGCTTGATGGTACTGGATTTGGGAGCGATGGGCACGTGTGGGGAGGGGAAGTGCTGCTCTGCAATTATGCAGACTTCACCCGCTTTGGTCACTTGAAATATGTGGCGATGCCTGGAGGAGATGCGGCGATACGAGAGCCGTGGCGCATGGCGTTCAGTCATCTCATGGATGCGTTGGGTGATGAGGCGTTTTCGCCTCGTGTGATGCAGCGGCTCGGTTCCAATGATACTTCGATAAAGCTCTTGCATCGGATGATTACGCGCGGCATTAACAGTCCTCTTACATCGAGTTGTGGCCGGCTTTTTGATGCAGCGGCGGCGCTGATTTTGCAACGAAGAACTGTTGAGTACGAGGCACAGGCTGCAATTGAACTTGAAGGTCGTGCGCTTTTGATTGACGAAGAGTTCATTGCAAATGATGGTGGACAGGACTATGAAATTGCCGTCGTGCCCGGCGCTTCTTGTTGGAATTCAAACGAGGTGGTTGTTGGGGCTCCCTGGCAACTTGATCCCGCATCCTTGTTTCGTGCCCTCCTGGCTGATATCGATGCAGGCGAAGAGGAGTCGGTGATGAGCTATCGCTTTCACAAAGCTGTTGCGCTTGGCTATTTCAAACTTGCCTTGCATGCGCGCAGTTGTAGCGGAATTGAACAGGTGTGCGTGAGTGGCGGAGTGGCGCATAACAAGCTGCTGATGCGTCTCTTGAATGTGAGGTTGAGAGATGCGGGATTTGACGTGTATCTGCCATCGCGGGTGAGCCCGGGCGACGGCGGCCTCAGTTACGGACAGGCCGTCGTCGCAGCAGCAAAGCTTGGGCGCAAATGATAGAACATGGATTCGTCATCGCAAGTGCTATATGGAAGCAGCGGCGAGGTGATGCTCCATCAGTGGATGACGCGCATGAAGTTCCACAAACGGCCGGCCATAGTAGCTGTCGAGCAGGATGGCTTTTAGCTCGTCGATGAGTGGATAGCGTGGATTGGCTCCGGTGCATTGATCGTCAAAGGCATCGAGTGCAATTGAATCGACTTGGGCGAGAAAATCCGCCTCTGGAATTCCGAATTCGCGAATTGAGGCGGGCACGCCGAGTTGGCGATTGAGAGATTCAAACCAGGCGACGAGACTTGCTACTTTTTCATCGTTTGAGCCTCCGGGAAGTGCGAGGCGATCTGCGATTTCAGCGTAACGGCACTTGGCTTTTGGGCGATCGTATTGGGAGAACGCTGCCTGCTTGGTGGGGTTGTCATTGGCGTTGTAGCGAATGACATTGGCGAGGAGCATGGCGTTTGCGATTCCGTGCGGGATGTGAAAAGCGGAGCCGATTTTGTGCGCGAGTGAATGGCAGACGCCAAGGAAACTGTTGGCAAAAGCTATGCCTGCGATGGTGGCTGCAGAATGGACTTTTTCGCGCGCGGTCGGGTTGGCTGCACCCTCTTCATAGGCGGCAGGAAGGTACTGCTTGAGCAGACTAAGGGCCTGCAATGCCTGGCCGTCGGTGAACTCGTTGGCGAGGATGGAGACGTAGGTTTCAATGGCATGTGTGATGGCATCGAGGCCGCCGGCGGCGGTGAGTGAGCGAGGCAGATGCATGACAAAGTTGGCATCTACGATGGCCATGGTGGGCATGAGTTCGTAGTCGGCGATGGGGTATTTGATGCCGGTTGCTTCATCGGTTACGACAGCGAATGGTGTGACTTCGCTGCCGGTGCCGGATGTGGTTGGGATGGCGATGAGTTGCGCTTTGATTCCCATCTTTGGAAAGTGGTAGATGCGTTTGCGAATGTCCATGAAGCGAAGTGCGAGATCTTCAAAAAGTACCTCGGGGTGCTCGTACATGACCCACAGAATCTTTGCTGCATCCATGGGTGATCCGCCACCGAAGGCTACGATCACATCGGGCTGAAAGGCGTTGGCGACTTCGACGCCTTTACGAATTTGGGCAAGTGTTGGGTCAGCCTGAACCTGGTAGAAGACTTCTACTTCAAGGCCATGCTGCTTGAGCAAATGAATCACGGAATCTGCGTTGCCATTGCGGAAAAGAAATGCGTCGGTCACGACGAGAGCACGCTTCAAGCCCTCTACTTCCTTGAGCGCCTCTGCAACTGCTCCGCGACGGAAATACACAGAGCGTGGAACCTTGTGCCAGAGCATGTTCTCGGCACGTTTGGCCACAACTTTGCGATTGATCAGGTGCTTTGGGCCCACGTTTTCTGATACGGAATTACCACCCCATGAGCCGCAGCCGAGAGTGAGAGAGGGGGCGATGCTGAAGTTGTACAGGTCGCCGATGCCGCCGTGGGATGAGGGGCTGTTGACGAGTATACGGGCGGTCTTCATGCGTTGACCGAAAGCGATGACGCGATCGGGATTGCGATCCTGATCGGTGCACAAAACAGAGGTATGGCCGAAGCCGCCAAGGGCGACCAGTTCTGAAGCGAGTTGGAGTGCGTGATCAAAGTTGCGGGCGCGATACAGGGCCAGAACAGGAGAGAGCTTTTCATGCGCAAAGGGTTCAGATGTGTCTGTACTGTCGACCTCGCCGAGCAGGACCTTTGTATCAGCAGGGACACTTACGTTGGCGAGCGTGGCGATGGTTACTGCGGATTGTCCAACGATGGCGGCGTTGAGTGCGCCATCGTGAAAGACGGTGGTGCGCACGGATTCAAGCTCTTCAGCAGAGAGCACGAAGCCACCGTGCTGAACGAAGCGCTCGCGCAGAGCGGGATAGATGGCGTCAACGGCA
Source organism: uncultured Acidobacteriota bacterium (assembly GCA_903832055.1). GTDB lineage: Bacteria > Acidobacteriota > Terriglobia > Terriglobales > Acidobacteriaceae > Acidicapsa. Next base: position 329,178 of record CAILAC010000013.1, on the reverse strand, counting down.
ATCACGGCCTGTTCTGAGGCACAGATCATTCCGTTGTCAAAGGTTTTGGAGAGCAGGATGGAGGCGACAGTTCGCTTGAGATCGGCAGTTTCGTCAACAACCACGGGCGTATTGCCTGCTCCCACGCCAATGGCGGGTTTGCCGGATGAATAGGCAGCACGCACCATGCCGGGGCCACCGGTGGCGAGGATCATGTCAATGTTTTTGTGATGCATGAGGGCATTGGAGAGTTCGATGGTTGGGGCATCAATGCATCCGATGATGTCAGCGGGAGCGCCGGCTGCAACGGCAGCATCGAGGACGATTCGGGCCGCCTCGGAAGTGCAGCGGCTGGCGCGTGGATGGGGGCTGAAGACGATGCCATTGCGTGTTTTGAGACTGATAAGAGCCTTGAAGATCGTTGTCGAAGTTGGATTGGTAATGGGCACGATGCCGCAGATGACGCCGACGGGCTCGGCGAGAGTGATGGTGCCTGCCGTGTCGTCCTGCTCAAGCACGCCGCAGGTCAATTCATCTTTGTATTTGTTGTAGATGTATTCGCTGGCGAAGTGGTTTTTGATGACCTTGTCTTCGACCACGCCCATTCCCGTTTCTTCGAATGCGAACTGAGCGAGATGGATGCGGGCATTGCTGGCCGCCAGCGCGGCGCTGCGAAAGATGGAATCAACCTGAGCCTGTGAAAAAGTTGCATAGATCTGCTGCGCCGCCTTTACGCGGGCAGTGAGCGTATCTAGGTCGGTGAGTGTGGTGATCGGCATAGTGTCCACTCCTTCAGTTCATTGTCAGGTTGAGTGCATTCCACGTTACTGCTTGATTCATACTGTTGTGAGCGCAAAACTGTGACGTATGCAAGTATAGAAGTGCACTTGTAGAACTAGCAGTGATGCCCGTCACCGGCGGCCAAGTATGACGTATTTCCCGTGGAATGAAGGACCTGTGACTGTTATCACGCTGAGATCATGAGTTCTCTGTCAGGATAGAAACAACCGAGGAAACGAGGCCCCCCATGCATGAACTCTCGCTGGTTTATAGCATCGTTGAAACGGTTGAGCAATATGCGAAGGAAGCCCACGCAAAGCAGGTGAATTCGGTTAAGGTCAGACTGGGTGCCCTGTCCGGAGTTTCGAAGGATGCACTCCTTTTCAGCTATGACATTGGAGCCGCAGGGACGATCCTGTCTGGTTCTACTCTTGAGATTGAGGAGTGCCCGGTGGCGATTTTTTGCCTTCCTTGCGGGCAATTGCGCGTGCTGCCGGGAATCCAGAAATTCAGTTGTCCTGAGTGCGATACGCCCAGTGGCGATGTTCGGCAGGGCCGGGAACTGGATATTGTTTCGATTGAGATGGAAATTGACTGATCTCGATGGTCGTTGCTGAGGCCGTTTCCCGGGGAAATCTCCCCCTATCGCGATTCCTCTGTTTGATCTGCTGAAAGGGCGAAAATTCGGCGGATCACGCCTGTGATGGAAAAGAAGAGAGCCGTTCTGCAAATTGCCATACCTTGTGCGGGTTGAGGTTCGTGGTTCGACTTTGTACCGGGTAGCAATGGTGTTGGAGATCCAAAGTCGGCACTCTTTTATTCCCCGGTGGCACGCGTTATCCTCAGGTGTGCCTTGGAGTCGTCGAATTCTCTGTCGAATCAACCCCGGTAGGAGACTATCGCCCTGTTCGCTCATTGAAACGGTCCTGACGAAACGAGTCTGGTCAGGCTTGAACTACGACGACTTGAAGTCCGCAGACGGGGTGAAGGGGTGATGCGCTTTCTCAAGAATTCAGCTCTTGCTTGCGCGGTGGTACTGATTGCTGCTTTCGCAGCCAGACCATCCGGGGCACAGGCCAAGGCTTCCGACTCCGCTGCCGGGCTGGTTCCTGGCAAGTTCATCGATGTTACCGAGAAGTCTGGCATTCATTTCCTGCACCAGGCCCCGCACACTTCACGGAAATACCTGATTGAAACGATGGGGTCTGGAGTTGGATTGTTCGATTGCGACGGCGACGGCCGCCTCGACATTTATCTGGTGAACGGTGCGCCTTACGGCGACCCGGAGCCGAAGGGCGCGATCCCACAGAAGACCGGGCCGGAATTCTGGAATCGCATGTACCACCAGAAGTCCGACGGCACGTATGAGGATGTGACTGAGAAATCGGGTCTTGCGGGCATCGGATATGGAATGGGTGTTGCTGTCGCTGACTATGACAACGACGGCGCTGAAGACGTCTTTGTTACCAGCTACGGAGGCAACCACCTATACCACAACAATGGGAATTGCACTTTTACGGACGTGACAGAGCAGGCTGGGGTGGGTGGCAATGGCTGGTCAACATCAGCAGCCTGGGTGGATCTCGACAACGATGGGCTGCTGGACCTGGTGGTAGAGCGCTATGTGACGTGGGATTGGGAGGATGTGTGGTGCGGGGATCGCTCTACAGATAATCGGGGTTACTGTCATCCTGATGTGTTTCGCGGCATTACGATGCTTGTGTATCACAACGATGGTCATGGGCACTTCACTGAAGTCGCGCACAAGCTGGGCCTTGACAAGCCCGCCAAAGCTCTTGGCATCGCGGTAGCGGATTATGACCATGATGGGCGCATCGATCTCTATATCGCGAACGACTCGATGCCGGAGTTCCTTTTTCGTCAGAAGGCGGACGGGACATTTGAAGAGGTTGGCCTGGAGTCTGAGGTTGCCGTCAACTCCGAGGGGCAGAGTTACGCCGGGATGGGCGTGGATTTTGCGGATTATGACAACGATGGCTGGCCCGACCTGGTCGTGACGGATCTTGCGAATCAGCGGTACGCTACGTATCACAATAATCAGGACGGGACTTTTGATTACGCCAGCTTTACGAATGGAGTCGGGCAGATTACACAGCTTCACTCTGGCTGGAGCGCGCGGTTCATTGATTACGACAATGACGGGTGGAAGGATCTGCTGGTGGCGCAGGGCCACGATCTTGACACGATCGAGCGCACGTCGCCGCATCTGCATTATCGCGAACCGATGCTGCTGGCGCGCAACACAGGCAAGCGCTTTGTCGATGTTTCCGCGCTGTCGGGAGAGGTTTTTCAGCAGGCCTGGGTAGGTCGCGGCATGGCGCTGGGTGACCTGGATAACGATGGCCGAATTGACGCTGTTGTCACGACAAACGGCGGCCCGGCGCACGTGTTGATGAACAGGACAGAATCAGGAACTGGGACATTGAACCACTGGCTCACGCTTCACCTGACCGGCCATCGCAGCAACCGCGACGGCATTGGCGCGGTCGTCAAAGTGACAACCGAGGCTGGCTCTCAATGGGTGACTGTAACGACTGCAAGCGGATACCTCTCATCCAGCGACCCGCGCGCGCACTTTGGGCTCATGTCAAGTACCAGCGCAAAGGTAGAGATTCACTGGCCCAGTGGCACTATTCAGACGCTCGACCAGGTGAAGGCTGACCAGCTACTGCAGGTGGATGAACCGACGACCGCAGACAAACCTGCCGAAAAGCCTGCCGAAAAGAAGAACAGTATCCAATAGGCATTTCAAGGGAGCCAGCACTGGTCGAGCTCACCGTAAGGGCCTCTGGATCGCTGCGCTTGTCGCAGAGTCCAGAGGCCATAAGGTTTGTCGCGGTTACTTCCAGTCAGTTGAGTACACTTCTCTGTAGACTTTGACTGCTTCGTCTTCAGAGGGCAGGCGGAGTCCGTCGGTAAACCGATTGAAGCCGGAGAAACTGCAGGTTTGCAGGAGTGCATCGAGCGCGCCCTGGTCGCCGAATTCTGCGCGCAGCTTGTCATAGTCGGCATCGGTCATGGAGGCGGGGTCTCGTGCGAGTTTACGGGCGAACTGAACTGCGACGAGTTCCTGGGGCGTGAGAGCGCTGTCGTCTTTCTTCATTTGCAGCAGTTTGGCTGGAGAAACACCGAGTCTCTGCAGTCCGAGCACCTGGTGAAGGGTGCAGTAGCGGCATCCGTTGGCCATTGAGACCGCGAAGGAAATCTGCAGTTGAAGTTCGCGGCTGATTATTGCAGTCTGCCTCGCTGCGGTGCCGTAGGACATCCAGGCGTCTGCAATATCGGGGCTGCGCAACAGGGCGCGCATGGAATTTGCAAAGCCGATTCCCCAGCTGCTTGAGGGGTTTTTGGGGTCTTTCATGGCTGCCAGCCGGTCGCTGGTGGCTTTCATCTCTCCATCAGAGATCAACGCCACCCGGGCGAGCGGGGCCTCGTAAGTCGGAGTTTGCAGCTTGGCAGGGGATGTAAGGACCCAGGATTCAACAGGGAGGTTCAGTGCCTGAGAAAACCGGTCGAAATAGTTGAAGAAGCAGACAGTCATGGTCATTTCGACGAGCTGTGAGTCATTGAAATAACCGCTGACACGTGCAAATTCGCTGTCGCTGACGCCGTGGACTCCCTGGGTGAGTTCTTCGGCATAGGTGAGGGCGAGGCGGTCGGACGTTGTCAAGGAATCCAGCTTGCCTGACTTGATGGCGGCGAGCAACGTCTGTCCGTGCTCTGTGGAGCGCAGAAACCGCTCCATATGAGCTGCAACATAGGGGCTGTCATGCATTTGAGCCATGCGCAGACCCATCGCCATTTTTACTTCCGGTTCCACGGCGCCACCGAGCAGGATGGTCCTGGTGAGGTGGGCAAAGGCCTTGACTGCATTGGGCATGGGTGACAGGGCCCTCAGATAGTTGGGCACCTGGCCGCTGCCGGAGGTCTCAAGACTGTCGATTCCCTGGAAGATCGCTGAGGATTCCTCCGGGAGTACGACTCTCGGTTTTGCATTGGAACTGAGCTTTGCCTGTTCTTCGAGAGTAGCGACAGAGGTTAGTGGCGTCTTGTTTGCGTCGGAGGCAGCCGCTGCCGCCGCTGAAGCTGTCGGCGGCTGCGTGGCAAGGAATGCGATTGCTGAGATCGCAACGAATCGGAGGAATGTCATTTGTTCTCTCTTAGAAGCTCAATTTCAGGCTGGCTTGCAAAGTGCGCGCGTCAAAGGCCCGGGTGGATTGGCCAAAGAGCGAAGTGGTGGAGTATGTTCCGTCTGCCTTCAAGGCCAGAGACAGATCAGAGTTTGGGAGGTAGAGGTTGGTCTTGTTAATCGCATTGATGGCATCCAGGCGGAATTGCAGTTGTTTGCCTTCGTGGACGGAGAAGCTCCGCGCCACGGATACGTCAGCGTTGATCTGGTGAGGTCCGCGATAGGTAAAGCGCCCCAGGGTTCCGTCGGCCCCAAGTGCAGGCGTCGGGAAGACGTTGGGATCAAACAAGCCCGTCAGGAAGCCCTTTTGACTGAAGGAGGATTTCACCGTGCCTGGGGAAGGCGCATTGGGCCGGTCATAGAATCCGCTGAAGATGCCGCCGCCTCCGTCGAGGTTGAAGTCACCGCCGAGATTGCGAAGTGTTCCGGTGTCACAGACGCCGGTTGAGGGCACCTTTGTGAAGACGCCATCGGTGTCGCACTTCAGGTTGGAAGGAGCTCCGGTCCATACAGAGAAGGGCCGACCCGACTGCAGGGCGACGATGGTCGAAAGTCCCCAGCCGTTTGCAACCTTTCTCAGCAGGGACTGCTGTACGGGAAAGGTGGGCGTCCAAATGGCCGAAACCGTAAAGCGATGGGGAATGTCGAACATGGAGTGGCCGCGTTCGCAGCGCAGGCAGTCCTTGTCTTCAGTACCCTTGGCGGGTTCTGAACTGTCGGTAAACTGGCCGGGCTGGGTGTCAGAGCCTGAATCAAGCCACTTTGAGAATCGGTAGTTTGCCTGGAAGGAAAGGCCCCGGCTCAGGCTGTGGCGTATTTCCGCAGTGGCTGCATGGTAGCTGGAGGTCGTGCCATTGGTTACCCAGGTGAGCGTGCCAAAGTTCGAATTGATACGCCTGAGCTTGCCGAAGTGGGCGGGATTGAGCAGGTCGCCTTTGACCCGGTTGATGTCGTCAAGGCGCTCAAGATTGACGCCGTTGGTTCCGACATAACCAAGTTCGGCAGTCCACCCTTTGAGGAATTCCCGATCTACGCTCAGGAACCAGCTTTCGCTGTACTGGGTCTTGATGGTGGGATTGACGACGAAGCCGGTGATTTGCAGACCGGGGACGCCGCCCTGAGCGTTCAGTCCACGGGCAAACTGGTCAGGATTCAGCGGGACCGGGATGCCGTAGAGGATTTTTGTGCCAATGCCCTGCGCAGGACTCAGTACGCCCGAAATTGCATCTGGAGGAAGAGGGCGGGCACCTGAAATCGATTGTCCATGATGCGGCTGAAAGGCAAGGCTGAATCCTGCACGGATCGAGGTTCGGCCGTCTCCAAACGGGTCGTATGCCAATCCGACGCGCGGTGAGAAGTTCAGCTTCTGCGGGGTATAGAGCTGTTTGACATGGCCCACCGCCCCGTTCGCGAGCTGCTCGGTAAAGGTGCTGCCCGGACCAGGAATATAGGACGAGAGCAAACCGTGCTTTTCTGAGACGGTGCCGAAGTAGTCGTGGCGAAGTCCCAGATTAAGAGTGAGCCGCGGGGTTACTTTCCAGTCATCCTGAACAAAAAGCCCGCTTTCATACAGAGTGAAGTAGCGCGGAAATCCGGTAGGAATGCCGGAGATGGGATTGACGGTGAGGATCTGGGTGAATGGGTTGTCCTGCGCAAAATCGAGAGCAGTTCTGAAGCTGAAAGAACCCGAAGTCGGCGGAGAGAGCGAGAGGCCTTTGAAAATTCTTCTTCCTTCGCCGCCGGCGCGAATGAGATGCTTGCCCCGGTCAATGCTCACGGTATCGCGAAGCTCGTAGGTGCGCAGGCGGGTTCCGTTCTTGAAGATGTCTCCAAAGCCGGCGGTGATGCCAGTAATCGAGATGGTGGGCACTACAGCGCCGTCTTTGCCGACTTCAGTGCTGATGTTCTGGAAGGAAAAGCGAGCGTCGTTGACTATCCGATTGAATACATGGATATGCCCGAGATTCATATTGCCAAAGAATCCAGTGAAGGGCCCATAGTAGCCCCTTGAAGCCTGGCCGAGTGTTGCGGGCTGCGAACTGACTCCGCCGTTGTCATATTCGTTTTCGGCGACCCAACGGGCCGTGAGCTTGTCTTTGCCGCCGTTGAGGGAGTGATCGAGCTTAATCAGATACTGATCGGCATGGGCGAGGTCTCCCAGGATGACAGCAGCGGTTGCCAGTTCAGGGATCGGGGCGCTCTGATTGGGAGGAGTGAAGTCCACCTCACCTGCATATTTCTGTCCGGTGGTGCCGGGCAGGGGAATTGGTGCAGGATGCGCTTTCAACAGGCCAGCTGCGACTCCATTCGGTGCGGTTTGGAAGACGTATTGGCTGAATTCCGGGGTTTCAACCTGAAAGCGGAGTGCCTGCCCGGAGGAGCTGCGAGAACCCTCATAGGATGCAAAGAAGAAGGTCTTGTCCTTGAAGATTGGTCCACCAAAGATGCCGCCAAACTGGTTGAACCGGAGAGGGGTATCGCGGGTTGCAAAGTAGTTGCGCGCGTTGGCGGCCGAGTTGCGCAGGTATTCCCATGCTTTGCCGTGAAACTCATTCGTGCCGGACTTGGTGCGCAGGTTGACTACTGACCCGTTGCCCCGGCCGAATTCGGCGGAGAAGTTGCCCGTCTGTATCTGGACCTCTTCAACTGATTCGAGACTGGGCACGATGGCTGGCTCGCCAGAGTTGTTGGGGTTGGTATCCATTGAGCCATCCAGAACGTAGTTGTTTCCGCGATAGCGATTGCCGTTGACTGTGACGACGGGCGAATTGGTGAGTTTGGTCGAGATGGCGGCACCGGGAATGGCGGTGGCCCCGGCGCTCAAGCGCATCAGCCCAAAGACATCGCGCTGCGCGACTGGCAGCTCTGTGAGTTGACGCTGCTCGATCGTATCGGAGAGGCGCGCATCGGTTGCAACAGCCACCTTGGCGTCGTCCGCTTTGACTTCAATGACTTCCTGCACTTCGCCGACCTGCAGCTGAATGTCGATGTCTGTGGCCTGCCCGACGTTGAGGCGCAACCCTCTTTGTTCAAAGGTTTTGAAGCCGGGAATGGTGACTGAAACGGTGTAAGCCCCAGGGGGCAGTTCGGGCATCACAAAGCCACCGTTGCCATCGGTTACCGCAGTGCGACTCTGGCCTGTGCTCTCGCTTTTTGCGCTGACCGGTGATCCGGCAAGGACTCTTCCGCCTGCATCGGTAATCACGCCTTTTAAGGTTGCCTCCGTCATTTGCGCATGGGTGGGAAGGCAGAATCCAAGCAATAGGACAGCGACGGCTAACCCGGCGCGGGCAGTCAATCTCAACATAATGTGATGCTCCTCATAGGAATATCTCTGGCGTCGATTGGGGCTTGACTCAACAGCGCGTCAAGGGGAAGTAGTCGTTGCCAGAGCTACTTGTATTTGCAAAACCGAATCTACCTGCACTCGGAATTGATGTCCTCAATCCAAGGGATGAGCGCATTCAGAAAAGCAACATTCAGGTTGGATCTGGGGGGACTTCGAGCGCGATGTTATTACGACCTGGGGGCGGAGTGCTGCTGGGCGTTCAGCGCTTGACAGCATCGAGACCCATCCTCTATCACCACTCTGTATGCTCAAGTTCATGCGATTCTGGATCATCCCGCTGACACTGGCTCTCTTTTTCCTGGCATTCAGTGCCCGGGCAGGGGCGAAGGAGCCGTTGCCATCCCTCGCTTTTCGGGAAGCCAATGGGCGTGAACACAGTCTCAAGCAGTATCGAGGGAAGGTTGTGCTGCTGAATTTCTGGGCGACGTGGTGTGCTCCCTGCCTGCATGAATTGCCTGTTTTTTCGGAGTTATACATGAATTACTCGAGCAAAGGTCTGGTTATCCTTGGAGCTTCGCTGGATGAAGCCAACAGCCGCGACGCAGTGGATGCGACTGCAAGAAAGTTCAAGATCAGCTATCCAATATTCATCGATGTAATTCCGGAAGCAATGGAGAGTTTTGGCGTAGAGAATGTACCCGCGACAATCCTGCTCGACAGAGAGGGCAGGATCGTTGATCGCTTCTCAGGAGAAGTGGATCCAGTGTTATTGAATCGGAAGATTGAGTTATTAACCTCAGAACGTCATGTAAGCCAGTCTGCTCATGGTGCAAATCAGCCCAGGACCGGGGCCGGTAAATCGCCGACGCCTGCCGGTGGTGAGAAATAGGGACATGCGACGTCTGGCGTAGCCGTCAGTAACCCCTAGGTCCATGCAATTTTCTGGTGATATAGGTGCCAGGCCCGGGCACCGCAGGAGTGGCAAGCGGGCTGAAAGAGGGAGGGGAGGGACTTTTGAGGGCGCCCATCTTGAGCGGAGTTGGCAATGGAGCGTGGCATTGGTTGTGAGGAGATTTGACTTTGGGTGGGGGTGGAGGGAATACTTGGTGACATGCTGATTGCTCGCCACGTCGGGTCTGTTCGTCGCGCCATGTGTATGTGCATGTGTATGCGCGGGGGACCGGTGCCCGAGGCCTGGAGCAAGCGAATTTAGAAGTTCGCAGCACAGATAAGCCATAGCGGCCCGAGTCCCTGAGAGGATTCGGGTCGTTTTCTTTTTGCGTCGAACTGGCGGGTCGGCAACTCAGTAGGTAGGCGGGTATTGTGGAGGGGTCGGAAAAGCAGATCCGTCGCTTTGCTCAGGACGAAAAGTTTGGAAATCGGTTTAAAGACTGGAACTTGAGGAGATTGAAATGAGCGAAAACCAGAAGCAGCATTTGGGCACTCTTGCAGTTCACGCGGGCCAGGTACCTGACCCAACAACCGGCTCGCGGGCTGTGCCGATCTATCAGACAACTTCGTATGTCTTTCAGGACGCGGACCATGCGGCGCGGCTGTTTGGGCTGAAGGAATTTGGGAATATTTACACGCGGTTGATGAATCCGACGACGGACGTGTTTGAGAAGCGGGTCGCGGCGCTGGAAGGCGGCGTGGCGGCGCTGGCGACGGCTTCAGGGCAGGCGGCGGAGACGCTGGTGATTACGACGCTGGCACAGGCAGGAGACGAAATTATTTCAACGACCTCGCTGTATGGCGGGACGTACAACCTGTTTCATTACACGCTGCCGCGTCTCGGAATTACGGTTCGTTTTGTGGATGCTGATGATTTTGACGGGCTGCGGGCGGCGATCAATCCACGGACGCGGGCGGTCTATACGGAGAGCCTGGGAAATCCCAAGCTGGATGTGGTGGACATCGAAGCGCTGGCCAGGATTGCGCATGAGAACGGGCTGCCGCTGATTGTGGACAATACGACGCCGTCGGCAGCGCTGGTAAGGCCGATTGAGTGGGGCGCGGATATTGTGGTGAATTCGGCGACGAAGTTTTTGGGAGGCCATGGGACTACGATTGGCGGCGTGATTGTGGATGCCGGCAAGTTTGACTGGTCTGCTTCGGGGCGGTTCGCCGAGTTCACTGAGCCGGATCCTTCCTATCACGGGCTTTCGTACTGGGAGGCGTTTGGGCCGATTTCGTTCATCCTCAAGGCGCGCATCCAAGGTTTGCGGGATACGGGGGCGGCATTGGCTCCGTTGAGCGCGTTTTTGCTGTTGCAGGGGATTGAGACGCTGCATCTAAGGCTGGAGCGGCACTCGGCAAATGCGCTGGCGGTGGCGAAGTGGCTCGAGGGGCATCCAGGCGTGGATTGGGTGAACTATCCGGGGCTGGAGTCGAGCAAGTACTATGCGCGGGCACAGAAGTATCTGCCGGAAGGCAAGGGCGCTCTGGTGACTTTTGGGATCAAGGGTGGCTATGAGGCCGGGAAGACGCTGATCAATTCGCTGAAGTTGTTTTCGCTACTGGCGAATATCGGGGATGTAAAGTCTCTGGTGATTCACCCGGCATCGACGACGCATCAACAGTTGACGGTGGAGGAGCAGGCCTCGACCGGAGTTTCGCCAGAGCTTGTGCGGTTGTCAGTGGGAATTGAGGATATTCGCGATATTCTTGCTGATCTGGAGCAGGCGCTGGCGGTGGCTACGGCTGCGGTGGCTGGAGCGGCGGTATAGGAATGCCGGGTTTGGTGGTGCCCATGTCCGAAGAACCGGACATGGGCACCCGATGGGCTCTCTTGGGGGATGATAGACAGGAAAGCAGATACAAAAACAAGAGCAACAGCGAGAACGTGGAAGCAAGAGGGTTGATTGAGCGTTTTGGAAAAGGCTGTAACGGTGGCGCCAACCTACGAGGGCGATTTTGTGCTGGAGGGTGGTTTGGCCCTCGAGTGCGGTCGCACGCTTGTGAGGCCTGCACTGCACTATGCAGTGTACGGGCGGCTGAACGCTGAGCGGAGCAATGCGGTGCTGGTGTGCCACGCGCTTTCTGGTTCAGCGCTGGTGGGTTCCTGGTGGCCAGAACTGTTTGCGCCGCACGGAATTGTGGATCTCGAGCGTGACTGCGTCATTTGCGTGAACCTGCTGGGATCCTGCTACGGATCGACAGGACCAGGGTCGGTTGATCCAGAGACGGGTGCGGTGTATGGCCCCAACTTCCCTCTGGTTTCGATTCGCGACAACGTGCGGGCGCAGGCGGAGTTGATGGATTCGCTGAGCATTGTAAAGATTCCGCTGGCGATTGGGGGATCGATTGGGGCGATGCAGGTTCTGGAGTGGACAATTCTTTTCCCGGAGCGCGTGGAAAGGGCGGTTGTGATCGCGGTGGCTCCACTGAACGCAATGGGGCTCGCTTTGAACCACATTCAGAGGCAGGCGATTGTGGATGATCCGGACTGGCAGGGAGGGAAGTACTTGCCGGGGGTGCAGACAGGCGAGGGATTCAAAGGGTTGGCGCTGGCGCGGCGGATTGCAATGCTCAGCTACAAGTCGCCGAAGCTGTTTGCCGAGCGCTTTGGGCGCAATCCTAACCGGAACGGGGAAGACCCGTGGGGATTGGGAAATGACGGCGAGGGGCTCATTGGCGGGCGTTTTGATGTTGGCGGCTTTCTGGATTACCAGGGGCTGCGATTTCTGGAGCGGTTTGATGCCAACAGCTACCTGGCAATTCTAAGGATGATGGATCTTTGGGATCCGGCGCGAGGATTTCGAAACGCAGAGGATGCTTACGGACGCATTCTGGCGCGTCTAACGTTCGTTGGGATCAGTTCGGACTGGCTTTTCCCTCCCTGTGATGTTCGGGCGCTGGCGGATCAAGTATTGTCTGCCGGAGCGGCAGTGGAATACCGTGAAATGGAAACAGATCACGGTCATGATGCGTTTTTGGCGGAGCAAACAGAACTCGTTCGTCTATTGAATTTGGCCGGATAGTTGCTTGTTTTGATTCGCCGCTTGTCACATGGCTCTGGTGTTTCTATAATCCCGATTACGCTGCATGGAAGACGGGGCCCGGAAAGCGGTTACCCCAAGCGGCTGGTGCCGAGTTCGCCTTGGCATTGGTTTCCAGCGCGAGTGAAGTATTTTGAAAGCTATTTTCTTGACCTCCCAGGAGCATTGAATGAAGAAGTTTATCCTCGCGCCCGTTTTCGCATCCGCACTCGTGCTGGCAGGCGCAAGCCTCGTCTCAGCGCCCACACTTCTGGCTCAGTCTGACCAGATCACAATCAAAGATCCTGCGGAGTTCAACTCGTATCAGAATGCGATTACGCAAACCGACGCCCGGGCCAAAGCGTCTTTTAGCGAGACATTTCTGACAACGTATCCCAACAGCGTAGTGAAGAAGTCGGTTCTCGACGGCCTTGTAGATGCTTATGCCACTTTTGATCAGGCCAAGACGGTGGACGCTGCGACGCGCCTGCTGCAAGTTGATTCGAACAACCTGAAGGCGATGTACCTGGTCGCATTCATCAAAAAGCAGCAAGCCAACCAGGCTGCGGCGAGCAATCCTTCGCAGCAGGCCCAGTTGCTGGATGATGCGGCGGCGATTGCAACCAAAGGCCTGGCTGCGACCAAGCCGGCTGATGTGAAGGACGAAGACTTCAAAAAGCAGAAGTCGACGACCGACCCGTTCTTCCATTCTGTACTGGCATATGACGCGATCTTTTCCAAGAAGGACTTGAAAGCTGCCATCGCTGAGTTCCGCACTGAGTTGGAAATTACAGCGCCTGAAGCGACCAAGGTCGCTCCTGCTCTGAACGACACCCTGGTGCTGGGGCAGACCTACACGCAGCTGACGCCTCCTGACCCGATCAAGGCTGTGTGGTTCCTGTCGCGTGCGCAGAACTTCGCTCCTGACAACTACAAGCCCATCATCGAGAAGCAGGCAAAGTACTGGTACAAGCGTCACCACGGCAGCACCGATGGTTACGACGACATCAAGGCCAAGTCTGCTCTTACGGTCTTCCCTCCGGAGGATTTGACGATCAAGCCTGCTGACACCCCGACGGATATTGCGAACAAGGTTGTTGCGGATACTCCGGACCTGACGACGCTGGCTCTGGGCGACAAGGAATACATTCTGGCCAATGCTTCGAAGGAAAACGCCGAGAAGCTTTGGGCGATCGTGAAGGATCAGCTGAGCGAGGTTCCGGGAACGGTGATTGCGGCGACGGCTTCGCAGATTCAGGTTGCCGTAACGGATGACGCGAAGGCTGACAAGAAGGCCGACTTCACCGTGAACCTGAAGGCTCCTCTCGCGGACAAGGACATTCCGGCAGTGGGTTCAGAGATCAAGAACCTGATTGGAACCTACGACTCCTACACGCAGAACCCGGCACAAATCATCCTTCGCGATGGAGAAATCCAGAAGGACGAGCCGGCCAAGAAGAAGGCGCCAGTTACGCACAAGCCTTCAGCTGCTCACCACAAGGCTGCCTAAGCATCAGGGCATTTCGATAGAGAGAAGGCACCCCGTCCGGGGTGCCTTCTGTTTTTGCGGGAGGATCGGACGCCATTGAGTGGACAATGGCTGCGACGTTTCCAGGGCGGGGAGTCTGGGCCGTCAAGACTTGACGGAATTGCGGAATGGTAAGCTGAAAGGCAGATATGGCTAATTTTGCTTTGCAACGTATCGGGTTCTGGGTGGTGCTGGTGACTACTGTTGTCAGCGCGCAGGGGCAGTCTCTGTTCAATGGGGCCGGTTCTGGCGCGGGTGAAGACATGCACGGGCTCAAGGTGCGCGAGATTCACCCCAAGCCGACGCCGACGCCGTTTCCCCTGGATGTGAGCGCTGGGCGGGTGGAAACGCTGGAGTTTCGCGCGCCGGACAAGATGAGCGAGGCAGATCGGCTACTGGTGGGCGCGAACGAGGGCGAGATCGCAAGGCGGGCACGGCTGCATGGGTTTGATTTGGATGGCGGTGATGGCCGTAGCTGGGGCTATGAGCAGGCAGTGTGCCCGGTGTTTCCTGATCATGTTGTGCTCGAGTACAGCCGGGACAACGGGCGCGGGGATGTGACGCTGTTTTCCGCGGTCATTCCGCGTGGAGAAGGGCATGTGCGGGTGATTCCAGTGGAGCGCAGGGGGTATTCGCTCTGGACGCCTGCGTCATCGAACGCGCTTACGCTCAATGACTTCAATCATATTTTGAAGGAAGAGGGACGTGGATTGAGCCCGGACTGGCTGCGGCTGGGGTTGTGCTATGCAGCGCTCTCGGGTGGGCACGTCCGTGCGGCCCTGCGGGCGCGCACAGGGTTGGATGAAGTATTTCCCCTGCGAACCCCGGCACGGCTTGTTGTGACGCGTAAGGGCGGGGCTCAGGTGCGGTTTGTGGACACGACGGGGAACGACGAGAGACGCACCAAGGCAACGGACTGGGTGCTGTACTTTGCCCAGAGCGGACGGCTGTTAAAGGTGAAGCATACCGATGGGCCTGAGTTGCGGGAGAGGTCAGTGGCTGGGAGTCCGGCAGAAGTTCGAGGAACTCCGGGCAAGGAACCCGCAGTCGATGTTCCAGGTCCGGGAAAATAGGCAGGGAACGGCTCTTAATACCTTAGATAGTGCAGGACTGAGCTTTCGGCAAAGGGCGCCGCAGAAAAAGTCAGTACAAAGATCACCAATGCTACCCCGCTTAGGATGAGGCGGCATGAACCCAGGGGCTCGTCCGTGGTGACGCGTGGATGGCGCATGGCGGGCAGCAGGAGCAGTCCGGCCCAGAGGATCCATCCCACCCAGAAGAAGAAGCCACAGACGAACAGAACCGCAGGAATGGCGTACACGAGGCGCTTGTGCCAGCGAGGTGCGATTGCGTAAAGGATGTGTCCGCCATCCAATTGCCCGGCGGGTATCAGATTCAGTGAAGTAATGAAGAGGCCTACCCATCCGGCAATCAGGGCAGGATGGGCGATGCAGTGTCCAAATGCCGGGCTGCCGGGATGCAAAAAGGCGAGGACGAGGTGCGCGAGGCGGAAGGTCAGGGGCTCGCCAAAGGCAATGAGTGGAGTGACCTGGTCAATCGGAGCAGGGCGAGAGAGCAGGAATCCGACGAATACGGCTATCAGCGAAGCGAGGTAGCCCGCCAGAGGCCCGTATATGCCGATGTCCATGAGGGCGCAGCGGTTGGGAATACGCCCGCGGATCTGGATGACGGCCCCTGCAGTGCCGCTGAGTGTCGGGGCAGGCAGTACCCAGGGCAAAGTCGTCCTGACGCCGTGAATGCGGCAGGCGAAGTAATGGCCGAACTCGTGGGTTAAGAGGATACCGAGAAGAGTGACGGAAAACGGCCATCCGAGGAGGAATCGGCTCTTGTCTGCTAGCAGCCAGGGCCAGGGCCACAGGTCACTTTCGCTTACGACCGGCGGCAGGCCATCGAGGAAGTTTCGCATGAATCGGGCGCCGATGGCCGTTGTGGTGACTGAACTGAATGCAAGAAGGAGAAGGGGAAGACCAAGGTTGATGGAATACGAGCGAAGGGGAATCCGAAGAGTAACGGGGGGCGTTGGTGATTCGTTCAGTAGTTCCGTTACTGACAGGGCCCCGTTTTTGTCACTCAAGAGCTGATTCCTTGCATTTGCGGGAGCGCCCAGTCTGGCAAATGTTGCGATTAGGTGCTGATTGGGTGCAAACGGCAGAGTTGAGTCGATCCTGCCGGTCATGACGCCGATCTGGCGCGCTGAAGAGAAGAAGGCGCTTATTTACGAGCGACTGGGCTTGCATCAAGAGCGTGAAGCTCTTTACCGGGCTTGAATCGGACGGCTTTTCCGGGAGCGATGCTGACTTCAGTGCCGGTGCGAGGATTGCGGCCGATACCGGTCTTGCGTGGGCGGACGCTGAAGACGCCGAAACCGCGCAGTTCAATACGGTCGCCTGCGGTGAGGGCGTCTTTAAGCCCCTCAAATACTGTATCTACGGCCGCCTCGGCCTTGGCGCGAGGCAAGCCGGTACGCTCGATCACGTGGTGAACAATATCCTGCTTGATCAATGTCGTAGCCCCTTTTGTGAGTATTGACTGAGGTGGTGGAGATGACTGGAACGCGTAATCATCGGGCTCGCGCGAATATCCAGATAAAGCGGCCCACTGGCGAGATGCTATTGCGAGTTGGCCCCGTTGTCAATCCTCGCGTAGTCCAATACCATAAGCAACTTAGGTACCTTTCAACAGGACCGCCGAGGAAGGGCATCCAGAGCCTGACCGGCCGGAGAGGAATTTTGCACTATGTCGATTCAAAGTGATCGCTGGATTCGGGAACAGGCACTCCAGCACGGAATGATTGAGCCATTCAGCGAAAAGCAGGTTCGGGAGGGGGTTATCTCCTACGGACTTTCATCGTACGGGTATGATCTGCGTGTTTCGGATGAATTCAAGATTTTCACAAACGTGAACAGCGCCATTATTGACCCGAAGGCGTTTGACGAGCGTTCATTTGTCAGTGTCCAGGCTGACTCAGTGATCGTACCGCCGAACTCGTTTGCTCTGGCGCGGTCAGTGGAGTATTTTCGCATCCCACGGGATGTGATCAGTGTGTGCGTTGGTAAGTCTACGTATGCACGCTGCGGGATCATTGTGAATGTGACGCCCTTTGAACCGGAGTGGGAGGGCTACGTGACTCTCGAAATTTCAAACACCACGCCTCTGCCGGCGCGCGTCTATGCCAACGAAGGGCTTTGCCAGATTCTTTTCTTCCGCGGATCGGAGCCGTGCGAAGTGAGCTATGCCGACCGCAAGGGCAAGTACCAGAAGCAGCAGGGCATCGTTCTTCCCAGGCTGTAAGAGTTTTACAGCCTTGTTTCACTGTGGAGATATGCTCAGATTTTCATGCCACGAAATATTTTGTGCGGTTTTTAGGCCTGGCAGTTAAACTTCTCGCAAACCTCAAATGTCTGTTGTCACGTTTTGACAATTGCAGTCACTATGTCTGTGTCTGGATTGCGGTGCTTTTCCTCCCCCGAAGAGCTAATAACCAGATTGCATGCATTCGTGTGCTGAATTTTGGGCGTCAGGAAGCGGGGAATTGGGTATGCACGTAAAGCCCGGGGCATTTCATGCCCGAATCGGAATTGTTTCGAACGAACCAATCCGCCAGGCAGGTCTGGCAAGTGCTTTCGAAGATGATCAGGCAGTCAAAACCGTCTGTGGTGATCTTGAGACGATTCTGGCCGATCCAACGGTTGGTTACCTGATTCTTGACGTTGGCGGTGCTTCGAGTTGGACAGAGCTCCTGTTTATGGTCAGGCGTCTGCGGCCTGATATTCGGCAGATTGTGCTGGGTCCGGCAGGCAATGATGAACTTGTGATGCGGTCAATCACAGCCGGCGCTCGCGCATACCTTGATTCGGCTTCCGGTCCATTCCAGGTACGACAGGCGGTTGAAACGGTGATGCTTGGTTTTATCTGGGCACCACGTCGGCTGCTTTCGACGCTGATTGATCGATTACTTAGCCAGCCTGTCGCCGTAGTACCCGCTTCTGAGCAGGAGCTGAGTCCGCGGGAGCGCCAAGTACTGGACTTGATCATGACGGCGTGCTCGAATCGAGAAATCGCAATGGAGCTTGGAATCGAAGAGCGAACAGTGAAGGCCTACGTTGCCAGTCTGCTGCGTAAGACGGGTGCGAATAATCGTGTAGCTCTTTCGGTGCAGGCAACGCTTCGCGGTCAGCGACCTAATTTGAATTAGGGTGGGAAGCATCAGGCCTCGATTTGCGACTCTTTCAAATCTGCTCGATCATTGCATTTTTATTTGCTATCGCAAAAGGAGAATGTCGAGTTAATACGCTATGCTTGGCTCTGACATCATGCGCGAAGAGATACATGAATTGTATTTCGCATGTTATTGATTTAACAAAAGTTAATTACTAAAAATGGTTACTTTTATACAGTGTCCCTTCCTTATATTGTCCAAAGTCCTGATCTCTTGCAAACTACCTTCATAACAACGCAGATCTGGGGAAGGACTTCTGTGGACTCATGGAAATCATGATGCCACAGAAGTCCTATTTTTTTGTTTTTGAAGAATTTTCCGTGATTGTCCGTGAAAGGTAATGGGGCGGAAGAGGCAAAGGGATGCCAACCCTTTTGCTCTGGCAGGCGTCTTACTCGTTGAGCAGTGGTGGAGCAAGCGGATGGGCAAGCTTGCCCTTTGCTGCGGATGCGCGGTGTCGCAAGGTTGGATCGAATTGCAGTCGAGGAAAATGTCTGTGTCGCAGGTTGTAACCTGTGTGTGAAGCCATTTTCAACCTGGCCAACGACGATTGATGAAAATGTACAAAAGACGAAGGAGCCTCGCATGAAAACGTACGGAACACGAATGGTATTTGCAATCTTCGCGCTGTGTGTGGGTCTTTTAATCCCAGGCGTCGCAACAGCCGCATCTTCGCGGAATGTGTTGCAGGAACGGTTAGATTCGGCATCGACGGTTTTGTCGGAGATTTTGAACACACCCGACAACACGATTCCACTGAACATTCTCAATCAGGCGACCTGTGTGGCCGTGATTCCAGGGCTGAAGAAGGGCGCTTTTCTTGTGGGCGCGGAGTATGGGCGTGGAGTGGTGAGCTGCCGAACGGGCCACGGATGGAGCGCGCCGGCGTTTATTACGATTGCCGGCGGTTCATTTGGGTTCCAGATCGGAGGTCAGTCGACTGATCTTGTGCTGGTGGCGGTCAATGACCACGGTTTCCAGGATTTGTTGAAGAGCAAGTTCAAGATCGGTGGCGATGCAGCGGCGTCGGCTGGCCCGGTAGGACGCAATTCTCAGGCGGCGACGGACTGGAAGATGAGCGCGGAGTTGTTGACGTATTCGCGCAGCAAGGGGCTATTCGCCGGAATTGACCTGAACGGCGCGGCAGTGAGCCAGAGTACCGACGATACGGAGGCTTATTACGGGCAGGCGCACAGCTTCCAGAGCATCCTGAAGGGTACCGTTGCGGTACCTGAGGGCGCGAAGGCGTTTGTACGGACGGTAGCGAAGGCCTTTGTGGCGGCCAAAGCGGCGCAGTAGAACCAAGGAACGAGGAATCGGGGACCGGGGAACGGCAGGGGGCGAAACAGCTCAGTGCCGGATCTTCTGGTCCCTTTTCCGTTATGTGGCCCAAGGGATTGGCCGGGCGGTTACACTTGGGGGTATTCTCCTTTTGATACGGAATGAAGAAACACTTTGAATTTGCGCTGGTATGGTGCGTTGCTCGGGGGCTTGGGCTGTTACCTCGCGGGGTGGCGCGCTTACTGGGAGCCGGACTGGGCCGTGCGGTGTATGTCCTTTTGCGGAGGCTGCGACGCACCGGGCTGAGGAATCTGGAAATCGCTTATCCGTCGATGCCACTGGCCGATCGCGAGCGAATTCTGCGAGGCGTGTATCGCAGCCTGGGGTGGCAACTGGCCGAGTTTTGCCGGATGGAGCGTTATTCTGAGCGAAACACAAAGAACTGGATCCGCTATGAGGGGTTGCAGAACTTTGTTGCGGCTGAGGCGCGCGGTAAAGGAGTGCTGATTCTGACCGGGCACCTGGGTGCGTGGGAGCTGTCGAGCTTTTATCACTCGCTGATGGGGCACCCGATGGGAATGGTTATCCGGCGGCTCGATAACGAGCTGCTGGACCGGTTTGTGAACCGGATTCGCTGCCTGCATGGGAATCGGGTGATGCACAAGGACGACTTTGCGCGGGGTTTGCTGACGGCGATGCGCGCGGGGGAGTCGGTGGGAATTCTGATGGATACGAACATGACGCCTCCTCAGGGGGTGTTCGTTGACTTTTTTGGCAGGCAGGCATGTACTGCGAGTGGGCTGGCACGTGTCGCTCTGAAGACGGAGGCATCCGTGGTGCCGGGCTTTCTGGTTTGGGAAGAAGCCGAGGGTCAATATGTTCTGCACTTTGGGGAGCCGATAGAGCCGGTGGTGACGGGGGATCGTGAGGGGGATATTGTGGCCCTTACGCAGCAATGTACAGGGGTGATTGAGAGTTGGGTGCGGCGGTATCCTGAGCAGTGGTTGTGGATACATCGGCGCTGGAAGACGCGGCGTGCTGGGGAGATGCCGGTTTATTAGTTGAGATTTGTTTGATGAACGGATTGTGGAAAGACTATAAAGTGCTTTAGATACAAAGTATCCCACCTTAAGCGCGATGAAACTGCGCCGAAGATGGGGCACCCGCTTTTGTTCTCAGGAGAGATTTGTGACGGTTGGGGAGTTGATTGAGCGGCTGGGCGGGGAACTGATCCGTGGCGATGCGGGGATGGATGTGTTTTGCGTTGGCTCGGCGGACGGTGCGGATCAAAGTGTGCTGACGTTCGGCGACACTGCGGCGGGCGCGGAATTGGCGGTACGTCGAGGCGCAGGTGCAGCGGTGGTGCCAGAGGGGTATGCGCCGACGGCTTGGAATGGATGGACTGCGGTGATTGCTGCCAAGCAACCTCGTCTGTGGTTTGCCCAGGCTGCGAAACTGCTGGAAGATCCTCTAGTTGTGTCAGGGATACACGCAACCGCCCTTGTTGCTGCTTCGGCGAAGCTGGGGTACGAGGTATCGATTGGACCTGGAGCAGCTATTGGCGAAGAGGTGACGATTGGCGATCGCACGCGTGTTGAGGCCGGAGTTGTGCTCGGTGAGAGGGTACAAATTGGTGAACATTGCCGAATTCACCCGAGAGCGGTGATCTATCCGTTCGCAAAGATTGGGAATCGCGTTGTTGTTCATGCCGGGGCTGTTTTGGGGGCGGATGGGTTTGGCTATGTGCGGGATCGGGAGACTGGGGCTTATACGCAGTTTCCGCAGCAGGGGACGCTGGTGATCGAGGATGATGTGGAGATTGGAGCGAATACTACGATCGATCGCGGGGCTTTAGCGGAGACGCGGATTCGGCGGGGTACGAAGATAGACAACCTGGTGCATATTGGGCACAACTGCGATATTGGCGAGGATGTGGTGATTGCTTCGCTGACGGGGATATCGGGGTCATCGACCGTGGGCAAGGGGGCGATTCTTGCCGGGCAGGTAGGGATTGGGGACCATGCGCATGTGGGCCCGGGGGTGATTCTGGGCGGGCAGGCTGGGGTGCTCTCAGGCAAGACTGTGGACACGACAGGCACGGTGCTTTGGGGAACTCCGGCAAAGCCGCTGCGGGAGTATCTGCGTGAGTTGGCCACTTTGAGCAGGCTGGCTCGGCGGAAGAAGGATTAGGGGCTGAGCGCGCGGAGATTTGCGGTTCCCATGTCTGAAAATCCGGATATTGGGCACCCAAATTGCGCGGTTGAAGGGACATACGCTTTGGCTGTACTGGTGATTTCCGGGAGTGGTCGCAGGTCGGGTAAGACGGCGGTGGGTTGTGCGCTGGTGCGGGCGATGCCGGAGTTGCGCTGGGTGGCTGTGAAACTCACGGCGCATGAGCACGGAACAGGCGCGGGAGTCTGGGAGGAGACGAATCGGGATTCTGAAAAGGATACCGGGCGCTACCTCAAGGCGGGTGCGGCGCGGTCATTCATTGCGGCCGGGGCGCCGGACGGCGATCCAGACTGGGCTCTGGATTGGCTGAGTAAGGTTCATCTGCCACAAACGGACGGGCTGGTGCTGGAGTCGAATCAAAGTTCACTGGATGTAATTGTTGGTGCCGGGGAGAAATTTTTGAGGCTGGCTGTGCTTGGCTCGCTGGTGGAGGATTGGAAGCAATCGCTCTGGGAGAGTGTTGACGAGGCCGATGCCCTGGTGCTTACCGGTGGATTTCCGGTTGAGAAGTTACCATGTAAGTTACAGAATAAACGCATCTTCTGGATGGTGAGGGGGGAGTGGATATCGCAAGAGCTGGCAGTGTTTGCTCGATCGCGTCTGGTCTGACGAGCGCAGATTCACGAATGCAAAAGCATACGTAGTAAGTGTCTTTAGTGGGATAAGGGCATTACTTGTTATATATTTTTCTGAAAATCTGGAGTACTGTGGTTACATGAAATATCCAAACTGATTTCTGGGGTTCGATACATCTCCAAGGGTAAGCGCCGAGAACAGAATTGGAGCGCAAATGCAATATGGTAGAGAAGAGGCACAACAGGTATACGGCGAAGCGGTAATCCCAATACTTAAATCTGTTGAAGCATTAACGATAGAGCTAGCTGAAGATTTTGCTACAAGTTTCTACGCAACCCTATTGGAATGGCATCACGGCTCTGAAATTCTTCTGGCCCTTAGCGCGGAAGAGATGGAGAGCTTGAGGAAGCGCCAGGCTCAATACCTCATCATGCTGCTTTCACCATCATTAACTCAGGATGCGCATGCCTCAGCTGCGCGGCACGTGGGGCGGGTGCATGCTTTGGTCGGGTTGGACGTTCTGTGGCTGGTTCAGACGTATGGCATGTATCTGGTGCGTATCCGCGAGATGCTCGCCGCCGCCATTGCTCGCGAAGATTTGCGGGGCAAATTTATGGATATTGCTTCCCAGCGAATCTTTTTTGACATGGAATTTCAATTCTCAGTTTATGGACAAATCGACCGACGCATTGACGCGTCGCAGGCAAGCGTTGATCGGGCGATATCAAGGGCAGGCAACCTGACAGATCTTGTGCGAACGGTGATGGCAGTGACAGGGGAGCTGGACGGTGACGTCTGCATGATATTTGGCCGCGCGGACGCTGAAGGGGAAGTGCAGGTTGAAGCGACCTTTGGCAAGGATGCCGAGGTTTACAGCCACGGGATGGATTTGGGGACGATTCCGCGGATGAGCATTCATGATCGATTGCAGACAGGGCAGGGTCCAGGGGGAAGGGCCTGGCGCAGTGGACAGATCAAGATTTCGAATAGCTGGTCGATTCCTGATGAATCGAATCCCTGGCTGATACCGGGCAAAGAACTTGGTTTTCGCTCGAGTGCTGCAGTGCCCGTTTTGAATGAGATGGGACAGTCAATCGCAATACTGAGCCTCTACAGCAGGTGGCCGGGATATTTTTCAGCACCGAGGTTGAATGGCTTTTTGTCGCATGTGCAGAGGGCGCTCGGGTACGGAGTTCAACGGTGGAAAGATGCAATGGTGATTTCGCTTCAGGAGCAAAAGGTTTATCGCGATCTGCTGGATGAACATCAGGTCGAAATGCTCTATCAGCCGATCATCGACCTGCGAAGCGGCAAGCTCGACCGACTGGAGGCGTTGGCGCGGCTTCGAGGACGCGATGGGAAGTTGTTTTCGCCGGCACGTTTTTTGCCTGCCTTTGGCGAGGAGGAGTTGTTGCAGCTCTTTCAGCTTGGTTTGAAACAGATTTGTGCAGACGCCAAGACGTTTGAATCGGCCGGGCTGATTGCGCAGTTTGCGATCAACTTTCCGGCGGCAGGCGTCAGCGACGAACGCTATGAGAAGGAGCTGTTTGAAACCCTGGAGGTAGGCGGATTGTCCCCCAGCCGGCTGCAACTCGAGATGCTGGAAACTGAAGACAGATGCGCGCAGAAGGAGCAGGGCCTGGCATTTTTGCGACGCCTCAATGAGCGGGGAATACGGTTGGCACAGGATGATCTTGGGTCGGGGCATAGTTCGCTGTTGCGCATGGAGCAATACAGCTTCGACGAGGTGAAGATCGATCAGGGATTGGTGAGGAGTGCATTGCACAAGCCGTTGAAAGCGCTTGAGTTCATCTTGCACCTGACGCGGCTGGCCCACGGCTTTGACACGGTTGTCGTGGTAGAAGGGCTGGAAAATCTGGGGATGATCGAGGCGGCGGCGATTCTCGGTGCGGATTTTGGTCAGGGATACGGGATTGCCCGACCAATGCCGGGCAGCGAAGTCGTGAGGTGGACAGAGAACTACAAATATCCCGCTGACCCGTTGAATCCAAAAACGGCGCTGGGAGCGCTTGCGGCGTATGTTTTGTTGGATATGGAAATGTCAGTGATGTCTAAAAGCTGGGATGCGCAGAAATCACAGCCGGTAGCCAACGGTGTTATAGAACGATTTTTAGCCCATCAAGAACTGCATCAGAGTCCATTGGAAAAGGCATTTCTGGCCAGGAATGGATCTCGGACAAAAGAGGCTCTTCGCATCGACAGACAGCGAGATCCGGTAGTTGAACTGTTGACGGAGCGATGGCAGAGCGAACTGATGCCGAAACAGTAATGTGCCGAGAAAAGTTTCGATTCAGCAGCGATGAGCTGGTGCTCTCGGTCACTGCTTGGTTGAGAGACTTAGGTAATAGGCATGCGATAAACGACAAAGCCGGATTTTTCGGCGATTCTGTCATAAAGCTTCGTGGCGACTTCATTGGTCTCGTGGGTTAGCCAGTAGACCCGGGCAGAACCTGCCTGGCTGGCCTGCAGGTAGACCGCCTCGATGAGCTTTCGTCCAATGCCCTGGCCTCGGACTTCTTTTTGCGTGAACAGGTCTTGCAGGTAGCAGGTAAGAGCTACTGAAATCGTGGTCCGGTGAAAGATGGAATGGACGAGTCCGACAAGCTTTCCGTTCTGCTCGGCTACGAGGCAGTGCATGGGTTCCGCGGGATCGAGAAAACGGGACCAGGTGGTCTGAGTCACTTCATCGGAGAGCGCTGTAGCGCCGGAGCGGCCGTAAAAGGCGTTATATCCCTGCCATAGCGGGAGCCACTGGTCGTAGTCGGATGGGGTGGCTGGGCGGATGGTGGTCATCGTATCTTCGATTGATGTCAGCATCGGAGGATATTTTGTGCGGTGATGCCTTTGGTGGCGTTTCTGGTGTCTATTACTAGCTGGGATTGATCGACTATTTCTTTGTAGTTATAGCTGGTGTGGTCGGTGACTATTACTACCGCGTCGTATTCGCTTAGGTTATCCAATGGGGTGTTGGTCATGTTGAGGGCGTAGTGGCGGCCGTGGCCTACTTTTGGGAAGAAGGGGTCGTTGTAGGCTACTTTGGCTCCGCGTTCGCGGAGTAGTTCGAGAATGGTGAGGCTGGGGGATTCGCGAAGGTCGTCGATGTCGCGTTTGTAGGCTAATCCCAGGACCATTATCTTGCTGCCCTTGATGGATTTGCTGTGGTCGTTGAGGCCGGCGGCGATCTGGTCGAGGACGAAGTAGGGCATGGCGGTGTTGACTTCGCCGGCGAGCTCGATGAAGCGGGTGTGGAAGTCGAACTGCTTGGCTTTCCAACTGAGGTAGAAGGGGTCGATGGGAATGCAGTGGCCGCCGAGGCCGGGGCCGGGGTAGAAGGCCTGGAAGCCGAAGGGTTTGGTTTTGGCGGCGTCGATGACCTCGTGGATGTCGATGCCCATCTTCATGCAGAGCTGCTTGAGTTCGTTGACGAGGGCGATGTTGACGCAGCGGTAGATGTTTTCGAGGAGCTTGGTCATCTCGGCGACGGAGGGCGAGCTGACAGGGATGACGCGGCGGAAGATGCTGCCGTACATGGCGGCGGCGAGAGAGCTGGCGATGGGACCGCAGCCGCCGACGACCTTGGGAATGTCGTGGCGGGCGACGGTGTCGTTGCCGGGGTCTTCGCGCTCGGGACTGAAGGCTACGTGGATGCCGCCCTCTTCCTTGGTGCGGGCTACTTTCAGGTTGGCCTTGTTGCCGGATTCCAAGCGCGGGACTACCAGTTCTTCGGTGGTGCCGGGGTAGGTGGTGCTTTCCAGGACAATCAGCTGGCCCTCTTTGACGTAAGGGGCGATTGACTCGACGGTGCCGGTGACGTAGCTCAGGTCTGGCTCGTGGTACTCGTTCAACGGAGTGGGGACGCAAATGATGACGGCGTCCATCTCGGCGACATCGCCGTAGTTCGAGGTGGCGCAAAAGCCTTTGGTCTGGGCTTGCTGGATGCTTGCCGGGCTGATGCGGACGATGTAGCTGCCGCCGGCGTTGAGGGTTTCTACTTTTTCTGCGGCGATATCGAAGCCGGTGACGCGGAAGCCTTCGTCGGAAAAGAGGAGGGCAAGCGGGAGGCCTACGTAGCCCATGCCGACGATACCGATGCGGGCTTCGCGGGTTTCGAATTTGTTCTTGAGGGCGGCTAAGGTGGCTTCGGCGTGCGTGGGGGTGGCTTTGATCATGTCTTTTTGATTGTAAAGGTGGGGGCAGACTTAGCGTTCTGGTGAGCGGCTGGAGAGGCCGAGGGTGGTGATACCGCTATCTTCGCCGTGAAGTAGTGAGGTTGAAGATTGGTCGCCTCGTTCAAGCAACGGAAATCGTTTTCGGACTGCGAACGAGATGCTATCAGCCTCCCGTTCATTCAGTTTGGCGAGAAGCTCAGTTCGATTCACGTACAGTCCGGGTGTTCCATCTTCTCCGCTGCCGCCGAAATATCCCAAGGTCTCTACCCTGTCGGCTTCAATCCTCGCATGTGTAATGAATGCACGACCTAGATTTCCGCTTGCTTCTATTCCTTCGTCAGAAACAAAGAGTGTTGTTACCGGGCCGTTCAGATAAGTAGCGACCATATATACGAAACCTATTCCGCAGAAGAATAGAAACCACCAACTTTGCGCGATGAACGAATATACCGCGAAGCCTGTTAGCAGAATAGGTCCGGCAACAACGTCAAGCCAGCCGTGTTCGCGGGTCAAGATGAATTGCAGGCGGTCGGGTTCTTCGACGGTGGTGATTTTGGTTTGGCCGATGAGTTTCACATAGGAAGTTTAGGGCATTTCAGTAGACGGTGGTTCGGGCTTTCAGCCCTTGATTCTCGTTTGGCTACTTTACCTGGGCCGATGGCCCAGGCTGGTATGGTTTGCGCCTTTGGCGCTTGGGTGCTTGGATTCGCGGGGGTGTTTGGAGTTCTGTTGAGGTTGTTGGAATCGTTGGGTTCGCGCTTCGCACGAATTTTGTCCCACATCTCAGAGGCGAGATGTGGGGCACCCAGTTTGTGGGTAGAATTGGCGGTTGTTGATTTTTGATAGGAATGGGGGATTTGGATGAAGCAGGGAATTGGTTTGCGGGTTATGGCGGTGGGGATGGTTTTTGCGGCGCTTTGTGGTTGGGCTGGGGCGCAGTCGGCTACGGGGATTCCGGCGCATGGGAGGATGGTGCGGTTGTTTGATGGGAAGGATTTGAAGGGGTTTGATACTTTGCTGAAAGCGCAGGGGGTGAATAAAGATCCTGAGCACGTGTTTTCTGTGGAGCATGGGGTGATTCATGTTTCGGGGAATGATTTTGGGGGGATTGTTACGCAGAAATCGTATGAGAACTACTACCTGCGGGCGGAGTTCAAGTGGGGGGAGAAGACTTATCTGGATAAGGTAGGCAAGGCTCGGGATTGCGGGATTTTGTTCCACATTGATGAGCCGCTGACGGAGGTGCCGAAGGATGTGTGGCCGCGGGCGTTTGAGTTTCAGATACAGGAAGGTGGGACGGGGGATATCTGGCTGGTGAAGGGCGCAGCGTTGAAGGTGAAAGGCGTGGCGGTGACCAGCGAGGACAAACCGGGGCCAAACAGGTTTGTGAAGTCGCAGCGGTTTGGCGGCGGCGTGTGGAAGGATGTGACGGGTTATCGTGACCCGACGGGCGAGGTGGAGAAGCCAAAAGGCGAGTGGAACAGGCTGGAGCTTGTGGCAAAGGGGGATCACGTCTGGTACTTCGTCAACGGAAAGCTGGTGAACGAGGGGACGGAGTTGAATGCGACCAAGGGCAGGATTTTGTTTCAGACAGAGGGGGCTGAAACTTATTACCGGGGGCTCGAGATTGCTCCGTTGAAGTGAGGGCAAAGTCCAAAGCAACATCACTTTTCCTCTGGGAACGAGAGCCAAGGATTGAAGGGTCAGAACAGAAGCGAGTTCTGCGCCTCGTTATGGAAGAAAGTTGCAGTAGACCTTGGAGTTGTATTCTGGGGAGTGGTTTCCAGGGAGATGGATTGTGGCGAAGTATCTGGTGACGGGTGTGGCTGGGTTTATTGGGCGGTCGATCGCTACGGCTTTGATTGCTCGCGGGGATTCGGTACGTGGGGTCGACAATTTTTCAACGGGCAAGCGCGCCAACCTGATTGGGTTGGAAGCCATGGAGTTTATCGAGGGAGACCTGGCAAATGTTGCAGTTTGCCACGAAGCCTGTGGGGGAGTTGAGGTGATTTTCCATCAGGCTGCCTTACCCTCTGTACCTCGATCGGTGACGGACCCGATTGCTTCCAATGTGGCTTGCGTGGATGCTACGGTGAATCTGCTGTGGGCGGCGAAGGAGGCGGGGGTACGGCGGGTTGTATATGCGGCTTCTTCATCGGCGTACGGAGATACACCGACGCTACCGAAGCATGAGGAGATGCTGCCGAATCCGATTTCGCCGTATGCGGTTGCGAAACTGGCGGGCGAATATTACATGCAGTCGTTTTATAAGGTCTACGGGCTGGAGACGGTGGCTTTGCGCTACTTCAACGTTTTTGGCCCTTATCAGGACCCCACGAGCCAGTATTCGGGGGTGCTGGCGATCTTTTGCCGGAAGATGCTGGCGGGCGAAGTGCCGACGATCTATGGCGATGGCGAGACGAGCCGGGATTTCACATTTATTCAGAACACCGTTGAGGGGAATCTGCTGGCGGCCTCAGTGCCTGCCAGCCTGGTGGCCGGCAAGGTCATGAACGTGGCGACAGGTGTTCGGATCACGCTGAATGAGGTGGTCGAAGTGCTGCGGGGAATCACCGGGTATGCAGGTCCAGTGAAGTATGAGCCGGAGCGGGCTGGGGACATCAAGCATTCTCTGGCAGATATTTCGCTGGCCGGGGAACTGCTGGGATATGCGCCTTCGGTAGGCTTTCGAGACGGGCTGGAGCGGACGGTTGCGTGGTATCGGAAGATCGAGATTGGTGGCTAGTGACTCGACATCCGCGTGCGGATTGATTGGCGAAGTAGATTTGATTTGACGGAACCGTGGGAATGGGGGAGACTTCTGACTAGTTTCCCTTGCACCACTTGCATTAACTTTCCCTAATCTGCGCAGAGATTCCTTGCTGGATTATTTTCCAGTGATGAGGGTGCGCTGCGTGGCTGAAACTTCCTTTCCTGGTTCTGAGCGGGTGCAGCAGGGGTCGATCTCCTTTCGGGAGATGGGCAAACTTTTGCGGCGCAGGCGAAATTTCGTTCTGTCGACTCTCGGCGGGCTGCTGCTGCTGTGTTTGCTGTACTGCCTGATTGCTCCTAACCAATATGAGGCGGCAGCACGGGTGGCGCTGCGGATGCAGTCGTCGTCTTCGCTGACGGTGGATGCGGCGGAGGCCATGGCTCCTGCTTCAATCCTGAGCACCCCTTTGCAACTGGAGACTCTGGTAAACGAACTGCGTAGCGAGCAACTGGCGTGGCGTGTGATTACCGGGTTGAGGCTGTATGAGTCAGCGTCGTTCAGCCGGAATTTTCTGGAGAGATTTCGGGGTTTCGATCCCCTGAAGCCTGCGCCCGAGGCGCAGAGTTACTTGCTGGAAACATTTGCGAAACGCCTGAAAGTACGCGCATTGCCGCGAACACTGCTCATCGAGGTCCGGTACAGGAGCAAGGATGCGGCTCAGGCCGCGGCGGTTGCAAATGCGGTCGTGGCCGGATACATAGCCGAAGAGGCGGAGAGCCGCAGGGATGCGACGCACGAAGCTTCAGGCTGGCTGGAAGGTCAACTGGGGGCAATGACAGCCGCCGTCGAGGCGAAAGAGAAGCGGCTGGCGATATTTGAGCGAGAGCACAACTTCATGAGCCAGCAGCAGACGGTACCGGGCGGGCAGCCGGTTGAGACGTTGCATGATCCGACCATCTTTCGTGTGGATGAGGCTGGGCGGCAATTGGCGGCGGCGAGCGGCGACCGGATACTGAGGGAGGCGTTGTACAAAGAGGCACAGCAGGGGAATCCAGAGTTGGTGCTGGCAGCCAATCCTGAACTGCAAGCGGAGTTGGGGCCGGGGGGCGCGACGATGGTTCAGCAGTTGCGGGTGCATGTGAGTGAGGTGGGTGTGGAGCTTGCTCAGTTGAAAGCGGAGCATGGGCCAAACTATCCAAGGGTTGTGGAACTGGAGCGGGCACAGGTTGACCTGCAGCAGCAGATTTCAGCGGAGGATGAGAAGCTGCTGGAAGCTTTTGAGCGGACGTGGAAGGCCGCCGCAGAGCGGGAAATGCTATTGCAGAAAGAGCTGGATGCGCGGATGGACGAAGGGCTGCGGCAGAACGACGCAACCATGCAGTACTCCGTGCTGCATGGGGAGGTTGAGTCGGGCCGGGAACTTGTTTCGCGGCTGACACGGCGGATTGAGGATGCGCGGCTGTCGGCTGGGGTAAGGGCCGCGAGTATCAATGTGGTGGATAAGGCGCGGCAGCCAGTGAATCCGGTCGCCCCGGACTTGCCGTTATATATGGCAATTACAGCATTTGCAGGGGCATGGCTGGCTGCAGGCGGCGCTTTGCTTTTGGATTCGCTGAAGCCCGCTCGAGGAGTCGCAGCGGTGATTCTGCTGTTGGTTTTAGTTGTACATGGGCATGCGCTGGCCCAGGCGCCGACGCCCAATACACAGGGTTTGCCGAGTGGAGTGGTGCGGCTGCCGCAGACGCCAGCAGTCGTGAACACACCGAATGCGAAAGATGCGCCACCTGTCTGGAATGCGACGGGGCAGGTCGCAACGTATCAGGAGGATCCTGGGGCCGCAACACGAGGCACCCTCGCAACAATTGGGCCGTCCATGGCAATGCCGATTGCGGTTGGAGACTTTCTGGAGGTGAGCGAGTTTCATCTACCGGAGTTTCGATCGGCGGTGCGCGTGGCGGCCGATGGCTCGGTGGCGCTGCCGCTGGTTGGTCAGGTCAAGCTGCTGGGAATGAGCGAGCCGGAAGCCGCGCATGCGGTGGAAAAGGCTTTGCTGGCGGGAGGCTTGCTTCTACATCCGCAGGTAACAGTGCTGGTGACGAGCGCGGTTGGGCAGGATGTGACGGTGCTGGGCGAGGTTTTGCGGCCGGGGGTATATGCGTATACGGTGCATCACCGGCTGCTGGATCTGCTTTCAGCAGCGAGTGGACTCTCGGCAAATGCGGGTCGGCTGGTGACGGTCGCACACCGGGACGACCCCGCGAGCAGTGGGATTGGAAAGCCACAGAGGGTGGTGCCTCAGGCGTTCATATTAGATCCGACCGGGACCGACACGAAGGTGGAACACAATCCCGAACTTGCGCCTGGGGATACCGTGCAGGTGAGTCGGGCCGGGCTGGTGTATGTGATCGGGGATGTTGTCCGGCCGGGAGGCTTCGCTGTCGACCCCGTACAGGGGCTGACCATTGTGCAGGCACTTTCGCTGGCGTGGGGTTCAACGCCGAACGCGGCAGTGGGCAAGGCTATTCTGATTCGCGATCAGCAGGGGGGAAGGACGCTGACGACGCTGAATTTGAAGCGGATGATTCGGGGGCAGGACCCGGATATGGCGGTTCGCGACCGGGACATCTTGTTTGTGCCGGATTCTACCGCAAAAACCCTGCTGAGTAAGACGCTGGAGTCGGCCATACAGTCGGCGGTCGGTGTAAGCATTTACGCCGGATTGGTTTATTCGCAGAGATTTTAGTGATGAGTAATTTGTGGTGGGTGGAGGAGTCATTGTGCAGCGGATAGCATTCGGGTTGCTGGTTCTGTACACCTTTGCTGCCCCCTGGGAATATTCGCTGGATCTAGGCGAACCTTTTGGGAACGTGGCCCGGATTGTCGGGATTGCGCTTCTCGGGGCGGTGGTCCTGCTGGTGCTCGGGCGGGGTCGAGTGCGTTGCTTGGGCGTCATGCAGTGGTTGGTGCTGGGTCTGTTCTTATACTTCGCGTGCAGCTGGATGTGGACCGTGGATTCAGAGGCGACCCTCGGGAAGATGCGAGCCTATTTCCAGGTAATGATGGTGGTTTGGTTGTCGTGGGAAGTGGTTGAGACCCACTTTGAGGTCCGTTGGCTGATGATGGCATTCACGGCAGGCTGCTGGGTGCTTGCGGCGCTGACGCTGATTGATCTGGCGAGATTTGGTGCAGGAACCGAAAGTGCAGCCGAGCAGATCCGGTTCGTTGCTGAAGGGCAGGATCCGAATGATGTGGCGCGTTTTTTGGATTTTGGCTTTCCCCTCGCTGCCTTGCTGTTTGCGTCAGAGGGTCGATGGTGGGTGCGAGCGCTGGCGCTGGCCTATCTGCCGGTTGGGCTGATGGCGGTGCTGGTCACTGCTTCGCGGGGTGGGTCTGCTGCAGCATTGGTGGCAATGGTGGGTTCCGGAGGGTTATTGCTCGTTTGGCGCAGAAGGGCGGCGCTGGCTGTGCTGGCAGGCCTGCTATTGGCTGCGATTCTGGTAGCTTTGCTGGTGCCTGTTGAAACGCTGGAGCGGTTGGGGACTATCCCTGAGCAGCTGAGTGCCGGCGATCTGAATGACCGTCTGAACATCTGGATTGCGGGATGGCAGGCATTCAGGCAGGCCCCGTGGTGGGGTTGGGGAGCAGGAACGTTTACGACCGCAGCACATCTCTCAGAGGGCGATACTGCGCACAATACCGTGATGGCGGTTCTGGTGACAGGGGGGTTGGCTGGGATGGCGCTGTTTGCCGCGATTTTGACAGCTGCGGCACTCGCGGTGGCGCGTACAAGCGGGCTCATCCGAATTGCCCTGGGAACAGTGCTCGCGGTGGGAGCAGTGACTTCAATGGTGGGTTCTGTGGAGGAGAACCGGACGACGTGGCTGCTTTTTGCGATCATAGCCTTAGTCGAGGGGCAGGTCCCCGAGGGGCTTCTTTCGCGGACGAATATCCGCCTGTGGGAGAACCGGAATTTGGAGACAGGAACGGATAGACTGGCGACAGCATCTCTGCCACAAACGGACTTTTGACTATTTGACTTCTCCTCCAACACTTTCGCCTGAAGAGAACGCGCCGGGGCTGAGCGTGAACCGGCGAATCTTTCGTGCGGCGGTGATCGTCACGATTGGCGGGGCATTGGTGAAGGTAGTGGCAACGGTCAAGGAGTTTGTCGTCGCCGGGGCCTTTGGCCGTTCCGATGCAATGGACGCATTTCTGATTGCGTTTCTGGTGCCGGGACTGCTGGTGAATCTGTTTTCGGAGTCGATGAATCAGGCTCTGATTCCCACCCTGGTCAGGGTAAGAGCACAGGCCGGTATTGCACGCGCGCAGGAACTGCTTTCAAGCGCCATGGTGTGGACGTGTGTGCTGCTGGCGGGGGCCTCGCTGGTGATGGCAGCGCTGGCGCGATTTTTCTTTCCTCTGGTGGCGGGTCATTTTTCGGCCGACAAACTTCTGTTGACTGAGCAGTTGTTTTACGGACTGCTCCCCGTGGTGCTGATTGCCGGCGTGGCTTCAAACTGTACGGCTGTCTTGAATACTTTTGAGCGGTTCGCGTTGCCGGCGTTGGCTCCTATGGCGACGCCATTGGCTATCATTTTGGGCTCGTGGTTGCTGACAGGGCATTTTGGGGTTTGGTCGCTGGTGTACGCGAATGTCGCGGGAGCCTTGATCCACGCTGGGCTGATGGTGTGGATGATGCAGACGCATGGGTACCGGTTTGACCTGCGCTGGCATGGTGCGGACCCTGTGAACAGGCCGGCAATTCTCGAGGTGGCGGGGCAGTACGGGCCGATACTCTTGTCGGGTCTGGTGGCTTCAAGCGGTTTGCTCGTGGATCAGGGAATGGCGGCCTCCCTGCCCACCGGAAGCGTAGCAACGCTGGTATACGCGAACCGGTTTGTCGGCGTGGTGCTCAATCTGCTGGCCGGAGCGATTGCTACAGCAGTGACTCCGTATTTTTCGCAGATGGTTGCTGAAAGGAACTGGGGCGGTTGCAGGCATACGGTGAATACGTATGTGCGAATTACAGCCCTGATTTCCGTGCCGGTGGCGCTGGCGATGATTTGTGGGTCGCATCTACTCATCCGGCTGACATTTCAGCATGGGGCGTTTGGTGTTGCGGATACCGCTGCGGTTGCTCCCGTGCAGGCTATGTATGCGATTCAGTTGCCGTTCTTCATTGTGAGCCGGGTGTTTTACCGCTACCTCGTGGCGATTCGTCGGACGAAGCTGATTTTGTACTGCGGGGTGATCAACCTGGTGCTGGACGTAGTGCTGAATCTGGCCTTCATGCGCTGGTTTGGGGTGGCGGGGATTGCGCTGGCAACATCAATGTGGACTGTGAGTACATTTGTGTTTCTTTGTTTTTGGACCTATAAGCTGCTGCCGCCTGAGGGGAAGCTGGAAGAGGTGGCCGGGTGACATCTCCTGCTAAAGCCCAGTATCTGCTCCGGTTTGATGATCTGTGCCCAACGATGAGTCGGGCGGGATGGGAGCGGTTTGTGCCGCTGCTGCTGCGGTTCGATGTGAAACCGATTCTGGCGATTGTGCCAGCCAATCAAGACCCCGACCTGATAGTCGATGCGCCGCACGCGGGGTTCTGGCACGAGATGCGGGATTGGCAGGAGCTGGGGGCGACGATTGGGCTGCATGGCTACAGGCACGTGTGTGCAGCATGGGGGAGGGGACTGATTCCACTGCATGATCAGACGGAATTTGCCGGAGTGCAGAAGGGGTTGCAGCAGGAGTGGATTCGGTCAGGCATGGTGGCGCTGCTAGGGCATGGATTGGAGCCGCGAATCTGGGTTGCTCCACGGCATGGATTTGACCGGGTGACGCTGGAGGTGCTGCGCGAAGAGGGGCTTGGCCTGGTTTCAGATGGATTTGCGCGGCAACCGTTCCTGGACGGAGGGGTGACGTGGATTCCGCAGCAGCTTTGGGGGCCACGCGAGAAGAAGGAGGGAGTATGGACGATTTGTCTACACGCGAATACGGCAACGGACGTTTCGGTGAAGGAATTGGCCAGGTTTCTTGAACGGTTTGCAGGGCAGTTTACCTCGGTGCAACAGGTACTGGCGGAATGGCCAGAGCGGGAACGGACGGCCAGTGACCGATGGTTTCACGCGAGGTTGATGGGGAAGATTGGCTTTGACCGATGGCGGCGAAGTGTGATGCGCTGACACATTGCGCGCTGCCTAGCCGAATGCGGCTGGGTCAGAATGGGTGGCAAGAAGACGCAGGTAGAGTGATTCCCACCGTGCGGTGACAGCCGGAAGGCTGAAATTCTCTTCGATGAACCGCCGACCATTGCTGCCCATTTTTTGGCTCTCTGCTGTGGGTAGTTCCATGATTTTGACCATGGCGCTGGCCAGTGCTTCTGGGTTGCCTACAGGGACGAGCAAGCCCGTCTGCTCAGAGATGAGAGCCTCGCCGGTACCCGCGCCGTCGGTGGCGACGACGGGAAGGCTGGCTGCCGAGGCTTCAAGGACGCTGATGGGGAGTCCTTCCCATCGCGAGCTCAGGACAAAGGCGTCTGCGGATTGAAGCAGAGGCTGAATATTGGGCTGGAAGCCGGCAAAGTGTACGCGGGCGGCAATGTCGAGCGTGGCGGCTAACTTGCGCAGAGTGGCTTCTTCGGGACCGGTGCCGGCTATGGTGAGTGAAGCACCCTGCGGCAGCAGCGCAAAGGCTTGCAGGAGGGTTGGATAATCCTTGACTGGGGAGAGTCGGCCGATCGCAACCCAATGGAAACTTCTCTGCTGCTTTCTTTCATCAGACAACTTCGGGAGGGGAACTCCGTTTGGAAGAACAGACAGTTTGTTCTGATTCGCCATTTTTGCTGCGAGCGTGGTCTGGGCGACGGCATCGCTGACGCATGTGACGTGAGTGGTAAGGGGCCGAGTTAACCGGTAGAGGAGCTTGCGGGCCAGGGTGCCAGTGTTACTGGTATGAATGGTGTCGATTACGACGCGGACGGGGGCAAACGGTCGAACGCAGCGTGCAAACCACGTGGCGTGGGGCAGATGAGCGTGGATGATTGCAGGCTGATTTTGTCGATGCCAGGCAATGTAACGCCGCCAGCCCTGAGGATCAACCCAGGCACGTCGCATTTCCAGGGAAAAGTAGTCGATCCCGAGGTGCGTTAATTGGGCAGTTTCAGCATTCGCAGTGCCAGAGAGGGTGATTACGGTGACATGCCAACCGAGTTTTGCCAGCGATTGGGCGAGGAGGAGAACCTGACGCTCGGCACCGCCAATCTGGTCAAGTGTCGGGATGAGGAGGGCAAGACTGGGTCGCAGTGCAATCATGTCCTATCCTCGTTTACAAATCTCAGAATGAGTCCCTCATAGGCCGCAATCGCGGACTGGAGTTCAAAGGGCGCAAGGAACGCATGTTGATAGCGGGGAGACTGAACTGCCGTGGTTCCAAGAGCCCGGCCGATGGTCTCTGCAAGGGGTTCCGCGGAAATGTGTGAAGCGATCCAGGCTCCGGGGGCCTCCTGAAGCAATTCAATCACGCCCTGGCTGCATGGGGTGACAACAAGGGGCAGGCCTGCGGCTGCGGCTTCGAGCAGGGAATTGGGCATGCCTTCGTGGCGGGATGGCAGGACGTAAAGTGTAGCTCCTGGGTAGTAGAGTGCCGGGTCGGTGTGGCCAGCGAAGACAACGGAGGTATTCAGGCCAAGTTCCGCCGCAAGCACGCGGAGAGAAGCTTCTTCTGAGCCCCGGCCAAGAATAGCCAGTTGGACATCGGGATAGGTTTTGCGAAGGATCGCTGTTGCGTGCAGGAGAAGATCCATGCCCTTTTCCCGCGACAAACGGCCTACGGTGAGCAGACGCGGTGCGGCATCCTCGCACCAAATTACCGGATGGCTGGCATTGCCGTGGATTGATTCAATATCGATGGGGTTGGACAAGCAATGGAGCAGGTGCGGGGCAACTCCAAAGCGTTTTGCAAGGTCATCTGCCATGGCTTGCGACTGGCAGAGGATGGCTGCGGCGCGTGGGTACAGTTGGCGGTAGAGTTGGCGGGTAATCCAGCTGGGGTTTGACGCTGAGGTTGTCGTGTTTTGACGAACGAGAATCCGGGTATGGCCAGGAAGCAATGGCTTGAGCAGCAGGATGAGGAAATTGAGATGGGCCATGCTGGAGAGAATTACCCGAGGCTTAAGTGAGCGAATGAGGCATAGCAGTGGTAGCCAGGCGTTTCGAACTCGACCTGCATTGAGGCGGTGGAGGCTGACTGAAGCTGGAGGGAGTTGGGCTCCGGGGCAATCGCTGGTGATGACCGCGAGGTGTATCTCAAACAGCTCTGGATTGAGGTGGCGTGCGAGCTGGGCTGTGACGCGTTCAGCCCCACCGCCACCGAGATGGGGGATGACGAGAAGGAGCCTGGGGAGCATGGTCATCTAGGCAGAGCCATCCAGTTTTCGGTCGACGTTTGAGTTAGTTTTCCAAGGTTACTCCGAATCGATAAATCCTGCTAGACGTCAGATTTCGGTTCTGATACGGTTGTTTCTTCTGAAACGATGACGAAGCACCGATACGGTGCTTTGCACGTGCAACGACACTTTCCCCGGCTGCTTCGCAAGTTGAACGAGGACTGCGCGATGGCGGCAAGCTCACTGGATAATTTGTTGGAGACGGAGTCGCGCGAGCGCTCAACCCTGCGGATGGGTGAGGTTGAGGCTTTGCGTCTGGTTGTCGGCGTCACAAGCGACCAGACCTGCCTGGTGCTTGCAGGGCGGTTACGTGCGCTCAGGCTGGCAGGATTTCATGTGACTGTAGTTGCTTCACCCGGGGAGATGCTCGACCAAACTGTAGCGGCCGAGGGAGTGACCGCATATCCAATTCGGATGAAGCGGGGCATTGCACCCATTTCTGATTTGCTTTCTTTACTGGCGATTGTAGGCATGTTGCTGCGGGTGAGACCGGCGATTACCGATTTCAGCACTCCCAAGGCTGGCCTGTTGGGAAATCTGGCTGCGTGGGCGCTGCGGGTGCCGCACAGGGTCTACACACTGCGCGGATTGAAGCTGGAGTCTTCTCGGGGCTTGAAGTTGCATTTACTGCTGTGGTTGGAACGACTGTCGGCGCGATGCGCCCACGTGGTGCTGTGCAACAGTACGAGTTTGCGAGATGTAGCGCGGGCAATGGGGATCGCCCCCGTGGAAAAGCTGAAACTGCTGGGCCATGGCAGCAGCAATGGAGTAGATACGCAACGTTATGCGCCTGGGCCCGCAGAGGCGCGGGAGTGGTTGATCATTCCCCAGGGCGAGCCTGTGGTGGGGTTTGTAGGGAGGCTGACGAATGACAAAGGGGTGCCGGAACTCCTGGTAGCCTTTGAAGCGATTTTGCGGCAGGTTCCAGACTGCTGGCTGCTGCTCGTGGGCTGGTTTGACGGATCAGAAGACGCATTGCATGAGGAGTGGCGAGAGTTGATCGCAGGTCATCCGCGGATTCGCCATACGGGATATGTCAAAGACACGGCACCGTATTACCGGTCAATGGATGTGATGATTTTGCCGACACACCGCGAGGGGTTTCCCAACGCAGCGCTGGAGGCGGCTGCCTCAGGTGTGCCAGTGATTACGACTGAATCGACCGGGGCACGGGATGCGGTGCTGTCAGAGGTGACAGGCCTGTTGATACCGCCGCGCATTCCAGAGGCGATTGCAGAGGCGGCGCTGGAATTACTCTGCGACGAGGCAAAGCGGAAGCGGATGGGGGAAGCAGCACGGGCATGGGCGGTGGAGCGGTATTCGCATGAACGGGTTTTGGGATTGGCAGTGGATTTTTATCGGGAGACGATTAACCGCCGGGCTTAGGGATTAGGCGGGTCTGTGGAGGTCGCGAAGTGGTGGCTTCCTCTAGTCACAAGGAGCGTGACAAGGGGGAACCACCACCGGTTCATCCTGTTTACTTGATCGAGGAGATGGTGGTGGCAAAGGTCTGGGCGCTGGCTTTTGCGGCACCCAGAACCTGGCCTGGGGCAATGCCCAATACCAGAGTTGCGATGGTGGCGAAGGCGAGGGCTGTACCGACCGCGACGCCAATCTGAGGCTTGGGAGCGACCGGGGCGTTCGATGACGGAGCCTGGGCGACACTGACGACAAGCTTGAGGTAATAGGCTGCGGCAAGGCCGGAGTTCAAGAGGCCGATGAGCGGGAGCCAGATTGCTCCGCCTTGGGAGGCAGTGGTGAAGGAGAAGAACTTGCCGAAAAAGCCGCCAGTGAACGGGATGCCGATGAGCGAGATGAGGAAGAAGAGCATCAGACCGCCGAGCAATGGTGCGCGGTGGATGAGTCCGCGGAAGTCGCCAATGAGCGGGAGCTTTTCGTCGTAGCCGCTGGCAACGGTGATGACGGCAAAGATGCCAACATTCATGGCCGAGTAGGCTGCGGTGTAAAAAGCAGCGGCAGCAATGCCCGACGTTCCTGCACCGGCAAAGGCGGCGAGCAGGTAGCCAGCGTGGGCAATCGAGGAGTAGGCAAGCATGCGCTTGACGTTTTCCTGCCTGAGGGCGGCCAGGTTTCCTACGGTCATCGAAAGCACGGCGACGGCCCAGAGCAGCGGCAGCCACATGGGCTTGAGCGTGGGGAAGCCGCCGTAAACCAGGCGGATCAGCAGCGCAAACGCAGCAGCCTTGGGCGCGGTGGACATGAGGGCGACGACGGGTGACGGGGCGCCCTCATAGACGTCGGGGGTCCAGACGTGAAAGGGTGCTGCAGAGACCTTGAAGAGGATGCCGACCATGAGCAAGGCAAAGGCAATGAGAACCAGCGAGGGCGACTTGGCGACGGGAATAAGAGCAGCGATGTCGTTGATTTGCGTCGTTCCTGTGGCGCCGAAGATCATAGCCACGCCGTAGAGCAGGAAGCCGGTGGCGAAGGAGCCGAGGAGGAAGTACTTGATGGCGGCTTCAGGTCCCTTGCCAGTGTTCTTGCGATAACCAGCGAGTACGTAGGTCGAGATCGAAGAGATTTCGAGGGCGATGAAAACGACCAGGAGCTCAACAGCGCTGGTGAGCAGACACATGCCGACCGCGCCAAAGACCATGAGCGCAAAGTATTCGCCGCGATGGTGTTGATTGGCCGGAAGAGTATCGAGCGAGAGCAGCAGCGCAACCAGAACGATACCGCAGATGAGCACATGGAAGAAGACGGAGAACGCGTCGGTCTGTACGGTGCCGAAGAAGGCTGTGCCGGCAGGCATAGAAAGCTGGCCGAGGCTGGCATAAAGGGCAGCCGTGACGCCAAAAGCGCCCACCCAGCCGAGGCTGCGACGGGATTTCGAGGGCTTCATGGCTGCGTCCATGAGCATGATCCAGACGCCGGTGAGGGTGAGGATGACTTCAGGGAGAATGCGATAGATATCGGGTACAGATTGGAGAGCGGTGTTCACTACTTGCCTCCTTTGCTGATTTCTTGAGCAATCACGACGAAGGAGGATGCATTGGACTTCATCTGTTCGCTGAGCGTCGGGTAGCCAGCGGCTTGCTGGACTCCTGATTCAATGCCGTTCAAGAGGATATTGGGGCAAATGCCAATGCCAAGCATGATGAGAGCCAGGTACCAGAGGACGAGTTGTTCGCGGAAGCCGAGGTCTTTGCCGGGATAGGCGATGACCGCCTGCGATTCAGGTCCGTAGAAGATTTTCTGGACGAGCGAGAGCAGGTAGGCGGCGCTGAGAATGACGCCGACCGTTCCGGCTGCTGCCCAGCCTTTGCTGACTCCGGTGAAGGTGCTCGAGAGGACGAGAAATTCGCCGACGAAGCCGTTGAAGAGCGGCAGGCCGACCAGTGCGAGGCCGGTGATGACGAAGAGGGTGGCGAGGGCTGGGGTCTTTTTGGCGAGACCGCCGTAGTTGGCGATGGTGCTGGTACCGAAGCGTTCGTAGAGCGCACCGAGCAGGACGAAGAGGGCCGCGCCGATGACGCCTTCGTTGATCGTCTGGAGTACGGCGCCGTCGAGTCCGGCAAGGGTGAAGCCGTAGATGCCGAGGGTGCAGAAACTCAGGCTCGCGATGGTGCCGTAAGCGAGAACCTTCCAGAAATCCTTTTGCACAAGCGCAAGACATGCGCCGTAGAGAATGCCGATGGTTGCGAGCGCGATCATCCATGGGGCAGCCTGCCGGGCCTGGACGGGAAATAGGCCGACGTGGAAGCGTATGAGGGAGTAGAGGCCGAGCTTACCGGCGACGACCATGGCCATGGCGACGGGTGCTTCAGAGAAGACGTCGGGAAGCCAGCCATGGAGGCCGAGGACGGGAACCTTGACGGCGAAGGCGATGAGGAAGGCGAAGGCAAGCCAGCAGAGCGCGGCTGTCGAGAAGGCGTGGGTTCCGATTGCCGCTTGCAGCGTGGCAAAGTCGAAGCTGCCGGTTTTGGCGTAGAGCCAGAGGATGGCGACCAGCAGCGGGGCCGATGGAATGAAGGTGTACAGGAAGAAGCGCAGGGCAGCCTTGGGGCCGCTGTTTTCAGTCAGGTTACGGCCGTACATGGCGATGAGGATGGCCATGGGGACGAGCGACAGTTCCCAGAAGCCGTAATAGAGCATGAGGTCGAGCGAGACGAAGACGCCGAGCATGGCGGTCTGCTGGACGAGGAAGAGGGCGTAGAAGACCTTGCTGCGCTCTTTGACGCTGCTCCAACTGGCAAGGACTCCGATTGGCGCGAGCAGGCCGGTGAGGACGACGAGCCAGAGAGAGAGGCCGTCAACGCCGAGGTGGTAGTGGATGTTGGGGTTGCTAATCCAGGTGAAGTCCTGAACGAATTGGAAGCCTGATGCGCCGGAGTTGAAGTGGGCGGGCAGATGCAGGGTGCAAACGAACGTAAACAGACCGGTAATGAGAGCTACGATAGCGGGGAGCTTGCCTTTTTCAGGCAGCAACAGAGTGATCGCTGCCCCAACAAGTGGGGCGAGGAGGATGATCGAGAGGATGATGCCGTTCATAGAGTCCATTTAGCGCACCATCCATGTGAAATATGCTGCGAAGATGAGCAAAGCTGCGGCTCCTGCGGCGAGCCAGGCGGAGTAACTGCGCAGATTGCCGGATTGCCAGCGGCGGAGTAACTCGCCGAGCAGCGTGGCAATGCCGGCGAGCAGCCATGCCGAACCACGGATGATGATGCCTTCGCCAATCCAGCCGAGGATGAACTGGGAGACAAGCATGAGTGGCTTGACGATGACTGCGCCATAGAACTCATCGATGCCGTATTTGTTCACCAGCAGCTTGTAGACTCCGGGGACTGCCGCGGCGATCTGTGCGGGGCGCTCGCTCTTGCGGCCATAGTATATCCGTGCCGTGAGCCATCCAAGCACCGCAATGCCGACCGCGACGATCATAAGAGTCAACTCCAGACTCTTGCCTCCGGGGAGCGAAGCCGAATCAGCCACCGGACCAAGGACTGGCGCCAGAAAGGCTCCGAAGCGCTCGATGCCCATCACGCCGCCGACGACTGAGAGAATCGCGAGGATGACAAGCGGCAAGAGCATCGACCAGGGGCTCTCGTGGGCTTCATGAGCATGGCCATGCGCGTCAAGATGAACCTTCGCACGGCTCTCGCCGAAGAAGGCGAGATAGAACAGGCGAAACATGTAGAAGCTTGTCAGCAAGGCGGTGAGTAGGCCAACCATGTAGAGGCCGCGACCGAGCGCTCCGTGCTGGAATGCCTCGTAAAGGATGGCGTCCTTCGAGAAG
This sequence comes from uncultured Acidobacteriota bacterium, assembly GCA_903832055.1. GTDB lineage: Bacteria > Acidobacteriota > Terriglobia > Terriglobales > Acidobacteriaceae > Acidicapsa. Next base: position 286,483 of record CAILAC010000013.1, on the reverse strand, counting down.
AACCCGGCCCAGGGTGGAATTCCAGCGATGGCGACAACACCCATCGCCATCGTCCAGAACGTAATGGGCATCTTCTTGCGCAGGCCGCCCATCTTGAATAGATTTTGTTCGCCGCCGAGGCCGTGGATGACTGAACCTGCCGCGAGGAAGAGCAGGGCCTTGAAGAAGGCGTGAGTCATCAGGTGAAATACCGCTGCAGAGTATGCGCCGACTCCGCAGCCGAGGAACATGTAACCGAGCTGAGAGATGGTGGAATACGCGAGGACGCGCTTGATGTCTGTCTGGACGAGAGCGATGGTTGCGGCGAAGAGCGCCGTGCCCGCTCCGATGATTGCAACAACTGCAAGTGCAAAGGGCGACCGATCAAAAATGCCATGCGTCCGGGCGATCATGTAGATGCCAGCGGTGACCATGGTGGCGGCGTGGATGAGGGCAGAGACGGGTGTAGGGCCCTCCATCGCGTCAGGAAGCCAGATGTAGAGGGGAATCTGGGCGGATTTGCCGCAGGCGCCGACGACCAGGCAGAGGGCGATGGCGGTGAGTATGCCGCCCTGCAGGCCGGGGTTGGAGGCCAGACCTGCGCCGATTTTGCCGAAGCTCAGGGTGCCGAATTGGGCAAGCAGCAGGAACATGCCGAGCAGGAAACCGAAATCGCCAATTCTGTTGACGACGAACGCCTTTTTGCCGGCGTCTCTTGCGGATTTCTTCTGGAAGTAGAAGCCGATGAGCAGGTAAGAGGCGAGGCCGACGCCCTCCCAGCCGACGAACATGAGGAGGTAGTTCTCGGCGAGGACGAGGATGAGCATGAAGAAAAGGAAGAGGTTAAGGTAGCTGAAATAGCGCCAGTAGCCCTCTTCGTGGCTCATGTAGCCGACCGAATAGAGGTGGATGAGGAAGCCTACGCCGGTGATGACGAGCAGCATGACGAGCGTGAGCTGGTCGAGGGCGAAGCTGAAGTCGATGTGGAGAGGACCGGCGTTGATCCATGTGCCGCTGTTCTCGACGTAGGGCAGAGCAAGCGAACCGGAAAAGACTGCCTGTGCGGCGCGGGCAACCAGGCCAAAAGCGGCGAGAGGAAATGCCAGCGCAACGGTCGAGACGACGGCCTTGGGCAGACGCTTGCCGAGAAGACCGTTGACCAGGAATCCGGCGAACGGAAGAAGCGGAATCAGAAATAGGTATAGATTCATCGGCTTATAGCTTCATCAGGTCGATCTGATCGACATTCAGTGTGGCGCGGGCGCGGAAGATGGAGATGATGATGGCGAGTCCGACGGCTGCCTCGGCAGCGGCGACCATCATGACGAAGAAGACGAAAATCTGTCCCTTGACCGCGTGCCACTCATGGGCAAAGGTCACAAACGACAGGTTTACCGCGTTGAGCATCAGCTCGATGGACATGAATACCGTGATCAGCGAGCGCTTGATGAGGAACCCGATAACGCCGAGTGAAAACAGGAGCGCCGAGAGGATGAGGTACCAGGAGCTGGGGACGACATCAAAATTCATCAGGAGTGGCCTTCCTTTCGTGCCAGCGCAACCGCGCCGAGGATGGCGATGAGGATGAGGACAGAGGTGAGTTCAAAGGGCAGCAGCAGTTCGTGGAAGAGAACGCGGCTGAGGTCCTGTGTGGTGGTGACGCCGTCCGACAGGGAGACGCCTCCGAGATGCTTTTGCGCTTCGAGGACGATGGTAGAGATCACCCCGAGGATGACGACGACAGCCGGGAATCCGATGACTTTTGCCACCTGGCTGCCGTGGGTCTTCTCTTCCTCACCAACATTCAACAGCATGACGACGAAGGTGAACAGCACCATGACAGCGCCTGCATAGACGATGATTTGCGCAGCGGCAAGGAACTCAGCGCCGAGCAGCAGATACAGCACGGCGAGTGAACTCATGACCACAATCAGCGACAGGGCGCTGTTGATGGGGTGGGTCTGGAGCAGGAGATTGATGGCTCCCGCCAGACAGAATGCCGCGAAGATAAGAAACAGGACTAAGTGCATTTCGCCTTCACTTGAGTGCGATTCGACTTGGATGTTCCAGGGATGGAGACGAAGTACTTCCGCCCGGTCAGCCCCGATTGTAAACGACTGTTGGGTTAGGTCTTACGGAAAGACAGCCATAATCAGGCTGGTTCCCACAATGTTGAGCATGGCGGCAGGGACGAGATACTTCCATCCGTAGCCCATGAGCTGGTCGTATCGGAAGCGTGGTACCGTGCCCCGCACCCAGATGTAGAGGAACAGGAAGCTGAAAACCTTGGCCACAAACCAGAGAATCGGCATCAGCGCATGGACGAAGATGTTTTGCGGTGGCGGGATGAGGTCGCCGAAGGGGCTGGTCCATCCACCGAGAAAGAGCAGGGTGGCCACGCAGCCGACGGTGATCATGTTGCCGTATTCCGCCATGAAAAACATGGCAAACTTCATCGAGCTGTACTCGGTGTGGTAACCGCCAGTGAGCTCGGTTTCTGCCTCGGGCAGGTCAAAGGGGGCCCGATTGGTTTCAGCATAGGCGGCCGTCAGATAAATGAAGAATGCCAGGATCTGCCCACCGCCGAACAGATTCCAACTGGCGATGCCGTGGACCGACTGTACCTTCACGATGTCCGTGAGAGAAAGGGAACCGGTACGCAGCACAACGCCGACCAGCGACAGGCCGAGAGCCAACTCGTAGCTGACCATCTGGGCGGATGAACGGAGTGCGCCGAGCAGCGAATATTTGTTGTTCGAGGACCACCCGGCGAGGGCAATGCCATAGACCGAGATTGAGGTGACGCCGAGGATGATGAGCAGTCCGATATTGAGGTCGGCAATTTCAAAGAGCTTGACGCCGCGCCAGGTGATGGGCTCGCCAAAGGGAACGACAGCAATCGAAAGGAGGGAGCAACCGAGCGCGATGAGCGGCGCAAGCAGGTAGAGCGGTTTGTAGACGCCTGCCGGGATCATGTCTTCTTTAAGGAAGAGTTTGGCTCCATCGACGAGAGGCTGCAGGAGGCCAAAGGGGCCTACGCGGCTGGGTCCCCAACGATTTTGAATGCGGCCAACGAGCTTGCGCTCAAGCAGCACCGTATAGGCAACCGAGGTGAGAAAGACGACCAGCACCAGGGCCACTTTAAGGATGCTCAGCAGTAAGAAAAACCAAAAGTTCACGGCGATCAGACCTTTCTTGCGTTTCTAGTCGGCGGCGACTTCGGCGACAGCCTGATTTTGATACTGATTAAGTTCAGTGAGGGCGGCAGTGTGTGCGCCCAGAGTGCCAGAAGTAAAGAGGCCGTCGTGGGCAGGCAGAATGAGATCGCGGGCTGAAACCAGGCTACTGACCGGCACAAAGCCGGGTTCTGTCGCGCTGTCGTTGCCACCAAAAAGATTAAGTCTGTCCAGTTTATAGGAAGGGACGAGGCGCTCGATTTCGTCAAGGACTGCGAGCGGATCAAAGGGGCTGAGGCGCGGCTCGAGGCCGTTGGCGGTAAGCCAGACTGCGTGGCGGTCGACTTCGCCGGACTGCGCACCACGGGACTGGCCCATGTCGGCGGAGACGCCGCCCCCCGTCTTTCCAATTTGTCCGAAGGGCACAAGCTTTTTCACATCGACGCCCATAGCACCCGCGAGACGGATGAGGATCTCGAAGTCTGGCTTGACGCCAGCCTTGTCAGCAGCCTTCTTGACCAGTTGAACGTCGCCATACGTATTGGTGACGGTGCCGGATTTTTCATACAGGCTGGCTGAGGGCAAGACCACGTCGGCGAGGGCTGCAGTCGAGGTCAGGAAGATGTCCTGGGCGACGACGAAGGTGTTCTTCAGAGCCGATGGGTCAACGCCGTAGGCCGACACAGGGTCAGAACCAACCACGTAGAGGGCGCCAAGTTGGCCCGCCGCCGCGCTGTCGAAGAGTGCTACAGCGTCTTTACCAGCGGAAGAGGGCATCCCTGCGTACTCAAGGGCAAATGCACCGGCGTCAGCCACGGGCACGTAGCCGGGCAACAGGTCGGGGAAGAGACCCATGTCGGCTGCGCCGCGGGAGTTGGCATAGTCGCCCAGATAGGCGAATTTGACGCCTTCCCTACCAAGGCCCCATTGGATGAGGGAATCGATTGCCGCACCGCGATACTCTTCTCCAAAGACCACGAGGAGCGATTCTTCGGCGACAACGGCCTCACGAAAAGCAGCGGCCTCGGCAATGCTGTCAATCTCAGTGGCGCTGCCGCTGAGAAATTCAGCGAAACTCTCATAGCCATCAATGGGCAGCAGCAGCGACTTGATGGCCTGACGCTCGAGCTTGATGGGGCTGTTGGTCGCGATGTAGATGCGGGCTTGGTTGTGGCGGAAGTTGGTGCGCAGGTTCCAGGCGAGGAGCGGATGCTCCTCCGTGGGGTTGCCGCCGATAAGCAGGATGGCCTTCGCGGTGGTCGTGTCGTGAAGGCTGGCGGCGCGGCCGGAAGTGCCTGCCAGCGCGAGGGCGAAGCCAGCGTAATCCGTCGAGCGGACGTGATCGATGTTGTTGGTTTGGAGGACGGTGCGGGCGAATTTCTGCAGGAGGTAATTCTCCTCGTTGGTGTTGGTGTTTGAACCGATCACACCAATGCCGGTGCCTGCGTCGCGAACCTCTTTGAATTTTGCGGCGACGAGGCGAAGCGCAGCTTCCCAGGTTGCAGGTTCCAGTTTGCCAGCCGCATTGCGAACAAGCGGCTTGGTGAGGCGGTCGACAGACTCGACAAAGTCGAAGCCGAAGCGCCCCTTGGCGCAAAGAAAGTCGCCATTGATGCCGGACTTGTCACGGTTGTCGGCGCGGATGATCTCAGCGCCGTCATTGGCCTGGCGGACGCCGAGGGTGACCTTGCAGCCGTCGCCGCAGTGAGTGCAGACGGTGGAGACGTGGTTCATCTCCCAGGGGCGGGTCTTGTAGCGGTAGGTATCAGAGGTGAGCGCGCCGACCGGGCAGGCATCGATGCACATGCCGCACTGCTCGCAGTCGAGGTGGTCGCCGCCATTGGGGGCGATGGTGGCCGAGGCTCCGCGATTCTGAATGCCGAGGGCCCAGACATCCATGCCTTCGCCGCACATGCGGACGCAGCGGTAACAGAGGATGCAGCGTGGGCGGTCAAAGTAGACCGCGGGGGACCACTTCTGCTCTTCGCGATGCTGCTTGGCCTCGACGTAGAGGCTTTCGCCGGCGCCGTATTTAAAGGTCATGTCCTGCAGTTCGCACTCGCCGCCGGCATCGCAGACGGGGCAGTCGAGCGGGTGATTTCCCAGAAGAAGCTCGATGGTGGCCTTACGCGCCTGGGTAATCTCTGGCGAGTCGGTGACGAAGATCTGTCCCTCGGCGACAGTGGTGGTGCAGGCGGTCTGGAGCTTGGGCACCTTTTCCTGGCGAACAACGCACATGCGGCACGCGGCCTGAAGCGAGAGGCCGGGGTAGTAGCAGAAGGCCGGAATCTCGATGCCCGCCTTGCGACAGGCGTCGATCAGCAGCATTCCTGCGGGTGCGGTGAGCTTCTTTCCATCGACTGTGAAAGTTACATCTGCCATTGATTCCAAATCCTCGGGCCTGCGGCCCAGTCTTGCGTATTGCCTGTTGCTGTGCCGAAACTAAACCAGCGCTACATCCAGATGCTTGGCGTGAGGGCAGGGTTTGCCGTCGAGGTGGTCTTCGAACTCCTTGCGGAACTTCTTGACGAAGCCGAGTGTAGGCATCGCAGCTGCGTCGCCGAGCGGGCAGAAAGTTCGTCCCATCATGTTTTCGGCCAGATACTGAATGTTGTCGATGTCTTTCATCGTTCCAAATCCGGCGTGGAAACGGGTGAGCGACTTCTTGAGCCAGTCGGTGCCTTCGCGGCAGGGGATGCACCAGCCGCAGCTTTCGTGCTGGTAAAAGCTGATGGTGCGAAGGGCGAACTCGACCATGCAGACAGTGTCGTCGAGCACGACCACGCCGCCCGAGCCGAGCATGGAGCCGGCCTTGCCGACCTGGTCAAAGTCCATGCCGAGGGTTTCGATTTCGTGGGGAAGCAACACTGGCGTTGACGACCCGCCCGGGACCACGGCTTTGAGCGTGCGCCCGCCACGGATGCCGCCTGCTACCTCGTAGATCATTTTCTTGAGGTTGTAGCCCATGGGCAGCTCGTAGATGCCTGGGTTGTTGACGTGGCCACTGATGCCGAAGAGGCGCGTGCCGCCGTTTCGCTCGGAGCCAACCGCAGCGTAGGCCGGGCCGCCCATGGCGAGGATATGCGGAACGCTGGCGATGGTTTCAGCATTGTTGATGACTGTAGGACCGCCGTAGAGGCCGACGACAGCAGGGAAGGGCGGTTTGATGCGGGGAATGCCGCGCTTGCCTTCGAGCGATTCCATGAGCGCCGACTCTTCGCCAACCTCATAGGCTCCTGCCCCGGTCTGGACGATAATCTGAAATTCGGTGTCGCTGCCGAAGATGTTCTTGCCCAGAAACCCCTTGGCATAGGCGTCGGCAACGGCCTTTTCGACGATCTGGATGAGGTACCGATACTCGCCGCGCAGATAGATGAAGCCGGTTTTGGCGCCAATAGCAAGGCCAGCAATGATGGTGCCCTCAATGACGGCGTGCGGGTCATGAAGGAAAATGAGGTGGTCTTTGCAGGTACCGGGCTCGGATTCGTCGCCATTGACCAGCACATACTTCGGCTTGGCCGAGACTTTGGGTACGAATGACCACTTGAGTCCAGTGGGAAAGCCTGCTCCGCCGCGACCGCGAAGCCCCGAGGCTTTCATTTCATTGATGATCCACTCCGGACCCTCGGCGAGAGCTTTGCGAGTGGATTCGTAGCCGCCGAGTTCGAGAAAACGGTCAATATCTGCAGCACCTTTGCCAAAGCGGCTGGTGACGATTTTGACTTCATCGGGATGGGATACGAGCCTGGGCATCTAGCGCGCTCCTTCTGTGGCGGCCTTGGCCTTGTAGTCGGCGAGCACTTGGTCCACCTTGTCGTTGGTCAGTTCATCGTGGAAGTCGTAGTTGACCTGGATGGCCGGGGCCCAGCAGCAGACGCCAATGCACTCGACCTCTTCAAGGGAGAAAACGCCGTCGGCGGTTACGCCCTTGTGGCCAATCCCGAGTTTCTCCTGCAGGTGGTCAAAGATTTCGTAGCCGCCGCGCAGCATGCAGCTGATGTTGGTGCAGACCTGCACGTTGTATTTGCCGGCGGGTTTGAAACGCAGCATGGAGTAGTAGCTGGCCACGTTCTTGACATCGAGCGCGGTGATTGAAAGCCGCTCGGCGATCTCGGCCATGACGGCGTCAGAGACATAACCGACTTCATCCTGGGCATAGAGCAGCATGGGGATGAGGGCGGAGCGTTTCACGGGATACTTCAGGACGAGCGCGTCAAAGCGAGTGGCCAGCGCGGGTGAAAAGATACTCATGGTTTCGGTACTCATCGCATCAACTCCCGTGCCCAGGCTTCGGCTTGCATGTCCATCTCTTCTTCTGCTCCGGCTTCGCTCTTCAGTCTGCCATCAACTGTCAACTGCATCCATCCTTCGCTGGCATCTTCACGCGCCCAGGCTACGTTTGCTTCTGTCCGGTCAAGGCGGAGCCAGCGCTCTCCGGCGCGGACGATGATATGGTCTTCGCCAAGCTCGACCGTCGCTTGCTGCTTGCGATTGAGGCCATGGACGGCGGTGTAACTGCGCAAGAGGGAAGCGAGCGAGACCCAGAACTCGCGCCAGAGCTGGCTCGTCCCATCGGCTATGAGGGCGGTTGCCATTATCGGTCGATTTCTCCCAGAACTACGTCGATGCTACCAATGACGGCGACTACGTCGGCCAGCATGCGGCCTTTGCACATGGTTTCAAGGGCTTGCAGTGAAGCGAACGACGGGTTCCGCATGTGGACACGGTACGGCTTCGCTGTGCCGTCCGAAACGACGTAGTAGCCCATTTGTCCGCGGGACGATTCAATTCCCTGGTAAACCTCGCCAGCGGGTACGGCGAAGCCTTCCGTAACGATTTTGAAGTGATGAATGAGCGACTCCATCTGGGTCTTCATCTTTTCGCGATCAGGCAGCACGATCTTGGGCGCGTTTGCCTTGACCGGCCCAAGAGGCATGCCGTCGAGTGCCTGCTGGATGATCTTGACCGATTCGCGCATCTCCTCCAGGCGAACGAGGTAGCGTCCCCATACGTCACATCGCTGGGATGTGGGCACCTTGAACTGGAATTTCTCATAGCTGGAGTAGGGCATGTCGCGACGCAGGTCAAAATCGACGCCAGAGGCACGCAGCGGAGGACCGGTGACGCCGAGCGCGATGGCGTCCGCAGCAGAGAGGTGGCCAACGTTCTGCAGCCGGTTGACGAAGATGGGGTTGCCGGTGAGCAGGTTTGAATATTCGTCGATTTTTTCCGGAAAAGTCTTGATGAAGCTCTGCACCCGCTCGAAAAAGTCGAGGGGTGGCTCCATGGAGAGGCCGCCGATGCGGAAATAGCTGGTCATCATGCGCTGGCCTGCGACCAGCTCAAAGATGCGTAGAATGTCTTCGCGCTCGCGGAATGTGTAGAGGAAGACGGTGAGCGCGCCAATATCCATGGCGTGTGTGCCGAGCCAGACCAGATGTGAATTGAGCCGGGTCAACTCCGAGAGCAGGACTCTGACCCATTGCGCCTTGTCGGGAATCGGGAGTTCAAGGAGCTTTTCGACGGCCAGGCAATAACAGAGGTTGTTGTGCATCGGGCTGAGGTAGTCGATGCGGTCGGTGAGCGGAACGACCTGCTGATAGAACTTGGCCTCGCAGGTCTTCTCGATACCAGTGTGAAGGTAGCCAATCTCAGGGTAGAGGCGGACAACGATCTCGCCGTCAATCTCAAGCACCAAACGTAGAACACCGTGCGTCGAGGGGTGCTGCGGGCCCATGTTGAGGACCATGGTCTGGTCAGCGGAGCCTTCAGCAATCGGCGCTTCCAGAATGGGTGTTTCCGTGAACTGGGCCATTAGAACCTGGTCTCCGTTGAGGGTTGCTTAAGCGAGTGGACTCTACAGCATACAACGATAAAGGGCGATTCGATGGTGATGAGCGGAGCACGTTTTGATCGGTTTGACCACCGGCACAAACCAGTCACGTCTGTTTTACCTGTATCCTTCGACCGGATAATCCTTGCGCAAAGGATGGCCTACCCATTCTTCAGGCATCATGATGCGGCGCAGGTTAGGGTGTCCGTCGAAGCGGATGCCAAACAAATCGAAGACCTCGCGTTCGTAGTAGTTTGCCGATGGCCAGACTGGGATGATGGAATCGACCACAGGCGAGCTTTCGTCGAGCATGACGCGAAGCCGGATACGCTCCTTGAGGGAGTGGGAAACAATGTGGTAGCTCACCTGAAAGCGAGGTGAAGCAGGAAACCAGTCGACGGCGGTGACGTCTTCGAGAAAGTTGTAGCCCGCATTTTCAATTGCGAAGCCCGCGCCGACAATATCTTCGCGGGCGATCGTGAGGGTCAGTTCATCGCGGTCCCAGCGGGCGTCAGCCAGAGAGTCAGACTTCCAGTTCAGGATGGCTGCGACGGCCGGGTGGTCGGCTTTTTCGCGCAGGACGGATTCCTTGTCAGCCAGGGTCACACTCATTTAGAGATCACCTTTATCGTTGGACCAGTCGAGAATGCCTTTTTTCACAATGTAGAAGAGTCCGACCGCAACAAAGCCGAGGTAGACCAGCATCTCCCAGAAACCAAACCAGGCCGAGCCGGTGATGGCAGGGAGCTGCTTGTAAATGACGGCCCAGGGCATCATGAAGACAACTTCCACGTCGAACAGAATGAACAGCATGGCAACCATGTAGAAGCGCACACTGAACCTGCTTCGAGCATCGCCGACGGCTTCAATGCCGCACTCGTAGGTGGCCAGCTTGGTCTTGGTGTTGCGATGCCGGCCAACGAAGAAAGAGCCGACAGCCATACCAAGTCCCAGCCCAAAGGCGGCGACGATTTGCAGGAGCAGTGGGAGGTATTGCCAAAAATACGGAGGGGTCATGGTCGCTCTCGTCAGCGTCGTTGACGCAGGGTCGCCTGGAGCAAGATCGCTTCTGGCCTTCCTGTCGCGGAACCGCTAGCTTGAGCTTAGGTTTTCACCGTCGATGCGTCAAGCCCGGACACTGGCCGATTTGGGATGATGTACCCGAAAACGGCATTTTGGGAAGATCGATCTTGCGTGCGCCAAAATCTTCCTGTTCCAGTACAAAGGCTGAGCTGAAGGCTGTGATGCCGTGCACGGAATCTTCGGGCGAATCGGCGGAAACTCATACAGATGGCAGAATTCTCAGAAAATCGAGATTCAGTACCTTGGTCATCTGAAACATGCCATAGAGTAGCCGATGCATGGGTTGAGGACAGAATATATGGCGACCGCGGTCACGCACAGCAACTTGATTCCCCTTAACGCTATCTCAGGGTTGGCGCATTCAAATACGGCGATTTCAACATTCCGGCGAAGAAGGATTTCTCCAGAGACTGGTCGGGCCATCGAGATGCTTGGTCATGCCATTGAATACCTTGCTGACGAATTCGTACTTGACTGCATGAGTCACAAGGGAGAAAACCCGTGTAACCCAAACCCACAAGTTGCTGCGATTGAACTATTAATGGCACGGAATCGTGAGGTTTACTTTGCCTGCCCGGAACTTCCGACGATGGGTGAGAGACTACGTTCGCTGATCCATCTTCAACGCGCATGAAGACCCCCTGACTCTGCGCGCAAGCATTTGATCATTTGCGGACCCGAAGCGGGGTGAATGGTAATCTGAGCCTGCATGGTTGCTCGCTTCTTGACAGTGTTTCGTAAGGCTCAGGCGCTCACGCTTCTCCTTGCCTTATTTTCCTGTGTTCGCAGTGGATGGGCTGAGCCTCAGCCGATGAGTCCGCATTCTAATCCTGACAGCCATCCGACCCTGGTGCTGCGGCATTTTGTTGCAGGTGCACCGATGCGGCTGGTTGCTTATGGAGATATGCGTTTTACTGACCCTAAAGTGACCAGCGGCACAAATCCTAAAATTCGCAAGTGGCTCGCTGAGAAGATTGGCCTGGAGCGCCCTGACGCGCTCCTATTGACCGGCGACATGCCGTATTTCGGGGACAGAAAAACGGATTGGGAAGAGTTTCAGCGTGAAACTGCAAGTTGGCGCTCGGATGGCTTTCCCATCTTGCCGGCGATTGGCAATCACGAGGTTTATTTTGATCACGCGCAGGGCATCTCAAACTATCTCGATAACTTTCCCGATATCGAACGCCATCGCTACTATTCGGCGCTGCTGGGTTCAGTCGAAGTAATTTCTCTGGACATGATGCAGTCTGCCAGTCCGCGATCTGATCAGGGACGCTGGTACCTTTCGCAGCTTGACCACATCCCGCCGTCGGTTGAGTTTGTGCTGATTCTGTACCACATCCCATGGGTAGCGGACACCCAGTCACAGTTGGTGGCAAGTTTGCCATCAAAAGACGCTTTGTTGCTTTGCAATGCACTCGAGGCGCGATTAGATCATCTGCATGCCAAAGTTGTTGTTTTTAGCGGGCATATTCATAACTATGAGCGGTTTGAGCGGCACGGTGTGGAGTATGTGGTAACCGGGGGTGGAGGGGCTGTGCCCTATCCGATTCTGTTCAGGGGAAGTCATGATCTTTATCGGGACTCTGGTTTTCCGGTGTACCACTATCTGACGATTTCCATTCGCGATCACCAGTTACACGGTGAAATGTGGAAGGTCATCAATCCGGACGCACCAGAATCGGCACTCAATGTGGAGAAGAAAGACAGCTTTACAGTGACGGCAAATCCATCAGTGCCTGCCAAATCCCAGATAAAGACTCGTCCGAAATCAAAGCCACGCTAGCTGAATGCCAGCAGGGCAAAGAGGAATATCCAGGCAAGACCCATCACATGCCAATACCAGCTGATGCTGTCGACGGCGATCTGGCGAAATTCGACTTTGCCAAGGCGGCCCAGAGCAACCAGACAGCCTAGAAGCGCCAGGATACCGAGCATCAAGTGGATAGCGTGGAAGCCCGTGATGATATAGAAAAAGTAGATGGCCGGGGTGGCCAGATGGTCAAACGAAAATCCCTGTGCCGTGAGTTGAGTCCAGGCGGTCCACTGACCCGCGACGAAAAGACAACCCAGGAGCAGAGTTGTCGCGAGCCAGGGCAAAGTGCGCCTTAGCGCGGGTCGGCCAAGGCCCAGCCATTCTTCAACAACGTCGAGTTCGTGGAAGATGTGGCGGCGGGCAATCTCCATTGTGAGGCTGCTCAGGATAAGGACGGCGGTATTCAGGAACAGTATCGGCGGGAGCTGGACGGGATGCCAGTCACCAATGAACTCCTGGGTACGTGGGTCGAGATGGCCCACTCCCTGATGCGCGTAGAACATCACGGCCAGGGGGAAGAAGAACATCATGTCGCCGGCGAGGCCAAACCAGACCATTCTGCGGTAGCGGGTGAGCAGGTCGCGGGGGCCGCCTTTGCCCATGCGCTTCCATTCATCGTCGTCGCCACTGCCTCCGCCGCCTGTGGGACGCAGATCAACGGGCGGTTTTCCGCCAATTCCTGGGTCTTTCCTCTCGGTATCAACTGGATGTCGGGTAAAGGTGGTTGGCATGACGTGCCTCTGTGAGAGTCAGATTACACCGACTCAGCATGGGTTGCACTGGATTCTGCGCAAGTCATTTTGCACTGATAGAACCTGTTCACTTATAGGACTTAACGAGACAAGTGAACGCAACCCGCAGAAAAACAAATAATTCGGGAATCAGGACTGAGTTTGTGGTCTCGATTTGACCATCTCGACAAAGAGATGGTGCACCCGGCGGTCTGTGGATAACTCTGGGTGGAAGGTGGCGGCCATGATGTTGCCTTGCCGAACAAGAACAGGGGAGCCATCGCGCGAGGCGAGGATCTCGATGCCGGGTCCAGTATGGACGATGCGTGGGGCGCGGATGAAGACGGTTTCCAGCGGGCCGCCTTGCAGGGAAGTTTCGAGCGTAAGGATGGCGGAGTCAGCCTGCGATCCGTAGGCGTTGCGCTCGACGGCGATATCGAGAGCTTCGAGGCTGGGCTGTGGCCTATCCGGTTGCGTTGGGTTGCGGACTTCCCTGGCCAACAGGATGGCGCCTGCGCAGGTGCCGAACGTGGGCCGGGAATGGACGAAGGCTTTTAGCTCATCAAAGAAGCCTTTGCGGCCGTTGTTGGGCAGGAGGAACTTGAGCATGGTTGTGGATTCGCCGCCGGGAAGGACGAGGCCGTCGAGTGGCTGGCCGTTGGGCCCGGAAAGGTCAGCGGCGGTTTTGACGAGCGATGGAATTGCGCCGGCATCTCTGAGTGCCTCGGCGTGCGCTTCATAATCGCCCTGAATGGCGAGGACGCCGATGTGCGGCGCGGAATGAGTTTCAGACAATTCGATCTCCTGTTTTCAGGATAACGGATGCATGCCTGGGTAGGTTTCACGCCGTGAAGCGGACAGACTTTTGTCCGATCGGCTGTTTACCACTTAAATAATGGAAGGGTTTGCAAATATTCAGGGGGGGGGGGTAGTTTCACGCACCCATATATTGCAGATTGCAATATATCAAGGCTGCCTTCACTTCAGCAGGGGAGCGGCGTTGGTATGGTGGCACAGACCGTTGGAATGCCTCATATCTCAGACCGCGACATCTGCTGACTGATTGAAGCAGGAGAGTTTACGGGCCGATTCCATTCTGCGCGAAGTCGGCTTAATTCTGTGCAAGCGTGTTGCAGTGATCAGCGATTTCGAGATTGGACGAATCTCGCAAAGCAGTGACAAAGGGCAGAGCCGCCAAAAGGAAAGGTGAGTTGTTCGATGGCAATGAGGAGGAGCTTTCCCAGAACTGCGGCATCGGGGTGTTTGCTGATCGATTTCTAAGGTTTGGATGCGGAATCAAGGCCTGTAGTCGAAGGGGTTCAGAAGATCGACGCCGAAATTTGCGAAGTCCCTGGTGTTGCGGGTGACGACGGTTAGCTTATGGATTCGCGCGGTCGCGGCGATCATGGCATCACCTGAGAGTTCATCGGATTTCCCTGCCATGAGCCTCGCCCACTCGCGAAACAGAACGGCGTCCATTGGGTAGACAAAGTAGTACTCGATGACTGCATCCAGCCAGGCTTAAATTTCCTGCGCCTTGCTTTGGTCCTGGCTTCGGGTTATCTCTACGCCCTCTTGAATTTCGCCAATGACTGCAGCTGGAATCGCCATTTGCTCCGAAGCGACGAACCGATGCCACGCTGATACCGCGCCGTGAGGTTTGCTCTTGCGCAGCTCGGAGATGACGTTGGTATCGAGAAGATACCTATGTGGGCTAGTCATTTTCGGATGAAGACCGAAGAATGAGCCTTCGGCGTGGCGGGATGAAGAGGTCATGTGGACCGTTGGGGTCGGTTAGCGGATCGACGAGCGACTGCTTCGACGTAGCCTGAAGACGCTTCCATTCGGCGATGGAAACGAGGACTGCTGTTTCAACGCCACGCCGGGTCACGATTTGAGGACCGTACTCTACGCTTGCGTCGAGGAGTTCGCTGAAACGGGCTTTCGCGTCGTAGACTGGCCAAGTCATCTTCTTCCCCAGATATAGTCACATCACTAGTCATCTGCGCATGTAAAAGTTGCTTTGGAGGTGCAGTGGGCAAAACCGGGAAAGATTCGAATCAAGTTAAAAAGGTTGAAATTGTAAGAGGAATCGATGGGACGTTCGACCTCTTCATGAATTTCAAACTTGATCGTAGTCGAATCCCCGAACCATACCTTCCAGACATCATTTGTGTTCGATTTGGATTTTGCGGCTATGAGTATGACTCCATTCTGAAAGAGTTACTTCAAAATAGACGTGCATCACTTCCTTTGTAGACTTTGCCAAGTATCTGCACATAGAAAAGCCGGAGATGCAGGGCATCTCCGGCTTTTGGTTGTAGGGACGGCCAGTGCTTACCAGCCGCGGGTTTGCATCAGGTCCTGGGCTTCGATGGCTGCGGCGGCAAGGCCTTTCATTTCGCCGGTGACGATCTCGCTGGCTTCGGCGATGATCTTCGGATCGTTGAAATGAGCGGTGGCGAGGACGATGGCCTTGGCCCGGGAGACGGCCTCAGCGCGTTCTTCAGGGTTGCGCGGGGTGCCGACATCGGTTGAGGTGCAGAGGCCGATGGACGCTTCTTCAGCGGTCCAGGTGCTGACGTCGAGCGGAATCGCGCCTGACTTCATGAAGATACCGCTGCCGACGAAGACTGTTTCTGCGCCGAGCTGCATCATCAGGGCTGCGTCTGCGGGGGTGGCGATGCCGCCTGCGGAGAAGTTGGGAACGGGAAGCTTGCCGGTTTTGGCGACCATGCGAACCAGCTCGTAGGGTGCGCCGTGCTCTTTGGCGGCGGCAAAGAGTTCCTCTTCACCGAGCACGGTGAGGGCGCGGATCTCCTTGCGAATCTGGCGCATGTGCTGGACGGCATGGACGACGTCGCCGGTGCCGGGCTCGCCTTTGGTGCGGATGAGGGCGGCACCCTCGGCGATGCGACGGAGGGCTTCACCAAGGTTGCGTGCGCCGCAGACAAAGGGGATGGTGAACTGATGCTTGTCGATGTGGTGCACTTCGTCGGCTGGGGTGAGCACTTCGCTCTCGTCGATGAAGTCGACTCCGAGAGCCTCGAGGACCTGGGCCTCAGCGAAGTGGCCAATGCGCGCCTTGGCCATCACGGGAATGGACGCAACGGCTTTGATGGCCTTGATAAGGCGAGGGTTGGCCATGCGGGCTACGCCGCCCTCGGCGCGGATCATGGCGGGAACGCGTTCCAGAGCCATGATGGCGACTGCGCCAGCTTCTTCGGCGATTTTTGCCTGTTCCACGCTCATCACGTCCATGATGACGCCGCCCTTGAGCATCTCAGCCAGACCTACCTTGAGACGGAGGCTGGTACCTGTAAAGCTTCCATTATGAGTGGCTTCTGCCATTATGTTTCCTCACTTCCCATGCAATACCGAGGACCTTGCGGATGCAATGCAAATTGCGATTCTGGTCCGAATCTCAAGTGTACCAGTGATGCGGATGGCGGGGAATCAGGCATCCCAAACAGGATTTGCATGGCACAAACTTCAGAGGATTGCCAGGAGGGTGTCGGCGGTGTGTTGCAGGTAGATGAATTTGAGTTGACGGAGATGATGGCAAGGGAAACAGAACAGGCCAAGAGTTGTAGGATACGTAAGGAAGTGTGAGGTGAGATGGACGAGGGACGTTGGGTACTGCTGATTGCCAGCGAAGTGGGTGGAACGGATTCAGTTTCCGATAGAGCAATGGAACGGCTGGTAGATGCGATCAGCAAAGAGGGATACGAAGTGGTTCGCACTTCGACCCCGGAGGACGGCCTCTCGCTCGTGAAGTCCGACCCTTCGCACTCGGCGATTCTGCTGGACTGGGATCTGGCGGGTGAGCATCAGTTTGACGAGCGCGCCGCGCTCAGAATTATCCGCGCGGTGAGGCGGCGCAACAAGAAGGTGCCAATCTTCCTGATTGCAGACCGGACGCTGGTAAGCGAACTGCCACTTGAAGTGGTGAAGCAGGTCCACGAGTACATCCATCTCTTTGGTGACACGCCGGCGTTTATCGCCAGCCGTGTGGATTTTGCCGTGGAGCGCTACAACGAGCAGCTGTTGCCGCCGTATTTCCGCGAATTGAAGAAGTACAACGATCAGGGCGCCTACAGCTGGGACGCGCCTGGGCATATGGGTGGCGTGGCGTTTTTGAAGCATCCGGTGGGCATGGAGTTTCACAAGTTCTTTGGCGAGAACATCATGCGGTCGGATCTGGGCATCTCGACCTCGCCGCTGGGCTCGTGGCTCGACCATGTGGGGCCTCCGGGGGAGTCGGAGCGGAATGCGGCGCGGATTTTTGGGGCCGACTGGACGTTCTACGTCCTGGGTGGGTCGTCAACTTCAAATCAGATTGTGGGGCATGGGGTCATTGGGCAGGACGATATTGTCATTGTCGACGCGAACTGCCATAAGTCCATTTGCCATTCGTTGACAGTGACCGGGGCACGGCCGGTGTATTTGACCCCGACCCGGAACGGTTATGGGATGATCGGGCTGGTTCCGTTGAAGCGGTTTAGTCAGGCTGCTATCAAGGAACTGATCGCGAAGAGTCCTTTTTCTGCCGGAGCTGCCTCGCAGGAGGCGGTGTGCGCGGTCGTGACGAATTCGACGTATGACGGTCTCTGCTACGACGTGAACCGGCTGGTTACGGAGCTTTCGCCGAGTGTGTCGCGCATTCACTTTGATGAGGCGTGGTATGCATATGCGAAGTTTCATCCGATCTATCGTGGGCGGTTCGCGATGGACGTTGCGGATGATATGCCGGAGCGGCCTACGCTGTTTGCAGTCCAGTCGACGCACAAGATGCTGGCGGCGTTCTCGATGGCTTCGATGGTGCATATCAAGCTGAGCCCGAGGGCACCGCTGGAGTTTGACCAGTTCAACGAAGCATTCATGATGCATGGGACGACGTCGCCGTTTTATCCGCTGATTGCTTCACTGGACGTGGCGGCGGCGATGATGGACGAGCCGGCAGGGCCGACGCTGATGGCGGAAACGATCTTTGATGCGATCAGCTTCCGCAAGGCGATGTCTTCGATTGCGCACAGGCTACGGGCGCTGGAGGGCGGCGACGGCTGGTTCTTCCGACTCTTCCAACCGGACAAGGTCGAGGACCCGCTGGATGGGACACGCTATTTGTTTGAGGATGCTTCGGATGAGCTGCTGGCGACGAACTCAAGCTGCTGGACACTGAAGCCGGGCGAGGACTGGCATGGGTATCTCGACGATGACGTCGAGGATGATTACTGCATGCTGGATCCCACGAAGGTGACGATTCTGATGCCGGGCGTGAATGCGCAGGGCGTAGTGGCTGAGTGGGGGATTCCGGCGGCAATTTTGACGGAGTTTCTGGATGCGCGCCGTGTTGAAATTGCTCGGACCGGCGATTACACGGTTCTGGTGCTGTTTTCGGTGGGAACCAGTAAGGGCAAATGGGGAAGTCTGCTGGAGAATCTGTTTGAATTCAAGCGGCTTTACGATACCGAGGCGACGTTGAGCGAGGCTTTGCCGGATCTGGTAACCAAGTATCCTGCGAAGTACCGGAATGTCAGCTTGAAAGAGCTGAGTGACGAGATGCACGCGGCGATGGTGGAGTTGCGGCTGAGTGCTCTTGAAGCAGAAGCGTGTGAGCTGAACACAGTCGAGGTGCTGACCCCGTCTCAGACGTATCAGAAGCTGGTGCGCAACGGTACTGAGAAGGTGAAGTTCAATGAGATGGCGGGCCGAATTGCCGGGGTGATGCTTGTGCCGTATCCGCCGGGGATTCCAGTATGTATGCCGGGTGAGCGGCTGGGGGATGCGGATAGCCCGGTGATCAAGCTGATTTTGGCGCTGGAGGAATTTGGCAAGCGATTCCCGGGCTTTGAGCGGGAAGTGCACGGCATTGAGGTGGATGCGCAAGGCGATTACTGGATGCGCGCGGTGATTGAGGCGACCGGGAAGCGGTCGAATGGCAAGAATCGTCCACCGAGTTCGGCACCGCCGGTGAAGCGGAAACGGAGAAACGGATCGAAGAGTCCATTGAAAACGGCATCGTCGAGCGTCAATTCCGGTCTGAATGAGCAAAGGTAGGCAGTTCTCAGAATAGCCTGATTGCCGTGGTTGCTGACTCATGTACACTGAGCAGCAATCACGGCATTTTTGATGACAGCCAACCTCTTAGACCCATCCCTAATTCTGGACGACCCGCGACTGCTCACGGAGTGGTTTGCCGTGGGCTGGTCGCGCGAAGTGGAGCAGGGAAGGACCGTTTCAAGGCGGGCTCTGAGCCGGGACCTGGTGCTGTGGCGTTCGGCCTCCGGGCTGCACTGCTGGCTTGATCTGTGTATCCATCGCGGGGCGAAGCTTTCCCTTGGAACGGTGAAAGCTGGAGTAGACGGAGATTGCCTGGAGTGCCCGTATCATGGCTGGAAATATGCCGGGTCGGGGCTGTGCGTGGCGATTCCCGCGCATCCGGGGCTGATGCCACCGGGGAAGGCGCGAGCGCAGGTATATGCGGTGCGGGAGCGATACGGAGTGATCTGGGTATGCTTTGGAGAGCCTGCGGGTGGATTGCCGGAGTTTCCGATTGCCGAGGCGGAAGGGTTTCGCGTGATGCTGGCGGGGCCGTACCGATTCAGGGCGCTTGGGCCGCGATTGATTGAAAACCTGCTGGACGTGGCGCACCTGGGCATTGTGCACAGCGGGCTGCTCGGGGACCCGTTGCGCAGTGAGATTGAAGACTACGAGGTAACAAAGGGGACGCGGGGTCCACATTCAGGACCGGAGGCGAATGATATTCGCATCTGGCAGCCCGATCCGGACGGCACGGGGCAGGGTGCTTATGTGAGCTATCACTATGAGGTGCAGGGGCCGCTGACGGCGGGATTTGTGAAGCACCACGGAGCGCAGCAGTTTGGCATTCTGGCGCAGGTGGTGCCCGTCGATGCGGAACACTCGGAGATGCGGATGGTGATGGCGATGAACTACGGCCACGAGATTCCAGAGGCGGAACTGATTGCATTTCAGGACTTTGTGGCAGGGCAGGACAAGGCGATTGTCGAATCGCAGCGGCCGGAATTGCTGCCGCTCGACCTGCAGGCCGAGCTGCATTTGCGTTCTGATCGGATGGCAATTGCTTATCGGAAGTGGCTGCGGCAAATCGGATTTACGTACGGTGTCGCCTAGTGAAGAGGGATGCGCACAGGCCAGCATGGTTCACCTCTGGCGATGTGGACGGGTTCTTTGGGCTGTTCCTTTCCGGCTTTCCTGATCTGTTGCTGATTGTAGGTCTGGCGCCGGTGTGCGGGTTTTCAACCGAGTTTGTCGTAGGGCGGGTGCTGCCGGGCGTGGCGCTTTCGGTGTTTGCCGGGAACCTGTTCTATGCATGGCAGGCGCGTCGCCTGGCGCGGCAAACGGGGCGCGATGACGTGACGGCGATTCCGTTTGGGGTGAATACACCGACGATTTTTGCGTATGTTTTTCTGATTATGGGCCCGGTGTATGCGCGAACACATGACGCGACCCTGGCCTGGCATGCGGGGATTTTTGCCAGTTTGCTAAGCGGCGTGGTGCAGACGGTCGGGGCATTTGGAACCGATTGGCTGCGTCGGCACACACCGCGGGCGGCGCTGCTTTGCCCGCTGGCTGGGCTGGCTCTGGCGTATTTGTGCCTGGGATTTGTCTTTGGGGTGTTTGAACATCCAGCGGTGGCACTGTTGCCGATGGTAGTGCTGTTTACGTTTTACGGATCGCGGATGCGATTGCCGGTGCGCATTCCTCCGGCGCTTGTGGCAATTGGGCTTGGAGCGGCGCTGGTGGCGGTGCTGCGCTACTTTCATTTGTACGAGGCTCCGGCCACCGTGGCGATTGAGCCAGGGCTGTATTGGCCTCACGCTATCAATGTATTTGCCTTGTTTGGACAGGGTCAGTGGTGGAGCTACCTGACGATCATCCTGCCGTTGGCGGCGCTCGATACGCTCGCCTCGCTGCAGATTCTTGAGTCGGTGAAGTTGGCCGGGGATGATTTCAAAACGACGCCTTCTCTTCTGATGAATGGGCTGGCGACCCTCGCGGCTGCCTGCCTGGGGAGCCCTTTTCCGACGACACTCTATGTGGGCCACGCGGCGCACAAGGCGAATGGAGCTCGGTCGGGCTATTCTGCGCTCAACGGGTTGGTGACGGTGGTGCTGTGCATGACGGGGGTGCTACCGCTCGTGCTGCGGGTGATTCCGCTCGAAGTGGCGGGGCCTGTGATTGTGTGGTTTGGGCTGGTGACAGTGGGCCAGGCGTTTGTGGAAGTACCGGCGAATCAGTCAGTTGCGGTGGCTCTGGGGCTGGTGCCCATGCTGGCTCAATGGGCCACAAGTTTGCTTGATTCGGTGTTGTCGAAGGCCAATAGTTCGATTGCAGAAGTTGTGCCGCGGATCGGGTCAGAACTGGCCCTGTCTGGGCTGGTCGCGCTGGGGCAGGGTGGATTGCTGACATCGATGCTTTGGTCGGCGGCTCTTGCGCTGGCGATCCAAAGAAGATTTGCGCAAGCGGCGGGGTGGTTAGGCGCGGCGGCGGTGCTCTCAGCGTTTGGGGTGATACACGCATTTACGCTGACGCCGGGGGGCGTTGTGGGGCACATCGGATGGTGGGTCGCGCCTGAGTTTGCGCTGGGGTATTCTGCCGGCGCAGTGTTTCTGCTGGGATGCGCGATGACTAAGGTTCAAGGCGATCGCGGCTGATTTTTGTTTCCCCGAAAAGGCTCTACGGCTGGCAGAGCTCAATTTTCTTGAGCTGGTCGAGCAGGTGCTGCATAGGAAAGACGAGTTCCTTTGCCTGATTTGCTGCCGGTTTGGCGAAGCCTATGCGCAGATTGGGCAGGGAACCGAGCCATTGGAGGAAGTAGCGGGGATCATCCAGGTTGTGAGAATCGAAGCCAGGGTTTCGATAGTGAAGTTCCCCGGTAGGGAGCACTTCCCATTGGCGTTTGAATTCCTGGGAACGCATGTAACCCTCGAAGCGCATGTTGATGTTTGTGGATGGATTTTTGGTTGGGTAAGGGTTCTCTTTTGTAGCGAGGATGGGAGCCTGAAACCTGAAGTCGGGGCTGCCGTCGAAGCGAAGGAGCCAGTGGAGACTTCGCTTACCGGCCAGTTCGCGGCACTCCATGGTGAAGCGAGGCAGCGTTTCTGGTGAGCCGTTTGCGGTAGCTTCGGGGGATTGGAGCAGCAGGATGAGCTTGAGGTAGTGGATGCCGGAGGCTTGGTCTGTACCTTCGATGCGCAGAACGTTTTCGCCCACCGGCTCGGGGAGTGCGGCTGGCTGCTGCGAGGATCCGCACAGGACAGGAGCGAGGATCAGGAGCATGAGAGTTCTTGAGAGCGGGGTCACGGTGGCTCCGGCACAGGTGAGCATCTTTTGTGTGCGATACAGAGAAACTAGCAGATCGCTTGCCTATTGTCGTTTGCAGATTTCGAGGATCGTGTGGCCGTACTTTTCGACCTTGGTGGGGCCCATGCCAGAGATTTCCTGGAGTTGATTTGGGGTCGTGGGGCACCGGTTGGCAATGGCTTGCAGGGTGCGGTCATGGAGCACCATGAAGGGCGGCATACCCAGCTTTTTGGCGATGGTGGTGCGCCATTCCTTGAGCGCCTGTTCAAGAGCCTGCCCTGCCGGATCGAGGTCGATGGGTTGGGCAGCGGCGCTCGACTTTTTGGAGGCGGGCTTTGCTTCGGAGCGGGCACGCGGGAGGCTGCTCTGCTTTGCCCCGGAGCTTTCGCCGGGGAGCTGCAGTGAAAACTTCGAGGCGAGATCACCGTCTTCGAGTGCTTCGCCCTGGGCGGTGAGGCTGGCCTTGCGGTAGAGGATGGTTTCGCCGTCCTTGATCCATTCCGCGTCATCGACGGTGATCAGTCCGGATTTGGCGAGGGCGGAGAGGTAGGCATCGAGGTCTTTCCGGTTGAGGTTGCCGGGGAGTTCCTTGAGCAGCTTGCCGAGCGACTTGCCATCGTTTCCTCGCAGGGCGTCGAGGATGGCCTGCATGGCGGTATTTTCGGCGCGCGAGGGTGCGTGGTATTGCTGCGAAGAACCGCCGCCCGGCGTGCAGAAGTCGCAAAGGCCGCAACGGATGCGGCCGTCAGCGAGGTCGCCAAAGTGGAGCACAAGCGCGGCCATGCGGCATTGATGGCCATCGACAAACTTGCGCACCAGCTCGAGCTGATTGCGGCGGTAGTCGCTTTGCCTGGTGTAGGGAGCAGACCAGCGATGGTCGCCGCGAGTCGCGTTGTTTTCGTAATCGACCTGGGCTCCGCCGTGGATGAAAAGCTTTTCGATGGCCTTGGCAAAGGTTTCTTCGTCGATGTCGTGATTTTTGGGGTTGTCGATGAGGCTGGCGCGAATTTCATCGAGCGGACGGGGGTCGGCCGACAGGGCGTTAAAGACCTTTTGCACGGAGTCTATCGGGGGGTAGTCGCGCTTGAGGAAGAAGTCGTGGGTGCGAATGTCGGCATAGGAGTGCATGAGGATGGCGCGGCTGGGCCGGCCGTCGCGCCCGGCTCGGCCGATCTCCTGATAGTAGCCTTCGAGAGTTGAGGGCAGAGCGGCATGAATGACGGTGCGGACGTCCGCCTTGTCGATGCCCATGCCAAAAGCGATGGTAGCCACGACGCAATCAAGCTGGCCTGACTGGAATCGCTGCTGCACATCTGAGCGAATGTCGGCGGGCAAACCGGCGTGATAGGCGGCGGCTTTGCAGACACTGCCGAGACGGCTGGCGAGTTCTTCCGCTTTCTTGCGGGCGGGCGCGTAGACGATTGCCGGGCGGCGGGCGGGGTCCCGGAGCAGTTCGCTGATCAGCTCGGGCCGCATCGGCATGGGGACTTCAGAAACCTCGATGGCGAGGTTGTCGCGGCGAAATCCGTGGATGAATTTGCGTGCGTTGGTGAGTCCAAGCTGGGCAAGAATGTCGCGCTGGACGGCGGGCGTCGCGGTGGCCGTAAGCGCGAGCACGGGGGCGGGACGCAGGGCGGGCAGGTACTGGCCGAGCATGCGATAGTCAGGGCGGAAGTCGTGGCCCCACTGCGAGATGCAGTGAGCCTCGTCAATGGCGATGAGGGTAGGCTTGCGCTTGGCGAGCATCTCCGGGAAGCCGGGGACGCGGAGGCGTTCCGGGGCGATGAAGAGGAACTGCAGGCTGCCTTGCAGGTAGTCGATGCAGGCCTGGCGGCTGACGGCACGGTCAAGGCCGGAGTGGATGCGGGCGACTGAAAAGCCAAGGCTGACGAGTTTGGCGCATTGATCTTCAATGAGGGCGATGAGGGGGCTGACGACGAGCGCGGTACCTCCGCGTGCAATGGCGGGGAGCTGGTAGCAGAGGCTTTTTCCAGAGCCGGTGGGCATCACGAGCAGGGCGTCTTCGCCGGCGACGGCGGCGTGGCAGACCGCCTCCTGGTTGGCGCGAAACTCGGCAAAGCCGAAAGCGCTGTGGAGCAGGTCGGAGAGGGAACTCGCATCCGCTTTTGGGAATTGAGGCGCGGTTTCGGCGAGCATTCTCTGATTGTATAAGTGGCAATCCTGAGCGGGTGCTGTCAGGTGGGTTCGGGAACACTTGTTGCTACCGGCGCTGCTGGAGCTTTACCACTGTCCCCAATCCCCGCGTAGCAGCACCCATGCAGCCAGCAGCAGATTGCTGGTGGCGTGTGCAATGAAGGCGTCGCCGATGCGCCCCCTCCAACGTAGAACCAGGGCAAAAGCCACTCCGGCTGCAATGCCGACCATCCATTGATGGCCGTGCATCAGACCGAAGACTATGGACGAAACAGCGATAGAAACGGCTGTCAAGCTGGCGAATGACATCGTTTCAAACTCTCGCCCCATCACTCGGCGTGCAAGGTAGCCGCGAAAGGCCAGTTCTTCGGCCATTGGGACTGTGACCACTGCGGCGAGGACACGGAAAGCTATCCATGTGAAGCGTGCTAGAGGAGAGAGGGCGGTCAGGGTGCTTCCGAGAGCACTTGTCGAGGAACTTTGCGACCAGAAAGAGGGGATGATCCAGACGAGGAAGGTCGCTGCGCCAGTCAGGGGAGCAGCCCAACCAAAGCGCCAGTTGAGCTTCCTGTATTCATCACGATAGTGCCAGAGGGCGATGACTGCTGCGATGAAACGGAGGGGATAGAGCCATTCAAAATAGCCGGAAGCGGCTTTGGAAACAAATGACGCGCCGAGTATCGCCAGGAAGGGAACGAGGTATGCTGCGGTCGCCGGGGACTCGCCGATTTCTGACGCAGTGGACTCGAGCGGGAGAGGGGATTGGCTGGCAACGGTCGCAACCGAGTAGGAGGGAAGCCGGCGCACCCAGCGGAGTTTGCGCGTGGCCATCGAAAAGGCGAGGGCGACGAGGGTGAAGGCAATCCAGCCGGCCTGAGAGTGGAAGCCAACCATGGCGACATCGCGACCGCCAGCGTTGCCGATGAGCACAAGTGCAGCGATGCGCAGGATGTTGAGCATCCAGACGCAGAGGAGGGCGCATGGAACGAGCAAGAGTGCCTGGGGAAAGCGACTCTCTCTGCGGAAATACCAGAGCCAGACGAGGGTGAAGACCAGCACCAGTCCTAGACCCTCCATACCTGAACAGGCCTCGGCGATGATGACAGTGAAGTTGGGTGTGCCGATTCTAAAGCTGTTGGCATCGACCAGCACGTTGGGTAGAAAGAAACGAAGAACGAACTTGACCGAGTGGAACGCCACAACTTGAAGAATTCGACCCAGGGCAGAACTGGAAGCATCCCAGAAAGACTGAAGCGGGTAGCGCATGAGCCAGGCCAGCCCACCCGCCAACGATGAGTAAAGCCAAAGCCGGCGGGTGGACCGGAAGGTGCGGACCCAGGTCTTGAAGGGGATGCAGGCGAGGGCGAGAAGTACGATTCCAGCCAGCAACACCAAGCGGCTGGCGAGATGGAAGGCGTGTGAGCCTTGCAGGAAGTCAAATCGGTGCCAGGCGGCAAGGATTCCCAGAAAGACGGCTGCGACAGATGCCAGATGCGCGACAAAGAAGACGGTATTGAACTCGAGAGGATCACGCGGAGATTTGAGCCTGGAGTAGCCGAGGCCAACAAACACGGCAAATGAAACGATGCCAAATGGCGCGAGCGGGCCAAGAAGGGCTGCGGTGTGTGGAACGCTGGCCAGCAGCACGCAATCAAGGGCAAGGATCCCGGCGAGGAGACCGATGCGTCCCAGCAGGAACTGGGGAAAGCTGAGGAATGCCAAAGCGCGCAAACTCGACGGGGAGTGGTTGCTCCCGGTCGATGCGCGGTTGGGGAAGTTGGTCAGCACGGCCACCGGCTACCGACGACGCCGCGAGCGCAGAACTGTCAGTGATCCAGCAAGCAGTGATACGCCAACCACGGCCATGCTGGGATCAACTTCAGGAGCAACCTGGTTGCACGACGGCACATTGCCTGGTTGAGCGTTGAACCCATTGTCTGCGCGGGCTGCTGCGCTCATGGTGAGTGCGACTACCATCGCTGGGAGGAAAAATCTTAGGGTTGCTTTCATTCCAATGTCCTTCAAGGCTGTTGGATTGACCGGGCGTTTTGTTTCACCCTGTCTTTCATCATTGGTATCGTCATCTGACGCAGTTCGAAATGGCTCTTCTGGGCCAAGGCGCTGCGCGAAAGTGTCTGCTGGCCAAATCGGGATATGCAGTACTACGCGAAGAGTAGATTCTCAAGTGATTGATGCATAGAGAGTTGCTCAGTTTAATCTGGCCAGGGAATCGGCCTTTGATTGATCGCTATCAAGAAATCAAAGGGATGCAAGTCTTGGAAACACTCTTTGCGACCGCATCCCGAATCTACCGCAAACAGCTTTGAAGCAAAGCTGTTTCTAAAGATCCAAGTGCCCTGGTGTTGAAAGGCCGGCTTCGGCCTTCCCTCACAATGGTTACTTCTTGCGGCGAGCGCGTAGTACGGTCAACGTGCCACCCAGCAGCGTGAGGCCGCTCATGGCGAAACCGGCATCCACTTCGGGAGCCTGGTTGTCATTGCATTTGCCGCCATTGTCGCGATCTTCGTGCGCATGGGCGAGTGTGCTTGTGCCAAGCACAAACATCACAGCGAGAACGGAATACTTCAGCAGATTCTTCATTTGGTTCCTTTCAACCGTGATGAGCAGTCGTTCGCCAAAGCGAAGTTGAAGCCCTGAAGCGCTGGTTGGTTTGCCAGGCGCGTCTCGTCTTCACTCGTCCATACCTCCGGAAGATTCCGGGACTCATGGACGCTGCTATTGGGTTAACCGGATGAGTCAGTTCCGGGTGAACATGATTGAACTCAACACAAGACCCTGATTGCAAACCGGCTGAGACAGACCTGTTTCCATGCCCTGCATCAAATCATGTTTCAAGTGAGAATGCCTCTCAATCAAGATGAATGAAGGGCGGACATGTTGGTATTCCTGTTTCGTCTGGATTGCAGACCGGAACGGGTAAGAGCAACCTGCTTCGGTACTCAGGAAGTAACAAACAATGGTCTGGAATGGTAACCGGTACTAATTTTGGTCAGGGGACGCAACCCGAGGTCTAATTGCGATAAACAGTCCGGTTGCTTTTGCCAGGCAGACACCCTCGGAGCTGAGTAATTCCGCTGAGGTCCAGTGTTTACGGCCTTCGCTGCTGGTCACACGCGCGACGAGCCGGATCGGCTTGCCGGAGTGGACGGGGTGCAGATAATCAACCTGCATTTGCCGAGTCATGGCGGTTACCCCGCGGGCGCGGTTTGCCTTGCTCATCGCCTCATCCAGCAGTGTCGCGATGATGCCGCCGTGTACGTAGCCGGGAGGGCCCTCGTAGTTGTTGGAAATGACGGCATCGCAAATCACCGTTGCGTCTTCGTCAACGGCAAATTCGAGTCTCAAACCCACGGGGCTTCCCGGGCCGCAGCCAAAGCATTGATTCTGGGCACTATGGGAGAGTGGCTTGGTGCCTTTGGGCTGTTCGGTCATATTGCCTCCGCCAGCACCTGGGCAAAAATCTCCCGGTCAACATTGCCGCCGGTGAGTACGATGCCGATGGTCTGGCCCTGGAGCCGGTCCTTCTCTTGGAGAGCCCCTGCGAGCGCGGCGGCGGCCGCTCCTTCTGCTAGATTGTGGGTGTCCTGGTAGTAAGCGCGCATGGCTGCGGCGATCTCTGCATCGGATACCTCGACGATGCGCGCTACGTTATCCCAGATGACCTGCATGGCTTCAGGATTAGGCACGCGACAGGCCAGGCCGTCGGCAATTTTGGTATGCGATGGAGCTTCCAGCACGCGCCGCTCCCGGAAAGAGACTGCATGGGAGGGTGACGCAGCAGCCACCACGCCGACGATTTCAGCCGAGAGGCCGAGGGCATTGCGGGCCGCCGCCATGCCGCAGATAGAGGAACCAAGTCCGATGGGGACGTAGACGGTGGCGAGAGGTGGCGCGGCGCGAAGGAACTCAAGCGCGTAGGTGGCGGTGCCCATCACCAGACGGGAATGGAAGGATTCGACCATTTCATGGCCAGGTCGGGCGGCGAGTGAGCGGGCGAACTCCAAAGACTCCTGGAAGTCATCGCCATGTTCGATCAGATCAGCGCCCTGAGCGCGCATGGCGCGATTCTTTTCGAGGCTGTTGCCGTTGGGCACGACGATGATTGCGCGCAAGCCGTGGCTCCTGGCGGCCATGCTGACACCCTGACCGTGGTTTCCTCGGGTCGCTGCGACGACAGTGGTCAGATCGGGATGGGTCTGCTTGAGCCAGGCAACACAGACTGACGCGCCGCGCAGTTTGAACGCGCCTACGGGGGAGTGATTCTCATGTTTGATATAGGCATTCACGCCCAGCCGGTCATTGAGCAGGGGCCAACTATACTGGGGCGTGGGCGGCATGGTCTGGTAAACGACCTTTTGCGCGGCTTCAATTTCTGACAGGGTGGGCAAGAGCATCTTTTCAGCTTACGATAAGGTGTCTTTGAAACTGCAGCCCCGCGGCAGTTTCTTATCATCAACTGTTGATCGATTCGTCCGACGATGCGGCGCATTCGCGCTGAGCAGGCAACCGTAACCGATTTATCAAGATATTTGAGGAGAAGGACTCTCACATGAATCGCAGAATGGCAATCAAGCAGATGAGCGGGTTGGCAAGCGCGGTGCTTTTC
The DNA here is from genome assembly GCA_903832055.1 of uncultured Acidobacteriota bacterium. GTDB lineage: Bacteria > Acidobacteriota > Terriglobia > Terriglobales > Acidobacteriaceae > Acidicapsa. The sequence goes on along the minus strand of CAILAC010000013.1, from coordinate 257,736 downwards.
GCGGCCTCTCGCGTGAGCAGAGCAGCAGGATTTCAAGCGCCCGCGGCTGCAGCGCCCGCACCGGTCGCAGGACCTTTCAGCGTACCTGCGCTGCCATACGCTTACGACGCACTTGAGCCCTATTTTGACGCTGAAACGATGCATCTGCATCATGACAAGCATCATCAGGCGTACGTGGACAAGCTCAATGCCGCCGTCGCCGGGCACCCTGAAGTTGCCGGCAAGACGGTGGAAGAACTTGTGGCCAATCTGAGCGCGGTTCCTGAGGCGATCAGAACGGCGGTACGCAATCAGGGCGGCGGGCATGCCAACCACTCATTCTGGTGGCTCACGCTGGGCAAGGGCGGCGCGGCCCCTACAGGTGAGCTGGCCAAGGCCATCGACACGCGTTTCAGCAGCTTCTCCGGCTTTCAGGACAAGCTGACAACCGCTGCAACGGGCGTATTTGGCAGCGGCTGGGCCTGGCTGGTGCTATCGCCTGCAGGTACGCTCGAAATTGAAACCACCCCCAACCAGGACAGCCCGCTCACCCTCGGCCACAAGCCGGTGCTGGGCATCGATGTCTGGGAGCACGCCTACTACCTCAAGTACAAGAACAAGCGTGCCGACTATGTGAAGGCCTACTTCTCAGCCGTGAACTGGGATGCAGTCAGCGCCAAGTTTGCCGACGGCAAAAAGGCCAGCTAGCTTGCAGAAGGGAACTGACGGATTACAAAAATGGGTACCCCAGGTCTGGAATTTCGGACCTGGGACCCTGCTAGTGGTTGTGATGGCTCTAGCCGGGTGCCACACCAAGCCAGCCCTTAGTCCCCAACAGGTCGAGGGGCAGCACCTCTATGCCGTTCGCTGCGCTCATTGCCACGAAGACAATGACCTTGCGCTCAAGCCTCCACCGCCAAACATTCACGGAGCCATGGCCAAATCGAATTTGCCCAGTGGCGCTCCTGCGACTGACGCCGAAGTCCGGCGGCAGATTATCTACGGCAAAGGGAAGATGCCCAGCTTTTCCGGGCGATTTACCGAGGAGCAGATGGCCGCGCTGCTGGCGTATCTGCATAGCGATATGCCGCCCGAGCGGTAAACCACATCTGGCGATATACTGAGAGGTATGGCGACCGGAAAGACTTTTTATCTCGAAACCTTCGGATGCCAGATGAATGCCCATGACTCGGAAAAGGTCATTGGCACGCTTGAGCAGCAGGGATACGCGCAGGTGCAGGTTGAGGAAGACGCTGATCTGCTGCTGTACAACACCTGTTCGATTCGCGACAAGGCAGAGCAGAAGGTCTTCAATCGGCTGAACGACTACAAAAAGCTGCACAAGCAGGGCAAGCGCTTTGCGGTCATTGGCTGCGTGGCGCAGCAGGAGGGCGAGAAGATCTTTGAGCGCGCCCCCTACGTCTCGATTGTTGCCGGCTCCGCATCCTACCGCAAGTTACCCGAGATGCTGGCCAGGCTTGAGGCAGGGGAGACTCGCATCACGGGCCTGGACGACCGCCAGACAGACCTGACGTTTGAGACTGAGTTCACTTCGCGGCAAAATCCTTACCGCGGCTACATAACCATCATTGAGGGCTGTGACAAGTTCTGCGCTTACTGCGTGGTGCCGTATACGCGTGGCAAAGAGCGCAGCCGTACCTCTGACTCCGTGATTGAAGAGGCGCGGCGCATTGTCGACCTCGGCTATACGGAAATTCAATTGCTTGGCCAGAACGTGAACAGCTTCCGCGACCCCTCAGGGAAGCGGACCTTTGCTGAACTGCTGCAGGCTCTGGGTGAGCTTCCTGGTGTGCGGCGAGTTCGATTCACGACCAGCCACCCGCGTGACTTCACCCGCGACATTGTCGAGGTGATCGATGCCGTGCCAACCCTATGCGACCACATCCATCTGCCGGTGCAGTCCGGATCTTCGCGCATCCTGCGGATGATGGCGAGGGAATACACGCGCGACTGGTACCTGGAGCGCATCAGCTGGGTAAAGGCAGCGAAGCGACAGATTGCGCTGACGACGGACATCATTGTCGGTTTCCCCGGGGAGACTGCTGAGGATTTTGAGCAGACGATTGACCTGCTCAACGAGGTTCAGTACGATGCCGTTTTCGGGTTCAAGTATTCAGCTCGGCCGAATACGCCGGCGTTGGTGATGATTGATTCCATTCCGGACATGGAAAAATCGACACGCCTTCAGGTGCTGCTTGATCGCCAGCGAGAGATTCAAAGGGTCAATTACGACAAGCACTTAGGGGAAGTTCTTGAGGCAATGGTTGAGGGTGTAAATCCGGCGAGGGGTCAGATTACTGGACGTAGTTCGCAAAACAAGCCGGTAAATTTTACCTGGAACAACCCTATTGCACCGGCACCAGGAACCTACCACCAGGTCAGGATTACGAAGACTTTTCCGAATAGCCTGGTCGGCGAGGCGATCTAGTTTTTTTGAACGGGAGGGCACTGTGGACGTTGAAATGCGCATTCGCGGGTTGATGATGGACCCCAACACGAACATGCCCATCGTGATCCTCAAGGATGTGGGCTCTGATACCGTGCTGCCCATCTGGGTAGGCATCTATGAGGCCAACGCCATCGCGATTGAAATAGAGAAGATGGCGGCCCCAAGGCCGATGACGCACGACCTGGCGCTAAATCTCATCCATTCATTGAACGGACGGCTGGATCGTGTTGTGATTACAGAACTTAAAGATGACACGTTTTACGCCGTATTGTGGTTGACCCAAGGCGGGGAACCAGTAACGGTGGATGTCAGACCGTCAGATGCGATTGCTCTGGCGCTGAGAGCAGATTGTCCAATTTATGTAGCAGAGCCGATATTGGCTGTGGCGCGCATGAACAATTCCGGCCCCCCGGAGAGCGGAACTACGGAGCAATTGCGCAAATGGCTCGAAGGGCTGAACGATGAGGATCTGGGCCGCTACAAGATGTAGTCTGACCTTGCGGTGGCTCCTTCGCCGGAGTTTTGCTACTTTCCTGGGGTGAAGGCGAGAATGTTTGTTGCTGCCATACGATTCGGATTCATCCTGACACTCGGAGCGTTTATGGGCGCAAATCCTGGGTTCGCACCACAGTCTTCGCCGCAGCCTGCCAACCATTTTCCCGTCGTCAACAGTAGCGACCTGAACGGGCGTGCTCTTTCACTCCCAAAGGACCTGCCAGGCGAACGTACGATTCTGGTTGTGGCATTTCAGCGGGAGCAACAGGCCGACGTGGACACTTGGACAACCGGCTTGCATCTCGCAGAGGGTAAAACACCGTGGCTTGAATTACCGGTGATCGACAATCCCGGTGTGATCGGTCGATGGTTCATTGACACCGGAATGCGTCGCGGCATTCCGAGTACGTCTACAAGGGCCCACGTGGTCACTTTGTATACCAGCAAAACTGAATTCAAAAAGGCTATCGGTATCAGCTCCGAAGCGACCGTCTACGCGCTGGTCGTAGATCGGCAGGGCACCATACTCGCATCGGTCGCTGGAGACTTCAGTGAAGCAGGCGCAGCGACGATCCTCGCCGCCATACGAGGTTAGTGCCAAAAAACAGATACTCAACTTGGCATGAACCCGTTCACGTTACAGAATATCTGTTATCAGACATGCGAAGTCTGGATTGTAGTTGAACAATATCCTGCTAAATAGATGACAGCTAGCCACTTCGCTGCATGCACTCCTCAGGCATTTTGCCTTGCTGGAGAATCCATTCTGGACATCGCTGCATCTATCCAGCCATGAGTGATTTTGCAAAAACTTTCAAGCTTGGCGGCGACCTCGAGGTGAACCGTCTTGGATTTGGTGCAATGCGCATCGTGGGCGATGGCGTATGGGGCGAGCCCAAAGATGCTGAGAACTCCAAGCGCGTGCTGCGGCGGGCCGTGGAGTTGGGCGTCAACTTCATCGATACGGCCGATGCGTATGGGCCAGACGTGAGCGAACGGCTGATCGGCGAGGCGTTGGCACCGTATTCAAAAGACCTGGTCATTGCCACCAAGGGCGGCCTGACGCGGCAAGGCCCGGTGAAGTGGGCGCCGGTGGGCCGGGCTGAATACCTGGTGCAGCAGGTCGAAATGAGCCTGCGACTGCTGCAACAAGAGACCCTGGATCTTTGGCAATTGCACCGTATTGACCCGAAGACACCCGTGGAGGAGTCGCTCGGGGCGATGAAAACCATGCAGCAGCAGGGCAAAATCCGGCATATTGGGCTGAGCGAAGTCAAAGTCCCCGAGATCGAGCAGGCGCGCAAGGTGGTGGACATCGTCAGCGTGCAAAACAAGTACAACCTCAGCGACCGGGCTCACGAGGATGTGCTGGAGTACTGCGAAAAGCACGGGATTGCCTTTATACCGTGGTTCCCTGTTGCTGCCGGCAAGCTGGCCAAGCCAGGAGGCGTGCTTGACGTCGCTGCCAGGAAGCATGATGCTACCGTCAGTCAGCTATCGCTGGCGTGGCTTCTGCACCATTCTCCGGTGATTCTGCCAATTCCCGGCACGTCGTCCGTAGCGCACCTTGAGGAGAATGTGAAGGCGGCGGAAGTCAGGCTGAGCGACACTGAATGGGCGGAGATTGAAGCAGCAGCGACGTCCTAGAAATTCTCTCGATGGGAGGTGGATCGATGGCACTGAAAGTCACGACGTCTTATCTTGAAGATACCCTTGGGGTCTTTCGCCACTACAAAAAGCTGGCTGAGGCGGCCATCGGTCAGCTTTCGGATGAGCAACTGTACATATCCCTCGATCCAGAAATGAATTCGGTTGCTGTCATCATGAAGCACATGGCTGGGAATATGCGATCGCGCTGGAGTGACTTTTTGACGAGCGACGGGGAAAAGGAATGGCGTAACCGGGACGCGGAGTTTGAAGATCCACCGAAGAGCCGGATGGAGTTGCTGGCGCACTGGGAAAGTGGCTGGCGCACATTCCTCACATCGGTGAGTTCCCTTACGGAGGCTGATCTGGCCCGGCGTGTGACCATTCGAGGCGAAGAGCACTCCGTGCTGCAGGCGATCAACCGGCAGCTCGCTCACTATCCCTACCACTGCGGGCAAATCATTTTCCTGGCCAAGCATTTGCAGCACGAACATTGGCGCAGCCTGAGCGTGCCGCGAGGTGCATCTGAAGAGTTCAACCGCCGGGTTGCAGCGGGAGAAGCCAGTCAGAGATAACTTCCGACGATCCTTCAGAAATCATCAAGGTTGAGGCTCTTCTGCGATCGACTGGTCGGCGTTGAGGGCTTCTGAGTCTTTATACCAGCCGCGCAGCAGGATAGCCGAAATCACGATGAGGGCCAGCGTCAGGCCAATCCACATGCCGTAAATGCCCCATTTGAACACGAAGCAGAGGATCATGCCCAGCGGCAGGCCCAGAATCCAATAGCCGATGAAGTTGGCAATCATGGGTGCGCGGGTTTCGCCTAGCCCGCGCAGGGCTCCGGTGCAGACCGTCTGCACGCCATCGAATATCTGGAATGCAGCAGCAATCCAAAGCAGGCTGGGCCCCACGGCGAGCACGCGCGGGTCTGCCGTAAACAGCTCGATCAGGGGCCGTGGAGCAACCAGGAAGACGATGCCTGCGAGCAGCATGAATGCGGTGCCTAGCCCAAGCGCCAGCCAGCCCGCTCGACGGGCTTTGGCTTTATCACCAGCGCCCACGGCATGGCCGACGCTGACGGCGGCAGCCGCTGAAATCCCCAGAGGCACCATGTAGGTGATGCTGGCATAGTTGATGGCGATTTGATGCGTAGCGAGGGCGATGGGGGTGAGCCATCCGGCGGAGAGCGTGGCGGTATTCCATGCGCCCACTTCGAGCGCAATCTGAATCGCAGCCGGAAAGCCAAGTTTCAGCAGCGTTGCGATCCGGTCAAGCTGCGGACCTGCCCAGTGACGAAAGAGCGGATGGCCGCGCTTGCGTTCGTAGCGCCAGGCAAACCCGAGCAGAGAGACCGCCATGAGGATGCGTGCAATGACGGTAGACAGCGCAGACCCGCGCACCCCCATTGCGGGAAAGCCGAGATGGCCGTAGATCAGCGCCCAGTTCCCTCCCCAATTCAACAAATTTGCCCCGACGTAGGTGAGGGTGATCACGCGTACCTGGCCTACGCCTTGCAGATAGCGGCGTGAAGCGGCGTAGAGCAACAGCGGCAGCAGGCTCCAGTTGAGCATCCGCAGGTAGCTGGCACCTGGCCCGGCCACCTCAGGCGTGATGCCAAACCGTGAAAATCCAAAGCTGGCCACGGCAATCAGAATCATCAACACGGGCGCAATGGCGGTGGCTAGGTAGACTCCCTGGGCCAGCCAGCGATGGCAATCGTCGTAGTCTTTGCGTCCGTAAGCCTGGGCGACCACTGTGTCGAGGCCAAGCAGCAGGCCAATACCAAAAATCGAAGGCGTATAAAAGAGCGCGTTGCCTATAGCGACAGCGCCAATCGCCGCCGGGCCGAGCCTGCCGACCATGATGGTGTCCACGACGCTCTGAGCCATCCAGCCAAGCTCGCTGAGAACGACCGGGATGGCCAGACGCATGAGGTCAGCCAGTTCCCTTTTCCATGTCTCGCGAGTGCCCTGGGTCATACCGTCAGTCTAAGCTGTTGGGTCTGAGCAGTCCAAACAGCCGCAGCGAACGGGAGACTCAACGGAGTTCGCTCACAGGGGCGGGATCCATATCGGTGTATACCTGATTTTCGCCGCCCATGCCCCAGCAGAACTTGTAATTTCGAGTACCCACGCCGGCGTGAATTGACCAACCGGGCGAGATCACGACCTGACGGTTGGCGACAACCAGGTGGCGCGTCTGCTGTGGCGGTCCCATCAGGTGGATGACGCGATCCTGCTCTGGAACATCAAAGTAGAGGTAGACCTCTGACCGGCGCATGTGGGTGTGGGGAGGCATCGTGTTCCATACGCTGCCGGGGTCAAGGCGCGTCATACCCATCACAAGCTGGCAACTCTCCGCGCCCTCCAGATGAATCAATTTTGAGATGTGGCGCGCGTTCGCAGTTTCGCTGCTGCCGATGCTCAACAAAGCCTCCGCATCCGTTTGAATCAGTCGAGTTGGGCAGGATGCATGCGCGGGATAGCTGAGCAGATAGTAAAACGAGGGGTCATCCAGATCACCGCTTTTGAAGACAACTGTCTCCGCGCCCCGGCCGACATAGAGGGCGTCGAGATTGCCCAGCGGATAGCTGGTGCCATCGACCTCAACCCAACCGGGGCCACCGACGTTGAGAATGCCCAGTTCCCTTCTCTCCAGAAAAGTCTCTGCCCGCAGTTCTGCCGGGCATCCCAGGGTGAGTGGCGTTGCCGTCGGGGCTGCAGAACCGATCACGGTGCGGTCGAGATCGACGTAGACCAACTGAATCTGGTCGTGCGCAAAGAGAGAGTCCAGCAGAAATGAGGCGCGAAGTTCTTCAGTGCTCATGCTCTGGAATCGAATCGGGTCCGGCAGGTTGATGGTCTTCATGGTCGATCTTCTTTCAACGGAATAGGTTTCTTTACCCAGTGAATCTGAAGCGGATAACGCGCCTGTCTGGCGGTTCTTGCCAGGTAGTCGTTCCAGGCCTGCCGGGTGGGCATATCTGCCTTTGACCATCCTGAACCGGCCAGGTAACGGATGGGCTGCCCGGAGTGTACTTGAAAAACAAACAAGGCCTGGTCGCCTAACCGCATAACCCTGGCATTCGATTCATCCGGAGCGATGGCACCTGTGGCAATACGCCCGGCAGAGGCATCCTGGGGAGTGTCCCAAACGGCAAGGATGTGGTCACTGTTGAGCGACACAAAGTCAGCTCCTGGGTGAATCGCGAGGCCTGCGGCAACGTCGATTGTCGTAGGACCGGCAAACGTAAAGGTGGATTGAATCCGGTTCATGTGGGTTCCGGCATCGAGCGTGATGCGTTTAGTTTCAGTCACCTGAATGCCGTCGGCATTCCAGGGCGCGTAGGTTAATTCAAACTCAAAACGTACCGGACCGGAGGCGATTTGTCGCAGATGGGCGTAGTTCTTTGAAACCCAAAGCTTGCCGTCGCTTACGACTCCAGTACCACCGCACCCACGCGAGGGGCCCACAAGATAGGAGTCGAGTCCGACGCCGTCATCCTTGTGATACGAGAGGGCCGGGTTGTGCGTGCGCGCGCCCTCGGCATCGTGCCGGTAAAAGCTGTCAATGACAAAATTTGGCACGCGCTTTGACCATACGTCGATGCCCGAGGTGATTTCGCCGGTTGCTTCAAGTGCCGGACCGTAAACACGGTAGGCGACAAACTTGTTTTCCCAGGCAAAGTCATCTTTGCGCTCGGGAGCTTCGCGGCCAAAAACAAGCGCATTCTGTTGCGAATCGCCGGACGGGATGAAGTCTATTGCCAGCCTGCCTCCGACTGGCATTTGAATCGCGAGCAGCAGCATGTCATGTGCAGGGCGATCGGGGTTGGAGTAAATCTGAGTTGTGATCGTTTCGTTCGTCGCTGCGTTGACTGCACTGAAATGTTCAACATCAGGGATGCTTTTGCGGATGTCCTCGATTGGTATTTCCAGTACCTCGGCAAGCCGGGCATGGTGGCGAGGGCTTACGACGACCAACCGTTGCGCGTGGGATTGAGCAACTCCGACAGACAGAACCGATACGGCCAGATTCAGCAGAACCATTGCCTGACGCTTCTTCGGTTGTGTCACTGCCGTCATCCAAGCTCCTTAGTGAGCAGCCAAATTGTGCGCTTCTGAGCCCGCCAGCAAAAATGCGCCCACGCCATAGACGTAGCTAGCCGACACGCCGTATTGATCCGGAGCGGCCCCGATCGGCTGAATCGATCCGAGTCGGCCATCCTGATAAATGTGCGCGAGCAGGCCCGTCCATGCTCGCTTCACGACGGGCAGATACTCTTTCCGGTCGAGGAGACCGGTTCTGACTCCCCAGGCCAGCGCGCAGGTAAAGAAGGCTGAACCGGAAACCTCGGGGAGCGGATAAGCAGCGGCATCGAGCAGCCCCGGCCGCCACAGGCCGTCGGCGCCTTGCAGGGCCGCGACAGCCTTGGCCATTTCCTTGAATTGCGCAACGTAGCGAGGCCGCGAAGCGTAGTTCGTTGGCATCGTTTCAAGCACCCGAACCAGCCCGGCCATCACCCATCCATTGCCCCGCGACCAGAAGAGCCTGGCTCCATTCGCCTCATGCTTTTCAAGATACGTCGCGTCGCGGGCATACAGGTGAAGCGCCGGGTCGTACAGCAGTTTGGAAGTGATCCACCACTCCCGGTTCATGTAATCCAGATACCTTGGGTCGCCCGTTATCTTGCTCAACCGGGCCAGTACAGGCGGAGCCATGAAGAGCGCATCGCACCACCACCAGAGCGGCTTTGCCGGGTCGTCGGACCGCTTCATAAGAGCATCCATGCTGGTCCGCGTGGGAGCCAGCATCGCCGAATCATGGGCTGATTCGTAGAGTTCCAGATAGGTTTGCCCGATTGCGTGGTCATCGGCATGGTAGGCGCGCGGCCCCAGTTGCCACGCGAACTGTTCACCCATCGCCCGCATCGCCTTTCGGTATGCATCGCCGTTTACCGCATCCGGTACTGCCATGAAGCCAGCGTACAGAGCAGCCGCCGTCCAATCCTGGGTAAGGTTGCCGGGCATCCGCGCCAATTGCCAGTCGGCGACTTTGCGCAGTGCATGCGCTACATCTTTTCTGTCGAAATTGCTCGAAAGATCGGTTGCCAGTGGTCCTGCATCTGCTGGAGCATCCCCAATCGAGGGTGGGGTCACCACTGTCTGCTGCGTGGGTAAGGCCTTCAGCTCAAAATCATGCGGCCTGGGCTGCGCCGCCTCATCAATCTTCTTCTGCTGCACGCGTTCGAAGGCTGCCAGGTCGGTCGCGCCCGGCTCAGCGGAAAGGCCGGTGTTCTGCTCGTTCATGAGCATGCGCATACGAACGAAGTGGGTTTCGTCGCGGTCGCGCACCTGCCAGCCTACCTGGTAAGCCTGTCCACGCATAGGCGTGTTGTAGAGGGCGAGGTTGATGCCCTTTGCCAATTCCGCCGAGCTGAAGGTACCGACGACAGCAGCATCGATTTTCAACTGGAAGCTGCCTGGCTGCAAGCCAGTGATGCGCAGCGGTTCCTGGTTCAGCTCCTCGTCAATGGGAATCAGCGAGCGCAAAAAGTGATTGCCGACGTGGTGATCGTCCAGTGGCAGCGGCAGTGCGTCGTCCAGTTCGGTCCAGCGCACACTGTCTGCGGTTGCGGTCAGGTTTGAAACGTGGCTGTTGCGCGTTTCAATCAGCGTTCCCTTGGCGGCGTCAATCGCGGTCGAGGCCACCAGCGCCGGCGCGTTCCAACCCTTGAGCAGCGCTGAAGCCATAAACCAGTGCGCCAGCGCCTCCGGGTGCACACGGTCTGGCACGAGCAACTGCGTTGCCAGAGGATTGAGCGCCATGCCCCGCTTGAGCGCCGCCACAAAGGGCGCGTTGAAATCTACAAACGTGCCGCCGTGCTTGGTCGCCAACTCACGGTCAATTTCAGAAAAGCGCACCATGGTTTCGTTGTAGCCAACCAGCTCTGGATTTCGCGTTACCTCGTCATACGGCGACGGCCCCAGCAGCGTCAACCGCGCTCCGGGCAGGTGCTCGTGAATTGACGTCAAAATGTGTTCATAGCCATCGGTATAGGTTTTTTCGATGTCCTTGTTCAGCGGCTGATAGGCACCATCGTTCATCCCAAGCATGATGGTGACAACGGTTGGCTTCTGCGCAAATACGTCGCGCGGCAGACGCACATCGACTGGTCCGGCGATGCCGCCTGAAACCCGGTCTCCGCCGATGCCCGCGGCAAAAAACTCAACCCGCATGCTGGGAAAGCGTGTCGCCGTGTACACCTCGGTCCAATAGGTGTACATGCGCTGCTCGGTAATGCTGTCTCCGTAGAAAACAACCCTGTCGCCGTCATGGAGATAAAACGGCTTCTCCGCCTCCTGCGCAACGACGCAGCGGCAAGAACCTGCGAGAGCCAAACAAGCGAAAAGCGACGCAGTCAGGCTGCGTTTCATGAGCAATCTTGAAGTGGGCGAATTCACCCGAAGAGCATACACGCGCGCTGCAGGCCCTGTCTGCCACCGTGCTCTCTATTCTGCCGGAGCGTTCCGCGCCGATTCCCAGCGCCCAATCACCGCCGCCGCCAGGCAGTTGCCGGTCACGTTCATCGCAGTACGGCCCATATCCATCAGCGCATCCACACCCAGCACCATCAGGATCGGAGCTGTCGGCAAATGAAACGAAGCTGCCGTACCCATCAGAATGACCATCGCCGCACGCGGCACCCCGGCAATCCCCTTGCTGGTCAGCATCAGGGTCAGCAGCATCACCGCCTGCTCGCCGAACGTCAGATGAATCCCGGCCACCTGCGCCACAAAGATTGCCGCCACTGACAGGTAGAGACTACCGCCATCCATATTGAAGCTGTAGCCCAGCGGAATCACAAACGAAACCACCCAGCGCGGTACACCAAACTGCTCCATCCGTTCCATTGCCAGCGGCAGCGCGCTCTCTGAAGCGCTGGTAGCAAAGCCAATCGCAGCCGGCTCACTCACAGCCTTCAGAAATCCCCGTACCGGCACCCTTGTCAGCAGCAGGATCGGCAAAAACACCAGCAGCGCAAAGGCCACAATCGAGCCGTAAAACGTACCCAGCAGCCGGGCCAGCGGCAACAGCGTCCCAATCCCCATACTGCCCACCGTATAGGCCAGCGCCGCACCCGCAGCTACCGGTGCCATGTACATGATGATCTTTGTAAATTGAAACATCGCGGCCGTCATCGAATGCAGCACGGTCAGTAGCGGCTGACTCTTCTCCCGCGGCAGCAGCGCGAGCGCGGTTCCCAGCAGAATGGAAAACACAGCGACCTGCAAGATCTGGTTCTGACCAATTGCAGAAACCAGGTTCTCTGGAAACACATTGAGCAGGAAGCTCTCAAACCCCACATGAGAACCGGGTGCAGCCATTCCGCCCTGGGCCTGCAGTGCCGCCGGAACAGTTACACCCTCGCCTGCATGCGTCAGGTTGATGGCCACCGCGCCCAGCAGCAAGGCAAGGGTCGTCACTACCTCAAAGTAGACCAGCGTCTTGAGCGCCACGCGGCCCAGGCTTCTGAGCTGCCCATGGCCGGCAATGCCCGTCGTCAGCGTACCCAGAATCAGCGGCGCCACAATCACTTTGACAAGGCGCAGAAATATCTCTGCCAGCACATGCAGGTTGACGGCGACGCCAGGTGCGTCTGCACCCAGTTCAGCACCCGCCACAATCGCAAAAAAGGTCCAGGTGGTCAGCGAACGCCGCTTTGCCGCAACCACAGCAAGAAGCGCTAGGCCCGTGCCGCGAACCCCAATCCCGGCTGCACCGGCAAGGAAAAAGCCTCCGAGATAGACCAGCACACCGGCGATTGCCACAACGATCCACAGCCTCGGAAGTCCCGTGCGATTCCTGAAATATGATTGCGCTTCAATGTTGCTCAAAGTTCCTCACACTATCACCCTGGCGGCAATGCACCTTATCCTATCTCCTATGCCGCCCATTGCCCATCTTGAATGCTCCCGCTGCCGCGCTCAACTTGATGCCTCCCTGCCCCAGACGGTCTGTCTGCAATGCGCCGGAGCACTGTACGTCCGCTACGATCTCTCCCTAGCTCGGGGAACGGCGGTTCGCGACTCCATCAGCAATTCTCCCCAGGACCGCACATCGCTCGGCATGGCCCGCTACAACGCAGTCCTGCCTGACGTGTACCGCGACTATCCCGTCACCCTGGGCGAGGGTTGGACACCGATGCTCCCCAGCCGCCGCAATCCCAATGTCTTTCTCAAGGAAGAGGGCGCCAACCCGACCGGCACATTCAAGGCGCGCGGCCTTGCCCTGGCCATGACCATGGCGCGCCACTACGGCATCAGGAAAATTGCCGTTCCATCTGCTGGCAACGCCGGAGGAGCCGCCGCAGCCTACGCCGCCGCAGCAGGCATCGAAGCCTATATCTTCATGCCCAAAGACGTGCCCCTCGCCAACCAGGTCGAATGCCTCGCCTATGGAGCGCACATGACCCTTGTCGATGGGCTCATCTCAGACTGTGCCCGCATCGTTGCCGAGCGCAAACAGGCCGAGGGATGGTTTGACCTCTCCACGCTCAAAGAGCCCTTCCGCATCGAGGGCAAAAAGACCATGGGCTACGAACTTGTCGAGCAACTGGGCTGGACCTACCCCGACGCCGTCTTCTACCCCACCGGCGGTGGCGTCGGTCTGATCGGGATGTGGAAGGCTTTTGAAGAAATGGAAGCGCTCGGCTGGGTGACCGGTAAGCGCCCCAAAATGATCGCCATCCAGGCCGCTGGCTGCGCGCCGATTGCCCGCGCCTGGGACGAACATCAGCCCGTCAGCCGTATGTATGAAAATGCAGCCACCTTCGCCAGCGGCCTCCGCGTGCCCAAGCCCTACGGCGACTATCTGATTCTGGATATCGTGCGAGAATCCGGCGGCACCGTTGTCGCGCTTTCAGACGAGCAGATCTTTGCCTCGCTGCGCGATTGGGCCAGCCAGGAGGGGCTCTTTCTTTCCCCTGAAGGCGCAGCCGCCACCGCCGCCTATGACCATCTGCTCGGCACTGGCTTCCTCAGCCGCAATGACAGAGTTGTGCTCTTCAACACCGGCTCAGGAAACAAATACACAGATGTGGTCGCTCTGGCACTGGGAATGCGACCAAACTAGCTGCGCAAAGCCAGTAAGACTTTGGCTGTCGTGACAACCTGCCCTACATGCCGCTGCGTGTGGTCAGCAACGTGGATGAGCGCCCCGCCAATCGAAGTCGGCAACTGCTTCCGCCCTACTCCGCGAAACGTCTCGAAGTCGGCCCCCGCTAGATTCCGCACTCGTCCGGCGGCATTCGAAAACGAAGCCTCAACTTCGGCCAGCAACTCGGCGAGCGGTTCTTCGCCAGCCTGCTCAGCTTTTAGCAAAGCCAATTGTTCGGAAGTTATCTGGTTCCCCTCGGCATACCCAAGAATGCGGTCAACGCTGCGGGCAATATGCCGCAGATGAAAGGCTACCGACGGCAGCCCCAGCGGCTGCGTGTGCACCTCAGCATCGGTCAGCCCGGCCGTCCACTTGGTCAGGTCGTCAAGTGCCAGTTCCAGCGCATGCAGTACTGCCCGGCCCACAGCCGGAACATCGGTGTGCGTTCCGCGCAGCCAGGGCTCCACGTACGCTGCGGGTATTGCAGAAGTGCCCATCGATTCCCTCTTAGATTGTGCTCTTAACCCGCACCACGGTGATCTTGCTGAATCCCTCATCAAACGCCGGAGCCTTCAACCGCTCCGCCATCTTCTGCATCACTTCGTCGCTTACCGGGCGGTCGCGCTTGGCGTTACGCTCCAGGCAAACCTCCAGCGGCACATCAAAGAAGACCGCTTGCACTTCATAGCCAAAGCTTGCCGCCATCTTGATCCACTGCCGACGCTCGTGCGGCGAAAGGTTGGTCGCGTCAACGTAGTTCCACGGCATCCTCGCGATCAAGCGCGCGCGCAGCAGCGAGCGCAGCGTCGAAAACACCAGCCCCTGGTAGCGCTGCTCCGTAATGTCGTCAAACAAGATCGTCCGCAGCATGTCGCTCGACAGGGGTGTAACACCGCGACGCTTGAACCACGTCGTCTTGCCCGAACCCGGCAGCCCAATCGTCAGCACCACAAATCCTTTGGGATCCTGTGCGGTGCGTCCGGCGGCCTCATTTTCCTGGGGTGGAAGTGCGGGAAAATCAGGCTGTGTCTCCACCTCAAGCCGTCCCAATGCCGAATCTTCATCGGCATACCGAGGGGCGGCCGGAGCGTGCCTCTGAGGTCGCTGCGTGTGTTTTGCCTCAATAGGTCGCGCTTCTGGTCTGTTCACCACCTGGGGTACAAGCCGCGGCGGTGGCGGTGGAGGAGTGCGCGGTGCTGAGTCCTCGGGGTAGTTCGGCACCAGTGGGCGCGGCTGGTTGGTGGGCAATTCATGACCGATACGGCCGGTCGACTCTGAGGTGTTTGGCTCTCGCTTTGAACGTCTTCTCATGCTTTTGGGCTCTGTCTGTTTCAATTTCCGATTATCACACTCATCCCTAGCATACCTGCCTGAATGCACTTGAACCAGTGCATTTCCGGTTACTACCATTTGCAGGCACGGTCATGCCCGGAACCGACTTCTCCCTCAAAAAACTACTGTGCAATCCGGAATTCAAAGCGTTTTCGTTTTCATCTGGTTGACAAGGGTGGTAATCTGATGAGTTTGGTGAAAGAGCTTGCCCGGAATCGAATCTGCAATCGCCGAGCGTATAGGCAAGCACGCACGGCAAGTACCGGCTGACTTCGTCTTTTCAATGCGATAGCAGACCGCAAGCACGACTCTTAAGGAGAGACTACACATGGCAGTCAAGGTTGGTATTAATGGTTTCGGCCGCATTGGCCGTAACGTTTTCCGCGCAGCTCTGGGTAACCCCAACATCGAATTTGTAGCCGTAAACGATCTCACCAGTCCCGCAATTCTTGCCCATCTGCTCAAGCATGATTCGATCCTCGGCAATCTCAAGAACGACATCGTCGCCGGCGAAGACTTCATCTCGGTCGACGGCAAAAAGCTCAAAGTGTTTGCCGAGCGCGACCCCTCCAAGCTGGATTGGGCATCGACCGGCGCACAGATCGTCGTCGAATCGACCGGCCACTTCACCGACGCCACCAAGGCCAAGGCCCACCTCGGCGCAACCGTGAAGAAGGTCATCATCTCTGCACCGGCCACCAACGAAGACATCACCCTCGTCCTCGGCGTCAATGACAGCAAGTACGATGCGGCCGCGCACAACGTCATCTCCAACGCAAGCTGCACCACGAACTGCCTCGCGCCCGTCGTCAAGGTATTGCTCGAGAACTTCGGCATCGTTTCCGGCATCATGACCACCATTCATAGCTACACCAATGATCAGGTCATTCTCGACTTCCCCCACAAGGATCTGCGCCGCGCCCGCGCCGCCGCTCTGAACATGATCCCCAGCTCCACCGGCGCCGCCAAGGCCCTCAAGCTGGTCATTCCTGAGACCGCCGGCAAGCTCGACGGCTTTGCTATCCGCGTCCCAACCCCCAACGTATCCATCGTCGATCTGACTTTCATCTCTGAGAAGACCACCGATGCCAAGGCCGTCAATGCCGCTCTCAAGGCCGCCAGCGAAGGCGAGCTCAAGGGCATCCTCGGCTTTGAAGAGCACGAGCTCGTCAGCTCTGACTTCAAGGGCAACCCGCTCTCATCCATCGTGGACGCGCCGCTGACCAAGGTCGTCGGCAACAGCGTCAAGGTGCTCAGCTGGTACGACAACGAGTGGGGCTACTCCAACCGCGTCGTTGACCTGATCGGATTCCTCGAAAAGAAGGGTCTGTAACCGAAGTTGTCAGGGATCAGGGTTCAGGGTTCAGTTCGTGGCATGCTTCCGGACTGAAGCCTGATCCCTGAAACCCGATCCCTGAAGTCTGTCCTCTGAAAACTCTATGCGCCAGAATCTCCCAGGAACTTCGCCCTACGAGCCGATCATCGGCTTTTCCCGCGCTGTCCGCGTAGGCAACGCAATCCACGTCGCGGGAACCGGCCCGGTTGGCGCTGACGATGCCGATGTGGCCGCGCAGACGCGCCAGATCATCCTGATTGCCAAAGAAATCCTCGAACGCGGCGGTGCTTCGCTCAGCGACGTTGTCCGCACCCGCATGTACCTCACCGAGGCTGCTGACTGGGAAGCCGTCGGCCGAGTTCACGGCGAGTTTTTCCAGCACATTCGTCCTGCCGCTACCATGGTCGTCGTGGCAGCCCTCCTCAATCCAAAATGGCGCGTGGAAATTGAATTCGATGCCGTCATCGCATCGGACACCACCGCAGAAGGCAAGTGAATTCCATGGCAAAGCTCTCCATTCGCGATCTCGATCTGAATAACAAGCGCGTCTTTATCCGCGTCGATTTCAACGTGCCCCTGACCGAAGACGGCACCGCCATTACGGACGACACCCGCATCCGCGCCACACTGCCCACCATCGTCTACGCGCTCAAGCACCACGCCAAGGTCATTCTCGCGTCGCACCTCGGCCGCCCCAAGGGTAAGCCCAATCCCAAGTACTCTTTGCGCCCGGTTGTTGACCGTCTGCGTGAACTGCTCGACGCCGAGCTCAGCCGCTCCATCAATGTCGCCTTCTCGCCTGACTGCGTCGGCGAAGTTGCCAGCGAACTCGCCCGCCAACTGGAATCCGGCCAGGTGCTGCTGCTCGAAAACCTGCGCTACCACGCCGCAGAAGAGGCTAACGACCCGCAGTTCAGCTCGGCGCTTGCTTCGCTTGGCGAAATCTACGTCAACGACGCCTTTGGCTCGGCCCACCGCGCGCACGCCTCCACGGAAGGCATTACACATTTTCTGAAACCCGCCGCCGCAGGCCTGCTCATGGAAAAAGAACTGACCTACCTCGGCAAGGCCCTCGAAGCGCCCGAGAAACCCTTCGTCGCCATCATTGGCGGCAGCAAGATTTCAGGAAAGATTGACGTGATCGACAATCTTCTTGACAAGGTCAATACGCTGGTCATCGTTGGCGGCATGGCTTACACCTTCCAGCGCGCTCTTGGCGTCACCACCGGCAAGTCGCTCGTCGAAGAAGACAAGATCGAGGTCGCCCGCGAAGCACTCGCCAAGGCCAAGGCCAACGGCGTTGAACTGCTGCTGCCCGTCGACAACATTCTCGCCGACAGCTTCGCCCCGGACGCCAACACTCAGCCATGGGATTCCTCAGTGAACTTCCCCGCCGACTGGCAGGGTCTGGACATTGGTCCTAAAACTGTCGCCCTCATCGTTGATGTCGTCAGCAAGGCCCGCACCATCCTCTGGAACGGCCCCGCCGGCGTATTCGAGTTCCCTGCCTTTGCCATCGGCACCAACGCTATCGCACATGCGGTTGCAGCCAATACTGAAGCCATCAGCATCATTGGCGGCGGTGATTCGGTAAGTGCCATCAACCAGGCCGGCGTGGCAGACAAGATCACCCACATCAGCACCGGCGGCGGCGCAAGCCTCGAATTCCTCGAAGGCAAGAAGCTGCCAGGTGTGGAAGCGCTGACGGAGAAGTAGCGACTTTTGGTTTGGTCTGACTCAAGTCAGACCAAACCTGTCCCTCGCGCAGGAGGAAAATGGATGCTTTTGTTGATCGGTCTGGCTGTTCCCACTCGCCTCGCAACGTCGGCTGCGTATTGGTTGAGCGGGGTCATCAGACTTCTCAATAATTTTGCCTGCAGAGCTGCTTGTTAGGTATGCCCATCCGCTACTTCGCTATTGCTGTTGATGATCAGCGGCTTTTTGCTTGGAAGTGTAGGCGCAGACATTCACTGGAACCCTGAAGCGACAGGGAAAGAAATCACGGCATACATATTCGCAGCATCGTTTCTGCTTCTTATACTTTCGCTATTCATTGCCAGCCTTGTGGGCTTGGTACAGAAGATAATCCGCATAAGGTCAAATATCGGGTAGAAATTCCTTGATTTGGCGCAACAAATCTGAAAAGGCGAACGGGCGGGAAAGCGATCAAAGCATCAAAGTTAAACCTTGGAATGCGAGCCCGATCGAATCGACGTAGATTCAAGCAAGCCCAAGGCCTTAATTCAATAGCGTTGTCAGCAATTTGAGGTCGCGTTGGGTGTTTATCTGCATATCTGTATACTTGCTTTATAGGAGTAATGGAGTACGAAATGGCCACCAACGCAACCCGCTGGAATCTAGTCGTCTCGGCAGAAACCGACCAAGCTCTCCGCCAGCACCTCGCCGACTCCGGTGGTGGCCGCAAAGGTGACCTCTCCAAATTCGTTGAAGAAGCTGTCCGTAAGAGCATCTTTCTTGAAACAGCCAGAGCGGCGAAGGAACAAAACAAAAATGTACCTCAGGAAGTCATCGACCAAGCCATCGAGGAAGCACTTGCATGGGCGCGTAATCGCTGATGCTCGTCCTGCTCGATAGCAACATCTTTTGGAGCGCCTTGATCTCCCCAGGCGGTGCTCCAGATACGATCTACTCCGCTTGGATCTATGGGCGATTCGAATTACTCACCTGCCCGGAGCAAATCCGGGAGATTCGTTCCGCGAGCAGGCACCCAAAGCTCCGAACTATACTGCAGCCGCATCGGATAGGCAAGATGATCAACAATCTCCACCGCGCGACCGTCTGGGACAAGCCCTTGCCCCAGAAACACCAGGCCAGCGACCCTACCGATAGCTATCTGCTCAACCTGATCGAGGCCGCGCAACCCGACTATGCGGTCACCGGCGATCATCGTTCCGGAATCCTTGCTCTGCAAAGTCTAGGTCGAACCAGAATCTTCACGGCACGAGAATTCTGCGGCCAGGTCCTGCGATAGTCGCCATCAGTTGCCGATAATTTCAATCCTTTCCCACACAATAAAAATCCAGCATTCGAAGCTTCCCGGTGAAGCACCCGGTCTGAAATTGCAGAGATGTGATCGGTCCGTACCAAGCTCGATGCTCCCCTCACCCCATGCGGGAGGGGAAGCTGACGCGAATCTGGCAATCTGCAATCACGGGTTAAGAAAAAGTACCCCCCCCCCTCCCCCCCTATTTATTTTTTAAAACTGCCGATTAATTCGCTGATTTTTAGCCCTGCAGATCACCGACTTGCGTCTTTGAACAGCAAATACGCACGCTTTCCCTCAATTCAATCGCCTAAAATGGTGTTGAGGATACAAAACATTATGCCCCGCAAGTCATTGATCGCCGCCAACTGGAAGATGTACAAGACTCCCGCCGAAGCCAAAGCCTTTACCGATGCCTTTCTGTCGCTCGTTGCCGGTCATGACCGCGACGAGATTGCTCTTTTCCCGTCTGTAACGTCTCTCGCCACCGTCGTAGCCGCAGTTGCTGGCTCGAACGTCTCTGCTGGCCTGCAGAACATGCACTTCGCCGAGGAAGGCGCCTACACCGGCGAAACCTCCGCGAGCATGTTGCTCGCCGTCGGAGCGACGCACACCCTCATTGGTCACTCCGAACGCCGCCAGTACTTCAACGAGACCGACGAAGTCGTCAACAAGAAGCTGCATACCGCGCTCAAGCACGGCATCATCCCTGTCGTCTGCATCGGTGAAGTGCTCGCCGAGCGTGAAGGTGGTCTGACTGCCGAAGTGCTGAAGACCCAGATCGCCGGAGCCTTCGTCGGCATCACCGCCGAAGCCGCCGCACCCATCGTCATCGCCTACGAGCCCGTGTGGGCCATCGGCACCGGCAAGACCGCGACACCCGAAATGGCTGTCGAAGCTCACAAGATTGTCCGCGCAGAAGTAGCCAAGCTGCTCGGCGCCGATGTTGCCGCAGCCGTCCGCATCCTCTACGGCGGTTCGGTCAAGCCTGAGAACGCGACTGCCCTGCTCGGCGAAGAAGAGATTGACGGAGCCCTCGTCGGTGGAGCCAGCCTCAAGGCTGATTCCTTTGCCGCTATCGTCAAGTACTAAGTCTGCGACTCTGTGGCAAGATAACGGAACACCCTTTCCGGAGACACCGTGAAGCTGATCCGATTATCTTGCCATTTCGCCTTCTTCCTCTCACTGACGCTGCCAACTCTGGCGCAGGCCCAGAAGCATCTCCTGCTCAAGGGCAACATCGTCACCCCTGATGGCGTCATCTCTCATGGCTGGCTAGACATTGCTGGCGGATACATTCTGCATGTGGAGCGTGAACGCCCAGAAATTCCCGGCGCTCAGGTGCTCGAAACCGACGACCTCATCTTTCCCGGCTTCATCGACCTGCACAACCATCCCACATTCAACGTCTTCCCCCGCTGGACTCCTCCACACAAGTTCCCCAATCGCTATGCCTGGCGCGACTGGCTCGTATACCAGCAGCAACTGGAAAGCAAAGGCTATGCCCTGATCGGCGACCCGGCAAACTTCTGCGACATCGATGAGTATGTCGAAGTGAAGGCCCTCATCGGCGGAACTACCTCGATCATCGGCATTGGCGACAACAACCAGCCGGGCCACGCCGCCAAGGCCTCCCCGGATTGTCTCCGCGGCCTGGTGCGCAACCTCGACCACTACACCGGCTTCTACGGCCATGAAACGGACCAGGAAAGAATCGCCAACTCGATTGGCATTACCGCGCGTGATATGGATGCCTCCACTGGAGCCCGCTTTGCACAAGGAATCGCCGATGGCTCGCTCGACCTGCTGGCCATTCATATTGCCGAGGGCTTGCCAACGGATGTTGAATCCGCCCAGGAACTCGATATGCTGGAGGCTCATGGCCTGCTGACAGCGCACACGGCACTCGTCCATTCGGTTGGACTGTCCCCCGCGCAGATGGCCCGCGTACACAAGGCGGGTGCCTCAATCGTCTGGTCGCCCCGCTCCAACTTCGAACTATACGGAGAAACAGCCAACGTCGCCGCTGCCTTCCGGGCAGGGGTGACGATTTCGCTCGCACCGGACTGGTCGCCCTCCGGCAGCGACAACATATGGGAGGAGATTCAGTACGCCTGGGATGTAAGCGGGCACAAGCTTGACGGACTCTTCAGTACACGGCAATTGTTCGAAATGGCTTCGAGCGTACCAGCGCGGGTGGCTCGCATCGATGACAAGGTAGGAACGCTCGCACCAGGAATGAAGGCAGATTTTTTTCTCGTCCACGACACTCCCGACGGGCCTGCCAGTGACTTTTACGATGCAATTCTCGTCAAAGCAATCACGGAGATTGACATGGTCGTCATCGACGGCACTCCGGTCTACGGTGATCCCAAGTTACTCCATTCTCTCGGCATCGCCACCGAGGCGCTGCGCCTTTGCGGTACTGAGAAGGCCCTCAACTCCGCCGCCCTCCCCAACGGTCCGTTTGCTGAGGTCGAAGCACGGCTGCGCGTCAAAATGAAGGCATTGGGTTCAGACCTCGGTCCACTCGATTCCTGTCCCAAACCCTGATCTTCATTGCAGACCTCCGCCACGCGCTACCATCAGAGAAGCCTGAATAAACATGCCTCAAGCAAAACCATCCCGTCCAGCACAGCAGCCTCCTGCGGCCAAACGTATTTCAGCCTTTGAGAGGGCTGCAAATGAGCTGCGCCAACCGACCACTGCGTTTCCTCTTGTGTCTCCGCGCTGGTTGCTTTCGGCCGCCGCTGTTGCGATTCTGGCGGCTTGCTGTCTGGGATGGGGTGCGCTTTGTTTTCTGTATTGGCAAGGCTCTTGGCAGCTTCTCTACCACCCTAAAACGGAAACTACCCGAACGCCGGCAAGTGTCGGCTTGCCATTTGAATCCATCAAATTTGCAGTGACCGAGACCGGCACGGCTCAGCTCACGGGTTGGTGGCTGCCTGCCGAGAGTTCCCGCTTCACGGTTCTCTACCTCCACGGTGCTGATGGGAACCTCTCCGATAGCGTCGATGCTCTTGCCCAATTGCACAGAGATCACCTCAGCGTTTTCGCGATTGATTACCGCGGATATGGTCAAAGTCAGCCTATCAACGAAGGTGGCAAACCGAGCGAGAAGCATCTACGTCAAGATGCTGAATGGGGGTTGACCTGGCTAACGCTCACGCATGGCGTTCCGGCGAAAAGCATTGTCCTTTGGGGCACTGGTCTAGGGGCGACCATTGCCGCTGAATTGGCGGCGGATCATCCTGAGCTTTCCGGCGTCGTACTCGATGCACCACAGCAGAATGCCGTTTCGACAATCCTGAATGACAGCCGGAGCCGGCTTGTCCCCGCGCACTGGCTGGTAAAGGACCGCTATGACCTCATTGAGGCGGTACAGAAGATGCACGTTCCAACCCTGTGGCTTTTGAGCCAGCCACCAACCGGTCAGCCTGGAACCCCTCCTGATGCGTATCAATCGGCTCAAGTCCAGAAGACGATGGCTTGGCTCACGGTGCCATCAACTCAAGACCCGCACTTCAGTGAATCGCTTCAGAGGTGGCTTGACGATTTGCCGGGCGAGAAGAGCCAACCGCGCTAATTCTCTACGTTGTAGATGTCTGCGTAGAAGGCTAGATATTCAGAGACTATTTTGTCTTCGCTGAACCGGGCCAGATTCCGGAATCCGGCTTCGCGCAAAGATTCGCGTTGGGCGAGCCCTTGGCAGATTGCCTCAGCAGCGCCAGCAGCGTCCGCTGGATCAAAGAAGATGGCCGCATCGCCCGCGACCTCAGTCATCGGTGGTCGACCAGTAACAGCGACCGGACAGCCGCAAGCCTGCGCCTCTGCGATCGGCCATCCGAAGCCTTCCTCAAGCGAAGGAAACACCAAAGCCAGGGCGTGGCTGTAGAGCGCCTCCAACTCATCGTTCGTAGTTCCAGTCACCGAGATCACCCGATCGCGCAGCCCACTCTCGTCGAGGAGGGCTGCCAGATTTGCAGGTAGCGGCTTGCCAGCCATTACCAGCTTTGAGGCCGCAAACTCAGGCTTGACGGCAAGTTCACGAAATATCCTTAAAACGGCGGCGCGGTTTTTATACCACTGATTTCCGCCGACATGAAGGAAGTAAGGCGCATCAGGTCTCAAGGCAAGCCGCTGAAGCAACTGTTCTGGCATCTTTGGCTGCGGCTTGTAGGGCCAGTTCAATGGATTGAAGATGACTCGAACGTTCTTGTCGGGATTGCGCTTCCCTGGGTCGCCCGTAAGTCTCTGCAAATCTTCGGCCGTTTTGGCCGAGACGCAAATGACATGGGCGGCGCGACGCAAACCTCGCAGAATCCAGGACTGGAGCCATCGACCGGACCAGCCGGTCCTGTTAATTGGGAACTCTCCCTGAGCGGATCGAATCGCCAGCACATCGTGGCAGGTGATGACAGTTGGTACTCCACCGGTGGCACTTACGTACATCGAGTTCGAGTGGTCGCAGATGTGTACCAGGTCGAATGACCTGGCTGCGGCTTTGAGCTGTTTGGGAAAGAAGAAGAATTTATCGAAATAGCCGAGATATTTGACCACAGCCGGGCGCCGGAACGGCCCTCTAGCCAATCTTGAGACGAAGGGCACTGGACGAATCAGAACCACCGTGCAGCCCTTCGCACGAAGGGCGTGAAGCAGCCATCGGCTGTAGCGCTGCATGCTCTGCTGTTCATCCGGCTCGTAGTTGCCGACCAGCAGGATTCGCCTTGGCAACCGCTTTGCTGCCGATCCGGGAGGAAGACTCAAAATGCCCGCAACTCCAAGATTGTGCGCAGCAGATCCTCTGGCTGAGGCAGGATCGCGTCTTCCAGTACGGGCTGGTAGGCGACAAAGGTGTCCATGGCTGCGACCCGCTTCACTGGAGCATCGAGGTATTCAAAAAGTTCGTCGGCAATGCGGGCAGCGATTTCAGCGCCGTAACCCCAGCTCTTCATATCTTCGTAGGCGACGATGACGCGACTGGTCTTTTTGACGGAGGTGGCAATGGCATCCCAGTCGTATGGGTTGAGGGTGCGAAGGTCGATGACCTCGGCTTGAATACCGTGTTCGCGCTCGGCACGCTGCGCTGCCTGCAGCGACCTGGGCACGAGTGCCCCGTAAGTAACGATGGTGACGTCTGTTCCTGGGCGGACCACAGAAGCCTTGCCGAACGGGACCATGTAGTCCGGGCCGGGGTAGGGCGCGCGGCCGTAGGGTTCGCGATAGAGCCGCTTGTGCTCCAGAAAAAGGACTGGATCATCGCAGCGAATGGCGGTGCGCAGCAGGCCGTTGGCGTCAAGCGCGTTCGATGGAAAAACAACACGGAGGCCTGGCAGGTGAGTAAAGATGGATTCCCCTGACTGGGAGTGATAGATCGAGCCACCTGTCAGGTAGCCGCCGATGGGGACGCGCATCACGAGGGGAGCGCTGAAACCGCCGTTCGAGCGCCAGCGCATGAGCGCGAGTTCGTTGCGCATCTGATGCATCGCAGGCCAGATGTAGTCGAAGAACTGAATTTCAACGACCGGTTTGAGCCCCCGAACGGCGTAGCCGATTGCGCGGCCGACGATATTGGCCTCAGCCAGAGGCGAATTGAACACACGTGCAGAGCCGAACTCTGTCTGGAGTCCGTGTGTCAGCTTGAATACGCCGCCCTTTCCCTTCACTTCCTTGAGAGCCTCTTCCCGACTGGAGTCGGCAACGTCTTCACCGTAAACGAGGATGCGCGGATCACGGCGCATTTCGTCGCGGAGACAGACGTTGATCAGGTCAGCCATCGTCTTATCAACGGCCTTCTCATCAACATGCTGAGGCTTGGTAGCGAGAGAGGCGCGAGTCGGGTCGTAATCCTCTGAATAGATATGGCGGGTGATGCTTGAGACTGGCGGAAGAGGCGATTCGACAGCTCTGACGGCGGCTGCGGCGATCTGTTCATCAATTCCCTGCTCCATCTCGTTCAATTCGCCTGTGCTCAGAATGCCTTCACGGAGGAGGCGCATTTGGAGCTTGTGGAGCGGATCCCGCATTGCGTCGGCTTCGCGCTCTTCATGGGAGCGATAGTTGCGGTCGTCGTCAGAGAAGGAATGCGAGTAGATGCGAACGCAGTGGCCATGAACCAGGGCAGGTCCCTTGCCGGCACGGCAGTAGGCCACCGCCTCCACAAGCGCCCTATAGCTGGCTTCCGGGTCAGTGCCATCGACTTCAGCGAAATGGAAGTTGGGGAAATTTGCGACCAGACGGGAGATGTTGCCACCTGGAGTATTGACCTCGACAGGAACGGAGATGGCATAACCGTTGTCTTCAACACAGAAGACTACGGGGAGCTTCTGGTTGGAAGCGGTATTGAGGGCCTCCCAGAACTCACCCTGGGATGTGGCGCCCTCGCCAATACAGGTGAGGACTACTTCGTCGGCGGCAAAGCTGACGTTGTGGAAGGCGCGGTAGTCGACGCTTTCCCCCGGCGCGGATTTCTTTGAGGCATCAGGAAAACGGCCATAGTAGCGGCCAGCCTCGGCGACGCCAACGGCATGGAGAACCTGGGTCGCCGTAGAGGAGGAAGTGCTGACGATGTGGAGGCTGGGGCTGCTCCAGTGCGTGGGCATCTGCCGCCCGCCGCTTGCGGGGTCGTCTGCGGCGCCGACGGATTGCAGCAGCATTTCTTCAGCGGTAACGCCCAGAGCAAAGCAAAGGGCGCGGTCACGATAGTAAGGGACGTACCAATCGTAGCCGGGGCGAGTTGCAAGGGCCGCTGCGACCTGGAATGCTTCGTGGCCAGCGGCAGAAATCTGAAAGAAAACCTTCTGTTGCCGCTTCAGCATGATCTCGCGGTCGTCAATCCGCCGCGAATTGTACATAAGCCGATAGAACTCTACCAACTGATGCGCGCTTAGAGCGCCAGATTCGGACTCGGACTGAAATGCGGGAAGTTCGGCGTGAGGGGAAACCGCGTTCAGTGCTGCCGTCGATTCGGCAAGCACGGCATCTTTTGCATCGGAAGCCACTCGAGCCATGTGTGCAACCTCCCTGGCAACACTACCGCCGTCATTCTGATCTGAAGTCTGTTGTGGCGAGGATATTTGCGAGACTCGCCGCACTCAAGCCGCACCCCTTGGGCAACAGCTAAATCCACTTGATTGTAACAACCCGGCGCGTGGTGGGAAAGATGCCTTTCTGGAGACCTGCTTGAGGGGGTGGTCCGGTCTGGTTATTGACGATTGAATTGCTGCCGTGTTTCTATTCGACGTACCTTGAAGACCGAAATCTGCGGAGGTTTCCACTTTGGAGAACGGGGCGTTCCCCGGCTTCATGAGTGGGTGCTGCGATTGCGGGGTTTCGAGGCGGTTTTGATTTCAGGAGGAAGACCCCCGCATGTTTTTGATGACAGCAGCAATGGGCGCACTCACAAGCCCACAAACCAGCCTAAAGACAGGCCCGATGACGGGTAGACTGCTTGCCATGCTGGAAAACCCACTCGCCCCGAGCGGCGCAGGCGACAGCATCTATCTTTGGATTGCCATCGGAGCAGGCGTACTGGCTCTGGCAGCGGCGCTGCTTTTTGCGCGGAATGTTTTATCTGCGGACCAGGGCACGCCTGAGATGCAGGAGATCGCATCAGCGATTCGAGTGGGAGCGCAGGCCTTTATGGGCCGACAATACAAGACGATCGCAATTATGGCGGTGGTGCTGGCCGCTGTACTCTACGCCGGCTATCGCATTTATCCCCTGACGGCTCCATTGGCTACGAAGGTCGTTTTCAGCTTCCTGGTGGGTGCGGCGTGCTCGGGTTTTTCGGGCTACACCGGGATGTTTGTCTCAATTCGAGCAAATCTGCGAACCGCTGCTGCGGCGCGTTCGAGCCTTGCAGGCGCATTGAAGCTGGCGCTGCGAGGCGGTGCGGTGACAGGTCTGATTGTTGTGGGTCTGGCGCTGCTGGGCATTGGGATCCTTTTCCTGTTGTTCGGCGGCCTCGACAGTCCTGAAACGGTTCCCTACCAGCTGGTGGGCTTTGGTTTTGGTGCTTCGCTGGTGGCCCTGTTTGCTCAACTCGGCGGCGGAATCTACACCAAAGCAGCGGACGTGGGAGCAGACCTGGTTGGCAAGGTTGAGGCGGGAATTCCAGAGGATGATCCGCGCAACCCGGCAGTCATTGCCGACCTCGTTGGTGACAACGTAGGCGACTGCGCGGGTCGTGGAGCCGATTTGTTTGAATCAAGTGCGGCAGAGAGCGTCGGAGCGATGATTCTGGGTGCCGCGTTATTCCCGGTGTTTGGCATCAAGGGGATTCTGTTCCCACTGATCGTGCATGCGGTGAACATCGTGGCATCGATTGCTGGCGTATTGTCGGTGCACAGCAAAGAGACCGACGACCCGATGCATTCGCTGAACCGGGGCTTCTACATCACGAGTTTCCTCGCTCTGGGTGGTTTTGCAGCGGCGGTACATTTTCTGCTACAGGATCGCTGGTGGCTGCTGGCCGCGGGCATCGTGGGCATTGTCACTTCGTTCCTCTTTGTGTCGATTACGGAGTACTACACGGAAACCCGCTACAGGCCAGTGCAATCGATCGCCGAGGCCTGCAATACCGGTGCGGCTACCAATATCATTACCGGCCTCGCGGTTGGAATGCAGACACCGGCTCTTCCTGCCCTGGTAATCAGCGGAGCCCTGCTGCTGAGCTACTACTTTGGGGTGCGAGGCCTCGAGGATGCGACTGGCGTCGCTGATTACGCCAAGGGCATCTACGGAACGGCGATTGCGACCATGGGCATGCTTTCGAGCGCGGCCTACATTCTGGCGATGGATACCTTTGGACCGATTACAGACAATGCCGGCGGCATCGCAGAGATGAGTAACCAGCCCCACGAAGTGCGTGACCGCACCGACCGTCTCGACGCGGCGGGCAATACAACCAAAGCGCTCACCAAGGGCTATGCAATCGGATCGGCGTCGCTGGCAGCGTTTCTGCTGTTCTCGGCGTACCTCGAAACAATTCACGACATTGTGAAGCATAGGGTAGAAGCGGCGGGCTTCGTGCTGCCCGTTGGCTGGAGCTTCTCCAATATCAACCTGGCGAGCGTCCCGGTGTTTGTGGGAGCGCTGCTGGGGGCGATGCTGACGTATCTTTTCTCTTCGATGGCCATCAGCGCCGTCGGCCGTGCTGCAGAAAAGGTCATCGAGGATGTGCGAGCGCAATTCAAAGAGAACCCCGGCATCATGAGCGGGACGAGCAAACCGGACTATGCGCGCTGCGTGAACATCGTGACAGGTGCTGCGCTCAAGGAGATGGTACTGCCGGGAGCGCTAGCGGTACTGATGCCGGTGTCGATTGGAATTCTTTTCCGGCACTTGAGCACCCGCTTTCACCTGAAGAGCAGCACAGACCTGCCGGCAAGCTTTGGCAACATCGTCAATCTCTCTGGAGCTGAAGCGGTTGCGTCGTTCCTGATGGTAGGAACAATCAGTGGAATCCTGCTGGCGATGCTGATGAACAACGGCGGCGGTGCCTGGGACAATGCCAAGAAGCTGATCGAGACTGGCAAGTTCGGCGGGAAAGGCTCAGAGGCTCACAAGGCAGCTGTGGTTGGCGATACCGTTGGCGATCCCTTTAAGGACACAGCGGGACCGAGCCTCCATGTGCTGATCAAGCTGCTCGCTACAGTGACACTCGTGCTGGCGCCATTGTTCGTCTAGGAATGGAACGGATTGACCAGAGAAAGAGGCACTTTACGCAGGTTCAGTGCCTGCGCAAAGTGCCTCTTTCCTTTGTTGAGTGCAGCGATTGATGAAGTTGCCGAGCCAGGTGTCCGCACAATCTCTGTTTGTTTCAGTTGATGGTGATAGGGACTTGCGGCCCCGGTGTAATCACCATCTCTTCTCGAATCTTGTGTGCGAGCTTTTCGATCTGCTCGATCTTGCGCAAGGTGACTGCGGCAGAGAAGGCTTCGTTGCCTGAATCAGCCTCGGACTTGAAAGCCTGCGTCAATTCGAGCAGTTTTGCCGTATCGCGGGTCAGGTCTTTCTGTCTCTGGATGTTTAACTGCCTCGACATGCGGCGCAATTCGTCGGGCTCAAGGGGCGGTGGGTACTCCCGCGAATGTACGGTGCGATCGAGATGGCTGGGGTTTTGAGGCGCTATCTGGAGTGCAGCCTTCGCAGTACGCGACTCAACCAGGCTGACGGCCAGCGTCAGGCACACGAGTACGACACAATACAGCGGGCGAGCTGGACTCATCCAAAGCCGAAGAAAGTGGCTAGTTGCCAATCGAAGCTCTCATCTTTTCGCGGACCGCGTGTGCCAGCCGCTCGATTTCGTCAGCTTTGCGAATCACTGATACCGACAGGGTGTCTTTGTTGGTCTTGTCGACCTCAGTTTTCAAGTCGGTAGCCAGTTTCAGCAGTCTGGCACTGTCATCAGCAATCTGCTTTTTGCGTTCGATATTTGCCGCTGTGAAGTTCTTTTCCTTGGCCTGCTGATCCTGCATCTGCATCTTGTCGTTCGCATCAGGGATGCGGTTGGTCGCCGGAAGCAGATAAGGCTTGTCATAATTCATCATTGGTTTCGGGATCTCCTGGCCGGAATGCCCAGGCATCGCAAAAGCCGCGAAGGCCAGCAGGGAAAGCCAGCCCCGTTTTCGAAGCCTGGGCATGTCAGGGTGCGAGATGAATGGGATTGAGAGACGAAAAGCAGGCATTTGCTTCATCAATAGCCGCATCGGGTGAACTCCAGTCTAGGGCGTTTCAATTGCCGGACTCAACGGAAAATCTGGTTGGGTTGGATATTCCGGACCGTGTGCCCCTGCTGCGCACAGTATAGATAGAAAGAGGAGAGTTCGTATGCATCCTTTTTTGTTGGCTTCACGGACCGGGATTTTTGCGGAAGGGCGATTCCTGGGTAAGGTACTCGATCAGTGGATTGGGGACATGCAGGAGTTCGTGCATGCCAAGCTGCCGCATTTGATCGTCGTGGTTTTGATTGCCCTTGTGCTGGGCCGCATTATCAGCGTCGGAACGCATCGCATGATGGTGCTGGCAGACCGTGAGAATTCCAGGCCCGGCCGCAATTCGCAATTAAAGACCTTTGCCGGAGTTCTAAGGACGACTCTTCACTCGGTGCTCTGGTCGCTGACTGCGTTGCAGTTCCTGATGATTCTTGGAGTCAATCTGGGACCTCTGCTTGCGTCTGCGGGGGTCGCAGGCATCGCCATCGGTCTGGCAGCGCAGACGATTGTGAAGGATATCTTGAACGGGATGTTGATTATTATCGAGGACCAGTTTGCAGTGGGTGACTCAGTCAGGCTGGGAACGATGTCTGGGAAGGTTGAGGCGATGACACTGCGGCGGACAGAGATCCGAGATAACGACGGCACGCTTTATGTCGTTCCGAACTCCCAGATCGCAACCGTGGCGAATCTGAGCCGAGAGTATTCGCTCGCCACGGTGCATGTTTCGGTAGACTTTTCGGCGTCCCCCGAGATGGTAGTGCCGTTGCTGACAGAGATCGCGCTTGCAGTGCGAAACGATCCGGCATACGCGGACGTTTTCCTGAGCGACCCCCAAGTGCTTGGGGTGGATTCGATCAAGGGATCAGAAGTTGTCTATTCGGTAACCTTTCGGACGCACGCGACCAGGCAGTTTGCGCCAGTTCGGGAATTTAAGCGGCGTGTAAGGCTGGCGCTGGAAGCAAAGCGGCTCCTGCCGGGCGACCCCTACAGGGTTTTGACCGGATTTCCAGGAGCGGTATCCGTTGCGAGGGATACCGATGATGCAAACTCCGAGAACAACTAAAGGATCAAACGCTAAGGGCCCGGTTTCCGGATGAACTGACTAGACAATGGATTCCAGTGCTTCGAGCAGGGCTTCTGAATTGGTGATGGGGGGCAGGCAGGAGCGGTGGCGGCAGATGAGCACCCAGGCATTGACTCCTTCGGGCGGAGGGATCCGGGTGAGGGTTTCAGCGAGCGCTTCTGGTAACTCGTTTGCCATTATCTGGTCTTGCTGGAGCCTGATGACGGTCTTGTTGGCTGCAAAACGCGCAGTTGCCAGGGCTTCAAAACGACTTGCCTCCTGTCCTGTACCAACGACGACGATTTGCACCGGATCGAGCAGTAGTCGATTGAGAGCAAGTGCGTAGCTGCCTGCGTAGAGACCAAAATGCTCCACAACGCCGGCGAATGACGCGAGGGTCTCCTCCGCAATTGCGCGAAACTCCGTTCGATTGGAGAGGGCCTCGAGGCGTAAAAGAGCGGATGCTGCTGTGGGGTTGCCGGCTGGTGTCGGTGCATCCTGCAGGGGCTTGCGGTGAGCCTTCAGTGCGCCAAACTGGAGGGTTTCATCGTTCGTCAGGGCGATGTCAACAAATGCGCCGGAATCCCGATCGTAGAATCTCTCGATCATGACTGATCCGAGTTTGAGCGCAGCGCGGAAATATGCCATCTTGCCGGTTGCCAACCAGGCCTCAACACAGGCATGAACGGTGAATGCGTAGTCGTCGAGGGTGCCGGCAACGCGTTCTGCGGGAGAACGATCGTCAGGATAGGCGATGACGTGGGCGAGTTCTGCATCCGCATCCCAGGCCTGAATGAGAAGTCGATCGAGGGTCTGGAGCGCAAACTCCCTTGCCGAATCCAGACGAAGTACGCGGGCAGCCTCGAGGTAGGCGGTAATGGCCATCGCATTCCAGCTTGTGTAGAGGGTGCGGTCGATGAAAGGGGTTGGCCGGGCATTGCGGGCCTGGAGAAGAGTTCTTTGGGCAGAAGTGAGGCGGGCTTGGGCATCCTCAGGCGAAATGCCGGCTTCGCGGGCTACTTCAGCCACGCTCAGGCGGATGTGAAGGACGTTTTTCTGGGGATTATGGTGCATGTCGCCGAGATCACCGATATCCCAGTAACGGCTTGCAACAGACCATTCTTCGGGGCTCAATGCACTCTGAGCTTCGACTTTGGTCCATGTGAAGTAGTCGCCGTCATCGTCGAGGTCAATATCGGCATCCTGCGAACCGTAGAAACCACCGCGTTGGCGATCAGTCATTGAGGTGTCGAGCCAGTGGATGATTTCATGGGCGGTCTGGGCAAACTCTGGACGGACAAAGCTCTGGTACCCGTGAATATAGTTCCGCAGTAGCTCGGTGTTGTCATATAGCATTTTTTCGAAATGCGGAACCACCCATCGCTCGTCCACTGAATAGCGGTGGAATCCACCCGCCAGCTGGTCATAGACTCCACCCTTGCTCATTTTGAGCAGGGTCAGAATCGCGGCATCGCGTGCCGCCTCGTTACCGTTGCGCGTGGCATTTTCAATAAGTAGATCGAGCGCACTTGAATGTGGGAATTTCGGCTGCGAGCCAAATCCGCCATTGCGCGGGTCAAATTGCTTGAGGATGGAATCCACGAGTTTGTCGACAAGGCGAAGGGTCAGTTCCCCTCCCCTGCCGGAGAAATTTTCATTTTCCTCAATGGCAGCCATGACACTTGCGGCGGATTCAAGGGCTTCTTCCCGCCGGTTGCGCCAGGCATCCGCCATGGTCAGCAGCACCCGCTTGAAACCTGGGCGGCCGTAGCGGTCGTCGGCGGGAAAATATGTTCCACCGAAAAATGGATGCCCGGTGGGGGTGAGAAAGGCGGTGAGGGGCCAGCCCCCTTGTCCGCTGATGGAAGAGATGGCGGCCTGATAGCGAGCGTCGACGTCTGGACGCTCGTCACGATCAACCTTGATGGCAACGAAGTGCTCATTGAGGATAGCGGCCAACTCAGGATTCTCGTATGATTCACGGTCCATGACGTGGCACCAGTGGCACCACACGGCTCCAATGTCGAGGAGGATCAGCTTGTCTTCAGCCTCGGCTCGGGCAAAGGCTTCAGCTGCCCAGGGATGCCATTGGACCGGCTGATGGCGCGCTGATCGAAGGTAGGAAGAGGCCGATTGGTCGAGACGATTGGCGTGAGGATCGTGGCTGGCCATTCTGAGAGGATACATCGGCGCGGTACTGAAAAGTGGGAACAGCACTTGCTGGGTGGATCGCTCGTGATTCAAATTTGCTTCAAGTTCAGTTCAGAAGTTGCTGAGCCACCTGGACATAGAGATCGACAGCCTCGAAGAGTTCTTTCTTGGCGAGCTTTTCATAGGGTGTGTGGGCTACGTGGATTGAGCCGGGGCCGAGGAGGAGAGGTTCGCCCCATTGGCTCAGCTCCGGAATATCGGTGGTGAACTTGGCGACCATCGTGGGAAATCCAGGTAATGCACGAAGCCGGACAAAGGGAATTTCAAGGACAAATTGGACTTCGGCGAGACCGTTGGCAGCCTCAAGAATCGCTGCGCGGGTGCTGGCGGAGTCGCCTACGAGGCGAATCAGTATCTGCGCCTGAGCGTGGTCGGCAATAACGTTGGGAGCGCGGCCACCCTCAATCTGACCGATGTTGAGAGTACTTGGGCCTACGTCTTCAAGGACTGGCAGTTCGAGGGCGCGTATTTTTGCCAGTGCATCTACGAGCTTGTGGACTGCGGAGTCACCGAGTTCAGGGTAGGCTGAGTGACCCATCTTGCCTTTGGCAGTGAGTACGGCGCGGAGCGCGCCTTTCGATGCGAGGGCCAGGCGGTTGTCCGTCGGTTCGCCGTTGATGAGATAGCGACTGCCTTTGGGGGCTTGGTTTGCGACCTTCGCGCCAGCCGAATCGCGCTCCTCTCCGGCGACGAACAGCAGCCCGACCCTGTAGCCGAGCGCGCGTAATTTCTCTGCCGCAGCTACCTGCGCGGCGACTATGCCTTTGGCATCTGAGACGCCTCGGCCATACATGAATTCTTCATCTTCGGTGAAGGGGATGTAGGGCGGGACAGTATCGATATGGGTGGAGAAAACCAGGTCGGGCGAACCGGACGATGGGCCGGCGTAGACATTCCAACGTGCGTCCTGATTACCGCTTTCTGCGGGCTGCGGCACTGGTGTCTTCTCTACCTGCCAGCCGCGCTGGGCCAGAAAACCGGCGAGGAAGTCACCGGCTGCGCCTTCGTGGTAGGTCGTGGAATCGATGGATACGAGAGACCGGGTCAGAGCGATGGGGTCAATTGCTTCAAGTGATGCTGAAGCGCTGGCGGTGTTGTTCATCTCAGAGGACATCGTACTGCCAGAATACCCGACATTATCGGAATTGCATCCATCAGGCGAAGCTGATGCGAAAACCAGGTTGTGCGATTACGGAAGCGACAATGCGCCCCACTTTTGCCATTTTTCGACATAAAGGGGGGGTGGGGTGTTTTTGGCAAAAATGAGATGTACATCGTTGATTGCGAGGGAGTTGCGTGGTGGTTACCAGGCGCAAAATGGGCTGTTTTGTGACAATTTTTCATGGCCTGCCGAGGCAAGCGGGGATACATCTACCCGACTTTTTTCCAGTGTATTCCGAAGGAGTGTAATTCTACGCAAGCGGCAATCGAGGCAAATGGCGTGGCGCGAACACTGTTTCGAGTTGATTGTCAGAGCATGTGGACCGGGGCGCAGAGGGTGGTGGACGGCCTGCTCAGGATGGCTTTGCCCTGAAGCCCGTACTTGAAGCGAAAAATGAAGCGAAAAATGGCGCATAGAATGAAGGCTGGTATGGTGGGATCCGCTGACAAAGCGCCTGGTTCCGAGCCATCTCCCCGCAATGGGGCGATGGCTGATTCGTTGTCTGTGGCGCGCGCGGCTGCACCCGGCGCCCTGATCAGTTTCTTCCTGGATGGTCCTGCTGGGCGGCTTGAGGCTCTTTTGAATGCAGGTGACCGCGACGCTCCCTATTCTGCCATGATCTGCCACCCTCACCCCTCGGGCGGGGGCACGATGAACAACAAGGTGGTGTATCACGCAGCAAAGGTGTTTTCAGCCCTTGGATGGCCCGTGTTGCGCTTCAACTTTCGCGGAACGGGTTTGAGTGAAGGCGTTCACGATGGACGGGCAGAAGTTGGGGACGTGGAGGCCGGGCTGGAGTGGCTTGCGCGGGCGTTCAGCAAGCCGATTGTTGCCGCGGGATTTTCATTTGGCGCGGCGATGGGGCTGCAAGCGTGTTGCCGACTGCATTCGGGGCAAGGTCCGACCGTCAAGGGATTCGCCGCGCTGGGGCTGCCAACGCATGCACCGGGCAGGGTCTACAGCTATCCGTTTCTGCACTCATGCAAATTGCCGAAGCTCTTTCTGAGCGGTGACCGCGACCAGTACGGGCCTGAAGAACAGCTTCATCAGGTGGCGAATGCTGCAAGTGAGCCAAAGACTCTCGTGCTGATTCCAGGAGCTGAACACTTCTTTACCGGGCGTCTGCCGGAGATGCAGGCGGCATTGGGAAACTGGTTGAACACGACGTTTCCACCGAACCCCAATTTAGCGAGATACATACCATGACAACGAGTGAACGTGCGTTGGAAGCTCTCCATGCAGGGGCGAACTCCCTGTTCCGGAACGCTTTGGAAGCTTGCAGCATCGAGTCGGCGTTTGAGAGGCATATTCACTTCGAGGGCAATTTGTTGCGCCGTCCGCTTGGAGAAAGTCGCGGCGAGGAGGCTTCAGGGGACCTGAACCTCAAGGATTTCCGCCAGATTTTTGTGGTGGCAATCGGCAAGGCGGCTGTACCGATGCTGGATACGCTGCTGAGCCGGATGAAGCGGCGCAGCGGTTTGCGCGGCATTTGTTGTTCGACAGAAGTGCCGGAGAAGCGGAATTGGCGTATACGGTACTTTGCCGGTGGGCATCCACTGCCGAACGAGGATTCATTTGCCGCGGCGAAAGCGACTTTGAGCCTGTTGCGCAATGCGAAGCAGGATTCTCTGGTGATTTTTCTACTTTCGGGGGGCGGGTCTGCGCTGTTCGATCTTCCGCTGGATGCCGCGATCACGGTGGATGACGCGGTGGTGTTTCATCAGGCCCTGGTTGGGTGCGGAGCGCCAATTACGGAGATCAATACGATTCGCAAGCACTTTTCAGCGGTGAAAGGCGGTAGGTTGGCGCTGGCGGCTGCTGCTGCGACCAAGCTCTCGATTCTGCTGCCGGACGTGCCTTTGCGGAGCCTGGACACTCTGGCCAGCGGACCGACGCTGCCCGACCACTCCACAGTTGCCGAGGTACATGAACTGCTTGAACGGTACAAGCTGATGGAGAAGTTTACCGGGCCGGTGCGGCGATTCTTTGAGCGCGGTAATGTGCCCGAGTCTCCGGGCAAGACGAGCCGACTGGCGCCCTTGTTCCAGCGCTTGCCCTGGGTTGATAAGGAAGCGGAATCAGGGGCAGATGCTGCTTTGCGGACCGAGGAGCAGGCCTTTCGAAATTCGATGATTGAGGTGCTGCTGTCCAGCCAGGATCTGGTTGAGAATGCACGCATCGCGGCAGAAAAGGCGGGGTATTTCGTTGCAGTGGATAACCAATGCGACGACTGGGACTATGCGGAGGCAGCGCGCTATCTGCTGCAGCGATTTTCGGAACTGCGGGCTGAGCACCCGCGTTGCTGCCTGATTTCAGGGGGAGAGGTGACGGTGACGCTGAATCGGACGCCTGGAGCGGGGGGACGCAACCAGCAGTTTGCGCTGGCATGCGCACTGGAGTTGGGAAAATCGCCTGACGAGTTGTTGGTGGTTTTCAGCGCAGGCTCAGACGGGATCGACGGAAATACGCGGGCGGCGGGTGCAATTGCCGATCCAACGACTGTCAGGCGGGCATTTGCGTTTGGTTATGCGCCAGAGGAAGCGCTGGCGCGGTTTGATGCGTGCCCTCTGTTTACCGCGCTGGGCGACTCGGTTGTGACAGGGCCGACCGGACACAATCTGCGCGATTTACGGTTGCTCATGGCTGAGCCCCGGTGAGTCTGAAGGGTAAAAAAAGCGGTGACTGAAAAGCCACCGCGATGCTCTCTGCTCGATTGTCTGCTGGGACTCCCTGAGATCTTGGCCTCAACTGAGCCCCGCCTTGCCGTGCCGGCAATTGATGTTCAGTATTGCCAGCACGGCAAACCCGGGAGGTGGTGCAGGCTTATTCGTCTGCACCTGGTGCGCCGATTCCGGGGTCGTTGGGGCCAGGGCCGCTGGGGGCATCCGGGCCGGGCTTGTCGTGCCCCATGCCACCCATGCCGGGACCTCGTCTGTGCCCATTCATATCGTCTTCACGGCCTGGGCCCCGTTCATGGCGGGCTGCACGGGCTGCTTCAAGCTGTTTCCACTGCTCAGGCGTCAACTGCTTGCGAATGCCGAGCAGCATGCGGGCGTTGGCCTTTTCAAGTTCGGCGCGGGCCTGTGCGACGTGGTCGATCTGGGCGAGGATCTTGCCCTCGTCGGGAACGTCGCTTCGAATCAGCGGCTCGAGGGCCAGTTCTGCCTTCTCAAGAGTGGCGTGCAGGTCTACCAGCGTGACGCGATGCTGCTGGTAGATATCGTCCATGGCCTTGCGCTGAGTTTCTGAAAGCTTGAATTTCTCGATGGCCTTGGGATCGTTCCACCAGCGGCCGTGGTCGCCCTGCGGGCCCATGGCTCGCTCCATTGGCGGGTGATGTGGCCCCATGCCGCCGGGGCCCTGCGCCCAGGCTGCTGCGACCGTTGTTAATCCGAGGACCGCTACCGCGAAACCCATGCCGAGCTGTGTCAATTTCATCTTCATCTCCACTCCCTTTGTGCCGGAATTCTGTCTTCCGGTCGGTTGAATCATTTGCTGGTTGAATCGCTCATCATGCTGGCGAGTGGCTCCATCGCGTCCGGGGTTGCCCGGGCGATATCGCTGTCGACATGACGCAGTAGTTCTTCATCACTGATGGCGCTGGCGAGTTGTTGCTCTGAAGCGACAGCAGCCATTCGCTGCTGCTCTCGGACGGCGGCCTGTTGAGCCGCGGCCAACTGCTGCTGGTGATGCAGGGCCACGGGTACGGTGACTCCGCTAACGAGTAGCAGCGCGGCCAACGACCACGACGTAACAGGGCCGGTGACAATTTGCAGGAGATGCCGCCATGCCGATTGTGACCGGCTTTGCGGCTGACGCGGCCGGGCAAATTCGTTGTCGCTCCAGACATGGACGCTGGCCCGGAAATTGCGCAATGCTTCCTCGACCTGCTGATCTTCGATCTTTGGCTTGTTGTCTTCAAAGCTCATCGTTTTCCTCCCAACTCTGCCCGCACGCGGAGCATTGCCCGCGACAGGTGTGCTTTCACTGTGCCTTCACTCAAACCCATGGCGGTGGCAATCTCCTGCAATTCCATCTCCTCGACGTGGCGCAACATAAAGACTGTTCGCTGACGCTCGCTGAGGCCCTTGACGGCCTGCCAGACGAGCCGCACCTGATCGCGGGCAACGGCCTGCTGCTCGGGTGACGATTCGCCGCTGGGCAGCCAGGCACCTGCCTCTGCAGCGTCAACAGCGTTACGGCTGGTGGTTTTCCAGAATTGCAGCCGCCGACTGCGCCACTCGTCTTTCTGCAGGTTGATTGCGATGCGCAGCAGCCAGGTGAGCACATTGGACTCCCCGCGAAAACTGCTCCAGTTGCGATGCGCCTTGAGCAAGCAATCCTGCGTAAGAGTCTCGGCTGCATCAGGGTCCCGAAGAGACGAGAGGAGGAAGCGGAAGATCTGAGGCCGGTATTGCGCCGCGATCTCTGCAAACTCCGCCGCGTTGGGAATGGCTGCTACTGGCTTGCCCATACTCTCCAGAACTGTGGTCAATGTCGCCATCACACCAAGGTAGACGGCAACCGTGAGTGCGGGTTTACATGGGGGGGTGCGAAGATGTGATTCCTTTTGCGGGGATGGAACGGCATCGCTGTGTGAGCGCTCAGGAATTGTCTTTCCGAGTTGAGGGGGCGGTCAGAAAACGGAGTTCCCACGAAGTGACGGGTTCCCCGGCCTGCTCGGCGATGGGCTGAAGAATTACCGTGCCCGGCCAGGCAGAAAACTCGGCGGGAATGTACTGAACGGTATGGGTTGCGACGGGAACGGCAAAGTGATTGGGAGAGTTCGCAGCCTGAGCGGCTGCCGGGTGGCCAGCAAGACGGTTGTCGAGGGTCAGTTCATTGAAGTAGACGGGATTTGCTGCAGCCGATGCGCCGAGGAGCCACGGGCCAAACCAGTACGACTGGCGATTGTTTGCTTCGGACTGGGTTCGGAGCTCCATGCCGTAGTGGATTTCGACGACATCGTTGGATTTCCAGGCGCGTGTGATGGTTGCGTAGCCGTTGGCGGATAAGGCGGACTGTCTGTTCCCGTTGACCAGGACTGTCAGGGTGCGGGCCCATGCTGGCTGGCGGATATTCAGAGAAACGGGGGCTTTGGAGGGCGCTGCGGTGATGACGATGCGTGATTTGCCGTCATGGGTGAGGGTGGAAGTGGAGACGGCTGAGAGCGAATCGGAAGAAATGCGGGCATCGAGAGGGAGGTTGTAGTCGAGGCGGTGGTCGCCGGGGCGGAAGACGCTGTCATGTAGATCAGGGAAACAGCGGAGGCCGTGGAGGGTGCAGCACCACCAGGCGCGGACTGCTCCGGCAGCGGGAAGGCCCGTTTCGGAATAGACACGGTGGCCGAAGTCGCCGGTCGCAAACTGGTTGAAGCTGAATTCGTTGAAGGCGGTGCGTTCAGCCATGTCCAGATACCTGGCCTTACCGGTGGCTTCAGCGAGGGCGAGATTAAGCCGCAGCCAGTCAACCTCGGCACAACCCTCGGTGCGGTGGTTATTGGGGGTCCAGCCCTCGGGAACACCGCCGGTAATCAGGAGGTCGTTGGATTGGACTACTTCATCCCACGCAGCTTCGCATTTTGAGAGAAGTGCCTGATCCCGGGTGACGCGCAAGAGATCGACCCAGCCTCGAAGACTGGTGAGGTATCCGTGAACATGATCGCTGGGGCGGCGCTCGGTGACGGCAGCAATCTGTTCAGCGAGTTGGCGATAGCGGGAGTCGTTGGTGACCATGTAAAGGTTGGCGAGGCCTTCGGTCTGCTGGGTCCAGCAGATGTAGCTTGAGGCAAAGTGCTGTGCGCCGAAGCTGTCGCGTATCTCTTTGGAAAGCATGAGCGGGGCGATGCGAAGGAGGAAATCTCCAAGACGAACGCATGCGGCAAGGACCGCTGGCTCTGGTTTGTAGCGGTAGTACTCCAGAAGACCGACAAGGAGGCGCCCGTTGCCCCATAGGAGCGCCATGTCGAGGTCGCCGGGATGAAGGACGTCGAAGGAGCGGCCGAAGTAACCTTCAGGCTTTTGCAGGGCCACTACTTTGGCGACGAGAGAGTCAAGGTTTGGGAAGTCCTGTTGATAGACGCGCGCAGCAGTCGCAAGAGCGCCAATGTAGCGACCGGAGACATCGCCGCTGTATTCAGTGAAGCGGCGCGCCGCCGTGGGGCGGACATCTGCCAGCAGGAATTCTTCGCTGTAGGCCGGCGATTCACCTGCCAGGACGCGCTGGAGGGTGAGGCCGTATCGGCTGCGAAGCGGCCTGGACGAAGCGGGGAGGCTGCCCACTTCAGCCACGTTGAGATGGGATTGTGATTTGGCGGGAGCGGGCTCGGTGGCGGCAACTGCAAGCTGGCCCGCAGCAAGCGGCATCAGGGTAACGGACTTGACGAAACTTCGGCGGTTCATTTGGAGCCTCACGGACAGGCAGTCTGGTTGATGGTGGGAACGATGGACGGCCTGTGGGAGCCAATGATATCGGAAGAGGAGTTGGGCGTGTGCGGGAGAAGCGGACACCTGTTATCCTGATTCGGAAAACGATTTCCGAGGGCGACTGCGCTGCCCTATCGGCAAGGAACCGGATATGTTGCTCAAAAATCTTCGCGAAGAAGTACTGCACGCCAACCAGGAAATTGCCCGTCGTGGGCTTGCTCTACACACCTTTGGAAACGTCAGCGGCATTGACCGGGGCGGTCTTGATGGCTCTGGAACGGAGCCGCTGGTGGCGATCAAACCGAGCGGTGTGGCGTACGGCACGATGAAGCCAGAAGATCTGGTTCTGACCAGGTTGGATGGCTCGATCGTCGAAGGCACTTTGA
This sequence comes from uncultured Acidobacteriota bacterium, assembly GCA_903832055.1. Classification (GTDB taxonomy): domain Bacteria; phylum Acidobacteriota; class Terriglobia; order Terriglobales; family Acidobacteriaceae; genus Acidicapsa. The sequence goes on along the minus strand of CAILAC010000013.1, from coordinate 216,346 downwards.
ATCCTTCAAGCGACCTGGATACGCACCTTCTTTTGTACCGCGAGTTTTCTCAGATCGGCGGCGTGGTCCATACGCACTCTGAATTTGCCACTTCGTGGGCACAGGCATGCAAGCCAATTCCCTGCTTTGGAACTACACACGCTGACTACTTTCATGGCCAGGTGCCCATCACTGAGCCATTGACGGCTGCGGAGGTTGAGGAGGCTTATGTGCTCAACACGGGAACGGTGATCGCGCGGCTGTTCCGTGAGCGCGGACTGAACCCGCTCGCCGTGCCCGGAGTACTGGTGGCCGGGCATGCCCCCTTTGCATGGGGCAAAACACCGGCTGCGGCTGTGGAACACGCTGATCTGCTGGAGTTTATTGCTCGACTGGCTTATCGCACGGTGGTGCTGGGTGGGCCCGCAGAGGGCCTGGCTGCGTACGTGGGTGAACATCACTACCAGCGGAAGCATGGGCCCAAAGCGACATACGGGCAAAAGAATGTCGCAAAGTCCTGATGTTGCGATTGAATACGTGTGCGGTCGCGGCTACCTCATCTTGCACCAGAATGCGCCAGAATAACGTATTCTCGCGGTGTTCTGTAATTCCATAGGTCGATTCCATTCTTCATATTATCGCCGCTGAATTGTGGGAATTTTTACACAATTTCAGCGCCAGTGAGCGACCATTGGAAGCCCGACAAGTCTATATATGCAATCCTTTCAGTAGTTTGAACAATACGCACTCAACAGCAAATTGTTCGCAGACTACATGGCATTCAACGTGCATCAGGGATGGATGAAGGCTCCCCCCAATGGAGACGAATTTCTACAACCGGGTTGTTGCAACGCTGCTGGCAATCGCTACAGTGGCCCTGGGGTTGTTTGCCGTTTTTAATCTCCAGCAGGAGAGTCTGTACCAGCAGCCGGATGACGGCGTTGTGTGGACCGAAGTGCAGAGCAAGGTTTTGCCGGGGCTGATTGCGGTGCATGTGCTGCCCGGTGGACCTGGTGCCCAGGCTGGTATCGAGCCGGGCGACCTGCTCACAGCAGTTGGCGACCATACGATCGAGATCGGCTCTGACCTGGACCGAGAGCTCAAGCACACGGATGTCTACGGTAAAGCGGACTACAGCATTATCCGCCGCGGGATTTCGCTGGACACGCCGGTAGTTGTGATTCCGATTCCTGCCGACCGGAGTCTTCTGCAATTCACGCGTGTCATTGGCATGGTTTACCTGGCCATTGGGCTTTACGTTCTGTTCAGGCGCTGGACCGCTCCCCGTGCTACGCATTTTTATGTCTTTTGCCTGGTTTCGTTTGCGCTGAATACTTTTCACTACACCGGCAAACTGGATTTGCTGGATTGGACAATCTACGGGGGCAATATTCTTGCGGAGGCTTTGCAGCCGGCGCTGTTTCTCCACTTTGCATTGGTCTTTCCAGAAGAGCGGCTGCGCACGTGGAATCGCCGCTGGCTGTTGCCGCTGATGTATGCCCCGGCAATCGGTGTGGTCGCCGTTCGGTTGATTGCGCTGTTTTTCTGGCAGGCCACATTTGCCTTGAGGCTGCGGCTTGACCAGGTGGCCACCGCGTATGTGGCGACTTACTTCGTTCTCGCTGCTGTGCTCTTTCTGCGTAGCTACGTGAGGGCCAATACGCCTCTGTTGCGGCAGCAACTGAAGTGGTTGAACCTGGGTACACTCCTGGCGGTTTTGCCGTATACGACGCTGTTCGCAGTTCCGTTTCTTACCGGCTTTCCCGTTTCGCTCACCTTGCAGAAAATTGCGGGACTTTCGCTGGTGTTCCTGCCGCTCACATTCAGCTGGGCTATTGTGCGTTATCGGCTGATGGACACCGACCTCATTTTCAAGCGCGGGGTAGCGTATACGCTGGCGACGGGCACCCTGGTGGGAGCGTACTTTGGCGTCGTTGCGCTGATATCCGAACAGGTGCATACGCGGTTGCCTGAGGCAGTTCGCGAATGGGGCCTGGTCGTCACGATTCTGATTACGGCGCAGCTTTTTGACCCGCTGAAGCGTCGCTTCCAGGGCTGGATCGATCAGGTCTTTGACCGGCATCGCTACGACTATCGCAAGGCGCTGGTTGACTTTGGACGAGGGCTGAGCTCTGAGACGGATTTGAATGCACTCTTGCGATCGATTGTGGATCGGCTTCCGAGGGCGCTGCTGGTGGCGAAAGTGGCAGTGTTTCTTTCCGACTCCTCAGAGAAATCGGCGAGCTTTCGACTGGCTGCAAGCCACGGACTGCCGTTCAGCGGAGAGCAATATACCCCACGACTCGACCTGGGCTTTCTTGAGTTTGATGAGAGTGCCGGACATCCTCATATTTTTCTGGAGAACACGCAACAGACGCTGCATCTTCCCGGGGATCAACAGCGGACTGCGGCGCTGCTTGACCTTAACTACTATCTGCCGTGCCGGGTGCAGGATACGCTTTCGGGTGGAACGCGAACGATCGCTGTGATTGGATTGGGACGCACGATCGGTGGGGATTTTCTATCGACAGAAGATGTTGAACTGCTTGAGTCGCTGGCAAGCTATATCGGCATTGCTCTGCACAGTGCCAGTCTGTACTCCCGTCTTGAGGCCCAGGTTGCAGAGTTTGAACGCCTCAAGGAATTCAACGAAAACATCGTTGAATCGATCAATGTCGGCATCCTTGCAGTGGACCTTGAAGACCGCATCGAAAGCTGGAACGCGCAAATGGAAGCAATGTACGCGCTGAGCCGGAAGGAAGCGATCGGTCAGCCGTTAGCAGCCGTTTTCCCGACTGAGTTCATTGAGGCATTTGATCGATTCAGGAATGAATCTGGTGTGCATCATCTCTACAAGTTCAGGCTTACGACGATGGCGGGAGAGTCGCGAACTGCAAATATCGCGGTGGCGCCACTGCTTTCGCGGGACTTCGTGGCGGTGGGGCGAATTGTTCTGGTCGATGACATCACGGAGCGGGTGTCACTGGAGGCGCAGCTCTCGCAGGCTGACAAGTTGAGCTCGATTGGGTTGCTTGCGGCGGGTGTGGCGCATGAAATCAACACTCCCCTGGCGGTAATCAGCAGCTATGCGCAGATGCTTACCAAGCAGATGAAGGGCGATGCGCGGCTGACTCCGTTGCTGGAACGTATCACTCAGCAGACTTTCCGGGCATCTGAGATTGCCAATGGACTGTTGAATTTTTCCCGGACAAGTACAACAGAGTTTCGCGAGACTGACCTGAACCAGGTGATTCGTGACACGTTGACGCTTGTTGAGCACCAGATGAAGACCGCGCGGATTGCTGTGCAAACCGATCTCGACGAGCAGCTGCCTCGTATTCACGGTAATCCTGGCAAGTTGCAGCAGGTGTTTTTGAACCTGTTGCTGAATGCCAAAGATGCCATGCCTCAGGGTGGTGAATTGCGGGTGAGGACAGCGGCCAACGGGCACGTCGAAGCGATCATTGCTGACTCGGGAGCGGGAATTGCGCCCGAGTATCTCAAGCGCATTTATGACCCGTTTTTTACCACTAAAACCGCACCCAAACCTGGTGAGCGACGCGGAACCGGACTTGGACTGTCGGTAAGTTACGGCATCATCCAGGAACACGCCGGCAAGATTCACGTCGAGAGCACGGTGGGTGCCGGCACAACATTTCATCTCGAGTTTCCGCTCTTAAGGAATTCTGTTCATGCCTGAGGTCTTAACGCCATTGAATCAGTCAAGTCTTACTCCTACATCCGAAGTAGCCGCCGAAGGGCGGATCCTTGTCATCGACGACGAAGCTGGTATCCGCGAGTCCCTTGAAGTTCTACTGACGCTTGAGGGCTACACCGTAGAAATGGCGATGGATGGCGAGGAGGGGCTGCTCAAGATTGAACAGCACAGTTACGATCTGGTGCTGCTTGATCTTGCCCTGCCCGGCCAGTCAGGGATGGAGCTTTTGCCGCAGATCCACGAGCGCTACCCGGAATTGCCAGTGGTCATGATCACCGCCTACGGGACGGTGGACAATGTTGTCGAGGCGGTACGGGCAGGCGCTGAGAACTTCGTTCAGAAGCCGTGGGATAATGAAAAGCTTTTGGCGGACATTCGTTCAGCGATTGCTCGGCACAAGGCCGAGGCGGAGAATATTCAGCTGAAGCGGGCGCTGAAGCAGCGGTATAACTTCCACAACATCATCGGAAAATCGGAAGTAATGCTGCGGATATTTGATTTGGTCAGCCAGGTGGCACCCAGCCGATCGACAGTATTGATTGAGGGCGAGAGCGGCACCGGCAAGGAGTTGATCGCCAAGGCACTGCACGCCAATTCCCCACGCAAGGACAAGGCGTTTGTGCCGGTGAATACCGGGTCAATGCCTTCGGAGTTGCTGGAGTCCAATCTATTTGGACATGTGAAGGGCGCATTTACCTCGGCGATTGCAACGAAAAAGGGCCTGTTTGAAGTAGCCAACGGAGGCACCCTTTTTCTGGACGAAATTGGCAACATGGGCATGGATACGCAGGCGAAGATACTGCGCGTATTGCAGGATCGCCGATTCATGCCGGTCGGGAGCAACCAGGAGATTCAGGTCGATGTGCGGATCGTGGCTGCTACGAATGTCAATCTGAGGCAGGCAGTCCGTGAGGGTAAGTTCAGAGATGACTTGTTTTATCGACTGAATGTGATTTCGATTGACCTGCCACCGCTCCGCAGCCGACGTGAGGATATCCCGTTGCTGGTCAACCGGTTCCTGGACCATTTTTCAAAGGAGAATGATCTGGAAACGCGCAAGCTGACCCCTGATGCGATGCGCGCGCTGGTGGACTACGACTGGCCGGGGAATGTGCGCGAACTGGAAAATATTATCGAACGCAGCGTTGTGCTTTCGAGTACGCCGATCATTGGTACCGGGCTACTGCCGGGCCATATTACTGGCCGGACTTTTCAGGACGCGCTGCTCGAACATAACCCGAACGCCAGCCTGTTCGACATTCTGGAAGACATTGAGCGGCGGATCATTCTCGAAAAGCTGGAGCGGTGTAACTGGAACCAGACGGATGCGGCGGAGCAGTTTCATATTCCACTGAGCACTCTGAACCAGAAAATCAAGCGGCTGACGATCGAGATTAAAAAGAAGGGCCGGGAGTAGCGAACTGGTACGCTGCGCGGGGCGATTCACCGAGATTTCTTCCCCTCTCCGATAAGTCTGACGTTACACTCTTCTCACGCTCACCGGAGAAGAACATGGCCCTGCACACAACTGAAGAACTGACCGCGGCACCTACCCACGCAGTTGAGACTTGCTCGCATGATGCGGCTGCGGAGACCTATTTGTTTCCAGAGCGGAAGCAGGATGCACATCAGGTCTACGAATGCATTCATCAGCAACTCGTGCTGGATGGGAATTCGCAGCAAAATCTTGCGACTTTTTGTACGACATGGATTGAGCCTGAAGTCGAGCAACTGATGGCAGAGTGTGCGGACAAGAACATGATCGACAAGGACGAATATCCGCAGACGGCGGCCATCGAAGAGCGCTGCGTGCACATGCTGGCAGACTTGTGGAACTCGCCAGAGGCGGCGACAACGATTGGGTGCTCGACGACTGGTTCAAGTGAGGCAGCGATGCTGGGCGGCCTGGCGCTGAAGTTGAACTGGCGCAAGCGACGCAAGGCTGCGGGGAAATCGATCGACACCCCCAACCTGATCATGGGCCCGGTGCAGGTGTGCTGGCACAAGTTTTGCCGATACTTTGACGTCGAGATTCGCGAAGTGCCGATGGAAGGCGACAGTCTGCTACTTACTGCTGAAGAGGTGTTGAAGCGCTGCGACGAAAATACGATCGGGGTCGTAGTGACGCTGGGGGTGACCTTTACATTGCAGTTCGAGCCCGTACATGCGATCAGTCTGGCGCTGGACAAGTTGGAAGAGGAGACGGGACTGCATGTGCCAATCCATGTCGATGGAGCAAGCGGGGCGTTTCTGGCGCCCTTTACGCAGCCCGACTTGTTGTGGGATTTCCGGCTGCCGCGGGTGAAGTCAATCAACGCATCGGGACACAAGTTTGGTCTGGCTCCGCTTGGCGTTGGCTGGGCGCTTTGGCGAGAGAAGCAGGATCTGCCGGAGGAGCTGATTTTTGAGGTGAACTATCTGGGCGGGAACATGCCTACGTTTGCGCTTAATTTTTCGCGGCCCGGCGGAGAGATCATTTGCCAGTACTACAACTTTTTACGGCTTGGCAAAGAGGGTTATCGAGAGATTCAAACTGAGTGCGCCGCACTGGGGCGGTACCTTGCGGAAAGGATTGCGGAGTTTGGGCCATTCAAGATCATCTATGACGGGGAGGGTGGGATTCCGGGGCTTTGCTGGGAGTTGAAGGACCCGGCGGGTTCGAATTTCACGTTATACGATTATGCGGACCGATTGCGGGAACGTGGCTGGCTGGTGCCGGCGTATTCGCAACCGCCAAACCGGGAAGATCTGGTCATTCAGCGCATCCTGATCAGGCATGGATTCACGAGGGCCATGGCTGATGAGTTGTTAGCAGAAATGCAAAGTGCCCTGGCGCACTTCGAAGAAAGCCCGATCGATATGGCACTTACAGGAGCGGAAACTGGCGGGCACGACCACTCTGGGCGATAGCTGGTGTTGTAACAAAAAACTGCTTGACTAACATGGGGAGTCGGGTTCAATCTGGCTCCCCATGAAGAATCCTTCCCCGAAGACTCTCCTCCTGATGGTGCTGGTGCTGGTTTCGCTTGCGCCCGCCAGCCTCCTTTCTCAGAACCCAGCTAATGACAGAGCGGCGCAAAAGAAGGAGGAGGAAGCTGCGCTGCTGGCTTGTGCCAAATCTGTCTTCGAGGGGCTAAGGCCCATTGCCGATACGCGCAATCTGCGTTTTGAAGGAAAGGTTGCCGACTACACTGCGATGTGCCGCGGCGGCTACAAGGCGCAGCAATTCAGGAATACCCCCTGGGTGGACTGGTCGCAGTACTGGGGAACCGGGGATATGGATTCCCTGCCCCCGGGACTGGTCTTCAAAGGCGGGCCAGGGCTGCGTGGCGTGACAGGAGCGCTGCTTGACCTGGAGTATCAACGCATCGAGTTGATCAAGTTCAACCTGTTTGACAATGCGGGTACGTATAAGGACTTCATTACTGGCAGAACCGGGATAGGTGGGCAAGCGCTCAAGACGTGGCCACAGATGCGGCTACCCGAGAGCCATCCCAGTTACCAGGCGGTCGGGGGTGCTGGCGAACAGGTTTGCAAGGGCGACCTTGTTCGCGGGCGCAATCTTACGGGTATCTGCAATGACGTCAAGAATCCGCTGATGGGTTCAACGGGAACTCCGTTTTCGCGCAATGTTGAGTTTGAGACTGCCTTTCCGGAGCAGGGGGCCAATGAGTTCACGCGTAACCGTCATGGCGGTCGGCTGAGTTTGATGACGCCTGACCCGCAGGTGATCAGCCGTGTGTTGTTTACGCGGCCCCAGACCAACCCTGACGCGTGCAAGGCAGGGTTTGGGCTGCCGGGAAATTCGACTGAAGCGAACTGTGACTACGTGAAGGCGCCTTTCTTCAATGTGCTCGCGGCGTACTGGATCCAGTTCATGACGCACGACTGGTTCTCGCACATGGAGGATGGACACAATGCGCCCAAGTATATTGACGTGGGCTGCAAGTTCAAGCTGGTCAACAACGTAGAGGTGCCGCTGACGGCGGAGGACATTCAACAGCTCGGTTGCCGCCCGGATGACAAGGTTGATGACACTTTTGTGGCTGAGGACAGCACGCCGGAGAGCTTTACCTTTAACGGCAAGCAGTACATGGCGCGAGCAGCCAAGACATTTAGCAACACGAATACGGCGTGGTGGGATGCTTCTCAGATCTATGGCTACGACGAAACTTCGATCAAGCGTGTCAAGCGCGATCCGGCCGACCCGGCGAAGCTGCTGATGCAGACGGCCAACGGGGCATCCACGGCGCCAGCGCCCAGCCAGGGATACCTGCCCTCACTGCAGCCCGGCGACCCATTTCAGCCGCAGTGGGCCGGCCAGGAGGCGGTGGCATTTCCCGACAACTGGACGATCGGGATGAGCTTCCTGCACAACCTGTTTGTGCGTGAACATAACTCCTTTGTGACGGAGTTTCGTCGGCAGGCTGCACTCACGCCAAACAAGGATTGCGGGCTGCGCAACCCGTCAAATCCCAGCCACGTCATTCGCTACAAGGATGTAACTCCGGATGAGCTGTTTGCCGCAGCGCGGCTGGTGGTGGCGGCGGAGATTGCCAAGATTCACACGATTGAATGGACCCCACAACTGCTGTATGACGAACCACTCTACAAGGGCATGAATGCCAACTGGAACGGGCTGCTGGGCACGGGCGACCCGGGGTTGACAAAGGTTCTTTCGGACCTTGTTGCGAAGAATTTTGGCAGGTCACACAACGTGACCAAGGCTACAGATTGGTATTCGGTCTTTTCGTCAGGGCCGGGCATCTTTGGCCTGGGAAGCCAGGTGAAGAACTACAGCATCGCCAATGCTGACAGCATCAACGGCGGGGTCAATCACTTTGGTTCGCCATTCAATTTTCCTGAGGAGTTTGTCTCGGTTTATCGTCTCCACCCGCTGATTCCTGACCTGATCGACTTCCGCGATTTGATCAAAGACCCCAACCAGATCGCACAAAAGATTCCGGTGATCAATACGTTTGAAGGCAAGGCTACGGATGCGATGCGGACTGGCGGCATGGCGAACTGGGGCCTGAGCCTTGGGCGGCAGCGCCTGGGCATCCTGACGCTGCACAACCACCCTCAGTTCATGCAGAGCATCACGCTACCGCGGCTGGATTCCCCGACCAAGCAGATTGACCTGGCTGCGCTTGACATTATTCGTGATCGCGAACATGGTGTGCCGCGGTTTAATGAATTTCGCCGGCAGTATGGTCTGCGGCAACTGACCAGCTTTGACGACTTCATGGACAAGACCATCCCCGTGGATTCTGACGCTCACAAGCAGCAGCAACAGGCCGTGAATGAACTGCGCCAGGTGTACGGAACCCACGTTTGCGATGCGTCAAAGGTGATCACCGATGCTCAGCTCAACGAAGACAAAACTCCGATCAATGATTGCCTTGGCCATCCCAACGGGTCTGTCATCGACAACATCGAAGATGTGGATACAGTCGTCGGCTATCTGGCCGAATACACACGCCCGCATGGCTTTGCAATCTCAGAGACGCAGTTTGTTGTCTTTATCCTGAATGCTTCGCGGCGTTTGTTCAGCGACCGGTTCTTCACGTCGAGCTTCCGGCCGGAGTTCTATACGCAGCTGGGCGTGGACTGGGTGGTCCACAATGGCCCAGGACCGGTGCAGATGGAGAATGGCACACCCAACGGCCACAAGCAGCCAATTTCACCGCTCAAGCGAATCCTTACCCGGAATATTCCAGAGCTCGCTCCGGAGTTGGCCAATGTGGTGAATGCATTTGATCCGTGGGCTCGGGACAGAGGCGAATATTATTCGCTGAAGTGGAAGGCACGACAGGGGGCGGAAAGCGATCCTGCCTTCAAACAATAGATCGATCGGTACGTTTTCTTCGGCGACAGTTGCTTCGGCGATGGTCGCCAGGGAATTTTTCAGGCTGTGGCCTGGGTCGGTTCGCAATTGACTTCTTAAGGCGCAGTCAGTCGCTCAAATACGCTATTCTGACGGCAGGGACCGCAATCTTTTGAAGACCGACCACTCTCTGCCATGCCAATGACACTTGAACAGCTCGAATCGATTGCCAAGCGCCAGATTCTGGCCGTGCAGGAGTACTACCTTTTCTGCCTGCAGTCGGTCACCAATCTCTTCCGCGCGCCTCACTATGTTGCGGATATTCTGACGCAGGCGGATCTGATTGGCGTAGGGTCACTGCCGATTGTTGTCCTGACGGGCTTTTTCACGGGCGGCGTTCTGGCTTTGCAGTCGGCGGCATCTCTGGCGCAGTTTGGCGCGCAGGCATATACGGGACGCTTCGTTTCGCTTTCAATGATCCGCGAATTGGCCCCGGTGCTCACCGGCCTGATGGTTAGTGGCCGTAACGCGAGCGGTATGGCCAGCGAACTGGGCTCAATGGTTGTAACGGAACAGATTGACGCCATGCGAGCGCTGGGCACTGACCCTATGAAGAAGCTGGTAACGCCGCGCATGCTTTCGACGGTATTGATGCTATTTCTACTGACAATTGTTGCAGACACAGTCGGTACAGCTGGCGGTGCTTTTGTGGCAGTGTTCATCAGCGGCCAGAACGGCACACAGTACTTCACCTCTGCTTACCAGGCGCTGGTATGGGCGGATATTGCGCAAGGGCTCACCAAACCGCTCTTTTTCGGCTTCATTATCGCGACGGTAGGCTGCTATTTTGGCATGAAGACAACGGGCGGTACACAGGGCGTTGGCCGCGCAACGACCGAGGCCGTGGTTGTGTCTTCTGTACTGATTATCTTTTCTGACTTCCTTCTCAGCCGCGCGATGCTTTGGCTGTTGCCACCGGTTTAGCTCATGACAACAGAGATTGAACCATTGCAAGCCGATGCAGGGCCTTCCTTGAAGGTGAGCGCACCCGTGGTCGTCTTTGAGGATGTCTCAATCCGTTTCAATGGGCCTCCGGTTTTAGAGAATGTCAGCTTTCAGGTTGGTCAGGCCGAAACGCGCATTTTGCTGGGACCGGCGGGCGTCGGCAAGAGTGTGCTGCTTAAACTGGCAAACGGCCTGTTGCGTCCTGATTCTGGTCGGATATTTCTCTTTGGCGAGGAGATAACGCACATGCGCGAGGAAGAGCTTCTGCGCCTGCGCATTCGCACCGGCATGGTATTTCAGGAAAGTGCGCTGTTTGATTCCCTGACGGTTCGCGACAACGTCGGCTACCAGTTGATGGAGCGCAATCTGCCTGAAGATGAAGTTTCGCGGCGCGTTCGGGAGGCGTTACAGTTTGTAGAACTGGGACATACCTACGACCTGCTGCCAGCTAGTCTTTCCGGCGGTATGCGCAGGAGGGTTGCCATTGCACGGGCGATTATCGACCAGCCTGAGTTTCTGCTGTATGACTCTCCGACGGGCGGACTGGACCCGGTAACCTCGCATACGATCAACGAACTGGTGGTGAAGGAGCGCGACGTCTATGCCACGCCGGCGCTACTCGTGACGCATCGCTTGCAGGATGCCTTCACAATGACCACGCACCGCTACGACAAAGAGCAAGAGAAAATGGTGCCGCTGCCTGATGGTCAGATTGAGCCAAACACCAGCTTTCTGGTGCTGCATGAGGGCAAGCTGATATTTGATGGCTCGACCGAGGCGCTGCTGACGAGCGAAGATCCATTTATCCGAGAATTTATCGCTTAGGTGTTTGGTGCACTGTGCTGTCACTGAATCGAATCCATATCTCCATCTTTCCCACTCTACCTGCCATCTGGTAACCTCAAGTGTTTTGAAAGGTAGCTATCATGGGATTCAAGTTTCAAGGTGTGGATTTTATCAAGTTCGATTCTCTGCTCAATGAAGACGAGCTGATGGTGCGTGACACGGCGCGCGCATTTGTCGAAGACAACCTCATTCCGATTATCGAGGACTGCTTCCGCGAAGGGCGTTTTCCACGTGAGCTGGTACCGATGATGGGTGAGTTGGGCTTCTTTGGAGCCAACCTGCAGGGGTACGGCTGCGCCGGTATGTCCAATGTCGAGTATGGGCTGGTCATGCAGGAGTTTGAGCGCGGCGACTCGGGATTTCGCAGCTTTGTGAGCGTGCAGTCCGCACTGGTGATGTATCCCATCTACACCTTTGGAACCGAGGAGCAGAAGCGCAAGTGGCTGCCGGAACTGGCGGCAGGGCGCAAGCTGGGATGCTTTGGGCTGACCGAGCCGGGCTTCGGGTCAAATCCAGGCGGGATGACCACGCGAGCGACCAGGGATGGCGACGAGTACGTTTTGACCGGCGAAAAGATGTGGATCACCTCCGGGACGATTGCCGATGTAGCCATCATCTGGGCCAAGGTCACGGACGAAGAAGACCGGGTTCGCGGATTCCTGGTGGAAACAGACCGGCCGGGCTTTCGGGCAGATGAGGTGCATGGCAAGTGGTCGCTCAGGGCGTCGGTGACCGCCGGGCTGGCATTGCAGGAGGTGCGCATCCCTGTCACGAATCTGCTGCCAGGAACAGGCGGTCTGAAGAGCCCGCTGATGTGCCTCAACCAGGCGCGTTACGGCATCAGCTGGGGCGCCATTGGCGCGGCGATGTCATGCTACGACACCGCCTTGCAGTATGCGAAGATGCGCAAGCAGTTTCGAAATGAACCGATTGCCAGCCATCAGCTGATCCAGGAAAAGCTGGTGTGGATGATCTCAGAGATTTCCAAGGCGCAACTGCTGTCGCTGCATGCGGGGCGCATGAAGGATGCCGGGACGCTGGGTCATGAGGTGATTTCTCTCGCCAAGCGCAACAACGTCTGGATGGCCCTCGAATGCGCCCGGATTGCACGACAGATTCTGGGCGGCAACGGCATCACCGAGGATTATCCAATCATGCGGCACATGATGAATCTGGAATCTGTAATCACCTACGAGGGGACCCACGACATTCACGCACTTATCATGGGCCAGGCGATAACGGGAATTCCATCGTTCTAGCGATCCTGTTCATGCGCGCAGCACAAAGCGGAAGCGCATGTCTTCGTCGTACCACATGATGTAGTTGGTGCCCCACGAGTTGTTATACAGGTTGCAGTGCACTCCTTTGCTCATGTCGGGCTGGGCGTTCTTGAAGCTGAGCGAGGTTCGCTCTCCGAGGGCGACCAGCGGCGCGTCCACTGTTTCGACAGCCAGCGAGTTCCCTGCTTGCTTGTAATGAAAGCCTGTGGAAAGCGCATGCATGTGCCGATTGCCAGAGGCCACGACATCAAAAGGAGAGACCGATTGGCCTGCTTTTTCCAGGCTCCACCCTTGGCTCGCACTGGCGATTGGGTTGAACGTGAGCCAGAGCGCCTCAGGCATGCGATTGGCTCGCTTTTGAAAGCATGAAAGATTGATGTAAATCACCGGCTCATTGGCCGGAAGGAAGAGCTCAAGGTAGATTTTCTGCGGCGGCGATGCGATCGCAGCCTGCGCCGGCGAGAGTCCGGTAATCTGCAAGCTCGCAAGGACTTTGTGACCTTCGGCGGTTTCTTGAACCTGCAAATCAGAGAGCGTCGGAAGCCATTCACGGCTCTCAGCGCCGAGTTTGTCGATGTTGGGCTTGCCGAAATCTTTAAAAGCCCAGTCTTCACTGCTCTTCAGGTAATCCTTGAAGAACTGGTCGTAGTCAGCCTGCGAGAGGGTCTGGTATACAAAAAGCGCGAGAGGGTTTGTCGCGCTCGCCCATTCGTGGCCTGTGCGCTTGTTGCGCAGGCGCGTGATTGCCCCGGTTTGAGCATCCATGCCAAGCAGAAAGTGGGGAGTCTCGATCACCTTTGCTGCTGGGTGTTGAAGAGCATTGGCAGAGAGTCGCGGCTCAACTGGTTTAAGCCGGTCGATGGCTTGCTGCGCCTCTATTTTGAGCGGTTCAGGCAGCGTGGCGATGCCATCCAGCAGGTCCTGGCGCTTCTCCTTCCAGCTGAACTGGACCACCTGGTAGTTCTTGGTGGCAATCATCTTGTCGAGGTCATCTGGCTTCAGGTTGTTAAAGTCGAGCCACGTCTTGGTGTCTGTTCCCCAGGTGTGCTCGACCTCAAGCAGAAGACGGCGGAGCAGCGCCAGATCGGTTGCGTCTCCAACATGGATTTTGCCCTGCTTGATCCAGGATTGGCGGAGTCGCGCCACTTCGCGATAGCGCGCCACCTTGAGCGGGTCGCTGGCGATGCCGTGAATCCAGGTATCGCCGATTTCGCCGGTGACGACGGGCAGATGGCTGCGGAAGGGCGCCAGGGCGTTCGCAATATCGGTGAGGCTGCCTGCCACAATCTCCGCGCTGGGAAAGCGGCTGGTGAGATTGGCATAGATTTTGGCGATCTCGGCAGGCTTGTGCGGGCCGATATTATCGTCTCCAACAACAATGGCAATCGCAATATTTGAGCCGGGGATATGGGTAACGCTGCCGTAGCCCGGGTGGTACATGACGGGCAGCGATGCGCCGGTGGGGTCCTTCCACAAAAAGATCGGCGGCAGCTCTGCCGGGGTGCTGGCATCGTTGACACCGATGTCGAGAAACTGGACTCCGTGGGCCGCAAGCGGAGCTATGAGGCCGCGCGTATGGCCGGGTACATCGGTCATCTTGGCGCCGGTAGTAACGCGGCCAAAACGGCGGTCGAGTGACTGAGAAATAGCAAGGGCTCCGGCAATCATCGATGGGTCGAGCATCTCCGATTGCCAGGTAAAGGGCAGTGCGTGCCAGGCAATATCACCGACGGCAATGGCATGCTCCATGCGCTTGCGGTCCTCCGGGGAGGCCTGCTCAAGGTATTCGTACAGCAGCCAGGAACCGGTGGTCCAGACGTAGCGGTGGCCGCCCTGGGCGCGCAAATCGCTGGCGGTCTGGATAGCAGCCGGGAAATATTCGCTGAAGTAGCGATGGACGACGTTGGTCTGCGTATCGATGAACCCGGCATCAAAATGACACTTGAACATGACCAGTACACGCTTGATCTGGCTGTCGGGAACGGTCGGTGATTGGGCGTGCAACGCCGCGAACGGGGAGACCGAATCAAGCATGAGGCCGGCGCCGAGGGCAGTCATGGATTGGAGCAGGCGGCGGCGCAGCATTTGGCTGTCATTAGAGATGAGTTTCGTCATAGACGATTTAGTGTAACGCCCTGTGGCGAATGGCGGCATCGTTTGATGCTTGCCGGTCGACAAATCGCTTCGAAGATCATTTGATCAAATTGATCTAGAGTTGCGCTTTCTTTGTCGCAACCATTTCCGGCTCAAAATGGGTCAGTAAGGTTTCCACCTGTGGAAAGAAAACTTCCGATCTCTATCGAAAAATACTGTAAGCATGAAACTCAAGATTCTCTATGCTTGGCTTTGCCCAGGACTCTCGGGGGGCCCTAACTTCTTGACCCTCCAGACGGTAGTACTCTTTTCCATTTTCGAATTCTGTCCTAATTCGCTGGCTCACCACAACGCGGTAGTTGGCTGGATCAACCGTCAGATAACCGCCTTCAAATAGCCGATGGAGATCACTCCGCATTAGTAGGCCATTCGAGAGCTCGTGGCGCTGGACAATAGAATAAGGCTTAATGTGGGCAGCGTCGAGCACCGGCAAAGTACGCTCGCCAGTAATTGAACAACGCTTGTCGTACATGTCGGTAACCAGCGCACGAAACAATCCTTGCCCCAGCCTCGGTAATATGATCTGCGGTTTACCGAATCCCTTTGAATCAATAGCAGCAACGGTTGCTGTTCCAGGCTCAAAGTTCGATGGTGTCAATGTTTCGAGCCTTTCTACTATGGAGCCCCAAAGCTCGCTTCCCGCCCCGGATTCTGAGTCATAGCCTTTGCCTTGAACGGTATTTAATTTGAAATCATTTGGTATCGGTATCCACGCTTCACGGGGCCAAAAGAAAGGCTCTGCCAGCATGATGCAACCGATTGTCGGATTGTCTGACGAGGAAATTGGAATTCGACGAAGATCTGCGATCTTTCCGCGCAACTCAGTCAACGATCGAACTCCGTTTGATTGCTTGAAGGTGTCCCAAGCCAAGTTCACTGGGAGTTGCAAAAACTTAGTAAAGAACCCTCCACCAGCAATGAAATTGTCCGGAGAGTGAAGCTTAAAAAGAAGTAGCTCGCCAGGCGCTAGTGCCTTAAAGGTTGCTTCGGATGATGGGCGCCAAAAATTGACCTCCTCTACCTTCTTTTGAGAGGCATGCAGTGAGAACCAATCATTGTCTGTTACGGCAACAAAAATGCGCATCGACGTGTCAACAGAAGTCTATATTACGTCAGGTATAGCCAATGAGATAAAACAGGACGTTGGTCTGGGATGACGGGTAGTGCTGCCTTCCTACCCGGCGAAGAGCTTCCAAATCCTATCTCATTTTGGCTGAGAGCTTCTTTGCATTTTGTTGGTGATCTTTTCTAGGTTTTGCACGTAACGAGGAAGCTGTACCTCTGCTAAGGATTCTTCGATGGCTTTGCGGTAGCCGCCCATGTAGACGGTATAGATCACCGCGGCAGCGCAGCCCACCCCGAACATAAAGCCGAGGATGAGGCCGAAGAGGGCTGCGAAGCCGAAGACTTCCATCGAGCTGAGCCCTCCGTCTATGACCTGACCTGAGACTGGTTAAACCGCGACGACGAAGCTGTCTTCGGTGCGCGTGACGGAGTGATACAGGGTGTCTCGCTCCACTGGAACCCGGCCGGCGGCTTCGATGAGGTGGCAGAGCTGCTTGCGCGTCATCCCTTGCGGCGTTGTGGCGCCTGCGTCGTGGTAGATCTTTTCTTCGATGACGGTACCGTCCAGGTCGTCAGCGCCAAAGCGTAAGGCGATCTGGGCGATTTTTGGGGTCAGCATCTGCCAGTAGGCCTTGATGTGGGCAAAGTTGTCGAGCAACAGGCGGCCTACAGCGACCTGGCGAATGTCAGTGAGGCCGGTGGTGACGGGCAGGTGGTCGAGAGCCGTGTTCTCCGGGTGGAATGCAAGCGGAATGAAGGTCTGGAAGCCGCCGGTTTCGTCCTGCACTTCGCGAAGCTTGAGCATGTGGTCGACGCGGTCTTCGTTGTTTTCAATGTGCCCATACAACATGGTCGCGTTGGAGCGGAAGCCGTGCTTGTGGGCCAGACGGGCTGTGTTGAGCCATTCGCTGCCGTCGATCTTGTGGTCGCAAATGATGCTGCGGACGCGGGACGCGAAGATTTCAGCGCCGCCGCCGGGCATCGAGTCCACTCCGGCTTGCTTCATTTTGACCAGGGTTTCGTCGATGGTGAGCTTGGCGCGACGGGCGAGGAATGCGACCTCGACCATGGTGAATGCCTTGATGTGGACCTTGGGAAATCGCTCTTTGAGGCCTTTGACGAGATCGAGGAAGTATTCAAAGGGCAGGTCAGGGTGAAGACCGCCAACGATGTGGAACTCTGTTACGGCTTCGGAATACCCGGAGGCGGCTGTTTCAAAGGCTTCTTCGAGCGCCATCGTGTATCCAGCTGCATCGCCCTTGGTGCGACCAAAGGCGCAAAGGCGGCAGTGCGCGACGCAAACGTTTGTCGGATTGATGTGGCGATTCACGTTGAAATAGGTGATGTCGCCATGGAGGCGTTCGCGGACGGTATTGGCAAGCCATCCGACGGCCAACACATCGCTGGTGCCGTAGAGGACAACGCCATCATCAAAATTGAGACGCTCGCCTGCCATTACCTTTTCGGCGATTGGCTGGAGGCGCGGGTCGTGGGTACGAAAAGCATGGGTACGAAAAGGTTGGCGGGTTGCCTGGGTCAGTGCCTGCATATGTGCTCCCCTGCTTTGATGATACTGGAAACTGGACGGACTCCCAGGTTTTGACCTTCGTCGTGCAAAAACGTGTGGCTTATCGCTGCGCTCGGACTGGCGGCTCCATCAACACACCGTCCTGGAGTGACGCAGCAAGCCGGATGCCTCCGGCAGAGCGGGCCAGGAATAGTCGATATCCAGTGCGGGCCTGGCTGAAAGCAAATGTTGCCGGGTCGATGGAGTAGAGGACCTGGTTGCTGCGGGAAGTAACCAACATTCGGTCGGCATCGGCATCGTAGGCGAGATCGTCCACGTCGCGTACCGGGACCTTTTCAAGCCAGAACCAGGTTTCGCCCTTGTCGCGGGAGAGGTAGACGCCATCGCCGGCTCCAACCCAGAGATCTCCCTGTTTGGAGAATGCGACGCGGCGAATGTCTTTGAGGCGTGATGGGATGCGCATGGGCGCCCACGTCTGGCCCTTGTCACGGGAGAAGACTACGCCTTCGCGGCGGGCTGCGAGGATTTCGCCATCCCATACGGCAACGGAGTGGTAGGCCGCCGATCCGAGGACGAGGCCCCCCTGCCAGGTAGTTGCCTGGTCAATGCTCGTGAAGATGCCCTCTGCAGTAGCCGCAACCCAGACAGGGCCAGACAGGTCAATGGAGGCAACACGAGAACTCATTTGCCGCGCCGGTAGAGTGATGGCTTCTTCGCGATTGACCTTGTGACCTGCATTGTTGATGGTGACGATGCGGGTGCCGTGATTGACGATGCTGCTGCGCATGACCCAGTGGGTGTCGGTGGGTCCTTGACCAGCTTCCAGGGCAAAGATGCCGTGGCTGGTGCCTGCGAGGATGGTGCCAGCACTCTCTGGACCTCCGGGAGACTGGGCGAGGGTAAATACGTCGCGTCCATCGAGGCCATTGGCAAGGTGGGTCCAGCTTGAACCTCCATCAGCCGTGAGGAAGACTCCGCCATCATTTTTGTCATTGACGACACCGGCGAGGATGCGGCGTGGATCGTGGGCATCGGCAACCAGAGCTTCAACCTTGCGCGCGGAAAAGCCCTTATCCGACTCAGTAAAGGTGGAACCGTTGTCAGAACTGGACAGGACGCCGCTGCGATCGGTAGCCAGCAAAATATGGCCCTGATGCTCAGGATCGAGGTAAATATCGTTGATTATGACTTCAGGGCCGGTGAGGGCAGACCAGTTGTGGCCACCATCGCGGGTTCGATAGAGGCCTTCGGTAGTACCGGCGTAGACAACTTCGCGGTTGTGAGGGTCCTGCATCAGGACGCGGGTACGCCGGGCGGTGGCGGGGATCCCCTGGACCTTGTGGAAGAGTTCACCGCTGCTTTCACTTTTGTAAATGCCTGAGCAGGCACTGGCATAGACGATGCTCGGGCGAACGGGGTCAACAATGATGGAAAACACATCAGAATCATCGATGACACCCTGCTTGATGTTGTGCCAGGTGACGCCGCCGTCCTTGGTCTTCCAAGGCAGGTGCCATGTGCCCGCATAAATGATGTCGGGGTTGTGCGGGTCGATAGCCAGAGACTCAACCTCGTGAATTTCCTTGCTGCCAATGGGGCTGATCTGGTCCCACGTCGCGCCGCGGTCTTTGCTGCGGTAGACGCCTTCCAGGGTCCCAGCGACGAGTATGGCGGGGTTAGAGGGGGCCTGGGCAAGGGAGCGGACAGACTGGCCTTTTAGCGCCTCTACGGCCTTCCAGCTTTTGCCAGCATCGTGACTGACGTAGAGACCCCCGTCGGGCCTGTCTACACGCCAAACGCCGGCATACAGGGTCTGATGGTCAGCAGCATCGATGACGATATCGTCAACGATCAAGTCATCTGAGCTTTCAACTTTACTCAGGCGCGACCAGGACTGTCCGCCGTCGAGTGACTCGAATATCCATGTATTCGTGCCGCCAAGGTATAGATGTTGGGGCTGTCCTGGTTCAGAAACAAAGGAGCGGGCGTCGCCGCCAAAGGGACCGATGGACTGCCAGATGGGAGATACACTTTGAGCAAATACTTGAATTACGGAGATCGCACACAAAAAAAGAGCCGGAAAAAGAAAGGGCCACCGGGACTTGGCCGGCAGTCTGCCAGGGAAATACCGCGCTGAGAACAAAGAATCTCCGGAAATCGATAGTTTGAAGTGCATATGCAAAAAGAACCGGGGCTGACCGGAAGAATCGGTCAGCCCCGGCAGTTACTTTGAAACTTGATCCGCTTGCACCTTGCATTCAGGCGGGCAGAGATTTGACTCTCTGCCCTTCCTGATTACATGGCCATCTTCTTGGCCTTTTTGGAGTGGTGCTTTGCGGCCAGGGGCTTGCGGGGTTGAGCCTTGACTTCGGCGGAGACAGGCGTGGTGCCCGCTACGCTGAAGGTTGCGCCAGAAGGAATGAGGTAGTCTTCCACCTTCTGTGAATCGCCTGTGCCGGTATAGATAGCGACGCGCGAAGCATCGATGCCCTTCTCGGTAACCAGGTAATTCTTGGTGTTGGCAGCGCGTTCTGCGGCCGGATCAACGAACAGCTTGGCCTTCTTCTTGTTCTTGGGAACAACCTTCTCGGCTGCGGTCGAATTGCCAACGATGGCGGCGGTTGCATCCGACTTGCTCTTGAGGGTCAGAGCGATGTCGTCAAGGCAAGCCTTGGCTTCGTTGTCGACGCGAGTCGTACGCTTCTTGTCCTTGTCGAAGCTGATCGAGCAGAGGGCAGAAACGGTCGGCGGCGGCGGCGGCATCGGGGGAGCCTCAATCGTGACCGTGGTGGTCGCGGTTGCGGTCTGGCCCTTGTCGTCGGTTACCGAGCAGGTGACAGTGGATGTACCGGTAGGTGCGCCGGCGGAGGAGTAGGTGGCCGAAGGACCGGATCCGCTGACAGAACCGGCAGTCGCCGAGTAGCTGTAGGTCAGAGGACGGTTCTGCGGGCTGAGACCAGTTGCAGAAATTGCGCTGGTTCCACCCGGCTTGATGGTCGAGGGATTAGCCGAGCAGCTGACGGTCGGGGGCTCGAAGGCCTTGACCGTGAAGGTCGAGGTGCAATCAGCAGCCTGACCAGCTTTGATGCCTTCAGTTACGTTGCCCTTGACGGTGTAGGTGCCGGGAGCCAAAGCGCCGGTGGCAACTGAAGCCGTCGTCCCTGAACCCGTGACGCCGGAACCAGTCCATGAATAGACGGCCTTCATCTTGGGATTCAAATCGCCGGCGACACCGGTAACCGTGACAGGCTCACCAGGGAAAACCGAGGAGGGGTTGACCGAGCAAGCAAAGGTGACAGGGGGCGGAGGTGCGATGGAGCCGATGTGGTACACCAGACCGGTGCTCAAGCGCACAGCGTTGATATTTGCGCGTCCGCCGAAGGGCTTGGGGCCGAAGTCGGCGTGCATGTATTCGTAGTCAGCTTGAAATACGCGCAGAGCCAGCTTTCCGCCAAAGAAAGGCGTCTTGTAGTCAACGCCGCCGCCGGCGATGAGCACTGGACCCCAGGTGTTCGGTTCGTGCTGCGGGCCACCGATGAGTGCGCCACCGACAAGACCATGGACGAACGGGGTCAGGTCAGAGGTCGGGTAGCGCGCAATCAAGCCGCCCGAGACGGTGGTGAAGCCGTCATTGTTTGAATTCGAATTGGACCCGCCGAACTCGTGAACGCCGACCTCAGCCTGCGCGCCGATGTAACGATTGAAGTAGTACGCAAGGCTTCCGATGCCGCCAACCGTTACCGACTTGTAATCGACGGGGATTGTCTTACCGGTATCGGGTTGAAGCACGTTGACGGTGCCGTGAGGCGCCAAGTAGCTGTAGCCGGCAAAAATGTCCCAACGCGACGCCGAAGCGTCCGCGGGAGGCTTAGCCGCTGGCTTGTCCTGGGCAAAAGCACCTGCAGGCACAAAACAGGCCGCCGCCGCAAGGGCCAGGACCATAGATCTGTTTCCAAGAAGTTTCATACGTCTCCTCCGCAACAATGCTTGAAAGGCAACTGGCATTTCAAGTATTCAACTGGTGAATTGTGGCACCCGCATTGGAGCGGGCAATGATTCCTTGAAGATAGGTGCAGACATCAACAAAATACAGCAATCTCAAATTACCATAGGCTCAAATCAGCAGAACACAAATTTGTGAGCATGTTGCCGTATATGACACTCTCAGGGTTCGATATCGTGCTCACTTCGACCATCTCCACCTCAGCGTGATTCAACTGGACGACTATCCAATATTGAGGGTTTTCATCAGGCTTCCGCGCTCTCGCTGGATTTTTTCCTGCAGCAGCGTGATGGCATAAAGCAGTTGCTCAGGACGAGGAGGACAGCCGGGCACATAAACGTCCACCGGAATGACCTGATTCACGCCCTGCACAAGCGCATAGTTGTTGAAGACACCGCCGGATGTCGCGCATGCCCCCATAGAAATGACCCACTTTGGCTCGGGCATCTGCTCATACAAACGTTGAATGACCGGAGCCATCTTTTGTGAGACGCGGCCAGCAATGACCATCAGGTCAGACTGTCGAGGCGACGGACGAAAGACCTCGGCCCCGAAGCGAGCGAGGTCGAAGCGGGACGCCCCCATCGACATCATTTCGATGGCACAGCAGGCCAGTCCAAAAGTCATGGGCCAAACTGAATTTTTACGGACCCAGTTCACTGCAAAATCAAGCGAAGTGAGAAAAACGCCTTCAGGTTGCTCGAAGCCGTAGCTGACTTCGCGTACTTTTGCGCGGTTTCTGGCGCTGCTTTCGAGCGAACCGAAAAGGTACTGGTCTTTGCCAGCCTCTTCTGCCCCCGATTCCCTGCCCAGATACTTATCCGGATTGCCCGTACCCATAGCCTCAGACATATGGTCAGTATACCCCTCAGCGGTCTCACGTAAACACAATCATGCTTCAAAATTACGCGTGTTTCCGTTGGAAGTGTTTCATTGTGCACAGGTTGCCGAATCGGAGTGGAAGCCTGCCTGGGGCGTGGCGGGAAGCTGCCAATGGGATGGTAGCCACAAGGTCGCAGTGAAGCGAATCCAGCGAATCTCTCCAAGCGGACTGGATGGTCCGGCACTCTGCAGAGTGGTGTGGGGAACGCGAGTCAGATGGGTTGCCCACTGTTGTGCATACGGGGGCGGGTCCGCGATGCCGGCGATGAATTTTGCGTCAAGAATGGCAAACGTGCCTGCGCCCACGTGGGCCGGGTTGCTGATGAGGGACAGCAATTCTGTCGTGTTTCTGGATACAGATTCGGGCTGATCCGGGGATTTTGTTCCGGTCTTGAGCGGCATCAGTTGCCGGTACAAGTCACGGCCCCGGCGCAGATCATTCATTGAAGTAAAGAAGTGGAAGTGGCGGGGCTCCCAGGCGATTGCGTCCTGGGCGCGAAGCCCGAAAGTAGTACCAATCTCGCGCTCGTTGAGGGACCCGTAAGGAGGCGTCCCCAGCAAAAGCGCATCCGGATAACCGCTCTCAGGCTCTTGAACCCGATCCACGGTGAGGTCCCAACCGGAGTAGGATTGACCGTCAATTCCGCTGGCAGGGCGGATTGGGACCAGCCTGAAAACCCAACCTTCACCCATGAGAGCCTGCCATTGCTGATTCGCTTCAACCTCGCCGGTGAGCACAACTCTTGTGCAGGTCTTAGGCTTTGCGGCGGACGATTGCGCATGGGCGATTGCACCATGGGTCATTGAAATTGCAAAAAATACAGCGAACAGGCAGGCGCTGAACAGACGCGGAGAATAACGCGCTTCGATGCTTTCCGCTGGCCGCGCTGCAGATTGAACCTTCATTTTGCTTCTCGTCCTGTTGATGGGATTGCCTCTGTTGCGCAAGGAAACAACTAGTCCCGATATTATCGGTTCACGCTCAATCGAGGAATTCTGTGTCATGTGCGGCTGAGGGTTCCTGGTCATCACCGGTTTCAGTGGATCCGGTGACTTCTGATGCTCCGGCCCATCAATTTGCGGATTTGGAGCGACCTGCAACTTTTGGGCGAGTTGCCGAACTGGGTTCTCAACGGCATCCTCCGGTTGTGGGATTCCTGAAGCCCCATCTGGACCTGTTACGCTGTCAACGCAGCTGTTTTCACAAGAGGTTCCCCGTTTTATGCAAAAGATAGAAGCCATCCTCCAGCCCTCCAAGCTGGATGCCGTCAAAGATGCCCTGCTGGAAGCAGGCATTGAAGGCATGACAATACTCGAAGCGCGCGGTCATGGCCGGCAGAAGGGTCATACGGAGTTCTACCGTGGCCGGGAGTACACGGTCGATTTGCTTCCGAAGGTCAAGATTGAGATCGTCGTCCCCGATGATCTGAAGGACAAAACAGTGCAAGCCATCATTGGCGCTGCCCGCACCGGAAAGATCGGCGATGGCAAGATTTTTGTCACCCGCGTGGATGAAGCAATCCGCATTCGCAATGACGAGCACGGCGAATCTGCTCTGTAAACAGACTGATGGCTGCATTGCGCAAACTGCCGGCGGTTGTTGCCAACTGCGACTGGAGCAATAACCCAACGAAGCGCTGGATGGCGACGGCTGTTTTGTGTGACAGGCACTACAGCGTAGATGCTCCAGTACTCGTTGGCGACCTCAGCAGCCTGATTCAGCGTGCGCGTGAGTTTGGCAGCGATGAGCCTCAAAAGGACCGACGGTCCGTGTTGCTGGGATTTGACTTCCCTATCGGCATTCCGCGAGCCTACGCGGAAAAGTCAGGGATCCCGGAGTTCATCCCATTCCTGAGACAGCTTGATCGTGAATCGGCTTTTTTCACGGTTTGCCGCGACAAAGATGAGATTTGCCTTCAACGCCCGTTCTATCCTCATGCGCCGGGTGACAAGAGGAGAGACCATCTCACGCAGAAATTGGGAATTGAATTTCACCAATTGCTGCGGGTTTGCGAGCAGGCACGAGGCGGCCGGGGCGAGGCAGCGGCCTTGTTTTGGACCATGGGAGCGAAACAAGTCGGCAAAGGCGCGATCACCGGTTGGCGCGATGTCATTGCGCCGGCGTTGCGTGAGGGAGTGAGCCTTTTGTGGCCCTTTGAGGGGAGTCTCAGCGACCTTCTTGAGCCTGTATCGACTGTGATCGCCGAAACCTACCCTGCCGCCTACTACTCTGACATTTTCGGTGGACTTGACGGCTCGAAGACGGATCAGGCCGTGCGCGCTCGGGCGGCTCAGGCGATTGGGCAATGGCTGGAGGCTCGGTCGCAGCATCTTGAAATTTCGCAGGAGCTTGCCGCGCAGATAGAGATTGGCTTCTCCACTGGAAGTGACGACGCATTTGATGCGGTGATTGGATTGTTTGGCATGTTGGACGTGCTGCTGGGCCGACGCCCCGAGGGCAAGCATCCTGATCCGGCACAGAATGGGGTCGAAGGCTGGATTTTGGGTCAGTTGTAAGATTTCCTGACGTTGGCAAGCGCACAGCCTCTGATTTGGAGCGGAAATCAGCAGACCGGTGCGGCAAGGGCAATGCCCGGGTCAATCTCGGGTTTCTTTGGCCATAGCTGAAAATTGAGTGCAATATCGCTTATCCTCAAGATGACCCTGCAACATTGCGTTCACAATTCCATTCATCTTCCTAATCTGAGTCCTATACGCATTCATGGAAACGACTGCCCTCGTTCTTGAAGATCTTCGTGACCAATATGTCCAGCAAATGGCGCTGGTGCGGCAGACTTTTGACCGTACTGGGGACGGTACGGCCGCCATCCGCCGCCGCTCTTCAATCGTTGATCGCATTCTGATTGAGCTGTGGCGGCGAGCATCAGCGCTGTTTGGCACCGATGTGAATGCCAAAGTAGCCATGTTGGCTCTCGGAGGGTATGGCCGGAAAGACCTGTTTCCGTGCTCGGATATCGACGTCCTTTTTGCCTTTGCAGACGAGGATACTGAGAGGACCGTGCGGCCCGCAGTCCGTGCGATTGTTCAGGCGATGTGGGATATTGGTTTGCGCGCCAGTCCAAATTCGCGAACCGTCAAGGAGTGTTCGCGCTTTGACCCGGACAACCTGGAATTTACGCTGGCAACCTTTGACCATCGCTTTCTTGCGGGCAACTTCGTTCTCTATCAAAAGCTGCACAATGAGATTTTTCCGGGCGTCGTTCTGAGTGAGTGGAACGACATTGCGCAGAAGCTGGGCGAGTTGGCTCGGGCCCGTCATGCCAAATACGGAAACACAATTTTCCACCTTGAGCCTAATTTGAAGGAGTGTCCGGGCGGGCTGCGTGATTTCAACCTGGCACCCTGGTTTGCGCTCCTGTTTCACCTGAAAGAGAACAAGGAATGGCCGCGCCAGCGGAGCGTTTTTCAATCGGCACACGGAGATGCTGAAGCGGCATTTGATTTTTTTGCCGCCACACGCTGCTTTCTGCACTTCCGGCACAACCGGGACGACAATTCGCTCGACTGGCAATCACAAGACGAAGCTGCCGCCAATAGTGTTGGCCTCGAAACACGCGGCACCGCCGATCCGGCGTACTGGATGCGAACCTACTATCGCCACGCCCGCACCAACTATCGCCGGGCAGTGTTGCTGATGGAGCATCTGCCCGCGCCAGTGAGCTTCTACAAGCAGTTTCGCAAGCGCCGAACTCCGATCAGCGGAACGGATTTTCATCTGGACCAGGGGCGCATCGACATCTCTCCGACGGCACAATTTACCGATACAGATGCTTTGCTGCGCGTATTTGCCATCATCAGCAACCATGGCTATACCCTGACCCAGGCGGCGGAAGACCGCATCACAGACGCGCTTCCCGTGCTGGCCATCCACATCCCTGAAGGGCCTTATCTCTGGAATTGTTTACGTGAAGTGCTTTTGGGCCCCCACGCTGCAAACGCCCTGCGCACCATGCATGCCCTGGGAATACTGGAGATGCTGCTGCCTGAGTTTCACGGCATTGACGCGCTGGTGATTCGAGACAGCTATCACCGCTACACGGTGGACGAACACACCTTTCTGACCATCGACAACGTGCAGGCGCTCAAGCGTCCGCTGCACGATTACGAGCAGCGTCTGAGCACGTTGTTGCCCGAGATCGAACGGCTGGACCTGCTGCTGCTTGCCCTGCTGCTGCATGACACTGGCAAGGCGCGTCGTAACGCTGACCACACCACAGCGAGCGTCGAGTTGGCTGACAGCTTCCTGGCTCGGCTGGATTTTGATATTGAAGAACGCGAAATTGTCCGCAAGCTGATTCGCAGCCATCTGGAGATGTCGAATGCTCTGCGGCGGGATATTTTTGACACCGAAAATGTGCACCTGCTCAGCGAGAAAATCGGCAGCCCGGTGCTGTTGAAAATGCTCACGCTGATGACCTATGCCGATATCAAAGCGGTTCATCCGGACGCTCTGACACCCTGGAAGGCAGAGAATCTCTGGCAGCTGTATATGTCGACCGCCAATTTCATGGACCGGAGCGTGGATGAGGTGCGCTACCACGTGGATCTGGATCCGACTCTCCTTTACCGGATTGGATCGATGGTTCCAGGACGAGAAACTGCGATTCGCCAGTTCCTCGAAGGTCTGCCACACCGCTACCTGCAGACTCGATTACCGGAACAGATCCGAAATCATTTCCTTCTGGCTACAAAATTGGACTGGGAGCCGATTCAACTCGAACTTCGGCCGAACCGGCAGTTGCTGGAACTGACCGTGATTGCCAGGGACCGCAGCCGTTTGTTCGCAGACGTTGCAGGCGCACTTGCGGCCTGGGGCATGAACATTGTCAAAGCCGACGCATTTTCAAACGACGCCGGAGTCATCGTCGACAGCTTTCAGTTCACCGACACCTTCCGCACGCTGGAGCTGAACCCTGAAGAGAAGGACCGCTTCGTCGCGAATGTGCGGGAGATTCTTTCGCAGGGCATCACCGGCACGCGCGACCAGATTGAGCAGTTGTTGGCCAATCGCCGCATGGGGACGCGGAGCGGAACGGTCAAAGTTGAAGTGCCGACACGGCTCGAATTTGACTCTGCTTCAAGTACCCACAGCACTCTGCTGCAGGTGGTGGCTCAGGACACCCCCGGACTGCTGCGTCAGATCGCTCTCGTGCTGCACGCTCAAGACTGCAACATCGAGGTAGCCCTCATCGACACCGAGGGCGAGACCGCAATCGACGTCTTTTATCTGACGCAATACGGCCAGAAACTTGGCTCGCAGTTGCAGGACAATCTCGTCAAAGACCTGAAGAATGCGTTGGATAGAATCCTGCCGCAGGCTTGATCCGTTTCGGAGAGAGCCTGCTCAGGGCAATTCGGCTGTGCGCGACTTCTGTCAGCCGACCTGGGGTCGGAGTGACACTGGTTTGGTTGTGACGACGAGTTTGCTGGGCGTGAGTTCGGGACCGTCCCAGCCTTCCTTTGCTGCTTCGATGTGGATTTCGCCGGGTTCTTTGGTCGATTGAACGATGACTTGCGCGAGGCCATTGAAGAGGCTGCGCCTTGGTTCCTTGTCAGATTCCTGGCAGTTCGGGTCGCCGTTCCCAACGCCAATGAGCTTGCCCACGCCCGATACTTTGAATCCGATCAGGTTTCCGGCGGTGGGAACGAGCCGGCCTTCCTTGTCGAGGGCTTCGACCTTGAGGATCGCGATGTCTTCCCCATCTGCGTTGATCTCGGAGCGGTCAACGGTAAGCCGAATGGTCACAGGGGCCCCGGTGGTTTCGCGCTTTTCCGTGAGAATCACCTTTCCGCCCTTGCTGCCGCGGGCCTCGATGAAGCCAGGTTCGTACTTGGCTGTCCATTCGACATGGCCGAGGTGCGGAACTTTCTGGCTGCCCTGGCTTGCGCCATTCACAAACAACTCGACCTCATCACAGTTGGAATAGGCCCAGACCTTGATGACGTCGCCTTCCCTGCCCTCCCAATTCCAGTGAGGGAAAAGATGGACGACGGGCTCGGTGCCCCACCAGGCTTTGTAGTAGTAGAAGGTGTCTTTGGGGAAGCCGCACATGTCGATGACGCCAAACTGCGAGTTGATCGAGGGCCACCCATAGGGAGTTGGTTCGCCACGATAGTCAAAGCCTGTCCAGACAAAGCCGCCACAAGCCCATTCACGCGTTCCAAAGAACTTCCACCACTCTTCGGCTGTCTCGCCCCATGGAACGGCAACTTTATAGGAATCAACCGTATTGCGCAGCGGATCGGTGGAGTAGACACCGCGCGTGGCAATGGCACTCGAAGTCTCCGATCCGTAGACCGCCAATTTTGGATGAGTCTTATGGAACCCGTCGGGAAACTCAAGGTGGTAGTTGAAACCGATAATGTCAAAGGCCGTGGAGACGCCTTTCTCGTTGCTGTCATTGACGGCCGCAGAGACGGGGCGCGTGGGATCGAGTTCGTGACAGCGGCGAACCATTGTGGCAGCGATCTTGGCTCCCTGCTCTGCCATTGCTTCCTGCAGTTCGTCTTCTTCGTTGCCGATCGACCAGATGATGATTGACGGCGAATTTCGGAAGCGCTTGATCATCACTTCGAGCTGTGCCAGCCCTTCAGGATTGGAGGACATCTGGCGGGTTTCGCACATCATCATGACACCAAGACGATCACAGCCCTCGACCCACTCAGGGGTTGGAGCGTTGTGCGAAGTGCGCACAGCGTTGTTGCCCATTTCCTTCAGCACTCCGAGACGGAAGTACTGGAGGCGATCTGGCAGGGCTGCGCCTACACCGGCATGATCCTGGTGATTGCAGGTTCCTTGAATCTTCATCGGCTTGCCGTTCAGAGAGAAGCCCTTATCGGCATCAAAGACCACCGTGCGGGCGCCGAAGTTGAAGCGTTCAGCGTCTGAAACCTTGCCGCCGGATTCGACGGTGACGATTGCCGAGTACAAATTTGGGCTCTCAACGGACCAGAGGGCTGGGTTGGCAATTTTTGCCGTGGCTGCGTAGGTTGCCGTGCCGTCAGATGCGATGGACTGCGAAGCAGCCTCAGCCGTTGCGACCGTCTTGCCTGTGGAATCTACAATCTTCCAGCTGACCTTTGCCGAGGCGGCGGCTGCGCTGTCGTTTTGAACGACGGTACCGAGACTGACGGTGGCCGTGGTGCCACTGACAGTTGTGCGGGCGTAGCTCTCCCATTTGCCGAGGTGAACTGCGTCGGTCTTGGTGATCCAGACATGGCGATAGAGACCGGCCCCCTCATAGAACCAGCCGTCGCCAAAGCTGGCGTCAACCCGGGTTACGATCACGTTCTTTTGGCCGTAAGTAAGAAAGTCCGTGAGGTCAAAGTGGAACGGCGCGTAACCATTGTCATTGCGGCCAATGAAGCAGCCGTTGACCCATACAAGGACCGAGCGGAAGGCCCCGTCGAAGTCCACCGAGATGCGCCGGCCGAGGTCAGAGGCGGGAATGTCGAAGGTGCGGCGGTACCAGCCAACACTGGTTTCAGGATAGCGGCGGCCAACCGGCTTGAAGCCGTGGGAGTTCTGAACGTCATCGTTGACGAAGGGCAGTTCAACGGCCCAGTCGTGGGGTAGATTGAGCGAGCGCCACTTGGAATCGTCGAACTTGATCTTGGCAAAGTCGAAGTCGCCGGTCTTGGCGAAGTCTCCCTGACTGTTGCCAAAGCCCAGGTCGCGGGCGGGATCAGAAGAGTGGCCGAACTGGAACTTCCAATCGAAGTCAAAGAGGAGCTTTTCCCTGGGCGCGAGGGCTGGTTCCGTGGCAGTCGAAGCGGCTAGCAGTGACTCTGCATGGGCCATGGCGGAGCGCGCCAGAAGAGAGGAGGCAGAGATGGCAAGCGTGGAACGAAGCAGGTCGCGGCGGCTGACGATGGACATGGAAACTCCCGTTTGAAGAATCTGTTTGCTTCCTCGCGGAATTGGGTGTGGCTCATGCGCAAAGCCCGCGAGCAAATGCCCAATATACAGGAGCCGGCTGGAGCTGGTAAACGCTTTCAAGGCTGCCTCTAAGGCAACTGAACGACGCAAGCCAAGGCAAAACGCTTCGCGACAGAGAGCCGATGCAGCAGCGCCCAATCTGGTACACTTGGCTTTGTAGACCGTGACTGGAGAGATGGCCGAGTGGCTGAAGGCGCACGCTTGGAAAGCGTGTTTACCGCAAGGTAACGTGGGTTCGAATCCCACTCTCTCCGCCAGTTTAGAATCAGCAGTTTATGGCAATAAATTAATAACTGCGGGTAATCCTGCGTACCCCGGATTTCTACTTTTTCGCGCCCGAGATGTGCGGCACCCTCAATGGTTATTCTTCAGATCCGGGCCACCCGCCACCCTTAGTGGCTAAATTTCCAGACATTGGTCAGCCGCGGACCTCCGTGGTTGATTGTCAGACTTAGGCAACCCGCCGAGGTCTCATCCCCGGTCCCCAAAAGCTAGGGACCGGGGGCACCCATGGTGACGTTTGGAAATCTCACAGGGACCGGGGGCACCCACGGTGAGGTATGGAAATCTCACCGGGACCGGGGGGAGGCGCCCTGGCTGTGGAGAAAAGAAGTTCTGCAGGCTTGTTAGGATGGAGATGTGACTGCGCCTTTGCATCCAAGCGATTTAACGACTCAAGGAGAGGCTTCTTCTGCGGATATGCTTTCGCAGAGTGGGCTGGATTTGCTTGGGGCGGGTGAATACGCCGGTGCGGCGCGGGCCTTTCGGGCGGCGATTGCTGCCGATGCGACGCATGTTGAGGCGCATCATGGCCTGACGCGGGCGCTGCGGGAGGCGGGGCATTTTGAGGCAGCGGTAGCGGCGGCGCTGGCGTTGACGGTGCTGACTCCGCTGGATGCGCTGGCGCATACGAGCCTTTCCATTGCGCTGCAGAAGGCGGGGCACGTGCCGGAGGCAGAGGCGGCGGCGGCACGGGCACGGATCCTGGAGTGGAAGCAGCAGCTTGCCGAGGGTTCTAAAGCGAGCGGGGAGGGTGAGTTCCGTGGCTGACCGCTCACTTGATTTTGGGCCCGATGCTGGTTCTGATGAATCGGGAAAGCCGGTGACCGGACCCGTTTCAGAACCCGTTTCAGGACACGGCTCAGGACCAGCTTCGGCGCAGGTTCGACGCAAGAGCGGGACGACTGTGGCGGCGGCGGATGTGGTGGGCCTGTTTGAGCAGGAGTACCGGGAGCTGCGACCGCGGGCACCGATGCCTCCGATTCGGGTGAAGTTTCGGCGGTTTGTTTCGCTGAATACGACAATCCGGCTGCGGGAGGGCGAGCTGCATGTGAGCCTTTCAGATCTGCTGGAGGGCGCGCCGGAGAGCGTGCTGCGGGCGATTGCGCATATTTTGATTGCAAAGATTTACAAGAAGCCGATCGACCGGGCACATAGTCATCGCTATAAGCGGTTTCAATATAGCGAGGTGG
This sequence comes from uncultured Acidobacteriota bacterium, assembly GCA_903832055.1. GTDB lineage: Bacteria > Acidobacteriota > Terriglobia > Terriglobales > Acidobacteriaceae > Acidicapsa. Next base: position 184,627 of record CAILAC010000013.1, on the reverse strand, counting down.
TGGCGCGGCAGACGGAGCAGATTCGATCGACGCGGGGGGCGAAGCGGTTTCCCGGGCCTGAAGGGCGCTACTACCACCTGGAAGAGGTGTTTGACACGCTGAATGAGCGCTTCTTTTTTGGGCTGCTGGGCAGGCCGCAACTCACGTGGAGTGAGCATCATGCAAAGCGGCTGCTGGGCCACTATGACGCCGCGCACAACACGATTGTGGTAAGCAAGGTGTTTGACCGGCCATCGAGCCCGCGGTATGCGATTGAGTACCTGCTGTACCACGAGATGCTGCATTTGAAGCATCCGGTGAGTGTGCGGGGGACGCGGCGGTGTGTGCATTCAGCGGCGTTCAAGGCAGATGAACGACTTTTTCCGCAGCTGGATCTGGCGCTGGCGTTTTTGAAGCGGCTGTAGGAGTCGGGTTGGGAATGGTGCAGGCAGAAGGAACGATTCGAGTGCAGTGAATGGAAGCCATTCCGCAGGTGTGGAACAATCCCGGTGCGGACAGCTTGCGCGGTATGTAAAGGCAGGCTCCAAGAAAAGCGAATGCCCAGGCCGCTTGTTGCAGCCTGGGCATATTCGTTGCGCTTCGTTGATCGGGTCAAGCCCTGAGGACTAGTCGCAGGGGTTGACAGTGACTTCGTCACCAACGTGGGTGGTGTGGTCGGCGGCGTCGGCGGGAAGAATGCATGCCGCGTCGTAGTAGGCGATGTTACGGAAGGACTGGCGAACCAGGTAGGTACGGACGCCGTCTCCAGGCAGAGATTCACTCACGTGAAAGACGGGGGAGTAGCTGGAACCGCGCTGACCAACGAAGGCCTCAGAGAGCAGACGGCCGGTGAGGGTACCGTTGGCAGGAAGGGGCAGCCGGAGGATCTTGGCAATTGTGAGGGCCAGGTCGGCGTTGCTGACCGGGGCGGGATCGACATAGCCCTTTTTGAAGTCAGGACCCCATGCGGCCATGTTGTTGTAGGTATCACCGCGGCTGAAGCTGCCGTGCATGCCCTGACCTTCCTGGAGACCGGAGTCAGCGATTTCGACGCGGGTCTGGCTGGGATTGGCGGAGTCGAGCGCAAAGTTTTTGAAGTTAACGACAATGGTGGGCTCAGGCAGGGGCGAAGCACCCTTGAAGCCGATGGTGCTGAGTGGTAGTGCGCCCGCGATAGGGCCGTAGGAATCTTCAACGAAAAGGGCACCGGTGTAGTTCTGCTTACGCAGTACGGCGATGATGGCCGAGACGGTGGCGGCATCGTGGGTGGGGACGTAGATGAGGTCGGAGCCGCCGTTGGCTGCAACGATCACCTTGGCATCGGCAGATTCACCCGATGCCGGGATGCTGCCCGTGCCGCCAATGACGCCGTTTCCGCTGCCAGAATGCTGGCGGACAGTGGCGGTCTGCTGAGCGATGGTCGGATCGACAGGTTCATAGACCTTGGTCACATTATCTGCCGCGAGAACCTGGTTGTCGGGATCGTAGAGGGGCAGGTTGAGAGCGTGCGCGATGTCGATGGCGAGGAATCCTACGGGGAGGAATCCGGTGTTCACCTCCTGCACGCCGGAGAGGTTCTTATAGGTGAAAGTCGAGGCGTAGTCGTTGACCACATTTTTACCTGTGATGTCGACTTCGTACTTGCTGATGGTCGAGAATCCGTGGTCTGAGGTGACAATGATGTCGGTGTTGGCGGCCACGGTTGGGTTGGCGGTCAGGTAGTCGAGGATTTGCTTGAGGTTGTTGTCAGCGTTGGCGATGGCCAGCTTGGTCGTGGGGCCGTTGATGCCGGGGGTCAGGGTGTTGAGGCTGTCGCCCTGATTGTGCTGGGTGCCATCGGGATCGCGGGACCAATAGACAGCGACGAAGGGTTCGCCATTGGCCACAAAGGTGGGAAGAACGGCCTTGGTGAGCGTATCGACGAAGTACTGCTGCTGGGTGACGTTAGCGGCAAGGGTGCCGGGGGTGGTGTTGTTGCCGGAGAAGCCATTGCTGAGCTGGCTGGTCGGGGCGGCACCGTTCTGGCGATTAGGCGCGATGGTGGGCAGGCTGGCGGCGATCAGTGCCGAGGAGATGGCAGCGGGCAACGGAACGCCGGCGGCAGAACCAGTGGCATCGTCAATGATGACGGTGGTGGGCAACTGGAACGCTTTACCGGAGGGAGCAAGCTGGGAAGCATCGAAGATTGCCGCAGGGCCCACCTTGCCGATGGAGGCGGTGGCGTAGCCGTTCTTGCGTGCGATGGAGAGGATGGTCTCTTCATTGAGGTAGTTGCCGCTGAAATGATCATCGAGGTCGGCGAGAACCTGGTTGTTTTCAATAAACGGGGTCAACGTGCCGGTGGGCTTGCTGAAGTTGCCGGTATTGAAGATGGCGTAACCGGGGTGGATGGTGTTGCTGAAGTCACCGGTATCGCCGAGCATGTGGCCGGTGGCCATGACGGACGCGTTGGCGGTGGTGAATGTAGGGAAGATGCTGTGGCTGTTGATGAAATGAACACCGAGGGAGCGCAGGCTGTTGAGCGTGGGCGTATCAACCGAGTTGACCGAGCCATGGCGCAGACCGTCGGCGATGAACAAGATCACGTTGTGCTTGGGCGGAGTCTTGGTGGCGGCGTGTGCAGGCACGCACAGCGAAGAAATAGCGGCGGTCAAGGCTACGACCGCGAGCTTGCTACGAAACACGTTCATTCGATTCTCCTCGGCCGGATGATTGGCCAGGAGACACCATGCCTGACAAAAAATAATGCCCGTTTAACGCAAGGTAAAAAGCGCTCGAAGCTTTAAAGCGATTTTGATGATGCCGGAAGAGGCGCTAGTCGGGTGGCCTCGGTTGGAAGACGGCGGCGAGTTCTGCGTCTGTCATATAGAACACAAAGGGGCGCGAGGAGTAATCGAAGAGAACTCCGGCCACATCGACGATGGCTCCAGCCATCGGGGGGTGGGGCAAGGGTACATGCATGGTGGCTTTCAGGTCGGCGCGCCGAACTGCCTGGTTTTCATCTGAAATCGCGGCGAGAATTTCGCTTCCACTGGAAGAAATGACTTTTGCGTGGAGCTTCAGCTTTGCATTGCCCGGCTTTTGCTTCGCCTGAATGGTTGCCCATACCTTGTCAGCTGCCGCCTTGTTGGCCGGAGAAGCACTTGCCTGAGCCAACACCAGTTCCCAGTCGCTGGCAGGGAGCGCAGAGATGTCATGTTCCTGAACGGTCTTAAGGGCGATTTCGGCAGGATTGGGGGCGGCTCTTATGGTGAACTCCGCTGACGGCAGGATGCTCGCGGAACGGGTGACTTCTTTGACCAGCTGATCCCAACCCTCGTTCGAGCCGTGGTATCGGACATACTTTTTACGGCCATAATCCAGGGCCTGCACCTGGGCTGCAGGCTGGGCCAACTGCGAGGCCTTGACGATCAGCCAGAATCCATCCGGGTTGACCGGATTGGCTTCAAGATTGGCCGTGGCGAGGGTATAGACATTGGCAAATTCGGGTTGGGGCTGGAGTGCGACAGATTCACGCAGGTATTTCTACGCGGCTAAAAAATCCTTCTTCTGGAGGGCGACAAATCCGAGGACGCCATCGAAGATTGACCGCAGCTCGTCGTTCAAAGCCTGTAAATCAGGCGATGGCGATGCTCCTGTTGCCGCAGCCGTTTGCTGCGCGGCAATCCCCTGCTCCGCATAGTTCTGCGCCTTTTGCAGATTGGTGTGCGCATCGCCATTGCCATTGGAGACGGCAGTTTCGTAGTAATACGCGAGCAAGGCCAGCGCACGGCAATTTTGTGGATTGATGGCGAGAATCTTTTGTGCAGCATCCACTGCCTGGTCTGCCTCGCCTAGCTGAGCGTATGCGTTCATTAGGTTTTGTTCGGCATCCTCGCGCACGACGGTCTCTGGATACAGCTTCAAAAACGTCTCCAGATCGGTGACCCGGGCGTTGGTGTCTGACTGATTAAGCGCTGCGGTGTAGTTGTCGGATTCCGACGGATCCTTAATTTGATTCTGTTCACTTTGAGTTTGTTCGATTGAAGGAAAATGCGGTCCCCCGGGCCTCGGCCAGGCTCCATTGGCGCGCGATACAGCCAATGCCCAGAATAGGAGCGAGAGGCCGAGAACCGATGAAATTGACTTGCGCATTCAATTGCTCCAAGGCAACTTGTAAATGATTCCTGATTGGCGCGCCATCGCCTTTCGGGGGACTTCGAGGTATCGTTTAGGGAATAGGAATGAGATTTCCGCAAGACAATTGCTCAAAGTAGTCGCCAACTCATGTTTTGCACAGAAAGTCAATGTTTTGCACAATATTTAATGAAAAGTACTTGTGCGGCGATTTCACAGCGGGAGTAGTATCACTTCATCGGAGGAGAAATCCTCCAGCAGAAGAGAGAAGACAAGGTCCACAGAGAGAATCGGAAACGAGACTCGCGAAGGGTGTTCAGGTACCTGGGCGCACGGGGTGGAAACCGGAAAGCTCTTACAAAGGGAGTTATCGGGGAAGCATCAGGGGAACGCGGGTCTCTGACTCGCAGGAAGCTGACAAGTACACGGTAAGGAACTTGTAGTCTGGATGCCAACCAGACCTTCAAAAAAGCGGACAGGAAGGGCGGACTCTCGTGAGAGAGACCGCCCTTTCGCTTTGTGCGGGTGGATTGCGTCGGATTGGTCGAACCGGGCCAGTTATTGCTGTCCAGAGTTGGCGGGAGCGTGGAGATTGACGCCGCTGATTTTCAGACCATAGGCGAAGCTGCATGGCGGTTTGGCCGGAAGAGTGACGATGAGGCCTTCCGGAGTTTGATGCCATGCCAGGGCTTGATTGCTGCCGAGGAGACTTACTTTTGAAATCGCTCCGGCAGTCGAAGAAAGCGCATGCAGGGTCAGTCTGCGATTTGCAGGCCAGGCCATCGCATAGGCGTAGACTGCCTGGTTGCGCGTGGTGTAGCGGATGTCTGCTGCCGTGTAGGGAGTTCTGGCTTGTTCGGGGCCCAGATTGCCTGGTTTCATGACGACCTGGCCCTCGCCCCAGATATCCCAGGCAGACGAGTCGTAGATGCCTTCTCTGTTGACGTCCATCCATTTGCCCATCTGTTCGAGAACCTTGCGGCCGCCGGGATCAAGCTCACCTGCGGGAGTCAGCGGAATATTGATGACATAGTTGCCATCACGCGAGACTGCTTCAAGCATGTCGTGGATGACCATGCCCGCGTCGTAGAAGGTTCCCTTCTGGTAGAACCACTGGCCAAGGCCGGTCTCTGTCTGCCAGGGCTGATCGCGCTTGATTTGGTCGGGAACCCGCGATTCCACGTTGACGGCGATGGCACGCGGATCTTCATTGCCTTTGGTAAAGGCCATGGCTTCGAGTTGGCCTTGATGTGTGGCGATGCTCTGGTTATAGAGGTCGGCGATAACTCGAGGCGTGGCATCGGCGCGGAGACCTTTGCCCGTAAATGTACCGCAGAATGGGTAACTGTCACCGCCATCAAAGTAGATGAAGTCCGGGGAAAACTGGTGGACTGCATCCATGACGCGATTGGTCCACTTGGTTGCGAACCAGGTGGCGAAGTCGTGATGGTGCTGCAGATTTACTTCGGGGATGCCGTGTTTGAGGGGATCGGACATCCGGTATTCGGTTTCAGTTCCCTTCCAGTCTGGCGGCACTGTGACTTCGTCTTTGAGATCGATTCCGTAGAGGTCGCGGAGGTTGAGGTCCTGCTTTTGCCACCACTCATTGTTGCCGGGGTGAGGCTGTGCGCCGTCGTAGGGGACACCTTTCTGGGGGCCATCAACATCGCTCAGGAATGCAGGCTGGTACCACCAGAGCGCGTAGTCCCCATGGAAAGCGATGCCAAAGCGCATGCCTTGATGGTCGGCGGCCTGCTTCCATCCGCCGACGATGCTTCGATGAGGGCCGATATTGACTGAGTTCCAGGGTTGATACTTTGAATCCCACAGATCAAAGTTGTCATGGTGCATGCCTTGCGCGATGACGTAACGCGCACCGGCACGCTTGTAGAGGGCCATGAGTTCTTCAGGATGCCAGTTTTGGGCGTGCCATAGGGGCAGGATGTCCTTGTATCCGGCGGTGCTGGGATGTCCAAATCTTTCCAGGTGGTGCTGATAGACGTTGGTGAAAGGATCCCATGCGTATTTGGGCATGTAAATCCACTTCGCGTACCAGTCGCCATCTTCGCCGACGGATTGAGGCCCCCAATGAAGCCAAACGCCAATTTTGGCGTGACGCCACCAGGTGGGGGTTTTGAAGTGATCGCCGAGGGATTTCCAGGTGGGTTCAACGGGGCCTGGAGTGATGGCGACTGGAATGACTTCCATGCCATTGGGGAGAATTTCCGGGTCAGGGGCAGAAGCTGGAGAGAGTTGCTGGGCTGGGAGGTAAAGTGCCAGCGCGGCACCAGCCAGGAGTATCGGCGCGAGCCATCGATTCACGGTGAACTTTCTCCGGTCGGAAATCTCATCGCAAGTGTACCCTCTGGCGCAGAACCGTGTTGGAAGAGTTACTTCACCTGTGAGGAGTCACTCATTGGGCGTGAAAGTCTTTGCGCAGTGGGTGCCAGGGCGACTGCAACAAAGCAGTAAAAATCCGGGATGTGGAGCCGATGTTTTGCAAGGTTCTTCATTGCAACACTCTGGTTGAGGATGGGGCTTAGGATTGGCAGCAGCGACATAAAAAGACGCGGTATGGCGACTCAATGCCTGTGTTGCGAAAGTCTCTCTGATTAATTTGGCGAGGATATTTCGATTTTGCGCGCACAGGGAAAACTTATCGGCGATTGCCGTGCGGGATTTTGGGAAGAGACAAATCGAAACCACCCTCAAGTCGCCGCTTCCCTTCTCTGTTGACACCTTCCTCGCAAGCAACGCACCATAGTCCGAGAGTTGCGCAGAATTGCGCATTCGAAACCCTCGTCGCTTCAACCCCAGGAGGCCTATTGGCACGTATTGTCTCTTCCCTGCTGACTCTCGCCATCTTCCTTGCCTGCGCTTCGGCCGCCTTGCAAAGTCAGATCCCCCAATCCACAATGCCCCTGGCACATTCCCACAAACGCCTCATCGCCGACTATGACTCAAACAGCAAGTTCCTCGCACCCCCGTTTACCTATGGCGCGGCACAGATTCCCTACCATAAGCTGACGCATATTATCCATGCCGGGGTCCCTTTCGACGCCAACGGTAAGCTTCAGGTGCCGGGTCAATTCGTCGAGCCTGAACTCATCCCCCGCGCCCATGCCGCCGGAACCAAAGTCGTCCTGCTCATTGGCGGAGACGTAACTGGCCTCGAAGCCAACCAGTCTGCAATTCCCGCCCTCCTGCAAAACCTCAAAGCCTTTGTCACCACCAACGACTACGACGGCATCGACCTGGACTGGGAATATCCCCAAAGCACCCAGGACACCGCCTTCCTGCTCACCCTCATGACCGCACTCCGCACCGCATTTCCTTCCCCCCGCTATACGCTCTCCATCGATGCCGCACCGTGGACTGAGCCCTCCTACGATGTGCCCCACCTCAAAAAGGTCATCGACTGGTTCAACATCATGACCTATGACTGCGCCGGCCCGTGGACTGCCCACGCCCAGCTCAACGCGCCTATCTTCTGGGATAGCACCAATCCGGCTCCCGATGAATGCCAACCCGGCGGCAGCGATCAGGAATCTGCTGCAATCTTCCTCGCCGATGCTCCCGCATCACAGCTCAACCAGGGCACCCCGTTCTACGGCTACGAATACACCAATATCACCCAGCTTTACGGGCTCTGCCCCAACGCTGCGACGACTTTTGACGGGGCATGCGACGACACAGTTCTCACGCTCAATTACGGCCCAAACATCAAACAGCTCATCAACCGCCATGGATGGGTGCGTCACATGGATGAAACGTCTCTTGTCCCCTATCTGCTCAGGAAGGACGGGAGCCCCGGCTTCATCACCTACGACGATGCCCGCTCCACATATATCCGCGTTCTCTACTCTGACTGGGTTCAGAATCTTGGCGGCACCTTCCTCTGGTCCCTCGACGCTGACTACGACGGCCACTCCCAGGACCTGCTGCAAGGCATGTATCGTGCCTCCCGGAAAGAGCCTCTTGACCAGAACCTCCTTCCCTGAGAGGCGTTTGAATTGGGCATTGCAGCCTGTGACCTTTGGTGACTGCCAGTGCAGGAGGTTCAGGCTCCAGGGGTCACAAATCTCGGGCTGCAACTGACGAGTAGAATCCTGTCATGGTTTTCAGCAAGCGGCTTCGGGAGCGGGTTCGGTCGGGCGAGATTACGTGCAGTGTGCGCTTTTGGCTGAGTGCGCGCGTGAAGGCAGGTGGGCGCTACCCGATGGAGGATGGGGAGATTGAAGTGGATTCAGTGGAGCTGATCGGCTTGCCCGATGTTACGCCGGAACTGGCGCGGGAGTCGGGGTTCCTGGGGGTGCTGGACCTGCTGAAGGTAGCGAAGCATGGGAAGGGCGAGAAGATTTATCTGGTGCGGTTTCATTTTGTGCCGGGTGGATGAGTGGGAAGTGTGAAAGGCAAAGGCAGCAGCAGATTCCCCTGAGGGGAATGACAGAAAGAAAAGCAAGAGCCACGACAGCTCCAACTTCAACAGCAGATTCCAGTCAGGCATGTAGAAACAAACTCAAAGGCGACGACAGGCGAACAGTCGTGGTTCCCACCCTTGACACGGTGAGGCTGCGTCTAGGATAAGGCACCTGGTGCTATGCGTTTTCTGTGCAGAGAGGGAATTGCGCGGGTATAGGGATGGCGACCTGTTCGACGATTTCAAGGCCAAAGCCCTCCAGTGCCGGAATATGCATGGGGGTGTTGGACAGGAGTCGGATGCGGCGGATGCCGAGGTCGAAGAGAATTTGCCCGCCGAGGCCGACCGCGCGGACGATGCGCTTGTGGCGGTCTTCGTGTTTTTCTATCGCACGCATGTCGCTGTGCAGCAGGAGTTTCGCGGGGCTGGCGGAGTTGGCCGGGGCGATTTCGAAGCCGCGGCTGGTGTTGTGGAGGTAGAGGATAGCTCCGCAGCCCGCCTCGGCGATCATGCGCATGGATTCATCGAGGATTTCGCGGCATTGGCAGTCGGCGGCAAAAACGTCACCGGCGGTGCAGCGGGTGTGAACGCGGACCAGCACGGGTTTGGCTGAGCTGGCGGGGCTCGCAGGGCCAGGGGTGTGAATGGGGCAATCTTTGCAGTCCCAGGCAGTGCCTTGTTCGCAGAGGGAGCCGTGGACGAGGGCGATGTGGGATTCACCGCCGTTCACTTCCGATTCGTAGGCAATCATGCGGAACGGGCCGTAGCGGGTGTTGATCTGGCTTTCGGCGGCGCGGGTGATGTAGCGCTCGTGCTGCAGGCGGTAGCGGATGAGCTCGGCAACGGTGAGCATTTTGAGGCCGTGCTCGGCGCAGAAGAGGGTGAGGTCGGGAACGCGGGCCATGGTGCCGTCGTCGTTCATGATTTCGCAGATGACGCCAGAGGGGTTGAGGCCGGCGAGGCGGGCGAGATCGACGGAGGCTTCAGTCTGCCCGGCGCGAACGAGGACGCCGCCTTTGCGGGCGCGCAGAGGGAAGACGTGGCCGGGGCGAGCCAGGTCTGAGGCGGTAGCATCAGCCGCGATGGCGGTGCGGATGGTGTGCGAGCGATCGGCGGCGGAGATGCCGGTGGTGACGCCTTCGCGTGCCTCGATGGTTTCAGTGAAGGCGGTGCCGAAGCGGGAGGAGTTCTGCTGCGTCATGGGCAGGAGGCTGAGATGGTCAGCGCGCTCCTCGGTGAGGGTGAGACAGATGAGGCCGCGGCCAAACTTGGCCATGAAGTTGATGGCCTCGGGGGTGACGAATTCAGCGGCGAGGGTGAGGTCGCCTTCGTTTTCGCGGTCTTCGTCATCAACGACAACGAGCATGCGTCCGGCGCGGATTTCGGCCAGGGCGGTGGGGACGTCGACGAAGGGTGATGAATTGGGCATGGTTTCTTTTGGGTACAGGAAACAGATTGCTCCTATTGTCTCGCATCGGAGTGCGGAGGACAAAGCAGGCTGTGGGAGGGAGTTTCGATGGGGGAGGAAAAGCGCTGGTATACGTTGGCAGCCCAGCGCCAAAATCTAAATTAGTATTCGTCGTCGATAGCGAGAGAGTCAATGATGGCTTTGCCTTGTTTCCACGAGGCTTCCCAGTCGTGCTCGGGGCTCTCGAACATAAATAGATAGAGGGTATTCGTTTTAGGGTTTGCTACGGTCAAGGCATACATCTCGATCGTACCGGTTGCATCGGTATTTTTGAGTTGACAACTAAACTCCTGGAACGGGCCGACTGTATGTGATGCGGACTGGACATGATTATTCGCAGCCATCTTTTCGATGAGTGCTTGACCATGCTCAACGGCCGAATCCTTCTTGAAGTGAAAGACATTGACGGTAAGTCCAGTGCTGAATTCGCCACCTTTGCTGATGTCCTCTTTGGTAATGAAGTAGGCCATGGTGCCTTTGCTGTTTTCCTGCTTAAAGAACCAGCCATCAGGACGAAGAAAAGCTGCTTTGAGTTCGGGAATCTCTTGCCAGGCGAAGCCGGACGGTGGTTTTGGCAATTCAAGTGCTACCAGGGGTTGCGCGTAAAGAGCTGATGCGAGGATGAGAATTGCGAGTCTCTTCAAGAGATAACTTCCCTTCTTCCATGATCTGAACTGTGCAAAGCATACCTCAGTGGATCAAGCCCACTTCTATTTATCTTGATTCAAACCGTAGTTTAGTCCCTAGAATCCCTTCTGAGCATCTGAACCAGTCGCCACAATTCCCCTGGCGGCTAGAGCCTCGCAGATCTATCTGAATCGACGGCGTGGCTGAAGCCACGCACCATCAAAACATCACCTTATTCAGAGACACTTTCTATGCCTGCCACTTCAACATTTATCTCGTTTGAATCGGGTAGCCGTGGTGGGTGTGCCAGGGAGACGAGGATGACGCTGATGATCATGAGAAGGAACCAGGAGCCGTATTTGCCGAGTTGGACGAGCTGCCAGCCGTGGGCCTGGTTGGGGTAGAGCCAGGCGGAGGCAAAGGTGCCGATGTTTTCTGCGGCAAAGATGAAGAGCGTGACGAGGGCAAAGCCGAGGATCAGGGGCATCTGGCGAAGGCGCTGGTAGGGGCGGTAATAGATGGTGGTGGGGCCGTAGGCGATGGCTACGAAGGCGAAGAGGGCGATGCGGATGTCGGGCAGGTAGTGGTGGGTGAAGAAGTTGGCGTAGATAAGGACGCCAAGCAGAGCGGTAACGGGGCGGCTCGGATAGCGGGTGTAGCGAAGGTCGAGGATGCGCGCGGTACGGGCCATGTAGCTGCCGATGGAGGCGTACATGAATCCTGAAAAGAGCGGGACGTGGGCGATGTGGAAGAGGGTGTGGGTGGTCGAGAGTTCGGGATAAGACCAGGAGCCGGCACTGGTTTTGAAGAGCTCCATGAGGGTGCCGACGAGGTGAAAGAGGAGGATGATTTTGGCTTCGCGGACGGTTTCCATGCGGAGCGCGAGGAGGAGGAACTGGATGGTCAGGGCGGCGAGGAAGAGGAAGTCGTAGCGGGAAATCCAGAAATGGCCAGGCGCGTGGGCCGGCCAGAACCATTTGGTGACGAGGAGCAACGCGAGGAGAAGCGCGGCAAAGAGGCAGGCCCAGGCTTGCTTGAAGGTGAAAAGGAAGAGTTCCCAGAGGAAGGCGTTGAACGGGCTGGAGGGTACTTGGTTTTCAAACCGCAGGCGGACGGCGTGGAAGCGGGATTGCGTGTAAGCGAGCACTCAAGAAGAATAAAGAGAAAAGGCGCTGTTCCCGTTGGGGAGCGGCGCCTTTTTGGTGGGGCACGAAGTCTGAAGAAGAGAATTAGAGGGTGGACTCGATTTCAAAGCCCCAGGCTTCGAGGAGGGCTTCGGGAATGTACTTGGAGTTCCGATTGCGGCGGGCCCATTCGCGGAGGCGGGTGGAGCGGATGTACTGATCCGGGGTCAGCTTGAACTCCTTGACGATCTGTTCGAAGGAGGTGACGGTGGGGACAACAGGACCGATGGGCTCGGGCTTGCCCCAGTTCGGATTACCGCGACGCTTTGCCATGAAAATTTACCTCATTAGAATGTTGATTGTTCATCTTCATGCCTTCCCTGAATTCCCTGCCATGTCTCGCCGACCCGGGTGACAGGCTCACGGGCGACGTTGCAAATGGTACGGGCGCACTGGGTTTCACTTACCGGTTCACGCGATGGATGCCAGAGTGAGAAGTCACGAGACGGGTGCGCAGACCGGAAGGCTATGAAACTCTTATTTTAAGGAGATTTTCTCCAAAAATCAATAGCAAAGTGTATCAAATGGCGGAAATTCCCGCCCCTCTGTCTCTGTGCCGGCCAGGATTTAAGGCCATTATTTGCAGCCATTTGCATTTACTTTTTTTCAACTACTTTGTAAGGTCGGTATCGAATTGAATCGGCTGCCCGGTCTAGTTGTCCCGTTCGGCTATCCGGTTTGGCTGGGCCTTTTTGTCACAAGGGCAGCGGGCCGAGGTGTTGTCCCTATATTCTTGAGTCAATCCTATGATGCGACGACTTTTTTCTCTTTTTGCTCAATTCAATGTGTTGGGTGCAGCTGTGGCTGTGCTGGTGTTGATGCTCCTGTTTGCCGTGAACAAACAAGCGGGGGCGGTGGAGTTGAAAATGAGCCGGGCCGCGCTGGAGCGGACGCTGAAGCAGCAGCTTTTCAACGGACCCGATGGGCGGTACTACCTGAAGGGCGATGCAAACGCTCCATGCGCGGCCTATGCTGATCAGCCGGTGCTGAGCTTTGTGCAGGACAGGATCGTAGTGGAGATCAAGACACATGCCAGGCTGGGGACCTCGATCGGCGGCAAGTGCATTGGGATATCGCTGGCACCGGTTGTGGCGGTATCGATGGTACCGGACGCGGAGGGGGAGACCATCGGTTTTCGCGATGCACGCGTGGAGCATGTCAGCGATTCGCGGGAGTTGAACTTCTTGCTGACGCCTTTTCTGAGCCGGCAGATTCCCTCGGGGATGAGGCTGAATGCTGCGGAGGTGCTGCGGAAAGCGCTGGAAGGTTCGACGCTCTCGACCGGATACAAGCTGACGCTGGATCGATTGAAGATACACTCGATGCTGGTGAGTTCAGGTCCAAATGGAGACTTTCTCATTGTGGATGTGGATGGGGATGTGAGCGTAAAGTAGGTCGCAACGTCAATAGCGATTTAATCCGCAACAGATAGCCTGACAGGCTGACAGCTAATCGGTATTGGAGAGACGGGAGAGTACACGTGATTCGAATAGGGTTGATAGGTAGCGGAAAACGCGTTGGTTCAAGCGATACATTTTTGCGGGCTTTACTTCCCTGCTGCGGGCTGATGCTGCTGGCGCTGGCCGTCAGCGGGGTTGAGGCGCAGACCGAACCGGCGCAGTTGACGATCGATCCGACGCAGATTGTGTCTCCGGTAAGCCCGACGCTGTATGGGCTGATGACGGAGGAGATCAACCACTCATACGATGGCGGGCTGTACCCGGAGATGATTCAAAACCGCGCGTTCCACGATACCTGGGAGGGCGTTTCGCCCTGGGACCTGGTGCGGCGGGGCAATGCTGAAGTGCGCAAGGCGGTCGATACCACAACGGGGCCGAGCGCTGCGCTGTCGCATAGCCTGAAGCTGACGGTAGTTTCCGCATCGAATGGCAATGAGGCGGGACTGACGAACCCTGGTTACTGGGGATTTGAGGCGCAGCCAGGGACGACCTACGCGGGATCACTGTATGCGCGGGTGGAGGATGCGGCGGCTGGGTCGGTCGGCCCGATCACGGTGCAGATCATCAGCAACCGGACGGGCGCGGTGCTGGCGCAGACCGTGGTCGAGTTGAAGGCGGGGCCTTGGGCGCGCTATGAGTACTCGCTCAAGCCGGAAGGATCTGCCGCGGCGAATCGGGCATCGGCGGACAATCATGTTGAATTTACAGTGGCACACCCGGGAACGGTGTGGCTGCAACTGGTTTCGCTGATGCGGCCGACATATCATGACCGGCCCAATGGTTTGCGCAGAGACCTGATGGAGCGGATGGAGGCGATGCACCCGAAGTTTTTGCGACTACCGGGAGGCAACTATCTTGAGGGCAACTCCATTGCAGATTGGTATGACTGGAAGAAGACGATTGGACCCGTGGTGGACAGGCCTGGACATAACTCACCGTGGTTCTACTGGTCCTCGGATGGGCTGGGGCTGCTGGAGTTTCTGGAGTGGTGCGAGGACCTGAAGGTCGAGCCGGTGCTGGCAATCTACGCGGGTTATTCGCTCAACGGATCACATGTGGCGACGGGCAAGGATATGGAGCCATACATCGAGTCGGCCCTCGACGAGATTGAGTATGTTACCGGCGACGCAACCACCAAGTGGGGCGCGGAGCGGGCAAAAGACGGGCATCCTGCCCCATTTCCCTTGCATTACATCGAGGTGGGTAACGAAGACTATCTTGACCGGTCGGGTAGTTATCCAGCGCGCTATGCGCAGTTTGCCGAGGCCCTGCACAAGCGGTATCCGCAGTATAAGTTGATTGGGACGGATGGCAACGGCGAGTATACGACGCGGGTGAACCCGGATGTATCGGACGAGCACTATTACAAATCGCCGCAGGACATGATGGACCTGGTGCATCACTACGACACGGTTTCGCGGACAGGACCGAAGATCTTCGTCGGCGAATGGGCGACGCGGTCAGGAAGCCCGACGCCCAACTTTGGCGACGCGCTGGGCGATGCGGCCTGGATGACGGGGCTGGAGCGGAACAGCGATCTGATCGTGATGGCGGCGTATGCGCCCCTGCTGGTGAACGTGAGTCCGGGGGGCATGGAGTGGCCGACTGACCTGATTGGATTTGACGCAGCGAAGACGTACGCTTCGCCAAGCTACTGGGCGCAGTCGCTGTTTGCAAGCCACCTCGGTGACGGGACGGCAAAGAGCAGCCTGTCTGGCGAAAACAAGCGGTTCTTCTACTCGGCGACGGTGAGTTCTGCTGAGAAGGTGCTGCATTTGAAGCTCGTAAATGCGGGCTCGGCGGCGCAACCGCTCGCTCTCACCTTGCCGGGAATTCACGGGATGCGGAAAGCGCATCTAACCACACTGCATGGTGCCAGCTACCAGGCGACCAACACGATGGCTGAGCCGGACGCGATTCACCCGGTTGAGTCTTCGGCTTCGGTGACCGACGGCATCTGGAAGCACACGGTTCCGGCGCTGACAATTGAGGTGCTGGATGTGCCACTTCAGTAAAGGCTGAGTCAAAGCACTTAGCCATTGCCCGTTCGCAAGAATGGGTACTGTGGCTGCGCTGCAATGCGGAAAGGTGATCGAATGCGTTTGACTCAACGGGCTTGTCTGCTGTGCTTGCTGTGCATGCCGGCGATGGGGTATGCGGGACAGGCCGTTTCTCCAGCGGCTGGGGCAACTGCTCCTCAATCGGTTGTGGCTGAGACGGTTACAGCTTCCGGCCTCCTGAAGCCCGCATTGGAAGGGCTCCGGCTGACGCTGGGTGGGCTCAAGCTGGAAAAGTGGAAGGGCGGCTCCGTCCGAACTGAGGCGGGGACGAATATCGCTTCAATCCAGAGGGACTTGCAGGGGACGCTGGCGGGCTTGCTGGCAGATGCAGATGCAGCGCCGGGTTCGGTGTCGAAACTGCTGGCGGTTTCGCAGAATGTCGATGCGTTGTACGACGTACTGGTGCGGGTTGTAGACGGGGCACGCATTGCCGGCACCGGCGAGCAGGTAGACCGGTTGCAGCTTTCGATGGCGGATCTCGAGAAGGCTCGCGTGGCGCTCGATGAGCGGATTGAAGCCCTCGCTGCCGCCCAGGAAAAGCAGGTTGCCGCATTACAGACCGACCTCGCGAATGCCCAGAAGGCGCAGGCAGCGCCGGTGTGCCCAGTGGTGGCGGCTTCAGTAGAGAAACCCGTCGTTGCAGCGCCCCGAAAGAAGATCGTCAAGAAGAAGCCCACAGCGACGCCTGCTACAGCAGCTGCCCCGCCCGCAAAGCCAGCAGCTGCGGATAAGCCGAAGCCGTAAGTCCTAGCGCGTGATCGGATAGCCCTGCCAGAGGTATTCGAGTGCTTCAGGGAGCGTTTGAAGCTTGGTTGGGTGGTCAACGTGGGCGGCATTCCTGGCAAACAGAAACTGATAGTGGTAGCCCTTGGCGGCGAGGGCGCGAGCCATGTTTTCATTGGCCAGCACCCAGTCGTGCATGTTGTCACGCATGATGTTGGGGTTGAAGAGGTCGCGGTCGCCGACTTCCATCCAGATACGAATCGGTGCTGCGGGTGAGTTTGGAATGAGGTGCTCAGGGAACTCCCATGCGCCGTGGGGAGTCTGTGGATTTGAGGGCCACTGCTGGTTGATCCAGGTGCCCGAGTAAGCCAGGACGCGATGATAGCGCTCGGGGTGATACCAGGCCATGATCAGAGCGCAGGCAGCCCCGGAGCTGCCGCCGGTTGCGGCGCGGGCGTCAGGGTCTTTGCTCAGCGTGACGTGGGCCTTGGCCTCGACCAGGGGCAGCACTTCCCTTTCAACAAAGTCAGAGTAGAGGCCAGACATCGTGTCGTATTCGAGACCGCGCTCCGATCCCTGGGCGTCTCCGCTGCCGTTGCCAATCGAGACAAAGACGAGGGCCGGTATGCGATGTTGAGCAATCAGGTTGTCGAGGACGGGGAAGAAATCCCGGTCGGGGCCATCGGCTCCGACGAGCAAGGGCGCAGCAGTACCGGGGACGTAGCCAGCCGGGACGTAAACGGCAACCTGCCGGGTGTAGGGCGCGGGATGGCTGGTGGTGAGGATGAGCCGGGCCGGGTCAGTGGGGTCCGGCGTGCCAAAGGTGCCTGGTTCGCGCGCGATGCCGGGGTAGATTTTGCTGTCGGCCGAGTTCATGGTGAATTCAATCACCGTGCCGCCGGGAACGCCGGGGTGTCGCGTGGCCTCTTGAGCTGCGGGATGGGTCGGGCCGAGGATGAAATTCCCGTCGATCGCGGGAGCTGGGACTGCGCCGTCAGGAAGTTCCTTTGCCTCGACGTAGCCCGGTGAGTGCGGGTCGCGGATGGGGAAGGAAGGACGGGTCTGCGCGAGGGCTGGAACGACGAGAAGAAGCAAGAGGGCGACGGGGCGCATGGGACTCCTTAGTGGAGCTGGTCGAGCTCTGGCAGCAGGACAACGCTTTCCTGCTCGTTGGGGTCGGTGCGGGCGATCACGGCGACCACGGATTCAGTCTGGCTCGGGTTGTAGGGCAAGTGGGGTACGTCGGCGGGGATGTAGAAGAAGTCGCCTGGCTTGACGATAGTGTGGTGTTCGAGGCGCTCGCCATGCCAGACCCCAGAGGCACCGGTGAGGGCGTAGATGGCAGTTTCGTGGGTGGCGTGCTTGTGGGCCTTGGCGCGCCCACCTGGCGGAATCGTGACCAGTTGCATGTGGATGGACTGCGAGTCGACGGATTCCGCTGAGATAGCCACGTTGTACTGGAGGCCCTGCTTGCCGGTAAAGGCTTCGCCGGCCTGGACAAGACGGCATGGGCGCAGGGCAGATTCAATTGCTGGCGTGCTCATGGACTGGACCTCCTGAGATTGCGTGGGAACGTTCGGCCGGACGATGCCGTGTCGAGAACGCTTGACGTGAAAATGATATCCCGTCGTTCAGGGAGCTTGCAGCGCCGACGAGTTGGGCGTACTTGTCTACGCGGTGCAGTGGCCGTTGTGACAGCATTCAACGACTACCGCGGTTGCACCCGCAGTGAACCAGCCTCCATGACCATCGATTGAACAAAACTGACGGAAAAGATGAGGTAATCTCTGTACCTTTTACGCAGTTTCAATTGTGCGGCATATTCAGGTTGAAATTGATTGGAAAAAGGAATATGAAGTTGACTGTTCTCGACAGCTTAATATTGTGGGTCGCGCTGACGGTGCGTGGTTCATCGTACTGCGCACAATGAAACCTGGATGAAAGCTATTCAATGGCAGGGCCAAGGTTTGTTTTAAGGAGCGAAAGCATGCAGATACGCAGCGGATCAATGATGTTGGCGGTGGCCCTGGGTTTGACTGGGCTTGCGCAGGTTTTGCCTGGTCAATCAGGACAGGCAGTCCGCGCGATGCAGTCTGCTGCCTGCGCGGGAACAAACCTGGGCAGCGAGGTAGCGGTGCATAGCCTCAGGTCAAAGATTCCAGCCTTGAGCCTGTGCGATGGTCGTGTGTTGACGGGCAATGCGGCCCGATTGGGCCAGGCTGAGGCACTCGCGCTTGCAGCTGGCGATTTGGATGAAGACGGGGTCCCGGATCTGGTGAGCGGATTCCGCTCCGGCAAAGGCGGAGTCATTACTGTTCACCGGGGCAACGTGCAGGCACTTTGGCCCTATGGAGCAGCCCTGAGGAATGCACCCCCTGCGGCATTTTTGCCGAATGCGCGTTCATTTGCCGTGCCGGAAGCCGCCGAGATGGTTGCCGTGGGGGATTTTGACGCCGACGGCCACTGGGATGTGGTGACCGCGCAACGCGGCAGCAACGCACTCTATTTTCTACGGGGCGATGGGCGGGGTGGATTTGCAGCGGCAAAGCGCATTGGTCTGGCCGGCACAGTGACCGCGATGATTGCGGGCGAAATCAACCGCCGCGATGGCTTGACGGACCTGGCGGTGGCGGTGAATTCAGGGGACGGGCCAAGGGTGCTGGTGTTTGAATCACCCCGTGGCGCGCTGCAGGGAAATCCTGAGGAGTTTCGCTTGCCGGAGCCCGCAAGCGCATTGGCGCTGGGCCGATTCAACGGCGGCGGCATGAACGACCTGGTGGTAGCGGCAGGCAGTCAGATTGTCATGATTCAGGGGCGCGACAGAAAGCTGTCAGTCGGTGAGGCAGAGCGTGGAACTGTGCCTGCAGCGCGTGTCACTCAGTTTGAACTGCCGTTCGTTATTCAATCGATTGCAGCGGGTGATTTTACCGGGACAGGGCCGGGGATTGCAGCGGTTGGCGAGGACGGAAAGGTTCACTTTCTGGAGCATTCGCTGGCTCAATCTGAGTTGGCGGGAAGCGCCCTGAGCGAGGCCAGTTTCAACCCGACAATGCAGGTTGCGGGCCGCAACGGACGACGCACCGCCCTCGCCGGAACCCTTACCCCCGGCAAGAAAGCGAAACTGGCCGCTTTGCGAGAGTCACTCAATGCCGTCGATGCTCCGGAGTGGATTGAGCGGAGTTCGGTGGCACTGCCTGCGGGATTTACGCTCACGAGCGGACAGCTGACTGCGGCGCACGTTACCGGGGCAACAGAAGAAGACCTCATTGTTCCAGATAGCGGCAACAATCAAGTGCATGTTTTATCCACTGTGACCGGGGGGCCGAAAAGCCTTTCATCGCCGCTGGTGGGCAAGGCTGGAACACCGATGCGGCTGCTGGCCTCACTCGAAGCGCATAGCGCCCCTGCGGCTGTTTTGCCAATGCGCTTGAATCAGCATGGATTGAGCGGGCTGGTGATGCTGCAGGCCGGGCAGGCCGGGCCGACGCTCATGCCGCAGGCAGCGGCGAATATCTTCACCGTCACCAACACCAGGGATGCGGTAATTCTGAACGGAATCGTCAAGACCGGACCAGATGGATCGCTGCGCAAAGCGATGGCAGATGCGGCTGGCGCGACGGGGCCGTCCGACATCGTGTTCAATATTCCCACGAGTGACCCGGGGTATAACGCCCAAACCAAGACGTTTTTGATTCAGCCTCTTTCAGAGAGTGTGCCCGGAGCGTTTGATAACTTTGCCTTGCCTCCGATCAATGCAACAGTGACGATTGACGGATATACCCAGCCGGGGGCCAGTCCGAATACGTTGGCGACGGGCGATAACGCTAAAATCCTGATCCAGATCGACGGAGCCAAGGCGACCACGCCAGGCGGAGCGGGTCTGGTGCCGTTTGACGATGTGGGCTCTGTCTATCGAGGCTTGGCGTTTACCGGTTGGACCAACGGCGCTGTTTCAAATGGAACCGAATCAGGTGCCGAAGGCATAGAGGCCAACGGCGTGGGTGACTTCATTGAGGGTAATTTCTTTGGCACCGACCCCACCGGCACCGTAGCAGCAGCAAATCGCATCGGCGTCTTTGCGGATAACGGACCCGTGTTTGGCTCGGCCCCCGGAAACATCATCGGAGGCACAACGCCCCAGGCGCGCAATCTGCTCTCAGGCAACCAGATAGGCGGGGTGCTGTTTCTGGCAATCGCCTATGAGGCAAGGCTTGAGGGTAACTTTGTCGGAACTGACATTACCGGAACCAAGCAGCTGGCAAATAACGGCGACGGCACCGGACTCAATGGACCGACAATCACGATCGGCGGAACGCTGCCCGGAGCAACGAATGTCATCTCCGGCAACTTTACCAATGTAGATATCAACGACCTGACCAACATTGGATATGCAAGCAATTCAGTTGTGCAGGGTAACCTCATCGGGACTGACCCGACCGGAACGAAGGCAGTCAACAACAGCGTCAGCAAGGGCGTTTCAATCCTGAACAACCCTCAGAAAATGCTCATCGGCGGAACAACACCGGCAGCGCGCAATGTTATTGCGGGAAACAATTATGGTGTTTATATCTTCGATAACTCCTTCTATAACACCGTGCAGGGAAATTTCATCGGCGTCGATATTTCCGGCGCCAAGGCACTGGCAAATACAGCAGGGGGATTCATAAGCGGCGCAACTGGCGCAGGGAAGATATTTGCGGGCGATACCACGATTGGTGGCTCAGTCGCAGGCGCAGGAAATGTAATCTCAGGGAACGGATCAGACGGCATTCAGATCTCTGGCACCAGCAACGGGCCGAATAATAGCGCGCAGACGCTCCAGGGAAACACGATTCAGGGAAATCTGATCGGCACCGACGTGAGTGGCAAGACGGCAATCGCGAACGGCGGCAACGGCATCGCTCTTATCGCAAGCGCAACCAATAATCTGATTGGCGGCAGTCAGCAGGGCGCAGGGAACCTGATTGCAAATAACGCCGTCAATGGTGTGCTCATTGACCCCGGAACAGCGAACCCCGGCGAAGGCTTTGGCAACAACACCATCGGCAACACCATTCTTTCGAATGCAGCGGCTGGAGTTCACGTCAATTCAGGCACGACGAACCGCATCAGCAGAAATTCGATCTTCGGCAACGGTGCACTGGGCATCGACCTGGGTACCGCAGGTCCCAACTCCAATACTCACTGCAATGCGACCAATACCGGGGCCAACGATTCACAAAACGCGCCCGTACTTACGGCCGGCACGGGAAGCGCTTTCCTGACCGCCACGGCGACAGACCCCAACGGGAATACATCGGAGTTTTCAAACGCAGTGAAGGCGACTGCAAACGGGAACACGCTGACGCTGCTGGGAACCTTTGACAGCCTGCCGAGCACTACTTTCTCAATCGAATTCTTCTCGAGCACGGCTGCTGACCCCTCCGGATTTGGCCAGGGGCAGACCTATCTTGGAACGACGACAGTAACCACCGACGCCTCCTGCAAAGTGATCGTTAACAATCCTGTAGACACCACGGGCGCCGATGTAGCCGTTACGTTGACCGACAATCCATTTGTATTCCTGGTGGGGCCGGATGCGGGGCAGGTGGCATACACCAGTACCGTGAGCAACAACGGCCCTGCGACGGCACACAATGTTGTTTTCACCGACGTACTGCCAGACGGGCTTGAAATCAGCAGCGGCTACTGCAATGTGGCTGCATGTCAGAGTCCTGTAATCTCGACGCTTGGTACGTGCAGTGTGAGCGGAAAAACGATCACGTGCGATCTGGGCACAATGGCGCCCGGAACAGACGCTACCATCACGATTCCAGTGCAGGTGACTACATCTGCAAGCATCACCAACACGGTGACGGCGCAAGCCACTGAGACCGACCCGATACCGGCCAACAATACGGCCAGCACGACGATTGGAACGCGATATCCCTTCCCGTTCATCGATCATCTTGACCCCGCCTCGGCGCTCACCAACGATCCGAACGGCGTATTGATGACCGTCTATGGCACAGGACTCATCTCAAGTTCTCAAGTGACGTTCAACGGTACGACGGTTCCAATTCAAGACATTGTTGACAATCAAGTGTGTGGCGGCAGCTTCTCGCCATTCTTCTGCACAGGACTAAGGGTCAAAGTGCCCACCTCCCTGCTCACAACTGCGGGCACAGTGAATGTCATCGTGACCGACCCGGATCCAGGACCCGGCGGCGGACCGAACTCAGCAACCGCAGCAACGTTTACGATCGCCTCATCCTGCACTTATACGACAAGTTCGACATTCTTTGGCAATGTCGGTGCCGATGGCAGCGGACTGATTGCTGACGCCGTCAGCGTGAACTCCAATGTTCAGTCGTGCCCGTGGACAGCAACATCCAATGTGCCGTGGGCAGTGATTCTTGATCATCCCAAGGGGAATGGCTACGGCTCCGCTGACGTGAATATTGCAGCCAACACGGGCGCAGCAGCACGCACCGGAACCATCACCCTGGCGGGCCAGACGATCTCGTTCACACAGGATGGCGGCTCTACCTGCCCCGATACCCTGAGCGCAGCGACAGCAATATCGCCGGTGGGTGGCGGCAGCGGCAGCGTCCAGGTGACAACCGGCTCTGGCTGCGCGTACTTTGTCACTTCGTACGCGCCGTGGATCACCATCCCCAAGTCTTCTGGACTTCTGGTCGGGAGTGCAACGGCGAGCTACGTTGTTGCGCCCAATCCAGGGGGTCCGCGAACTGGTGAGGTCGTCGTGGGCGGCTCAGTGCTGACCATCAACCAGGACGCGGCGAGCTGCTACTTCTCGCTCGATAGCACTTCGACGACGGCAGCAGCCAGCGGTGCTACTGGTTCGCTCGCGGTGACAGCGTCGGCGCCTGGTTGCGCCTGGACTGCAACCTCAAGCGACACGGCGCATTTGAAGGTCACTTCAGGGGCCTCAGGCACGGGGAATGGCACGGTCAAATATTCAGTTCCAGTCAACCTGGATGGACCGCAAGCGCCGACGATCACCGTGGGAAATGCAACCGCCAGCGCTGTTTTCACCGTGAACCAAGCCTCGGCGTTTACCTGCACGTTCACAATCACCCCGACACCGCTGCATGTGACGGCCAATGGAACATCGAATTTCTTCACGCTGACAGCGTCGTTCTCGTTCTGCAAATGGACGGCCTACTCGAGTGATCCTTCAGTCATCAGCATTCCCAATAGCTCCGGCATGGGCACCAGCGCTGTGTACTACACGGTGGCGCAAAACCAAGGAGCTGCGCGCACAGTCACGATTGTGGCCGGGTGCCAGACGTTCACAGTGAATCAGGATGGGACTCCGGTTTCGAATCCTGTGCCAACCATTGCGACCTTGCAGCCAACAGGCCTACAGACCGGCTCTGGGGCCTTTACCTTGACCGTGAACGGTACAAACTTCGTCAACGGTTCCATCGTTAATTTCAACGGCACAGCGCGGGCAACCACATTTGTCAGCGCAACCCAGTTGACGGCAGCGATTCTGGCAAGCGACGTGGCAAGCGTTGGAACGCCAGCAGTGACCGTCTTTAACCCAACACCGGGTGGCGGAACTTCAAATGCGGCCACCTTCAATGTGACGCAGGCAAATAACCCCGTACCGGCAATCACCACCCTGCAGCCGACAGGCGTGACAGCAGGCTCCGGCGCGTTCACGCTGACAGTGAATGGCTCAAACTTCATCAGCGGCTCCATCGTGAAATTCAACGGCACAGCGC
This sequence comes from uncultured Acidobacteriota bacterium, assembly GCA_903832055.1. Lineage (GTDB taxonomy): Bacteria > Acidobacteriota > Terriglobia > Terriglobales > Acidobacteriaceae > Acidicapsa. The sequence continues at coordinate 160,857 of CAILAC010000013.1, read as the reverse complement.
GGGCAACTACATTCGTCAGCGCAACGCAGTTGACGGCAGCGATTCTGGCAAGCGACGTTGCCAGCGTTGGAACGCCAGCAGTGACCGTCTTCAATCCAACTCCCGGTGGCGGAACTTCAAATGCAGCCACCTTCAATGTGACGCAGGCAAATAATCCTGTTCCGGCAATCACCACCCTGCAGCCAACAGGCGTGACAGCAGGCTCCGGCGCGTTCACGCTGACAGTGAATGGCTCAAACTTCATCGCAGGCTCAGTCGTGAAATTCAACGGCACCGCGCGGGCAACCACGTTTGTGAGCGCGAATCAGTTGACGGCGGCGATTCTGGCGAGCGACGTTGCCAGTGTTGGCACGCCTGCGGTGACCGTCTTCAATCCAACTCCCGGTGGCGGAACGTCAAATGCTGTCACCTTCAACGTGACGCAGGCAAATAACCCTGTTCCTGCAATCACCACACTGCAGCCGACAGGCGTGATCGCAGGCTCCGGCGCGTTCACGCTGACAGTGAATGGCTCAAACTTCATCGCCGGCTCAGTCGTGAAATTCAACGGCACAGCGCGGGCGATCACCTTTGTCAGCGCAACGCAGTTGACGGCAGCCGTCCTGGCGAGCGACGTTGCCGCGGCCGGCAGTGCAAGCGTGACGGTATTCAATCCCGCGCCGGGCGGCGGCACTTCAAATTCAGTTGCATTTGCTGTGAACAACCCCGCGCCGACGGTCACTTCGCTGCAACCGGCGAGCGCGACAGCAGGAACAGCTGCCTTTACGCTCACGATCAACGGCACAGGCTTCAACGCGAGTTCCGTGGCCACCTTCAATGGAAACGCGAAACCAACCACTTTTGTGAACTCCACACAACTCACAGCCGCCATCAGCGCGGCAGATGTGGCGACAGCCGGAGTGGTTCCGGTGGCAGTCGTCAATCCTGCCCCCGGCGGCGGCACCTCGGCGCCTGCCAACTTCACAATCAATACGCCTGGTGCACCCCAGGTATCGCTGCTCCCCGCCTCGCTGGCCTTCCCTGCTACGAATGTTGGATCGACCTCAGTGGCGCTGACGATCACCTTGACGAATACCGGAAACGCCTCGCTTACGCTGAACGGCATCAGCCTTTCTGGCGTGAACCCGGCGGACTTTGCCCAGACCAACAACTGCTCCAGCACGGTGGCCGCAGGGGCCAGTTGCTCCATCTCGGTAACCTTCACGCCTCTCTCGGCAGCCAGCTTTGCAGCAAACGTTTCGGTGGCAGACAACGCTACCGGTTCGCCGCAGACCGTACCTTTGAGCGGAACGGGAACAACACCCGTTGCACCTGTAGTTTCATTGACGCCTGCTTCATTGAGCTTCAGCGCGGTCACTGGAACAACCACAGCGGCTCAGACTGCGACTCTCAAAAATACGGGTAACGCCACACTGACCATCAGTGGCATCACGCTCACGGGTGCAAACGCAGCTGACTTTGCACAAACCAATGCCTGCGGCAGTTCGCTGGAGGCAGGAGCGAGCTGTGCAATTTCAATTACCTTTACGCCAGCTTCGACGGCGAGCTTTACGGCGAATCTTTCGGTAGCCGATAACGCCGCCGGGTCGCCGCACTCAGTCAGCCTGAGTGGAACGGGAACCCCGCCGCCAAGCTTTACCGTCACCTCCTCGACAACGCCCCAGACGGTGACCGCCGGGGGCGCGGCGCAGTACACGATTGCGGTGACGGCGCAGAATGGCAGCTTTGGCAATCCCGTCACGCTGTCTGCAACCGGCCTGCCCACAGGGGCGACCGCAACCTTCGTACCAGCAACGGTGACTCCGGGCAATGGAGCGCAGAGTTCGACGCTGACGATTCAGACAGCGGCTGCGATGGCTGCCGCGGCTGACAGAGTTGCGAATCTCAAGTTCATGGCCTTCGCATTTCCGCTTCTCGGCTTTGGATTCGCGGTCAAACGCATCAGGCGGCGCTGGGCGACACTGCTCATCCTGTTGATTGCTTCGCTCGGGGCGTTGACAGCAATGACCGGCTGCGGCGGCGGATTCGCTCTGCCCGGCAGCAAGGGCACCACCTATAACGTCACTGTCACCGGAACAAGCGGCGGCCAACAACAATCCACCACCGTACAACTCACCGTGCAATAAGGAGACACCATGCGCATCAGCATCAGAGTCCGCTCATCCCTGTTGTTGGTCCTTCTGGTCATGGCGGCGTTCTTTGCGTCACGGTCGGTTGCCAACGCGCAAAAAGCCAAACCAGCAGACCTGCAACCGCGCGCTGAACTTGCCGTGCAGTACAACTACGAACGCAGCAACGCGCCTCCGGGTGGCTGCACCTGCTTTAGCCTCAACGGAGCAAGCGCGAGCTTTGCGTGGCCGGTCAAACCCGGTGGGTTTGCGCTGGTGGGCGATGTGGGGGTGGCTCACGCAGGGTCGATTACGAGCAGTGGCCTCAGCCTGACCTTGAGCACATTTACGGCAGGCACACGTTACCTGCCGCGGCTGGGCGCTTCAAAAGTGCAGCCATTCGGCCAGGTACTGGTGGGTTTTGCGCACTCCGGGGGCACACTCGTCAGCGGCACCAACACATCGGTGTCAAACGCCGGCGCGGCCTTTGCTGCGACAATGGGCGGCGGTGTGGATCTCCGCCTCAACCGGCGCTTTTCCGTGCGCATGGTCGAGGCGGATTACCTGCTGACAACATTCAAAAATGGAGACAATGACCACCAAAACAACCTGCGGCTGAGCGCCGGCGCAGTATTCCATTTCTGAAGTTTTCTACCGTCAGCTCTTTCGAACCAGCTTGGTGATGCGCCCAGTCTGGTTCCAGTCAGAGACGTAGATGTTGGCATCCTTGTCGATATGGCAACCGTGGGCCGCGCTGAAAGTGGCAGCCGCAATATCTCCGGGCTTGAGGGTGTAGTTTGCCCACTCCGCCTTGTGCGGGTTGTCGCCCAGGAAAGCCACCGGCGTGTTATCGCGGTCCAGGATCGTAACCCGGCCCTCCAGCTCTGAAATGACCGCGAAATCTCCGTGGAAGCTGATCTGGCAGGGTCGGCGAAGGTGCTGCGTGACGGTAGCCACGTATTTGCCGTCAAAGTCAAAGTGGCAGAGGCGGCGGTTTTCACGGTCGCAAATCAGCAGCAGCGGCTGATCGTAGCGCGTATCGACCGCAAGACCATGCGAACAATCAAGCAGACCCTCGGTTTTTCCTTTGCCAGAGTAGCTGGCGCGGTAGTTGCCCGCCTTATCAAATCGGAAGATGCGTGAATCGCCGTAGCCATTGGCAATCAAGATCGAGCCATCGGGGCCGGGCACGGCTGAGGTGATGCGCCATTCGTTTGGTTGCTTGAAGCCAGCCTCGGGGGGCGCAGTGATCTTCTGGACGACGGTGCCGTCGGTCTTCATCTTGACGAAGAGCCAGTTCTCCTGCGGAGTTCCCTTCTGCACGGTGGTATAGAGGTACTCGCCGTCGCCCTCTGCCACGTAGACCATCGAGTGCACCTCAGGGTATTGGGTGGCAATGGTCTTCAGTAGTTGACCATCTGGGCCGTAGACGAGAATTCCGGTTTCGCTTTGCGTGCTGACGTAGACATTGCCTGCCTTGTCAGTGGCGATCGCTCCGTGGGTGCCGCCAAAGGCTTTTCCTGCGGGAAGATCTCCCCATCCGGCGGCAAGGTTGTAGGTCCACTCGCCGTTGCCGGTCTGGGCTGATGGCTGATGAACGAGGCTCTTTGAGCTCGCAGCCTGCGCAAAGGCCTTGGGGGTCGCAACAGCGGTCACTACAGAGGCTCCAGCCAGGGCGAAGAACTGCCGCCTGCCAAGTGTGCTTTTCATGGATTGATTCTTATCTGAATTCATTCTGCTTTCCTCGTTTTGTCCTGCGCATCATCTGGCGCTGTGTCTTGCTGTGCGGCCGCTGTCGTTGCGGGTTGGGCGGGCGTGTTGAATAGATAAACATGGCGCACGCTCTTCATGCTGTCGAGCGCGGCTGCAGCGGCCGGTGTCACCCTGCTTCCGCTGAGGTTGACGTATCTCAAATCAGCCAGCGATGCGAGCTTGGCGATGTTGCCTCCAGCGACAGCAGTACCCTCGAGGTGGAGCTTGCGCAGGTGGGTGAACTTGCCGAGCGTATCAAAGCCGGCGTCAGTAACGGCGGTGCGGCCAAGTTCTGCCTCGACAATGTAGGGCGCAAACTTCTGAAACTGGGCGAGTTGCGCGTCATTAAATGTCGGGGAGACATCGGTGGTGCTCAGGATGAGACCATCTGACGGATTGCTGGAGACTGGCAGCAGCTTTGCGCCTTGCCCCTGCGCAAGCTGGCTGATCTCAGGCAACAGTGCGCTGTAATCCGCAACCGGCTGCGGCGGAGGGTCCATCGACTCCGTGGAATCTTCTCGGATTGCGACCCCGGCAAGCTTCGTGGCACTCGCCGAAGCACCCTGTGTAATCCAGCTTTTGAGCCAGGCAATCTCCTCTGATTGCAGCGGGGGACGACCCTCGGCAGGCATGAAGAGTTTGTGGCTCGTGGGCAGCGTAATGCGCTCGATGAGCAGGCTTGTTTCAGGATGGCCGGCAACGATCACCGCGCCATCCTTGCCACCCTTCATCAGTTGCTCATATGAATCGAGACGCAGTCCACCGCTGGACTTGCTTTCGCCGTGGCATGAAACGCAGTTTGTGTCGAGAACCGGGTTGATGTGGCGGGCGTAGAACGATCCTGCGTCCTTTGTGCTGGCGAGGTGAGAATCGAAGTCCAACCAGCGCTGCATTCCAGGCGACATGTATTGCGTCAGATAGTTCGCGCCATGCGTCAGAGAACCACCCTGATGAGCAGTCCACGCAAGAGTCAGCACGACGCCGGCGAGCAGACTGGGATACAGAGCTTTGGCGAGGGATATCTGGCCGTTCTCCGCACTGAACGCGCTTGCAGCAATCCACGCGGGACGCACAAACAGGCAGAGCATGGCACCGATTGAGAGCACGATGGCTCCCCAAAGGTGGGCGGTAACGGTGGGCCCGGAGGCTCCGCTGCCGTAAGCCAGCAGATAGCCAAGAGTGAGTGAGCCCAGGCAGCTGACCAGGGCAAGCGCGAGGACAAAATCAACTGCTTCGCGCAGCGCAGGGCGGAGCTTGCTTCCGATTTCGAGAAGCGGAACAAGCACGATGAGGCCGATGGGCAAATGCACCGCCAGCGGATGAAATCGGCCCAGGAGTTGCTGCCAGTCGGCGTGGGGCTTCCCATCAAGCCGCACAACAAACGGCAGTGAAAGCAAAACCAGTGTGAGCGCCACAGCCGCGATGCGCGGTCGCGAGTGGCTCTGGCTTAGCCAGGCTTTGACGGCATCAGGGTCAACCAGCTTGCGGGAAACTCTGAGCATCAGGCCAGCAATCCTTTGACAACACTGGCGGGAGTGGTGCCGGTCAGCTTCTGATCGAGCCCCTGAAATTTATAGGTGAGCTTGTTGTGGTCAATGCCCAGGCAGTGCAGCAACGTCGCGTTGAAATCGCGCACCGGGACGGGGTCTTTGACCACGTTGTAGCTATACTCGTCGGTTTCTCCGTATGTAATGCCGGTGCGGACGCCGCCGCCGGTCATCCACGTTGTGTAGCAGCGAGGATGGTGATCGCGGCCATAGTTATCCTTCCTGAGGCCACCCTGGCTGTAGACAGTGCGGCCAAATTCCCCGGCCCAGACGACGAGCGTGTCGTCGAGCAGCCCACGTCGCTTCAGGTCGGTGACGAGGGCATAACAGGCGCGATCCACTTCGCCGCAGATGATGGGCAGCAGACCGGTGACGTTGTCATGCAGGTCCCAGCCACGCTTGTAAATCTGGGTGAAACGCACGCCGCGCTCGGCCATGCGCCGCGCCAGCAGGCAGTTGTAGGCAAAGGTGCCGGGCTCCCTTGCTTCAGGCCCGTAGAGGTCCCAGGTAGACTGCGGCTCCTTGCTGAGGTCGGCCAGCTCTGGAACGGAAGCCTGCATGCGGTACGCCATTTCGTACTGGGCAATACGGGCGTTGGTTTCTGGATCGCCAAGTTCGGCAAGCGTCTGGTGATTGATCTGTTCGACGGCGTCGAGCATCTTGCGCCGAACTTCGCGATCAACACCATTGGGGTCAGTAAGGTAGAGAACCGGGTCTCCCGATGAACGCAGCCCCACCCCGGAGTACTCTGAAGAGAGAAAACCGCTGCTCCACAGCCGCGAAGATACCGGCTGGTTGTTCTCCTTCGGATTCATTTTCGTCTGCAGAACCATGAAACGCGGCAGGTTATCGTTCATGCTGCCGAGGCCATAGGAAAGCCACGAGCCAAGGCACGGCTTGCCTGCATTCATGTTGCCCGTATTCATGAGCATGATGGCGGGTTCGTGGTTGATCGCCTCGGTATTCGTGGATTTGATAATGGCAAGGTCGTCAACCATGCGGGCCGTGTACGGCAGCAGGTCGCTCACAAAGGTACCCGTCTTGCCGTAGCGTTTGAAGGCCCAATGCGAGGGCGCAATGGGAAAGCGCGCCTGACCGTTGGTCATGCCGGTGAGTTGCTGGTTGCCACGCACAGAATCTGGTATGTCTTTGTCATAGAGCGCGGCCAGATTGGGCTTGTAATCAAGCATGTCAATCTGCGGCGGCCCACCCGACATGAAGAGATAAATGGCGCGCTTGGCCTTCGGAGCGAAATGCGGCACCTTGAGATCATCCGGCGTCGGGAGCTTCTGCGCGTCAGCGCTGCCCATTGCATGAGCAGCCGGGCGAAGGGCGTTATCCCCGAGCAGGCTGGCGAGTGCCGCCCAGCCGAGAACCTTGCCCCCTCGGCCCAGAAACTGCCGCCGGGTCTGAAGGTCGATCCACTGCTGCCGGGTCTCAGCAGGGATTGGCATATGCGGTATCGCCGCATCCAGTGCGCTCTCGTGATTGTCGTGTTCAGTATCCGTGCATAGTGGATGCTGCTTCATGGCACTCCCTCAACTACTTGTTCAACGTTTCATCCAGGTTCAGCATTTCGCTTGCAACCATCGTCCAGGCGGCCAGTTCGGGCTCGGGGATGGACGAATCGTGCTTCTTTTCGCCCACTTCAACCAGTGCTTTTGCAGCCGTGGGATCAGCCGAATAATGCTTCTGCATCTGCGTCAGCGAGTCTTTCAAAATGCTCGCCGTCCGTGGAGCAGGATCGTGTGCAAGAAGGATTTCACTCAGCATGCGAATGCGCTGCTCCGGCTGCTTGCCGCCTTGCTCAATCACGCGTTCCGCCAGCGCGCGCGCAGCCTCAACCCACTGCACGTCGTTCAGTGTTACGAGGGCCTGCAAAGGCGTGTCGGTGCGCTGGCGCCGCGTGCAGACGGCGTCGCGCATCGGTGCGTCAAAAGCGTCCATATCGGGCAGGATCGCCATGCGCTTCCAGTAGGTATACATGCTGCGGCGGAAAAGAGCCTCACCGTGATCCTGGACGTACATGACGGTATCGCTGATGGGATAGCTGACCTGCTCCCACACATTGGCGGGCTGGTAGGGTTTGACGCTGGGTCCGCCGATCCTGGGCACCAGGAGCCCACCTGACTGCAATGCGATATCACGCAGCATTTCAGCATCCATGCGAAAGCGTGGGCCGTGCGAAAGAAGCAGGTTCTTGGGGTCTTTGGCGATCTGCTCCGGCGTCGATCGCGCGCTTTGCCGGTAGGCCGCAGACATGACCATCAGCTTGTACATGTGCTTGATGTCCCAGCCGCTTTCGCGAAATTCAACCGCGAGCCAGTCAAGCAGCGCTGGATTGGAAGGACGCTGGCCCATGATGCCGAAGTCTTCCGTCGTTTCGACCAGACCTGCGCCAAAGAGTTCGCTCCACATGCGGTTGACCGTGACACGCGCGGTCAGTGGATTTTCCGGGCTGACGGTCCATTTGGCCAGCGCAAGTCGATTGCGTGGTTCGCCTGCAGGCAACGGCGGCAGATAGTGCGGCGTATTGGCCTCGACACGCTCGAGACGCGTGGTATACGCACCGCGCCCGAGCACATGGGCGTAGGCGTTGGAAGGCTTTTCCCAGGAAACCTGGGTGAGGTCCCCGCCCTCTGAAAGCCTTTCGAGTTGCCGGTCAAGCGGCGCAAGCTGGCTTTGCATCGCTCGGGACGAGGTGTCGACGCTGTTGAAATAAAAGTCGCGAACAGCATGCCACTGATCAGCGTCGAGCTGGCCGACGGGCTTGTGGGCCAGTTCAGCGACGTAGTCTTCGATGGGCAGACGCCCGGTTTCCGCCGGAGTCAGGGCCCGCTGATAGAGACGAATATCCTGATAACGCGTGTCCTGGGCAGGTTCCGCGTCAGGGTATCGCCAACCCAATTGCATGGGCGCTGAGGTGAGTATGCTCGATTTCCCAAGGCTGTCAAAGACAACCCTGGTCTCTGCCGGTGCTCCATCGACATAGATTTTGATGCCAGAGGCTTTGCCTGAGCCATCGTAGGTGAAGAAGATATGTTTCCAGACACCTGCCAGAGGGAGCGCCTTGACGGTTGTAACCCGGAGGGCTACTTCCGGCGTTTCGTCCTTCTCAACCATCGGCGGCGGGGGCGGTGATGTCTTTTTTCCGTCCTTCGGGTTCGAGGACTTCGCTGACTCGGCGTTGGCCTTTTTGGCTTCTGCAATCTGTTTGGCAGGCCTGTTGTTGGCAAGATCGCTGGCGGTCAGGTCAGAAGGCGTCGGAAAGTTGAACACTTCGATGCGCGGTTCTGGCTTCTCTGCGGCAGCCGGCTTGGGCTTGGGCTTGCCGTCCCTTGTCGTGCCGGGCTTGGGAATCTCGTTGATGAGCGAGACGCTGATGGTTCCCTTGTCGACGGAGAGGTCCCAGCCGCGGTTGTGCTGGGTGGTGTCCATCTTGGAGAGTAGCGCGCCGCTGGGCCCGACGGCATCACGGCTGGGTGCGCCCCTCAGCATGAACCAGCCGCCTGAAGAAAAAGCCTGATTCGACTCATAGTTTCCTGTCTGGCCCAGCAAAACTCGAGTACTGGTTTCCATCCGGAAATCGGGCCATAGCCAGGTGGTTTCACCCCACTGCCCTTTGAACTTTCCAAGCGGAAAAGATGCCGTTTGCGGGTGTGGAGCACTGTTGATGACGGCCTCTCCGCCGCCCTCATCGAGGCGCAGACGCAGCGCCAGCTTTTCATCGGAAACCGGCTGTGGCGGATTCTGGCTGGCATGCAGCCATCGCTCAATCGTTGGCTCAAGCTGCGCGCGTGGCTGCCAGCGTGCGGCATTCAATTTGGTCGTGAGTTCAATCCGTCGGGCCAGGATGCGGTTGAAGGCTTCCTGATTCGCTGCCTTTGGAATCCGCACCATCGGTTCCCACACCTGACGGTCGTTGTTGTAGGGCCGCTCATCGATGTTGTTGAAGAAGGCGCTGAGCGCGTAGAAGTCCTTCTGCGTCGTGGGGTCGTATTTGTGGTCATGGCACACCGCGCAGCCGACGGTGACGCCCATGAACGCAGCTCCGTAAGCTTCAGTGCGTTCGCGGGCAATGTTGGTGCGCAACTCTTCGGGGATTGTCCCACCCTCATTGCTGCTGACCCCAAGGCGAACATAGCCGCTTGCAATCAGGGGATCAAGATTCTTAGCCGGGAGCAGATCTCCGGCGATCTGTTCAATGGCAAATTGATCGAAAGGCTTGTTGCTGTTGTAGGCGCGAATCAGATAGTCCCGATAGGGCCAGACTTTGCGACTGTTGTCGTAATGCAGCCCGTAGGTGTCAGAGTAGCGGGCGTAATCGAGCCAGTAACGGGCGCGGTGTTCGCCGTACGTGGGCCGGGCAAGCAGGTTGTCAACCAGGTGTTCGTAGGCCTGCGGCGAGCTGTCCTTTTGGAAGGCGCTGACCTCGGCCGGTGTGGGCAGCAGACCCGTTAAATCAAGCGTAACTCTGCGAATCAGCGTTGCTTTATCGGCTTCGGGCGAGGGATGCAACCCCTCTTTTTTGAGCCGCGCAAGCACAAACGCGTCGATTGGATTGAGGCTTGCGCCCGTAGCCGCTTCTGCTGGCAGCGAGGGCCTGGCCGGCTTTTCAAAGGCCCAGTGCGGCCGGTATACCGCGCCTTCCTTGATCCACTGGGTCAGGATGGCAATCTCTTCCGGCTTCATCGGCTTGGCTTCACCGAGAGATGTTTGCGGCATCAGGTGGTGCGGATCCTTGGATTCGATGCGCTTGATCATTTCGCTCTGATCAGGGTGTCCAGGAACAATGGCGTCGGGATGGCCCGGCCGCTTCTTCATCGCCGATTCTTCGAGGTCAAGGCGCAGACCGGCCTTGCGCATCTCCGGGTCTGGCCCGTGGCAACTGAAGCAATTGCTGGCGAGGATGGGCTGGACATCCTGATTGAAATCCAAATGACCAGCGGTCACAATCGCTGGCTTCTTTTCGTGGCAACCTACCGTAACGAAGACTCCGGTCAGGGCAAGAATCGGCACGCACGTGAGAGCAAAGGCAGAGAGTCTACGCTGCTGTCCGGTCAATGTGTTGGCGGTTGTCAGTCGTCCACTTCGCATAAACTTCGCTGCTTCCCTCTCGCTGCGAACGTTTACACTTCAGCGCCAACCGAGCGGGCTGACGCCTTGGTTCCGTTCACAAGATAAACCTCAATCGCGAGCGACAGAAGATGCCCGCACGCGAGGCTCATTCTGTCACCCGTTTCAGTGCGCACCAGCATCTCATCCCGCAATAGCCGCTGTCCAGAAAAACGGTGCTCGCAGAAGCAACCGACTCTCCGGACATTGCTATTCAGAAAACGACAAGGTTATAGTCTGCGGCGGTGAAATTGCGGAGCATGACTATTCCTTTGGATGAACTTTAACCAGCCAGCAGGAGCAGTGCCGAGATGGGGGAAAAACTTCGGAGCGCGCGCCGATGGTGGCTTTCAGGGGATTTGGTCATTATCCACGGATTCAGTGCGATTTGGCGCATTTTCAAGAAAACTGCTTAAAATCGCTGGGCGGAAGCCCGGATTGGCTGCCGCCCTGTCTGCTCACATCCTTGGCTTTGGATTGACGAAGTCAGGACGCGGTCAAGTCGTTGGACCAAAGTCTGATTCCTAGAAAATGATGAGGCTATAGGTTCCGCCGATGTTCTGTACGCTGGCGTCCAATGTGTCAACCGTAAGCTGATTCTTCCCGCTTGGCCACACGAGCGTGGAGGTGGCGAAGCTATTGCCGAGGGTCGCAACATAGAAACGATCGTCGACCTCAAAATTGAAATTGAGATGGAAGTGGCCGTAACTGACTTCTTCCAGGTCAATGCCGCATGGAACAGTGGTTGCGGCTGCCCCAACGAGGGTAGAGTTGAAGCAGCGAACAATGGAGTAGGGCGCCTGGAACTGGTTGACGTAAACCATCGCCTTGACCCAGCCGCCCGCCGTCCGGCCCTGCTGCACATTGTTATTGGTGGAAAAGCCGATATCGCCCACGCCCACGACACCTGTACCGCCTGCGCCGCTGCCCACACCAGCTACGCCAGTGCCACCCTGGCCATAGATGCCAATGCCTCCAGCATTGTTGAATCCGGCTACGCCTGAACCGTTGACGGCCGTGGTATTCCCCTGGACGCCGTTGGCGCCGCTCGCGGTTCCGGTGCTTTGGCCTTGAACACCAACTCCAGAGGAGGTTCCGCTGACGCCGTATCCTCCGGTAGAGGATGCGCCCGAAACGCCGCCACCGTTACTGATGATTGCGCCGCTGGTACTGACGGAGGTTGCAGCAAAGCTGCCCGTAGCATCTCGCTTGACGATGGAGTTGGCAACATTGGTCGCGCTGGGCGGGGTATTCCATTTCAACGCAAGAGTGCCTGCCGTCGTGATGGGCGAGCCGCTGACGACAAAATCCGTTGCGGGCGCGCTCAAGGCTACGCTCGCCACCTTGCCCGTTCCCGCCGCAGCAGTGCACGACCAGGTCGTTCCGTTCGAAACCAGAACATTGCCGGAGGCGCAGGGCGCAATGGCCAGCGGTACAGTCGCGCCACCAAGGGCAACCGAACCCCCGCCGGTGAGCGGAGCAGTCACTGGCACAGAGACTGATGGGTGGGCAAGCATCGAGTTACTAATGCCAGCGGTCTTCACGCTGAGGCTCAGCACGCCCGATGTGCCGCCACCTTGCAGGCCACTTGTCGAGCCGGTAGTGATGCCGGTGATGGCACCCGTCCCGGGAAAGGTCTGGCCAACGGCAAAGGTAACTTTGCCAGTCGAGCCAACCGCAAAGGTCGAGCCCGAAACCGCGAGAACAGGATCAGTGAGTTTGGGAACAAGCGTGAGCGTATCGCGAAGATCCGCTTTGCCATTCACATCCAGCGTTGCCGCCGGAAGAGCAGTACCAATACCCACAGATGTGGCCTGCTGGAAGATGTTCGAAGAGACGATATCGCTCGTGGAATCCCAGAGAGGCACGTAGCCCGTAAGCCCTGCGCCAGTGACGGAAGGGTTGGTTCCCTGGCCCCTTGGCTTGGATCCGGGGGTGGATACAGCATCCGGGCGCTTACCGCTTGGCTGAGTCGTCCCAGCGCGAACAAAAGCCGATGCTGGCAGCCCTCCCAACGTCTCAGCATCGGCTGCCTTGAGCGCATAGGGAACGCTGAGCAGCAAAATGCGAGGCCGCTCCGCGCCTCCATTGACCGCCACGCCAAGCCAGCGAGATTCGCCGGAGTTGAACAGATCCAGCGCCAGGCCAGCCGGCTCCGTCGCCCCCAGCTGCACCGTATAGCTGCCCGACTCATCTGCCTGCACGTTCTGCGTTTCAAGCCACAGCGGAGAACCGCCGTCCTCATCCTTGTAGATCGCAAAAGAAACCGTGGCAACGCCAGCAATCGGCGATCCCTTGGCATCGATCACCTTGCCGGAGAAATTCACCAGCCGCGGAACAACCGGGGTTGCAGCAGCAATAGCATTATTGGCTGACTGAGCAAACAAGGCAGGCGCACTCAGGGTGAGCGAGAGCAGAAGAGCCCTTAACGAGACACGGTGCATAGCTTTTCCTTTGGATGAACTTTAACCAGCCAGCAGGAGCAGTGCCGAGATGGTGAAAAACTTCGGAGCGCGCGCCCATGGTGGCTTTCTTGATTTCAGTGATTATCAATGAAATGAGGGCTTTTCGCGGACAATTTAAGTGAAAGTACCAAAAAGTTATGGCGGCTGCGTTGACTTGCAGCCGCCATCTTCATTTTGGTTCGAGCGTCAGATTGAGGCAGTCAGTACGCGGTTAAGTCGCTGGACAAAACTCGCAGGGTCTTTGAGTGGGACGCCCTCCATCAGCAGCGCCTGATCCAGCAGCAGCCAGGCGGCGTCCTCGGCCAGCGCTCCATCAGGATGAGCGAGCAGCTTCTTGACAATCTCATGGTCTGGATTGATTTCAAGCGTGGGCTTGGGCGCCGGGATATCCGTCTGCCCCATAGACCGCAGGATCTGCTGCATCTGCAACGACGGCTCAGCCTCATCGGAGACGATGCACGAGGGCGAATCAGCCAGCCGTACCGAGGCGCGCACGTCCTTGATCTGGTCCCCCAGCGCGGCCTTGATTTTGTCGAGGAGCGGCTTGATCGATTCAGCCTTGGCCTCTTCTTCCGCCGGCTCCGATTCATCCTTCAGGTCTTCACTGGTCGAGGCCTTGTTGACCGACTTGAGCTCGATATCACCATACTTATCGATGTTGGCAAAGATGATCTCATCGAAGTCATCGTCCAGAATGAGGACTTCGATGTCTTTCTTCTTGTAGATCTCGAGCAGTGGCGAGTTGCGCAGCAGTGATTCCCTGCCCCCGGTGATGTAATAGATGGCTTTCTGCCCATCCTTCATGCGAGTCATGACTTCAGAGAGGCTGGTAACACCCTCTGCCTTTGTCGACTTGAAGCGCACCAGATCGAGCAATGCCTCGCGGTTGGAGTAATCGCCGTAGAGGCCCTCCTTGAGCGGGCGGTTGTACTCTCCGATGAATTGGAGGTACTCCTCTGGCTTGTTGGTCGCAATGTTCTTGAGTTCGCTCAGGATCTTCTTGACACTGGCCACGCGGATCGAGGTGAGTACGCGATTCTGTTGCAGGATTTCGCGGCTGACGTTAAGCGGCAGGTCCTCAGAGTCGATAATGCCTCGCACGAAGCGAAGATACTGCGGCAGCAGCTCCTTGGCATCATCCATGATGAAGACGCGCTTGACGTAGAGCTTGACGCCGACGCGGTAGTCAGATTGATACAGGTCCAGCGGCGCTTTGGCCGGGATGTAGAAAAGAGTCGTGTATTCCAGCGAACCCTCGGCCTTGGTGTGGAACCAGAACAGCGGGTCTGTTGAGTCACCGGTAATAGCCTGGTAGAGCTCCTTGTAGTCATCCTCGCTGATCTCGCTCTTTGAACGACGCCAGAGAGCGCTGGCGGCGTTGACCTGCTCAGTGGTGCGCGTCTTGATGGACTTCTTTTCCTCGGCGTTCCACTCGCTCTTGTCGTAGGTCAGGAAGATCGGGAAAGCGATGTGGTTGGAGTATTTCTTGACAATCTCCTGGAGACGCCAACTGTTGGCGTACTGCTTCCCTTCCTCGTTGAAGTGAAGAACGATCGTCGTGCCGGGGACCATGCGCTCGGCAGGCTCAATTTCAAAGCCGGATTTGCCATCCGAGGTCCAGCGCCAGGCCTGCTCTTCGCCAGCCTTGCGGCTGACAACCTCGATCTTGTCGGCAACCATAAAGGCTGAATAGAAACCAACGCCAAACTGGCCGATCAGGTTCGAATCCTTTTTGGCATCGCCCGAGAGCTGCGAGAGGAAGTTCTTCGTCCCGGAGCGGGCGATCGTGCCAAGGTGCGAAATGAGATCCGCTTCATTCATGCCGATGCCAGTGTCGGCAATCACCAGCGTCTGCGCCTCTTCGTCGAGGTCGAGGTCAATGCGCGGGTCAAAGGGTATCGTCTTGTACGCATCTTCAACCAGGGTCAGATGCCGCAGCTTGTCGAGCGCGTCAGAGGCGTTGGAAATGAGCTCGCGGAGAAATATCTCGGGGTGCGAATAGAGTGAGTGAACGATGAGTTGGAGGAGTTGGGAGACTTCGGTCTGGAATTCTTGCTTTGCCATGAATCAATTATCAACAAATTAGCCGGGTAGCGGGAAGTCCCTTCGAGACAGAAAGCAACACGCACCTGGACTGTTTAACATGCACTACATGGAAAGTGAATCCAGTCTCGATCAGACAGTTTCCCGTTTTCTCGACGCCTGGTTGGGCGTACGTCAGCTCATCCAGGCTGCAAATTTTAACCGCTTTCAAAAGGCAGGGCTCAGCGCGACCCAGTTTATGATTTTGAATACTCTGCCAACCGACGACGTCGGCATGCCTCTGAGTCAGCTTGCGAGGCGGCTCAACCTCGGTTCAGCAACCGTGACCAAGACGGTCGACAGCCTTGAGGCCCGGGCATTGGTCATTCGAACTCAAGGTGCCAGTGATCGCCGCCAGGTACTGCTCAGCCTGACGATGGAGGGTAGGACCTTCCAGAACGCAGCATCAACCGAATTCCACACTCACATGGCCCGATTGTTTGAGCAGATTCCCACGGATCGTCGTGAAGGGCTGGTTCTTGGTCTGGAGGCATTGCTTACGGCAGGGGGTGCGGATACGGATGCCCGTGGCGAAGCTCAGGAGAGGCGTAATTCTCAGCAATCTCGGCGGCAGTGATCTGAATTCGAGAGCTGGCCCGGATCAAGCCTGCAATCTCCTCATCCGACTTGCCCAGCTTGCGCAGTTCTTCAATTTCATCACTGATCATGCCCACAAAGGCTTCGATAGGAAACTGCTCAGGCTCAAGGCCTGCAGCCTGCCTGAGGGCCTGCTGGGCACGCAGTGCATCTTCAATGGGATACATGGACATTCTGGCTCTCCTGCTATGTATTTCGTAGTACGAAATAAATAATAGCCGAAGTTTTCCTTCAATTGCCAGCAGAATTCCGAAAACACTGCAATCGAACCCACCTCAATTGGCGAAAGCACTTGAGTTGAGCAAAGACGCAATCGCTTCGATGTCGGGCGCGGGTGAGCGGTCCTCTGCAAGATGCGGCACGACACCACGAATCAGGCCGTGGGCGGCTGCAACTGCGATGCTGGGCCTGAGCGGGAGGCGGTAGTCGAGGCCCTGGGCGGCGCAGAGGAATTCGATGGCGAGGATTAGTTGGAGGTTATCGGTGACCTGGCGAAGTTTCAAGGCACCGGTCATGCCCATCGATACGTGGTCCTCCTTGCCTCCGGAGGTGGGAACGGAGTCGGTGCTGCTGGGGTGTGCGAGCACTTTGCACTCATTGAGCAGGGCCGCAGCAGTTACGTGGGCGATCATGTAGCCCGAGGAGAGGCCGGCATCGGCGCAGAGAAAGGCAGGAAGCCCTTCGTTGATATCGGGGTTGATGAGGCGGTCAATGCGGCGTTCGCTGATGCTGGCGAGGTCGGTGAGGGCAATGGCTGCGTAGTCAAATGCGTAGGCCAGCGGCGCTCCGTGAAAATTGCCGCCAGAGAGAACCTCCCCGCTTCCCTGCACTCCTGATTCCGACGGAAAGACCAGCGGATTGTCGGTGGCCGAGCCCGATTCAATCTCCAGTATTTGTGTCACATGGGCCAGCACACCGCGGACGGCTCCGTGGACCTGCGGCATGCAGCGGAGGCAATATGCATCCTGTACACGAGGGTCGTTGGCAACGTGGGACTGGCGGATTTCGCTGTCTTCAAGCAGGTTGGTGAGGTGAGTAGCGGCGGCGATCTGCCCGACGTGGGGGCGGGCCAGGTGAATGCGCGGGTCAAAGGCGACAGGAGTGCCTTTGAGTGCTTCAAGGCTCATGGCACCAGCAATGTCGGCGATCTCGGCGAGCCGCGTAGCGTGGGCGATGGCCAGCGCACCTACGGCAGTCATGGCTTGAGTTCCGTTGAGCAGGGCCAGGCCCTCTTTGGCCTGGAGCGCGATTGGCGTGAGGCCCGCAGCGGTCAGGGCTTCCATGCCGCTCGTTCTTTTCCCGTGGAAGACGGCCTCACCCTCGCCGATGACAACCAGTGCCAGATGCGCCAGGGGTGCAAGGTCACCGCTGGCTCCGACCGAGCCTTTGGCGGGGATGACCGGATGGACGCCTGCGTTGAGCATCGAGACCAGCAACTCGATCAATGATGTGCGGGTGCCGCTGTGGCCTTTCGCCAGAACGTTGGCGCGGAGCAGAAGCATGGCGCGCGATTCAGCCTCCGTCAAAGGCTCACCAAGACCGCAGGCGTGGCTGCGGACAAGATTGGTCTGGAGCTGGGCGAGTCGGTCGACTGGAATGCTGACATCGGCAAGCTTGCCAAAGCCGGTGTTGACGCCATAAACGGTCTGACCGGTTTCAAGAATGTGCTCGACAACGGCGCGGCTCTGGGCTACACGGGTGAGAGCCTCCGGGGCGATCTCGACGCGGCGATGCGCAACGGAAACGGATTCGATTTCGGCGAGGGTCAGGGGCTGACCATGGATCTGAAGCGGGTTCATAGCGGTAATGCTATGCGGATGACCCACCGGGGTACAGATGGGTTACGCCACATACTTTGATTTCTAACGCTGAATTCACTATGATTTTTAGATATGAGCATTGATTCCACGGCCTTGAGCACTGGCTACCTGATGGATGCGTTCGGGCGGGGGCTGCTGAAGGAGTTGCAGCGGAACGCACGGATTTCGACGGCCGAGTTGGCGCGCCGGGTTGGCCTGAGCCCGACGGCGACGGCCGAGCGGCTGAAGCAGATGGAAGAAGTCGGTATCATTCGCGCCTACACCATCGAAATTGATCGTGAAGCGCTCGGACTAGAAGTGGTGGCATTTGTGCGCATGTCGTGTGACGGCCCCCACTACTACCGCCTCATGGAGTTTGTCCAAACGCTGGAAGAGGTGCGTGAGTGCCACCACCTGACGGGCGGCGACGCGTTTTTGCTCAAGGTCACCACGACTTCAATGGAGGCGCTTGAGGCACTGATTGAGGCGCTGCTGCCTTACGGGAATCCGGTGACGAGCGTGGTGCTTTCGACGCCGGTAGAGCGGAGGAAGTTTGCGCTTGGGCCGGAAGGGCTGGGCAAGCTGACGACGGCGAAGAAGCGGGTCGCGCGGCGGTAGTGTCTTGCAAGCGCAAGGGATCGAAAGTAGCGCGAGGGGCTAGGGTTCGTGCTGGGCACGAATTGGCTCTCGGGTTGCAGGCTTGTCGTCTCCCACCCATCGCAAAGGGCGCGATTGATGCGCGCAAGTGCGGCTCAGCTTGAGGATGTTCGAGTCAGCGCGCGCGGCCTGCATTGGGAGTCACTGGACGAAGATATCTCAGTCGAAGGTCTGCTGAGGGGGCTCGGCGACCAGTCGAAGCATCATGAGGGTGCCGCCGCGTGATGTACAGGGCTCGAAAGCGCCAAAGGCGCGCGTGATACCAGCCCAGGCCATCGGCCTGGGTCAGGTGCATCACGCGACGCTCGAGGGCTGAAGGCCCGGCCCATTCCCTCAATCCCAGATATATCGTTCATCGAATTCGACGCCGTATCGCTGGAGAAACGCCCGGTATTCTTCCTGAAAGCTGTGCTTGCGATGATGTTCTTCCTGGGCGTCAATGTAGAAGGTAAGGGCCTCCAGGTCGGAAGGTCCGACGGAGAATGCGCCGTACCCGTGCTGCCATGCGAACTGCTTCAACTCGGGCGATTGAGTCTTGAGCCATTTCGACGAGGAGGTCTTGAGTTCCTGCACGAGTTGAGCGATGGTGATGGTCCTCGATATGCGAATGGCCAGATGAACGTGGTCCGCAACGCCGCCGACCCGAAAACATTCACAGCTGGTGTTCCGGGCCACGGTTGCCAGGTATGCGTGGAGGTTGGGACGTAGCAACGCACTGAGGCTTGGGGCACGGTCTCTGGTGCTGAAGATGAGGTGAACGAGCAGGAAAGATAGTGATTGCGGCATGCGAAGAAGATAGATCGGGCCGTTGGTGCTTGTCTCTCGTTGGGCGAAGTTTTAGCCAGGCGATCGACCCCAGGCAGGGAGATGTGGCACACGCGTAAGGCCGATAGGTCGGGCTTGCAGCCCTCAGAGGTTCATCTGCACCCTGACCCAGGGCAATGCCCTGGGCTGGTCTTGCGCGCGCCTTTGGCGCTGGGGATAGTGCTGCGCACGATACTGGCTCCCCATCCGCGAGGCGAGATGTGGGGCACTCGGGGGCAGCCCTGATCGGTTGTACGCCATGGGCAGCGCGGGTTTGACGGCGGTTGCGGCCTCGGGTGTATGATTTGCGGCCTTGGGTGGGTGGTGCTTATTTTGGCGCTGCGAATTTCCTGAGTGAGGTGCGTTGTGGCTACTTTGACTTCTTTGCAGCCTGGGATCCTGGGCGGTGGGCGGCACGGGTTTCGTGCGCGGTATGGCAACTACATTGGCGGGGAGTGGGTTACGCCCTCGTCTGGACAGTATTTCGAAAACATTACGCCGGTGACGGGGAAGGCTTTTTGCGAGATTCCGCGGTCGAATGCGGCGGATATTGAGCTCGCGCTCGATGCCGCGCACCGGGCAAAGGAGAGCTGGGGGCGATCGAGCGTGGCCGAGCGGGGCAACATTCTCAATCAAATTGCCCAGCGCATGGAAGACAACCTGAGCCTGCTGGCTGAGGCCGAGACGTGGGATAACGGCAAGCCGATTCGCGAGACGATGGCAGCCGATCTGCCGCTGGCGATTGACCATTGGCGTTATTTTGCCGGGTGCATCCGGGCGCAGGAGGGGGCGCTGTCGCAGATTGACAACGACACGGTGGCGTACCACTTCAAGGAGCCGCTGGGCGTGGTGGGGCAGATTATTCCGTGGAATTTCCCGCTGTTGATGGCCACCTGGAAGCTGGCTCCCGCGATTGCCGCCGGCAACTGCGTGGTGCTCAAGCCAGCCGAGCAGACCCCGGCGAGCATCCTGGTGTGGGCTGAGCTGATTGGCGACCTGCTGCCGCCGGGAGTGCTCAATATCGTGAACGGCTTTGGGCTGGAGGCGGGCAAGCCGCTGGCCTCCTCTTCGCGGATCTCGAAGATTGCGTTTACGGGGGAGACGACGACGGGGCGGCTGATCATGCAGTATGCCAGCCAGAACCTGATCCCGGTAACACTGGAGTTAGGCGGCAAGAGCCCGAATATCTTCTTTGCAGATGTATTGCAGGAGGATGACGACTTCTTTGACAAGGCGCTTGAGGGCTTTACGATGTTTGCGCTGAACCAGGGCGAGGTATGTACATGCCCGAGCCGTGCGCTGATTCAAGAGAGCATCTATGAGCGGTTTATGGAGCGGGCGCTGAAGCGGGTAGCAGCGGTGAAGCAGGGGAATCCGCTGGATAACTCGACGATGATTGGCGCGCAGGCTTCGAGCGAGCAGTTGGAGAAGATTTTGAGTTATATCGACATCGGGAAGCAGGAGGGTGCGAAGCTGCTGTGCGGCGGCGAGCGGTCTATTCTCGAGGGCGACCTGGCCGGTGGCTATTATGTGCAGCCGACAGTGTTTGAAGGCAATAACAAGATGCGCATCTTCCAGGAGGAGATATTCGGGCCTGTCGTTTCGGTGACGACCTTCAAGGATGAGGATGAGGCGCTGCATATTGCCAATGACACGCTGTACGGGCTTGGCGCGGGCGTCTGGAGCAGGGACGCGAATCGCTGCTACCGGTTTGGACGGCACATCCAGGCGGGGCGCGTGTGGACGAACTGTTACCACGCTTATCCGGCGCACGCGGCCTTTGGCGGTTACAAGCAATCCGGCATTGGTCGCGAAACGCACAGTATGATGCTGGATCACTATCAGCAGACCAAGAATATGCTGGTCAGTTATTCGCCGAAGAAGCTCGGCTTCTTTTAGCGTAGGCGGAAACGACAGCCGAACCTCGATGAAAACACAATCGCCTCTGCATCGGCCATTTGGGCTGGTGCAGAGGCGATTGTTTCAGGGCTGGAGTTAGTTCTGCAGCGCTAACTTTCCGTGAGTCTGAAGACTTGTTGCGATTTCTGCAACGAGGCTGCAGGAGTTGAGGCGATCCTGGTGATCCCAAGTGTCAGTGACGACGATGATTTCGTCGGCCTGGGTTTGCTGGATGAGCTTTTCGATGCCGACCTGGACGGTGGCCCGGGAGCCGACGATGGCGGCGCTCAGGCGGGTCGTGACGGCTTCTTTTTCACCGGGATACCAGAGCGGCTCCATGGAATCGACGGGTGGGAGAAGTTCGACGGGCTGATTGCGGATGAGGCGGAGGAAGCGCTGCTGGGCGGTGGTGAAGAGGCGGCGGGCCTCTGCGTCCGTTTCTGCGGCGATTACCTGGACAGCGATCATCAGATGCGGCTGCTGGAGGATGCCGGGGCGGAAGTGGCGGCGGTAGAGGTCGGCGGCGTAGTTGAGGTATTCCGGGGCAAAGTGGGCGGCGAAGGCGAAGGGCAAGCCCAGAGATGCGGCTAGCTGGGCGCTGAAGTTGCTGGCGCCGAGCAGGGTGATGGGGACATTCGAGCCCTGGCCGGGATAGGCAAAGACGGCCTGGCCGGGTTGCTGGGGGCCGAGGTAGGTCTGGAGTTCGGCGAGGAGTGCGGGGAAATCTTCGCCGCTTTGATGGTGTCCGCGACGGAGAGCATGCATGGTGCGGGAGTCGCCGCCGGGGGCGCGTCCGAGGCCGAGGTCGATGCGGCCGGGGTAGAGCGCCTCAAGGGTACCGAACTGTTCGGCGACGACAAGCGGGGCGTGATTGGGCAGCATGACGCCGCCACTGCCGACGCGGATGGTTGAGGTGGCGGCAGCGATGTGGCCGATGAGGACAGCGGTTGCTGAGCAGGCGAGTCCGGCGATGGAGTGATGTTCAGCGAGCCAGAAGCGGGTGAAGCCGAGGCGCTCGACGTGCTGAGCGAGATTGACCGAGCGGGCGACCGCGCTGCTGACGGATTCCCCGGTGCGGCAGGAGACGAGATCGAGAACGGAGAGGGGGAAGGGCTTGCTGGCGTTTTCAGTGCTCATGCCTGTTAGATGAGCGCGGCGGCGAAGCGATGCTTAACGATGTTAGTCTTTGGCGTGGAAAGCTGGAGGTGGCGGGATGGATGCACAAGTTTTGACTCTGCCGGAGCAGGTGCAGGCGACTGAGAAGGCTGTGGAGCTGATTCGCAGCTTGCGGGCGAAACACGGGGAGCTGATGTTTCACCAGTCGGGGGGCTGCTGCGATGGCAGTTCGCCGATGTGTTTTCCCATGGGCGAGTTCTTGACGGGCGACTCGGATGTGCAGCTGGGAACGGTCGATGGGGTTCCATTCTTCATGAGCAAGAGCCAGTTTGAGTACTGGAAGCACACGCAGTTGACGCTGGATGTGGTACCGGGGCGGGGTGGGATGTTTTCGCTGGAGGGGTCGGAGGGGGTGCGGTTTCTGATCAGGTCGCGTGTTTTTACGGATGAAGAGATACGCGGGCTGCGGGCTGCGGGGCGGATCTAGAGTCTGTTGACGGAGTTTGGCGGCTCTCTTTGGACACGGCAAACCAATAGACATACCTTTTCAGCTATGATGTTTCGGCTTGGGCACGGGTGTGTCTGGCGGATTTGGAAATTTTGACCAAACTCTACAACTGGAGAAAGATAGCGTGCGTATAGCCCGGCGTTTCCGTATTCCCTTCCCTGCTGCGATTTTTTGCGCGGTTGTTTTGTTGATTGCGATGCCTGCGGTTTTGGTGGGCGAAGCTGCACAGACGTTACGGCCGAAATGGAAGGCGCAGTGGATCAGCCATCCGACGGCCCCGCTGAAAGAAGCGATTACGCTGCACTTCAAGAAGGCGCTTGAGTTGAAGGCGGTGCCGGAGCATTTTGTGGTGCATGTCAGTGCGGACAACCGGTTTGTGCTGTATGTGAACGGTGCGCGCGTGGGCGACGGCCCGGCACGTGGAGATTTGCAGCACTGGCGGTACGAGACGTTTGATCTGGCTCCCATGCTCAAACCAGGCGTGAACACGGTGGCGGCAACAGTTTGGAATTTTGGCATTTTTGCGCCAGTGGCGCAGATGTCGGACCGTACGGGATTTTTGTTGGAGGGGGACACGGCGGCAGAGGAGGCGGTGAATACCAATCCGAGTTGGCTGGTGGAGGAGGAAAAGGGGCAGATTGCTTTTCCGCGGGAGCCGCATGGGTTCTATGCCTATTTTGCTGCCGGGCCGGGTGAAAGACTGCGGGCAGGTGACTACGACTGGAATTGGCTGGCGAACGGGACGGTTGGTTCGGGATGGGTGCATGCGGGATCGGCTTTGAGGGAGATTGTGTATCCCGGAGCGGGGAGCGCAGCTTCGCGGGGGAGGAGCGACCCTGACAATGCGTGGCAGCTTGTGGCTGATCCCCTGCCGCACATGGCTTATGAAGCTGAGGACCCGGGGCATGTTGTTCGCAGCAGTATTGCGGAAGTTGGCGACTTCCCTGCAAAGCCGCTTGCGATACCGGCCAAGACCCATGCGCATATCATGCTTGACCGGTCGGAACTGACGACGGCTTATCCGCTGTTGAAGTTCTCCGGCGGCAATGGCTCCAAGATCAGGATGGTCTACGCCGAAGCGCTGTATGACGAAAAGCAGCACAAGGGCAACCGAAATGAGGTAGGCACGCGGCAGGCGCTCGGAATTACGGACGAAGTGTTGCCGGATGGCGGAGAGCACCGGAGCTTTGAGCCAATGTGGTGGCGGACGTGGCGCTACCTGGACCTGGATGTTGAAACGGGAGAGCAGGCGCTAACACTGGATGGGCTGGAGGCGCACTACACGGCTTATCCATTCAAGGTATCTGCGAGTTTCTCTTCAAGCGATCCGGACTTGCAGAAGATATGGGAGATTGGCTGGCATACGGCACAGTTGGATGCACATGAGACTTACATGGACACTCCCTATTACGAGCAGTTGCAGTATTCGGGAGATACACGGCTACAGGCGCTGATTACGTATGCCATGACGGGGACTGACCTGCTGCCGCGGCAGGCGATTACCGCACTGGATGACTCGCGGAATACAGCTGGAATTACGACGAGCCGCTATCCTTCGCAACTGCCGCAGTATATTCCTCCCTTCTCATTGTTATGGATTGGAATGCTGCATGATAACTACATGTACAGGGCGGATACCGGATTTGTGAAGAGCATACTGCCGGGTACGCGGACGGTGCTGGAGTGGTTTGCGGGTTATCAGCATCAGGACGGAGTGCTGGGTCAACTGCCCTGGTGGAGCTTTGTGGATTGGGTGGAGACGGAGACGACCAAGCCATTCCCCTCTTATGATGCGAATAATGAGAGCTGTCTGACCACGATGCAATATATCGGCGCACTTGAAGATGCGATTGATATGGAAAAGTCGCTTGGCTCGCCGGAGTATGTGGCACTGTATACGCCACGACTGGAGCGAGCGAAGAAGGGCGTGGTGGCGCAGTGCTGGGATGCTTCAAAGGGACTGTTTGCTGACAATGCCACCAAGGATTTGTACAGTGAGCATACGAACATGCTTGCGGTACTGCATGACGTGATTCCAAAGAAGGATCAGCCAGCGCTGATGAGGCTTGTGGAGGCGAAGCAGTTAGGCCAACCGCAGGCTACGAAGCTGACTGGAGCGAGCTTCTACTTCCGCTACTATCTGGCGCGGGCGCTGGATCACGCGGGGATGGCCGACGATTATCTGAAGACACTGAGCGACTGGCACGGCTTCCTGAAGATGGGCTTTACAACGTGGCCGGAGCAGCCGGGAGATACACGGTCTGACTCGCATGCGTGGACGGCGCACCCAACCTATGACCTGCTGACGCTGGTTGCGGGAATTGCGCCCGCGGAGCCGGGATTCAGGACTGTGCGGGTTGCTCCACATCTCGGGGACCTGACGCGGCTGGAGGCGAGCTATCCTCATGCGGCTGGGTTGATTCACGTGAAGTATGAAGGGGCGTCGGGAACGGTAGATCTGCCGGCGGGGCTTACCGGGGTGTTTGTCTGGAAGGGGAAGACAACGCCGCTGCATCCGGGGGCAAATCAGGTAAGCCTCAAGTAGAGGCGCCGCAGCACGGCTAGCGGCGGGATTTGCGCTTTGCGTCGGCCCTTGGCCAGTACTGGAAGGGGTCGGCGTAAAGCTCGCCGGTGAGGTCAGAGAGCTGAAGTTGAAGCCGCTGCTGTGCGTCGGATACACCCTGGTTGTGGATGGCGGGGCCGATCTCTTCGAGCAGGAAGTTGAGCAACAGGCTGGCGGGCAGGTCGCCGATGGGTTCCAGATTTTCTTCGAAATAGCGCCGGATGGAGGCGATGGCGTCGGCGCGTTGGTGCTTGGGGAGTTCGATGGGGTTCATATGTCAAATTCCTTTGAGTTCAGTTTAGAGCTTCATGGTTTGGAAATTCGAAGTGAACCGACGGTTTGAAATGGGAAGCACTAGGGGCCAAACTTACCGGGGCACGGATGTTCTACATTTTGCCGCACGATCGGTGGCATAATGTAGATGAGGTACTTGAGATGAGTGCAGCGGTGACACAGACTCTGGCTCCCCCTGACTGGCTTGGACTGGAGCAGATAGCGGGCGGGGCAAATGTGGTGGAGTTGGTGGAACGGCGCTTTCCTCCGTCGATTATCGATTCCCTGCTGGGCCTGGGATTTGAGCGGGCTGAGGTGCATTCGGTTGTGCTTCCGGCGCGTACCTTGCAGCATCGGCGTTCGCGGAAGGAATTGCTGACACTGGAAGAATCGGACCGGGTTATACGATTGCTGCGGGTGTTGCGATCGACGGAGTCTGTTTACGGGAGCCGTGAACGGGCGTTGGCTTGGCTGCGGCGGCCCAACCCGAGGCTCGACCCGGCGCTGCGGAATGTGTTGTTTGCGCAGGGTGGACGCACACCGATTTCGCTGCTGACGACCGAGGTTGGGGCGCGGGTGGTTGAGGAACTGCTGGTTCAAATTGACGAAGGCATGTATATCTGATGCTTTTGTGGAGGATCAGCCGGCATCTTGATTTACGCGGAGAAGGCGGCAGGAGGGCTTCTGGCCGGTGGAATCTGGCCGGGGCCCCAGTGGTATATACGTCTGACTCCGCTGCCTGCGCTTTACTTGAAACAACTGTCCACATAACGGCGGAGGACGTACCGCCGACATTTACTCTCCTCAGGATCGTCGGGCCGGAAATCGTGGCAGATGAAATTTCGCCCGACGATCTACCGCTCAAGTGGATGAACGAACCAGGCTTTACGCAGCAAATCGGTGCCAATTGGCTGGAAAGCCGACACTCGGCGTTATTGCGTGTGCCCTCGGTGATGGTGACAGAGACTTGGAACTACCTGCTGAATCCGATGCACCCTGACGCGGCGCTCTTAAAAATAGAAAGAGCTTATGAGTATCCCTTTGACCTGCGGCTGAAACACTAGGGCCGTTGGCTTTCGCGGCTTTCTGAGGAAAACCGGGGACGGAATTCCCTTTCTTTTGAGTAATTTCAGCTGGGGTGAGTTTGGGACTTCTTATCCACAAGAACTGCTCTTTGAGCGGTTGACCCTGCGAATTCTGGACCGTAGCGTTGTAGGGATAGGGCTGCGATTTCCCTCGTGCTGGCCTCGGAGTGTTCATGCTGAAACTGAAGAAGATCCACATTTTAGGCTTCAAGAGCTTTTGCGATCGGACGGAACTGGTGCTGCCGGGCACGGGGATTGCAGTGGTGGTTGGGCCGAATGGCTGTGGCAAGTCCAACATTCTGGATGGTGTTAGCTGGGTTTTGGGCGAGCAGAGTGCGAAGACGCTGCGCGGCGGCCAGATGATGGATGTGATCTTTGCCGGGACGCGAGACCGCAAGGCGCTTGGCATGGCCGAGGTGACGATCACGATGGTGGACCCTGAGGCGTATGAGGGTCCGATGATCATTGACCGTGAGCCTGAGGTGGAGATCGACTCCGACTTTCCATCTGACTGGGACGAGCAGGCACTGCGGCGGAAGCGGGCCAGTGAGGCCGAAGAAATCATTGCCGAGAATCAGCCGGGGCAGGCGCTGGAAGACGGCGAAATGGAAGCGCAGGAGCCGAGCGCTGAGGCTGGCGGCGGCGGACCACAGGCGGTCGTGCTCAAGATCCGGCGACGGAAGTTTTCGCGCACTCCGCAAAAAGGCGAGATTGTCATTACGCGGCGGCTCTTCAGGACAGGCGAGAGCGAGTACCTGCTGAACGGGAAGCTGTGCAGACTGCGGGATATTCAGGACATTTTCATGGGGACGGGCCTGGGGCCGGAGAGCTACGCGATTATCGGGCAGGAGCGGATCGGGCAGTTGCTGAGTTCAAAGCCGCATGACCGGCGTTCGATTATCGAGGAAGCGGCGGGGATTACGCGGTTCAAGACGAAAAAGCGTCTGGCGGAGTTGCGGCTGGAGTCGGCGCGGCAGAACCTGGCTCGTATCGATGACATTTTTGATGAAGTGACGCGGCAGATGAATTCGCTGAAACGGCAGGCGGCGAAAGCGGAGCGGTTTGCGGAGCTGCGCGATTTACTGCGAGCCAAACTGCGGGTGACGGTGGCGAGCCGGTTGACGCGGATGGATGCGGAACAGGTGCGCCTGGACGCGGAGATTGCGGCGTTGACGATCCAGATTGACGAGTCGGCGGCCCACGTTGAATCGCTGGACGCAGCGCAGCATGAGCTGACCGGGCGAGGCTATGAGCTTGACCGGACGGGGCAGGCGGCACAGGCGCAGGCCAATGCGGCGGCAGTAGAGTTGGAGCGAGCGGCGGCACGGGAGCGTAACAATGCTGAGCGTGTCGCTGAGCTTGAGGCGCGGCTGGCAGCTACGGCTGCGGAAATAGCGCAGACCAAGACGCAAATTACGGGCATTGCCGAGGAGCGCGAGCAACACAAGGTGTTTCTGGCAACTGCGGCGGAAGAAGCGCAGGCGTTTCGCGCACAGGTTGAATCGCGGCAGCAGGAGGCTCGGCTGGGCGCGCAACAGGTAATGGACGCTGAACGACTGGTAGAGAGCGGCCGTCGTCAGGCAATGCACGTGCTGACGCAGGCCGGGATTGCTCGCAACCAGACTGCGCAGGCTGAGGAGTCTCTGGCGGCGCTGGAGCGCGATGCGCAGCGGCTCGAAAACGAGATGGGGCAGGCGCGCGCGGAGGCTGAGAATCTGGGAGCCGAGCGCGGGCAGGCGCACATCAGGTTTGAGGGCGCGGCGGAAAGCCTGAAACTGCTGGAAGCTGAGATTGCCGACGTACGCGAGGCTTTGCAGGTGCGTCGGGGCGAAGAGGCTGCGCTGCGCACACGTTCGAACCAGTTGCGCGGTGAGCAGGCAACGCTGACGGGGCGGCGGAATTCTCTGGACGCGGTGATCAAGAACCACAGCTACTCGACCGAAACGGTGAGGAAGCTGCTGAAGCAGGATTCGCTGGGACCGGGGATGACGCCGATTGGTACTCTGGCGGATTTTGTAGATGTGGCAGGCGAACATGAAGCAGTCGCTGACGACTTTTTGCGCGAAGAGCTGAGTTACATCGTGGTGAAGGACTGGAAGGCTGCGTCGGAGGGGATTCGACTGCTGCGCTCGGGCATGGATGGGCGAGCGACATTCCTGGTGCATCCTGACGAAGCGGCGGGCGAGCTGTTTGAGTCGCCTCAGGAGATTTCTGTCGAAGGGCTGGTGCCGCTGCGGTCGACGATTCGCGTACTCAACGGCTTTGGCAAAAGCCTCGAAGCCATGCTGCCTAAGCTGCGGGATGGGTACCTGGCGCCTGATTCAGAGACGGCTCGGCGACTGGCAGGCGAGTATCCACAGGGGTATTTTCTTGCGCCGACGGGGGAATATTTCCATAGTTCGATGGTAAGCGGCGGCAAGCCTGCTGCGGAGGGCCCGCTGGCTGTGAAGCGTGATTTACGCGAGACGCAGCGTAAGCTGGGCGCTGTCGAAAGTGAGTTGAGCCAGGCGGAGATCAATGCGGTTGCAGCGGCGAAGGCGATTGAAGAGCTGGTGGCTCGATTGGAGCTGCTGAATGAGCAGCGGCGGCAGGCGGAGCGCGATGCAGCAAACCAGGGCGCGGCGCTGAAGCAGATGGAGTCGGAAGTCCAGCGGATTGAGCGGCGCTTGCAGGAGTGGACGATGCAGGCCGGGCGCAACAAGGAAGCGCGGGAGCAGAAGCAGGGGCTGATTGGCGCCAAGATCGAAGAGGCGCAGCGTCTGGAGGCGGAGCACTCGGCGGCAGAGGTTCGACTGGAGGAGCTGCAGCAGGGGCTGGCTGAGTTGCGGCAGAATCGCGAGGCTTTGCAGCAGGAGGCGGCGCGAGTAACAGCGGAATTGGCAGGCCTGGAAGAGCGGCGGCGGGGGGCCGATGCAGCCTATCAGCGCATAGACCGGCTGCACGCTGATCTTGAAAAGCGCGCCTTGATGATTGAACAGCAGATGGTTGCAGCAGTGGCGGAGCGCGACCAGCGGCTGGGTGAGAATGACGGATTGCAGGCGCGCCAGATTGAACTGAAGTCAGTTCGCGAGCAGGCGGCGGCTGAAGCCAAAGCGGCGGCGGCTGAGGCAGCGGCGCTGCGGGAGCAGTTGTCGGCGACCGAGGCGCAGTTGAAGTCGCTGCGCGCGGCAACGGATGGTTTTCGCGAGAGCCGGAGCAGCCTGGCAAGCGCGGCGGCCAAGCTCAGGAGCGACCTGGAACACCTGGAGGCCAGTTGCCTGAACGACCTGAATATCGAAGCCAGCGTGCTGCGCGTTGAGGAAGGCATTACTTATCTCGAAGGCGAGGAACTGGCGGAGGCCGAGGAAGAAAGCCGCGGACTCAAGCAGAAGCTGGAAGCGATGGGTCCGGTGAACATGATGGCGCTCGATGAGTACAAGGAGACGGCAGAGCGGCACGCCTTCCTTGAAACGCAGCGCAAGGATCTGGTGGAGTCGATTGAGAATACACAGAGCACGATCAAGGAGATCGACCAGATTTCACGGGTGAAGTTTGATGAGGCGTTTGCACGGATCAACGAGAATTTTGCGCAGGTCTTCAACAAGCTCTTCCCTGGCGGTCAGGCTTTCCTGCGGCTGACGGATGCGGAGCACCAGGCCGAGAGCGGGCTGGAGATTGTGGCTTCACCGCCGGGCAAGAAGCTGCAGAACGTGCTGCTGCTTTCGGGTGGAGAGAAGGCGCTGACGGCGCTGAGCCTGCTGGTGGGAATCTTCCAATATCAGCCGGCTCCCTTCTGCGTGCTGGACGAGGTGGATGCGGCGCTTGATGAAACCAACGTGGGCCGCCTCGCTGATCTGCTGCATGGGATGAGCCAGGACACGCAGTTCCTGCTGGTGACGCACTCGAAGCGGATGATGCAGACGGCGGACCTGATTTATGGGGTGACCATGCAGGAACCGGGGGTTTCGAAGATTGTGAGCGTGCATCTGGGAAACCGGGAGCGGGAGCGGGCCAGCGCTTGAGTGCGGGCACTGACGACGTATTTCCCCCGTCATCCCGCGAACGCTCAACAACAATGATTTCTCCAGCGCTCAAAAGCAGTGCCGTGTTATATTCTGCGGTCATGAGAAACAAACTGGTTGCCTTGGCAATGCTGCTCCCGATGTCCGTTTACGCTCAAAAGTCCACCCCCCCGCTAGATTTTTTCGCGAATTCAAACGGTTTTTCCGTCACCGGAAGGTGGGTGCCATCGAATCCCAAAGACAAAGCAGCATATCCGAGCGAAACCGAGATTGACTGCGACTATTCATCGAAGACGTGTGTTGAAGCCGACGCGGAGTATTATTCGGGGCACCCTCATATATCAATAACGCATTTTCAGATTGCAAAGTGGGACGAAAATCAAATCATCGCGACGTCCTCAAGCGCTATATGTATGGAGCAAACGATCCTCATCTCAATTCCAAACAAGACAATTTCCAATACACATTCAATAAAGAAGCTAGACGCACCAAAGAAAGAAGCGTGTACGAGAATCGGAGCAAGTGGGACGCAGGTTGAATTGTTTGTAGTGAAGAATTCGCCGCAATGGAATTCCGACCCTTTCGGAGAGTCGTCGAACAAGTATTAGCCGGGTGCCCACATCTCGATTTGAGATGTGGATTGTCCAAAGCCCGAAAATGCCGGGGTGCCCCATCCACGCCGCCGCATTTGTGGCAAGCGAGTGGGGACCCAACTTCAACCAAATTCACGCTAGCGCGAACCCGGAGAGTGAATTCATGCCCCAGTCCACGCTCCACAAAAACGGGCTTTAGCACCGGGCACTGCTTCCGCTTTAACCACAAAACCGTAAACCATAGTTGACATATTCATTTCTGTGAACTACGGTTGGCACATGGTCGAACTCTTTAAGAGCGAAACCTTCGACCGTTGGCTTCGCGACTTGCGAGACATACGCGCCGCCGCCCGCATTCAGGTGCGGCTGGACCGCATGGCCACAGGCAATCCCGGCGACATCAAACCAATAGGAGACTGCATCTCCGAAATGCGAATCGATTTCGGCCCCGGCTACCGCGTGTACTTCATGCTACGTGGCTTAATGATTGTCGTGCTGCTCTGCGGCAGAGACATATCCACCCAGAACAAAGATATCGCCCAAGCCAAAACAATCGCCGCCTATTGGAAGGACTAACGCATAGACACTGTAAAGGAAACCTTCAGCCGATACGACACCGCTGATTACCTTACCGATCATGAGCGTATTGCCGCCTACCTCGAAGCGGTCATCGAGGGGGCCGGAGACGATCCGACGTTGATCGCACAGGCACTCGGAACCGTGGCTCGTGCACGCAACATGAGCCAACTGGCTCGCGAAACAGGGTTGACGCGTGAGGGACTCTACAAGGCGCTTTCCTCGGAGGGCAATCCTAGCTTTGCTACGGTCGTTAAAGTGGCAAAGGCGTTAGGTCTGAGGGTGGAGTTCCGCGCGGCATAAGTCGTCGCGAGTGCTGGGTTGCACACAGACTGACCATGCCGGTGGGGACCAAATCCCCGATCGATCAGACCAAAAAGACAGTGATTTCTTTGCGCCATCTACCCAGACCCTTCTGCTTGTCGTCATCTGGTCCAAGTCCATCATCATCTGAACGCAAACCTGCGTCATCTGGTCAAAATCCGTCGTCATCTGATCAGGAATAGACAACGTCATATTGCTTCAACCGTGGGCCCTCAATGGACACACCGACGCAGCCTCGCGTACAACCAAAGTGTTGCCTTTCGCACGAACTTGAAACGAGGATCCATGACACCACGACGAAACAATCTCCCCACGCAAGTCCTGACCGCAGGGCTCATGACTTTGTTGATCCTTTTGTCTGCCAGGCTCACCGCCAGCGCGCAGAATGCCCCGGCCTACCATCTGGCGAAGCGGGTGGTGCTGGGCGGCAGTGGTTTCTGGGACTATTTTGCTGTGGAACCGGGCACCGGGCATGTCTTCATTCCGTACGGCAAGCATGTGCTGATTCTGGATTCCGACGGCAAAAAGCTCAATGAAGTGCCTGGATTTGAAGGGGCACATGCGATCTCGTTCGCGCCCAAACTCAAGCTGGCGTTTGTGAGTGACGGGGACGCTGCCACAGTCCTGAATACCGAAACCAACAAGGTCGTTCGGCATACGGAGCTGAAGGACAATGGCCCCGACGCAATTTTGTTTGAGCCAGTGACGGAGCGGGTGTTTGGCTTTGGGGAAAAGGGCGCGGCGGTGATTGACGCGAAGACGGGCGCGCTGCTGACGACGATTCCTCTGGGCGGCAAGCCGGAGTTTGCGCAGGCCGATGGCGCGGGATTTGTGTACGTCAACATCGAGGACAAGAACGAGATTGCCAAGCTGGACGCGAAGCAGATGAAGGAAGTGGCCAGGTGGCCGATTGCGCCCTGCAAGCGGCCCTCGGGGCTGGCGATTGACGTGGCCCACGAGCGGCTCTTTGCCGGATGCGGCGGAAGCCAGACGATTGAGGCTATCCGGTACACCGACGGCAAGGTGCTCGGTTCAGCGCCCATTGCCAAGGGCACGGATGCGACGGCGTACGATCCTGGGCAACAGCTTGCGTTTGCTTCCTGCGGCGCGGGTGAAGTGACGGTGGTACACGAAGGCACGCCCGGAGAATTCAAGGTTGCGCAGTCGATCAAGACGGAGTCTGGTGCGCGTACGATGGCGCTGGACAGTGAGCGGCACATTGTCTACACCATCACTGCGAAGATGGGACCGCCGCCGGCTCCGACAGCCGAGAATCCGCATCCGTGGCCAACGATCGTGCCGGGGACGTTTTCGCTACTGATTTACAAGCAGTAGGGCTCAAATTTTGAGATTCAATCTACGCGTGCGTTACAAATTGCGAGTGTTGATCAGAACTTAGGATCATTCGCCCCGCTGCTTTTGACGCATCGGAATGGTCAAAAAAGAGGCTTAAAAGATGTACCCTCCAGGCAGGGTAGGATTTGCCTGGAGGGCTTATTGTATGACGATATAAGGGAACCAGTAGCCGAGGCTGGAGGTCGGTAGTCGACGGCTACTGGTGATCCCTGCTACAACGAAGTTTGCCGCGGCTTCCCCGTCCGCTGCCACCTTCGTGTCGCCGGGCTCAAGGGGAATCGTGCATCCCCGAACCGCGTTGACAAAATGAGTTTCGCGCATCCGGGAATGGTTCGCGGTGACGGCGGTCACAGTCGTTTGGGTCGGCAGTGGTTTCAAGTTTTTAACATGGATTGATTGAGCCATAGCATTTGAGATATTACCGAGAAGCATTGACAAAGCTCGGCGAGCCTTGGAAAATCGATTCTTCACTTGACGCCGCGAAAGGCTCTCCTTTGTCCGCATTGCAATCTTGTTTATTGACGACAGACCTGGGTTCGATCCCGCTGATTGGGCGCGGAAAAGTGCGCGATTTGTTTGCCGTCAACGATGATTTGCTGCTGGTGGCGACTGACCGAATTTCGGCTTTCGATCACGTGCTGGGTTCGGGCATTCCTGGCAAAGGCAAGATTCTCACACAGATTTCGCTTTTCTGGTTTGAACTGCTCAAGGACATTGTGCCAAATCATCTGATTACGGCCGAGGTGAGCGAATTCCCTGCCGAGTTGCAGCCGTATGCGGATCAGCTGGAAGGCCGGACCATGCTGGTGCGGCGGGCGGCGATGTTCCCAGTGGAGTGCGTGGCGCGGGGATACCTGGCCGGCTCAGGCTGGAAGGAATATCAGTCAAGCCGGAGCGTTTGCGGCATTGCGCTGCCGGAAGGCCTGCAGGATGGTTCGCGACTGCCTGAGCCAATCTTTACGCCGGCAACGAAATCTCAGGACGGGGAGCACGACGAGAATATCTCCTTTGCAGCCACTGAAGAGGTAGTCGGAGCTGCGGACGCTGCGGAGTTGAAGCGGCTGACTCTCGCACTCTATGCACGGGCTGCGGACCATGCCGAAGCGCGCGGGCTGATATTGGCAGACACCAAGTTTGAGTTTGGCCGCGTGGATGGGAAGATCGTCCTGGGAGATGAGGCGTTGACGCCTGACTCATCGCGGTTCTGGGAAAAGGCGGCGTGGAAGCCGGGTGGTGCGCAGCCAAGTTTTGACAAACAGTTTGTGCGGGATTACCTGGAGAGCATTGCGTGGAACAAGCAGGCTCCGGCGCCAGCGTTGCCCGAGGATGTGATTTTGCGGACGCAGGCCAAGTATCTTGAGGCGTTCCGGCTAATTACTGGCCGCGAATTGCAGCTCTGAAATTGAGTTCAGGATTTCAAGATTGACGAATGGCCCAGCTGGGGAAGGTTTAAGAGGATTTGCAGCGAGATGAATGTTGTGGATATCGTCATTTTGCTGCTGGTGATTCTCAGTGCGGTTCAGGGATTTCGCAGCGGGCTGATTCGTTGTGTTTTTTCGCTGTTGGGGCTGATTGCCGGCATCGCGATAGCGAGTTGGCACTACAAGCAATTTACGGATGACCTGATGCCCTGGTTGCATAGCAAGGGGCTTTCGGAGGCAGTGAGTTTTTGTTTAGTGGCCCTGGCCGTGATGCTGGCAGCGGGCTTGATTGGGATGCTGTTGAAGGGCGTGATTCACGGCATTGGCCTGGGATGGCTGGACAGGCTGGCAGGGTTGGCATTTGGTCTTCTGCGAGGCGCATTGCTGGTGACTTTGTGCATTGTTGCGCTGGCAGCATTTTTCCCAGAGACGCGGTGGTTGGGAGATGCGCAGTTTGCGAAATATTTTTTGGGTACGGCACACCTGACTACGCGGATATCTCCGGAAGAGCTGAAGCATCGGATTCTGGAGGGGTTGCAGGTGTTAGAGAAGGATTCTCCGGCATGGCTGCACTTGAGGTGAATCGAAAAGTTGTGTTGAACGACGGGACAGATGGGCAGCAAACGTGGCAATCTATTGAGACACGAGGACGAGACGTGAAGCGCGAATTGGACAATTTGATCACCCAAATGCACTCCACCGGCATCCGGTACGAGGAAGCTGTGCGGCATTTCAAACGGCAGTATTTACTGGAAGTACTGAAGGCCCATCGCGGCAATCAGTGTAAAGCCGCCGACGAGCTGGGAATGCATCGCAACACGTTGAGCCGCACCATGACTGAGCTTGGCCTTGGAGTGACGGAAGTTCGCGCAGGGCTCAAGCGTCCCGTGCGTAGCGAGCGTCTAGTACAGGGCGGTCTGCGCCAGCAGATTCGCTAATTAAGCGAAGGGCGAAAGCCCCTGGAAAGCGGGATATGCTCACAGCCAAGGAAACGGTCGAAACGCGGGTTTCGATCCGGGACGGGTTTGTCTGGGACGCGCAGGATGCCTACCTGTTTGATATTGACGGCACTTTACTGCGGAGCCGTGATCGCATTCACTTCAATTCATTTGCTTCGAGCATCCGTGAGGTAACGGGCTTCGAGGTTTCGTTGACTGGGGTCGTGTTGCATGGCGGCACAGACACTGCCATTTTATGCGAGGCATTTGCGCTCGCTGGTGTACCCAGGCAAGCCTGGGAACCACAGTTGGAGGCAATCCTTGAGGCCATGCGGCAGACAATAGCGTCGCGGCGCGGTGAACTGGACCTGTGGACTATGCCAGCGGTCGAAGAGACCCTGACCCACCTTGCAGGCCGTGGCGCGCTGCTGGGCCTGGCAACGGGCAATCTGGAGATGATTGGCTGGACCAAGGTGGAAGAAGTCGGCCTTCGAGAGTGGTTTCGCTTTGGTGGATTCAGCGACCGTTTCCCTGTTCGATCGGCGATGGTGGCGGACGCTGCAGCAAAGGCGCGCCAACTGCTGCAGACTCTACCTGCCAGCATTTGCGTGGTCGGCGATACGCCTCGCGATATTGAGGCTGCCCGGGCAAATGAACTTCCGGTGATTGCCGTCGCAACTGGAAACTATTCATTTGAAGAGCTGGCGGCGCTTGATCCAGATGTCTGCACATCATCACTCGCCGCTCTGATGGCAACAGCAACAGTTGCAGAGGGCGTTGCGGACGTAAACCAGGTGACGCCTTGAGGGGTCTGGTGACAGTGATCTCTGCGGTGCAGCGCGGCGTAGTCGTTGGGCTCATCTCAACCCTGGCGATTTGCCCAGCGTTGACTGCGGCGGCGCAGGCCAGGGTTCCGGGCGGCCAGGAGAACGGCGTTTCGCAGGGTCAACCGATCAACTCCGATGTGCTCCGCGATCAACGCAAAGCTGCGAGCCTGTATCTGGATGGCGTTGAGCTGCTCAAGAAAGCTCGCCCTGAAGCCGCATGGAATCTGCTGAAGCAAGCGGCCGCGCTGCAGCCTGAGAACCAGACGTTTCAGAGTGCCGCCGAACTTGCCCGCCAGAGCGCTGTGACCCAACTCGTACAACAAGCGGCCGCAAAAGCGAGTACAACAAATGGCCAGGCACCTGCGGAGGCGCTGCTGCTGCATGCCCTGGAAATTGACCCGAAAAGCCCATCCGCACGAGAGCATCTGAAGCAGTTGGGTCTACAAACGGCCGAAGGGTCGCCGCAGAGCAGTGCGATGGCGGGGATGAACTCTCAGGAGCGAGTCCAGGCTACGCTGGCGAACGGGCCGATCCTGTTGGAGCCAGACCTGACGACCAATGGGGGGAAACACAGCTTTCACCTGCGGAGCAACGGACGGCAAGCAGTCATGGACGTATTTCGCGCGTTTGGGATTGAGGCCTCAGTGCATGACAGCGTGCAGGGTCGCCCGATTCGCATGGATGTAGACGATGCAACCTTTGACCAGGCAACGAGGGTTCTAGGGCTGCTGACGAATACGTTTTATGAGCCGCTCGATCCACACAGAGTCGTGGTGGCGCAGGATACGAAGGAAAATCGAGCACAGTTTCAGCGCTTGCAGATGGAGACGATTTATCTGCCGGGTCTGACCGAGCCAGAACTCGCGGACATGAGCAACCTCGCGCGCAATCTGTTTGAAACCCAACAGTCAGTGGTCCAGCCGAGTTCCAACACAGTGACGGTGCGCGCCGCACCTAAAACGCTGAATGCCTTTAACAATACTGTGATGCAGTTGATCGATGGACGTAACCAGGTTGACCTGGAAGTGAAGATCATTCAGCTGGCGCATACCGCGACCAGGGATACGGGTACGACGTTTTTTCAGCAGTCTTCGGTATACAACGTCTACTCTGAAATCAACTCAGTGTTAAGCCAGAACCAGTCTCTGGTGCAGCAGATCATCGCTTCCGGGTTGGTGCCGGATGCGAATACACTGGCGCATCAGATTGAGATTCTGGCCATTTTGGTGGCTTCCGGGCAGTTGACCGGAACGCCGTTCAATCAGGGATTTCTGCCTTTTGGCGGCGGGTTGACACAGAGCATACTCTCGCCCGGGCCTGCAACCTTGAACTTCAAGCTGAACTCAAGCGATACGCGGACGATTGACGATATTCACCTGCTGCTGGGCGATCTGGATCCGGGGACATTCAAAGTTGGCGAACGGTACCCGATTGAGACATCATCCTACTCATCGCTGGCCTTGACGGCCCTGGCGGGCGTGGGGGCCACGGCCCAGACGATTCCTCAGGTTGAGTACCAGGACCTGGGGCTGACGCTGAAGGCTACGTCACGGGTATTGAGAGCGCAGGATGTGGCGCTGACGCTGGACCTGAAGATTGAAGCCCTGGGCGGCAGGAGCCTGAACGATATTCCGATTCTGAACAGCCGCCAGATTGCCGGTGTGCTGACCGTGAAGTCGGGAGAGACCGCAATCCTGGTGAGCGATCTGACGCGGCAGGAATCGCGCGCCCTGAGCGGATTGCCAGGTGTAAGCGATATTCCCGGGCTGAAAGATGTCAGCGACATTACGCGTGACCAGAACGTGGCGCGCTTGCTCATCCTCATCACGCCGACCGTTGTGCGCCAGACCCAACCTGCGGGACATGGTCCGATGCTGACGGTCGATAAGGGTACCACCCGCTAGCCAACGTAGTTTTTGGAGCGTCGCCCTTTGATCCTGCCTCGCCGCTTTGAGTTTGCCACGTCGTTTTCGGGGTGGATGCGCCGCCGACTTGAGCCTGAACTGCTCGACGCTGAAAACGTAGCCGAGGCTGATTTGGTCAGGGCATACCGCGAGCTCGAGGCACTGCATCGCTGGTTGGGAAACACCCATGCTGTGCTGCGGCGGCTGCGGCCCCGCCTTGCTGAAAGCGATGATCGAGTGCTGAGAGTCCTTGACATTGGCTGCGCCCACGGAGCGTTGCTGGCCGAGATTCGCAGACAATTCTCCAACAGGGTTGAGGTTGTTGGAATGGACCTGCGACCTGCACCGGCTCAGTCACCCGTGACCATCCTCACGGGCAATGTCGTCACCGACCAGCTGCCCCGCTCGGATGTCGCCGTCTGCGTCGTGATGGCGCATCATCTTTCAGCAGTTGAGGTAGCGGCGCTCATTCAAAATGTCGCTCGGTCCTGTGACCGGCTCATACTGCTCGACCTGGTAAGGCATCCGGTGCCACTGGCGCTGTTTCGTGTATTTGTACGGCCGTGGCTCTGCCGGATTAACGGGCTGGATGGTGAAGCTTCGATCTGGCGAGCCTACACGGCCCAGGAGATGCGGCAGATCGTTGCGAAGGCGGTTGCTCTGATTCCGCGGCGGGTGGGGCAGATACGACACACTGTGGCGCCGTTCTGGATTCGCCAGGTGGTCGAGATCGACTGGGAAACGCCGCTGGACGAAGCCATCTGAATTCCAAAAGAACAGGCCACCTCGCCGTGAAGAACGAGGTGGCCCGTTTCAGTGATTAACGCTACTTGGCTGCGCCGTCGTTGGCTACGTGGAAGGCGACCATCTGCTTGAGTGTGTCGTAGTTGATGCCGCCGAGCGGGATGATGCGCCCGTTGATGGCGAGCGAAGGAGTCTGGTTGACGTTGAGGTCCTCAGCGAGCTTCTTCTGGGCTTCAACCGCGTCTTTGGTGGCATCGGTCTTGGCGCAGGCCGAGATCTTGTCTGGGTCCTGTCCAGCCTTGGTCACGGCAGAGTTGAGGGTGAGGGTTGCACCTTCATCGCTTGAGAGTCCGGCCTGGCCCTCGTAGACGGCAGCGGCATAGTCAAAGAAAGCCTTGTCGCCGCCGAGCTTGGCTACGCAAACGCCGTAGGCTGCGGAGTGGAAGGCCTGGCTGTGGATCTTGACCAGAGGAAAGCTCTCGTAGACGAAGTGGGCGTTGGGGAAATCGGCGAGCAGCTTTTCAATGGTGGCCTGCGCATCCTTGCAATGAGGGCATTGGAAGTCAGCGAACTCAACCAGCTCAAGGTCCTTGCTGGCGGCGCCCCGCGATGGGCCATCGGCGCGCTTGAGCAGGGTGGCGCGGTTTTCAGCATAGGGATGCTCACCGAAAGGGAGGATTTCGCCGGCGGTGATGATGTGCTTACCATCGGCAAGAGCGAAGAACTGGAGTGCGCCCGACTGCTTGTTTCCCTTTTCGCCGACCAGAACGACGACGTTGGAGATGCCCGGGACGATCGTCTTGGCAATGCGCTGCACCTGGTAAATGCGGCTGGTGTCGTAGCCCCACGAGGCCTGAAGGAAAGTGTTTACCTGCTCCCTGGTGGGAGACTCCGCGGTAAAATCAGCGGCTTCAGGCTTGGGAAAGACTGGTCCGGCGGCAGCATCCGGTGCTTGCGCGGGTGCGGCTGGGACATCCTGTTGAGCCCGGAGGGACTGGGACAAAGGGAAGGCAAATACAGCAATCAATGCAAGTGCGGCGGCACTGCGGCGGTTAAGCGATAAACGAATCAAGCGACTTTCTCCTTTGGACTATCCCCTTCAGGGTTTTCCCGTTGGGGCAGAACTCGTGCTTCTGATTTATACCTGAACCCGGGCAGCAATAGGAAACCTGCGACCCGAGCCGAAGGACTTTGGCGTGAGTTTCAGAACGGGTGCTGCCTGCTGGCGCTTGTATTCCGTGCGCTCCACCAGGCGGACTACCTGTTCGACGGTCGAGGCGGGAAAACCGTATGCAGCTACGATTTGCGCAGTGGTCTCATAACGCTCTACGTAAGCCTCCAGAATAGGATCAAGGACTTCGTAGGGTGGGAGCGAATCCGTATCCTTCTGATCGGGCCGCAGTTCAGCGGAGGGAGCCTTGGTCAGGATGGCCTCTGGAATGATCTCGCCATTGCGATTGACCCAGTGGCTGAGCGCGTAGACGCGAGTCTTGACGAGGTCACCGATGACGGCCAGCGCTCCAACCATATCTCCGTAGAGAGTGCAGTAGCCGACCGACATCTCAGACTTGTTGCCGGTCGTAAGAACGAGGGAGGAGAACTTATTGGAGAGGGCCATCAACAGCGTTCCGCGGATCCGCGATTGAAGATTTTCTTCTGTGAGATCCGGGCGGGTTCCTGCGAAAAGAGTCTCGAGCGTATGCATGAACTCGCCGTAGAGGGGTGCAATCGGCAGAATCTCAAAGCGAATACCCAGGTTGGCAGCTAGCTTGCGACTGTCTTCGACCGAGCCCGTGGAGGAATACTGGCTGGGCATTCCGACGCACATCACATTTTCCGGCCCCAGGGCGTCGGCAGCAATGGCAGCGACGAGCGCTGAATCAATGCCTCCGCTGAGGCCAAGGAGCACTTTGCGGAAGCCAGTTTTGAGAACGTAGTCGCGGGTGCCAAGAACGAGAGCCTGATAGGCCGCTTCAGTCTCATCTTCGAATGCAACCGCAAGACCCGGCGCTACAGTGACTTCTGCTGCCGCGGAACTCTCGGCCATGACAATGTCTTCGCGAAATGAAGCGGCTTGGGCGATAAGCCCTCCGTCCGCGGCCATTCCAAAGGATGAACCGTCAAAGACAAGGCTGTCATTGCCACCAACCTGATTGCATAGAAAGACCGGAATCTTGTGCCGTTGAGCAATGGTGGACAACATGCGCTGGCGAATCTCACGCTTTCCGTGCCAGAAAGGTGAGGCCGAGATGTTGAGCAGCAGCGTTGGCTTCTGGCGCATCAGATCTTCAATGGGGTCAACAGGATAGAGCCGCTGTGGCCAGAAGTTCTTGTCGTTCCAAGCGTCTTCGCAGATGGTGATGGCGAGGCGCTCACCCTCGAATTCGACGACCCGCTGCGCGTTTGCCGGCGCGAAGTAGCGCTGCTCGTCAAAGACATCGTAAAAGGGCAGCAGCATCTTGTGTTGCTCGAGAAGCACCCGGCCTTTGTCAAGCAAGACAGCCGCATTGACGGCACGCTTCCCTGCTCCCTTAGGGGCGGGCAGGGCTACGCCGACCAACACGGCAGTAGGTAATCCGGCGGTCGCCTGGCACAACTGGTCGAGTGTTTCAGCGCATTGGGCGAGGAAGCTCGGCTTGTCGAGAAAGTCTGCTGGCGGATATCCGCAGATGACCAGTTCTGAAAATACTGTAAGGCGCGCCCCGGAACCGGCAGCACGTTGACTGGCACTGACAATCTTTGCCATATTGCCGGTGAAGTCCCCGACAGTGGGGTTAATCTGAGCGAGTGCAATCTTCACTTAACCAGTGTAAAGCAGCAAGAACGGAGGATAAGAGATCAGGAGCCCGTGCCAGCGAATACAACCCCTACGGTGCGAAGGATGATCTTGATATCCAGCCAGACGCTCCAGTTTTCGATGTAGGCTACGTCCAGCGAGATGTAGCTGTCGAAGGAAGGATCCTGACGCGCCTGGACTTGCCATAAGCCAGTGATGCCTGGGGTGACATCGAGGCGGCGCAGATGCGAAAGGTTGTACTGGCGTACTTCACTCGCGATGGGCGGGCGAGGACCTACGACGCTCATGTCTCCGAGCAGCACGTTGAAGAACTGAGGCAGTTCATCGAGTGAGTACTTGCGCAGAATGCGGCCAACCTTGGTGATGCGAGGGTCATTGGACATTTTGAAGAGGATGCCCTGACGCTCATTCATGTGCATGATCTCAGCACGGCGGCGATCTGCATCGCGCACCATCGTGCGGAATTTGATGCATTTGAAGACGCGGGCCTTTTTCCCAATGCGCTCGGAAGCGTAGAAGATCGGTCCCGGGGAATCAAGGCGCACGGCGATGGCGATGGCCAGAAGAACTGGGGAAAGCACCACGACTGCAAATGTAGCTACGGCAACATCGAGCAGGCGCTTGAGAATGAGGCCCACCTCTGGAACGTGTCCGCGATGAAGTGGGATCGTTGG
This sequence comes from uncultured Acidobacteriota bacterium, assembly GCA_903832055.1. Taxonomy (GTDB): domain Bacteria; phylum Acidobacteriota; class Terriglobia; order Terriglobales; family Acidobacteriaceae; genus Acidicapsa. The sequence goes on along the minus strand of CAILAC010000013.1, from coordinate 118,332 downwards.
AAACTGCCCGATGTATTCGATGGTGCTGTTCCAGGCAAGGCCGTCGTACATATCAGGGACGACGCGGAGGTCGATGCCGGTTGCGCGAGCCTGATCGAGAACGCCCTTGATCACGCCTCGTTCACAGGGAGAAGTGAAGAATATCTCGTCGACGAAGTGCTTGCGCGCGTGATCGAAAAGCGTCTCCAGTGGACCGAGGACATCACCGGTGGTGCCAGCCAATTGTGTGTCGATGCCCGGCACGTGAATGAATCCCTTGAAGTTGTACCCAAGTTGGCGAATGCTATGCAGATGATGGCGAAGAGCATGTGCCTCAGCACCAGTGCCAACGATGATCACGTTGCGGGTATTCATGCCCTTTTCAAAGCGCTGGTAGAGAAGTGCGCGAAAGATAAAGCGACGTGCGCTGAGAGAAACCGTGAGCAGAACGACGGTAAGGATGACCACGCTGCGCGGAATCTCTTGAGCCTTGATCAGGTACAAGGTTCCAGTCAGCAAAAGCCCGGAGACGAGGCACGCTTGTACGCTCAACCGCTGCTCATGCAGATAACTAGTCAGGCGGGTGGGAGTATACAGATGCAAACCGCGGCTGATGGCGATCAGGGTCATCGTAAATCCGAACAGGAGGCAAGTGAGGATGCCCATTGACTGGCCGTGAATCAGGGTTCCGCGCCAGAATCCTCGCATACCTGCGATCGGGCTAGTGTGCAGTTCCAGCATTGCTGCGACGAGGGCAGCTCCAAACACAGTCAAGGCATCCAAAATCATCCACATGCCCGCACTGCCGCGCGCTGTTCTGTGGTGATTTGTCGTGCCGCCTTCATTCCATTCCTGCGTTGACGCTGGCGGTGCTGCGGACACTCTTTGCCAAAACTCGGATGTTGCCATAATTGTTTCGCAGACCTCGAAAAATGTGCAACAGGCGTGATGGAAGATCGCGCAATTTATTTCACTGGAAACGAGCCCAAGTCGAATAGAAAAAGTGAATGATCTTGCTGTTGGTCCTGCATGTTCGACGCTGATTCAGGCACCTTGGGTTGTCTGGCAACCTGGGAAATTCCTTCCCAAATACCCGTGCCTGAAGCTTTCCAACGGCAGAATTGTTCAACCTTGTTGTTTTCCAGAATCTGAGCCGGTGACAGACGCTGCCTTGAGCAACCCCGAATCCGACTTCTCGTTCCTCAAGCCGCCATCCACCGGTGGCCGGGAACTTTGTTTTTACTTCTTCCTGAGGAGCAAGGCAAGGATACTCCCGTTAAAACCGATTGAACATTGAGCATCTTCAGCTTAAGTGGTTCTTGATTAAGAAAACGTAAATTCCGCTGAAAATACAGTGCAATCATTGCGTTTGCAATTTTGTCTAATGACAGCTTGGACCTAACAGAAGCAGATTGCAAGTAAAAACTATTGTCCGGGAAGCTGATCTGCGACAGCCAGAGGCCGAGGCGGATTGTATTCATCGAGAGTGAGGAACTGCTGGACATGGGGATCGGGGCAATGAAGAAATTCATCCAGAGGCCCAAAGAAGCGTGCTTCCCCTCCCTCCAGAAAAAGCACAAGATCCGCCAGGCGGATGGCAAAACGCATGTCGTGGGTCACGACGATGCTCGTAATCCCCAACTGGAGCTTGAGACGCTGAATCAGGTCGCCGATGTTGCGTCCCATGATCGGATCGACCATGGTGGTTGGTTCGTCATAGAGGATTGCCTCAGGCTGAGCGGCTAGTGCGCGCGCGATGGCGATGCAGCGCCTTTGTCCAGTCGATAGGCTCGAGGGCAGCAGACTGACGGTCTCGCTGGCACCCACCAGCTCAAGCAGGCGGGTGACAAGTTGCTCAATCTGGTCCTCGGCCAGACCACCCTTTTCGCGCAGCGGGAAAGCGATGTTTTCCCCCACGGTAAGCGAATCAAAGAGGGCACCGTTCTGAAAGACCATCGTGACATGCTTGCGAATCTCCTGCATGTCGCGCTCGTTGAGTGTGGAGATTTCCTGGCCATCGACGCTGATCCGCCCTGAATCGGGCTTGAGAAAGCCAAGCAAAATGCGCAGTGAAACGGACTTGCCCACGCCACTGCGGCCAAGAATACAGAGCGTTTGGCCGCGGCCTACGTGAAAGCTGACCTTGTCCAACACCTTGCGGCCATTGAAGGCGATAGAAACCTTGTCGAAATCGATGAAAGGCGGCGCACTTGGTTCGGGAAGCGAGACTTTGCGTTCGGCCTTTGCCTCTGCCACTACCTGGGCGATCAACGCTGAGGCAGCGACAGCGGCCTCCTCCAACTCCTCGACCGAAGTTTCCGATTCGAGCTCAGACAACTCGGTATCGAGGGTTTCACTCGGCCCATTGGTCAGGGCAGTCGATTTCTTCTTCCGTTTGGCGGCGCTCACGCTCTTAGATTACTTGAGAATGTGCCAACGCAACTCTTCTCAGACAGATGGTTGATTGGATTTCGATCAGGGAATGCTGTTGCGGCAAAGGCGATTCAAATAGGCCAGGTCAGAGGGTGTGTTGGCGCTGTGGAACCAGATTGCCGGGGGCAAACCAAGAGGGTGCTGGCATTGACCGGCCTGGGTGAGAATCTCGACGGACACAATGTCGGCGACGGACTCAAGTTCAGCGGGAATAGTTTGCCAGGCGCGGTGGCAAGCCGTCTGGCCGGATTGAAGCAGCCGAGTCAAGGGGCCGAGTACCGATCGATGCAGAACCACCGGGAAGGGTTCAAGGCGGCCGTTGAGACTAGTTGCGGTGACCGGGGCACCGGTAATCCGGGCGCGCATCAGCAGGTTGGCAAGCAGTGACGCGGGCATGAGTGGCAGGTCAACCGGCAGAAATAGACTCAAGGCGGAAGCGGAGGCAGTGAGACCAGAGAGGATACCCCCCATCGGACCTGCATTCGGGAAGATGTCGGGAATTTCGACTGCAAATGCGCTGAGTGATGTGCGCGAACCGGCAATTCGGGCAGTGACATCGACTTCAGCTAAAGCACTTAAGGCTATCTGAATGAGCCTCTTACCAGCGCACAATTCAAGTGCCTTGTCAGCTCCCATGCGAGACGACTGACCTCCCGCGAGGACGAAGCCCACCGCTGATTCCAGTTTTTCTGGAGAGAGCCGGGACATTGTCTAGGCTCCCACCAGCTCCAGAAACCGGATGATGGATTCGATGCCGAGGTAGAAGTTGCTGATGAGGAACTTCTCGTTTGGGGCGTGGAGGTTGTCGTCCGGCAGACCGAAGCCCATCATGACGCTGGGCAGATTGAGATTGCGGGCGAAGTCTCCGACGATAGGAATGGAGCCCCCACTGCGGATGAATACGGTCTCTTTTGCCCACACCTCATGCAGGGCGGCTGTGGCGGCGCGGACGTACGGGTTGTCAACCGGGATGAGGCAGGGATCGCCGGAGTGGATAAGCCTGACCTGCGCCTCAACGCCCGGGGGCAGAATGCTCTGGACGTAGCTGCTCAGCTGGGCAAAGGTTTCAGTCGGCGTCATCGCCGGAACCAGGCGGATGGAGACTTTGGCGGTCGCCTTGGCAGGGATGACGGTCTTGGCTCCGACTCCCGTGAAGCCGCCCATGATGCCGTGAACGTCGAGTGTCGGACGGGCCCAGGTATGTTCGAGAACAGAGTAGCCCGGTTCGCCGACCAGTGTGCTGGAGCCTACTTCGGTGAGTCGATAGTGCTCTTCGTCAAAGGGAAGACTTTGCCAGGCGGCGAGTTCTTCAGGGCTCGGAGGGATGATCTTGTCGTAGAGGCCGGGGATGAGGATTCGGCCGGACTCGTCCTTGAGTCTGGCGATGATCTGGGCGAGGGCGACGAAAGGATTGGGAGCAGCACCGCCATACATGCCAGAGTGGAGATCAGTTTTTGCGCCGCGGACTTCGATTTCGGTATAAATCATGCCACGCAGCCCGACGCAAAGAGTAGGCAGACCGGGGGCAAACATTTCCGTATCGGAGACCAGGGCAAAGTCGGCAGCGAGGTCTGCGGGTTTCGATGCGACGTAGGTCGCAATTCCCTCCCCTCCGACTTCTTCTTCACCCTCGAGAAGGACGCGGACGTTGAGCGGGAGCTGTCCGTTGTTGGCAACGAGCAGGGATTCGAGCGCCTTGACGTGCATGTACATCTGCCCCTTGTCGTCGACCGCTCCTCGTGCGTAGAGGTTGCCATTGCGCTCAGTCGGCTCAAAGGCCGGCGAAAGCCATTCATCGAGAGGGTCAGGCGGCTGAACGTCATAGTGGCCGTAGAGCAGCGCGGTCGGCTTGCCGGGGGCATGCAGATGGTCGGCGTAGACCAGCGGGTGCCCTCCGGGATGCGCCGGTGTGTCTGTCTCGATGAGGCGGACATTTTCAAGGCCGATGCGCTTGAGTTCTGCGGCGAGAACTTCTGCGGCGTGACGGACGTCGGCTTTGTGAGCCGGGTCGGTGGAGACGCTGGGAATGCGGAGGAGGGCTTTCAGCTCTTCGAGGAAACGGGACTGGTGCTGACGGGCGAAGTCGATGGCGGATGACATGGGAACTCCCTCTCACTGCAAAGGGAAAGTATATTCCGTTCTCCGAGGCGAAAGGTTTCCGACTTCGCCCTTTCTGCTACTTCAGTTCTCTGACCCAGATGTTGCGGAAACTGATAGGTTCGCTTTTGTCGCCGTGAGCCTGGAGCTTGATCGGCGCTGAATCGAACTTCTTATAGAACGGCTTGCCGATGTAGCGGGTTTCGCCCCAGAGTTCGAAATGGTTTTGCACGAGGATGCCATTGAAGAAGACCGTCACAAAGGCAGGCGACTTCAGCGAGCCGTCGGCGTTGAAGACCGGCGCAGTCCATGCGATATCGTATGTCTGCCACTCGCCGGGCTTGCGATTGGGGTTGGCGAGCGGAACGGCCTGCTTGTAGATGCTGCCTGCCTGTCCGTTGGTATAGGTCTTGTTGTTGTAATTGTCGAGTACTTGCAGTTCGTAACCCGCGTCGCCGGGGCCGGTAGAGGCGAGGAAGACGCCGCTGTTGCCGCGCGCCTGGCCGCTGCCGGTGATGCTCTCAGGGATGCGCCACTCAACGTGCAGCTGATAGTTGGTGAACTTTCGTTTGGTCTCGATGTTGCCCGAGCCGGGGGCCTTGCTCACCGTCATCACACCGTCGTGGACAAGCCACGGTGCAGGCGAGTGATCCTGGGCTGAAACCCATTCGTCAAGGTTCTTGCCGTCAAAGAGTACGATTGCGTCTGATGGCGGCGCCTCGTTGGTCGCGCCAGGGGTTACCACGGGCGGAACAGGCTCGTAGACTTCGGTATCTTCAGGCTTGGGCGCCGCGGAAGGTTGCTGGGCAAAGAGCGGAGCTGCAAAGGCTGCAGCTACAACGAGGGCGAGGAGTTTCAAAAGGTGGGTGCGCATAGTCGGGAGAAGGATACACGAATTCTCAGCGCTGTGGCACGTCAGTTTCAGGGCGCATCAGTACTGTGGCACGCTGGGATCGATCTGATTTGACCATGCGCTGATGCCCCCGGCGACGGACTGCGAAGCGTCGAAGCCCTGCTGGCGGAGCCAGTTGGTTACGCTGAGGCTGCGGGCACCGTGGTGGCAGAGGATGAGGAGCCGGTCCTCCGGATCGAGTTCCTGGTGGGCGCGGCTGGCAAATTCACTCATGGGAATGAGGATGCTGCCCTCGATGCGAGCCGTCTGGAACTCCCATGTTTCGCGAACGTCGATAAGCTTGGCTTTGCCTTCATCCAGCAGAGCCTTGGTGTCGGTTACGGTGATTTCGTAGTCGTACATACCGTTAGTTTACGCAAGTAGATCAATTGCTGTCTCAGATTGCCACTCGGTATGCGTCGCATCGTGGTAGAACGGTATTCTGTCAATTAATTGTTTGCAGCTATTTCTTCCCAGGATTTGGTCCGGGGCGAAATTCAAGCGGATACTGGAGAGAATGCGCATACCGACCAAAGTGTTGATTGTGGAGGACGAAGTCCATGCCCTCATGGGCCTGGCGGAGTTGATCTCCGGCTGGGGCTATCGGACTGAGACGGCAAAGGACGGTGTTGAGGGCTACGAAAAATCTCTCGCATGGGACCCCGCGATTGTGGTCACCGACCTGAAGATGCCGCGCATGGACGGGCTTGGCCTTCTGACCAAGTTGACTGAATCCAGCTCAAAAATTGCGGTGGTCGTGCTGACCGCGCAGGGTTCAGTTGAAAATGCGGTCGATGCGATGAAGCTGGGAGCCTACGACTTCATCCAGAAGCCGGTTGACCCGACGAGGCTCAAGACGATTCTGGCCAATGCTTCCCGGCAACTCGACACCGAACTGGAACTGGAAGTGACGCGGCGGCAATTGCGGCAGAACGGGGTGCTGGGCGCACTCGTAGGTCATTCCAAGCCGATGCAGGAAGTGTTTGGATTGATCGAGCGGATTGCCCCTTCAAACGTATCTGTGCTGATCACTGGCGAAAGCGGAACAGGCAAGGAACTGGTAGCGCGAACGCTGCATGATCTGAGCGAACGAAAGGCGCGGCCATTCGTTGCGGTGAACTGCGCGGCGATTCCTGAAACTCTGATGGAAAGCGAAATCTTCGGCCACGAAAAAGGGGCCTTTACAGGAGCGGTCGAGCGCCGGGCGGGATGTTTTGAATTAGCCGAGGCAGGCACCCTGCTCCTGGATGAGTTAGGCGAAATGCCGATTGGCACACAGGCCAAGCTGCTGCGGGTGCTGGAGGAGCGCAAACTGCGTCGCCTGGGAGCACGCAACGAGCAGGATGTCGATGTGCGCGTGCTGGCAGCTACGAACCGGAATCCAGAGGAAGCAGTGGCCAACGGGCAACTGCGCTCTGATCTTTTCTATCGCTTAAACGTTTTTCATATTCACATGCCGCCTTTGCGGGAACATCGCGAGGATATTCCAGATATGGTGGCAGCAATGCTCTCGGAAATGAACCAGAAACACGGCCGGCGGGTGGCTGGAGTTTCAACGGCGGTGCTCGAAAGGCTGCAGCAGCATGAGTGGCCCGGCAATGCCCGTGAACTGCGAAACCTGATGGAGCGGGCGGTCATTCTCGCTCCGGACTCAGGGCTGATTGAAGTGGGACACTTACCTTCTGGATTTTCAAGGCAGTCAGCCCTCCTGGCGGCGGTGATCGATGCAAACAGCATTTCCGTCAAGGTCGGCGCGACAGTTGGCGAGGCGGAACGGCTGCTGATCCTGAAGACGCTTGAATTTACCGGCCAGAATAAGACGCGCGCGGCCGAGATATTGGGAGTGAGCCTGAAGACGCTGCACAACAAACTCAAAGAGTATGAGTATCTGCGGGAGACGGGAGGGCTGCGGGATTGAGTCTGAAGACCAAACTCGTTCTGGCAATTACCAGCCTCGTCTTTCTGGTGACGGCCGTCTTGTCATTGGTATACGTGAGCCAGCTTTTGCAGGCCGTGGTGCAGCAGTCGTATGACAACAACGTTCTCGTGGCACGCCAGATCCGCTACGCGCTGCAACTTGCTTTGGAGACGGGCCTGAAAGACCAGAAGGTCAACCCCAACGATGAAGTTCAGTTGCGCGGACTGGCAGCGGCTGCGGTGCGGGATAATGCAGCGCTGATGGCGGTTGTGAATTCTGTAAACCGCTACTCGCCTACGGTCTATGACATCAGCATCAGCGATGACAGGAACCGGGCGCTGCTGACGACAGGTCCCGGAGGGCAGGATCAGTTGCTGCCATCACGCCCTAACTACCAACTGCTGCGCGACAGAAATGCGGTACAGCTGTTGCAGACCGTATTTGGACCGCCACAGGTCTATGACGTGGTACTGCCTCTGGAGCGCAACGGGGAGCTTTTTGCGACGGTACGCGTCGGCGTTCGCACCACTTTGTTGCGCGCACTGTACGAGCCGTGGCTCAGGGCGGCGCTCACTTTGATGGGTCTTGCCCTGTTGACCGCCCTTGTGGTCGCGTTCCTGCTGGGCAACCTTGCGCTGCGGCCAATGGAAGAACTCAACATGCAACTCGACTACTGGACTCCGACGGCTGAGAACCTGCACCCCGAGGAAGGCGAGACCGACACGGTCGTGCGAGTTTCAAACAAGATTGAGCGCATCGGCCAGCGCATGCGCAACGTGGAAGAGGTCTTCTCTGCCCTGAAAGAGAACCTGGACCAGGTTCTGGGGAATCTTCAAGACGGCATTATGCTGTTTACCGGCGATGGGCGGGCAGTGCTGGTTTCGAATGCTGTCAAGCGATTTCTCAACGTGGATAGGAACGTGCTGCTTGGCATGGAGGCAAAGGAGATATTCGATCGCTCCACGGTACTGAGCAGAACGATTCGAGATGCCTGGGATGCAGGCTTGACTCTGGTGCAGGAAGAGATTGTGACAGAGGCTGGGCTCCGGGTCGAGGTGTCGCTGGATTTCATTCACGATGACCGTTCGCGGCAGGGATTGGGAGCTTTGTTGACTCTGCACGATCAGGAGTCAGTGGAAGTGATTGAGAGTGAGTTGGAGCTGTCGCGGCGCATGGCGGCGATTGGCAGGCTGACCTCGGGCGTGGGCCATGAGGTGAAAAACCCGATCAACGCGATTGTGGTGCATCTGGAGCTCTTGAAGACCAAGCTGGGTTCAACACCGACTCCGGCAAACCGGCATCTAGACGTGATTGACTCGGAGATTCACCGGCTTGACCGTGTGGTTCAGACTCTTGTGGACTTCTCACGGCCGGTGGAAGTGAGGCTCGTTGAATGTGACCTGCGCGAAATCGTGACGGACGTGGTGACGTTGGCTGCGGCCGAGATGTCAACCCGTCAGGTGATCCTGACCAGCAACATGCCGGATCGTCCATTGATTGCCAAGGTGGATGTCGACCTGATCAAGCAGGCGATATTGAATGTGCTGCAGAATGGCGCTCAGGCGATGCCGGATGGTGGTCGCCTTGAGGTGCGGCTGAATGAAGACGGCCGGATCGGGACGATTGAAGTGAGGGACGAAGGTGGCGGAATTTCGCAGGATTTGCTGGAGAAGATTTTTGATTTGTACTTCACGACCAAAAAGGGTGGGAGTGGGATTGGACTGGCTATGACTTACCGTATTCTTCAGTTGCACCACGGAAGTATCGACGTACAATCAGAGTTGGGCCTTGGCTCGGTATTCCAATTGCGGATACCGCTCTCCGCCACGGACCGGGGACGACGGCATCCTCAGCCGGCGGTATTGGAAAGCGTAAAGGGGTTGGAAGGATGAGGATTTCGGTCAAGAGTGCCGGATGGCTGTGGTGGGTATTGCCTTTGATGCTGCTCACCCAGGGCTGCGACAAGAAAGCGCAAAAGGCGCAGACGCAGACGCTTGCCCCGCCGATAGTCGATACTCCTCTGCCTCAACCGGCGACTGTTTCCAAGGCGGATCTGCCGCCGCCGGTTATTGGTGAACCTCAGCCAGCGAAACCTGCCACCAAGGATGAAACCAAGCCGCCTGTCGAGGCGCCCAAGAAGCCGGTGCATCGGCGGCCCAAGCCTTCGGTGCCTGCTCCCGCAGCTGCTCCGATGCAGGAAGCGGCGAATCCTGCTCCAGCGACGAGCGTGAGCGCGATTGGCGAGCTCTCGGGCGGAGCGTCCGGCGATCTGCGTTCAGAGACGATGGACACGATCACCGCCACGGAAAAGGGTGTGAACGGGATCTCGCGGACGTTGAGCGACAGCGAACTGAAGACCGCTGCGCAGATTCACGAGTTTCTCAAGCAGGCGCGTGAGGCGCTGAACACCGGCGATGTTGATGGAGCGCACACCCTGGTGTTGAAGGCCAAAGTGCTGCTGGCTGAACTCAACCACTAAGCGACAACGAGAGTACAAGAACGGAATCGCACCAAGGGCAATCAGAAGCCTTTGGTGCTTTTTTGTGTTCACCGATTGATTGCCGGAAGCCATTGAAAATTAGAAAGGGGGGGGTGGGGTGTTTTTGGGGATTTTCCCGGCTAAGGTACTTCGTATCAGCTATTTGAACCTTGGTTACCAGTGTGATTTTGTGCTGTTTTTATGACGTTTTTGGGCCATTGTGCGCCTGAATTGTGTAGGGGCAACGGAGGATTCACTGCTGGAATGACAGACAGGACGGCAAAGGCTACTGTTTGCCGGGGGCTGTTGGTATTCCTATTGTGCGCCGCTCGGGGGTAATTATCGGCAAGGCTGGGGAGAACCATTGTGACGCCTACCGTGAATTGTGGCTGGGGCGGGATTTTGAAGGCTGGGTGGGTATTCGTCTGCTGAGGATGGTGGAGCTTTGAGAACCCCACATCTCAGAAGCGAGATGTGGGGAACCCGGTTTAGTTATTCCTCAGACATGGGCAGCCCGCCCTCTACGCCAATTGAGCCATTTTCAGCAGCAGCGATGAGCCTTGCCTGGCCCGGAGTCGAACACCATCGGGGGTCTGTGAAGCAATGCCTTTAGCAATGACTACTTTGTAGTTGAAATCACGGAATCCGTAGCTGATCGCGCCCTGGGTTACCGCAGACAAAGCGCTGAGAGCTGCGACCCATTCGAAGACGACCTGAAGCTGAGCATGCGTGCCGCGTCCGATCAACCTAAACTCAATTTCGCGCTCACTGAACTCAGCCATGAGGCTGCCTCCACCCGCCAGCGGCACGGATGTTCGCAGGGTGGTCTCAGATTGGGTGACAACTGGAATCCCGGCCATGACGAGGGGGATGCTTTGCCCGTCCTGACCGACGGCCTCAAATCTCCCCATTGCACGCCGCCCTGCGTGTCCGGAACGTACCTCGTCATCGCTCCAGTGATATCCGTCGAGTACGGCAAGCATGCGCTGTTCGATACCGTGCTTCTTGACAGTGTCGGTTAGATAAGGCTGCGGGAATGCATCGCTATACACATGCAAATCGCGCAGATAGAACTGGTCGCCTCGAAAGTGAAGATTGGCTCGGAGGAATCTGCTTTGGTACCAGACGGTTCGCTCTGGCGATGTTGCATGGCCAAACGGATCCTCAAGCATGACCTGGGCCTGGGTCGGAGTCGACTTGAAACGCTGTTTGAAGCGTCGGCCGGTTTCACATAAAGTTTCTACTGTGAACTTGCCTGCCTGTCGCATGTGGGAAAGCTTCTCCATCTGCATGGGATAGGCTTCGCTCATCATGGGCCAGCCAAAGCTGTTTTCCTGCCCGAACTGTGCATAGGCGAACGACTGCGTCGGGCCCTCAGCAATCATGTCGAGAAACTTGTCAACAAATACCTGCGAACGTCCCGAGGGCCAGACGGGCTCGAGCGTGTCTGGTTCCTTGATCTGGTAGTCGTAGTAATAGACGGGGTCTTGCCCGAGAAGCCGAAACATCGGGGTCGGGATCTGATTCTTGATTTCGAGAGCTGGACTCCATGCATTGTCACGGTTGGGATAGTACGCAGCAATGGGCGCTCCCCAAATCGTGTAGCCATCTGTCGCGAGTTGATCGCGGCAGTTGGCGAATGCGTCGATTTCGTATTTGCTGGCAAGATGCGCCATTGAGATCGCGTCAAGATTCCAACATGCAATCGATTTCGCGGCATGACCGAAGATTCGATAGAAGGTGGCCATCGCGGTGTCGGCGAGCTTTTGCCGCTCTGCGGGGGTGTAACCGATCACATAGGCAACGGGCACATGGTAATCCCACTCCCACTCTGGATTGCCACGCCAGACAACGCCTGCATCGTCGCACAGCTTTCGATTCATCTCGAACCAGATGCCTGTCTCGTGATCGGGCGGCATCTCATCCTTGAGGAATTTGACGAAATCCCCTTCGACGAGCGCATCGTACTGCAGCAGCCACGTGGCAGGTAAATTGTGCGCTTTGATGATCTCCATCTGCTTGCGCACGGGCAGCATCAGATCCATCTTTTCGCGAGGCTCTTCTGCGCGTATGAAGTTGACGACGTTGACGGAGCGCATGGGGGCTTGCTTGCCCAGCGCGTTTGCACCAAGGCCGCGCAGAGCGCTTGAAACCACGAACGTTTTGAGGCCACCCACCAGCAATTCGCGCCGCGTACAACCAGCTTCAGAGCTCTTTACAGACATTTTCGATCGTCCTTTTCGTATCCGGCGGGTGACTCGCAACCGCCTTTTGAAGGTACCACGCCTCTGGGTGGCTTGCCTTTTCAGGCTTTAGTAAGGGGGGCAGACAGATTTTGGCGAATATTCGAAGCTCAAATCAAGTTTGAGATGAGGAGCACCCGGCAACGTTGGGAGGATCACTGTGACGCATACCGTGATTTGTGACTGAGGCTGGATATTCAAGACCAATTGCCGCCTGATCAGGGTTGTTGAGCTTTGAGAAACCCACATCTCAAGACCGAGATGTGGGGCACCCAGTTGCGCTGTTTTCAGACATCAGCCACCCGCCGGATTTGGATCTGGTGGTTAGCGTTCGCCCCACTTCAGTTTGCTGCGGAGAGCGTCGAAGAAGCCGTTGCCGCCGAGGCGGACGAGTTTAACGGTGTATTCAGAGCGGTGGCAGCGGAGTTCGTCGCCGGGGCGAAGATCGAATGCCTGTTGGCCGTCAACGGTGAGGATGGTGGAGTTGATGAGGCCCTCTTTGAAGCCGTCGGTCTTTTGCCCCTCGATGCGCAGGGTGAGGTCGGCGCTGCCGGGAACGACCATGGGGCGGAGGGTGAGCAGATGGGGGCAGATGGGGGTGATGACGAGAGCGTCGACTCCGGGTACGAGGATGGGTCCGTTGGCGGCGAGGGTGTAGGCGGTGGAGCCGGTGGGGGTGGCGACGATGACGCCGTCGGCGCGGAAGCGGGCGGCGAGCATGGTATCCAGCTCGACGGCGAACTCGCCCATGCGGGCGATGGAGCTCTTGGAGAGGACGATGTCGTTGACAGCTTCAAAGGAGTTGATGAGCTCGCCGTCGCGCCAGAGGTCGGCGTGGAGCATGGTGCGGGCGTCGATGGCGCAGCAGTTGGCGCACCAGCCCTCAAGGGTGGGATAGAGGCTGGAGAGGCGAACTTCCGTGAGGAATCCGAGTGAGCCGAGGTTGACGCTGAGGATGGGCGTGTCGGTACGGGCGAAGATGCGGCCGACGGCGAGCAGGGTGCCGTCTCCGCCGAGCACGATGACGAGGCTGGGATTGACGGCGGGGAGGTCGGGGCGGTCGCGGACTTCGATACCGCCTGCCATCGACCCGGATGCGCCGTGTGCGGCGGCGGTGGCGCCGACGATGTAGGAGGCGCTTTCGCGGTCAAGAACGGGCTCGAAATCGTGATGGCGCAGCCAGTTCACGAGCTCTGGCATGAGACGGATCAGCTCATCTTTCAGCGGTTTGGAGACAATGGCGACTCGGTTCATTCGGGCTTCAGTGTACTAGAGGGGGTGGGGCTGGCGCTTGCAGGGCTGGGAAGGAGGGCGTGGAGGAGGAATTCGCGATTGCCTTCCATGCCGGTGATGGGTGAGTCGATGACTTCGATTTGCTGCGCGCCGAGGGAGCGGAGGCAGTCGGTGACGCGATCGATGGCGAGCTGGTGGGCAAATTCGTCGCGGACGATGCCGCCTTTGCCGATGTGTTCGCGGCCTGCTTCGAACTGGGGTTTGACGAGGATGACGGCTTCGGTGAGGGTGGGGGCGGCGGCGAGAACGGGGGGAAGGACGAGGGTGGCGGAGATGAAGGAGACGTCCATTACAAGCAGGGCCAGGCCGGGAGGGGTCGGGATTTCAGCGAGCAGTGAGCCGGGGGCGAGGAGGCGGGCGTTTGTGCGTTCGTGGAGGCGTATGCGTGGGGCGTCGCCGGTGCTGAGCATGCGCAGGCTCATGGCGATCTGGCCGTAGCCGGTGTCAACGCAGGAGACGTGGCTGGCGCCGTGCTGGAGGAGGCAATCGGTGAAGCCGCCGGTGGAGGTGCCGACATCAAGGCAGGCGCGACCCTGGACGGGGATGGCCCAGTGAGCAAGCGCGGCCTCAAGCTTGAGGCCGCCGCGGCTGACGTAGCGCTGGTCTTTACCGTCGACGAGGCCGAGGATGCGGATGGGGACATCTTCAGAGAAAGCGACGCCGGGCTTGTCGACTTTTTGCTCGGAGACCAGCACTCTTCCGGCAAGGATCAGGGCGCGGGCGCGTTCTCTACTGGGAACGAGCCCCTTCTGCACCATCAAACTGTCTATTCTGATTCTCGAAGTCACGACATCCTTTTAACTCTATTATCCTTCTTGGTGGTGGTGTGTGTTGCCGATTTGCGCGCACAAAGGTAGTGTTAGATGCTGGAGCCGACCCTGTTTGCGTGAATGCCGAAGGGTCGCAATCCAAAACCCGCAGTGCCTCGTACGTTATGCAGGCATGCAACGACGGTAGAAGAAACGGAAGTCAAGCAGATGGAAGATGCCGAGTTGCTGGAAGCGGTTGCCAGGCAGGATCAGAGTGCCATGGCAACGCTTTTTGATAAATATTCGCGGCTGGTCTACTCGATCGCGCTGAGAGTATTGCGTGAACCAGATCTTGCAGAGGACGTGATGCAGGAGGTTCTGCTCCAGGTATGGAGACAACCCGGAGGGTTTGTATCCCAACGGGGCAGTTTGGGAGCGTGGCTGGCAGTGGTAGCCCGCAACCGGTCGATTGACGTGATTCGCCGGCGGTCTCACTTGACGCCGCTGGATGAACTGGTAGTACCTGAGCCGAGGAATCTGCAGCGGGCGGTGGAGGAAAACCACCTGATGGATCAGGTGAGGGTAGCTGTCGAGACGCTGCCCGCCGAGCAGCAGGAACCTTTGCACATGGCTTATTTTGAGGGCCTAACTCACACAGAAATTTCAGAGCGAACCGATACACCGCTGGGAACAGTCAAGACGCGCATTCGTACGGCGTTGATTGCGGTGAGAAGGGCGCTGGAAGCATGACTATGCCAGAAGTATTCCACATACCGGAAGACGATTTGATCCAGTACGCCTTGGGAACACTCAAGGAGGGACAGCTGAGCAATCTTTCAGCCCATGTGTCCATGTGCAATCAGTGCCGCGGAGAGCTGGCAAAGTTCCAGGTGGAACTGGCCAGTTTCGCTGCGATTCAGCCTGATTCCGAGTTGCCAGCAGGTGCGCGTGAGCGGTTTGTCAACCGGATCGCGAACGACTCGCTGGCTGAATCGAAGCTGGCGAGAACGCGCAACAAGAGCCGTCTTTACATTGCTTCCCGTTCATTTCAACACTGGCTTGACACTCCGATGCCCCTCAGGATTCTGGCTGGCACCCTGGCGGCTGCTCTTCTGCTGACGGCTTACGACGATGTCTCTCACATCCATGAACTGCGCAATCTGGGGCCAGCAATCAGTCGAATGGAGCGTGAATCCGCAGAGCTTTCTGAGCTCAAAGGCTTTTTGAGAAGCACGGACGCGCAACAGGTCTCCCTGCACGAAAAGCCCCTGATTCAGAGGTCTCCGGAAGGGCATGCTCTGTATTCAGCGACGACGGGCAAGCTGATTTTTACAGCACAGAACCTGCCTGCTCCTCCTTCGGGCAAAGCCTATGAGCTGTGGGTACTGCGCGCAAATGGCGGGGCTCCGATAGCTGCGGGAGTTTTCACGCCGAATATGCAAGGCAATTCAGCGGTAATCTTTCCGCAGCTGCCACCGAATGTCGTGGCGAGCGGGTTCGGTGTGACGGTTGAGGATGCCGCCGGCTCCCCTGTACCAACGTCACCGATTATCCTCAGCGGACAATAGATGGTTCAAGCGGGGGCATCCGATGGATGCCCCTGGCTCGATTGATGCCCTTGGCTCGATTGATGGTGAATTCGTGCCCGGCATGAATGCACCGTCAAGAAAGTGGATTGCAATGCAAAAGGCCAGATTCCCTGATGGGGGAGCCTGGCCTTTGATGCGATGAAGGATGTTGCCGTCAGGCTCTATGGAACGAGCAGCGTTGCGTCCTGAAGCTTGCAACTCTGGATGGTCGGTGTGGCTCCGGCGGCCGCGAATGCCTCTGGGGGCAGGTAGCAGGGCTGACCGGCTCCGGGCATACGGCTGACGAGATGCTGGTTACTGGCGCTGGTGTCAGGAGAATTGACACGCAGGTCGATTGCGTTGCCCTGCGTAAGCACCGTGGTGTCGATGATGTCCTGGTCAGTGCGGATGATCGTCACATAGGGGCTATCTGGGGAAGCTACGTAGACCTTGCCGTAGAGCGAATTGGAGATGGAGGCCACGGTGCGGGGATGCCCGGTGACAGGGAGCGTCTTCTCCACGGTGTGGCTGACCATATTGATGACCGAAACAGTGCTGTCAGACTGATTGGCCACGTAGGCGCGGGAACCATCGGCCAGCACGGTGACCGATGCTGGATGGTTGCCGACGGGGATGGTGAAGGTCTTTCCGAAATTGGGACCGTCGTTGCCGTATTCATCGAGGCTGATGTCGATGATGCTAATGGAGTTGCCGTCGTAGTTGGCGACGACCAGTTGCCCACTGAGGCCGTTGTAATCAGCGTAGACGGGACCAGCGTGCGCTTTGCCAGCGCTTGGTGTGAGGGGCAGGCTGGGATGGCAGGTGTACGGCTGGCCATTCTGGTTAATGCCCGGTGAGCAGCTATCGATGGTGTTGTTCTGGCTGTTGATGACGGAGATTGAGTCGCTGCCCCGGTTGAGAACGAAAATCCGGCGGGTGTCTGGTGTTCCGAGTGCGTAGTCGGGGCAGATACCCAATTGAATGTGGGCGGACACCGTGTAGCTGGACGTTTCAACGGCGTCGGCAATACCGTTTGCGGTGACGGCATAGGGATCGATGCTGCAGGCGACGCCTCCGTCAACCGACTTGCCGTCGATGGTGACCGGTGTCAGGTATGGGATGCCCTGGGTGATTGCGTAGTAACGGCTTCCACCTGAAACACCAACCATGGTGACGGGCGATTGATCGACCGGCACATATTGTTTGAAGGCGTCAGGCGAACCGGTGAGCACATCAACCTGGTTGGCATTCACGTCAAGCGCGTAGAGACCAAAACTGCCGGCAAACAGCCCCACGACCGGGTCAGTACCGGTAAACGGAGTGAGCGTGCTGTAGGTTACCTGCTTGGCCTGCAGGTTGGTGGTTACGGGAATGTTGGAGACTGTGCCATCGCCGTTGAGGGCCCAGGCCTGAGAGCCGCCCGCGTTGGTGGTGAAGGTTTCGGGAGCTGGACCGATGGGCGCAGTGGCCATGACGGTGTCTCCGGAGTAGTCAACGACGGTGCCGACGCCTGTGGCTGAAGCGGAAGGCTTGGAGATGACGAACATGTAGCCGGTGGGCTGCGATGCGGGTCCGGTGCCAACGATGGGCGTCGTCGTGGGGCGGTAATTGCTGCCACACCCGGCGAGGCCGGCGGCGATGGCCATGGCGGCGGTGAAAGCCAGGGTGGTGCCTGCTTTACGCTGCGTGAAAGAAGTGGGCAGCGTGAGGGATTGCGGGAAGAATTTGCTCATTCAGTCGGTGTCCTGCTTACTCGTTGATTGTAAATCACGGTGTTGCTGCGAAGGGGCCGCAGATTGGACGCGTGAGGCGGGCGATGGTTGGTAGTCTGAGTCTGGCCGCTGATTTGAGGGCGGCCTGCGGGGTTTGCGCTGGATGTTGAGAACGGAGAAGAAGTCGCTGGCGTGGCAGTCGAAGGTGATTCTGCTGCTTGTGGTGCCGTGGACTGTGGCTTCGGTGGTGTTGCAGGCGCATTGGTGGTGGCTGCAGGTGCCGATTGTGGCGTATCAGACGTTGGGCATCAGTGCGCTGTTTGGCCTCGTGGTCTGGTGGATGAAGGCTGGAACGCCTGCTGCTGCGGCTACGGGTGCGGCGATTACGGCGAGTCTGATGTTTTCGACGGCGCGGTACCCGTATGAATGGAGCTGGCTCCATGGGGGGCTGATGCCGCTGCTGGCGGTGTTTCTGCTGACGTTTGCGGCAACGAAGATTGGGCGGGCGAAGAAGGAAAAGCTGGGGACGGCGGAGCCCAAGCGCGGGAGGAATGCGGCGCAGGTGGCGGCGAATCTTGGAGTTGCGGGGTTGGTGATTCAACCTGCATTTCTTAAACTTGTCGGCTTGAACCCGCTGCCATTCTTGCTGAGCTTTCTCGCATTTTCAGCCTTGGCAGAGGCTGCGGCGGATACCGTCTCTTCCGAGATCGGTCAGGTCTTTGGCGGACAGCCGAGGATGATAACGACTTTCCGCAGAGTTGGGCCAGGGGCTGACGGAGGAATCACTGTGGCGGGAACCGGTGCAGGCTTCGTCGCAGCCGCAGTCGTGGGAGTCTTTGGTTTCGGATTTCCAGGAGCTTCTATGAGGGAAATGCTCCTTCTGTGCCTTGGATTGGCTGCCACAGGAACGCTTGGCTTGCTTTTTGACAGCCTGCTCGGCGCAACGCTCGAAAGGCGAGGACTCCTGAATAACGATGCCGTGAACTTCCTGTCGACTCTGTTCTCGGCAGTCGTTGGTTTCCCAGTCGGGATCCTCGTCGGCGGGTTCCTGTTGCAGGTCTAGTTCCTTGAGCGGGAACGCGATCTATTCGCCTTCGCTGTGGAGTTGCTCCAGGAGGCGCTGCCAGATTTTCTGGTTTTTTCGGTAGGCCTTTTTCAGGTCTTCGAGGATGCGGTCGAAGTCGGAGTTGGTTTTGAGGTTGTTCCAGGCGGGGTTCTTGGCGAACCAGGGGTAGTTTTCGTTGCCCAGATAGATCGCCCGGCGGAGCCAGTGCAAGGCCTCGGACGAGTCGCCCTCGACGGCGAAGTAGCTGGCGAGGCGGTAGGCCATTTCGCTGTCGGCCTCGGCGGCGGCGAGGGTGTCGTCCTTGAGAAGGGACGCGGCCTGGGCGCGCTGGCCAACCTGCACGTAACAGAGCGCCAGGGTGGGTACGGCGATGCGCATGGAGTCGTCGTCGCGGATGACGTCTTCAAGGATGGCAATGGCGGAGTGCAGGTTGCCCATGCGCATCTGCTGATAGCCGGCGGAGGTGCGCAGGAGCGGGTGGCGCGGCTCGAGGGCGAGACCCTTGGCGAGTTCGTCACCGGCGACTTCGAGCTGATTCAAATAGTGATAGACGCGGGCGCGGTGGTTGTAAAGCAGCGCGGCGTTGGCGGGGTTGAGCTTGAGGGCGCGGCTGAACTGGATGAGCGCCTCGTCGTACATGCCGTCAATGCGCAGGGTGATGCCGGCGACCATGTGGACGTTCCAGTCGTTGGCGGCGGAGGTGAGCAGGTTGGCGATGCCGTGGCGGGCAGATTCCTTTTCGCCGCGCGAGAGCAGCATGTAGATGCGGTAGAGGTTGGCCTCTGTCGAGCCGGGGTCGAGCTTGTAAGCGAGGTCAAAGGCGCGGCGGGCGGTCATGACGTGAATCTGGCCGCCGAAACCGTGACGAACGTACTGTAGCTCGGCGATGCCGAGGCCGGACCATCCGGCAGCAAAGTCGGGGTCGGCGGTGGTGACGTTTTCAAAGAGGGCGCGGGCACGGTCGAGGTCGGCGCGGGAACCGGTGCGGGTCATGAAGGAGCTGAGGAGGGCGCGGGCCTGGAGGTACTCCTCTGAGACGTGGTCAGGCAGGGAGCCGTCACGATTCTGGGCGCGAGTGCTGTCTGATTGGGCAACGCGATTGTCGACGCCACCGATGCCCTGGAGGACGGCGAATACTTCGTTGGAGATTTCGTTTTGGACGGCGATGAGGTCAAAGGATGCGACTGAGATGGTGCCGCCGGATTTGACGCTCTGGGCGGCGACATCGAGCAGTTGCCAGTTCAGATCGAAGCCTTTTTCTGAGCGCATGAAGTTGCCGGCGAGGACGTGCGAAACCATGAGCTTTTGGCCGACTTCGAGTGGATCCATCTGGCCGACCTGTACGGCAGGCAGGGTGACGAGCGAGCTGGAGGGGCGAACCACGATCGATGGAATGCGAGCAAGGCGGGCGGCGATGGCATCCGCCAGGGCGAGGCCGTAGAGCGGCGCGGCGTCTGTCGTCCCAAGGTTGTTGAAGGGGAGCACGACGACGGAGTTCTGGCGGGTTGACTCGGTGCTGGACTCGCGAAAGCGCTCGGCGAGCATGGAGAGGAAGCTGGTGTTGCGCTTTTCTGCCTCGGGGCCGGTGGTGACGAGATTGGCTGCGGCATCGCCGGGGATGCCACCGGTCTCAAGTTGCATGGCCTTCATGATGGTCTTGAGTGCTTCGCGGACCTCGCCGGCGGAGGAGTAGCGGCCAGCGGGATTCTTTTCAAGGCAAAGATCGATGACGCTTTTGAGCTCAGGCGAGAGGCCGGTGATGATTTCGCTGAGGTCGGGCGGCTCAGAGAACTGGATGGCGCGAATGATCTGGAAGTCTTCAGCATCGGGGCGGGCGAAGGGATGGCGGCCGCTGATGAGCTCAAATAGCAGCACGCCGAGGGCCCAGATGTCTGATTGCACGCTGGATTGGCCGGTGACAAACTGCTCGGGGGCCATGTAGCGGATGGTGCCGCCGCGAGCCGTATAGGTATCTGCCATGGAGGCGGCGCGGTTGATGGTTGGCTTGGATGGGTCAAAGCCAGCCTCCTCGGGATGGAGACGGCGGGCGAGGCCAAAGTCGAGAATCTTGACCAGGCCGCCATCGGTCAGCATGACATTCTGCGGCTTGAGGTCGCGGTGAAAGATGCCGAGGGTGTGGGCTGCCTGGAGGCCGTCGGCGATCTGAATGCCGACAGAGAGCACCAGCTGGATGTTGCCGGGGCCGCGCTGAATGAGGGTATCGAGAGATTGGCCCGGGACGAACTGCATGACGATGTAGGCTTCGTCGCCGGTTTCGCCGACCTCATAGATGGCGCAGACGTTGGGGTGCTCGATGGCGGAGGCGAGGCGTGCTTCGCGGAGAACGGTGGTGCGCATCTGGCCCTGGGTGAGCAGGCCGCGGCGGAGAATCTTGAGCACGACGGGCCGGGTGAGCAGGGTATCGTTGGCGAGGTAGACCACACCACTGCCGCCCGCCCCGAGGCGGCGGAGAATCTCGTAGTGTTCGATCATTCTTCGTTTCATCGCTGCAGTCAGTGTACTGGTGAAGTGATAAGGAAAGTCTTAACAAGGGGAACTTCCCTTCCCCCGGGTTCTGATTCTGGCAGAGTTCAGAGGTTGTTTCCGCGAATCAATTCATTTTGGAACGCAGTTCCTGGAAGCCGCCTGCGTAAAATGCGGCTGCTGAATCTGGTAACTTCGTAGCTATGGTTTTTTGCTGGAGCGGATCTCTGCGGCGTGTGCTTTTCGGTCTTTGTGTTGTTGTCTTTGTGGTCGCCGCGAATGCGCAGGAGCCCTCAAAACCGGACGCACCGGGGCCTGACCCTGCGGCTGCGACTGGATCGGTGGCGGGCCAGCAGCCGGGAGCGGGAGCGCAGGTTCGCACCGGGTCGGCGATCGGTGACGGCGAATTGACGCTGGCCAACAGGCTCGCGATTCTGCTGAGCGATCACCAGTTTCTGGAGATGGAAAAAGTGCTGAAAGCGCAGCAGGATGCGCCGGAGGGTGCATCGAAGCTTACCCCGGAGCAGGCGCAGTTGTATAAAGGCATCCTGGCTAACCGGATGAACCAGCCGGAGGAGTCTGTTCGGCTGCTGGAGCCGCTGGTCGCGAAGATTCGATCTGCCGATCATCCGCCTGAGGAGAAGATTCTGCGCAAGGCGCTTGCTGAGGACTACCTGCGTATGGGCGACTGGGCACGGGCGAACCAGGCTTATCTGGAGTATGAGTACCGGGTGGGTGGGGGACTTTCGCAGGACGAGAAGGACGAGCTTGAACTGCCGGTGAAACTGCTGCCGCTGGCGCGGGAAAATCCGCCGATGACTGTCGAACCGGGAGAGGCTTTTTCGCTGCCTTATGACCGCGACCCGCTTGGGCTGACAGATATTCCTGTATTCGTGGATGCACGGTCGCATGACTGGATGCTGGACCCGACGCTGCCGTTTAACCTGATCTGCCGGACGACGGCGAAAGAGGTGGGATTGACGGTTTCAGAGGCTGCGGTGACGATTCACACGCTGACGGGGCGGCCGATGCAGGTGCATGTGACGATGATTCCACGGCTGACGCTTGGCACGGTAACGTACCGTAACATGACGGCGTTTGTGTTTGAGGATGCTGACTATTATTTTCCGGGGACTGGGTACCAGGTGCGTGGGGTGCTGGGGTATCCGGCGGTTTCGGCGCTGGG
Organism: uncultured Acidobacteriota bacterium; assembly: GCA_903832055.1. Taxonomy (GTDB): domain Bacteria; phylum Acidobacteriota; class Terriglobia; order Terriglobales; family Acidobacteriaceae; genus Acidicapsa. The sequence continues at coordinate 96,233 of CAILAC010000013.1, read as the reverse complement.
TAGCATTACGGTGACTGCCGGGGCGCGAATTGAGGTGGAACCGGGCGAAAAGGGCGAAAGGCTGACGACCGGAGCGCGATTCTTTTTGGATGGCGACCAGGTAATTGCGGCTCTGGGCAAACCGGACGCGGAACGGATGTTTGCAATTGATGCCGGCGGACAGCAGACCTACCTGACGGCGCGCTACTATGCCGAGCACACAGCCGAATTTGCCGACAGGAAAGCGGAGTTGCAGAAAGTGCCGGGTGCGTTGGGCCGGGCGCCGGTGTTTGTGCCGGATCTGGTGACTCTGCAGGTGGGCGAGACGGCGATCAGCCTGCAATTTCCGCAGGTGCTGACGCAGCCGCTGGGCGATGCGGCGTTTGACGACATCTACGGCAAGCTGGGCATGGATGCGCTGGATGAGTTGCGCAGCTACACGTTTGATTACCGGACGATGCGGTTTGCGGTGCGCAACCAGCAGTATCGGTAGGGTCGAGTGTGAAAAGCTAGTGTGAGTGTGAAGTGTGAAGTGTGAAAAGCTAGTGTGAGTGTGAAGTGTGAAGTGTGAAAAGCTAGTGTGAGTGTGAAGTGTGAAGTGTGAAGTGTGAAGTGTGAAAAGCTAGTGTGAAGTGTGAAAAGTAGTTTCTTCGCTTTGCTCAGGGTGACAATCGCTTGGGGGAATCATTGGGGTGCTCATTCTTGCTGCGATGTGGCTGCGGCTTAGATTGGAACCCCGATTCACGTAAACCTGATGCGAAAATTGGCTAGTTTTCGATGGCTAGAACTTCGTACATTGGGTCGAGCAGGGCGCGCTTGATCGGGACTGGAACCTTGTTGAACGGAACGGTCTGTTCGGCGGAGCTATTGCCGGCGACGGCGGCCAGGCCGAGGCGAATCATGGTGCCGTTGCTGAGTTCGAGGTAGATGGGGACGACCATTTTGAAGTTCTCTGGAACGCCGGACTGGGTGAGTTTGAAATGCAGGGTGGCAGCGTCGCCTTTTGCGGTGATGTCGCTCTCGAAGTGATACTGGGGCAGATCGGTGCCGTAGACGTACTCGTTGAAGAACCAGTTCATCTTGTGATTCTGTTCGAGGTCCATGCCGGGGAGCATGTGCTTTTCGACGATGGCTTTGAAGTCTTCAGTGGTGGCGACTTTGAGGCGGTAGGTGTCGACGAAATCGCGCATCATGAGGCGGAAGGCGTCGTCGCCGGTTTTCTCTGACCACATCATCATTTGAAGCATGTGCAGGATGTAGCCGCCTTTGGGGTAGACGAGGTTGCGATAGATGTTCCAGCCGGTCTTGTTTGTGCTGAGGCGCAGGCCCATGGTGACCGGGCCAACGTCGATGGGGCGGAAGCCTTCTTTGTCGCGGTTGGTGATTTCGTCTTTGAGCTGCTTCCAAAATTCCTTGGAATCGTTGGGGCTTTTACGGGTGGTCTTGAGAAAGATACCTGCTGAAGCCTCGGCGAAGCCTTCGCTCATCCACTGGTCGCGGTAGCTTTTGAAGCTGACGGTGTGGCCCCACCATTGGTGGGCGACTTCGTGGGCGGTGACAGTTTTCCAATAGGGGTCGGCGGGATCGAGTCCCAGCTGATTCTGGACGGTGGAATCCCAGAAGCCGCAAATCGGCAAGTAGACAAGCATGGGCCAGCTCTGGCCAAAGCTGCAGGCAGGTTGCTGGGAGAGAGCCAGGTGATCGAAGGAGAGCTTGCCAAAATAGGCGCTGTACACCTGAGCGGCGACGGTGCCCTCGGAGAGTTCGACGGGGAGCATGCTGGTGGTGTTGAGGTTGCCGAGCGCGACGCCCGTCATTTGAGTGCTTGCTCCGGTATTGGTGTTCGTCGGGACGTCGCCATTTGCCTTGCGGAGGATGCCGGCGGCCCAGTCGGGCAGATCCTTGTTGGCATAGGCGGCCACTGCCAATCCATCAGAGGTTTTGGCGTCCTGTTCCTTGAATCGACCCAGGTGGAATCCGGCGACTGGGATGGGAGTCATTGAATCCCATTCTGAGGTGCGGGACTTGCCGTCGGCTTTATCGCTTAATTTATTGCCGGTGGCGATGAATTCGATTTCCTTGGGGGTGTGGAAGGTCATCTTGTAGCGGACGTAGGAGCCGAAGCCGCCAGCGTTGGGAAACCAATTCACGCGGGCGATGGGGTCGTAGTTATCCTGGCCGGAGTTGAGCACGGCGTCTTTGCCACCATAGGTGATGGTGACGGTAGTGGATTCACCTTTTTTGAGGGGAGTGGCAAGAGTGAGTCCGAAGTCGGGGTCGTCTTCTTTGCGTTCCTGGACAAAGTCGAGCGCTTCGCCATGCTCGCCGTCAACCTGGCTGACACGCAGCGTTCGATAGAGGTCGAAGGGCAGGACCGCAACACCATCCTGCAACGCCTGGAGGTGCACCTTGGCGTGGCCGCCGAGGAAGCCGCCTTTTTCGATGGTGGTATCAAGCTCTTCGGTGTCTACATGGAAAGCTTCGTTTTCCTGGCGGCTGCTGGCGGTTCCGGCGGCGTATTCGCTGGCGAGGTGGAAGGCTGCGGGAAAGCTCCAACCCCAGGAATTCCAGATGCCGAGCCTTACCTCTTCTGGGGCAACGCCGGGGGCGCCGTTGGGGTCGATTTCAAGCAGGATGTGGCCGTCGGTGACGCCGCGAACCTCGGCCAGAAAGAAGCCGCCGGGGGCGGGGCTGACGACATCCTGCAGGAGGCGGAGGTCGATGTTTTCTTTGAGCTTTTCGCGCTGGAAGGTGTGGAACTCCTGCGCTGCGGAGACGAGAGAACTGTCAGGCTGAGTGCTGGTCTTGCCATCGCCGGCTTTGCGGAGTTCGTCGGCGGTGGAATCAGTAAAGCGGAGGATGACCTGGGTGAAATCCTGGTCGAACTCGGGCTTTTTGGTGAGGATTTCCAGGCTTTGACGCTCGATGGCGGTCGGTGGGGTCAGATGAAGGTGACCTGTGCCACCGAAGACAGCGCCGGTGACTTTTCCGTTCACTTCACCGAAGAGGGCAAACTCGCCCCGGGTGAAGGTGAAAGTGGCCGCGTCGCGCTTGAGGGTGAAGTTGCTGACAGGAATGGTCACCGGGCCCGGAAGGAGTGTACGCAACTGGTGATAGATGGCATTGGTATTGGGGCCTTGCTGAGCGGAACTTTCGATTGAAAGCAAGCTGGATGCCGAGGCGACAACAAGGATGTGAAGCAGAAAATGGCGTGCACTGATTTTCAAGGGACGGGCCTCGGTCGCGAGAGTGGTGAGTACACAGAGTCTTACATATTGTGTGATTTTGAACCAGAAAGGAATGCGTATATAGAAAGGAGTAAACAGCGTAGAGAGTATTTATGTTTCGCGGCGGCGGCGCTGGTGCGTTGAAGGGATGTGCAGGTCTTCGCGGTATTTGGCGACGGTGCGACGGGTGACCTGGATGCCTTTGGCCTGGAGCATGGCTGCGAGTTGATCATCGGTGAGAGGATGGCGGGAGTCTTCTTCTTCGATGAGCTTTTTGACCATGCGCTTGAGTACGACCAGAGGAGTATCGGCACCCTCGGGTCCGTTGGCTCCCTCGGAGAAAAAGGATCGGAGTTCAATCACGCCCTGGGGAGTGAAAGCGTATTTGTTGGCCACGGCGCGGCTGACAGTGGAGGGGTGGACGCCGATTTCTTCGGCAACCTCTTTGATCATCATGGGGCGCAGGGCTTCGATACCGACGTCGAGGAACTCCTGCTGACGGCGGACGATCACCTCGCAGGTGCGGAGGATGGTGCTTTTGCGCTGGGCAATGTTGCGCATAAGCTGCATGGCAGAGCGGAAGCGCTCTTTGACGTAATCCTTGACTTCCTTGTCGGTGTTATCGGCGACGAGCATGCGGCGGTAGCGCTGGCTGAGGCGCAGGGTGGGCATGTCCTCTTCGTTCATGGCGACCATCCAGGTGTCGCCGCGCTTGACGAAGGCTACGTCTGGCTCGATGAGGCGAGTTTCTTCGCGGTTGTAGCGGCGGCCGGGGCGGGGGTCAAGGGTGCGAATGAGATCGACGGCGGTGCTGACCTCAGCGACGGGGCGGCCGACGGCGCGCGAGATCTCTTTGAGATCGCGCTTTTGCAGCATCATCAGGTGGTTGGCGACAATGAGCCTGGCGGTGGCGAAGGTCTGGCGGCGGTCATCGAGAACAGCCTCGGCCTCGGCGCGGAGACTGTGATGGGGATTGAAGTCTGACTCGGGGTCGACTTGCTGGTCGTCGTCTTCGGAGAAGTCGTCTTCGAGATCGTGCTCCAGGCCGGAATCGGAAGCGGCAAGGTGCGAGCTGCTGAAATGCTGCCCGGTATCGTGCTGCGGATCTACGTGGAGGGGCTCTAAGCTTTCATCGCCGGCATTTTTTGAGATCGCTTCGGCAGGTTGACGGGCAAAGACGAGCTCGAGTTCGCGCAACTGGCCGTCGAGCTGGATGCGGAGGCAATCGCGGAGGTCGAGCGCGCCAACGCCTGCAGGGTCAAGATGCTGCAACAGCTCAAGGGCCGCCTGCATGAGCGGGAGAACTGATTCAGTTGACTCGCCGGGACCGGCGAAGACCTGAGCGAGTTCTTCGAGAGGGGTGGAGAGGTAACCGTCTTCATCGAGATTGCCGATGAGAAATTCGGCTGCGTCGTGGACGTGAGAGTCCATGACCATCGACCCCAACTGCCACAGAAGATGATCGGTCAGCGTGGTGGGTTGGGAGAGGAACTGCTCGAAGGAGGGCTTTTCGGAGTCTTCGTATTCCTGGGTGGTCTTGAAACCGGGGTCGAGGTAATCCTGAAAATAGGAGCCGAAGTCGATTTCCTCGAAGGGATCTTTGGGGGTAACGGGTTCTTCTTCGACGACCCGGTCACGCAAGGCCTCGCGACCGCCAATTTCGTCGAGGGTAGGAACTGTCTCGTCAATTTCCTCGAGGACCGGATTCTCAACCATTTCGGCGTTGATCATCTCGGTAAGTTCCAGCTTGTTCAGAGCGAGAACGCTCACCATCTGTATCAGACCCGGAGTAAGGATCTGGCGTTGCGACACCTTTAGGTTCAATCTCGGTTGCAACAGTGCCATAGTATGGTTTCGCTCAGTGACTTCTCAACAGTGTAAATCTCTTGCACGGCAAGCTGTAGTTAAGTTGTCCAGCTTCAGGACAGAAGTTCCAGAATGGGATGTAGCTTTCCGTGAAAATTCTTGCAAGCAAGGCAGTTAGTCCAGAGAGAAGCCCTCGCCCAGGTAGACCCGGCGCACTTCAGGGTCGTTACCGAGTTGATGTGGGGTGCCGGTGCGGAAGATCTTTCCTTCGGCGATGATGTAGGCGCGGTCGGTGACGGAGAGGGTTTCGCGGACGTTGTGGTCGGTGATGAGGATGCCGATGCCGCTGGATTTGAGGTCAAAGATGATTTTTTGCAGATCGAGTACGGCGATAGGGTCAATGCCACTGAAGGGCTCATCAAGCAGCAGGAAGCTGGGCTGGATGCAGAGGCAGCGGGCGATTTCGACGCGACGGCGTTCGCCACCGGAGAGCGCGTAGCCTTTGGTGGAGCGGATGCGGCGCAGATTGAGCTGCTGGATGAGGCGCTCGGTGCGGATACGGCGCTCCTGGTCAGGAATGGGCTGGGCCTCGAGGACGGCCATGATGTTGTCTTCGACGGTGAGTTTGCGGAAGACGGAGGGCTCCTGGGGCAGGTAGCTGATGCCGTGGTTGCGGGCGCGGAGGTACATGGGGACGCGGGTAATGTCGGTTTCATCGACCAGCACGCGGCCCGACTCGGGCGCGACGAGGCCGACAATCATGTAAAAGCTGGTGGTCTTGCCGGCGCCGTTGGGGCCGAGGAGTCCGACGACTTCTCCGCGGGAGATGGTGATACTCACGTCGCGTACGACCTGGCGACCGTTATAGGATTTGCCGATTCCCTCGGCGCTGAGTGTTTGCATTCCCATCCAGAGTTAATAGAATTTGGGCTTTCCCTACTTGGGAGATCGTGTTTCGGTGACAGTTTTGGCGCCTTCGCCCTCGACAGTGACGCTATCATCGCGGCTATGGAAAATCAACGCGCTGCCGGTAACGGAGCCACGGGTTTGGTCAGTCATCCGTGGCAGAGCGCTGGCGGTACCGGTCAGTGTGAAGGTGCCATCAAGACTTTGATAGACCAGTGTCTCACCGCTGCCGTGGCGGCCGGGCCAGTCAACGGTGACATGGCCGCGCGCAGTCATCTGGTCCACGACGGCTTCTGCGCCGACTTCAGAAGTGGACGAGGAATTTGGGCCTCCAATGGCAGGTTTGGGACGTACGCCAGCTGGCATAAGGCGGAGTTCAGCTTGCTGTGCGGTGACGGTAGCGGTACCGCCGGCGCTGGTGGTTTCTGCGGTAACGCTGCTGAGGAGACCGCTTTTGAAAACAGCGAGGCGTTCGCCCTCAGAATAGTGCAGTTCTCCGCTGCGCAGGCGAATCACGGAAGGGGTAGCGGCATGAGCGTTTGAAGAAGGCTTTGCGGCAGAATTGCTGACCAGCACAGATACGACTGGTTTGGCGGCACTGCTTGCGGTAGCGGCGAGGGTCTGCTTTTGCCTGTTGAGGGTGATCAGCGGGGCAGTGATGGAGTTGGTTCCCTGCCACAGACGCGGCTGGACGTTGCCGGAGCTGTGCGCGGCTTCGCGAAAAATGATTTCGCCAGTAGCCCGATGCAGCTCTGCCTCAGCGGCGACGGCGTGGACGGGACCGCCGCTGCCCCCACCGCTGGCCCGTAAGAGGCTGGTGCCGGGCAGGTTTGGTTCGCGGTTGTCCTGACGATTGTCCATTCCGAGGGCTGTGGAACCGCTCCAACTGGCCTTTACGTCTCCGTGGGCGAAAGCGTCACCGGTGACGCGGGAGAAGTCGATTCCAATCGCGGCCAATTGCAGGTTGCCGCTTTGAATGCGGGGGGCACCGGAGAGATGGAGCACCTGGGTGGGGCCGTCATACTCGGCATGGTCTGCGGTGGCGCGTGATTCTGGATTGGCGGGCCGGGGGGCACTTTGCCCGGTCTGTGATGCGGAACGGGCGGGTGGCGCTGTCTGCACAAAGACAACATGCCCGGATTGAATGATGGATGCGATTTCCGGGGCACGCGACGGGGCGGTGGCTGTACCGGGCGGAGCGCTGGAAGGCTTTGCGAATCCGGGTGCTGCAAAGACTACGTTCAACTGGTCGGAATTGCTGGTCTGATGAGTGCCGTCCGCCGTTTGTTGTTCAAATGCAGCATTGCCGGTGGCTGAGAGACTCTTGAAGACGCCGCCTGAAGCCAGCTCAGCGAAGACGGAGTTCGCCGAGAGGCGAGAGGTTCCAGCGGCTGGGTCGCCGACAGATTCTGAGGTGAGAATGACGCTGCCCACGCCGTGGATTGTGCGAATTTCAGTGCGGGCGGCGGTGGATGGTTCACTTCCCTGCTTGCGGGTGTCATTTTTGCCTGTGCTGGGTTGATTTACAGGGTGAACGGATGCAAATGAAATGTCGGCGGTGGATGATCGCCAGCTTCGGTGGAGCTGGGTTGAGACTCCTTTAGCAGTTGTGCTGCGCTGCTGGCTGTCGAAGGCGACTCCGCGCTCAAGATGTGCCTGATGAAGCTGGCCAGATGCGTCGAAGCTAAGTTGTACGGTGGGGGCGGAGCCGTGCATTTCGCGGCCGGGCTGGGAGATGTCGATGCGCGCTCCGCCCTCTAGAAGGCCCCGGCGAGGATGATTTTTGGCGTCAAAATCCAGGGTTCCACGCGGGGATGCCAGATGGCTACCAGCCTGGGTGATGAGATCCACTCCACCTGAGCCCTCCATACGGGTGACTGAGCCTTCGTCGGTGAAATGAATGAGGGCATTGCCCGCTTGAACCTTTGATCCAGCCAAATCAGCCGTTGCCTTGGTGAGCGAACAGACTTTCTGGCTGCGCTCGAATTCAGCGTGGTCGGCCTGAAGGGTCACTGCGCCACCGGGCCTCTGGACGTGCATCTCCACGGAGTGACCGAGAATAAGCCGCCCCTGATTGGAATCGAAGGTCGCTCCGACAGAACTGCCGCTGCCCTGCTGAAGCGCGAAATCGACTCGGTTGGCCGTGGTGGCAATGCCGCTGTGCTGGTCAAAGGAGAGGCCGCTGGTTTTTACGTGAATTTCGCCGCCATTTCCCGGCCCGGCGACCCGACTGGTGATTTCGGGGATCTTTTCAAGGGCCTTGCTTGCTTTCGGCTGAATGGCGGCCTGCAGATCCTGCGGCTTGAGTTGCGCGATGGCAGGCTTTTCGCCGGGCCGCTTGAGAGTGATTTCAACGGCACCAGCGGCCTGGGCCAATCCTGCGCCAGGATCATATTCGAATTCACTGCCTGAGATGGTGTCGGCGCTTTGGCCGTCTTCGCCGTAGAGTTCGATGCGCACGTCATGCAGCAGAGTCTTGCCGTCTTTTTTCATCTGGACGGCGCGGGCGGCGTGAATCTTGAAAAGAGTCTTACCTTTGCGGGACTGGGTGTAGTTGACGCCATCGGCTTGCTGCTGAATATCGATGCCGAGGCGTTTGGGCAGGTCTTTCGCAAGAAAGTGGCGCCGCCACTGCCCTGCTGCCAGAAAAATGCCGATGGCAGTCACGAGCAGCAGGCCACCGACAAGGACGAGGGTGCGCAAGCGTTCAATCGTGAACCGGAAAGAGAATCGGGCCCGGGTTTTCATTGCAGTCGATTCAGTCGCGCCACCAGACGCTGGGCGAGGCTTTCGCCCAATTCAGACCACATGAGCCGGGCTGACGCTTCGGACTCCTTTTCGACGGCGTTGGTCAGCTCGATGAGCTGGCGGACATTTTCCTCGATGCAGCGAATGGCCTCTGGCGTGAGGACGACGTCTTCCTGAAGGAATGGCGCATCAGAGCCAAAATCGATGCGGATGTGGCCCTCCTGCTCGTAAGCGCCGTCGTCAAATTCAGGGCCATAGCCAATGACGCGGACCAGACGAGGCGTGCGCACCCAGTTGGGATGGCTGCCACCGTCAATTTCCGGCTCCCAGAGGGTCCAGCCAATCTGAAATTCGTAGGCATAGTCGGCGTGGAGCAGTTCGAGGGCTTGCTCTACGGCGATCTCGATCTGACAGCCGTGCTCGCCGAGGCCGTAAATCTCCTGGAAGGCGGCTGCTTCGCGCCAGTTGACAGGCCAGGCTGTGGCTGAAAAGACACCCGGCTCGCCGCCATGAGAGGCAAACTGCTGCAGAACCGTGACCAGCTTCTCTGCGAGAGAGGCCTGTCTCAGTTGCGGGTACCAAAGACTCAATGAAAAAACGTCGGACATTCTAATCAGTTTAGACGCGAAACCCGGCTTTGTGGATTCGTCAGTTGGAGTGCGAAGCGAGGTAATTTCGTAACCAACGCTGCATTGCGTTTGATAGACTCGGCTCGATATGAAACCCACGACAAATTTTTGCCTTCTTCATTCTTTGTTCTTTGCCGTCACCTCAGCCTTGCTGACGATTGCCGCCACAGTTGGCGCTTTTGCCCAGACGGGAGCTCCGCAGCAGTTTGCTGATCTGGGCAACTGCAAGCTGGAGAGCGGGCAGACAATACTTGACTGCAGGCTGGGCTACCGCACGCTGGGCACGCTGAATGCGGAGGGATCGAATGCGATTCTACTGCCGACCTGGTTTACGGGGACGAGCGAACAGTTGATGGGGGGCATTCTGGGCGTGAAAGCGGCGGACCCGGCGAAGTACTTCCTGATTTTTGTGGATGCGCTGGGAGATGGCGTTTCCAGTTCGCCGTCAAACAGCAAGGCGCAGCCACGGATGACTTTTCCTGCCTTTACGACGCGGGACATGGTCGAGACCGAATACCGGCTGGCGACGGAGGTACTGCATCTGAAGCATCTGCATGCGGTGATGGGGATCTCGATGGGCGGGATGCAGACGTTTGAGTGGATGGTGGATTATCCGGAATTCATGGATATGGCAGTGCCGATTGTGGGTTCGACGCGGATGACGGGCTACGACCTGGCGCTGTGGCAGGCGGAAGAAGACGCGATTCGGGCGGACCCGGCGTGGCGCGGGGGCAGCTATGAGAAGACGCCAGCGATGCCGGTGGTGGCACTCCTCCACGACATGAATGTGACCACGCCGGCGCACTATGCGCGGGAGTATACGCGGGAGAAGTTTCCAGCGCATTACGCTTCATACGGGCTGGTGGGGGCGACGGAGTTTGATGCGAACGACCGGATTTATCAGCTGGAGGCGATGATTCATCACGATGTGAGCCGCGGCGGAAGCCTGGAAGAGGCAGCGAAGAAGGTCAAGGCGAAGGTGCTGGTGATTCCGTCGCAACAGGACCACATGGTCAACCCTGGGCCGGCGATGGACTTTGCCAATCTGCTCGGCGCGAAGACGCTGCTGCTGACCTCGGACTGTGGGCACGTTGCCTTTGGCTGCGAGGCGGAGCGGGTGGGGCCGGCGGTTTCAAGCTTTCTGGATGGGAAGTAGGGGACCGCGATTGAAATTGTGCCGATTTGATATTTTGATGCAGATATATTTATTTGGCACGAAAGTAGAAGAGGCGCATACTTAAGCTATGCGAACTACGATCAAGCTCGATGAGGAAGCTGGCGAGATTGTCCAGCTTTATGCGCGGGGGTATGGAATCTCAATCAGCAAGGCGATTTCAAACCTGGTTCTAGAAGCTGCTAACCCAAAGTTGCGCATCAAGTATGAGGACGGAATTCCGGTTTTCGATATTCCACAGGGCAGAATCATTCTTGATGAGGAAATCCGCGCGGCCCTGGCGGAGGAGTTTTGACCCGATACCTGCTGGATGTCAATATTCTGCTTAACTTGGTGTGGAAAGATCTTGATCACCATGCTTTGGTGAAGAGTTGGTTCGCCAGCTCCGGGCAACATCACTTTGCTACGTGTCCGATCACTCAGGCTGGATTTCTGCGCATCAGCAGCAGCCCCAGGGTACTGCCTCATCCTGCGACGATGGCCGAGGGTTTTGATCTGCTTTCCAAGCTAACTCAAATGACAGGGCATGAGTTCTGGCCTGCCGATTTGCCCCTGCGGGAGGCCACTCTGTACTGTTCAAACAAGCTCTTTGGACCAGGCCAACTGACGGATGCCTACCTACTTGGACTCGCAATTGGCCGCAGCGGTGTGCTGGTGACGCTGGACCGCAGTATTGGGCAGCTTGCCGGGACGGGATTTGCGCAGCACGTTCTGGTGCTGTAGTTCGTAGCGCTGGTTGCTCTAACTCACGACGATTTCGCTGAAGTCGGCGATGCCGGAGAAGCCGTCAAGCACGGACTGGATGAGGGCAAGGCGGGCGGCGCGGAGTTCGGGCTCGGGGGCCATGACCATGACGGCTTCAAAGAAGGCATCGACGGTGGGGCGAAGGGTGGCGATAGCTTCGAGAGCGGCGGTGTAGTTGCGCTGTAAACGGAGCTCTGCTACCTGCCGGACGAGCGACGCTGAGGCTGCGAAGAGTTGGCGCTCCTCGGGCTGGACAAGTGCCGATTCGTCCAGGCTGCCGGGGATTTCGCCCTTTTCTGCGGCTTGCTTGAGGATGTTTTGGATGCGCTTGAAGGCAGCGGAGACGGCGAGGAAGTCTGCGGAGCCGCGGACGGCGGTGAGGGCCTCGGCGCGGGCGATTGCGTCGCGGACATCGTCGGAACCGGCGGCGAGTGCGGCGGAGACGACGTCGTAGGCGAAGCCGCGGACGTCTTTTAGGTAGAAGCTGAGGCGCTCGGCGAGGAAGCTGCGGACGACATCCGTTGCATCTCCCGCAGAGGAGAGGACATCGCCGATAGTGAGCGGTAATCCAGACTCGGCGAGGATTTTGATGATGGCGTTGGCGGCGCGGCGCAGCGCGAAGGGGTCTTTGGATCCAGTGGGCGCGTTGCCGATGCCGAACATTGCCGTGATGGTGTGGATACGGTCAGCGAGGCCGAGCAGCTGACCCTCGATGGTGGGCGGAATGGCGTCATCGGTGGAGGCCGGGGTGTACTGGCTGTACATGGCTGCGGCAACTGTTTCGCCGAGACCCTGGGCTTTGGCGTAGAGGCCGCCAATGATGCCCTGAAGCTCTGTGAATTCCTTGACCAGCTCGGCGGTGAGGTCGGTCTTGGCCAGTTGGACTGCTGTGAGCAAGGCGGCTTCGTCAAAGGAAATTCCCTTGGACTTTACTGCTGCGGCGAGTGATTTCACAACGCTCAAGTTGCCTTCGGTCTTCCATGCGTAGCTGCCGAGTTCCTTCTGGAAGGTGACGGACTTGAGCATTTCTACGCGGGCAGTCAGGGGAGTCTTCTGGTCGGTTTCCCAGAAAAACTGGGCGTCTTTGAATCTGGAGCGCAGGACGCGCTCGTTGCCGTGGCGGATGATAGCGCGGCCTTCTTCGTCGACCTGGGTGTTGAGGACGGTGAGGAAGTGGGGGGCGAGCTTGCCTGATTTATCTTCCACGGCGAAGTACTTCTGGTGGTCGCGCATGACGGTGACCAGAACTTCTTCAGGAAGCGCGAGGTATTCCTGCTCGAAGGTGCCGTAGAGGACGGTGGGCCACTCGGTGAGGTGGACGACGGTTTCGACGAGCTCGTGGTCTTCACGCCAGCGGGCACCGGGGGTTTCGGTGATGGCGCGGGTGACGTGGTCGAGGGCCTTGCGGATGGTGTGACGGCGGCCGGCTACGTCGGCGTCTACAAAGGCCGTGCGCAGGGCGGCGAGATATTCGCTGGGGGCATTGATGGCGACTGGCGCTGCACCGTGGAGGATACGATGGCCGCGGCTGGTGTTGCCGGCAGCGATGCCGGCGATTTCAAGGGGGACGACTTGCGAACCGAGAAGCGCGACGAGCCAGCGGACGGGGCGAACGGAGCGCTCAGGCTTGCCGGCGCGCCAGTACATGTTCTTGGCCCAGTAGATGCTGAGGACCTCCTTGGGGAGCTCGGCGGCGAGGAGTTCAGAGGTGTCGCGGCCTTTGCGCTCGACGGTTGCGCCGACGTATTCGCCCTTGGGGTTGGTGATTTTCGTGAGCGCGGAGAGTTCGACGCCGGCCTTTTTGGCAAAAGCGAGGGCGGCGGGACCGGCAACATCGCTGGGGAAGGCGATCTTCCAGGAGGGGCCGGTGAGTTGTTCCTGGGTGTCGGGCTGCGAAAGGGCGAGGCCCTCGACGCGGACGGCGAGACGGCGAGGCGTGGAAAAGGTAGTGACTTTGCCGGTGGCGCCGAGGAGCCGCTCGCGGGTGAGCAGATCGGTGATGCGGCGGCCCAGCTCTGCCTCGGCCGCGGCGATCATGCGCGCGGGAATCTCTTCGAGACCAATTTCCAATAAAAACTCTGCCATAACGTGACTTTCTTCCCTGGCCGGCGGGTTGGCCGGCGCGTTTTCGTATACGACTTAGGCGACGACCTGCTGCAATGCGTAGGCTTTGGCTACGCCGACGGCAAGGGTGCGGATGCGGGCGATGACGCCTACGCGCTCAGTGACGGAGATGGCTCCGCGAGCATCGAGCAGGTTGAAAAGATTGGAGCACTTGAGAGCAAGCTCGTAGGTGGCGAGGAGGGGGAATCGCCGCTTTTCGGACACGCTTGCGTGCTCATCCTTGAGCAGTGCACCGGCCTGTTCGAGCAGTGACTGGGCTTCGGCTTCGTACCGGTTGAAATGCTCCCAAAGCTTGTCGACGTCGGCAAATTCGAAGTTGTAGACGGAGAACTGCACCTCTTCTTCGAGCCGGACATCGCCGTAGGTGACTTCAACGCCGGTCTCGGGGTCGCGCGCCCAAACGATGTCGTAGATGGAGTTGACATCCTGGAGGAAGGCGCAGATGCGTTCGAGGCCATAGGTGAGCTCGGCGCAGATGGGGTCAAGGTCGAGGCCACCGCACTGCTGGAAGTAGGTGAACTGGGTAATTTCGAGGCCGTCAAGCATGACCTGCCAGCCGACGCCCCATGCGCCGCCCGCGGGCCACTCCCAGTTATCTTCTTCAAACTTGATGTCGTGGCGGCTCAGGTCGATGCCGATGGCAGTGAGCGATTCGAGATACAGTTCCTGCACATTGACCGGTGGCGGCTTGAGGATGAGCTGAAACTGGGTGTGCTTGAAGAGTCGATTGGGGTTTTCGCCATAGCGGCCGTCGGCGGGGCGGCGCGAGGGCTGGGCGTAGCCAACACGGTAGGGCTTGGGGCCGAGCACACGCAGGAAGGTTTCGGGAGCCATGGTGCCAGCGCCGACCTCTACGTCATAAGGCTGTTGCAGGACGCAGCCTCGGGCAGCCCAGAAGTTCTGCAAACGGAAGAGCAATTCCTGAAAAGTGAGCGGAACGGGACGGGACGCTGGAACCTGAGACGGGGCGGCACTCGAAGCGCCATTGACTATCTGTACTGAGGACACGAGGAACTCTCTCTCAAACTGACTTTCAAGCGGAAAAGGACTCTTCTAATTCTACCGGAGGAGCGGCGGTCCGGGCATCCGGGCTGATGCGCTGGCCGTTGAAATCTCTTTATATGCGCTGGATTGCTTCTGCGGAGCGGAGTCGGCGTTCGAGGTGGCGTTCGAGGGATTGCTGCGTGAAGCGGCGCAGATCCTGGCCGCGACGGCGGGGCCAGATTTCAGCGGCGAAGGCTGTCACCGGTTCGCGAAGTATGCGTTGGGCAAGTTGCCAGGAATCTGCGGAGAGCAGCGTGCCCGCGCCCTGCCGGTGCCGAGAGCAAAAGAGGCCGTCGGCCAGGGGGTGAAAGCTGGCCTCGCCGGGGAGGAAGCGCTCACCGCATGCGGTGCAGCAGGCGAGGTCGGGGAGCCAGCCCATGAGGCGCGTCATCCACAGGGAGAAATAGGTCAGCGGCATCCAGGGCTGCTCTACGGTGGTGTGATCAAGGACGGCGAGCATGAGGCGGAAGACGGTTTCCTGGGGATCGTGCTCCTGGAGAACTTCATCGAGAACCTCGGCGTAAAAGCTGAGAACGGCGACGCGGGTGTAGTCGATGGGGGCGGACAGGGGGGAGCGGAGGAGTTCGAGCTGGTCGAGGCGAACGAGCTCCTGGCGTGGGCGTTCGACGAAGAAGGCGCGTGCGAGGGTCATGGCCTCGAGCGTGCCACCAAAACGCTTGCGACTCTTGAGCGCAGATTTGGCGACGCCTTTGACTTTGCCGTAGTCCCGGGTAAAGAAGCTGACGACGAGGTCGGCTTCATTCACGGGCCAGGTACGGAGGATCAGGGCGTCTGAGGCGAGGACGGACATGCTGGAACTATCTTCGCATTTTCCAAGGAGCAGAATGAGGCATCAGTCAATTCCTTACTTCAGCTCCTTACGCTTAAGTAAGGTATAATGAAATTCGAAAGGACGACCCATGCCAACTGCCACCATCACGTCCAAGGGCCAGATCACAATCCCGATTGAGGTCCGAAATAAACTTGGCCTCAAGGCTGGAGACCAGATCAATTTCTTTGTAGACGAAGACGACAAATGCATTTTTGAACCGAAGACAGGCTCAATCATGGACATGAAGGGTATTTTGAAGCATCGGGGCGAACCTTTACTCGGTCATGCTGCCACGATAAAAGAAATGGATGAAGCGCTTCTTGAGGCCGTCTCACAGGACTACTTGCGCTCTGTCGGCGAGATGCCCGACACCCAGATACACAAGAAGGCTTCATGATTGGTCTTGACTCCAATGTGCTGGTGCGACTGTTCGTCCAGGATGAACCGGGCCAGGCTGCTCGCGCTGACCTCGTCCTGGGTTCTCTTTCGCCTGATCAGCCCGGATGGATCGGAATCGCGGTTCTAGTCGAGACGATATGGGTTCTGACCAGCAGATACCGCATCACCCGAGACGAAGTTCTGTCGGTCGTGACAAATCTACTGTCGCGAAAGGAATTAATTCTGGAACAGGCGCAAATCGTGCATCAAGCTGTGACGATGTACAGGACGGGCAAGGCAGGGTTTGCGGATTGCCTGATTGCGTGTTCTGCAAAGGCTGTCGGCTGCCATTTGACGTATACATTTGATGAGGATGCAGTCAAATCGGCCGGGATGACCCTGGTACCGTAGCAGCAAACACAAACGCGCAACCCGAGTTGCCGGGATGCGCGTTTGGAAGTTCTGGAGCCGAAAATTACCGGCCGAAGTGAGCGGCGTTCTTTTCGGTGAAGTGAGCCCACTTCTCTGGCAGGTCGTCCTGGGCGAAGATGGCCGACACGGGGCAGGCAGGAACGCACGCGCCACAGTCAATGCACTCGACGGGATCGATGAAGAGCTGGTCGGCGCCATCGTGGTCGCCTTCGTCTTTTTTAGGGTGGATGCAATCGACGGGACAGGCGTCCACACAGGCGGTGTCCTTGGTGCCGATACAGGGTTCAGCGATTACGTATGCCATAAGCTTTGCTCTCCGGAAAGGTCGTGGTGCAGGTGCTTCAACTCGCCCATAGTAGCACAATGGACGGAGCGGTTGGCAGTGACAAAGTACCTGAGAAATAACGTTGGGTCCTGCAATACCAAAGGGTGATACGGATGGCTGGCCATGAACCGGGATGCATCTCTAGCCGTTAGAGGCAGCGGCGGCCCGGGCAGCGCGGCGCGCGGCATAGTCCGCAGCCGAGGGTAGCGGAGAAAGATTGCGTCCTGCGAAAAGGTCAGTGAAAAAGCCCAGAAGCTCCTGATGCATCAACCCATTGGACGCGAGAATTTCGCGGCTCTCAAGGCGGCGGTAGCTGTCGTCAAAGGTAGTTACAAGGCCACCGGCCTCTTCTACGAGCAGAAAGCCTGCTGCTGTATCCCAGGGATTGAGGTTGAACTCCCAATAGGCGTCGATCCTTCCGCAGGCGGTATAGGCGAGATCGAGAGCGGCTGAACCGGCCCGCCTTACACCGTGGGAGCGCAGGGTGAACTCCTGGTAGAAGTGGATGTTAGGGTTCTCGTGGCGTTTGCGACTTGGGAAACCGGTGGCCACAAGCGCCTCTCCCAATTCGGGAACGCGGGAGACGTGAATGGGTTTCCCGTTTAGAAAGACACCTTTGCCCAATTCAGCGACAAACAACTCGTCGCGCATGGGATCGTAGATGACGGCAGCGACAATCAGGCCGTCCTGCCCTGCGGCCATGCCGGGCAAGCGGTGTTCGAGCCCCATAGACACGCAGAAATGGGGAAAACCGTGGGCAAAGTTGGTGGTACCGTCGAGCGGGTCAATGTACCAGCGATATTCGGCGTCGAGGCGGTCGCGGGCGCCCTCTTCACCATAAATGCCGTGGCTGGGGAAGGCTGTCACGAGTGCTTCCTGAAGATAGGCCTCGACAGTTCGATCAGCGATGGTGACCAGGTCCACGTCGCCTTTGTACTCGGTCACGACACCCTGAGAGAAGAAATCACGCAGCTTTGCCCCAGCGGTGCGGGCAATTTCAGCTGCCTTTGGAACCCAGAGGAAGGACGGATTCATGATGCGCTCCCGCCGCTGGAAACGCTGCGGCCTAGGCGGCGACGCGAGATTTCGGTGATGCTGCGAATCTGATGCTTGTAAATAAAGAGATTCGGGTGGCCTTCGCGGGTAATGCGGATCATGCCGTCGTCAAAGTATTCGATCCAGCCATCGATGGTATCGCCATCGCGCAGTTGCACCTGCACGGGGATTTGGCGGTCGCTGAGGGATCGCAGATAGAGCGCCTCCTGCCCGGTATCACCCGGCGGGGGCGTTCTGGATTGGCGAAGGTGCGAAAGGGGAGGAGTCATGGCCTGATTGTAGTGCCAAGCTGGGTGATGCGAAAGGCTTGCCGACTCTTGAGCGAGTTAATTCCACATCAGGGTGACGCCTGTTTGCCGTTGGTTGGCGATTGGCAAGCACTGAACTGATCAAGTCGTCCGTAGCTTTAACTACTTGTCGGGTGTCGCCGCTTCGCTGAAGTATCCGGTTCTGTAGCGAATGTCGAAGGCCTCGGCCGCAGCGCGGGGAATGGTCACACGAATATGGTGAAAGCTGGTTCCCGGCACTTGGTTTGCCGGGTAGTAGCCCAACAGATACTGGGTGCGCAGATCCTCTGAAACCTGAGCAAAGGCCTTGTCGAGCCCGCCCTCGCTTGCGTAGAAGTGTTTGCCGCCGGTTTGCTCAGAGAGCGCAATCAGCGCATGTTCGCCGCCGGTATCACGCCCGGCTGAGGCTGCGATGGGGACGTCAATGATGCTATAGACCATCACTTCGCCCCGTTCCGCCTCCTCAAGAGCGTCGGCGTAGGTCAAGTCCTCAGCTGTGTCACCACCGTCTGTAACGAGAACCAGAACCTTGCGCCCCTGGCGGGGACGGAGATTGTGCGAAGCAAGG
Source organism: uncultured Acidobacteriota bacterium (assembly GCA_903832055.1). Lineage (GTDB taxonomy): Bacteria > Acidobacteriota > Terriglobia > Terriglobales > Acidobacteriaceae > Acidicapsa. The sequence goes on along the minus strand of CAILAC010000013.1, from coordinate 77,974 downwards.
TAAATAGCGTCATAGAGAGCTGTCGCGGGACCGCCGCGGAGGCTGGCGAGACCGCGATCGATGCGGCTGGCCTGATTGGTGAATGGGACGACCTGGCGAACCTGGGTGGAAAACTCAAGCAGGCTGATCTGGTCTTGCGCGCGCAGCAGGGCGTGGACGAACTTGCGCGCCGCTTCCTGTTCGAGGGGAAGGTCTTTGCGGACGCTGCCGCTGGTGTCAATGGCCAGGACCAGGTTCAGTGGAATCTCGGACTGGCGCTCGAAGACGGCAATCCGCTGCGGGCGTCCGTCTTCAGAGAGTTGAAAATCCTCCTTGGTCAGGCCGCCGACGATTGCCCCGGTGGCATCGGTTACGTTGGTGAAGACGTTCACCAGCTTCACATTCACGTGAAGAACGGGGACATTGGCCTCTGACTCGGACGCTGGTGCAGGATTTTGTTGCTCTCCGGCTGCTGCAGTTCCCTGCCCTTGCAGCGCGGCTACGCCCACGACCAGAAGGCATACAATCGGCAAGGCAATGGGCAACGCGAAGGGCAACGCGAGGCGGCTTCGAAGCGGGTGGCTCATTGAGACTGATCCCTGTCAGCCTCTACAAAGGGAATGCTGGCTCCGGCCAGCAGTTCAGGGGGAAACGGGTCGCCATCGGCCCAGACGGCGCCATCGACAAATGTTTCCTTCTTCCAGATGGGGACTGTCTTCTTCAGCGTGTCGATGAGCCATCGGCTGGCCTCATAGGCTGCAGCGCGGTGGGCTGACGCGACGATAATCAAGACGCTGGTTTCACCGACAAAGAGTCGGCCGAGGCGATGAATGATGGTGATGCCGCGGACGCCAAACCGTTCGACCGCCTGTTGGGCGAGTTCGGCCATCTGCTTTGAGGCCATCTCTTCATAGGACTCGTAATCGAGATAAATCGTGCGCCTGCCGCGCGTGTTGTCACGCACGATGCCGTCAAAAACGATGACTGCTCCGTCGCTCCCCTGCTTGGCTGCGGCCACGAGGGCGTCTGCGGCAATCGGTTCGCGCGTCAAAGCAGTCACGATTGCATCCCCTGGCGAAGAAGCATCGCCGGTTCCGTCTAGCCCGCCGGAAACTGGAGGCAACAGACCGACCAGGTCGCCTTCCTGCAGGCGGTGGCTTCCCTGGGCATACTCGGCATTGACGCTCACCGCGATGCGCGGCAGCAGCTGAGCGGCGGCGGGCTCAAGACGCAGATGGTCGCCCAAGAGTGCGAGCAGATCGGCAACCGTCGTCTCGGATGGCAGTTCGATGGCTGCGGTTTTGACCACATCTTTCAGGACGCCAAAGGGAAGAAGTTCAATGCGCATGTTCTTCAAAAGAATACCTAATCCTTGGACGTAGAAGTCGGCAATCTGTCTCATTGCCGCGCAACTGTGCGTAGCATCTGCAAACTGCGCCACCCGGGAGCGAGTTTTAGCATCAATCTCCCTTTGAAACCAACGCATCGCCATGTATGCTAACGCCAATCCAGACCAGATTACGGGCTGATTTTAGCAGTCCCTTGAAGAGGCCGCATGACTGCAAGCTCAAATCTACGTACCGTCGGCACCCCGCAACTCCGCAAGGAGGGCGTCGACAAGGTGCTGGGACGCGCGAAGTATATTGATGACCTTGAGCGTGAAGGGATTTGGTACGGCGCGACTGTCCGCAGTACGATCCCTCGCGGCCGCATCCTCGCCATCCACTATGATGCCCGGGTTGACTGGAGTGAGTTCGTCATCGTTTCCGCGGGAGATATTCCCGGCAAAAATCACATTCAGATGATCTCAGCGGATCAGCCTTGCCTGGCCGACGGGCAGGTCAATCACTGTGACGAAGCAATTGTGCTCATCGCCCATCCTGACAAGCGTCGCCTGCCTGAAGCGTTGGCGGCAATTTACATTGATTACGAGCCGCTTCGGGCTGTGCTGTCGATAGAAGAAAGCGAGACACAGGAAGAGATCATCTGGGGACCTCACACGAGCGAAGGCAATATCTTCAAGCAGTTCCATCTTGAAAAAGGCAATGTCGATTCCGTCTGGGCCGAGGCAGCTTACATCGTTGAAGGGGAATACCGCACCGGAGCTCAGGAGCATCTGTACATTGAAAACAATGGAGCTATCGCCGAGTATGACGAGGTGACCGGAATTACTGTATGGGGTTCGCTGCAGTGCCCATTCTATGTTCATAAGTCACTGATGGCTGTCTTTGACTTACCTGCGGAAAAGGTGCGTGTTATTCAGGTAGAGACAGGCGGAGCATTTGGCGGCAAGGAAGACTATCCATCTATCCTCGCTGCGCATGCCGGGCTTCTGGCGATGAAGGCGCGCCGGCCCATCAAGATTGTCTACGACCGCATGGAAGATCTGGCAGCGACGACGAAGCGGCATCCCTCACGCACGCGCCATCGCACCGCCATCGACAAGAATGGGAAACTGCTGGCAATGGAGATTGACATAGCTACCGATGGAGGAGCGTATGCAACGCTGTCATCAACGGTACTGTCGCGTGCGACGCTGCACTCTACGGGACCCTATGTGTGCCCCAACATTCGTATTACGTCGCGAGCATGGGCTACGAATACGGTGCCGTGCGGAGCTTTCCGGGGATTTGGCGCACCGCAATCAATATTTGCAATTGAACGGCACATGGAGCAAGTTGCACTTGCGGTCGGACTTGACTCTGACGAGATTCGCCGACGCAACTTTTTGCACGACGGAGATACCACTGCAACTGAGCAAGTGATGGTCGAACCTGTCATTCTCGATACCTTGCTTGATCGCGCTCTTGAGGTCAGCGACTTTCATGCCCGGCAGAGTGAATTTGCGAGACTCAATCCATTGAGTCCGGTAAAGCGCGGAATCGGACTTGCGGCCTTTTATCATGGCTCTGGCTTTACTGGTTCTGGCGAACGATACCTCAACTCACTCGCAGGCATCGATGTAACTACCGATAACAAAGTACGAGTTCTGGTCTCGAGCACAGAGTTTGGTCAGGGGACGAATACAATTCTGACACAAATCGCTGCTGAGGCTCTTGGCATCGGCTACGAGGATGTCATCATGGCTCCCTGCGATACTGGAATTGTTCCGAACAGCGGACCAACTGTTGCTTCGCGAACATCGATGGTCGTGGGCAAACTGATTGAGCGCGCAGGACGTCAACTGGTGACCGGCCTCAGGCAAGATGCTGGACTTTTAGATAACTATTCGACGCAGGATTTTTTCACTTCCTGTCTTCGCTATCGTGAGCTACATGGGAAGGTCGAATCACTTTGCCGTTATGAAGCCCCGCCCAATATTTACTGGGATGACCAGCACTACCGCGGTGAAGCATATCCTGCATTTGCATGGGCGGTCTATGTTGCTGAAGTCGCCGTGGATACCACGACCTATTCTGCAGAAGTGACAAACTTTCATACCGTCCAGGAGGTGGGCCGCGTTCTCAATCCCACTCTCGCCGCAGGACAGATTGAAGGTGGCGTTGCCCAGGGCATTGGCTACGCTCTGTACGAGAAGGTTCTGTACAACAACGGGCACATGCTGAACAATCAGATGACCAATTACATCATGCCAACTGCTCAGGATGTGCCTTCGATCTCAGTCCACTTTGAGGAGATACCTTTTGCGCACGGCGCATTCGGTGCCAAGGGCATAGGCGAGTTACCTCACGATGGGCCTGCGCCGGCAATTCTCAACGCGATTCAAAATGCGATCAACCAGAGCTTTACTTCAATACCGTTGCTTCCAGAGGACATCTTTATTCGCGTCACATCCGATGCTCATGAACAGGAGCAAATCACGGTATGAGCTCACGACAGTTTGCAATTCAATTTACGGTGAATGGACAATCGGCAAGGGTTGAAGCGCCACCGCTCAAGCGTTTGCTTGATGTACTGCGCGAAGATCTTGGACTTACCGGAACAAAGGAGGGTTGCGGCGAAGGCGAGTGCGGTTCCTGCTCAGTGCGCATGAATGGTGCGTTGGTGAACAGTTGCCTGGTGCCCATTCTGCAAGTTGAGGGCTCGGTTGTAGAGACTGTCGAAGGCCTTACGGTTGATGGGGAATTGCATCCACTGCAGCAGGCGTTTATCGAATGTGGCGGCGCACAATGCGGCATCTGTACACCTGGAATGCTCGTTGCAGCTAGCCATCTGCTCTCGCACACGCCATATCCAACGGTCGACGAAATCCGTGAGGGCCTGGCCGGCAATTTATGCCGTTGTACAGGCTTTATCAAAATATTCGAATCAGTGATATCTGCTGCCGCAAAGAAGGGATCACAAGCCCATGCGCGGTAATCCGGAATCTCACCACTTCATTGACGCAGCGAACCTTGACGAGATTCTCGCGCTGCTTGCGAAGGAACCTGGCGAGTGGACTGCCATTGCCGGCGGAACGGAAATCATGGTTGCGCACGCGGCTGGCCGGTTGTCGGCGAAGAAGCTGATCAATCTGTGGGGAGTGCCTGAACTATCCAACATTGTAGTGACTGAAACGCATCTTTCAATTGGCGGCGGGGTCACATTCAATCAAATTAGACACGATGCGACAATCATCGCTGAGTTTCCCTTGCTCGCGCAGGCAGCGAGTTGGATTGGGTCCATCGCCAACCAGAGCCGAGCAACCATCGCCGGAAACATCGTAAACGGTTCGCCCGCCGCCGATGCACCGCCAGCACTGCTCGTCTATGACGCTGAGATTGAACTCATCTCACACAAAGGTACGAGACGGCTTGCCTATTCTGACTTTCATACTGGCTACAAGCAGAGCTTGCTTCTCTCCAGTGAACTTGTGCTTGCCATCCATTTGCCGCGACATCACGAGCAGCAGATAAAGTATCTTCGCAAAGTTGGAACCCGGAGAGCGATGGCCATCACCAAGGTTGCATTGGCCGGCACGGCGAGTTCCGTTCATCATGCAATCACTCGTATCCGCATTGCTGCTGCGAGCGTTGCTGACCGTCCACTTCGTTTGATTGCAACAGAAGCTGCATTGCTGAATGAACCGCTGAATGAATCAACTCTCTCGCGAGCCCGCAAAGCACTTTGGAGTGAAGTCCGGCCGATTGATGACCTTCGTTCAACAGCAGAGTATCGCAAGCAGGTCATCGCCAATTTACTCGATGAATTCCTTACACAGATTGCCAGGAGTTCGCCGTCATGAATTCAATTCTCGACCAGTGGAATCAATGTGAGCGTGATGATGCAATCGCAATGCTGCTGAGTGTTTGTGCCGCACGTCGTTGGGCAGATATGCTTTCGTCGTTACGGCCATTTGCAGATATCGAGGCGCTGCTTGCGTCAGCGGATGAAGTTTGGGGAACCATGAAAGAGCCTGACTGGATGGAGGCCTTTCGCGCCCACCCTCGCATTGGCCAACGCACGCCAGCCAGTGCTACTGTGCAATCAAATGCATGGTCAAGCAAGGAACAATCGTCAGTGAATGCGGCGACACAGGATACGCTCGATGCGCTGGCTCGCGGAAACGCGCAATATGAACAACAGTTCGGGTTCACATACATCGTGTGCGCAACCGGCAAGTCGGCAGATGAGATGCTGCGTATTCTGGAGCGCCGGCTTGAGAGCGACTTATCCAGCGAGTTGCGCGAAGCAGCAGAGCAACAGCGGCAGATCATGCAGATTCGACTGAGAAAGTGGCTGCAAATATGAGTACGATTTCTACGCACGTTCTTGACACCACCCTCGGCAAGCCCGCAATGGGCATCAGCGTATTGCTGGAAGAGAATTCGCAGGATGGATGGAAGGTTGCTGGTCAAGGCACCACGGATGCCGATGGACGCTGCCGGAACCTTTGCAACGACACGGGCGCGGGAACCTTTCGCCTGATTTTTACGCTGGAAGAGTATTTCTCTCACCAGAATCGACATAGCATTTATCCGGAAGTCACGATCACATTCCGAGTCGATGGCACTGGCCATTATCACATTCCTCTTTTGCTGAGCGACAACGGTTATACAACATATCGAGGCAGCTGATTTATCAAGGAGATTTATCGATGGCTTCTTTAGGACTCAATCGTTACGGCAAAGCGCGCGTACGGGTCATGATAGTGGTGCGGCACGAGACTCATCACGAGATGAAAGAGTGGAGCGTGCGAGTGCTACTTCACGGGGACTTTGAAACTTGCTTCACTGAGGGCGACAACAGCAGGATTCTACCGACAGATACGATGAAGAATACTGTCTACTATCTCGCTCGCGAGTCACGTGCGGCTAGTCTGGAGGAATTTGCGACTGAGCTTGTCGAATACCTGATGGCCAACAATCCTCAGGCGTTCAAAGCAAGTGCTGAGATTGAAGAGAAGAACTGGAAGCAACTCATCATCGTCGGCGTGCCCCATCCGACGACTTACTCATTGGCCGGACCAGAAGTGAAAACAACGGAAGTCATTGTCGAAAGGGACGGGAAGGCCAGGGTTACATCGGGCATTGATGGCCTTGTGATTCTCAAGACAACGAAGTCTGCATTTACCGGGTACATCAAAGACAAGCTGACGACGCTGCCGGAGAGTACCGACCGGATTTTCGGCACCCGCGCAACCGTCGCATGGGAGTACGACAACAAGCCGTCGAGCTATGAAGGCGCACGAGCGGCAGCTCTTGAGGCACTGCTCAAGACGTTTGCCGAACACGACAGTTTGAGCGTGCAACATACGCTGTTTGATATGGGCAAAGCGATCCTTGGTGTTGTGCCTCAGGCAGCTAGCGTCAAACTGACGATGCCAAATCTTCATTGCATCCCATTTGACTTAAGCAGATTTGGTCAGGACAATCCCAATCAAATTTACGTGCCTACAGATGAGCCCCACGGATACATTGAAGCTGTCATTGAACGATAGGTGAACATCCATGTCTCTGCTAATCAAGAATGGTGAAATTGTCACGTCGGATGCCCGCTACGTTGCCGACATTTTCATTGAGGATGAAACGATCACGCGCATCGGGATCGATCTTGACGCCCCACCCGGGGCTGAGATTGTTGATGCCACAGGGAAGTTCATATTCCCCGGCTTCATTGATCCGCATGTGCACATTTATCTGCCATTCATGGCCACATTTGCCAAGGATACACACGAGACTGCGAGCATCGCTGCACTGATCGGTGGCACGACCACCTATATTGAAATGTGCTGTCCTTCACGGCTTGACGATCCCCTCGAAAGCTATCATTTGTGGAAAGAGAAGGCCCGCGACAACAGCGCCTGCGACTACGCTTTTCACATGGGAGTGACGCGCTGGGATAGGAACACTGAGTCGCAGCTTCGAAGCATTGTTGCTGATGGTACTTCTTCGTTCAAGGTGTTTCTTGCGTACAAGAATTTCTTTGGCGTCGAAGATGGAGAGCTTTTTCAAACGCTGAATCTTGGGCAGAAACTTGGGGTTATCACAACAGCTCACTGCGAGAATGCAGAGCTTGTGAGCCGATTGCAGGAAGCCCTGCTGGCACAGGGAAAGACGGGCCCCGAGTGGCATGAACCGAGCCGCCCCGAGGCAGTAGAAGCTGAGGGAACAAGCCGCTTCGCTGCGTTTCTGGAGTTGACTCGCGCGCAAGGCTACGTGGTGCACATGTCCTGTGCTCCTGCACTTGAGGCAGCTGCACGCGCCAAGATGCGTGGAGTGCGGCTTGCGGTCGAGTCCGTGCTACCGCACTTTCTTCTCGACAAGCGGCTTGCAGAGCAGAACGGGGTGGAAGGCATGAAGTACGTGATGTCACCGCCTCTGCGCGACAATCGAAATCAACAATCTCTTTGGAACGGGCTTCGCTCGGGAGTTATCGATACTGTCGGCACAGATCATTGTCCGTTTGACTTGTCGCAAAAGAATCTTGGCACAGATGCTTTTACGCAAATCCCCAATGGAATCGCGGGGATTGAGGAGCGTGTCAGTCTCATGTACACGCAAGGGGTCATTGCAGGCCGTATCGATATTCATCGCTTTGTGGATGCACTGAGTACTCGCGCTGCAAGGCTCTTTGGGCTATTCCCGCGCAAAGGAACGATCGCTCCTGGAAGCGACGCGGATCTGGTGATATTTGATCCCAAGGTTCGCGGAACCATTTCGGTGAAATCGCAGCATACCAATAACGACTACAACGGATTCGAAGGATTCCCTTTCGAGGGACGCGCTTCTGTTGTGACTGTTCGAGGCAAGATACAGGTTCGCGATGGAGTGTTTGTTGGCGACAAGTCGCGCGGGCGCTTTCTGGCTCGCGAGCCGCGAGGGGGCAGCGATGTCGAGTAGCAGCGCTTTCGATCCGCAGGTTGCAGTTCAACTACTGCGAGAGCTTCGCGAACTCACGGCTGACAGCCACGGCGCTCAACGGGTTGCATTTACTGAGGTGTGGCGCAGGGCGCGGAGTTGGTTTGAAGGCAAGCTGGTTGGCTTGCCAGTTGAGTTTCATCGAGATGCTGCGGGTAATGACTGGGTTACACTCCAAGGCGCGTCAGACAAGGTGCTGATTCTCGGCAGCCATCTTGACTCTGTGCCCAATGGCGGCTGGCTCGACGGGGCGCTTGGTGTTCTCGCAGGACTTGCGATTCTGTCTTACTTCGCGAAACAGGCTCTACCCCCGCCCGTGACGCTTCGCCTGGTGGACTGGGCCGATGAGGAGGGTGCTCGCTTTGGACGCAGCCTTTTTGGTTCGTCGGCATTTGCCGGCACGTACTCCATTGATGCAGATCGCAGCAGAACTGACAGGAACGCCATCAGTCTTGAATCCGCGCTTCGGGAGAATGGGATTGAGATCGACCAGATAGGTGACGCTGCAATTGAGCGAGCCAATGCATGCGCATATCTTGAGTTACATATTGAGCAGGGCCCGGTGCTGGAGAAGCTTGGTCTCTCTCTTGGTGCTGTCACTGGAACCAAGGGGGTTGAGCGACATGCGATTGTGTTTCAAGGGCAGGAGGCGCACTCGGGATCGACACCGATGGGAATGCGGCGCGATGCTCTCGCTGCGGCTGCGAAACTTGCGCTGGAAATCCGCTCAATCGCCATCAAACATCCCGATGCTGTCTGCACTATTGGCAGCCTCAAGACATTTCCCGGTATCGTCACTGCGGTTGTGGGCCGGGCCGAGGCCACTCTCGACCAGCGCGACCTTGATGCTCACGTGCTGGAGCAAATGTACCGGGAGGCGCGGGACGCAAGCGAGAGATTTGCAGCAGAGGAAGGATGTTCAGTGGAGTGGTCACGCATTTGGAATATTGAGCCAGTGCCATTTCATCCGCACCTGATTGAGTTATGCGAGGAGTCGATTCGCGAGACAGTCGGGCGATCGCATCGCCTTCCATCTGGTCCTTTGCATGATGCTGCGGAAGTAGCGCGACTCGGCATCCCAACGACGATGATGTTTGTGCAATCGCTGGGAGGCATCAGTCACAACCGAATTGAAGATACGCGCGAGACGGACTTGTTGCTGGCGGTGAGGGCTTTTTATTCGCTTGTTGAAAAGACGATGGGGTGGATCGTATCTCAGCCCGACTAGAATTCGATAGCCATAGAGAGAGCTCACGGCGCTATGGTGACTATAGTTTCTGGCTTGAGGATTCGGGCGATCCGCTGCTTCCCCGCCCCGGCCTGCAGCGTTCAGAGGATGTAGATGTCGCCATCCTTGGCGCGGGGTACACCGGGCTGTGGACAGCCTACTATCTTCTTCGCGCCAACCCAGGCCTCAAGGTAGCCCTGGTTGAGGGCGAAATCGCCGGGTACGGCGCATCAGGACGTAACGGCGGATGGTGCTCGCCACGCTTTCCGGTTTCTGCGGGAGCGATGACTCGGCGCTGGGGAGCCGAAGCTGCGCGCGAAGTACTTGTTGCGCTGCAGGCTGCCGTGGAACAAATCCGCGATGTTTCTGAACGAGAGAGCATCGATACATGTTTTCGCCCGGCGGGCACCTTGACCGTCGCCCGGGGCGCTCACCAGCTCGCGCCTCTCCATCATGCCTATCGAGCTTACGAACGGCTTGGTCTGGCTAACCGCTACCACTTCCTGTCGCAGGAGCAGGTGGCGGAGCGAGTTCGCATCACGGATGTGCACGGCGGACTCTTTACGGCGGACGGAGCAAGTATCCATCCGGGGCGGCTGGTTCGGGGGCTGGCTCGCGCGGTCGAGCGGCTTGGCGGGCAGATTTATGAGCAGACGCCGGTCTCAGAGTTCAGGAGCGGACGGCAAGCCAGCCTGATCACGCAGGCAGGGGAAGTTCGCGCCAGCAAAGCGGTGGTCCTTGCCGGGGAAGCCTACCTCTCCAGACTGCCCGGTATGCGCCGGGCGCTGCTACCGGTTTACTCGCTCATCAGCCTTACCGAGCCGCTGAGTCGGGCGCAGTGGGACAAAATCGGCTGGCACCAGGGCGAAAACCTTGCTTCAATGCGCAACACTGTGGTCTACCTGACCAGAACGCCGGATGGCCGAGTCCTGTTTGGCAGCCGAGGAGCTCCGTACAGCTTTGGCTCAAAGATTCAAGACGCCAGTGACCGCCATCCTGAAACCCTGGCTCTCATTCAACGTTCGCTGCTGGAGTGGTTTCCTGCACTCGAGGGGATTCGTTTCACTCATGGTTGGGGTGGCCCGGTGGGAATGCCGATGGATTGGGCCCCTGCCGTGCGGTTCGATGCTGAGTCGCGGATTGCGTTTGCCGGTGGTTATACGGGCCAGGGCGTCTCCACTGCCAACCTGTCGGGTCAGATGATTGCCGGGATGATTACGGGCCGGAGGACGGGTTTTGAATCTCTGCCCTTTGCGCAGCGACGCTCGCCCAGGTGGATTCCTGAACCGCTGCGATGGCTTACTGTTCGCTACATGCAGCGGGGTTACGAACGGATTGACATTGCCGCTGAAGCTGGCCGGTCACGACCGCTTGACGCATCCCTGATTGAGTTTCTGGGCAAGCATTAGACAAAATGATTATTTTTGGGAGGAAGGGGGGTACGTGGGGGGGTACAGACCGGACGGATGCCTGACATTGCCGACCGGAACACATGCCTGACGCGGACTCAGACTCTCCGATTGTGCAGGATCGGGTGGAAATTATCGGCAACCGAAGCCAGGGCCTCTACAACCTGAGTCTTCACGCCCGCTTAAGGTGAAGTCAACGATAATGCTTTCATGCGCGTTCTGGTGATTGAAGACGAACTCCGCCTGGCGGAAAACGTAGCCTCCGCACTGCGCGAAGGCCCCGGATTTGCAGTGGACTGCGCCGGCGATGGTGAGACGGGGCTTGGACTTGCGCGCAACCTCTGCTACGACCTCATCATTCTCGATCTGATGTTGCCAAAACTCGATGGCCTATCGGTGCTGAAGCGGCTACGCAGTCGGCAGGATCAGACGCCCGTGCTGGTGCTGACGGCCCGCGGTGAGGTGGGCTCAGCCATTGAATTGCTGAATTCAGGTGCGGACGATTACCTCAGCAAGCCGTTTGATCTTGGTGAACTGCTGGCCCGCGTCAAGGCACTCATCCGTCGCGGCAAAGGCGTGGCGCATCCCACGCTGCAGGCGGGGGAACTTGTGCTCAACACGCTGGAGCAGACGGTACTTCGTGGTGGCAACGAAATCCAGCTCTCGCCGATGGAGTACCGCATTCTCGAATATCTGATGCATCGACCCAGGGTGATCGTCTCCAAGCAGGAGCTTCTCGAACACCTATACGACTACAACTGGGAGCACCACTCCAACGTGATTGAAGTGCATGTCTCGAACCTGCGCAAGAAGATTACTCGGATCGATGATTCCGCGGCTCTGGGCACGAGCATTGAAACACTGCGGAACCGGGGCTATCGCCTGCTCTTGAGCCGGGGGGCAGACACTGACGACGGAGAGAGCGAAGCGTGAAGCCCTACTCCATTACCCGACGGCTCATTATCTTTGTGCTGCTCATCGAGTTTGCCTCAGCCTTGTGTGTGAGCGCGGTTGCGTACTTCTATGAGCGTCATGACCATTTTCGCGCGTTTGATATTTTGTTGCGAGGGCGCGCGGATTCTCTGCTTGGCGCAGTTCAGGAATCAGAAGTCACGCCCAATAACCTCATGCTCGACAAGAGTGAGGTCGATGTTCCGAGCGACGATCTCTTTGATGTTCGCGACGCTCAAAGCCAAGTGCTGGGTCGGACACCGAATGCGGTGGACTTCGTTAGCCTGTTCAGGAGCGACGGCAGGCGGCCCGAGAAAGTTGACCCCGACGGCGATCAGGCATCCTTTGGGGCGGTCGAGGTTGGCGGCAAGACGTTTCGCGTAATTCGCCTGGCTGGCGTAAGGATCATCGATCCGGGCGACAAACTGGGGGGCTTCCGACGGACTGTTGTGGTCTATTACGGCGCACCTGTGCATCGGGTCTGGAAGGCTATTCACGAAGCGGTAACCTTCTACGCTCTGAGCAGCCTTGCGGTGCTTGCGCTGACCGGGGTCCTTATGTCGTGGCTGCTGAATCGCGGCCTTGCACCGCTGCGCGAACTGGCTTCAGGGGCTTCCAGAGTCTCCGTGACGTCGTGGGCATTCCACGCACCTGAAGCAGCGCGCCAGTCCGGTGAACTTGCCCCATTGGTCAATGCGATTGAGAGCGTGCTGCTTGGATTACAGCAGTCTTTTGAGCAGCAAAAGCGTTTCGTCGGAGACGCTGCCCATGAATTGAAGACCAGCGTCTCGGTGCTCAAGTCCTCATTGCAATTGCTCCAGATGAAACCGCGAAGTCAGCCTGAATACCAGGCGGGGCTTGACCGCTGCCTGCTGGATTGCCAGCGCATGGAGCAACTGGTTGCGCAGATGCTGACTTTAGCCCGCGCTGAAGAGGCAGAAACCGCAGGCATTTCGGAAGAGATTACGAATGTTGATGCCTGCTTCAATGAATTGAGCCATCAGCTTGAGACGACGGCCGAGGCCAACGGGATTGCTCTTGTTGTCCGTTCGGAATCTCAGATGAACTTGAGTTTGGATCCAGAACAGTTCAAGCTGCTGTGCACAAATCTCCTCATGAATGCCATACAGCACAGCCCGGCGGGCTCGTTCATCACGGTCGCAGCGGAACGCCGAGGCGCTATGGCTGAAATCAGGATCAGCGACAGCGGCGATGGCATTGACGCAGCTGATCTGCCGAGGATCTTCGAGAGGTTTTCACGCAGCGACCCTTCTCGCAGCCGCAATACAGGTGGCACAGGCCTGGGCCTGGCAATCTGTAAAGCCATCACTGACAGATCCGGGGGTAGTATTGAAATCCTGAGCGACCTGGGCAAAGGTACAACGGTCACCGTACATCTTCCACTTTGTGAACCTAATCGTGTTGACCCAATTCAGCCTTCAATGTAACAAGGTGATGAAACTGTGTATTTCTTCAGTTCGCCTTAAGCTTGCAATGGAATAGTAGTGAAAGCAGCGACGCAAATCGCTGCCTTGAATTGGAGATTCGTATGAGTTCGAAGCATATCGTTGGCCACCTGACTCGATTCAGTCTGGTTGCGGCTCTTGCAGTTGCATCAGTTTTGCCGGTTGCGGTCACTTCTGCGGCGCAAACGCCTTACAAGATTCAGGACAATTGGAGCATTGGCGGCGAGGGTGGCTGGGACTATCTTGCTGTCGATGCGGCGACTCACCGTCTCTTTGTCACGCACGGTGCACGCGTTGAGGTACTGGACCTGGCAAGCGGCAAGTCGGTCGGAGCCATCACCGGACTCAAGGGCACGCACGGCGTTGCTTTTGACACGGATGGCAAGCTCGGCTACATCAGCGACGGACGCGCCAATGCTGTGGTTGTGTTTGACCGCGCCAGCCTCGCAACGGTCGCCACCATTCCAGTCGGCACCAATCCCGATGGCATTCTCTTTGAACCTGTCACGAAGACTGTGTGGACCTTCAATGGCGGCAGCAAGAACGCAACTGTCGTTGACGCTGCGACGCGGAAGGTGATTGGCACCGTCGCTCTCGGCGGGAAGCCGGAGTTTCCTCAGGCCGATGGAGTGGGCAATATCTACGACAATATCGAAGACAAGAACTCCATTGTTCGCATCGATGCGAAGACCCAGAAAGTGACAGCAACCTGGCCCGCCTGCGATTCTCCATCGGGTCTGGCGATCGACCTTGAAGGGCACCGCCTCTTTGCTGTCTGCGATGGCAAAAAGATGGCAGTTGTGGACTACAACACTGGCAAACTGCTCGCCACCCCGGCAATCGGAGATGGCCCGGACGCCGTCAGCTATGACGCGAAACACAAGCTGGTCTTCTCTTCAAATGGTGAAGGCACGATGAGCATTGTCGATGCCAGCAACACCAGCTATAAAACGGTGCAGACCTTGCCTACGCAGAAGAGCGCACGCACGATGGCATTTGACGAGGCTACCGGCCGAGCCTTTCTGGTTGCGGCCAAGTTTGGCCCGCCGCCCGCCCCAACGGCAGCGAATCCACGGCCCTGGCCGTCGGTTCTGCCCAATACCTTTGTTGTTCTCGTCGCGGGTCATGAATAGTTTTCGAATCAATTCGATTGTCCGGACCGGCGCTCTTTTGATGGGCGCCTGCCCGGTTGTCCTTTCGTCATTGCTCTGCGTCAGTTCTGTGGCGCAGAGCATTGACGCGTCCGCGGCAACACAGGCGGCGCAAGTAACGGCGGCGTCTGCGAAGCCGGGCGAATCCATCACGCTGGAAGAAGCAATTCGCCGCGCGCGGGCCAATGAGCCCAACTTTGCGGCGGCCGTGTCTGCCGCCAGAGTCGCAAAGCTCGACCTTGCACTCGCCCGGGCGGCGGTGCTGCCAAGCGTCGTGTACCACAACCAGTTTCTTTACATTGAGCCACATCACGCGGCTGGGGTAGACACCAATCAACCACCGCGCTTCATCGGCGGCAACGCGGTACATGAGTACACGAGTCAGGGTGTCGCTTCAGAGACCATCGGGCTACAGGGAATTACGGCGGTCGCTCGTGCATCGGCGGCTGCATCTATCGCGCGGGCTGGGCTTGAAGTTGCCCGCCGGGGCCTGGTCGCAGCCGTGGTGACGCTGTATTACAGCGCGCTTGCCGGGGACCAGAAGCTCGCCGTCGCCCAGCGCGCTGTTGATGAATCCACTGACTTTACCAACCTCACCCTGCATCGGGAAAACGCGCGCGAGGCAGCCCATGCAGATGTCATCAAGGCGCAGCTGACAGCCCAGCAGCGTCAACGCGACCTGTCGGATGCCCGACTGGCTGCGGAAAAAGCGCGGCTCGATCTGGGAGTCCTGCTATTTGACGACCCGCGCACGCCTTATACGCTGGTCCCCGCGGTCCCGGTGGAGCCGCCGGCCCGGAACGACGCCGAGGCGGCAGCTGCTCGCAATAACCCTGACCTTGAAAGCGCCCTGGCCACGCTGCATGCCGCTTCGCTCGACGTGATTGGCGCGCGGGCTGGCTATCTGCCCGACCTGAGCCTCAACTTCAATTACGGAATCGATTCGCAGCAATTTGCAATTCATGCACCGGATGGCTCGCGGAACCTGGGCTATTCGGCCTCTGCGACCCTTGATATCCCGGTCTGGGACTGGTTCTCGATCCATGACCGTATCAAGCAGAAGACCAGCATGCGCGAGGCAGCACGCGTGGCGCTGACCAATACACAGCGACGCCTGATCGCCCAATTTGATGAGGCATACAACGAATCGACGGTTGCGCATGACCAGCTGCAATCTCTGGCTGACAGCGCCGCTACCGCGCGTGAAAGCCTTCGCCTTACTCGTCTGCGATATACGTCGGGTGAGGCCACTGTGCTCGAAGTTGTGGATGCACAGTCCTCTTTGACTGCCGCAGAAATCGCGCACGAAGATGGAATTGTTCGCTATCAGACTGCCCTGGCCAACCTGCAAACACTGACTGGAAACCTTTAGCTCATGTCGATACGACTCCGCCCAGCCTCTCTTCTCACCTTGCCGGCATGTGTGCTGCTCTTTGCCGCCGGTTGCCATAAGCAGGAAACAGCACCGTCGCCCGAAGTTTCCGTGCAGGCCGTGCAGCCGCATATCGGCGAAATCTCCGAACAGATTGATGCCGAGGCCACTCTTTCTCCTCTGGCACAGGCCGCTATTGCTCCCAAGGTGACCGCGCCGGTCAAGCAGGTTCTGGTGCAGCGTGGCGCCAAAGTCAAGGCGGGGCAACTGCTGGTTACCCTTGAGAACGCCGATCTGGCGGCGGCTGCTCTCGACAATCAGGGCAGCTATACTGCGGCAAAGGCCGGGTATGAAACTGCGACACACGCTTCGGTTCCAGAGGACTTCACCAAGGCCCAGCTTGACCTGACCCAGGCCAAGACAAATCTCGAACTGGCCCAGAGCATCGCGACAGCCCGTGCCCAACTTTTCAAGGAAGGCGCGATTCCGGGCCGCGACCTCGACACTGCCAACGCTTCGCTGGTGCAGGCGCAGGCTGCCTATGACATTGCAAAGCTCCACTTTGAGGGCGTGCAGAAAACTTCAAACCAGGCCGCCCTCGAAGCCGCCAAAGGCAATCTTGAATCCGCAAAAGGCAAGCTGCAGGGCGCGCAGGCTCAACTCAGCTACACCGAAATTCGAAGCCCCATCAACGGCGTCGTGACCGACAGGCCACTGTTTGCCGGGGAAACCGCTGCTGCGGGAGCGCCGGTCATCACGGTGATGGACACCTCGGCGCTGATCGCCAAACTGCACATTTCTCAGATACTTGCCCAGCAGCTTTCGGTTGGCGCTGCCGCAACGATCACAGTACCAGGCATCGATGATCCGATTGACGCCAAAATCTCGCTCATCAGCCCTGCCCTTGACCCCGGCAGCACGACCGTCGAAGTCTGGCTGCGCACCGAGAATCCCAAGGCCATACTCAAGGCCGGAACCCCCATCCACGCAACGATTACGGGTCGTTCGGCGGCGAAGGCGCTGCTGATACCGGCATCGGCGCTGGTCACTGCTCCTGACAACAGCAAGTTTGTGATGGTCATTGCTGCTGACTCAACCGCGCACAAGCATCCCGTGACTCTGGGCATTGTCACCGACACGCAGGCGCAGGTACTCTCTGGCATCACCGCCGCAGACACTGTCATCACGGTTGGCGGCTATGCACTCGATGACGGCACCAAAGTGAAAATCGCAGCCGCCGACGACAAGGCTGGCAAGGGCGGAGACGACAAATGACGCCGCCTACGCCGAATTCTGAGAAGCACAAGCCTTTTTGGCTGCAGCATATCTCACATACCATTTTCTTTTTTCTGGTGGCCCTGACTGTGGGTGGCGCGTATGCCGCTTTTCAGGTGCCCATCGCTGTGTTTCCGGATACCAATTTTCCCCGCGTCGTCATCGGTGTGGACAATGGCGTCATGCCCGTCGAACAGATGCAGGTGGCCATCACCAAGCCAATCGAAGATGGTGTGAATTCGGTCCCGGGCCTGCGCACAGTCCGCAGCACGACCAGCCGCGGCTCGGCTGAAGTGAGCCTCTTCTTTGACTGGAACGCGGACATGTTCCACACGCTGCAACTCGTGGATGCAGCACTCTCCAAAGTGCAGCAGACGCTGCCTGCTACCGCGCGCATCACGACCAATCGCCTCACTTTTGCGACTTTCCCCATCCTCGGGTATGCGCTGACGGCAGACGACCGGGGAGCCAATACGACCTCGCAGATGCGCCTCTGGGAGATTGCCACCTACGACCTCAAGCCTCCGCTCAACCGCGTTGAAGGCGTCAGCACGGTCACCGTTCAAGGCGGCAAAGTCCCTGAGTACCACGTAATCCCAAACATGTCGCGGCTCCAGGCCTCTGGCATCACCCTCACTGACCTGGTCAACGGCATTCAATCTTCAAACATCATCGATTCGCCGGGCCTCTATGAGGCGAACCATCAGCTCATTCTCGGCCTCATTGGCTCGCAAGCCCACTCAGCTGAAGAGCTCGCGGCGCTGGTCATCAAAACGACGCCGGCAGGAGCCCCCATCAGCGTCGCTGACGTCGCCAAGGTCGAGCTGGCTTCCCAGCCCATCTATACGGCCGTCACCTCCAATGGCAAGCCGTCTGTCCTGCTGAATATCGCCCGGCAGCCCTCATCCAATACTGTTCAGGTCGCCAACGCCGTCGTAGAAAAGGTCGCCAGCCTGCAATCGAAGCTTCCTGCCGGAGTGCATCTGGTGCCCTTCTACGATCAGTCGCAACTGGTTCGTGAATCCATCGCCAGTGTGCGCGACGCAATCTTCATCGGCCTCGTCCTGGCCTGCGTCATCCTTTTTCTCTTCCTGCACGACTGGCGTTCTTCTCTGGTAGCGGGCCTGGTCATTCCGGTTACGGTAGCCATCACCATACTGTTTCTATGGCTCACCGGGGAGTCCTTTAACCTGATGACCCTTGGCGGTCTTGCCGCAGCCATCGGTCTGGTGATCGACGACGCAATCGTTGTGGTCGAAAACATCGTTGTCCACCGCGACGCAGGCGAAAATCGCATCCATGCCGTTCGCAAGGCGCTTGGAGAAATCACCTTGCCGCTGGTCGGTTCAACGATCACGCCAGTCGTCGTATTTTTGCCGCTGATTGCCGTCACCGGGGTCACAGGCAGCTTCTTCCGGGCGCTGGCCATCACCATGACTGCCGCGCTTCTTACATCGCTGATGCTGGCGCTGAGCTGGACTCCGGCACTCTCCCTCTTCCTGCTGAAGTCAAAGCACCGGACTGCTCAGGTCGATTCAGAAAATGAAATTGAACCGGAGCCAAAGGAAGTCCACAGCGGCAAATTCATGGCCAAGGTGCTGTCGATTCATGCCGGAATCCTGCAGTGGGCGCTGGCTCGACCCGCGATTGTCGGTCTTCTCTGCCTCGGAATCGTCGCAGGGGCATACTTTGGCTACTCGGCGCTGGGCTCTGACTTGCTGCCGGCAATGGATGAGGGCGCGTTCATCCTCGATTACATCATGCCCGCGGGCAGCTCTCTGACCGAGACTGAGCGGGTGCTTCAGCATGTGGAGAAGATACTCCGCGATACCCCCGAAGTTGATGTCACATCGCGGCGCACCGGCCTGCAAATGGGTCTGGCGGCAGTTACCGAGGCGAACTACGGCGACTTCACTGTTCACCTCAAGACCAAACGCTCTCGCCCAATCGATGACATCATCGCCGACGTGCGCGATGAGATCAAGAAGACCGAACCTGAACTGGACATCGAGTTTACCCAGGTTTTGCAGGACATGATTGGCGATCTCTCCAATGCGCCTGAACCCATCCAGATCAAGCTTTTTTGCGACAACCAGTCACTGCTCAATGAACTCGGACCCAGGGTGCAGGATGCCATTGGCAAGATTCCAGGCGTTGTCGACACTCAAAATGGAATCGACAACACGATCAGCGGTCCCGCTACGATCTTCAACGTCAGTCCGCTGGCCGATAGTTACGGATTTACTCCTGCGGAAATTGCGCAGGACGCCACGGCCATTCTCGACGGCCTGCCGACAGCGGACCCCCTCATTGTGAACGGTCGCCCCTATACTATCCGTGTGCGGCTTCCAGAAACCAATCGCGCCTCGCTTTCTGCGATTCAAAATACCGTCTTCAATTCCTCCGCCGGCCATACCGCAACCCTCGGCTCGCTCGCCCAGATCACCCAGTTGCCGCCGCAAAATGAAATTCGCCGGGAAAACCTGCAGCAGCTGATCGTGGTCACCGGTCGCCTTGAGGGCTCTGACCTGGGCACGGCCATGACCAAGGTACGCGCTACCGTCGAGGGCCTGCATCTGCCCTCCAACGTTCGCGTTGAATACGGCGGCACCTACGAGGAGCAGCAGAAATCCTTCCATGATCTGCTGCGCGTACTGATCATGGCCCTGGTGCTTGTCTTTGGCGTGCTGCTGGCGGAGTTCCGTAACTTCTCTGCCCCTGTCGCAATCCTCACCAGTTCCGTTCTGTCGATTGCGGGTGTTGTGCTGGCCTTGCTGGTCACCAAAACCAGTTTCAATGTGGCCAGTTTTATGGGTCTCATCATGGTGATCGGCATCGTCGCCAAGAATGGCATCCTGCTGCTCGACGCGGATGAACGCCTCCGCTCCAGCGGTCTGTCTCCGATTGACGCGATGCTTCAGGCGGCTCAGCGCCGGCTGAGGCCGATTCTGATGACAGCAATTGCAGCCGTTTGCGGTATGTTGCCGCTGGCCTTTGCCCTCGGAGCCGGCTCGCAGATGCTGCAGCCCCTGGCTATCGCCGTCATCGGGGGCATCTTCCTCTCTGTCGGCCTGTCACTTATTGTCACTCCGGTGGTCTATTACCTGCTTACCAGTCGCCGCAAGCACCACCCGGATCCGGCATAGCCAAAGCAAAGCTGTGAGGCATTGGGTCCGGTGGATGCTGCTTTTTCGTGGAATAGTCATCATCGCACTGCGCGGCATGAGAGCTAACAGCCAGTTGCCAGCAGTTGCGCGAGCACTCGCGTCCACGCTTCAAGCTCTGCCACCGGCACACACTCGCGCTCACTGTGCGCGGTCCGCATGTCGCCCGGCCCAATCACAATTACCTCATCGGCAATCCGCGCCACTCGGCTGGCCTCCGAACCAAAGCTGATTCCGGTTGGTTGATTCCCGATAAGCTCCTGCAATCGCCCAGCCAGGTTGCCGTCTGGCTTGGGAGAAAAACCTGGGTCCAATCGAGGCTTTTCAATCCAGAGCTTTGCCCGCGGAGATGATGCCTGCGCCTGGGCAGTCAGAGCCTCCAAAACCTTCAGTACCTCAGAAGGTGGCTCCTGCGGAACCGGCCTCCATTCAACAAGGAACGAGCATCGGCCTGGAATGATGTTTTTAGCCGTACCACCCTCAATGATTCCAATATTGACCGTTGTTCGCGGAGGGCTGAACAGTGGGTCCATTGCGGCATCTGGACGGCCCTCTCCGAGAGCCTGCTCGATCTGTGCGATCAATCGAGCGGCGATGGAGATTGCAGAGATTCCCTGCTCTGGAAACGCAGAATGGGCTTCCCTGCCCGCGATGACGATGCGGGCCAGACCATAGCCTTTGCCTGCCACGCCGGGGCGAAGTGAAGTGGGTTCGCTGATGATCGCAGAACCAATCTTCAGTTTTTGCTTCGCCAGCAGTTGCTCCATTCCCTTGCAGCCAATCTCCTCGTCGGCGGTCAGAATCAATGCAATCCCGGGCAGAAGACCATCGGAATGTACAGCTGCGACTGCGGCGAGAAAGCAAGCCAGCGCCCCCTTCACGTCGCATGAACCACACCCGTGCAGCATTCCGTCCCGCTCCGTGAGAACGAGCGCAGAGGCCCAATCCTCGGCATAAGGAACCGTATCCGTATGGCAGACAAAGGCAAGATCGATACTCGAATTCGGAACGTGCGAAGGCGGTCTCGCAATCAGGTTTGCCTTTTCGACTGCGGATTCATCCAGATAGCTCAGGAATTCGACGTGCCAGCCCAGGGCCTCAAGAAATTCCCTCACCCAATGCAGCAGGGGAAGATTAGAAACTCTCGACGGCGTAGAAATGGCAACCAGTTTGCGCAGTATCTCAGCCGGGGTCATTGCGAAACCTCAACTCCAGCCACGAATACGCGCGGCCGCGCCGGAGCTGCGACGTAATAGGCCAGTTCCCGATAGTCTGCGCACTCGTGAATCACAAAGTCTGCAGCCTTGCCAATCTCCAGCGATCCAACCTCGGCACCGAGGCCCAGGCTGTAGGCCGCATTCACCGTAGCCGCCACAAGCGCCTCTGACGGCAACATCCGCATCTGGATGCAGCTCAGTGCCATCGTAAACAGCATGGAAGGCGCAGGCGAAGACCCCGGATTGAAGTCCGTCGCCACCACCACAGGCAGCCCAAGCTCGATCATCTGCCGCGCTGGCGGATAGTGCTCCCTGCCCAGGCAAAAGACCGAGGCGGGCAACAGAACAGGCTGCACATTGGCTGCTTTCATCAGACGCAGCGACTCTCCGGTCACCATCTCAAGATGGTCCACCGTAGCCGCGCCAAGCTCGGCCCCCAGGGCTGCACCCGTCCCGGGTCGAAACTGCTCCGCGTGAATCCGCAACCCCAACCCATGCCGCCGCGCCGCCTCCAAGACCGGCCGCAATTCAGCCACCGTAAAAGCGTGATCATCGCAGAACGCATCGCAATAGCGCGCCAGCCCCAACGCTTTCACTTCCGGAATCAGCTCTCTGGCAATCCACTCCAGATACTCGCCGCGGCGGTCCGCCATCTCCTTGGGAACTGTATGCGCAGCCAGCAGAGTTGGCACAATTCGCACCGGTCCCTCGTCCTCCAACCGCGCCATCACGCGCAGCTGCGCCAGTTCGGTTTCGCGGTTCAGCCCGTAGCCGGACTTTGATTCAAGCGTCGTCGTACCGCCGCGCAGCATCCAATCGCGGTGCTTGCGCGCCTGAGCGAGCAATTCGTCTTCGGTCGCTGCTCTGGTCAGCGCCACGGTGGACTGAATGCCGCCGCCAGCCGCGGCAATTTCCTGATAGGTTGCCCCGCCAATCCGCTGCTCAAACTCCGCTGCACGATTTCCTGCAAAAATCAGATGCGTGTGAGCATCCACAAACCCTGGCGTCACCAACCGTCCAGCCGCATCGATGACCTGCGTATCAGCGTCGATACGTGAACGCAAATCTGCGTAAGCTCCAACCGACACGATTCGCCCATTTTCCAGCAGCAGAGCCGCATCCGACAGCAGGCCCAGCTCGCGCATCTCCTCGGCCACGCGCGCCCGGGCCGGGCCCGCCAATGTGACCAACTGGTCTATATTTACAACCGCGACCTTGCTCAGTACACCCTCCCGCACTACTGACCCAACATGGGCATCTGAATTCCCTTTTCCCGCGCGGTCCGCTGCGCAATTTCATAACCTGCATCTGCGTGGCGCACAACACCCAATCCGGGATCATTATTCAGTACGCGGCTCAGCCTCAATCGCGAATTCTCAGTGCCGTCAGCCACCGTCACCTGCCCGGCATGCAACGAATAGCCCATCCCTACACCACCGCCGTGATGAAAGCTTACCCAGCTTGCCCCACTTGCCGTATTCAGCAGGGCATTCAGTATCGGCCAATCCGCCACAGCATCTGAGCCGTCAAGCATCCGCTCGGTTTCGCGATAAGGGCTGGCGACTGAACCAGTATCAAGGTGGTCGCGGCCAATCGCGACGGGCGCAGACAATTCGCCTTTGCGAACAAGCTCGTTCAGCGCAAGGCCCATCTCAGCCCGCTCGCCATAGCTCAGCCAGCAGATCCGCGCGGGCAACCCCTGAAATGCAAACCGCCCCCGCGCCAGGCGCATCCAACGCGTCAGAATTTCATTCTTTGGAAACAAATCGAGCGCCAGCCGGTCAGTACGCTCAATATCCGCCGGGTCTCCCGACAACGCCACCCAACGAAACGGCCCATTCCCCTCGCAAAACAGCGGCCGAATATACTCCGGCACAAAGCCCGGTATCTTGAAAGCGTCGATACACCCGGCGTCCGCCGCAAACCGCCGGATGTTATTGCCGTAATCGAACGCAACCGCTCCCGCCATCTGCAGATCAAGCATCGCATTGACGTGAATCGCCATCGATGCCGTCGATAGCCGCGTGTACTCAGCCTGATCACGCGCTCGCAAATCTGCCGCCTGCGCCATCGTGTACCCCACGGGCACGTAGCCATTCAGCGGGTCGTGCGCGCTGGTCTGGTCGGTAACCACATCAACCACTACACCGCGGCGCACCAGTTCCGGCAGCACTTCAGCGCAGTTGCCTACCAACCCAACAGAGAGCGCCCTGCCCTCCCGCTTTGCGGCCTCGCAAATCGTCAGCGCTTCGTCGAGAGATTCGCTCAGCACATCGCAGTAGCGGTCAGCCACGCGCCTCTCGATGCGTGTGCGGTCCACGTCAATCGCAAGTACAACCCCATCATTCAGCGTCACGGCCAGCGGCTGCGCTCCGCCCATTCCACCCACGCCACCTGTAACAACCAACCGCCCGCGCAGGGTCCCGCCAAAATGAATATCCGCCAGCGACGCGAACGTCTGGAAAGTTCCCTGCACGATTCCCTGCGTGCCAATGTAGATCCAACTGCCGGCCGTCATCTGCCCGTACATCATCAGGCCCTTGCGGTCCAGCTCGTGAAAATGCTCCCAGTTTGCCCACTTACCCACCAGGTTTGAATTCGCCAAAATCACCCGCGGTGCCATGTCATGCGTCGGGAACACCGCGACCGGCTTGCCTGACTGCACCAGAAGCGTCTCCTCATTGCCGAGAGTTTTGAGTTCGCGCACAATAGCGTGGTAGCTTTCCCAGTTGCGCGCCGCCTTGCCGATGCCCCCGTAGACCACCAGATCCTCAGGCCGCTCGGCGACTTCCGGGTCGAGATTGTTCATCAGGCAACGCAGCGCGCCCTCCTGCTGCCAGCCTTTGCAGTTCAACTTGCTGCCACGCGGCGCATGAATCGCCCCAGCCTTTTCTGCCACAATCGTCATTCCAATCTCCTAGTTTGAGCTCTCCAGATACCGTCTCTGCACACCGTTGTAGCGAGCTTTGATTTCATCTTCGTGAGGGTGGCGACCATCTCTCAACACCAGATGGCCCTGAACCGCGACTTCCCTGACCGCTGACTTCGCCATCGCAAAGACCGCTTGCGCCTCCAGGGTCTCTGCGTCGACCCCCAGCACCGACAGGTCACCCAGATCCACAGTAAAAAAGTCTGCCGGATCACCGACCGCCAACCGCCCCCCGGCAAGTCCCAGCGCAGCGTAGCCATTCGCCGAAGCCGCCCGAAACAACCCAGCCCCAATGGCATCGTTGGAAGCCCAGCCCTCGCGAACAACCGCATCCAGAATGCCTCGCTGCTGGTCCCGCAGCCTCAGGTGGTACTCCAACTGACGCGCATCCTCAAGGATGTCGATCTGCGCCTGGCTGTCACTGCCCAGCGCGACCGGGATTCCCATCATCGCGGCCACATCTGCCGCAAAAATCCCATCCCCGAGGTTTCTCTCTGTCGTGGGACATGAACAAATCGTCGCGCCCGCCGCAGCCACCTGCGCATACTCAAAATCCGTCAGATGAATCGCGTGCACCAGGGTCGTCTCGCCCGACAAAACACCATGCTCTGCCAACAGCGAAACCGGCGTCGAGCCATACTCTGCGACGCAGGCCGCATTCTCCCCGACCTGCTCTGAAATATGCAGATGCAGCGGCATGCGTCCCTCGGCCACCCTGGCAATTCGCTTCAAGTCTTCGAGCGGCACCGCGCGAATGCTGTGCGGAGCCGCCCCAATCGTGACTCCATCGACATTCGCGTACATGGTGGCGAGCGAATCAAGATTGCGCAGATACTCTGCCGGAGACTCGTAAAAGCGGCGCTGCCCCGGATGCGGATCACGCTCAAACCCGGCACGGAAATACGCCGTTCGCAGCAGGCAAATTCGCAACCCGACAGACCGCGCTGCTTCAATCACCTGTTGACTCAAGAGGTTGGGGTCGCTGTAGGCGTGTCCGTCAAAATCACGGTGTAAATAATGGAACTCCCCTACGACAGTAATCCCCGCCGCAACCATCTCGAGAAAGGTCGCCCGCGCCACATCGTACAAATCTTCTGGAGTGCAGAACCCGGCGGCCCGGTACATCTGTTCGCGCCATGTCCAGAAAGTGTCTCCTCCTGCCGTGCGGCTCCCCGCTCTGGATTCTGCCCGTCCGCGAAACAGCCTTTGAAATGTGTGCGAATGTGCGTTTGCCAGACCCGGAAGTAGCGCCCGCCCTGGGAGTGCAACAATCTCCGTAGCAAGCGGCACCTTATCCCGCGTCGTCACGCCGGCGACAAGACCTTGCTCATCTACCAACAGGCCCGCACCCATATAAGGCTGGCCATCGGCAATCAACATTTCGGGCAAATACAAGACCGGCAAAGGAATCGCTCCTCACTCTGCCATTCATCCTAGCCCCACCTGCCGCGAATCTAAAGTCAGGATGCACGTTCCTGAGCGCCGACCACCGTGGATTGCATCTGCATGCCCGTATTATGCAGCAGAATCCACGGCAGTTGTTCAAATCGGGGAACCTCATCAACCGTCGAAGCAGCGCTTACAGGTTCTGTGGTGAACAAGCTTTCGGTCCCGCCCTGAACTCCGGCTGTCTCGGCCCGTGCGAACAACGGCGAAGGATGGGGGCGCAGAACGGGCATATGCTGGCGGGCGTTCGGCAACTTTCCATACAACTCGCTCAAGCGAGGAATGCAGCAAACAGCCGCCGTCATTCCCATCGTCTGCAAGTCGGTCCAGAGGGTCGCGCGCTCCATGTACTCCAGCGAAATACGAATCTTGTCCGGCGTCACCACGTTTTTGAAGTAACGCATAGGGTCCTGCGCCATTTGCATGAGTTTGACCTCATGGCTGTACTTCAGCGATGCAGGGTCCGTCAGTCCCGGCCTGGCCCGCAGGAGCAAAATGTAATACAACTTGAATTCTTCAGTCAGTTCAGGAATCACTGGCCGGGGGCCAACCATGCTCATCTCGCCCCGAAGCACATTCAGCAACTGCGGCAACTCATCAATCTTGCTGCGGCGGAGCCATTTGCCGACGCGCGTGATCCTGGGATCAGGACCGAGCGTGTAGCGCAAGCCCGCCTGAGCATGCGCCATTGTTCTGAACTTGAATATCTGGAATGTTTTGAAACCACGCCCCATGCGTTCCTGGCGAAAGAGTGCCGGGCCCGGAGAAGTGATTCGAATGATTGCCGCCACGAGCAGCATCAAAGGCAAGAAAATCAGCAACAAAGCGGCCGCAACCGCCAGATCCACACCACGCTTGACCACGGTCCCCCCAGCAACGAACAGCAATTGGGACTGCCAGGCTCAGATCCTACCGTCCGAACCCGTCAAAGACGTGGCCACCGACCATTGCGGCACCCGGTTTTATCCATCCGGGCAATCTTTTCCTCAGCCAGATTAAGCTTTCAATCTCTCTTGGCTGAAACTCCGCAAGCCAGAAAATCCGTCCGCTTTGATGTCAACGCATCAAACCCGTACAGCGGTTTATTTTGGGGTACATGAATCAGTAGGCTTAGGAAACACCCATAGACTTTCTTTGTCAAGCGGTAATTTTGAATAACTAAGAATAATGAATCGCGGCCAGAGCTATCGGAGAAGAATGACCTCGATGCCAGCGTTGAAACTCCACCAAAAATGAAAACGACCCTCAGCTTGAAAGCGGAAGGGTCGTCTGAACCAGCTACAAATTCAGCCAGAATTACTTGATCTTGGCGAAGATGATGACCAGTGTGAACAGGGTGAGCGATTCGATAAAGGCCAGACCAAGAACGAGCAGCAGCTGAATGCCGGCGCGCGCTCCAGGATTCCGTGCCAGCGCTTCGACGGCGCTGCCGGTTGCCTTGCCCTGGCCGAGTCCGCAAAGACCGGCTGCGAGAGCGATGCCCAGACCGGCGCCAATTGGAGCCAGATCCACAACGCCTGTGCCGCTCTGCGCAAATGCCGGAACGGCAAAGCACAGAACTGAAAGCGCCATCAGAACAAATTGAAGCTTCTTCATGTGTTTCTCCTGCTTCACAAAATTGACCGCCAGTGGGTGGTTGAGGCTCACCGTGCTGGCCCCCTCACGCTCACGGTCATCCGTCGCTCCAGGGCAGAAGCCTCCCCGGCGGAATCTTGAGTACAGTGTGAGTACGAAGTGTGGAAGACGCTTTTGCCCTCCACACTCACACCTCACACTCACACTCGAATTTCTAGTGCTCGTGCGCCACAGCCTGGGAGAGATAAATCATCGCCAGCAGCATGAACACAAACGCCTGAATCACCGAAACCATCAAATGCAATCCCAAAAAGATGACCGGAACGCCCAGCGGAACCAGCGAGAAGAACACCAGCGTCACCAACCCGCCGGCAAACATGTTTGCGTAAAGACGAATCGTCAGCGACATGACGCGTGCGCAGTGCGAAATGATCTCGATCGGAAAGAGCAGCCAGGAAATCCACCAGATCGGCCCTGCAAAGTGCCCCAGATAGCCAATGACACCCTGCTCGCGAAAGCCGTGGAAGTTGTAATAGGCAAAGGTCAGCAGCGCAATGCCCAGTGGCACAACGGGCGACTCGGTCGGCGCCGGAATACCCGGAATCAGGCCGATGAGGTTGCACGAAAGCACGAAGAGGAAAATTACGGTGACAAACGCCTGGAAGCGCTGATACCCGTGCCCGATGATCTGCTCAGCCTGGCCGCCGGTAAACTCGTGAATCATCTCGGCAAACTGTTGCACGGGCGCCGGCTTTTCTACGCTCAGTGAGGCGCGCACAATCAGGAAAAAACCGATCAGGATGACAGCGACCAGCAATTCCAGCGCAAAGGCATCGGAAATAGGCGCGGCGGCATCGGCCGGGTGTACGCCCACAGCACCGAGCAGTGCCGAGACCGGCCCGCCCAATACCCCATTCAGAACCCGCGTAAGTCCAAGCGATTCAACCATCTGTGTCTAATCTTTCCACTGCAGAAAATTTGTTCCAGCTCAAGCGCGCAGCAACCGCAGCGCCTCCCAGACCAGCCCGACCACAGCCAGGCCAAGTCCGCAAACCAAGACAATCGGCGAGCCCTGGAAACACTTCAGGCTACCATAAATCACCCCGGCAAAGAGAATCAGCCGTACCAGAAACAGCCCTACGACCATCACAGCGCCGCCTGGAGTCTTCTGCTGATCCAGTTTGGCGTTGAAGAGGCGAATCAGCCGGCCCCACTCCCAGATACTCGCTGCCGAAATCCCCGCGCCGACAGCAAACAGCGCTCCGCTACCCCACCCGAGCGCAAGCCACAAAAAGATCGCAATCACCAGGCCCAGAACTGCCGTCACCTGAATCGCCCGCCCGAAGAGGGCAGCGAGATCAGCATCCGTCATCTCGACAATCGGGTGCACCGGCGGCGCTGGTGGAACCGGATTTTCAGGACTTTCCATCACTTGCTGCTCCGTTTCGGCGGGGGTGCGCCAGCGGCCAGCGCCATCCGCACTACGCTCACCATGCCAGCCGCCATGCCCAGAATCAGACCCGCAATCGTCGCCCAGTGCCAGTGGAAGTGGTTATCCACCCACCACCCGGCACCCCAGCCAATCAGCAGCGCACACGGCAACACAAACGCAATCTGCATCAGCCGCTCTGCCTGCACCAGGGTTGCCAGGCCGCCCTTGTCGGCGCGGCTGCCTCCAACCTGGTTCTTGTCATCTGGAATTGGGTTATGAAACGGCATCTCTTCGATTCTATACAGTCCGCGCCAAGCCTTCTCGTGCCCCGTCTCAATCTCAACAACGTTATACTGACCCTTGTAGATCAACGAATAAGCAACTCAAGGAAACCCCGTGTTCGATTCCGAATTTGAGCGCAATCTATTTGAACTGCGCCAGCAAAAGCTGAGGGATATAACTGAACTAGGTCAGTCGGCCTATCCCAATCAATACCTGGCCACGCACACCATTCCCGCTGTACGCAGTGAATGGGGCGAGACAACCGCCGAAGTGCTCAACGGAACCCCGGAAGCTCCGGCGCCGCATATCCAGGTCTCAGTCGCCGGACGCATCATGGCTATCCGCGCCCAGGGCAAGGCAGGCTTTGCCACGCTGCAACAGGGTGGCCAGCGCCTGCAAATTTACGTGCGCCTCGACGCTGTTGGCGAACAGGGCTATGCGCTTTACAAGCTGCTCGACATGGGCGACCACATCGGCGTCACCGGCTACCTTTTCCGCACCCGGACTGGCGAGCTATCAGTCCACGTCGAGACGCTGACCTTCCTCGCCAAGGCGATGCTAGCCATGCCCGAGAAGTTCCACGGGCTCTCTGATGTCGAACTTCGCTACCGCCAGCGTTACGTAGACCTCTTCGCCAACCTCGACGCCCGCGAAGTCTTCGTCAAGCGCGCCAAAATTCTCAAGGCTATCCGCAGCTTTTTTGATGCCCGCGAATACCTCGAAGTCGAAACGCCCATGATGCAGCCCATCGCAGGCGGAGCCGCAGCGCGCCCCTTCAAAACCCATCACAACGCGCTGGACGTCGATCTATACCTCCGCATCGCGCCTGAGCTTTATCTGAAGCGCCTCGTGGTCGGCGGCCTTGACCGCGTCTACGAGATCAATCGCAACTTCCGCAATGAAGGCGTCAGCACCCAGCACAATCCTGAATTCACCATGCTGGAGTTTTACCAGGCCTACGCGAACTATCACGACCTGATGCAGCTCACGGAAGAGCTGATCGCCTTTGTGGCGCAGCAGGTCAATGGCACAACGGTCGTCGAATTCAACGGGCACACCATCGATCTTGCCAAGTGGCAGCGTTTGACGATGAACGAGGCAATCATGCAGTTCTGGCCCATTGAGATTGGCGGCCAGCCCACTGCAACCGACTTCGCCGATGAGGCTTCCCTGCTCCGCTGGCTTGAGCGGACCATCGAAATCCTCGAAGTGCCTGCGACCGTTTCTTCGGATGGCGCACCGAGCAACGCCCGATTCATTGCCCACCTCGACGACGTCATCACGCGCTTCCGAAATAACCTCCTCGGTGGCCTGGCCATTGGCAAGAATGTCTATGAGCTTTTCGAGTTGGTCGCCGAACCCAAAATCGTCCAGCCGACGATCATTTACGACTACCCGACCGAAGTTTCACCGCTTTCGAAGGCCAAGCCTGATGATCCGGCACACGTAGAGCGTTTTGAGTTCTTCATCGGAGGATTCGAAGTCGGCAATGCCTTCAGCGAGTTGAATGACCCCGTCGAGCAACGGTTGCGCTTTGAAGACCAGTTGACCCAGCGCGAAGGCGGCGACGACGAAGCGCACCAGATGGATGAAGATTACGTCCAGGCGCTCTGTTACGGTCTGCCTCCCACCGCTGGCGAAGGCATCGGCATCGACCGCCTCACCATGCTGCTCACCGGCAGCCGATCCATTCGCGACGTCATCCTGTTCCCGCTCATGCGCCCGCAACAACAGAGCTCTGAGGATGAAGCTTGAAGATACTTTTCGTTGGAGACATCTTCGGCTCGGCTGGCCGTCGCATCGTTCGCGAACATCTGGCACACGTGCGCAAGAGCCACGAGATCGACCTCACCGTCATCAATGGCGAAAACGCCGCCGGCGGCTTTGGCATCACCCCCGGTCTGGCGGAAGAGATCTTTGACCTCGGCGCAGACGTGATAACCACCGGCAACCATGTGTGGGACAAGCGCGAGCTTATCGAGTACATGAAGTCCGTCCCGGCCGACAGCCACGAACGGCCCCGACGCGTATTGCGGCCCGCAAATATGCAGCACGGACTGCCCGGCTACGGAGTGTACGAGGGCCAGTTGCAGAGTGGCCCCAACAAGGGCCAGGCCTACGCCGTGATTGATCTGATGGGCCGCGTATTCATGAACGGCACCAATGACCCGTTCCATAAAGTCGACCAGATGCTGGCAGAGATCGCCAAATCCAGCGCGGCCAAGATCATCTTTGTCGACTTTCATGCCGAGGCAACCAGCGAAAAAGTGGCCATGGGCTGGCACCTCGATGGGCGCGTAACTGCCGTGATTGGTACACATACGCACATACCCACAGCGGACGAACGGGTGCTGCCTGCCGGTACCGCCTACCAGACCGACGTAGGCATGAGCGGGCCGTATGACTCGGTAATCGGGGTGGAAAAAGAACTGGTGCTCAACCGCTTTTTGACTGGCATGCCGGGCAAATTTGAGGCGGCAACCGGCAACCCGAAGATGTGCGCGGTCATCATCAGCTGCGACCACATGACCGGCAAAGCCTACAAGATTCAGCGCCTGTCCCTGGGCGAATAGTGGAGTCTGACCGTCGGATAAATCCCAGATCGCATTGAAGGGAAATTGTGTATGGCTGAACACAAACTTCAGGAAACAGTCGCCCTTCTCTCGCGCACTCCAGCTACCCTCGATGCCCTGTTGCGCGGTCAACCTGATATCTGGACGAGGCGCAATGAAGGGGAAAGCAGCTGGAGCGCCTTTGACGTAGTCGGCCACCTCATTGAGGGCGAACGAACTGACTGGATTCCGCGGGCGCGAATGATCCTCGAATCGGGCGAAAGCGAGACATTCAAGCCCTTTGACCGTTTTGCCCACGCCCGGCAGAATCAGGGAAAAGTCGTTCAGGAAAAATCAATGGACGGCCTTCTCGAAGAGTTCAATCGCCTGCGCACGCAGAATCTGGTCGAACTGAGCTCGATGCGTCTGCAACCGGACCAGCTCAACCGATGCGGCCGCCATCCTTCGTTTGGCACGGTGACGCTGGGGCAACTTCTCGCGACATGGGCGATGCACGACATGACCCATCTGCACCAACTTACCCGTATCATGGCCTTCCAATACCGCGAAACTGTTGGCCCCTGGAGCAAGTTCCTCGGCGTGATGCACTGCAACGGCCACAGCGCGGACTGAACGCAGAAAAGCCCAGCTTGGCGCCGGGCTTTTCACACTTCACACTGACGCTTGCTCTACAGCTTTTCGTAAAATTCGCAGGCCGAGCAGGAGATATAAACTCCGCCGGGAATACCGCGCTCACGGTCTTTGACCCGCTTCACGATGCGGGTGGGTTTTGCACATTTGGGACAGTCGGTTGACTTCGACGTGTCCATCGCTTTCTTGCGGTCGCCTGTTTTAGCAATTTTGGCCATGGATCCTGATTTCTCTCCTTGAAGATTGTCTCTGCTCACACGCTGTTTGAGTGCGCGGCTTCAACGTCGCGGCCAAGGCTCACGTTCCGGGGTTCGCCCGGAATTCACATCAGGTCTGATTCACAGGTGGGGTGCACCGGGATTCGCGCTGGCGGAAGGAACTTGTCGACTCGCTCCTGTTAGTTTACAACAGCGGCCGGTCGGGGTCGAGTGGGGGGCTCGGGACTACTTGGGGGTACTGTCAGCTGCGGGATTGGCGGGCTCGGGCTGAGCATCGTCGGGTGGTGGCGCAGCAGGCGCGGGGTGTGGCGGCACGGTATTGACCGCTGGATCGCGGGTCGTGTCCTTGGGAAAGATCACAGGCTTCATCGTCCGTTCGCGATTTCCTGATTGGGAAACACTACCGCTGGAGTCCTTGTCCTGGGGCAGCGTCTCGCCCTGGCCGCGCAAGGTTGGTGGGGCGTCTGGAGATTGGGTGTCGGTGTCGCGATGCACGTCACCGAGTTGAATCGTACGAGTTTCATGAGCCGCGGCGTCAGCCATCACTGGCCTGCCATCGGTCGTCATCATACCCTCGACTTCATCCTTGGTGAAAATCTCCAGGGGTTGGCCAAGTTTGGCGATTTCCACGCGAATGACGCGGTTGCCATTGACGCGCACAAAATCCACATCCTGCGGCGGATGCCCGTAAATCCATTCTTCAAATGGCATCTGCCCTTCCATTTCACGGGACTTGGATTCAGGCGGTCCAAGGGCAAACAGCACCATGTCTGTGGTCATGCCCACCATCACGTGATGGTTCAGAATTGCTTCCTTCAGCCTTGGCGGCAAGGTATCGGTATACGCTTGTACCGGCGTCTTCATGTCAAAGGAAATAAGCGGCCCGAGAAGAGCCTTGATCTGGGCGGGCGTTACGTCGGGCACAATTTTCTGAAAAGTCAGTGTAATTCGCGCGCCGGTAGGTTCCTGGCCATCTTCCTGGACTACGTCATTCATCTGCCGACCGGAACCGATCTGAATATGCCGCAGGAATTCATGGCGGTGTTCGGGCCCGCCATTGATGTCAAACACAATCCGGTCGCGCTCGATCTTGATATTTGAGAGCACAACGCGGTCGCCGGGTTTAACCGAGAGGCCCTTTTCAGTCACCTCGGAAAGGTACCCCTCGCCGGATGGCGTGAGTTTGCCATTGGCGGCGAGTGCCAGCCCTTTCTTGCCTTTGGGCATGGGGCGCATGGCAAAACCCTGCTCCGCTACCAGGGTTCGCAGGATCTCCTGATGGCCGCGCGCATCAATCTGGTTGGCCGGAAGAGATACATTTGTTGGTTGAATCTGCGCGTAGCGGCGATCAATGGTCACGCCGCTGGGATTATTCGCATTGATGGTGATGGCCTGCGCAGCGACCCGGTGGCTAAATCCGCACACGAGAGCCGTAAAGCACAGAATTCCGACTGTGCCGGAAGACCAACTACCTCGCTTTGAATTGGAAATCAGCCACGCCATCGGGGGAACTCCGCTGCAATCACCTTGCGCCAAAGCTTAGCTCTCTTCAAGTGAATTGTGCAAGATGGGGTAAGTTGGCTTCCATGTTGGCAAATCAATCAAGCCTGGCTCAGGAGTCTATTCCCGATGCTGGTCAACGATGACAGATGGCGGATTCGGCGGCGCGACGGGCAGAATCTGGACGAGCGGTTTGATCTCCGGGGTCTCGGGCCTTGTTGCCGCCTCATGCTGGCGGCGGGCCGCTGCATCCATGTCAACGGGGATGCCGCCCGGCTCAAGCACCGGAGCGTTGTAGATGAAGTCCAGTTCGCGCGTAACCGGATAGAGGAAAGGTATGGCTATCAGCAGCACGACGAAGGTGAACCAGCTTCCGTCGAGTCCAAAGCCTGCTCCTGTGAATGTAAACGAACCCAGCGCCTCGCCCTGTACCACCGGCGAATGGCTGGTTACGCCATAAACAGGCAGGCCAAACAGAAGTGCGCGGGAAGCGACCCAGCCGAAATGCAATCCCCAGGGTAGCCAGAGAGCGCGGGTACGCAGATACGCTGTTGCAAGCAGCAGGCCCAGAGCGATGCTGACACCCATGCTGGCTCTGCTGGCGCCGGGAAGACCGGCATGCAGGATTCCATAGAGAACGGCGAACATGAGCGAGGCCGGCAACTCGCCGATGGAACGAATGGCAGCCTGAAATGGGTATCCGCGAAATGCCACCTGCATCGCCAGGGTAGCCAGCGCGAAGTAGGCGGCCTCAACGAAAAGCCATCCGAAAGAGCCAAGGCTCCAGGAGAAGTGAAGAGCGATGCCGCCAAAGACCATCAGCGGCAAAACACACGCCACGGCCACCGCCCAACCGAAGGCTACGCCGAGGCCTGCCTCGCCCAGCCAGCCCGTGCGCAGCGGAAGCCCCTGCCCACTGACCGGATGCAACTGATGGTCGAGGATAAAGCCAAAGCCGGCATAGCCAGACAGCAACAGAAAAGCGAACATGGCCTGCTCAACCAGCGGCGTCCAGTCCTCTGAAACCAGGCCGCGGGCACCATGCTCAGCCAGCAGTCGGGCGAAGAAGAAGTAAAGCGCAGCGAGCATCACGCGCCCGAAGAAGCGGACAGGCCCAATGGGGCCAGCCGGCTTCCGGGTGGGTAAAGGTGAGGAGGACATGGCTCAACCCTCCGTGTAGAACTGGGCGATATTGCGAAATTTGGCTTGTCGCTGAGCCAGGCGCTTTGCCGTCGACAGCGCATTCAGTTGCTTTAAATGAAACAGCAGACAGGAATCGAGCAATGCAAACGCTTCTTCACGGTTATCGTGCGCGCCACCTTGAGGCTCTGGGATGATGTCGTCGACGCAGCCCAATTCCTTTACTTCCTGGGCGGTGATGCGCATTGCCTCGGCTGCCCGCTCCTTGTTTGCCGCGTCGCGCCACATGATGGCGGCGCAGGCCTCGGGAGTGATGACAAAGTACAGCGCGTTTTCAAGGATGAGAACCCGGTCGGTGACGGCAAGCGCCAGCGCACCTCCCGAGCCGCCCTCGCCCGAGATGATTGAAATCGTCGGGACCTTGAGTTTTGCCATCTCGATCAGGTTGCGGGCAATGGCCTCAGCCTGGCCACGCTCTTCCGCACCGAGGCCGGGAAAGGCGCCGGGGAGGTCAATGAATGTGATGATGGGCCGATTGAATTTTTCGGCGATCTTCATGGCGCGCAGGGCTTTGCGGTATCCCTCAGGGTTGGGCATGCCAAAATTGCGCCTTACACGCTCTTTGGTTGAGCCGCCCTTGCGGTTGCCGATGACGAGAACTTCCTGACCATGAAAACGAGCCATTCCACAGGCGATTGCTTCATCGTCGCCGAAGGCACGGTCGCCGTGAATCTCGCTGAAATCGGTAAAAAGCCGTTCGATGAAGTCCATGGGATAGGGGCGCTTTGGGTGCCGCGCGCGCTCGACTTTGGTCCATGCGGTAGAAGTCGCCTGCGTCTCAATACTAACTGCTGCGGTGGCGGGCGCGGTGCTTGGGTAGGTTTCGCTCATGAGGGGTCAGGCACACATCCGGGTCAGACTGGAACCCGGTCCTAGACGATTCTACGGGCAGGGGGCGAAAGCGACAAATCTTTCACTCCAGATTGGATTTATGTCAGCACAACATCCCTCAAGATGATGTCGATTTGAGTCAGAGCTTCATCGGGAAGCGTGATACCACAGGTAGCGACGCTGGGAGCCAATTGCTCAGGCCGCGAGGCTCCGACGATGGCTGAGGAGACCTCATTGCGGCGGAGCACCCAAGCCAGGGCCAGTTGGCTCATCGTGAGGCCGAGGTCAGCGGCGATGGGCGCGAGCTGGGCGACGGTGGCCAGCAGATGGTCTGAACGGAACTGGCGGCCCTTGGTCTCCATGGTGATATTCATCGCAGGATTAGCGGCACGGCTGCCCTCCGGTGGCGGTTCACCGGGTTTGTACTTGCCGGTAAGCACGCCCTGGGCCAGCGGCGAATAGACAATATTGCCGATGCCATGCTGGGCGCAGGCAGCAAACACGGCAGCCTCAGGCTTGCGCCAAAGCAGCGAATACTGCGGCTGGCTGCTGGTCACGGGTGTCCAGCCTCGAGCAGCCGAAATTTCAGCGGCGGCAATGATCTTGTCAGCCGGCCACTCGCTAACACCGATCGCACGAACCTTGCCGGAATGGACGGCGCGGTCGAGGGCCTCCAGAGTCTCCTCCAGCGGAGTCTCCTTGTCGTAGCGGTGACACTGGTAGAGATCAATGTAGTCGGTGCCGAGGCGCTGCAGCGAGCGGTCAAGCTGTTTTGCGACCTGGGCGGCTGAGCAGCCCTTGTCCGGCTCGTCGCCTACCTGGTTGAAGAGCTTGGTGGCGATGAGGTACTGGTCACGGGATTTCGACGAAGTGCGCAGGGCGTCGCCCAGGCAGCGCTCGGCCTCGCCGGCGCCGTACTGGTTGGCGGTGTCAAAGAGGGTTATCCCCAGGTCCAACGCGGCGTGAACGCAGGCAATCGCCTGTGTCCGCTCAACCCCGCCAGCCAAGGTGAGCCACGAGCCAAAGCTGATTTCTGAAACCGTGAGCGGACCCTGGCCGAGCTGGCGGTAGTTCATTCAAGCTCCTGAACGAAAACGTGACTTCATGAGAAAGCTACCTGACTTGACCAGCCTAACTCAGCACTTGCACAGCCCCACGCCCCAGCAGCTCTTCGACTGACTCAACCCACCCGCGGTCGGCAGCGACTTTCATCCCGGCGGGTTCTAGGATGACTTCATAGCTGCCTTTCTTTTGCAGGTGCATCATGAGTTTGCCGGGGCCGGGGGCGGCTTCGATCTTGTCTTTGAGCGTGGCCAACATCTCTTCGCTGGCAATGTCGAGATTCAACCGCAGGCGAATCGCCGTGGGCAGGCGCACCTGCACGTCGTCAAGAGGTTGCAGGCCGCTGATCGCTAGCTTCGGTGAGGATTCCTCCTCGCCAATCAGCGTACCGCGCACCAGTACTGCGGCCTCGGTCTTGAGCTGTTCAGAGAGCTTTTCGTAGTCCTTGGCAAAGCAGATTACTTCGATCTTGCCGTAGGAGTCTTCAATATGGCCCTGGGCATACATCTTGTCGTTGCGCTTGCTCTTGGCCGCGCGCATGCCAACGAAGACTCCAGCAATCGAGATTTCGTCGCCGGGATCGCGTTGCTGGCCCCAGCGCGGTGCTGCAGGCGGTTTCATTTCGAGTGCAGCCGCTGTCGTCACCACATTGGACAGGTTGCGCAGCTTCTCCTTGTATTTGTCGAGCGGATGCCCGCTGACGTAGAAGCCAAGCACTTCCTTTTCGGCGGCGAGCCGGTCCTTCTCTTCCCAGTCTGGAATATTGGGCAGAGCGTCAGGGTTGCTGCCTTTGGCAGGCGCCTCGTTGAAGAGGCCAAAAAGTCCGTGCTGGCCGAGTTCTGAGTCCTTCTGGGCCTTTTGCGCGCGCTCAATGGCCTTGTCGATTGCTGCTACGAGCTGCGCGCGTGTACCCATCGAATCAAGCGCGCCGGCCTTGATGAGCGACTCAAGCACGCGCTTGTTCATCTGGCGCAGGTCGACTTTTTCGCAGAAATCCCAGAAAGTCGTGAGGGCCTTGCCCTCGGCCTCAAGGGCTGTGCGGGCGGCCAGAATGGATTCAATGGCGTTGTCGCCGACATTTTTGATCGCTGTCAGCCCAAAACGGATAACTTCGCCGGAGGGGGTAAAGTGCGCCCCGGAAAGCCGGACATCGGGTGGCTCAACACTGATGTCCATTTCCTTGCATTCCTGAATGTACTTGACAACATTCTCGGGCTTTGAGATTTCCGAAGACAGCAGCGCCGCCATAAACTCAACAGGATAATGGGCCTTAAGGTAGGCGGTCTGATAGGCAAGCAGGGCGTAGGCGGCAGAGTGCGACTTGTTAAAGCCGTAGCCGGCGAACTTCTCCATCTGGTCAAAGATTTCCCCGGCAGGATCTTTCGGCAGCCCAAGGCCAGCCGCACCCTCCATGAATCGATTCCGTTGCTTGGCCATCTCAGCGGGGTCTTTTTTACCCATGGCACGGCGCAGCATATCGGCTTCGCCCAGCGAATAGCTCGCCAGCCCGTTGGCGATCTGCATCACTTGTTCTTGATAGACGATGACGCCGAGAGTCTCCTTGAGCAGGCCTTCGAGCTGGGGCAGTGTGTATTCAACCTTCCGGCGGCCCCACTTGCGTTCGATAAAGTCGTCGATCATTCCACCCTGAATCGGACCGGGCCGGTAAAGGGCGTTGAGCGCCGTCAGGTCTTCAATGGTCTCAGGCTTGTAACGGCGCAGCACGTCGCGCATGCCACCCGATTCAAACTGGAATACGCCGGAAGTGAATGCCCGGTGGAAGATCTTTTCGTAGGTGGCCTTGTCATCCAGCTCGATGGTTTCGATATCAAGGACAACGCCACGATTCTTCTTAATCAGTTTCAACGCGTCGCTGATGACGGTCAGCGTCGTCAAGCCAAGGAAGTCCATCTTGAGCAGGCCCATCTTCTCAATGGCTTTCATGTCATAGGCGGTGACGATTTCATTGTTTTTCGTCTTGACGATGGGCACCAGTTCGGTGAGCGCACGCGGCGCAATGACTACGCCGGCGGCATGCACGCCAGAGCCGCGAACGAGGCCTTCCAGCTTTTTCGCCGTGTCGATCAGCTCACGGATCGTCGGGTCGGAGTCATAGACCTTGCGCAGCTCCGGCTGCTCTTCAAGAGCGGCGTCGATGGTGATGCCGATGGTGGCCGGGATGAGCTTGGCGATGCGGTCCACATCGCCGTAGGGCATGTCCATAGCCCGACCGCAGTCTTTGATTGCCGCCTTGGCCGCCATGGTGTTGAACGTGATGATCTGGGCCACCTGCTCGCGGCCGTACTTGCGCGTGACGTAGTCGATCACTTCACTGCGGCGGTTCATGCAGAAATCAACGTCGATATCGGGCATGGACACACGCTCAGGATTCAGGAAGCGTTCAAAGAGCAGCGCGTTCTGAATCGGGTCAACGTTGGTAATCTCCATGACATAAGCAACCATGGAGCCGGCGGCAGAGCCACGGCCGGGCCCGACCGGAATGCTTTTTTCGCGCGCATAGCGGATGAAGTCCCAGACAATGAGGAAGTAGCCAACGTACTTCATCTGCTTGATGATGCCGATTTCGCGTTCGAGGCGGGCTTCGTACTCATGGAGCGGGTAGCGCAACTGCCCCCGGGATTGCAGGTGCTGGATGCCGGTCGCCAGACGCTTCTTGTAGCCTTCGCGGCAAATCTCTTCAAAGTAGCTGTCGAGGGTATGTCCGTCCGGGATAGGAAACTCCGGAAAGGGGTTATCGACCTTGTTCAGCTTGAGATTGCAACGCTCGGCGATCGCCTGTGTGCGCTGCAGCATGTCGAGCCGGTCAGGGAATAGCTGCGCCATCTGGTCGGCGCTCTTGACGAAGAACTGGTCGCCGTCAAAGCGAAAACGATCCTTGTCCTGGACCTTTGACCCCGTCTGCACACAGAGCATCGTGTCGTGAGCGCTGTGGTCGTCTTCACAGAGGTAGTGGGAATCGTTTGTGACAACCAGCGGAATGTCCAGTTCCCGCTCGATCTTGAACATGTCGGAGTGGATGCGCTTCTCCATCTCCAAGCCCTGATCCTGAATCTCGAGGAAGAAGTTCCCACGGCCAAAAATATCCTGATACTGGAGAGCCGAGGCGCGTGCCGCCGCATAGTCGCCCTTGAGCAGATGCTCGCTGAACTCGCCAGAGAGGCAGCCGGAGAATCCGATGAGACCCTTAGCATGGCTGGCGAGGTACTGCTTGCTGATGCGCGGCTTCTTGTAGAAGCCATGTACTGAAGCCTCGGATGTAATGCGAATCAGGTTGCGGTAACCCTCTTCGTTTTCAGCCAACACCAATAAATGGTTATATTTATCGCCGCTCGGGTCGCCTCGGTGGTCTTCCTTTTTGCATACGTAGAGTTCGCAACCAAGGATCGGCTTGATGCCTTTCTTTTTGGCAGCGTCAAAGAAATGTACGGCCCCGTAAATGTTGCCGTGATCGGTCATCGCGACCGACTTCTGGCCGATAGACGCGACGCGATCGACGAGTTTGTCTACGTCGCAGGCGCCATCGAGGAGGGAGTAATCCGTGTGCAGATGAAGGTGGGTAAACTCGGCCATGGTCTCCCACTAGTTTAGGCGCTTCAGGGGAGAGCGGCGGGCCGATGCATTCGGAGGTCTGAGGAAAACTCGGGACCAAATAACCGCTCCCCAAGCGGAACTGGGTCTGCTCCACCGATTCGAGGCCTCGCCGGCTCCTCAATATGAGCAAATCTCAGACAAGTGACTGACATCGCAAGGATTTGAAGCTTCCACTTTCCAGAAATGGGATATGATTTAGATGAATTTCAACAAAGGACAGTGATGCGAATAACTCTGAGAATTTTAGGCATCCTCATGATGGGAATGGGCGTAGTCTGGATTCTGCAAGGCATCAACATCCTCCCCGGTAGTTTTATGACCGGGCAAATCCAGTGGGCTTATCGGGGCGGTATGAGTGCAGTCCTCGGATTGGGATTGGTAATTTGGGCAAGTCGAAAACGTCCCTAATGCTTTAAGAATTGTGCAATGATCTTCGCAAGACATGAATCAAAACTCAGTCTAAAAAACATTCTGCCGAATTGATGAGACGTACTGGAACAGCTCAACGTCTGTTGTTTTGTAGTTGCCTAAAACCTGGTCATCTGGAGCCTAAACCTGCCGCCCTATAGAGCGGGGTGATTCCTGGTAACGCGAAAAGGATTATTCTTCATGAACCCTGAATGTCCGCGGTGCGAGTCAGCTTCAACCCGACGCAGGAGCAGAGATAAGTCCATGGGGCACAAGTTAATGTACTTTTTTGGCTTGTATCCATGGGAATGCGTTGACTGCCAGAAGCGCTTCTTCAGCAGCAAACGGTATTCGCGTGCTAAAAGGCACGCAGCCGGCGAAATCTACACGGGCGATACCCCTGCCGCACCTTCAGCGAAGCCGCTCAAGGGAAATCGCTCATCGGATTAGAGAGTTTCTCTTCCCAATCGTTTCGGCCGTCTATTTCCCTCCGGACTCAAACTTTGTCCAGGGGCCAGATTTCATATCCTTCAGAATCGGTTTCAAGTACTCGTATTCCGGATGCGCTTTCAGGAAGGGTGCAGCCAGGAAGTCTTCTCCGCAGGGGTGCCCAGCGTGGGCAACCAGCGCCAGCTTCCCTGCCGTATCAGAGTCAGCAACTTTCCCGGTAACCGCCCCAAACGGGTTGTATGGTTCCAGGTCCCAGACCGGGACTCCGCGCGGATCTGCATCGATGTGCCCACACAATGAGCGCTCATCTGCCTGAACCTTGCCGGTGTAGCTGTCTTCGTGGTCCGCGAGGAACTGCTCAGCCATCTCGATGTCGATGCGTCCTTTGCCCTGCTCAATCCTTTTTTCTGCCGTGACCCGGCGGGCATTGGGTGAGCTGGAGAGATCCTTGGGGTTAAAGCCCTCGGTCTCGTCGGCGATTAGTTTGGGGTCGCGGGCAAAGTTTGAGCTGACGAAGTAGCCGTCCCTCGCCTTCCACAGTGGAGTGTTTTTGAGGCCGAGTTCCAGGTAGCCGATTTCGCCCGTTTTACGGTCGCCGATGAGCCAGTCGTTGGCGTAGCCACCGTTGTTGCCTTCCTTGATGATGGCCGCGAATTCATCGATGCTGCTGGCATACTGCATAGCCTTGCGCGAACGGACAAACTCAGGCTTGCCGTCAGGATTCCAGCCGACGAATTGCGTAATGGTAGTTTCCGTGACCATGAGGCCGGTATCGGTCACGCCAAAATCGTCCTGGCTGGTAATCACGCCAGGGAGCCCGTCCATGAGCATGTGATGGCCCTTGGCGG
The DNA here is from genome assembly GCA_903832055.1 of uncultured Acidobacteriota bacterium. Lineage (GTDB taxonomy): Bacteria > Acidobacteriota > Terriglobia > Terriglobales > Acidobacteriaceae > Acidicapsa. The sequence goes on along the minus strand of CAILAC010000013.1, from coordinate 35,466 downwards.
GTTGGATATCGAAGATTACGGTCCAGCGAGCCCCGTCGGCGTAGCTTGACCAGTTGTTGTGTGCAATCACGATCTTGCCGCCCTTGGTGTAGCTTCCATTGGCGATGAAGGCAGAGCAGTTGCCTGGTGCGGAAAGATGCGGGGCATTCAGGGCGTGTTCACGCTTGTTGAGCCAGGGAACGTAGTACTCGGGCAGTTCGATGCCAGCATTCATGGCGACAATGTCCCATACGTCCAGCTTGATGCCTTTGGCCTGCACACCTTTGGCGATGCCTTCAAGTTCCTGCTGATACTCAGGGTCGATGTGCGGCCAGAGCATTTTCTGGCTGGCCTGACGGAAGAATGCCCAGTTGCGGCGAGTCGAGTGCGTGTTCTCAAGCTTGAGCACCTGGTAGGTGTCTTCAATTTCAGCAGCGAGCAGATAGCCGTGCTGGTAGCCAATCTCAGCCGGAGTGCCCTGGAGATGAAGATATGTCCAGCCGCCCCTTTCATAGCGATAGCCGGCCCCGTAGGTTGCCGAAGGAGTTTGCGCTGGAGATTCAGCCGCGGCGCAGGCCGGAATTACGAGCAGACAGGCGGTTACGGCGGCAAAGCCAGTGGCGCGGAGAAATGTCAGAAGTGTGTAAGCGGCTCGATTCAAACGAAAACCCTCCAGAGTTGACCGGATTTTCTGAATCTAACATGGACCCCGCCGTGGATGGACTGGGCGGGGTAAGAACGGTAACGAGTATGCGCGACAGTCAACTAAAAAAGGGCCCGGCTTTCACCCGGCCCCCTTTCAAGTGTTTTGGTGATGCAAGTCGTGTTTAGCGCTTCTTCTTCGGCGCGGCCTTGGCTTTTGCCGGTCGTGCCTTGGTCTCAGCGGGTTCTTCCGTCTCAAAGATAGGATCGGCTTCGTCGAGATCAGCGGGGTCAGAGGGCTCAGTCAGATCGAGCTCGCGTGCAAGTGCGTGCAGACCTGCGCCGGCAGCAGTCAAGTCGTCCGATTCAGACTCAAACGTCGAGGCTAGCCGACGCGAAGCGATTCGTTTCTTGGCTGTTTTGCCTCTGCGTGGAGCATCTTCGTCATCGAGGGAGTCTAAATCCGACTCATCGTCCGAATCGCCCAGTGCGTCGTCTTCCACATCCGGATCAAGCTCGGTATCCAGGTCCTCTGCGCCAACTGAATTACGGGCAAAAACGTCGTCTTCTTCGCCTTCAACGACGGGACCAACCACCCGCCCGTCATCCAAACCGAGGTCCAGATCGTCGCCGCCGAGATCAAGGCCGTCAAGATCGTCGTCCTCTTCCTCGTCTTCATCGTCAAGATCGTCTGCATCCTCGTCATCTTCGTCGACGAGGCGCTCCTTCGCTTTCGCTTCTGCGCCCTTCTTGGCACGTGTGCGTTTGATGGTCACGGGCGGTGGAGGCGCAGGTGGCGAATGCGGTTCAAGCAGCGCCTTGATCTCTTCGGTGGTGGTGAGGCCACCGTCGATCAGCTGCAGGAAGATCGTCTTGACCAGGTCCAGGTAACCGGGCAGCTCCGGCGTAATGCGCATTTCGAGCATCAGCGCATAGGGAATCTTCTGGCGCATCAGCGGCCAAACCTTGAGGAAGTTCTGGAACTTCTCTTTGACTGCTGCCTGCTTGCTGGTAAAGCCCAGCCAGAGCACCGCTTCTGAGGGATAGGTCGTAAAGAGCGTGTAGGTTGCCGATGGTGCAGCGTTCTCTTTGGAGAGCAGTACTTTGGCAAACGTCGCGGCATTCGCGTCCAGATTGTTCCACTCTTCCACGAATCCGGGACGCAGCAGCAGAGCCTTGAGTTCGCCAAGTTCCTTTGCCGAGAGCTTGGCTGTCAGCAGCTGCATTTGCGCTGCAGAGACATCGGGATGTACACCGAGAACCTGCAATTCAATCGAGAGCGCGTGCAGTGATTCCAGTTTCTCCACATCAGCCTTGGCCGCAGTCCAAGCTGGAAATAGATGTTGCGACCAGCCTTCAGCCTCGTGGGCAGCCAGAATCTTGAGGGGCTCTTCTTCGTGACCGATCTGCTCAAGTTCCCGGGAACGTTCAAAGGCCGAGAGGTGTTCAATGACCTCATCACCCTTTGCATTTTCGTAGCGGGTCTGGGTGCGGTCGTCAAATTCAAATCCCAGCCGCGCCTTGAGGCGAGTGGCTCGAATCAGCAGCGCCGGATTGTCGAGGAACCCGTAATTGGACACCAGCCGCAGGTGGCGGGCCTCAATGTCCGCGACACCGTTGGAAGGATCCATCAAGAGGCCGTACGAACCCTCGTTCAGTGAAATCGCCATCGCATTTACGGTAAAGTCGCGAGCACGCAAATCTTCCTGGATACTGGCCCAGTGATAGACAGGCTGACCGGGTTTGGAATATTCAGGGCGACACGCACTGCTCAGGTCAAGGCGCACATTGCCAGGAAAGCAGAGAAACAGCGTCCGCGATGCCTCATGCTCGCCCCAGACGCTGCCGCCAGCCGCCACAACTGCGTCCTTCAAATCAAGCGCGTTGCCATGAACGACAACTTCAAGCTCACGAACTGGACTGCCACAGGTAAGGTCCCGCACGGCGTCGCCGGCAAGGAAAACGGTCATCTGCGCTTCACGCGCGAGATCCCGGACTGTCCGCAAAGCATGTTGCTGGACGGCGGACAGCCGATTCTCCAGCAAATAAATATAGTCTGGCATTCTTCTTTCACAACTCCTGCGGACCACTGCCCGCTTAACTATCTGATGCTTCAATCCCCAGAAAGAACCATAAGCCATCGTGCAACCAAAGTACGTTAACACACCGTAACCAGAATGGCTACAGACATACGGCCACTTCGGGCAAGCTGTCCCATTTCGTGCGACAATCCAGCCTGTGAGTGCCGCGCGTAAACCCGTTATCGTCCGCAAGTTGACCCGGGAATGGTACGCCGGCTACGCCGCCCCCAACGGCCCTGAAGATGGTGTGGACCTGGAACTACTGCATACTACAGGCAAATTACTGCAAATTCCCTGGAACAGCGTCAAATGGGTTTGTTATGTGCGCGAACTTGATCTGGAGGCATGGTCGGCTGCTGCTTCAAGAGCAGACAGCCAGGCACCGGAGCGACTGTTGCGCCGCCGCTTTGCGGGCCGCCCCCGGATCAGCGGTGTCTGGCTGCGCCTTGCCCTCAGCGACGGAGATGAACTGGAGGGCGTGACATCGAATGACCGCACTTTGATCGAAGGAGCCGGATTGATGTTGACGCCACCCGACACCCGCTCTCATACGCAACGAGTTCTTGTACCGCGCAGCGCAATTCAAGAGCTGACCGTACTGGGCGTTGTTGCGCAGAGCGCTCCTGCGCGAACGCCGAAAATGCCTCAGCCTGGACTCTTTGAGCCGCGCACTCTTGCCTCCGAAGTCCGCAATCCGCCGCTGCAGTTCGTGCGCAAGACCGATTCCTGATCGCGGTTTCCGTTACAATCGCTTGCATGAATCTGGCGGAATTGGCGAAGCAACTGGGCGCGGAGTTGCAAGGAGACGGAGCCCTTGAAGTAACTGGTGTGCGGGGCATTGAAGAAGCGAGCCCAACCGAGCTGACGTTTGTCGCCAATCCTAAATACGCTGCTCTGGCGCGGACCACCCGCGCAGCTGCGGTGCTGGTCACTCCGGATTTTCCAGCAATTGAAACTGCGACACTGCGGCTCGCCAATCCCTACCTGGCATTTGCCCAAGCGCTTGGTATTTTTTATCAGCCGCCGCGTTATGCGCCCGGCGTGCATCCGACAGCGGTGATTGACCCCACCGCAACCATTGGACAAGATGCACATATAGGCGCCTACGCCGTCATCGGGCCCGAAGTACGGGTCGGCAACTTCGCCACCATCCTGTCTCATGTTGTGCTCTACGCGGGCGCACAGATCGGCGACTACTTTTTTGCTCATGCCCACGCAGTTGTGCGTGAAGGCTGCGTGCTTGGCAACCATGTCACACTCGAAAACGGAGCCATCGTCGGTTCGGACGGCTTTGGATTTGCCAAAGACAGTGCTGGAAACTGGCAGAAGATCCCGCAGTCAGGACCGGTCCAAATTGGGAATCACGTCGACATTCAGGCCAATGCCTGCATCGACCGCGCAACAGTGGGAGCGACTGTGATCGCAGACGGCGCAAAAATTGATAACTTGGTTCAGGTAGGTCATGGATCAAGTATTGGCAGAAATACGCTGGTTTGTGCGCAGGCGGGTCTGGCGGGGTCCTCGGTGGTCGGCGCCAACGCAATCCTCGCTGGACAGGCGGGCGTTGCCGGGCATTGCACCCTGGGCGATGGAGTGATTTTGACAGCGCAGTCTGGTGTTTCGCACGACGTACCTGCGGGCAGGATGCTGTCAGGTTCACCCGCTTTTGAAAATCGCAGCTGGCTGCGAGCGGTTGCGGCATTTCAGCGCCTGCCAGAGATGGTGCGGCGGCTGAATTCACTGGAGAAATCACTGCGCTCATCAGACGCAGACGGGAAAGAAGGCAGTCGTTGAAGATTTTGACCAGATTGACGCTCGGCTTTTCGGCTTGGGCAATCCTGCTGTCAATGTGCGGATGCAGGAGCTATGAAAGCCACTGGATCGATGCCAGCGTTGAAAACCAGACCGGGCAGCGCATCAAGCAGTTGGAGGTGGCCTATCCCAGCGCCAGCTTTGGAGCCAACAGCCTCGATGTTGGCGCCTCGATGCACTATCGATTCCAGATTCGCAACAGCGGGCCCGTCAAGGTGGAATATTCGACTGACAACGGAAAGACGGTCAAGGTACAGGGATTAACGCTCGTCGAGCACCAGCAGGGTCAACTGACGATCCGTCTGCAACCAGAGGGCAAAATTGAGTTCATCCCGCAACTTCAACCTGCCTCATAATAGAGTCTGACTTTTGCTCCTGCAAAGAATCCTGATATGCATTTTCCTGATTGCGTACACAACAGTTGAGCGGTTCTCCTGTTTGATCTCAACCGTCGCCGGACCAGCAGAAGTCGTTGTGGAAATTAGTTTGCCTGTTTGAGCGATATGTACGTCACAGTTCCTGATTTTTGACCGATAGACCATGGGAGGGGGAAGTTTTGCAAATCCACGCAGCACCGACTCGATGGACGCGCGGACATGGCAGTGCCTTGCGGCTGGCTGGCGTCTTCCTGAGCGTGACACTGTCGATTCTCTGCGTAGGAACGTTTGACCGTACCGAGGGTGGAAACAATATCATCTGGCTGGCAAACGGGCTGGTTTTGTCTGTTCTGCTTCTGGTTCCTCGATGGCGGTGGCCACTGTATGTCTCCGTCGCCTTTGTGGGCATGGTCACCGGGAGCCTGTTGATTGGCGAGACTCCCGGGATGAGCCTACTCTTCAATTGCCTCAATCTCATTGAACTCTTGATTGGCGCGTTCCTGTTGAAGCGGCGATCAACTGAATTGCCAGAGTTTGCCGACGGCAAATACCTTCTGCGTTTTATCGGATTCGCCTGCCTGATGGGACCCGCTGTCTCTGGCGCGTTGTTTGGTATCTTCCAGCATGTCAGGCGCCACGACGATTTCGTGAATGTAATGTTTGACTGGGTGATCGGCGACGGACTCGGCATAGCGGTTGTAACGCCGACCTTTACTGCAATTCTGCGCTCACGCATGCGCAACTTCCACCTTTTACGCCGGCGCTGGATCTACCTTGTCATGGTGGTGGTGGTCACGATTGCGGTGTTCAGCCAGACCCGCGCTCCGCTGCTGTTTCTGATTTATCCATTTCTCATCCTGGTGCTCACCCAGGTTGATCTGGGCTGGGCAGCGCTTTCTACGCTAACTGTAGCAGTAATCGGCGGCTGGTTTACCGTGCACCATTCAGGGCCTCTGGCACTGGCAACCGGTGTTCCTTCGGAATGGAAAAAGGCCATTCTGCAGCTTTATGTCGCCTGCGGGATGTTTACGCTCAACTCGATTTCTGTGGTGTTCGGAAGCCTGAAAAGAACCCAAAATCAACTACGCCAGATTGCATCTCTTCATAAACTTGTCGTGGATAATTCCCGGGACGTGATTGTGCTCGGTGACCTGGATGGTACTCGAACTTACGTTTCCCCCGGCGTGAAAGCACTCACAGGATGGGAGCCGCAGGACTTGCTCGGAAAAGTCTTTCGCGAGATGATTCACCCCTCTGATCTGGCCGAGGTCGAGATGGCGATGCGCGCCCTGCGTGCTGGTTCCGACGGAGGAACGCTCGAATATCGCGAGCGCAAGCGCGATGGTGAATATATCTGGGTTGAGGGCAGTCTGCGCGTGTATCGGGACCCGGCAACCGGCCGCCCCGTAGGGTTCCTGAACCAGGTGCGCGATATCACCGACCGCAAGCGCGCAGAGGAGCATCTCCAATCCGCCTACCGGGCTATGGAAACACTGGTCGTAGTCGATGCGCTGACCGGAATCGCCAACCGCCGGCGTTTTGACGAGGTCCTTTCCGCTGAATGGCGGCGTGCACTGCGCGAAAGCCGCAAGCTGTCGCTGCTGCTGATCGACGCAGACCACTTCAAGCGCTACAACGATACCTATGGCCACGTTCGCGGCGATAGCTGCCTCAAGCAGATTGCCGAGGCGGCGCTCGATGTGGTCCTGCGGCCGAGTGACCTGGTTGCCCGCTATGGCGGCGAGGAGTTTGCGATTATTTTGCCCGGAACGGATGAACTTGGGGCCAAGGCAGTTGCCGAAGACATTTGTCAGGCGGTGCGCAGCCGGCAACTTCCGCACGAAGGCAACGCCCCCGGCATCGTCACGGTTTCAGTTGGCTGCGCGACCATGATTCCGCAACGAGGCAAGGCTCTGCAGGATTTGATCGAGTCGGCTGATCAGGCGCTCTACCGTGCAAAAGGCAGAGGACGCAATCGCGTCGTTGTCGCCGGATTGTCCACGATGCCGCGACTCGAAGAGTCTCTTTCGGCAACCAGCCTGCTTGAGATGTCCAAAGTTCGAACAGGAGGGGAATCGGAGTAGCCACTCCCATTCCCCGCACCGCAAAAGCTCTAGTGCACCATGCTCTGGAACATCGGCGACTTGAGCAGTGTGTTGAACTGGGCATCTGAGCTGGCAAAATGGACATCCAGGCGGCCAGAGTTAGAACGAATGACAGTCTCTTCCAATGCCTGCTTGTCGACGTCCGTTCCGCTCATTTTCTTGTACAGCACTGCAGCGTTGAGCAGAGAAGACACAGTCGCGGCAGCAAAGTTGTCGCCGGTAACAACCGACATATCAAACTTGACCCCGTGCTGGAAGTTCATCGAGTAATAGCTGGCAACCAGGCGCTTCTTAACAGAATCGAAGTCGGCAACGGAGCCCGCTTCACCCAGCACCTGCTTCAACATGGTTTGTGTCCCCTTCTGGTCGAGTACGCTCCACAGCGGTTCGCTGTCCACGGTGCGCATGGAGTCCATCACAGAGGCATTTGTCAGCAGGCTTGGCGCAATGCCGTCGCGGGCATCAAGTGCCTGCCGCACCGCAGAAAGGCCGCCGAAAATCATCGTTGATTCATCGAGAAACACCACGCTCATGCCGGTATTGCCCAGCGGGAAAATCTTGTTGGTGCGCAGCAGCTTGGCCTTGACCTTCTGCTTGCGAAAGCTCGCCAGTACATCCTGGACGGGAAACTGCCCCTGGGCAATTCCAACCGTACGCAGATCGTCTGAACTGCCCCCGTTGCGGTACAGCACAAACGCTAGCTGTTCCAGATCGTGATTGTCATTCAGGCCGGATTTGCGCAGTGCGTCTTCCAGTTCTTTAAGCTCAGGCGGCATTACCTGGCCACGCAGCCCCATGGCCGCCGAGGAATTCTGCATGACGCGATAGTCAATCACCACTAACTGCTGCACGTCGTGCGGCACTGCAGAGCGCGCATCTGAAGACAATTGAGCGGCGTTCCCTGATAAACCGAAGTGGACCGAAGCAGCCAGTACAAGTGCAACCGACGCGTGACGAGAAGAAAAAAGCTTCATCAATACATTCCTTTCAAACCGGGCAGATTACTTTTGCCTAGGGCTCGGGCCAGGCCTGAGGAGATTCCAGCCGTCGCTCCAAAACTTTTGTTGCTGGATCGAACTCATGTAAGAGACGCATCCAGGGGCTTTCCTGCTCATAGGCGATCTGAGGCAGCAGTCCAATCACTTCCGCTTCGACCGGCTCTGCGTGATGGCGCTCGGAGAGGCGGCAAACGTGTGCATACACCATCGACACCGGCGTCGCCTGCAAATCCGTGATGTTCATGGAAAGCTGTGCTCGACCATGCGCCAGCACTCCCATTGCTTTGACTCCCTTGAGCCCTCCTGAGGAAGCACGAAGTTCCTTGGCAATAGCGCGAACCACAGAAACATCGGCCGTATCCAGGTACAGGTTGTACGCCACCAGGAACTTCCGCGCTCCGACAGCGCAGGCCCCTGCGGTGGGATGCAGCCCCGGCCCGCCGATATCCGGACGGCGGCGCGGCTCTCGCCGTGCAGCCTCGCGCAGCTCTTCAAACTGGCCGCGACGCACATCTTCAAGATTGGCGCGGTCAGGGCGGGCAGCCGCAGCCTCGTAAAAATACACAGGAATCCCGAAGCGACGCCAGATTTCAGCCCCTGCCTGGCGCGCCAGCAATGCGCACTGGTCAAGTGAAATCTTCGAAACCGGCACAAAAGGAATCACATCCGCAGCTCCAATGCGCGGATGCACACCGGTCTGCCGCGTCAGGTCGATCAGTTCCGCAGCCTTGCCGACGCCACGCACCGCTGCCTCCACCACCGCTGTGGGAGAGCCGGCAATCGTAACCACCGAGCGATTGTGGTCAGAATCCATCGACCAATCCAGCAGTCGCACTCCCTCGACATGCATCGCGCAGACAATCGCCCGCACGCAGGCCTGGTCAACGCCTTCTGAGAAGTTCGGCACGCATGTAACGACGGGTCCATCCATAAATTAGCGCCTTAAAAGACTTTCCTGAACGAGCTCGGATGCAGCAACCAAGACCTGCGGCCCTGAACGTTAGACGGATCTACTTCCACCATGAGTATCCCAACTGGAATTGCAGACTTGCATTGACGCCGGGATTCTTGTCGCCGAGAGAAGCAGAGGAGATGTGAACCGCGTTCAAACCAAAATCAATGGATCGGTTGGACTGCGAAAAGTAGTGAAAACCAATGCCGCCCTGTGGCGAGAAGTTGTATTTTGAAGTCTCGCCAGGAGTCCCCTGCGGCACGATGACCGTACCAGGAAACTTGCGCGTCGTGTAGATGAAGCCACCCGCAGCCTGAAACCAGGGCGAAAACTTCCGCGACTCAGGAGCAAAGTTCCAGCGAAAGATCACCGGCGTCATGCTGAAACCGGTATATGTGCCGCCATCGACCACCGCCGAGTACACGACTCCGTCAACTGTCGAATAGATCGTGTGCTTGGCTGGCGTGTACGCCTGCCAGAACGGAATCACATTGGCCGCCAGTTCAAAGCGCCCCGTGAGCGGACCAGCATGAATCACCGGCGTCAGGCTGCGCCCCGCCTGAAAGCCCACAAATGAGAATTTGTAATTGGAACGGTCACCAACACCGACTCCAAAATTGGCAATGGGACCCATCTCCCAGGTACGGGGAGCCGATGAAGCCGCTGGCCTCACCTGGGCTGACACAACTGCAGCAGCGGCCAGCAAAAGGATGAATACGAGACTGAGGCCCAGAGAGCGAGATCGAAATTGATACAAAGGGAGTTCCCTTCCTGACGCAAATTCTCAGCGAGGTTCAAATGCAGCGGAACCGGTAGATTCTGTTGTTGGCCCACGGGCGTGTTCAATCCAGTTTCGCAGAAAAGGCCGCCTCAGTGAGGCGGCCTCAGCAAACCATTCAAATTCCTGCCTTAGCCAGCGGCAGCTTCCATATGTTCTGCGTCCATGTCAAAGTTCGAATAGACATTCTGCACGTCGTCCAGATCTTCAAGCGTGTCCAGCAGACGAATCATCTGGTTGGCTGCTGATCCTTCCAGCTTGGTGTAGGTCGAGGCGACCATCGTCACTTCGCTCATCACGGTGGGAATTTTGGTAGCCTTGAGCCCATTCTGCACCGCCTCAAATGAAGCCGGGTCAGTCAAAATCTCCCATGTTTCGCCTTGATCGTTCAGATCTTCGCCGCCGTGCTCGAGCACGATATCCATCAACTGCTCTTCCGATGCGGCTTCCTTTTCGATTGCCAGGACACCCTTTTTCGAGAACATGAAGCGCACCGAGCCAGATTCGCCCAGGTTGCCGCCATTTTTCGAGAAGGCGAATCGCACTTCGCTGACCGTCCGATTGCGATTGTCAGTAAGCGTATCGACGATCACCGCCACTCCGCCGGGGCCGTAGCCCTCAAAGGAGATCTCCTCGTAGTTTGCGCCTTCAAGCTCACCAGTACCGCGCTGAATGGCGCGCTTGATGTTGTCCTGGGGCATGTTCTCGGCCTTCGCAGCCAAAATGGCCGAGCGTAGACGAGGGTTGCCATCCGGATCACCACCGCCAGCCTTGGCGGCTACGGTAATTTCCTTGATGAGGCGAGTGAATATCTTGCCGCGCTTGGCATCGAGCGCGCCCTTTTTGTGCTTGATTGTGGCCCATTTTGAATGGCCGGACATGTGAAACCTCAGAGCAGATAAGAGTATTTCGACGCGTACTCAGGAGGAGCGATTTGCACCTGACCGAACGAGTCGTGACCCAAACGAGTATAGCACCGGACGGGTACATCCGAGCCACTTACAGCTCTTGCGGCACCGCACTTGCAACCCCGTCGGGGGTGGTCATAGCTGGTCAGGCTTCATCATCTCGACCCGGTTGCGCCCCAGAGCCTTTGCCCGGTAGAGCGCCAGATCCGCCTTCTTCAGCAGAACCAGAGGATCGATCTCCTGATCTTTCAATCGCCGGTCTACCAACTCCTGCTGTATTGAATGGCTGGCAATGCCGATGCTCACGGTCAGCGTCAAAGTGTTTCCATCAATCTCAAACGGCTTCTGGCAGATTGCCTGCCGCAGGCGCTCAGCGATGATGGCGGCCCCCTCAGCAGCAGTTTCGGGCAGTAGTGCCGCGAATTCCTCACCGCCGTAGCGCGCAACCAGGTCAGTTTTGCGTGTGCAGGCGAGCAGACGGCCTGCAACCCGGCGCAGCGCTTCATCGCCCGCATGGTGTCCAAACTGGTCGTTGATCTTCTTGAAAAAGTCGAGGTCGATCATGAGCACTGTGACAGGTGCGAAGCTGCGGCCAAAGCGCAGGCACTCCATTTCCAGAGCCTGGAGAAACCGGCGACGATTGGCGACGCCGGTCAGAGCATCCGTTTCAGAGCCCCTTCGAAGTTCCTCGCGAATCGCTACCTGCGCCGTAATATCGGCGATGATCACAGCGCGACCGAGGTGTTTTGAACCGGAATGCAGTGGCCAGGTGTGCAGTTCGTAGGAGCGGCTTGCGGCCGATTCGCCAACCGTGATCTCCTCCAGATCCTGGGCACGGTTCACCGCCTCGGCAATTTCCGGCGAACCCGTCAGCATGGGGGCAATCGGATCTCCGAGCCATCGTTCGCTGAGCACGGGAAGCATCGCGCGAGCAGCCGGGTTGAAGTCCAGAAGGCGATCTTCTGAGTCGAGAATCAGAACCGCGTCGCGCATGGAGTTGAAAATAAGCGACCGCGCCATCGGAGCGAGTTCAAAGATGCCCAGCTCAAAGATGCCATAGAAGAGCAGAATGCAGGTAATGCCCAGGGCAATCGGAGAAATGTCCAGTCCCCAAGGACTGAGCCCGCCGAGGTAGCTGAAATAGGCAATTCCAGGCAGCAGCGTCGCAATGACAATCACCCAGGTCTGCCTGCGAAAAAGCGCAGACGTATGCCGCAGTTTCGACAAATAAATCCACGTCCCTACCAGGTACGAGACCAGCAAGTAGGCATTGTCCAGCATGGAGAGTGGGCCACTCTGCACGCTAAGCACCAAAAAGGCCCGTGCTGCACGATGAACATCGGCCCCGCATAAAAAGCATTAAGAAAGTTGGTATAGTGACCGGCAAAGGTGATCAGCGGAATGATAAACAGCAACGGCGCGCGCACTTGAACACGATTGTGCCGACAGGCTGCCAACAGCCACAGGCCTGGAACCCAAGGCAAAGCAAGGTATTCAAAATCGAGCCAAGCCCGCGCCGCTGAGACCGTGGTTTGGGCAATCTCTCCTGAATAGCCAAAGGCGTACATCGCCATGGCAAGTATCAGGACGGAGAATTCACGCGACGCGGAAACCTGAGCACGGCGAGTCCACGTGATCACCGCCAGAACTGCAAGCAGGACTGAGATTCCGATCAGTAGAAATCGAGCGAGAGCTACGACATCGATATCGATGAATTCTTGCGGACCCGCCTTTGTCCATTGCCAGCTGAAACGTACAGGCAGAATACATCAAGCCTGCCAACAAAGAACTGTCCGGGTCGGTGATTCTGATTATAGGCACCATTTTGTGCGAAGGAGTATCCTTCGGCAATACGTTGGAATTTTCCCGCGAGGTTGACGTTGTGATGACTATGGTCATTTCCGGATTGGCCCGTACCCGATTCGTCGGATATTTTGTCGCAGGCATCCTGTTGGCAGCCTTTGGTTCCGGCCTGCCGGCCACCAAAGCGCACGCTCAGGCCGAAAAGGCCCCCGCGCTGGTGCACGTATCACTCGAAAAGGTAACCACCTCCAGGCCTCTGCCCAACGGCATCGAAATCCGCACAGCCATAGGAGCCAACGCTGCCATCATGCAGGTGACCGCCCTGCGCGACGACCTGCTCCGCGTACGTGTCGGCGCTATCGGCATCCTCCCGGAAGACGCATCATGGGCAGTCCTCGAATCAGCCCGCACGGCAAAGGTCGCCGTGAAAGCTGAATCCAGCCCCACCACCATCGGCTTCTCCACCACAAAGCTGCACCTGACGATCCAGCGCAACCCGCTGGCGATGACCGTCACCGACCTCGCCGGAAACGTGATCTCGCAGGACATCCCTGAGCATCCTGTCGAATTTCACGGGGCTGACGCGAAGACAATTGGCTTTCGCGTCTACAAGCACTCCCCTGAAGACGAGCACTACTTTGGCCTCGGCGACAAGCCCGGCCCACTCGATCGCCGCAACCAGGCCTTCACTAACTGGAATACCGACGCCTTTGGCTGGCAGGAATCCACCGACCCCATCTACAAATCGATTCCCTTCGTGCTGACTTTCCGCAAGGGCATCGCTGCCGGGGTCTTCATGGATAACACCTGGCGCTCCAGCTTCGACTTCAATAAAGAGCTGCGCGACGGCTACAGTTTCGGCTCCGAGGGCGGCCCGTTGGAGTACTACATCCTCTACGGCCCCACCCCCAAAGACGTCATCAAAGCCTGGGCCTGGCTCACCGGCACCACGCCCCTGCCCCCCATGTGGACCCTCGGCTACCAGCAATCCCGCTACAGCTACTACCCTGAAGCAGAAGTCCGCCGCGTCGCCAGCCGCCTCCGCAGCGAACACATTCCCGCTGACGCCATCTATCTCGATATCGATTACCAGCTCAAAAATCGCCCATTCACCGTAGATCCCGCCAAGTTCCCCCACTTTGACCAGATGATTGACGACCTAAAGGCGCAGCATCTGCACACCATCCTGATTACCGACCTGCACATCGCAAATCTTCCGAATCAGGGCTACAAACCCTACGACGAGGGCACCGCAGGCGACCACTTCGTCCACAATCCCGACGGCACCGTCTACACCGGCGAAGTCTGGCCCGGCCCCGCAGTCTTCCCCGACTTCACTCAGAAGGCCAGCCGCGACTGGTGGGGCACGCTCTACGAAGACTTCGCCAAACGCGGCATCGCCGGCTTCTGGAATGACATGAACGAGCCCGCGCTCTTCAAAGTCAGCTCCAAAACCATGCCCGACCAGACCAAGCATCGAATCGACGAACCCGGCTTCGCCAAACGCACCGCCAACCATCTCGAAATTCACAACGTCTTTGGCATGCAGAACACGCGCGGCACCTACGAGGGGCTACGTAAAATCGCCCCCGACCAGCGCCCCTTTGTTCTCACCCGCGCCAGTTACGCCGGGGGCCAGCGTTACTCCGCCACGTGGACCGGCGACAACTCCGCCACCTGGAACCATCTCCGCCAGACCACCCCGCAGCTCATCAACCTCGGCCTAAGCGGCTTTGGCATGGTCGGCGCAGACGCGGGCGGATTTGCCGGCTCGCCCCAGCCCGAACTCCTCACCAAGTGGCTCGAAATCGCCGCCTTTCACCCCATCGACCGCGACCACACCTCCATGGGTACCTTTCCCCAGGAGCCATGGGAGAACGGAACCACCCAGGACCTGAACCTCCGCCGCAAGTTCATTGAAGAGCGCTACCGCCTCATGAGCTACCTATACACCACTGCCGAAGAGATGAGCCGCACCGGCATCCCCATCATGCGCCCCCTCTTCGTCGAGTTCCCCAACGCAAGCAAAGACGGCCACCCGCTCGACCTCAATACCAATAACGAATTCCTCTTCGGCCCCGACATCCTCGTCGCTCCCTCGCCCTATCCTGACCAACTCGACGACTATCAGGCCGTGCTGCCCCCCGTCGGCTGGTACAACTACTGGACCGGCGAACGCCTCGCCACCGGCGTCGAAGGCATCCGCGTCGGCAATGACAACGTGCCCGACACCGACCTCCAGATCAATCTGCACCCCAGCGTCGATTCCCTGCCTGTCTTTGCCCGCGGCGGCTCCATCATCCCCATCCAACCGCTCGTCCAGAGCACTATGGATAAACCCTCCGGCCCGCTCACCCTGCGCGTCTACCCGCCCCGCCACCCCGGCGACTCCTGCGAGGGCTCACTCTACCTCGACGACGGCCTAAGCTACGCCTTCCAGAAAGGCGACTACCTCCGCCTCAAATTCACCTGCGAACTCACCCCCACCGGCATCACCGTCAAGGTCAGCCCCCGCGAAGGAACCTTCTCCCCCTGGTGGAACCAGTTCCAAATCGAAATCTATGGCGCCACCAAGCCAGCCGCAAGCAACTCAGTTACAACCAGTTTTGACAGCGAACACCATCACTTCACTGCCCTAGTGCCAGACGATACAAAGGGGATGGAACTAACCGTGACATACTGATTCGGTGTTTACACTGCACAAACCAACCGATGAAGCCATTCGCCACCAGCTCGATGCAGCCCAGCACCTGCCGCTGAACTACGGCATGGCCTTTGTCACCGAGCGCGAGCGCGAACACCTCCCCACCGGCTACGTCCGCGACCATCTGCGCACTGAAATCGGCCACGGCGAGGCCGACTTTGCTGCCGCCAAAGCCGCCTTCCGCAAATGGCAGCAGTTCGACCTCGGCTGGGTCCGCGTCGCCAACTCTGAAGTAAAAATGGAGATTGACAACCAGGTCACCGTCGAAGCACACACCTTCGGCCTGTGGTCAGTCAACATCAGCCGCATCCTCTACACCATCGATGAAGAAGACCGCTTCGGCTTCGCCTACGGCACCATCCAGCAACATGTCGAGAGCGGCGAAGAGCGCTTCCTCCTTGAGTTCTACCCAGTCTCCGGGCTCGTCTTCTATGACCTGCTCGCCATTTCCCGCCCCGCCCACTGGCTCGCCCGCCTCGCCTACCCCTTCACCCGCAGCCAGCAGCACCGCTTCGCCCGCGAATCCCACGCACGGATGAAACAGGTCATAGCTCAGTCTTCCCATTGATTTTTGCATTTATCTTAGCTAAGATTTTATTAGTCAAGGAGCGCAGCAATGGAAGCCACGATGCACGAAGCTAAAACCAACCTCTCCAAGCTCGTCGCCCGCGCCCGCGCCGGGGAAGAGGTCATCCTCACCACCGGCAAGGCCCGCACCCCGGTCATCCGGTTCACGGTCATCGATCCGGCAGAAGCAATTGCTCCAAAGCTCCGGCCTCTCGGCATCTTCGCCGACGAAATGGGGCCAGATTCCGATTACGATTGGTCCGAACCCACGTCCGAAGAAGAACTGGCTCTCTGGGAAGCTCCCATCGTCTCCACCTGGAAGAATAATCAAGGCGATCCAAAGGACCCAGAGTGATACTTCTGCTCGATACCCATACCTTGCTTTGGTCAATGAGCAATAACCCTAACCTGAGCCAGAGGGCGGCAGTTGCGGTCTCAGATTCGCGTAATCAATGCTTTGTCTCCGTCATAAGTATCTGGGAGGTGGCCGTCAAGTTTCGCAGTGGCCGCCTTCCTGAAGCCGCGCCGCTGGTACATGATCCCAAACGCATTCTTTCCACCCTCAACTTCAAGACGCTTCCGCTCGAATTGGAACATGCCCGATTCGCAGGTTCGCTCGTCAATCCACACAAAGACCCCTTCGACCGCATGCTCGCCGCCCAGGCCATCCTCGAAGGTTTGACGCTCGTCAGCAAAGACGCAGTCTTCGACACCATGCTCGTAACCCGCTTGTGGTAACTCTGCCGGCAACTGACTCGACTTCAAAACACTGATAATCTGAATACATGAAATTCGGCGTCCTAGTCTTTCCAGGCTCCAACTGCGACCACGACACCTACAACGTGATCGCCGAAATTGCCCACCAGCCAGTCACCTTCCTCTGGCACGATTCTGAAGACCTCAAGGGCGTCGATGCCATCCTCGTTCCCGGCGGATTTGCCTACGGTGATTACCTCCGCACCGGCGCCATTGCCCGATTCTCCCCCGTCATGCAGTCAGTCAAGCGATTCGCCGACGCTGGCGGTCTGGTCCTCGGCATCTGCAACGGCTTTCAGATCCTCGCCGAATCAGGCCTGCTCCCCGGCGCACTCATGCGCAACGCCGGCCTCAAATACATCTGCAAGCAGGTCCACTTGCGCACCGAGACCACCAACAGCCCCTTCACCAACCTGCTTGCCCCCGGCGAAGTCCTCCAAATCCCCATCGGCCATATGGAAGGCAACTACTACTGCGACGCCGAAACCCTCCGCCAGCTCCAGGCTGAGGACCGCATCGCCTTCCGCTACTCCACCCCCGAGGGCCTCATTACGCCCGAAGCCAACCCCAACGGGTCGCTCGAAAATATCGCTGGCGTACTCAACGGCGGTCGCAACGTCCTCGGCATGATGCCCCATCCCGACCGGTCCAGCGAATCGCTGCTCGGCTCAGCCGACGGCCTCAAAATCTTCCAGTCCATTCTCACCAGCGGTATCGAGGCGCTGGCGAAATGATCGACATCCATCACCACCTCATCTATGGCGTTGACGACGGCGCGCCCAGCTTTGAACACGCAGTGCAAATGGCCGAGGTTGCCATCGCCGAGGGCGTCACCCACATCGCCTGCACACCCCACTCCAGCGACAGCCATCCCTACCAGCTCGATACCAATATTGAGCGCATGGCTGAAATTCAGGCCAAAGTCGAGGGCCGCCTTGAGCTTTCCCTTGCCTGCGATTTCCACCTCAACGCCGATAATATTCAGGACGCCCTCAAAAATCCGCTCAAATACTCAATCGGCGGCAAGGGTTATTTGCTTGTAGAATTCTCCGAAATGGCCATCCCGCCGCAGCTCACCGACGCACTCAACCGCCTCCAGGCCGTCGGCTACACCAACATCATCACCCACCCCGAGCGCAATCCCATCATCGTCAAGCACCCCCAGATGCTCGCCGACTGGATTCGCATGGGTTGCGTCGTCCAGGTCACAGCGTCCTCGCTCTATGGCCGCTTCGGCAACTCTGCCGAGGCCTTTGCCAATGAACTCCTCGACCGCAACTGGATCCACTTCCTTGCCACCGACGCTCACAATCTCGAATGGCGTCCGCCGCATCTCAAAAAGGGCTATGAATACGTCGCCAATCGCGCCGGCGAAGAAACCGCCCGTCGCCTCTGCTTCGAAAACCCCCGCGCCGCCTACTTCGGTACCAAAATGCCCAAGCAGCCCGAAGCCATCGGCATCTGGGACAGCGCCCCCATCAAGTTCCAGGAAGTCGTAAGGTCTGCCCCGAAGCGACCCTCAGCCAGCTCAGGCGCAAACCCGGCTGCAAACGCAGAAAAGAAACCCGGCATCTTTGGCAGACTCTTTGGCAAGTAAGGGCCAAGACTGAGCTATTCACGAATTGTCGGTGTAGCGAAACACACTCTCCAGCGGCAATCCAAAAACTTCTGCGATCCGAAAAGCAGCCTCGAGCGACGGCGAATACTTTCCCTGCTCAATCGCGTTCACCGTCTGCCGCGTCACGCCAATCTTCTCTGCCAACGCCTGCTGCGTCATCTCTCCATGCTCAAAGCGCAGCCGCCGTATCTCGTTCCGAATCGTCTTCCCCATCACGCCCATCTACGCGCCCTTCCGGTACTGAATGATCTCGCAGGCCCGACGCAGCACCTCTGACGTCACCAGCAAGAAAAGCAACGAGTTGGCGTTGAACACAATCGGAGGGTCAAGCGCTCCAAACATGCAGGCCATCGCCACGCTCGTCGCCAGTCCCGAATACGCCACCCGCATCGAACGCAACTCGATAAGTCGGTCGCGCTCGTCACGCGGCACCTTCGCTTCCTTGGGCGCAATGATGGCCACCGTTGTAATCAGCACCACCTGCACCACAATCAGCGCAACAACAGTCCCAAACAGCCCCCCATAGTGAGCTCCCCACATGTGCTGCCCCTCACGAAACAGCATCACAAAGTAGAATCCATAAATCCCAACCATAGACAACATCGAAATCCAGGCACATTTTTCTCGAAACGACACAAAGCACTTCCTCTCTACGTACACTTTTCTTTACATAATGTACTTTCCATTAGACTCTATGTCTAGTATTTTTTACATAACGAGTTGAAATGATCCTACTGGTCTGACCAATCCGTTGAATCCAGGCATAGGGGGACGACTCGGGATCGAAAGACCTGGCCGACAGAACCCGGACCGGGTGTGATCCAGAACAGAGTCCAGACTCGAAGGCAAAAGGTATCGTCGGTGCTCGGGCCGCTCTATGCAATTAACCCGATGGCTTCCGGCACTGCCGTCCGGGTAACGAAGATCACGCTGATATCGTCTTCCTGTCCAAAGGCACGGGCTGCATCCGCCACCTCTTTTGCTGAACCGGCACGCCGCATCAGCCCTTCTACTGCTTCAAATCCAAAAAGCTGGCCATCGGCATTCGTCGCCTCGGCAACGCCATCCGAAAGCAGCGCAAGACGATCGCCTTCCTTCAGCTCAAATCGCATCTGAGAAAACTCAGCCCCGGCAAAGATGCCAAGCGGCAGCGCGCCTTCCAGCTCCAGCGATTCTCCGTTCACAAACGGCGTTGTGTGCCCTGCGTTGGCCAGCATCACCTGCCCATCGAGATCAATCGTCAGCGCCAGGCAGGTGGCCTGGGCGTCGCTGCGACCGAGCAGCCTCAGGTTCAGCTCCTCAAGCACCACAACCGGGTCGGGATTGAATCGCGCCACGGTCCGTATTGCACCAATCAAAAGCGCCACCAGCATCCCGGCCTTCAACCCTTTGCCGCTCACGTCTCCCGCAACGATAAGC
The DNA here is from genome assembly GCA_903832055.1 of uncultured Acidobacteriota bacterium. Lineage (GTDB taxonomy): Bacteria > Acidobacteriota > Terriglobia > Terriglobales > Acidobacteriaceae > Acidicapsa. Next base: position 15,967 of record CAILAC010000013.1, on the reverse strand, counting down.
ACACTCCCGTCAGCGTGCCGAATGATCTGGAAGAAGTCCCCGCCAACCTCACGCGCCGGAACATATTCACTTTCAATCAGGAAACCAGGCAGAATGGTCCGAGCCTCGGGCAAAATAAGCTGTTGCACCTCTCGCGCAGCCGCTAATTCGCCTTCCAAAACTGCCTGCTGCCGCCCCATCTCTGCCTGGGCCTGCGCAAATCGTCTACCCTCGCTGACCAGGACGTACACAAACCCCGCATACCCCAGCGCCATCGCCGTGATGGCCGCTAATCCATCAAACGTAAGCCGAACCTGCAGGCGTTGCAGCCCCGCCGCGTTCATAGCAAATGGCTCCCCCGCTCCAGGAAACATGGTCGCCAGCAGATAGTTCAAGCCAAACTGCAGGAACACCAGTGGAATGAGTAACTTCCAGAACCTTTGACGAAGCACAAAAGCACCCTGGGCATACCCCATGGCAAAAGTACCTGACAGCAGGATATCGATCACAAAATGGAGTGGTGACTTTCGCCCCAGAGCCATGATGTCGTTAGCGATGGCAATCGTTGTAAACGTGAAAAATACCGCGAGGAAAAATATGATGGAAGCCTTGCGCGGTGTCGTTTTCCACGGGTTTACCCGTCCATCACTATGGAACTCGCTCGCGATCTGAGCCTTCTCCACCAGCATCGGTCCCTCACCTTACGGCAGCTCGCCTCTCAAATTTGCGTCTAGTCTGGTCGGATTGTACCCTTTAAAGATTCAAAAGCTCGAAGAAAGACGACCTGAGCACGCGAAACGCGCCTGCTCTTCACAAACCCATGCCGCCATCCACAGCTAGTGTCTGCCCTGTAATGAAATGCGGCCCGGTCGCAAAGAAAAGCACCGCCACCGCTACATCTTCTGGAGTGCCATTGCGGCCCATCGGGGTCCGCGCGCGAAACCGGTCAGCCGCCTCCAGTGGCTCCATCTCAATGTAGCCAGGCGCAACGCAGTTCACGCTCACCTCCGGCGCAAACGACTTCGCCATCACCTGCGAAAGCATCTGCAACGCCGCCTTTGAAGCGCAGTAGTGCCCATGAAGCGGCCAAACATGATCCGCCCCAAGTGAGCCGAGATTCACGATGCGCCCCCGCGCAGCCTTCAAATGCGGCAGCGCCTCGCGCGCTACCAAGAAAGGCCCCCGCGTGTTCGATTCAAACACCCGGTCCCACTGTTCAAGTGTGATTTCGCCAAGAGGCGCAGATTCAAAAACCGCCGCATTGTTCACCAGCAGGTCAAGCCCGCCCAAGATCCCAACCGCCGCCGCCACCGATTCGCGAACACTGGCCTCACTGCGAACATCCATCCGCACCGCGGCAGAACGCACTCCAAAAGACTCAATCTCTCGAACGACGCCCTCGGCCGCAGCCTCTGACTCGCGAAAGGTGATTGCAACGTCCATGCCGGAGCGGGCCAGTGTAAGCGCAATCTCCCTGCCAATCCGCCTCGCGCCGCCCGTTACCAGCGCAGTCTTGCGGGTACGGTCAGGCTGGCCGGAATAAAGTTCAACGATGGCAGGCGTCATGACAGTCCAAATGCTGCAAGGGGAATTCGTAAAAGACAGGCGCGCTATTTTGGCGGAGCAGTATCCTTCGGCTTGTCTTCTTTCGGCTTGGTGTCGGAATTAGCATCCGGCTTCGCGGGCGTAACGCCCTCACCCTTTTTGTAGATCGAATACTGCTCGGTCGGCCGCTTCAGTTTGATCTCGACCGACATGGAGTCCTTGTCGACTTTGTAATCTTCGCCAAAGGTCTGAAAGCCGGGAGCAATGATCTGCAGCCGCACGCTTGACCCGATTTCGAGCAGGTCAATCATCGCCTTGCCTTCATCGTTGGTCTTCAGTTCCATGTTGCCACTGTCGCGTCCGTTGTTCAAAGGATGGAAAATCACAGACGCATTCTCAACCGGCTTGCCGTTGGAGGCACGGGTCACAACCACCTCAAAACGACCAGTAGGCGGAGGCATCTTGTACTTGCGGCCGCGCTTGACCGTGGGTGCATCCTGAGCAGAAGACAAAACCGACGCAATGACAACCAGCGTAAACAGCGCCAGCACAACGGCGACAACACGACGAGACGAAGACCGCAAACCAGACATATTCATATTGTATCTTTTCCCGCAGAGACTCCGTCTTCCGCGCAATTCTTCTACATTTGACGCCGGTGAACCTCATCGGAAATCGGATTCCGCCTGGAATTGAACGCGACCCTGCCGCGGGTGCAGGTATCGAAGCAGGTTGGGGCTATGGTGGGGCTAAAACGCGTACCAACGGGAAGAAGCGTTGAATAATCCAGAGACTATTACACAATTTTCATATTATTTGAGTGTGTGACACTCATAAATCGGCGTAAGCCGCTTGACAACATTAAGGCGACTTCCCTACTCTAGCACTTGGATGGCGAGAGTGCTAAGGCCGTGTTCCAGGGTACGCACCGACTTGCCACCCGATTACGGACGGATTCTCCGTTCGGAACCCATTTGAATTTCAAAACGCGACAGGGCCTGAGCCCTCGAGCGCCAAGGAGAAGCAACTGTATGGCTACATCATCCGTAGTAACCACGTTTACTCCGCTCCATGACCGCATCCTGGTTCGCCGCATTACTGAGGGCGAAACCGTTCGTGGCGGCATCATCATCCCCGATAGCGCCAAAGAAAAGCCCCAGGAAGGCGAAGTCCTCTCCGTCGGCAAAGGCAAGTCCAACGATGAAGGCAAGGTTTTCCCACTCGACGTCAAAGCTGGCGACCGCGTCCTTTTCGGCAAGTACTCCGGCACCGAAATCAAGATTGACGGCGAAGAGCTGCTGATTATGCGCGAAGAAGAAGTCCTCGGCATTCTGAGCAAGTAAGCACCTGAGGCATCGGAACCGGCTCTTCCCTGTTCCCTCGTCACTAACCACTGATTCAAGGAGATTTTTCAAATGGCAAAGCAAATTCTGCACGGAGAAGATTCCCGTCAGGCGATCCTGCGCGGTGTGAACATCCTCGCCGACGCCGTAAAGGTTACCCTCGGCCCCAAGGGCCGCAACGTTGTCAGCGAAAAGAAGTTCGGTTCACCGACCATCACCAAGGACGGCGTGACGGTTGCCAAGGAAATCGAACTCTCGAATGCCCTCGAAAACGTCGGCGCACAGCTCGTCAAGGAAGTCGCTTCAAAGACCTCTGACGTAGCCGGCGACGGCACCACCACAGCCACCGTCCTCGCCCAGGCGATCTATCGTGAGGGTGTCAAGACTGTTGCTGCAGGCGCCAACCCAACCGCCCTCAAGCGCGGCATCGACAAGGCCGTCGTAGCCGTAATCGGCACCAAGGACAAGGAAAACAACTGGACCGATGGCGGCGCACTCGGCGCAATGTCCAAGCCAGTTACCGATGACTCCGTAGCCCAGGTCGGAACAATTTCGGCCAACGGCGATGTCGAAATCGGCGAAATCATCGCCGGCGCGATGAAGACCGTGGGCAAGGACGGCGTGATCACGATTGAAGAATCGAAGACCATGCAGACCTACCTCGAGACCGTCGAAGGCATGCAGTTTGACCGCGGCTACCTGAGCCCCTACTTCGTGACCGACGCCGATCGCATGGAAGTGGCCCTCGAAGAGCCCTACATCCTGATCTTCGAGAAGAAGATCAGCAACATGAAGGATCTGCTGCCCCTGCTCGAGCAGGTTGCGCGCGCTGGCAAGCCGCTGCTCATCATTGCAGAGGACGTCGACGGCGAAGCCCTCGCGACACTGGTCGTGAACAAGCTGCGTGGCACCCTGAACGTTGCAGCCGTCAAGGCTCCTGGCTTTGGCGATCGTCGCAAGGCGATGCTGGGCGATATCGCGATCCTCACCGGTGGCGAGGCGATCACGGAAGACCTGGGCATCAAGCTCGACGGTATCAAGCTCGAGCAGCTCGGCCGCGCCAAGCGCATCACCATCGACAAGGACAACACCACCATCGTTGACGGATCTGGCGACGCAGCTGCAATTTCGGGCCGCGTGAAGGAAATCCGTTCGCAGATCGAGAAGACCACCAGCGACTACGATCGCGAGAAGCTGCAGGAGCGCCTTGCCAAGCTGGTTGGCGGCGTTGCAGTCATCAAGGTCGGTGCAGCAACTGAGACCGAGCTGAAGGAAAAGAAGGCTCGCGTTGAAGACGCTCTGCATGCAACCCGCGCAGCAGTCGAAGAAGGCATTGTTGCCGGCGGCGGCGTTGCCCTGGTTCGCTCGACGGTGGCGGTTGACGCTCTGATCAAGACGCTGGAAGGCGACGAGAAGATCGGTGCACAGATCGTTCGTCGCGCTCTCGAAGAGCCACTTCGGCAGATCGTTGCCAATGCCGGCGAAGAAGGCGCAGTTGTTGTCGGCAAGATTCACGAATCCTCCGACGACCATTACGGCTACAATGCGGCCACCAACGAGTTCGAAGACCTGGTGAAAGCCGGCGTAATCGACCCGACCAAGGTCACCCGCACGGCTCTGCAGAATGCAGCGTCGATTGCCGGTCTGCTGCTCACCACCGAAGCCCTGATCTCGGAAATCCCCGAGCCCAAGGCAGCTCCGGCAGGCGGCGGCCACGGCGGCGGCGGCATGGACGGCATGTACTAAGAATCACTCCATTATCACCAACAAAAGGCCTCCAGCTTCGTCTGGGGGCTTTTTTGTCTGGCTGGAAAATGTCACACGTGTGACATCGTTCAGCGAATGGCGATGGGGCGATTTGGCTTTGTTGTATGTTGCCTGTTTTGTTGGATTTGGCGTTGCCGATCATTATGGGCTTTTGTGCCTTGCTACAGCGAATGGGATTTTTGATCATAATGGTGGTGCGTGACGCGCAGTGGTCGGGGATAGTTAAACGGATAGAGAAGCTGCCAGAGAAAAATGAGTGCGAAGTACCCTTATTGGCCCTTGGGGTTGACAGCGATCGCTTGAAATTCGTACTATTCATTCGAATTTGAATTGTGTGTTTGTTTTGTGCCCAATGGAGATCACGATGGCAACTGCTGAGGTTTTGCCGGAGCGCAAGGTGTACCGGGTGCACCGGGAGAAGCAGCTTTGCCGGATTCTGGAGTCGGCTGAGAGGCTTTTTGATGAGCGCGGGATTGACCGGGTGACGATGGCAGAGATCGTTTCTGCTGCCGGACTCCGCCCGTCAACGCTGTATCAGTACTTCTCAAGCAAGGACGATATTGTCTGGGCGCTCGTGCGGCAGACGATGGAGCGCTCGGCACTGCGCATTCAGAGCACGGTTGAGAAGGCGCATGGGCTTGCGCTCGACAGGATTTCCGCTTTGATGGAGGGGTTGACCGAGCAATTGGTGAAGTGGCCCGAGGAGGTCCGGTTCATGGCGCAGTTTGACGCGCTGTATGCGCGCGACTGGAGCGCGGAGCGGCTGCTGAGCCCGGAGGCGGAGCTATTTCCTGATGGATTTACGCACCTGACCACATTGATTCATGAGGGTATTGCAGATGGTTCGCTGCGGGCAGATCTCGACCCGCAGATTTCGATGCACGCGGCGTTGAACGCTGCGGTTGCAACCCAGCGGCGGTTGGCATCGCTGGGCAGCCGGGTTGAGGCGGAGTATGGGCAGCCGGTAGAACGGCTATTTCGTGAGGCGACGCGGGTGATTTTGCAGGGTTTGAGCGCGCAATAAGTTGGCATTTTGAAGGAATTTGATTCTATGAGATCGACGAAGGAGGTTTTTGTGATGTGGAGTTTTCGACGGGTACTGGTAATTGGGCTGGCGGCACTTCCCTGCTGTTTGACGGCGATGGGCGCGGCTGCAACGAGCGGGGGGCGGCAGCAACTCTCTGCGGATTTTGGCTGGAAATTTTCGCTTGGCGAACAGGCGGGTGCAGAGGCGCCGGCGTTTGCCGACGCGGGCTGGCGGACGGTCAATGTGCCGCATGACTGGAGCATCGAAAGCGCGCCAGACGGAAAGAATCTGAGCGGCGCGGGCGGAGGCTTTTTCCCTGGCGGCGTGGGCTGGTACCGCAAAACGTTCACTGCTCCTGCAGATTGGAAAGGTAAGCGAGTCAGCGTGGAGTTTGACGGGGTGTACAAAAATGCCACGGTGTACCTGAACGGACACAAGCTTGGCATGCATCCCTATGGATACACGAGCTTTACGTTTGATCTGACGGCAGACCTGCACGAGGCGGGCGCGAATGTGCTGGCGGTGCGTGCGGATGACTCTGAGCTGCCGAATAGCCGATGGTACAGCGGTGCTGGCATCTACCGGCATGTGCGCTTTGTTGTCACCGATGCGACGCATGTGGCCCACTGGGGTGTTTTTGTGACGACGCCCAAGGTTTCTGAGGCGTCAGCGACGGTAACGATTCAGACGAAGGTGGCAAACGAGTCAACGAATTCGAGCGAAGTTACGGTTGAAACGACGTTGTATGACGGCACAGGACATGAAGCCGGCAAAGCTGAATCTCCGCTGACGATCGCTGCCGGTCAAGAGCAGGACGCGTCACAGACCGTTAATGTTACGAGCCCCGCGCTGTGGTCTGGCGCGACTCCGACGCTGTATCGGGCGGTTTCGCGGATTCGCAAGGGCGGCAAGGTTGTCGATGAGGTTGTGACGAAGTTCGGCATCCGCTCATTGTCGTGGTCGGCGGAGACGGGTTTGCTGCTGAATGGAAAGCCCATCAAGCTGACGGGCGGTAGTGTGCATCACGACAACGGACCACTCGGAGCGATGGCCTTTGACCGCGCTGAAGAGCGCCGCGTCGAGATTATGAAGGCTGCTGGCTACAACGCGGTACGAACGGCCCATAACCCGCCGTCGCCGGCATTTCTTGATGCGTGCGACCGGCTGGGGATGCTGGTGCTGGATGAGCCTTTTGATACCTGGAAGGCGACCAAGGTGAAGTACGACTACGGCCTGGACTTTGACGCGTGGTGGAAGCGGGATATTTCATCGATGATGCTGCGCGACCGCAATCACCCGGCGATTGTGATCTGGGGTATCGGCAACGAGATTCCCGAGCTGGAGGTGGACCGAGGCCCTGCAATGGGCAAGGCGTTGGCCGACGAGGTTCGTTCTCTGGATACGACGCGGCCACTGACGCTGGCATTCCCCGGCACGACGACGAAGCCGAACGCGGCGGCGGTGTTTTCGCAACTGGACATTACGGGGTACAACTACAACATTTTGCCGAGCTACGCCGCGGACCATGCAGCTCTGCCCAAGCGCATGATGCTGACGACGGAGTCGTATCCGGCGAAGGTATTTCCTCTGTGGGAGATTTCGCATGACAACGCGTATGTGCTTGGGGATCTGACCTGGACGGCGATGGACTACCTGGGCGAGTCGGGTATTGGCGCGTGGTCGTATGGCACTCCGGAAGATGCGAAGTTTGCCGAACAGATGATGGGCGGGTTTGTCAATCCGGCGGTCATCGACCAGATGTTCACAGGCATGGCCAATGGCGTGGATGTGATGGCAGAGATGGCCAAGGGTGCCGGTGGAAATGACCCGGCGATGAAGGCTGCAATGGCAGTGATGTTTCACGGTTTTCCGTGGCATGCGGCAGCGTGCGGCGATCTGGATTTGACGGGATTCCGGAAGCCGCAATCCTACTACCGCGACATCATCTGGAACGGTGGCGACCGGGTGTATGCGACTGTGCGTCTGCCCGAGCCCGAGGGGAAGAAGATTATTGCGGTGGGCTGGGCGACGTATCCGACGCTACCCTCGTGGAACTGGGCTGGACAGGAGGGCAAGACGCTGCAGGTGGAGGTTTATTCAGGTGCCGAGAGTGTTAGGCTCTTTCTGAATGGCAAGCTGATTGGCGAGAAGCCGACGACGCGGGCCGAACAGTTCAAAGCGACGTTTGATGTGCCGTATGCCGCAGGAACGCTGAAAGCGGTGGGTGTACGCGGCGGCAAGGAAGTTGCCGAGAGCGTCATCACAACTGCGGGTGCTGGGGTGGCTTTGCGGCTCACTCCGGATCGTGCGGTGGTGTCGGCGGACGGGCAGGACCTCTCGTTTGTCGAGGTGGAGGCAGTGGATGCGGACGGACGAGTGGTGCAGGATGCGGACCAGGACGTTACGTTTACCAGCAGCGGCGCGGGAACAATCGCAGCCGTGGGCAATGGCGACGGGATGAGCGCCGAGGCGTACCAGGGGAATCACCGACATCTCTTTCAGGGGCGGGCGCAGGTAGTGGTTCGCGCGGGAAGCGGTGCCGGGGCGATTCAGCTCGGGGCATCGGCGGCTGGATTGAAAGACGCTGCTGTGACGATTGAGGCCAAGGCTGCTGCGGCGGTGGCGACGATTCAGTAAAGCAAAGCGCCAAGCCGGAGAAGGAATAACCGGCGATGAAACAAAGCGAGGTTCCCCTGGGTGGGGAACCTCGTTTTGCGTTCAGCCAAATGAAGAATTAGAAGGTTACGTGGAGAGCCATGGTGACGGCCCGGGAGCCGCCGATGGTGCCAGTGACTGAGCCGAAGTTGGCGGCGTTGTTGGGGCAGCCGCCGGTGATGGCGTAGGCATCGACGCAGGTGCCCGTATTGAGCGGGATGAGCGTCGGCAAGATGGTGCCTTTACCGGTGCCGGTGGAGTAGGGCAGCTGATCGAGGCGCGCAAGGGCCGACTGTTGATCGACTGGGTCAGGGCTGGTTGCGATCTGCCCGTAGTTGATATAGACGGATCCTGGGGTGCAGTTGAGGTAGTTGTTGATGGACGCGGTGACTGCGGAGTTGGAGCAGGCGTTGTTCTGGCGAATCTGGGCCTGATCCTGGGGAACGTCAAGGCTGGTGGTATTGGTGATGTTGAAGATGTTCAGCTCATACTGCAACGTGACCTTTTCACCGACATGGATCATCTTGCGGATGGAGATGTCAGCGCGTTTTTGCATGGCTTGACGGAAGATGTTGCGCTGGCCCTTGTTGAAGGCGGTTTCGTAGATGTCCTGGGGGTCGTTTCCTGTGGAAATGGGAACACCGAGATCGCCGGGCTTTACGTAGTTAATTGCGATCTGGGTGGGATCAATCTGGGGAATGTAGCTACCGCCAGGCCCACGCAAGGCGCCTTTGTTGCCGGTGAATGCGCGCTTCGGGTGCTTGGGGTCTTTGATGCCGAGAACTGGATTCATCAGGGTTGGGTAGTTGCCAAAGTTGACGCTGCCGACTGCGCCGTAGAACTCATAAAGCGAGTACGGTTCGCCGCTCTGGAGGATGCCGGTACCGGTCAGGTGCCAGTCGTTAGCGACGTAGGAGAGGGCTGAGTGGGCCTTGGCTACATTGGGTAGTTGCACCTGGAAGTTGGCGCTGAAGACGTGGGTGCGGTCAAAATCCGAAGAAGACCAGGAATCGCGCAGGTGATTGGGGTCGTTTCCGGTGAAGAACAGGCCGATGTCGCTTTGTTCGTCGAGGGAGTGGCTCCAGGTGTAGCTTGCGCCGGCCTGGAAGTGATGCGAAAGCCGCTTTTCCACGTGGGCTTCGAGGGCATCATAGGCCGAGATACCAACAGCCTTGAAGTTGGCGGCGTTGGGGCTGTAGCCGACGTAGGGCGCACGGAAGTCAGTATTGCCGCCGTCGAGGGTGTTCCATGGTTCGCCGGCAATGGGGTTGTAATCCTGATAGCCGTTCGAATCGGTGAAGAGGGAGTTCTGGTTGAGTACGCTGAAACCGTAAGTGGCTGTTTCACCCCAGATTGGATGGCTCGGCGTTGCAATGCCGGGCTCATTGAGCGGCAGCGGAATCACCGAGTGGCGGCCGCGGTTGCCGGAGTAGCCAAGGGTGATGGCAATGGAGTTGGTGGGCTGCCACTGCAGATTGAGGGTGTAGTTCATGGTGTAGGGCAGAGTGTTGTTCTTGTCGTATGTGCCGAAGTTCAACGTGCCGGTGCAATCGAGGTAGCCGGGGTAAGTCTGACTGTCGATGGCTCCGCAGGCCTTGCCGTACTGCGGGTCGGCTGCTGGACCTGTCATGATATTCAGCTGATTTTGCAGAGCAGCTTTGACGGTGCCGGGGTTGGCTGTGGGCGGAACGTAAGTGCCGGAGGGGGTTGAGTTCATGGTGTGGAAGCCGCTGCCCCAGGGGTCGGCGAGCGAGCCGCCATTGCCGTTGGCATAGCTGACGAGAGGCGCAGACTCGGTGACACCGAAGGGCCCGCCGATGGAGCCGCCTGCGGGCTGCGAGAGGTAGCTGAAGAGTTCGCCGCGGTCATAGTAAATGCCGGCGCCGCCGCTGATGACGAGATTGCCGTGACCGGCCTTGGGCGACCAGGCAAAACCGACGCGGGGAGAGATGCCCCACTGGCGACCCTTCAATGTGGAATCGCTGACGCCTGCCGTGGGGTTCTGCTTGTTGTTGCCTGCGACGACAAATCCTGCGTCGACGACGTTGAACCCTTGCGTGGTATCGCCAGTGACGTTGTAGCGCGAGGGATCAAAGTTGAACATGTTGCCGTATTTTTCGGTGAGGCCGCCGTGGAGATCGTAACGGAGACCAGCAGTGACGCTCAGGTTTGAGGCGGCTTGCCACTTGTCCTGAACATAGGCGGAGATTTCATTGGAGCGATAGTAGCGGTCAGAGTTGTTGCGGTGGCTGACGGGGTCAATGCTCTCCACGATGCTTGCGCCGTGCACCTTGCCTTGCAGGAGGTCATCGAAACCGTTGACCTTGATCTGGCCGATGCCGCTGCGGTCGTTGGTGATATTGAGCTGGGTATAGCTGTAGCCGCCGCCCGCGACGATGGTATGTTTGCCCGCCGTGAAGATAACGTTTGTCGAGGGATTGAGGCGATTTTGATAGTAGCCCATGTTGGGGAAGGCGCTGTAGGGGCCAACCTGAACGCTGGGCGAAAACTGGTTGCTGTCGCCGAAGTTGTTGATGATCAAACCGGGCAATCCGGGTGCAAAGTACGCCGGATCGTTCGGGTTGTCGGCGCTGTAACCGGAGTTGATGCCGAAGTTGCCGCCGTCTACGGTCTGTTGAAAGCCGCTGTAGGAGCCCATGCGAACGAAACCGAGGCGCTGCTCCCAGTTGAGATGTGAGCCAAGTGAGATGGTGTTGTCGATCGCTGCGACCTGCGATCCGTTCTTCTGCGTGACAGGAAAACCGCCCGTCTGAGAGAAGCCGTAGGGCTTGGAGACCGGCGCGTCCTGGTAGAAGTACTTGGCCGAGAGGCGGTCAACCTTGTTGACATCGTAGTCGAGGGAGAGTGTCGATTGATTGGATGTCAGAACCGAGGTGCCAATCAGGTTCACATTGGGCACGCCGTACTGGTATTGAGCATTGGTCTGAGCCGATGGAATAAGGTACTGGCCGTTGGGCAGCTTTGCATTGAGCAGGGCTGCAGCGATGGGATTGATTTGATCGGCAGTCGTTGAACCACCCCAGACGGCATCGGCGGCGGCAAGACCGGCATTGGATCGGTCATCGGTGAGTGCCGTTGGAACGGTCAGCTGCGACAGGCCTGTGCCCTGATCGGAGTTTGAGCGGCGCTGATAGGCAAAGAAGAAGTACATTTTGTCTTTGTTCACCGGTCCGCCAACCGTCAATCCAGCTGTCCAGCGGCGTACAAAGGGGTTGACCATGGATTTGGGGAAGACACCGCTTCCCTGCTGGGCGAGCCGGTAGGACTGGTTGTAGAAGAAAGGTGAAGCATTGAGGGCATTGTTTGCGTAGCTTGCGTAGCCGGAGCCGTGCCAGTGATTGGAGCCGGTGGCAGTATTCGCGTCAATCTGCGCGCCGCTGGTGGCACCTTGTTGGGCGTCGTACATGGAGGCGTTTACGCGCAATTCCTGAAGGAACTCAGGCGGAGGCGAGGGCAGGCTGTTGCCGTTGGAACCATAGACCGAGGTGCCAACCGAGAAGGAGCCGCCTGCAGTGGGCGAGCTGCCGATGTTGAAGTTGTAGCGCTGCGACGTTGAACCGCTGGAGCTTTTGCCATTGAAGAGATTGGTGGCGTCGACGCCGTTGACCTGGAATGTGTTCGAGGTATCGCGCTGACCGTTGGCCCAGATGGGCTGATTGCCGAGGCCAGAGTTGGAGTCGAGATTGGAAAGAAGTTCGGCATTGACGCCCGGCGAAAGCACGGCGAGCTGCGTAAAGCTGCCGGTGGCCAGGGGCGTGAGCTCAATCTGCGATGTGTCGAGGGTATAGCCGTTGGTGGAGTCGGTGGCGTTGAGCAGGGGATTTGCCACAACTTCAACTGATTCTGATACCTGGCCAACCTTGAGGCTGCCGTTGACGGTGGTCGTGCGCGCTTCCTGCACGGCGATTCCAGTGAGGACCGTCGATTCAAAGCCGTCGCGGCTGAACTTGACCTTGTATTCGCCGATGGGGAGGTTGAAGACCTGGAAGAAGCCGTTGTCCTGCGATTTGGTGACGCGCGTCAGGTCAATGCGACTATTGGTCAATGTCACGGTCGCATCAGGAATAGCTGCTCCAGAGGTGTCGAGGACGGTGCCGTTGATCGAGCCCAGAGTTTGCTGGGCAAAGGCCGATAAGGAACTTGCCACGACCACTACCAATGCCAAAAAGGCGTGAGCGTAGATGCGACTGCAACGATTGTTGATCATAGTCTCCCCCAAAATGCCGTTCCGGAACGATTCATTTGATTACCGGCGGCAGGTTGAATGCTGCAATTTTTCTTTAAATTGGGCCAGCTGAACCCGACGTGTATGAAAGATAGAAAAGAGGTCTTGAATATCTATTAACACACGCATTTGTGTGCATTTTTGTAAAATTGCGAGTTAAATCTTTTAGATTGTGGAAAATCAGGTCGTAATAGACGCCAACACGCCCTTGATTCCGGGCGTGCTGGAGTGGTCTCGAGAGAAATATCCTGGCGCTTCCTGCAGCTACTCTCCTGCAGATTTGCTCAGCCTGATGCGCAGTCCAGCTCGGAAATTGAAAGGCAGACTCAGGTAGCCGATGGGGGCGAGGTGCTGGTCGCTGAGGAGGTTTTCAACCTGTCCGTAGACGCCAAGACGTTTGTAGAACTGGTAGCTGCCACCGAGATCGAGTTTGGCAAAGCCGTGGTCGAGGTTGCGGTTGGGCAGCAAAAGCGTGTTGCCACCGGAGAGATCTTCACTTGCGAGATAGGTGGAGTCATCACTGCGGCTGCTGAAGGCAGTGGTCGAGAGCACGGTCCATTTGTGGCCGGCATAGCTTGCCGAGATGAAGCCGTTGTGCGGTGGGCGGCGGAAGGGGCGCGCCCCCTTGAGCGGGGAGTAGGGGCCGAGCGGAATGCCGTTGTAGGTGGGGACGGGCCCGAGCAGGGCGGCGTCGTCATTGGTGAAGGAGCGCTGCACGACAGCATCGAGATAAGTGTAGCCGCCGCGGAGGAAGATGCTGCGACCGATGCCGCCTTCGACGGTGGTTTCGATGCCTTGGGCGCGGTAGGCCTCTGAGTTGAGAGTCAATTCATAGGCGTAGTTGTTTTGGAGGAAGGCCTCAAGTTGCTGCTGCTGAGTGGGGGTGAGGTTGGGCAGCAGTGCCGGGACCAGGTTGAGGCCGACGTATTCAATCTGGCGGCCGAACTGATTATGGAAATAGTTGGCATGGAAGAGGATGTGGTCGCCGAGAAAGGCCTGTTCCAGGCCACCCTCGTAGCTGCGCGTGGTGGGTGCGCCGATGGGTGCGATGTGGAGCTGGGTGATGGAGGACTCGCCGCCATTGTTTTTGAGGAAGGTGTAGAGCGAGTCGTCCTGGTCGGTGAGGGTGGGTTCGCGGACCGCGTCGCCAAAGTTGAAGGTGAGACGTGTGCCGTTGAAAACACCGGGCTTAGGGCGAAGCAGGTAATAGGAGATGCCGGCGTGGGGCGATGTCTGGGTGCCAAAGAGCGAGTAGTGGGCGAGATTCCCGCCGAGGGTGTAGAAGAAGCGGTTTTTGAAGTCTCCGTGGACAGCAGCATGGTAGTCGTAGTTGTTGCGCTGGACGGGCGGGTAGTAGGTGCTGCCGGGCTCAGAGCCGCGCTCGTCTTCATATTGGAAGCCGATCAGGCCGGTGATGTGCGGGGTAAAGCGATAGTCGCCCTGGTAGACAAGTTGGTCGCGGTTTGAGACCAGCTGGGTGTGCGAAGGGTACTTGCCAGGAAAGCTGAGCATGGCGCGGCCGCTGGCGGTGTAGCCGTTGGCCCCGGTAAAGGTGACCGCATTACCGAAATAGGCTGAAAGGCCAAAGTCAGTATTGTATTCAATGAGCTGACCAGAGGGGGCGAAGGTGGTGAGATGTTCGCGCTTGCGGGTGGCTCCGTAGCGGAGGCTGTTGTGCCAGTCGAGCGTGGTCTGGTGGTCGATGGAGCCGCTGAGGAAGAGGTCCTGGTCACCTTCTTTTTCATCGGCCGCGACGTGGTAGAACTGCCAGGCGTTGGGGACTCCGGTGGCATCGACGCCGTAGTGAACGGTGCCGCGAAGCTGGGTGCTGGTGCGCGGCTGCCAGCCGAAGTTGCCGGTGGCGGTGGCGGCGTGGAACTGGCTGTTGGGCAGCGAGTTAGAGGTTTGCAGCCAGGAAAAGCCGCCGAAGTAATCCAGCTTGTTGCGGGCTCCGGCGAGTTCGGCGCGCTCCTGCGAGGTGAAGAAGTTGCCGTAGTCCCCGGCGAGGCGGAGGGTAGGAAAGCTGGTGGTTCCGCGCTCGGTGCGCAAGGCCACAACACCGCTGTCGGCGTCTGCCCCGTAGAGGCTTGAGTTGGTGCCGCGATAGACTTCTGCGCTCTGCACACCGAGGGTGGAGACCGGGCCAAAATCGAAGCGGCCACCGAGGTCGCCTGCGCTGACCCCGTCGATGAGCACTTTGTTCGCATCGGAGGGGCCACCGCGCACGAAGAGCGAGGTCTGGGCTCCGCGCTGGCCTGCCTGGATGACAGCGGTACCGGGCATCATCTGCAAGGCACTGGTGAAGTCAGTGAGTTCACCGAGATCGAGTTGGGCGAGGACGGCTGTGGATTCGCTGGTCTGAGGCTGGGGCGTGGGGCTGCCAGTGGCGGTGACCACGATGGCCTGGCGCACCCATTCCGGCTCGAGAACCAGAGTACGCTCAATATTTGCCGTTGCGTCGGCGTAGAAGGCGGGCGGCTCAAGCTGGCGAAAGGTCTGGGCAGTGATGAGCAGTGCAAAGCGACCGCTCTGGCCGGTGACGAACTGAAAGCTGCCGTCGGCGCCGGAGACAGTTGTTCCAACGTACTTGGCGTCGTTGGTGAGCACGATGGTTGCACCCTTGACGGTGGCGCCAGAGGTGTCAGTCACGGTGCCGCGAATGATGCCGGCGTGGGCCAGAGTTGGGATGAGCAGAAGCAGCGCGGTGCAGAATGCTCGCGCGCATAGGCGAAACAGGCCTGAACGGCCAGAACAGAAAAGCATATATCTCCTCCGTCCCCCTCGGGACTGGAAGCTGGGGATTGGCACCTTAGGACCGGTCTCCTGACTTGCGCCTTTCCGAACCGCCTTCCCGGAGAGATTCTCCAGTGGCTTCTGGCCGGATTCCTGCGACGGTTCCCTGGGTAAAAGACGGGAAACGCAGCAGGTGCGCTCACAGTTGCGGGGCAGCGACGGATTCACACCGTCTTCCCGAACATCCTGGTGAGTCTCGGTGATGGGTTGGGGCGGCGCAGCGGGTGCGAGGCCAGGACGAGAATGGGCGGGACGGGAAAACTTCCGTCTCATCAACGTTTATAGCGGGGGCGGTTGGGGAAGTCAAAATATGGGGATTACATGGAGCAGTATTTTAGGAAGGATGGTGACCCTGGGAAGATTCGAACTTCCGACCTCCGGTTTAGGAAACCGCTGCTCTATCCAGCTGAGCTACAGGGCCATCGTTGGGTGCGTCGCAGCGGTTTCAGGAAACCGCTGGGCTCTCTCGTTGCTGCCCTTCCCAGGGCAGTGGCCAGCTGAGCTACAGGGCCATCGTTGGGTGCGTCGCAGCGGTTTCAGGAAACCGCTGGGCTCTCTCGTTGCTGCCCTTCCCAGGGCAGTGGCCAGCTGAGCTACAGGGCCATCGTTGGG
>CAILAC010000012.1 GCA_903832055.1 uncultured Acidobacteriota bacterium | reverse complement strand
GTCGGTCGAGCCACCCGCGAAGACCTGCCCGAAGGGGGCGTAGTCTGTGGCGCTGAGCAGCAGTCCTGTTGAGGAGAGGGTGCCGACCTGGGTGCCGAGGTGGTCGGTCATGCGGTAGACAGGGGCACCGTTCTGCGTTCCAGGCACCTCGGCGAGCAGGCCAGATGCGCCGTAAATAAGGTCGGTCCACTGGCCGCCAACGAGCCTCGCCAGTTCGCGCCCGCCAAAGTAGATGTGATCTGCCGCGCCGGGGCCAGTCTTGCTGACGCGCTGGCCGTCAGCATCCCGCCCCGTTGACGAAGACCTGTCAACGGGGACCCCGTCGTAGATGTAACTGTACTGAGGGTTGAAGGTGTAGGTCCCGTTGGTGCCGATGACATACTGGGCGATTCCGGAAATCGGGCCCGAGACGCGCCCTTCGGCATCATAGCCATAGCCGTTATTGTTGCCATCAATCAACAGATTGCCACTCGCATCATAGCTCCAGCCTGAGAGCCGATTGTCTTGACTATACGCCTGGATGAAGCTGTAGTTGCCCGACTGTTGCAGGTTGCCAAACGCATCGTAGCTGTAGCTCTCGTCGAGCCCGTTCGCGGCATTGGAATTTACATCCATCAGTGTGCGTAGGCCGAGAGATGTTGAACTTCGATAGACCCACATCTCAAAAGCGAGATGTGGGGCACCCTCAGCACCCTTGGGATGAAAAGTATTTAGACATGGGCCACCCGCCTGCTTTCCGCAGGCCGTGGAACATAGCATATTTGCTATATTCTCAAAAGCCATTTACGCCCATGCATATCTAACTCAAATTCCACACAAACCCAGCACCGACAAACCAAACAACTTCCAACAAATCCTCTTGACAGTTTTCGGGTCGCAGCTCCGCACCAAAATGTCACACGTGTGACATTTTCAAGCGCACACCAATCCCCGCCAGAAAATGGTGGGCCCACAAGGACTTGAACCTTGAACCAACGGATTATGAGTCCGCTGCTCTAACCAATTGAGCTATAGGCCCAGACGAGGCCGCGCAGGAGCGCCGCTGTCTCGATTCAGTGTAGCGGAAATCCCCTCTCTGCTGCTCGCATTTGCGCCCCGCACCCAGGGGAGTGGATACTGGCTTGCGATTCGCATTCCGCTTTGCCTGCGCTGTACCAGAAAGGTTCCACTCATGAAGCTGCGCTCGTTCTTCCCCGCCGCACTGCTCGCCCTGGCTGTCGCTTCGGCTCAGGCCGCAACGCCTGTTCGCGTCGTCATCGTCGGCCTGGTGCATGACCACGCGCGCGGCCTCTTTGGCCCGCTCGCGAAAAACGCAAACATGCAGCTGGTGGGCATTGCTGAGCCAGACACGGCGCTGGCTGCGCGCTATGCGGAGCAGTTTCATCTGGACCGCAAGCTCTTCTTCACCGATACCGCCGTCATGCTCGACCAGACGCATCCTGATGCGGTGCTGGTTTACACCTCGATCGCCGACCATCGCAAAGTGATTGAGGCGGCCGCCCAGCGCGGCATCGCTTCGATGGTTGAGAAGCCGCTTGCGACCAACATCGCAGACGCGCGGGCGATTCGCGCGGCGGCGCGGGCGCATCATGTGCAGGTGCTGGTGAACTACGAAACCACCTGGTATGCCAGCAACGCCGAGGCGTATCGTTTGGCGAATGCAGGGAAGCTGGGAACGCTCCGCCGCGTCGTCGTTCACGATGGCCACGAGGGGCCGAAGGAGATTGGCGTGAGCCCGGACTTTCTTGGGTGGCTTACTGACCCGGAGAAGAACGGCGCGGGGGCGATGTTTGACTTTGGCTGCTATGGGGCCGACCTGATGACCTGGCTGATGCATGGCCAGACGCCCCTGAGCGTGACCGCAGTCGCCCTGACCGACAAGCCTGAGACTTATCCAAAGGTGGATGACGACGCCACGATCATCATTCGCTACGCTGGCGCGCAGGCCGTTCTGCAGCCTAGCTGGAACTGGCCGTTTTCGCGCAAGGATATGGAAATTTACGGCGCGACTGGCTACGCCATTACAGAAGCGGCTGACCACCTGCGGGTTCGACTGGCGGGCGAAAATGCAGAAACCGAGGTCGCGGCCCCGGCGCTTGCTGGTGCTCAGCAGAGCTCGCTTGACTACCTCGCTGCGGTGCTGCGAGGCGACATCAAGCCGGATGGCGACCTGTCGTCCCTTGAAACCAACATGGTCGCCATGCAGATACTCGATGCGGCGCGGGAATCGGCCAAAACCGGGCGGACGATTGATTTGAAGCCGCTGCCGAGGTAAATCGACTCGTCAATCCAGATTAGACGACCTTCATCGCGATTGGATCCCAGTGGACGACTGCGTCCTTTTCGTAGCTCAGGTTTGAGAGCAGCGCTGCACCGGCAGCGCGGAAGCCAAACACGGCATCCTCGACCACAGGCCGGCGGCTGCGCACCGACTCAAAGAAGTTCTTGAAGTGGTCATAGCTGTCACTGTAGCCTGGCTCGGCCACGTACTTGTCATACTGCAGGGGCGGTACGCCGGCTGGGTGTTCTTCCGGATACTGCTTGCTGTACTTGCTCTCAAGCTGGCGCTGCATCTCTTCAGTGTAGGTACCGACGGTCTGCCCCGGGCCTTTGGGCCGCGGGGACCGGCTGACGCTCACCGAGTTGCCGGCAATCTCCATTGTGCCTTCAGAGCCGGTGAAGACGAGGCCTTCGCTCTCTTCGCCGCCATCGACGAAGTTCACGCGCAGGCTGAGGTTGAATCCTTCGGCGTAGTCAAAAATGCCGATCATGACGTCGGGCGCGTCGCGGCCATCTTTCCAGAAGCGCAGCGCGCCTGAGGCCACAGCCCGCGTGGGCCCCTTGGCGCCGGTGATGAAGTGAGTTCCGCTGAAGAGGTGGACAAACAGGTCGCCCGCCACACCGGAGCCGTAGGCCTTCCACTTGCGCCACTGGAAGAAGTGCTCGGGGTTGAAGGGGATTTTTGGCGCGGTGCCGAGAAAGCGCGGCCAGTCGCAGGTCTCTTCCGAGGCGTCGAGGGGCACGGTGTAGTTCCACGCGCCCATCGAGGAGTTGCGGTCCCAGCGCGCGTTGACCAGGTTGAGCTGACCGATTGCGCCCTCGGCCAACAGTTGTTTGGCTTTTGCATAAACCGTCGAGCTGACCCGCTGGCTGCCTACCTGGATGATGCGGCCCGTCGACCGCGCCGCCTCAATCATCTCTGGCCCGTCAGAGTAGAGATGGATCATCGGCTTTTCGCAATAGACGTCTTTGCCGGCCTTCATCGCATCGACCGAGGCCTGCTTGTGCCAGTGGTCCGGGGTCGCCACGATGACGGCGTCGATATCCTTGCGCGACAGCAGTTCTTCGTAATGGCGTGTGGTGAAGATGTCTTTGCCCCACATTTCCTTGCTGTGGTCGAGGCGGCCCTGATAGCAATCGGCGACGGCCACGAGCTTGACGCCTGGGACCTGGATGGCGGTACGGGTATCGCCCTGCCCCTGAATTCCGGCACCAATCAGCGCGAGCTGGATGTTGTCATTGGGTCCGATCCGGCGCGGTTCGTCAGCGGCGGGGCGGGCGAGTGCATGTAGTTTTGCCCCGCCAAGCGTGCCCGCGGTGGTCAGTGCGGCGTTCCTGAGAAAATTGCGGCGGTTAAGATTTTTCATCGGCGTATCCATCCTTTACTTCCAATGCAATTTGAATCGCAAACTAATTTTTGAGCCAGCTGCGGCCTCAGAGAATTACTGCGACGCGAGCGCAGTCTCGTCTGGTGCGGCGGCGCTGGAGCGGTCAGAAAATGTCACCAGGAAGAGCAGCAGAATGACGACCGACATGACTGCTGGAAATAGCCAGATGGAATGCCAGTCATGGAAATCATCGGTACGGCCCAGGAGCTTTACCGTGTTGCTTTCAACGACCGCCCCCGAGAGCCATGAACCGACAAACATACCTGCCCCATAGGTGAGGAAGGTCATCAGTCCCTGGGCAGCTGCGCGCAGCTCTGGCTTTGCCTTGCGGTCAATGTAGATTTGCCCGGTGACAAAGAAGAAGTCGTAGCAGATGCCATGCAGCAGAATGCCTGCCCACAGCATCCAGACTCGTGAGTCTGGATTGCCAAAGGCAAAGAGGACATAGCGGAGTGCCCATGCGCTCATGCCGGCTACCAGCATGTATTTCACGCCGAGCCTGCGGAAAAACCACGGAATGAGCAGCATGCACAACAGCTCAGAAATCTGTCCACCGGCCATCTTACTGGCCGCATTGTCTACGCCCAGCTGATTCAAAAACAGGTTGGTGAAGGCGTAGTAGAACTGCAGCGGAATGCAGATGAGAAACGATGCGATGGCAAAGATGGCCATGGAGCGCGTGCCGAGCAGCTTCACTGCTTCCAGGGGAAAGATTGAAGCGACGGTGACTTTGGCCGCCTTGCCCAGTGGGGGCGTATGCGGCAGTGTCAGGCAGTAGATGGCCATGAGCAGCGAAGCCCCTGCGGCTAGCTGCATGGGCATCTTTGTCGACTCGATGTGCAGGTTGCCGATCAGCAATCCAGCCACGATCCAGCCCAGGGTGCCCATTACCCGGATAGGCCCAAACTCGGTCTGCGTCTCCTTCATCTGGCGGAAGGCCAATGAATTGGTCAGCGCCATCGTCGGCATGTAGCAGAGCGAGTACAGCAAAATCACGACGTAAAACGGCACAAAGTCGGTTTGCACTGAGGCAAGAAAGAGCAGCAACGCCCCGAGGCCGTGCATGGCCGCCAGCAGGCCCTGCGTGGCAAAAAGGCGATCAGCGATAAGGCCCACAAAGAAGGGCGAGACCATTGCGCCAATGGTCGTGACCCCGGCGGCCAGTCCCAGCTGCGTGCCCGAAAAATGCAGTGACTGCGAGAGCCAGGTGTTGAGGGTCACGTACCACGCGCCCCACATGAAGTACTCCAGAAACATCATCAGGCCCAGACGGCCCCGCATCGCAAGATTCATTCAGCCTCACCCAGCCCTATTGAATATCTGCAAGCCAAGATATACCAGCAGACGCATCTTCGGTAAGCCATCATCACAGGCTGGCGGCAGCCGCCCGCTTCCAGCGAACAAATGAGCGTCTTCCGTTGGGGATTTGCGTTTAATCGTTTTCGCAGACCTTTTCGGCTTGCCGCATCGGGATATCGGCTGCGATGATTCAGGCCAATTCAGACGTGAGGTTTTCAGCATGGTGAAATGCGCAGTTTTAACCCTGAACGCGGCGGCAATGGTCGCTGCATTGGGAATCGTCAGCTTATTCCCGTCATCAGCGTCTGCGCAAAAACCTGCCAGCTCGCCAGCCCATACGCCGGCGTGGGCCCCGGCCCCCGGCCACACCACGATTGACCTGTGGCCCTCGACCCCACCGGACGCGACGGCGATTCCGGGGCCTGAGGTGGATACCACCGGCCCGGGCAATGACAACCTGATCGCGGGCAAGCCACTGATTCGACTGGGCAACGTCTCCAAACCCACGCTGACCCTCTACGCAGCAAAAGCTCCGGCCTCAGGGGCGGCCGTGGTGGTTTTCCCCGGCGGAGGCTATCGCATTCTGGCTATCGATCTTGAAGGCACCGAAGTCTGCAGTTGGCTCAACGCCGCGCACGTGGCCTGCATTCTGGTGAAGTACCGGGTTCCGGGCGGCGATTCGAAGTTGGCCAGCACCGGCCCTTATCCCAGCTCGAAGGAGGCGCTCGACGACGCTCAGCGGGCTCTGGGCATCGTTCGCAGCCACGCCGCTGAATGGAAGATCGATCCCAAGCGGATCGGCGTCCTGGGCTTCTCTGCCGGAGCTCATCTCTCCGCGGCGCTCAGCACGCACTACGACAAGCGCCTGTATGCGGCGGTGGATGCCGCCGATGAGCTCAGCTGCCGCCCCGACTTCGCCGTCATTGTCTATCCTGGCTACCTGGCAGACGCCGAACAGGGCTTCCTCGACAAACTTGACCTGCATCCCACGGCGCAGACTCCGCCCAGCTTCATCGTTCAGGCTGAGGACGATCCAGTGCACATCGAAAACTCGACTGCGTGGTTCCTCGCTCTCAAGAATGCGAAAGTTCCGGCTGAATTGCACATTTACGCGGATGGCGGCCACGGATTTGGCCTGCGTCCTCAATCCAAATGGCCCGTTACGACCTGGCCTAAGAGCGTGGAACTCTGGCTGCACACCATCCATATGCTTGGTTGAGAGGACTGAGGGTATTCCTCGATGATTCACGCAGCCTGGATGAGGGCAGCCTCGCCTCGCATGATCCGCTATGAGTGAAGCTTACGTACGTGACCTGCTGCAGCAGGCTCAGGTTTTCGCCGGTCTGAGCACGGACATCCGCGAAGATCTGCTGCAGCGGATGAGCCTCCGGACGTTGCCGGCCGACGCATTTCTGGTGCAGGAGGGCGACCCCGGCGATGCTCTCTTTCTGCTGGTTACGGGAAGCTTCCAGCTTTCGCGCATCCAGTCTGACGCCACCACCACAGAGACGATCCTTCTCGGCACTGCGCTGCCCGGAGAAGTCTTTGGCGCTCTTGGCCTGCTCACGGGGCACCCATCAATCCTGACCATTCAGGCCCTTGAAGCAGGGAGCGCGGCGGTGCTCGGTTCTGCCGACTTCGACGACCTGTGTGCCGCCTATCCAGAAGGGATGGCACCCACCCTTGCCGCCATGGCGACGAGCGTTGATGCGTATCAGATTGCCTCGGCCCTGGAAGAAAGTGCGATCATGCGCGAGCTCAGCGCGGAGGCACGCCGAGCCCTCGCCGCCTCCGCAGTTCGGGTGGATCTTCGCGCCGGGGAAACGCTTTTTCGCGAGGGTGAGCAGGCCGATGCGCTGTACCTGGTGCTCAGCGGCCGTGTGCGGCTGCTGCGCGAACGTATCGATGACGGCGGGGAAGCCGCGCCTGGCGCACGGCTCCTGGCGGAACTGGGAAAAGGCGACCTGCTTGGGGAACTCTCTCTGCTGAGCGGTGAATCCCGGTCTTCGACGGCCATTGCGGCCCGAGATTCGCACCTGGCTCGCCTCAGTCGGCAGGACTTTGACCGCATCGCTGCACTTTATCCAAGCGAACTGCTTCGCATCTTTGCCCGCCAATTTGCAGGCCGTCTTCGCCAGCAGAGCAGCCGCCACCGCGGTGGCTCTGGGAGTGAGGCGCGTCCACCGGTCGCCATCACCGTTCTACCGCTTACTTCCGCAGAGCAACGGGGTGAAGCCCATGAATTTGCCGCAGAACTGGTGCGGCAGCTCTCGGCCTTTGGCCCCACGCTGCACCTGACGCGCACCATCATTGAACGGGTCTTTCGCCAAAACCGTGGTGGGCAGACATGGGAATCGGGCCAGAGAACCAGATCCATCCAAAGCAACGAAGTCGCGGAACGGCGGATGGTTGCCTGGCTGGAAGACCTCGAAACCCTCTACCGCCATATCGTCTACGACGCCGACTACCTGTCTGGTGCAGACCTGTCGCCATGGACGCTGCGCTGCCTGCGTCAGGCCGACGTGCTCCTCGTCGTCGCCGGGGACTCTGTAGAGCCTGAACACAGCGAAAACACGATGGTCCGCCTGACGGGTGAGGCATTGCCTTCGGTGAAGACGACCCTGGTTCTGCTCCACTCTACCGGACCCGGCACCATCGCTCACACACGCGCATGGAAACGGGTTCTGGGCATTGAGGCGCACGAGCATATTCGCCAATCTTCAAAAGGGAGGTTTCACGCGCCTGACGTTGCCCGGCTCGCCCGGTCGCTTAATCACCAGTCCGTCGGTCTGGTGCTGGGCGGAGGTTTTGCGCTCGGCCTTGCCCACATCGGCGTCATTGATGCCATGCGCGATCTGGGTATCCCCATCGATTTCGTGGGCGGCACGAGCATGGGAGCCATTATCGCCGCCGCGACTGCGCAGGAGTTTACCCACGCCCAGATGATCGAAGTGATGGATCGAGGTTGCGTGAAAGCACTGAAAGGCGATTACACGCTGCCGCTCCTTAGCCTGCTCACGGGCAGGAAGGTAGGAATCGAGCTGGGAAACTATCTGGAGGGCGTTGACATTGAGGACCTCTGGCTGCCCTATTTTTCAATTTCCGCGAGCCTGGTCCAGGCGCGCATGGTTGTCCATCGCGAGGGCAGCGCGCTGCAGAGTGTACTCGCGAGCTGCCGGGCACCGGGGATGTTCCCACCCCTTGGCTGGGAAGGCGATGTCTTTGTCGATGGCGGGCTGGTGAACAACATTCCCGCTGATGTGATGCGGAAATGCATTGGAGCCGGTACGGTCATTGCCGCGGACGTTTCCCCCGAGGCTGAGTTCACTGCCGGCGCGGAGTTTGGCAATGAGGTCTCTGGCTGGCAGATCGCTCGGCGAAACTTTTCGCCGTTCCGGCGACAGCCGCGGCTGGGAACTCTCAGAGATGTGCTGATGCGACTGATTCGCCTTGGCGGCGTCGGTCACAAAGAGCAGATACGCGCCAGCGCCGACCTCTACATGGCGATTCCACTGCAGCAGTACTCCATTCGCGATTTTGCAAAGGGCGAAGAGATGGCGCGGGCGGCCTACGCATATGCCCGCCAGGAACTGGAGGCTTGGATTGCTGCCAAAGGCCAGCCGTGGCGCGGTAACAGTTAGCTGCCCGCGCCACGCCCGTTCATCTGAACTTTACGGCTGAATAACCAGCTCATCCGCCAGCTTGAAGTGCACGATGGACTCGGCTGGAATGACCAGGTCGCCATTGCCGGTCAAGCCAGCAACGGCTGTTCCTGCGCCTGCGCCTGCTGCGCCGCCTATCGCGACTCCCATGCCGCCCGATGCGACACCGCCGATGAGCATGCCAAGACCTGTCGCCCCGCCGATGAACGCCGTGGAGCGCCGCCCCTTGCCTTTCTTTCGCTCGCGCATATCGGCGGTCTCCAGCGGCATTTCATGTCCGTTGAGGGTCAGGGAGGTGAGCCGGAGTTCTAGATTGGCTGCGCCTTTGAAGTGCCCACGCCGGTGGGCCAGATCGACAATTCCGCCAACAGGAGCGCCTTTGGGGATGATGGTATTTCCGTTGGCGTCAAGCACCGGCTCTACGATTTCGCCGGTAAACCTGTCGCCCGCCCGATTGCCCTTGGCGCTGATGCGCTGATCGATGCGAATTGTCAGCGGGGTGCCGGCTGCGACATGCACCTCGGGCGGGGGCGGCGGAGTTGCCGGCCCGCTTGTAATGCTGCCGGGCTGAGGCGCTGGCGCGACGCCAGACTGACCGGCACCATTCTGTCCCGTTCCGGCAGGCTGTGCGCCCGCCGTCTGCGCATCGGCCCCGGCGGTAGCCTTTGGCGTAACTGTCGTCGTCACCACCTGCCCGCTCTGTCCCGGTACGGGCGGCTGCACCACTGTCGTCACCGTATTCCCATTGCTGTCAGTCGCGACTACCTGCTGCGCCTGTCCCGTGGTTGCCGCTGCCTGCTTTGCCTGGTCGATGGCTGCATCCTGTTTTGACTTGCAGCCGCTCAAGGCTGCGGTCATCACCATCGCCAAGAAAGCTGCGGTTAGTGCACTCTGCAAAGGAAAATTCACTGACTTCATCGTGCATCCTCATTTCGGCTTGACACCAAGCGGCAATAGCCCAAGGCGTGACTAGCAGTATTTTCCAACATTCTCGCGGAAAAGGGTGTTCACAATCGCACTCTTGCAATCCGGGCTTTTTTGCCGCTCAACAGCTTTCCTGTGTCGTACAGCAATGCCAATCCTGTACGATGAGCCGTTGCAGAAAACCTTTTCGGGGAACACCACTATGCCTGGAATCAAGCTCCGCCTGCCCGCTTTCATTGCCGTTCTGGCCACAGTAACTCTCGCCGCGTCGTTTGGTGTCGCGCTGCATGCGCAGGCCCCTACCGCTCCTGATGCCATGCCTACCGTGCTTTACGGCGCCGCTTATTACAACGAGTACATGCCTGAGGAGGCCGACGGGCAGCCTGCGCTGCGCGCTGCGCGTCTTGAAAAAGATGTGGCGATGATGAAGGCCGCGGGCATCAGCGTGGTGCGCATGGGCGAATCGACGTGGAGCCTGTGGGAGCCGGAAGATAACCACTTTGAATACGCGTGGATGGACCATGTCGTTGAAGCGATGAGCAAGGCCGGCATCAAGGTTGTGATGGGTACGCCGACCTACTCTGTGCCGACCTGGATGGTGCACGCCCACCCTGAAATTCTGGTGGTTCCACAGGGCGGCAAAGAAAACGTCTCCTACGGCATGCGTCAGAACATGGACACGGACAACCCCGTGTACCGCTTTTACGCGCAGCGCCTGATCACCAATATGGTCAGCCACTATAAAGACAATCCGACCGTGATCGGCTGGCAGATTGATAACGAGACCGGCTCCTATGGTGCGTTCAATCCGGATGTCTTTGCCGGGTTTGTGCAGCATCTCAAGAAGAAATTTGTGACTACCGATGCCCTGAACAAGGCGTGGTTTTTGAATTACTGGGGCCAGGACGTGAATGGCTGGGAGAATATGCCGACGCCTGACCGGGCTACCAGCACCAGCTACAAGCTGGAGTGGTCGCGCTGGCAGCAGATGCGGGTGACGGACTTTCTAAGCTGGCAGGCCGGGCTGGTGCGCGCCAACCGCGGGCCAAACCAGTTTGTGACGCAGGATTACGGCTCGATGATGAAGATGGATGTGAACGAGCCGGCAGTGGCGCAGGCGCTCGACATCGTCGCGAACAACGTTTACCACGGCGTGCAGGACCATCTGGACGGCGCGTTTCAGGCCGAGCAGAGCGACTTTTCGCGCTCGCTCAAGCACACCAACTTTCTTATCACTGAGACCAATGCTCAGACGCTGGGCTGGGATTCGGCCGGCCAGTTTCCGCCTTATGACGGGCAAATTCGGCTGGATGTTTACACCTATCTGTCGAGCGGCGCGAATATGGTCGAGTACTGGCACTGGCACTCGATTCACGCCGGACAGGAGACTTACTGGAAGGGCGTGCTGAGCCATGATCTGGAACCGAACCGCGCCTATGCGGAGGTTTCAAAGACCGCGCACGAACTGCAGAAGATTGGCCCGAAGTTAGTAGACTTGAAAATCAAAAATCAGGTCGCAATCCTCTACAGTGTGGATGCTGCGAACGGGATTCGCATCATGCCGTACGAGCAGCATGCGCCGGGCTGGACGCCGGGCCGCAGCGATAACAGCTACGGTGACCAGGTCTTGCAGCTTCACCGCGCACTGTATGAGGCCAATGTTGGCGTGGACTTTGTCTTTGCCAGCTCGGCTGATCTGGCGAAGGAACTGGCACAGTACAAGCTGGTGCTGGTGCCCTCGCTTTACATTGCAACGGACGCGCAACTGCAGGCGATTTCAGATTATGTAAAGGGCGGCGGCCATGTTCTGATGAATTTCAAATCAGGCTTTGCCAACGAAAACTCTGCGGTCCGCTGGCAGCGCGCGCCGGGGCCGCTGCGCGAAGCTGCGGGCTTCAGCTATCAGGAGTTCTCAAATCTCGAAAAGCCAATTGCGCTTAAGGGCGACCCCTATCATGTTGGCCCGGAAAACAAGGTCAGCGCCTGGGCTGAGTTCCTGCTGCCGGAGCACGCCGAGACAGTTGCCAGCTACGACCACCCCTTCTTTGGGCAGTGGCCGGCGATCACGCGCAATCATTTTGGATCGGGTGAGCTGGAGTATGTGGGCACGCAGCTGTCGCCGGAGCTGGAAGCGCAGGTGGTGCGCGAGGCTCTGAAGGGGGCTGGACTTACGGGGCCGGATCAGCAGCTTCCGGCAACAGTTCGCGTGAAGCATGGGACGAATCGGGATGGGAAGAAGCTGCACTACTACCTGAACTATTCGAGCAACCTTGCGACGTTTACCTACACTTACGGAGCTGGTCAGGATTTGCTGGGTGCCAGCGGGACGAACGGAATTCAGACCAACCAGTCTGTAACTCTGAAGCCGTGGGATCTGGTGATTGTGGAGGAAGGCAAGTAGTCGGCTCGAAATCTCAGATGACTTGGGTGGGGGAAACGACTCCCACCCAAATCTGAATCAGCCCGCCAATCCCATCCCGGCGAGCACGCCGCGCATGTAGGCGAAGCTCTTGATCATTCCGGGTAAGGGATCATCCTCGTGAATCTCGTATTCCAGATCCACAAATCCTTGATAGCCGATTGAGTTGAGGGCGGCGAAGATGGCCGGAACCGGCATCTTGCCATCGCCGACCGCTACCTGACTTTCCTTGACCCGCATATCGGCCAGGTCTTTGATGTGCATGTCGAGCAGGCGTGGCCCTGCGGCATGAATTGCGGCGACAACGTCAGTGCCTGCCCGCGAGGTATGCCCTACGTCGATGCACAGGCCTATGCGCGGGTCCATTTTTTCAATGGCCTTAAGCACGTCGAGGGGCGAGGGCCATTCCTTGTCTTCTGGCCCGTGGTTGTGGATTGCGAGGCGCAGGTCGTACTCCTTGAGCAGGCGCTCGACCATGGGCAGCGCCTCCTTTGCGGGGCTCCCGGCGATGAGGCCTATACCGGCCCGCTTGACGTAGGAGAGCTTGGCGCGGATGTCAGCTTCATCGGCTTTGGGGAAGTAGATGACACCCGCCGCGGTGAGCGTGACTCCGGCCGCCTTGTACGCATCGACAGCCGCCTGCGTCGCCTCGGGCGAGGTTGAGGGCAGGTGATCGTTCACGTCTTTGGCGTTGAGGGATGTTACGTTCAACTGCTTGAGGAACTCGATGGCATGGGCGCGATCGAACTTGTGGAAGGAATAACTGGCGACGCCCAGCCGGATTTTTGGCACTGAAGGCTGCGCGAGGGCAGCGGTTTGGCTGCGTAGATTCAATCCAGTGAGGGCACAGGCGGCCGCCCCTGCGACCACGCCTGTGTGCAGGAACTTCCGCCGGTTCATTGCAGTTTGCATGGCAGCGATACTAAGATGGCTTCGCCTGGAATGTCCAATGATTCCTTGCAGGAGAAGCCATGACCGCGTTAACCCGCCGCAAATTCGTCGCTGCCGGGGGAGTCGCAGCCTGTGCATTTTCAATTGACCCCAGCCTGTTGCGGGCGGCGGCAAAGATGCCCTTCAAGGTCGCCGTCATCACTGACGAAATCTCGCCTGACTTTGACCATGCGTGCGCGGTCGCCGCGAATGACTTTGGCATGCAATGGGTGGAACTCCGCACTCTCTGGGGCAAGAACATCTCCAAGCTCGACGATGCCGATATCGCCAAAGCCAACGCCATTCTGAATAAATACAAGCTGTGGGTCACGGATATTGCCAGCCCACTCTTCAAGACGGACTTTCCCGGCGCTCCCCGCTCGAAATCGAGTCCGCTCGTGGACCATGCGCAGGATGCTCATGGGGCCAGCTTTGCCTTCAAGGAGCAGGAGGATCTGCTTGAGCGATGCATCGCGCTCGCCAAACAGTTCAAGACCAGCCGGATTCGCTGCTTTGACTTCTGGCGCCTTGACGACCAGGCACCTTATCGCGCCGCCATCAACGCCAAGCTGACGGAAGCGGCCGAGACGGCTGGCAAACATGACAAGATCCTGGTGCTCGAAAACGAGTTTGAGTGCAACACGGCCACTGCCCGCGAATCCGTGGCGACTCTCGCCGCCGTGGCGAGCCCTCATCTGATGCTGAACTGGGACCCAGGGAACGCGGTCGCCCGGGGTGAAACCGATGCTTTTCCCGAGGGATTTGCGCTGCTGCCGAAGAACCGCATTGGCCACTGCCACGTGAAATGCGCAGTCCGCAAGGCGGAGACGAAAGCGGGCTTTGAATGGGCTGCGGTGGGGCAGGGGCTGCCGGATTGGGCGGCGCAGTTTCGCGCGCTCAAGCTGGCGGGCTATCGCGAAGCGGTGAGCCTTGAAACGCACTGGACTGGCGGCGGTACTCCGGAAGCCTGCTCGCGCGCGAGCTGGGCCGGGATGAAGACTGCTTTGGAATCGTCTTAACCCGGCTTTGACGCATCATCAATGATTCACGATTGTTGTGCCTTTCGCTGGAAAGGCTGATGGCGCGCTGCCTGGTCAAGGCCGATCTGCGACGACGGTGTAAAGTGTACAGGCGGCGAGGAATTTGCCTGCGGCGTTTCGACTTTCAAGATCCGCAACGAAAAACTCCGCTTCTTCACGGCTCATAGCGCCCTGCGCGATGAAGTGGGGCAGTGAAGGCGCAATCATCCACTCTCTGAAGAAGGCCCAATCATCAAAAACGAGTGGAACCGGAATGGTCCGGATGTTCACGAAGCCCTCAGCCTTGAACCAGCCTGCGAATTCCCGGACAACGACGGGGTTTCGGATGCCATCGCTGAAAAGGCGCGTGAAACGGCGCCCAATCTCGAGGTTTGAGCAACCGACGAGGAGGCCATCCCAATCCATGTCAGAAAGGGCGACCCGGCCCATGGGCGCGGTGACGCGGCACATCTCACGGAACGCCTTGTGTGGGTCGGGAACATGGATGAGCAATTGAGTGGCCAGGACCCGGTCAAAGCTCTGATCTGGAAACGGGATTTTCTGGACGTCCATGACGTTGAAGTCGACGTTTGTGACTCCCGAAGAGGAGGATCGAGTTTTGGCCTCCTGGATCATGGCCGCACTCAGGTCGCCCCCACTGGCTTTGCCTGGCGCAGTCAATCGTGCCATGAGCGCAAGCATGTCTCCGGTTCCACATCCGCAGTCCAGAATCGTCATCCCCGATTTCAAAGCCAGATGCGCGAATGCGGCGTCAGGGTTAGACCGGGCAAATGCCAGGGCGCGCACTCTGGAAGCGTCGAGAAAGCGAACAAAGAAGCCAGGATCCGCACCTTTGTCGATATTGATCCAGGCGTTTGCCAGGTGGCCTGTTCTGGGCTTCTCTGTCATCGTGCTCCCGCATTCGATTGATACGCGTGATGATTCTCGATGCAGAAATCATTGTCGTATCTTTTAGCCGGATATGCGAGCACTGATTTTCATCCCCACTACATCAACCACCATCGCCCTGCCTGCGCCGTCGTCACCGGAACAGATGGGGCACGAACCGGCTGGTATTGGTGGTGATGAGGCCCTCTGACTCGCGGATACCCATGCCGGCCGGTTCGCCATCCACCAGCCAACTGCCAATCACTGCTGTGCGGCCATCGACCTGGGCCAGCGGGGCGAGCGCCTGGTAGACACAGGCTGCGTCGGGGACGGCAGCCGGGTTTGCCCCCTCGGCCTGGGCCCAGTTTCGAAACACCGTGATCCCGCCGC
The DNA here is from genome assembly GCA_903832055.1 of uncultured Acidobacteriota bacterium. Classification (GTDB taxonomy): domain Bacteria; phylum Acidobacteriota; class Terriglobia; order Terriglobales; family Acidobacteriaceae; genus Acidicapsa. Next base: position 366,743 of record CAILAC010000012.1, on the reverse strand, counting down.
CCTCGCGCCCAAACAAGGGCTTGCGCACGTAATTCTGCAGGTTGCGCGGAGCGCCGAGGTAGGCTGGCAGCAGCAGTTCATGGTTCGGATACATCTCCCACAAGATGGCAAGCAGGGCTTTGTTTGACCACATCATCTTCCAGATCGGCTCGATCCACTGGGTGACACCTGGCCGCGCCTTTTGCGCCTCGGCATTCATTGTCCCGAGCGCATGTTCCGCAAAGGAATCGGCCAGCAGCCACTCCCAGGGGTAGAGCTTGAAGAGCGTTTCAATCGGCTGCTCGTGCAGGTCGACAAAGCCCAGCTTTTTCTCATCCCAGCCAATCTCGTGCATGGCCAGCCCGGTTGTGCTTAGCCCAGCCTGCTGCGCGGTGTCACGCAGATAGGTCACGGTCATCGCGTCTTCTTCGGCACCATCGTGGGCAAAGCAGACGGGCTGCGCTACATAGGGGGTCAGGTCCTTCCATTTGGCGACGAGCTTTTCGTGCAGGGAGTTGAACTGATCTTCGCGGGGGAAGCAGTCCTGGAGCCAGTACCACTGAGCGACGGCTGCCTCGACGAGGGCCGTCGGCGTGTCAGCGTTGTACTCCAGCAGCTTGATTTGGCGCCCGTCAAAGGCCAGGTCCAGGCGACCATAGAGGGCCGGCGGCTCGCTTTGCCAGGTCTGCCGGATGCGCTCTGCTGCAGCTGCCGGAATCTGCATGCGGCTGAGCCAGTCGCGCTCCAGAATCAGATCGCCTGCAGCCAGCGCCATCTGCTGAATCTCGGCAGTCGCTGCTTCCAACCGGTCTACTTCAGCGGCGGTGAACTCCCAATAGGCTGATTCATCCCAGTAGGGGCTGCCGTTCTCGAGAGTGTGGAAGGTCAGCCCCACTTTTTCTACCTGTGACTGCCAGTTTGGCCGCGGAGAAATGCTGTGACGGCGCATTACTCGCCCCCACCGTGGCCGCCGCCCTCGCCGCCACCCTCACCACCACTCTCGCCCCCACCATGGCCAAAGCCGCCGCGGCTGACGCTGCCGCCTACGACGGAGTCGCCAACACGCCCCCCACTCGATCCGCCGTACAGGTAGTGGTACCCATATCCGCCGCCACCGTGCCCACCTGAATACGCTTCACAGTTGGAGTCGGGCGCGAGGCGGTTTTGGCTGTCCACGCAATGGCGCGGCTCGTCATGGCATCCAATGGAGGCAAGTGCCACAGCGGCTAACAAGGTAAGCGGAACTTCACGAGATTTGCGCATAAAAGGCTCTCAGCGATGCTGCCAGAGATTCACGCGTAACACAAGCTGACTCCAGCTTTGATGAGCGCGAAAACAGTTGCGGCGCGGATAGCCTAAAATGGGTCCACTCATGGAACCAATCACTCATCTGCTTACCGGAGCCTGCATTGGCCGTAGTGGCCTGAACCGCCGCACTGCTTATGCCACTCTCGCCGCCGTGCTTGCCGCCGAGGCCCCGGATATTGATGTGGTGTGGGCAGTGCGTGGCCCGGTCGAGAGCTTTGCCCATCATCGCGGCATTACCCATACGTTTGTCGCAGCCCCGGTGATCGCGCTTGCCGTTACCGGCTGCGTGTGGCTCATCCACCGGTACATTCCCCAACGCAAGAGCATGGCGATTGACGCTCAGCCTATCCACTGGCTCTGGATATTTTTCTCGGCGCTTATCTCTGTCCTGAGCCACCTGCTGCTCGACTGGACCAACAACTACGGACTGCGCCCATTTTTCCCCTTCAATGCCCACTGGTATTCGGGCGACCTTGTGTTTATCGCTGAACCGGTGCTCTGGGCGCTGCTGCTGGCTGCGGTGGTACTACCCGCGCTGCTTGGCCTGGCCGACCGCGAAATCGGTGCCCGCCGCATGCGTTTCCGTGGCCGCGGCCTGGCCATCGCGGCGCTCACCGGGATGGTTCTGCTCTGGTGCTGGCGCTGGGCAGAGCACGCCCAGGCGCACACGCTGGTTGAAAATGCTCACGTCACCCCCACCCCCGAACGCCGCATCGCCCTCATGCCCTACCCCGGCAACCCCTGGCGCTGGCACGCTCTGATTGAAACCGGCACCACCTGGCAGACCGCCGAGGTGGACACCCGCTCTGGCCTGGTCGAGAGCGACGCCCGCATCAACTCCCTCTTCAAACCCGCCCCTACCCCCGCTTCAGAGGCAGCCCGCCGCACCCGGCTGGGCCAGGTTTATCTTGATTGGGCGCAGTGGCCTGTTGTCCTCGACCTCGGTCCCCAAGCCATTCCCGGCACATCCGCGCCCCAGCTTTCCGCTGGCCGCCAGTGGTCTGCCGTCGAATTCACCGACCTCCGCTTCGCATACCCTTACCTCATTCCGCGCATGGCCACCAGCACCAACCAGAGTCTCGAAGACACCCTTGCCCGTTCCGCCCTCTCCGGCTGGGTTTACATCGTCGACGGACGCGAAGATGCAGGCCAGTTCCTCAACGGTCGCGAACAGAAATAGCGGTCCGGGCTCGCAGTCACCTCTTTTTGAAATCAAGCTGCAGGAAAACTTGATAGCATCAACAGGTAAAAGTTGACCCCCGCCCGATTGCTCCGCAGAATGGAAAGAGCGTTCCGGCCTTTTCTGAACCATCCTTAGAAAGTCCTTCGAGGTTTCAATGCCCGCATATCTGCTTCTGATCGCCGCTCTCCTGAGCCGTGTCGTTCCCCATTCCGGCTGGTTCGGATTCACTGCCGTCGGTGGTTCATTGCTCTACTTCGGCGCCCGCCGCAGCATGCGCGAAATGCTCCTGCCGGTTGCCGCACTCGCCGTTGTGGACTACTACCTGACGACCCGCGTCTACGGCTACGATTTCGCCTGGCAGTCCTACATGGTCACCTGGGCCTGGTACGCCGCCGCCATCGTTCTTGGCCGCATCCTGCTCAGCCAGCGCGTGTCCACCCTCCGCGTGGCCTCAGCCACACTGCTCGGCCCGACCTCCTTCTTTCTCGCTTCAAACTATGCTGTCTGGCTGGAATCCAGCCACCCTGGCGGTTTGTACGCCCCCAGCCTCAGCGGCCTGCTGACCTGCTTCGCAGCCGGCCTGCCCTTCTACGGCCGCGACCTGCTCTCGACTGGCTTGGTGCTTACGGTTGCTTTTGGAGTGCCTGCCACGATTCGGCACTTCCAGATGAGCGGCGCAGGCGCGTCGGCTTCCATCCAGTAGCAGTACCGGATGCCCCACATCTCACTGTATTGGGATGTGGGGATAAGGTCAGGCAAGAGTTATTCCCCCAACTTCAGCCCAATTTGCAATACTGGTACGTCATGCCAATCGATAATCTCCAACTAGCTGCCCAGCAGATCGCCAACTTTTTGAATTCCGTCGTGAAACTCGGCGGGCTCAAGCTCAAGTACCGCATCAGCGCCAGCGCCCCGCCAGAGGGTGCTGACCCGGTACTCGTTGCCAGTGGCGCGCAGATTATCAACGTCGACCTGAGCGGACCCGACGCACCGCTGCTCACGCAGCGCGGCGGCGAACTGCTCCGTTCGCTCGAGCACATCGCTCTCCAGATCCTTCGCCTCGACCTTCGCGAGCAGGACCTGGTCAGCTTTGACGCGCTCAACTTCAAGGCTCTGCGACAGCAGGAGATTCAGCTTACGGCCGATGCCGCTGCGGAGCGGGTGCGCCAATCCGGCACGCCTTACAGCTTTCCTCCGACCAACTCCCGCGAGCGGCGCATGCTGCACCTCGCGTTCAAATCGATTGAAGACGTGGAAACCGCGTCGATTGGCGAAGGTCAGGAGCGCTACCTGGTGGTCTATCCCAAAGGCCGCACCGACTTGCCCGCGCCCATCCCAATGATGCCTCAGCGCACCGGATTTGGTGATCGCGGCGGCAGACGTGACGACCGTGGAGGCCGTGGTGACAGAGGTGGCAGGGGCCCCCGCCGCGACGACCGACCCAGGCGCGATGGTGGATACAACCGCTAGCAAGCATTTGTTGCGAGTTGTTCCTGTTGCCTGTCTTTTCCAGAGAGCATCGGCTGCTTTTGAATTTCAGCGGCAGGCCGAACAAGCCAACCTAAATCGCTCGCATGCGGTTGTTGCGTGGATTGGCCTCGACCTCGGCCAGACCCAGCTCTTTCAGCACGGGCGGCACATACATTCCAAAGCGTCCGCGCAGTCCCTTTTTCAGCCCGTACCAGCCGCCCACCGGGTTTTCGGCTGAACGTCCCCAGGCCTCGACCGTCCCTTCGGCCGCATCTTTCCCTTCGTCGGCGCTGCCGAGCAGGACCCAGTCTCCGTGCGCCTTGAGCATCGCTTGCAGGTCTTCAATGCAGCGCAGGTGGTAGCGCAGCTCTGTCTTGCCTACCTGGACTACCAGCGCCGGCGGCGTCGCGCTCTCATCGCGATACGCCTGAAACTCCGAACTTCCCGGCGGCGTCTTCAGCGTCCATGGATTTTCCCTGGTTCCGGCAGCACTCATCCGTTTTCCCTTCACGATGCCTGGAGCGAGTCGGGCCGGTCAAATTCTGCGAGCCGACGTGACGCCATCGTAACCGAGGTCGCTTGGCCCCATCAATCCCAATTCCCAAGGCCCACCCCGACGGGCACGGTCATTCAAGCAAAATCATAGGCATGGCTCCTTTTCGCGACCTCATCCGGCCCGCCGCACCTACCCCGGCAGAGATTGCCAATCGCAGTTGGATTTACGTCCCCTACGATCGCCTCACCGACCGTACCGGCCCGCTGACCGAGCAGCCTGCCTCGGAAACCGGCATCGTACTCATCGAGTCCGGGGCCAAGGGAAACCGTCGCCCGTACCACAAGAAAAAGCTCGTGCTGCTGCTCGCGAATATGCGGCACTTTGCGCTGGAGCAGGCAAATCGCGGCTGCAAGGTCCTCTACCACCTCACCGGCCAGACTTACGGCGAAGCTCTTTTGCATCTACAGCAGAAGCATGGCCTGACGGAAATCACGGTTTCCGACCCGGCCGAGCGCGAACTGCGCCTCGACCTCGCCCTCGCTCAGGAACAGGGCCTGCGGCTTCGCATCGTTCCCGACACCACCTGGCTCTCGACGCCTGAGGACTTTGCCCAGGTCTTTGGCCCCTACAAAGCCGGGCGCAGCTACGTGATGGACCGCTTCTACCGCCACATGCGGCTGCAAACCAACATCCTGATGGAGGGCATCCGGCCGCAGGGCGGCAAATTCTCGTTTGACAGCGAAAACCGGAAGCCCTTCCGCGACGAATTGCCGGTGCCCATTCCGCCGGAGTTCCCGCCCAACGACCTGACGCAGGAAGTAATTGAACTGGTCGAGCAACACTACGCGCACCACTTTGGCTCACTGGAAAACTTCAACCTGCCCGTCACCCGCGAACAGGCTGAGCAGCAATGGCAATTCGCCCTGCAGCGACTTCTCCCATTTTTTGGGCCTTTTGAAGACGCCATGCGCGATGATCATCTGCAGCTGTTTCACAGCCGTACTTCGCCGCTGATCAACCTGAGCCGCCTGCTGCCGGCTGACCTGATTCGCGATGTTGAAGAGGCTGCGTTGCGCGGCGCAATTCCGCTGCCGAGCGCCGAGGGATTTATCCGGCAACTCCTTGGCTGGCGCGAATTCATGCGGCACCTGCACCGCGAAACCGATGGCTATCGCCTTGTCCAGGTGCCTCTGGAAAGCTCCTCCCCGGCCAATCCGCCGGCTCCATTCGCCGGTGCCGCGCCGTCTGCTCTCGGCGCCACACTCCCACTTCCAGCCGTTTATTGGGGAGCGAAGTCCGGCCTTCACTGTATCGACACGGTTGTCGCCCAGGTGATCGAAGAAGGCTGGTCGCACCACATCACCCGGCTTATGGTCCTCTCGAACCTCGCTACCCTGTGCGGCTTCTCTCCCCGCCAGCTCACCGACTGGTTCTGGATCGCCTACATCGACGCCTACGACTGGGTGGTCGAAACCAACGTCCTCGGCATGGCCACCTACGCCGACGGCGGTCTGACCGCGACCAAGCCCTACGTTTCCGGGGCGGCCTATATTCACCGCATGTCCAACTACTGCGGCCACTGCCAGTATGATGCGAAGCGCTCGACTGGCGCAGGCTCCTGCCCCTATACCGCGCTGTATTGGACATTTCTTGAACGCAACGAGGCTGCTCTCGCCTCGAACTTCCGCCTGCAGATGCCGTACGCGACGCTGCACAAGAAATCCGCCGGCGAGCTGGTGCAACTTCGCGCCCGCGCCTCTGAAGCGATTGAGCAGCTCAAGAGCCTCGCCTACCCCAAACTCTGAGAAATCCGCACTCGCAGTGCCCGGGTCTATGCGACAATACCCGCCATGCGCTCGATTTTTCCAGCATTTTTAGCTCTCGTACTGGCCATCTCTGCAACGGCACAGAAGCGCCTGGTACTCATCGATCAGGATGGCTCCGGCCCCGGCGGCTCGAACCAGATGGCCATGATCGTCCTGCTGCAGGCGCCCAACGTGCAGGTGCTGGGCATCACCATGGTTACCGGCAATGCCTGGCGCGACGAAGAGACGCAGCACACCCTGCGGATGCTTGAGCTGCTGCATCGGAGCGATGTTCCGGTTGCCCAGGGAGCTGTCTTTCCTCTCGTCCGCACCCAGCAAGAGACGGCGATCGACGCACAGCTCTCGGGCAACGTGAGCTGGCTGGGTGCGTGGGGTGGCGGTCCGACAAATCTCACCGCAACTGGTCAGCCAGAGCGAGGCCCGGCGGGGAAAGCTTCAGTGATCTACCAGAAGACCCACGGACCGTACGAAATCCCCCCAATGCCGGAGGGCGCGCCGACCAGCAAAGCCATTGAAGAAGATGCGGTGCACTTTCTCATTCGCCAGGTGCACGCGCACCCGCATCAGGTGACGGTCTATGCTGCCGGTCCGTTGACCAACATCGCCCTCGCGGTCAGCATCGACCCTGATTTTGCCGCCCTCACGCAGGGGCTGGTGGTCATGGGCGGCAGCCTCAATCCCGAGACCACCGACCCGGAGTTCGCCGAAAGCCCTCGCCACGAGTTCAATTTCTGGTTTGACCCCGAGGCTGCGCACATCGCGCTCCGCGCTGCCTGGCCGCGCATCGATGTAACGACCGTGGATGTCTCAATCAAAGCGATGTTTACCCAGCCGATGCTCGACCAGATCACCGCCGCAGCCAAGGTGCCGACCAACTACGCGGCGCAGTATGTCGCCCAGTATTCCCAGGAACGCTACTACCTGTGGGATGAACTCGCCGCCTGCGCCTGGCTCGACCCGACGCTGATTACCCGCGAAAAACAGGTGCCCATGGACGTTGACCTGAGCCACGGCCCGAGCTACGGCAATACGCTGACCTGGACCGACCAGCTGCGACCGGCGACTGAGCTCAAAAAAGTGCATGCGCAACTGGATTTGGACTTGCCGAAGTTTCAGAAGATGTTCGTGGAGCTGATGTCGTCGGCTGCACCCCGATAAGCCGTAGGCAGAGATAGCCGATTATCAGACCTTGGTTGAAATGCTTTTGCGGGTTGCAGGTCTCTTACAGGTTTAGCATTTTTAAATGGGTCTCTATAGTCAGCCCATGGTGCAAAGCGATGCGCTTGAGAATTGCAGCCAGAGTTCCAGTCTTGATTGGATGGTGCCATGGAATGACTTCGTGGTTTTGCCCATCGCGCTCGGTGGTGAGGCGCACATGTGAACCTTTTTGCCGGGTAGTCTCGTAGCCCAAAACAGCAAGCGCTTTTGCCAACTGTGGCCCGTCAATATCGCGAGGCAACCTCATCAGGCCAGAACTTCGTCGCGCACAAAATGGAGCCTGATGACCTTGGGGGCTTCCATAGACTCATCGAAATAGCACTGCACTGCGTCCTTGACCATTGTGCGCAGCTCTTCGAGAGTATCTCCCTGGGTGTGGATGCCGAAGCCCAGGGCATTGGCGCAGTAGCCGCCGTCTGCCTCGTCCTCACGCACTTCAAAGATAATTTCGCTCATCAAAGAATCATCCCCTTTGCCCTGTTGCAATGCTACATCGCTTGAATTCTGTCAACAAGGTACGCCTCTCCTCACCGCTTCTCAACTTCCCTCGGTCAGCGGGACGACTTCGCGGGCGCCGAGGGCGATGTAGAGGCCTGAGCCGAAGATGAGTGCGCCCCCGAGCAGGACGAAGATGCCGGGCTGGGTGTGCCACACCAGGTAGGTGACAAGTGTGCCGGTAATCAGCTGGGTGTAGTGATACTGCGAAACGTTAGCTGCCGAGGTGTGCTTGACCGCGATGTAAAAGCAGAGCGTCCCGAGCGCGCAGAACATGCCCATGCCAAATAGACCCAGCAGCAGCGGTGGGGTCAGGCCTGTCGTTCCGGTTCCACTGACTTGCCCGCCGAAACGACCTGCCCCGGCCACCAGCATCCACAGGAAGCCCATGGCCGAGGTCACCAGGCCGGAGAAGAAGGCCAGGCTCTCCGGCTGCTCGGTGCGGGTGAGCACGCGCGACCAGACCATGTTCACGCTGAAACAGGCGACGCACACCAGGCAGGCGCTGTAGCCAATCCAGTCCCCTTCGCGCGCACTGCCAAAGGGATTCACCGCGAGCACCACTCCCGCAAAGCCTGTGGCAATCGCCAGCGCCCTCTTCCATGGCAGGCTCTCGCCGAGGAAGAACGCCGACAGCAGCGAAATCGTCATCGGCGCAGTAAAAATCATGATGTAGAACATGGTCAGCGAAAGGTGGCGCAACGCGACGACGACGCAGACGTTGTTCGCCATGTCGAGGCAGGCGCGCGCCAGTTGCCGGTCTAGCCGGTGCGGCATCAGCACCCGCGCCTGCCCGCGCGCGACGGCGTAGACGGCGAGGCAGATGGCCATGAACATGCCGAGGAACGCCACCATTTCATACGCCGGCAGGCCCGATTGCCCTACAAGCTTGATGCAGGTGTCGGCGAGCACCCAGAAGGTAAAGCCCGCCAGCGCAAACCCGATCGCGCCCAAATGTGAAACCGATCTATTCATCCGGTCTATTCATCCCGTTGTCTCACAATCCTGCTTCCGAGCATAACCCGACGGCCCGGGGAATCGTTCACTGCGTCCCAATGGATGAATGGATGCGTCTATGCTGAAGACAGAGCCGCCGACATGCCGTTGCTGTCAGCGCGCGTCCGATATTGCTCGACATGGCCGACTTCGCACAAACCGTCAAGCAGCAGGCCGACATCGTCAAGGTGATTGGCACCTACATTCGCCTGCGCAAGGCAGGGGCGCAGAACTACTCCGGCCTGTGCCCGTTCCACAAGGAGAAGTCCCCCTCTTTTTCGGTGCACGCCGGGCGCCAGTTCTACCACTGCTTTGGCTGCGGGCAGTCGGGAGATATCTTCAGCTTTGTCAGCAAGATAGAGAATCTCACCTTCCCTGAGGCGGTGCGCTCGGTCGCGCAGAAATGCGGCATCCCGCTGCCCAAGCGCGAGTACAACTCGCCTGAGGAAGCTGCGGAAGCGGGGGTACGGCGCAAGCTGATTGACCTGCACGAAGCCGCTGCGGCGTGGTTTCAGCAACAGCTCACCTCGCCTGAGGGCGCATTGGCGCGCGAGTACCTTGCGGGCCGCGGCGTGACCCCTGAGGCAATTCGGACTTTTCGCATTGGTTACGCTCCGGATAACTTCAATGGCCTGCGCGACAAGCTGGCTCCTCTGGCCGACGCTGAAACACTGCGCGCCTCGGGCCTCTTCAGCTCAAAGGATTCAGAGGACCAGCAGGGCAATGCTGTTCCTGGTCGCCTCTACGACCGCTTTCGCAAGCGCGTGATGTTTCCAATTTTGAATGAGTCGGGCAAGGTGATCGCCTTTACCGCGCGTACTTTGGATACCGGTGACAAGGCCGGGCCGAAGTACATCAATTCGCCGGAAACGCCGCTGTATTCCAAGGGCCAGGTGCTCTTCAATCTGGACAAGGCCAAAGCCGCGATGCGCCAGATGGATTTTGCGCTGCTGGTGGAGGGCCAGATGGACTGCATCTCGGTGTATATGCGGGGCATTCAAAACGTGATCGCCACGAGCGGCACTGCGTTCACTGAAATGCAGGTAGCTCTGTTGCGGCGTCAGACGACCAATGTGGTGGTTAACTTTGACCCCGACACAGCTGGGGCCAATGCTGCGGAAAAATCCATCGCGCTGCTGACAGAAGAGGGATTCACCATCAAGGTTGTCACCCTCGACGGCGGGCTCGACCCTGACCGCTTCATTCGCGAGCGGGGCGTCGAGGCGTATGCAGCGGCGATTCGCGGGGCGCGGCGGCAGTCGGATTATCTGATTGAGCGAGCGCGGCAGAGCTTTCCGGGGGCCAGTTCGGACGCCAAGATCAAGGCCATGAACTACCTGCTGCCGCACATTCGGCGTATCCCGCAAAAGCTGGAGCGGGATCAGTTTGCCCATGACGCGGCGCAAAAGCTGGGGATTGATTCGGCGGTGCTGCGCGAGGAGCTGCGGCAGGCGGCGCTGAAGCGGCAGGACCACGTCGAGGTGCGCGCCGAGGTCGGGATCATGGCTTTTGAACGATTTTTCATCGAAGCGGCCTGCAACGACCAGAAATCTCCCGGCGAATATCAGGAACTGCACAGCAATCTACGCGAATTTGACGAGAAGATGCGCACCGCCACCCGCTCTGACTGGCAGCAGCAGGTATTGCCTAACTTGCCGGTGGGTCTTTTTGAGCAGCTTGTCGTGCGCCAGCAAGGCCAGGACATTGAGGCCACGGGCGACACAGAAGAGCAGCGCGTGTTGCTGCGGAAGGTGTTTCTGGAGGCGGGCGAAAGTACGCGGAGCCACGAGCAGGACATGGAAATCGTGAAGGATCTTGAGATTCAGACGCTGCGGGCTACGATTGCGCAGAAGCGTTCGCTTGTCGGCCAGGCGGCTGACCGCAATTCCATGGAGCACATCCGTGTTTCGCAGGAGATATTGCAACTGGAGCGCAAGCTGCGCGAGTTGGAGTGCGGCGCGTGATCGTCCTGACTGTCGGACCGCTACTTTGGTACACTCGCGTTCAGAAGCAAACCTTTTGGGGGTCAAGATTCCGGAGACCGCATGATTTTTGAATTGAAGCCCGAGCAACAGGAAATTCTAGAATTGGCTTGCGCCACCGGCAGGAGCCCGGAAGAAGTGCTGGATCAAGCCTTCGCCATCATCCGCGAGCAGCATGAGTTGGACGAATGGATGACCGCGAATCGAGAAGCGGTCGCCGCTCATATAGAAGAGGGCTTCGCGCAAGCCGAACGCGGCGAACTGATCCCCGACTACGAGGTGAAGCGCATCCTGCAGGAGCGGCACCGACAGCGGGCCATCGCCTAGCCTTCGATGAACATCCTCTATGAATTGACGCCCAAAGCTCTCGATGATCTCGACGAAATTTGGCTTTATATTGCAATGCACGATCCGAGGGCAGCAGACCGGGTTGAATCTGCGATCTTGGCTGCATGCCGCAGGTTAGCGAAATTTCCGATGCTGGGCAAGCGGAGACCCGACTGGACATCGAAGCCACTACGATTCTGGACGATTTCGAAATTCTCAAATTATTGCGTCGTCTACCACGCAGAGACAAAGCCATTACGAATTGTTGCGATTCTGCACGGAAGCCGTGACCTTGGACCGATTCTTCCTTCCCGGTTCTGAGCGCCGATTTTGGAAGGCGTTTCCGATTTGTCAATCGCTTTGCTCACTTGGAATCAAATCGCCTTTCCGTACATGCCTATTTTTGAAGACTTCACAGAGCTAGTTCGAAGACAGGATTTCTTGCACTCACGAAGTCGCCTCCAAGTCTGGCAAATCGTTGATAAACGAGATTCCAAGGGCTTCAAAGGGACGTGGACAAGACTATCCGCAGATACAGCAGCGTCGATGCGATGAAGGGCGACGAGTACAGATACTGGCAAAGCCGTCCGGCGCATGAGCGTCTGGATACTGCGGAGGAAATGATCGAGACTGCCCATGTGCTCAAGAGTTGGGAAGTAGAGCCAGATAAACCAAGACTGCAAAGATCTTTTGTCTGCCGCCCATATCCATGGAGTTAAGTACCTGAACTTTTTCATACAAGCGGCCTCAGCTAACTCGCAGGCGGCCGTTATTTTCCGGGAGCGTGATAAGTCGAAAGTCCGTAAATCTCAACGTCCTTGTTCGGGAAATGCAACCTGAGTTTGTGCGCCTTTCCATTGCGTGCCGGGTCTGCTGCGGTAAATTGCAATACGTATTGACTGCGAATATCGGTAACGATTTGGGTGGCAGTTGATGTCGGGTCAGGATCGAGATTGAAAACGGTGCCGCCACCCCTCTTGGCAAGGAATCTCAAATTTATATGCCCGGCCATTAATTCGCTTTGCAATATATTTGCCCTGGAAACGGGGCACGAATAGACAACCGGTGCGTCAGGCTGCTCCAAACTCCAAAAGGCATTTCCTTCTTTCACGTGAGACGCATTATCTTCACCATCACTGAAGATGACCAGGGCTCTTCGCGCATACTTTGCGTGTGCCACAAGATGTTGCTCTGTTGCATAGACGGTATCCCAGAGAGCCGTGGGGCCATTCGCTTGCAGTCGATCCAGAAATGAGAAGTCGACCTTGGAGGCCGGGGTGAGAGGAAGGTCGATATAGGGATCGGCCGCGAAGAGAACCGCCATCACCTCGCTATCTGGCGGCAGCCCATGGATGATTGTTGTAACCGCAGATACTATCGCCTGCTTCTGCTTGTAGATCGAGCCCGAGGAATCGATGATGAGCGCAAGCGAAACCCGTGAGTCCGCCAAATCCGGAAAATGGAGCGGCCTTTCGGTGCCGTCTTCGAAAAGCTGAAAGGCCCGCTCGTCGATCTTCTGCGGGGCACCGTGCTTGTCGGTCACGAGCACGTTGAGATTGACTTCCGGCCAAGAACTGGCGACAGAGGGATTTGCGGGACTCGCCGATTCGCCGCTGCTTTGGCCAGCCAATCCGTTCGACTCGGACGCGAGCGCCAAAAGCATGATCAGCGCCACTCCCCATGATGCGCCCATCTTCCCTAACTGCATTTTCCTCCGCCTCAGCTTATGGAATTTGTGAGGACAGTGTACTATCCGGGAGCGTCGTTGCCGAGAATGCTCCCCGATACTTCCCAGATCGCAAAAACCAGTTCATCAGGCCGTCGAGACCAAGGGAACTCAGCGTTCAATTCGATACACGAAAATGAGGAAGGAGGATAAATCTGTACGCCGCAAGGAACCAAAACGCCGTGGATTACATCTATACATACTGAGCAAGACCGCGCGGATACGGAGCGGCAATCCCGGCCCGTCGAAAATACTTGACTTTGGCAGGGGTCGTGCTGTTAATCCGAGAGGTGCGCTGTGGTATTCTACTATTCTCTGAAGGACATGCGTCCGACTGCCCCAAAGGTGAGCTGCGGCTCCGGGGCTGGCCACACTAGGCCTTTTGCGCATAATGTCCCGATCCGAGCAACTCAACCGGACATCGCTCTCCGATGTTGTGGAGCACTTTTGCCTGTGCGGAAGTCGGGTGCTGAAGAGATTCAGCCAATCATCCGATACCGTAATCAGGGGTGCGCCGTCACACGGAAGCTGTCGAGACTTTTTGCGCAGGAGATGTGAGCGCCTTGGCTATTGACGACAAATTCGAAGACGATATTTCAAACCTGATCGATTCGGGCAAAGAAAAGGGCTATCTGACCTACGGTGACGTGAACGACATGTTGCCCGACGATATGCACAATGCCGACGATCTGGATGACCTGATTACCACCATCGGCACCCAGGGCATTGACCTGCTCGATGGGCCCAAGTTTGGCGGCGACAAAGACTTTGACCTTGAAGAGGGCGAAGACGTCGAGCTGGACCTGACCCCTGGCACGCTCGAAAAGACCAACGACCCCGTCCGCATGTACCTGCGCGAAATGGGTACTGTTCCGCTGCTCACCCGCGAGGGCGAAGTCGAAATCGCCAAGCGCATTGAGCGCGGGCAACTGCGTGTGCTCAAGAGCCTCTCGCGTTCGCCCGTGGTGATTCGCGAAATCGTGGCCCTCGGTGAAGATCTCAAGCGCGGCGTCCGCAACGTCAAGGAAGTGGTTACGTTTGACGAGGAAGAGCTGACCGAAGATGTGGTACAGGCCCGCGTCAAGGGCACCGTCAAGCGCATTGATGAGATCGTTGCGCATCTCAAAAAGATCACGCTGCTCGAAGAGAAGCTCGAGACGCTGAACGCCAAGACCAAGGCCAAGGAAGCGCGCAAGACCCGCTGGTCGATTGCCCGCGAAAAGGTGCTGGTTTCGCGCGTCGTTCGCGAGCTCAAGTACACGGGGCAGGAGCGCAAGCGGCTGCTCGACAAGGTCAACAAGACGGTCGAGATCATGCGTTCGCTTGAGCGCCAGATCAAGTCGCTCGATACCAAGCATGACGCCTCAAAATCCGAGGACCTGAAGAAGGAATATCGCCGCCAGCAGAAGAACTGCCACGTTGATCTCGAAAAGCTTGAGCAGGATGCCGGCGTCACCGTCGTTGAGCTGCGCCGCACGCAGCGCGAGATGATCCAGGGCGACATGGATGCGGAAAAGGCCAAGCGCGAGCTGATTGAAGCCAACCTGCGCCTCGTCGTTTCGATCGCCAAAAAGTACACCAACCGCGGCCTGCAGTTCCTCGACCTCATTCAGGAGGGCAACATCGGCCTGATGAAGGCGGTCGACAAGTTTGAGTATCGCCGCGGCTACAAGTTTTCGACTTACGCCACCTGGTGGATTCGTCAGGCCATTACCCGCGCCATCGCGGATCAGGCCCGGACCATCCGTATCCCGGTGCACATGATTGAGACGATCAACAAGCTCATCCGCACCAGCCGCCAGCTAGTGCAGGAGCTGGGTCGCGAGCCCAGTAGCGAAGAGATTGCCCGCCGTATGGACATTCCTGTCGCCAAGGTCCGCAAAGTACTCAAGATTGCCCAGGAGCCGATCTCCCTCGAAACGCCGATTGGTGAAGAGGAAGATTCGCATCTTGGTGACTTCATTGAAGATCGCCAGGCGGTCTCGCCCTCTGAAGCGGTGATCAGCGTCAATCTCAAGGAGTACACTTCGCAGGTGCTGCGTACCCTGACCCCGCGTGAAGAGCGCGTGATCAAGATGCGCTTCGGCTTGGAAGATGGCTCGGAGCACACGCTGGAAGAGGTTGGACAGAGCTTCCAGGTGACGCGCGAGCGCATCCGGCAGATTGAAGCCAAGGCGCTGCGCAAGCTGCGTCATCCGAGCCGCAGCCGCAAGCTGCGCGCCTTTGTCGAAGGTGTAAAGGAAATGTAGGCGAGATGTAAGCCGTTCCATTTCGCAAGAAGCAAAAGAGCCGCAATCCGTGAGGGTTGCGGCTTTTGTGTTCGGGAGACTGCACTCGGCCTATTGATCCCATTCGAAGAATCTCGTCACCTGCGGATTCTTCGGGTTCAAGCGAATGATCGGTTTGAGGCCGGGGGATAAGCTTTCTGCGTATGTTTTGGCGTGCCAATGCATCAGAAGTGGAATTTCGTCCCAAGCGTTGATTGAAAGGCCATTCGCGAGGAATTCGTAATATACCTTGACTGACGAGCATCCCCAATCAGGGTGCAGGACGGTCCGGCTTGTAATCGTGGCGGTAATGCGCTCCCAGTTCGAGCTATTGAAAAAGTAGAACACTCTCACGGATCCTTTGATGAGATACGCCAGAAAGATGTCCAGGACCAATCCGCCCATGCGCTACCTCCCTAAAAGAAAGTTATATTCGATGCCAGTGAGGTTTAAATTGAAAGATGAACCCAAAGCCATGCGGAGAGCACCTCTTCCGCTAACTCCCAAACAGGCCGATGCTCAAGCTTCTGTGGTCGAACTGTCCCAAGGGTATGTGGCGAATAGAGAACTGGCTCTGTCAATTGGGGAAGAATTTGCACACATCGACGCGGGAGCTCTTTCGAAACTCCGTCAGACGGCCTGAGAGGCGATTAGGACTTTGCCTTTTTCAAATATGCATCCCTCACAGAGCTGCAATCCGCATTTATCTTAGCTTTCTTTTGCGACCCATCAAGCCCAGGTTTAAGCTGGAACACGCATTGAGCAGATGCATCTTAATCCCGGCATGCGTATCCCCTTGCCATCTACTCAAACGATTTGGTAACAATTATCCCTGTCTGTTTCTCAAGAAGGGAATTGAACGATGTCGATCCTCACCCGCCGCCAGTTTGGCAAAACCGCCGCTCTTTCTACCGCCGCTGCTCTTGCTGGCGTTGCTTTGCCAAAGTTCGGCCTGGCGCAGCCGCATGTCAGTACGCTGAGCTTTCCCCAGGGCTTCCTCTGGGGCTGCGCCACAGCGGCCTATCAGGTCGAGGGCGGAGCCGCCGAGGACGGTCGCGGCCCCTCGCTGTGGGATGTTTTTTCGCACACTCCGGGCAAAACCCATCTGGGCGAAACCGGTGACGTGGCGGATGATTCCTACCATCGCTACAAGGAAGACATTCAACTGCTCAAAGCGCTTGGCGTCAGCACCTATCGCATGTCGCTCTCGTGGTCGCGCATCTTCCCCTCGGGCTCGGGAGCAGTGAATCCCAAGGGCGTGGATTACTACAACCGGGTCGTCGATGAGCTGCTGGCCAACAACATCACGCCGTATGTCACCCTTTTTCACTGGGATACGCCTGCGGGCCTCGCTGGCGGCTGGCAAAATCGCGATACCTCCAAGGCGTTTGGCGACTACGCGGCCTACATCGGCAAGCACTTCTCTGACCGCGTCAAGCACTTCATGACGACCAACGAATTTACCTGCTTTACCGATCTCGGCTATCGCATTGCGCAATTCGCGCCTGGGTTGAAGCTGGCCAACGGCGCTGCGAACCAGGTGCGGCATCACGGCATCCTTGCCCACGGACTGGGTCTGCAGGCGCTGCGCGCCAACAGCCCGAGCGATGTGCAGGTAGGCCTGGCTGAAAACGCAGTCGTCTACGTGCCCGTGATCGAGACTGATGCGCATATCAAGGCCGCGCAAAAGGCGACCCGGGTCGGCAACGCGCCCTTCCTCACGGCGCTGATGGAAGGCAAGTACATCGACGAATACCTGCAGCAGGAGGGTGCCGACGCGCCCAAGGTCGAGGCCGGCGACTTCAAAGCCATCGGCGGCGCACTCGACTTTGTGGGCCTCAACATTTACACGCCGACCTATGTCCGCGCCGACGATTCCAAGCTGGGTTTTGCCGTTGAGCCTGCGCCCACATCGTACCCGCACATGGCTTCGCCCTGGCTCACCCTCGGACCGGAGTGCATCTACTGGGGGGTTCGCAACGTGGTCGATCTGTGGAGCCCGAAAGGCATCTTCATCACCGAAAACGGCTGCTCCTCTGACGACGTGCCGAACGATGCGGGGCAGATTGAAGACGTTGACCGCGTCATGTACCTGCGCAACCATCTCACCCACCTGCATCGCGCCGCATCGGAGGGATACCCGGTCAAGGGCTACTTCCTGTGGAGCCTGCTGGATAACTTTGAGTGGGCTGACGGCTACAGCAAACGTTTTGGTATTCACTATGTTGACTTCAAGACGCAAAAGCGCACGCCCAAACTGAGCGCGCAGTGGTATCGCGAGGTCATCGCCAAAAACGCGGTTGAGTAGACCGGGGTACAGGCAGGGAGAGCCAACTGCAGAGTGCCAGAAGGCGATGCGATCTGCTCTAATGGGCGGTCGGCCCGGTTCAGCGTCCGGAGTCTGTCCCTGGAGTCTGTCTCATGCACAATGCCGCAAACAACGTCGTAGCTTCCCCGGATCACATCGAGAATCGGCCGAGTGGGACCAAGTCGCTCCCCACCCGGCGTATTCGCGTCATCGGCGTACCGCTTGATCTCGGCGCAAGCCGCCGCGGCGTGGACATGGGTCCGTCAGCTGTCCGCGTGGCGGGGCTGGAGGCGCATCTCGAGGCCCTCGGCCATCAGGTCACGGATGGAGGCAATATTCGCGTCGAAATCGCCGAGACGCAGAGCGCAGGCAACCCCAATGCACGCTTTCTGCAACAGATTGCCGATACCTGCACCCGCACTGCGGAAGCGGTCGTCAAATCTCTTGAAGAGGGCATGACGCCACTCGTGCTGGGTGGCGACCATTCTCTCGCGGCTGGCACGGTCAGTGGCGTGGCAGAGTTTTACCGCCGCCAGGGGCAAAAGATCGGTGTGATCTGGCTTGACGCCCACTCTGACATCAACACCCCGGCGACATCGCCCTCGGGAAACGTCCACGGAATGCCGCTCGCGGCGCTGCTGGGCCTGGGCGCGGGGTCGGGCATGGAGCCGCTCAGCCACATCTTTGGCTACGCGCCAAAGATCTCGCCCGAAAATACGGTCATCATCGGAGTTCGCGACATTGACTCGGCCGAACGCGCCAACATCCACCGCGCCGGTGTGACCCATGTCTACACCATGCGCGATATGGATGAACGCGGCATGCGCACGGTGATGGAAGAGGCCATCGCCGCCGCCAGCCAGGGCACCGCCGGTTACCACGTCTCGCTCGATATGGACTGGATTGACCCGGAAGACGCCCCCGGCGTCGGCACACCGGTGCGGGGTGGCGCAACCTATCGCGAAGCCCACCTCGCGATGGAGATCCTCGCCGATCACGGCAACTTGCTCAGCTTTGAAATCGTGGAAGTGAACCCTGTCATCGACGAGCGCAACAGGACCGCTGAGCTGGCCGTTGAGCTGGCCTGCTCGGCGTTTGGAAAGAAGATTTTGTGACGTCGGAGTTGCTGTTATTCCCATGGAGATACTGCGTTTCTTCGGCAACAAATTTACCATTTTGCCATACGCCCCAGGTAGTCGATTCTGGAAGCAAGGCATACCGCTCGATCACAACTTCCTTCGCATAGCAGGCTCGGAATTGGCAGTTCTGTGCCAATGCAAAGGTGTTTGGCCCTCTCGGAGACTTGCCCGCAGTCGGTGAGCACCTCGGAGAACCTGAGTTGAATTTACAAAAGAGCGGACTATTACTTTCATTGGAGTTGAACAAGTCTTCCATGCCAACCCTCAACACTTTACAACCAATCTCTCCCCAAATCGGACTTTCGAAGTGACGCACTCCGTAAGGGATCGGACCAGTTTCAGTTCCGGGCCAGAAGAAAACGAGACTGTTCAAACTTTTTAATAAGGTTGCAAAAGTCCACGAGTCATCTTCAAACTGGATGTTCCCCTCATGAAGCGGCGATTGGCTCTGGAGGCGGACACGAACGTCTCCCCATTTCAATCAAGTGGCTTTCATGACGGCGAATCCTTATCTCATGATCGCAAGTCGCATTCGTCAAGATTTTCGCAGCACTTTCCAATTTTTTGAATTCACGTATCCGACCCACATTGTCCTCAGTGATCAAATGGTAGGCAAAAGGCCGAATTTTGATAAATTGATCAAGAGTGAAGGGCATATCGAAAGACAATGCTTTTCGATAATTCCTGAAAAGTCATTTGCACGATTCGCCATATTCGTAAGGAACTATGAGTCAGCACCAGCGGCAAGAATACCTATGACATCGCGCTTCCCGTGCAGAATCCGGATTACTTGAATGCTTTCTACGCTCACAAAGTAATAAATGCGGATCGATTCAAACCCTGCGACAGGCCAACTGCGAAGTTCACGGAGAGACAATTGATCCGATTGAAACCTTGCACCGATCAACGGCCTAACTTGCAGAAGATGAATCGTGGCCTTGACGGCTTCGCGAAACCTAATTGCAACCCTCGGTAAATCCTGGGCGACAAGATAGTACCGAAACTGTCGGATAACATCGTCTCGCGCCGCCTCGCGGTAAGAAACCTTCAAGGACGCACTGCCAAGTTTCGCTCTGCCAGCAGCTCATCCGTCTGCGCGTTTACGGATTCCCAGAATTCTTCCTCACCCAATTCCTTGGAAGCGATTCCTTCGACGAGCAAAGCTTCGAGATCCTCATGGGTGCCTGCAAAACCGTACTCAGAACGCTGCTCGACAGCGGCCACGGCGGCCTCCATGGCTTCGGCAACCGAATGGTAAGCCCCCTGGTTGAGTACCGCTTGAATACGAATTTCCTGTTCTGCTGAGAGTTGAATCGGCATGGTGCATGCCTCCTTCAGACTTTGGTCTCAGGTTACGAGAAAGGCGCGTCGCGCGCAACATAGCGGCCAGTACGACTCAGGGAATCTACAATCAAACAGACATGGCAAAGAAACTGCGCGTAGGCATCCTCTTTGGTGGCCGCAGCGGGGAGCATGAAGTTTCGCTCCTTTCCGCCGCCTCCATCCTCAAGGCGATCGACAAGAAGAAGTTCGAAGTCGTCCCCATCGGTATTACAAAATCTGGCCAGTGGCTTACTGGTGGCGGCGCAAAGGCGCTGCTTACCGGTGCTGCTGCGGAGGCTCTCGCATCGCCCGCTGAAGGCGTTGCAGAAACCGGCACGGCCGCTGCCTCGGCAAACGCTGTGACGGCCCTTGTGCCCGACGCTGCGAGCCTCTCCGCTGGCCGCCTCGACGTTGTATTTCCTGTCCTTCACGGCACATTTGGCGAAGACGGCACCTTCCAGGGCCTCTTTGAACTTGCCAACACCGCGTACGTCGGGTCAGGTGTGCTTGGCTCGGCCGTCGGCATGGACAAGGACGTGATGAAGCGGCTCTTTGCCCAGGCGCGGCTGCCCATCGTCAAGCACCTGACCATTCTGCGCACGGCGTGGGAGGCAGGCCCGCGCAAGACCATCACCGCCATTGAAGCAGCGCTTAAATACCCCCTCTTCGTCAAACCGGCGAACCTTGGCTCCTCGGTCGGTATCAGCAAGGTGCACGACCGCAAGGAACTCGGCCCGGCACTGACGCTTGCCGCGCGGTTTGATCGCAAGATCGTTATTGAAGAGGGCGTCGCCGGCAGCGGCAAGTCAAGATCGACGAAGAAGGCTCGCGAACTCGAGGTGGCCGTCCTCGGCAACGATGCGCCCAAGGCCAGCGTGGTCGGCGAAATTGTTCCTGGCAAGGAGTTCTACGACTACGAGGCCAAATACCTGAGCGACGCTTCGGTTCCGATTATCCCGGCAAAGCTGACGGCCGCAGAGTCAAAGCAAATCCGCGCCATGGCCATTGAGGCCTTTCGCGCCTGCGACCTGGCCGGTCTTGCGCGCGTCGACTTCCTCATGGAGCCAGACGGCAAGCGCAGGATTTACCTGAACGAAGTCAACACTCTGCCCGGCTTCACCTCGATCAGCATGTATCCCAAGCTGTGGGAGGCGACCGGCCTCAGCTACTCTGACCTGATCACCCGGCTCATTGAACTGGCCCTCGAACGCCATCAGGAGCGCAGCCGTACCAGCTTCACGTTTGAGCAGGCGTAAGCCCTGAGATTGCACCGGTCGGGAACATTTTTCCCGCCGGTGTAGTCTCTAGTAGTAGCGACTTCGAGTGAAGACACGTCTCCTCAACTCGAACGCCCGAGGGAATTTGCGCGATGACCCTGATGGATGCACCCAAGTTTGATTCTGCCGGTTCACGTCGCCGGACCCAGCTATTTTCAGCCGTCGCAGCCGGTCTTGTGGTTTTGCTGCTGGCCGCCTGGCTGGTTGCTGGCCGCCCCATTGATTTTCCGTGGACCTGGTGGACCTATTGGAGCGGCGAACGCACCGCCGAGCATTTCCTCCAGGCGGTTGAAAGCAACGATCTGCAGCGCGCCTACGGCATCTGGGAAAACGATGCAGACTGGCAGCAGCACAAGGAAAAGTATTTGACCTATTCCTTTGACCGCTTCTCTGCAGACTGGGGCCAGAACAGCGCCGCCAACGAATACGGCACCATCACCAGCCACCAGTTCGTCATCAAAAAGGTCTCAGGCAGTGTGCTGATTGTGGGCGCAATGATCAATGGCCGCAAGAGCAAGCCGCTCTTTCTGGCCTATGACAAGCACGATCACACGCTGGGCTTTTCGCCTTTTGAGCTGCGGCTGAACCAGTAGAGCTACTCGGCTGGTGGAGCCTCAAGAGCTGCCAGCTCCGCGAGCGTCTTTTCCAGGCTTGCCTGATCTTCAACGTTGAGGCACTTGATCCCGCGGTCGATCTGGCGCAGCAGTCCGGTCAGCACTTTGCCGGGGCCCACTTCGACGAAGATCTCGGCTCCGGCTCCGACCAGCCCGTGCATGCAATCGACCCAGCGCACCGTGCCTGTGACCTGTTTGATCAGGGCCTGGCTGGCGGCGACAGCATTCTTCAGAATGGTTCCAGAGACGTTGGCCGCGACCGGGATCTTTGGTTCGGCAATCGTCAGCCCGCTCAGCACCCGCGCTACTTCGTTTTGCGCAGGCAGCATCAGGGCGCAATGGAAGGGTGCGCTCACCGGCAGCATCACCACCTTGCGTGCGCCCCGGGCCTTCACCAGTTCTGCCGCCTTTTCGACTGCCGCTTTGGCGCCTGAAATTACGGTCTGATCTGGCGAATTGAAGTTCGCCGCCGACACTACCTGCCCGGTCTCTGCCGCTGCTTCGGCACAGGCCTCGGTGATGGAGTCTGCCGCCAGGGCCAGCACTGCCGCCATGGCGCCCTCGCCCGCCGGGACCGCCAGTTGCATCGCCCGGCCACGCGCCTTGACCGCGCGCACCGCATCGGCAAAGCTCAGCGTACCCGCAGCCACATGCGCCGACCACTCGCCGAGCGAATGCCCTGCTGCCAGCGCCGGCGTCACGCCATGCTCGGCCATCACGCGCCACGCGGCCACGCTTACGGTGAGAATCGCGGGCTGCGTGTTCTCTGTCAGGCGAAGCTCGTCCTCAGGCCCATCGAGGAAGATGCGGCTCAGGGGGAAGCCAAGCGCCTCATCCGCTTCGGCAAAGGTGGCCGCCGCTACGGGGAAGTTTTCAGCGAGAGAGCGGCCCATGCCCACGGTTTGCGAACCCTGGCCGGGAAAGAGGAAGGCAATCTTTTTTGAATTCATACAGAAGTGGATTTTAGCGGAATCTACCGAGAGACGGCACTTGGCTCTTTTGCATGAAGGCTAATTCCAGCGCGAGCGGTCGTTGTGCTTCACGTCGTCTTCGTCGATCAGCCGCCCCTGGCCATCAAAGCGGACCGTTCGGCCCTGCTTCTTCATGTACACCTGAAACTTGCTCGCTGCGCGGCGTCGCTTCCAGCGGTAGTAGCGATTGCGCAAGCCGTACAGGCTCTCGCTCAATTCCAGCCCAAAGCCCCGCCGTGGCGCGTACCGCATGTACAACACCGCTGCGATGGCTCCGCCGAGTTGCGCATAGGCGTACATGCGCTGCTCCCCAAAGGTCTGCGCCAGCGCCACGAGCACATAAATTGCGGCCAGGTATTTAGCTTTGATGCCAACCAGAAACATGAGCCGGAACTCGATGTCCCCGTGCAGCAGGCCAATCACCGCGATCATGCCAAAAATGCCACCCGTGCAACCCGTAATCGATACCAGGGGCGGCGGGAAGCCCAGCTGCAAACCAACGACAAAGATCGCCACCGCCGCAACCGCTGAGCCCAGTACCGAGGCGACATAAAGCCCCTGCACCCAGTTGCCGCTGTGCATCTGCTCCAGAAAGCCCGCTAGAAACCACAGGCCCAGCAACTGCAGCAGAGTGTTCACCAGATTAAGATGGACCAGGCTGTAGGTGAAGGGCTGCCACAGCTGCCCCACCATCAGGTTCGGCGGATACAGCCCAAGGTGCGCCAAAATCCACTCAGGCTGAACGACATGCGCCGACGTCACCAGCAGCAGCACAAAGTAGGCGCCAAGATTCCAAAGAATCAAACGCCGGGTTGCCCCGCTGAAATCAGGAAACGCGAATTGCATGGAACAGAACCCCCGCCACAGTCGTCCCCTTGAGCCTACATCGTCTGCATCGGCCATGTCATGCCGGGCATCAGTTGACGGCTCGGCTTACGGCACTGCCACCAGCCCGCGATGGCCTGCTGCATCCACTGCCCGCACGCCAAAGAACACGTTGTCCTTTGAAACAGGCAGCGTCACGGCCGTTTCTTTCACGTCAAAAGCGTACTGCCAGTCGGCGGCCATCGTCTCGCGCCACAGCACCTCGTAGTGCGTTCCTTGCGATGCACCTTCGGGAGCTTTCCAGTTCAGCGTTGTCCCATTCTCCAGTTTCTCTGCCACAATCGTGACCCCTGCCGGAGTTCCCGGTGACGCTGCCAGCGTGGCCAGCGTGGCCGCGTTGAGCCGGGCGACCTGGGCCACATAGCCAAAGTCGACAAACTGCAGCAGGTCTCCAAACTGGGTGCCGTTCTCCACTCGAACATCCTGATGCTGGTGGTTAAAGTCCTCCCGCCATTCGGTCAGCCGAACCCCGGCAAAGCCCTCGCGGTTGAAGCTGGTGTGGTCGCCGCCGCGCAGGTAGCGGTCAGGCCGCGCAATCAGAAAGGGCGCAAACCCCGCGGAACTCAAGTACGTGCGGGCTGCATCTGCAACTGCGCGCGCTACCTGTCGGCTCGGCGCGTCATCGGCCAGCCCCATGGCACGGATCCGCCGTGTTTCTTCCGGGGTTGCGCCTGCCGGAATTCCCTCGGAGAATACTCGCACCCGGTCCTTCAGTTGCAGTGTGTCGCCCGGCGTCGTGTTCCCGCCCACGATATCGTTGTTCAGCACTGCTTCCAGTTGTCGGCCCTCGGTACGGGCCAGATGCGCCAGATGGGCTGAGCCGTTCAGTCCCTGCTCCTCACCTGCCACTGCCGCAAATACGACAGAGCCTTTCAGATTCAGTTTGCTCGCCATCTTGCTCAGCACCCGCGCACACTCCAGCGAAACCGCCACCCCGGAGGCATCGTCATTGGCTCCCGGCGCGGCTGCGCGGGTATTCATCGTGTCTGAATTGCGCGAATCGTAGTGGCCTGTGACGAGGTACATCCGCCTGGCCGCGACCGGATCACTGCCACGCAAGATTGCATAGACATTGGTGATCGTTGTCGGCTTCGGAATACGGTCCGCCACGGGTTCTGTGAAGGTGTCTCGCTTGACCTCGAGGCAGCCGCCACACTCCTTTGACATTGCCTCAAACTGCCCATAAATCCAATCCGCCGCCGCAGTTACGCCCGTTCCGGCGGGCAGGTCAGCCTCCATGCTTGAGAGTGTGCTGCGATTGCCAAAACCAACCAGCTTTTCAATCGTCTGACGTATGTGAGCTTCAGAAACCTCGGCTAATGCCGCGGTAATCGCCGGGTCGGCGGGAGCAGCCTGAACCGGCTTCGCAGCCACCTGATAATCCGCCGCCGTACTGCTCTGAGGCGTCTGCGCAACTGTCGCAGCGATTCCGGTGTTGAATAGAACAAGCAAGGCGCAGCAGGCGAGCGGCAATGAGGCTGCGAAATTCAGGGTCATTCGCGAAAATCGAGGTGTTTTCATGCATTTTTCTCCCAGCAGCACATGTTTCACGCCGTTTCAAGGGCCCTCGCCCTTGACCTGCGATGCCGTTCTACCTAAAACTAGGCGAGTCGCACCGCGCAATGCTGTCATCATAAGGCTTGTGCGGTGCAATTGAAGGAGGACGCGCAATGCCGAATTGCCCGGAGTGCGAGAACCCGCTGGATTTTGAAGTAGATGAAGTGGACGAAGGCGACATCATCGCCTGTGATGAGTGCGGAACCGAGTTTGAAATTGTGGGCACCGAGCCACTCGAACTCGCGCACGTAGACAGTGACGAACTCGACGAAGATGACGACGAGTTCCTGGACGAGGAAGAGGAAGAAGATTGAAGCTACGCAAAATCAAGTCGAGCCCCGGAATTTCCTACATCGATCAGGCGCGTACATCCGATGTGCGTACCGTGAATTCACGCCGGCTCGCAGCATGCCTGATGGCCGCAGCGGTACTGGGCATAGTCCCCACCGGTACTTTCCAGTCTGCGCAGACAGCGCGCGGCGGCAGCCTGGGTCCGCTCATGGCCGAGGCGCAGAACTTTGGCCAGCGCACGATTCAGGGCAAGGTTCTGGACGATACGGAGACGCCCGTCACCGGGGCCACGATTTTCCTCAAGAATCTCAAGTCGCGCACGGTCAAAAGCTTTACCAGCACCCCCGATGGTGCGTTCCGCTTTGCCCAGGTGGGCATGATCGACGACTACGAAGTGTGGGCAGAAAAAGGCAAATCAAAGAGCCCGGTGAAGACGGTCAGCTCTTTCGATTCGCGCAAAATCGTAGAATATGATCTCAAGCTGAAGTAGTTTCTCGCACTTTCACCCGCGGCGCTTCCGTCTCCCGGCAGACTGAAGCGCCGTTTGCTTTTCCGTGATCCGCTCGTCATCGCACTCCCTCTAGACTGACCGTTCCATACTGAACAGCTTTCTGTTCCCGCGGTGGTGCATACTGCCCAGGTTTGCCGGTCTGCCCTCGCGCTTTCCCAGGCGTGCTCCCAATCTTGAGGACAGAGGTACGCGGATCTGCAAGCATCCATTCTTTCCGCCGGGAGAACTTCATGGCAGTGATGATGCAGGCCTTTTACTGGGACGCGCCCAGAATCGAGAATCAGGAAGGCAATTGGTGGAACTTCATTGCTGATCGCATTGAGACCATCGCCGCGTCGGGATTCGATGCCTTATGGCTGCCGCCGGTCAACAAGGGAGCAGATCATCGCTCCATGGGTTACGACCCGTATGACTACTTTGATCTCGGCGACTTTGATCAGAAGGGCGGTACGAAGACGCTGTACGGCAATCGCGCCGAATTGGAAAGGCTCATCGCCAGGGCGCATCAGAGCAAGCTGGCGCTCTACGCCGACATGGTGATCAATCACAACTCCGGTGGCGACGAGGAAGAAATCAACCCTCTCGATGGCGAGAAGCGCTGGACAAAATTCAATCCCGCCAGCGGTCGCTTTCCCCGCGACTGGAATTGCTTTCATCCCTGCCGGTATGAGCAGAACATGATTGAAGGCGAAAACTTCGGCGGATTTCCTCACCTTTGCCACCGCAATCCCGATGTCTACAAGGCGATGTTTAACTACTCACGCATGCTCATCGAAGAGCTGGGCTTTGATGGCTTTCGCTTCGACTATGTCAAAGGCTACGGCGCATGGATGATCAGCCTGCTCGCCAAGTACCGCTACGTCAAGAACGGCGGGGAGTTTACTCCTTTCGTCGTTGCTGAACTGTGGTCAGGGACTGAAGACATTGAGCAATGGATTGACCGCGTCAACGGCATGACAGACAACCAGATCGCCGCATTCGACTTTCCCCTCCGCTACAAGCTCAAAGACGTGTGTGACACGCTCAACTACGATCTGCGCAACCTCACTGATGGCGGCGCTATCGTCATGAAGCGGCCCCTGCATGCGGCTACCTTTGTCGATAACCATGACATGGGTGACAACGCCATTGTCAACGACAAGATGCTGGCTTACTCCTTCATCATGGTGCATGAGGGCTACCCCTGCGTCTTTTGGCACGACTATTACAACAACCAGCTCGACCGCCCTGGAACTCCCAACGGCATTGACGCGCTGATCCAGGTTCACAAGGGCTTTGCAGGGGGAGACTCGCAGATACTGCATGCCGACCCGGACCTCTACATCATGCAGCGCGTCGGCTATAAGTCAGAGTCAATTGACCAGCCCGGTCTCATCTACGTTCTGAACAATCTCGGCGACCAATGGAGCGGTACCTCGGTGAAAACCCGCTGGCCCAATCAGAGATTCCGCCCCGCTGCCTGGGACGGCCACGACCAGACACTCCCCGACGAACGCACCACCGACGCTGAGGGCAATGCGGAGTTTCCGGCGCCTCCCCGCGGCTTCGCGGTCTACGTGCCTATCTTTGAGTAAGCCCGGCTAACACCTCCTCAATCGGGATTTCAAACCATCATGCCCGTGAGCCATGCTTGACTAGGTCACATTCCCGCCTCATACTTCGACTCTAGTTTTGGGGGTGTGATTCCTTTGAGAATCAGAAGACTGAGGTGTGCGATGCAATTGAGAGTCAAGGGAGTCTGCTGCTCCACCATCCTTTTGATGCTTCTGGGACTGGCGCATTCAACCCTGGCGCAGAATGCGCCGTCCACGCCCGCGATCACCGCTCCATTTACTCCAGAGGCGAGTCTGGCTGGCACAAAATGCGGTGGTGGCACGCCCGACTCACCGGCCTGCACTGCCCCCTATCCGATGCTCTCCAAGGGACATCCGGTTGACTGGTGGTTTGTCTTCAAGTTCAACGCCTCGACATTCTCAGGCTGTAGCGTCGGAGCTACCCGCGCCTGCCCCTTTGGCGGCGATCCATTTGCCTACAAGTCCTTTGGCCAGCAGTTTGCCTACGCCAGCAGTGAAGCGCCAACACTGCAGCAGGGTGCGGGCTGCGCCGGTGTCACGGGAGCCAGCACAGCTGCTCCGGTCAGCGCCCCGGCGCCCGCAACTGATCCCATCGGAGCAACGTTTGAGCAGGTCTACAACGGAGCCTTCCACTACGTCGTCTGGAACGACCAGTTCTATCA
Organism: uncultured Acidobacteriota bacterium; assembly: GCA_903832055.1. GTDB lineage: Bacteria > Acidobacteriota > Terriglobia > Terriglobales > Acidobacteriaceae > Acidicapsa. The sequence continues at coordinate 338,358 of CAILAC010000012.1, read as the reverse complement.
GGACCCGCCGATCAAGACCTGCTCGGGCAATGGCTGCGACGAGCCCTGGGGCCACTCCAAGGGCTTGGTCGCCTGGAATGACGCGGGCGAAGGGCTCGTGATGCAGGTCTCCACGCCTTCGTGGCCTGCCTCGGGCAGCGCCCGGTTCCCGCGCAAGACAGAGGGCAACACGCTTGGCTGCCTTAAAAAGGACGACAACATCGAGGTGAGCCAGCACTTCTTTGCCCTGCGCCTCTCCAAAGCAGACTTGATGGCGGTGCTCGCTGCCCTCGGCAATTCGAGCGTCGTCACGGATGCAGCCAATGCCCAGGTGGTGAGCAACGGCGGCCCGCCTGAGGTGCAGCAACTGGTGGCTAAGCTCGGCCAGAGATCAACCAGCACCGCGCTCATGACCACCGTGCTCTCAAGCGGCGTGGAACTCATCTCCAAGCCTTCGCAACTCCCGGTCCCTCCGTGGCAACTTGTCTCCTCGGTACTCGGCGGCGTTTCGCTGCGTGTTGCGAGTTGGTGGGATACTCCGCAGATCTACTCCACTACCGCGACGACTGCTATCGCGTGCTGGAGCCCGTCGTTGGCTTCGCTGCCCAAGCCCGGCGCGGTCGAAATCGCTCTCAGCGGCCAATGGGCAGGCAAACCGATCGGCCTATCCGGCGGCTCAGGGCCTAACTTCAACCACGCCAAGCTGGGCGTCTCCACCTCGGGTGACAAGCGCTATGCGATTTTTGGCGATATGAACCAGCAGGGCGCCATCGCCGGCCCCAAGTGTGACCGAAGCCAGGACGGCCGAGGCGGCATGTTCTTCGTCATGGTGCATCCGCAACTGGCTGACAGCATCGCCAGCCTCATTACGGGCACCTCAGCGCCCACCGAGGCTCCTGCAAAATGACACAGTCCAAGGTCTACTGTGGTGTGACTGTCGTCGATGTCTTTTCAAGAGGATTCCAGGCGTGGTCCATCTGGATGCGGGCAACGCCGTAACCCAGCACAGCCAGGCTCAGCACCACCCCGATCAATCGTCGCATCGGGGTGACGACGATCTGCTTTTTCTCGCTCGTAGCCGTCTTGCCGTGTGCAGATTCAGTTGTCACAGAAAACGTCTTGGCGCGCAGAACCGCAACGAGTCCGATCAACCCGACCACCAGAAAAATCCACCCGGTCTTGATATCCACGCTTTCCCTCGCCTTTTTACTTTTGGGTCGCACATTGAACACGACCGCCGTTGAAGAGCCATCCTAAGCCATCACGGGCAGTTCCGCCGAAAGAATATTCATCGGCGTCAGCCCGCGCTGGCGCAGCGTACGCAGGGCCAGGGAATCAAAGCGCTTGGCCAGCCGCTGACCATTGTGGTCTGCGACCAGGGTGCAGTGGTACCAGCTGGGCGCAGCCACGCCCAGCGCCCGCAGCAGCAGAATCTGCCGCGCCGTTGATTTCAGCAGGTCAGCCCCGCGCACCACTTCGGTGATGGCCATGGCCGCGTCGTCCACCGCGCAGGCGAGCTGGTAGCTGGGCACGTTGTCCCGCCGCCACACCAGAAAATCGCCAAAGTCTACACCGGCCACAAACCGCTGCGGCCCCAGGTGCTGGTCGTAAAACTCCACCGCTACGCCGTCATTGACGCGAAAACGCCAGTTTGCCGCCTCTGGCCCGTACCGGCTCGCCGTGGGCCCCGGCAACTGCGAGGTCTCCACGCTCATATGCCGGCAGGTTCCCGGATAAATGGGCTCATCATCCTGCGGGGCTGCACCTTCATGGGGGGCCGATGCGGCTGAAGCCAGTTCTCGGCGCGTGCATCGACACGGGTACAGGTAGCCGCGCCGCAGTAGTTTGCGCCAGGCAATCTCGTAGAGGCTCAGCCGCTTGCTCTGAAAATAGGGTCCGTACGGGCCACCAGTTCCAGACTTGTCGTAACCTGCGCCGCCTTGCCCGGGCTTTCTCAGCCCCGTCGCGCCCGGACCCTCCTGCCAGCGAATCCCCAGCCAGCGCAGGTCTTCAATCGCGGCGTCCACATATTCGCTGCGGCTGCGCTCCTGGTCGAGATCGTCCATGCGCATCACCAGCGTCCCGGCGGCCTGCCGGGCCCGCGTGTATGCGGTCCAGAAAGTCCGCCCATGCCCCACATGCAGCAGCCCGGTCGGCGAGGGCGCAAGACGGCCCCGATACGCCATGTTTCGCAAGCCCGGGTTCTCTGAACTTAAAAGCAATCGGTCGGATGCCACCTCATGAGTCTACGCAGACAGCAGAACGCGCGGCTATGGCATTTTGGATTACCCACAGCCGCGCGTCGCATTTCAGCCTGTTCTTGATCTTTCTACTGCTCCGACTTCGGCTCGTCGGGCTTGGTTTCCTCGGGTTTGGCGTCTGGTTTCCCGTCCGAATCATGCTTGTCTGCATCTGAATCCGCATCGTGACGATGGTGCCGTTCATGCCGGTCGCGAAGTTCTCGCGTCAGCTGGTCGGGATTGATGGAAATCTGCACCAGTGAAAGCTCGTGCCCCTCGAGATCCACCACCAGCATGCCCAGCCGGTTGCCCTCAGGATGCACATAAAGCAGGTTCTGTTCGTCGCCTTCGCGGCTCGTCTCGCGCACAATGCGCTGCCAGCCCTGCCCCACATGCGCCTGCACCAGGGCATTTAGCTCGTCCCCGTTCACGCCGCCGGTCTGTGAGCCATGCACGTCGTCAAACTCTGCCAGATGCAGGTTGCGCACGCCGCCATGGGTCGAGATTCCGGCCAGCCCGCTGATCAGCCCCAGAAAGGGGATGCGCGTGGCATGGGCGTGATACTGCGTCTCAATGCCGTGCACGATCGCGTCAAAGCCCTCTTCGCTGCTGCCGCCGGCTGCCAACACAATTGCGGGCGTCATGATGGCTGCAATCCCCACGGGAATCAACAAGGCCTTCCATCGGCTCTGCATCATTTCGTCACCTCTTTCTGGGCCTTCTTCACCACGTCCTTGGGAATGCCGAAGTTGCCGCCCAGCTTGCTCAGGCTGTGAATGTCGATGGGGCCGAGAATCAGCACCAGCGAAAGCTCCTTGGGCTCAGCATCGAGCACAAACAGCCCCTGCATCTGACCATTCACCAGCTTCACGTAGACATCGGTGCCCTGCGCAATTCCCTTGGTCCGCTCGCGCACCATCGCTGACCAGTCGGAGCTTTCAAAGTACTTGCGCAGCCCTTCCAATTCTTCGGTGGAGTAGGAGTGCTCCTTGTCAAAGTCATACTCCCGCACATAGACGCCCTTGAGGTTCTGAATCATGGCAATGGCCGCCTGCGCATCCTTGTCGCCCTTGTCGCCGCCATCCTTGCTGTCCATGAACTTGGCCGCAAACTCCAGCATGGTGCGGTCAAGCGTCACCTCGGTTACGTGGCTGGCCCGCGAGGCCAGGTCCTTTTCGATGGGGGAGGGTGCCGGTAGTTGATCTTGCGCCCTCGCCGCACCGCCCATAACCGCTACCATTCCCAATGCCAGCACGCTGGCCCACACTTGATTGCGCTTCATCTTGTCCTGCTCTCTCTCCCAATTGGGAATTCTGATTTGGTTATTTCCCTGCGAATTGCCGGAGGTCTCGCCGGCTTACCGGCTTTCATCCGCCAACCGCGCATTCACACGACCCAGCGTCCGCGTCGTAATTCGCATTGCCGTGAGCACCTGCTCGCGGGCTTCTTCTCCCCGGAGTAACTCCGCCACCTGCTTCTGGTGCCGTTCATACACCGCAAATCCGCCGAATAGTACGGCCAGCAATGCCGAAGCAGCAATTCGCTGCAGCATCCAGCCACGGCCCTCTCCGCCCTGGCCTTGCATCCCACGGCCTGCTGAAAAGCGCCTGCCCGGTAGCCAGCTTTGCCGCTGCCGGCGCCTTGCGGCCTCGGCCAGCACGCGCTGCTTCAACCCTGCTGGAGCTGCTCTGCGCTCGATAGCTACGCGCAGCCTCTGCTCAAACGCGGCAATTTCCTGGTCGTTCCCATCCTGCTTGTTCCCATCCTGCTCGTTCCAATTCTTAGGATCCACGCACATACTCCCTCAGCTTTTGCCCCGCTTCTGTCTTCCGTCCGTTTCCGGCAAAGACCATCGCTCGCAACCGCTTTAACCCGCGCTGCAAGTGGCTCTTCACGGTGGCTACCGGTGCCTCAAGCGTCACTGCAATCTCCTCTGGCGTCAGGTCCTCCTGGTAGCGCAGCACCAGCGCCGCCCGCTGCGCCTCTGGCAACCCTGCCAGCAGCTCTTCAACCCGAGCTGCCAGTGCCAGACCAACATTCATCTCAACCAGCCCATGTTGCTCTTCCAACTCCACCCAGACATCCCGCCCCAGCGTCGGCGCATGCACCCTCCGTCGCCGGAGCGCGTCCGCGGCCCGATGCAGCGTTACCCGGCGCAGCCAGTGGCGGACATGTTCGGCAGAACCCAGCTTTGACAGGTTCCGATCCAGTTCGAGGAAAACATCCTGCGCCAGCTCCTCGGCCAGGCCGGAATCTGCCGTCATTCTCAGCGCGATGGAGTAGACCATCGACTGGTGCTCTTCAACGAGTTCTTCCAGCTCGGGCAACCAGTTCAACGGCTCACTCATGCGCTTCTACTCTCATATCCGCAACCCAACGGTCTGCAGGATGCAGAGCGATACGTTTATTTTGAGAGAGATGTTCAGGGAATCAGGAATCTCTAGAACATATCCGGAATGGAAGCAAACGCGATCCGCGTTGGCGCAGCCTTCAGGGCTGTCAGCATCGTCGCCGGAGCCAGCGTCGCGAGGCCGTACTTGTGGTTGAGCGCGTCCATCGTCTGCGCCAGACGGCTCCGTTCTTCGCCGCCGTCATGCGCGTCAAACAGGCTCAGCGAATGCAGTGCATCCGGCACCAGCCCGGTGAGCGCCACTGAAACGAAGAACGGCTGCTCATATTTCGGTCCGCGCGGGCGGCCCTCCCACAGCTTCTTGAGAGCTGCGATCAGCGTGGGATTATCCTGGCACTCGGTCAGCTTCAGTTCGCTGGTCCAGCTATCGGCCCGGCTTGGTCCAAAGGCGGAGGGCGCACGTACCGGCCCCTCACCGACAAAGCTCAGCGCCAGGCTGATCCGCCCCGCCCACAGCTTTTCGTCGCGCATCCGCATCGCGGCCTTGTGCAGCAACTTGTGCGCCACTGCCCAGGCGGAATCGATATTGCGCAGCTCCGGGCCGAGCACGTGCTGGTGGCTCAGCGACTTGCTGTGTTCGTTGTCGCCCATGTCAAAGTCTTCGCCGCGGAGCCAGTGCCACAGCCGCTCGCCCCACACTGAACCCCACAGTTCGCCGGTCTGCTCCCGGGTGCGTTCCTTGCCGTCAAGCGCCAGCAGGTCGGCCATGGTCCTCACGCCGCGCTCGTTGAGCCGCTTTTCTGTCTGCACGCCAATACCGGGCAGGTCGCGCAGAGTCAGCCCCAGCAGAGCCTCGCGCAAAATGTCAGGCGTCAGCGCCACCAGGCCATCCGGCTTTTCCATGTCGCTGGCAATCTTGGCCAGATAGCGGTTTGGCGCCAGCCCCACCGAGCAGCGCAGTGTACTGCCGACCTGCGTCCGAACGGCTTCTTTCACCTGGCGGCCAAGTTGCATTGCGGCAAGCAGTGGCCGCTCCCGGCCCATGAGCCGGCAGGCCATTTCGTCGATTGAAAGCACCGCCGTCACCGGCAGGCAGCTCTCGACGGCCGCGATAATCCGGTGGTGGTACTGCACATAGAGCTCGTGCCGCGCCTCCACAAACACGATTCCGGGGCACATCTGCCGTGCCTCGCGCACCATTGTGCCGGTCTTCACGCCAAATGCCTTGGCCTCGTAGCTGGCCGCCAGGCAGACTGTCGTTTCGGCCTCCATCGGAACCACGCCGACGGGACGATTGCGCAGCTCTGGCCGTGCCTCCTGCTCGACAGATGCGAAATAGGAATTCAGATCGAGAAACAGCCAGTTCACCTCAGGCGAGGTGATGCCAGACGGAGCGACACGGACTGATGGGGAAAGGGTCGGCGCGTCGCCAGGGGTGGCCATGGTAGCTTCTCCCGTTCGCTCTATTTTCGCCTAAGTTTCGCCTATAAGCAACCGTAATTTTTGATTCAACATCGAACTATTCAGCGAGTGAACCTGATGCTACACTTGACGCGAAGGCGATTCGGTGTACCTTTGGCAGGCAAACGAGTGCGGTTGTTCGTTTCGCTGGAAAATCGGTTCACCAGAGTTCCTTATAAGTTCGCTCGGCAGGGTTGAATTGCGATGCATACTTTAGCGCATACTCTATTTTCGATGGGAACGCTGCTTGCGGTGCTGGTGACCGCAGGCGTAGGAGTGCTGATCTTCTGCTGCCTCAGTTGTGCGACGTGCGGATGCAAAGAGAAAGATGATCTCTTCCGCCGCAAATCTGCCTGATCGCACGCGATCTCAGGCAGATTTTGTGCAGTTTTCAGAACTTCTTTCAAGCTTCCTGATCGACAGGCTCAAGCACCTCAAAGTGTTCCTTGTGCGCGGCCTCGCGCAGTCGCGCATCCGCGCTTACGAATACAATCTCCAGGCCTTGAAACATCTCCCGCGCAACGATAGCCGCTGCCAGTTGCAGCGCCTCTGCCGAACGCAGTTCGTGGCGATCGAGCAGTTGCCGCGCCGCCTCCAGAACTGCCGGATTCAGCGGCTGCTGCACCATTCGCGCAGCTTCCACGCGCAGGATATTGCGCGCCGCCTCGCCATCAGCCGCAGAGATGCCTCCATTGCGCTCGCGCCGCTTGAGGGCCGCGTAGACCTCCAGCGGGGTGCCCGCAGAGATGAGCTTGCGGTTGTCTTCGGTGGCCTCCATAAGCCGGATGATGGTGTCAGTCCCGGCTTCCTGTACAAAGAGCTTCACGAAGGCCGTCGCGTCCAGAAAATAGCAGGTCACTGGTTCCCCCGGTCGTCGTCCAGGGTGGCCGAAAGCGACTCGCCACTGACTGAGACGGGACGGAAGCGTTGCGCCTCTTCCGGCACCCCGGCTTCAGCGCGATTCAGCCGAATCGTCGTTGTCGGGTACGCAGGCGTCTTCGGATTTGGAATCTTGCTGGTCAGCACAACGCCGCGCAGGATGGCTTCCGCGAGAATCAATTGCCGGGACTCAGGATTCTGATTCCAGTTGAACGACTTGCGCGGCAAAAAGGAATCGCGGAACCACTTGAGCGCAATAAACGCGTGACCCCCGCGCTCGGCCTCGGCCAGCGTCGAGCACAACTCTTTGATGCGCTCGTCAATGTCTGCCGGCAAGCCGCCAGCGCTCTCGTCGACGTTGCCGTCTTCAAAGGATGCAACGGCCTGGCGAATAACCGCCCGCGGACGCGCCACAGGAGCGGGGTGATAGTCATCGTCACCATCTTCGGCCGATTCGTCGATTCGCTCAAAATAGATTCGAATTTCGTCTTCTTCCGGCGTCCAGCTTGCCGCGCTGGCGTTACGACGCTTGCTGCGTCCGTTTTCGCCGCAGAGTTCCACAATCGCCTGGTAGCCCGGAGGTGCCAAAAAGCGCAGCGCGCGCACAAGTCCCGGATCATTTGTATAGGCAAGCTCACCGAGAGCTTCTTCGATTACTTCTTCTGCTTCGGGAATCGTGAGGTTTTCAATCTCTACATCAATCGGTGTGTTCTGTACCGCTTTCATCGTTCTCTCCATATGTCCTGCTCTCGATCTGTCCCACTGATTCCAGGTTTCCTGGGGATCCCGCCGCTTTATCTGCGGGTGACACCCCGGATTCCTGGAGCAGGTCAACAGATGTTCCCAACCGTATCTGTACCCTGATTTTCCTGTCGTCTCTGCGACCGTTCCGTTATGGTTGCCGACCTCTTGCGGGGCTTAAGTTCATAGCTAAATTTGCTCAAACTGCAGCGTTACTCAAATGTTTAAAAACGACCCCATTGACGGTCGTCGCTTTGAAACTCGGCCCATGTGAAAACCTGATGTGCCCGGTCAAAACTGAAGTTCTATATCAACTACAGACCCGGGGAAGAGATCTGGAGTGCCAGCAAAATCTGCGCCAAATCGGCTGCGCTCATCTAGTTTCGTTTAAACGATCACCAACTGGCCTTCAAGCCAACAGGAATGCCAGTGAAATCATCTTACTTCGAACCCTTGCGCTTGCAACCGGCGAACCGAAAAACCTTTACAAATAGGCCTTTAGTGGAACAAAACTTGTACAAATTTTGATGCTACAGAATCCTTTTGGGATTCCTAATGAACATACGGGCGAGGTAGCTCTGGCGCCACTCATTCCCGTCAGGCGGGTCAGTCGGTATTCCCGCTCCCGGTCGCGAACATGCCACCGCCATGGCGCAACTTTACAATAGAGGTATGCGCCGTCGTCTCGCCTCCCGCTTTTTCATCCGCGTGCCAAGAATCGAGCCTCTCGCACTTGCACTCATCTTCGCGACGATCCTCGGCATGGGGCAATCGCTGTATGCGGATTCCCCGGCATTTGATCTCTCTGGCCCGAAAGTCGATGTGCACGTACAGCGGCAGGGCAAAACGCTGGCCATCGCGGAAGTGCCCAATCTCCTGGCCGGTGACCGGCTGTGGATCCATCCAGATCTGCCCGAGAGCCAATCTACCCACTACGTCCTCATCGTTGCTTTCCTGCGCGGCGCCACCAACCCGCCGCCAGCAGAATGGTTTACCCGCGTGGAAACCTGGACGCGCGCGGTCCGCGAAGAGGGTGTTTTTGTCACCGTTCCATCCGAGGCCCAGCAGGCGCTGCTCTTCCTCGCCCCAGAAACCGGTGGCGACTTCAGCACTCTGCGTACCGCTGTCCGCGGCCGCCCCGGTGCCTTTGTCCGCGCCACCCAGGACCTGCAGCAGGCCAGCTGGGACCGTCTGCGCCTGGATGCCTACCTGGCCGAGGTGAAATCAGCTTCGAATGGCGACCCCAAGCTGCTCAAGGAGCGCACCGCCCTCGCCGCCCGCAGCCTGGGCATCCGCGTCGAGCAGGAGTGCTTTGACAAGCCCACCGAGCAACAGGCCCCGTGCCTTGTGCAGCACACTGACGGACTGGTGCTCGATGACGCCAACGCCCAGTCGCTGGTGACCCAGATTGCCAATGGCTCGACGGCCGACCTGATGAATCAGCTCAGCTACTCCGCTCTTGGCGGCGCAGGTCAGTTCAGCCCCTATGTTGGCGCGGTGGTTGATCTGGCCCGCATCCTCAGCACCTTCCACACGGCCCGCTACCAATACATCCCGGCGTTGGCGCTTCCCCAGAAAGACCAGCGCGATACGCTCAATCTGCGCCTCAACGTGCCGCCCTCCTTCCGCGATCCCAAATCAGTCATTGTTGTGGCGCTGCCGCCCATCGCCCCCAGCCGTGCTCCGCAGCTGCACCCCGCAGACATTGCCCAGAATCCCCTGCAGACCTACTGCGGAACCAGGCCGAATCTCGCCTTTCCTGTCGAGGGCGCGCCCCTGGTCTTTGCCACTGCCATGGCGCACGACCTGACCCTGCATGTCGAAACCAAAGCCAAAGCCCCCGACAAGGCTCTGACGCCAGAACCGGCGCATCAGGAACTCGCCGCCCAGCCGGCTGCGGCGCAGGGCGAAGGCGGTATCGACATCCCGCTTCGTCCCGATCCATCGGTCGGCGGTTTTGTCCTTGAAAAGCCCCTCCCCGTCTTTCCTGAATCGGAAGCCGTCGGCGAAATCCGCGGCAGGTGGGGATTCGACACCTGGGAGGGTCCCAGGTTTCACCTTCATGCGCCCCACCCCGGCGGCTGGGTTGTTCCGCTCTCTGATCAGAACGCTCTCATCACCGGGCGCGAAGACATCCTTCACATCCAGGGTGAGAGTACGCTCTGCGTCGCTGAAGTCCAGGTGACGCTGCCTGCTGCCGCTCCGGCCACAACCGCCGCCGCACCTCTTCATTTGAATTGGAAGTCGCCCCACCCAGAGACGCTGGAGATTGCGGTTCCACTCAAGGACGCCAAGCCCGGCACGGTGACTGTCTCAATTCGGCAGCATGGCCTCGCCAAGCCAGAAGAGCTGCAGCTCACCGCCTATGCTGAGGCCGCAGCGCTTGATCGACTCAACCTCAGCGCGGGCGACAAGGATGCAATCCTGCGCGGCAAGCGTCTGGACGAAGTGCAATCAGCCGACCTCGCCGGCATCACCTTTGCACCCTCTGCACTGAACCGCGTGCAGGACTTTGACCAGCTGGCGCTGACTGCCACCGGGGTTACCGCCACGCTTGAGCCCGGCAGCAACTACTCGGCCCGCATCACACTGCGCGATGGCCGCACTCTCCACGTTCCCGCCACTGTCGGCCCGCCCCGGCCCCAGGTGGATCTGCTCAGTAAAGGCGTGCAGCATGATGAGTCTGACTCGGACTCTACCGCACCGCCGCCCATCCACCTTGGCTCGATCAACGACCTGCCCCTGCAGCGGCGTCTGGTCTTTTTCCTGCGCTCCCGGGTTCCGGCCGCCTTTGTGCGCACTGAAAAAGTGGAAATCGCCGCCGTTGACGGCAGCTTTCAGACCACCCTCTCGCTCGCCGATGGCAGCCTCATGCTCGAGGACACACACACCGCCGTCGCCGTTATCGATCCTCTGGCGCGCTTTGGAGCCTCGGCCTTTGGTCCGCTTCAACTGCGCGCTGTGACAGCCGAAGGCATTTCCGGCGACTGGGTTCCGCTCGGCACCCTGGTCCGCCTGCCCGGCTTCAGCGGAAATCATGACCTGCGATGCCCCCGCAATCCCGCAAAGCCCTGCCTGCTGGCTGCCAGCAATCTCTTTCTCATCGCCGCAGTCAGCGCCGCCCCAGACATGAGCAACGCCGTCGATGTGCCACTCGAATTCGCCAGCACCGCACTGCCCGTGCCCAATATCGCCCCGAACCCACTGCGCGCCGGCACCACTGGAACCCTCTACGTCCGCCTCCGCGACGATCCAGACACGATCCAGACCCTCACACTCCCTATCACTCCGGTAGCAACGAACTCCCCTGCCGGGGCAGACGCAGCCGCCACGGCCGCTTCTGCGCCCGCGCCCGCAACCACAACCGCTCCCGCGCCCGCAGCCACCGCTCCCAACCGCACCGACGATGCCTCCACAGCATCCCCCCGTGCCCCGCACAACTAGACCGGCTGCTGAAGGCCGCCACAACCTCGTGAATTCTGTGAGAATACTCCCATGAATCCGCTGCCCTCCATCCACCTCTCTCCCGTCGAGGCACGCGTTCTCGGCGCGCTGATTGAAAAGGAAATCACCACCCCCGAGTACTACCCGCTCTCGCTCAACGCGCTCGTCAATGCCTGCAACCAAAAGAACAACCGCGAACCGGTCATGGCTCTGGACGACGTGGAGGTTCGCCAGGCCCTGCATGGGCTGGAGACGGAACGGCTCGCCGGCGCAGTTCGTGGCGACTCACGCGTATCAAAGTACGAGCACCGCTGCCAGGAAGTCTTCAATTTCACCCGCGGCGAGGTCGCCATCATGTGCGTTCTGCTGCTGCGTGGTCCGCAGACCCCCGGCGAACTGCGCGGCCGCAGCGAACGCATGTACAAATTTGATGAGCTGTCCGATGTTCAGAGTGTCCTGCAAAAGCTCATGACCCGCGAGCCGGCTCCGCTGGTGAAAGTGCTGCCCCGCCAGCCCGGTACCAAGGAGGCTCGCTACGCCCACCTGCTCTCGGGCGACGTGGAGGGATTTGCGGCGCCCGAGTCAGCCGCCGCGCACTCCTACGTATCTTCGTATGCGACATCAACCGCCGTCAGCCATGCTGAACCCGACCCGGAATTGCAGGAGCGCAGGGCCCAGCTCGAAGCGGAAGTCGCTATCCTCACCCGCGAACTCGGAGAGCTGCGCGACCAGGTTGCTCACCTTACGCGTCTCGTCGAGTAAGCCCGGCTAAAAGGCAGATGAGCCCTTACCAATACGGGGTCTCTGTTGCTGCGGTATGCTTTTCAAAACGGAGGCATCCTTGAAATCCGAGCCCAAGACACACTCCCTCTCACGCCTGCTGACTCTTCTTCTTTTTGTCTCCGGTTGCGCTCCGGCGGTTCTCGCCCAGCCCACGCATGAAAGCACTGCTGCTCGGCCTGCGATTGAGACCATCCGCAGCTACGAAGCACAGATCGATCCCGCCAGGGTTCGCGCCCACGTCCAGTACCTGTCAGATGATCTGATGGAAGGCCGCTACCCCGGGCTGCGCGGAGGCGAGCTCGCGGCCAAATACGTCGCCACCCAGTTTGCCCTCGACGGTCTGGCCCCCGCCGGCGATAACGGCACTTACTTCCAGCAGATCAACTTCGTCGGCATGAAGGCTATCCCCGGCGAAACCAGCTTCACTCTCGTTCCTGCGACCGGCGCGCCTATCCCGCTGACCTACGCTGAAGACTATGTCGTCTTCAATTCCATGCTCACGCCCTCGGCAGAGATCGACGCCCCGCTGGTATTTGTGGGCTATGGAGCCACCGCGCCTGAATTCGCCTGGGACGACTACGCCGGTGCCGACGTGAAAGGCAAAGTCATCGTCTGCATCGTTGGCGACCCGCCCTCCGACGATCCGAAGTTCTTCGGCGGCAAGGCTCTCACCTACTACGGGCGCTGGACCTACAAGTTTGAGCAGGCCGCCCGCATGGGTGCCGTCGGAGCGCTGATCATCCATCGCACTGACCTCGCCAGCTACGGCTGGGGAGTGGTCAAAAACTCCAACACCAGCGAAAAGACCTTCCTTCGCGACGACAAAAATCCGCGCCTCCTGGCCGCCAGCTGGATTCAGCTCGATGTTGCAAAGAAGCTCTTCGCCGCCGCCGGTCTCGACTTTGACGCACAATTCGCCTCCGCCGGCAAGCCCGGCTTCAAGGCAGTGCCGCTCAACGTCCGCCTCAAGGCTCATGTCGCCAGCACCGTCCGGCCCTTCCAGTCGCCCAATGTTGTCGGCATTCTCTCTCCTGACAAAAAGCCCAGCCCCGATAAGGCTGTCCTCTACACCGCCCACTACGACCATCTCGGCTTCAAGCCCGAGCTGCCCGGCGACAACATCTACAACGGAGCAGCCGATAATGCGACCGGCGTCGGCATGATTCTCGAACTCGCCCGGGTCTTTGGCCAGATGAAGTCTCTACTGCCCCATTCGGTTCTCTTCTCAGCCGTCACTGCGGAGGAGCAGGGCCTGCTCGGATCACAGTTCCTGGGCCAGAATCCCCCCATCCCTGCCGCCCAGATCGCGCTCGACATCAACTACGACATGGTTCTGCCGATCGGCGTCCCCCTCGAAACCAACGTCAACGGCGCTCAGCGCACCAGCTTCCTTCCTGCCGTCCAGGCGACTGCCAAAGCCTTCAATCTGGCCATTGTCCCCGATCCGCGCCCAGAGGCCGGCAGCTACTACCGCTCTGACCATTTTTCGCTCTCGCGTGTTGGCATTCCAGCCTTCTCGGTTGAATCCGGCACTCTCTACGAAGGCCACGAACGGAAATGGGCAGAGGACAAGTTCCAGGACTTTGAAGACCACGATTATCACAACTTCAGCGACAACTTCCGCCCTGAGTGGGATTTCACTGGCAACGCCAAGCTGCTTCGCTTTGGCATGGATCTCGGCTGGCAGGTGATTTCCTCAAAGGCTCCCATCACCTGGAACCACGGAGACGAGTTTGAACCCGCCCGCCTCGCCAGCCAGCGGCCCTGACCTCATGTATCCGATATCACAATCTCATCTTCACCCTCGGCCTATAATCACCTCAGGCTTGTAATTGGCCTCATCTTCTTCTTAAGCGAGAACTTGACCTTGGCTCGACCTACACAGACTGCCCGCCTTGTGAAAAAGGCCTGTATTTCCGAATCCGCCCAGTGCTATCACCTTGAATTTGTCATCGAAGAGTTGGCCAGCTTGGATTTCGCCGCCGGGCAGTTCATCTCTACCCTCGCCGTTGATGGCAACGGAAAGTTGCAGACCCGGGCTTACTCCCTGGCGTCTGCTGCCAATGCCAACAAGTTTGAGCTGTGCGTTAACCGGGTCGAGGGCGGCTTCTTTTCCAACCATCTCGCTGACCTGCCGGAGGGTGGAACCATTCAGGTCCACGGCCCCCACGGCAATTTCACGCTGCGTGCCCCGCTGACAGATTCAATCTTCGTCGCCACCGGCACCGGAATTGCCCCCATGCGCAGCTTTACCCAGTGGCTCTTTCCTGAGGCTGGCGAACATGCGGGACAAGACCGGAGCCAGGGCAAAGACATCTGGCTGGTCTATGGCACCCGCCATGAGAGCGAGCTTTACTACCGCGACTACTTCGAGCGCGTCGCCGCCGAGCACGAGAACTTCCACTACATCAAGACCCTCAGCCGCGCCCCGGCAGAGTGGTCAGGTCTGCGCGGCTACGTGCAGGAGTATGTCGGTCACATCGTCGATGAGCGTAACCGCAAGCTCGCCCCCGCAGTCGAGGCTGTCGTCGCCGGGCATTCCTCGGTCGCCGTTGCTGAACCAGTCCTCGCCGAAATCCCCGCCTTCGATATTCATACCTATATCTGCGGCCTCAACAACATGGTTTCTGCTGTGCGCGACAAGCTCACCGGCTACGGCTGGCACAAGAAGCAGATCATCTTTGAGCGCTACGACTAGCGAACTGAGAATCCAGGTAGGCTAACAAGGTCAAACGCATCGGTGGGCTTTTCTTCAGTTTCCTGCTTTTCTTCAGTTTCCTGAGGAGAAGCCCATCCACTCGTTTACCAGGAGTTTTCAGTCGAATTGCGCGTGCCCAGTTCTTCTTAGCGGCCCCCATGCCCAAAGGCCATCACCACGACTGCAAACGTCAGCCCCGCCATCAGCACAATCAGTGCCAGCAGACTGCAGATGAAAATTGTCGCTCGCTTTTCCTGCTCCGGCGTCGGCGAGGTAATGCTGAAGAAGTCGATGAAGGCGCGCGTAACGATCTTGAATGGACCCATGAAGAGAAATTCTCCGTCTGCACCAAAGCGGTCGATTTCGCCCCGCTCCTTTGCCTGACCAAGGATTACAGATTAAATAGCTCCCGCAGCCGCTTGGTCTGAGCGCGGCTTACCGGGATTTCTGTTTGTTTGCGGTCATCCATGCGCAGTTGGTAGCTCGACTTGAACCACGGCACCACCTCGCGGATATGGTTGATATTCACGACAAAACCCCGGTGGGCGCGCCAGAAGAGCTGCGGGTCGAGCAACTCCAGCAGGTCTTCGAGCGTCCTGCATTTTGACTGGCCCTCGAGAGTGGGCGTGACCACTCGAATTGTCCCGTCTTCAATGGCGGCAAAGCAGATCTCCGTCTGGTCCACCAGCAGCAACCGGCTCTGCACCTGGACGATCAGTTTGCTGGTTATCTTGCTCGGCGCCGGCGGTGCCGCTTGCTGTCGGAGCAGCATCTGGAGCAGCGTATCGATCCCGGCACCCTTGCCATTCACCGCTGTTTCATCAAGATTGGCAGCCAAAGCGGCCACATCCTGCGTTGAATCCGTCAGCCGGGTGCGAGTCCGCTCCACCGCCTGTCGTACGCGGTTCCGGTCAAAGGGCTTGAGCAGGTAATCGACGGCATTCACGTCAAAGGCACGCACCGCGTATTGGTCGTAGGCGGTGGCAAAGACAATCTGAGGCAGCCGTTGCATGCCCCGGTGCTCGATCAGGTGTTTGAGAACCGCGAAGCCATCAAGGCCCGGCATCTGCACATCAAGAAAGACCACATCGGGCTGATGTTCTTCAATCAACTCCACAGCTTCAATGCCGTTTGCGCCCTCGGCGAGCACATCCACATTGTCCAAGGAATCCAGCAGGAATCTCAGCTCTTCGCGAGCCAACTGTTCGTTATCGACGATCAGCGCGGTCAGCGGCATAGCAATTGGAGCGACGGACACGGAATTTGGTTGCAGGGAATCGTCTTTGGGAATCCGGTTGGGCAAGGCTGAAGCCTTTCTTCCCTGGAATCTCACGAGATTCAGGGAGGAAGTCAAATGGCGTTCCTTCAATTGCAGCGGAATTGGTCAGGAAACCCGCCAGGAAGAAGAATACGCGGCCTGCGCCGGAATGAGCATGAAAAATGCTCGGCTCAGTCGGCCATCGCTCTCAGGCGCGCCGGCATGTGATCCTCAGCCAGCTCGTGTCCGCAGCGGGTGCAGAACTGGTCTGTGATGCGGACTGACCGGAAGCAGTTGCCGCAACTCGCCGTCAGTTGGTAAGCGCACTGCGGGCAAAAGTGAAATTCACTCTGGACGTGCGTGTTGCAGGCAGGGCACTGCGAAGTCACCGGCATCCGCAGCAGGAAATAGAGCACCGCGCCAATCCCGCCCGGCAGAACGAAGCAGATCAGCATCCAGAAGCGCGTGCTCATTGAGCGCCTCGGCGCATCGCGGCTCACGTACCCAACCATCAGGAAGTAGAGCGCCGCCAGCAGGCCCCAGGACAGGTTGAAGTAGACGCGCAGGCCGAGCGGCGCGGGGCCATGATGGCGCTGCTCTGGAAGAATGAACCAGAAATAGTATTCGACGGCGACAAAGGCCAGACCCGCAGCAACCATCGACCATACGGGGATTAACCGCGCATCTTCATTGACCGGGATGGATTGTGGATCGCGCACGCAAGAGTCCTGCCAAAATAACCTGGTTAGTACTGCAAATCTACATATTCAGACGGGATAGATGCAAAAGAAGTTGCGATTCGGCACGCAATGGAAAGGTTGGCGGAAATATTTGAGCCGAGGAAATGCAAATCTTACGAGCGGCGGCGCAGCCAGCCCACCAGCAGCGCCGCGCCCAGCAGGGTAGGGCACACCATGCACGCCCAAAGACTCAGCTGGCTGCCAGGGTCGGCGAGGTGTTCGCCGGCGATAAGGCTGTCCGTGGCCTCCCACAGCAGGGGCGCTATCAGCAGCAAAACCAGGCAGGCAAGGCCAATCGCCAGCGCACGTGCGCGGCTTTTATCCTGCTTCCGCTCCTGCAGCACTCCAAGCGAGCTGAACATCACGCGGCGGGTGCGATGAGCCACTGCCCGCTCGCGGTTGGCCTCGCGGCCGGTGATTGCTGAAATCAAGCCATTCTGACGGTCCATCACCCGATGAGGAGCCGCGCCCTGCCCGGCACGCTCTGCTGAGGCAGAAGAGGCAGCGGCATTTTCGGCATTTGAACCTTGGTTCAATCAGGCTCCCGCAGGATACGATTCGTTGACTGGCCGGCCCGGCTGCATCGCTTCAGCCAGACGGGGTTTCATTGACGCCAGGCCCCGGTACAGACGTGATTTTACCGTGGAGAGCGGTGCCCGGGTTACGTTGGCAATTTCCTCCAGCGAAAGCTCCTCATGGAAGCGCAGCACCAGAACTTCGCGGTGCAGCGGCTCCAATTCGAGCAAAGCGACGGCAAGCCGGTCCTTGTCTTCAAGGCTGGCGAACTGCTCAAAAGGGGAGGGACTATCCGCCGCGATTTCAATGCCTGAGGCGCGGTCGTCATCGCCCGAGGCCTCGAACATTTCGTCGAGACTCGACATGGTGCGCTTGCGGCGCAGGTCAATCACCAGATTGCGCGCAATGGTAAAGAGCCAGGTATCAAAGCGCGCCTTGCCGTTGAACTGGCCTCCGCGCACCAGCACCCGCATCCATACTTCCTGAAAGAGGTCTTCTGCCTGTTCGCGATTGCTGGTCAGATAGAGCAGATAACGCAGCAGGCGGTGCTGGTAGCGCAGGATGAGCGAGTCGATCAATCCAGCGTCCTGGCGTTTCAGGCCTTGAGCAATGGCGAGACTTTCCTGGCGTACCTGGTCCTGGGCTTCACGGGCACTCAGTACTGAGGCGGCGGCTGCGGAGGCAAAGTTTGTCATCACAAACTCTTAGACGCAAATTGCCACCGCAACGATGACAGTTTTTTTGATCGGCGCGAAGAATCACCGCCGAAAACAGCTTCAGTGGTGAATGCGCGGCTCTGGGACCTGCTGAACCGTCGCAGACGCCGGCTTCGAAGCAGCGCTGCTGCCGTTGGCATTCACCGCGATCACGGCGTAATCCGCTGTTCCCTTGTCTGCGGCGGGGAGCGTAAAAGCCGGCTCGGTCAGCCCGGACGCGATGATCCGCGCGAGACCACTCTGAATTTGCTCGACAGAGTAGGTTTCGGCTCCCGGCACGACACTCCAGGCAACCGCAACAAACCGGCCTTCGATCTTGGCGCTGACGCCCGCCGGAGCGGCAGGAAGCGGTCCTTCCGGCAGCAATCCGTACACGCACAACTGGCCGGTGCCGGTGTTTTCCGTGCCAAAGCTGGCCAGATAGACGCGCCCGTTGGCGACCGTCGGCGGAGCCATCTTGGAGTAGTTGGCACAGTCGTCGCGCGCCGGGTTCTGGAGTGAGTTCCACAACTCGCGGCCCAGGTCGTCCGCCTCGTAAGCGTGCAGGATGCCGGGCCGAGACTCGTGCCATGAGTCGCCCGTTGCGTGAATCGCAGCCCACAAAATTCCGTCATGGTCGCCATTGGCTGACAGCGACAGCATCGCCCCCGGGTGGCCCTCGTTCATCTCAGGCCGGGACATCACGGCAGCCTCTTTCAGCTTTCTGCCCTCAAACTGGTAGGCGCGAATCCGGTCACGCTGGCCCCAGAGATAGAGCAGTTCGCCATTCTTTCGGCTCTTCCAGTACACAAGGCTGTGCAGATGCGAGCCCGTGACCGGGATGCGCTGCACGGCATGTTCGTCGCCCAGGTGGCCCATCTTCTCGGTATCGATGAGGTAGAGGATTCCCTCCTTGCCGCCGTCAGCCACCAGATGCTTCCCCGGAATCAGAATCGCTCCGGAAGAATCGATATCGGCGTCGTCCTTGTCGAGCTGAACGTGGTTGGTTGGCGTGAACCAGTCCGCAAGGTGCAGCCCAGGGTCAAGCTTGAGAAAGCTTTCGCTGAACTGTGTCGTGCCGTTCCAGCTTCCATTGCCCGTGACAACGTAGATATTCCCCTCGGCATCGACGGCCGGCGCCAGCCCGGACTGCCAGATGCTTGCGCCGTCTCCACCCGGAGACGTATTGAAGACGCTCGTCTGGTTCAACGTCTCGGCATCATACGTCAGCACAAAACCGTGGTACGGCCCCTTGTCGCAATGAGATGCGTAGCTGATCAGCACCTTGCCGCCAGCCAGAGCGAGGGCCGGGCGCTGATTCTGCAGCAGGGGGTCAAAGTCAGGCGCTTCGATGGTTTTAGGGCTGCCCGTCAGATCGGCCCCGGTAGCGAGGTCGAGCGCGTGCATCCGCTGCTCAAATTTGCCCCCGGATTTGGTGATGGCCACGACGTAAAGCGCGGTCTTTGCGGCATTGACGACCGGCGCACCGATAATGCCCATCTGGCCGTTGATGTCGAGGCATCCGAAGTCCGCGTCATTGAGATTGGCCGGAGTGCCAAAGTTGACGTGCCAGATGGGCGCGGTGGCCGCTGCGTCTCTGGCGTCGAAGGCATAGACGCTGTTGTTGACGGTGGTCACAAAGACCAGATCGTGCCATCCCCCGCCGACCTTGATGTGGGTAGCGACCAGCGGCTGGGTGTAGAGCTGATCGTCCACGACCCGCTTGAAGAGCATGCCGAAGTGATGCGGATTGACGCTCGCGGGCGTCAGCACCGTCTCCCGGAGATTGGCCCCTGTGCGCTCATTGTCGTTGCGCTGGGTCAGCACATCCACCTGGCTCGCGGCAGCGAGCGGTAGCAGCAGGAGTGCAGCCGCAATCGCGCGGCGCCTGAAAGTAGCAAGAGCAGGAAAGTTTGGCATCATAGCGTAGTGAATCATATAGGCACGGCGCTGGTACATGTCGTCGCTGCATTGATTCGTCATGAGCCGATGATTTTGAAGAGAAAAGGCCTAAACTGAAGAGATGCAGACTTTATACGGGATTCACCCAGTCGAAGAGGCGCTCAAGGCGGGCAAGCGCCGCTTTGACCACGTGCTGGTGGCGCGGGAGCGCCGGGACGAGCGGCTGGAAGCAATTGTGTCGCTCTGCAAAGAGCTGAAGATCCGCGTGCGCACCGAGCCCCGCGAGACACTCACCGATATGGCCAAGACCCCTGCCCATCAGGGCGTTGTGGCCATTGTCAGAGCGCAGCAGTTTTTGACCATTGAAGACGTGCTTCAACCCACCGGCAAGCCGCGCCTGGTGCTGGCCCTTGATGGCGTCGAAGACCCGCAAAATCTGGGCGCGCTGCTGCGCTCAGCTGATGGTGCCGGGGTTGATTCTGTCGTGATGACCGAGCGTCGGGCCGCTCCGCTGAGTGCGGTCGCGGCCAAAGCTGCGGCTGGCGCGCAGGAGCATCTGCGCATCGCCCGCGTCGTCAATCTCGTCCGTTCGCTCGAAGAGCTGAAGCGCCAGAACATGTGGATTATCGGCCTCGACGAGCGCGGCACGATGGACTACGATCAGTACGACTTTTCTGGCGACTGCGTGCTGGTGATGGGCCGCGAAGGCGACGGGCTGCATGACCTGGTGCGCCGCACCTGCGACCATTTGCTGCGCATTCCGATGGCGGGGGGCGTCAGTTCTCTCAACGTTTCGGCGGCAGGGGCGGTCGTCTTGTTTGAGGCCTACCGGCAGCGCAGGGCAAGGGCGCGGGGCGCCTCAAAAGGCGAATTGCCTGACCAATTTGGCAAGGCCGCGTCCAAACCAAAGAAGCAGAAAGGGCTGGGTTCGTGAAAGCAGGTCGCGGCGGGTGGCAAAGGGGCGGGTGGCAAAATCTGGTCGGGCTCGCCGCAATCTCGGCGGCGTTTGCCGCTGTGTCGGGTGGCCCGGTTGCGTGGGCCCAGACCTCCTCAAGCGCCCCGCCGGTCTCCTCAGAAACCATTCGCCAGACAGAAAAGAACAAGCAGAAGAAGAGCAAGGTTATCCTGCAGCGCTCGACCGACGAGAACGGCCAGACGACCGACACGCTGCCCCCGCCTGAACCGCTCCCGGCCAAGCCGACGCCAGCCGCCAAGGCTCCCAGTATTTCCGGCAAGACGCCAGCGCCGGAAGCTCCATCTGCCCTGGACGCCGAACGAACGGCTCTCACGTCCACCGACTTTGATCTCGATGTACGCCTGCGCCCGGCGGAAAGCTATCTTGCTGTCCGCGCGCTGCTGACCGTGCGCAATGACGGCAAAGTGGCACTCACGCACGTGCCGCTGCAGCTATCTTCAACGCTGAACTGGGAAGTGATTCGGATTCAGGGCCGGTCAGTCCCCTTCACCACGGCCCTGCTGAATTCAGACGCCGACCACACCGGGCAGCTGCGCGAAGCAGTCGTCAACGTTGATACGCCGCTCGCCCCCGGCGCAACCCTGCAGCTGGATGTTACCTACTCAGGCACCATCCCGCAATCGGCCAAACGCCTGCTGGCCATCGGCACGCCAGACGATGCAGCCGCCCACTCCGACTGGGACCGCATTGCGCCCGAATTTACCGGCCTGCGTGGATTTGGCAACGTGGTCTGGTATCCGGTCAGCTCTGTACCAGTGATTCTTGGCGATGGCGCGCGGCTTTTTGATGAGATCGGCACCCACAAGCTGCGGCTTGCTGGCGCGCACTTTCGCCTCGGGCTTACCGTCGAAACGTCGCCGGTACTGGTCGGCAACGGACTCACTCCCAACATCGCCCTCGTCAATGGTCGCCCGGTTGCGCTCACCAACTTTGCCGGCGCGGATGCCTCGGTGGCCAGCGTGGCGACAGGGCGGGTCGAAGACGCAACCCTGGGCTTTGAGGCCCCCAGCCTCTTTATCGCCAGCCGCACCGGCCACACTGCCACGAATGTCATGCTCTGGACCCGGCCCGAATCGGAACACAACATCGCCGCCTGGAGCAATGCCGCAGCTGATGTGACGCCCTTCCTGCAAGGCTGGCTTGGGGTAAAGCCTCGTTCGCAGTTGACCATTCTTGAACTGCCCGACGATGGCGATATCCCCTTTGAAACCGGCGCCATGTTGGCCACGCCGGTTCGCTCCGCAACGCCCGAAGTACTGGACGGCGTCATGGCTCACGCGCTGACCCACGCCTGGGTGCTGTCGCCCCGGGCCTGGCTCAGCGAAGGCGTCGCTCACTTCATGGGCACTCTCTGGATTGAAAAGCAGCAGGGGCGTGACCGTGCATTGGCCGCCCTTGACAGCGCGCGGTCAGCCCTGGCGCTGGCCGAGCCGGAGAGTCCCGGCGCGAGCGACGGACAGCCGCTGGTCGCCTGCATTTCACCTGTCTACTACCGCACCAAGGCGGCCTATGTCTTCTGGATGCTGCGCGACATGGTCGGCGATCCAACCCTGTCGGCAGCCCTCAGGGCCTATGATCCGGCCACGGACACCGCCCGCGATTCCTTTGAAAGGCTCATCGAGCAGGCAGGGCAGCGCAAGTCTCTCGCCAGCTTCTTTGCCGATTGGGTGTATGCCGACAAGGGGCTGCCCGATCTGACGATCGAGAGCGTCTTTTCAAGCAAGGCGTCGGTTCCAGGCTCCTACCTGGTCACTGTAAATCTCAATAACAACGGCTACGCAGCGGTTGAGGCTCCGGTGCAGGTCATCAGCGATTCGTCTTCGGTGACTCAGCGGGTAATGCTCGGGGCAAGGTCAAAGAGCGTTCAGCGGATCCTCCTCCAGGGCCTACCAACGGAGGTCCGCCTCAACGACGGCACCATCCCCGAAACCCAGGTGACGATTCACAGCAAAACGCTGGAAGCTGCGAAGCCGTGACGGCTACTTCGTCAGCGCTTTTACGATGCCCGCCTCGACCAGTGGATTCATGATGTCGTAGCCCAGCTTGTTGGGATGCACGCCGTCGGCGCTCAGTTTTACCGGCAGCCCGCCGCGCTCATCGGTCATCGCTGTATGGAAATCCACGTAGACATATCCATTTGCTGCCGCGTAGTCCTTGATCCACTTGTTCAGGGCCAGAACTTTAGGCGCAGGTTCGCGACCGCGCTTCCAGGGAAAATCAAAAGCGGGCAGAATCGAGCACAGCACCACGCGCACCCCGTTGGCATGAGCCAGGTCGGCCATCGAGGCGATGTTGTCTTCTGACTGCTCCGGCGTCATGTCGCCCGTGTTGCCGGCCACGTCGTTGGTCCCGGCAAAAATCACCACGGCAGCCGGCTTCAGCGCCAGCACATCCTGGCGAAAGCGCAGCAGCATCTGCGGCGTCGTCTGGCCGCTGATGCCGCGGTTGACGTAAGGCTTGCCGGGAAAGAATCCAGGGTCGGGCACGGAATCCGGCTGGCCGTTGCGCAGCCAGTTCTGGGTGATCGAGTCGCCCATGAAGACCACGCGTTTCTCACCGGCTGCCGGCGCGGGCAGGGCAGCGTTCTCCGCCTGGAAGCGCTTGAGGTTCGGCCAGTCCGTGCGCAGCGGATCGGGCGCGGCCGTCTGGGCTGACGCCGCGACCACGCCCAGGCCAAAGATCGCGACTGCAACAGCAATGTTGGTGAAAACCGGAAGAGACAATTTGGACGATGGACTCTGCTTCATTGGCATGGAGATGGCGGACCTCTTCACTCTTTGATTTCAGCTGCGAATTTATCAGAACCAGCCAACCCCCGGCTCGCCCACCACGCGTCAAAGGCCTCCAGCGCTCGCTCGCAGACAATGCGGTGGCGCTCCTTTTTGTCCCGAACCTTCTTGCGCATCGCCTCCTCCAGCGGCACCAGCAGATCAAACGTGATGTTGGCCGGCTGGAAGTGCTTCGGATCGGCCTGCGTGATGTAGTTCACCAGCGAACCAAGCGCAGACTGGCGCGGCGCAGCCTCTGGCTCTTCGCCGTGCGCCACAGCCGCCGCGTAGAGCCCGGCCAGCAGCCCTGAAGCGATGGATTCCGTATAGCCCTCGACGCCGGAAATCTGCCCGGCAAAGAACAGGTTCGGGTGCTCCTTCATCCGCAAGCGGTCATCGAGCACCCTCGGAGAGCAGATGTACGTGTTGCGGTGAATCTGCCCGAAGCGGAGGAACTTTGCATTTTCAAGCCCCGGAATCAGCCGCAGCACCTTGGCCTGTTCACCGAATTTCAGATGATTCTGAAAGCCGACCAGGTTGTAGCTATCTGCCCGCAAATTTTCCTTGCGCAGCTGCACGACAGCCCACGGCGTCTGCCCGGTACGCGGGTCGCGCAGGCCCACCGGCTTCATGGGGCCAAAGCGCAGCGTATCCGGACCGCGTTTGGCGAGAATCTCAATCGGCAGGCAGCCCTCAAAATACTCGGCCTTCTCCCACTCTTTTGCTTCTGTGGCTTCGGCGGTTGTCAGAGCGTCGAGAAATACGGCATACTCCTCGCGGTTCATTGGGCAATTGATGTAATCCGCCGTGCCCTTGTCCCAGCGCGCGGCAAAGTAGACGCGGTCCATGTTGATCGAATCCGCATCGACAATGGGCGAAATCGAGTCGTAAAAGGCCAGGTGCTCCGCCCCGGTAAGCCGAGCAATCTGCTGGCTCAGTGCGTCTGAGGTCAGCGGACCCGAAGCCACAATCGTCAGCGCGTCGCCATCCGTTGCGAGCGAAGTGACCTCTTCGCGGTGCACGGTAATCAGCGGCTCGGCGGCAATGGCCTCGGCGATCCGGCGCGAAAACTCGACGCGGTCGACCGCCAGCGCGTGCCCGGCCGGGACGGCCGTTTCATCCGCCAGCGCAATCAGCCGCGATCCGGCCCGCCGCATCTCCTGCTTGAGCAGCCAGGGAGCCGTATTGGGCGACTCGCTCTTCAGAGAATTCGAACAGACCAGCTCGCCAAATTCGGTCGTCTGGTGGGCCGGGGTCAGCACCGGCCTGGCTGGGTCATCGGGATTGTCGCGCCGCATCTCGTAGAGGTCGACTTCACAGCCCAGTCTGGCTGCGGTCAGCGCCGCTTCTGGCCCGGCGAGGCCGCCGCCGATGACGCGAATCCTGCGCGGCATCAAGACCGGGCCTCGGCATTCTCAGTAAGCCCGGGCGCCAGCGCCGCCAGCTTTTGAATCGCCTCGCCGGTCATGCGTACATTGCGCCACTCGTCCAGAAAGTCCGCCCCCAGCGCGGCATAAAAATCCACCGCCGGCGTATTCCAGTCCAGCACTTCCCATTGCAGTCGAGGGCAGCCTTTTTCCACTGCGATTGCCGCTACCTGCGCCAGCAGTGCCTTGCCGATGCCCAGGCCGCGAAACTCGGTATTCACGAAAAGGTCTTCAAGATAAAGCCCTGGCCGCCCGGTCCATGTTGAGTAATTGAAGAAGTAAAAGGCAAATCCGGCCGGTCGTCTTCCTTCCGGTCCATCATGCTCTGCAATCAGGCAGTGAAAATAGGGCTCGGGGCCGAAGCCATCGCGCAACAGGTCTGCCTCAGTCGCGGTCACGGCATCCGGTTCGCGCTCGTAAATCGCGAGCCCCCGGATGAAGTCAAGAATGACCGGCACATCGGCGGCAACGGCTTTGCGAATCAGGGTAGGCATCCTCTTATTCTAGGCGTGCTTGTTGCTGGCGTGGCAAGGCTGGTCCGCTCTCTGCAAACCGATGTGTCGGCAATCACTTGTTGCCCCATCTACGGGCGGTAGGATAGTTACGTGGGGTTTCAGCAATCAACCAGAGAACGCTCTGTCATCTGCCTTTCCGGCGGCATGGATAGCTGCGTGACCGCCGCGCTGGCGGCCGCCGAGACCGAAGCCTTTGCTTTGCACTTCAGCTATGGGCAGCGCACCGAGGCTCGCGAACTTGCGTCGGCCCGCGCAGTGGCTGCACGACTTGGGATTGCTGATTTTCTTCACCTGCAGACCGATGTTTTCCGGCGAATCGGCGGCTCAGCCCTCACCGACAACTCCATCGCCGTACCCGATGCAGCTCCTGATTTTGGCCATGAATCGCAGTCCGCAAGCGACAGCGCGGTCATACCTGTCACGTACGTGCCCTTCCGCAACGCGCACTTCCTGTCGGCTGCGGTCAGCTGGGCAGAGGTGCTTGGCGCGACCCGCGTCTACATCGGTGCGGTCGAGCAGGATAGCTCCGGCTACCCTGATTGCCGCCCGGCGTATTACGACGCATTCCAGCAGGTCGTGCGAACCGGCACCCGCGACGGCAAGATCGAGATCGTCACCCCGCTCATCGCCAAGAGTAAGGCGGAGATTGTGCGCCTTGGCCTTGAATACGGTGCACCTTTGGATTTAACGTGGTCCTGCTACAAGGAAGGGCAGCGAGCATGTGGTTCCTGCGAAAGCTGCGTATTGCGACTAAGGGCTTTTGCTTTGGCTGGAGTGTCTGATCCCATTCCTTACGCTGCGCGTGCGCAGCCCGGCGAGAGTTGATGGGGCAAATGAGGCTAAGAGCGATGAACTCCGCGATCGATGATGGCCTCACGGTTTCGCCCGTAAACAAAACTATTGTGGTAGCACCGGTGTTCAATGCAGTATGGAGAGTCCCGTCAGTTGCCGACCTTTGGTTTACCGTTTCACAGTTTGCAGTTTCAAGATTTCCCGTTATTCGATTTCAAGGAGAAGACAATGAAGCTTAGAACCACCATCTCTCGCGCCGCCGCCATGCTGTTTTCCATCTCTGTGCTGGCTCTGTGTGCGCTTTCGGCCGGTGCTCAGGGAATCCCCGGCAAGATCCACGGCCACGTCACCGACCCTGCCGGCATGTCCAAGACAACCGGCTCGGTCAGCTTGTCGGGCGACATGGGCCACACCATGAAGTACACCTTCCAGGTGGGCCCTACCGGCGACTACGCCGGCGACGCCATTGCCCCCGGCACTTACACCCTCGTCTTTCGCATGCCGGATACACCAGCAGGTCAGTTCGTTGATCAGATCGAGACGGTCAAGATCGTCGCCAGCGAAGACACACTCCAGGATGTCGATATGTCTCGCAAGGAATATCTCGACAAGATGACTCCTGAGATGCGCAAACAGGTTGAAGAGTTCAAGAAGAAGAACGCCGAGGTCAGCAAGACCAACCAGGTGATCAAGACTCTCAATGCCGACCTGGCCGCAGCCCGGGCCGCCAACCGCGACAAGAAATACGAAGAAGCCGAAACCCTCATGCTCAAGGACACTTCCGTCGTGCCCCTCCCGCCCCAGGGTGAGACCCTCTGGTACGAGCTCGGCATGGCGCAACTCGGCCTGAAGAAGTGGGACGACGCCACCAACTCCCTCAAAAAGACGCTGGACGTTTCCGCTACTTCCAAGAAGCCGAATCCAGAGCTCATCGCCGGCGCCCACTCGGCTCTTGGCGAAGTTCTCGCCCGCACCAACAAGCCCGACGACGCGCAGGCAGAGTACGATCTGGCAGCCAAGACCAACCCCGCGAAGGCAGCCTTCTACCTCGGGAACGAGACAGTCGTCTTCTCCCAGGTGGGCAACTCCGATGCGCAGGCTGTGTCTGCGGACAAGGCGATTGCTGCCGACCCCAAGAATGCAATTCAGTATTACCTCAAGGGTCAGGCACTGGCCGGCAAAATCACAGTCGATCCCAAGACCGGCGCATACATCACGCCTCCGGGCATGCTCGACGCGTATAACAAGTATCTTGAACTTGCGCCGACCGGGCAGTTCGTCGCCGACGTCAAGGCTCTGATCGCGGCTACCCAGACCAAGGTCGAGTCCAAGATCAAAAACAAGAAGTAAGCTCAACCTTCAATCACATCCGAGCCCCCGTTTTCGCTTCTGAGCGCGGGGGCTCTTTCCTTTGCCGGGCAGTGTCCCGCTACAATCCCCAGTGATGGCAAATCATTTGCTTAGTTACGCTGAAGCGGCTGAACAAGTCCACAGGCACATCCTCGCCCGGGCCGAAAATGACGCACCGCTTTCTCTCGTTGAGAGCCTGCCTCTCAGCGGCGTTGCTGGCCGTGTGCTGGCAGACGGGTTGCGCGCCGACCGCGACCAGCCGCCATTTCCGCGTTCCACTCGTGATGGCTTTGCCTGCCGTGCCGCCGAGGCAAATACACATCAGCTCCTCTTCCTGGCAGGCCGTGTGCGCGCCGGTGAAACCATCTCGGCAAGTCTGGGCAGCGGCGAAGTCTGGGAGATCATGACCGGGGCACCCGTCCCCGCCGGCGCCGACGCTGTCTTCATGGTCGAGCACGCCGAGATTGCCTCAAGCTTCGTCCGCCTGGCCCCACCCCGTTCCATCGAAGAAGGCGAGAACATCGTCCCTCAGGGTGCAGAAGCCAGGGCAGGCGACCTGCTGCTGCCCCCCGGAGTGCGCCTCGGCGCAGCCCAGATTGCTCTGGCGGCGCAATGCGGCGCTGCGCATTTGAATGTCATCGCCCGCCCCCGGGTGGCAATTCTTTCTACGGGTGATGAACTGGTTGCAGTTGATCAGGACCCAGGGCCGAGCCAGATTCGCAACTCCAACGCACCGATGCTCGCCGCCATGGTTGCGGCGGCGGGAGCGGTGCCCGTGATCCTGCCGGCAGTGCCTGACAATAACGACGCTCTGGATGAGGCCATTGCCGGAGCTTTGCCCGCAGATCTGCTCCTGATTTCCGGTGGCGTCTCCGCCGGGCGCTTCGACCTGGTGGAGGAGGCGCTGGCCCGCGCTGGAGCCAATTTCTTCTTTGATGGCGTCGCCATGCAGCCGGGAAAGCCGGTCGTCTTCGGCCAGATTCCACGCGCTCAGGGCGCCCTTCCATTCTTTGCCCTGCCCGGCAATCCCATTTCCAGTGCCGTCACTTTTCAGCTCTTCGCTTTGCCGCTGCTGGCTGCGCTGGCCGATGACACCAGCCCCCAACCGCGCTTTGCTCAGGCACAGCTTGAAGGGAACTGGCACGGCAAACCGGGGCTCACGCGCTTTCTGCCTGCCTGGTGTGACTTTGCGCTTTTCCCTCAGGTGCGCCTCGTGCCCTGGCAGGGCTCTGGCGATATTGCCGCCTTTGCTCGCTCCAACTGCTTTGTCATGGTCCCGGCGGCCTGCGCCACTATGGAAGCGGGCGGCATCGTGACCATCCTGCTCATCTGACCTGCTCACCTGACCTGCTCACCTGACCCCAGGCGACCAGATCGGTTCAGGGCTGTTGCTCCAGCTGCTTCGCCTTCCTGCCGTTGCGCCGCTTGCGCAAGGCCCACACGCTGATGGCCAGGAAGACCAGCACCAGCGCTTCCAGCAGCAGATTGAGGTGGGTGTGAATCAGCCCGCCAACCACTGAAACCGCCTCCGGCCCCAGCTTTACCACCAGCAGCGAAAGCACCAGCCAGCGCACCACCCGGCCCACAAATACCGCCAGCAAAAAGGGCGCAACCCGCATCTCAAAGACGCCTGCCGCAAACACAAATGCCTTCCACGGCGTGGGGGGCGGCAACATGCTGGGCACCAGCACCGCCAAAAACTCCTGCCGCTCAAAGCGGTCGCGCATCTTTTCAAAGCGCTCGCGATTCACCCGCTTGAGCAGGAAGAGCTCTCCGCCTGCCCGCCCCAGCCCATAGGGCACCAGGCCGCCAATTGCCGATCCCGCCGAGGCCATCAGGCAGTAGACCCAAAAATGCGCCTTGTCAGCCCAGATATATCCGGCAAGGATCAGGTCCATGGGCACCGGCAGGCTTGATGCGTCTACAAGTGCAATGATGCCAACGCCCCAGAAGCCAAACTTGGCCAGCGCCGGCAATACCAGGAACTTCCAGCGAGCCATCAAATTGGTGAAAAAAGATTTCAAAAATTGGCCTTTGTTAACGTCAGCTATCGAAGAACGTCCATAACCTTGAACGAGTGGTCGCCGCCTGCGATGACAAGCCGCTTTCGCTCTGGGGATAACGCCATTCTAAGCTGTCAGCCACAGAGATGAATGCACGGCGCGTTTGGCCCTCGATTCAAGACAATGAGAGAATAGCGAGAGACCCGCAGCACCTACGCCCGGTGCCCCCACATCGGCGATTGAATGTCTGATGCCAGCCAGCGAAACGCCCTCCAACCCGAAGCTCCCTGAGCCCACTGCCCGGACGCATTCCGAGTCGACCTCGACTGCCGTCGCCGAGGCCGCGCCTGATTTGAACGGCGGACCGGAAGCGCAGGAAAGGGAAGGGCGAGCCTTCGGTGGTTACTCCACCTCGCGCTACGTCGACTACGACGCCCACGAGCTGCTCGAAAAAATCTCGCAGTATGAGGACGAGCGACGCTGGCAGCGCATTCGCGAGGGCATCTGGATCTCAATCATCGCGCATATTCTCTTCTTCTCTGCGCTCACCTGGATTCCCCGCTACGTCTTTCACACCCCGGTCGTGATTGACCCGTTTGACGCCATCCGCAAGCGCAAGGACCTGACCTACCTCGACGAACTGCCCAGCGCTCTCAAGCAGTTGCAAAAGCCAAAGGTGCCGGCCCTCAAGCCCAACCAGACCGTCGTGGACAAGAAGACCCTCGAGGAGCTCAAGGCGATGCCCAAACCTGCGGCCCCGACCCCTGCTCCCGTCCAGGAGACGCCGCCGCCCGCAGCGCAGCTTCCTGAGGAAAAGGTCACCCCGGTGCCGCCGTCCGTAGCCACCCCGCAGCCCACTCCCCAGCTGGCTCTTGATACGCCGCGTCCTGCGCCCGTACCCGCCCGGCCAAACTTTTCGCTCGGTTCACAGAATCCTGCCGATCAGCTGCGTCAGGCCCTGCGCGACTCCGCGCACAATCATGGCCAGGGCACTTCCGGAGCAACCGGAGGATCACTCAACCAGCATCCCAGCGCCGATGGCGGAGCTGAAATCCTCTCCGATACCCAGGGCGTCGACTTTGGCCCCTACATGCAAAAGGTGATCCGCGAAACCTATCGCACCTGGGACCCCCTCATTCCTGAAGAGGTCAATCCCCCCATCCTCAAGCGCGGCGAGGTCGAGATTGTTTTTACGATCCTGCCCAATGGCCGCCTGCAGGCGCACGCCATGATGCTCACCGGGCGCTCCGGCGATGTGGCGCTCGACCGCGCCGCCTGGGGCGCCATTGAGGGCGCAGACTACCCGCCGCTGCCGCGCGAATTCCACGGCCCCTATCTGCAACTGAGATTCCGCTTCCAGTACAACACCCACTGAGGCGCTTTGATGCTGAATGCCTGAGGTAAATCGATATGCTTCGATGCCTCCATCGCTGCGCACCTGACCCTGGTTGGTATAAACTGCTTGCGCCTGTCAGGAGCAACCGATGACTCACCCCTATTTTCGTTCTCGCCTATTCATCGTCTTTACCGCAGCATGTGCCATCGTGGGCAGTGCCTTGTCTCCAGCCCAAACTGCCGCACCCGCCAAGCCCAGCATCAATGCACAGGCTCACGCCATTCTTGAAAAGGGCATCAAGGCCGCTGGCTTCTCCGCCCCCGATGCCCAACCCTGGCACATCAAGGCCAACTACAGCCTCTTTGATCCCAAGGGTGTCGCCTATGAGACCGGCGTTCTTGAGCAATGGTGGAGCGCGCCCTGGGTCTGGCGACGCAACTACACAGAAAAGAAAGTCTCAGGCACCGAATGGAGCGTGAGCCACACCAAGCAGTTCAAATCCAAGGCCAACGATGACAATCGCGTCGATTACGGCCAGCTCGACCAGCGCATCGCTAACGCCCTGACCAATCCGCTCTCACAGGCTGCGAATTTCAAACCGGAATTTACGATGGATGGCACCGCCGGCACCTTCTCAGGGCTGGTGCTCAACTGCGTCAACATCGAAGCACCCGAGCGCTACTTTCCCAAGGTTGCTCCCGATTCCATCTTTCCCCGCTACTGTTTTGATGTGAAGGACTCCAGCCTCCACTACCTGCTCACCACCGACACGCTGGTCACTTACAGCGAGTTCAAACCGCTGGGAACCCACACCGTTGACACAAAAATGGATGTAGCCGTGCGCGGCAAGCTGGTTGCCTCGGCACAGATCACCCTGCTTGAGCCTCTCGCCGCAGCCGATCAGGCAGGTCTCACGCCGCCATCAAACGCCGTACCGCTGCCCTACGTTCATCTGGCCTCAGACCCGCCGCTGGTGCCCGTCCGCACAGCAGCCTGCCCCATTCCCATGTCTGCCCTCCAAAATCAGGAGCACGGCCCAGTCTTTGTGCCCGTCATCATCCGTAAAGACGGCAGTGTCAAAGCCAACGGAATGCCCATGGGCCCCTGGGACCTCGGCCAATCGACCGCAGACTGTTTCACTGGCTACAAATTCGAGCCTTTCAAAGTCGATGGCGAGGCAGTCGATGTCTCTGACAGCCTCATCTACGTCTACGACGGCAAGCCCTTCAAGGGCCAGATCGGGTATGGCTCCCAGCCACCCCCGCCGCCAGCCCCCGCCGCCGCGGCAGCTCCGGCGAAATAGTCACTCCAGGCACCCAGGGCCCCCGCACGCACCTCGTCAGACCGTGTCAGACGGCACGAGGTGCGTGCGGTCCGCCCGCTTGTCTGCGCCGCGAATCGCGCCTGCCGCCTCGCATCGAGACTCGCACAGCGCCCAAATGCCTTAAAATTGAGCGGTCGAGTAATTCTCAAAGTGCGCGCTGTGCCCGATGGCATTCCATCGAGACGCCCCCACGCATTCACCGTGATTCCCAGTTCTCAAAAATAAGAAAGGCCTTCTGCAATGAATACTTTCTCCAGCCGAACGACCCTGAACTCCGGCAGCCTCAATTACACGATGTATCGCCTGCCCGCTCTCCAGGAAAAGGGCTTCAACCTCGCCCGCCTGCCCTTCAGCCTCAAGATCCTGCTGGAAAACCTGCTTCGCCGCGAAGATGGCCTCAACGTCACCGCCAGCGATATCGAGTTCCTCGCCAACTGGGACGCCAAAGCCGAGCCCAGCCGCGAAATCGCCTACATGCCCGCCCGCGTCCTCATGCAGGACTTCACCGGCGTGCCAGCCATCGTTGACCTCGCCGCCATGCGCGATGCCATGAAGCTCCTCGGCGGCAACCCCGAAAAAATCAACCCCCTGCAGCCCGCCGAGCTGGTCATCGACCACTCCGTCCAGGTTGATGAATTCGGCTCGCCAAGTGCCTACGACGCAAATTCGCTGCTCGAATTCCAGCGCAACCGCGAGCGCTACGCCTTCCTCAAGTGGGGCCAGACCGCCTTCCGCAACTTCTCTGCCGTACCCCCCGGCATGGGCATATGCCACCAGGTCAATCTCGAATACCTCGCCCGCGTCGTCTTCACCAACCAGGTGGACGGCGAAACGGTCGCCTATCCCGATACCCTCGTCGGCACTGACTCGCACACGACGATGATCAATGGGCTCGGCGTCCTCGGCTGGGGCGTCGGCGGCATCGAGGCCGAGGCGGCCATGCTCGGCCAGCCCGTCTCCATGCTCATTCCCCAGGTCGTCGGATTCAAGCTCACCGGCAAGCTCAAAGAGGGCGCCACCGCCACCGACCTCGTCCTCACCGTCACTGAAGCCCTGCGCAAGCTCGGCGTCGTCGGTAAATTCGTCGAGTTTTACGGCCCCGGCATCGCCGAACTCCCCCTCGCCGACCGCGCCACCATCAGCAACATGGCTCCCGAATACGGCGCCACCTGCGGCATCTTCCCCGTCGACGAAGAAACCCTCCGCTACCTGCGCCTCACCGGCCGCAGCGAGGAGCAAATCGCCCTCGTCGGGGCATACTACAAGGCGCAGGGCCTCTTCCACGGCCCAGATTCGCCCGAGGCTGAATACACCCAGACCCTCTCGCTCGATCTGGCCAGCGTCCAGCCCAGCGTCGCCGGCCCCAAGCGTCCCCAGGACCGCGTCCTGCTTTCAGAAACCGGGGCCAGCTTCCGCAAACAGCTCCCCAGCCTGCTTGGCCCCACCGCCAAGCCGCTTGGCGAACGCACCGCCGCTGCCTGGGCCACATCAACCGCGGTTCTCGATGAAGAGCTGGTCCCAAGCCATGCCCATGAATCGACCGTTCAGGGGCGTTTCGGCGTCAACCCCGACACCTACCTTGACCACGGCTCGGTCGTCATCGCCGCCATCACCAGCTGCACCAATACTTCGAATCCGTCGGTCATGATCGCCGCCGGCCTGCTCGCCAAAAAGGCCGTCGAAAAAGGCCTCACCGTTCCGCCGTGGGTCAAGACCTCGCTCGCCCCCGGTAGCCGCGTCGTCACCGACTACTACCAGAAATCCGGCCTGCTCCCCTACCTTGAAAAGCTCCGCTTCAACGTCGTCGGCTACGGCTGTACCACCTGTATCGGCAACTCCGGCCCGCTGCCTGAAGACGTCTCCGACTCCATCAATGCCCACGGCCTCGTCGCAGTCAGCGTCCTCTCGGGCAACCGCAACTTCGAGGGCCGCGTCAACGTCGACGTCCGCGCCAACTACCTCATGAGCCCGCCGCTGGTCGTCGCCTATGCCATCGCTGGCCGCATTGACCATAACTTCGATGAAACCCCTCTGGGGCAGGATCAAAACGGCCAGCCGGTGTACCTCAAAGACATTTGGCCCAGCCAGCAGGAAGTCTCCGAATCCATCACCCTCGGCGTCACCCGCGAAGGCTTCACCCGCGAATACTCCACCGTCACTCTCGGCGACCAAAGTTGGCAGGGCCTCAAGTTCCCCCTCGGCGACACCTACGAGTGGGAGCCCGACTCCACCTACATCCGCAAAGCCCCCTACTTCGACGGCATCACCGCCACCCCGGCCCCCGTCGAAGACATTGCCAACGCCCGCGTCCTCGCGATTTTGGGTGACAGTGTCACCACCGACCACATCTCCCCGGCCGGCAACATCAAGGCCAACGGCCCGGCCGGCAAATACCTCGCCGACCACGGAGTCCGCACCGCCGACTTCAACAGCTACGGCTCGCGCCGCGGCAATCATGAGGTCATGGTCCGTGGGACTTTTGCCAATGTCCGCCTGAAGAACAAGCTGGCCCCCGGCACCGAGGGCGGCGTCACCCGCCTGCTCCCCGAGGGCACCGGCATGTCGATCTTCGACGCCAGCGTCGCCTACGCCGAGCGCGGCGTGCCGCTGGTCATCCTCGCCGGCAAGGAATACGGCTCCGGCAGCAGCCGCGACTGGGCCGCCAAGGGACCCAAACTCCTCGGCGTCCGCGCCGTCATCGCCGAGAGCTTCGAGCGCATCCATCGCTCGAACCTCGTCGGCATGGGCATCCTCCCGCTGCAGTTCTCAGCAGGAGAATCGGTCGAATCCCACGGCCTCACTGGCGAAGAACTCTACAGCTTCCCCGGCCTCAAAACCATGCTCGACACCAAGTTCGCCGACGGCAAAACCCTCCACGTCAAAGTAGTCTCCGCCGACGGCACCACCAAACTGATCGCAGCACGAGTCCGCATCGACACCCCCCAGGAAATCGCCTACTTCGAACACGGCGGCATCCTGCAGTACGTCCTGCGCTCACTCGCCGCTAACTAAATAATGCGGCCTAACCATGGGCAGACTGGGCTTCAGTATTGACGCACAGTCTGCTTTGCAATGGTCTCTGCAATGTTCTCGCGGCGATGGTAACCCGGCAAAAATGGATTGCTGTCATTCGAATGCTTGTCTGTCCTCCTGGACAGGTACTGAAGAATGTCTGTTTCTTCCGGTTTGAGGAAACTTTTTTGAAGTAAGAGTGATCGAACTTCGGTTTGAGCAGACTCAATGTTCTTTCTAAAAGAGCGCCCAATCATGAACCAATGATTGTCGCTTCCATCGAGGGCGCGAGTGCTTCGCGCCGTTGCGTAATATCCCAGAATGCCCTTTTTATTTCCATAGATACCCCACTTCTCATCGAGGATGACGTCGATTCCCTCGATGGCGTTCGCAATCAACTCTGGACGCGGCAGAGCAGCGGGTAAGTTGTGAATCGAAACAAAGTGCCACGAGCCGTAGTAAGGAAACGCAAAGTGCCATCCCCAAAGCTCCCGTTCATTTTGATAGGGCGTTTTATTCCATCGGTCAGGATTGGAATTGCGGATTGCTTCGATCGTTGCAAGTAGATTCTCGTGTGCCATTAGGGCCTCCAAACTGAACTCAAAATAGCCGGAATCGAAGCACTTGTCAATGAGTTAAGTTGTTTATTTTAAATGTCTTATACGCGTATTACGTACGCCCGCGTAGAGGATTCCGATAGCACACGTTATACAAGCGTCGTGGGAGGCGCGTACACGCGCGCGTAGGAGTTTCGTAATGTCACCCATACGAACCCCTATAGAGTGCTGCGTAACGAAATGCTTATCTGACTAGAGGCGTGTGCCGGGCGCCCAAGGTCTCGACTTTGAGAACTGGGAGCGTAGAGTCCGCGTCATGCGACCACTTTGAGCGGCGCAGGATGCAAGCACACCGAATCGCTCTGCGTCAGCGCAGCGGTCCCGTCCGTCCGCCCCTTGTCATCGCTGAACTCAACTTCCGCGACCTTACGCCAGAGAGATGGTCAATTCGCTGATTGCGCCATCTGCCATTTCCAATCAGTATTACAATCAGACCAGTCAGAGCACCGGAGCCAACCCATGACCCTTACCGTCGATGAAAAAGGTCAGATTAGCTTGGACGAACATGTCCGGGAGGTTCTCGGATTGGTGCCGGGCAGCAAATTGGTCCTGGATGCCAACGAAAAGGGCGAGTTGATTCTTCGCCCCGAAAGAATCGCCAAGAACGCTGATCCGGATCGCTTCAAGAAAGCGCGCGGCATCCTTCCCGCATATCCAGGTGGAACAGACGCGTTAATGAACCTGCTCCGTGGCGAAGACTAGTGGTCCTCATCGATAGCAATATCCTGTTGGACATCTGGCAAAACGACCCTCATTGGGCTCCCGGATCGACCAAGGCCCTCCAAATCCTGGCCGCCACGGATGAACTTGCTATCAACACGGTTGTCTTCGCAGAAGCCTCGGTGCGCTTTCCTTCTCATCTAGTTGTTGAGAAGGCCCTGACCGATTTAGGAATCTCGCTCCTCGAAATCCCCAATGAAGCTGCATTCCTCGCCGGCAAAGCCTTCCTCCTCTACCGCAAAAAGGGCGGAACCAGGACCAGCGTTCTGGGCGACTTCTTTATCGGAGCTCACGCCTCAGTCCTGGCTTGCCCAATTCTTACCCGTGATGACAGCCGCTACCGGACCTATTTCCCATCCGTGCCCCTGATCACGCCGTAGCGCTGAAATCTCGCCCCTGTGCTATCGTGAGGGGTTGGCCCCGATGCGAAAAACCGCCTGAATTCCGGCCGTTTCGCAACAAATCCGGCCCGCCGAAATCGAAGACCAGACCCCATGCCCCAGCTTTCCAAAATGGACCTCCCCAAAGCCTACGACCCCGCCGCCATTGAAGATAAATGGGCCGAATACTGGGTCCGCGAAAACCTCTTCGCCCAAGCCACACCTACGGAAACCGGCTCGAAGCCTGCCGAAGGCGATTCGCCCGCCGCGCAGGCCTTCACGATTCTGCTGCCGCCCCCCAACGTCACCGGCCGCCTGCACATGGGCCACATGCTCAACCAGACCGAGATGGACATCCTCACTCGCTGGCACCGCATGCGCAGTGCTGGAACTGCCGACAAAACCCTCTGGGTCCCCGGCACCGACCACGCCGGCATCGCCACGCAGATGATGGTCGAGCGCCAGCTCGCCTCCGAAGGCACCTCGCGCCAGGCCCTCGGTCGCCAGGCCTTCGAAGCTCGCGTGTGGCAGTGGCGCGACCAATACGGCAAAGCTATCCTCGACCAGATGAAGCGCCTCGGCGCCTCCGTCGACTGGTCCCGCGAATACTTCACCATGGACGCCGACCTCTCCATCGCCGTCCGCGAAGCCTTCACCCGCCTCTACGCGCAGGGCCTCATCTACCGCGGTGCCTATGTCGTGAACTGGTGCCCCAGTTGCCAGACCGCCGTCAGCGACCTCGAGGTCGTCCACGAAGAGACCCTCGGCAAGCTCTGGGAGATTCGCTACCCCGTCGTAGGCTCTGAGGGCGAGCTATCCGGGGCCCCCAACGACAGGTCTTCGTCGTTGGGGTGGCTCACAATCGCCACCACGCGCCCCGAAACCATGCTCGGCGACGTCGCCGTAGCCATCCACCCCGAGGACGAGCGCTACCTGCACCTCCACGGCAAAAAGCTCCTGCTGCCACTGCTCAATCGCGAAATCCCCATCGTCCTTGACCCCTGGGTCAGCCGCGACTTTGGCACCGGCGCGGTCAAGATCACGCCTGCCCACGACCCCAACGACTTCGCCCTGGGCCAGCGCCACAACCTGCCCTCAATCAACGTGATGGACGACCGCGCCCACATCAACGCGAACGGCGGCCCCTACGCCGGCCTCGAGCGCTACGCCGCCCGCAAGCGCGTCCTTGAAGACCTCGAAGCCCTCGGCCTTCTCGGCACCATCCACGACCATAAGCTCTCCGTCGGCCGCTGCGACCGCAGCAAAGACGTAATCGAGCCGCGCCTCTCGACGCAATGGTTCATTGCTGTCAACAAGACACCCTCCGGGTTTGGTTCCTCCATCGCGGCCCGTGCTATCCAGGCCGTTGAAGAGGGCCACGTCCGCTTCACGCCCGACAACTACAAAAAGACCTACCTCAACTGGATGGAAAACATCCACGACTGGTGCATCTCTCGCCAACTCTGGTGGGGCCACCGCATCCCCGCCTGGCACTGCGAAATCTGCCACCAGATCACCGTGCCAGAGCCCGGTGCGAAGTCTGATCCGACGCGCTGCTCCCACTGCCAGAGCGGTGAAATCACCCAGGAAACCGACGTCCTCGACACCTGGTTCTCCTCCGGCCTGCTGCCCGTCAGTGTCTTCGGCTGGCCCTTTTTGAAAAATGCGGGTGCCGGGGTTTCTCCCGACTTCACCACTTTCTACCCCACCAGCCTGCTCGTCACCGGCTTCGACATCCTCTTCTTCTGGGTCGCCCGCATGATCATGATGGGCTGCTGGTTCGCGGCAGATGTGCCCATGCCGGATGGCTCGCCGCGCCCGCTCGCCGAGTCCGTACCATTCCGCGAGGTCTACAT
The DNA here is from genome assembly GCA_903832055.1 of uncultured Acidobacteriota bacterium. Lineage (GTDB taxonomy): Bacteria > Acidobacteriota > Terriglobia > Terriglobales > Acidobacteriaceae > Acidicapsa. The sequence goes on along the minus strand of CAILAC010000012.1, from coordinate 299,596 downwards.
CCACGCCCTGGTCCGCGACGCCAACCGCGAAAAGATGTCCAAAACCAAGGGCAACGTCATCGATCCCATTGAAATCGTCAAGAAATACGGGACGGATGCGGTTCGCTTCACGCTCGCCTCAATGGCATCGCCAGGCACCGACATCGCCTTCAACGAAGCCAGAACCGAAGGCTACCGCGCGTTTGCCAACAAAATCTGGAACGCCGCCCGCTTCCTTTTCATGAACGTCGACCGCGCCGCCGAAATCGGCATTCACGTCGATCCCGCCGCCCTCGGCGGCATGCCGACCGCCGCCGAGACCGACCCTCTGGAAGCCCGCTGGATCGTGGCTCAATTCAACAGAACCGCAATGCTAGTCAATGAAGATTTGGCGGACTATCGATATGACAATGCAGCCAGCAATATTTACCAATTCTTCTGGGGATTGTTTTGCGATTGGTATCTAGAGATAGTCAAACCCCATCTCGATTTCTCTGAAACGGCAGACAAGGCAACGGTCGGTGCGGCACTTACCACACTGCTGAGCGTTTTTGAGTCGTCTCTCCGTCTCCTATCTCCTTTCATGCCCTTCCTCACGGAAGAGATTTGGCATGCAGTTTACGACGGTAATCCCCCCTCTCGTTCAATTGCATTGGCCAGCTATCCGGCAATTGAAAGAGAGTTAGCAATTCGCATTGACCAGAAGGCTGAAACAGACGGTGTTTACGAAGGCATGTTTCACCTTCAAAATCTGGTAAATGTGGTGCGGAATTGGCGGCAGAGGGCCGATGTTCCTCAAAAGGAATTTATCCCCATCACTATAATCCCAAGCGAAGGCCGTAATGACGTTCGAGCAACCTTTCAGCAGAATGTTGACGTCATTCGAAAGCTCACGAGCGTCTCGGAAATCCAGTTCGGCGAAATAGACGAGGAGGCAAGAATACGTCTCTTGAATTTGGGTAACTTAATTCAACAGCCCAACTTTGAAGTCGTGCTCTCTTATGAGCGCACCATCGACATCCCCGCCGAGCGCGAACGCCTCACCAAAGAAATTGCCAAACTCGAAAAAGGCCTCGCCTCCGCAGAACGCCAGCTCGGCAACGAAGCCTTCCTCGCCAAAGCCCCCGCCGCCATCGTCGAGGGCCTCAAAAAGCAGGAGAGCGAAAACCGCCAGCTCCTTACCAAAGCACAGGCAGCCTTAGCCGCTCTGCCTGCAGAGTAAACTGAAATCGGAACAGGGCGGCTATTCCCTGTTCCCTAATCCCTATTCCCTGGTTTGCAAAATGGACTGGAAAAACCGCCGCATCGACGCCCTGCTCGAACAGGCCCTCATCGAAGACAAAGCCGCCAGCGACTCGACCACCAATCTCACGATTGACCCCGACCTGCGCGCCACCGCCACCGTCCTCGCACGCCAGGAGATGGTCGTCTCCGGCCTCGGCTGCATCCCTCGCATCTTTGAAATCTTCAGCCACCTCGACGCGCGCGGCCCCGCCCAGACTCGTTTTGAAGTCATCAGCCACCCTGAAGTCTTCGACGGCGTCCGCGTCCATGACGGTCAGGCTCTCGCCGTCATCCGCCACAACGCCCGCGCCCTGCTCAGCTGCGAACGCGTCATCCTCAACCTCATGCAGCACATGAGCGGCATCGCGACATTGACCCGGAGCTTCGCAGATGCACTCGCAGGCACGAAAGCCCACGTGCTCGACACCCGCAAGACCGTTCCCGGCCTGCGCGCACTCGATAAATACGCGGTCACCTGCGGCGGCGGCACCAACCACCGCCTCGACCTCTCCGACGGTATCCTCATCAAAAACAACCACATCTCCCTCGGCGGCGGCGTCAAACAGGTGCTCGGCAAAGCCCTCACCGGCCGCAAGCCCGGCCAGCGCGTCCAGATCGAGGTGCGCACCACGGCTGAGCTCGAAGACGCCCTCAAATACGGCGCTGAAGCTCTCCTGCTCGACAACATGACCCCCGACCAGGTCGCCGCCGCCGTCACCCGCATCAAGCAGGCCGAGGCGGAACGGGAAGTCGCCCATCCCACCCGCGAAGGCGCAAAAAAGCGCTTCATCCCCACCGAAGCCTCCGGCGGCATCGTCCTCGAAAACATCCGCGCCTACGCCCTTACCGGCGTCGATTTCATCTCTGTAGGAGCGCTCACCCACTCCGCCAAAGCCGCCGACATCAGCATGCGCATCACCGCGGAGAATAGCTGACGGTGGCGGCACCCGACCCCCTCGAACCCGAAGTGATCGCCGCCGCCCTCGCCGGTACACCCTTCGCCGGCAACTTGCACCACTTCGCCACCATCGGCAGCACCAACACGCACGCCCTTGAACAGGCAAAGCAGGGTGCACCCCACGGCTCCTCCTACCTCGCGGATGAACAAACCGCCGGCCGAGGACGCAGCGACCACCGCTGGCATTCAGCAGCATGCGCCGGCCTTTATCTGAGCGTGCTGCTCCGCCCGCAAATCGCCATGGCCGATCTGGTCTGGCTGCCCCTCATGGCCGGTCTCGCCGTCCACCGGGCAATTCAAGAAGTGACCGGCCTCGCTCCCGATCAGATTGACCTCCGCTGGCCCAACGACATCCTCATCGGCCCGCGCAAGGTTGCGGGCATCCTCGTTGAGGCTCAAACCGATTCCAATCGCGTCACCGCCGCCGTCATCGGCATCGGCATCAACCTCCATCAGCGTGAGTTCCCGCCCGACCTCGCCACCCCCGCCACCTCGCTCGACCTCGAAACCGGCCTCACCGTCAGCCGCCAGCAACTGCTCATCGCCCTGCTGCAAGCTCTGCACGCTGAGATCACTGCTTTCGATGCCGCCGCCATTCCCGACCGCATCGAGGCCATCTCCAGCTGGGTACGCGGCCGCCGCGTCCAGGTCCACGGCCCGCAGCAGCTCTCTGGCGAAACCGCCGGCCTCGACCCCCAGGGCTTCCTTCGCCTCCGCACCAGCGAGGGCCTGGTCACCATCACCACCGGCGGCCTGCGCGAAGGCTAGCTCCGCGAACTCCGCCATCCCCGCTTTCTGCTACGCTGAATCTCGTATGCTTCTCGCCCTCGACGTCGGCAACACCAACACCGTCCTCGCCCTCTACCGCCTCGACGCCAAGCCGAGCGAAGACAGCATCGTCGCCCACTGGCGCGTCTCCACCCACCACACTCAGACCGCCGACGAATACGGCGTCCTCTTCGTCAACCTATTCAATCTGCACGGCTTATCGACGGATCAGGTGCACCACATCATCATCTCCTCGGTCGTTCCGCCGGTCGAGAGCACCCTGCTCGAGGTCTGCGAAAGCTACTTCCACGTCAAGCCCCTCTTCGTCGAGCCCGGCATCAAGACCGGCATGCCCGTGCTGGTCGATAACCCCGCCGAACTCGGGGCAGACCGCCTCGTCAACGCCATCGCCGCCTACGAAAAATACGGCGGCCCGGCCATCGTCGTCGATTTCGGCACTGCCACCACATTTGACGTTGTCTCTGCACGGGGCGAATATCTCGGCGGCGTCATCACCCCCGGCCTCGGCATCAGCGCCGATGCGCTGTTTTCCCGCGCCGCCCGCCTCGGTCGCGTCGACATCAAGCGCCCCGCCAAAGTCATCGGCACCAACACAGTCGCCCACATCCAGAGCGGCCTCTACTACGGCTACATCGGCCTCGTCGACGGCATCTGCGAGCGCATGATCGCCGAAATGGCCACCGACCCCCGCTGCGCCAACGCCACAAGCTCCACCCCTAAAATCATCGCGACCGGCGGCCTCGCGGGCCTCATCGCCGAGGATTTCCGCTACATCGCCATCGTCGATGACATGCTCACCCTCGACGGCCTGCGCCTGCTCTTTGACCGCAACATGCCAGAAAAGTCCGCAGTCACCAGGCCCACCCGGCCGCGCAAGTCAAAGCTCTAATCAATAGCATTCCGTCAGGCCCGCCCGTGCAAAATTACTTCAACTACTTCACCGAGATCGAAGAGCATTTCCAGCGCCGCCGTGGCTCGCTGCTGCTGCTCTCTACCCTCGACTGGGCGCTCATTGAAACCTGGCAGGAGGCCGGCATTCCCCTCGAAGTGGCCCTGCGCGGCATTGACGAGGCCTTTGACAAGTACGAGGCCCGCCAGCGCCGCGGCCCCCTTCGCCGGGTCAACGGCCTCGCCTGGTGCGCCCAGGCTGTCATGGAAGCCGCCGAGCAGCAAAAGGAAGCCGCCATCGGCGCAGCTCCCGCCCGTACGACAGAAGCAGACGCGGGCTTTGAAACCGCCCGCATCGCCGAGCACCTCGCCGCCGGCGCCAACGCCCTTGAAGCGGCCACCATTGCGCAGGAACCCCTGGCGGCCATCGCTCTCCGCCTCCGCGCGATTATCGAAACCCTCCCCGCCCGCCTCACCGACGTTGAAGATCTCGAACGCCAACTCGCCGTCCTCGAAGAAAAGCTCTTCGCCACCCTCACCACCAGCGTTCCCGAGGAGCAGCTCCTTCAATTGAAAGCCGAGGCCGCACGCGACCTCGCCGCCTACCGCAGCCGCATGTCCGCCGTGCAGCTTCGCCAGGTCGAGCAGCAATTCGTTCACAAGCGCCTGCTCGAGCTTTACCGGATTCCCCGTTTCAGCCTGTTTTATATGAGGCAGGTATGAATCTCACCCTTCAAAAACCCGTCTACGGCGGCGACTGCCTCACGCACCTGCCCCCCAACGGCGGCAAGCCCGGTAAAGCCGTCTTCGTCCCCCTCACCCTCCCCGGCGAAACCATCGAAGCGCAAATTGTCGAAGAAAAGCGAAACCACATCCAGGCAGAGGCCAATGCGATCCTCACCGCCTCGCCCGATCGCGTTGCCCCAGGCTGCCCCCACTATGGCCAGTGCGGAGGCTGCCAATACCAGCACGCCAACTATCCAGCGCAGCTCGCCTTCAAACAGCAGATCCTCAGGGAAACCCTACAACGCGCCCATGTCCCTCTGCCCGCCGAAATCGCAATTCTCGCCGCCGACCCCTGGCACTACCGCAACCGCATCCGCCTCGCTGTCACCCCCTCGGGCGAAATCGGCTACCGCAGCCGTGGCTCGCATCAAATCGTTCCCATCCGCGAATGCCCCATCGCCGCCCCGCTTCTCGCCGAAATAGCACTCGATTTCGGTTCCTTCCTTGAAGAAGCGACCACCCAGGACAGCATCTCTGAGATCGAACTCTTCACCAATCAAGACGACTCGGAACTGTCGCTCACCTTGTTCTTCGAAACCGCTGAACCGCAAAGCAGAGGACTCCGCCTCACCCGCTCCGCAGACGCCACGCGTTTCAAACTCGAGCGAACCGAAGAACGATTCCTCACCTACGGCGTTGCCGGCTTCAACTATCGCGTGTCCCACGGAGCCTTCTTCCAGGTCAACCGCCATCTCCTCGACCGCTTCGCTGAGCACGTCACCGCCAACCAATCCGGCTCCCTGGCCTGGGATCTCTACGCCGGCGTAGGTCTCTTCGCCCGCCGCCTCGCCGCTTCCTTCAGCCAGGTCCACGCTGTCGAATCCGCTCCTGCCGCCGTCGAATCCCTCAGGGAAAACCTGCGCGAGACCGGCAGTCAAGTCGCCAACTCCACCACTCTGGACTTCCTCCGCAACAACCGCGAAAACCGCGAACCCCGCCCCGACCTCATCGTTCTCGACCCACCCCGCGCCGGTCTCGGCGATCAGGTCACCACCCTGCTCAACGCCGTTGGCGCTCCCAGCCTGGTTTATGTCTCCTGCGACCCCACCACGCTCGCCCGCGACCTGCGCGCCCTCACCCAGGAGCGCTACCGCATCGACAGCGTCACCCTCGTCGACATGTTTCCCCAGACCTTCCACATGGAAACGGTCGTGAAGCTTCGCCGATTCTGACCGCAAAATCCTGATAGGCTGGGTGCCAGATTTTCCACGGCATTTTGTAAACAGCCCAAGGAGGAAGCGGTGCCCGCCCCTGCCCTGCATCAACCCGCGCCTCCCTCGCCGGCACTCGTTCCGCTCTTGCACGCAGCGCTGCTCTTCCTGGGCGGCATCGCACTCAGCCGCGCAGCATATTTCCGTCCTGGCCTCCTGCTGGCCAGTCTGCTGCCGCTGGCAATTCTCGCCATCTTCGCCATCCTGAAAACGCCCCGCCTCGCCTGGCTCCCCCTTGCCACCGTCTGGGTCCTGCTTGGCACTTGGTCAGCAGAAACCGAACCCTCTCCAGCCCCGGCCGCTGCCCTCGCACCGCTCGCCGATGGCCTCCTCCGCACCGTCCAGGGCACAGTCGTTGCGGCAGGACCGCTGCGTCTCGCAGACTTCGGCGAAGAGGAAGAACCCCCCGCTGCATCCACCAGCCAGCTACAGCAAATCGACCTGCAGGTCAGCGCGGTCGAGGTCGTCACTGACACCTCCGACCAACTCAGCTCCATCCCCGATGCCGAAACCGCCCGCCTGCGCCTCAGCATCCGCGCCGCCACCGGTTTTCCCGCTATTTCCTGCGGCCAGCAGCTGACCGCCGTCGTTCGATTTCTGCCCCCAGATACATTCCACGACCCCGGCGTCTGGAGCCGCGCCGCCTACCTCGAATCCCAGGAAATTGCCGCCACCGGCTCCCTCAATCCAGCCGAGACCGATGCGGGACAACCCCGACTCACTCGCGCATCCACTGCTCCAACCCGCTCCGTTCCCTGCCTGCTCAATGGTTGGCGCAACGCCGCAAGCATCCGCATTCAATCCCTCCCTGCCCTCACTCGCTGGCTCCCCCGCTCTCTTCGCGCATCGCCCGAAGATGCCGCCATGCTTGACGCCCTTCTCGTAGGCGACCGCACCTACCTCACCCGCAGCCTTCGGGTCGGCTTTGAACGCACCGGTTCCTTCCACCTCGTCATCGTCTCTGGCCTGCATCTGGCCATTCTCGCGGGGTGCGTTTTCTCGCTCGTGCGCCGCCTGCGCCTGCCCCAGTTGCCTGCCACCGCGGTCACCATCGCTGTCACTCTGGCCTACGCCTGCTTCACCGGCTTCGCCGTTCCCGCCCAGCGTGCCTTCTGGATGATCACTCTCTATCTCATCGGCCGCTTGCTTTACCGCAACCGCAGCCCGCTCAACGTCATTGGATTTGCCACGCTCTGCCTGCTCGCCGCCAGCCCGCGCAGCCTCTTTGACGCCAGCCTGCAGATGACCCTGCTCTCCGTCGCCGCCATTGCCGGCATCGCGATTCCCCTGCTCGAACGAACCCTCCACGCCCGCATCCGCGCCACAGAAAACTTGCGCCTCATCAGCCTCGACCCCACACTTCCGCCCAAAATCGCCCAGTTACGTGTCACCCTCCGCATCCTCGCCCAGGCCCTCGAACAGGCCACTAGTCCCCGCATCGCCTGGACATGGTTTCCCTTTGCCGTCCGCAGCCTCTACCGTCTTGGCGAATTGCTCTTCGTCACCCTGGTCGTCGAACTCGCCCTCGCCCTCCCCATGGCCATCTACTTCCACCGCATCACCGTCTACGCACTGCCCGTCAATCTCCTTATCCTGCCCCTGCTCGGCCTCCTGCTGCCGGCAGCCATGCTGCTGTTGCTGGTGCTCGCCCTCTGGCCTGCCGCCGCTTTTATCCCCGCCGCCGCCTGCCTCGCCGCGCTCCATCTCAGCGTCGCTGTGGTCCAACGTCTGGGTGCTCTCGCCTTTGGCGATCTGCGCATTCCAGAGCCCGGCACCACCCAGATCGCGGTAGCGGCAGCTCTCTTTGTCGCCGCCATCCTTTTTGTCCGCGCCCAGACTCGCCTGCGTCGCTGCGCCCTTGTCCTCCTGCTGCTCATGGCTGCCGTCTCCCTGGTTCCACGCCCGGTCGAGCATCCCGCAAACGCGCTGCTTTTCCAAGCCATCGACGTTGGCCAGGGCGACTCGCTGCTGCTGATCACCCCTGACGGCAAAACGCTTCTGGTCGATGCCGGCGGGCTCGGCTTCACCAGCCCACAAAAATCGATCGCCCCCCATACCAGCTCTCAGACAAGTTTTGACATCGGCGAAGAAGTCGTCTCCACCGTTCTCTGGTCCAGGGGCATCCGCCGCCTCGATGCCGTCGCCCTCACCCACGCGCATCACGATCACATGGGCGGCCTGCCCGCCATCCTGCGCAACTTCCGCCCCCGTCAGCTCTGGGTCGGCAGCAATCCGCCCATCCCCGCCTATACAGATTTGCTCAAACAGGCATCCGACCTCGGCATCGAATTAATGCCTCTCCACGCCGGGGATTCAATCTCTTTCGGCTCCGCCACCATGAGCGTCCTTGCCCCCGCCGCCAGCTACCAACCCGGCGTCGCGCCCAGCAACAACGACTCCCTCGTCCTCCAGGCCCGCTACGGCGCAACCTCCCTCCTGCTTGAGGGCGACGCCGAAGCCCCGGAAGAAGATTTCCTCCGCACCGGTCCCGGCCTGTCCAACCCCGGCCTGGCAAGCCCCGGCCTGGCAAGTTCAGTCCTCAAGGTGGGCCACCACGGCAGTCTCACCTCCACCGGCCCCGCGTTCCTCGCCCAGGTCGCTCCCCAATGGGCGGTCATCTCCTGCGGCCGCCGCAACCGCTTCGGCCATCCCCGCCCCGAGATTCTCGCCGAACTTCAGACCGCCCGCGTCCGCACCTTCCGCACCGACATTGACGGCACCACCTGCCTCCTGCTCGATGGCAAATCCGTCACCGCAGAGCCCATGTGCATGCCATCGAAACCGGCATCGCCTTGATGCAAGTCCAGATGCCAGTCTGAAAAAATCGCCAGAATCTCACCCCGCAATCTGGTGTAGCATGCAGCAAAGCAGGTACGCATCCGCATCGCATTTTGCCCCGGAGGCCCTTGTCGCGCATGTCCCAAACCCAAGCTCTGCCAGAAAGCACCGCACAGCCAGGCACCGATGCGCAGGAGACCCAGCCCATGCCATCCGCCCAGGAAAAGGCCGAAGAGGCAGAACGCATCCGGCGCCTGCAAAGAATGATGCACCTGGTCATGTTCGTCATCGAGCAGGATCGCCCTCTGCCCGTCGAGCGCGCCTCAGCACTGGTTGCCGATGCCCGCCGCGCCGCTCTCGCCATGTTTCCCGGCAAAGAAAGGGCCTTCGATCTCCTCTATTGGCCGCGACTCCAGCGCACCATGCGCGAGCGCTACCGCATGCAATAGCTATTTATTTTCAACCGACGTCAGCCGGAAAGTAATCGTCCCCCAGAACAGCCGCGCCCGCATCTGCACCGGCAAGTGCCGCTCATCATCTGAATACCAAATCCAGATATTCCCGCGATTCTTCACCACCCCGGCGTCCGCCGTCGGCTGCACCCGAATCGTCTGGAAAGTCCCGGCCGGCGTCTTGAGCTCCTCGCGCCCCTCTGCCTTCATCGTTACAATCACCGTCCGCAGCGGGTCAACTACCGGCATGTCAAAGCTCTTGCCCACCTGTAGCACCTGCGAAGAGGCATAAAACACCCCCGTCAGCAGGTCCGTCAGGCACCCCGGAATCCCCGACTCCAGGTGCTTGGTCTGCCCATTGACCATGTTTTTCTCATCCAGAATCGACCGCCCCTGCGCGTAATCCAGCTTCATGGTGGAGTTGATCTGCCTGCGTCCCTCCACCGTCTGCTTGTCAAACTCAGCCGTGCAGCCCTTTTCCCGGTCAAAGGTAGATTGAAACTTGTCGCTTACATGAAACAGCAGGTTGATCGCGCTGATCGTCTCGGCATCGGCCGTAAGCCGCTCCTTGCTGCCATCCTGGTCAAAATGCAGCACCGCGGTGCCTGCCGGAAACACCCGCCAATCTACCGAATAGGAAAGCGTCTGGTGAGCCGGAAAGTTGAAACCCGGCCGCGGCGGCGGCAGGGAAGCAGGAACCAGTGCCGCATTCTGCTGCGCGTCAACCGCAACCGCCGCCGCCATCGCGAGCATCAGCAGAGAACCGTACAAAAGAACGCGGGGATGCGCACGCGTAATCCGCCAGGGAAAGATTTCTCGCTTCAGATTCAGGGCCTGCTCCTCAACTCAAATCGCGGTTTCCGGCAACTGCCGAAATCATTTCCAAATCCCACTTCATGACGGCCAGCGACACCTGCAGGAATCGCCCGTTTCGATGCCTCGAAACCATCAGCGTCCCAGGATTGAATGCAGCAGCATCCCCAGCAACACGCTACAGTACAGCAGAGCGGCCCCTATTGCTGAATTGTACTCGCGATGCTTGCGGTAAAGCTCGAGCGAAAAGCGTCCGCCTTCGCTGCCCGCAGCCTTCTCCACCCTCCCCGGCGTCAACCGCGGCAGCAGCCTCGGCACCCGGCGGCAGTAAGCCTCAAATTCCGGAAACGTACGCCGCAAAAATGCCTCTTCTGAGGCGATCACCGGCACATAAATCACCGCAAACCCCACCACCAGCGTCAGTGCAAACGGCCAGCTCATCAGCGCCACCGCAAATCCCGCCGCCATCAGCATCGAACCCAGGTACAAGGGATTCCGCGTATGCGCGTACGGCCCGGTCTGTGTCAGTTCACGATTCTTCTTCACATATCCTGCCGCATAGCTCCTCAGCCAGCACCCCGGCACCACCAGCACCAGGCTCCAGGCCACCGCCGCAGGCTGCGGCCGATGCACCGCCAGTTGCCACAGGTACACCAGCGCCGCCACAAACCCCAGCGGCACACGAATGCGCCGCGCAATCTTCTGCCATCGCTCCATGAAGGGAATGCCGGCAGCCTGTCCTTCTCGTGTGGGCTCTGTCATCGCTGCCCTCCCTCTACATCTACGGTTCGACTATTTCCGGTATGGCCACTTGCCGTCCAGCCACTTGCATTGCCGCCGGCGCCTTGCCGTCTTTTGCGCTCCTCCAGCAACAACTCGGCCGCCGCAACAATCACCGCGTCGGGGGTAATCGTCAGCAGCCCCGCCTCTGGCTGCTCCCGCCGCGTATGGTCCCTCCGGCTCTCGGGATTACGCAGCACGCGAAACAAACTGCCATACGGCCCGTTGCGCCGCGGATCAGTCGGCCCATAAATCCCCACCACCGGCTTGCCCAGCGCGCATGCCAGGTGCAGCGGCCCGGTATCCCCGCCAATCACCAGCGAAACCCGCCGCGTCAGCTCGATCAGCTGCTCCAGCGAACTCTGCACCACCGTCGCCAGCCCATGCGCTGCCTCTACCACCTGCGCTGCCAGCGCTTCCTCGCCCGGCCCTGCATTCACCAGCACCGTCGCTCCGCGCATCGCAAACTCTTCTGCCACCGCACCATAGCGGCTCACCGGCCAGCGCTTAGCGCCCCACCCCGCCCCAGGGTGAATCAGCACCACCGGCTTGTTTCCCCAACTCGCCGCGCGCAGCTCCGGCAGATCCTCGCACCACTCCTCCGCCCGCGTGCTTACCGGCAATGCCGGAGCCATGGGCACCAGCATATCTCCCACAACTGCACTCGCCAGCTCCACATCCTGCTCAATCACATGCGCGCCCACGGTCTCAATGCGTTCATGAAACAGCCACTTTGCCACTGCCTCGCGCGGCACGGCCTCCCCCACAATCCGGCGACATCCAGAGAGCCGCGCTACCACAGAGGAGCGAATCGCTCCCTGCAGATCCAGCACCGCTTCATACTCGGCGGCGCGCAACTCCGCGCGCAACGACCGAATCCCATCCAGGGTCTCCCGGCTCAGAGGCTTGCGCCCCCACGCCTTGCTTGGCACCAGGTGAATCTGGTCAACCAGCGGACGCGCCTGGCTTCTCTCTCCACTCGCCGCACTGCGCATCGGCGCCTGAGAAAGCTGGTCAAGCTCCGTCGCCAGCAGCGCACGCCAGCGCGGCTCAATCGCCCAGCCAATCTTCCATGCAGGATGCGCCCGCCGCAGCGCCGTAATCGCCGGCAACGCATGGAGAATGTCGCCCATCGCCCCCAGCCGCACCACCAGCAATCGAAACTGAACCTGTTTGCGCAAGCCTCAATTTTCTCACAGGCCAGATTCCGGCTTCACGCGCCATGTCGTCAGAGCATCGCGGAGGAAACTCTCGTCCTTAGCCACGCAGCAACCCCCGCCTCATCCTCCAGCACAATCCTCAAGCCTGCCGTCACCAGCGGGAACTGTCCCAGATGCTTCGCCAGCTCCCCAATTCGCACCCGGTCCTTTTCCGTCGTCACCAGCGCCCTTGCGCCGCCGCGCTCCGCCAACCCCACCAGGGCCTTTAAGTCCTCCGCGCTGAACCGGTGATGATCCCGAAAAGCCTTCCTCGCCACCAGCGTCAAGCCACCCGCCTCCAGCCCGGCAAAAAACTGCTCCGGCCGCGCAATCCCGCAAAAGGCATATACCGGCCCTTCCACCGTCGGCACCACCATCTCCCGCCGAAACCGCCACACCGGCTGCCCCAGCCCCATCGCTCGCAGCCGCTCCACCGCCGTGTCGTCTTCCACTGATACCGCAAACACCGTCGCCCGCCCCAGCGCTCTCAGCGGCTCGCGCAGATTCCCAGCCGGCAGCAGCCAATCGCCCAGGTCTTCGGAATTCACCAGCACAATATCCACATCCCGATGCAGCTGCCGATGCTGAAACCCATCATCGAGCAAGTGCAGAGCCAGCGTGCCACCCGCCAGCGACTCCGCCAGCCGACCCGCCTCAATCCGCTTCGCAGCCACGTAGACCATGGCCTCCCGGGCAATCAGCAGCGGCTCGTCCCCATATTCCGCCGCCGTCCCCTCGGGATTCACCCACGCCGCCTCACTCGAACTCCGACCATACCCCCGCGAAAGCACATCCACATACATCCGCTCCGCCTTGAGCAGCTTCGCCAGCGCAATCACAAACGGCGTCTTCCCCGTTCCCCCCGCCGAAAGATTCCCCACGCTCACCACTGGCAGCGCCAGCCGTTGCGGCTTTACCCCCATCCAGCGCAGCGCAGACGCAGCCCGGTACAGCGGTACCAGCGGCGCAAGCCAGGCCCGTCTCGCCCCCATCAGGCCTTCCCCCGCTGTTGCAAAATCGCCAGCAACGCAGCCATCGTGCGCCCCGTCGCCCCCGCCTGCTCCTCATACACCTCAAGCGCTCGCTCGCCGCGCCCGCTCGCAACTTTTCCGTCCACACCGGCAATCAACTGCTCGCGCAGCGCGCCTGCCAGCTCCCCGGCCCCGTTCGCTGCCCCCGCTTCGCCCGGTTTCACAATCCTTATCGCGTCCTTGATCAGCAGCAACTGCACAATCGCTCTGAAATTCTGGAAGCTCGGCCCCATCACAATCGGCACGCCAAACTGCGCCGGCTCCAGCGGATTGTGCCCTCCCGCTGCAAACAGGCTCCCCCCCACAAAGGCCACCGCCGCCAGCGAATACACGCTAGCCAGCTCTCCAATTGAATCCAACAGCACAATCTCCCCCGCCACCAGCCGCCTGTCTCCAAACGAAGACCGCTTCCGCCAGGCAAATCCCCCGGCCTCCAGCAGTTCAGCTACCGCCTCAAACCGCTCCGGGTGCCGCGGCGCAAGCACCAGCGCCAGCCCCGCATGGTCCCTCTCGAGCACCGCCCAGGCCGCCAGCAGCCGCTCTTCCTCGCCCTCCAGCGTGCTCCCCGCCACCACCAGCCGCATCTCTCCCAGCGCATCTCGCAGCAGCGTCGTCGCCTCGGCCTCTTCCGCCGCCCGCACGTCAAACTTCAGATTGCCGCTCACAGCTGTGCGCTCAGGGGCGCAGCCCAGCGCCTCCAGCCGTTCGGCATCGGTCTCCGATTGCGCCAGCACCGCCGCCAGCTGGCTCAGCCAGCGCCGCCACAGGCTCCGCAGTCGCCAATAGCGCGGCCACGAGCGGTCAGAGATCCGCGCATTCACCACCGCCACCGGAATCCCCCGCCGGAAACATCCGCTCAGCAGGTTCGGCCAGAACTCTGTCTCCGCCAGAATCAGCATCGCCGGCTTCAGCGCCCTGAGATAGGCCCGCACCGCCCAGGGCAGATCCAGCGGGCAGTAGAAGACCCGCTCTCGCCCAAACCGCTCCCGCGCCAGCGCCTGCCCGGTCCGCGTCGTCGTCGAAACCAGCACCCGGTAGCCCGGCAGCGCTGCATCCAGCGACTGCACCAGCCGGCTCACCGCCAGCACCTCGCCCACTGAAACCGCGTGAATCCACAGCACCGGCCGACCATCACGCCTTACGCTCTGCATCAGTCCCGCTGGCAGCAGGCCCAGCCGCTCCAGCAGCCCCTCGCGGTACTTCATCGTGGTCGCCACCCGCCACAGCCACCACGGCGCGCCCAGTACAAGTGCCGCCACCAGCGCCAGATTGTAAAAGAAAAGAATCATGCGTTACCGAATCACCCGGTCCCCGGTCTAAGCTGCAAGAGTTAGCCAAGGAAATGATACAGTCGAGCCCAGTAACCCAAAGGTGAGCCGCACTTCTGAGAATCCGATGCGATATCCCCGCCTACATCCAAACGCCTGCGCCCGTCGCTTTGCACTCGTCCTTCTGCTGGTGATTTCGGTCTCGCGCGCCTCTCGTGCCGCCGACCACACCCCGCCCGCCGTGCAGCCAGCCACCGAATTCGCCGCCGTCGAAGTCCACGCCGACGAAAAGCTCGCCATCGCCGCCGAGCCCTACGACACCGTCGAAAAGATGGCTCTCTTCCGCGTCGATTACATCTCCCACGGGGTCCTCCCGGTGCGTCTCATCGTCACAAACAACAGTGACCACCCCATCTCTCTCCGCGACGCCCGCATCATCTACGTCACCGCCCTCGGCGATCGCATCCCCGCCGCCGAGCCCGAAGACGTGGAGCGCCTCATGACTTCCAAAGAGAAGGCCGGTACCAAGATCCCCCTCCCCGGCCCCCTCCCCTCCATTCACCTCAAACCCAAGGCCAGCGACAAACAGATTGAAGAAGATTTCGACACCTTCGAGTTCCAGGCGCTCGTCGTAGAACCCCACACCACCCGCGCCGGCTTCCTCTTCTACGACATCAGCGGCCTCTCACGCCCACTCAAAGGCGCAATCCTCAACCTGCGCAAAATCAAAGACGCCGACGGCCACGAACTCTTCTACTTCGAAATCCCCTTCGACAAATACCTGAAATCCAAATCATCCCAGATGAACTAGATTTACGAACCAGACCGTTGCACCAGGGTCCACTCATCGAACTGATTGCCATCAATCCAGAGGTGTCCCATCAAATTTCTGAAGATAGCACTCGCCCTCATGTCAGTTCCGGTAGCACTTATCGTTGTGGCTGCACTCAATGGCCCGCGTTCGATCAGGCTTATCTCGCATCTAGTCCCCGAACTCATTGAAGTTCGCTCAAAGGAGCTTGCCGGACGAGATGGGATAAATTGCGGCCGGGTCAGTGTTCGGGGCAACCCAAAACAGGCAACCGATTGCGCACTTGCTGCCAATCAAGCTGGCAAACCCTTTCGTGTCATCTACAACCGGATGGGTTTCGATTCCTCGATCGCCGTGGCCATCGTTCGCACTCCCTCCGGAGCCGTAACCAGCCTCTTCTACGACAGCGATCCAACGGGTGCAGGCATCCGGTTCTTCCAAGTCATCGATTCGAAACCGTGCCCAGTTCCAGTGCATCTATGGGTCAACCCCAGCGGGCGAATCAACTGCTTCCAGCCAGAAACTTCTGCGCCTCAGGACATCATGTCTCCCAACGCTGAGCCCTATTGAGCTGCGGAATCAGCCTGAGCCACCTCATAAAAGCTCAACCCAGCATCCCCCTGCTCCTTCACCCGCACCCGCTTGAGCGCCCCGTACCGCTCCGCCAGCGAATCCTTCTTCCGGTGCTCCGCCACCACCAGCGCATCCTCCGCCAGCAACCCCGCGCCTTCGCCCCCTAAAAATCCGAGTGTCCGCGCATATTCCTCAGCCTCTTCATACGGCGGATCGAGAAAGATCACCCCAAACGGCCCGATGCCCTCTCGCCGTAGAAACGCCGCCACACTTCGCCGCTCCACCGCCACGCCTTCGCGCATCCCCAGCGCATCGAGATTCTTCCTGAGCACCGCCAGCGCCGCCGCTCCGTGCTCCACAAAGGTCACCCTGGCCCCACCCCGGCTCAGAGCCTCAATCCCCACCGCCCCTGAACCTGCATACAAATCCAGAAAAGCCGCCCCGGCCACCCGGTCCACCGCGCCCTGCGTCAGCACGTTAAAGAGCGTCTCCCGCAATCGGTCCGCCGTTGGCCGCGTGTCCATCCCTGCCGGAGCCACCAGCGGCCGCGACCGATATTTCCCGGCAATCACCCGCACATCTAGCCTCCCAACCGTTGTTGCGTTTGGCTTTCACACTTCACACGCACACTCTCACCCTCTCAAACCAGCCTCAGCCGCGCAACTGTGCCCTGCAAAACGCCCCCGCGCCGCGCACAGCGAGGCCCAGTGGCTACAATCAATGTATGCGCGGTTGGTCAATCCCGTTGGGCCGGTGGATGGGCGTCGAAATCCGCATCCACACCTTTTTCGTCACCCTCGCCGTTGTCTGCCTGCTCTATAGCCAGTACATCGGCGGCGGCTCGGCTACCGGCTTCGCGCTCTGGCTGCTCATCGCCTCCGCCGTAGCGGTCCGCGAATTTGCGCGCCTCATCGTCTCCGCCTGGTGCGGCCTGCGCCTGCGCACCGTCATGCTGCTCCCCATCGGTGGCCTCTTCGCCTACGCCAACCCCGAGAGCCAGGATCAGGCCAACTCCGGCAACACCCAATACGCCCTCGCCCTCGCCGGACCCATCGCTAACCTCGCCACCGCACTCGTCCTCGCCGCCGTCCTAACCGGCACCAGCGGCAACCTCGATCTGATGGCCCAGCCCCTGGTTACGCCGCTCGCCTTGCTGCGCAGCCTCGTCTGGATTCATGCCTTCCTCGGCGTGCTTCACCTGCTCCCCGCCTACCCCCTTGACGCAGGCCGCGTCCTGCGCAACGCCCTCGCCCGCCCCCACGGACCCACCCCCGCCAGCCGCGCCCTTGCCAGCCTCGGCCCCGCCCTCGCCATGGGCCTGCTCGCCTGGGGATTCTTCCTCCGCGACCCCATCCTCGCCGCCGCCGGCTTCTTCATCTTCATCGCAGCCCAGCTCGAAGATCAGGGCATCTTCTTCCAGTCCGTCGTCGACACCGTTCAGATGCGCGAAGTCATGCTCACCGACTTCGCCACCCTCTCCCCCTCTGACACCCTCGCCGACGCCCTCGGTCGCTGCGTCCACTCCCTCCAGGAAGATTTTCCCGTCGTCCGCGGCTCCTACCTCGTCGGCATCGTCAACCGCCAGCGCATCGTCGAAACACTCCGCGCCGACGGCAACGGCTACATCCAGGGCGTCATGAGCCGCACCTTCCAGGTTGCCAAGCCAGAAGACACCCTCGGTGCCATCATCCGCCGCATCACCGCCGGTAAAGGACTCACCCTCATCCCCGTCGCAGAAGGCGAAAAAATCGTCGGCATGGTCAGCGTCCAAAACCTGATGACCAGCATGTCCCTCCTGGCCGAACAAAGAAAAATCGACCGCAACGAATACAGCAACTAGCTCAGTCTTGCACTTCGATTCTCCCGGAGTTGACCGTCCATAGGGATCGACGATAGATAATGGATTTCGCGCCCGTACCACCCTTCTCGACACCGCCCCTCAGGAGAGCCCCATGCGATCACCCGCCCTATTCCGTATCCCCCTGTTCAGAATTCTCTGCTCCGCCCTCGTAGCCCTCGGCACCATCGCCCTCTTCTCTGGAATAGGCCCGACCTCCATAGGCCCGTCGCACTCCACCTACGCCACGGCCCTCGCCGCCGCCACCTGCCCCAGCAACGACAGCGGACTCAAGCTCCCTCCCGGCTTCTGCGCCACCATCTTCGCCGACGGCATCGGCCACGCGCGCCATCTCGTCGTTGCCCCCAACGGAGTCGTCTACGTCAACACCTGGTCCGGCGGCTACTTTCCCGCCGGCGAAAAGGTCCACGACGGCGGCTTCCTTGTCGCCCTCCAGGACAAGTCCGGCACCGGCAAAGCCGACGTCATCGAGCGCTTCGGCCCCACCCTGCAGGAGGGCTCCCACGGCGGCACGGGCATCGCTCTCTACAACGGCTCCGTCTATTTCGAGGTCAACGACCGCATAGACCGACTCACCCTGCCCGCCGGCTCCATCGCGCCCACCGGCCCGGCCGTCACCGTCCTCTCCGGCCTTCCCCTAACCGGCGACCACCCCATGCACCCCTTCTACATCGCAGCCGACGGCGGGCTCTATGTCGATGTCGCCACCGCCACCAACGCCTGCCAGACCACCAACCGCACCCCCCATTCCCCCGGCCTCGAACCCTGCAAAGAGCTAGAAACCCGCGGCGGCATCTGGCGCTATGACGCAAAGAAAACCGGCCAGACCTTCTCCCCCGCCGAGCGCTACGCCACCGGCATCCGCAACGCCGAGGGCTTCGGCATCGACAAGTCCACTGGCCGCGTCTACGTCACCCAGCACGGCCGCGACCAGCTCCACGCCAACTGGCCCGAAATCTACCAGCCCGAGCAGGAAGCCACACTCCCCTCAGAAGAAGTCATGCTCCTCAAAGACGGTGGAGACTACGGCTGGCCCCGCTGCTACTACGACCCCGGCCTCAAGCACCTCGTCCTCGCCCCCGAATATGGCGGCGACGGCAAAAAGGCCGGCGTCTGCGCCACCAAGCTCGACCCCGTAGCAGCCTTTCCTGCCCATTGGGGGCCGAACGGCATGGTCTTCTATGACCAGCATCAGTTCCCCGCCGCCTACCACAACGGCCTCTTCATCGCCTTTCACGGATCGTGGGATCGCGCTCCCTACGTGCAGGGCGGCTACAACATCGTCTTTCAGGCCCTCTCCCGCACTGGCACGCCCGGCCGCTGCGAAATCTTCGCCGATGGATTCGCTGGAGGCATCGTCTCTCCCGAAGGCGCCGTCCACCGCCCCTCCGGCGTCGCCGTCGCTCCCGATGGTGCCCTCTTCGTCGCCGACGACATGAAAGGCACCATCTACCGCATCACCTACACCGGCAACCCGGCTGCTGCAGCCGCCACCACAGCCCCGCCGCAGTTCACTCCCTGCCCCAGCCTCACCGCATCTGCCGGAGAAATGCAGGCCGAGGCCAGGCCCGCTGAAGACACCCAACCCGCAGCGCCCCTCGCCGTACCCCCCGGCGCAACCGCCGAAATGGTAGCCCTCGGCGATCGCATCTACCACGGCAAAGTCGCCAGCGGCACCTGCGCCGCCTGCCACGGTGCCACCGGCGGCGGAACCCCCCTCGGCCCCGACATGACCAAAAACACCTGGCTCTGGAGCGATGGCTCCCTCGCCGGCATCACCAAAATCATTGCCCAGGGAGTCCTCGCCCCCAAACAATACCGCGCCCCCATGCCCGCCAAAGGTGGAGCCCAGCTAACTCCCGAACAAGTCGAAGCAGTCGCCGCATACGTCTGGTCCCTAAGCCACCATCAATAGCCGAGCGGACCATCGCTTATTCCTAAGCAATTCGGGTGCCCCAGGTCTCGCCCTTGAGACCTGGGTTTCTCAATCGCCACAAATTCTTCAGCACCCAAACCACCCGCACCTTGCCGAGAATTAACTCGCATCCGCGTACACTCGCAATAGACCCGGCACTCAAGCCACACGTCCCGCAAGCACCTGGCCAGCAAAAGCACCTCAAATGCGCACAAAAACACACCAAAACAACACAAAAAACACACTTACCTAATTGATAAAAAGCGGGATACACGCAAAACAGGGGTACCCCCCCCCTTTGAACCACAAATCAGCGAACCCGCTAGTTCACCAGCCCGCCCCGCTCGGGAATGTCCAGCGAAAATGTCGGGATCTCAATATCAAACTGCTCCCCGCTCGCCGTCTCCATCTGGTAAGCCCCGCCCATCATTCCAGACGGAGTATTGAGCGGGCATCCGCTCGTGTACACATAGCTTTGCCCGGGCTTCAGCACCGGCTGCTCGCCCACCACCCCCGGGCCCTTCACCTCGGTGAATTCGCCCCGTCCGTTGGTAATCATCCAGTGCCGGCTCAGCAGTTGCACTGTTTCGCGACCCTGATTCTCAATCGTCACGCGGTATGCCCAGAAATACTGCGAACTGCCCGGCGACGAATGCGCCTCGTCGTAGACAGGCTCAACGCTCACCGCGATCTCCCGAGTCGTTGCCAGGTAAGAAGTCCAATTTGCCATGACTCAAGACTATCGGATTCGAGTCTCTTCCTGTTAAGGCTTCTCGCAGCTGAAGCTCGCAGCATCCTCCGCGTTGCCCGCGCCTTTGTACTTCGCAATCAGCGGATAAGCGCACAGCGGGCGCGTCCGCCCCGGAAAGGCCTTTCCACTCGCCAGCAGGCTCGTCGGAGCCTTGCCGTCCTCCACCCAGGTCTGCATCGCGCCCAGCGTGTCAAAGTCGTCCAGACCCGGCCCGCCGCTGCAGTGGTTCATTCCCGGCGTCAAAAACAGCCGCGCAAAGCTCTGTACTTCCTTTTCGCCGCCGTTCTTCTCTTCAATCTGCCGGTAGTAGCGGATCAGGTCGAGCGCTGAAAACACCGGGTCGGCCATGCCTGAATACAGCAGCAGCTTGCCCTTCCGCTTGTGAAAGGCAGACCAGTCGGTCGAGGTCGGGTTGATCTCCGCAGCAGCCTTGTCAATGCGCGCCGGGTCACTATCAAAGTTGAACTTGAAAATGTCGATCTTTGGCGGCGCGCTCGCCAGCGCCAGTCCATTGAAGAACGACGGAAAAATCATCACGTTGATCGACGGCACTGGTCCAAAGCCCGTCATCCAAACCCGCCAGCCCTCGGCTGAGTCGCCTGAATCATACGGCCACGGCGAATAGATTGCCTTCCCCGCAGAGTCATGCGGCCCTTTGAAGATGCTGTCGATCACGGCCACCTTCTCCGGGGAGAGACATCCAGCGCTCGCACCAGCCGCGCACCGGAGCACGGCCGGATCAAAGTGGCAGGCCTCGGGATTGAAGATCAGCCCGTCCTTCAACCCGTCGAGCGCATCGCACTTATCGAGCACTGCGCTCGTGAGCAGTTTGAGGTCTGCCTCGGTCAGCGACTGCGCCAGGTCAGCCGTGCCATCCGCCTTCTTTGGCGCGATTGAGGCAAGCTGCACCGTGTTCCACGCCTCGGCAATCGCCGCATGCGTCAGGTTAAAGGCAGGCGCGCCCGCGATGACTCCGTCGAAATACTCCGGATACCGCTCGGCCGTCATCAGCCCCTCGCGGCCGCCATTGGAACACCCCTGGAAGTACGAGTACCGGATGGGCTTTCGGTAAAACTGATCGATAATCTTCCGGGCAACATCGGTCACCAGCTTGGTCGAACGGTAGTTATAGTCCGCGCGCGAATCAGGGTCAGAACCGAAGGTCCCATCGCTGTTGATCGCCCCTGAATCATGGTGGCCGCCGTCGGTCGAAACCACCGCATAGCCCATTGTCAGCGCCGACTTCCGCTCGGGAATTGCGCTCGCGCCCTGCAATCCAAGCGCCGGGTTCAGCACGCCATCGAGACCGCCGCCGCCCATGTACAGGAGCCGTCCCTGCCAGGCATCCGGCATGCGCAGCTCAAATTGGTCGCCATACTCCTTGCCGTCCGCCCCCTTGTGGCCGTTGGTCACGCCATGCACCAGGCAGTGCGAGGGGAGAGAATTGATAACTGAAGGCGGCCCAAATCCACCGGGAATCGTGAGTGGCTGGCCCGCGGGCACCGCCACCGCCTCAGAGATGACGGTATTCGCAATCTTCATGCCCGCCAGTTCGCTGCACGTTGCCGCTATCGGGTCAGCGGGCGAGAGTGCCCAAACCGGCGAGGCACTCATCACGAATGCACAAAAAACAAGGGTCCTGGAAACTGGCAACATTTTCATCCTCAACTTCATCGGTCGATTCTCTACTTCTGTAGCGGCAATGGAATGCGAAAGCGATTCTACAGCGAACGACTGACCTGTGTCTGATGACTGCCCATGCATCTCTCCACGTGCCCTGATTCAGCAGATCGAATGCACCGGCCCAGCCTTGCGCTATCCTGCTTGCAGTGTCCGACTCTGAACTCACGCCCGAACTCACCCCAGAACTTCAGTCGCCCGAGCTTTCACCTCAACAGCGGACCCTCGCGCCCGGCCTCTACCTCGTCGGCACGCCCATCGGCAACCTCGAAGACATCACTCTCCGCGCCCTGCGCGTCCTGCGCCAGGCTGACCGTATCGCCTGCGAAGACACCCGCCAGACGCAGAAGCTGCTCAACCACTTCAGCATCACCACGCCGACCATCAGCCTGCACCAGCACAACGAACGGGACCGCGCCGCCGAACTGGTCGCTGAAATCCTCGCCGGCAAGCGTCTCGCTCTTGTCTCCGATGCTGGCATGCCCGGCATCAGCGATCCTGGAGGGCACATCACCCAGGCCGCTATCGCCGCCGGAGCACCCGTCTTCCCCATTCCGGGAGCAAACGCCGCCGTCAGCGCCCTGGTCGCCAGCGGCCTCTCGATGGAGGAGTTCCAGTTCCTCGGCTTTCTTCCGGAAAAGGCCGGCGCTCGCCGCACGGTACTTGAAAAGCTCAGCCAATCGGCAGTTACAGATCGCCCGCGAACGCTCATCTTCTATGAAGCTCCGCACCGCATCCTCGAAACCCTGGCCGACCTCGAATCCGTCTGGGGTCCCACGCTTCGCGTCGTTGTGGCCCGCGAACTGACCAAGATGCACGAAGAATTCCTTCGCGGTACCGTTGCCGACGTAAAAGCAGATCTCGCATCTCGCGACCGCGTCCGCGGCGAAATCACCCTTCTCGTTGAAGCCGTCCCGCTCACTCAGGGGGCTTCAACCGCCAGCCTGCTCACCCGCGTTCAGCAACTCCAGGCCGAGGGCCTTGAGGAAAAGGACGCCCTCAAGCAACTCGCCCGCGAACTCGGCCAATCCAAAAGCGATCTCTACCGCGAACTGCAACGCGAACGCGCAAAGAAAGGCCCCGGCGTCACACGCCAGGGCCGCTGATCCACTCCAATCACGACTATTTTGCGTCGGCTTCCTGGGCGATCTCTGCCAACAGCTCTGCCAACTGTTCCCGCCGCCGCTCGCTCATGTCCAGAAATCGCACGGCAAAGCTCGTCTTCGACCGCGTTCCAACCGTCACGCCAACCAGCCGGAAGGGAATCCCGCGCATGTTGAACTCGACCTCCATGCGCACCATGATGTTCGCCAGATAGCGCTGGTCTGTCTCCACCCGGCATCCCCCCAGGCTTAGCTCCAGCAGACGCCCCGTCATCCGGGATGCGCCAAGCACGGGCGTGATGGTGGCCGGGCAGTCGACCCGGTATCGGGGATAAGCGCGCCGTTCCGGGCCGCTCCCTGGCTGTACGCCAATCTGCTGCATGGCCGTTCCACCCGCAACTGTTGCCGAAGTCGCCATCCCGCCTGACCCTGAAACCCTTTCCTTCGTATCTGGCCCCAGCTAACTGGCCGTCTGGCTTCGTCCCTAGTGTCCAGCGCCGTCCCAGGGACGGGCCGCTGCGGGCTGTTGTGCCTCGCGGCCCTTCACCCGGTCATATTGATACACGTCGCTGGTCGTGCCCAATGCCTCGTTGTAGAGACTTACGCCGCCTGTCACCTGCGTCAGTTCCTCTGTAAACTCGTGAATCGCCTGTAGTTGCTGCGCCGTCGCCGGAAGCTCGTACTGGCTCGTTTTCAGGAATTTCTGGTAGCCACGGTCCAGCAGTCGGGAGATTTCTCCCTTCACCACAGCGCCCGGACGCTCCTGGTAGGCCACCACAGTCTCCGTCCCGGTCGCCGAACCCAGTTCCTGCCCGACTGCGTTGCTTGGCACCAGAACTGCCGCGCATCCATGCTTCGCGACCTTCAGCGTGCCCGAAGCGATGGTTACTTCAAAACCGTGCGCTCGCAGCGCATCCTGCACCTGCTCCAGTGTGAGAGCTTTCGTCTTGCGTGCCATCAGAAACGATCCAGTCCCCCGCAACGTGCTTCGCATGCAACCAGGCCTGTTTACAGAAACTCTTTTGAAAAATGCGGCCTGTTGCTCAGCAAACCCCGTCGCAAGGTGTTGAAATAGGTATCGGCAACTTAGCCGATTGCTTCAACTCTCGCACATGCCCGTTGGCAATCGCAATTCGGTTATGCATTCAATTCGATTAGAAGAGATGGAATCATCGATGCTGCGACTCCCGCAAACCGTTTACGACCAGCTTCGCGAGCACGGTGAGGCAGCCTATCCCGACGAATGCTGCGGCATCCTGCTTGGCACCGCCGCCGGTGAAGTCAAGACCGTCACTCGCGCCGTCCCCGCTTCCAACGCCAGCCCCCACCCCCACCATCACTACGAAATCGCCCCCATCGACCTCATCCACATCGAGCGCGCAGCCACAGCCAGCGGCGAATCCATCCTCGGCTTCTACCACTCCCACCCCGATCACCCCGCCCACTGGTCCCTTACCGACCTCGCCGAAGCGCACTGGATTGGCTGCTCCTATCTCATTACGTCTGTCGAAAATGGCCGCGCCAGCGCCTCCCACTCCTTCCACCTCGCCGGTACCCGCGAAGAAGACAAGCACTTCCAGAGTGAGAAAATTGCCCTCATGGCCGCGCCAGAACTGGCCAACGCCGCCTCCCGATGATTCGCCATCAGTTGAAGTGGTTTATCCTGAAGACTCCGACATTTTCCAAGGAATTCAACGATGACCACCGCAGTCGCCCCCGAAGCTCTACCCCAGCTCACCAATGACGAACTCGGCCGCTACAGCCGCCACCTCATCCTGCCCGAGGTCGGCATGGAGGGGCAGCAGCGCCTCAAGGCCGCCAAGGTTCTCTGCGTTGGCACCGGAGGCCTCGGCTCGCCGCTCGCCTTTTACCTCGCTGCCGCCGGTATCGGGACTCTCGGACTCGTGGATTTCGACGTGGTCGACGCCAGCAACCTGCAGCGCCAGATCATCCACTCCACCAAAGACATTGGTCGCAAAAAGATTGACTCCGCGCAGGAAAAGCTCAACGCTCTCAATCCCCACCTCAACGTCGTCAAGCACGACACCATGCTCACCAGCGCCAATGCTCTTGAAATCTTTGCCCAGTACGACATCGTCGCCGACGGCACTGACAATTTCCAGACCCGCTACCTGGTCAACGACGCCTGCGTGCTGCTGGGCAAGCCCAATGCCTACGGGTCGATTTTCCGCTTTGAGGGCCAGGCCAGCATCTTTGCCACTGAAACCGGCCCCTGCTACCGCTGCCTCTATCCAGAGCCGCCGCCGCCCGGGCTCGTGCCCAGCTGCGCCGAGGGTGGCGTACTCGGCATCCTCCCCGGCATCATCGGCGTCATCCAGGCCACTGAAGTCATCAAGTTCATCCTCGGCAAGGGCGACCCGCTCATCGGCCGACTGCTGCTCTTTGACGCGCTCTCGATGAAGTTCCGCGAACTCAAGCTGCGCAAGAACCCCGATTGCCCGGTCTGCGGCACCAACCCCACCGTCACCGAGCTCATTGACTATAACCAGTTCTGTGGCATCGCCAATGAGCCCGCAGCCGACGCGCCCATCAAAAACGGCATCGCGCAGATCTCGGTGAAAGCCCTCAAGGAACGCCTCGACAAAAAGGAAGCCCGCAACGACAACTTCCTTCTGCTCGATGTTCGCGAGCCGTACGAGATCCAGATTGCCAACATCGGCGGCAAGCTCATCCCCCAGAACGACGTGCAGAACCGCCTCGACGAACTCAACCCCGAGCAGGAGATTCTCATCTACTGCCGCAGCGGCGCACGCAGCCAGAAGATCGCGGAACTGCTCAAAGCAAACGGCTTCAGCAAGGTCTCAAACGTTGCCGGCGGCATCCTCGCCTGGGCCGACGAAATCGACCCGACCCTGCAGAAGTACTAGTCAGTTTCAGCAATTTTTCGGGTGCCCCATCCTTACCGCAGCTCCATCGCGGCAAGGGTGGGATTACAAATCCCCAGAAGCTACTCCACCCGCACGGTCCCCTTTGCCAGCACTTCCGCCGAAGACCCACCCAACTCGATCTCCACCGGTTCCGCCTCCACAGCCCAGCCCTTCCCGGCCTCATCCCAATAGGCCAGATCGCTCGCCTTCACCGTGAAGCCGACCGTAGCCGATTGTCCTTTGCCCAGGAAAATCCGCTCAAAGCCTTTCAATTCCTTCAGCGGCCGCTCAACCTTGCTGCCCAGATGCTTCACGTAAAGTTGCACCACTTCATCGCCATCGCGTGCGCCGGTGTTTGTCACATCCACTGTGACTGAGACCGCCCCATCCTTGCCCATCGTCGCTGCGTTCATCTTCAAACCCGCATACTTGAAGCTCGTATAGCTCAGCCCATATCCAAACGGATACAGCGGCTTCTCCTTCATGTACATGTAGGTCCGCCCATGACGCAGGTTGTAGTCCAGCATTGGCGGCAGTTGCGCCTCAGACTTCACCCAGGTCTGCACGAGTCGGCCCGCCGGGTTGTAGTTCCCGAAGAGCACATCGGCAATCGCGGTGCCCTCGTCCTGCCCGTTGTGTGAGGTGTGCAATATCGCCGGCACATGCTCCTCGGTCCAGTTGATGGCATACGGCGCACTGGCTACCAGCACCACCACCGTCCTGGGATTGGCCGCGTACACCTGCTTGATGAGATCTTCCTGGCCCAGATTCAGGGACTGTCGGTCGCTGCTCTCCATTCCTTCGCCCGCCACCGCACAGGCCGCTGCCGGACCAACACTCACCATCAGGCTCTTGAGCGCCTCAAGCGGAGTGCGCCCGCACGTCGGATGGTTCCCCACCACAACCACTGCCACATCGGCCGCCTTGGCCAGCTTTTCCGCCCGGCCGTCGGTATTGTCAGCTGCAAAGCTGACCGCCACGGCTGGCCCAACCGCCTTGCGAATTCCCTCCAGCACCGAAACCGAGTACGGCGGCTGCCCGCCATAGAAATCCGGCAGCACCGCATCGGCCCGCGGCCCAATCACCGCAATCGACTTGAGAGCCTTGTCTTTGCCGGCAAGCTCAAGCGGCAAAAATCCCTTTTCGTTCTTCAGCAGCACCACCGACTCCCGCGCCACCTGCAAGGCCACGGCCCGGTGTTCAGCCGAATCAACCGGGTTCGGCTGGCCCTTCATCTTCGCAAAAGGCACCGCGTCCGCCGGGTCCAGCAGGCCCAGCCGCAGCTCCACCCGCAGACCGCCGCGCAGGGAATTGTCGATGTCCTGCTCGGTCAGCAGCTTCGATTCGAGCGCCGCCTTCACCGCCGACCGCCAATCTTCACCCACAGTCAGGAACATCCCTACGCCCGCCTTCACCGCCGCCGCCACCGAATGCGGCAAGTCCGGATATGCCTTGTGCGCCAGCACCATGTTCTGCAAGGAGCCTGCATCGGTGGAAATAATGCCGTCAACGCCCCATTCCTTTTGAGCCAACTCCTTCAAAATCGGGTTCACCGTCAGCGGCACATGGTTCCACGCGTTGTACGAGGCCATGAAGGACCGCGCTCCGCCGTGGACAAACGCCTCGCGAAACGGCACCGAGTAGTACTCCATCAGCAGCCGCGTATCAAAGTCCGCCGAGGTGCCGTAACGGTTGTTTTCGTTGCTGTTGGCCAGAAAGTGCTTCACCAGCGAGGCAGCCTGCCAGTATTTGGGGTCATCGCCTTGAATTCCCTGGATAAACGGCGCAGCCATCGCTCCATTGAAGTAGGCGTCCTCGCCATAGCTCTCCTGGTCGCGGCCCCAGCGCGGGTCACGCGCCAGGTCGGCATTGGGCGTCAGCAGCACCAGAAACGACTTTGGATTCAGCTTGTTTTCGTGGATGTAGCGCGCTTCAGAGCCGATTACTGCTCCCGCCCGGTGCATCAGCGCCTTATCCCAGGTGCGCCCCAGCCCCACGCCCTGCGGAAACTGCGTCGTCGACGTCGCCTTCACCGGCTCAGCAGGCTTGGGCCCCGGCACCACCGACAGCATGCCGAAAATCGGTCCGCCCAGCGCCACTCCGCTCAACGCTTCGCCAATCGGAGTTCCCGGAATCCCGAGCCGTGGCGCAACCACCCCGGCGTTATCCAGGCTGTTGATCTTCTCGTCCAGCGTCATCAGCTTGAGTGCATTGTCGATCCGCTCTTCCATTCCCAATGAAGGGTTTTGAAACGGATACGGCGCGGCTGGCGCCTGGGCCACGGCAGCCAGCGAAGCGGTGAAGGGAAGAGCGAGAAGCGCGGAAAGAAGCCTGAATCTTGTCATAATGGCCCTCGTAGAGACTGGACCCTTATATCAGAAATAGTCCTCATCTAGTCCGAAAGCGGCCGGTTCAGTTCTGTCCGCCAGTCCGCAGGATTTGACGAGGCTTCCGGCCCTACGAGATACCGTTCCCAGAGATCCTGCGCTTCGGGCAGCCCTTGTGCGCCGATCCAGCTCACAAACTCGCCCCATGCCGCGCCCAGTCCTTCGTATCCGCCGTGATGTACCGTCCGAGCCAGCCGCATCGCGGGCCACACCCCGGGCTTCACCCGCCCGGTGGGCGTAATCGCCTCTGCGACCGGCACGCAAACCTCAAAGTCGAACTCCGCATCCGGCCTCTTCAGGTGGTGCGTAAACCACGGCCCATCCGGCTTCACTCCCCGGCTGCCAAGGGCCGCATACACTTCCTGGATGCTCGGACCCATCACCCGCTGAATCTCTTCGCGCGGCACGGTCAGGTGCAGGTAAGCGTAGTGCTGGGCAACCGTCTTTACAATTTGCGGAGTCTCGATCATCGAATCATCCTCACCTTCGCTACAAATCCTATCCCGTCAGCCCCCATCTGCCACAGAACGTCTAGACTTTTCGCACCTGCGACGAACCCTGCCTACGGTCAGACGCTCGCTACCTCCCCACCCTTTTGGTACCTAAGCCTTTATATTTTTGCAATTTACCGCTTCCCCGCTTGACGACTCTATCGTGCGCTCTGCATACTCCCACTTTGTAATTGCCTGAGTTCATTCCCTTTCTCTGGCAGGAGCCGTGTTTCATGGATCTCATTTTGTTGCGTGTTCTCTTCGTTGGCCTGATCGCCACTGTTTGTTATTTTCTTCAACCCTTCGGAGTTTCGGGTCCTCTCGCGGCTGGTCTTGGGGCTCTCGCCTCAAGCGCAGTCATCGTTTTTGAATTCCGGGTTCGCGCCCTCAATCTACGCCGCCTTATCGGCGCGGTTGCCGGCAGCGTCCTTGGCATCTTCGGTGCCTCGCTCTTCTGTGTCGTCCTGCGCAGCGCTTTGCCCAGCGGCTCCACGTCGGCTGCCATCCAGGTTTTTGTCCTGCTGCTCATGACCTACGTCGGCCTGCTCGTCGGGACAAGCAAGGGTGACTTGCTCAACCCCGCCGCCCTCGGCACCATCTTTTCCGGCGAAAAGGTGTCTAAAAAGAGCTTCAAGGTTCTCGACACCTCCGTCATCATTGACGGCCGCATCGCCGACGTCGCCGATACCGGCTTCATGGACGGCATCTACGTCATCCCCGAGTTTGTCCTGCGCGAGCTTCAGGTTGTCGCCGACTCGACTGACAGCTCCAAGCGTCAGCGTGGCCGCCGCGGCCTCGACATGCTCCAGCGCATGCAGTCCAATCAGAATCTCCAGATCCAGATCGTCCCCGACGACTTTCCATCGATCAAGGAAGTTGACCTGAAGCTCATCGAGCTGGCCAAGAAGTGGGAAGCCAAGATCGTCACCAACGACTTCAACCTCAACAAGGTCGCCCACCTGCACCGCGTCGACGTACTCAACATCAACGACCTCGCCAACGCCCTCAAGCCCGTCGTTCTGCCCGGCGAAAAGATGAACATCCTCATCCTCAAAGAGGGCAAGGAGTTCAACCAGGGTGTCGGCTACCTCGATGACGGTACGATGGTCGTCGTTGACCACGCCCGCCGCGTCATCGGCCGCTCCGTCGAAATCACCGTCACCAGCGTCCTCCAGACGGCCAGCGGCAAAATGATCTTTGGCCGCCTCGACGAAGCGGGTCAGAAGCCCGAAAACGGCCGCTCCGACAGCAACCGCCCCACTGCGGTTGAGTTCGCTCACTAAACCGGTCGATCGCGCTCTGCAAATCTCAAGCCCCGGGTCTCCCCTATGAGATCCGGGGCTTTGTCTGGAATTTGTTCATCTTTTCCTTTTCCGGTCTTTTCTCGCGGAGAGTCAACATTTCCGCAGATTAACTCTCCCCCAAAATGACAAATTCGGCGCATACTTGATTCCAATTAAATCAATAGGTATTTTCCAATGAAAGCGCTGAAGAAGTTTCTGGGAATCAAACACCCCATCATCCAGTCCCCCATGGCTGGCGTCCAACGAAGCGCCCTTGCCATCGCCGTTTCAAACGCTGGTGGTCTCGGCTCTCTGCCCTGCGCCATGCTCTCGCCTGCCGAGTTGCACTCTGAGCTTACTTCGCTCCGCGCGGGCACTGACAAGCCAGTCAACCTGAACTTCTTCTGCCACACCCCGCCCGAGCCCGACGCTCAGCGTGAAGCCGCCTGGAGAGACCTCCTCGCACCCTATTACGACGAATTTGCCATCCCTCAGCCTCAATATCCACCTTCCGGTTCAACCCGCGCCCCCTTTAGCCGCGAGGCGGCAGATCTTCTGCAGGAGTTCAGGCCCGCCGTCGTCAGCTTTCACTTCGGATTGCCTTCAACCGACCTGGTGGCTCGCGTCAAGGCCATGGGTTCCCTCGTACTGTCGACTGCAACCACCGTTGAAGAAGCCATCTGGCTTGAAAAGCACGGAGCAGACGCGATTATTGCCCAGGGCCTCGAAGCTGGTGGGCATCGTGGTATTTTTCTGTCCAACGATCTTCTTGACCTGACTTCCCAGATGGGCACCTTTGCCCTGTTGCCTCAGATAGTGCGCGCTGTCAGAGTTCCGGTCATCGCCGCCGGAGGCATCGCCAATGCAAGAGGCGTAGCCGCCGCCCTCGCTCTGGGAGCCTCAGCAGTCCAGATTGGAACTGCCTTTCTTCTTTGCTCTGAAGTCTTTACAACCCCCATCCATCGCTCAGCACTCAAGAGCGAGGCCGCCCGTCACACCGCTATCACCAACCTTTTCACTGGCAGACCGGCGCGTGGCATTGTGAATCGCATCATGAAGGAACGGGGCCCCATCAGCGCAGCCGTCCCTGCCTTTCCCCTCGCTGGAGCAGCACTTGGACCCCTGCGTACCAAAGCAGAGAGTCTCGGCGACGGCGGCTTCTCTCCCCTCTGGTGCGGTCAGAACGCCAGCGGCTGTGCCGAGCTTCCCGCAGCAGAAGTAGTTCGAAAGCTCGCCGCCGGTGCGAGTGCCCCGCGCTGATTTGCGATTGCAGGCCCGTGCAGCTCACTCGATGCGCCGTCCGCCAGCTAAAATGTTCCTGTAGCTGGACCCCCGGACTTCCGTCCCCACAGGACCCTTAAAAATGACCGCAGTACTCAAGACCGCCCTCACCGACTCCATGCAGACCGCCGCCGCCCAGGCCGGCCTCAAGCTCGTCTCGACCACCGAAGGCAAGGACTTTCACGGTCACCCGACTGCCATCTTTGAGCTCGCCCCCACAGCCAGCGATGCAACAGCGCGCACCCTCAGGCTCGAGCTCAGCGAACACTTTGACTTCAACAAGCCCGACCTGCTCCCGGCGATGACGCAGCACCTCGCCGAAGAGACGAAGCGCCTCCGCAACCCGCGCCCCGACGCCTATGTCACCCTCGAAGGGCTGCCCGTGTCGTACAAGAACTTCCGCTGGCCCTTCCACACCTCGACCTCTGGCGCTGATACCTATCTCGTCCACGGCGAAATCCATCTTGAAGATGGAACGGGCTCCCCGCTCCACGCCAAAGTAGCCGCTGCCATGACCGTCACCTTCGCCGAAATTGTCCCTGCTCCTGAGCAGCCCTACGCTGAGACATTTCTGTACAACGCCGTCCGCAAGACCCTCGACCAGGGCCAGCTTGAACTCGTCAAATCTGGCAACCGCCAGCCCGTCCCGGTCACCACGCGCTACTACAGCCGCTGGCAAAAGAAGTTCTTCTTCACTGAAACCACGGACGCCGCGCGCCTCGAATACCTGCTGCTCAAGACCTACTGGCTCTCCGGCGTTCTCGGCAATAACCAGCCCGTCTGGATCGCCGATCCGCGCGACGCTCAGTACCTCAACACCACCGAGGCCGACTTGCTCCGCATGGCCGCCGACGAGGCTGGCGAAGGGCTACTCACCTTGAACGGCGAATACGCCGCGCCCACCCCGCTGCTGCTCGCACGCGCCGACCAGTTCCGCGAACGCATGCTCAACGCCCTCGAAATCACCAAGCCCACTTTCAACGAAGAGATGCGCTCTGGCCACGCCAACATGTAACCATCTGCCCAACAGCGCCAACAAAAAGGCCTTCCCGACAGGGAAGGCCTTTTGCTTCGAAGGACTTTACCCCTTCTTCAGCGCCCGGTGCCCAATATCATGCCTGAAATACATCCCCTCAAAGTGAATCTTTTCCATCGCTGTATAGGCCAGCTTCAGCGCATCGGGCAAAGTTGCAGCAGCCGCAGTCACCCCAAGTACGCGCCCACCGCTGGTCAGCACTCTGCCGCCGTTGAGCGAGGTTCCCGAGTGGAAGACCTTCACGCCGGGAACTTCCTCGGCGGCCTCCAGCCCGGTAATCTCAAAGCCCGTCTGGTAGCTCCCCGGATAGCCGCCCGAGCTCGCAATCACGCAGGCACTTGCCCCCGGCTTCCAGCGAAATTCGGTATCGGAAAGCCGCCCCTCGACGCACGCCTCCAGCGCTTCAACCAGGTCGCTGTCCAGCCGCATCAAAATCGCCTGGGTCTCAGGGTCGCCAAATCGCGCATTGAACTCCAGCACCTGCGGCCCGCGCGCCGTCATCATCAGCCCGATATACAGCACACCAACAAACGGCGTATCTTCCGCCGCCATGCCGCGCACGCTCGGCCGCGCAATGTGGTGCAGAATCCACTCCGTCATCTCCGGCTCCAGAATCGAATCCGTCGAATAGACGCCCATCCCGCCTGTGTTCGGCCCCGTATCGCCTTCGCCAATGCGCTTGTGGTCCTGCGCCGGCACCAGCTGGGCCACATGCTTGCCATCCGTCAGGCAAAGAAAACTAACCTCATCCCCGGTCAGGAACTCCTCGATCACAATCTGCTGCTCTTTTGATCCCAGCAGTTTGCCCGAGAGCAGGCCATGCGCCGTCTCTAGCGCTGCCCGCCGCGACTGGCAGATCACCACACCCTTGCCCGCCGCCAGCCCGTCGGCTTTTACGACAATCGGCGCGTGGAAAAACTCAATCGCCTTCTCGACTTCCTCTGCAGTCGTGCATACCGCGTAGTTCGCGGTGGGAATCTGGTGCCGCTGCAAAAAGCGCTTCGCAAACGACTTGCTCGACTCCAGCATCGCCGCCGCCTTGGTCGGACCAAACACCTTGAACCCCCGCTGCTGCAAGGCATCCACCAGACCCAGCGAAAGAGGGAGCTCAGGCCCGACCACCGTCAGGTCCGGCTGCTCGGCCAGTGCCACCTGTACCAGCCCATCCAGATCGCCCAGCGAAACCGGCACCAGCCGGCCAATCCCGGCCATGCCGCCATTACCCGGCGCGCACACCACTTCTGTCACCCGCTCACTCTTTTGAATCGCCCAGGCCAGCGCATGCTCCCGCCCACCCGAACCAAAAATCAGTACCTTCATCGCTTTCCCACTTCCCACAACTCAAAGAGCTATCTGAGCAAACTGGCCTTGCTAAGTCAAACGCCGCACCTCAGATCTCCCGCTCAACCGGCGCCAACTCCCAAAGAGCGATAGCATAGCTACGGTGGATAATCGTTACGAAAGCCTCGACATCCAACAGGCGCGCCGAGCCCGCCGCGACGCTCAGCAGCGCATCTTCCGGCGCAATCAGGCGATTGGCCTGCTGCTGGTAGCCGCTGCCGTACTGGCATGGCGGCTGCTGCACACGCCCGCCGGCTGGATTTTCCCGGCGGGCTGGTGGCACCTGTGGTAACCAGTCATCGTCACGATCAGGATCCCCTCGCTGTCCTCATCCTCGGCCCCACCGGCAGTGGCAAAACCGCTCTCTCCCTCGCTCTGGGAGAGCAATTTGACGGCGAAATCATCAGCTGCGACTCCGTCGCCGTCTACCGAGGCCTCGACCTTGGCTCTGCCAAGCCCTCCCGCGAGGAGCAGGCTCGCCTGCCCCACCACCTCATCGACGTTGCCGACCCTGACCAGATCTTCACTGCCGGCGACTACTCCCGCCTCGCCCGCGCCGCGTTGCGCGACATAGCAGGCCGTAACCACCTGCCCATCGTCACCGGCGGCACCGGCCTCTATCTTCGCGCCCTCACCGAGGGCCTGCATGCCGTCCCGATTCGCCAGGAGCAGACCCGCGATGCTCTCATCAAAGGCCACGAAAAGCACGGTCCCGGCTGGTTGCACGGCCTACTCAGCGAACTTGATCCTGAGTCGGCCCAGCGCATCCACGCCAACGATATCCCAAAGCTCATCCGCGCCCTCGAAATCCTCTACGCAACCGGCCAGCCGCTTTCAGTTGTCTTTGCTGTTCCCAAGGACCCACTGACCGGCTTCCGCCTTCTTCGTATTGGTCTCAATCCGCCCCGCCCTGCTCTCTACGACCGCCTCAACCAGCGCGCCGCTGCCATGTTCGCCCACGGCCTTGTCGATGAAAGCCGCAGCCTCCTCCAGCGATTCGGTCGCGTTCCCTCCCTCGAATCCCTCGGCTACCGCCAGGCCCTCGCAGTCCTTGACGGCACCATGTCCGAAGCGGAGGCCATCGCAGCCGCCCAACAGGGTCACCGCAACTACGCCAAGCGCCAGCTCACATGGTTCCGCCGCGAACCCGATGTCCACTGGATTGAAGACTTCGGAGACTCGTGGCAGGCGATTTGCAAAGCCCAGGCACTCCTGCAAACTCACATCACCCAGCCGCTATCCAACCTGCAATGAAAGACAAATGAACAAGCGGGAGCTTCCTCCTGCGGTCTTCAGAACCTTCGGCATCATCGGCATCCCAATTTGAATAAAGCTGTGGTCAGGCTCGCGTGTGGCAGATCGCTTACGTGGACTTGCTCAAGGACTGCCTGAGCGCCGTCCAGGCGCCTGTACTCCACAGAGCCCAAGCCACCAGAGCAGGCTGAAAGAAGAGTCGTACGAGTCGAGCCGTGTCCGTTTCCAGCCCAAATGCCGCGCGGTGCTCGGTATATTGAGCGATATTCCCGGGGAAAATTGCCACAAAGAACAGGGCGACAATCATACCCACATAGGCTTTATGCCGAAATAAGACCAACAGGGAAAGTCCAAGGAGTATCTCCACACCACCCGACAGCAGGACCACAAGATCGGGGTTCAGTGGAATCCATGGCGGTACCTGCGCCTGAAATGGCTGCCGTGCAAAGGTGAGGTGCGACACTCCAGCGTAGGTCAGAATGACTCCAAGCAGAATGCGCCCGAACAGCTGAGCTTTTGACGTCTTCGGTGCAGCTTCGAATACCTTCATCAGTATCCTCTCGGAGTATCAGTTTGACTATCTTCCACAATTTCCAGGTCTCTTTGGGGGCGGCCGGGTTGGATTGGTGAACGGACATCCGAGCGCTGTCGGCGGCCCAATCATAGTGCCAAAGGAAGAACCTCATCATACATCTACGGATGTTCGGTCTTTCGGTGCCGGGATTCTTCAGCGACGGGACTCCATACAGCCAAGCCAATACCGCAGGCAATTAAACTCAATCCATGCGCCCCGAACACCTGGCCACTCCCGAAGCGTTAGCCCGATTCCTCCAAGCCTTCGAAGACGGCACCCTCGACAAGTATGAGTGGACCCATGGCGCCCACGTCGCCGCTGCGGCCTGGTATCTCCACGGATCAAGCTATGACGCCGTGCTGCCGCTCATGCGCCATCGCATTCAGAGCTTCAACCTATCCGTCGGCGGCCAAAACACTCCCACTTCCGGCTACCACGAAACCCTCACCCGCTTCTGGCTTCGCATCGTTGACCACCTGCTGCACACCCAAAAACCATCCACAAGCCTGGCCGCCGCCCAGCTCGCCGTAGCCAACTATGGCGAGGCCCGCGCCCTGCACAACGAGTACTACTCCGGCGACGTCGTCAAAGACACTGCCGCCCGCCTCGGCTGGCGCTCACCTGACCTCAAATCGCTGCCCTGAACCCTCCGGACGGTTTTTGCAATCCTTTAGACTGAAGGGGTGCGGCCCAAAACACGCGGCGGCGCCTGGAATGGAGTTTCCCTTGGCAGACCAAGTTGTGGCAGAGACCATTTACGACATCGCGATCCTCGGCGGCGGCCCCGCCGGTTACACCGCGGCCATCCGCGCCGGGCAGTTCGGCCTGAAAGTGGCGCTCATCGATGCCTCCCCCAAACTCGGCGGCACCTGCCTCCACTGGGGCTGCATCCCCACCAAGGCCCTGCTCTTTTCCGCCGAAATCTGGGATTTCATCAAGAGCGCGGCCGACTACGGCATCGACGGTATCGGCACGCCGGTCATCAACTGGCCCAACATGCTGGCCCGCAAAAA
Source organism: uncultured Acidobacteriota bacterium (assembly GCA_903832055.1). Taxonomy (GTDB): domain Bacteria; phylum Acidobacteriota; class Terriglobia; order Terriglobales; family Acidobacteriaceae; genus Acidicapsa. Next base: position 263,141 of record CAILAC010000012.1, on the reverse strand, counting down.
TGCCATCATCACCAAGCACGTCAAGGGCCTTGATTTCCTCATGAAGAAGAACAAGGTCACCGTGCTTCCCGGTTATGGTCGCCTCACCGGCCCTGCCAAAGACAGCATTCATACCGTCAGCGTGAGCGCACCCGGCTCGGACGAGCCTACGCAGGTTCAGGCCAGAAACGTTATCGTCGCGACCGGCTCCGACGCCAAGATGCTTCCCGGCCTCACCCCTGACGACCGCATCCTTACCAACATGGAGATACTGACCCTTGAGTCGGTCCCCAAATCTCTCATCGTCATCGGAGCGGGAGCCGTCGGCGTCGAATTCAGCTCGCTCTTCCGCAGCCTCGGCACTGAGATCACCATCGTCGAGTTCCTGCCCCGCCTTGTCCCCGTCGAAGATGAAGAAATCTCGAAGGAGCTGGCCCGCGCCTTCAAAAAACGCGGCATCGACGTCAATACCAGCGCCAAGGTTGAATCCGTGGAAAAGACCGAGAGCGGAGTCCGCGTCACTTTCACTGACCAGAACGGCAAAACCGTGATTAAAGAAGCCGAGAAAGTCCTCGTCGCCGTCGGCCGCGCCCCCCGCACCGCAAACATCGGCCTCGAAACCACCAAAATCGAAACCGAGCGCGGCTTCCTCAAGACTGACACCGCCATGCAGACCGCCGAGCCGGGTATCTACGCCGTCGGCGACATCGTCCTCGGCATGCCCCAGCTCGCCCATGTCGGCGGCATGGCCGGAATGGTCGCCGTCGCCAGCATTGCAGGCCGCCCCTTCCGCCCCATCAATCACCGTCGCATCCCGGGCTGCACCTACACCGAGCCTCAGATCGGGTCGGTGGGATTAACTGAAGCCGCAGCCCGCGAGCGGGCCGCAAAAAACGGCCAGGAAATCAAAATCGGCAAGTTCCCCTTCGGCGGCAACTCCAAGGCCTCCATCGTTGACGCCCACTCCGGCTTCGTCAAAATCGTCGCCGACGCCCAGTATGGCGAAATCCTCGGCGTTCACATCATCGGTCCCTCTGCCACCGAAATCATTTCAGAAGCAGTCGTCGCCATGGACCTCGAAGCCACCGTCGATGAGCTCCTTTACACAATCCACGCCCACCCCACGCTGAGCGAAGCGATGCTTGACGCCTACGGCGCAGTCGAGGGCCTCGCCATCAACGCGTAATTGTCAGTTACCGGTGAGCACGGCCAGATACTCACCCGGCGAAACCACTCGCACCCCGCCCCTACTTCGGCTTGACCACCACCGGCGGTGTTACCGGTCCGCCAGGGTCGCTCTCCGGCGTATTTGAAATCTCTTTGCCGTCGTAAATAATCTTTGTCTCGGTCCCAAACTGCTTGTAATCCGTGTACTTCACCGTCTGCCGCAGGTGCACGTCTTGTGAAAGATATCCGCTTCCGCCCGGAAAATGCAGCACCCCGTCGCCTTTGGTATAGGTCGGAAACCAGTTTGCCCCGTCAATCTGCTCGCGATACGTCGTGAACGGAATCGACAGGTCCTCATGCCCTTTGCGCAGGTCGTCAGGAACGTTCTTCCCGCTCGTGACCACAATCTCAAACTCGTCGGCGTCCACCCAGATCTTGCCCTGGAAGTAGCGCTTGTTCTTCTCGATCACTTTTGGCGACACTTCAAAAACGTAGCAGGGCACCTCATCGACCGTCTGTTTGCCCACATACTTCAGGTCGTACTGGCCCACGTCCTCTTTGGTCAGCACAAAGGGCAGCCGCTCCTGAATATCCTGAAAATCTGCTGGACTCATCGCAATCCGCTCCAGCGTATTCGGCGGCGCATTCACGACCCTCTCCGTGCGTTTGCCCTTCGGGTCAAAGATGACGTCATCCACCTGGAAATATTCTCCATCCACCTTGCCGTCATCATCCACTGTCTGCACCCGCACAGCTCGGCGGTATGTGTAGTGGTTCAGCGCCTCGCGAAAGCCGCTCTCCTTTGCTGTAAACCGCTTGATGATCTCCTCCACAGCGATCTTGGGCTCGGCAATATCCATCGGTCCATAGCCTGAATCGAGCGGCATCGGCGTGTAGGAAACAGTCGGCTTCTCGTCTTTCTTCTTCTGGTCCTTTGCCAGCGCCGACGGTGCCAGCAGCACTCCGGCCACAAGCATGGCCATCACCAAACCCAATACCTGCTTCACTGGCACAATCGCCCCCCGCCTACGCCTGTAGTTCTCCATCAGAATGCCCAATCCAATCAACTCCATTTCCCCGTACCACTTTAGACGCATAGGCTTATCACCCGTTAAGCAGCATCATACTGATGGGGCTTGAAGTGAGATTTCGTTTTTTCGCACCATCAGTGAAACGGTTCTCCTTCATGGTTCCATGTAGACGAAGCAGCGCCCGCGTGGTTTCCTTGCCAGACAAGGCCATTTTCAGGCTTACGAAGCGGCCGCCGGTCGTCAACTGAAACGTATTTCAACGAATTCCGTCCTCTGCCGGGTCGCCCATCGCCGCCTGGCTCGTCCAAACAGCCAAGGAGTCAGCTGTCAGCTGCCATGACGAATGACTTTCAGATACCGGCCGCTGTACTGATCGCTGCTCTGATGCTGGCTTTCGCCTATCTGCATTCGCGCTTCCGCAGTGTGCGCACTCTCTTGTGGATTCTGGCCCTGGGTTGCGCTGAGTTGCAGGCAGTCCTTGCCGGGATCGCGGGCCAATCCGGGACAAGCCCGCACAGCACTGCTTCGATCTGGCTTAATACCGTCGGCGAAACAGCCCTGATGCTCAGCTCCACCCTCTTCCTGGCGTCGCTTTCGCCCCTCAGTTTTCGCCTGGGCCGCTTCCGAATTCTCTTCGCAGTGCCCTATGCCATCCCGCTGGTGGCATACTCGGTCCTCTATTACAGCCTTCATCCCTATCTGACCGGCAACCCCCAGTCGGGTCATGCGGCTTCCGGGATGTGGCTGGCAGTGTATAGCTTGCTTGCCGTCTGGGCAGCGGGCGTGTCCTTTCTTTGGAGCCTCCAGAAAGGCGCAATCCCCATCTGGATCGCGACCCTCCTGGTCGGCGTCGGCGGTGGCCTTTGCATCCCGGCTCTCATCCACGGAGACGCCTATTGGCCCCTGCTCGTTGTCCAATCCGGAAACATGCTGATGACGGCCCTGCTCATCGTCTACAGCTACCGGCGGCTCTCGCCGGGGGTTCTCTTCGCCACCGGAGGATTCATCGCCTGGGCCTTGCCGCCCTTCCTGCTCCTACCCGCCTATAACCCCGACTCCCTCATGGGATTCACAGACCTCGTCCTGGACCGAGCCGTCATTCTGGGCAAGGTTGTGGTTGCGATTGGCCTCATACTGCTCGTCCTTGAAGATGAAATTGAAAAGAATCAGGCCGCGCGACGCCGCGAACACCGCGTGCGCCTCGAACTCGAAGCCTACGGCCGCCAATCCCTCACTGCCCGCAGCCTCGATGAATTTGACCGCGGCGCTACCCAGCTCTGCGCCATGATTGCGCAGCACAGCCGCTTCGCCGCCGTTGCCCTCCTCGTGCCCTCTGGCAGCACCGGCCTCGCTGTTGCGGGCTATGCCGGCATGGATGGCGCAACTGCCGGAGCCCTTGACACCCTGGCCCGGCGACTTCCCGCGTCCAGCTTTGCCTCCGACGCCCTCGCGCTCGTGCAAGACACCAACCAGGCTGGCGATAGCCCATTCGGCAATGAATTCGCCGGCATTGACCTTGCCAGCATTGACCTCGCCGATGAAGAACAAGCCGTTCAGCTCAACCGTAACCTCAGCCTCGACCTGACACCCTGGCTCACTCCGGGCGATGACCTTGAGCGCCTGCACCTCACCCGCATCGGCGCAGTCCCCATGCTCGGGCCCGACAACTCCGTCGAGGGCGCCCTGCTGCTCTCTGACCCCCGCGTGCCCATTGAAACCCTCAGAGCAGACGACCTGCTGCCTCTCGAAATCCTCGCCGGTCGCCTCCAGGCCGCCCGCGCCCAGGCCATGATGCTTGGCAAGCTCATCGAGTCAGAACGCTTCGCCGGCGTCGGCCAGATGGCAGCAAACGTCGCCCAGCAACTGAACAATCCCCTCACCGTCATCCTCGGCTACGCCGCCCTGCTCGAGGATTCCGGCCTCGTCCCAGATGACCTCCGCAGCGCAGAGGCCATTTCCGTCGAAGCCCGCCGTATGAAAGGCATCCTCGGCCGCCTGGCCCGCTTCTCGCAGCTCAGCTCAGAGCGCTATAACGCCTTCTCGCTTACTGATCTCGTCGCCGATATTGAACAACTGCAGCGCCCCGACTTCCTCCGCCACTCCATCGAATTCCGCCTCTCCGTCGCCCCCGCTCTCTCGCCCGTCTTTGGCAATCCCAACCAGATCCGCCAGGCCCTGCGTCACGCCATGCAGTGGGCCATTGACAGCGTTCTGCGCGTCGGCGCCAATCACGAGAAGGCTATTCGCGTCGAAATCACGCAGGAGGATGCCCGCGCCACCGTCCTCATCGGCCACTCCGGCCCGCCTTTTGCCTACTCAGAAAAAGCCTTCGACTCCCTCTCCACCGGTTTCTCGGGCAACGACGCCACCGGCATCGGTCTCAGCCTTTGCGCCGCCATCGTCCGCGAACACCGCGGCAATATCACCGCCATCAACACCTCCCCCTCTGGCGCAGCCATCCTCATTGACCTGCCCATTAGCTAGCCCCCTCCATTGCCCTGGCCCACCTGCCCGTGATTCATCCAGTCTGGGTGCCCCTTGTCCCGCTTCCTGGACGAGGGAATCCCAACAGCCCGCCTGTCGCCGCCGTTGCCTTTCACACTTCACACTCACACTCGCTCTCCGAGGCGGTAAACTTCTCTTTCCAGCCAAGTCACCGGCAATGAGAGGCCCACGCATGCGCACCGCACTCGCCGTCATTCTCCTGGCACTTACCGCTCTCCCCGTCGCTGCTCAGACAAAACGCCCCATGACTTTTCAGGACATGATGCAGATGCGCCGGCTCGGCTCCACCGACGTCTCGCCCGACGGCAAATGGCTGCTTTACTCGGTCACCGACGTTGACCTCTCAAAAGACAGCAAGACCAATACCCTCTGGCTGCAGGCAATCGCCGGCGGGGAAGCAAAGCGCGTCGAGGGTACCGAGCCCGGCGACGGCAGCGCCCGCTTCTCCCACGACGGCAAGCGACTGCTGTTTCTCTCCAGCCGCGCCGGCAGCCAGCAGATCTGGGTCGCGGACTTTGACTCCTCCAGCGGTGCAACGACCAACGCCAAGCCGCAGGGCAAGAGCTTCGACCTCGATGCGGACAATGCCCTCTGGTCCCCCGACGGCAAAACCATCGTCTTCACCGCCCAGGTCTACCCCGACTGCCCCGCCATCGCCCCCGAGCACCCGGACGCGGCAAAGTGCACCCTCGACCGCGATACCACCCAGGCAACCAGCAAAGTCAAAGCCCGCATCTTTGACCACCTGCTCTACAAACACTGGAATGCATTTACCGGCGACAAGCGCAGCCACTTATTCGAGTTAACTGTGGATACCGGCTCCATCCGCGACCTGACTCCCAATGATACCCACGACGTGCCACCCTTTTCGCTCGGCGGCGACGGCGGCTTTGCCTTCTCACCCGATTCCAAAGAGTTAGCCTTCACCGAAAACCTCGACGAAGAACCAGCAATCAGCACCAACGCCGATATCTTCACCCTAGACTTAACCAACCCCGCCGCTAAGCCAATAAAAATCAGCACCAGCCCCGGCGGCGACCTCAGCCCGGCTTACTCGCCAGACGGCAAGTATCTGGCATGGCGCAGCCAGGCACGAGCCGGGTACGAGAGCGATAAGTTCCGGCTGGCGCTGCATGACCGAGCGACAAAGCTGACTAAAGACTTACTGCCCAACTTCGACCGCTGGGTGGATGAATTTGCCTGGGGTGCAAGCTCAAAGCAAATCTTCTTTACCAGCGGAGTTGAGGGCGAGGAGGATATCTATGACCTGGGATTATGGTCACCGGGATTGGAGCCGGGTCTAATTGCCGACGGTGGAGAGTTTAGTGGTCTCAATCTTATCACTCGCAAAAACCGCCCGACGGACGTCGAACGAGACGGTGTAGGAGCGATTGTCGTAACCATGATGAAAGCAAATCTCCCAGCTGAGGCAGTCATAGTTCAAATTGGAGATACAGTTCACGAACCAGTCAGACAATCTGACATTCGGTCCCAGATTGACTCCGGAATCTATCCCATAACTCATCTGAATCAGAAACTTCTAGCTCAGATCGAGCAGGTGCCACTCGTATCCTTCTGGTTCCCCGCCGCCGACGGCACCAAAGTCCAGGGCTTCCTAATCCGCCCCCCAGCCTTCGACCCCAACAAAAAATACCCAGTAAAATTTCTCATCCACGGCGGCCCGCAAGGCGCATGGGGCGATGCCTGGAGTTACCGCTGGAATGCCGAGTTATTCGCCGCCAACGGCTACGTAGTTATCATGATCAACCCCCGTGGCAGCACAGGCTACGGTCAGGCATTCGTCGATGGCGTCAACGGCGACTGGGGCGGCAAACCCTTTACTGACCTGATGCTCGGCCTTGACTACGCCGAGAAGACCTATCCCTTCATCGACAAGAATCGCGAGTGCGCGCTCGGCGCCAGCTACGGCGGCTACATGGCCAACTGGATCCTCGGCCACACCAACCGCTTCAAATGCATCGTCACCCACGACGGCATGTTCAACCCCGAGTCAGCTTACGGCTCGACCGAAGAGTTATGGTTCAACGAGTGGGAATTCAAAGCTCCAAACTCCAGTGGGGGCAAGCCCTGGGATTACTATGGCAGGCCGGACAGTGAGAACCCCTACCGCAAGTGGTCACCTGCGCTCTCAGCAAAGAACTTCAAGACACCCACGTTAGTCATTCACAGCCAGCTCGACTACCGCCTCGATGTTTCCGAGAGCTACCAGTTATTCACTACACTCCAGCGCCTCAAAGTCCCCAGCAAAATGCTCTACTTTCCCGACGAAGGCCACTGGGTCCAAAAGCCCCAAAACTCCCAGCTCTGGTACCAAACTGTAAACGCCTGGGTCGACCAATGGATAGGTGATTCAGCCTCCGAAGGAAAGAAGTAACCATGCCCTTCGGCCGCCCCAAAAAGCCCGCTGATCCACTCGACGAAGCCGCACTGCACGACTACGCCGTCAAATCGCTCGGCCGCCGCATGCGCTCCGTCGCCGACCTGCGCCGTCTCATGCAGGCCAAGGTCGAGCGCGGCGAAACCGGCGAGGCAAAGATAGCCGCCGTCATAACTCGCCTCAAAGAGTATGGCTTTGTCGACGACACGGCCTTCGCCGAAAACTACACCCAGCTGCGCCAGCAGAATGAAAAATTCGGCGCACGCCGCGTCTCCCAGGAACTAAGCCGCAAAGGCATCGCCCAGCAAACCATCGCCGAGACCATCGAAACCAAATACGCCGAAGTCAGCGAAGAAGACCTCGCTCGCCAGCATCTGGAACGCAAGCGCATCCGCAAGCCCGAAAACGAAAAGGAAACCGCCCGCGTCATGCGCCGCCTCGTAACGGCAGGCTTCTCCGTAGGAGTGATCTACAAGATCCTCCGCCAGTGGCAAGTGCCCGACGAAGCCCTCGCCGCCCTGGACAACCTCAGCGACGACTCCCCGGTCGAGGAATAGCCGCTCAGCGGCTCTTGGCCAGCTCCGCCAGCACCTGCTCTGAGGTCGTGCGATCTCCATGGCTCTTCACAATCTTTGCAAAGAAGACTTTCCCATTCTTGTCTATGAGAAATGTCGAAGGATACGCTGTCTCTGCGGGAGCATCCCAGCGCAGGTCATACTGCCTGGTAAACGTGTAGTCCGGGTCAAGCACCATGTGCAAGTTCGCCGACAATGCCGACTCCTGACTTAAAAACTCCTTCGCGTGATTGCCCAGATTCGCCCCCGGCCCCGGATACACAAACAGCACCTGCGCGCCATGGTCCGAGAATGCCTTCGCATGGGTCACAAAGTCGTGAACCTGCTTCTGGCAAAACGGACATTGGTAGCCCGGATAGCCGCGCAACACCACCAGCACCACGTCTCCGCTTCCGGTCAGATCGGAAAGCTTGATTGCCTTGCCCTCCGGCGTTTTCAGCTGAAAGTCCGGAGGCTTGTCGCCGACCTTGGGTGACTCCGCCTGTAGTTGCGCCGCGCCGAGTATTGCCAACACACCCATCAGCAATCTTGCCGACCAAATCCGCAGATTCCTCGTCACCTCTGTCTTGAGCTTTTGCATGTCGCTACCCCTTCCGCAGAACTATCAATGCCTGTATTTCGTCCGATGCCATCCACCGGCAAAGGTTACAGCCCGCGACAACTCTCTGCCCCATTCTGCTCACTCTTCAGAACTGTACCCCGGCCAATTACACTGTTGAAGCCATGCATTCACGCCCAAAGAACGAAATGACGGGAAACGAAATCCGCGAACTCTTTCTGCACTTTTTTGAGACCAAGCAGCACCGCCGCCTGCCTTCGTCCTCACTGGTGCCAGCCAACGACCCGACGCTGCTGTTTACCAACGCCGGGATGAACCAGTTCAAAGACCTGTTTACGGGCGCGGAGCAGCGCTCGTACACGCGCGCCACGACTTCGCAGAAGTGCGTGCGCGCCGGCGGCAAGCATAACGATCTCGAAAACGTAGGCTTCACCCGCCGCCACCACACCTTCTTTGAGATGCTCGGCAACTTCAGCTTTGGCGACTATTTCAAGCGCGAAGCCATCGCCTACGCCTGGGAACTCATCACCAGCCCCGAGTGGTTCGGCATCCCCAAAGACAAGCTCTATGTCACGATTTTCGAGGGCGCAGACGGCGTGCCGCGCGACGACGAAGCGGAGCAGTTCTGGATTGAAACCGGCGTCCCAAAGGAGCGCATCTTTCAGTTTGGCGCCAAGGATAACTTCTGGCAGATGGGCGAAACCGGCCCCTGCGGCCCCTGCTCTGAAATCTTCTACGATCTCGGCCTCGAAGCCTCAGAAACCGGTAAGGACCTGCCGTTTGGTGAAGATGACGCCCGCTATGTGGAGATTTGGAACCTGGTCTTCATGCAATTCGACCGCGCGGCCAAGGTAGAGGGCGGCAAGACCGTCGGCTACACGCTGACCCCGCTGCCCAAGCCCAGCATCGATACCGGGATGGGGCTGGAGCGCGTGGCGGCTGTGCTGCAAGGCAAGCTCTCCAACTTTGAGACGGACTTGTTTACGCCACTGATTGCGAGGGCAGCGGAGCTAGCGGGGCTAGCGGAGTCAGCTGAGCTGGTACAGAATGCATCTCTGCGCATCATTGCCGACCACGCCCGCGCGGCCACCTTCCTCATTAATGATGGCGTGTTGCCCGCGAATGAAGGCCGCGGTTATGTGCTGCGCAAGATTCTGCGGCGTGGCATTCGGCATGGGCGATTGCTGGGCCAGGAGCAGCCCTTCCTTTTTGAGATGGTCTACGCCGTCCGCGACCTCATGGGCGGCGCTTACCCTGAACTGGCCGACTCCGCCGACCGCGTGGCGAAGGTCGTCAAAGCCGAGGAACAGCAATTCGACCGTGTTTTGAAAATAGGTCTCACCCGCCTCAACGAAGAATTCCGGGGTGATTTCACCGGTCAGAAGGCATTCCACCTCTACGAAACCTTCGGCCTGCCGCTCGATTTCATGGTCGACGCCGCCCGCGACGCAGGGGTAGGCTTCGACGAAGCTGGCTTCGAGGCAGCACGCGACGAAGAGAAAGCCCGCGCACGTGCCAGCTGGAAGGGCGCAGCCACCAAGACCGCCAGCCCCGCCTTTCGCGAGCTCCCCAAAACCGACTTCCTCGGCTACTCCGCCTGGGTAGCCAACGGGGCTGAAGTGCTGGCCATCGTCAAGGATGGCTTGGGCGTTCCGGCGGCAGCGGCGGGCGAGTTGGTCGATGTGGTCCTCGACCGCACCAGCTTTTACGGCGACTCCGGCGGTCAGGTCGGCGACACAGGCCGCTTCACTTCGACCGATGGCAACCTTACGATTGCTGAAATTCAAGGCTGCGTTCTGCCCGTCCAGGGCGTACGTGCGCACAAGGCACTGCTCAAGCAATCCCTTGCCGTCGGTGATCGGGTCACGACTGTAGTTGATGGGGTGCGCCGCGCTGCCATCACCCGCAACCACACCGGTACGCACCTGCTTCACGCTGCGCTGCGCCAGGTGCTTGGCACGCATGTCAAGCAGGCCGGTTCGCTCAATGACGCGACGCGGCTGCGCTTTGATTTCTCTCACTTCGCGCAAGTTGCCGACGAGGAACTCGAAGAGATTGAGTCGATCGTCAACCGCGAGGTGCTGGGAAACACCGCCGTCCAGACCATCGTCGATGTGCCCATCGATGTTGCGGTGAACGAATACCACGCGATGGCTCTCTTTGGCGAAAAGTACGGCGACAAGGTGCGCGTGGTGAAGATTGGCGATTTCTCAACCGAGCTTTGCGGCGGCATCCACACCGGGGCAACGGGCGAAATTGGCCTGATCAAGATCGTCGGCGAGGGCTCGGTTTCCTCGGGAGTCCGCCGCCTTGAGGCGATCAGCGGCACGGGTTCGCTGGCCGAGTTCCGGCAGGACTTTGCCGTGGCGCAGCTGGCCGCACAGGTCGCTCCCACGCCTGGACTCACACCGGCTGAGGCGCTGCAATCCAAGCTGGCTTCTCAGGAAGATGAGCTGAAAAAGCTGCGCCGTGAGCTGGAAGAGCTGCGCATGAAGTCGGCAGCCAGCGGCCTCGACGAAGCCCTTTCCAAAGCCGTCGAGGTCAAGGGCGTCAAGCTCGTCACGCTGCGGGCTGATTCGCTCGACCGCGGCCAGTTGCGCACCCTGGTCGACAATCTCAAGCAGCGGCTGGGCGAAGGCGTCGTTGTCCTGGGTTCATCGCAGCCGGAGGGGAAAGTCGCCATCATTGCCGGGGTTACGCCGGGGCTGACGAAGCGCATTCAGGCCGGTAAGCTGGTCGGCGCGGTAGCGAAACTTGTTGGCGGCTCAGGCGGCGGCAAACCGGAGATTGCCGAGGCTGGCGGCAAGGACCAGGCTCAGCTGGATGCGGCCCTGGCGGCGGCTCCGGGCCTGATGAGCGAATTGCTGGGGTAGTTTTCCCGAAGCGCCGTTTACCTTGGGGGAACCTCTGTGATGACGCGGGTCCCGGCAACACTCTGCGCGCTGTAGAGTCAAACCTGTACGCACTGTGTTTGCACTGAAAGCAGGGCGGCGCAGGGTAGACACAAGCAGGGAGACGCCAACCGGAATGTTGACTGTGCTCAGGCCGATGGGTTTGGCTTGCTGCCTGATGGTGGCCGCCGGGGCGCAGGGGAGTGTCCGGCCTTCCCCGGGCGATTCTAGCGAATCGGCGTGGGCCCGGGCTGTCGAGCTGCGAACGCAGTTTGAGGCCAGCCCGGCCAATCAGCACACCAAAGAGCAATTTGAGGCGCTGCTGAATGTCTTTCGCGACATATATCATCAGCATCCGGGGGCGGCCAAGGCTCCGGCGGCGGTCGCTGCCGTGGCCGATCTGCTTGCCGAGAAAGGCCGCGTGCTGGCGGACCCGCGGGCTTCGCGGGCGGCGCTGGGGCAATATGAGTTTCTGCGCCAGCAGTACCCACGCTCGCCGCAGGTTGAGAGCGTCATGCTGCTGGAGGCGGAGGTCTGCCGCCAGGACCTGAAGGACCTGGCCTGCGCGGAGGAGAAGTTTCGCGCCGTCATCGCTGCCGTGCCGGGGAGTTCCTTTGCGGAGCAAGCCGCTTTGGAACTGGACAGCATGAAGACGACCGGACCTGCGGCTTCCAACTCAGCCGCGAGCCAGACGAAGCCAGAGACGAAGCCAGAGCCCAGGCCAGAGCCTAAACCAGACATGAGGGGCTCGACCGCGGAGATGAGGGCGGCTCCGGCAAAGCCTGCTCCGGAGTTACCTCCAGTGGCAGAAGCAAGCGCCTCTGCGCAGCCACCGGCAGCGCCATCAGCCGGGAATTCTGGAACGGGATCATCGCGGAAGATCGTCGCGATTACGGGCATGCGGCACTGGTCCAACCCGACCTCGACGCGCATTGCGATCGATCTCGGCGGCAAGGTGGAGTACGAAGCGGCGCGGGTGCAGAATCCCGACCGCATCTTCTTTGACCTGCATGGGGCGCGGCTGGCGTCGGGCTTGAACGGCCACCAGGTTGAGGTGGTGGACGATGGCTACCTCAAGCGGATTCGGGCGGCGCAGTTCATGCCAAATGTGACGCGCGTGGTGCTCGATGTCACGGATGTGACCGAATACTCGGCGTTTCTGCTGCCGGATCCGTGGCGACTGATTATCGACATCCACAGTGACAAGGTGGCTGCGAAGGGCGCGGAAGGCCGCGGCAAGGACGCGAATGGGCTGCCGCCCAACCAGCCCTCCACTCCCGCGCCCGCCGCGTCGCGGCACAAGGCTGTTCCCGCAGCCGACAGCACGATTGCCGATGTGGCCGGATTGAGCAGCGAGCCCACCAAGGTGGAAGCGACCGCGAGGCCGACGAGCGAGCCGGTTTCAGCGCATGTGCCGGTGTCGGTGGCAACTACCTCCAAGCCTGAGCCAGCGGCCGGGCAGGCGGTTGCGCCCACAGGCCAGAGGCGTGGCAAGAAGCGCCGCAATGCAGTGGAGCCACAGGAGGCTCAGGAACTGCCTCATGCCGCGGAGCCGACCGCAGATGGGCAGCGGTCGCTGGTGCGGGCGCTGGGGCTGAAGGTTGGGCGCATCGTCATTGACGCGGGTCATGGCGGGCACGATTCCGGCACGCTCGGGCCTGGCGGCATTGAGGAGAAGGACGTGGTGCTGGACGTAGCGCTGCGGACGGGAAAGCTGCTGCACCAGCGGCTTGGGGCGGAGATTGTCTACACGCGGTCGGACGATACGTTCATACCGCTCGAGACGCGGACGGCGATTGCCAACAAGGCACAGGCTGACCTGTTCCTGTCGATTCATGGGAACTCAAGTCAGGAGCCCTCGGCGCGTGGCGTGGAGACGTACTATCTCAACTTCACTTCAGACCCGAACGCGCTGGAGGTTGCGGCGCGGGAGAACGCAGTTTCGAGCCAGTCAGTGCATCAGCTCTCTGACCTGGTGCGGAAGATTACGCTCAAGGACAAGATTGACGAGTCGCGGGAATTCGCGGCCGATGTTGACGCAGGGCTGTTTGCAGGGCTGCGCAGCGGCAACACGGGATTGAAGGATCGCGGTGTGAAGAAGGCTCCGTTTGTGGTGCTGATTGGGGCGCAGATGCCTTCGATACTGGCGGAGATCAGCTTTATTACCAATCCAGACGATGCTGAGCAGCTGCAAACCGGAAGCTATCGGCAGCGGATTGCGCAGGCGCTGGACGCGGGCGTTGAGCGCTACCTGAACGGGCTGAGCGGGCTGCGGGCGCGAAGCGATGTGAGCGACACTTCGATTCACGGCGCGGAACGGACGACAGTGGTGAGCAAAGTGGAGCCTTCGGGGCGGTAGCTGAAAGTTTGCCGAATCCTATCCTGTAGATGTCGTCGAAAACTGCATTGCACCCCCAAAAGGGGGGGTGGGGTGTTTTTCGCAAAAATCTCCGCTAACTTGCATGGTATGAATGGATTAGCGGGTGGTTACCAGGTGTATTTAGCGCGTTTTTTTGGTGCTTCAAGAGGATTTCAGGGGATTCTGTGGCCGGGGTGGCTGTGTGGAAATGCATTGAGACCGGGCCCTGAGTTCCAGCTTTAGTATGCCGGATTGGGTGTTAATTATCGGCAAGTGAGTGGGGCATCTGCTGAACTCACCTTTGGCGACGGCGCTGTCAACGATGGGGTCCCCGGCTTTCTTTTTGGGGGAGGTCAAGTCCTGGAACCCCACATCTCAAAAGCGAAATGTGGGGTTCCCGGCATAGCTACTACTCGATTTCGCCGATGAAAACCCCGTAAGCCGGAAGCTCGATCTTCTCCAGGCTTGCGGGATCAGCCGTTCCCGGAGACTTCAGCAGCGTCTCAACCTTGCCTGAACCAGCTTCCTTCAGGTTGACCGTCTGAGGCTCGGTCGTAAAGTTGGCCGCAACTACCACCGAAGCTTTCCCCGGACCCTTGCGCATCCAGCTCAGCACCTTGGTGTTGTCCGAATCCAGCATCACGTTCTCGCCTTCGCGGAAGGACGGGTCAGTCTTCTTCAGGTGGATGAGCGCCTTGTACCAGTTCAGCAGGGAATTCGGATCAGCTTCCTCAGCCTTCACGTTGATCGCCGCTTTGTTTGGCGGCACTGGCAGCCAGGGGGTTCCCCTGGTAAACCCGGCCTGCGCCGAGTCATCCCACTGCATCGGGGTCCGTTCGCCATCGCGGCCTTTGTCCTTTGGCCAGCCCGTGACGCCCACCGGATCCTTCACATCCTCCTTGCGGGTCGGCGGAGTCGTCTTCATTCCCAGCTCGGCCCCGTAATAGAAGAGTGAAGCGCCTTTGGTCGCGAACAGGACGGTCGAAATCACCCGCGTAATCTCCGTGTCATGGACCCCGTCTCCGTAGCGGGCATCGATGCGCGGATTGTCATGGTTGTCAAAGACCAGCATTGGATTGTTGCCTTCGATCCTGGTTTCCACGTCGATTAGTTTGCTGCGAAAGGTGGCCACGTCCATCTTGTTGATGAAGCCCAGCTGCATATCCATTGGCAGCTCAAACTCCGGCTTGTCTTTTGTCCCATAGAGGCGCAGCAGGTCGTTGATCGTTGCGACATAGGTTTCGCCAATCAACACGCGATGTCCTGGAAAAGCATTCGCATTGAAAGCGTCTTCCACCTGCCGGAAGTGGTTCATCACCGGATGCACGCCGGGCAGGTTGTCTGTCTTTGAGCTGTCCAGCACCTGGTCGCCGTACGCGTTGATCTTCGGATTGCCACTGGCATCCATGACCACGCCTTCGTCGGTCCAGTTTGGATCTTCAAAGAGTGTCGTGATTGCGTCATACCGGAAACCGGCAACGCCTTTCTTCATCCAGAAGTTGAGGATGTCGTCAAACGCCTTTGTGACCTTGGGGTTGTTCCAGTTAAAGTCCGGCTGCTTGACGTAAAACTTGTGGTAGTACCACTGCTGCGTCTTCGCGTCCCACTCCCATGCTGAATGGCCAAAGACTGATTGCCAGTTGGTTGGCGGCTGGCCTTTGTCGGTTGCGGTCTGTCCCTTGCCGTCTTTCCACACGTACCAGTCGCGGTACGGGTTGGTTTTTGAGCTGCGCGACGCCTGAAACCACTTGTGTTCATCCGAGGAATGGTTCATCACCATGTCCATCACGATGCGGATATTGCGCTTTTTTGCCTCTGCCACGAGCCGGTCAAAGTCGGCCATGGTTCCATATTGCGGATCGATACCTTCGTAATCCGAAATGTCATAGCCAAAGTCGGCCTGCGGTGAGGGGTAGCAGGGTGTAATCCAGATCGCGTCGACACCCAGCTTCTGCAGGTAGTCAAGCCGCGAGGTGATCCCGTTCAAATCGCCGATTCCATCGCCGTTTGAATCCTGAAAACTGCGCGGGTAAATCTCATAAATCACGGCATTCTTCCACCAGTTCTCAAGGCTTGAAGAGGCGTGATGCGTCATGGAAGGCTTGGGATCGGGCGCCTGGCCCATCCCCGGCGGGGCTGCGAATCCGAGCGCCAGGACTGAGGAGAGTCCCATTGCCAGGAGTGCAGTTCCTGTCATTTTTTTCATGCTTTCGTTCCTCCGAATGTCGCCCGCAACTCGAAAACTCGGTCGCAGTGTGACTTGGCAAAACTAAAGCATTTGCACCGCGTTTGTACACGCGTTTATCGAACAGTTATCAGCCGATTGCCAGCGCGGTTCCGCCCTGCTGATAGCTCTCAACCGGAGTATCATGCGGGGCTTATATCTTCACCAGACTTGACGCCATGTGGCTCACCAGCACTTCCTGGAACTTTGCCAGCCACGCCGGATGCGCGGGCCAGGCTGGAGCGGTCACCAGCTTGCCATCGACAATCGCATCGGTCACGGCGATCTCGGCATAGCTGCCGCCGGCCAGCGCAACCTCAGGCGAGCATGCAGGATAGCAACTGACCCGCTTGCCGCGAATGACGTCGGCCGCAGCCAGAATCTGTGCACCATGGCAAACGGCCGCGATGGGCTTGTCGGCCCCGGCAAAGTGCTTCACCATGGCAATCACTTCCGGGTTCAAACGCAGATACTCAGGGGAGCGCCCGCCGGGAATCACGAGGCCGTCGTAGTCTTCAGCTTTGACGTCGGCAAAGGTGGCGTTGAGCGCGAAGTTATGCCCGGGCTTTTCGGAATAGGTTTGATCGCCCTCAAAATCATGAATCGCGGTACGGACGGTCTGCCCTTTCTTCTTGTTGGGGCAAATCGCGTGTACGGTGTGCCCAACCATTTGCAGCGCCTGAAAGGGCACCATCACTTCGTAGTCCTCAACAAAGTCGCCCACAATCATCAAAAGTTTAGAAGCCGCCATGAGTCCATCCTCCTGCGGAAATCATAACCCCGCTAAAAGAGTCTGTTTGACCTCAATTGCTCCAGATGGTCGAGGGAGAATTGACCGCCGCCGGGGCCTGGGAATGAAAACCATGCCAGCTTTTGCTGTACCAGCGTCAAGTCTCTGCGACCCGGAAAGCCAAAAATGCGGGCAGCGGTGTCTAAAGCGGTATGACCGCATCAAACCGGCGTTTCTGGCATCCCCCTGCCTCAAGGTATAGGCTTGAGAGCAGAAGCATGCGCAAACATCTCATTCCCGCCTTGATTGCGACGGTCATCGCCGTAGCTCCCGTTTTCCCAATTGCCGCAGTTGCTCAGGCTCCAGGACCAATTCCCGCCAGCGCAAAAGTCACGACCGTTGAAGTGGCCAAGCCGGGGGCGCAATCATTGCCCGGGGCCGGGGCAAAATCCGCGGCAAAATCCGGGTCAAAGCAGCCTGCCAATGTTCCGTCAAAGCCTGATGCGCCTCTTCTGCCGCAGTCGTTTTCCGGGTGGGAGCAGTTGGCTGAGACCAAGCCGGTCAGCGATCCGGCACAGGCCGATGCGGCCAACGTCGCCGCGCTCAAGGAGTATGGCTTTACCGACGCCCTGCTGACTACCTACAGTCGAGGCCGCGAAAACCTGAAGGTGAAGGCATTGCGCTTTACGGATGCCAGCGGAGCTTACGGCGCTTACACGATGTATCGCCATTCAGGATGGCCCAAAGAGGATATTGGCGCCGGCGCCGCCTCTGACAACAACCGCGTCCTCTTCTGGGTCGGCAACGTCGTCATCGATGCCGAATTTCCTCACATTTCGGCCATGTCGGGCTCTGAGCTGCGCGAACTGGCTGGGGCGATCCCTGTCCCGACCGGCAACAAGTCCCTCGCACCGCCGATTCTCTATAACCTGCCTCAAAAAGCACTGGACGGCCAGACCACCCACTACGCACTTGGGCCTGCCGGTTACGTGGCCTCAGGCGGTGTGCTGCCTGCGGAACTGGTCGGCTTTGATCGGGGCGCTGAGACGGCCACCGCGACCTACACGCTTCGCTCTGGCCCCGCCACGCTGACGGTGATCAACTACCCCACGCCGCAGTTGGCTGCCGCCCAGGAAGCGGCGATTGCCGCCTACCTGAAGGCTGGGAATTCGCCGCAACATCCCTTTACCAAGCCGCTTCAGGAATCGAATCCCACCGCTATCGAAGTTCGTCGCAGCGGCCCGCTGGTGGCGGTTGTCAGCGGAGACGCAATCACCGATGAGGCGCACAAGCTTCTCGCCGGTGTGCACTACGAGGCTGATCTGGCGGCGATTCCGCAGCCGGTCGATTCTGAGGTCAAGAAGACGGCCCAGCTCTTGCTCTCAATCGTCACCCTGGTCGTTGTCATGTTCATTGCTGCGGTTATGCTGGCGCTCTTCCTTGGGGGCGGCCGCGCTCTCTACCGCATCCTGCGCGGCAAGCCCATTTCGTCGGTATATGACGAAGAATTTACCAAGCTTGACCTCTGACAGCCGAAGTTGGCGGTTTTGCACCTGACTGGCAGCGGGTTGGCTTTACCTATTCGTGCCTACGCGGTAAAATCACCACTGGAGTACGCCGACGTAGCTCAGTTGGTAGAGCAACTGATTCGTAATCAGTAGGTCACCGGTTCAACTCCGGTCGTCGGCTCCATCCCTTCCTCAAGCAGCCCTTCTGCTGCGAAAGCCCTGTTAAAGTGCGTCAAATCGGTGAATAAGTGGGATGAGAACCAGATTCGATACCACTTATCCACGATTTTCTTCATACAACGGTTGTTCACGCCCACTTATCCACGCATAATCGCGGCATAATCGCCTCAGTCCAGTTGATTGGATTGAATGTGATTCAATCCCGGTCGAAGGGTGGACACCAAATCGTGACCTGCTCCCTTACCCGATTGATGACGCGCTATAGCCGCCAGGATGTGTTGAGAATTCTCCAGATCAGCCCGCGCCAGTTGGTTGGCTGGGAGCGGGCGGGCTTGATTCCAATCATGCAGGAGTGCGGCTTTCCTGAGCTAAACCAACTGCGCACTCTGCGCGAATTGCAAGGGTTGCGCATCAAGCCGAGCTCGATTCGCAATTCGATCCAGGCCATGAGAGCAGTCGCAGGATTGAGCAATCCATTGCTGGAGTCTGCGGTCGTGCGCACGGGCACGCGCCTTGCTTTCCGCTACTCCGGCACGATGGTCGATCCCATTCGCCGCCAGCTCTTGTTTGATTTTGAGTCGGCTGGCGAACCGCACTCTGTGACGGTTTCGATGTTGCAGTCGGCACGGTCTGCGGGAAGCCGGGAGCGCGAACTTCAGGCACTCTTTGCGCAAGCGGTTCAGGCCGAGGAGCAGGGCCGCAAGCTTGCTGCAATCGATCTCTACAACGGCATCCTCGTTCAGGACCCGGCTTACACCGCGGCACTCATCAATCTTGGTACGTTGTATTACCACCAGAAGAAATACAACCGTGCCGAGGAACTCTATCGTCGGGCAACAGAGGCCGATGCGTCCTATGTCCTGGCCTTCTTTGATCTGGGCAACGTGCTTGACGAACTGCAGCGCCCGGATGAATCGATTGAGGCATACAGCCGCGCTCTTGCCCTGGCGCCGACATATGCGGATGCGCATTACAACCTGGCACTTGCCTACGAACGCAAAGCCGAGCGACGCCGCGCCCTGGCACATTGGCAGGTCTATGTCCGGCTTGACCGGAGTGGCCCCTGGGCGGATCATGCACGGGGACAGATTCGCAAGCTGCTGAGCCGGGAAAAGATCACCATCGCTCATCGAACTGACGGCTACCATCCCCAGCGGCATCGGGTTGCCTCGCACCTCGAACTGGTTCCAAGGGAACCTGCTACTGCCTGATTCGCTCAGGTTCTGCCGCATCGGGTGCCCGCTGTCCCGCTTTTGGGAGATGGAAAGCCAGTTCAAACCAGTCCAAACCAGTTCAGACCAACCCCCAATTCCGATACTCTGGTACCTGCTCGCCTGGAGGAGTTCCCATGTCTGAATCCCCAACCCAATCCTCACCCCAATCGGCACCCCAATCGACTTTGAGCCACTTCGACGAAACCGGTCGCGCCCGCATGGTTGACGTCAGCGGCAAGGCGACTACGCGCCGCCAGGCGACGGCCACGGCGTTCGTGGAACTCTCTCCGGCGGTACTAGCCGCGCTCCCCGCCAACCCCAAGGGCAATCCACTGGAGGTAGCCAGATTTGCCGGTATCCAGGCGGCCAAGCAGACCTCTTCGCTCATCCCGATGTGCCACCCGCTTCCGCTCAGTTTCGTCGACGTGTCGGCAGAAATCACCACGGCTGGCGTGCAGATTCGCGCAACAGTAGCCACCACTGGCCCTACGGGTGTAGAAATGGAAGCGCTTACTGCAGCGTCCATCGCCGCGCTCACGATTTACGACATGACCAAAGCGCTCGACAAATCCATCACCATCCGCAACCTGCAACTGGAATCAAAATCCGGTGGCAAGAGCGGCGACTACCAGCGAATCGAATCCTGAATCACCCACCGGCGGCCTTTGGAGTATCTGGCTGCCAACCGTCCATTTGTAAACATTCTCATTTCTGAGGTAGAACATGCGCTTCCGCTCCACTCTGCTCGCTCTGGCTCTGGCCGCAATCACCGCCGCCCCTGCCATCTCCCAGGTCGCTCAAACCCCGCCCATGGGCTGGAACAGCTGGAACTTCTTCGCCGAACGCGTCACCGACAAGGACATTCGCGCAGCGGCTGACCAACTCGTCGCCACCGGCATGAAAGACGCTGGCTACATCTACGTCAACATCGACGATACGTGGGAAGCTGAGCGCGATGCCAGCGGCGTGCTCCACACCAATGCCAAATTCCCTGACATGAAGGCGCTCGCCGACTATGTGCACTCCAAGGGCCTCAAGATCGGCATCTACTCCGGCCCCGGCACCAAGACCTGCGGTGGCTATGCGGCCTCTCTCGGCCACGAAGAGCAGGATGCGCAGATGTATGCCGGATGGGGCTTTGACTACCTCAAGTACGACCTCTGCAGCTTCATCCCCGACGTCATGGAGAAGCAGGCCCCCAACGACAAGGCCGCGCAGATGAAGCTCATGATCGCCGCCTACGAAAAGATGGGCAAAGCCCTCAAGGCCGCTACCGCCAAGACCGGCCGCCCCATCGTCTTCTCTCTCTGCCAGTATGGCTGGGATTCACCGTGGGAGTGGGCCCCGGCTCTCGGCGGCAACCTGTGGAGAACGACCGGTGACGTGGAAGCCAAATGGCAGTCTATCTACGACATCGTCAGCCAGCAGTCGGGCCTCGAATCCTACGCCGGCCCCGGCCACTGGAACGACCCCGACATGCTTGAAGTCGGCAACGGCAAGCTCTCCCTCGCTGAAAACCGCAGCCACTTTACCTGGTGGTCTGTTCTGGCTTCTCCGCTGCTCGCGGGCAACGACCTGCCCAACATGAAGCCGGAGATCAAGGCCATCCTCACCAACAAAGACGCCATCGCCATCAACCAGGACGCCCTCGGCAAGCAGGGTAAAAAGGCCTACAGCGACGGCGAAGTGGAAGTATGGACCCGCGAACTCAAGGGCGGCGCCATGGCCATCGCAGTCGTCAATGTCGGCAGCGACCGGGTAGCCACCCACCCCTTCCACCTGAACCTGACCAGGCTGGGGCTGCACGGCGCTCAGACCGGCAAAGACATCTGGAACAACAAGCCGATCACACTGACCGACAAAATGCCCATCGAACTCAACAGCCACGATGTCCTGTTCGTCCGGGTCGACCACGCCAAATAGGCGTTCACCGCAGGAATGGCTGCTCCCGCATCTCGAATCTGAGATGTGGGAGCGCTTTCAACTCTTCCGCCCGAGCATGACTGCAAACCAACCGTTTCTATCAAGCCAACGGTCGACTACGGGAAACCCCGCCCGCGCCATCAGCTCCGCAGCGCCATCCAGCCCATACTTATAGCTATTCTCTGTATGCAGCCGCTCCCCGGCGGCGAACTCCACATCGAGATCCAGCGCCTCAATCCACACCCGCTGCGCCGTCCGGCTTTCGAGATGCATTTCCATCCGCGAATCCGCCGCATTCCAGACAGCCCGATGCACAAATTCGTCAGGCTGGAACTCCGCCCCCAACTCCCGGTTGAGCCGCGCCAGCAGGTTGCGGTTAAACGCCGCTGTCACCCCCGCCGCGTCATCGTAGGCTGCGACCAACTCCGCTTCGCTCTTGCCGCCGGCAGCGGGCGCAAGATCCACCCCCAGCAGCAAAGCATCCCCTTGCCGCATCGACGCGTTCACCCGCGTCAGCAGCTCTGTTGCCGCCTCCGGCTCAAAATTCCCAATGCTCGACCCGATCCACAGCAGCAGTTGCCGTTCGCTTTCCTCCGGGTCATCCGGCAAGCCCCAGCCAGTCGTGTAGTCTGCGATGATCGGGGCCGTGTCGACCCCTGGCAACTCCGTCGCAATCCGCTGGCAGGCTGCCTCCAGGGCCGTCTGTGAGACATCCACGGGGTGGTAAGAGACGCGCCCCTGGTGTGCCAGCGCGGCCGCCAGCAGCAGCCGGGTCTTGTCTGCCGAACCCGCCCCCAGCTCTACCAGCCGAAGCCGCAGTCCATCCGCCGCCGCTGCAATCATCTCTCCTGCGGAGGCCGTCAGAATCCCCCTCTCCAGCCGTGTCAGATAGTACTCAGGCAGGGAAGTGATCCGCTCAAACAGCAGTGACCCCGCCTCGTCATAGAAGAGCCACGGCGGCAACTGTTTGGGACTTCGCGCCAACCCTTTGCGCACAACTTCCGCCCAGGCCGGCGCAGCTTCCATGCCCATGGAACTCGGCCTTGTTCTTCCCACACAACAATCCATTTCCGTCGTCGCAGAAGCCATACTTGTCCTTCGATGCCAGGTTTGAGTCTTTCGTTACGAAGCGGCCAGCCGAATCCCTGAAAACTGCCAGCGCGTATCCGGCGGAAAGAAATTCCGGTAGCTCGCCCGAATATGCGCCGCAGGCGTTGCGCAGCTGCCGCCGCGCAGCACCATCTGCCCGCTCATGAACTTGCCGTTGTACTCGCCCAAAGCCCCGGTCAGCGGCGCAAAACCCGGATAGCCCAGATAAGCGCTCGCCGTCCACTCCCAGCAATCGCCGAACAATTGCGCAGGAAAATCCTGCACCGGATCTGCCGTCTCCGGCTCCAGAAGGCCGCTATCCAGCAGGTTGCCTGCTGCCGGGACCGCAGCCGCGACTGTTTCCCATTCCGCCTCTGTCGGCAGCCGCTTTCCAGCCCAGCGGGCATAGGCGTCTGCCTCAAAAAGGCTCACATGGGTTACCGGAGAATTGGCCACTTCGCTCAGCCTGCGCCTGCCACGCAGACTGCCCACCCACCACTCACCGTCAACTTTTCGCCAGTAGAGAGGGGCTTCCCACGCATTTGCCTGCACGGCATCCCAGCCTGCTGAGAGCCAGTGCTCGGGTTGGGCGTAGCCGCCGTCCTCCATAAACTCTGCATACTCCAGGCAAGTAATCAGCCGTGATGCCAGCTTGAATGGCTCCAGCCAGACCCGGTGCCGCGGACGCTCATTGTCAAAGCTGAATCCAGCCTCGGCATCCCTGCCGATTTCGTGCAGGCCGCCCTGGAACTCAAAAAAGCGCAGCGGTTCAATCTCGGCCCCGTGCAGCAGGTCTCCACTTGCCTGCGTTTCACGCGCCCGATAGGCGGGTTGCAGGGGATTGGTATAGAGCGCGTGCTTGATATCGGTCAGCAGAAGTTCCTGATGCTGCTCCTCGTGGTTCAGCCCCAGCTCGATGCGTCGCAGCGCTTCGGGGGGAGCATCTGATTTGGCCAATTGGTCGATGGCGGCATCCACATGCATCCGGTAGCGCAGAATCTCCCCCACGGAAGGCCGCGAAAACGAAGCGCGCAAACGCTTGTCGGGAAATTCAGCAAAGCTCTGGTAGTAGCTGTTGAAGAGCCACGCAAACTTCGCGTCAAACTCCTGGTAGCCTTCGAGAAACTCCCGCAGCACGAATGACTCGAAAAACCACGCCGTATGAGCCAGATGCCACTTTGCCGGCGAAGCCTCCGGGCAGGACTGCACCATCATGTCTTCGGGTGTCAGAGGTTCGCACAGTTCCAGACTGCGCCGCCGCACCAGCCGGTACCGTTCGCGAATCCCAGTGGTATCGGCGTTGACCAGGCAATCCATGACAATCCCTCCGTGAGTAGAGCTTGAATCACTCGTGTGGTCTCATCTGCGCCCACGATCCACAACCTGCCAAGAGTCTACTGCACCTCAGGCATCGGCTTTGTGGCTTTTCGCGCACTTTCAACGTCTACTTCTCATAGGAGTCCCTGGAGCCTCTTCGGATGCAAATGTCTATTTCCTTTATGCGCAAAGCAACTGCTCGGCTTCACGGATTTCGCAGCCCGGAAATGGCTCTTTCCATGGCTTTGACGGCGGCACTCCTATGCTCGGCACTGTTCAATTCTGCAGTGGCGCAGTCCCAGACCTATCCTGCAGGAACTCCGGCGTCGGGCCCGGGGCCGGAAATGCGTGGCATGGGTAGTTGGCCCGGCGGCGCCCGGGGGCTGATCGGTTCAGTCATCGAGGCAGCAGCGGATCACTACACCATTCGCACGGAATCTGGTGAAACCTATGTCGTCCACTTCAGCGTGAACACCCGCATCATGAAGCAGCCTGCTGGCCGTCGCCCGGCCGGTGGCGAAGGCGCGCCTCGCCAGGGGCGGAGCAGGGAAGACTCCGCTCGCGAGAATGGCTCAGGCGATGCAGAGCGCCAGATGCCACAGCCGCTCAAGCCATCTGAGATTAAAGTCGGAGATTTCATTACCGCAGGCGGCGAGGTAGATTCCGCGCAAAAATCGGTGGGGGCGATTTTCATCCTCCAGATCGACCCTGAACGGGCACGCCAGCTGCGCGAGATGCAGGCGAACTATGGAAAAACCTGGCTCGCCGGCCGCATCACGGTCGTCGACGGCACACGCATCACCATTGATGGCTTGGTTGACCACGCACCGCACTCGATTGAGGTGGATGAGAACACATCCTTTCGCAAAAGACGTGAGTCCATTACGCTTGCCGATCTGCAGCCCGGCGAACAGTTGCGGGCCGAGGGGGCAGTCCGGAATGGTGTCTTCCTCGCCTCAATCGTTCACTCGATGGGCGACCTGAACGCTGCGTCGGCTGCCCCAGCCGCTCCTGGTCCTGTCGCTCCGGCCCCAAAATAGATGGTTCGAAGACTGCTTGGCTTCTGTCTGCAGAAGAGTGGCCGAGCCCGCAGAGCTAGGTAAGGCGCATGTTTTCTTCCGCCCAGAGCAAAGCAGCCTTGTAGATTTCGGGAAGCAGGGACGCGGAAAGACCCGCGCGGTGCGCCACTTCGTCGCATCCGTCCCATTGGCCGGCTTCGTAATGGAGTATCCAGTCAAGGGTGGCCCGCTCGGCATTGGATTCACCGAGCAGCGCGCCGCGTACGGCGCAGCGCAAAGGCATGGTGTTGGCGATCTGCTCCATCGGCACCCGCAGCATCGGCGGCAAGAGGCTGAGAATACCCAGCAAGTATTGTTCGGTGGGATCCTGCCCCATGGCTTCGGCGGCAAGCTCGCAAAAACGGCCTCGCAGGTAAGCCATGCGCAGTAGCTCCGAGGGATGGTTGCCTCCGATTTCACCGGCAATTGCGAGCGTCGCAACGCGGCGAAACATATCATCGCCAATCATCACCAGTGCCCCCTGAATCGACGTAATCTCCTTGCGGGTGCCGTACAGGGGTGAATTGACGACGCGCAGCAGCCGGTAGGTCAGCGAAGCGTCTCTCTTCACAAGCTTGCTGATGCGCCCGATGTTCAGCGGATTCTCGTGGACGGCGTGCAGCATCTCCAGGTGAACCAGATGGTTGGCGGGAATTGCTCGATTTTCAATCAGCACCGGACGACAAAAGTAATAGCCCTGAAAAAGCGTGAACCCCTCGCCTTTGGCCTGCTCAAGCTCTGCCTCAGTCTCCACGCGCTCAGCCACCAGCCGCAACGGGTTTCCACGCAGGTTGCGAATCAGGCGCGCACGTTCCTCCCGGGTAGTCGCCGACAGATCGACCTTCACATAGTCTGCCAGCTCCACAAAATACCGCCACTCAGACTTCCAGACAAAGTCGTCCAGCGCCAGGCGAAATCCGAGCGCCTTCAACTTTCTGCATTTCGCCAGCAGTTCCTCAGTCGGTGCCAGCGTCTCCAGCAGCTCCAGTACCGTTTGCTCCGGCTGCAAGACGAGTACCAGATCGTTGACCAGCGATTCCTGGGTGCAGTTGACAAACATCAGCGTGCCGCCCGTCAGCCGGTCAGCGCCAAAAATCACCAGGTTGTCAAGCATGGTGCGTGTGGCAGAGACCCCGTCGCCGCTAAACGCCTGGGTCCGCCCCGCGCGAAACAAAAGTTCATAACCATGCACCTGGCCGTGGCGGTCCATGATCGGTTGTCGCGCAAGATAGCGAATGCCATCCTGCGCGAGGCTCAGCCTCCTTGAGCCAGTGCCTGGTGCATCGCCAATCTCTCGTGAATTGCCAGAATCCAAAGTTACGCCAGTCGCCACTTGCTTTGCTCCAAGTGAGGCTATCGGCAAGGAAGTGACAATCCTTGAGGAACTAAAGCAGAATCAACCGGGCGCCCCGTGTCCCGCTTCTGGGACATCGGATTTCACAGAAGCCGCAAAAGGCCGGGTGCCGCATCCTTCACGCACTGGCGAAGGGCGGGGATCAATCAATCCCCAACCCGCTCTAGCCGCCCATGAACATGCCGCCGTTCACATCGAGCACGTGTCCGGTGACATATCCCGCGCCCTCTGAAGCAAGGTACAGGACAGCCTGCGCAATATCAGCGTCGGTGCCGGCGCGGCCCAGCGGAATGGTCGCGATCATGGCGGTCGTCTGCGCTTCATTGAGCACAGCTGTCATCGGCGTCTCAATATATCCGGGAGCCACGGCATTCACCGTCACTCCGCGCGAAGCTACTTCCCTGGCCAGCGACCGGGTCAGCCCGATAAGCCCCGCCTTGGTCGCCGCGTAGTTCACCTGTCCCGCCTGCCCGGTGCGTCCCACGACGCTCGAGATGTTGATGATGCGGCCCCAGCGATTTTTGAGCATCGCAGAGAGCAGCGCCTGCGTCAGCAGAAAGGCCCCGGTGAGATTGGTTGTCAGCACATCGTCCCAGTCGGCGCGCTTCATGCGCAGCACCAGACCGTCCCGCGTAATTCCTGCGTTATTGACGAGGATCTCTACTTTGCCGAACCGGCTGAGGATCTCTTTTGCGCCAGCCTTGATGGAAGCTTCGTCCGCCACATCCAGCGCAAACGCCGCGGCTGTGCCGCCTGCTGCCTCAATCTCTGCCTGCACCTCAGCCAGCTTGGCCTCGTTGCGCGCGGCCAGCGCCACCGTAGCGCCCTGCGCAGCCAATGCCAATGCACAAGCCCGCCCAATCCCCTGCGAAGCTCCTGTCACCAACGCCACTCGTCCCTGTAATCCGCTCATTTTTCCTCGTGAGATACTTCTCAGTTTTTAGCCCTGATCCCGTTGTGGATAATCCACGGGCGATTATAAGGTGTCCAGCCCCGGTTTGCGGTTCATTGGGTCCGCAACCAGGTTTGCCAAATCTCTGCCGTCAAACTGTGCCGCCGCCACGGCCGGCCCGGCTGCCAGCACGGTTGCCTCCACCAGTTCCGCGGACCAGACGTAAACCGCCAGATGCCGCGAATAGTGCAGCAAGGGCGGCGTATCGGGCAGTGTCAGGCCTACCTGCGCGGCAAGATCATTCTGCTCAATCTCCGCCTCGGCCTCTTCAAGTGGCCACGGCACATGGTGGATATTTGCCCGCAGCAGTCGGCCCAGCGGATCGCGCGTAAAGAGGCAGTACCGCTCGGTCAGAAAGTACTCAATCGTCCCCGGCCTGCTCTGCATGAGCTTGTGTGATGGCCCCATTCCGCGATACCGCGCCTTGAATCGCACCGGCCTGCTGCTGAGCAGGCGCCGGCTGTAAAACTCAAATTCCCTCTCGCTCCGCTGCTTGAGGCCCATCTGCGCCCAATAGTACGGCAAGTGAAAGAAGCTGCGCGCCACCATGACTGCCAGCAGGTTTCCCGCATCCAGTGAGAAGAAATAGACGCCGGGCGTGCCGGTGCGGCGATCCCGGACGTAAGTACGCAAATTCAACTCAGGAAATTGCCGCACTCCTGGAATGGGCGGCAATCCGTTCAACCGCACCCGGTCCATCGCAAAGGGCACTACCCCAAGCCAGGCCGAGCCCTGAAAGGTATCCGCCTCCAGGTCTTCCGGCAGCAGCGCCTCAATCTCTGCAATCCGCATTGGCCAGTGGGCAAACAAGAGATCGTTCCACCGCTGCGCCATCACCCAGCGCCCTGACGGCAATGGCCAGGGTCGATGCGAAGTCTTCTCCAGGATGCTGCTCATCGGCTCGACAATTACCCCGTCTTCCCAAAGCGCCTGACGGAAGGAATTCTCTCCCGCTCACGGCCCTCTCTAGTCATGCTAGTTCAGCCCCGCGGATTCCAACGTATATGGCTTGCAAATTCAGCTTTGCTTTCCTTCCGGAATTCCAACAGGCCTATGCCGTATTCTGGTCCCCGGAGATTCCTTTGTCTACATCCGCCTCATCCTCTGCCATTCCCGCCAACGCGCACAACGAGACCGACGTATTCGCTGTTCACGGTGCCGATCCCGAAGTCCTGGCCTATGCCATGGCCAAGTATTCGCGCTCCTCGCTTTCCATGCGCCAGTCCCTCAGGGAGATCAGTTCCCAGCGCGCTGAGCAGTTTCTCAACACGTTTTACTTCCAATACGGTCATCGCTCCATCGCAGACCTGGCGCACGTCGCCTTTGCCATTGAACGGCTATCGCTGCTGGCCGCGATCGTACTGGTAGACGAACAGCGCTGGGATGGGCAGGAGCGCTCGACGCGCTACCAGAACTTCCTCAAATCCGGCTGGTATCTGCCCAGCTTCGGCGAGGCAACTGAGACAAAGAAGCTCTATATCCAGACGGTTGAAGATCTCTTTGCCACCTACGCCAGTACCTCCGGTGCCGTGTTTGAGGCGCTCAAACAAAAGGTGGCGTGCCCAGCCGAGATGAAGCAGGACGCCTACGAGCGCACCCTCAAGGCTCGCGCTTTTGACGTCGCCCGCTACCTGCTGCCCCTGGCCACCAATACCTCCCTGGGACAGATTGTGAACGCTCGCACGCTGGAAACGCAGGTGTCGCGCCTTCTCTCGCACCCGGCTGCCGAGATTCGCGATCTTGGCGAAAAGCTCAAGCAATCCGCCACCGGCCCGGCCTGGAATCTCCATGCTGAGGACCACGCCGCACTTCAGTCGAGGATTGCTGCACTCAGCCCCGCACTTGCCGCCGAGTCTGAGGCCGTGCTCACCCGCGAAGTGCACGTCTCCCCAACCCTGGTGAAATACGCTCAGCCCAACCCCTATGAGCTGCAAACCAAGGCTGAGCTCGCCCAGGCAGCCGGGGAACTTCTCGCTTCCACGCCAATTGCTTCTGCGCCAGTCGTTGATCTGGTCGAGCGCACTGAGTCACTCGAAGTGGAACTGGCGGCTACGCTGCTCTATTCTGCCAGCCATCACTCTTACCGCCAGATTCGCGACCTGGTGGCCGCGCTGCCCGAGGCGCGGGTCAGCGAGATCATCGAGATTGGACTGCGCCACCGCGGCCGCCACGATGAAGCACTGCGCGCCTTCCATGCGGGAGCCGCGCTGCGCTTTGACATCCTGATGGATATTGGTGGATTCCGCGATATGCACCGGCATCGTCGCTGCACCCAGATCATTCAGGACTTCACATCGCTGCACGGCTACGACACGCCTGAATCAGGCGACGCCGCCGGCCTGGCTGAAGCCGGCATTCTGCCGGAGTACCACGCCCAGATGGATGCCGCTTTTGCAGCGAGCCGCCAGATCGCGTTGAGCGGCGCGCCTGAGGCTGCCCAATCCGCGCTCTACGTGCTTCCGCTGGCGACACGCATCCGCTCGCTCTTCAAGATGGACTTCGCGGAGGCACAATACATCTCAGAATTGCGAAGTGGGCCTGCCGGCCACTTCAGCTACCGCAAGGTGGCGTGGGAGATGTATCTCGGAGTTCAGCGCCAGCATCCTGCCCTGGCTAAGTACTTCCGTGTCACCGACTTTACCCAGCCTATCGACCTGCTGAAGCGCTAGGTTGCTACCAGAAGCTAACAGGCGCAGTTCCTCGTCGAGGATTGCGCCTGTTAGTTTTTCATTTTTGCTGTGGGAAGAGTCTTACTGGAGCGGCACGAGAGTCAGCAGTGAACTGTTCACGTGAATCCTATCCAGCCCGCTGTATTCGATGAAGCCGAGCTTTCTGAATCGGTTCATGAAGAAACTTACTCGCGACCGTGTGGTCCCGATCATCTCTGCGAGCGTTGCCTGACTGATCTTTGGCAGTGCTGCGCGCGCCTGGTCGTCCTTGTCGGTTTGCGAAAGAAGTAACAGAGTCCGTGCCAGTCGCTTCTCGCTTGAATTGAATAGCTGGTCTACCAGGTCGGCCTGGATGCGCGTATTGCGAGTCAACAGGTAGCGGATGAAGAGCCGTGACATGGCTTTCTCTTCGAGCAGCACCCGAATCATCTCCTGCCGCCGAATTCGCAGCAGAGTGCAGGATGTGAGTGCCCGCGACGATGACGCGCGCATCAACTGGTCACTGGTAATGCAGTCCTCGCCAAGAAACTGGCCCGCGCCAAGCAATGCGATGGTGGCTTCCTTGCCGCTAGGCGAAACCACGGTCAGCATCACTTTGCCCTTCTGGATGAAGAAAACCGTGTCGCCCGGTTCCCCCTGAGAAAAAATACTATCGCTCTTCTTGTATTGAAGAATGGTCCTTCCAAAACCACCCTTGGAGAGATACTCCTGGGGATTGAATACTTCATTCACAACAGCCATTGTGACAACCTTTCTGGTAAATCCAGAGATTTTGGTGTCGAGCATCCGTGCGCTCGTGTTTCTATTGGACGGCGGGACTTAGGACCGGGTTGTATGTTGTGGCGGTAAGTCTGAAGTTTTGTTTCGAATCGCTGATTCCGCACGGTGTAGAAGCAGATGGGGACGACTGCAAATGTGCGGGAGACGCGGTGGAAGAACGGCTTTGGAAGTTAAGTAGCTTGATGCAGAATTGGTTAGTGCACTCTCAATATGTTTCTTACTGGACAATAAGATGCCCGCATCTCTGGTAGGGTTGTCTCGATATTTTTCTTTTACTCTACCGGGACGGGCAAAGGCACCCTGCCCCCGGGCCGGAAGACGACCTGCGATCTTTTGGGAGCCGGTCAAAGGCTTCGTGGGGGAAAATGCGATAATCAGTCCAAGAGAGAATTCATGTTTGTCATTCTGTGGCAATTCGACATCGCCGAAGAGAAGGTTTCTGCTTTCGAGGCTGTTTACGGTTCTCAGGGCTCCTGGGCGCGGCTTTTTGCTTCATCTTCTGAATATCTGGGAACGGAACTGCTCAAGGATGCATACGTCCCGGGCCGCTACCTTACCATCGATCGCTGGAGCAGCGAAGAAGCCTTCCGTGCTTTCCGCAAGGCTCACGACGCCGACTATGAGGCGATTGACCGCGAGTGCGACTCGCTGACCGCTGCTGAATCGCGCATCGGTGCTTTTCTCGTCTGAGCGGGATGCAGTCGGCGTCTCCTCGCCGGTTTTAGCCGGTCCCGAATCAGGTGTTCATGTAATCTGGTAGGCATCTGACCCCGCTTGCGAGGAAGCTCCCATGTCTGCCACAGCCCAGCCACCAATCGCCGCAGTTGTCCCCGAAAGCATCACGCCTTCGTTGCCGGAGCTTGACCGCGCGTCCGTTTTGCATCCCTCGACAAGCATTGCGGATTTTGCTTCCGGCAAGCTTCCTTCAACGATCGTCGAAGGCGCCAGTGGCGTCCGCATCCGCATCAGCGAAAATGGCGCTCCCGCGACAGAACTCATCGACGCATTCGCAGGCCTGTACTGCGTCAACATCGGCTACGGTCGCAGTGAGGTGGCCGACGCCATTGGACGCCAGGCCCACCAGCTTGCTTACTTCCACACCTATGCCGGGCATTCGACTGACGAAATGATCCTCCTTTCAGACCGCCTGGTCAGGATGGCTCCCGTCGGTCATGACGGCGAGCCGATGCAGCGCGTCTTCTACGGCACCTCGGGTTCTGATGCCAATGAGACCAATGCGAAGCTGGTCTGGTACTACCACAACCTGATTGGCAAGCCCAGGAAGAAGCGCATCATTGCCCGCGAGCGCGCTTATCACGGCAACAGCGTCATGGCTGGTTCGATGACCGGGCTGAACTTCTACCACAACTTCATGGATCTGCCGGTTTCGGCGATTGTTCGCGCCGGGGCTCCGCATCATTACTGGGGAGCCAATCCCGGCGAAACAGAGGAGCAGTTTTCCGCTCGCCGCGCAGGTGAACTCGAAGCCCTCATTTTGCGCGAAGACCCCGAGACCATCGGCGCCTTCATCGGCGAGCCAGTCCTCGGCACGGGTGGCCTCATTCCGCCCCCGGCTGGCTACTGGGCAGCGATTCAGGCGGTTCTACGCAAGTACGACATCCTGCTCATTGCAGACGAGGTCATCACGGGCTTCGGCCGCACCGGGCGGCTCTTTGGCTGCGATCGTTACGGCATCCAGCCAGATCTCATCACCATTGCCAAGGGCCTGACCTCGGCTTACGCGCCGCTCAGCGGGGTCATCGTGGGCAAGCGGGTGTATGACGTGATGAAGGCAGGCTCCGCCGAAGCGGGGGTCTTCCCCCACGGCTACACTTACACCGGCCATCCCATCGGTGTCGCCGCCGCCAACGCCAACCTGGATATTCTGGAGCGCGAGAACCTGACCGGAAACGCTGACGAGGTTGGCAGCTATATGCTGGCCGCGCTGCACAATGCCTTTGACGGCCTGCCAATTACCGGGGAGGTTCGCGGCGTGGGACTGATGCTGGCGGTTGAGTTTGTCGCCGATCCGGGCACGAAGCGCCGCCTGGACCCCGCAAACACCGTCACCTACCGTATTTCAAAGCGTGCCCGGGAACTCGGTGTGATTACCCGCGCGATGCCGCAGAGCGAGGCACTTGGCTTTGCGCCGCCTCTGGTGCTCAGCCGTGCCGAAGCTGACCAGATTGTAGAGACTGCGGTGCGGGCCACTCGGGAAGTGCTGGATGAGCTGAGCCGGGAAAGTGTGCAGCTGTAGCCTGACGAGTGCTGACAAGCGGCAGGCTCGAATGCGAGCTGGAATTGGCGGCTGGAGCAGGCGGATTTGCCGGAGGCCTCAAGGCTGGGCGTAGTAGCCGACGCGTGTGCGTACTTTGACGCCGGGACGATTTACCTCAATCTTCAGATCGTGGAACTCATCTTTTTGCGTGGCGGGAGCCGCATCGTAGAGCAACACATATCCCTGGGTATCGGTGGCAATGCAATCGGCAATTTGTTGCGAAAGCACGGCATTGGGGGAGTTGATGGGCAATCCGCCTGATTGCTCGGCCAGCACCTGCGCCGCCAGATGGCCAATGGCCGCGCTCTTCCAGTTCGTCAAGGGCTTTGTATAGGGCACATACTGTACCCATGCGGAACGATCTTCTCCGGGCACTCGGGAGGGGTCAATGGCGTAGAGCGACATTCGGGCGAGCCGGAGTTCGGTGGAGAGAGTGACGGCTGTGCCGAACAGGAGTTTTGACTGCTTGGAGTCGGTCTCAGCGTCAGTTCCCTGCAACAACGGCCAGCCCCTGCCTAGCCAGAGCATCACCTTGCGCCCGGGGCGCTTGACGGCATCCATCGCCAGAGAACTCAAGGCGGCCGTGGAGAGTTGCATGCGCTCAAGCCCACCGTAGAAGCCCTGCGACTGTCGGGCGGGGCGCAGGTTGGCATCGACTTTAGCGAGCGCATCGGCGAGTACATTTCCGTCAGCCGAAGCAGGAGCGATCGGTTTTGCACCCTTTTCGTTGAAGAGCAGGATCGTAACGGGGTAATCAAGATGGGGATTGTTGCGGAGGTAGGTACTGAGTTGTGCCCTCGCGTAGGTCAAATCGTCTGCCCCCTCGTTGACGGTGAGGTACACGCCGCCGAGTTGGCGGTCGGAGGACGAGACGTCGCTGACGGTATTGACGGTGTCGAGGACGATGGTGACTTCAGTGGGCACCTTGGCGGCTACTTTGGCTCCGTTGATTGCCGCATTCACAGCCTGAAAGCCCGCGAGGGGCATCTGTTTGCCTTTGTCGAACAGCGTGAAGTCCTTTGGAGTGAGCCCGGATACGGGCGCTCCTGCGGCGTCAGTGACGACGACATCCAGAATCAACCTTTGCCCGGCGGATGCGGCGGGCGACTGTGCCCTGGCGGAAACTACGATAACGGCAAGGATCAGCCACGATAGAAGGACTGGTATTTTGAAAGTTTTAGAACGCATAGAGAGCCTTACCTCCTGGGCGACGCCTCGTTCACCTTGAGCGAACGAGCTGTGCAGGACAAATGAATGGAATGAATTGGCCAAACAACAGGCCGAGAATACACCCAGGCGAATGACTTGTCACCTGAGTCGCCTTGAGCCGACGACCGCGGTGCGCCGGGGATGCGAGTCCCTGCTTGCCTGCATGGGAATGGATTGAGCAGACAATGTGACGGCCTGAAGCTGTCACTTGCTTCTTGCCTTTTTGCTGACTGCGGAGTGACGGATGGTGACTTGACTTTAGCCCGGCATGCTACGATTGGGTCGCGATCCCCCTGGCAGTTTGCGTCAATGTTTGCTAACTCAATGTAATAAGTCGGGGTGTTGCTGGATAGCTTTTACCGAGGTGAAAAAGGATGCGGCTCTCCCGTTCTGTTGTTGTTTTCGCGATCACTGTGCTCACGCTCACGCTTGATTCCAACGCGCAGAAATTTCAGGAGCCGACGAAGGACGAGCTGCAGATGACTGCGGACCCCAAGGCTCCGGGCGCGTCTGCAGTAATTTTGTACCGCGAAGAGACGACGGATAATCGCAGCCACTACATCAGCAGCTATGTCCGCATCAAGGTGCTGACGGAGTTAGGCAAGGAATGGGCCACGGTGCAGGTGCCGTATGACGCTGGATCGACGGCTACGCCCATCATCGAGGGTCGCACGATTCACTCCGATGGAACTGTCATCCCGCTCACGGGTAAAGCTTCTGACCTGCTCGTCTTCAAGACGATTGGCGCCAACGTCAAGGCAGCTACTTTCAACCTGCCGAGCGTGGAAGTGGGAAGCATTCTCGAATATAAGTGGACGGTGCCGTTGACTGGCGGATCAGTCTCTGGAGAAAGCGATGCAGATGAAGGCACGTTTTCTTCAATGATGGCCAGCAGCATCCCGGTCTGGAACGTGCAACATCAACTTTTTGCGCATCGCGAACACTTTTATTACAACCCGAAGACGGACATGGATTCAAACGTCCTCGGCAGCGATGTGACCTACTTCGTTGATGGCGAGCGGGCGAGTTATCTGCTCTATACACAACATCTGCCTGCGGGTGCGCAGGTTTCTCGCAGCACGAAGGACGACTTTACACTGGATATCAGGGATGTTCCGGCGATTCAAAGTGAAAGCAACGCGCCACCCGCGTCGAGCATGCTCTATCGTGTCCGTTTCTACTACACGCCTTACACCACCCCAACCGCCTACTGGGAAAATGAAATCAAGCGCTGGAGCGGCCGCCTGAACGACTTTGCCGGCCAGACCAACGCGATCAAGGACGCTGCCGACCAAATCACCGCCGGCGCAGCCACGCCCGAGGCCAAGGCGCGCAAGCTCTACGACGCCGTCCAGGCATTTGAAAACACTGATTTTACCCGTCAGAAGTCAGACGTTGAACGCGCCCAGCTGCACATGAAAAAGCAGGTCGGGAAGGCGCAGGATGTGCTCGCGGAAAAGAGCGGGTCGGGCAATTCACTGGCCGCGCTTTACCTGGCACTGGCGCGCGCGGCTGGCCTTGAGGCTTATGGCGTGCAGGTTGCCGACCGCGACCAGCGCATCTTTGATCCCAACTATCTTTCGCTGGACCAACTCGACACGCTGCTCGTCCTGCTCAAGCTTGACGGGAAAGATGTGTATCTCGATCCGGGCCAGAAGCTCTGCCCCTTTGGCCTGATCCACTGGAGTCACTCTCTGGCTGGTGGCCTCGCCCAGAATTCCAAAGTCCCCGCCTACACACCGCCAAATCTCACCAAAGACGCAATCACCGCCCGCAGCGCAAACCTCACCCTTGACCCACAGGGCAACGTAACGGGGACCATCCAGATTCTCATGAACGGCCCCGCAGCCATGCGCTGGCGTCAACTCGCACTCACCGCGGATTCGGCTGAGGCGCAAAAGCAGTTCAATGGGACCCTGCATGAAGTATTGCCCCAGGGCATCGCTGGCGAGGTCGATCACTTCCAGGGCCTCGACACCGCAGCGACCAACCTGCTGGCAGTGGTCAAAGTCTCCGGCTCGCTGGCAACGGTCACTGGCAAGCGACTGATCATGCCTGGCTTTTTCTTCTCGGCCGGGTCCCGAACCCAATTCCTGTCTGACACCAACCGCACCGCTCCGATTGATCTCCACTACGCTGAACAGGTGATCGACGACGTCATTCTGCACCTGCCTGCGGGCTACTCGGTCGAAAGCGCTCCACCGCCCACGCAGTTGCCCTGGCCAGATCACGCGGCACTCGTGGTCAAAACGACTTCCGCCCCGGGCGTCATCGACATCAAGCACATCTTCGCTCGCGCCTTCATCCTGCTCGACGCCAAGGAGTACCCCGCGCTGCACGACTACTACCAGAAGCTCGCCACCAACGATCAGCAGCAACTTGTAGTTGCCCCGGCCGCCGCGCCTGGTGCTGCCCCGGCAGGGGACTAGAATCATTCTCAGAATGAGTCTTGAACCGCACGATCTGCTGCTCGTCGTTGACCCTCAGCGCGATTTCTGCGACGGGGGCAGCCTCGCGGTCCCGGACGCCGATGCGGCCATTCCCGTCATCAACCAGCTCTCCCAATGCTTTTCACACGTTGTTCTCACCCAGGATTGGCACACTCCCGGCCACAGCTCCTTTGCCAGCACTCACCCCGGCCGCTCGATTTACGAGACCATCCAGGCCCCTTACGGCCCCCAGACGCTGTGGCCCGACCATTGCATCCAGGGCACTCCGGGAGCGGAGTTCCACCCCGGCCTGCGAATCACCAAGGCAGAACTGATCCTGCGCAAGGGCTTCAACCCCGCTATCGATAGCTACTCAGGCTTTTTTGAGAATGACAAGACCACCCCGACCGGCCTTGCCGGCTACCTTCGCGAACGCGGTTTCCGGCGCATTTTCCTTGCTGGCCTGGCCTACGATTACTGCGTTCGCTTCTCAGCCGTCGACGCTGTGCGCTCGGGTTTCTCAGCGTTTGTCATTGAAGATGCTTCACGCGCCATCAACTTCGCAGGCGCTGTGGAAGCAACCAACGCCGAGTTTGCTGCCATCGGTGTGCAGCGGGTCAGCTCAAGCATGTTTGGCTAGCCTGGTTTCTTCAGTCGAAACCTCTGCGCCCAGCATCTTATGATTACGGAAGAGCCGGATTCTGGTCTAACCGACCTGAAACAGCAGCTCTTGTAGCAACAACGGAGAAGAACTCAATGCCTCAACTGATGCGAACTTCAAACCCAGCACTCGGCGAGAACAGCTTCCGCGGAGCCCGCGCCATTCCTTATGGCGAGCGTTTTGGTGGCAGTTTCTCTGGCGAGCAGCGCGAAGCCATGACGCTCAACGGTACCGTCAACAAGACCGGTATCCTGCTCATTCTCGCGATGGCCTCGGCTGGCTGGACCTGGCTGCAATTCATGCAGACGCGCAATCCCGCTGACGTCGCTCCCTGGATGATGCTGGGGCTTATCGGCGGCTTCATCTTTGCCATGGTCACGATCTTCAAAAAGGAGTGGTCCCCGGTCACGGCTCCGGCCTACGCTCTGCTTGAGGGGCTGGTCCTGGGCGGCATCTCGTCCATCTTTGAGCTGCGTTATCCCGGCATCGCGGTGCAGGCTGTGGGACTGACGTTTGGCACGCTCTTTGTGCTGCTCTTTGTCTACCGCGCGGGGATTATCCGGGTTACGGACAAGTTCCGCCTCGGGGTCGTCGCCGCTACAGGCGGGGTGGCGCTTTTCTACCTGGGAGAAATGCTTCTCGGCTTCTTCGGCATCCACTTTACGTCCAACAACAGTGTCAACGGCTCCGGCGTCATCGGCATCGGCTTTTCGCTCATTGTTGTCGGTATTGCTGCGCTCAACCTGGTGCTTGACTTCGACTTCATTGAAAAGGGTGTGCAGTTTGGCGCGCCCAAGTACATGGAGTGGTACGGAGCCTTTGGCATCATGGTCACGCTGGTCTGGCTCTACCTTGAGATGCTGCGCCTGCTGGCCAAGCTCAATCGGCGCAACTAAGGCTGATTTAACAGGGCTGAAGAAATGGGGCAGTTGGCATTAAGCAGCATTTCCATGCTGCCTGCCAACTGCCCCGCTACATTTGGAACCTTCGATTCAAGAATCGTTCCAGGCTCTTGCGGCTTGGTTCGATCCGGGTTCTAGACTCCCGGCTGGCCCGGCAGCTTCACCGGACCTGCGGTCGCTTTCTGGCAAACGCTTGATCCCACAACCGACTGTTGAACTGCGGCTGAAGTAGCCGGCAGGTGCGAAGCGTCTCCTGCGTAAGCTGCCGTCAGGATGTGTTTCCCGGGCCCAAGCTGAGGCACCGAAAGCAGCGCATTGCCACCGGCAAGACTCGCCTGCGCCAGAACCTTGGTGCCTTCCTTCAATTGCACCATTCCGACTGGCATTCCTGACTTGCTCGTCACAGCCACACCAAACGCGACCTGCTTGCAGGTACCTGCCGGATTGGCCTTTGCTGTCAGTGTCACTGCCGAAAGCACCTTTTTCGCGGCGGTAACAGTGATGGTGCGGGTGATTGGCCCGACCGCGGTGTAGTTGAGATCGCCGCTGTAGGTCGCCCCAAGGGTGTGTCCAGCCACGGTCATACCTGAAAGCGTGATGGACGCCACACCGGCGACAGAGAGCGCTACCGGGCTGCCCTGTGCGACGCCATCAAGGGTGAACTTCACCGTCCCTGTAGGCACAGGAGATGTAGCCGAGGTGACGCTGACGCTGAAGTTTACCGGCGTCGCGGCCGTAAAGCTTGATGAGGCAGCCGGCGAGGTGATGGCAAAAGTCGGGCTGGGGAGAGTTCCCACGCCGGAGAGCAGAACGGTGTTTCCGTTGGTTACGGTATTGTCAGTGAGATTGAGCGTCGCTGAACGAGTGCCTCCTGCGGACGGCTTGAAGATGATGCCGACGGAGCAGCTTTGCCCGTAGTTCAACGTGCTGCCGGGTGTCAGTGCGCAGCTGGTTGTGGTTGGGTCGATCGTAAAATCGCTGGCGTTGGCTCCGATGATGCCTGCGTTGTTGATCACCAGAGGGGCATTGCCGGTGTTAGAAATCGTAACCTTGCGGGCTGCGCTCGGGGTGCCCTTGAGTTGGGAGCTGTAGACCAGCGCGCCGTTCGGCCCCAGCTTGCGAATCGCCTGCGCTGTGCCAACAGCAGGGGCGTTGCTGATGATGTAGACCTGTCCCTGCGAATCCACTGAGACGCCCGTCGGTGAGCTTAGAGTCGCCGCAGTGGCTTGGCCGCCATCGCCCGCGTACCCGGCTATGCCGGTGCCGGCAATAGTGCTGATGATGCCGGTATACGCGTCAATGCGGCGCACCCGATGATTTGCTGTATCAGAGAAATACAGATTTCCGGCGATATCAAAGGCAATCTGGCCAATGACGGTCCCAATTTCAGCATTGCGTGCCTGGCCGCCATCTCCGCTGAAGCCGCAGGTCCGGCCCCCCGCGACCTTGGTGAAAATTGCTGAGTGATTCACAGAGTTGGAAAAAGTTTGCGCGACGAGCGTACAGGTTCCCGACGAGTTCCAGAAGGAATACAGATTGTCGCTAGAATCCACTGCAAAGGCATCCGGGTAGGTCTCCTGGTAGATGAACGGGTCATAAATGCGCGCCAGAGTCGGCGCGTATGGTTGAGTCTGCGAAATTGCCGCACCGGACTGGTTGTCAGTGAAGAAAAGCTGATTGTAAGGGTCCATCGACATCTGTCCAGGTGAATAAACAGCTTCAAGGGTAAGCTTGCAGGACGAACCGTAAGCGCAAGCATCCACTCCCGATCCGCTGACAGAGACTTGCGGTCCGTAGGCAAAAATCTCGTATATGTTATTGGTGGACGGGTCAGTAAAGAAGACTTCGCCAAAACTATCCACTGCGATGCCGGTAGGTCCGGTCAGACCGCCCTGGGAGATTGTCCTGATAACACCGCTGGAATCGAGATAGCGGACGAGGGCGTTTCCGGTATCCGCGACATACAAGCTGTCGCCACCATCGACAGTCAGATTCCACGCAGAAGTCAGAATGCCCTTACCCGCCACAGCGGTGGCGTTGACGGTCGAGATCTGTGCCGGCGTAAAGCTCACCACTGGCACGTAGCCATTTCCACCGAGTCCCACGCTGAAGGGCGTCGTCGATGCGGTATGGCTGACCGTTAACTTGCCAAGGCGCTGCCCCGCCCCCTTGGGCGTAAACCGCACCAGCAACGTGCAGCTCGAGTTCTTTGAGTACACGTTGCCTTCAACGCAACTGCTGCCCTGCTCCACGCCAAAATCAGCCGTTGAATGAATCGCAGTGAGCTTGGTCGATTCGCTGAAATGCAGCGTCAGCTTCTGCAGATTGGCCAACTCGCCGGCCCTGGCATCCCCAAAACGGCGAAAATTGGCCGGGACGGGAGGAAGTGGGTGCCCATTGGCTGCCACGGCAAGGCTTGCAGCCTCCGCCTCGCTCTGTGGCTCCAGCGAAATGACCGGTTGAACCGCTTGTCCAAAGCTGCTGGATGCCGATATCCCAAGTGCCAGGAGAAAAGCCAGGCAGCCACTCGTTTTCCCTACTGAAAGACTCATCGTTTCGACTCCTCTGGATTGTGTTGCAACTGATGACTCATGATGATGAGTGACCGCGGGAGTCCTCCCGTGTCACCTGCAATCCACATTCATGCTTGTGAAGACATCCATGTCCGCTTAACTGACTGGGCTGGAAGGAAACGATCCGGTCCGGGCAAGTTGACGAATTCTAGTGTGGGATACTGCGGGTTTTGAAACCGTTCGGCGCGGCAACAAGTTCAGCGATCAAGCCGTGAGAGTTGGCTTCCAGCCTGCGCGCCCTGTTGTCAGCAGGTATTTTCGCGACCGGTTCGCAACCCAACCCTCGCATCATAACTGCTCTGGCATAACAGAATGCAATCTTTTTGTTTTGACATCCATGTTCCTCGGTCTGGAATGGTAATCGGCGCTACTTTTGAAAAGTTGCAACCAACGATTGCGCCGTTGATTGCATACGTCAGCCGTCAACAAGCTGGCATCACGGAATGAATCGAGCGTTCTTCACATGCGCTGTCGGCCTCACTTGTGATTCGAATGTTGTCCAACCGCGAGCCGATGCTGCGTGGTGCACAACAGCGTCCTTTGATGAACAGCCTGGTCCGTCAACTTTCCACGACTTTCGCTTTTTCTTCTAGTATTGCTGGCCCTCCTCCTGCTACAATCCCATCGAATAAGCGATTCATGTTTTAGCCTTTCGCGGCCTCGAACCATCCCTGGATTCCGAGGCCAGATGACACATGAATACGACCTAGGAGACTGACCTGATGGGCTACGCCGAAGACCGCGCCAAAGCAGTAGAAACCGCACTCTCGCAGATTGAAAAGCAGTTTGGCAAAGGCTCTATCATGCGTCTCGGCGCAAAAGATGCCATTGTGCCTATCTCGGTGATTTCCACCGGGTCCATCAGCTTCGACGCAGCCCTGGGTGTGGGTGGAGTACCCCGCGGCCGGGTGATCGAAATCTTTGGCCCTGAATCTTCGGGCAAAACGACCATCACCCTCCAGATCATTGCCGAGGCGCAAAAGGCGGGCGGTCTCGCTGCCTTTGTTGACGCTGAGCATGCCCTGGACCCGGTTTATGCCCGCAAGCTGGGTGTGGATACTGACAATCTGCTGATCTCGCAGCCCGACTACGGCGAGCAGGCTCTCGAAATCACAGAAGCACTGGTTCGTTCAGGGGCCATCGATATTCTTGTCGTTGACTCGGTCGCGGCGCTCGTTCCCAAGGCTGAGCTGGATGGAGAAATGGGCGATTCGCACGTTGGCCTGCAGGCCCGCCTGATGTCTCAGGCTCTCCGCAAGCTTACGGGCACGGTGTCCAAGTCGCGTACTTCGCTGATCTTCATCAACCAGATTCGCGAAAAGATCGGCGTCATGTTCGGCAACCCCGAGACGACCACCGGCGGCCGCGCATTGAAGTTTTATTCTTCAGTACGCATCGACATTCGCCGCATTGCCGCCGTCAAAGAAGGCGACGTCGTCACTGGCTCCCGCACCAAGGTCAAGATCGTCAAGAACAAGGTCGCCGCTCCCTTCCGCGAGGCTGAATTCGACATCCTCTATGGTGAGGGCATCTCCCGCGAGGGCGACGTCCTCGACCTCGCCGTGCTCAACAACATCGTCGAAAAATCCGGCGCATGGTACAGCTACGACGGCGAACGTATTGGCCAGGGCCGCGAAAACGTCCGCGGCTTCCTCAAAGCCAATCCGGACATCTTCATCAAGCTCGACGCGCAACTCCGCCAGAAACTCGGCATCGGCGCAGCCAACAAGGGTCCTGAGGTGCCTGAGGTTCCAGCTGATGGACCTATCGCAGCCCAGCAGGCCATCCGCCGCAAGTAGTCTTCCATTGCAGCATTCACTTCAAAGAGCGGCGGCCTGCGGGTCGCCGCTTTTCGTTCACTGCTAAAATCCAGTAAGTTGTTGCAACGAACAGAATCCCGGCCGCAAGTGAGTGTTTGCCCATGGGCGTGAAAGCCATCTATCCCGGCACCTTTGACCCGCCCACCAACGGGCATCTCGACCTCATTGCCCGGGGCGCCAAGCTGTTTGAACACCTCACAGTCGCCATCCTCAACAACCCGGTCAAGAATCCTCTCTTCACCGTTGATGAGCGCGTTGAGATGATCAAAGAGTCAACCCGACAGCTTGGGAACGTCTCGGTCGCCACTTTTGACGGCCTCATGGTCGATTTTGCCCGCCAGCAGCAGGCGACCGCCGTTCTCCGCGGCATCCGGGCCATCAGTGACTACGAGTACGAATTCCAGATGGCGCTCATGAATCGCCGCCTCGCGCCCGAGGTCGAAACAGTCTTCCTTCAACCCGCTGGACGCTACTCTTTTGTCAGTTCCCGCATGGTCAAGGAAGTCTTCAGCTTTGGCGGATCGGTCGAGGGTCTCGTTCCTCCCAACGTGCTCAAAAGGCTCCGCGGTCGCATCAAGAAGGGTTAAGACAGGGCCGTGAAATCAGCGGCAGGGGGCGGTCCTCATCTCTGGAATTTGACGCCTGCGGGCAAGTTGCACCCGACCGCCAGCGCCAGATTCTTGAGAACTCTTACAGGGTCGGCCCAAGGCAGAGCGGAGAGAGCTACTTCTTCCTTTTAGGAGCCGCAATCTCCTCCAGCCGCGCCGCAATCAGCTTCCGGATGAGTTCCACTAGCAACGGCTTGTCAGAGGGAAAACGAATCGCTCCGCTCGAGGTGCCGTAGTCGGTCAGCTCATCCTTGAGCCTGGTGATCACCTTGCCGCTCATGGGATAGTAGCTGCAATGTTCCTTCCATGCCGCGTATCCGGCTACGGGCTTTTTCAATATAAATGCCGGCATTCCGTAGCTGAAGCCCTCGGCGGCCTCAACCGGCAGGCATCCTCTGATAGATTGGCGGACGGCCTCCAGCGTGCTCCGCTGAGGCTCCGTCAACTTTGCCAGATACGCGTCAACCCCAGCTCCGCCTGTCTCCTCAGGCACGGAAACTGCTTTTTCGGTCAACTTGTCAGCCTTTGTGTGCATCAGCAGGTCTCCTCAACGCAGGGCAAAAAGTGCAGGAATTAGTTATATATCAATCGGGCAAGCACCGCCCTTTGCCCTCAACAAAACACAAAAGCCCCCGGAAATCGATATCCGAAGGCTCTCGCATTCATTGTGCTGCAGTCGGTCAGGCCTGAACGGGCTTCGCCGCATCGGCTGCAGGGGCGGCCGGTGCTCCGGGTGTGCCGGGCTTGGTTTCGGCCTTGCGAATGTCGATGCCGCCCTTGAAGAACGCGCCATCTTCAATGCTGATCCGCGCCGCCGTTACATCCCCGGTCAGTGCGCCCTCACTGCGAATGTCTACCCGGTCAGTAGCGGTAATATTGCCCCGCACCTTCCCAAGCACCACGATTTCGCGCGAAGTAATGTTGGCCGCCACCTGGCCGTTCCGGCCGACTGTGACGCGGTTGCCAGGCAGGTTGATCGTTCCTTCTACCTTGCCATCA
This sequence comes from uncultured Acidobacteriota bacterium, assembly GCA_903832055.1. GTDB lineage: Bacteria > Acidobacteriota > Terriglobia > Terriglobales > Acidobacteriaceae > Acidicapsa. Next base: position 219,200 of record CAILAC010000012.1, on the reverse strand, counting down.
ATAAACAGAGATTCGCTGCCGCTGATCTCACCCTTGATGACGAGACCCTTGCCAATGGTGGCCTGGTCTCCGGCAGCGGCCGTGGGGCGCTGGGGCGGCTCGTACGTAGGGGCGGGGGTTGATGTTGGACGAACGGGCTCGGGTACTGGAGCCACGGAGGACGCTCCTGATTGACTGGGTTTCCACATAAGAATTCGAAGACTTCCTTTCCTGCTTAGTTCAAAATAAGGGCGGATGAAGCAGTTGCGCACCCAAACGAAACCAGCTCCCCGAAGTCTGATTTCCATCCGGGGCACATCTGAATCGCGCCTCTGACTTGGTTTGATTGTAGTCGCATCTGCTCGGGCTGGGCTTTCGACCCCTCTGCCATAAATTCTCCGGCTGACTCAAAGCCGACAACGGCAAATGAAAAAAAGCCGCGTATTGCACCATGAACAGGGCTCATTTCGATTTTGTCTGTTTCTCGTCCTTCGTCCATGCACGCAATTTCAAAGTCTTGAATTGCTCAGTTCTCAGAAATTCACGTTAATCTTAGGCTTCCATTCCCGGGGAGGATCCATGCGCTCTGTCCTTGTCACCGTCGCTCTGCTTTTCACCGCTGTCAGTTCAGGGTTCCGGCCAGCAAACGCCCAAGGTGCCTTGTCGCCTGCCGAACCCTTTGACGTGGTCATCGTCAACGGCCACATATTGGATGGCACTGGCTCTCCCTGGTACTCCGGGCAGATCGGCGTCCGTGGGGGCCGCATCGCGGCGATCGGCAATCTCGAAGCTGCCGCGCGCAAACAGACGATCGACGCAGCCGGAAAAGTCGTCGCCCCCGGCTTCATCGACATGCTCGGTCAGTCTGAATCGACCATGCTCGTCGACCCCCGGCTGCCATCCAAGATTTATCAGGGCATTACGACCGAGATCACCGGCGAGGGCGGCTCGGCTGCGCCGCTCACCCCGGCCATGATCGCCGCGGACCGCGCCAGCTTTGAGCATCTTAAAATCCATCCGGATTGGACGACTTTTGGGCAGTACTTTGCCCGCATTGAAAAGCAGGGAATGGGCATCAACCTGGCCAGTTACGTTGGCGCAACCTCGGTTCGCCGCGCGGTGCTGGGCGATGCAGACGTGCAGCCGACGGCGGTGCAACTCAAAGCGATGCAGGCTCTGGTGCGCGAGGGAATGCTGGATGGCGCGGTCGGGCTTTCCACCTCGCTGCAATATGCCCCCGCGCCCTACGCCAAAACTGAGGAGATCATTGCGCTGGCCAGCGAGGCAGCCAAATTTGGCGGCGTCTACGCGACCCACATGCGCAGCGAGGGCGATGCGGTGCTGGAATCCATCGACGAAGCTGCGCGCATCGGCCGTGAGGCGCACATTCCAGTCGAGATTTGGCATCTCAAGGCTGCGGGAAAATCCAACTGGGGCCGCATGCCCGACATCGTCGCCCGCATTGAGAAATACCGCGCCGCAGGCCTCGACATCAGCGCCAACACTTACGCCTACCCCGCCTGGTTCAATACGTTTTCGGCTTTCATTCCGCCGTGGGCCCACGATGGCGGCGATGCAGCGCTCATCACGCGTCTGAAAGATCCTGCCACCCGCGCCAAAATTCGGGCTGACATGCTCAACGCAAAATCTGACTGGGACAACGAATGGCAGGAGATTCCAGGGCCGGAGGCGATTCAAATTGCGGTTGTGCAGAATCCTGAACTGGTCCCGCTGCAGGGCAAGCGCCTCTCAGAAGTGGCGACGCTGTGGCATGAGGATGCGATCGACGCCCTTTGCGACATCCTCATCAAAGACTCCGCCTTCACCGAGGTTGCGGTTTTTGGTATGGCCGAGCCTGACGTGAAGCTGGCGCTTCAACAGCCGTGGGTTTCCATCGATAACGATTCCCAGGGCACTGCACCGGATGGCCTGCTTGGCTCAGAGCACCCGCATCCGCGCGCCTATGGCACATTTCCGCGCATTCTGCGCAAGTATGTTCGCGAAGAACACGCGCTCACGCTGGAGGATGCGGTCCGCAAGTTCACCGCCCTGCCGGCACAGCGCATGAGGCTGACAGACCGGGGTGTGCTCAAGCAGGGAATGTGGGCCGATATTGTGATTTTTGACCCAGCTGAGATCAGGGATTTGGCAACCTTTGAGCAGCCTAACCAGCTTTCGCAAGGCATGGATTACGTGCTGGTCAACGGAGTTCCGGTCATCGCCGGGGGCAAGATGACCGGAACACTCCCCGGCAAGGTATTGCGCGGGGCTGGCTACAAGCAGCCCTAATATGCGACGAGATATTGCACCGAGTACGCCAGCACCGGCAGCGAGGCGGCAATGAGAAGAACGATAAGAGCGAAGTAGGAAATCGACATTGCATTGATGTGTTCGCGGAACATGTCGTGCTTTGCGAACTCAGCGGCCTGAAGCGGCTTCTGCTGAACATCCTCAAGCAAATCGCCAACAAATGCTTTAACGATGCTGGGTTGTTCGGCCTTCTTTTCGCGGGTGGTCTTGTGAAACAGGCCGCTCAGCCCGTGGTGTCCTTGGGGTGTCGTGAATGTTGTAGCCATCGTTATCCTCCTATCGGGGGCAGATTTTCCATTCTTCCCAACCGATCCTTGATAACAAATTTATGAGTGACCAAAGTGTGGGGTATGTGTTCTGCGTCACACCAGTGAAAGGCGGGATGTTTGAGGTTAGTTCCGGCCTTGGCCACCGCCGGGAGCGCCGATAGCCTACTCTGGATATATGACCGATCGCGAACTACTCCGCCACATCAGCCGCGCCGCAGGGCAGAAAGCCGGCTACAAACAGCTCGTACGGGAACTCGGCCTCGGCGGCGGAGCCCAGCGTCGCGAACTGCTCGCTCAGCTAGACCAGATGACCACCCGCGGCGAACTCACCAAAGTCGACCGCGAACACTGGGCCATCCCGGCAAAAGCCGTTGAAATCACCCGCGGCACTGAAATCCGCCGCAGCGAGACCCGCGAAAACCTTGCCGCCGGCCGCCTCGACCTGCATCGCGACGGCTTTGGCTTTGTTCGGCTCAGTCCCGGCCAGGCCATTCCGTCGGACGAAGATGTTTTCATTCCGCCCGACGAGATCAACGGCGCGATGCAGGGTGACCAGGTACTGGTAGAAGTGAGCCCGCCCAAGCGCGACGGCCGCCGCATGGGGCGCATTGCCCGCATTCTAGAGCGCAAAAATCCCACCGTCGTGGGCGTCTTCCACTACGCGCGCAAGGGCCGCCGCGGGGTCTTTTTGCCGGGCGAACACCGCGGCAATCTTGTCACGCCTTTTGACTCACGGATGGCGCAGGCGATCCTGATTCCCGAGGGCGCTGAGGTGCCGGAGATTGCCGACTCCAGCAAACACCGCGTCCTCGGCGCTGAGGCCCAGGCCGCCGCCGCCCACCATGAACACGTGGATGATGCTGACGAGAACCTCGAAGGCCTGGTTGTGGACGTGGAAATCACCAGCTGGCCCACGCCGACCAAGCCCGCCTTTGGCCGCGTCATCGAAATTCTCGGCGCTCCGGACGACTTTGGCGTTGATGTCGAAATGATCATCCGCAAGCACCAGCTGCCGCGCATCTTCCCCGAAAACGTGCTCGCCGAGGCTCGCGCCGTGGCCCAGCTCGATCAGGAAGAAGTCAGCCGCCGCGTGGAGCTTGGGGGAGACTTCCGCCGCCTGCCCATTGTCACGATTGACGGCGAAACCGCCAAGGACTTTGACGATGCGGTGCTGGTCCGCGAACACGCAGACGGCTCGTGGGATCTGCAGGTGCACATCGCCGATGTCGCCCAGTATGTGCGTCCGGCGACCGATCTTGACCTTGAGGCGCGGCTGCGTGGCACCAGCGTCTACTTCCCTGACCGGGCGATCCCCATGTTGCCGAATGAGTTATCGACCAACATCTGCTCGCTGCGCCCCGATGAAGAGCGGCTCGTGCTGAGCTGCCTTATGCGCCTTACTCCAGAGGCCCGCATCGAGTCGTTTGAAATTATCGAGGGCGTCATTCGCTCCGCAGCCCGGATGACTTATACGGAGGTCCACAACATCCTCGAGGGCGACGCCGCGACCCGGGAAAAATACGCCGCTCTCGTCCCCGAATTCGAACGCATGCGCCTGCTCGCTGGCCGCCTCAACAAGCGCCGCAGTGAGCGCGGCAGCATCGACTTTGACCTGCCCGAGCCGATCATCGAATTTGATACGGAGGGCCAGATGCAGGGCGTTTCGCGGGCCGAGAGGACCTGGGCCAACCGCCTTATTGAAGAGTTCATGCTCGCCGCCAACGAGTGTGTGGCCACCTGGCTTGAAGACCTCGGCGTGCCGTCGATTTACCGCATCCACGAGAAGCCGGACCCCCGCCGCGTGGTCGATTTTGAAGATGCTGCCGCTGCTTTTGGCTATTCGCTCGGCCTCGGCGCGCTGCCGGTGAAGAAATTCCAGCCCAAAGGCGACCGCCGCGAACAGCAGCGAGGCGGCCATAACCGCCGCGACGCCAAGAGCTTTGAGGTGCCCGAAGACATCGCCGTCACTCCGCGCATGTATCAAAAGCTCTCCGCGCGCATCGCCGGCAAGCCGGAAGAGCGCATTCTGAGCTATCTGATGCTGCGCTCGCTCAAGCAGGCGCGCTACTCTGAGGTGAACGAGGGCCACTTTGCGCTGGCCGCCCCCAGCTACACCCACTTCACTTCGCCGATTCGCCGCTACCCTGACCTGATCGTCCACCGCATCACCAAGGCGCTGCTGCACGCGGGGGTTTCAGGGAAGGGAACGGTAGCAGAAGACCGTCACCAATCGCCGTGGACCAATACGAACGAAGGGCTTGGCGCAAAATTCGGCATCCGCGATTTGCGCGTGCCGGTGGCTGCTCGCCCGGCCCTGGCCATCACACCGCCCATCCCCGATGCAGAACTGGCCTCAATCGCTGCTGAAACCAGCATCACCGAGCGCCGCGCCGCCGAGGCTGAGCGCGAGCTGGTCGAGTGGAAAAAGGTGCGATTCATGCAGGACCGCGTTGGCGAAGAGTTTGAGGCGATGGTGCTCAACCCCGCCAAATACGGACTCTTTGTCGAGTTGAAAGACCTGTTTGTCGAGGGGCTGGTGCCGATTGAGACGCTGATCACGGATCGCTTTACCTACCGCGAAAACACGCGCGAGATCGTTGGCGTCAACACCGGTCGCACCTATCGGGCGGGCGACCAGGTCCGCGTCATCCTCGACCGGGTGCTGGCTCTCGAACGCAAACTCCAGTTCGCCATCGTCGAAGATGTCCCTCTCAAACTCAAAAAAGGCGGCACCGTCGCGGGCAAGCCACCCAAGAAAATTGCAGCCGCCAAAACCGGCAAAGCCAAAGCCAGCAGAAGGCCTGCAACCCGGCCCAAGGGCAAGATCAAATCCTCCAAGAAGGGCCGCCCGAGGAAGTAGAGCCTGCGGCCTTTTCTTCCATCCAAAGAAGATTAGGAGTAGGCTTTGACCATGACTTACCGCGTTGTTCTCCAGCAATCTGAAGAAGGATATTCAGTTTTTTGTCCCGGTCTGCCCGGCTGCTGGTCTCAGGGCGAGACCGAGTCGGAGGCACTTGAAAATATACGCTCTGCTATTCAGGATTATCTCTCCGCAGTAGAAGAGTTGACCCAAGGCGAGCAGACACGCCTCGTCGATGTAGCGATCGCCTAAGCCGACGCACCGAGAGTACGGATGCCGAAACTCCCTGGAATTCTCCATTTGCAAGCGGTACGGGCCTTGGAAAAAGCAGGATTTCGCATCCTTCGACAAAGCGGCCACATCGTCATGACCGACGGCACCCGCATCCTGACCATCCCTAGAAACAACCCGATCAATGCCTTCACAATGGGCGGAATCATTCGCGATGCAGGATTGACAATCGACCAGTTTCGCAATCTTCTGTAACCCCGACTCTTTCGCTCGCGCTTCCCCTACAATAGCCACAGGAGCCCAAGCACAATGGCACACATGGTATTTTGCGTTCGCAACAAAAAGGAAATGGAAGGCCTCGACGAGCCCCCCTTCGATTCCGAATTTGGTCAGAAGATCTACAAGAGCGTTTCAAAGCAGGCCTGGGCCGAGTGGGCCGAGCGCCAGAAGATGCTGCTCAACGAATACCGCCTGCAGCCCTGGACCCCCCAGGCGCAGAGCTTCCTCGTCGAGCAGATGACCGAGTTTTTCTTCGGCGATGGCGCCGCTCTGCCCGCCGAGTACGTCCCCCCCAAGGCATAACCCGTCTCACTCGTGTAAACTGTCTTTGGAACCCCACGCCGACTCCCTCCCACAGATGCGAGTCGGCTATTCCGTGTCGGGACGTGGCTCAGCCTGGTAGAGCACTCGCTTGGGGTGCGAGGGGTCGGCAGTTCAAATCTGCCCGTCCCGACCATTAAAACTCGTTTATTTTGTTTAAGTTCCAGCTTTTTCCAGTCGTCAGCGTTGGTCTTCCAGTTCCCCAATTGTGACGTGATTGTGACGTTATCCAATGCGGCGACAGCCTTGCGTTTGGCTTCAGTGCGGATGTGGCTGTAGTGCGTCAACATCTCACGGCTGACGTGCCCAGCGATGGACATGATGGTTTGTTCACTGGCTTCCGCAGACTCTGCCAGCTTGGTTATTGCGTGGTGTCTCAGGTCGTGCGGTCGCAGTCCTTCAAGCCCAGCTTCCTTCGCCACAGTTCTCCACGCAGACCGCCAGCCCCAGCGGCTGAGAGGTTGAGCCGGGTCATACTGCTTGCCTGACACACGGCTCGGCATAAGGTAGTGGTCAGGTTGAGTCGCCCCAAGTATCCGGGCACGGAGGAGCAACTGTTCCACTGCCCACATCGCAGTTTGGTTCAGCGGGAGAATTCGAACTCGGAATCTGTTCTTGCCGACCCTCACCGAGAGAGTCTTGGCTTCGAGGTCAATATCAGCAATCCGTACGTTTCGCAGTTCCACGCCGCCAGCAGTTGTGTTGGCTGTAATGAGGGCAACCAGAAACGCAACCTTCGATTCGGGGCGGCTACTCGCAACAGTGAACAGCTTCTCTTCCTGCTCGGGAGTGAGAGCCCGTCCAATGTTCTTTGGCTCCGGGACCCACAGGGAGTCACCATCTATCACACGCTTAGGCACGGTCAGCCTCCTCATCAGTAGTCACTGCGGGTCGCTCAGGAAATGTTTCAATGACCTGCCGAACCGACATCCTTTTTGTTGCAACCAACTTCGCTCCGAACTTCCGGATGCGGTGAAGCTTTGGGCTCCCCTTCAAAGTTGCTGCGTACCAACGAAGCCGCCGCCCGTCCTGCGATTGGTCAATCTCGTAGATGTGGTCCTCGTTGGGCAAGTGATGAATTACCACCACACTGCCGTCCTCCCTCCGCTCCGCACCTACCCTGAAAACGTCGAAGGCACGTTCGAAGCCGTATCGGGGGCAAGCTGCCACCAGCAGGGCGACATAAGGGAGGCCGCGAAGGGGAAGTCGAAGTTCGATAAATCTCTCGTCGTCATTCATGATTGCCTCCGCCTTCGGCGTCATCGCCAGTGTTGGTGGACTGCTGGCTATTGCGACCCAGTCGCCGAATCTTCCCAACCAAGAAGACCGTTTGCTCGGAGCAACCCAACTCGGCTCCAATCTCGGCATAGGACTTATTTGTATGCTGAATCCTGGCGGCAATTGCATCGTAGTAAACCTCTCTCAACTCTCGAACCGCTTCTTGCAGTTTTGTTTTTTTCATGCGCTTCTCCTGATGCGTCTTAAGTCAAACAACGCTCTACTTAAGGGAAGCCATATTCACTTTCTTCCGCCGCAAGCGATACGCGATGCAGAATCGCGGCCCCCACAAACGGCGGCTCCATTCACCAACGGTTGATAACGATGTCGTAGGAATCGGTGGAGTCGTAGTTCTGCACTACGGGCACAACCTTGTCCCAGCCATTGTTGCGGCACATGTTCCGATAGGCGCTTGCGGCAACCTGGTCTTGAACAAGCAGACCAATCTTCTCGACATACGGGAAGAGGACGGGGAATGTCTCCCAGTCCTCTTCCATCGGGAAGTAGGAGTCCACACAAATGCGAAGCAGACGCCCTGAAGCACTCAACGCTCTCACGGCACAGATGAACATCAACCACTGTTCAGTTCTCATCATGGCTATTTCTCCCAATCTCGGTGAGCACGCGCACGTCGTCTGAAGCCTCTGGAGGACGCACGCAGGGTGTTGACCGCAGAAGACACTTCTGGTCGGCGGTGTTTGCACACCGAGTCAATTTGTTCGATTGGAGAGGGCCGCTGAGGGAACTTTGGCGTGCCGGTTAGGGCAGGGTGATAAGTTGCGTGCCAACGGTGTCCGGGTACTTTTCGACTCCCAAGGGTCTACGTTTCACCGGACGGTGCTCATCTCATTTTTAATCGTACGCAAAATCCGATAGGAGAGCAAGCGTAAATTATTTATTCAAAATGACTTACAAGGCGGTGTATGGTTCCGTATACCTTAGCCACCTAGGCTGGGACGTACAACGGACATCGCTCCATTCGCTACGCCATCCCTGGTCAAGACTGCCGCCCAAGAATTGTGACGTAAATGTGACGTAGCTACTTCAAAAACACCCCAAAATGCGGCAAGTCGCTAAGCGTATCTATAAGATAATAAACAACATCTACTTCTTAGACCCCCTTGGGGTGCGAGGGGTCGGCAGTTCGAATCTGCCCGTCCCGACCAACTTCTTCAAAAAATCAATTCAAAACAAATACTCAGCGGTCGCCCTGTCGGCCGCGAGCGCCTTCATCTCAGAAGCGAGATGGGGGCACCCCAGCACCCTTGGGGAAAGGATGTTGAGACCAGGGCCACCCGCCAGAAGCATGCAAAGGCCGCAGGAGACAATATTCAATGAGGACTTGTCTTAAATCAATTTTATCGACGATTTTGGCTTTGCTTATCCTATCAAGCAAGCCTGTGTTCTCGCTGACTACCGACTCGCATGCCAACCAAGTCAAAACTATAAAATCGCTTGTTAGTGAGGCGGATTCGGAAAAGGACGTTCTCGTTGCTATGACTAATGGCTGCTGCTCTCCCCTACCCAAATCAAAGATTGGCAAATGGCTTCATTTTGCCGTTGATCCCCGCTTGTCTTCAGACGCATTGAGAAACGAGCTTCTTGAGACAGTGCCGTCCTCGGATTTAGAGATGGAGGCATTCCTAGAATTCACCCTCAACCCTGGGAACGAGCAATTTCGCCCACTCTTGCGCACTTACTATCAGGCCGTCTTCAAAGCAGCGTCGCTCAATTCTCGCTTTCTTCCTAGGATATTCAATATTGCCCGTGAGTTCGGGACCCAGAACTGGCCGGATTACGACAATATCGATTGGTATTGCGATCAGCTAAAAGATGTCAAGAAAGCAAATCCAAAAGCATTTGAAGTTGCGGCCAGATTACAGAAGCCGTACCTAAGAAATTATGTTGTTGGCTGTGCAAGCAGTCCTGATAAGTAGATGAACAGGGCCGAGGCGGGTGGCCCATGTCTGGAAAAGTAAACATTGAGGGTTCCTCACATCTTGCTTTTGAGATGTGGGCCTCTCGGAGCCCAACACCGTCGGGAATAAGGACACTCCACAACCTTTGCAAGTTACAATCTGGCAAGAGTCAAGCTTTCGCCACGACCCCACAGGAAACAGAGGCGCGGTGCAGATTGAGTCATGGTGGACGCATGGACGAAGAGAGTCAGGCTTGGCCAAAACCCACATCTCAAAAGCGAGATGTGGGGCACCCTCAGCACCCTTGGGGAAAGGATGTTGAGACCTGCGCCACCCGCCGGTTCCCATCTTGATACGAATCCGGTGGACGGCTTCATTCTGTCGGAAGAAGCCTTGCGATCCTTACCACTCGTAGGTCCAGGTATAGGTGGTATAGGTGGTCGTTTTGGGGTCCCCGGTTGCACCGAAGGTTTTCTCGCCGCGGCGCTCGCCACAGCGGCAAGCCAATCGAATGCCTTCGTTGAAGACAAGCGGGTCTTCGTCATGGAAGCGATAGGCCGAAAAGGAATTGTCCTTCTCGTTCTTATGGGTCAAGCCGGCTTGGGCAAAGTGATAGAGTCCTCGATTGAAGTAGTAGGTACCGAGAAAGTAATCTTCGAGGCCGGAAGACAGAAACTGCGGATTGGTGTCTTTTCCGAAATACGCCCGCATCTGTCCTTCCAGGAATTCCAGGTTGCTGCTTTTGGCAGCCATGGCTACCTGAAAGACGAGCCCCGCGCCGGGAACGCGAGCCAAATCGAATTCTTCGAGTGGATGTACGACTCTCTCACTGAGTTTATGGAGTTTCAAGCGTGCCTGGGCTGGCAACGGAAGGCCGCAGACTTCGAGGGGACGATTTTGGAGACCGCGAATGATCCACCAGAGAGGCACATCCCTGGGGGTCCCGCAGGCAACTCGATCGTGACGCGGACACTCTTGCCGAAGGGGATCCGGTAATTGAAGAAGATACCGCTGGGGGCTCCTGTAATCCCGAAATGTCGGGTTCCCCATGGAGCGGTCAAGTCCTGATAGCCGATTCCAGCTCCCATCCCCAGCTCCATCTCGATGGAAGGGACAGCTTCTCCATCCACATAAATGCGGAGGCAGAGTTGCAGGTAGTTCTCAAACGCCCCGCCGAACCACATGTGATCCAGGTAGCCTGAGCCTTCCTGAAAGGCGAGTTGCGCTTCGGTTTGCGCCAGAAATGGCTGTTCCTCTTTTCCGCAGTGAGTAAACGTTCGTGGACGAATGGCGACAGGACTTGCCTGTGTCTCGGTGCTGGCGGGTGCCATGGCCGCCGACATCAGAGGAAGGCCAAGTACACTGCGGGTAAACTTCCGGCGATCCATCGTATCTACTCCTGGGCTTAAGTTGCCCTCTCGTTTCAGCTAGGGTCAAGTAGGAATTATACCTTTACGGTTAGGGGATCGCTGGCGACTGTCCGGCGGGTGGCGCAGGTCTGAAAAGTAACTACGAAGGGTTACCCACATCTCGCTTTTGAGATGTGGGTCTCTCGGAGCCCAATACCGTCGGGAATAAAGACACTCCACAACCTTTGCAAGTTACAATCTGGCAAGAGTCAAGCTTTCGCCACGACCCCACAGGAAACAGAGGCGCGGTGCAGATTGAATCATGGTGGACGGATGCACGAAGAGAGTCAGGCTTGGCCGAAACCCACATCTCAAAAGCGAGATGTGGGGCACCTCAGCACCCTTGGGGAAAGGATGTTGAGACCAGGGCCACCCGCCATCGTATCGATATCCCCGGTCCCCAAATGCGAGGGACCGGGGGCACCCTCAGACTGGTTTGGAAGCGTCATCGAGACCGGGGCCACCCGCCAAAGGGCCACCCCAACGCCACCGCCTCCTCCCAAACAGCCGCAGACTCCATAGCGATCAACTCTGAAGGATTATTGCTTGAGGCTTGGTAACGAGGGGGTGCATGATGATGAAACTGTTCGCTTCGATTTGTTTGCTTGCCGTTGTCGCGGGTCCATCCAGCGACAGAATCCGGAAATATCACGGAGTAGAAACCTATGAGATCAGGCCAGGGATTATCGCCACGCCCGCCTACACGGCAAGCCATGATCTCTGTGAGATCAGCATCGAGAAGCGGCACTATTCCAACAACCGTGTCGATATGGACGCCGCAATGCCGAAAGAGCTAATTCTTTCCATGTTCGATGAACTCGTTCCAAAAGAAGAACGAGGCGGGCCAAGTGGGAGACTGCCAGCGGATACAGAAATCTCGGAGGCTGATTTGGGAATGCTCTCAACACGCATTCCGTATGAGAATGTGACCCTGACGATGTACGGGAAGCAGGACAAACCAGACAGACAGAAATACATCGCTGCAATAATCTCTTGGGACAAGACGCCCTGTAGTACGAAATGATCCAATCGCAAGCCGCTCTCCGGGGCGGCTTGCTTGCTGTTAGGGCTTCCGTGGGCAGTGTCGGCACGGCCAGAAAATCCCGCGATGCTGCGCATCGGGTTGAGGGGGACACGTCATGTATGAAAGCGCATGTTGTCAAGTGGGCGTGTTTTTGTTGTTGTTTTTCTTTTAGCCGTGTTTCTACGAGGCCGTGTTTGGTGCGGCTGTTTGGTGGATCGAGTTTTTGTATTTCCTTTCTTGGCGTTTTGTCCTTCGTCTTTGGTTGGCTCTCGATGCTTTTCGTCATGAATCATGTATTCGCCGTGGCATCCGGCATGAGCCTGTGCTGATCGGCTGCCGCATTCACCCCGAGACCTGTATGCCGGTCAGGCGTGTCTCGCGTTTAGCCGAACCTGGACGAATTTGTTCAGGCCGCGTCGATTGCGCTGGATCGCGGCGCTGGAGACTTGTAGGGCTGCTGTTTACGTAGTACCCAATAGCTTGCTTCGGCGAGGTGGCACCTGTCTCGATTCTGAGACCGGGGATTGATCTCCGATGGAGGTAGCCGAGTGCCCAGGTCCAGCTTTTGGGCACCTGGGTTCCCCTAAAGTAAAGAAATTCCAAGGTATCCCGTCAAGCAGCACCCCACAGAAAAGTTCTAAAATCGTCCTCCAGCCCCGACCATTCATTTTCATTGCAACGCACAACCCAAAAATTAGGAGCTGGCGGATCTCTTCCCTCGATTTACTTTCGGGGGCGCAGTTGATTCCCGTATCACCAGCTCTGGAATAATCGGCACTGTATCCGGATCGCTGCCCTGCGCGCGAATCCGCCGCAGCAGTATCTTCGCCGCCGTTGCGCCCATGCTCCGCAGTGGCTGCCGAATCGTGGTCAGACTCGGATTCTGAAACGCCGCCGCCTGAATATCGTCAAAGCCCACAACCGAAATATCCTCCGGCACGCGGATATGCTGCTCCCGCATCGCGCGGATCGCTCCAATGGCGGCAATGTCGTTGTAGCAGACCAGCGCCGTGAACTGCTCGTCCAGCCTCGCCCGCGCATTCAACAGGTCGACGGTCGGCATGTAGCCCAGCTCCGGCGTCGATATCTTCAGCTCCAGCTGCACAAGCCACTCCGGCCGGATTGCCAGCTTCAGCTCGCGCGCCACCTTCATCAGGCACTCCCACCGCTCGTCCGCATCCGAGCTGTGGCTGCCGCCGCGCATGAACCCTATCTTGCGATGCCCCAACTGATACAGATGGCGCAGGATCAGCTCTGCCGCGCGCACCTGGTCCAGCACCACATTTGTGACGCCGGGAAACTTGCGATGCCCTGCAACCGCGACAACCGGCACTGAAAGCTCGTGCTCCAGCATCGTATCGATGACGATGAACCCCTCCACTGACCGCGAAAGCAGCAGGCGGGGATACTCCTCCAGCAGGTCGGCCCGGCGGCGATGGCTGGCGATGAAGTAGAAATACCCTTCCTCCATCAGCACATCTTCCACGCCCTCCAGCACCTGCGCCACATAGCCATCGGTCAGGTCCGGCACCAGCACGCCGACTGAGAATGTCTGCCCCTTGCGCAGCGAACGCGCATAGAAGCTCGGCCGATAGTCAAACAGCTTGGCCGCCTCGCGTACCCGCTCCCGCGTCTCCTGCGGAATCGATCGCACCCCGGCAGCGTTATTCAATACCAGCGAAATCGTCGCCGGCGAAAGATTGAGATACTCCCCCAGAGTCCGCAGACTGATTGTTTGACCCGGTTGCGGCCCTGTAGACTTGCGCTTTGTCATGAACACTTTGTAGCACTTTTGGGCACTGAGCGGATTCCAATTCGTCCACCGCCGTTCTGCATTGTGCACTCCCGGCGCAGCACTGCTGGAGATATAGTTGATTCGATGCCCGACCCAAGGTCCGACCCGCGTCCTGACAATGCCCCCGAGCGCAGCATCCAGCTCACCCCAGTCATCGAGTGGAACGACGGCCTCACCCGCCCCTATGACGACGCGCTCGCTGTCGAAGAACCCCTTGAAATCCGCGTCAACGGCCACCCGCTCACTGTCACCATGCGCACTCCCGGCCATGACCGAGAACTCGCCGCCGGCTTCCTCCTCACCGAAGGCCTCATCGAAAATCTCGGCCAACTCGCCAGCCTCCGCTCCGAGCCCACGCAGGGCAGCGGCAAATACAACACGGTTGAAGTCGAACTGCGCGACTGCGAATTCGATCCCGCTCAGATGCAGCGCAACTTCTTCGCCGCCTCCAGTTGCGGCATCTGCGGCAAGGCCTCGATCGACTCCATCCGTCAGCGCGGCCTGCGCGCTCCTGGTCCTGGCTTTACCATGGGCCCTGAAATGATCTGCACATTGCCCGGCAAGCTTCGCGCCGCGCAAACCGTCTTCAGCCAGACCGGTGGACTGCACGCCGCCGCACTCTTCGACGCCAACGGCAGTCTCCTCCTGCTCCGCGAAGATATAGGCCGCCACAACGCCGTCGACAAGGTCATTGGCGCAGCGCTGCTTCAGGGCATGCTGCCGCTTTCGCAGCATCTCCTGCTGGTGAGCGGTCGCGGCGGCTTTGAGATCGTCCAGAAGTCCCTCGCCGCCGGCCTGCCCATCCTCGCCTCGGTCTCCGCGCCCTCTAGCCTTGCGGTCCAACTCGCCCGCGAACTCGGCCTCACCCTCATCGGATTTCTCCGCGGCCGCCGCTTTGTTGTCTATGCCGGAGCCAACCGCTGCCCCGCCCAACCCATTTCCGCCAACCTCCCAAATCACCCTTGACCCCATCAACAACCTGGTCAACCTGCTCTTTCGCAGGGACAAACAACACGTCTATGATGAGTGCGTTCAAAACCTGCGGAAATCATCCCTCCGCCGAGGTAATTGCCCATGTCTGCTCCAAATTCAATCCTCATCAATGGCAAATCGCATTTCGCACAACCCGGCGAAAGCCTCATCGAAGCCATCAATCGAGCCGCCATAGCGCTCCCTCAGGTCTGCTACCACGAGCAGCTCGGCCCCATCCAGACCTGCGACACCTGCATGGTTGAGGTTGCCGTCGAGGGAAAGCCCGGCAACCTGGTCCGCGCCTGTGGCACGAAAGTCGTGCCCGGCATGCAGGTCGCCACCAATTCCCCAAAAGCCGCCGCCGCCCAGCACGAAGCCTTTGACCGCATCCTCGGCAATCACCTGCTCTACTGCACCGTCTGCGACAACAACAACGGCAACTGCACCGTCCACAACACCACCGATCTGCTCGAGGTGGAGCACCAGGCCATCCCCTACAAGCCCAAGCCGTATCCGGTGGACATGTCCAATCCCTTCTACCGCTACGACCCCGACCAGTGCATCCTCTGCGGCCGCTGCGTCGAGGCCTGCCAGAATGTCCAGGTCAACGAGACCCTCTCCATCAACTGGGAGGCTGCACACCCGCGCGTTCTCTGGGATGGCGGCGCGCCTATCGGCGAATCCAGCTGCGTCTCCTGTGGCCACTGCGTCACCGTCTGCCCCTGCAACGCGCTCATGGAAAAACCCATGCTCCAGCACGCCGGCTACTTCACCAGCCTGGCCAAGCCCGCCCTCAACCACATGATCGAAGTCGTCAAAGGCATCGAACCCGAAATCGGCTACGGTGCCATCCTGCAAATCTCTGAAATCGAAGCCAGCATGCGCTCGAACCGCATCCACAAAACCAAAACCGTCTGCACCTACTGCGGCGTCGGCTGCAGCTTCGATATCTGGACGCAAGAGTCCAGTACAGAGCGCCATATCCTAAAGGTCGAGCCCGCCGAGGGCCCGGCCAACGGCATCTCCACCTGTGTCAAGGGCAAATTTGGCTGGGAATACGTCAACAGCCACGAGCGCCTCACCAAGCCTCTCATCCGAGACGGCGGCACCTTCCGCGAATCCACCTGGGACGAAGCGCTCTCCCTCATCGCTCGTAAATTCAGTGAAATCAAAGCCGCCAACGGCCCTGACGCTCTCGCCTTCATCTCCTCATCCAAGTGCACCAACGAGGAGAGCTACCTGATGCAAAAGCTGGCCCGCGCGGTCATCGGCACCAACAACATGGATAACTGCTCGCGCTACTGCCAGTCCCCGGCCACCATCGGCCTATTCCGGACTGTTGGGTACGGAGGCGATGCCGGCTCCATCTCTGACATTGAAAAGGCCGGCCTCGTCCTCATCATCGGCAGCAATACTGCCGAGAGCCACCCCGTCCTTGCAACCCGCGTCAAGCGGTCGCACAAGTTAAAGGGTCAGAAACTCATCGTCGCCGACCTTCGCGAACACGAAATGGCCCGCCGCGCCGACGTTTTCCTGCGCCTCAGCCCCGGCACAGACCTGCTCTGGCTCTCCGCCGTCACCCGCTACATTCTCGACAACGGCCTCGCCAAGACAGAGTTCCTCAAGCAGTGGGTCAACGGGCAGGAGGACTACCGCAAATCTCTGGAACCCTTCACCATGGAGATGGCCAGCCAGCGCTGCGGCATTCCCATCGCCACCCTCGAAGAGGTCGCACGCATGATCGCCGCCGCCGACGGAGTCTGCATTCTCTGGGCCATGGGCGTCACCCAGCACTCCATGGGATCCGATACCTCGACCGCCATTTCAAACCTCCTTCTCGCCACCGGCAACTACATGCGCCCCGGCGCAGGCGCCTACCCCCTCCGCGGCCACAACAATGTTCAGGGAGCAAGCGACCACGGCGCCATGCCCAACTTCCTCCCCGGCTACCAGCCCGTCGTTGACCCCGAAATCCGCGCCAAATTCGAGCGCGCCTGGGGCGTCACCCTTCCCGCCAAACCTGGCCTCGACAACCACATGATGATCGACGCCATCCACGAGGGCAAGCTCAAGAGCATGTACGTCTTCGGCGAAGAGATGGCCATGGTCGATTCGAACGCCAACTACGTCGCCGAAGCCCTCGCCAAGCTCGACTTCTTCGTCATGCAGGAGATTTTCTTCACTGAGACCTGCCGCTTCGCCGACGTTATCCTTCCCGCCAGCCCCAGCCTCGAAAAAGACGGCACCTTCACCTCCACCGAGCGCCGCATCCAGCGCCTCTACCAGGTCTTTGAACCGCTCGGCGACAGCCGCCCCGACTGGCTCATCCTCCAGGACATCGCCAACCGCCTCGGCGCAAACTGGAACTACCAGCACCCCTCTGAAATTTACGAGGAGATCGCTCCACTCACCCCGCTCATGGCCGGCGTCACCTACGAGCGCCTTGAAGGCTACAAATCCCTGCAATGGCCCGTCGCCCCCGACGGCAGCGACCAGCCCCTGCTCTATACGCAGCGGTTCAACTTCCCCGACGGCAAAGCACGCTTCTATCCCCTGCAGTGGAACGAGCCCACCGACCAACCCGACGCCGAATATGACCTGCACCTCAACAACGGCCGCCTCCTCGAGCACTTCCACGAGGGCAACATGACCTACCGCACTGAAGGTATCCGCGAAAAGACCCCCTGCACCTTCGTTGAGGTCTCGCCAGCCCTCGCCGCTGAGCGCAACATCGACTCGGGCGCATGGGTGCAGCTCACCTCCCGTTACGGCAAAGTTCGCGTCAAGGCTCTCGTTACTGACCGCGTCGAGGGCAACCAGCTCTACATGCCCATGAACTCCCTCAACGACATGAACGAGGCCGTCAATCGCCTGACCAGCAGCCACACCGACACCGTCACTCACACCCCGGCATACAAGGAAACCTCAGTCCAGATGAAAGTTCTGCCGCAAGTCGGCGATCAGCCAAATACCAGCCCGCTGCCCAAAACCAACTCCCGCTTCGGCAACCCGACACCTCAAACCGGCGTCGAAGTCGAGCGCAAATGGAAGCGCGCCGACTACCAAATCCCCGGCAGCACTCTCGTCCAGATCAAAACCACGTCACAATAGCCAGCAATTCACACTCACACTTGCTTTTCACACTCGCACTTCAACAAACCGAGGCACCCATGGCGCAACCTATCCCACTCACCATTCCACCGCGCGACCCCCGGCAAGAGTTGCTCGACCGTCTCCAGCAGGCCCCGGCCGAGCACGCTGCTGCCATCCTCGACAGCTACGAACTTCTCCAGCAGCTCCACAAGCACGGTGTCTTCACCCTGATCCGCGGCACCCTCGGGGCAACCGACAAGATCGTCGAGACCGCCGCAGCAGGTGCCAACGCGCCCGAATCCATCCGCGCCATCCGCAACGCCATCATCCTTGCCAAAATGCTCGGCTCCATCGATCCGGAGGTCCTGCAAGGCACCTGCGAAGCGGTCAGCCAGACCTTTGGCAACGCCAAATCCGTCGCCTACGAGCCACCCTCGCTCTTCGGCCTCTTCACCAGCTTCGCCAGTCGCGACCTGCGTCGGGGCATGGGGCTCATCAATTCACTGCTCAAAAACCTCGCATATCAACTCAAAATCCGTACCGCGCCGGGCCCCCAGAAATAACGCGTCTCACATTGCCTGGCAAAAAGCCAGCCGCGTATCAAGGAGTATCAAGTGCCAAACTCACATCGTTGGGGAATAGCCGCTGCAGGCTTCCTGATGCAAATGGCTCTCGGAGCCGTTTACGCATGGAGCGTCTTCAAAACACCGCTCAGCAAGCAATTTCACTGGTCTACGCCCGATGTCACCCTCACCTTTACCATTTCCATCTTCGTCCTTGGCGTCGCCGCCTTCTTTGGCGGGCTCTGGCTCACCAAAACCACGCCTCGGGTAGTAGCCCTTACCGGGGGATTTCTCTATGGTCTCGGAGTCTTCCTTGCCAGCTTCTCGGCCAGCTTCGGTGAACCCCAACTCTGGTGGCTGTACCTTACCTACGGAGTCATCGGCGGCGTCGGCCTCGGCTTTGGCTACATCGTCCCCGTTGCCGTTCTCGTCAAATGGTTCCCTGACCGTCGCGGCCTCATTACCGGCATCGCCGTCGGCGGCTTCGGCGCGGGGGCACTCGTCACCGCGCCGCTCGCCACCCACCTCATCCAGGCCGTCGGCGTGCTGCAGACCTTTGCCTGGCTCGGCGCAGCCTACATGGTCGTCACCATGGCCACTGGCTACATCCTGCAAAATCCCCCCGAGGGCTACAAGCCCGTCGGCTGGTTCCCCTCCGCCCTCCAGTCCGGCCAGCGCGCCAGCGTGGACTACACCCTCAGCGCCGCACTCAAAACCTGGCAGTGGTGGGCACTCTGGCTGCTGCTCTTTCTCAACACCTCAGCCGGCATCTCCCTCATCTCGCAGGAAGCGCCCATCTTTCAGGAACTCACCAGGGCCAGCGCCATCATTGCCGCCGGTATGGTCGGCATCGT
This sequence comes from uncultured Acidobacteriota bacterium, assembly GCA_903832055.1. GTDB lineage: Bacteria > Acidobacteriota > Terriglobia > Terriglobales > Acidobacteriaceae > Acidicapsa. The sequence goes on along the minus strand of CAILAC010000012.1, from coordinate 200,044 downwards.
CAGCATCGGCAATGCTGTCGGACGCATTTTCTGGGCATCCATCTCTGACCTCATCACCCGTCGCTGGACTTTCGTCATCATGTTCCTGCTCCAGGTGGCCCTCTTCTGGCTGCTGCCGGGCTTCACTTCCGTGGCCGTTGTCACTGTCGTCTCGTTCACCATCCTCATGTGCTACGGCGGTGGCTTCGGCACTCTGCCGGCCTTCACTGCCGATTACTTCGGATCAAAGAACGTCGGACCGATTTACGGCCTGATGCTTACCGCCTGGGGCAGCGCCAGCGCCTTCGGCCCCCTGCTCATCGCCAACCTCCGCCAGTCCACCGGCAGCTACGGCAGTGGCCTCCACATCATCGCCGGCATCATGGTCCTTTCCATCCTGCTGCCGGTGGTCGTACGCCCGCCAAAGGCCCGCACCTAGGTTCATCAGAAAAGTAGCGCCCCATCCCCCTGTTTGGCCACGTCTCCAAGCCGGACCTGGGGGATGACTGCCGTATGCCTGGTCAGAATCGTGACCTCTGTCCATCCCATCTTTATCGTCCCGATACAAGGCCCATTTATAATCAGGCACGGCACCCCCTGTATCCCCCAAGCGTAAAGAGGGCCATTTGCAAGCAAAATCCGAGCTCACCGCTCCACTGCGCGGTCATATCCCCGCCCTCGACGGCGTTCGAGGTTTTGCTGTAGCGACCGTTTTTATCTATCACTACGGCGGAGGAGCCCAGTCCGGCAACCCGGTCATCCGCCTTATTGGCACGACGATTCACTTCGGCTGGGCTGGCGTATCACTCTTTTTCGTCCTCTCCGGCTTCCTCATCAGCGGCATTCTGTGGGACGGTTTCAAAAAGCCCGACTGGTGGAAGCGCTTTTATGCCCGCCGGTCGCTGCGTATCTTTCCTCTCTATTATCTGGCTATTCTCATCGCCTTCATCACTGGCCTGTTCATCGCCGTTCCCGGCACTTCGCTCGCCCCGCTCTGGATTTACGTTCTATATCTCGGCGACATCCCCGCCCTCGGCCATCTGATCGCCCAACTGCCTCAGTCTCTGCCTCTCAGCCACTTCTGGAGCCTTGCCGTTGAGGAACAGTTCTATCTCATCTGGCCCTTCCTGCTCGTTCTTTTCGCCGGCAAGCGCAGTGCAGCCAAGCGTCTCATCGCGGCTCTTTGCATCCTGTCGCTCGCCTACCGCATTCTTCTATTCGCCTTGCACGTTCACTTCGACTGGCAATGGGAGTTTCTCTTTGGCCGCGCTGGAGAGCTTCTCGCCGGGGCATGGCTGGCGCTCTCGATGCGCGGAGATGCCGCCGAGCGAGAGAGTCTTTTCCGCTGGCTGCCTACCGTACTGATCACATCATTTGCCGCCCTGGTCGGGATCATCATCGCCTCTCACGGCCCGGAATTTGAGTCGCCGGTCATGTCTACCTTCGGGCTTACTGTCTGCAGCCTCTTCTTTACGAGCATCGTTGCCTCCTGCCTCCGCCCCGGCTTCATTCAAAACATCTTTGAATTCCCCTTCCTCCGCTGGCTCGGCAAAATCAGCTACGGCATCTACGTCTACCACCTGCTGCTGCGCAACGGCTTCATCTGGATCACCGACCACCTCATACCCAATGCAGAGCGAAATACGCGCCTCGGCGTCATCTTTTGCGTAGCCCTGGTTGGGACCCTGGCCGTCGCCTCGCTCTCCTTCTACACGTTTGAATCTGCGTTCCTTCGCATCAAAGACCGAGTCGCCCACTAAGCGCCTGCGGAATATCGCGGATCCGCTACGTTCCGCAAGGGCCTCCTGCCAAATGAACAAACCACTCAAATTCTGCGCAAACCCACCCCCCCCACGGTCCAAACCACTTCCAACAAATCAAGTCGACAATTCCCGAGCCCTGCCGCTTCGCCCAAAATGTTGCACGTGTAACATTCCCGAGTTTCACATTCAAATCCCCTCCCGCAACCCCCTTCAAAAATCCATCACTGCTGGTAAACTAATCACATTCCTCAAGCGGAGGGATGGGTGAGCGGTTTATACCGGCGGTCTTGAAAACCGTTGTACCTGAGAGGGTACCGGGGGTTCGAATCCCTCTCCCTCCGCCATTAAAACCCCGATCCCCACTTTTCTAGACACAATCCAATCTGCGTCGGCTAGCCGTCGCGTCTCACCAACCCTGCCTGCAGTCTTTTGGATTAAGCTGATTGCTGATCTGAATGGTCAGGAAATGCTGCATGCTGATTCCCTTCCGCGTGCGGGCTCTGACACACTGCCTGGAGTTGACTTTGAAAACGAAGAGAAGCCTAGTAACAATTGCTCGCGCGGCCTGCCGCTGCACAGGTCTGGTCCGTGCAACGTTGCTCGGCTTCTTGAGCCTCACGGTCATCGCCGCCGGTGCACAGGTTGAGTATGTAGATCCGACCATTGGAAATGTCGGCGTACTACTGGTTCCGACTCGCCCCACGGTATACCTGCCCAACAGCATGATTCGCATGTATCCGGTGCGCGACGATGCGTTTGACGATCGGATTGACTCCTTCCCGCTCACCATCAGTTCTCATCGCATTGACGAGCTGTTCAGCATCATGCCTGGAGAAGCTGGCGGTCCTGCGGCCTACGATCAGGAAAAGACCACCCCGTACTACTACTCCACCCGCTTTGACGAGTCGCTGATCCAGACTGAGTTCTCGCCGACCGAGCGTTGCGGGTACTTCCGCTTTACATTTCCGCGTGGCAACGCCTTCGTCGCTCTCTCCAATCGCCTGCCGGGGAATCTGCAGACGCAGGGGAACTCCGCCGTAAGCGGCGAAGAGCGATTCAGCGGCATGAAGGCTTATGTTTACGGCGAGTTCAGTGAGCCGGTTAGCTTCAAAGTTGAAGCTGCCGGTGATCGAAGCCGCGTAACCGCTTCACGCACGGGCCTGCGGCCGTTGGATTTCCGCTACGGCATCTCATTTATCAGCGTGGAGCAGGCTCACCGGAACTTGAGCCGGGAGATTCCAGCCTGGGGAATCGAGACGGTGAAGGAAGCTGCGAAGGCGCGATGGAACAGCGAGCTCGGCCGGATCGCGGTGGAAGGCGGGACCGATGCCCAGCGCCGGGTTTTTTACACCGCGCTTTATCGCTCCTCTGAGCGGATGATCAACATCACTGAGGACGGGCAGTATTACAGCGGATTTGACCACAAGGTGCATCAGGATGCGCGTCCGTTTTACGTCGATAACTGGCTCTGGGATACCTATCGCGCCCTGGAACCGCTGCAAACGCTGCTCAATCCAGATGTCGAGGCAGACAAGATTCAATCCTATGTCCGCATGTACCAGCAGTCGGGTATCATGCCGACCTTCGCTCTGGTATCCGGACCCTATGCGTGCATGAACGGCAATCACTCCGCACCGTGGATTGCTGATGCGTGGTTCAAAGGCGTACGCAATTTCGATCTTCAGACGGCTTACGAAGGGGTACGCAAACGGTCGCTTGAGGTCACATTGCTGCCGTGGAGCCTCAAGCCGAAGGGCGCACTCGACGAGTTTTATGCGGTTCACGGGTACATGCCGGCGCTGCGGCCTGGAGAGACGGAAACTGATCCGATCGTGCATTCGTTTGAAAAGCGCCAGCCGGTGCCGGTGACGCTTGAGAATAGCTTCGATGACTGGAACATCGCCCACCTGGCGCACGTGCTTAGAAAACCCGAAGACGAGAGGCTTTTCCTCGAGCGCGGCGCAAATTACAAGCATCTCTTTCGGGCGGATAAAGGGTTGATGTGGCCGAAGGATTCGGAGGGGAAATGGATTGAGCCGCTTGACCCCAAGTTTGATGGGGGCATGGGTGGCCGGGACTACTACGACGAAAACAACGGCTACACCTACACCTGGGACGTGATGCATGACGTGGATGGCCTGGCCGCTCTGATGGGTGGCACATCCAAGGCCGAAGCCAATCTCGACCAGCTCTTCCGCGAGCCGCTCGGTCGCTCAAAGTATGAATTCCAGGGCAAGTTCCCGGATTCAACTTCGATGGCCGGGCAGTTTTCAATGGGCAACGAGCCCAGCCTCGCTATCCCTTATATCTACAACCGGCTTGGCGCGCCGTGGAAGACTCAGAAGCGTATCCGCATGCTGCTGGAGTCTTTTTTTACAGACACGGTGCAGGGAATTCCGGGCGACGAAGACGGCGGCGGCCTGAGCGCGTTTGTGGTGTTTTCAATGCTTGGCTTCTATCCGGCGACGGTGGGAGTGCCGACCTACGATGTGGGCAGCCCAGTCTTCACCAAAGCGACCATTCATCTCAAGAACGGGAAGGACCTGGTGATTCTGGCCCGTCAAACGTCGCATGAAAACAAGTATGTGCAAAGCATCCGGCTGAACGGCAAGCCACGCAACCAGGTCTGGTTTCGGCATGCAGACATCGCCAATGGGGGCACGCTGGAGCTGACCATGGGCGACACGCCAAATACAGAACTGGGCGCGCAACCGGCAACGTTTCCGCCAGCTTCGATTCAATCGCGCCCCGAGGATTTTGAGTAAGCCGGGCAATGCGATCCGGTTTGCCAAAACTTCAGATGACGCGAGATTTCATCTCGGCGGCAATCTCCCGGCCAACGCCCCCGAAGTCACCCTGGAGGGCTTGCGCGCGGTCGAGGGCAGCTTGCACATTGGGAAGGATGTTTTCCTGACCGATGTGCTTGAGCAGTCCAGAACCGGCGATGAGGCGTGAGGGCTGGTCGCGAGCGCCGCAGAGCAGCAGCATTCTGCCGGCCTTGTGCAGCCTGTCTGAGAACTGCTCGAGCGCGTGGATGCCGGTTGCGTCGAGGGCGGTCATGTTGCGCAGGCGGAGGATGACGACATCGCCGAACAGGCCCAGATCCTTGGTGGCTTCGGCGAGCTTCTCTGTTGTTCCAAAGAGAAACGGGCCGTGGATGCGGAGGATGGTCACGTTTGCGGGGATTTCCTTGTCCTGCAATACGTGGGCCTGGCCGTCCTCGAGGTATGCGGGGGTGACGGTGGCGACCGTTGTGGTTTCGGCGATGCGATAGATGTAGAGGAGCGCGGCGAGAGCCATGCCAACGCCGACGGCGACGGTGAGGTCGGCCATGACCGTGAGAGCAAATGTGGCGAACCAGACGGCGATATCGGCTTTGGAGAGGCGAAGTATGGTGCCGATTTCGCGCCACTCGCCCATGTTGTAAGCCACCACAAACAGGACTGCGGCGAGCGTGGCCAGCGGCACAAAGCGGGCCAGCGGGGCAGCTACCAGCAGAATGGCCAACAGGGTGATGGCGTGGACCATGCCTGAGACGGGAGTGAGTGCTCCGGAGCGGATATTGGTGGCGGTGCGGGCGATGGCACCCGTTGCCGGGATGCCGCCGAAGAGGGGCGAGACGATGTTGGCGATACCTTGGGCGGCGAGTTCCAAATTGGAGTTGTGATGATCGTCGCTCATGCCGTCGGCCACGACCGCCGAGAGCAGGCTTTCAACGGCGGCAAGCAGGGCTACGGTGAAGGCTGAAGGGAGCAGCGGCAGGATGTGTTCAGCATGGAAATCTGGCAGGGCAAAGGGAGGAAAGCCCTGGGGGATGCCGCCGAACTTGCTGCCGATGGTCTCTACAGGCAGGTGAAATACGGCCACAATCACGGTGGAAAGCAGGAGGGCGATAATGGACCCCGGAATCCGCTTTGTAAGGCGAGGCCACAGGAGGATGGTTGCGAGGGAGGCGGCGGCGACGGCGAGGGTTTCCCAATGCACGGTGGCGATGTATTCGAGTAGCAGTCTGATCCGGAGGACAAATTCGCTGGGAACGGCTGGGGTGACGAGGCCGAGAAAGTCTTTGATCTGGGTGGAGGCAATCAGCAGGGCGATGCCATTGGTGAAGCCGATGGTGACCGGTCGGGGGATATATTTGACGGCTGAGCCAAGTCCGGTGAGGCCCATGACAAGCAGCAGGATTCCCGCCATCATGCCGACGAGAGCTAGACCGGGGAGTCCAAATTTGGCAACGATGCCGGCGACGATGACGACGAAAGCGCCGGTGGGGCCGCCAATCTGGGTGCGTGAGCCGCCGAGAGCGGAGATGAGGAAACCAGCGACGACGGCGGTGTAGATACCCGCTTGCGGCGTCACTCCCGAGGCAATGCCAAACGCCATCGCCAGGGGCAGGGCGACCAGTCCAACGGTCAAGCCGGCGATGAGGTCCTGGGTGAACTTCTGCAGGCTGTAGCCACGCATGCATTCGACTGAGCGAGGAAGCCACTGGCGCAAGGAGGAAGAACTGACCTGGCTCATCGAACGGCCTCCGGGGTCTTGTCCAGTTCATCGAGCATGCCCAGAGACTCCTTGAGGTGGGCGTGGAAATAAGTTCGCATGAGGTCGAGAACATCAATCAGGATGGGGTCGCGCACGGAATAGAAGACCTGGTTGCCGGCCTTGCGATTGGAGACCAACTGTTTGGCGCGGAGGACGGCCAGGTGCTGGGAGACGTTGGCCTGCTCCATACCGAGCTTTTCGATCAGAGCACCGGCGGAGAGGTCGCCATCGCGCAAGAGCTCGAGGATTGCAATCCGTGTGGGATGGGCGAGGGCCTGGAAGATATCGGCTTTGAAGCGGCGAAGGGCGTCCTGCATGAATTGATATTAATACATTCGAATATTCCTATATGTCTTCAATTGGACTGAAATGCGGCATGCAAGGGGTCTGGCCTGGAACGGTTGCCCCATCAAAACTGAATTTCAAGGAGCGGCTGATTTCCCGATGCCGATTTGCATCGAACGGAGTGGGACTAAACCGTCGTGGGTTCGTGGCATTGGATGATCCCGGCTTGACCCCGAAGTTCCAACCTCACTAGGCTTAGCAGTAGAATGCGATGTTCGATTGCGATTGGAACACGGGTAGGCGGAAGAGCAAGGCTTGTTGTGGCGTGAAGTTTTGCAGGGTTGCGCGATTTCACGGTTGGAGGCTGATGTGGCGGGCATATTTTCCAGACGATTTCGAAATTCGCACCCACACGCACCACATTCGGTGATGGGAGTTGTTCGCTGGAAATTGAGGCTGGCCCATCGGGAAGGAGTCCGGCCTCCGGTTCGACTGCGCAGGTCTGAACGGGTGAATGTGCCTGCTCTTGAGCCGGAGGTGCTGGTATCTCCAGAGAGTGAGCAGATTCGTCTTACGTGGATAGGCCACTCGACCTTCCTGATTCAGCATATGGGCCGCAACATATTGACTGATCCGATTTTTGGCAACTGCCAACCTGTTCCATATGGCCGGTTTAGAAGGATTTCGCCGCCGGGACTGGAGTTTGAGAACCTGCCGCCGATTCACGATGTGCTGATCAGTCATTCTCACTATGACCACCTTGACTGGCCGACTGTTCGCGCCCTGGGCCGGGATGTTTGTTACTGGGTTCCGCAGGGGCTGGGTGCGTGGTTTCGCAAGCGCGGGCTGAAGAATTTCCGGGAGTTGAAGTGGTGGGATTCGGACGCGATATCGGAGGAACTGGGGCTCATCTGTGTTCCGGCGCAACATGGGTCGGCGCGGTCGCTTCTGGACCGCAACAGCACCCACTGGTGTGGCTGGGTGCTGAAGAGCGAAGAGCGCTCACTGTACTTTGTGGGAGACTCGGGATATTCGCCGATATTCAAGGATATCGGAGAGCGTCTGGGGGGATTTGACCTCTCCATTATTCCGATTGGAGCCTATGAGCCGCGCTGGCTGATGGGGCCGGTGCACCTTGACCCGAAAGAAGCTGTGATGGTGCATCGCGATGTGCACTCTCACATGTCGGTTGCCTGCCATTGGGGCACGTTTCGGATGACGGATGAGCCCTGGCACGAGCCGCCTGAGCTGCTGAAGAAGGAACTTGCAGCCCAGGGAGTTGATCCGACGACGTTTAGAACGCTGGCGATTGGGGAAAGCATCGAAGTCTAGGGCGGCATCGCAACTGCTCAAATCAACCCTCTGAGAATGAATCCCAGAGCCACTTTTCATCAGGAATCAAAGAAAAGCGACTGATTTGGCGCAGGTTGCATGCTTCCGAAAGGATGTTGAGGTTCGTCTCACCTGTGCACACTCATTTTTCTTGTGTTGCAGATTCCGCGTGTTGGGGTTCCCTGCGCGGGATGGTGAAGTCTGACAGACTGAGGGCGAGGTTCGCAATTGATCGAGTCACCCTGTTGCAGGGCATCCAGGAATGAGGCATCCAGTATCGATGCGCCAAACGCAAAAGTGGATATAGAGATGGACGTGAAGGGGAATTCCAATTCGTTTGCAGAGGGGTTCCGAAGCAGTCTTCCTCTTCCGATGGGGATGGACCCGCATTTTGAGGAGTCGCTCAGGCATGTGCTGGATACGCCGGGTAGTCTGGTGCGCCCGCGGATTGTCTTTCAGGTGGCCAGGGCCTACGGAGTGCATGCTGACAGCGCAAAGCAACTGGCGATTGCTCTTGAGTACTTTCACACCGCATCGCTGATTTTTGACGATCTGCCGTGTATGGATGATGCGGCGCAGCGGCGTGGTGCTCCCTGTGCGCATGTGGTGTACGGCGATGCGGGCGCTATTCTGACAGCGTTGGCGTTGATCAACCGGGCTTACGCACTCAGCTGGCGTTCGCTGACGGCGTGCCCAGCGGAACTGCAGCAGCGGTCGCTTGAGTATCTTGAGCAGCGATTGGGCGTTGAGGGTTTGCTGAACGGGCAGAGCCTGGATCTGCACTACGCGACGCTGCCTCACGACCGGGAGACGACGGAGCGGATTGCCTGCGGCAAGACGGTTTCGCTGATACGGCTCTCGCTGGTGCTGCCGGCGATTGCGGGTGGAGCGAACGCGCGGGAGATTCAGCTGCTGGAACGTGTGGCAATGTGCTGGGGGCTGAGCTATCAGATCGTGGACGATCTGAAGGATGTGCTGCAAGGGGACGCGGAGACGGGGAAGACGGGCGCGCGCGATCTGCTGCTCGACCGGCCCAATATCGCCTTCGCAATCGGGATTCCGGGGGCGATGCAGCGGCTAACGCATCTCATCCGGCTGGGCGACAAGTCGCTCGCGCGCGTGCTGGCGACGCGGCCCTCGCTCAGCTTTCTGGCAAAGCTGCGGTCTGATCTGGAAGAGGAGCTTGTGCGCGTGACGCAGAATGCCTGCGCGGCAACGATGTGGGAACAGCCGTGATCTTTTTGAAACTGATTCTCACGAATCTTCTCCGTCACCGCATTCGATCTTTTATCAGCATTGCAGGCATTGCATTCAGCGTTGCCGCGATGCTGACGGTGGTGACGATTTTGCAGGGTGCAATCGCGATGTTCTCGGGGATTCTATCGAGTGACAGCGAGATCATCGTCTTTGAGCGGAATGTTTCGGATCTCTTCTTCAGCAATGTGCCTGCCGCTGCGGTGAAGGACATTGCCGAATGGCCGATGGTGCGCAATGCTGACCCGGTGTTGTTTGGGATTGTTTCGAGCGCGGATCATCCAATCATTACGTGCTTTGGAGTGACTGCCGGGGATGCGCGCATTCGCAAGGCGACCTGGGTGAGCGGGGACCGCGAAAACTTTGCGCTGCATGCGGATGACGTGGTGCTGGGGGAGCGCGCGGCGGAGTTTCTCTCGGCGACGCTGGGGAGCGCGGTGCAGATCGGGCATGGAAGCTTTCATGTGATTGGCATTTTGAAGACGGCAAACGGCTTTGAGGATGGGGGCGTATTCATGCCGCTCACCGCTGCGCAGAGCTTCTTTCACAAGGAAGGGACGTCTTCAGTGGTGACGATCAAGCTGCGCCACAAGGAGGATGCAGCGGCGTTCAAGAGTCAGGTGAAGGCGCGCTACGGGAATCTGATTGCGCTTGAAGATGCTGAGTTTACGAGGACGTATTCGCAGTTCAGGATATTGAAAGCTACGGCGTGGGCGGTGGGTGGATGCGGCCTGCTGCTGGGTGGGCTGGGCGTGGCCAACACCATGATCATGTCGGTATTTACGCGCATCCGCGAGATTGCGATTTTGCGGGTGAATGGGTTTTCTGACGTGCAGATTGGCGGGATGATCTTTGGCGAGTCGGCGCTGGTTTCAGTGCTGGGCGCTGGGGTGGGGCTGTTGATTGGCACGTGTGCGCTCTTTGGGCTGAAGCTGGTGCCGGCGCTGCATGGATACATCAATGCCGACGTGCAGCCGGCGGTGGTGCTGATAGTGGTGTTGCTGGCGCTCCTGACGGGGGTTGCGGGCGCGCTGTATCCGGCGGTGTATGCGATGCGCATTCGCGCGGTGGAGGCGCTTCGCTTCGAATGAGACCTGTTTCGAATGAGAAAAGCGATGCCGGGGTCGTGGTTCTGCGCGCGGTGGACGTGTGGAAGAGCTATGACGAAGGGGCGATTCAGGTGCTGCGGGGCGTTAGCTTTGAGGCGGTGAAGGGCCAGACGGTGGCGCTGTGTGGTGCCTCTGGCTGCGGCAAAAGCACCCTGCTGCATTTGCTGGGCGGCCTGGATGAACCGGACCGGGGACAGGTCACGGTCAATTCAATTGAAGTAAAAGGCATGCGCAAGCGGCATCTGCTGCTGCGCCATGAGATTGGCGTGGTCTTTCAACTGCACAACCTGATTGCAGATCTGACGCTGGAGGAGAACTGCCTGATTCCGACCGTGGCTGCGGGAACGGACCAGAAGACGGCGCGGGCGCGGCTGCTGGAGTTGGCTTCGCTGACCGGGCTGAGCCATCGTCTCGACCATCGCATTCAAAAGCTGTCTGGCGGCGAGCGGCAGCGCACCGCGATTTGCCGCGCGCTGATGAACAGGCCGAAGATACTGATTGCCGATGAGCCGACGGGTTCTCTGGATGCGAGCACGAGCGGCGTGGTGTTTGAACTGCTGCTGAAGATGGTGGCGAGCGAGGGGCTGACGCTGGTGATGGCGACGCATGACAGGTCGATTGCGGAGCAATGCGACCGCCTGGTCGAAATGAGGGATGGGAGGATTCATGAGTCAGCTACTGGCTGAGATCCCCGCATCGACCGTTCTACAGAGCGCCGGGTCGCGTGAGGCGCACCGGGTGGTGGCGTATGCGGCGTGGCACAGCCTGGCGTGGCTGGTGTTTGCCAATGTCGTGGGCGTGCTGCTGGCGCTGATGCTGATTTTTCCCGCGCTGAACGGATGGCTCGGCGAATGGACCTACGGACGCTGGATGCCGGTGCACATGAATCTGCAGCTTTATGGATGGTGCAGCCTGCCACTCGTGGCATTTCTTTTCAAGGTGTACGGAGCGGACCGCGAGCCGATAGCGAAGTGGTGCAGGCCGGCGCTCTGGGTGTGGTCGGCGGCCCTTGTGGTGGGGTCGACTTCGTGGCTGACGGGGCACGCGAGCGGCAAGCTGTTTCTCGATTGGACCGGGTATGCGCGGGTGCTCTTTCCGCTGGCGCTGCTGTGCCTGTGGGCTTTGCTGGCAACTGCAACGATGCAAGGCTGGAGGTCGGAAGCGTTCAATGGGCTGGCTGCGCGGATTACGAAGGTTGGTGGCCTGGCGCTGCTGTTGCTGATTCCCCCGGCGATTTACATGGCGTCCAACCCGGCGCTCTATCCGCCGATCAATCCAGATACGGGTGGGCCGACGGGCGCGAGCCAGCTTGAGTCTGTGCTGGTAATTATTGTCGTGCTGCTGCTGTTGCCCTATGGTCTGACCAGATCGAGGACAGAACAAACGCGGATGCGCGCTCTTGCATGGGGCGTGTTTGTGGCGGAGACGCTGCTGTGCCTGGCGCTCGGTCGGGGAGACATCAGCCACCACCGGCCAACGCAGTACATCAGCCTTGGCAGTCTGCTGGTGTGGCTGCCGCTGACGCCTGCGTATTACAGCACGTTTGCATGGCACGAGAATACGCGCCGCTGGCGGGTCGCCTTTCTCTGCTGGTGGTGCTTTCTGGTTCCAACGGGCTGGTGCCTGTTTCTGCCGGGAGTGCTTGACCACTTCAAATTTACCGATGGCCTGGTGGCACATTCACTGCTGGCGATGGCGGGCTTTGTGTCGAGCCTGTTGATTTTTGTGATGGTGCAACTGCTGGGCGAGGACGGTTGGATTTTCAATCAAACGCTCTCGTTTTATGCGTGGAATACGAGTGTGCTGGCGTATGTTCTGGTGATGTTGTACGCAGGGTGGCGCGAGGGCAATGATGCGGCGTTTTCGATGGTGCCGGGAGTGGCCCGGAATGCGGTCTACACGATCCGGCTGCTGCTGGGGGTGGTGATCCTGCTGGCGTCGTTTGACTGGCTCAAGGACGCAACGCGGCTGCTGCGCTCGCCGCAGGCGGTAACTCAAGGCCTTGCCGGGGAGGGTATCTGAATGAAGCGTCGAATCCTGATTGGTTATCAAGTGCTGACGGGCTTGTCTGATACTTCGACAGGCCTGCTGCTGCTGTTTGCTCCGGCGCTTACTCTCCGCTTGATGGGCGTGCATGTTCCGGCGGACGCGTTGCCGTTTCTTTCCTACATCGGGGCATTTGTACTGGGGGTGGGAATCGCCTGCTTTTACGGGGCCATTCTTGCGATGGGCCTGTTTTTTGTGGAGAGGCTTGAAGTGGTGTGGCTGCTCACCTCGATTACGCGCGGCCTGGTGGCGGTGTTTGTTGGCGTGAGCATTCTGAGGGGAACTCTCGAAGCCGGCTGGGCGACGGTCGCAGTAACCGATGGAGCGATCGCGCTGGTGCAGGCATTTGCCCTGTGGAGAGGATGGCTTGCGCTTGCCGCAGAGTAAGACGGAACGAAGTGGTTGGCGGGGCGTGAGCCTGATTGCGATCACCTATGTCTATTTTCTGATCTTTGCGCAGTTTGCCTTTCTCAAGAGGCTTGCCGCGCTGGGGCTGGCGGAGGCGCATCTCAAGCCGGTAATGGCTGCGATGGCTGCGGGCGGCATGATGGTGAGCTTGCTTGCTCCTCGCTGGCGTGGATTTTCTGCTCCTGAAGTGCGGATACGAGCTGCGCTCCTGGGCTGTGCTGCTGCGGTCTTTCTTTCACTGCTGCCGCTGACGTTTGCTGCCAGCATTGCCGTGTCGCTGCTGATTGGCTGTTCTCTTGGCTTGCTGACGGTAACGCTGGTGACGCATCTACGCCGGTGGCTGGGTGAGGGCAGCCTGCTGCTCAAGGTTGGTCTTGGAACAGGCCTCGGCTACTTCATGTGCAACGTTCCGACATTCTTTGAAGCAGATGCGCGAGCGCAGGCCGTGGCGGCTGGCGCTCTCTGCCTGGTTGGATTTTGCTGCGCGCTGAAGGCGCCCGGTTCGCCGGCTGTTTGCGAAGAAACTTCCGGGCAAGCAGGCTCGACCAGCTTCTGGCTGGTGCTCATCGGCTTTACGGCGCTGGTGTGGCTTGATTCGGCGGCGTTCTTCATTATTCAGAATTCGCCGGGGCTCAAGGCGGGTACGTGGCAGGGAACGGCTCACCTGTGGAGCAACGGTTGCCTGCACTTTGCGGCAGCGCTGGGGAGCGCCTGGCTGCTGAGAAGGCGCGGCTCAACGTGGGTGCTGCCACTGGCCTATGGTGCGCTGGCGGCTGCATGTCTGTTGCTGCTGCGCGCTGAGGGTCTCGTGGCCGCTTCGGTTTTCTATCCGATTGGCGTTTCGCTGTACTCGGTAGCGCTGGTGGCGTATCCGTCGCTGCTCGCGAGTGGGTCTATCGAGCAGCGGGGGCGGCTGGCGGGGTGGATATACGCGGTGGCGGGCTGGGCTGGTTCGGCGCTTGGTATTGGCATGGGGCAAAATCTGGGTGCGGTTCCGCCATTGTTTGTGGCGGCTGCCGGCTTGCTGATTTTGGTGCCGGGGAGTCTTGCGTTCCTGCGCCGCAGACGGTTGGAGATTGCTGTAACCATCGCGATTCTGCTGTTGGCATTTGGAGTGGATAAGCTGCTTGATGGTGGGCGCGCGGTGCAGGCCTCTGACTCAGCGGTGGAGCGGGGCCGCACGGTGTATGTCCATGAGGGGTGCATACACTGCCATTCACAGTATGTAAGGCCCGGTACGCGCGATGAGCTGATGTGGGGGCCGGTGCAGACGGTGGCGGAAGTGCGCCGCGGTACGCCGCCGCTGATCGGGAACCGGCGTCAGGGGCCAGACCTGTCGCAGGTGGGCAGCCGGCGCTCGGCATTGTGGCTGAAGGCGCATTTTGAGAATCCAGCGGAAGTTAGCCCGGCATCATTTATGCCCTCGTATTCTTCACTCTTTCAAGACCGGCGTGGCGATGATCTCGTAGCCTACCTGCAGAGTCTGCGGCCCACGGACGCTGCGCAGCATCGGAAGGATGAGGTTTTCTGGCACCTAAGCGCGATCGGGGAATCAGACCACGGCCAACCACTCTTTCATGCCTACTGCGCTACCTGCCACGAGGCAGACGGTCCCACGCGGTTGCGGTGGGCTGCGAGTTTCATGAGGCTGCCACCGAACCTATCTGTGGAAGCATTGGCGCATGTCAACCCTGCGGATTCAACGGAAGAGCAGGTCAACCAATTCGCACAGATCATCAAGTTTGGCATTGCCGGCACAGATATGCCGGGGCATGAATACCTTTCTGACCGGGATATTTCATCCCTCAGCCTGTGGTTAGCGCAGCAACGCGTGAGCCATTCGAGAACGACCAACATTGCATCAGGAGAATCCAAATGAAAATGAAGATGCCCGCTCTATTACTCACGTCCTCCCTTGTACTGGCGACCTCTGCCTATGCCCAGCATCGAACGTTGACTGTGGACACACAGGCGAGCCAGGTTTCATTCACACTGGGTGGCACCGGCCACGAGACGCATGGCACATTTCATATCCAGAGCGGGTCGATTGATTTTGACTCGACCGCGCCGAACATCGGCGGCACCGTTGTCGTTTCAGCCGCCAGTGGCAACACGAGCAATGAGAGCCGCGACAAGAAGATGCAGAACGAAGTTCTCGACGTTGCGCACTTTGCCGATGTCTCTTTCACGGCCAAGAGCTATCAGGGAACGATTGCGGCGAGCGGAGACTCAACGATACAAGTGACGGGAGTTTTTACGCTGCATGGGGCGCCGCATGACCTTACGGTTCCGATGCAGGTGCACATCGATGGCGGCAACTGCACGGCGAAGACGCACTTCTCTGTTCCATACGTGAAGTGGGGCCTCAAAGACCCCAGCATCTTCATTCTCAAGGTAGCCAAGGAAGTGGATGTGGAGCTGACGCTGGTGGGGCACATCACGGATGCGAAGTAGCTGCTGGTGGGAGATCAAAACTGACCGGCGGCGGTGGTCTATCTCCACCGTTGACGCGCACGTAGTATGAGAGTTGAAGTGATGGATGGGGTTTGCTGGAGGGGATATTGAGTGAGGTTCTGGGGCGACGGCTGACGTTGCCGACGTGGGGATTTCTGGTAGTTCGACGTGGGTGGACCTTGCCTTATCTGATTTTGTTTTGCGCGCTGGCTGTGACAGCGGCGAGCGCGCAGGGCAGCTACGAGATTCAAGTGTATGGCGCGGAAACGGTGGCGCCTAAATCGACGATGGTGGAGCTGCACAGCAACTTCACCATCAGCGGGACAAAGCCTGTGCCGGGGTCGCGGTATGGGGCTGACGGGACGTTTCCGACCAACCACGCCGAGCACGAAACTCTGGAGATTACGCAGGGCTGGGGCAGCTGGGCTGAGGTGGGGTTCTATGTGTTTACCAGCACCGATCCGCGTGAGGGCTTTCAGTGGGTGGGGGACCACATTCGGCCGCGGGTGCGTGCACCTGAGAGCTGGCACCTGCCGGTGGGGCTGAGCTTATCGAATGAATTTGGCTATCAGCGGGCACGTTTTTCGCCGGATACATGGACGTGGGAGTTTCGTCCGATTGTCGACAAGCAGGTGGGTCGCTGGTATCTGGCGTTCAATCCGGCATTTGACCGCTCGTGGCATGGGCCTGGCATTCGACAGGGAGTGACGTTTTCGCCCAACGTCAAGGCCGGGTACGACTTCACCAGGAAGGTGAATGTCGGGGTGGAGTACTACGGTTCGTATGGGGATCTGGCGGGGTTTGACGCGCTGCGGGACCAGCAGCAGCAGTTTTTTGTGGTGACAGACCTGAATCTTGCGCCGGAGTGGGAAGTCAATTTTGGTGTGGGACTGGGCGCGACGAGCGCGACCGACCATCTGCTGGTGAAGGGGATTGTGGGTCGGCGTTTCAGTTGGCCGCATGGGGCGACAAAGGCGAAGTTGCAGCAACCGTAGAAAATCTCCTAAAAGCTTGTGACCAGGCGCAGTGAGAAGCTGCGCGCCGGGCCGATGGCGTTGCCGGAGAACAGGCCGCCAAAATCGATGACATCGAGAATGTTGTTGAGGTTTTGGCCGTCGGCCTGAAGTGTCATTTTGACGCGGTCAGATTTGTAGATTTCAGAGCCGGCCGAAGCGCTCAACAGGGTCGTGGGTTTGATTCTGCCGCGGTCAAAGTTGATGCGATCCAGAACCGCCTGCCCGTACTGAGCGAGCGCGGTTGCCTGATCACCCCCGAACTGAAACGGCAAGCCGGAGTCAAACTGCAGGCTCCCGGCAACCCACAGGCGAGGCAAGGCCTGGTAGCGCAGGCGGGTGCGCAGGGTATGACGCTGATCCTGCGAAACCGGGACGTGGCCGGTGAGCTGGTTGGTGATGGCTGCGGCATCGGCACCCAGAAAGAGTCCTCCTGTCACCGGAAACCAGGCATTGCCGAGCGAGTAGGAGTAGCTGGCAAAGCCGGAGAAGTGACGCCAGTCTGGAGCCTGGAGGGAGCCTTCCGCGCCGTAAATGATGGCCTTGCGGAGTGAGATGGGGAAGCTGATGGTGGTGTTGGCGAGCTGGTTGTCATCGGCAAAGTCGTACAGGTTGCGGCGAAAGTAGTTCATGCCGAGGCGAAAGTGGCTGGCGAAGACCTCGGAGATGCCCGCCTCGTAATAGTCACCGTGCGAGGGCAAGACGGGCAGCCGGAGGAAGTTGGACGGGCTGATCGAGGTGACTTCTGTGGAGCTGGAGAGCAGGATGTTTTCAAACGACGGTGTTTGAAAGACGCGGTCGTAGGCGAAGTGGGCGACGAGATTTGCTGCGGGGAAGTAACGCGAGACGGCGAGGCGTGGCTCCAGCGCCTGCCGGTTGCGGAGCAGTTGGTAATGGTCCCAGCGCAGGCCGAGGCTGGCGGTCCAGTGTTTGGAGTGAATCAGGTCCTGGAGGTAGACGGATTGTTCCAGGTCGGGGCGCTGGCCAGCGAAGGCGAACGTGGGGGCTGTGCCGGGGTCAAACTGGATGGGGTCAGTGATCTGGTAGTGCAGGTTTTCGTGGAGCCAGGTGTTGTCGGATTCTGCGCCCGCCTTCCACTCGTGAATGCCGTGATGGTAGCTGAATGCAGCCTTGAAGTAACCCTCGCGAATTGAATTGTGCTGGAAAACTTCGATGGGCGTTGACTGCGAGTTGGAGTTGAAATCATTGCTGTTGTCGCGGCCCATGGCGCGCAGATCAGTGGCGGCGTTGGCGGAGTGGACGTGCTGGAAGGAGACGATGCCCATGGTTTCGAAATTGTCAGAGGTCTGGCGCTGCCCGGCAGCCTGTTGCGGCAATTCGTTGGGAATGTCGTAACGGGCCAGCTCATGACGCAGGCTGATGCCGAGTTGGTCGGAGGCAGTTAAATCGCGCGCGTAGTGGGCGGCGAAGTCCGCCTGGGTGCCGGCGTTGGTGAAGTTCTCGGGCACAACCGGGTTGAGATAGTGATCCGTTCGGCTGCCGCTGCCGCTTGCGCCCAGGGTGTTTTTACCCCAGACATACTGCCCCTGGGCAGAGGAAGCGGCGGTGGCAAAGCTGCCCCCGGAGAAAATGGCCTGACCGTGGAGGCCCGGCTGCTGATTCTGCAGGGTGTTGACCTCAATGACGCCACCCATCTTGCGGCCGTATTCGGCTGGAATGCCGGCGGTGTAGACGCTCATCGACTGGACGTCGTCGGCTTCAATTTCGGGTCCGAGGCTGGGTGAGCGGTTGTCGGTGAGGGGAATGCCGTCAATGACGAACTGGGTCTGGTATTCCGAGCCGCGCGGGTGGAGCACGGCGTTGCCCTCGTAGAGCCAGCCGGGCTGCGCGTTGACGAGATCCTGCAAAGAGCGACCGGGGAGCGAATCGGGGCGGTTTTGAATCTGTTCAGTGCCGATCTGATCGACGGAACCGGCCTGTTCGGTATCGAGCAATGTGGCGGTTCTATCGACGATGACGGACTCGTGGACGGAGGCCAGTTTGAGCTGGATTGTCTGGGTGACGGGGATGGCGGAGCGAATCTCGATGGCCTGGGAGACCTCGGCAAAGCCCTGCTGTTTGATTTCGACAAGATAGGTGCCAAAGGGCAGGCGCTGGGCGGTCAGGCGACCCTGTGCAGAGGTCGCGAGGGTGGCGGCGAATTGATTGGCTTGGCAGACAAGGCTGACCGAGACTTTCGCGGGCAAACCTGCGGGATCGGTGACGTGGAGCTGTAATTCGCCTTGATTTGCCTGGCCGTGAGCGGGCAATGCCGCCCAGATGAGCAGCACTGCAACGAGGAGGGCTGCAAAGCGGGTTTTGATGGGCTGTGGCATGCGGCGACTCATGGTGTCCCTAGCTTTGCTTGCGGCTGGCGTGCAGGAAGCAACCGGCAAGATGGTCGTCTACCAGACCGACGGCCTGCATCCAGGCGTAGACGATGGTCGGGCCGACGAATTTAAAGCCCCGCTTCTTGAGCGCGATGGAAATGGTTTCGGAGAGGTCAGTCTTTGCCGGGACAATGCCGGTCGTGTTGCGAATGGGCTGGCCACCGGTGAAGGACCAGGCATAGTCAGAGAAATCCAGGCCGGCGTCGCGCATGGCCAGGTAGGCGCGTGCTCCGCCGATGGTAGCCTCGATTTTGGCGCGAGCGCGGACGATGCCGGGGTCGGCCATGCAGCGGGCGATATCAGCCTCAGTGAACCGGGCGACGGCCTCCGGGTCAAATTGAGCGAAGGCGGCACGAAAAGCTTCGCGCTTGCGCAGGACGATGAGCCAGGAGAGGCCGGCCTGGAAGCCCTCAAGCATGAGCGTTTCCCAGAGCGCACGGCTGTCGCGCAGGGGTCGTCCCCACTCCTGATCGTGGTAGGTGCGCATGAGTGGGTCGCTCTCGGCCCATGGGCATCGTTTGTGTTCGGTCAAGGAGTACTCCTCTTTGGACATGATAGAGGTTTGCGGCCTGCGGATTCCGCATACCCTCAGAAACACATGGACCACTCGCAAAACAGTCCGTATAGTCAATTTCATTGTGAACGAGATACCTGAGTTTTCTACGGCGGCAACGAGCCTGGGGCTGCTTGGTTTGCCTGCACCTATTGCGGAGCTGGCTGCGCGGCGGTGGGATGCAATCGTGGTGGGCGCTGGGCATAACGGGCTGGCGTGTGCAGCTTATCTGGCGCGCGGCGGCCAGCGGGTGCTGGTGCTGGAGGCGCGGGAGCGCATTGGCGGAGCGTGCACGGTAGAAGAGCCGTTTCCCGGTGTGAAGATGTCTCCCTGCGCGTATCTGGCGGGGCTGCTGCATCCACTGGTGATTGAGGAACTGGGGCTGGCGGCGCGGGGATTTGAGTGGACTCCCGCAGCCAATGGGCTGTTTGTGCCGTTTCTCGACGGGCGGAGCATTCAACTCTGGGATGACGATGCGCGCTGTGAGGCGGAGGTGGGTGCATTTGCGCCGGGAGATTTGCCGGGCTTTCGGGCGATGGGCGACGTGATTCGGCGGCTGCGTGATGCGCTGCGCCCGCCCGGCGCAGGCGACGCGTGGCTGGGGGACGCGCCGACGCGGGAGCAGATTGAAGAGCGGCTGGGCAACGATGCAGAGGCGCGGGCAGTGCTGTTTGAGTGGTCGATGGCTGAGTTTGTCGAACACTATCTGCGCGACGAGCAGTTGCAGGCGGCGTATCTGGGCCAGGGCGTGATTGGGACCAATGCCAGCCCGTTTGATAAAGGGACGGCTTCGGTGCGGTTTCACCACTCGTCGGGGCGGCTGGGCGGGATGCCAGGGATGTGGGGCTACGTCAAAGGCGGCATGGGCATGGTGAGCTTTTACCTGTGCGATGCGGCGCGGGAGGCGGGCGCGGTGGTGGCGGCCGGGGTGCCTGTGGCACAGATACTGCCCGGCGAGGGTGTGGTGCTGGCCGGCGGCGAGAGGATTTATGCGCCGGTGGTGGTTTCAAATGCTGACCCGCGGGTGACGCTGCGGCTGCTGGGCGGGCAGGCGGAGGCGGGGTGGCAGAGCCAGGTGGAGGCGATGCCGATTGAGGGCTGCACGGTGAAACTGAACGTGCTGCTCAGGGAGTTGCCCAACTTCGTTGCACGGCCGGGGATAAACGAGGCGCATCACTACGGCCAGATCAACGCTCCGCTGACTCATAGCGAGTGGAAGCAGGGATTTGCCGCTGCGAAGGCGGGGCGGCTGCCAGAGAAGCTGTGGTGCGAGCTGTATTTCCAAAGCGTGCATGACCGGAGCGTGGTGCCGGAGGGGATGCACACGATGAGCGTATTTGCGCAGTATGTGCCGTACAAATTTGCCGCTGGCTCGTGGGACGACCATCGCCAGGCGGCGCGCGATCTGGCGATCGCCTCGATTGGCCGCTATTGCAGCAATCTTCCCGACGCGGTGGTGGAGGCGCAGGTGCTGGGTCCGCCGGATATTGAGGAGAAGGTGGGGCTGACGGGCGGGCATATCTTTCAGGGTGAGATTTTGCCGGAGTTCATGTGGAGCAAGCGGCTGACGGCGCGCACTCCCATGGCCGGGCTCTATATGTGCGGCGCGTGCACGCATCCCGGCGGCAGCGTGATTGCGGTGAACGGGCGCAACGCGGCGATGGCTGTTCTTGCCGACATGAAGTAAAACGGCGGTTCAATTCTGAGGGAGTAAAGGCGGCGCAATTGGCAGAGGCACCTTCGACGGCACCCAATGAAGTCGCAAAGCTCAAGCGTGAGCTGGGGTTCAAGGACCTGGCGCTCTTTTATATTGCCAGCAGCCTGAGCGTGCGTTGGATTGCGACTGCGGCTGCGTCCGGTCCGAGCTCAATTGCGGTGTGGCTGCTGGCGCTGTTTGGATTTTTTCTGCCGCTGGCTGCCTCTGTGCTGGAGCTTTCTTCGCGCTATCCCGACGAGGGCGGGCTTTATGTGTGGGCGCAGCGGGCGTTTGGCGATTTTTCTGGATTCATCGCCGCGTGGACCTACTGGATGAGCAATCTGCCGTATTTTTCGGCGATTCTCTACTTCGCGGCGGGCAGCGCGCTGTTTGCCGGGGGCGATCGCGGCAAGGTGCTGGCCGACGAGAGCAGCTACTTCCTCGGGTTTACGGTGGTTGCGCTTGCAGTCATCACACTTTCAAACATGCTTGGCGTGAAGCAAGGCAAGTGGATCAACAACGCAGGAGCGATTGCTTCAACGGTGCCCGTGGCGGCGCTCATGGTGCTGGGGATTCTGTTCTGGCACCGCCAGGGCAGCGCTACGCATTTCACGATTGCTGCGATGCAGCCGCACCTGAGCCTGAAGAATGCCATCTTCTGGTCGACCATATTTTATGCCTTTGCCGGGGTGGAGTGCGCTTCATTTATGGGCGGCGAAATCAGGAATCCTCGACGGACGGTGCCGCGAGCGCTGGTGTTTGCCGGGGTGGTGGTGACACTGGGCTACATTCTGGGAACCATCGCGATGCTGGTTGCGCTGCCCGGTGACCAGATCAGCGGCCTGGGCGGCTTTATGACGGCGATGGCCCAGATGTGCCGAACGCTGGGCGTTGGCTGGATGGCGCCTGTAATCGCCTTGATGATCGCTTTGGCCAGCCTGGGCGGGGCCGGGGCGTATCTCTCTTCGACTTCGAGGCTGCCCTTTGTGGCCGGGATTGACCACTACCTCCCGGCCATCTTCGGCCGCATCCATCCCAAATGGAATACACCGTATGTGGCGGTGTTCAGCTATGGGCTGGCGGGGATGATCTTTGCCGTTCTCAGCCAGATTGCGACGACGGTCAAAGGCGCGTATGACGTGCTGGTGGCGATGAGCGTCATCACGTATTTCATCCCGTATGTGTTTCTGTTCCTGGCGACGATTCGTTTGCAGAGCGAGCCGGCGGGGCCAGAAGTGATGCGGCTGCCGGGCGGCAAACGCACGGCGATTGCGCTGGCCTCCATTGGCCTGTTCAGCACGATTGTGACGATCGGCCTGTCGATTGTGCCGGAGAGTGACGAGCCGAACAAGCCGCTGGCCATTGTGAAGACGGTCGGAATGACGGTGCTGCTGGTGGGTGCGGGCGTGGTGACATACGCGTTGGGCAAGCGGCGGCAGAGACGCGCTGGGCTGACGGTGATTTCTTAAAGTCACTTGTGACCCTGCCACATGTCGCGCAGCGGCAAGCGGGCCTGCGCAGGACTGGTCGCCGGGGCTATGCGATGATTATTTGAACCGTAAAGTTCGATTTTGCGCGGAAATCCGCTGCTGATGAGGCCGTCTCCTTTCATGTCTGAATCCATTCCTGAGCCCATTTCTGAAATAACCGAAACAACGATTCCTGAGTCGGAATCGCCTCTCACGACCGGTTCTGTCGAGCCCATCGAGCCCGTCGAAGCCATCGCTCCGGGGGAGGCAACCGAGGACAGTGCCGAGGTTCACGAACCGGAAGCTGCTCCTGCCGCCGAGCCGGCCATCGTCGCGGAACAAGTGGCGGATGTGAGCGAATCTGCTGTTGCAGAGCCAGCCGCCGAGCCCGCGTCAGTAGAGACTGCGGCTGTGCCTGAGCCGGAAGAGTCTTTCGCGGACATTTTTTCCGAATTTCAGCGGACACACAATCGGCGCGAAGGCCAGGTAGGAAGCCAGATTCGGGGCACGGTCATCAACGTGACCGACGAATCTGTGTTTGTTGACATTGGCTTCAAGTCAGAGGGGATTTTGCCCATTACCGCATTTACCGCGAAGTCGCAGGCGGTAAAGGTGGGGGATTCGCTGCAGGTTTCTGTGAAGGGGCGCGACCTGGATGGGTATTACGAGCTGAGCCTCTTCAAGACGGCGCAGCCCAAGGACTGGAGCAGCCTGGAGCGCGCTTTCGAGAATAAATCGACGATCGTCGGCACGGTTTCAGCGGTGGTGAAGGGTGGCCTGCATGTGGACGTGGGTGTGCGGGCATTCCTGCCTGCTTCGCGGAGTGGTACGCGCGATGCGGCGGAGCTGGAGAAGATGGTGGGGCAGGAGATTCGCTGCCGCATCAGCAAACTCGATGTTGCCGATGAAGATGTGGTCGTTGACCGGCGCATCGTCAGCGAAGAAGAGGCGCTTGAATCGAAGGCCCGGCGCTATGCCGAGGTGGCTGAGGGCGCGGTGGTTGACGGCACGGTGCGCAGCCTGACCGACTACGGCGCGTTTGTTGACCTGGGCGGTGTGGACGGCCTGCTGCACATCAGCGATATCTCCTGGAGCCGGGTCAACAAAGCCGCTGATGTATTGACGGTGGGCCAGCAGCTTGAATTGAAAGTACTCAAGATTGACCCGGATGGCCGCCGCATCTCGCTCGGTCTGAAGCAGTTGCAGCCGCATCCCTGGGACGCTGTCGCGGCGAAGTACGCCGTCGGCGACCGGGTGCGCGGAACGGTTTCGCGGATCGCCGAGTTTGGCGCGTTTGTTGAGCTTGAGCCGGGCGTGGATGGGCTGGTGCATCTCTCGGAGATGTCGTGGTCAAAGCGCATTCTCAAAGCGACTGAAGTGGTGCAGCTGGGCGATTCGGTTGAGGCGGTTATTCTGGCGATCAACCTGCCCGAGAAGCGCATCTCGCTGGGCCTGAAGCAGGCGCTCGGCGACCCGTGGGTGGAAGCAGCGGCGCGGCTTGCGCCTGGCTCGATTGTCGAGGGCCCGGTGGCAAGCATGACCAAGTTTGGCGCATTCATCCAGGCGGCGCAGGGGGTTGAGGGGATGGTGCACATCAGCGAAATCGTGGCTGACCGGCGCTTGAATCACCCCTCTGACGCGCTGCGCATGGGCGAAGTGGTGAAGGCCATGGTGCTTGAGATTGACAAGGAAAAGCGGCAGCTTCGCCTGAGCATCAAGCAACTGATTCCGACCAGCCTCGACGAATTTCTGGGGGAGCACGCGGTTGGCGACACGGTGACCGGACGGGTTGTTTCCGTTGAAAACAACGTTGCCAGGGTGGAGTTGGGCGAGGGCATTCAATGCGCCTGCACTCTGCCGGTAGTTGCTGAGGCGGTGGCTGCGCCGGTGGAAGCTGAGCCAGCGAAGGTTGATTTGTCGGCCTTCAGCGCGATGCTCAAGACCAAGTGGAAGACCGGCGGGGCGGTGGGCAGTGGAAGCGCCACCAAGCAGCAGAGCGCTGTCGCCGAAGCTGGCCAGGTGCGCAAGTTCCGCATCACGCAGCTGGATGCAGGGCAAAAGAAGATTGCCATCGAGCTGCTGCCCTAGGAGTTCCGGCCAGCAACAAGAAAAGAGCCAGTTGGACTCTCCTCTAAGGAGTGTTCCAACTGGCTCTTGTGATTGTGCAGCTGCTAGTTGCCGGTGCCGCTGAGCGCGACGGTCTGGGTGGTGGTGCTTCCCAAATCGACGATGCTGAGCGTCGCGGTAACCGCGCCGACTGCCTTGGGTGTAAATGCGACATAGACCGAGCAACTTGCGCTCGGTGCCAGCGTAGACGTGCAGGAATTGAGTTCCACGAACGAAGACGGACTAGTGCCGACCAGGTTGATTCCCAGAATACTGAGGGCAGCCTTACCGGAGTTAGTGATGGTGACGACCTTCGCCGGTGACGTCGTTCCAGACTTGACGGTTCCGAAGGCGAGAGCGGTTGTACTCAACTTGACCACCGGAGCTGTAGTTCCCGTTCCCGTCAGTGTCACCTTTTGTGGCGAGCCGGTGGCATTGTCGGTAATGCTCAGAGTTGCCGTGAGCGCTACCGCCGTTGCGGGCTGGAAGGCGACGTAGAGCGAGCAGGAAGCTCCGGCTGCTAGGGTGGATCCGCAGCTGCCAATTTCCAGGAAGGCAGTCGGGTTGGTGCCGCCCAGCGCGATGGAACTGATGGTCACGGCGACGGTGCCAGTGTTTTTGACGGTTACGGTCTGGGCGTCGCTCGTAGTTCCAAGCACCTGCGCCGGGAAGGCAATCGTCGTTGGCGTCACGGTCACCGTAGGAGTGGTGCCCGTAACCCCAGTTCCGGTGAGTGCAACGGTTTGAGGCGATCCGGATGCGTTATCTGCGACCGAGAGACTGCCGGTAAGCGCGCCGGTGGTGAGCGGCTTGAAGGTCACAGAAACTGTGCAGCTTGCTGCCGCCGCCAGTGTTGCTCCGCAAGTGGTTGCCGACTTAAGGAAGGATGTGGCGTTGGTGCCGGTGATGGTCTCTGAGGTAAGAGAGACTGTGCCGGTCCCGGTGTTCTTGATGGTCACAACCTGCGCCGCCGTCGTCACTCCCACAGCAGTTGAAGCAAATGTGAGCGCAGCAGGCGAAAGCGAGACTGTGAATGTGGAGGTAGACGCCCCAATCCCCGATAGAGCTACCGATTGTGGTGAACCGGTTGCGTTGTCGGCTACCGAAAGCGATGCGGTCAGGGTGCCGGTGGTCGTCGGTTTGAATTCTACCGAGACGATGCACGTAGCGCTTACCGCGAGCGAACTGGTGCAGGTGTTACCGGAGATCAGGTACGAGGAAGCGTTGGTACCGGTAAGAGTCTCTGAAGTCAGCGTGACGGCAGTCGTACCCGTGTTTTTGATGGTGACCGCTTGTGCCGCAGTCGTTGCGCCGACATTTGTTGAGGCAAAGGTGAGCGTTGCCGGTGAGACGGTGACGGTGAGCGGCGGATTGGTGCCGGTTCCGATGATGGTGACTGCCTGGGGAGAACCCGCGACGTTATCGGCGACCGTGAGTGCTGCCGAAAACTGGTTTGCTGTTGGGGGCTTGAACTGGATCGATACGACACATGTAGCGTTGACCGCAAGGGAGGCCCCGCAGGTATTCGCTGAGATCAGGTAGGCGGAAGCATTGGCCCCGGTGAGTGTTTCAGAGGTCAGGGTCATAGCGCCCGTCCCCGTATTTTTGATGGTGACGGTGAGCGCAGCGGATGTAGCTCCGGCCAGTGTCGAGGGAAAGGAAAGGCTGGTAGGTGAAAAGGTGATAGCCGGGGTCGGAGTAACGCTCGCCCAATTGTTGACCAGGTTGTTGGCATTCACTGAGCCGAGACCGGTAGCCAGGTCGTACCCGGTGGTGGATGAGTAGCCACTCACGATTCCAACTGCATCACCGGCATGGATGACGTTGCAGTTCTGTGTTCCAGGAACACACGGTACTGCGTTGTTGTCAGTGGTGACGTCGTAGAAATTGCAGGTATTGCCTCCTGCCACCGTGACCGTGTTGCAGGCGGAGCGGGTATCCTTGGCCGCCAGGGCGTAGAATCCGGCGTTCGCATTGCCCTGGGCGGAGCCCATTTTCTGATTGATCAGCGCCATGATGCCGGCCATGGCAGGCGAGGCAACGGAAGTGCCGCCAACAGCCTGGGTCAAGGCGGTCGTAGGGCTGGTGTAGGTGCAGGGATTGGTTTGAGAGTCGCAGATGACGTAGGCATCATGCAGTTCTCCGCCTGCGGCAAAGAGAGAGACGTCCGGTACGTCACGTTTTCCGTCTGCGGGAACGCCCGTGCCGACCTGCCAGGAGGGCTTGGCGTAGCCGCCGGCACATGTCGCTGCAGTGGTGCCTGTCGGAGCGGTGCAGCGGCTTACCCCGCCGGTGCCGCCGGTGACGCTCAGAAAGTTGGTGTCAAAGCTATTGATGAAGTCATAGTTGCAGGCCTGTTCAGTGTCGTAGCCCGCTGCGGTGAAGCCATACAGCAGGTTTACCGAGGTGCTGGCGCAGGTGCCATTCCACGGAACCTCGGGAATATAGCTGAGGGCCGAGGAGCCATTGGTGGCGTTGGTGCTGCTCCAGTAGCTCTTGGCAAGATTGGCCCAGTTGAAGTCAGTACCACCCACAGCGACGTTATACGGCGTGGAGGATGAACCGCTTACCTGCAAGCCGCTGCCTGCCCCGTAGGGAGGCGTGCCGCCTCCGTCACAGGCCGCCGAACCCTGATCGCCAGAAGCGACAAAGGCGGTAATGCCCTGCGCCGCTGCCTGCTGCCAGAGGGAGTTGTTGAAGGCATTGCCGGCGGTGCCGTACTTCAGTTCGCAGTTGCCATAGCTGAAGCTCATGATCTTGGCGACGTTGTTATTGATGATGTAGATTGCCGAAGCCGATGCGCCGTCTGAGGAATTGGTGCTCGCGGTGGTGACGAATTTGATTGTGGCCTTCGGTGCTGCCGCGCCTGACCATTCCACATCCAGCGTGTTTTCAACCTTGTCATTGGCCGTCGGCACACCGGGATCGGTTCCATTGACGATGAAAACCGGGTCATTGGCGGGCAGGCCAAAGCCTGATCGAAACTTCTGCACGTCGGCAAGGCTCACATCAGACCGTCCGGCGATGGCTACGGTCTGTCCCGTGCCGTCGATGCCGGCATTCCAAAGCGGTGTGAGGTTGTAAATCGTCGCAAAGTCAAATGGCGCGATCAACTCAAAAGTCGGGGTCGAACCGGGCACGGTGAACAGCGGCTCAGGAGTTCTCTTCACGCTGAGCGGGGTCCAACCGCCGGTCTTCTTGTCGCGGATGAAGTCGCCCAGGTAGTGATTCATCGGCTTGGCAAAGAAGTTGTGCAGCGAGACGATGCCGGTAATCACCGGGCTGAGCGCCGCCGGGATTTGCGGATCACTCACGTTGGCAATGTGGCTTTCACCTTCTACGTTGAAGTGATGGATCTCAGTGTGAAATGTCTCCTGCACCTGAGCAGCCGTGCCTGAAAATTCGATGATTGTCCGACCTTTGGTCACCTGACCGATCGAGAATCCGTGATTCTGAAGCCAGTTTGTGACCGCCTGAATGTCATAGGTGGACGGTCCATAGAGCGAGCCAAACTGCTCCGGCGTCAGCCAGTGGTGGAAGTTGGGAGATTTTGGATTGATTTGCTCGTCCATGAACTTCACCAGAGCCGCTTCCTGCTGCGGGCTGCGCTTCAGCAGCAGCTGGATGCGTTCCATCGGCAACGAAGGGGCGACCGCGCCCCGGTCGAACTCTGCACGCGCCTGAGGATGGATGTTGCCAGGTAACCGCACCAGCCTGGAATCATCAATTCGCTCCGTGATTCGGGAAGCTGTGGTTTGCAGGGCGGCAGTGTCCTGGCCGCTCAGCGCAGCATCCTGCGCCAGGGCTGAAGTCACGCTAATGATTCCGAGGGCAAGGCACCCTGCCAACCCTGTCACTTTTAAAATTCTCATCACAACCTACCTCTCAGTTCTGGGGGGGAAATATTCAGGCTCATCAACAAAGTCAACCAGGGGGATGCCGTTCATCTTATTCCTGCTCATGTGATTGTTGGGAGTAAAAACTGATTATTGCAGCTCACTTCAATCGAAGAGGACCGGAAGGACTGTTGGGGCCGAACGAACTCAACAGATTCAGGTCACCTCACGTCTGGCTCTTCGTAGCTGAACTCTGCGCCGGGGACTGGTCATGGAATCCGGCGAGTCCGACCCGCATAAGCTCTCTTGAATGAATACGCGTAGAAATGTCGCGCCACCCCTCATCTGTTTCGACGTGGCCGTTCAGCGATCTCCTGAGGTCACGTTACCTCAGGATTCTTTCCATTGACCAAACGGCTCCAGCACGATTTAGTATTTGTGGGCACACGCAATCGCAAAAGGAACGTGCGGAACCGCCAGACAAGGTCTGGTGGCCCTTTGTTTGATTAACCCGATCGTCAAGGAGTATCAGCTTCATGAGCGCTTTCAATCGTCGCCAAGTATTCGAGGGTGGTTTAGCCATGGCAGCATCGATCTGTTTGCCGATGTCAGCCGAAAGCGCCACTGGTTCAGCCGCGCGCGTGGATTCCAACCCCGGTGCACTTTCGTCGGACGCACCCAAGTCGACCCCGATCAAAAGGAAAAACAACATCCGCCAGTCCGTTTCCCGGTGGTGCTATCCAAAGCAGACGCTCGACGAACTCTGCCAGTATGCCGTCGAGATTGGACTCCAGGCCATTGATTTACTGCAACCTGAGGAGTTCGAGGTTCCCCGGCGTTACGGACTTTTGTGCTCGATGGGTTACGTTGGTGGGGGCGAAATCAACCATGCGCTCAACCGGATCGAAAACCACGATGCGATCGAGGCTGCCATGCGCAAGAACCTGCCGGCTGCCACGAAGGCGGGAGTGCCCAACGTAATCACCTTCTCGGGGCAAAGGGCGGGCATGTCTGACGAGGAGGGCGCGCGCAATACCATCGTCGGCCTCAAGCGGCTGCGCCCCCTCATTGAAGATCACGGCGTCACACTCTGCCTTGAGCTGCTCAATAGCAAGCACGATCACCACGACTATATGTGCGACCACAGTACCTGGGGAGTGCGAGTTATGGAAGAGGTCAATTCTCCCAGCATCAAGCTGCTCTACGATATCTATCATATGCAGATCATGGAGGGAGACCTGATCGCCACGATTCGCGAGCATGGGCAATGGTTTGGCCACTATCACACCGGCGGCGTACCGGGCCGTCACGAGCTCGACGACCAGCAGGAAGTGAACTGGGCGGCAGTTATGAGAGGCATCGCGTCGACTAATTACAAGGGCTATGTAGCTCATGAGTTTGTGCCTTCGAGAGATCCTCTAACATCGCTTCGCCAGGCTGTCGACCTTTGTGATATTTAATGAGAATTAACTCAGCGGCGCAGTGGATCGGCTTCAGGGTCCACTGCGCAAGCAATTCGGTAGGTGCCGGGCGTAGAATGTTGCATCATATATAGTGCAGTATTAGTTGCACGATTAGAGGCTGACTGGAAGATGATTCGCCGGATTAACTTCCAAAAAAACGGGAATAATGGAAAAACTATGGCGTCTGTTGCATGCGCATATGGTTGATTTTGCGGGGAACGAAAAGACTTTAGGGAAATTCGGTAATATCGTGCCAAGCTATTCCTCTTATTGAAATAGTTCTGATTCGGTTACTATTTGGTCGAAGCCAACGCACCAACGGGGAATTGTGATTTTCCGCATATAGCAGAAGAATCGTACTATTGAAGAGTGGAACCAGTGCTTCGCGGGCAACTCGTCCCGGAAGTTCTGCATCGCACATTTCAGAAACAACAATTGGTCGTTCGACCCGAATGTTGTACGCGGGATAGGTTGAATTCACGGATTCCTGCGTCAACTTCATTGGGAGACTACCGGATCGCTGTACATGCAGCGGAGGAATTTGCATTCGCCTTGCGCGAAATCGCGAAATTGTCTCCGGTGGGTGAGTGAACAGGAAACATCGGGCTGCGCAGTTTCAACAAGAAGTGGGTATTGAGCGTTCCCGGGAAAAGAAATTTTGGAGGATAGGCAATGTCGCTTGGATCGAAGTTCATCGAAAACGCGTTCATCAGAGTGGAGACCGGCATGTCATGGTTGCGCCGTTGCCGGTCAGTCGCTCTTCCAGCGCTGGCTTCGATCACCATTGCCGTGATGGCGACGGCGATGGTCCAAGGGCAGGTCAATGTGACGACCTATCAGAACGACATTGGCCGCACCGGACAGAATCTGAGCGAAACGATTCTGAACACCAGCAATGTGAATCCAACCCTCTTTGGTAAATTGTTTTCTCAGTCGGTTGTCGGTCAGGTGTATGCCCAACCCCTATATTTGTCTGGAGTTGTGATCAACGGTGTGACGCACAACGTGGTCTACGTTGCAACCGAACACGATCAGGTCTACGCGTTTGATGCAGACAGCAACACCGGGGCCAACGCCAGCGCGTTGTGGACGGCGTCTATGCTCTCGACGACCCACGGCGCTGCTGTGGGAGCGACGACGGTTCCCTGGCCTGCCGGCTCGGACATTGCTCCGGAAGTGGGTATCACCGGAACGCCCGTGATTGACCCGGTATCGGGCACCTTATATGTTGTCAGCAAGACCGTCGAAGGTGGAGCCACGATCCAGCGACTTCATGCGCTTGATGTGACCAGCGGGGCGGAGAAATTCGGCGGGCCGGTCGCAATTGCGGCTTCTGTAGCCGGTACAGGAACCGGCAGCGTCAATGGTGTCCTTTCGTTTGATCCCGCCTGGCACAATCAACGGCCAGGACTGCTTCTTCTCAATGGAATCGTCTACATCGGCTTTGCGTCACACGAGGACAGTGGACCCTGGCATGGATGGATCATCAGCTACAACGCCTCAACGCTGAAGCAGGCCGGCGTTTACTGTGCCAGTCCTAACGGAATTGCTGGCGGCTTCTGGGCATCCGGTGCCGGTCTGGCTGCGGATCAAGTTGACCCTGTCAATCATCCATACGGACGTTTGTTCGCGGTTACCGGCAATGGCGACTACAACGCGACCAAGCCGTACACCAACAACATGGATTACGGCGATTCTCACCTGAATCTTGATCTGACCAATGGCCAGCCCACGGTTACCGACGAATTCACCACGAAACAGCAGGCCAGTCTTGCCGCTCAGGATGGTGACGTCGGTTCAGGCGGTGTCATGGTATTGCCCAACCAGTCCACGGGTTCGAATCCCCATTTGCTCGTCCAGGCGGACAAGCAAGGCTCCATCTTTTTGCTCAATCGTGAAAATATGGGCGGCTACAACACAACAGCCGACCAGGTGATTCAGGAGCTGTCGTATGCAGTCGGCAACGTCGGCGTCTGGAGTTCACCGGCGTACTGGAATGGCAACGTCTACTTCTGGGGCCGCTTTGACTATCTCAAGTCATTTGCCCTCAACAATGGCCTGCTTTCGACAACGCCTACCCGCTCGACGGAGCAGTACGCCTTCCCGGGCGCAACGCCATCAATTTCTGCCAACGGCAACACCCAGGGAATTGTCTGGACTATCAATTCGGAAGCGTTCGCCACCGGTGGTCCTGCGATTTTGCAAGCGCACTCCGCCTCGAATGTCGCGACCACCCTGTATTCCAGTTCCACCAACGCCGCGCGCGACGCTGCCGGTGCGGCTGTCAAGTTCGCGGTGCCCACGATCGCCAACGGCAAAGTCTATGTTGGCGCAGCCAACGAAATCGACATTTATGGCCTCCTCAACGGAGCAACCCAGACGAGCGCGCCTGTCATTAGTCCTGGCACAGAATCCTTTACGGGTTCGATCACGGTGACGATCACCGACGCAACGCCCGGTGCGAGTATCTACTACACAACCAACGGCACTGCCGCCTCCACGTCATCCACGCTTTATACCGGACCTATCACGGTAAGCAATACTGAAACGATCAATGCCATCGCCATTGGCACCGGCATGCTGCTCAGCGCCCAGGCATCCGCGACGTTTACCAGCAGTTCGGTGACCAGTCCGGTCACTTTCAGTCTTCCTACGGGTACGTACACCACCACGCAGAGCATCACCCTGAGCGACCCTTCAGCAGGCGCGGTGATTTACTACACTGTTGATGGTTCAATACCGACAACCGCTTCCACTGTCTATTCTGCACCCATCTCCGTCACCTCGACTGAGACCATCACGGCAATTGCAATCGCGCCGAGTATGGTCACCAGCACCCCTGTCGCCCAGACATACACTATCCAAAGCAGCCAGGTTAGCGTCAATTTTGGCGGAGGATTCACGAGCGCTTCTGGTCAAATCAACCTCAACGGTAGCTCTCGCCTGAGTGGTTCTTCCCTGCTGCTCACCACCGGCCTTGCCGGACAGGCTGGCTCAGCGTGGTTTTCGACTCCCGTCAATATCCAGACATTCACGTCAGACTTCACCTTCAAGTTGACCAATCCATCTGCCGACGGCATGACCTTTACGATCCAGAATGCATCCCAGAGCGTCGTAGCGATGGGCGGAAACGGCTATCAGCTCGGCTACCAGGGAATCGGTAACTCTGCTGCCATCAAGTTTGATCTTTACAATTCTTCGGGAGAGGGTCCGGATTCAACCGGCCTCTATTTGAACGGAGCCAGTCCTACCGTTCCGGCAATTGACCTAAGAACTACGGGCATCAATCTCCACAGCGGCGACGTCATGGCCGTGCATCTTACGTATCTCGGCACAACGCTAACAATGAAGATTACCGACACCGTCACACTGGCTAGCTGGTCGACTTCCTGGACGGTCAATCTTCCCACCTCGATTGGCAGCAATACTGCTTACGTAGGATTTACGGCTGCAACCGGTGGATTGACCGCTACCCAGGCTGTCCTTTCATGGACTTTCGCTTCAAGCGCCGGATCTACCACGACAGCGACGCCCACCTTCTCGGTAGCTGCGGGCACGTATACGAGCACGCAGTCAGTATCGATTACGGACAGCACGGCGGGCGCGACGATCTACTACACGACCGACGGCAGCACGCCGACGACCTCGTCGACTGTCTACTCCGGCCCCATCAGCGTAAGCACGACGGAGACGATCAATGCCATTGCGGTGGCAACCGGCTACACCACCAGCGCTGTAGCGACGGCTGCATACACGATCAATCCACCGGCTGCGACGCCCACTTTCTCGCTTGCCGCAGGTACGTACACGAGCACGCAGTCAGTATCGATTACGGATAGCACGGCGGGCGCGACGATCTACTACACGACCAACGGCAGCACGCCGACGACCTCGTCGACTATCTACTCTGGCCCGATCAGCGTGAGCACGACGGAGACGATCAACGCCATTGCGGTGGCAACGGGCTTCTCCACCAGCGCGGTGGCGACGGCTGCATACACGATCAATCCGCCGGCTGCGACGCCCACTTTCTCGCTTGCCGCAGGTACGTACACGAGCACGCAGTCAGTATCGATTGCAGATAGCACGGCGGGCGCGACGATCTACTACACGACCAACGGCAGCACGCCGACGACCTCGTCGACTGTCTACGCCGGCCCCATCAGTGTGAGCACGACGGAGACGATCAACGCCATTGCGGTGGCAACGGGCTTCTCCACCAGCGCGGTAGCGACGGCTGCATACACGATCAATCCACCGGCTGCGACGCCGACTTTCTCGCTTGCCGCAGGTACCTATACGAGCACGCAGTCGGTATCGATTGCGGATAGCACGGCGGGCGCGACGATCTACTACACGACCAACGGCAGCACGCCGACGACCTCGTCGACGGTCTACTCTGGCCCGATCAGCGTGAGCACGACGGAGACGATCAACGCCATTGCGGTGGCAACGGGCTTCTCCACCAGCGCGGTGGCGACGGCTGCATACACCATCAGCACGGCGACGCAGGCGAGTACGCCGGTCATTACTCCATCGGGAGGTGTGTATAACTCGGCGCAGTCTGTAACGATCTCAGATGCCACGCCTGGGGCAGCAATC
Source organism: uncultured Acidobacteriota bacterium (assembly GCA_903832055.1). Taxonomy (GTDB): domain Bacteria; phylum Acidobacteriota; class Terriglobia; order Terriglobales; family Acidobacteriaceae; genus Acidicapsa. Next base: position 165,744 of record CAILAC010000012.1, on the reverse strand, counting down.
TATTACACCATCAACGGAACAACTCCGACAGCTGCGTCTACGCTTTACAAATCGCCGATTACGATCGCAAACTCATTTACGCTGCAGGCAATTGCAGTGGCATCTGGTCTTTCGAACAGTGCTGTAGCGACTGCAACGTATTCTCTCGTGGATGCGACCCCAGTTCTCAGCCTGGCGGCCGGAACCTATACCGGCACCCAAACCCTGACGATCACCTGCGCCTCTCCGACCGCGGGCATCTGGTACACGACCAACGGCATCAATCCGCAAGCTAATCCGGCAGTCGCAACCAAGTACACCGGACCCATTACGATCAGTGCGACTGAAACCGTCAAGGTGCAGGCTATCCAAACTGGATTTACTGCGAGTCCCATCGTTTCGGCAAGCTATACAATTCAGCCCGGAACGGCTGCACCGGTCTTCTCTCCGGCCGCAGGCAGCTATGGTCCAGCGCAACAAGTCACGATCAGCGACTCTACCGCAGGAGCTGTAATTTACTACACGGCTGATGGCTCGACTCCCACAACATCCTCAGCGGTTTATGCCGGTCCCATTACTGTGGCTGCCTCGCAAACGCTTCAGGCAATCGCAGCAACCTCAGCTTCAACCGCTAGTTCGGTAACGGTTGCGGCCTATACGATCAACGGACCTGCTGCCGCACCCGGGTTCTCACTTCTGCCTGGAACCTACACCGGCACTCAGACCGTGTCGATCACCGACAGTACGGCGGGCGCAACCATCTACTACACCACCAATGGCAGTGCGCCCACGACATCCTCGACGGTCTACGCCGGTCCAATCAGTGTGAGTGTCAGTGAAACCATCAATGCGATTGCCGTTGCATCCGGCTATTCAACCAGTGCAGTCTCTTCGGCAACCTATACCATCAGTTCTCAGGCAGCTGCGCCCGTGATCTCGCCAGCCGGTGGTACCTACACTGGAGCTCAAGCTGTCACGCTGACCGATAGTACCCCGGGTGCGACAATCTACTTCACCGTAGACGGTTCAACGCCAACCACCGCATCATTCTTCTATACGGCTCCGATTAGTGTGACTGCGAGCGAGACCCTGAAAGCAATGGCAGTCGCCCCCGGCTACTCAAACAGCGCCATCGTTACGGCGGTGTATACGATCTCTCAGCTGACCCCGGCGGCAACGCCTACGTTCTCGGTTGCAGCCGGAAACTATTCCAGTGCGCAGTCGGTAGCGCTGAGCGATGCCACGGCAGGCGCGACAATCTACTACACCACCAACGGAAGTGTCCCGACGACATCCTCGGCGGTGTACTCCGCTCCTATCAACGTGGCCACAAGCCAGACCATCAACGCTATTGCTGTCGCGAGCGGATTCTCAACCAGTGCTGTCGCGACTGCCACGTACACCATCGGCACCGCGACGCCGACGATCAACTACTCCTCAGGCTTCAATGCAACCGGCCTGAGCATGAACAACGGAGCCTCACTCGTTGGCAGCGCATTGCAACTGACCGATGGGGGAGCAGGTGAGGCCCGGACTGGCTGGTTTGCAACTCCGGTCAATGTGCAGAAATTCACCACGGACTTTAACTTCCAGGCAACTTCCGCTGTGGCAGACGGGTTCACATTTGCCATCCAAAATGCATCCAAGGGTCCCTATGCGCTTGGCGGCAACGCCAGTTATCTGGGATATGGACTGATTGGAACCAGCGTAGCGGTAAAGTTTGATCTCTACAGCACCGGTGGATCGGTAGCCGGCACCACCGGTTTCTATACCAATGGTGCGGTCCCGAATACGCCGGAGATCGACCTTACAGGTTCCGGCGTTGATCTGCACAGCGGGAATGTCATGCATGCTCACGTGGTGTATGACGGTACGACACTCTCGCTCACGATTACCGATACGGTGACCAATGCCACGTTCACCACGTCCACCGCAATCAACATCCCAGCCATTGTCGGCAAGAATACGGCCTATGTCGGATTCACCGGCAGCACCGGAGGCTTGACGGCTATCCAGAACGTGCTCAACTGGACTTACACGGTCAACTAAACGCGAGAATCCAGGTGCGAGACGGGAACTAATTTCTTAGCCCCGCACCTGGATATCGCATCTGTTTCCTGCACCCAGTTCCTGCAATTGCAGCACGGACAAGCGCAGGAGTTCATTGCGGTTGGGCGAGGTTGTGAGTCGCTGCGGTCAGTCGCGTCACCGTGGCCCAGCCGTAAAATGAAGCTGGCCTGCGTCTCAATTGTCAATTCCTAGCTGGCGGTCTCGTTCACGACCGGCAGCCTTAGTTCAACAATCAATCCACAGCCTGAACCATTGCGTGCGGTTACCGAGCCGCCGTGGAGCCGCACTGCACGATCGGTAATTGCCAGGCCGACGCCGTACCCACCCGTCGATCTTTGCCTTGATAGATCAAGCCGGTAAAAGGGCCTGAAGATTGTCTTCAGTGCTTCGTCAGGAACCCCCGGGCCGCGGTCTTTCACTGCCAGCACAATCCAGTGGTCCCCGGCGCGATGTTCATCTGAAAGCTGAATCTCGACCTCGGTGCCTTCGGCCGTATAGGCAATTGCGTTCCTGACCACATTTTCAATGGCTCGACCGAGGAGTTCAGGATTTCCCAGAACCGCGTCCCGGCGACGGGACGACTCATCGCTCATGAAGCTGACGCTGCAGTTTCGCTGGGTCGCTTCATATTCCATATCAGGCAGCAAGTTACCGACCATGCTGCATAGCGAGATTTGCTGGCTATCCGGTAGCCGCGTCGTCGATTCAAGGTGAGAGAGGCTCAGCAACTGTCCAATCAGCGAGTTAAGCCGCCCCGTTTCGCGCTCGATGCGGTCCAACTGTACTTCCATGCCAGGCTGCGCTTCTTCTCTCGCTAGCTCCAGAGCCACGCTCAGGCGGGCCAGCGGAGACCGAAGTTCATGCGAAACATCCCGCAGCAGCAGCATTTGAGCGTCGACGAGCGACTCCAGCCGCTCCGCCATGTTGTTGAAGTCGTATACCAACCCCCATAATTCATCGCCGCTGTTGGAGGGCTTGCGTCCCTTTGGCCACAGTGCGCGCGCGCGCAGATTTCCGGCAGCCAACTGACGTGCGGCCTCGCGCAGAGAGCCAATCGGGCGCGTAATGAGCATCGTGATGCCAAAGGTGACGAAGACTGATACGATGACTCCAATCAGGAGCCGGGGCAGCATCTCCCGGTAGGGAATATAGATTTGGGTTGGATATGTTCCCCGAATGATATAGCCGTACTTGTGTCCCTGCGGGTCCTTGATTTCCAGCCCTTCGATGTATCCGGGGCCGCGTTTCTCTCCCAGGAAGTAGCCCTGCTTTTGGATCTGGGCGATTGCGATTGAGTACGGGGCCACGTCAATCTGCTGACAGAGCGGCTTTCCAGCTGGATCAAACAGGATTGCCGCCTGGTCGCTTGCAGTGGGTTTGTCAATGTAAAAGGTCGATGGAACGCTGTTGAGCGCCGCGCAGCCACCTTTCTGGTAAGCCTCAAGCGATAGCCGCGCATTTGATTGGAGCATGGCAAACAACGAGCTGTAGACCACCGCATTCGCTTCAAACTGGCGAGACAAGATGAACATCGTGAAAACGATAATCAGGAATTCTGTCAGCCAGAAGGAGAGGAATATCTTTGTAAATGTGCTGCGCATATCCTTCAGTTTTCTCGATTCTGAGATGTGGATGAGGCGAATGAATTGCCTGAAGAACCGGCTGCGGGAAGCGCCAGCTGATATCCGACTGAACGAATGGTTTTGATCTGGTCGCCCAGCTGTGCGGCATCATCCAATTTACGACGCAAGCGGCTTACATGCATGTCAAGGCTGCGATCAAAGGGATTAAATCTCCGGTCCAGTACCAGTTCTGTCAGATGCTCACGCGTGAGAATCTGCCCCGGGGCCTCCATGAGTGCTGCCAGCAGTTCAAACTCCACGTTTGTCAGGTCCAGTTCCACTCCCAGAGAGGTTGCAGTGCGTGCCCCGCTATCCAGCTCGATTCCTCCGACTGACAGATGCTTGATTCCTGTCCGCGCTGGCCTCGATGCGGCTGTGCGCCGCAGGATAGCCCTCACCCGCGCCAATAGCTCGCGTGGGTTGAATGGCTTCGGCAAATAGTCGTCGGCGCCGATCTCGAGACCCACGATACGGTCAATGTCCTCGCCTCGCGCCGTAAGCAAAAGCACGCTTACCTGGGAATTGGTGCGCAGCCGGCGGAGTACTTCAAACCCATCAATGCCAGGCAACATGACGTCCAACAGCACGATCGAAAACTCCCCGGCAAGAGCGCGATGGAGTCCCAACTCTCCGTGGTGCTCCGTGGTGACGACAAATCCGTGACGCCCAAGGTAGTCCTTGAGCATCGAACACAATTCGGTATCGTCGTCGATCAGGAGAACAGGCTCCACGAACATCCTCTGGGTAGTTCTGATCCAAACAAGGCTACAACTCTGGTTTTACTCCAACCACGTCTCCAGCGCAGTAATGATTTGTAACACTTACACCGCCATCGCTTGACACTTCTTTACGATTCGTGACGTTTTATGACCGCACTCCATCTTCATGGGTGGTGTCATACATAAAGACAAGTGCCTTTCGGTCGAAAAACCGGGCATACGGGGTCGTCAACGATCCGCTGAAACTCGCGGTCAACAGATGGCCAGATTTGACTAAGGAGACCTTCGATGAACACAGAACGTGCCGAAATGGTGCAGCTCTGTCTGAACGGAGACAACGGTGCCTGGACGAATCTCGTCGAAGAGTATCGTGGTCTGGTCTATAGCATCTGTTACCTCTTTTGCGGCTCTACGCAGGATGCCGAAGATCTGATGCAGGACACCTTTCTCAAAATCTGGATGAATCTCGGCAGCTACGACCCGGCGCGCGGCGAGCTCAAAGGCTGGATCGCGACCGTCACCCGAAATCAGCGAGTCGACCGCTTTCGCCGGGATGGACAGCTGCGCCGTACCGATTCAATGGACGAGGGCTGGGATCGCTCCGACTCCATGGCGACGACCATCGCCCAGCGTATACCTGACCGCCGTCCGACTCCTCTTGAGACCGTCGTGACCAACGAAGTAACGACGATCGTCACGGAAGCGGTCAAAAAGATTGCACCGGAAATGCGCGATGTCGTGACGATGCGCTTCATCCATGAGCTGGACAATCAGGAAATCGCCCATCGGCTGCGCATTCCCGAGGGTACGGTAAAGTCGCGCACCAACCGTGGCCGCGCCCAGCTCTCATCTCTCCTGAGCCCGATGCGTGCCGCCCTCGGCGCTGCCTGATAGCCTCATCGCACGCGCATGACAAGCCTGTTTGTGTAGGATGGGATGGTCGCTTCCCGATGGTGATCACCCTTCCTCATGTCCTTGAAATCAGAGAGTCAAATCCCTCGCCGACGATGGCGAATCGCCTTCCTTCTTGGCCTCGGCGTGCTGGTCAACTACTTTGACCGGGTCAATCTTTCCGTCTCCCAAGCGGCGCTGTACACCACCTTTGGCATCTCCAGCATCACCTTTGGGTATCTTTCGAGCGCCTATAACTGGACGTACGCCCTCTGCCAATTGCCTATCGGCGTAATTCTTGACAAGTTCGGAATCCGGCGTGTCGGCCGCATCAGCACCTTTCTGTGGAGCGTCGCCTCCTTTGCTGCCGCCATCGCTACCAGCGTCAATGGACTGTTTGGTGCGCGCCTGCTGCTGGGCATTGGCGAAGCGCCGATCTTCCCGTCGAGCGCCAAAGCTGTTGGGTTGTGGTTTCCGAATCAGGAACGCAGCTTTGCCACGGCCCTCTTTGACTCAGCGGCCAAGTTTGCCCCAGCCGTCGGCGTCCCGCTCATTGGCATGCTGCTGCTCAGGATTGGCTGGCGGTGGAGCTTTGCTGCGACCGGCGTGATCAGCATTCTCTACTTCCTCCTCTTCAGCCGCGTCTATCGCGACCCCAAAGACGATACCCTGCTCACCGAGGCTGAACGCAATCACATCGAACAGGGTCAGGCACCGGACTCTGTCATCGGTTCAGAAGAGCCGCCCCTCTCCATCGCAACCCTGCTGCGGCAGCGCAAGGTGCTGGGGATGGTGCTCGGCTTTGGCGGCTACAACTACGTCTTCTATATGCTGCTCTACTGGCTGCCGGGCTATCTCTCGATGTCGCTCCATCTGGATCTCACGCATTCATTCCTGTACACCAGCTTTCCCTGGCTGATCGCCACGGTTGCAGACCTTGCAATTGGCGGCCTGCTGGCAGATGCGCTTATCCAGCGCGGGTGGAACGCGAGCCGGGTGCGCAAGACCATTCTGGTCGGAGGCACGACCTGCGGACTCGGAATCCTGGGCGCGGCCAGTGTGCACAGCCCTCTGCCCGCGTTGCTTTGGATCAGCTTGTCCATCGGCGGCCTGTCGGCAGCATCGGCTGTCGGCTGGTCAATGCCATCGCTCATCGCCCCGCGCAGCTCGGTGGGAAGCGTTGGCGGCATCATCAACTTCTCCAACCAGGTATCCGGCATCGCGGCATCGATTATCACGGGCTACGTGGTGCAGGCGCTGCACTCCTTCGCCTGGGCCTTTGGCATTTCAGCGGCGTATCTGGCTATCGGCATCCTCAGCTATATCTTCCTGCTGGGCAAAATTGAACCCATGTTTCCAGCGGCTGCCTGAGCTACTTTCGGGCAGCGTAATGCTTCGTAAGTCCAGTGCGCTCGTTGGTAACGTCAAAGCTGCCATCTTTCGCGGCCACCAGTTCCAGGCGATGCCCGGCGTCTGTTCCCTGAGGATTGGCAATCAGCTCTTCGCTGGTGTTGTTTGCCGGGCCGCCCTCGTCAGAGAAATGCACCTGCCACAGCGCTTCAAGCCCCGGCGCAGCCTTGATTGTCTTCAAAATCGGCGTTGATCCGCCCTTCTTCGCGCCATTATCCATAATGGCCACCCGCGCATGAATCGCATCGACCAGCGCCGGGCTCGAGCTCTGCTCCCAGCCGTGATGCGAAACGATGTATACGTCGATCTTGCCCAGCCTGTTTGCCGGGCACATCAGATCGCGCTCCTTGTCCCATGTCAGGTCGCCCAGGTCGAGCAGCTTGAGCTTGCCAAAGTTGATCTCAATGCCCAGCGAACGCGCATTTTCGGTCTTGTCCGCAGGCCGCACCTCTGAAGCTGCGCAGAATGAATTTGCCTCGCCGCCACCCGCAAGCGGCTTATCAATTACGTTGCCATCCGCGCTGATCACCGTCGCCGCCATGCCTTTGATAGGCAGCGTGTCGCCCGGCTTCATGGTCAGGTGCTTGTACTTCCCGCTGGCCAGCAGCTTTTGATAGGCTTCGTAGCCGTTTACGGTGTAGCTTTCGTCGAGTTCGCGGTTTGGGCCGTGGTCAATGAAGGTGCCGATTGGGAATCGCGCCGCAAGTTGCGGCGCTCCCCCTACGTGATCCAAATGAAAGTGCGTGATGAGCACGTAGTCAATCCGCTTCAACCCTGCCGCTTTGGCAGCTGCGACAATCCGGTCGGCATCGCGAAACTCGTTTCCCGGCCACCCTGTGTCAATCAGCAGCGATTCGCCCGCTGGCGTTACAAAAAGCGTAGCCTGACCACCCTCAACGTCAACGAAATAAATGCGCAGTTTTTCGTTGGCTGCATTGCCTTCAGCGCCCGCCGAAAACAGCAGCAGAGCTGCCATCGCGGTAAATCCAAAGAACCACTTCTTCATCACTGCTCTCCAGCTTCCAATTTCTGAAATCAGGCCTTGGCCTGCGTAGCAACCCGTGTCGTCGCCCGCGTCGCTCCGGTTGAAACGCCGCCATCCACCAGCAGCGTCTGCCCCGTCACGTAGCGGCTACTCTCAGAGGCGAGAAATACCACCGCGCCATCCAGATCATGCGGCTCGCCGTGGCGCTTGAGCGGAATGCGGTCCATCAGGTACTCGACCCACTCCTTGTCCTCGTACAGCACCTTGTTCTGCTCGGTTTTGAACCAGCCCGGTGCCAGGCAATTGACCGTAATGCCAAATTTACCCCAGTCATCGGCCAGGCTCATCGTGAGTTGCTTGATGCCTCCGCGACTGGCGCAATACGGCCCCAATCCGGCAAAGCCGGCGACGCTGGTGACCGAACCAATGTTGATGATGCGGCCGTACTGGTGGCGTACCATGCCTCGCGCAATCTGCTGGGCGACAAAAAAAGCCCCGCGCAGGTTGGTGTCAAGCACCAGGTTCCAATCGTCCCAGCTCACATCAAGCGCCGGTTTGCGCACGTTGCAGCCCGCATTGTTGACGAGAATGTGCACCTGTTCGCATTGCGCCTCGACCGCCTCGCCAAAGGCCACGATGCTCGCCTGGTCGCGCACATCCAGCTCCAGCGGCAGTGCCTTGCGGCCCAGCGCCTCAATCTCTGCGACAAATTCGGTCAGGTCTGAGAGCCGTCGGCTGGTCACAATCAAATCCGCGCCCGCATTGGCCAGCGCCCGGCCAAAGTATTGCCCCAGGCCCCGGCTCGCGCCCGTGACCAGTGCCGTCTGCCCGGTCAAATCAAAGAGTGGATTTGTCATCGCGATGCCACCTCTGTTTCCATCCGCGGATCAATCACAATCTTCATCAGGTTGGGCTCGCGGGCGTGCAGCCGGGCAAACCAGCTTGCCCCATCGCTCAGCGGCGCAATGGCCGTAATCAGCGGCGAAACGCGAATCTTGCCCGCCGCAACCAGCTCGATCGCCTCAGGATATTCACCGCTCGACGCACACGAACCCTGCAGCCGTATCTGCCGCGAAACCACCTTTTGCAGCGGCAGGGTCACCTGCGGCGTGATGTTGCCAATCAGCGTCACCGTGCCGCCCTTGCGCACTGCATCGACTGCCGCCGAAACCGTCTCATCGCGTCCCACCGCCTCCAGCACCAGGTCCACGCCGCGCCCACCCGTCAGCCGCAGCACCTCCGCGACCATCGCTGCGCCAGAAGCCAGAATCGTCGTATCCGCCCCGGCTTCAGCGGCGAGTTTCAGCCGAGTCGCATCCACATCCGCCACCAGCACCAGCGAACATCCAGCCGCCCGCGCCGCCTGCAACGTCAGCAGCCCAATCATCCCCGCGCCAATCACCAGCGCCGTTTCGCCGCCCTTCAGGTCAGAGACGGCGACACCGTGAATCGCCACTGCCACCGCCTCAAGCATCGCTGCCTCGGCAAACGAAAAGTCGGCAGGCAGCTTGTAGACGATGCGCTCCGGTACGGTCACGAATTCTGCAAACGCCCCCGCCCGGCGAAACTCAGCGCAGGAAACGCCCACCACCTGGCGGTTGTCGCAGAGGTTGATCTGCCCGCTCAGGCAATACGAACAGGCCCCGCAGTAAACCGTCGAATCAAACGTGACCCGATCGCCCACGGCAAAATGCGTCACACCCTGACCCACCGCAGCAATGACGCCCGCTGCCTCGTGGCCCATCACCAGCGGAGGAATCCGCCTGCCCGACGACCCGTCGTAGCCATGCACATCGCTGCCGCATATGCCGCAAGCCGCCACCTGCACCAGCACTTCGCCCGCGCCTGCAACCGGCTGCGGCAGCTCCGCAACTTCAAGATGGCTGTATTCAGATAACAGCAAAGCCTTCATTGTCTGCTCAAAACCTCGCCAGTCCAATGTACAACGTCCGCAGGAAACGTTGTCCAGAGCTCGTCCAGCAGCGGGTCGCCCTTCCTTGGTTCCCGCTTGCAATCGCTGCGCAAAAGCGGCTAGCTTCTTTTCATGCCCGAGCTGCCTGATATCACGGCCTATATTTCTGCAATGCAGCCGCGCGTCGTTGGCCAGACAATTCAAGGGATTCGCATCGTCAGCCCATTCCTGCTGCGCACCGCGCAACCACCCATCTCGGCGGCCGAGGGGAAGCAGGTACTCGCAATCGAGCGCGTGGGCAAGCGTATAGCCATCGGCGTCGAAGGCGACTTTTGGCTCGTGATTCACCTGATGATTGCCGGACGCCTGCACTGGCGTCCGCCGTCAGCCAAAGTCGGAGGCCGCAACAATCTGGCCGCGTTTGATTTTCAGAACGGGTCCCTGGTGCTGACAGAGGCGGGCTCAAAGCGGCGCGCCTCTCTGCACGTCGTCGCGGGCAGGGAAGCCTTGCAACTGATGAATCCGGGTGGAATTGAAGTCTTTGCAACCGACCTCATCGGATTTCGCGCCGCGCTGTCGGCCGAAAATCGCACCCTGAAGCGGGCCCTGACTGACCCGCGCATCGTCAGCGGCATTGGCAACGCCTACTCCGACGAAATCCTGCATGCCGCCGAGCTTTCGCCCATCACACTCTCCCACAAGCTGTCAGAGGCAGAATGGGCGCGCCTCTTCGCCGCGACCCGCGCCACGCTGCAACTCTGGATAGAACGCCTGGGAGCAGAAGCACTGAAGGCTTTCCCGGAGAAAGTGACAGCTTTTCGGCCTGAAATGGCCGCTCATGGCCGCTTTGGCCAGCCCTGCCCGCGCTGCGGCACTGCCATTCAGCGCATTCGCTACGCCGATAATGAAACCGACTATTGCCCGCGCTGCCAGACGGGCGGCAAGCTGCTTGCCGACCGCAGCCTCTCGCGCCTGCTCAAGTCCGACTGGCCCCGCACACTCGACGAATTGGAAGCCTTGAAACGCCGCTGACAGCCCGCGCATCAAGGCACTATTGCGCCGGAGCCGCCTCGATGTGAATGCCGCACTCCACCTTGCGACCCGCCCAGCGGCCCGAGCGCGGATCGTTCGGGTCAGTCGGAATCGAAGTGCAAGGCTCGCAGCCAATCGACGCATAACCCTGGTCGTACAGCGGTAGCCGCTCAATCCCCAACTGCTCGCAGGCATACCAAACGTCGCGCGTCGTCCACTCGGTCAGCGGAGCCAGCTTGAGCACCTGCTTGCCCCCCGGCAGCGTAAACATCGCCGATTCTTCGAGCGCCGCGCGGCTCTTGGCCTGTTCACGGCGCAGCCCGGTCAGCCAGATTTCGTAGCCGGCGACGGCCTTGAAAAGCGGCTCCACCTTGCGCAGCTTGCAGCACTGGTCGGGGGCCGACTGGTAGAGCAGGCCAAACTGCGCTTCCTGTTCGGCTACGGTTTTCTCCGGCAGCAGGTTGGTCAGGTTCATCTTCCACTCCGCCGCCATCTTGTCGCGGTAGGCATAGGTCTCAGCGAAGTGATAGCCCGTATCGAGAAAGAGAATGGGAATATTCGGGTCAAGCTCCTGGGCCAGACGGGTGAGCAGCATGTCCTCAGCCTGAAAGCTGTTGGTGAGGCACGCCTGATGCTGCCCCTGCAATGCATACGCCAGTGTGGCCCGCACCGCATCCAGCTTGGCACTTACTTCTTCCGTGATGGTCGCTGTCGTCATATGGAGTACTCGCTTCCTTCTTCGTTGTGGGCTGCCAGCAAGCCGTTCTCTTCGAGCAGTTCGAGCACTGCGGTCACCGCCGTGGCATCTTCCGTCTCAACGATGATCTCGGCCTCACCCACGCGCGCTTTCAGAAATTCTTCGTTGCTGGGGGCCACCACCAGTGCCAGCAGACCCGCTGCAGCCAACTGCGAAATCCGCACCGCATCTGCCAAAGCAGGCACCCGCACGGTAACCGCGCCCATGGCAAACAATGCCCGCTCGACCGAGTCAATCAACTCAACCGAACCGGTCAGGTGCAGTTCTCCGCCACTGTGTCCCCAGCGGCGGCGGCGCTCCTCACCCGTTACCGGACCTGACGCTGCTGCCGACGAGGTCCCAACCAGCGAATCGCGTCCCACGACCTCGCGCACCATCCCAGCCGCAACCGTGCTGTTGGTTGCCGGGTCAATCAGAATGAAAGCGCCTGTGGCCCGATTCTCGCTGTACTTGTCCAGAACAATAGGGCGCGGCAGTTGAATCGAAACCACACCGATGCCGTTGATTTCGAGCGTATGCGCGCGCTTGTGCTCCAGCGTGCCAATCTCAGTGCGGTAGTCGAGCGCCGTCACGTAGGCGGGAACTGTCTGGCTGGTGTGCTTGAGCAGGTAGCGGCGGTGCAATTGCAGTGGCTGCTGGTCCATCCACACCAGGTGCGCCTTGCAGCCCCGTGCAATTGTCCCCGCGTCTTCCGCAGAAGCGATCAGATCGCCGCGGCTGATGTCTACCTCGGTTTTCAAGACCAACGTCACGGAGAGTGGTGCCTGCGCCTCTGCCAGGTCGCCATCATAGGTAACGATGCGTGCAACCTGAGCACTGCGGCCGGAGGGCAGCGCGACAATCGTGTCTCCGGGGCGCACAATTCCCGAAGCGATTTGTCCGGCAAATCCGCGAAACGTACTGTCCGGCCGCAGCACCCGCTGCACTGGAAAGCGAAACGGCTCTTTGTCTGAATTGATGGCCGCAGGAACAGATTCAAGCAGCTCCAGCAGCGAAGGGCCGTCGTACCAGCTCATCGCGCTCGAACGATGCACAATGTTGTCGCCCAGCAGCGCGCTCACCGGGATAAAGTGGGGAGTGACCGGGCTGCCCGTGTCGGCGGCAATCTGGCTCAGCAGCGCGCGGAAGTCGCTCTCAATCGCGCGGAATTTCGCCTCGTCGTAGCCGATCAGGTCCATCTTGTTCACCGCGACCAGCACATGGCGCACCCGCAGCAGCGAAGCAATAAAAGCATGACGGCGAGACTGGATCAGCACGCCTTTGCTTGCGTCAATCAGCACTACCGTCGCGTCGGCTGTGGAAGCGCCGGTCGCCATGTTGCGCGTGTACTGCTCGTGGCCCGGGGTGTCGGCAATGATTAACTTGCGCTTGTCCGTGGCAAAGTAGCGGTAGGCCACGTCAATCGTGATGCCCTGCTCCCGCTCGGCGCGCAGGCCGTCGGTGAGCAGCGCAAAGTCGATCTGCCCCGGCTGCGTGGTCCCCTTGCCCTCAATCGACTTCACCTGGTCTTCGTAGACACTTTGCGTGTCGTAGAGCAGGCGGCCAATGAGTGTGGACTTGCCATCGTCTACGCTGCCGGCAGTTGAAAAGCGCAGCAGGTCTTTCTGGCTCTCTTCGGCGAGAAAATCCTGGATCGAAAATGTTGATTCCTGCACAGCCGTTGTCTCGCTCATCTAGAAGTAGCCCTCCCGCTTCTTCAGCTCCATCGACCCTTCCTGATCGTGATCGATGACGCGGTTGGCACGCTCCGAGGAGCGGAACGACAGCATCTCTGCAATGATCGCCGGAATGGAATCGGCATCCGAGCGAATCGCCCCCGTGCAGGGGCTGCATCCGAGCGATCGCAGCCGCGACTTGACCATCTGCGGCTTTTCGCCCGGCCAAGCGACAAAGGCTTGCTCCACCGGCAGCAGCGTCTCCTGACCTCCAGGGGCTGGGCGCACGTACATGGGCCGCTCTTTCGCAAAATACAGATCCACCACCGGGATATTCTCCTGGTGGATGTACTGCCACACATCCATTTCCGTCCAGTTTGAGAGCGGAAAAACCCGAATGCTCTCGCCCGGATGTACGCGTGCGTTGTACAGATTCCACAGTTCGGGCCGCTGGTTCTTGGGGTCCCACTGGCCGGCTCCATCGCGGAAGGAGTAGATCCGCTCCTTGGCGCGGGACTTTTCCTCATCGCGCCGCGCCCCACCAAAGGCCGCATCAAAGCCGTAGTGCTTTAGCCCGTCGAGCAACGCCTGTGTTTTCAGCAAGCCGCAGCAGCGCTTGGTATCGAGGGCAATCGGATTGGTCCCCGCAGCAATCGCCGGTTCATTGCGCCATACCAGCAGCTCCGCTCCGATATCCTTTGCCATCTGGTCGCGAAACGCAATCATCTCGGCAAACTTGAAACCGGTATCGATGTGCAGCAGAGGGAAGGGAATCGGCGCGGGAAAGAATGCCTTCTGCGCCAGCCGAAGCATCACGGTTGAGTCCTTGCCAATCGAATACAGCATCACCGGGCGCTCAAACTCAGACGCAACCTCGCGCAGAATGTGAATGCTCTCAGCCTCAAGCAGCCGAAGATGATTGGCGCGCGGAGCCTGCACTGCAGCGGCGGATAGTTCCGCAGACTGAACTTCCCCAAATGTACCCGACATCAATGACCTCGTTTCGTGTCTCGAACTTTGCTGATGGCCGATTCGAGCGCACATCCGGCCGTCATCCTCGTGAGCTTTAAGAACTGGCATCAAAGGACCTGCAACAACAGCGTGAGCTTTTCCTCACGAAGTACAGAACCTTCACCTGCACTGGCGACTCTCTTGCGGTCTTGAACCGCGCTGGGGCATGTCTTGAGATGAGCTGCGGAGGGAAGTCAGAAGCTAATCTATCCCCGTCTTGAGATGTCTGACAGGCAACAACAGATTCGGAAATGGGGCACCGTGCACATCGATAGCTCCAGTCTATCAATTTCTCCACTTGAGTCGCAACGAATGCCGCGGCTTTCCGAGCCCAGTCAGTTTGCTCCACCAGGGCGCGTTGTTGGGCATCTTTCGCGCGCCCTGCCCCCACACGGTGCATTCAGTCACGACATCTTAACCAAGCGTTCAACCGCCGTATGTAGTCTGAGAAAAGTCTCACAATACAACGAAATGCGAGTGTGAACGATTGCGAAGTCCAAAGCGCGCTTGGTCGGGATTGGTGTGTCTGCTCCTCGGAGTTGCTCTTTCTCCCCAATCCCTCTCTGCACAAACGGCTTGCTCCAACATCATCAGCCTGTCTCTTCCTCATTCCCAGGTAGTTTCAGCACAGGTCGTTCCGGCCGGCACCTTTACCACGCCCCAGGTAACTACTTCCATATTCACGCAACTGCCTGCATTCTGCCGGGTTGTCGTTGAATCACAGCCATCGTCAGATTCACAGATCATGATCGAGGTCTGGTTGCCCGTAACGGGATGGACGGGCAGGTTCCTTGGTCGTGGCAATGGCGGCTTTGGCGGATCGTTTGACTACGCGGGCATGGCCAAGGCCCTGTTTTATGGGTATGCCACAGCATCGACAGATACGGGACACACCGGGACAGTAACCGATGCATCCTGGGCACTTGGACACCCGCAAAAAGTAGCTGATTTTGGCTACCGGGCCGTGCATGAAATGACGCTTTCCGGCAAAGCGGTGGTACTCGACTATTACGGCCTGGCTCCGCACTACTCGTACTTCGATTCGTGCTCCAATGGCGGGCGTGAAGCTCTCATTGAAGCGCAGCGATTTCCCCTCGACTACGACGGCATTCTGGCCGGCGACCCAGCCAACAACTGGAGTCATCTGATGAGCAAGGGCGTCGTTGATGCGCAGGCACTGCTCCTCAATTCCTCCAGCTACATCTCGCCAAACAAGACTCCCGCGATCGCTTCGGCCGTGCTCGCTACCTGCAATGCAGGAGTGACGACCCAATATCTCAATGATCCAAGCCAGTGCAAGTTCAATCCTTCAACCATGCTGTGCCGTGGAGCAGAAACGGATCAATGCCTCACTCAATCGGAAATCACGACGCTGTCCAAAATCTATGCGTCTGCATACGATGCCACCAACCTGCTCGTTTTCCCGGGACTGCTGCCGGGCGGCGAAGATGGGCAGAATGGCTGGTCCAGCTGGATTACCGGGAGTGCCCCAGGCAAGAGCGGGATGTTTTCCTACATCCAGGGCTACTTCAAAAACATGGTCTACCAGAATCCGAATTGGGATTTCAGAACCTTTACCCTGGACCAGGGCTTGAAAGATGCCATCGCGCGAACCGGCAGCAACCTGGACGCCAATAGCCCCAATCTTTCAGTCTTTGCTTCTCGAGGGCACAAACTCATTTTGTATCAGGGCTGGGACGACCCGGCAATTTCGCCGCAAAGCACAATCAACTACTACAACTCTGTTGTGACTTTTCTCGGCACCGCCTCAGCGGCAGCGACAAGCCGCCTCTATATGGTTCCCGGTTTGCAGCATTGCTGGGGTGGTCCAGGCCCCACCAACTTCGGGCAGGCCGGGCCGGGGCCTAATACAGTCGCATTTGACTCACACCACAGCATCTACAAGGCTCTGGAAGCCTGGGTAGAACAGAGAGTCACTCCGCAGCAGATCATCACCACAGGAACCGTGAACGACACGGTTCTTGGGACTATTCAGATTACCCGCCCGCTGTGCGCCTACCCCCTCATTGCGAAGTACAAGGGAACGGGTGATTCAACCAGCGCTGCTAATTGGGCATGTGTCGCCAAATAGCGAGCCAACAAGCCGGTCGGCGCTTGCAACTGCAATCTTTCTCACTCCTGCCCGGCCAATCAATAGTGGTAACGCAATAGAAAAGCGGCGTTGAGCTTGTTCTGCTCAGACGCCGCTTTTCTTTGATTACCCCTTCGAGTGTGACTGCCCTGTTCTGCTCTTTACTGCGCGTACAAGTAGATTCCCAGCGGCGAACCGATGGTTGTATCCCAGCCAATCAGGAAGACAGAGAAGCGGCCATTCGCATCGCCGACCACCGCGCTCGCCTGCAGGATGCATCCGGCCGCGCCTGACGGAGTTGTCGTGACAGCAGCGCCCACACACACCGAGTTCGGGTCCGGCACAACCACCGTCACATGAGGATACAGGCCGTAGTTCACGCTATCCTGCGCTCCAAAGTCGATCAGCGTATCGGCGTTGGGAGTCGTACTCGGGTCATCGGTCGCAAACACGCCGCCCACCATGCTGGTAGCCGTGTGAGCGCCCTGCCCAAATGCCACAGGCTGCGTTACCGCTGATCCCATATCGCCGCCCAGAGGCTCATAGTAAAAGCCCTGAAACTTCGATCCCGCGAGATCCGCCGTTACAATCGGGCCGCTCGGTTGAATTACGCCAACCAGTCCGGAAGGCCCCGGCTTGCTCGGGTTGCCGCTTCCCAGGTCGCCTGCAAAGTAGCCCGTGGGTCCCATGGCAAAGGTCCATGTTGCTCCGCCGGTGGCTCCCGTGGAGGGAACCGAAATCACATAACCCTCTTGCGCCTGCAAGCAAGTGCCTTGCGGAATAGTCAGGTTGGGTGCCGATGTGCCGTTCAAAAGGTGTTGCTGCGTTCCAGCAAAGGTCCAGGATGACCCGATAGAGTGCGCAATGACTGAACCGTAAGCTGCGTTCTTGTCGGGCTGCCAGGTCAGGTTCGGCAGTGAGACGAACGAGAATGGGGTAGCAGACTTGACTCCCAGGCAACTGGTCTGCCCCGCCATCAGCACTGGCGCTTCACCGTTGGTGCCGGGACGCAGCATCGCAGCCTCGCCCGGAATGCTCACAGCCAATCCATTGCTGAGTGCGCCGCCCGCATCCCCCGGTACAACCGTCACAAATGCTCCTGTGGTCTGCGTCGTCCCCGTAATGGGTGCGCCAAAATTCAGGCTGGGGATGTTGGAGTAGTCTTCCGATGAAAACTGATTCAGCTGCGAATTTAACGTGAGGCCCCAGACGCCGCCCAGGCTCACTCCGCCAACGTCGCTTACGTTTTGTGTGCCCGTATAGCTGTTCACAACACTCGGCACAGGTTTGCCCGGAATGACCGGAGTAGTCGCGACTTTAGATGAACTGCAACCGGTCACCAGCAGCGTCATCATGAACGCCGCTGGGACCAGTGCGAGAGCAGAATATTTAGACATGTGTGTTTGCTCCATAAATGCAGGGTGCTTAGAAGGCATATTTCAGGCCAAATTGAATGGTGCGCGGACGGTGTGCATCCACTGGATGAAGGAGACCGCTGCCAGAGAGGCAGCTGGCTGCGCCGGCCGAGAAGTTTTCAGATTCACTGCCATAGCAGCTCACCGTGTTTTGCGCCTGATTGCCCAGAACGGGGTCAAAGATCCGGAACTGGGTGTGATTGAAGACGTTGAAGGCCTCAGCGCGGAATTCGAGCTCAGTTCCCTCCCTGGGCACCCAGTGCTTGAGCAAGGTGACGTCAACATTGGTCCGGTGAGGATTGTTGAGTGAATTGCGTCCGGCGTCGCCAAACGTGAGTCCCCGGGGGGCCACGAAGGCAGCCGGATTCAGCAGGATTGGGCCAAAGCTTTTGGCATTGTCAGACCCTGCCGGCGGCGCATGGTGCACGCTGGTGATTCTGTCAGGAAAGGAACCCGAGCCAGCGCCATTGGCCACGCCGGCATTGTCAGGCGACGAAACACCCGTAGGGCTGCCGTTGTTGATCAGGCTGAAGGGAGTGCCGCTCTGGAATACCGTGATGCCCGAAATCTCCCAGTGATCCAGCAGAACGTGCCCCAGATCGCCGAGCTGCAGGCCCGGCTTTGCCGCCTCCCAGTTCTTCGTCGGATCCTTCGGAATCCAGTCAAAGATCTGTTGGATTGATTTGAAGAATGAGACCGGGTAGACGTAGCTGATATTCAGCAGATGGCGCTGATCAAAGTTTGAACTCGCCTTGTTTGAGCGAAGATCAAACGAGTTCACAAACGTTGTGTCTGAACGGTCAGAAGCGTCGTCAATTGAATGGCTCCAGGTATACGTCACGCCCAGGGTCAGGTTGGCCGAGGTGCGCCGCAGAGCTGTCTGGAAGGCGTGATACGAAGAGTCGCCAACATTCTCAAGCGAGATGATCTTGCCGAATCCGGGAGCCACCTGGCGCAGCACGTTGGGGTCAGGAAATGCGCCCTGGGATGTACCAGGCTGACCGTAGCAGGCAGCTTTCATGTTGACTGCGGCCGGCTGCTCGACGGTGATAGGCGACGTCCTGCCAAACCCTGTTGCAATGCCGATTGGGAATGAGTAACCCGAGAAACTCGCGCAATCTCCCAGAAAGTTGCCGCCTGCCGCTGAAATGCCTGGAATGAGCGGCTGATGCGGACCGTAGGGATTCAATCCATCCGGAACCGGCTTCAACTGGTTGATCTGCTTTTGCACGCTCAGGTGAGTACCCTTGCTGCCCACATAGGCAAACGTGCCGACAATGTTGTGCGCCAGATCCTGCTGCCAGCTGAAGCTCCACTGCTGCGCGTTTGACCAGACCGCTTTGGTCGGAATCGAAGTGATGTTGATCGGATACGCGCCCGGCTGGCATCCCGGCACAGCCAGACCATCAGGAGCGCCGAAGCCGCCGATGCAGTTGTAGTTGTAGGGGTTGTTGGCAATCATGTTCAGCACCATTGGTGCTCCACCCTCAAGCGAACCGGTGTTGGCTTCCTGCGCCGTGCCGTGTTCAAAGAAGATGCCGTAACCGCCTCGAATGCTGGTTTTGCCGTTGCCAAACGTATCCCATGCAAAGCCGACGCGGGGGGCAGGATTGGCATAGTTATCGTTCGTCATGCAGCCATCGGGAACACCGTTCACACCGCAACGAACGAGACCATTTGTGATGCGCGCATCAGGGCTGGCGAGATTGATTCCGATAGGATTTCCCGTTGGCGTATCCAGTAATTGCCCCGTATAAGAGTCAACCCGGGCAGAAGAAGCCAGCGAGCGATTAAAGGCCGAGGGCACCCAGTTATAAGCCTGCTTGTTCGATTCACGGAAGATACTGAACAGGCTTACGCGAACGCCCGCGTTGATCGTGAAGCGGCGTGTAACTGCCCAGTCATCCTGCAGGTAGGGTTCCACTGAGTAATATCGCTGGCGGTAGCGTCCCCGGGCGCTGTCCTGCTCAAAGCTCGCGACTGCATTGTTGTAAGTGATGTTCGTCGATCCATTGCCGGCATAGTAAAGCATGTCGGCAAAGGAGTTACCCGTGGTGTGAAAGGATCTCTGGCTGTTGAAGGTCAGAATTCCCTGCGTGTCGCCAGTCGCCGCGCCGATTGCGCCATTGCTCTGGTTACGCTGGAAGAGGCTCGCCTGCACGCCCAACTGAATGCTGTGTGGGCCAAGCACCTTGGTCACGTTATCACCAACCATATAGACAGGGTTGGAGTGCTCCCAGGGCATGTAGCCTTCATCGACTGCAAAACCGGCGCCGCCGTACTCCGCGTTGCTGCCGCCAATCACGATACCGGGCACT
The DNA here is from genome assembly GCA_903832055.1 of uncultured Acidobacteriota bacterium. GTDB lineage: Bacteria > Acidobacteriota > Terriglobia > Terriglobales > Acidobacteriaceae > Acidicapsa. The sequence goes on along the minus strand of CAILAC010000012.1, from coordinate 145,876 downwards.
TTCGACCCGGAGACGCCAGGGAAAATCGCCCCGATCGGGCACTGGATGTACCTGTTGTGGTCAGGGTCAGCGTAGGCGCAGGGAGCATCGAGGCCCGTGGGCCGCGAAAGAGTCGCACCCGGACCGGCAAAGTCAGTCAGGTTAATTGTCGAGTTCGTATAGCTGATGACAAATTCATTCAGCAATGTCGGTGTGATTGCTGCCGTCGTGCGCAGAATCATGTTCAGGCCAGGGCCGGTGAACTTGTTTTCCACGGTCGGAAAGCTGTTGATCACCTTGCCCCATTGCGGCGTCTGCACCTGCGTATCCCATGCGTCGTGAATGTAGCGGAAGTTCACCTGGACTTTGTCATTCACCTGCCGGTCGATCCGGAACAGCTCCTCGCGCCAGTTGGTGGGCGGTGAAAGCGTGTAGTTGAAGCATGGCCATGACGAGCGATCTGCCAGGTTCGCCGTCACCGTGTTGTTGCAACCGGTGGGGGCGTTGGCATGCGGAATCATATTCGTTGCGAGCAAGCCCTGCCCCACGCGGTCCAGTTGGCCCATCGTATAGGTGCCATCGCTGGCGTTGAAATCTCCGAGGTGGCGATATTTGCCGCCATCCAGCAGGCCAGGGCAATCCGGAAAGCCTGAAGTGGAGGTCTTGTTGCGGGTAAAGTTGGATCCGTCCAGCGGGCATACATCCGCAAAATTGCCGGAACGCTCCTGGTCAGACGGCACAGGATGGCGGTAGGAAGACGATGGCGTTGGGGATTTCTCGACACGGACTTCCTCAGAAAAGAAGAAATGCGTCTTGCTGCCAGCCTTCGGATGCACCAGATTGCTGAAGTCCAGGGCCCCGCCAAAGGTCAGGCCAAAATCCTGACGACGATAGAGAGGGGTTCGCCCCGGCTGATCAAAATAATTGCGCGCATTGAAGATTTCATTGCGAAGAAACTCATAAGCGTTGCCGTGGAAGGCGTCTGTACCAGACTTGGTGGTCACAACCGTGATGCCGGAAGCGGTTCCGCCAAACTGCGCTCCGTAGTTCGACGTAAGTACCTTGATTTCCTGAATCGCATCAATTGAAGGGAATACAACCAGTGTGCTTGCATCAGAATTGATGCCGGTATTCAGCACGTCCGATCCATCGACCAGATAGCTGTTGTACTCCGTGCGGCCACCGTTGACGCTGTACTTAACGCTGCCGCTGACGCCCACCTTGGCTTCATCCTGCCCGCTCTGATTGCTGACGCCGGGCACCAGCGCGATCAATTGCGTAAAGTTGCGACCATTCAGCTGCAGACTGGTCACTTCCTTGCCGGTAATGGTGCCGGTGATTTCAGAGGACGTAGTCTCGACCTCAGCCGCTCCGCCGCCCGCAGTCACCTCGACATTGGTTGCCGCAGACTCCACCTGAAGCGTGACATTAAAGGTCGCGCCCTGGCCCACATCGACCTTCAGTTCCGGGCTGACATACGGCGAAAACCCCGGCGCTTCGACATGGAGGGTGTACCGGCCTGCAGGCAGGAAAGCCACGGTAAAGACGCCTGCGGCATCCGTCGTGACAATGACCTCCGCCTTGGACTCGGTGTTGACCGCTTTCACGTCTGTACCGGGCAGCGCGCCGCCAGATGAATCGGTAACCGTCCCGGAAATGCGAGCATTCTGCGCCTGTACGCACACAGCGGCGGAGAGCATGAGGAGGGCGACAATCACCCCCAAGCGAAATCGAAGCATAATTGAATTCCTGGTGTCGTTTTCGTGGCAGCGGGCGGGTCCAGATTCCTCTGGGAACGCCCTCGTATTCCGCCAAGGTTGATGGGGAACGGCAGTCCAGATGTGAACCGTTCTGACGAGAGCCGTCAGCGTAGCCCCCTGCCCAGACCGTCATTCAAAGTGGGGGGAGCGAACCTTAGATTAGCCCAGATATAGCCCTGAATCCCCACTGCCTCCGTGAGGATTCATCGAATATTAAACTAAGTAAATTTATGCGTACAACTCAACGCAGATGCGCTGCAAAAGTACTCCAACACACCGGATTTATTCATCCATTTGTAATCCCTTGTTAAAAATCTTCGGAGATGATTCATCACGGGTACTCAAACCAAGTTCACATAGGAAGCAATGGTCCAGGGACAAGGAAGCTAGTAAGAGAGAACTAACAGCAACAGCCCTGAACTTACGACTTCGGCGGCCATACTACCCCCACGAGGCCGTATACCCAAACTGTGCCTTTTTTCGCATCCCCAATCGAGCTCGGTCCAGTCGCTGGGAACCACGACAGCACCATACCGAACACTTTTGAAGTTCTACCGACTTTCCAAGCGCGGATCAAACAAATATCAGCGCCATCAGTTCAGTCCGACGGCGGGCAGCCAACGAAAAGCTGGATGCCTGCACAACACAAGTTTGTGCGGTAGCGTACGCCTCACCAATTTTTCGATTCAGGAGCAACATTCATGATGCGTTTCAAGAATCTCATCGCGGCAGCAGTCCTCGCAGTTCTGCCCGCGTTCGCTTGTGCGACCACACCGGTTGTGCAGTGGGTAGGTGCCGGATCTTCTGCCCAGTGGCAGTCCTTCGGCATTGGCGCGTACAATCTCGCCGTCAGCCTCGACACCAGCGCCACCCCCGGCGCGTCGCACTTTACCGTCAAGGGCACCTGCCTCGCAGATTGCGCTGACGGCAACGACACCCGCTCCAGCAGTATCTCCCTCCAGTCGGGCAGCCTCTGGGTCATCTGGACCAACGATCACTCCAAGGTCTGGGCTGGTCTCTCGGTCGATTCGATCGTCGGCGATCGCTTGTTCTTCGCCGTTCCCCGCGCCACCCTGTTGCTCGATACCTGCTACAACACCACCGCGTATCTGACCAGCTGCGGCGTCAAGGCCAGTGCCGGCAACACCAACCTGATCAGCTCCGCCATCCTCGGCACCACCGATCAGACCTCCCTGCCCAGCGACATCTTCGCCGCTCTTCAGGGTTCCAACTTCACCGCTGCGATGACCGACATCCGTCCTGAAGATGCAGAGTTCGAGCAGCAGCGCGTTGTCAGCACCCAGGGCGCGGCTCTGGTCGACACCACCAAGGCTTTTGGCCTCGGCTACGGCACCGGACCAAACACCCTCGTCGGCACCAACATCGTCAGCTCCGTCAGCGGTTCGGCTCAGCCGGTTGCTTTCGCGCTCTCCGGCGGCAAGGATCCCTTCACCAACCAGACCGTTCCGGCTTCCGTCACCATCCCGGTGGGCGCTGCTCCGATCGTCTTCTTTGTCAACCGTCAGAACCCCAACGGCGCGGGCGCTTCCGCCACCGCCGGCAAGACCCTCGCTCAGGGCGGTCTGCCGAAGTACAAGGATCTGCCTGGCCAGATTCAGCAGCAGATCTTCAGCGGCGTCAACTGCGCCATCCCCGGCACCACCATTCCTCTCCACGTGATGTTGCGTGAGCCCCTCTCTGGCACCATGACCACCGAAGAGTTCACCGCCAACCTCAACAAGGGATACGTCAACGCAGCTTCGCAGGAAACCGGCATTACCGCCGCCACCGAATTCAAGCTCGGAGCGTGGTCCAACACGGGTGCCAAGCTTACTCCTTACACCCCCTACACTCCGCTCTCCAACAGCTCAGGCGGCACCGGCGGCAAGACCTGCGCCAACGGCATCGGCGATCGTTCGCGCGCTGTCGGCACCGGCGACGAAACCAAGCTCGTTGAATTCGTGACCGACGCAGTCGGCTACAACTTCTTCGGCTACGGCAACTTCTCTGCCATTGCCAACAACCCCCTCTACGGCTACCTGACCTGGCACAGCACTGACCCGATCAACGCCACCTACACCAATGGTCAGTTCCCCGCCTGCTCGGCTGCTGGTTGCCCCAAGGCTCCGGGAACCTCCTTCCCCAACCTCCGCAACGGCAAGTACCAGGCCTGGGGCATCCTTCGCGTCGTCACCGATGCCACGGGAACCGCCAATTACACCAACACCGCAGCCCTCGTAACCGCCACTCAGAATCACGTCAACTCCTCGATTCCTGATTACGTCCCGATGGCTCCGACATTGGACGGCGATCCCGGCCTGCTCTACTACCGCTCGCACTACACCCGCGTCGGTGTCACCCCCAACAACGGTCTGCTCGCTGGCTCCACTGAAGCAGGCGGCGACGTAGGTGGCAACATCTACCTCAAGCCCAACCCGGCGACCGCTGGCACCCTCAACAGCAAGGATTACCAGTAAAACTTTCGGGGGCGATTCCTGTCCCCCGAAACGCATTCGCAACACTGGGCGGGTCAGGACTTCGGTCCTGGCCCACTCATGTCTAATCATTCAGCAATCGATAACTAAGGCATCAATTCATGCGCAAGTTCCCACAACTCAGCCCAAACTGCTTCAACATCCGGGCTGCCCTTGGAAAAGTAACGGCCTCCTCGATCCTGATCTCTGCCGCGCTTGTCTCTCATGCCGTGCCCCAGGCCGCAGCGCCCCAGCCGATTTCAAGTGCCCTTGCCGCTGTTGAACTTCCGGTGGCACAGCCTTCCAACGAAGATTTGACCACCCTCAGCCTTGCCGGGAAGCCCCTCACTGCGACCGAGCCATTTCTCGTCCAACGCGACGAAAATCCCAATTTCACCCGTGAATTCTTCCGCATGAACTGGCGCTCCAGTGACCCCATTGACGTCTACGTGATTCGCCCGCTCCATGTCGCACGGCCACCCGTGACCATCTTCCTCTACGGATTCCCCACCGACACTGACCGCTTTCGCAACGACGAATTCTGCAAACTCGTCACCAGCCGCGGCTATGCGGCCGTCGGTTTCGTCTCAGCCCTTACCGGAGAGCGATTTCATGGCCGTGGCCTCGACGAATGGTTTGTCAGTGATCTCCCTGAAGCGCTCGTGACGTCAGTACACGACGTACAGATGATCCTCAAGTATCTTGAAACCCGCAAAGACCTCGATACTTCCCGCGTTGGGATGTTCGGCCAGGGTTCGGGTGGCTCCATTGCCATTCTCACTGCGAGCGTTGAGCCACGGCTCAAGCGCATCGAACTGATGGATCCCTGGGGAGACTGGCCTCACTGGCTCGCCGATTCCAAGCTGATTCTCGACGAAGAACGCCCCCGTCTCAACACCAAGGCTTTTATTGAAAGCGTGGCACATCTCGATCCGGTCGACTTTCTGCCCAAGCTCAACCCTGCCAGCGTCCACCTTCAGGACGTGTTGTACGATCAAGACACTCCCAGTCCAGCCAGGCTCAAAATTGAAAATGCAATGCCGCACGGCGCGGCCGTCGCTACTTATGCAACTCCTGCGGAGTTTCAAGCCGTAGCCGCCAACGGTAGCCGTCTGCTCGAATGGATTCAACCCGAGGCAGACTCAGCAGTTCCAAAAAGTGCGCTTGAACATGCGCCGATGACCACCAATGCTGCGGCATCGAGCATCAACTGACGCATCGAGTGAACCAGCCGATGCCGAATTCATTGCTTTCAACTCCCATGAAACGGGGAAACCACGATGGCGACTGACCAGGCAGCATTTGCACCGACTCGCAATCGCATCCAGCAGGCAGCATCCCTGCCGCAGGCTGTCGATGTCTCCGCCAAAAAGCTGCGCCCGGCGTCAAAGGCCCTGCCCACCATTCTCAAGAGCCTCCGCAACCAGGTCGGCGCAGGCATCAATCGCTATGGACTTGAATCCGCCGACTTTTCCGTGATCTCCAACGACTGCTGGGGCCAGGCGCTCTACCAGGAGTGGGGTCTGCCCTGCAAGACCCCGCTGGCAGGCTCAGGCATGCACGCAGAATGCTTCCTGCGCTTTCTCGGCGACCTCCCCGGCTATCTCAGTTCGCCCCTGCGATTCATCCAGACCTCGCGCCACCCCAGCGTCAATCGCCTGCGAAACCGCCGCCAAAAGTGGCCAATGGCAGTCCTCCGCGACGAGGTTGAAATCCATTTTCTCCACTACAACACAGAAGAAGAATCCCGCGAATCGTGGGAGGCAGGCTGCCAGAATCTGAACCTCGACCGGCTCGTGGTCAAGTTCACCATCGACAAAGATGGCGCCCAGCCTGCGCATATCACTCGATTCGCCGAGCTTCCCTTTGAGCGCAAGCTCCTCATCAGCGAGCGCAAACTCCCCGGCATCGATTGCGCCATCCAGGTGCCGAACTACGTCATCAACGGAGCGATGATGTTCCGCCGTTCCCTGCGCCACTTTGACTGCGCTCACTGGCTCAACACCGGTGAAATTCGCCGCCAGACCCCACGAGTCTTCCTCAACAAACTCCTCTATGCCCGCGGCGCTTAAGACTCTGTCCTGCCCAAAAAATGGCGGAAAGTGACATTTCTGTAACCCCGGAAAACCCCGAATCACCGCACCTGCTAGACTATACAAAGCCGCATTGTGCGGCTGCTCTCCGTTCCTCCGTTATGAACGCGCTATGAATGCGCATCGGGACGATTGTGCAGAGAGCGACCGCCCTGGGCGACGTATCAGCATCGGCCGTGCCTGCTCTTCCGGCCGCGATCAGGCTCTTATGCCAGCCCAGCTGCAACGCCTGCCAAATCGGCCAGAGCAGCAAACCTAAGTGTGAAACGAGGCGCGTACCAGCAGTTCAATCTGCTTGCCGTCTCCCCAGAAAAGAAGCAAAGGAACAGTTACCCCTGTGAGCCAGACCATCCGCAACATCGCCATCATCGCCCACGTAGATCACGGCAAGACCACCCTCGTTGACGCCATGCTGCGTCAGTCCGGCACCTTCCGCGCCAATGAAGCGGTCGCCGAGCGCGTCATGGATTCCAACGACCTCGAGCGCGAGCGCGGCATCACCATTCTCGCCAAAAACACAGCCATCTTCTTCGAGGGCGGCAAGATCAACATCATTGACACGCCGGGCCACGCTGATTTCGGCGGTGAAGTCGAGCGCGGTCTCAAGATGGTCGATGGCGTCATGCTCCTCGTTGACGCTGCCGAGGGTCCCCTGCCTCAGACCCGCTACGTGCTCGCCAAGGCCCTCGCGGCCGGCCTCAAGCCCATGGTCGTCATCAACAAGATTGACCGCCCCGACGCCCGCGTCCAGGAAGTGCTGAACGAAATCTACGACCTCTTCATCGACCTCGATGCCGAAGAAGACCAACTCGATTTCCCCGTCCTCTACTGCGTTGCCAAGAACGGTACCGCAACGACAGACATGGCCGTCGTTGGCACCGATCTTCAGCCGCTCTTCAAGGCCATCGTTGACACGATTCCTGCCGCCGTCGGCGATCCTGAAGCCCCGCTGCAGATCCTCGTCACCAACCTTGACTACTCTGAATACTTCGGCCGCATCGCCATCGCCCGTGTCTTCCAGGGCACCCTGCACGTTGGCGACGAAGTCATGCTCTCGCGCCGTGACCTCTCGCTGCAAAAGGTCAAGATCACCAAGCTCTTCACCTTCGCCGGCCTCAAACGCACCGAGACCACCGAAACCGAGATCGGCGATATCGTCGCCATCGCCGGCGTTGAAGGCATCACGATCGGCGAAACCCTCACCAGCGTCGAAAACCCCATGCCGCTGCCGCTCATCGTCATCGACGAGCCCACCATCGCCATCCAGTTCTCGGTGAACAACTCGCCCTTCTGCGGCAAGGAAGGCAAGTTCGTCACCAGCCGTAACCTCCGTGAGCGCCTCGATCGCGAATTGCTCACCAACGTCTCCATCCGCGTTGAAGAAACCGGCAGCCCTGACAGCTTCAAGGTCCTCGGCCGCGGCGAAATGCAGCTCGGCGTGCTCATCGAAATGATGCGTCGCGAAGGCTTTGAACTCATGGTCGGGCGCCCCGAAATCGTCGTCAAGACCGTCGACGGCGTCAAGATGGAGCCCGTCGAGCACCTCACCATCGACGTTCCCGAAGAGTTCACCGGCGTGGTCATCGAAAAGCTCGGACCCCGCAAGGGCGAAATGACCAAAATGCACAACCACGGCTCTGGCCGCGTGCGCATGGAGTTCCGCGTCCCCTCGCGCGGCATCATCGGACTTCGGTCAGAAATGCTCACCGAAACCCGCGGCACCATCGTCATGAATACCCTCTTCGACGGCTACATGCCCTACCAGGGCGAAATCCCCCAGCGCCTCTCCGGCGCGCTCATCAGCGACCGCACCGGAACCACCACCACCTACGCGCTCTTTGGCATGCAGGATCGTGGCGTTCTGCTCGTCAGCAGCGGCGTTGAAGTCTACGAAGGCATGATCATCGGTGAGCACTCGCGTGACAACGATCTCGACGTCAACGCCGTCCGCGAAAAGAAGCTGACCAACATGCGCGCCTCCTCCTCCGACGAAGCCCTGCGCCTCGCCCCAGCCCGCCTCATGAATCTGGAGCAGGCCATCGAGTTCATCGCCGAAGACGAACTCGTCGAAGTCACCCCCAAATCCCTCCGCCTGCGGAAGAAGATCCTCCAGGCGAACCAGCGCCCCAAGACCCGCAAGGGTGGCAGCGAGTAATCGCCGCAGGGCAGCAAACAACCTCGCATATAAAATCCGGCAGGGCGTTGAACAAGCCACCCTGCCGGATTGTTGCAAGGGCAGTCCAATTGTGAGAGCTATGGTACCGTTCCTATAGGGTGCCCCGCGTTTGGTGGCAGGTCTCTTAATCAACTTCCTCATGTCTCAAGCCAGCCAACCCGAAACCTCCGGTACATCCACCCCAACCTCTGCCAGTCAGGGAAACCTCGTCGCGCCCTCGCCTTATCCGCCCCAGCGCATCCCCTATTGGCTGCAACAGGCAGAACGCTTTCTGCGCGTCATTGTCCGCCTTTATCTGGGCCTGGTCGTCTGTTTCGCCCCGTGGTACCCGCCCGCCTGGGACAACAACCCTCTCTTCTCCCAGTCCCCCACCCTCTCCGGGTTGGTCGCCAATGGCGCCGTTCGCGGCATCGTCAGCGGCCTCGGCTTGCTCAATCTCTGGATCGCCCTGCACGAAGTTCTGCGACCATCCTCTGATCCGTATCAGCGTTAGACCGTTCTTCAAACTCTTTTTTCATGATTCTCCCTGGGACTACCGATCCCAGCCATTACACTCAGGGCTCAGGCATGCGGAGATGCAGCACTTGCCCATGCACAGACCACGGCCACCATTCGAGAGACACGATGAGCAATCCTGATCGCCCCTTATCGCACCAGCACGGGGAGCAACCTTCTCCTCAACCGGAAATGAACACCTCAGCCCAGATTCCGGTGGAGCTGCCCGCTCTTGATCGCGCCCCCTTGGCCTATGAGAACCCGGCGTTTCTGAACGGTCCTGACGGTCGCATCATTCGCATTCTCGCTGAGTACACTGAGCCTCTGGCCAGGTTCCGTCGTGAGCGCATCCAGGACACTGTCGTCTTCTTCGGCTCCGCTCGCTTCCACGGCAGAGAAGAAGCCGACCGCGCTCTCGAACTGCTCAACAACACCGGCTCCATGGCCCCCGCCCCCAAAAGCGAGCAGCCCGCAAGCATCCCCGAAATCCTCGAGGGCACCGCCAGCGATCTCAGCCGCCGCCGCGCCGTCGCTGCGGTTGAAATGGCCAGCTACTACGAAGACGCACGCCGCCTCGCCTCGTTGGTCACCACATGGGCCTCGACCATTTCGCCCACCTCTGGCCGTCATCGCTTCGTCGTCACCTCGGGCGGTGGACCCGGCATCATGGAAGCTGCCAATCGCGGGGCCATGGAGGCAGGAGGCAAAACCATCGGCCTCAACATCCGCCTGCCCTTTGAACAGCGCCCCAACCCCTACATCACCCCGGCACTCAACTTCGAGTTCCACTACTTCTTCATGCGCAAGCTCTGGTTTGCCTATCTTGCCAAGGCACTGGTCATCTTTCCCGGCGGCTTCGGCACCATCGATGAGATGTTCGAGGTACTTACCCTCGTCCAGACTCACAAACTGGCTAAGAACATCACGGTCGTGGTCTATGGCACGGAGTATTGGAATAAGGTCTTCAACTTCGAGTGGCTGGTCAATACGGGCGCCATCTCACCCAAGGATGTTGACTTGTTCAAGTTCGCTGACACTCCGGAGGAGGCTTTTGAGATCCTTCGCGAAGGACTCACCACCCACCATCTCAATTTTGAGGCCCATCAGGAGCACCATCCCTCCAGCGGCGCACCCCATGCGCCAAGCCTTGAAGACCTCCTCGGTCCGGAGTTTGCCCGCACTCTGTAGCTGATTACCCTGGACTTACTATCCCCAGGCTCCCTCAAGCGTCTAACTCAGAGGGCGTCGCGATTCGTCGCGCCCATGAGCTTCGAACCAGTACTGGTTTGATTCCCGGCTATTCGAAGGCCAGTTTTTGAACGCACATTCTCGCCCTTTTCACCAGGTATTCACCGTTTACGAGGCATACTTGTTCGTAAGAACACTCAGCAGCGACCGGACAGGAGCACACATGCCCACTTCTACGATCTCGTACCTGTGGCGCGACCCAGCAGCGGCGCGCGGTTTTCAAAGCGGAGTCTCTCTCCACAGCCACACCAATCAATCCCAGGAAACCCTGGACTTCGTGGCCAATTGGGGAGCGCAGTTCGCCATCGCCCGTCCCCTTATCCAGCGCCTTGAGCGTCGCTCCCAGGAAAAGCACGGCATCGAGATCAACTGGAACACCAGCTACTGGACCCCGCCCCTCACCCCCAAGCTGGCCTACGATCTCGAATGCAATCAAATCGAGAAGCTCGACCTCATCCCCTTCGTCTCAGTCTCCGATCACGACAACATCCAGGCGCCCCTCAAACTGCGCGCCATCCCCTCTGCCCGCCACACCCCCGTCTCCGTAGAATGGACCGCTCCCTACGCCGGCGAACATAACTCCAAGCAGTACTTTCATCTCGGCATCCATAACTTGCCCAGCGCGCGCGCCATCCAGTGGATGGAAGATCTGGCAGCCTTTACCGCCAATCCCTCTGACGCCCGGCTCACCGAAATCCTCATCGCCCTCAATGCCGAGCCCAATGTTCTGATCATCTTCAACCACCCACTCTGGGACCTCTACATGATCGGCCAGGAAAAACACGATTTCCTCGTCAACGAGTTTCTCGAGAAAAACGGTGCCCATTTCCACGCTCTTGAACTGAACGGCCTGCGCGACTGGGAAGAAAATCGCGCCGTCCGCCGCCTCGCCGAGCGCTGGAACATGCTCCTCATCTCGGGCGGCGACCGTCACGGCGTCGAGCCCAATGCCAACATCAACCTCACCAACGCCACCAGCTTCAATGAATTCGTGCATGAAGTCCGCAAGGAGCGCCGCAGCGACCTTCTCTTCATGCCCCAGTACGCTGAGCCCTGGAAGCACCGCATCCTCCAGTCCACGATGGACGCCATTCGTGACTACCCCGACTTCCCGCAAGGCTCCCGCACCTGGGACGAGCGCGCTTACCACCAGGACGCCAACGGAATCGTCCGCCCCCTCAGCGAAATCTGGCCCAAGGGCCACGCACCCAAGGCCATTCAGGCAGTCATTTCCATGGCTCGCCTGCTCGGCACGACGCCCTTCTCCCGAAGCCTTCGCTACGCATGGAGCGATTCTCAGCAACTGCGCTTTGGACTTGAAGATCAGGAAGCGTACTAGGCGCATCCCGGTCTTTTGAATCCTTCGTCCAAGCCGAGGCGTCACAATACCTGTATGCAGTCTGAGCAACCTCGAGTAGCGTACTTCCCTGACTCCTTTCACGAGGTCAACGGAGTAGCGCACACCAGCAGGCACTTTGAGTCCTACGCCCGGCGCAGCGGCCTGCCTTTCCTCTGCGTCCGCGCCGGTGACAGAACCGATTCCGGTGAACCCGCCTTCCGCCAGGAAGGAAGCGTCTGGACTCTGGAACTCCCGCGCGGCATCTTCTCTTTCGCCCTCGAAAAGGACCTCCGCTTCGACCCCGCCTTTCCCCGCCACATCCCCATCATTGGCGAGGTTCTTGAGCAGTTCCAGCCCGACCTCATCCACATCACCGGACCCAGCGAGGTAGGCATGGTCGGCGCGGGCCTTGCCCACCACTTCGGCCTGCCCCTCGCCGCCTCCTGGCACACCAACGTCCACGAATACCTCGCCCGCCGCTCAGACTGGCTCCTCAAGCTCCTCCCTGAACGCCACTCCCTCTCCACCGGCAAGGTCATCGAAGACCTCACCATGGCCGCCGCCGCCCGTTTCTACTCCATCGCCAAAGTTCTCTTTGCCCCCAACCTTGAACTATGCCAGCTCCTCGAGGCCAGTACCGGCCGCCCCTGCTACCGCATGCCCCGCGGCGTCGATACTGAACTCTTCAAGCCCAGCCGCCGCCAGCGCGCTGACCCCGATTCCGACGACTCCACATGCGTCCTCGGCTTCGTCGGCCGCCTCTCGGTTGAGAAAAATGTCACCCTTCTCGCCACCATCCACGACGAACTCCTCGCCCTCGGCCACACCAACTTCCGCTTTCTCATCATCGGCCACGGTGCTGAAGAGGCCTGGCTCCGCGAACGCCTTCCCAATGCCGAGTTCGCCGGCGTCCTCCGCGGCGATGACCTCGCTCGCGCCTACGCCTCTATGGACCTCTTCGTCTTCCCATCCCACACCGACACTTTTGGCAACGTCGTCCTCGAGGCCCTCGCCAGCGGCGTCCCCGCCATCGTGACCCCCGACGGTGGCCCCCGCTACATCGTTGAAGACGACCGAACCGGCCGCATCGTCTCCGACGAAGATTTCACCAACGCCATCGCCAGCCTCATTGCCAATCCCGCTCGCCACGCAGAGATGCGCAAAGCTGCAAGATCCTACGCACTCACCGCTTCGTGGGATTCCGTCTTCGAAGACGTCTACCACGGCTACCAGCAAATCCTCCCTGCCCCCATTCAAATGGCCGCCAGCTTCTAGCCAACTTCATACCCCAGAAAATCCAAAAGGAGCGGGCAGCCCCTGGCCTACTCCTTCGCCAAAATCCCAAGAAATGCGAAGATGAGTCATGCCGAAACGTGCAGCCCTCTGCCTTTCCCTCGCCCTCGCAATCCCCGCCCTCGCCCTTCCCGCTATCGCCCAATCTCCCGCGCCCGACCCCAATGCCGTCATCGACAAAGACCTCTTCGAAGCCACCATCCCCCAGATCCACGCCTTCTACGCCAGCCACAAATACACCGTCACCCAGGTCGTCCAGTGGCACCTCGCGCGCATCCACAAGTACAACGGCATCTACCGCCCTATAGAACAAATCCTCGAAAAAGAAGCCCTCGCCCAGGCCGCCAAAGACGACGCCGCGCCTGAAGATCAGCGCGTTGGTCCCCTGTGGGGCATCCCGATTGTCATCAAGGCAAACACCAGCATCCAGGGCCTGGTCACCACTGACGGCTGGCATGGCTACACCCTTCCCGGCCACGAACTCATCGCCCCCAGAGACGCGACCGTCGCCGCCCGACTCCGCGCTGCCGGAGCCATCCTCATCGGCCACACCAACATGCCCGACTTCGCCGCCAGCGACACCAACCGCTCCAGTTCCTTTGGCCGCACTGGCAACGCCTACGATGTCCGCTTCTCGCCCGGCGGCTCCAGCGGAGGCACCGTCACCGCCGTCACGAGCAATATGGCCGTTCTCGGCACTGGGACTGATACCGGCAACTCCATCCGCATGCCCGCTGCCACCTCGGCCGTCGTCGGCGTTTTTCCGACCCGAGGATTAGTCTCCATCGCCGGCATCGCCCCGCTCGACTGGCTCCTCGACAACACCGGCCCCATCGCCCGCAACGTCCCCGATGCCGTCGCGGCGCTTGACGTCATGGCTGGCATCAATCTGGACGGCAAACCGACCCCCGACCCTCTCGATCCCCGCACCGCCGAGGCCCCCACTCACGCCCAGCCCGGCCCCTACACGCAGTACCTCAAGCCCGGCGCACTCCAGGGCAAGCGCTTCGGCGTCCCTGCCTTCATCCTCCGCGGCACTGATGTTCCCTTCCAGGGCATCGCCGCCATCGTCCCTGCAGCCCAAGCTGAGGCGGAAGAGCGCCGTACCGCCACCCCTCTGACGCCCGAAACCCGCGCCGCCTTCCTCGCATCTCTCGACGGCCTCCGCGCCGCCGGTGCCGAAATCGTCTTCGACGACCAAATCCTCCCCGACAGCTTCGCCAAAACAGCCAGCCGCGTCGGTACACTCCCTTACGTTCGCCAGGGCACAGAAAACTTCCTCAGAGAATTTGGGCCAGCCCAGTACCACTCACCCGAAGAGTACGAAAAGGCCACCGGCCAGCCGCTCCCGGCCACCATCGTCGGCGCCTCAGCCCAAAGCGACCGACGCAAGCTCCCCGCCCAGCGGCAATCCCACATCGAGAGTGACCCGCGCTACGCCGCCAACGTCACCCGGCCCCTTGCCGCTGCCATGAAGATATTCCTGGACACCCTCGACCGCTTCCACCTCGACGGCTACGTCTACCCCGCCGCCCAGATGCCCCCACCCGACGAAACCATGCCCCAGAATGGCGAAATCAGCGGCGGACCCCACTCTGAAACCAGCTGGGTCAACATCCTTGGCGTCCCCGCCGTGGTCGTCTCTGGCGGCTTCTACCCCAGCGGCCTGCCCTTCGGCCTCGAACTCTCCACGCGCCGGTGGCATGACGGCGACCTGCTCGGCTGGGCCTACGACTACGAGCAGCACACCCACTACCGCCATCCACCGGTCCTCGTCGAACAGGGCCTGCTGCCCAACGCCCGTTGAAGCCAGTTGCCTTGAATTACCGTCAGAAGGTCACAAAAGAATTGAGTTGCGCTCCCTCAAAGGGGCGGGGGTGCGTGTCCTAGTGCGGAGTCCCGGAAAACCCGCATCTCAAAAGCGAGATCTGCGGCACTCGGCAATTGGCGCACACAAAGCAAAACGGCCCTGAACGCTATCGCGTCCAGGGCCGTTTGAGTGATGCATGGGGTTTAGCTGTTGACGCCGACGGTTTCGCGGACTTCTGAGGGGGTGACGAGTGAGACGGGGTAGTAGGCGTTGCGGATGTACTGTTTGACCATGCGATTGGTGTTGAAGTAGGAGCCGTTGTAGGCCAGGGTGGTGCGCATCAGGTGGCCCCAGGCTTCGGGGGACTTGAGGTAGAGCGGCACAACGGCGTTTTCGAGCTTTTCGTAGAGTGAGGTGGCTTCGGCCGCATCGTCGTCGCCGTCTTCAATGGCCCAGCCGGTGTAGTGTTCGAGGCAGCCTTCGATCCACCATCCATCCAGAATCGACAGGCTGGGGACGCCGTTGAGGGCAGCCTTCATGCCGCTGGTGCCGGAGGCTTCATAGGGGCGCTTGGGGGTGTTGACCCAGACATCGACGCCGGCGGTGAGCAGTGCGCCGAGCTGCCAGTCGTAGTTCTCCAGGTAGACGACGCGAAGGTCGACGCCGGAGTACTTCTGTGCTTTTTCGATGACGCTGTGGATGAGAGCCTTGCCGGGCTCGTCCATCGGGTGGGCCTTGCCGGCATAGAGAATCTGCAATCCGCCAGCGGACTTGGCAACTTCGAGCAGGCGTTCCGGATCGGCAAAGAGCAGGTCAGCGCGCTTGTAGGTGGCAGCGCGACGGGCAAAGCCAAGCGTGAGCACCTTGGGATTAAGCACCAGGCCGGTGCGCGAGGCGACTTCGGCGAGGAGTGTTTCCTTGGCCTGAGCGTGGGCGGCGATGATGTCTGGCAGGGGAATCTCGATGGCGTTGCGCATGTAGAGGTTGTCACGACGCCAGTTGGGGATGGTCTTGTCGAGCAGCTCCTGAAACTGGGGCGAGAGCCATGTGGGCGCGTGCACACCGTTGGTGATGGAGTCGATCTTGTATTCGGGGAACATCTCGCGGGAGACGTTGCCGTGCTGCAGTGCGACGCCGTTGACGTAGCGGGAGAAGACCAGGGCGACGTAGGTCATGTTCAACATGCCCTCGTGACAACAGCCCAGGGACTGCAGCCGAGCGGTGCGCTCATAGCCGAGAATGCGGTTTGACTGCTCGATGGAGAAGCGGTCATGGCCGGCCGGCACCGGGGTGTGGGTGGTAAAGACGCACTTCTGGCGAACGGCGTTGACATCGACCGGGGTGACCTTGTTGAGGGGGCCGCCGCCGAGCTGCGCTTCGAGCAGGGCAAGGGTGAGGAAGGCGGCGTGGCCTTCGTTCATGTGATAGACGTTGACGCGATGGCCGAGAGCGTTGAGGATGCGGACGCCACCCATGCCGAGGACGATCTCCTGCTGCAGGCGGTAGTTGGAGTCGCCGCCGTAGAGGTGATCGGTGAGGCTGCGGTCCCAGGGGGAATTCTCTGGGAGGTCGGTGTCGAGCAGGTAGATGGGAATCACGTGCCCGGCGCGGCCAGCCATGTCATAGCGCCAGGCGCGGAGGGTGACGGTACGATCTTCAACCGTTACGGTGACGCGGGGGGCCTCTTCGGTGCAGTAGTCTTCGACGATCCAGGGCTGAATGTCCTCAGTCTGCTTGCCCTGGGCATCAAGGTGCTGGCGGAAGTAGCCCTTGCGGTGCAGCAGGGTGAAGGCGACCAGAGGGGTGCCGAGATCGGCAGCGGAACGAAGGGTGTCTCCGGCGAGCACGCCGAGGCCGCCAGAATAAGTAGGCATGCCGGGGTTGATCGCAATTTCCATGGAGAAATAGGCTACGACGCCGTTTTGAGGAAAGGATTCGTAGGCGTGCTGCTTGAGAAAGATGGGGGTGGACATGATGTCGTTATCTCCGGTGCAAAAAATCGGGGGATCTTCAGGGGAGTGAGCCCCTGCGCCGCCTGAGGCAGATCAGCCAGGCATGGTCGGCGATATTTCTCAAATCAAAGTGGCCGGGCTGACTGGCCGATATGACTTACGTTTTCAAAAAACTCAGAGCATGAGATGCCCCTTGATAGTACCAAGGCGTCAATTCACGGAACAGCAAAATCTTGCCAGCCTTCACGCTATCGGCTTGGGAAGCGACGGCCTATCCCACAATCGTGCATGCGGGCCCACCTCTTTGGTGTGCCCTGATACAGCGATTGACCTCGATTGGCAGAGGAAATCCGAGTCGAGAGAACAACGGCTCAAAGTCGGCGAAACTGCCCTGAAATTCGCTTCGATGAGATGAAGTCAAACTGGAATATTTGTAAATTTCATCAAAGCGCCCTCGGCGGGCGAGTGCTAGGAAATTGCGTGCGCCCCTGCTGAGGCATGGCAGATGTGAATCTCTGGGGTGATGCCGGTTGCCTTCTGGTAGCGTTCTTTGAGCGCCAGCGCAAAGGTCTGAGCCTGCGATGATTCGACCAGGTTGATGGTGCAGCCGCCAAAACCGCCGCCGGTGAGGCGAGCGCCGATCAGGCCGGGCAGGTCCTGGGCGAGATCGACCATGGTATCGGCCTCGACGCAGCTGCCTTCAAAGTCTTTGCTGTAGCTGACGTGGGCCTCATGCATCAGGCGGCCGAGGGTGGGCATGTCGTTGGCGAGGAGGGCCTCGGCGGCGGCCTCTGTCCGGTTGTTTTCGGTGATGACATGGCGCGCGCGCTTCAGGGCATTGAGAGAGATTTCATGGCCCCAGGCTTCGAGGTCGGCAACAGTGGCATCGCGCAGGAATTTGATTTCAGGCCGGTGCGAGGCAAGGACTGCGCAGGCCTCTTCTACCTCAGCGCGGCGGGTGGTGTAGCCGGCGCCGGCGACCGAGTGCTTGACCATGGTGTTGGCGATGACCAGCGCGACGTCGGCTGGAATGGGCGCAAGTCGGTAGCTGAGGTCGCGGCAATCGAGCAACAGCGCGTGGTCCTTTGCTCCGTTGGCAGAGATGAACTGGTCCATGATGCCGCAGTTGGCGCCGACAAACTCGTTTTCAGACCGCTGGCAGAGCCGGGCCAGCTTTGGCCCAGGGATGCTGACGCCCATCATGCCGGTGACGGCAACCGCGGTGGCAACTTCAACTGCTGCAGAACTGCTGAGGCCTGAGCCGAGCGGCACGTCGCCCCAAAGGCTGAGGCTCATCGCTGGAATTGTGTATCCTTCGCCGGCCAGAATGGCGAGCACGCCGAGTGGATAGTCAGACCATTCGCCGGAGGGCTGAGAGGGCAGCGCATTGGCCTCGTAGGAGCGCTCTTCGCCGAAGTTCTCAGCGTAGATGACAACCTTTCCATCGTTGCGCGGCGAGATCGCGGCGAGAGTAGCGAAATCAATCGCAGCGGGCATGACAAACCCTTCAGCGTAGTCGGTGTGTTCACCGATCAGATTGACACGTCCGGGTGCGACAAAAATGTGGGGGGTCGCGTGGTAGCGATTCTCATGGAGGACGCGAAGGGCGGCGGGGTCTTTCATTGGATATCTACCTCAATGATGAAAAAGCATCAAAATGAATCAGTTCAGTGCGCGAGATGGCGCGGTGGATCGCTTTCGTTGCTGCAGACAGTGGTTAGCCAGGCTGAATGGGTTCGATACCGAGAGTCATAGGCCAGTTGACTGTTTCACCGGGAGCCAGGGTGCGCGACCACGAACCGGACTCAGCGAGTGAGTCAACGGGGGAAGTGGAGGGCTCGAGAGCAACGCAGACCTGCTTGAGGCCGGGTTCTTCAGGCCAGCCGCCGTAGCAGAGCCATAACCCAATATACGGGGTGAGTCTGGGGTCAAAGTGAACGCTCAGGCGCAACCCGATGGAAGGCCGCTCAAGGGCGCACCAGCCATCTTGCATGACTCCGGTGAAGAGCTTGTCGCCGAAGCCGGTGTCGGCGGAGCGAGCCAGACTCAGGTCGAAAGCCGATCCATCGGCAAGCGTTGCGATGGGCCAGGAGACTTCATCTCCGTTGCAGCCGAGCCGGTTGCCTCCCGAGCCTTCAAGACGCAGGGCTTGTACTTCGCCCGGCAGCACGATGCGATCACCGGGTTCTGAAACGAAGAGGGGATGCGCGGTCCATGCCCAAGGGACGCTTGTTGCGCCCATGTTGGTGAGCGAATAGAGCAGCTGCAGGCGCCAGCCGGTTTGCGTCTCAGAGAGGATG
Organism: uncultured Acidobacteriota bacterium; assembly: GCA_903832055.1. Classification (GTDB taxonomy): domain Bacteria; phylum Acidobacteriota; class Terriglobia; order Terriglobales; family Acidobacteriaceae; genus Acidicapsa. The sequence continues at coordinate 126,957 of CAILAC010000012.1, read as the reverse complement.
ACCGAGCGGGTCAGTTGCAGTGGCAACGAGAAGCAGGAGACGCGCAGCGTAGCGGAGTCGGGGCTGGAATCCAAAACCTGCCAGGGAATGCGCCACAGGTCGCCGTGATCGGGGATGAAAGCCTTTCCCGCTTCAGTCGCTACGGTGCACTCAGAGACCGATGGCAGGCATTCATCCCATCCGCTGGCGTCGCCTTCAGCAAAGCCCATGGTGTGTGTTCTGGGCGCGAATGGATGAAGGGGAGACTGCAGCAACTCATGAGAAAGGATGCGCAGGGAGCTGATTTTTCCTCCCAGAGCCGGGATGAGAGTGAGGGTGCAATCTCCTGCGCTGATGACAACGTTTTCTTCTTTTCCTGCCATTTTCACCCTCAAATGCTTACAGACTGACGTTGAATTGCAGGATCTGCGCTGAACCGGCCTCTCTTGAGCCTTGGCCGTTGTGCCAGGAGGTTTGCTGAAAAGCAACCTCATTGTTCCAAATCAAGTACCCGGTCTGCAGCTGAGCTAAGCCGCTCCCAGATTTCCCCCAGCCAGTTTTCATGTTCCGGCTTCATCAGCACTGAGCGTAAACAGGTCACCAAGGTTGGGGAAGCAATTGCGTCGTGACTGCCAAACATCGCTCCGGGCAATTGTACTAGCGCAAGGTGCAAATTGAATGCGGCACATTCATCAAAAATCCTCTGCGCGCGATCCGACATTTGCGCCGTTGAACTTCCCCTGACCCGCCACACAACAATATCGAGTTCTGGTCCCGATGGGAAAGACTCAAATCGAGCATCCTGGCGGATCCGGCGATGCAGTTCAAGGGCGGCACGACGACTGGCCATCAGATCGCGGGCAAATTCCCCGTCAGCGGTGAGGGGCAGCAACCGCTGCGTAGCCCACAGCGCCACGGCCGACGCTCCGGCGCGCGAACACTCCAGGCTGATCTCGCCCAGATGCAATTCATTTGAGGTGAAGTAGGTATACGGTGAATCGTGCTTGTAGAAGCGCCCCACGGCCGGGTCACGAAACAGCACGCAGCCGCAACCGTACGGCTGCAACCCATGCTTGTGCGGGTCAATCACGATTGAGTCGGCTTGCTCCATCAGTGAATAGGCCGCATGCGCCGCGGTATCCAATTGCCCGGCAATCAACCTGAAATAGCCGCCGTAGGCCGCGTCCAGGTGAATCCTGAAGCCATAGCGGTCGCGCAGCGCGAGGATTTCCGGCAGGGGGTCAACGGAGCCAAGCGCCGTGGTGCCCATGGTGACGACCACTGTGCCCACATCGCCGCATCGCAGCTCGTCTTCGAGGGCGTTCAGATCCATGCGCCCGGCCGCGTCTGAAGCCACAGAGCTGAACTGCAACTGCAGCACGGCGCTGATGCGCTTGTGGGTGTAGTGCGCCTGCTCTGACGCCACGATGCGTTTTGCCGGGGCAAGCTGGCCGGCCACCCAGAGCGCCTCAAGATTGGCAAAGGTGCCGCCCGAGGTGAGGTGGCCGAGATGGGTGTTCCAACCGAAGATGCGCGCAATCGCGGCGACCGCCTCCACCTCCATCGTTGAACTGGCGCGTCCGCCGTCGCGCGCGTGGTTGTTTGGATTGATCGTCATGGCCAGCGCGTAGGCGGCGCGTGCAACTGGATGCGGGGGTTTAATCATCTGCCCGGCATAGAGAGGATGGAAGTAGGGGTAGTTGTCGCCCATCCGTACCGCCACATCTTCAAGCACTGCGGCCATGGCGGTGCGCCTCTCCGCGTCATCCGAGGGCTGATTGCAGGGGGGAAGATCGGCAAAGGCGGCGGCGAGGGTGGCCAGGGGACCTTCCAGCAGGTTGCGAAACGGGTTTTGAAACGGGTCAGGAAACGGGACAGGACGGGTGGGGGAAGCCATGGCGAAAGATTACCCCAGTGAAGAGATGATGGACTCGCTAAAACAGGTCAAAATCGCTCTGGATGTGGGACTTGCATATTTACGTACCCAGATTTCCAGAACAATGGTAAGATGAACACAGCGTTAGAACCGAACCGGGCGTGAGCAGTACTCGCCCAACCAAGCAAGATCTGCCAGTGGTCGCTCCGTTTCACTCAAGCGCAATTCAAAGTTTAGGAAATACGACTCAAAATGGAACAAGGCACTGTGAAATGGTTTAACGACGCGAAGGGCTTCGGCTTCATCTCGCGTCAGAACGGCGAAGATGTGTTCGTTCACTACTCCGCTATTAACTCGAACGGCTTCAAGAGCTTGCAAGAAGGTCAGGCCGTTCAGTTCAACGTAGTGAAGGGTCCCAAGGGCTGGCAGGCGGCTGACGTACAGCCTCTCTAATTCCCGATAACGGACTCCGAGGGATTCTGGCAGAATCCGATTTTTAATCACTAGGGCGAGGTGCGAACCTCGCCCTAGTGCTGCGAGTGAATGCCTTCTCATCCGGAAAAGCTCTGAAAACTCCGAAATTTATATTAGCTTCGTGCTTCATCCTTCTTCGCTAAAACCAATCCCTCAAGCGCGTTGCAGGCATGTGCGACGCCGTCTTCGCTGTGCAGCCGCTCTGCGATGTGCTGTGCCCTGTGGGCATAGATTGGCTCGTCCAGCAGAATTCGCAGCTTGCGCGCAACACGAATCGGCGTAAAGTGCTGCTTCTGGATGACCCTGGCCACCTTGAGCCGCCGCATCCGGCGCGCATTGTCGGGCTGATCGTGGCTGTAGGGCATGATGAGCATGGGCTTGCCGGCGCGCAGGCACTGGGCCGTGGTGCCCACCCCGCCCTGATGAATGATGACCGAAGCGCGCGAAAACAGCGCTGAATAGGGCGCGTATTCTGCAACGCAGATCGACGGCGGCAGCGGATGTTTGGGCCGGTTGCGGGCATCTGGCCCAATCAGCAGCACCGCCCGCTGCCCCAGTCGCTCCGCCGCACGCGCTCCGTATTCGTAGAAGTGACCAGCGGCCATGACCGCAGCCGAACCCAGGGTAAATACCAGCGGCGCCTGCCCGGCGGCGAGAAACTCCTCTAGATGCAGCGGGAGTTTGGCATTTCCGGCATCCGCATCGTAGAAACAGAATCCGGTGATGGCCACGTGTTCTGGCCAGTCCGGCTGCTCCCGGCCGAGTACGCGCGAGAATAGCGCCAGCACCAGGTCTGGCGAATGTTTGGCATCAAACAGTGGATTCGCCCCGCGCGGCAGGCCCAGTGCCTGACGCAGGTCGTAGACCGGCTGCGGCCACTTGCGGCTCATCAGCTTGACCAGCCGCCGGATCGCATGGCCCATCCCCGGCACCGTCTTGTCCGCCCGCGAGAGCCGTGGATACATCGGCAGCACCGGCGGATCGTAGGCCGAAAAAAAGCTCAGCGGTGCCAGCACGTAGCTCGCCCAGGGAATCCCTGTGACTTCGGCGACCACCGGCCCGGCGTAGTTCAACTCACCCAGCAGCAGCAGATCGGCGCGCTGGGGCAGCGTTGCAGCCGCCAACAGATCGTCGTAGGTCTGCCGCAGCGCAGGGAAAAGAAACTCCCGCAAGCCGCGCTCGGTGCCCTTGCGCACGTCATAAATCATGGCGGCAAGAGCGGTGTTCCCTGGGTCAATATCCGGCCGCACCGGGTGAAACTCGAGGCCCAGCGGCACAATCCGCGGCCCATACACCGGCGGCACCGCCATCACCGGCTGGTGCCCGCGCCGCTTCAACTCAAGCGCAATGGCGATCAGAGGGTTAATGTCGCCCATGGTGCCGATATTCGAGAGGATGATGCGCACGGGGATGCGGGCTCCGAGGGTTTGGTTTCAAATGGCTTGCTTCACTTCAAGGGTAATTCAGCGGGATGAGTGGGTTTTGAACGGGCGAGATGAGGGAATGCGGCTATGAGGTTGAGCTAAATCCGGCCGTCATTCCTGAATCCTCATTTCGCGCAACCCCTTCATGGCTCGTCTCATGATCGCTCGGCGAGAGTTTTGCCCCTCACCACTTAGCCTCAAACTCGCGGAGGCGGCGCTCTTGTTCCCGTTGGGCGGCAGCCCTTTCGTTGTTTTTGAGGAAGTCAAGGCAGGTCGCGGAGGTGGGTGTGAGGTGGACCTCGGACTGGAGTTCGGTGCAGGCTGAGTTGAATTGGGTGAAGTCGTCGGGTTTGGCCCAGAGGCTTTTGCCGGGCAGGAAGTTGTGCTCCATGCCGGTACGGGCCATCTGCTTGAGTTCGACGTAGCTGAGGCTGTAGTCTTCGGCGGCGCGCACGTATTCATGGGTCAGGTCGATGCGGGAAACGCCTTCGTCATCGGTGGAGAGCGCGACCGGCACATGGGCCTTGCGGTAGTAGGGCAGGGGGTGCTCGTCGGCCTTGATGCCCAGAATGCCGTCATTCGAGGTGAGGTTGATCTCGATCATGACATGCTTGGCAGCCAGTTCCCGGAGCAGGCCGGGGGCATCGTCTTCGTAGAGCGCGTCAACGCCGTGGCCAATGCGCTCGGCGTGGCCCAGCTCGACGGCCTGGCGAATGTGGAAGCGCAATCCCTCGGGCGGCACCAGGCCGGGGGCAAGCTCGCCCGCATGCAGCGAAATATGCACGTTGGGGTAGACCGAGTGCAGATAGTCAAGCATCTGCATCTGGAGCGTGTAGTCGTGCATGGAGATGTAGCCGTCTTCCGGCTGCACAAAGTTGATGCCGACAAATTCGGGCAGCTTGCTGATGGCTTCAAAGCCAAGCAGCGTTTGGGCAAAGACCTGCTCTTTGGGGAAGCCGCGCAGGATTTGATAGATGAAGCGCACCTGGACCTGGCAGGCGGGCGCGGCCTGCGCGGTGCCGCAGTGTTCGATCTGGTTGCGTAGGGTGAGGGCCGACTCGACGTGCTCGCGGGCGGCGTCCACTTCCTGGTCGAGGCCTGCGGCCAGCAGCTTCTGGCGAAACTCGGGCAGGTTCGCATCCCAGCCGATTTGGTGGGCAATCGTGGCGGCGTGGCCAAACGGCGGCGTCTCCATCAGCTCGATGTACTGCTCGTTCTGCCGGGCGGCGCGGGAGATGACCTCGTCGACCCACTCGCCGGTGTGTCGTTTGTCGGTTCCGCTGAAGTGGCCAAAGGTAGAGAAGAACTGGTCGTGGCCGCTCCACTCGGAGTAGGGCACGTAGCTGCGCATCGAGAAGGCGTTGATCAGCTTGTCGTAGATGTCCTGGTTGGGGCCCTCGGTATGGGCCAGCAGGTCGGTGACGGCCATCTGGTCTTTGGCGCAGGATTTGCCGGTGGGCTTGGCAAATTTGAGCGCCTTGGTGTCCACGCAGAGGCCATCCTCGGCGGCCGCGCGAATCCAGTTTTCGGCGTAGACGGCCCCGCTGAGGTGAACGTGCAGGTCAGCACCCTTGGGGAAGCTGAGAAGAAACGTACGCAGCGCCAAAGACCCCTGCTGCCGCGCACGCTGAAAGGCGCGCTCCGTCTTCGCTTCCTGTCCCTGACTATCGTTGCTGTTGCGGGTGCAGGAGCAGAGCGGCACAAGTGCGATCAGCAGGGCGGCAGGAAGAAAACGCATTGAAACCTCGCAGGGAACAGGTGAATTGAAACTCAGTGTACTGGAGAGTGCTGGCTTGGCGGCGATTCGAGTTTCACTGAGCTACAAGCCGAGTGCGGAAGAGGGCGAGCAGACTTCGCTCTCAGGGGCAAGAAGCAGCCAGGATGCGGCGGTGGCCATGAGGATGAGGCCCAGCCAGGTGCGAGGCTGGATTGAATCAAGCGCCGGGCGCAGGGCGGCCATGCCGATGAGCACGGCAAGCAGCGGCGCAAAGCTGTAGCGCGTCGCCATTCGAGGCGCGGGGAGACGGCGAAGCAGCCAGAACAACAGCAGCAGCGCGGGCAACTCCAGCGCGACGGACCACAGCCATTCACCGGCAGGAAGGTTCCAGCGCCAGAGGGTTTTCTCAAGGCAGGCGCTCGCGGCCAACAGCCCCGATGCAGCGGTTGCGGCGGCAACGGCTGCCGTGGCTGCCCATGAGGCGGAGCCAGGCAGCGCCAAAGCGTTGGCGCGGCAATTGGCGGCGGCAATACAGGCTGCGGCAACTATGACCGCGCAGAAACCTGCAATTTCTGGAAACGAGCCGGGGAAGCGAACCGGGAAGACGCAAAGCGCGCCGACCACAGCCGCCAGAGAAGCAGCCAGCCCGTAGCGAACTTCGCCAGCCTGTGAGCTTCCTGCATGGGGGTTCACGACCACGGCGAAGACCGGAACCAGGATCAAAAGCACCGTGCGCGTGTAAGCAGAAACAGTTGCCTCAGATAAGTAGATGAGCATTGCCGGCACCAGAAAGAGCCCTGCTCCAAGCGTGATTGCATTCCAGAGCTGGTGCCTGCGCGGCCATTGCTCCCGCCTGAGCAGGGCGGCCAGGGCAGCGATGGCGGCAAACAGCAAAAGCGGCAGCGCCTGCCTCTCAAGTTGCGCCACCGAGAGAGGGGTCGGGCCGGGCAGCAGTTCGCCGCGCACACCGCTGAGCGCCCAGAGCAGGCTGAGCGCCAGCACGGCAGCTGGAGCTGCCACCCGGCCTGCGAACCCCCTCATTGTCGGTTGTCGCTGCATTCCCTCAATGAAAACACAACCGCGCTGAACACATGCGACCATTGCCTGAACCGCGGCAGTTCTCCGGTTTGGCGGCAGCGGCTCGTCTTGCTATACTAAGCAGGTCGTTGCAGAAGCGCAGTATTCCCGCCCGTCGGTCGATTCCAGCGCCAGTCGTTTGTTCCTGCAATTTCACTGAGGCCAGATAGCTCAGTGGTAGAGCGCGGCCCTGAAAAGGCCGGCGTCGGCGGTTCGATCCCGTCTCTGGCCACCACTACTCAATTCAAAGCAAATGTCATCTGCCCCTGCTGAGCAGGTCTGTGGAGATAGATGCATCTTCGCAGCCTTTCGCCGGGCCGCTGTGGCATGAGTCGCCGCCCCTTAAGAAATGAAGTCTCTGTCTGAATCTGCACACGGAATCTGACAGGAAACTGCAACGCTTGCAGCAGGCGCAGAGCCAGTCCAGATGCTGGAAAGCATAACCGCTTGCGGGGAATCCAGATTGTGCTGCGGGTTCTCATGTGAGCCTTCGCGCATGAGGGTCTGGTATCGTTCGCCTGGAGTGTTTTGGCCATATCTGGCATCTCTGAACAATCCGGAGGTCTGATATTCGCTGGATTTCTGGCGCTTTCAGTCCAGGATTGCTCACCAACCCCGCCCGCAGCAACGAAATTCGACCAACCGCAAGTGCAATGGAATGAGAGAGAAGCAAATGGATTATGCCTATTTTGCAAATCTGCAACAGGAGTTCACCCTTCCCGAGAAGGGCATTCTCAGCCGCGTGTTGCACAAGGATCAGAAGGTGAACATTACCCTGTTTGGCTTCGCGGCCGGCGAGGAGCTGTCAGCACATTCGGCCCCTACGCCGGCAGTTCTCTACTTTATCGAGGGGCTGGCCCAGGTGCAGCTGGGGGCGGATATTGTCGAAGCTCAACCCGGCTCCTTTGTCTACATGCCACCGATGCTGTCGCACGGAATCTCGGCAAAGACCGCAGTGCGCATGCTACTGGTACAGATGAAGGATTAAGCCCCTCAATGGCTTGAGCCAGGCCCGATCCAACAAACCAGCCGCGTACCCATCAAATGCGCCGGTTCGTTCCGCTCAACGACACTGGCTGCGGCATAGCGCGCCGAAAACCGACAATTCCCAGGGAGAACCAGGTGCCTGCCCATCGAGGTTCAGGCTCCCGTGCCTCTATGAATCCTGCCCCGTGCGGGCAAGTGAGAGCTCTTTTGAACATCAACTTCTGACCTTGCAACCTACGTTTGCAGCGTGAACAAGGGCTTGGCAATTGCCCCTCTGTGCAATCGCGTCCCATGTCAGAACCGCCATCTCGCGTGATGGTCGTCACATTCGCTGAAGCGGATTCCCCTCCACAATAGGAACACAAACGATTGAAAGCTTGGATTTGAATCCCCGACCGAGTCTCCGAGGCGTCTTTATGAATCGAAAATGGCTTTCCCGAATCCTTTTTGTCGCTGCACTGACGGTTCTTTTGCTTCCGCAAACGAGTCGAGCGATTCCCGCGTTTTCCCGTCAGTACGGTACATCCTGCACCACCTGCCACCTGGACTTCCCAAAGCTCAATGACTTCGGCAAGGCATTCAAGGATGCAGGCTTCAAGTTTCCCAAGGATGACGAGTCCTTTCTCAAGGCTCCGCCAATTCTCCTTGGAGCACCGGCACAGGCCGAGTTATTTCCGCACACGGTATATCCCGGCACCATTCCCGGCCTGCCGCCGATTGGCTTGCGCTACAACCAGTTCTACCAGCAGGTTGGCTCCAGCCGGAACAACTTCAACCAGGTTCTGCCTGCCGGAACTATTGGTACATTTGTCCCCAAATCTGACTTTCAACCAGGACTTTTCAGTATCTTTACGGCGGGCAATTTCGGAACCGGTATCTCCTTCTGGGTTGACGACGACATCAGCGTCGCCGGTGCGAATGCCAACGGCGCGTTGGGCGATGCGTACCTCAAATTTCACGACGTCAGCCGATTCCTCAAAATGCCCACAGACTCAGTGAACTTGCGCTTTGGTCAGTTTGAACTGGATATCCCGTTCAGTCAGGCACGCTCCTGGAACCTCAGCGGTTGGGACCTCTTCGGCGAGGCGAATATCGGCGTCCAGAATGGCATTGGACGGCCTGAATTTGTCAACAACGGGGCGTCGATTTCGAGTGCTGCACACGGGCTTGAAATCAGCGGAGGGCACTCCTACCAGGGCTACCACTACTCTCTCGCGGTCATGAATCAAAACACCAGCGGTGCAGCTCCTACAGCGCCCACGGTCAAGCCGGGTAATGGAGTCGCATTCAGTTCCGACTCCAACTACAAAGACATCTACGGCCGATTCATTTATCGCTTCAACCTTGAAAAAAATCCGGAAAGCCGCAACGGCGTTCAGGCTGCTGGTGCTTCCGGTCCGCGTGATCACACCTTCCTGGCGCTAGGAACCTTTGGCTTCTACGGTCGCAGCGTACAGACTGTGTCTGGTGTCCTGGCCGACGGTGTGACCCCAGTCGTTCTCACCGCGCGTGAGCCGTTCTACCGCATCGGCGGCGACGTCAACTTTAACTACCGAACATTCAATTTGTTTGGTGTGTACATGGCAGCCCACGATCACAACCTTGTGCCTGAATCCACTGTCGAAAGTGGTGCCATCACCGGCTTCAAGCCTGAGGCTGCAGTTACATTCAGCGGCAGTTTCCTTGAGGCTGACTATCTTGCGCTGCCCTGGGCCATGAGCATCGTGCGCTGGGATCAGGTCAAGTCAACTGCTGATCGGGTCAACTTCCTTATGTACGACCCAACGGCTCCACCGTCGTCTTCCTTCTTCTCGCCATACCGGGCAACGCGCAATCGCTTCACGCTCGGCGAGCAGTTCCTCATCCACGCCAACATCAAGGCGTCGGTTGAGTACCAGATTCAGCCCCAGCAGATTGTCTACAACCCATCCACGGGTGCAGCTATTGGCAATCCCTTCCGAACAAACGTACTCGTCACCGGGCTGGAGTTCGTCTACTAGCAAACTTTAACGGCATTCACTTTCCCACTCAGGAGCAGATATGAAACGCATCACACTGGCAACACTTATCGCGATTACCGCACTCAGCACAGCAGCGGTTGCAGGGACCATCCACGGCAAGGTATCAGGCGTCTCAGGCGTCTCCGTCGTCTATGTCGAAGCTATCCCCGGCAAGACATTTCCCGCCCCCACCCAGCACATCGTCATCGATCAAAAAGGCCTGATGTTCACGCCTCACCTTGTGGCCATTGAGCAAGGCACGACCGTCGAATTCCTCAACAGCGACAGCGTAGCGCACAACGTCTTCTGGATTTCGATCAGCGGTAACAAGAAGCTTGGCCACAACCTCGGCACATGGCCTCAGGGGCAGAAGCAGAGCTTCAAGTTCGATAACCCCGGTGCTGTGCCATTGCTCTGCAATGTACATCCTGAGATGGCCGCTTACATCATCGTTTCGCCCACGCCTTACTTTGCTGAGACTGATAAGTCGGGTGCCTACAAGATCGACAACGTTCCTGATGGCGCATACACCGTCACCGCATGGCATGAGGGTGCAAAGACCAAGTCGAATCCTGTAAAGGTTGCAGGCGACACTGCATCAGACTTCACGCTTTCAAAGTAAGTCGCTTCAAAAGTAACTCAACGGGCGTGAAGTCACGCCCGCTTCCCCCTTCTCCCACTTCCCCAGACGCGGATGGTCACCCATGCAGCAACGCTTTATCAACAAGAAGGTTGATCAGGAATGGTTGAACACCAACTTTCCCTGCATGACGGCCTGTCCCGCACATACCAACGCGGGCCGCTATGTAGAACTGATCGCCGAGGGTAACTTCGAAGACGCATATCGCTATGCGCGCGAACCAAATCCGCTCGCCAGCATCTGCGGCCGCGTCTGCGCACATCCCTGCGAAACTGCGTGCCGTCGCGGTGAGATTGACAAGCCTATCGCCATCCGCGCACTCAAGCGATTCCTCACTGAGCAGCATGGCCCTGAGTCGCGCAATCCAATTGACGTAAACGCCGGCCGTCTGCAACCCAAACTCAATCTCAGCGTGGCCATTGTTGGAGCAGGCCCGGTAGGACTTTCCGCAGCGCATGATCTGGGCCTGATGGGCTACTCCGTCACTCTGTTTGAGGCTTCACAAGTCGCAGGCGGCATGCTCTATCTGGGCCTGCCTGAGTATCGCCTGCCTCGCGATGTTGTCGAGGCGCAGGTCCGCGAAATCCTTGCCACCGGCGACATCACGCTGAAACTTAACAGTGCTGCCGGACGCGACTTTACCATCGCCGATCTGCGCAGCAAATTCGATGCAGTGCTCATTGCAGTTGGCGCGCATCGCAGCCGCGACCTCACCATCCCTGGCGTCAATCTCGATGGTGTTTACAAGGGCATAGACTTCCTGCTCAACGTGAATCTGGGTTATCGCTTCACCATCGGCAAGAAGGTACTGGTCATCGGCGGCGGCAATGTCGCCATGGATGTGGCCCGCTCAGCAGCTCGCGAAGTGCTCAAGCAGCATGCAGCGGGAGTCGAAAACTTTGAACCAACGCAGGACAGCGTGGATGCTGTCGCAGCGCGCGAAATGATGGACGTTTCGCTCTCTGCGCTGCGACTCGGTGCCCAGGAAGTACACCTTGTCTGCCTCGAAAATCGCGCTGAAATGCCCGCATCACTCGAAGAGATTGATGAGGCAGTCGAAGAAGGCATCATCATCCATGCCGGCTTTGGTCCCAAGCAGATTGTCGGTAAAGACGGGCACGCCATCGGGCTCGAAGTGCTCAAGACCAAATCAGTTTTCGATGAGAACCGGCGCTTCAATCCGACCTTCTTTGAGAACAGCGAAACCCTGCTCGAATGCGACACCATCATCATGGCCATCGGTCAGGCAGCGAATCTAACTTTCCTGACTCCTGAAGACGGAGTTGGAGTTTCCCCGCGCGGATTGGTCGCTGTGAATCCGCAGACGTTGATGACTTCAGCACCTGGAGTCTTCGCTGGTGGCGACTGCGTCTTTGGCCCGCGACTCATCATCGACAGCGTGGCTGATGGCAAGCGCGCAGCCGTCGGGATTGATGAGTATCTGCGCGGCACCAAACACCCCGATCCAGTTATCGAAGTCGAAGTCATGGAGCGTTATCACATGCCCCTCGACTTGCTCGACAAGACACGCCCAGCCATCCCAATGCAGCCACTCAAGCGCCGCACCGGCGTGACTGAAGTGGAGATTGGATTCGATGCTGAGTCTGCAATGGCAGAGGCGCAACGCTGCCTCCACTGCTGGGTCAACACTGTCTTTGAGGGCAATTCAGAAGATGCAACCGAGTGCATTCTCTGCGGTGGCTGCGTTGACGTATGCCCCGAGAGCTGCCTCGAACTCGTATCGCTCGAACGCATTTCATTTGATGAAGAAACAACCACGCAGTTAGGCAATGTACGCGACCTGCTCGGTGTCGAATTGGATGACATTCAGGCAGACGAACTAGGTGTCATCACCGGCTCCGCGATGCTCAAGGATGAGTCTCGTTGCATTCGCTGCGGCCTCTGCGCAGCGCGTTGTCCAGCGGGCACCATCACGATGGAGTCTTACAACATTTTTTCAGTGGATCCCACCGGCTTAATTTCTCTTGAATCTATCGACGGCCCTCTGCGCGCGAAACCGCTCGCAGCCGGCGCGATCGCGAGGTAACGCATGCACGAGTTGAAACAGATAGGAACGACACCCTCGGCCGATAGCTTCGACCGAAGAGCGTTCTTCACCAAGGTAGGGTTGGGATCGCTGGGCATCGCTGCTGCCGGCACAGCTGTTTTCTCATACAACTATCTCTCACCCAATGTGCTCTACGAGCCGTCGTCAATCGTCAATGCAGGCAGACCCGAGAGCTTTCCCGTGGGCCTGGTGAGCATGGACGTGAACGCCGGAATCTACACCATTCGCGCAGAAGAGGGCTTCTTCGCAATTGGCGCGATATGCACCCATCTCGGTTGCCTGACCACATGGAATCAGGACCTCGGCATGATCACCTGTCCCTGTCACGGCAGCAAGTTCAAGCGCACCGGCGAGAAGATTGAAGGCCCCGCGCCCAAGCCCTTGCCATGGCTCAAGGTCTGGGTCAGCGATGAGGGCAATCTCATGGTCGATCGCTCCATCAACGTCCCCGCGCTGCAGTACTTGAGGGTTTGAGCATGACCACGAAGACCGATCAAATCATTGAACAAGTTCGCGGCAGCCGCGTGTGGCGCTCAGTCTTTCGCAGCGGCAGCGGCAACAGCACTCTGCATCGCGCGCTTGCGATTCAGCAGAATGTATTCCTTCACCTCTTCTCAACCAAAGTGCGCAAGCGCATGGTGAGCTTCAGTTCAACCTGGTATCTCGGCACACTCACGCTGGGCACATTTCTTATCCTCGTGGTCACCGGCATTCTGCTCATGCTGTATTACCACCCTTCAGTGCCGCAGGCATACGCCGACATGAAGGACCTGCAGTTTGTTGTTTCGTCAGGACTTTTTCTGAGAAACCTGCATCGCTGGTCGGCGCAGCTGATGGTCTTTCTCGTCTTTGCGCACATGTTCAAGGTCTTCTATCGCGGCGCCTATCGCACACCGCGCGAATTCAACTGGGTCATCGGCATTGTGCTGCTGCTGATTACTTTATTGCTCAGCTACACCGGCTATCTGCTTCCGTGGGACCAGCTGGCATTCTGGGCTATTACAGTTGGCTCGAATATTTCATCCGCAGTGCCGATTGTCGGCAGCAAGATTCACTTCCTGTTACTGGGCGGCAATCAGGTTAACGCAAACGCATTGCTCCGCTTCTATGTACTGCACTGTGTCGTACTGCCACTGACCGCGATTGTTTTCATCGCCATTCACTTCTGGCGTATTCGCAAAGATGGCGGGCTGTATGTGCAGCAGTCTGAGCCCAGGGCACAGGCTGCCGCCGCACCACCACTCCCGGCGAAGGAGACGAAATGAGCACTCCAAAAGATTTCATCGCTGGTCTTGACTCAGACCAGCGGCGCTCTCCGACACGAGTCGTCTTTGTCACGCGCCGCACCAGTGCGCAGGTCAAGGTGGCTCGCGAAGAGCAGATGCAGACTTATCCCGGCGTGCTCTTTCGCGCAGCACTTGCGATTGAGCTGCTGGCGATTCTGCTGGTTGTCATCTCGCTGTTCTTCAATGCACCTCTCGAAGGCATAGCTGACCCGACGCATACGCCCAACCCCGCCAAGGCACCGTGGTATTTCCTCGGCCTGCAAGAGCTGCTGCATTACTTCCCGCCCGTTGTCGCGGGGGTGCTCGTGCCGACGATGCTCATCGTCTCGTTGATCGTCATTCCATACTTCAACATCAACATTGAGGCGCAGGGCCTGTTTCTAAAAGACCGCACAAAGCGCCTGAATATCTTTTACGTTGCAACAGCTGGATTGCTTGCGTTTCTAGTGTTCTTCGATGTCTATGTTGCGGTTGCGCCAACGGTGATTGTTGCTATCGCGATGTTCATCGGCGCCAACAGCACGCTGGAGTCACCTTCGCGGTGGCGTCGCTACCTTGCTTCGAAGCCATTTGCCTACTGGATCATGACGTGGTTTCTCTTTGAATTGATTGTGCTCACTGCTGTGGGTACATGGTTTCGCGGCCCCGGCTGGTCCTGGGTTTTGCCCTGGAGGAGTTAAGTGCAATCCATACGAAAATACATTTCCTCTGCGTGGCAAGCGCTCTTCGGCGATCCGGTGCGGGCCTTTGGCGTTGTCAGCCTTGTTCTGCTGCTTGCGCTTGCTGTCACACCCACCAAGGAGCACTTCAGCCAGTGGCATAGCTATCAGCGCAAGTATCTATCGTTGATTCGCGATCGCGGCGACGCGGTCTCCATGCGCCGTCGCTTCGAGCCTGGTATCCACCAGATATGGATGCCCGAGCTGGGCGTCGTCGATCGCTGCACTACGTGTCATCTTGGCTTGAGCGAAGCCAGCCTGGCAGACGAACATCAGCAGCCATTTCGCAAGCACCCGGCGATTCCACATTCGGTGGATGGATTTGGCTGCGTAATCTGTCATGGCGGTCAGGGGGCAGCCACCACCGTCTCCGAGGCGCACCACAGCGAACGCGATGGCGAAGCGCCCATCCTGCCCACGCGCTATATTGAAGCAGGTTGCGGTCAATGCCATCAGAACGCAATGGCCGGCACTCCGCAGTTGAATCTTGGCCGCACGATGCTGGCGCGCTACGGCTGCGTTCGATGTCACGCTGTTACGCGGCCCGACGGCACAAAGATGATGCCGACCGATCATCCGCCGTCACTCGTTCATGTCGCCGACAAGACCACACGCGAGTGGATCTACAGCTGGCTCAAAGACCCGCAGGCATACGCGGCTACTGCCACGATGCCTAACTACAAGCTCACCGATCAGGACGCGAGCGATATTTCCGCTTACCTTATCAGCTCAAGCAAACCGCAGCCCGGCGATACTTCAGCGGCAAGCGTCAAGAATGCTTCGGCAGGGTCGGCGACCAATCCTGCTGATGGCGCGAGCCTTTATGGACAATCCTTCTGCTCATCCTGCCACGCAGTTCAAAATGCGGCGGGCAATGTTGTCGGTGGCGACGTTGGCCCTGAGCTGACGCGCATCGGCAACAAGGTCAAGCCGGAATGGCTCAATGCGTGGCTGAATAATCCGCGCATTTACGACGCCACAACGCCCATGCCGCACTACCGATTTACGCCCCGGCAGATTGCCACACTGGCGGACTATCTGCACAGCAAGACGGATGCAGATTACGGCGCAAACGTGCAGCTTGCCGCGGCCACACCGCAGCAGATTGCCCGTGGCCGCCGACTTATCATCGACGGCGGATGCGCCGCCTGCCACGAGATCAACGGCGTGCAGACACCGCAGAACTTCGCGCCCGATCTCAGCACCATCGGCAGCAAGCCGCTTGCGCAGATCGCATTCCTACCCGGCATGGAGCATACGGTTTCAACTTACATCGTGAGCAAGATTCGCCAGCCGCGTGCCTTCGGTGGCGCGGTGAAGATGCCGCAGTTCGCGCTTTCCAATGCGCAGACCGATGCATTGACTACGGCCCTGCTCGCACAGACCGGCCGCAGCCGCACAATTCCTGACACGCTGCGCGTCGCTGCTGCAGAAGACACCAACTACCAGCCCGCTGGCCACGCCGGCAAGCTCATGACCGAGCTCGCCTGCTTCAGTTGCCACCGGATCAACGGCAGAGGCGGCGACATGGCCCCTGACCTGACCTACGAGGGCAGCAGCGTTCAGCGTCAGTGGCTGACCGATTTCCTCAAGAATCCCAATACCCTGCGGCCATCGCTCATCCGGCGCATGCCCCGCTTCAACCTCTCTGACAGCGACAACAAGGAACTTACGGATTTCATGCTCGCCGTCTATCAGACATCCGCCGTCGACCCCGACACCGCGCCGTCAGCCACCAATCCTCCACAGGTGGTGGAGCAAGGGCGGCAACTCTTCTACTCCAAATTCGCATGCCAGTCCTGCCACATCGTCGATACCAAAACTGACAAGGGCTACATCGGACCCACCCTGACGCAGGTCGGCTCACGTCTGACTCCGGCCTGGACCTACGCCTGGCTCAAGAATCCGCAAGCGCTGCGCCCCGGCACAGCAGAGCCCAACCAGAAGATGAGTGACGAAGATGCCCGCGCATTGACGGCCTTCCTCATGTCGCTTAAAGGCACAAGCGGAAAAGGAGCAAAGCAATGATGAAACGAGTCAACACTGAGGTCTTGCGATCATCCGCTTGCCTGGCGCTCCTCGCCGTCGTCGCGCTTGCTGGATGTAAGTCAGGCACCCAACCCAACGCAGCTCTCAAACCCACCGGCACCGGAGCCGCCATCGTCGAGACAAGTGGTGGACATCAGGTCGGCGCCACTGGCACAGCGCTCAAAGACCCGGTCGTCGTTCAGGTCAATGACGAGCAGGGCACTGCCGTTCCCGGAGCGCTGGTCCAGTTTCAAGGCCCCGCAGGCGTCAGCTTTGAACCTGCCGCGGCCCTTACTGACACCAGTGGCCAGGCCACCACCGCCGTCACCCTGGGCGGCATCGCCGGGCGCTACCAGCTCACCGCGGTCACACCGGGCAAGGCAAAGCCGGCTTCGCTCGATGTCATCGAGACGGCTCTCGGCTATCAGCAGCGTCTCGGCGCAATTCTCGCGGATAAGTACTGCACCCGGTGCCACGATCCAGAGTCATCCGCTGAGCGCGTCTCCAACTACGACAACCTCGAAACCAAGCCGCACGCTTTCACCGACGGCAATACTCTCAACAAGATGAGTGACGCGGATCTAACGGCAATCATCCAGTACGGCGGCCCCGCGCTGAAGCGATCCGCATTGATGCCACCCTACGAAAAAACTCTCAGCCTCGCGGAGGTGCGGGCGCTCATCGCCTATACTCGGGCTTTAGCTGATCCTCCGTATCAGCCAGCAGGGACGGTTTATGCGCATAAGTAGGGCTGCCTGGGCAGTTATTCCTGGCTTCGTATTCTGGGGCATCATTCTTATGGGCTTTGCAACGCCCATTGCTATCGCACAGGTCGTTTCTCCAGTTGAGATTCAAGACTCTGAGATTCGCGCATTGCAGCAGCGCTCGATGAACGATTTGAACGTGATCGGCCAAAACATCGCCGCACATCACTTCAACTTCCCGTTCTACTTCAGCCGCAAGCTCGATATCGATGAGAGGGCGCAGAAGCGCTCAGACCAGCACTCGATTCGCTTCGAGCGCTACAACGGCGCAACCGTCCTCGCCATCTCAGGCAATTACTACGGCGCCTATGCTTCCGACAAATTCACCAGCGAACAGCGCGCCAAGGAGACTTTTATCTCTGTGGTGCTGCCCATCCTCAAGGCTGCAGTTCCGGCGTTTCAAAACAACGCTGCGGTGCAGGGATACGCAATCGAAGTTTCGCATCATGTTGTCTCCAAAACCATGGGCATGCCCATCGAGCGGCCAGAAAACCTGATGGTCTACTTTCCGCAGACAGCCGCCAAACGGCTGATGTCCGCGCAGAGCAATCTCGCTGAGCAGGCCGCGATTGTCGACGCCGAAGTCTTTCTCAATGCCAATCAGCTGAGCCTCTGGCTTACCGACGAAGAGCAGCCGGGCCAGCCTGAGGCCCCGCCGACGGTGCTCGCGAGCGCGCCCCCCCCAGCCGCTCAAGTCCCTGCCACTCAAGTCCCGCCAGCCACAGAGCAGAGTGCAGCGCGGCCCCAGTATGTAGCCGCCGCCCCGGTCACGCCGTCTACAGCCCAGCCCGTCGCTCCCGCACCAACCCCACCGCCCGCGCGCGACACATCGCCGCAGGCGCTCGCCGTTTTGCAGACCTCCATTCAAGGCGTCAGCAATCACATGCTCAAGGAACTCGAGCCGGCAGCGCACTTCGTCACCTACGCGCCGCCTGCCTTCATTCCATTCCGTCATCAGGTGTATCTCGAACTGTCGATGACCACGGCACTCGCAGAACCGCAGGGCATCTCCCGCTACAAGGCGGCTGCCCTGGCATTTGACGAACACATCTCGCCGCTCATTCGCCGCGTTCTCGGCTACTTTCCTGGCGATCAGGGTTTTGACGGCATCAGCTTCAGCACCACCGTACGCGGACGCGCAAAGCCCGGCGTACCCGTGGCAGCGCCATTGTCTGTCGAATTCTTCTTTCCCATGGAAGCCCTGCGCCGCTACGAGGCCTACGACTGCACCGGCCAGCAGTTGATCGACGCCGGCGTCGTGCTCATCAATGGCGAACGCGCCCGCCTCGACCTGGAACCTGCCGAAGGCGGCACGCCATCCACCGCAGGAAGATAAAACTCAAAAGCCCTGGGCGGAGTAGCTCTCCGTCCAGGGCCTGATTTTTTTAAGCGGGCCTCTATTTCTCGAGAACCTGCTTGATTTCGCCAATCTTCTTCTCAATCGTTCCCTGGATTCGTTCGGCCGTTCCCTGATCTTGAAGCGTAGGGTTCTTCGTGATTTCCCCGACTTTCTCCTTGATCGCTCCCTTGATTTCGTGAACCTTGCCTTCTACCTGGTCGTGCGTGCTCGAAGTTGTCATTGCGAATCTCCTCATCAATTTGTGTCGATTTAAGTCAATCGGGGCTTGGCCCAGCGCGGCATTTCACCGCGTCTATCCAAGCTATTCCGCGCAAACGCGCACGACTGTCTCCAATTGGGCATGGGGTGGCGTTTGCAAAGGCCAGACTTGCGAGGGTTTTGTCGCGAAACTGCGGCTTGAGCCAGAGTTCCAGCTAGGGTTCAATGGTGCTGATTGGCGCGCCCTGCTTCGTCAGCCGGGTGGTGCCAGTCTGATGGCTCAAGGCCCGGGCGGGAACGTCCGCAAGGCCAATGCCCGGCCCCTCCCACAGCAGATGTGGATGGCCGGGGCTCATCGATTCGAGTGCCTCAATATGCAGACTATGCCTGCCGGCACGCAGCCCGATGGCCCCCCGGGCATAGCGCACTGCATTGACCGGAGAGCCGCAAACCTCAGCAAACGGTGGCCCCGTCTGTACCAATAGATCACCGTCAATCCGCAGCCGCGCCCCGTCCCGCTCCATCAGATGAAAGCTGTAGCCGCCATCGGCCGGAACATCGATGAAGCCGTCATAGGTCACTGCAAATCGGGTAAATCCCCCGGAATATACATCTGCCAGGTCGCTTGCGACATCATGGAAGGTCGGCGTTTCATTTCCTAATTCCGGCAACTCCGGCCAACTGCCGGGGTAGATTGAATACGTCAATCCCGGCTCCATCTCAACCTTGTCGCCGCCCACGCCGCCCGCGCCCGGCTTCAACGCGGCAGCCTCATGCCAGCGGCTCACTACGACCACGCTTTGGCTGGCCCAGTCCTGGTTGCCGGCGTTGTCTTCCACCCGCAGCAGCACTCTGAACCGCCCGGCACCTATCGCTTCCGTTCCATCGAGCGCTGTGCCCAGCGCGTCCGTGAAGCGGTGCCGCACATGCTGGCCCTGGGCCGTAGTTCCATCCCCAAAGAGCCAGGTGTAACGGGCATGGGGGCTGGTTACCGAGTCTGCGCTGAATTCCGCCGCCACTCCAGGCGTCAGCACCGCTGGCGTCACATGAAACTCCGCATGAACCCAGCGGTCTACCGGCGCATACGCAGGCTGCGGCGCGTTGCCGGCAAGCTCAAGGCGCAGCTTTGCGTTTGAATCAGCGACCGCCTGGCCGACCTTTACATTTTCAATGCGAACATCCTTCACCGGGCCGTTGATCCGCGAGCCAACCAGCGGCGGCTGATCAAAGGCCCAGATATTTTTGAAGATGAAGTCATGCAGCCGGGCCTCATCCTGCTCAATCTGGAAGAGCGAGTACCAGTCGTCAAGCCACAGATTTTCAAAGGTATACCCGAAGTGATTGCCCTTTGTCCCCTTGTCTCCCCAATACGTAAACAGCGCAAACGGTGGCCCGCATGAGCCGATACCGCTGTGCAGTATGTCTGAGTCGCGCAGGGTAAAGTTGTGCGAATTGAAGGTTTTCTCGGGCCATCCAGCGCGCACGATGTTTGAGATGCTGGTCGAGAGCACGCTGTGCTCCACCGTGATATTCGAGACATCCTCGCCCGGCGTCACTAGCTTGGCATGCTCGTAGCCATCCCAGTTGCCCTGCATGGCAAACACGTCATCCGAGGCTCGAAAGAACGAATCCCTCACCACTGCGTCGCCGCCTCCGAGCCAATCCATTCCGTCCTGATTGGCATTGCCAGGATTGCCGCCAATTACCCGCAGGTCGTCGTAGACAAAGTCGGTCGAGTCCTTCATCTGAACTGACCACGTGCGGCTGCGCACCAGGCACGTCACGCCGCTGATGTGAATATGATGCGCCTCCAGCGCCCCAATGCAGTGCCAGTCCGGCTTCTGCATCCAACCATCATCATCCTCGGGGTTCTGGGGCCCGTCGTACACGATCACGCCCCGGCCGACAACGTTGACATGGTTGACCCGCCACAGGTTGAGGCTGCCAAAGATTACCGCACCCGGCGCCAGGTACCAGGTCTCGCCGCTTTTCGGGTTCAGGCTCTCGCGGTGCACCCCCGGAGCAACAAAATGAAAGAACCCGTCCGGAGTTGTCGGCGGCGGAGCCACAGGCGGCGACATGAAGAAGAACAGCATCTTTGCATGATTGAGAAAGTCCCCAGGCCTCGTGATGGAAAGCTTTACCGGCCGGTCTGCGTCAAAGTTCAGCCGAAACTCGATTGTATTGCCCACCCGCGTTGGCCGAATCCCCAGCCGCCACGGCTGAATATCCACCCCTGTCGCCCAGAAGTCCTTCTCCGCAGCCGTGATACTGACCTTCACCGGCCCTGTCGATTCAATGCTGACGTAGTCATAACTTGCAGCCGCATGCGCAACGTCGACCAGCTTGCCATCGATCAGCACCGTATATTCAGTGGATCGCAACTCCTGCGGCACCGGAACCGGCGACACCCGCGCCTCTGCCAGCAGGCCAGCGAAGAGAGCAAGGGCGAGAATGGACAGTCGAAGAACTTGAGTTTGAAGCATCGAAAAAGGGAATTAGCTGGTTTCAGGAATATCAGTTGAAGTCTACCTGCCCACACCCGCCTCGTGCCTCTCCGGCGTTCAGCTAGATTCCTTCGCCCATCGAAACGTAATCGCGCAACTGCTCCATCTCCAGCCGATAAGCCGCGCGCTCGGTCTCCTCTTCCAAAAAGGGGCTGGGAGCCTGCCGCGCATTGCCGGTGCAGTCTTCCAGCTTGTCCACCCGCTGCGCCAGCGCGATCAGAGCATCCGAGAGCGGGTCTTTCACGTCATGCGGATCGGTAATCAGCACCCGCTGTCCATTGCGGTAGATGATGTGCGCCGGCACGCCCACTACTGTCGAGTTTGGCGGCACATCGTTGAGCACGACTGATCCGGCACCGACCCGGGAATTCTCCCCGATTGTAATGTTGCCGAGAATGTTCGCATTGTTCCCGACAAACACCCCGTCGCACAGGGTTGGGTGCCTTTTAGGGCTGTTGTTGGCGCTCTTGCTGCCGGTACCACCCAGCGTCACACCCTGATACAGAGTGACGTCGTTGCCTACAATCGCCGTTTCGCCGATCACCACACCCATGCCGTGGTCAATCAGCAAGCGCCGCCCCAGCAGTGCGCCAGGATGAATCTCGACCCCGGTCCAGAAACGCGATGCCTGTGAAAGGATTCGCGCCGTCAGCTTGAATCCATGGCGCCACAGCCAGTGATTCATGCGGTGCGTCCACACTGCATGCAGCCCCGGCGAGCACAAAAATACCTGCAACGCCGATTGAGCCGCCGGGTCGCGATCCATTACCGAACGAATATCTTCGCGAATCCGCGACAGCCAATCCATCGTTGTTCCTGGCCTCGAGAGACCGGCCACTGGCTACCAGCGATAGGCTGGAAGCCAGTGGCTGTCTACTACAGTGTTACCGGCGAAGTAGGCAGAGCCGCCATCTCGGCGCGCGTGGCCTCAAACAGTACGCTTGACAGATAACGCTCGCCAAAGCTGGGGATGATCACCACAATGCGTTTGCCGGCATTCTCAGGGCGCGCTGCCACCTTGATTGCTGCAAACACCGCTGCACCCGACGAAATACCCACAAAGATGCCCTCTTCGAGCGGCATCCGCTTTGCTGTTGCGACCGCTTCATCATTTGAAACCAGCACGATCTCGTCGATCAGCTCGGTCTTCAAAATCGCCGGGATAAACCCTGCGCCGATCCCCTGGATCTTGTGCGGCCCAGGCTTGCCCCCGCTCAGCACCGGGCTGTCGGTCGGCTCCACTGCGACAATCTTGATCGCCGGGTTCTTCTCCTTCAGATAGCTGGCAGTGCCGGTCAGCGTGCCGCCGGTGCCCACCGCAGAGATGAAAATATCCACCTTGCCCTCGGTGTCGGCCCAGATTTCAGGCCCCGTCGTCGCATAGTGGATTGCCGGGTTGGCCGGATTATCAAACTGCCCCAGGATGTGTCCATTCGGCGTCTGCGCCAGAATCTCGTTGGCCTTGGCAATCGCGCCTTTCATCCCGTTGGGCCCCGGCGTCAGCACCAGTTCCGCGCCAAAGCTGCGCAGCACGATGCGGCGCTCCATGCTCATCGTCTCCGGCATGGTCAGGATGATCCGGTAGCCCTTCACCGCCGCGATAAACGCGAGGCCAATGCCGGTGTTGCCGCTTGTCGGCTCGATCAATACCGTTTCGCCAGCCTTGATCTTGCCTTCCCGTTCTGCGGCTTCAATCATTGCCAGGCCAATACGATCCTTGACGCTGCTCATGGGGTTCTGGCTCTCGAGCTTGGCTACCACTTCGCCGGGCAATCCGGCGGTCATCTTGTTCAGCCGGACCAGCGGAGTTTTGCCGATCAGTTCAATCACGCTTGCTGCAATACCCATTGCACACACCTCAGCTTTCCTGAATAGATAAAATTCGTTTCGAAAGTCACGCTGTTTGTCTGGAATTTACCGGGGCCTTAAGCCCCTGCCCCGTGCAATCGTATCAGAAGCTCTGACCATTGACAGGCACAAGAACGCCTCGGCATAAGTACCAGTCCGGCACTAGCGACATCGAGACATGGCCCAAGATTAAGCTCATCAGGCTGCTTAGCGCAACCTCCAGCAAAGAAAATAATCGCGGAAGCCCCTTAAGCCTCCGGCTGCTCCTCGACTTCAGACACAACGTAGAAGTTGGTCAATGTCGAGCTGCCAAACGATGTCAGAAACGCCACATCGGCCGCATCCCGACCCGTCGCCATCAAAACCCGGCCCAGCCGAGGCATGTTGTTACGCGCATCAAAGGCCCACCACTTGTGGTCCAGATACACCTCAAACCACGCGCTGAAATCCATGGGCAACCGCAGGGGCACCCCGATATCGCCCAGGTATCCAGCCGCATACCGCGCCGGTATGTTCATGCACCGGCAAAAGGCCACCGCCAGATGCTGAAAATCCCGGCACACCCCCACCCGCTCCGTAAACACATCCAGCGCCGTCTTCGTCGGCCGCGTCATAGCGTAATTAAAGGTCACCTTGTTATGAACCCAGTTGCAGATCGCCTGCACCCGACCCCAACCCGGAGCAATGTTGCCAAACAGCTCATAGGCAATTGGCGAAAGCAAATCCACCTCGCAGTAGCGGCTGTTCAGCAGAAACACCAGCACTTCATCCGGCAACTCTGCCGTCGGAATCTCCTGCGCATCCCAGGCCACTGCATCCACTTCGCCAGAATCGGCAATCACCGTCGATCCCCAGATCTTCAAGTGACCCGCAGGCGCAACAAACCGCGTGCAGATGTTTCCGTATCCATCCATGTATTCATGCGAATCAATTGCCACAGTGCCCGCATCATGCGTGCTTTCAAGATGAACGACATCCGGCTCGCGCAACTCAGCTGCGCGTGAAGAATGCACCCGCAACTGGGCCACATACGTCAGCGGCGCGGGAACATCAAACTGAAGGTCGTACCCCAGGCGAATGAACATGGTCACTTGGAAACTCCTGAATTTCCTTACGTTGAAGTTGAAGTTGGAAATCGGAGTGCGGCAAACAAAGCTATAAAGACTCAGGCTGCAAGGAAGAGTGGGCAACATACCCACTGTTCAAGCATCATTTCACAAGAACGATAAGGTTTGCAGTCTGATTTGGCACTCAAACGCGCTTCTTTCCTTACGGAAATGAAGCCATGCGGGCATCCGGTATATCCTGAGAGGTTGCCGGTGTTGCCTCAGCAAGGTCGGCATAAGACTTCAGAGGACCCTCTTCTACCCATGAGCACGCAGACAATCGCCATCCATCTCCCCGACGGGGCCATCCGCGAAGTGCCGATCGGCACCACGCCGCTTGACATCGCCACCTCCATTTCCCCGCGCCTCGCCGCCGCCTGCGTCGTAGCGCGCATCACGCCGGTTGCCGCCACTCAGGCTGCCGCATCGGAAATCGAAGAGGACTCTGACGCTGCCATGTACTCGGCCGCCGCTGCCGGCCCGCGCCTCGTTGACCTGACCACTCCGCTCACTGAAGACACCCACCTCGCGCTCATCAAAGAGAACGATCCCGAGGCCCTCAAAGTCGTCCGCCACTCAGCCGCCCACGTCATGGCCACCGCTGTCCTTGAGCTCTTTCCTGAGACCAAGCTCGGCCACGGCCCTGCCACAGATCAGGGATTCTTCTACGACTTTTTCCGCGAAAAGCCTTTCACCCCCGACGACCTTAAGGCCATTGAAGCCAAAATGGCCGAAGTCGTCGCCCGTGATGAGAAATTCACCCGCGAAGCCACGCCGCGCGAAGAAGCCCTCGCCACCTTCGAGCACGACGGCGACTTCATGAAGACCCACTTCGTCACCAAGTTCACTCAACCCGGCGACCAGGTCAGCTTCTACCGCAACGGCAGCTTCCTTGACTTCTGCCGCGGCCCCCACGTTCCCTCCACCGGCCGCGTCAAAGCCGTCAAGGTCACCAACCTCGCCGGAGCATACTGGCTCGGCGACGAAAAGAACCCTCAGCTCCAG
Source organism: uncultured Acidobacteriota bacterium (assembly GCA_903832055.1). GTDB lineage: Bacteria > Acidobacteriota > Terriglobia > Terriglobales > Acidobacteriaceae > Acidicapsa. Next base: position 101,894 of record CAILAC010000012.1, on the reverse strand, counting down.
CGCATCTACGGCACCGCCTACTTCTCGCAAAAAGAGATGGACGCCCACTTCGCCCGGCTTGAAGAGGCCGCCCGCCGCGACCACCGCTTGCTCGGCAGGCAGCTCGACCTCTTCAGCATTCAGGAGCTGGCCGGCCCCGGCCTCATCTTCTGGCATCCCAAAGGAGCCATGATTCGCAAGATCATGGAAGACTGGATGAAAGACGAGTGCATCCGCCGCGGCTATTCCCTCGTCAACACCCCCCACGTCGCCCGCGTCGATCTCTGGAAAATCTCCGGACACGAGGGCTACTACTCGCAAAACATGTTCACCCCGATGGAGCTGGACGACGCAGACTATCGCATGAAGCCGATGAACTGCCCCTTCCACATCCTCATCTACAAAAACACCCCCAAGAGCTACCGCGACCTGCCCGTCCGCTATGCCGAACTCGGCAACGTCTATCGCTACGAGCGCTCCGGCACCATGCACGGCCTGCTGCGCGTCCGCGGCTTTACCCAGGACGACGCTCACATCTTCTGCACGCCGGGGCAGATCGAGTCAGAGGCCATCGGCTGCATCGAGTTTGCCGAGGCCGTCCTCAAGACTTTTGGTTTTGCAGAATTCAAGGTCGAGCTCAGCATCTGGGACCCCGCCAACCGCGCCAAATACGCCGGTAGTGACGAAAACTGGCTGCTCGCCATCGGCTCCCTCGAGCGCGCTCTCAAGAGCAAAAACATCCCTTACAAGACCATCCCCGGCGAAGCCGCCTTCTACGGCCCCAAGATCGACTTCAAGCTGGTCGACGTGCTCGGCCGTCTCTGGCAGCTCTCGACGGTCCAGTTTGACTTCACTCTGCCCGCCCGCTTTGAGCTCGAATACGTGGGCGAAGATGGCGAGCGCCACCAGCCCGTCATGGTCCACCGCGCCCTCTTCGGCTCGGTTGAGCGCTTCTTCGGCGTGCTCATTGAGCACTATGCCGGAGCCTTCCCGCTCTGGCTTGCTCCCCTCCAGATCGGCCTCGTTCCCATCAGCGAACGCCACCACGACTACGCCAACCAGGTCAAAGCCGAGTTGGAGGCGGCCGGATTCCGCGTAGAAATCGACAGCCGCAACGAAAAGATGAACGGCAAGATCCGCGACTTTGCCAATCAGAAAACCCCTTACATCCTCGTCATGGGCGACAAGGAAGCTGAGGCCCACGCCGTCAGCGTTCGCACCCGAGCCAAAGGCGACCAGGGGTCAATTTCTGTTGCCGACTTCATTGCCAAATCCCAGGAGCTGGTCCGATCCCGCTCGACTGAACTCTAGCTTTCGTAACGAAGGTGCTGCCTCAGTAGTCCAGCGGCAGCACCTTTGCCAGTGCCTGCTGCATGACAAAATAGCCCTCATCGGAAGGGTGCAGCCCATCCCGAAAGTATTCCGGGTGGCCGACCATTGGCGTGAAGTAATCCACCAGCTTGTAATGGTGCTCCTGAGCCAGGGCTTCAATCGCTTGATTCAGCGGAACCACGCGCTCATTCAAATTGCGAATCGGCGGAATCGTGCACAGCACGACGACCATCTTCTCGCTCTCGGCCATCGCGGCCATCGCCTGCAGGTTGCTTATCGCCAGGTCGACCTCCTGCGGAACCGTCTGCGTCTTGTGACGCATGTCGTTGGTTCCGCCAAGGATTACGACGGCCTTGTAGTGATGACCAAGCACCTGGGATGGAAAACGAGCGAGCATCTGGCTCGTCACATCACCGGGCACCCCATAATTTGTCTCGGGAAGCCACCAGAAGTTTGTGATCGAGTCGCCCATAAAGGCGATATTTCGGTTGGCGTGCGCCACCCCTCCGCATCCAGCCAGCGAAATCGTCATGCAAACTGCTGCGAGTAAAACCAGCAGTTGTCGGCCGATGCTACACCCCCATGCCAAACTCAGACGCAGCCTGCGTCCCGGCATTGGCATAGAAATCATACGGAGTGCGGTGGTTGAACTGATACCGCTTGCGGAGTTCGCGGCCCACAACAATGCCCACTGCGGCAATGCCGACACCGAGCGAGACCCACCCGATAGCGCGTAGTGTATTGTTGCTGGTTTCAATAGGGGTGGATGCTTCGGATTCGGACATGGGGGGACTCCTCCTGAGCACATCATAACGCACCATCAGCTTCCAGTGTCCAGCGCACGAACGTGGGAGCGCACTGAAGCTTTAGTGCAATGATTCAATTTGGGCGAGCCAATGCTCTTTTACTGCCTCCGGCAAAAAACTCGCCTTGAACGAGTTGGACGCCAGTCTCTTCAATTCGTTATGCGCAAATCCATGCAGTGCGTGGGCCAGCCGGTACTCGTTTTCCACGTTCGACCCAAAAAACGCCGGGTCATCTGAATTGATGGTAACCATCAGCCCAGCGTCAAAATACAGCCGCAACGGGTGCTCGACAAACGATTCGCAGACGCCGGTCCGCACGTTCGAACTCGGATTCAACTCCAGCGGCGTCTGGCGTTTCTTCAATTCCTCAAGCAGTTCGGCGTCGTGAATCGCCGAGAGCGCATGTCCCAACCGTTCTGAACCAATGCTCAGAGCCTCCCAGATCGCCTCCGGTCCGGTCGTCTCCCCGGCATGGTTGGTCAGCCGCAACCCAGCCTCAGCGGCCTCAGCATACATGGCGCGAAACGGCTCGGAGCCAGCCACTCGTTCATCCCCGCCCAGGCCAATGCCGATAATCGAGGGATACTCCGCTTTCATTCGGGCCGCCAGCCGAAAGACCCGCTCCGCCTCCGGTACAGAAAAATGCCGCACCGCGTCAAAAATCCAATAGAGCGTTACCCCCAACTCCCGCTCGCCGCGCTCCCGCGCTCGTTCCAGACCGGCAAAGATCTTCTCAAAAAGCTGTGGGTCGTGAGCATCCTCTTCCTTGCGCCAGAAATAGACAACCCCTACAGAAATATAGACTTCCGCGTGCACCACGCCCTGCGCTGCCAACTGCTCCAACATCCGCCACGCGGCAAGTTCATACTCGGCAGGGCCACGGAGTCGCCGGGTCACCGTCTTGAAGGCGTTCAAAAATCCAGAAAAGTCCTTGTACTGGTACAGCGCTTCAGCCGCTTCGCGCGTCATTGGCTCCGCATCCGGGCCAACATCCACCCGCTCGCTCAGCTCCACCAGCGTCGCGGGCTCAATCGTTCCCTCCAGATGCAGATGCAACTCCGCCTTGGGCAACCGGCGTATGAAATCGTAGACTTCGTCAGACATACCTAATTCTAGTGCGCCTAACTGCGTCGGGGAAGATTTGGCAAACGCCTTCAGCAACTCACTTTGAATTTTCATGAGGCCGGCCAAAAAACAGCACATAGCCATCGGCATCTTCCAACTCAAAGCCCCGCAAGCCATCCGAGGTATCCTGCAGCGGAACGGAAAAAGCGACATTGCGCGCCAGAAACTCAGCCGCCAGAGCATCCGGATCAGCCACAGTAACGTAGGCATCCCACCTCGCCCAGGGATGACGTTTCGCATTCGGCAGCGGATCCACGCCCACCACTTTCAGGAAGAGCATCGCTCCATCGCGAACAACGATCGCAAAGAAAGGGTCGTTCTCGGGCTCCTGAAACATGACTTCGAAGCCCAATGCATCGCGATAGAAAACCACAGAATTCGTGATGTTACGAACGATGAACGAGGGCGAAATTCCAGATATTACCGGCGGGCTCATCATCTGTGTCCCCCTTGAAGCAAGGCTACTTCCCCGACGCAAACTCCGACCGGTGCCGACTGTAGAAGAAGTAGATCACCAGACCGATTACCAGCCAGACGAAAAACCGCATCCAGGTAATAATCGGCAGCCCGCTCATCAGCAGAACGCAGAAAACAATGCTCAATGCCGGGATCACCGGCCCCCCCGGCACCCGGAACCCGCGCCGCCGCTCCGGCTCACGGTAGCGCAACACCAGCACCCCAATCGAAACCAGCACAAACGCAAACAGCGTGCCAATATTCGACAGGTCAGCCAGCGTTCCGATGTCAAAGAGTCCTGAGGGAATCGCGACAACAAATCCCGCCACCCACGTCGAAAACGCGGGAGTCCTGTACTTTTTATGGACCCGGCTGAAAATCTTCGGCAGCAGGCCGTCCCGCGACATCGAGAACCACACCCGCGACTGCCCCAGTTGATACACCAGCAGCGAAGAAAGCATGCCCGTCAGCGCGCCAAACAGCACCGCCAGCCTTACCCAGTGCAGCGGATGCCCGTCCGGCGTCAGTGAAAGCTTCTTCAGCGCATTTACCACCGGCGCCGCATCGCCGACCATTGACTGCCACGGCACCAAACCGGTCAAACAAACCGCCACCGCCACATACAGCACCGTGCACACCACCAACGTGGCGATAATGCCAATCGGCAGATCCCGCTGCGGATTCTTGCACTCCTCCGCCGCCGTCGAAACCGAATCAAACCCGATATACGTAAAGAAGATAATCGATCCGCCAGCCAGGATTCCCGACATCCCGTTCGGCGCAAAAGGGTGCCAGTTCGTCGGATGGATGTATTCGAGCGCAGCAAAAATGAAAATCAAAATCGCCGTCAGCTTCAGGCCCACCATCACATTGTTGGCCTCCGCCGTCTCCCGGATGCCCCTTACCAGCACGACAGTCAGCAGCAGCACAATCAAAAACGCCGGTATATTGAATCCAAAATGCCAGCCCGGCGCATACAGGTCATTGCCCGCCAGGTCCTGCAATCCGGCAGGCAGATACGCCGGCGAAATCCATCGCGCCGACGGATGCAGCCCAAACCAGTCCAGCAAATCCACTACATGCGCGGCAAACCCAACGCTCACCGTCATGTTTGACCCGGCGTACTCCAGAATCAGGTCCCAGCCGATAATCCAGGCCACCAGCTCGCCCAGCGTCGCATAGGTATACGTGTAGGCCGACCCGGCAATCGGAATCATCGAGGCCAGCTCTGCGTAGCACAGCCCCGTCAGCCCGCACACAATCGCCACCAGCACCAGCGAAATCGCCAGCGCTGGCCCCGCACCCGGCCGCCCCGCCAGCGCCGTATGCGTTATCAGGTAGTCCGCCAGCGGCGTGTTCAGCACGCTTGTCGTGTCAAACTTCTCGCCAGAAATCGCCGTCCCGATCACCGTAAAGATGCCCGAGCCGATCACCGCACCAATGCCCAGCGCCGTCAGCGACCACGGGCCGAGCGTCTTCTTCAGGCTGTGTTCAGGATCCTGGGAGTCCAGGATCAGCTTGTCAATTGACTTGCGCTTGAGCAGTTGGCTAGCCAGGATAAAGCTCCTCGTCCGACAAATTTCAACTCAGAATAAGCGCTTTCAGCTCATTCCGGGCAATCATGTTTGCCCAACTATACAAGACTGCAAAGGGCTCCTGAAAACAATCTCAGGAACCCCTTGCACAACTCAAACTGTCTTCGCAACTGCTCGGGTACCCCAGGTCTGGATTTTCAGACCTGGGTTTCTCGAACTCCAAAAATCCGGGTGCCTCAACTACTTACGCTTGCTCTGTCCGCGCGCAGCCTTCTTCAGCTTCTGCTTGTTTTCGCCGCGTGCGCCCACACGAGGGCCCTTGGGAGCGGCCGCCTTGCGTGCGGCGCGCTTCAGCTTCTTTCGTTCCAGTACGTCTTCAATCTTGGTGGTATCTGCCATGGTCTTCTCTTCTCTTTTCGCTTGAAATCTTGTCCTGGGGAAATCTCACCCGCGATCTACGTTCACGCCCGTCTACATCTTTTCCAGTTGCGCAAACTTTTCGATGAGCTTCTTCACCCCAAATTTAACAAAGTGTACTGTCAGTTTCGCATCTTCTCCGTCTCCCTCGCGGAGAATAATGGTTCCTTCGCCATATTTTCCGTGACGAACCCGGCTCCCCTTCTTCAAACCCGCCACTGCAACCGTCTGCGGAATCTCCATCTTTGGCCGCGCATACCCGCCGCCAGCGCCACCAACACCGCCCCGTCCGCCAAAAAACTGCGCGATATTGTCCAGCGAATCGGGACCCTTTTCAACTGGCTTCCCCGCTGCGCCGGCCCCGCTCGATTTCAATTGCGGCGGCCAGACCGTCACCCCGGGCTTCGGATACGGCGTCGCCTTCAGGCCGCCATAATTCCCAGCGGGAGCCCGGCCGACAGTCGCCGCCCCGCTCTGGTCCTCATCCTCATAGCTGTAATGCCCGCCAAAATCGCCAGCATCCGAGTCGCCGCGGCCATACCCATACCCTGGCCCGCGCCCAGAGAACGAAGCATTCCCGCCATAGCCCGTCGTACCCCGTGGCGAGCCGAGATTCTCCATCAGCCGCCCCGGTATCTCCTCGAGAAACCGCGAAGGCGTACTTCTCTCAGGAGCATCGTTGCCATACCGCCTCCGGTACTCCGCACGCGTCAGCACCAGCGTATCCATCGCCCGCGTCATGCCCACATAGCAAAGCCGCCGCTCTTCCTCGAGGCCGTTCGGGTCGTTCAGCGTCCGCGAATGCGGAAACAGCCCCTCCTCAAGCCCCGCCAAAAACACCAGCGGAAACTCCAGCCCCTTGGCCGCGTGCAGGCTCATCAGCGTCACCCGCGCATCCGCATCAAACTTGTCCGTGTCAGAAACCAGCGCCGCATGGTCCAGAAATTCGCTCAGCGTCTCCCCGCGACCCTCTGCATCCTGCGCCGCATTCGCCAGTTCTTTCAGATTCTCGATCCGGCTGATAGCCTCCGGAGACCCTTCAGCCTCAAGCACCTTGATGTATCCGCTGCGGTCAATCAAAAACCGGATCAGCTCCGGCAGCGTCCCGCGCTCGCCCGGCTTCCTGAAACCAGCCGAAGCATCGAGACTGGTATCCAGAATTCCCCGCGGCTTGTCCTCCAGTTCCGCCCGGCTCACCCGCGCCGCAATCCTGCGCGGCGTCACCTTGGCCGCGCTCTTGTGAAAGGGCGAAAGCATCAGCGCGTCCATCATGGGTAATTCCATCATTGGCAATTCCATCATTGGTAATTCCGCCATCGGCACTTCGGCCACTGGCGCTTCTACCTCCGCCGCCCCGCCAAAATCAAAATCCGTAGCCTCGCCCGCATCCCCAAAATCAAAGCTCGTGTTCTCGCCAAATCCAAAATCCACATCCGCTTCCGATTGCTCAGCCGCCTCAGCCGCCGCTCCCTTCAAATCCGCCGCCAGTGCCCCCGCAAAATCCGGATTCATCAGCGCCCGCGCATCCTTGATCAGCTGCTGAAACCCCTCCAGCGCCAGACACGCCCGCGCCGGAATCAGCCGCCCCCGAATCGCCTCGCCAATCGCCGCCCACGTCGAAACGCCCGTTTCGAGAGCCATCCTCTCCAGCGTCTCCAGCGTCGTCTTCCCAATTCCCCGCGTCGGCGTGTTCACAACGCGCTGCAAAGCCACCGAGTCATCGGGATTCTGCACCAGCTTCAGATAACAAAGCATGTCGCGAATCTCGGCCCGCTCGTAAAAGCTGAATCCGCCCACCATCGTGTACTTGATTCCGTACCGCCGCAGCGCCTCTTCCACCAGCCGCGACTGCGAATTCGTCCGGTAAAGCACCGCGCACTTCGCAGCGTCACGGTTTTCTGACGTCGCCTCACGCAGGTACTTGTTGATCTTGTCGGCGATAAACAAGGCCTCGTTCTCCCCATCCGGAGCCTCGTAGTACCCCACCAGCGACCCGCCATCGCGCTCCGTCCACAGCGTCTTGCCCTTGCGCTGCGCGTTGTTGGCGACAACAGCTCCAGCCGCCTCCAGAATCACCTGCGTTGACCGGTAGTTCTGCTCCAGCCGCACAATCTTCGCGTTCGGGAAATCCTGCTCAAACTCCAGAATGTTCCGGATATCGGCCCCGCGCCACGAATAGATGCTCTGGTCCTCGTCTCCCACGGCACAGACGTTCCTGCGGTCACCTGCCAGCAGCTTCATCATTTCGTATTGCGGACGGTTGGTGTCCTGGTACTCGTCCACCAGCAGATATTTATAGCGCCGCTGGTACCGCTCCCGTACCTCGCTTGAAGACTTCAGCAGCCGCACCGTCTCCAGCAGCAGATCGTCAAAGTCCAGCGCATTGTTCTTCGCCATCTCCTTGCGGTACGCCTCGTAGATGTGAGCAATCCGCTCCGAGCCGGGGTCAGAAGAGCCAAGGTAAAACTCCTGCGGATCGATCATGTGGCTCTTCGCCCACGAAATCTTGCCCAGCACATTGCGCGGCGTCAGTTGCTTGGTGTCGAGGCCCATCCGCTTCATGATTGTCTTCACAATCGCCTGCTGGTCGTTCTCGTCGTAGATGGCAAAATCCTTGGTCAGCCCGGTGGCCGTGGGCCCGGTCCCAATCCGCAGCGCCTCAATGTCCCGCCGTAAAATCCGCACACACAGCGAGTGAAACGTTGCAATCAGCGGCTTGGTCAACGAACCGCGTTCGAGCAGCCGGTCAATCCGCTCGCCCATCTCCTTCGAAGCCTTGTTCGTAAACGTGACCGCCAGTATCGAATCCGGCGCAACCCCATGCTCCTGAATCAGATAGGCGATGCGAAAGGTAATAACGCGCGTCTTCCCCGACCCCGCCCCAGCCAAAATCAACACCGGCCCGTCAACAGTCTCAACAGCCGCCCGCTGCTCAGGATTCAATTTGTCCAAAAGTTCCCGCAACCCACCACACCAAAAGGGAAATGCCCTACCCCTAGTGTACCGTTGGGCGGGTAACGCAAGTCCGAAAAGCAGCAAACGCGGGTGCCCCAGGTCTGGATTTTCAGACCTGGGTTTCTCACTCTAAACAAATGTGGGTAGGAAACCACAAAAGCCAGCCCCGTTCATGCTCTTCCGTCCGCCACTCTTGTCAGGGAATCTGCTGCTCCACGGGAACTCAACCAAAGCAAACCCCATTCGCGCCCAGCGCGAACCCGGAGGGAGCAGGGGCATTCATGCCCCTGAATAGATGTCTCGCAACGAATCGGCTTTAGCCGCGGGCCTTTTGCCGCCAATCAAAGAAGAGCCCGCGCCTAAAGGCGCTCTACTTCAGCCCTAATTCCGGGGCATCAATGCCCCGGCTCCCTCCGCCCGACCCCCAACATCATCCGTAAAACCAGCGCCTCCGCCCGACCACCAACATCATCCGTAAAACCTGCGCCCCAGCCCAAACCCGCACGTCAACGCCGGAAATGCGCAGGCATCGCGTCCATCGCCCCAGCCGCCGAACTAAACGGATAAGCATCCGCCCTATCAACGAGCCTTGCCCGAACCGGATTCTCCTCGATATACCGCACACACTCTGCAAATTTCTCTTTCGTCGAGACCTGGCTTTCGTTGAAACTACGCATCCACACATCCATCTTGCTCTTCAGACGGAAAGAAAACCCGCCCTTGATGAACTGCATAGCCTTCTCAAGAGAAACATCCGAAGCCGGCGTAATCAAAGCATGAAAATGATCCGGCATAATGACATACGCATGGAGCAGATACCGCCCCTGCCCGCGATAGTCGAAAAGCGTCTGTCGAAACAGTTCCGCATTGTCAGTCACCTGAAACAGTCTGCGCCGCTCCGCCGTAAAAGCAGTTACAAAATAAGAGCGTGTCTCCTGTGACGCCAAACGCATTGCGAAAATATACAGGAATCGTCCAACTTCCTTGCAAAACAGTCCGTTTTCACACACCCCTCAGCGCAACCCAACCCAAGTCCATCCCAAATCGGTCGCCGATAACTTCCACCGAATCCTTCATCATCGAAGTCAGAGGTCAGCAGTCTGACAATGAACAAACTGCCCAATTCTGAATGGCCGGGCAGTCGTCCGACAGTTTTTGCTTGTGTCTTTCGGCCCGTCTATGTTGGTCAGCGGAACCGGTTTACCTTGATTGCCTTCCTGGCCAACCAGCATTCGGTCTGCAACGTCGATCTTGTCGAGCCCGTCTCTCAGCGTCGATCCTGCCGCATTCGTAAGCGCGCCTCAACTTTTGCTATAGTGTTGGCGCGTCCGCAATTGCTCCGGCTGGCTCTTTGAAATCAAGACGGGTGTTTTCGCTGAGATTGGGCTTCATACAAAAAAGGAAAGTAGGGGGAGAACGACACGAAACGATTTGCCATTGCCGCACTGATGCTGATCATCACAGCATCTGCTCTGGCCAAGACACACAAAGATAGCTATAGCGTACCCTGCTCAACGCTTTGGCCCGCCGTTAAAGACACCTTGCGCAACTCCGGCAAGTACGGCATCATCAGCATCGTCAATGAGGAGATGACAGCCTCCTACAACATTGGCGGCAACTTGACCGGCAAGCGCCTCAATACGGTGCTGCTCAATACTGTCGGCACAGGCTGCGAAATGCAGATACAAACCGCCTTCAGCGGCCTCGTCAACAACGATGCCTCTGACTTCAAAAAGCGCGTCGACGAATCCCTCACAAAACTCAAGGCTGCGGCTCCAGCGGCGGCACCACCAGCCGCTGATCCGGCACCGTCGAAATAGCGACGCGCCAAAGAGAAGAATCAATTGTTCTGAAAATTCGCCCGCAGTGGCCGGCAACAGCCGCATCAGTTGCCGGTCGGGCCTAAGACGGCGGTCGCACTACTGCCAGTTCAAACCTGCGCCGCACGGCAAAACCGGCCTGTTCGTAAATCCTGACTGCTCCCGCATTGGCCTCAAACGAGGTCAATGCGGGAGTCATTCCCTCGGCATGGATTCCGCGTGCAACCATCGCGACAAGTGCCAGGGCATATCCCCGGCCACGAAACTCCGGGTGCGTACAGACCGCGCTGACCTCAACGTATCCAGTCGGGTGCAGCCGGCGTCCCGCCATTGCCGCCAGGCGGCCATCGATGCGGATCCCCAGAAAACCGCCGAGCATACCCGTGCCATCGCGAAACGGCCCCGGCTCGGTCAACGCCGCGAGAGCAACCATCTCTGAGAAATCTGCGGGCCCCAACTCGCTCATCGCCCCAGCCAGCATCGATTCACCAGGAATTGTGCGGCAGACCATCTGCACCCACCGCGCAACATCTCAGGTACGCGTCCAATGCAAACCCTTTCAAGCGGCACGTACATCTCAACCCGGCACTTCCTCATCGAACTTAAGGAGAAAACGAGAGGAAGTACCCATGTCCGAGCACCACGATTCCCCCAAGAGCCAGGCTCCCCACGCAATGCACGAAGTGCAACCTACCAAGGGCCCTAACAACCCCAAAGAAATCAACCCCAAAATGGCTTCTGACATCGCGTACTGGTCCAAGGAATTCAGCGTGACCGGCGACAAGCTTCACGAGGCGATCCGAGCCCACGGAACCCACGTCGAAAAGATACGCGCCGCACTCCATGCCCACAAAGTAGCCTGAATTTCTGCGAATCAAACCGCGAAGGCAACTTTACCCGCACTCCAGCGTATATCCGAGCAGAGGAGATCGCCATGATTGCAAACGAAACATCATCCCTGCGCAGGTTCGTGCTCCTGGCTTCGCTGCCAATCGCCGTTTTATCAGGTTACGTTGCCTGGATAGTTGTGCCTGAAGTGCTGCGGGTCGTCGTTCCTGCAGTCGTAGAGGCTGTCATCCGATAGTCAGGATCCTTTAGCGCGCGGCCTTGCACTCCGCGCATTGGCAGTTCCGCCTCAAAAAGTCCCACGAATAGATGCCGCTCGAATGCCCGTCCTGCCAGTTGAACTGGATCGCATAGCGGCCAACCGCGTGCGCACTCGCCGGCCGCGCCGGGGCCTCGTACATCTGCAATAGCTGCTTGGGCTGCGGCTTGGGAACGCCCGGCTCGCGCCCCTGCATCTTCCGCTCCTCCACGCAGGTCGCGCAGGGGCAGGCGTTGCGCAGCCAGGCAAAGTGCCACTGGCTGTGGTGGCCGTCTTCCCAGTCAATCTCCATGCCCGTGCCTTCGGTCTTCAACACGCGCACTTTGGCCGGCGTCAGTGCAGCTTTGGTCAGCGCGCTTGCGCGCTTTTCTTCCCGCTCGACCTTCTCTTGTTCTTCCTTGCTGATAAAACGAATGCCTTCGTGACTCATATCTCTATTTTGCCTGATGCCTGCGGTTGGGGTTACGCGTAGTACTTCCAGAAGAAGAATGCAGCCATGCCCAACCCGATCACCACGACGAGGCCGCGCAAAAACCGCTGGTTCAGTCGCTGGGCAATCCTTGCTGAGAGGTAGCCACCCAGAGCGCAGGTCACCATCGCAGCCAGGCAATAGTGCCACTCCACCTTGCCGCTGAAAGCAAACAGGATGCAGGCCATGCCATTGGCCATTGTGGTCGCCACCACCTTCATGGCATTCATCTCGTTCAGGTCCTGGAAGCCAAAGAGCGAGAGCAGCGTGATGAGCAGAAATCCCGCCCCTGCGCCAAAGTATCCAATGTAAAAGCAGACAATCGCCGTCGCCAGCGCCAGCAGCAGAAAGTTCCGCGGCTCCTTCATCGCGGACTTGGAAGAATCAGACGACTGCTCGGCATTGCGTTTAGCCCGCCGCTCCAGCCACTTCATCACCGGGTCGCTCACGGCAAAAATGGTAGAGGCAAACAGCAGCAGCCACGGCACCAGATGAATGAACGTCGTCGCACGGGTATGCAGCAGCAGAATCGCGCCGCCCGACCCGCCGAGCAGGCCAGCCAGCGCCATCCGCCAGGCAAGAGCGGTCCGCTTGCGCACTTCGTCTCGATACGCCGCAATCGACAGCAGCTGGCCAGGCCACAGCGCAACCGTATTGGTGGCATTGGCCTGAATCGGCAGCAGGCCGATGCCCAGCAGCGCTGGAAAAGTGAGAAACGAGCCTCCGCCCGCCACTGCATTAAGCGCGCCGCCAAGAAAGGATGCGAAGATCAGCCACGGCAGGCGCCAGTCAACTGCATTGAAGGTCGCCGCAATTTCAGCTGTGAAAGGGAGCAAATGCATCTGCTCCCATTCTAAACAGGGCATTTCCAGCTATCTGGGACCGTAGGCACGCCAGAAGAAGTAGGCGGCAGTCACAAATCCTACAGACGCCACGATGCGCCGCATCAGCTTCGGGTTCACGCGCTTACTGTAACGCGCAGCCACGTAGCCGCCAATTCCTGCAAGAATCGCCATCTGCCAGCAATAGCTCCACACGACACGGCCGCTGTAGACAAACACCGCAACAGCAATACCAATCGAAACGACAGCGGTAACCACCTTGAGCGCGTTCATCTCATGAATGTCAGTAACGCCGCACAGGCCAAACAGGGCCATCACCAGAAATCCGCCACCCGCGCCAAAGTATCCGACATAGGCGCTGACCACCACCATCCCGACAATCAGCCACAGGTCAGATCGCGCCGCGTTACCGCGCGTGGCAATCCAGCGGCCCAGCGGTTCGCTCAGTACAAACATCACCGCTGCAAACAGCAGCAGCCAGGGCAGCAGAAAGAGAAACCGGCTGCTGGGCGTAATCACCAGCAGCCACGCTCCGACCAGGCCGCCAATCAAGGACGCAATGCCCAACGGCAGCAGACGTTTCGCGTGCCGGCTGAGATTGTCGCGATATGCAAAGACTGAGGTGAGCTGCCCCGGCCACAGAGCCACGGTGTTGGTGGCGCTTGCCGTTACTGAACTCGTGCCCGAGCCTTTCATCGCGCTCAGCAATGCAGGCAGTGAAAGAAACGATCCGCCACCGGCAACCGTATTGAGTCCACCAGCAAGGAAGGAAGCCACTGGCAGCCAGGCAAGCTGCAAAGTATGAAGAATTGGAGAATCCATATCTCAATGTAAAGGCTTTAGCCCAAATGCAGAACTGAAATCTCTGCTCAACCCGCATTCCGGTGACGAAGCCACGGCGCAGCCTGTTAAACTCCCGGATAAAGCTACTTCGGAGTCATTGAACCCCCTATGAATCGAATCGCACTGATGCTCGCCCTTGCGGCACCTCTTACGGTCAACGCCGCACAGACCACGCCAGCCAAGCCTGCCACCAAGCCCACAACTACTGCTGCGCCCAAGTCTGCAACCGCTCCGGGCGCAGTCAAAAAGCCGGCTGTCGCCGGTGCATCCGCCATCAAGCTCCCTCCCGGCGTTCCCGCTGTCAAGGGGCTGCTCAAGACTGCATTTGCGCTCAAGTACCAGGACATCAGCATCGGCACCGGCGCTCTTGCCGAATCGGGCAAGCTCTACAAGGTTCATTACACGGGATACCTTGCTTCAGACGGCAAAAAGTTTGATTCCTCCTTTGACCACAAGATGCCTGTCATGGACAAGGACGGCAAGCCGGAGATGGACGCTGACGGCAAGCCCAAAATGGGCGAGGGTCAGCCGATCCAGTTTCCTCAGGGCCGCGGCCGCGTCATTCCAGGCTGGGACCAGGGCTTTGAAGGCATGAAGATCGGTGGCAAGCGCCGCATCTTCATCCCCTACCAGCTCGCTTACGGAGCAATGGGTCGCCCGCCGGTGATTCCCGCCAAGTCTGACCTGATCTTTGATGTCGAACTGGTAGACATCACCGACCTGCCGACTGCACCGCAGCCGGGAATGCCCGGAATGCAGGGCGGTCGCCCAATGCCTGGCGGCATGGCACCCAAACCGGCCGCTCCCGGCAGCGCAGCGGCAACACCCTCAGCACCGGCAACTGCGCCCGCAGCGCCGCCCGCCGACAAGCCGGCCAGCCCTCCGCAGCCCAAGTAGTTGCGCGTTCAGAGCGAGTGGGCAGACGATGGATTATCGTCTGCCTGCCAGCTCTGGAGTCGCCGCCAGCAACTGCTGTGTGTAGGCCTCGCGCGGATGGGCGCAAAGCTCCTCCGCCTCGCCAATCTCGACCAGCCGCCCCTTTTGCATCACCGCAATGCGCGTGGAGAGATACCGCACCAGCGGCATCGAGTGGCTGATGAAGAGGTAAGTCAGTCCATGCTCTCGTTGTAGATTGCGCAGCAGATTGATGATCTGCGCGCCTACACTCACGTCCAGCGCCGAGACCGGCTCATCGAGAACAAGAAACTGTGGCCGCAAGGCCAGCGCCCGGGCAATGTTAATGCGCTGCTTTTGCCCCCCGCTGAACTCATGCGGATAGCGTCCGAGCGCCGACTCGTCCAGCCCAACTGAGGTCAGCAGAGCGCTAGCAGCGGCCTTGAGTGCCGCGCCGCTTGTGTCGATGCCCGCGGCCTTGCCGTGGATGACCAGCGGTTCCGTGATGATCTCAAGCACCCGCATGCGCGGATTGAGCGCCGCTGCGGGGTCCTGGAAAACGGGCTGCATCTGCCGCCGCAAACCTTGCGTCCGGTCTCCGCCGACCTCAACGCCAGCTATGCGAATCACGCCGCTGGTCGGTGCCACGAGGCCCAGAATCATCCGCGCCACGGTGCTCTTGCCTGAACCGGATTCGCCGACGAGGCCCAGGGTTTCACCCTCGGCGATATTGAAGCTGACATTCTGGACGACGAAATGATCGACCTGCCGCAGCCCTTCGCGTCGGGGATAGTTCTTGCTCACGGATTCTACCTGGACAAGTGACATAACCTGATGCTAATTGCTCCAGCTGTGCTGAGTTCGAGGTCACTTTTCTGAGGCGCATTCATCGATTGAAAAGCGATTCTAGTTACTCAAGTAATCGTAAGAAGGCAATCTGCACACATAAAAAAGGGGGGGGTGGGGTGTTTTTGCCAAAATTCTGCGCTAAAGCCTTGATGATGCGGTAGTTAAGTGGTGGTTACCTGGCGCATTTTGTGTGTTTTTGTGCCACTTTTTGCTCCGCATCGAGGCTGGCTCGC
The DNA here is from genome assembly GCA_903832055.1 of uncultured Acidobacteriota bacterium. Taxonomy (GTDB): domain Bacteria; phylum Acidobacteriota; class Terriglobia; order Terriglobales; family Acidobacteriaceae; genus Acidicapsa. The sequence continues at coordinate 86,234 of CAILAC010000012.1, read as the reverse complement.
GGTGAAATCGGGTTTCCTGGGTGCTGCCGGTTGATTCATCTCAAGCGTACGCCTGGAGCGCATAATTCTACGCAAATGAGTTGGAAATGCTCGAACCGGGCTGATGGAGTCCCGGAAGGGGGTGTTGGCAATTCTGCAAGATTGCTGCGACCGCCGAGAGGGCTCAGTCGAGTTTGGGATGCAGCTTGTGGAAGCCGGTCGCCTCCTGATAGGCGCGCGCAAAGGCGCAGAGCTTTGCGTCCTGGAAGTGTCCAGCGAGAAAGGTCAGGCTCACGGGCGTTTGTGGGCCGCCGATGTCGTCGTTGTTGCCATCATCAATCTTTGGCGGTCGAGGTGCGTCCGCTCCGCGCAGTCCATTGGGCAGGATGAGCGCGGGGTGCCCGGTCAGGTTGGTGGCCGTGAGCTGTTCGCCAAAGGTCGGGGTGACGATGACATCGACCTGCTCAAAGAGTTTTGACAGCTCGCGGATGGCCAGAGTGCGCGCCCGGTTGGCCTGAATGTATTCGACCGCGGGGTAGAAGCGGGCGATGCGGAAGGCGTTGGGCCAGTCTTCTTCGCCCTGCTCGGTGAGGAGCTTGTCCTTGCCTGAGATCGTCAGGTCGTCAAAGGCTGCGGCCGCCTCGGCGGTCAACAGTGGGGTCATCGATCCGTAGGGCAGTTTGGGCAGCTCGACGGGAATGAGGGTGACACCCATGCTGCGCAATTTGTCGATCGCGGCTGCTTCGTATTGCTGGTCGTAGGCGCGGCGCGCGTGGGCAGCCTCGCGCTCGGCATTGCTGATTTCCCGTTGCTTCTTTTCCTCGGCAGACTCGCCCGCCTTTGGCCCTTCTGCTTTGAAGGGCTTGATAGGGTCAAACTCGCTTTTGAAATAGCCCACCCGCAGGCGCTTCCAATCATATTGCGCGTCCCAGTTGAAGGCCGCCTCGCGGGTCGCGAGGTCCTGCCCGTCTGGCCCATGAATCGCGTCAAAGACAATCGCGCAATCCTCAACTGCCCGGCAAATGGGGCCCAGCTTGTCCATCGTCCAGCTCAGCGCCATGGCTCCGGTGCGAGGCACAAAGCCAAAGGTTGGCCTGAGTCCCGTATCCCCGCAGCGCGTTGAGGGCGAGGAAATTGAGCCGAGAGTCTCCGAGCCGATGGCAAAAGCCACGCAACCGGCGGCAACGGCGCTTGCCGAGCCAGCCGAAGAGCCGCTTGATCCCTGGTTGGGATTCCATGGATTGCGCGTTCTTCCGCCAAACCACTTGTCGCCCATGGCCAGCGCGCCGAGGGTAAACTTGGCGACCAGGACTGCACCGGCTGCGTCGAGCCGCTGGACAACGACGGCGTCTTCGTCGAAGTGCTGCTGCTCAAAACCGCCCGCGCCCCAGGTGGTCGGATAGCCTTTGACTGCCAGCAGGTCTTTTGCGCCCCAGGGAATGCCGTGCAGCGGCCCGCGATAGTTGCCTGCGGCAATCTCAGCGTCGGCGGCCTTGGCCTGGGCCAGCGCTCGCTCTTCAGTCAACGAAATGACAAAGTGCAGCTTCGAGTCATAGCGCTTGAGCCGCGCCAGGTACATTTGCGTCAGCGCGAGGGAAGTGACCTTGCGGGTGCGGAGGAGCTCGGCCAGTTCGCGGACGGTGGCAAAGGCGAGATCCTCGATCTGCGCAGGGGCCGAACGCGCAGACGCATCACTCCAGCGCGGGGCAGCTTTGGCGGTTTCAACCCTGGCTCCCGGGGGTAGGGGATTGAAGACATACGCGGGTGCAACGCTGTTCGGCAGCTTGAGCGCGCGAATCTCTGCGTACGAATCGCGCTGATAGCCCAGGCCCGCCAGCATCAGCTTTTTCTGCTCGGCTGTGAGCGTAATCCCGGCCAGCACCGCTGCCTGGTCGAGCAGCTCAGGCGTGATCTTGGGTGCCTCGGCTGGCTTGCCCGGCTCGGTTTGCGCCTGTGCGGCCTGCGATGTCAGCGTATACAGCACGCCGGGCAGCAGGGTAGACGCTACCCCGGCCCGGCTGCACGCGGCCAGAAATCCTCTACGGTCCAATTGCTTCAGTGTCATGGCGGAGAGCCCTCGTTCCAGTCAAGTTCAAGCGAAGTAGTCTTCTACGCAAACTACCGGGCCGCTCCCTGTGAAAGCAAGGGGTATTCCGCAGCGGGTTTTATCCCGCTGCACATTGGTTCAGGCGAGGCCTACCGGGTCGCAATCTTCAACACATAGGCATACTTGCAGGGCGCCGAGGCGGGCAGTTTCACGTTGAGCGCCTCGGGAGTCTGAAGCCAGGTCAGCTTTTCGGTCGAACCCGCAAGCTCAATCGAATCAATCGACAGTCCCTTGGCTTCTTTGGCCGCGCCCATCGCGTGAATGGTCGCAAACTCGTCTGCCGCATCTGCCGGGCAGCCCATGCCGATGGCGTAAATGGTCTTGCCCCTGGCCGTGAAGCGGAAGTCCTCCGTGGTGTACGGCTTCGTGTCCTGGTCGTGGAACGCGCCGCCGATCACTTTGGTTGGCCCTTCGCCGTAGACTTTCCACGGAGTGGTCGCGTAGATCGACTCGCCATTGGCCTTGAGCCAGAGGCCCATTTCCTTGAGCGTAGAGACGATCTGGTCGGGAATGGTTCCGTCTGCCTTTGGGCCGATGTTGAGCAGCAGGTTGCCGTTTTTGCTTACGATGTCGATGAGCTGGTGCACCAAAAACTCCGGCGGCTGGTACTGGTCGTTCTCGATATATCCCCAGGAAAGCTTGCTGATCGAGGTATCTGTCTGCCAGTGGTCAGGCTCAATGGTGGCCAGTTGGCCGCGCTCAAAGTCGCGCACACCTGACTTCCAGTCCATTGAAAAGTCTTTGAAATTGACGACACCGGTGTAGCCGTGGGCGACGGCGAAGTTGTAATAGAAGGCGTCAAACTCCTGCACACGCGGGCGGAAGTTTGGCTGGCCGATCCACCAGTCGTAGTAGACGATCTCCGGCTTGTACTTTTCCACCAGTTCGGTCGCTCGCGCCAGCCAGTCAGCGGTCCATGCGGGACTCACGTAGGTCCAGTCGTTCACCATCGTGCTGCCACTGGCTCCTTCAAGCATGGTGTGTGCTGGACCGTAGAGCGAGGCGTACTTCGGGTCGTTCACGTCAGACCGGATGGTGCGGCCGCCATCGAAGAAGAAATCGTGCTCGGCGCGGTGCGACGAAAGCCCAAAGTGCAGTCCCTCGGCGCGGATTGCCTTGGCCAAGTCGCCAATCACGTCACGTTTGGGGCCCATCTTGACCGCCGTCCAGTCTGAGAGTCCCGAGTCGTACATTGAAAAGCCATCGTGGTGTTCAGCTACGGGCACCACATACTTTGCGCCGGCTTCCTTGAAGAGCGCTGCCCAGGCTGCGGGGTCCCACTTCTCTGCTTTGAATTTGGGGATCAGATCCTTGTAGCCGAGCGCGTCCTTTTGCGCTGGGTCGGTCGAGGCAAAGTGAGACTGGAAGTTTTTGTACGCGCCCTCTTCCGGCTTGTACATGTTGCGCGGATACCACTCACTCTCGGCCCCCGGCACCGCATAGACGCCCCAGTGAATGAAGATGCCGAACTTCGCATCCTTGTACCACTGCGGCTGCTGGTACTGGCGCAGGCTCTCCCAGTCAGGCCGGAAGGGGCCATCATTGGCTTGGCGGTCGGCTTCCTTGAGCAGGGCCGCGCGCTGGGTGTCGTATTTGGCGACAGATTTCTGCCACTCCAGTTCAATCTGCTCGGCAGACTTGGTGTCATGCGTCGGCGCAAGCGGGTCATTGGCGATAGGTGCAGTCTGGGCCTTGAGCAGGGGCGCAGCCAACAGCAAAACTACAGTGATGAAACCAGGAAGATTCTTCATAGGGCGGAATCGTAAACTGATTTACTCAGCTTCTGCAAACGCTTTCACAAGGGCATCGCTGACATCGGGCGAATCTCGTCCAATACCCATCCATATGAATCGCCGCGCAGCAAAAAGGGCTGACTCCCATTGGAAATCAGCCCAATAGCCCCTTGTCCATGCCCTGTTTCAGATGTCGAGGTTCTTTACGTCAAGGGCATTATCCTCGATGAATTTTCGCCGCGCTTCGACATCCTCGCCCATCAGGGTGGTGAAGATATGCTCGGTTTCGGCGATGTCTTCTAGTTTTACCTGCAAGAGTGTGCGCACGGAGGGGTCCATGGTCGTCTCCCACAGTTGCGGGGCGGTCATCTCGCCCAGTCCCTTGTAGCGCTGCACATCAAAGGCTTTCTTGCCCTGCTCGACGACATACTCAAACAGTTCGCGGGCACTTTGCTTTTCAACGGGCTCGCGATTGGCTTTCACTACCTTCTTTGCAGGCTTGGCGACGGTTGCTTCGGCTGCATCGACGGCTGCATCAGCTTCTGACTCGGCTTCGGCCTGGGCTGTTTCTGCAACGGACTTGCTGGCGTATTCGATGAGGAAGGGAGGCTCGATCTGGTCCTTGATGAGGTGGAATTTGACCATCATCTGGCGGAACTCAGCGCTGGCGGCCAGTGCCCAGTCAATGTGGCGCACCGCGGCCTGCGCGTCAGTAAAGGTGAGCGACCAGGTCTGATGCTCTTCATCGAGGGTTGGATCGCCAATGGCACGGAACTGGAATTCATCTGAAATTTCAGCGAGAGACTGCTTGAGAGCGATCAATTTGGCAGGAGGGTCGCCGGCTTCTGTGGTCATGAAATCGCTTCGCCGGGTGAGTTCCGCCTTTGCCAGCAACTCTGTGACTTTCTCATTCCGGATGCGCTTGTTTACCTTGTCGAAGAAGCCCAGATACTCGTCGAGATGGCCAAGGAAGGTGGTCAGTGTATCTCCGTCCAACATTTCAGCACCCTCGCCGTGGCGTACGGTGATGCCGTCGGAGGCGCGCTTGACCATGACCTTGAGAAACTCCGCCTCGTTTTTGATGTATTGCTCGGAGCGTCCTTTTTTGATTTTGAAGAGCGGTGGCTGCGCAATGTAGACGTGCCCGCGCTTGATCAGTTCAGTCATGTGCCGGAAGAAGAAGGTGAGCAGCAGCGTACGGATGTGCGAGCCGTCCACGTCGGCGTCTGTCATCAGGATCAACTTGCCGTAGCGGAGCTTGGTCGGGTCGAAATCATCCTTGCCGATGCCGCAGCCGAGCGCGGTAATCATGGCGCGGATTTCCTCATGGCCCAGCATCTTGTCATAGCGGGCCTTTTCCACGTTGAGAATCTTGCCCTTCAGCGGCAAGATTGCCTGGAATCGCCGGTCGCGCCCCTGCTTGGCCGTACCGCCTGCCGATTCACCCTCGACCAGGTACAGTTCGCAACGCTCCGGGTTGCGCTCGGAGCAGTCAGCGAGCTTGCCCGGCAAACCGCCGCCGCCGAGCGCACCCTTGCGGGTGATGTCGCGGGCTTTGCGCGCCGCTTCACGGGCGCGGGCTGCGTCAATTGCCTTGGCGATAATCTTCTTGGCAATCTGGGGATTCTGTTCCATGAACGCGCCCAGGCGTTCGTTGACAAAGGCCTGCACGTTGCCGGCGATGTCGGAGTTCAGCTTGCCCTTGGTCTGCCCTTCAAACTGGGGTTGCGACAGCTTGACGCTGACGACTGCGACCAGGCCCTCGCGGACATCGTCGCCTGAGAGGTTTTCCTTCAGATCCTTGAAGAGGCCCATCTGCTGGCCGATAGCATTGATTGTCCGGGTGAGCGCGCTGCGAAAGCCGGAGAGATGGCTGCCGCCATCGACCGTATTGATGTTGTTGGCGAACGTGAAGATTGTGTCTGAATAGCTGTCGTTGTACTGGAGGGCGATGTCGATTTCAACGTTCTCGCGGGTTGCCTCCATGGCGATGGGCTTGTCGTGCAGCACGACTTTGCCCTTGTTCAGATGCTTGATGAACTCTGAGATGCCACCCGCGTAGCGGAACTCGGTGCGCTTTGGCTCGCCCGTCTTCGCATCGACAGTGCGCTCGTCGGTCAGAGTGATTTGCAGTCCCTTGTTCAGGAAGGCGAGTTCGCGCAGCCGCTGGGCCAGCGTGTCATGGTTGAATTCGGTGACGGTGAAGATGCTCTTGTCTGGCAGGAAGTGAACCTTGGTTCCGCGGCGCTTGCTGATGCCGGTCTGGCGCAGAAGGGAAACGGGCACACCGCAGGCATAATCCTGCTCATAGGTGTATCCATCGCGCCAGATCTCGACATTGAGCTCCTGGCTCAGCGCGTTGACGCAGCTCACGCCGACGCCGTGCAGCCCTCCGGAAACCTTGTAGTTCGAGGCGTCAAACTTGCCACCGGCGTGCAGTTTGGTCAGAACCACCTGCACGGCCGGCATCCGCTCGCCGTTGGCCACGTCCATCATGTCGACCGGGATTCCGCGGCCATCGTCGCTGACGGTAATGGAATTATCAAAATGGATGACGACTTCAATGCCAGTCGCATACCCAGCCAGAGCTTCGTCGACTGAATTGTCAACGACCTCGTACACCAGATGATGCAGCCCCTGCTCACCGGTGGAGCCGATGTACATGGCGGGGCGCAGGCGTACGGCCTCAAGACCCTCGAGGATTTTGATGTTTTCGCCAGTGTAGCTGCCGCTGTTGGCCGGGGTGGCACCAGCTGAAGAAGAATCAAAAAGATTTTTTGTCGACATGGGCTCGCTTTGACTGAGTGTTTTTTTCGAAATTAAACGACCCGCATCAAGTTCATAACGGTTACCCAAACGAAATGCCCGTAAAGGTGATGAACTGGAGGCGGCACGATTGATCTCCTGAAATCGGAGAGGAATTGCAACGGGGACAAACTGAATTTCCCGTCAAATCTGAGTCGGCGAATGCCTTGCAATGCGCATAAAAAGCACCCGCCTGCGTAGATTTGTTCTTCCCAATTTTATCATGGCGGGGCCTTGACGATTCAGGTTCGAGTACCCAGTCAGGAACTAGCGCGGTAACCATCTCCTGACATCACTTACGCACTATATTTGATGCAAAATACAACACGATAAGTTACTAAAGAGACACTGTCATTGGTAACAAAACTATTGACTAGTTACTAATTGCGTGGAAAATACTGGACTTCCGCCAATCTGGCGGATATCACTATGAGATAGGAAGACGTCTGTTTTCAAATTCGTCTTCAAGAGGAAATCTCCCGATGAAGATCATGATCCGCAGTTTGGCCCTCCTTCTGGTCATCTCCGCAGCCCTTGTTGGCAACTCCCTTCCGAGTGCAGTCTCGGCTGCAGCTATCACATCCAGTAATGTTCCGGGGCCAATGCCTACCTGCAACCCATTCACCCAGAAGTGTCCGGTGATCCGTTCAGCAAGGTAGACCACAGAACGTGCCTTTAGCACAAAAGTGCTACGTGCCGGTTACCGAATTGACTAGGCGACTTGTCTGAAACGGGTTATTCTAAGGTTGCTCTTTCAAGAGTGGCCCGGAGAAGCTGCATGGACTCGTCTTTTGTGCAAACGGCGATTGTCAACCTCGACGTACTGTTGTCGGTGGTGCTCTTCGCCGTGTTTACGAGGTCCGATCTTCGCAAGAGCTTCCCGTGGATGTACTCCTACCTGCTTGTTCGCGCGATGACTGCGGTCATCGTCGAGTTTTTGCTGTTTGGACCGCTGCTTGCCAGTCCGATGGCCTATACGAAGATCTACTTCGTGGTTCACTGGTCAAGCTATCTGATGACAGCCGTTCTGCTGTTCCTGAGCTGCCTTGATGTTTACAAGCAGGCAATGAAGCCGCTGCCCGGACTTGTTCGCATGGGCACGACGATTTTCCGATGGGCTGCCCTGGCTTCAATTCTCGTTACTGCGACAACCTTCACATCGGTTCCGTTAGGGCCAGCGCTGCTGACCGGCGTCTGCATCCAGTTCATGCGCTGCGTGGGTACTGCGGAATTGTGCGTCCTCGCATTCCTCATTCTCAGCATGAAAGCTATCGGATTGTCCCCCCGCAGCCGTCCATTTGGGCTGGCTCTGGGCATGGGCATGATGGCAGCCATTGATTGTGTGCAGTCCATCGTGGCAGCCATGGGCAGCACGATGAATCCGGGTCTGCAGGCGGTTTTCGAGGCGGGCTCAGTTCTCACACTCGGCTTGTGGACGGCGTATGCAGTTCTGCCTGAACCAGTTCGCAAGACGGTGACTCTCCCGGTAAACTCCGCCATCTATAAATGGGATCAGATCGCCTCTGCCCTCGGGCACAAAGGCACCCAGGTTGCGCTGGAACCAACCCCCAGCTTCTTCCTCGTGGACGTAGAAAAAGTCGTGGAACGAGCTTTCATCCGAACGATCAAGGGCAAAGAGTCGGAGTCCTGAGTTCGGGTATCGATTCGAACGGCTGAAAACTCAAGTGGCCTGAAGGCAGACCCAAACGAAATCGTCCAGTGAATCAGGAACGCAGAAAAAGGCCGGTCCCCTCAGGGAGCCGGCCTTTTCAGCACTTCTACAACTGTTACAGCGCGACGATCGGTTCGACAAACGCGAAACGGCCCTTGTTGCCGCGATCACGGAACTGTACGGTTCCGCTGACCTTGGCGAACAGGGTGTCGTCTTTGCCGATGCCGACGTTCAGGCCGGGCTTGATCGGTGTGCCACGCTGCCGAACGATGATGGTGCCGCCCGTGACTACCTGGCCGCCAAAAGCCTTGACTCCGAGCCGCTGGGCATTGGAGTCGCGTCCGTTTGTTGAACTACCGCCACCTTTTTTATGTGCCATTGCAAAAATCCTTTCGAAACCCGAAGGTCAAAGATCAAGGGCTGCCGCCCGTGGTTTAGAAGAGCTTAGACAGCCGCGCCAAAGGCAACGCCATCAACCTCGATGGTCTTGATGCGTACTTCAGTGAAGGACTGCCGGTGTCCCTGCAGCTTCTTGTACTGCTTCTTCCGCTTCAGGTGGAAGACCAGAATCTTGGCGTGGCGGCCTTCGCTCACCACTTCGGCGGTCACCTTGGCGCTCGCGGGCTTGGCAATCGTTCCCGGCTCACCGGAAACCGCCAGCACGTCAGAAAATTCGACGGTCTGGGTCTCACCCTCGGGCAACTCAACCTTTTCAATCTTGACGACATCGCCTGGGGCGACCCGGTATTGCTTGCCACCGGTACGAATTACTGCGTACATAGAACCTCCAGCGCAGCCGCTTGACCAAGGAACGATCAGGGCGCGCTTCCCTTTATTCCAATTGAATGGGCAAATACATGCTCACCCGGCCATCACTCAAGTCCGCTTTCAGAAAAAGCCGCAAACGAGCGCCGAACACAGGGCTTCAGGCAGAATCGCCAAACTAGGGTAGTGTATCGTCTTTCTTTCCCCGGAGTCAATCACCGCGACGGTCGTGAAAAGCGACAACGAGCAGCCGAAGCCGCACCAAAGCTAGAATAGACCAAAGGATCCGCTCAATGACCCCTCACAAGACTGCTGACAGCCAGGCTGTGGCTCCCGCAACCCCTGGGTTTTCCCCGACAGAGGCGACACTGCTCAGTGTGCTCGGCGCAGTCAGTATCTGCCACCTTATCAACGACATGATGCAGTCGCTGCTGCCCTCGATCTACCCCATTCTCAAGAGCTCGTTTCATCTGAACTACGCCCAGATTGGCCTCATCACCTTCACGTTCCAGATCACCGCGTCTTTGCTTCAGCCCTTTATCGGCCACTTTACCGATCGCCGCCCCGTGCCCTGGTCGCTGCCCATCGGCATGGCCTGCACCCTGATCGGGCTGGTCATGCTGGCCTATGCGCCTTCGTTTGGCCTGCTGCTCATCGCCGGATCGCTCTTTGGCGTGGGTTCGGCAATCTTTCACCCGGAGTCATCCCGCGTGGCGCGCATGGCCTCGGGCGGCAAGCATGGCTTTGCCCAGTCCTTCTTTCAGGTGGGCGGCAACACCGGCACCGCCGTCGGGCCGCTGCTGGCGACGGCCATCATCCTGCCTGTCGGCCAGCGCGGAGTGCTGTGGTTCACCCTGTTTGCGCTGCTCGGCATCGCAATCCTCATGTGGGTGGGGCGCTGGTACAAGGAACGCCTGGACCACCTGCGCACCCGCAAGGCCGCCCATCACCACCACGACCCGCTGCCCCGCAGACAGGTGCTCTTTGCTCTCGGCATTCTGATGCTGCTGGTCTTCAGCAAGTATTTCTATATCGCCAGCCTCACCAGCTACTACACCTTTTACCTGATCAGCCGCTTCCATATTTCGGTGGCCAGCTCGCAGTTTCACCTCTTCCTGCTCTTCGGCGCCATTGCCGCCGGAACCCTCATCGGTGGCCCGGTCGGCGACCGCATCGGCCGCAAACTGGTCATCTGGGTGTCGATCCTGGGCGCGCTCCCGTTCACGCTGCTGCTACCCTATGCGAATCTCTTCTGGACCAGCGTTCTCTCGGTCTTCATCGGCGTCATCATCGCCTCGGCCTTTTCGGCCATCCTTGTCTACGCCCAGGAACTGGTCCCCGGCCGTATCGGGATGATCAGCGGCCTGTTTTTTGGATTTGCCTTTGGCATGGGCGGCATTGGCGCAGCGGTGCTGGGGGTGCTGGCAGACCACACCAGCATTGATTACGTCTACCACCTCTGCGCCTACCTGCCGGCCATCGGTCTGCTTACCGGCCTGCTGCCCAACATCGAACCGCATGCGAGAAAGCGCCATCGATAGAGCCGCCAAATGGGCCTCTGAGGCTAAAAAGCTCGCAACTTCACTTGCTTTCACGACTCTTTGGCGCACAGGAGCTTTGCCCAAACCCCATTTCCGGGTATACTAAGGGTTCGGCAGCAGGTGAATGAGCTGCGTTTTCGTGCGTTGTGGCCAGCTTTTTGAGGGTGCCCAGAGCGCAATAGACGCTCCGACGCCAAACGAAACGCGTCCTCTAGACCGCCCCGATCCCGATACGGGACAACCATCAAGGATTTTTGGAGCAAAGCAATGGCACAGGTATGCGATATTTGCGGCAAAGGCCCGCAGTTCGGTAACAACATCTCTCACGCACACAACGTCACCCGGCGTCGTTGGAGCCCGAATCTTCAGGCGGTTCACGCGCTGATCAACGGCGCAGCCAAGCGGATTCGCGTCTGCACCAACTGCATCAAGAGCGGCAGGGTCGCCAAGGCGTAACTCTTTCTCCGCCGTAGTCCCCAAATCCGATACAAACTTCAAATCCCCCAGCCCGGTGCGTTGTCGCCAGGCTGGGGGATTTGTATTTGTCAGGGGGAAGACTACGGACCCAAATCAAAACAGCCGTCTGGTTAGCTGATGCGCGGAACATGGAGAAGCAGCCATCCCGCAAAGCTGTGCCACGCAGGCGTCATCCCGATTGGTACCGCCAGCGCTCCAACCAGAAATGTAAGCGGCGCCGCCCACATGGTCGAGCGATGGATTCGGCGCAATGAGATGAGATCGTACCCCACCAGGAAAAGAATCAGGATTCCCAGCCCGGTAACCGCTCCTGCGGCTGGCGACATGCCCATCTTCCCCCACGGAAATCGTCCCAGAGCCGCATCCGTGAGTGCAATTGTAGAGAGCAAAATCAGTCGCTTGTGGGAATCGGGCTTGCGGCGGTCACGCCAGGAAGCGGTGATGATGACCGTGAACCAGCCGATTCCCAGCAGAGGAATCGCCATTGCAACTGCAGGATCGAGCGGCCCGATCATCACGCCCCTCTGCAATGCATCCACTGCGGCAATCGTTCCCAGCCCAATCATGATCGGTGGCAGGCAAAAAGCGATGGTCCCAAAGGTCCGATGCCAGGCCACCCGCCGCGCCGAAATAAGCGCCGTTTGCACAACATAAAGCACCATCCAGAGCGAAAACACGGCACCATGCACATGCAACAGTGTGTTCGGCAGCGGGGCGCGCATCATTCCCACTCCAAAGTAGGTGGGCGTGAAGCCGATAATGACGACCACACAGAGCAGTACCGCCATGCCGCTGAAGAAAAAGCGTTCTTCTGTGCGATTGACAGGTTGTACACGCCGGACAGCGGCCCTGAGATTGGGCTGAATCGCCTCAGTTGACATGGTTGATCTCCTGGAGTGGCGGTGGGTCAAAAATTTCAGTGTGAGCAAGTTACCGGGGAAATTGCGTTCAGTGCACGTTATCACAACTAAGGTGGCTGTTCATTGAAATTCCACCGAAAGCAAAGGGCCGGACAGTTGCCTCACTGCCCAGCCCCATTGCTGATGAAATCGATGGTCTCGCTCAGCGCTTTTCTGCGTGCTCAAAGGTCAGCGAAGCTGAATTGATGCAGTAGCGCAGCCCCGTGGGCCTCGGTCCATCCGGGAAGACGTGCCCCAGATGCCCGCCACAGCGGGCGCAGGTCACTTCTACCCGGCGCATGCCAAAGCTCATGTCTTCATGCTCTTGAATTGCCTTGGAGTCGGCCGCGATCGAAAAGCTCGGCCAGCCGCAGCCAGAGTCAAACTTGGCGTCACTGCCAAACAGCACCGCGCCGCATCCGGCGCACATGTATTCGCCGGTCGCGTGATTTTGCGTCAACGCGCCGGTCCACGGCCGCTCTGTGCCCTTCTGGCGAAGAATCTGGTACTGCTCAGGCGTAAGCCGCGCCCGCCATTGAGCGTCTGTAAGCTGTATCTTTTCCTGCGAAGAATCAAATGTGTCGGTTGTATCGGTCATGAAATCTGGAAACCCCCTGCTGATTAGAGCCGCAAGGCATGCTTGCGGTTACAAATCCGCGCCATGCCAGCAATCAGCCTGCCTAGCTGACCGGCGCCATATGCTTCGTTTTGGAGTAGGTATAACTGATCCGGTTGATCACCGTAATGGTCGAAAGCACCGCCAGCACCCACAGCACGGGTGCCATCACGCCCCAGTGATTGAAGAGCGCGCCGAGGATGATGAGCACAATGCGCTCTGGCCGCTCCATAAACCCGACCTTGCAGGATCCGATCAGAGCCTCAGCGCGCGCCCTGGTGTAGCTGACCATCAGCGAAGTGACCATGACAAAGGCCACCAGCACCACATAGCGGAAGTGGTTGATGCGTGCGTAGTAGACGATGAGGCCAAAAAACAGCACCACGTCTGAATAGCGGTCAATCACCGAGTCAAAAAACGCGCCAAACACAGTTACCTGATTTGTTTGCCGCGCCACCCGGCCATCGACCATGTCAAACAGACCGGCCCCGATAATCACCAGCCCGGCATAGAAAAACATCCGGCCGGCATTGTCCAGATGGGCATTGCCAAAGAAGAATGCCGCTGCGACGTTGATGATCAGCCCGATAAAGGTGAGCACGTTGGGCGAAATCCGCGTCAGCGAGAGCCCGTGAACGATGTGGTCCAACAGCCAGCCACAGCCACGGCCAAATGCGCTTGTCCAGGTAGTTGCCAAGGGTTTAAGCTCCGGCCGCGTCGTGGATGGTGATGAGTTTCAAAATCTCGAGCTCCCGTTTGCCGTTGGGGGTCACTACGGTCGCTGTGTCGCCCACCTGCTTGCCAATCAGCCCGCGGCCAATCGGCGAGGTCGTCGAGATGAGTCCTTTGGAAACGTCCGATTCCTCGCTGGTGACCAGCTTGTAGACAATTTCCTCTTCCTTGGTCGTGTCAAAGACGGTGATCGTCGAGCCAAAGGCGATGCGATCGCGGGGAATGTTCGCCAGGTTCACCAGCGACAGCTCGGCCATGCGCTTCTTCACCTGGCCCAGACGCGCATTCACAAATACCTGGCGCTGCTTGGCCATGTGGTATTCGGCGTTTTCAGACAGGTCGCCCAGCGAGGCGGCCTTTTTAATCTCGACTGGAAGCTCGTGGGCCAACTCGTGTTCCAGCTTGGCAATCTCTTCCAGGAGCTGCTTCTTGATGTGTTCCGTCATTCGTTTTCCGTTGTCTCCGGAGAGGGGAAGCTTGAAAACTCGATTATACGATGAAGCCGGCACAGCGCTGATTGACGGCATTCGCTCACCGCTCAGCGTCCATGAAGGATTGCAGTATCAGCGTCGCCGCCACCTGATCGACCAGCGGTTTGTGCTCCTGGCGGGGCTTGCCGGCGGCGTACAGTATTTCGTGGGCTGCGCGCGAGGTGAGGCGCTCATCCTGGTAGTGCACCGGAAGCAGGGCAAGTTCTCCCAGTTCGGTGGCAAAAGCCTGGATTTTAGCTCCCTGATCGCTCTGCTCTCCGGAAAGATGCAGCGGATTGCCGACGACAATCCCGACGCAGTTGAAGCGCCTGCACAGCCGGGCCAGGGCCTTGAGGTCGTCCTTGGGATTTCGCTTGCGGGTCAGCGTCAGCACCGGCTGCGCGGTCAGCCCAAGCTCGTCTGAAACCGCCACGCCAATGCGCTTCGAGCCAACGTCCAATCCGAGATAGCGAGGGCGGGATTCCAGAGCGCAACTCCTGCCTGCAAGCTTACCTTGAGCACTCGTGCGAAGCTATTTGAATCAAGCGCGTCTCTAAAATCGCAGCAGAGGCCCGGTGGACATCTGCAGATGCCAGTTCGGAGGGTTGGGCACGTTCTGGACCTCGGCATTGATATGGGTGATGTCTCCGTTATAGAGATAGCCGACCTGTCCGCGCCACCAGATGTGCCGCACCAGCCGCACATCTGCTCCTCCACCAAAGGAAACCGTGCCTGAGGTGGTCGATTTGAGTGCGTCAACTGATTTAGGTATGTTGACCACCGTGCCGCCCACCATCGCCTCGGCGAATGGCCTGATTCCGGGAAACAAGGGAACCGCAAAGAAGATGCGCGGACCAAGCAGGACGGTATAGGTGGTGCTGCTTGCGTTCGTGACCTGTCCCTTGCCGACGGAAAACTCAACGCTCGGAGCCAGCCACTTGTATGCATTGAATTCTGCGCCTACTTTGGCGCTGTTGACGGCACCAACTTTCGGCGCAGTAAACCCGGCATCGTTGGATATGTAGGAATACTCGCCATAAACGCCATGCTGAAATTGAGAGTCTTTGACCGCAATTTGCGACCAGCCAGCGACGGATGCAAGCAAGAAGTACGAGAGGATGAGCCAGCGACGGAACATGTGAGTCTCTTTTCGACCGGGGCCGTGACCCTGTTGTCACTTCTTGAGACGTGCCTGATTCGATTAAGTACGAGTCCATCCGAAGAAAATTGGGACTGAATGGAACTCCTCAGGGCTGGAAAGCGTCTTTCCGATGGTTGAGCCTGAAAATGAGCCAACCGATACAATGAAAGGAAAGGAGTCAAAGCGCGGGGTCGGCGCGTCTTATCTCCAACACGGGTTTCAGGAAGGAACTTCCCCAGGAATGGTTCGTCGTTCGCGGAGCAGCCGCAGGAAAAAGGGAGGGTGCGCGGCAGGCTTTCTGTTCGGGTTCCTGGTGCTCGCGGCTCTCGCAGCCGCAGGAGTGGTGTGGCTGGTGCTGATGCCGGCCGGTCAAGAGACTGAAGTTTTCGTGGAAATTGCCCCCGGCAGCGCGAGTCCCGTCATCGCAGCCCAGCTTGAAAAGGCCGGTGTCATTCGGAATCGCTTTGGCTTTGACCTGGTTCGGCTGTTGAAACGAGGTCGCCTGAAGGCCGGCGAATATCGCTTTGACCATCCCGCAAACGTGCTCGAAGTCTACAAGCGCATCGTGAGGGGCGATGTCTTTACCATTCCGGTGACCATTCCCGAGGGCGCAACACGCTTTGACATTGCAGACCGCATCGAGAAAGCAGGATTGATTGGCGCTACAAAGGAGGATTTTCTGAACGCTACCGAAAAAGAAACCTCACTGGTCGCCGACCTCGATCCCAGGGCGCGCAGTCTTGAGGGCTATCTGTTTCCCGACACCTACCGCTTCCAGCGCAAGGCTACCGCTGCGCAGATAGCCGCCGCCATGGTGCATCGATTCCGCACCGCCACCGCCCAGTTAGGCCTGGATTCAGAGCCAACCCACTCCGTCGTGACCCTCGCCTCACTCGTTGAACGCGAAACCTCCGTCAACTCCGAGCGGCCTCTCGTTGCCAGCGTCCTCAGCAACCGTCTCGCCAGGAACATGCCCCTCATGACCGATCCCGCCGTTATCTACGGATTGCAACTGCAGGGCAAGTGGCGGGGAACCATCTACGCCTCAGATCTGGCCTACGACACCGCCTACAACACCTATCGCCATACCGGCCTGCCCCCTGGCCCGGTCGCCAACCCCGGCCTGCCCTCACTGCGCGCGGCGCTCAACCCTGCGCATACTGCGTACCTTTATTTCGTCGCAGCAGGCGCTGATCCTCAGGGTAGATCGCGCTTTGCCGAAACCCTCGAAGAGCACAACCGCAACGTCGCCAGCTACCGCCAGGCAGTCAAGCAAGCAGGTGGACGTTGATTGCAGCCCGCCGCAAAATCCGCCACGGCCGCTCCTGGACGGCCATCGCGCTCCTTGCCACAGCGTTTCCGCTGCTCACCGGCTGCGCGAGCATGGTTGTATCCAAGCGCAAGCTGCCTCTGCCGGTCGCTCCGCCGACGGTCCAGACGGCCTCCGCTGACGAACTCGTAGCCCGCATCAACGAACAGTGGGCGAGTTTCCAAAGCCTCACCGCAACGGTGGATATACAAGCCAGCAAACTCAAATCCCAGGAGGGTATCGCCACGGACTATCCCTCCTTCCGCGGCAACCTGCTCCTGCGCAAGCCGGAAATGCTTCGTATTCTGGGCAAGATGCCCGTTGTGCAGACCACGATGTTTGATCTGGCCAGCGATGGCACGCGCTTCACACTGCTGGTTCCACCCAGGAGCAAGGTCTATCAGGGGTTGAATGCAGCCAGGGGCAAATCGCCCAACTGGTATGAAAATCTGCGCCCCGGCTTCCTCTTCAGCGCCATGGTCGTGCGAGGGCTTGCCCCCGATGAACTCTACTCGGTGATCTCAGAGTCGATTACAGAGGAGGATGCCGCCAAAAAGCGTCTCCTCATCCGCCCCGAGTACGTCCTGAACATCGTTCGCCGCAAGCCTGGAGGCCAGGAACTGGCCCCTGTCCGCGTCATCCGCTTCCATCGCGAAGATCTGCTGCCCTACGAGCAGGATCTCTATGACGAGAATGGAAACCTGGAAACACAGGTGCTCTACGGCCCATACGAGGACTTTGGCGGCAGTAAATTTCCGTCAACCATCACGCTGAAGCGCCCCCAGGACGAATACCAGCTCCTGATGACCGTCGAGCGCATCATGGCCAACCCCGGACTCTCCGATGATCAGTTCCAGGTAAAAATCCCCAACGGCTCGACCATCCAGGTGCTGCAGTAGCGGATTACTCACCCTCGCCTCTGCATCGCAAAGGGGGAGAATCCGCACCGAAGATCGAGCCAGCCAGTTTTAGAAAACCGGCTCGACGACCTCGACCACCCGGGCCACACGCACATGCCTGGCCATCGCCCACTTCAGGTCTTCGATGCCCTGACCAGTGACTGCTGAAATCGCAAAGAACTCCAGCTTGCGCCGCTTCATCGCTGCGGTCAGCTTCTTGAGCTTGTCCGGGTTGGCCGCGTCAATCTTTGAAGCCACCACGATCATCGGCTTCTCTGCCAAACCGTGCCCAAAGCTTTTCAACTCTCCGCAAATCACCTTGAAGTCGTCCAGCGGGTCTGGCCTGCCCGAACCATCTGAAACATCCACCAGATGCACCAGCAGCCGGGTTCGCTCAATGTGCCGCAGAAACTGGATTCCCAGCCCCGACCCCAGATGCGCGCCCTCGATCAGCCCCGGCATATCGGCGACCACGTAGCTCTCTTCATTCGGAGAGTCGCCCACGGTCACCACGCCCAGATTCGGCTCGAGTGTCGTAAACGGGTAGTCGGCAATCTTTGGCTTGGCCGCCGAAATGCGCGAAATCAGCGTCGACTTGCCCGCGTTGGGATAGCCCACCAGGCCCACGTCGGCCAGCAGCTTCAGTTCGAGCCGGTAGGTGCGCTCTTCGCCCAGCCGCCCCGGCTCAGATTCGCGCGGAGCCTGATGCGTCGGCGTGGCAAAATGCTGATTGCCGCGTCCGCCGCGCCCGCCTTTGGCCACGACCACCCGCTCGTCAGGCACTGAAAAGTCGTGAATCAGCTCGCCCGTCTCTGCGTCGTAGACCGTCGTACCCACCGGCACCTTCAGCGTCGTTGACTTGCCGTCGCTCCCGGTGCAGTTCGAGCCCTCGCCGTGGCGACCGCGGTCGGCCTTGTGCTCAGGGTTATAGCGAAAGTGAATCAGCGTGTTGTGCTGCTGGCTCGCCTGCATGACGACGTCGCCGCCGCGTCCGCCGTCGCCACCAGAGGGGCCCCCGCGCGGAACAAACTTTTCACGCCGAAACGCGACGCAACCATTGCCGCCGTCGCCTGCCTTGACCAATATTTTTGCTTCATCGATGAACATAAAAGAGAAAATCCAACTTCCTATCTTCTCAGTCTACCGGAATTGGACATATACTCGCTCGTAACTCTCAGAACCTTCCGGGAAACGCGTCTGAAGTCTTCCCAGGATGGTCATCGCACCCAAGCAGCAACCCTTTCCCTGATTTGCGCAACTCCTGGCACTCGTCCACTTGACTGCTCCGGGACGCGCAATGACATTCCGCCTCAAGCCATCGCCGACTTCGCGCCTCATCCTGTGCATGAGTCTGCTGCCCTTTGTCTTCATGTCATGGGCAAATGCTCAGGAAAAGGGAACCAGCCTCACCGGCACCCTCGACGGCCGCCTCACTGACTGGCACAGTGTTCCCCTGGTTCAGGCCAGCGTCCTGCTGCACAATCTCGCCACCGGCGCTACGTTTCACGGCACCACCGGCAAAAATGGCAGCTACCGCTTCATCGGCGTTTCTCCCGGCGAATACCGCCTCGAAGCCGATGTTCCCCAGCTTGGCAAGGGTGCAGTCGAGGGCATCCTCGTCTCGGCCGGCCATATCTCCCGCGTTCAGGCCGCCCTGGTGATGGAGCTGCCGCCTCTGCCCGATTCAACCGAGGCCGATCTCAATGCGCTCGACCCCGTAGCCCCCGCCGTCACCACCATCATCGCCAGCGAAGAAGCCGGCGCGCTCCCCCTCAGCAGCCGCAACTGGCAGCAACTCGCCGCCCTCACCCCGGGCGCTCATCCCGCACCGCAGGGCACCGGCGCAAAAGGTGGCCAGCTCGGCGACCCCGGCGAGGGCGAGAGCAGCAGTGAATCTTCCGGAGGACTTCTCTCTCAGGAAGCCGGCGCCGGTTCACCCACCGCAGAGACGGTTGACGGCGTTGAATCAACACCGGCCTTTCACGCCGAGGCCAATCAGCAGCGGGAGGGGGAATCGCTTGGCGAATCTGCCGTCATCGACATGCAGGCCCGGGCCGGCAACGCCCCTGCTGACCAGGGCCATTCGCCTGCAGGGGTCGTCACGCTGACCACCGGGCGCGGAACCAACGGGCTCCACGGCCAGCTGCTTTACCGCAACCGCCAGGGCCTCTGGGGTGCGCGCAACCCTTTCACCCAATGGGTGCAGGAAACCGCGCCAGCCGCCGGCATTGACACCGCTCAGTTCACGCCCCAGCCCTACTCCCCGGCCAGCAGCCGCCAGTCATTTGGCCTGGGCCTCGGCAGCCAGCTCAAGCGCAACAAGCTTTTCTGGTTCGCCTCCCTCGATGCACTCTTCCGCAGCGACCCCGCCGTCGCCACCGTCCGGCATCCGGCCCAGTTCTTTGCCCGCCCCTCTGACGACGAACTGAAGGTTCTCTCGGCGCGCCTCGACCTGCCCGGCCCGGCGTTTCTTGAGCAATCGGTGGCCGCCTACTCCACCGGCCTTGAATCTCTCGCCGGCCTGCTCGGCCCCGTGCCACGCAGCCACCGGCAGTGGCAGGGATTTGGCCGCCTCGACTGGCAGGCAAGCGAACGCAACCATCTGGCGCTCGAGGGCAACGCCGCCAATGTTGACGCCCCCGCTGGAGCCCTCACCCGCAGCTCACAGACCTACGGCAGCCACAGCTTCGGCAACCGAAACGCGAGTTCCACCTGGGCCCTGGCCACCTGGCAGAGCTTCCTGAGCCCCAATCTGCTCAACGTCCTTGCCGCGGAGTTCCGCAGCCGCATCCAGAGCGACACGCCGCAAGCCCCCTCGGCCTTTGAAGCGCCGCTGCTTGCAAACGGCTTTGGCCAACTGCCTGAGATGATCGTTGACACCCGATACGGCTTCATCCTCGGCAAGCCCGCCCGCCTCGGGCACTCTAAACATCCCGACGAACAGTTTTTCGTCGCCCAGGACACACTGAGCTGGGTACGCGGCAGCCACCTCGTCAAAGCTGGTTTCAGCCTGGATCAGGTCGCCGACCAGGTTGATACTCTGGCAAACGAAACCGGTACATTTGCCTACACCGATGTACTCAACTACCTCTCCGACGTGGCCAGTTTTGAAAAATACGGCATCAATGGCGTCGATAACCCCTTCACTGACCAGCACAACTGCGACCAGCGCGGCCGCGTCTACCGGCGCGGCGATGGAACCATCGGCGGCCTCGGCTACCTGCCCTGTTACGCCTGGTTCACCCAGCGCATTGGCCCGGCCAACTGGCACCTCGGCACCCGCGACCTCGCTGCATTTGCCACAGAACAGTGGCAGCCTGCGCACAACCTCACCCTCTCAGCCGGGGTGCGCGTCGAAGCCGAACAACTCCCGCCCACCATCCCCAATGTTCGCAATCCCGATCTGCCCGCGACCCTCAAACTCCCCGCCGCCACCCTGAACTGGGGCCCGCGCTTCGGCCTCGCCTGGTCTCCCTTTTCGGGAACAGTCCTCCGTGCCGGCGGCGGACTTTACTTTGGCCGCATCGATAACGCGGCCGTGCTGGCCGCCCTCACCCAGACCGGCTCCCCCGGCAGCGACTTGAATTTCTTCTTCAAGCCCACCGACGTCGGCGCGCCGCCTTTCCCCTACGCCTTTTCTGTCGCCCCACAGACCGTCGTCACCCCCGGCGCAGTCGCCTTTGCGCCCCGCTTCCGCCCGCAGGAAGTCACGCAGGCCGTCGTCAGCATCGAGCAGCAGTTACCCAGCCACCTGTCTCTCACCGCAAGCGCCGAGGTCAGCCTCGGCCGTCGTCTGCCCATCTCCATCGACACCAATCTGGTGCATACCCTCGACGGCAATGGCAACCCCGAGACGGTCACCTACGACGTTGTGGATTCAAGCGGACTCGGCCCGCTCAAAGCCGGCACCCAGCTGACCGTCCCCTTCTTCACCACCCGAGCCAACGCGAATTACCAGCAGATCTCGTCCATCGAGAGCCGCGCCAACTCCACCTACGAGGCCGCGCTGGTCAAGCTCGTCCGCACCGGCGGCCACGGCCTCAGCCTTCGCGCCCATTACCTCTACGCGCTTGCCACCGACTGGAACCCCAACGAATCCGGCAATGTTCAGGTCAACGACGTCCTCGACCCCAGCGATTTTCGCCTCGAATACGGCACCTCAAGCCTCGATATTCGCCACTCCGCCGCCGCCACCGTGCTCTATCAAACGCCCTGGAAGCTCCATCACTGGGCCGGCTCCCTCGTCAACGGCTGGTCTCTCGCCGCCGTCGCACAGTTCCGCAGCGGCCTGCCTTACACCTTGCGCACAGGCAGCTCCATTCCCGGCTTCTTTGACTCCACCGGCAAGCTCGTCGAGGGCCTCGGACCCAGCATCAACGGCTCGGCCGGCGACAACCGGATTTACTCGATCGGACGCAACACCTACCGCTACCCCGCCACCTACACCGGCGACGCCCGCCTCGGCAAACGCTTTGACCTGCACAACCACCGCGAAATCGAGCTGCTGGCCGAGAGCTTCAATCTCATGAACCACCAGAACGTTACCCTCATCGAAACGACCGGCTACCTCATCCGCCGCGGCACCGTCGCCGGTGGCCTGCCCACACTCAACTTCCTCACCGGCCTCACGCCCGCCGGCCTCCCCAGTACCACCCCGGAGTTTGGCAAGCCTCTCGACATCAACGCCACCAACTTCTACCGCCAGCGCGAATTCCAGCTAGGCCTCCGCGCCCGCTTCTAGCCCTTCCACTAGCTCGTGTGGTCCAGCAAGATCTTCCACCCCCCGACGCTCTTGTGCCACACCAGGCTGAATATTCCGTCGTCCTTCTTCGCCTCGCCTTTCGCCGTCCGCTCCAGGTGAAAATGCCCCGTCACCACCGCGTACTCGGCTTTTCCATTCGACCCCGGCAGCAGCCGTACATCCAGTTCGCTGAACGTCAGCACACCCATCTGCTCCTGCGTTGTGTAGTTCTTCCGGTACCGCTCCAGAATCTTTTGAAATCCCTTCGCCACCGTCGTCCCCACAAACGTCGTCTCCGGCGAATCCTCATAGCTCGCCATGAATCCCGGAATATCGGCCCGGTTCCACGCCGCCACCTGCGCCTGCAGTACCGCGCGGATCGCTGCGGCCTCGTCCTTTGGCCCCGCAGAAGCAGCAGCCCGCGCCACTCCCAAATAGCCAAACATCAACCCCAACGTACCCACCAGCATCCATCCACGAAATCGCATCACGTTTTCCCTCCACCGCCACTCTACAATGACTCCATGGCCGCCGCTACCCAGACAGGTCCCTTCCGCATCGTCTACACCGTCTGCTCCCACGACTGCCCGGATTCATGCGCCGTCCTCGTCACGGTCAACAGCGAGGGTCGAGCCGTCAAAGTCCAGGGCGACCCTGCCCATCCCGTGACGCAAGGGTTCCTGTGCGGCAAAGTCGCCAAATACCTTGACCGTGTCTACTCCCCCCAGCGCATCCTTCACCCGCTGCGCCGCAAGCCCGGCATCCCCAAAGGCCCGTTAGGCAAAACTGGAGAAAAGGGAAGGGAACTCGAAGCATTCGAGCCAATTACCTGGGACGAAGCCCTCGCCGCCATCGCCAGCCGCCTCCAGCAAATCGCAGCAACACACGGCCCCGAATCGATCCTCCCCTACAGCTACGCCGGGACGATCGGACTCTTGGGTTACGGCTCCATGGACCGCCGTTTCTTCCACCGCCTCGGTGCCTCGCAGCTCGACCGCACCATCTGCGCCGAGGCTGGTGGCCAGGCCTTCAAACTCGTCTACGGCAAAAAACTCGGCACCCCCAACGAAGAATTCCCGAAATCCCGCCTCATCCTCGCCTGGGGAGCGAACATCCACGGCACCAACGTTCACCTTTGGCCCTTCGTCGAACAGGCTCGCCGCAACGGCGCCCGCCTCATCGTCATCGACCCCTACCGCACCCGCACCGCCGCCCTCGCTGACTGGCACATCAGCATCCGCCCCGGCACCGACGCGGCGCTCGCCCTCGGCCTCATGCACGTCATCCTCCGCGAAGGCCTGCAGGATCAGCACTACATCGACGAAATGACCCACGGCTTTGCCCCGCTATCTGAGCGCGTCCGCGCATACACCCCCGAGCGCGTAGCCCAAATCACCGGCCTCACCCCGGCCGAAATTGAGCAACTCGCCCGCGAGTACGCCACCACCAAGCCCGCCGTCATCCGCATGAACTACGGCGTCCAGCGCTCTGAGAATGGCGGCACCGCCGTCCGCGCCATCGCCATGCTCCCCGCCCTTACCGGGGCCTGGCGACACCTGGGCGGTGGTGCTCAGCTCTCCATGTCCGGCGCGTTTCAGTGGAACTCAGCCGCAATCGAGCGCCCCGACCTCGCGCTCGCATCGCCCCTCGGCCGCCTGGCGCGCGTCGTCAACATGAGCCGCCTTGGCCATGCACTCACCGAACTGGGCACCCTACCCGGCGAAGGCCCCGCCAACAATCCCAGGGTCCACGCCCTCTTCGTCTACAACTCCAACCCCGCCGCCATCGCTCCAAACCAGAACGCCGTCCGCGCCGGGCTTCAGCGCCCTGACCTCTTCACCGTTGTCCACGAGCAGTTCCTTACCGACACCACCGACTACGCCGACTTCGTGCTGCCCGCCACCACTTTCCTCGAACACACCGACATCCAGGGCGCCTACGGCCACTACTTCGTCCAGCAATCCAACCAGGCCATCGCGCCCGTCGGCGAATCCCGCTCCAATGTCTGGCTCTTCTCACAACTCGCCCAGCGCTGCGGCTTCACCGAACCTTGCTTCGGCGATACCCCTGAAGAGATGATCCGCCAGGCCCTCAACCCCGACGCCACCGGCCACTCACAAAATCCCGGCATGGAGCACATCACCGCGGAGTCGCTGGCTGCCGAGGGCCATATTCACCTGCAATTTCCCGAGGGCGCTGCCCGCCCATTCCAAAGCGGCCCCGTCCCCACGCCGACTGGAAGAATCGAGTTTTACTCTGAGACTCTGGCCGCCGCAGGAGAGGACCCCCTTCCCGCCTTTATCCCGCCAACAGAATCCCGCCTCGGCCCGGATGCCGCCCGCTTCCCGCTCGAATTCCTGCCCCGCAAGGCCGACAACTACATGAACTCCACCTTTGCCAACCTCGACGGCCACCGGAAGATGGAAGCAACGACCAACCACCGCCTCGAAATTCACCCCGCCGACGCAGCCGCACGCGGTATCCAAGACGGCGACCCCATCCGCATCTGGAACGACCGCGGCACCCTCAACCTCACCGCCCTTGTTTCAGAAAAAGTAAACCCCGGCGTTGTCGCCAGCCGCCTCGACTGGGCCAAACTCACCCCCGGCGGCCAAAACGTCAACTCCCTCACCAGCGAACGCCTCACCGACATCGGCCAGGCCGCCACCTTCTATTCCACATTGGTCGAGGTCGCAAAAGTCTGATTTACTTCAGAATTGGTCCAGTCGGGCAAACAGCTCGTTCACCTGCACCAAAATCGGCGTCCCCGGCACCGTGAGCTCCCCGGAATCAACCAATTGCATCCCGCCTTCAGCCCAGCGATATGCCACCCGCTTTTGCGGATCGATCACCCAGATATGCTCCACGCCGAAGTCGCGATACTCCAGCGACTTGGCAGTGACCTTCTTCATCCGGTCCTCGGGCGACATGATCTCAATCGTAATCAGCGGCGGCCGCGTCAAAATCCGTTCCCTCGACAACCCCATTCGCAGCACCGCTACATCCGGCACCACGAGTCGTCTGGCCCGCAACTGCACCCGCTGCTCAGGCAGGGCAAACACACCCCAATCGGCAACGTGATTCATGAAAATCGTCACCAGCATGCCCTGAAGCAGTGAATGCTCAAACTCGCCCAAGTTGCGCTCCTCGACCACTCCCTCGTTGTACTCGCAATCCGACTCGTAAACGGTTCGCAGGTACTCCTCGACTGAAATGAGAGGTTCGGCGATCGGCTGGGTTGCCATGCAGCGATTATCCTGCGATTTATGCCGTCACGCAATGTATTTACATGCAATTCACCGCGATTTCCTGGGTAAGAGTCTTGCCAATTGCGAGGCGTCGGTCATACACTCGCATTTCAAGAAAACCTTTACTTGAAGAGGTTCCAGAAATGCCGTCGCTCAAAACCCACAGGATATTCAGCCCGATTCTGGGCATTGCTCTCGCCCTTCCCGCCTCGCTTTCCAGCTTTGCCCAGGCCCCCGCAAAGGCCCCAGCCGTCATCGCCGTCCAGGTCGACAAGACTGAGCACTCCGTCAGCCCCACCCTCTACGGCCTCATGACCGAGGAGATCAACTTCTCCTACGACGGCGGCCTCTATCCCGAACTGGTTAAAAACCGCACCATGCGCGACCGCGACTGGAACCAGCAGGACTGGCTCACCCTCCAGAACTCCGCCGCCGGCGCCAAGGTCGAGAAGGACAAGACCACCGGCCCCTCCGCTGCGCTGACCGACAGCATCAAGATCACCGTCACTGCCGCCAGCGAAGCCGAGCCCGCCGGAGTGCGCAACCAGGGCTACTGGGGCTATCCGCTCAAGCCAGACACCACCTACGCCGCGTCGCTCTACGCCAAGTCAGACTCCGGCTCGCTCGGCCCGCTGCACCTCAATCTCGTCAGCAACAAGACCGGCAAAAGCGTCGCCAGCGCCGAAATCCCTTCCATCGGCAGCGATTGGAAGCAGTACTCCGCCACCCTCAAGACCGGCAAAATCGAAGCATCCGAGGCGTACCACTACGAAATCACCCTCACCAAACCCGGCACCCTCTGGATCGACCTCGTCTCGGTCTTCCCCCCAACCTACAAAAACCGCGTGAACGGCCGCCGCGTCGACCTGATGGAAAAGCTCGCCGGCATGCACCCCGCCTTCCTCCGCTTTCCCGGTGGCAACTACCTTGAGGGCGACCACATTGACGAGCGCTTCAAGTGGAAGGAAACCGTCGGCCCGCTCGTTGATCGCCCCACCCACCCCAGCCCCTGGGGCTACCACTCGTCAGACGGCCTGGGATTGCTCGAATTTCTTGAGTGGTGCGAAGACCTCAACATGCAGAACGTCCTCGCCGTCTACGCTGGCTACTCCATGAAGCAGGAGCACGTCGAGCCCGGCCCCGCCCTTGACCCCTACGTCCAGGACGCCCTCGACGAAATCGAATACGCCACCGGCGGCCCCGACACCAAGTGGGGAGCGCAGCGCGTTAAAGACGGCCACCCCGCGCCCTTCAAGCTCGCCTACGTTGAGGTCGGCAACGAAGACTGGTTCGACCAATCCAAGAGCTACGACGGCCGCTTCAAGCAGTTCCACGACGCCATCAAGGCCAAATACCCTGACCAGAAGCTCATCGCCACCGCCCCCGTCACCAGCGTCAAGCCTGACGTCCTCGACGACCACTTCTACCTCAGCGCCGAAAACTACTTCAACGACGTGCACCACTACGACAAGTTTGACCGCAACGGCCCCAAAATCTTCATGGGAGAATACGCCACCATGGAGGGCTCCCCTACCGCCGACTTTGGCGCGGCCCTGGGTGACGCCGCCTGGCTCACCGGCGTCGAACGCAACTCCGACGTTGTCGTCATGTCCAGCTACGCGCCACTCCTGGTCAACGTGCACAACGGCGGCATGCAGTGGCACCCTGACCTGATCGGCTACGACGGCCTGTCGAGCTACGGCTCGCCCAGCTACTACGTCCTGTCGCTTTTCGCCGCCAAGATTGGTGACGCCGTCCCGGCCTCAACCATCACCGGCGCCGGAACGCGCGTGGCCTACTCCGTCACCAAGTCCGATGCGACCGGCAAGGTCTTCGTCAAGGTCGTCAACGGAGTTCCCACCCCGCAGCCCATCGAGATCGACCTGAGCGGAATCAGCGCCATCACCGGCCCGGCCAAATTGACCCAGCTTCACGCGCTCTCGCCCAACGACACCAACACCATCACCGAACCCAAACACATCGTCCCGGTCGACAGCACCCTGCCCGTCACCGGCACCAAACTCAAGCACACCATGCCCGGCTACTCCTTTGAAGTCATCGAGTTAGACACAAAGAAGTAGCTCGCTTTCGTTTCAATTGAGGCCAATTTGGGCGCCCCACCCTGGCGACGCACTTGTTGTTGTCGCCAGGGTGGGAGCCACAAATTCCGACAGCAATTGCCCTTGCTTTTGCACTTGTCTTTCTTGCTGTCATTCCCGTCAGGGAATCTGCTTCACCCGACTCTAAAACGCACAATGGCCGCTCCGGACATCAGTCCGAAGCGGCCATTCTTCTGTCCTGAAAGTCCCAGAAAACCTACCGGTTCAACGTCTCCTGCAGCTTGTTGATGGTCCGGTTCAGGTCCTTGTCCGTCCGCCGCAGCTCGTCAATCTTCCCAATCGAGTGCATCACCGTCGTGTGGTGCTTGCCACCAAACTGCCGCCCGATTTCAGGCAGGCTCGCTTCGGTCAGGTTCTTCGCCAGGTACATCGCAATCTGCCGCGGCACCACCACCGCGCGTGAGTTGTTCTTGGCCTTCAACTCACTCACCCGCATCGCAAAGCTCTCCGCGACGGCCTTTTGAATCGCGTCGATCGTGATCTTGCGTACCTGCGTGTCGATGAACTGCTTCAGGCACTGCTGCGTCGATTGCAGCGTGATTTCCATGCCGTTCATGTTGCACCAGGCAATCAGTCGCACCAGCGCGCCCTCAAGCTCGCGCACGTTCGTCCGCACATTCGAGGCAATGAACATCGCCACGTCCGTCGGCAGATTGGCCGATTCGCTCTCCGCCTTCTTCTGCAGGATTGCGACCTTGGTCTCCAGATCCGGCGGCTGAATGTCGGCAATCAGGCCCCACTCAAAGCGCGACCGCAACCGGTCTTCAATCTCCGCAAGCTCCTTCGGCGGCCGATCTGAAGCGATGACGATCTGTTTCATGCTCTCGTGCAGCGCGTTGAACGTGTGGAAGAACTCTTCCTGCGTCCGCTCCTTTTGCGCGATGAACTGAATGTCGTCGATCAGCAGCACGTCGACCGTGCGGAAGCGGTCACGGAAGCTCGTCATGCGGTCGTTGCGCAGCGAGTTGATCATCTCGTTGGTAAACTTCTCCGCTGAGACGTAGCAGATGTTGGCAATCGGCTGCCGCCGCTTTACCTCATGGCCAATCGCATGCATCAGGTGCGTCTTGCCCATCCCCACACCGCCATACAAAAAGAGCGGGTTGTAGGCCTTCGAGGGCCGCTCGGCCACCGCAAGCGAAGCAGCGCGGGCGAACTGGTTGCCGTTGCCAATCACAAAGTTGTCAAACGTGTAGCGCTGGTTCAGTTGCGCCGCCGTTGACCAGTCAAACTGGCTCTGCACTGGCTGGAACTGACCACGGCGGTTTGATTGCCCGTTGTAGTTGCCCTGCTGGCCGCCGTAATTGTTTTGTTGGCCAAAGTTGGAATTTCCGTACCCCGACTGGCTGCCCGCCGGAGCCGTCGGCGCATGCGTTGGCACCGGCCCAAAACCGCCGTCGCTGCGAATCGGTGGCCGCGACGGATCTTCCTCTGCCGTCACAAATGCCACGTCGTCCAGGTCCAGGCGCAACAGGTCAATCGCCTCCTGCACCAGGTCGCTGTACTTATCGCCAATGTGCTGAAACTCTTCCGTCGGAATGCGAACGTACAAAGTGCGTCCGGCTATATGGCTGAATCGCGTTGGCTTAAGCCAGGTCTCGAACGATTGGCGATTGACCTTTTTTTCCAGAGCCGCCAGGATCTGCATCCAGGGGTTAATCGCCGTAGCTGGCGTCGTTGCAAATGACATCGATAGATTCCTTAAGTACACTTTCTTCTGCCCAGCGATCGGTCTGTGTCCAGTTTTGCTACAGAGTAAAAAACAATGCTTCGCCCTCGACGCGAAAGGTAACACCTCGCGCCGGAATTGGTAATCAAATCTACCGTGAGACATGCAGGCGGTTGCCTGCAATTTGCATCGACTTCGTAGACAAAACTCGGTACAGATAAGCCTTCCGAATCTTTGGTGAACGGGTCCGATACTAGCACAAAATCGGGCTCATGAAACGTGTCATTCACACAACTCGGCTAATTGCACCAGCCTTGGTGAAACCTTCTACAGAGAGTCTCGCCGGAAGGCAAAAACAGCCGCCAACTCACCCATCATCCGAGACGCCAACCCACTTTCATCGTCCCTGCAGTGCCCATGTTACCCCCAGGGGAGCTCTTCCGCCAACCCACCCCCGATTCCTCAAACTGCCTTCCCGCGCCCTCGGTCAACGTCCCCTTCGACCCTCCGCCAGGCATGTTCGGGCTTCACGGGTCTCGGCACTGGATTTAGAAACGCTTCTGCGTTATACTCAGGACTTGCCGTCAAGGCGAAGAAATCAACAGAGAAGATTCAGGAGCGCATTCCGATGCCCAAGCGCACATTTCAGCCCAACCGCCGCAAGCGCGTAAAGACCCACGGCTTTCGGGCCCGCATGAAGACCAAGAGCGGCGCCGCCGTACTGAGCCGCCGTCGCGCACAGGGCCGCAAGCGCGTTGCCGTCAGCGCCGGGTTCCGCGACTAGTCTTTCCGGAACCAGTTCTCTCGTAGAATTCGTACCGGCTCATTGTCACGGCCCCGCAACATCTCCATCACAACAAGGTTTGTGACCGTCGTGACTTCATCCGAAACACTCTCCGGCTCAGAGCCCACACAAAATCTGATCTCCAATGCCCAAACCCCTGCACTGCAGGGGTCGGGTATTTTTACTGCTCAGAAACGCAGCTCGACGGCCGCAAGCTCTGCGGTAAAGCTGAGCCCCGCCAGGCAGATTAGCCTGCGCAAGCACGCTGACTACCAGCGCGCCTACAAGGCCTCTCGCAAGCAATTCTCCTCCTCGATGACATGGTTCCTCGCCGCCCGACCAGACGCCCCCCAGGCCACTCCCCGGGTCGGCCTCACCGTCGGCAAAGTCATCGGCAAGGCCCACGAGCGCAACCGCATCAAGCGCCGCCTCCGCGAACTCGTCCGCCTGCACATCCACGAGCTGCCCCAGGGCATCGATCTCATCCTCCATCCCCGCCGTTTTGTCATGGAGATGGATTTCCTGAAACTTGACGCCGAGCTTCTGCGTATCTTTCGTCAGGCCGCCGCGCAAATGCGTCAGGCAGCCAGCCGCCGCCCCGCAGAAGAAGCGCCGCCCCGGCCAGCCCAGCAAAGCAGAGTATGAAGCAGATCCTTCTCGCTATCCTCGCCTTCTACCGCTACTGGATCTCGCCCGCCCTCCATTCGCTCTTTCCCTCCGGCTGTCGCTTCCAGCCCACCTGCTCGCAATACGCCACAGAAGCCATCACCTCTCACGGCGCTCTCCACGGCAGCTTTCTGGCCCTGCGCCGCCTGCTCCGCTGCCACCCTTTCGGCGGCAGTGGTTACGATCCGGTACCGACCCCAGTACCCGCCCCCGCCGCAAACCATCCAATCGACGCAAACAGGCAACGGGCAACCGCCCCCGACCCATTACCATAGAAGAGCAGCGACTTGTCCGGGACCTCTTCCCATGCGCTCCACCAGGAAACGGCAAGACGCACTCTGTACCAGACGACAGGACCTAATTCTTTGGCTGAACTACGTAATCCGAATGCTCCCCAGCAAGGCTCCGGCGGTGGCGGCGGCGACATGCGCTCCATGCTGGCCTTTACCGTGCTCGCCCTCATCGCGCTTATCGCCTTCCAGTACCTGAAGCCGCCCACACCGTCGACGCCGCCCTCGCAGCAGCAGTCATCGCAGTCGGCGCAGGTTCCCGCTGCCATGAATCCTGCCGCTCCCGGCGCAGCTGGTCAGTCTTCGCCTGCCGCGCCCGGTGCCGCCCCGGCCATCGTCGCCGCTGCTGAAACCCAGACCATCGTTGAAAACGAGCTCTACCGCGTCACCTTCACCAATCGCGGTGCCCAGGTCAAGAGCTGGATCCTCAAGAAATACAAGGATTCCCACGGCCGCCCGCTCGATCTCATCAACCAGCGCGCCGCCGCTGACTTCGGCTACCCTCTCTCTCTCTACACCTATGAGCCGGCCCTCACCACTGAGTTGAACCAGGCCCTCTACCAGTCCTCCGCCACCGGCATCGTTACCGCGCCCGCCGGCATCATCTTCAAATACGCCAAGGGCCCCCTCACCGTCACCAAGACCTTCACCTTCAACGAGAGCTACGTTGTCGATACCGAGGTCAACGTCACACGCGCCGGCTCGCCCGTCCGCACCCTCGTTCAGTGGCCCAGCGGCCTCGGTGACCAGGAGGAAGTAGCCCAGTACGCCGCCGGCAAATTCGCCTGGTCCATCGACGGAAAACATGACTCCGTCGGCCCCAACAAGGTCAACGGCGGCGCCACCCTCGAGCAGCCCTATCAGTACGCCGGCGCCATCGATCTCTACTTTGCCGCCGCCTTCCTGCCCGCCGTCCCCTCCCGCGCCACCCTGGTCACGCTGCACAACACCATCGACGTGCCAAAAGACGCAGCCAACCCCACCGGCGAAAAATTCAAGTCCGCCGTTCTCGGCCTCGCCGTCGGTGACACCAGCGGCGACACCCATACCCGCCTCTTCGCCGGACCCCTCCAGTTCGATGTCCTCGCCTCCATCCACGCCACAGGCCCCGACGGCAAGACCACGGGCGAAGACCTCAAGCCGCTCATCCAGTTCGGCTGGCTCAAGGTCATCGCCGAGCCGCTCTTCCTCCTGCTCCGCTTCGTCTACCACTACGTCGGCAACTGGGGCTGGGCCATCGTCCTCGTCACCCTCTTCTTCAACTTCCTCATGTTGCCCACCCGCCTCATGATGATGAAGTCGTCGCTCAAAATGCAGCGCGTCCAGCCCAAGCTCGAGGCCATCAAGCGCAAGTACGCCAACGTCAAGGCCACCGACCCCCGGCGCAACGACATGAACGCCGAGACCATGAAGCTCTACAAGGACGAGGGCATCAACATGTACGGCGGCTGCCTGCCCCTGCTCGTCCAGATGCCGCTCTTCTTCGCCTACTACCGCGTCCTCGCCAACGTCATTGAGCTCCGCCAGGCCACCTGGGGATGGCTCCCAAATCTTGCCATCGCCGACCCCTGGCACATCCTTCCCGTCATCATCATCGCCAGCATGTTCCTGGTCCAGTTCATCACCCCGTCGCCCGGTATGGACCCCGCCCAGCGCCGCATGATGGCCTTCATGATGCCTGCGATTTTTGGATTTTCGATGTGGAACTTCGCCTCTGGCCTCGCCCTCTACTGGGCTACCGGCAACCTGCTCAACCTCGGCCTCCAACTCGGCATCAACCAATCAAAAATGGGCCTCGAACTCAAAGCCCTCGCCGCCAAACGAGCCGCCAAATCCGCCAACAAAACCATCCAGGGCCGAAGATAAAATCCGGTTTTTCAGAATCAAACTGGGGTCTCCGGAATCCGACAAAAGTGGGTGCCCCCGGTCTGGACTTTCAGACCGGGGTATCCCAAAACAAGAAAACACCCGGTACTCCCCACCAACTCGATTTTGAGATGAGGGGCTCCAAGGCCCAATCATTCCCCGCCCCTGCCCCCGCCTTGCGCATGTCACTCATTCCATGTACTCTCCTTGAATTCCGGAAACATCCGCTCCCCGGGTGATGGACTTTCCCGACGTTGATTCGAGTGAAGATTCCGACCGCTTCTCGAGGCCTCGATGCGGACTGTCCACCCTCCGATCCAGGGGGATGTCCAGCATTCTCCCCATCGGGCAAACGGGCAAGCAATGATCCTGCATGAATGGCAAATGACAGCCCGCAAGTGGCTCTGGCAGCCAGAGAGGGCCCATCGCCTGCTCGCCTCACTCAAGAATCTTGCAAAAGATCTCACCCTCACCCAGGTCGCCTTTGCCCTCGTCCTCGTCCCGACACTCCTTTATCTCTACGACGAAACCACCCACCATGTCCTCGTCATTGACTCCATCAACCTGCCGCCAGACCTCAGCAAAAACGGCTTTACCTCCGCCGTCATGGTCAATCAGGTCGGCGCTGCAATACGGCACATCGAAGCCACCACCCAGTCTCAAATGAAGAAAGACAACGTCCGCCTGCCTCAGGAGGCCGTCGCAACACCTTCCATCGAGGTTCCCGGTACAAAACTGGGCATCAATGATCTGGTCGCCATCCTTCGCAGCGTCTTTCGCTTCTATCCGCAGCGCATCACCGGCGACATCGTCTTTCCCCAGTCCCAAACCCCGCTGGCCCAGCCGGCCCTGATCCCCAGCCGCGAAAAGTACGCCTGTGACAGTGCACCCTCTCTCGCCCAGGTTCCTGTCGCAGTGGCAACGGTCTACGCCACATCACCGAGGGGCGGCGGCACCTCGTCGGTCAGGTTTGTTGTGCCTCGCGATGACATGGATGGCCTCGCCCAATGCACGGCCGAGGTCGTCCTGTTGCAGGTCAATCCCTACATCCTTGCCGTCTACAAACGGCAGCAGGGCAAGGAGGAGACCGCGCTTCACATCCTCGATCAGCTGCTTCAGCAACCATCGCTTGAAGACGGCCTGAAGACAGCTGCCTACATCCTCCAGGGAGATATCCTCGCCGACCAGAAAAGCTATGCAAAGGCAGAGGCCAGCTTTCAAAAAGCCATCGAAATTGATCGAGCGAGACGCCGTTGGTACAACCATCCCTCCCCACCCCACGCCGCCGACGCCTACAACAGTTGGGGCAACATGCTTGAAGACCGGAAGGACTACACCGGGGCCATTGAAAAATATCAAATGGCCATCCAGCTCGACCCCACAGACGCCATGGTCTACGACGACTGGGGCGTCGCCATCGATGACCAGAACCAGAACCGTGACCCCGCGCAGGATAAGGCAGCCATCGATAAGTTCCAGATGGCCATCAAGCTCAATCCCAAAGATGCAACAGCCTATCTGAACTGGGCAGAAGTCATCGATGAGCAGAACCCCAATCAAGAAGGTGCCCCCTATCGTGCGGCAAAGCAATACCAGGCGGCCATCGACAAATTGCAGACCTCCATCACCCTCGATCCAGGGGGCGCACCCGTTCACAAAGTTCTGGGTGACATCTATCGCCATGGGCAGGAGTACGAGCAGGCCGATGCCGAATACCAGAAGGCTGCCGAACTCGACCCGCAATACTCGACGGCCTTCAGAAGTTGGGGAGATCTCTTCCTCGTCCAGCAGAGGTATCCTGAGGCCATCGAAAGATATCAAAAATCGATGCAACTTGACCCGGCCTACAAGACCTACAGTAACTGGGGTGCCGCTCTCAAAGGCTGGGATGAGCTAAACCACGCCGCCCTGGCTTCCAATCAGGCGAAGCTCAAACATGATCCCAAGGACTCTGCGGCCCGCAAAGCTCTCGCCGAGGCCCGTGACCAACAGGAAAAACTTCTCGAAGCCAGAAAGCAATTCGATCAACTCACCATTCCCGATCAGACCCAGGAACCATAGGTCCTCTGTCGAGGCTCAAACCAGCGGCAGATCACGTCAAAGCACGCGCTCACAACACACGCAAGGAGAAACGATGACAAGACAAGCGAGCATCTACCTGTTAGCAGTCTCTCTGGTTGTCCTTGGACTGGCTCTCCACCCCCAGCAGCTGCATGGGCAAGACAAGGCCGTGCCCCAGGACGACAACGCACTCGTCGCAGAGCTCAACGGTGAACTGAGTGACGTGGCAGCAGAGGACGAATTGGTTGACGAAGCCACAGTGGAACATCAAATCGAAGCGGACCTGAGAGAAAGCGCGGAAATCGACTACAACGCCCTCGAAGAAGAGATGGAGCAGGGCGGCACGACGATCGACAACCTCATTCTCAAGGCGGTAAAGCAGGCCGAAGCCGACGAAGGGGAGCAGATTGCCGTCTTCGCGCAAGCCGGCGGTAAGCAGGTGAACGGCAAATCCGTTGAGAGACACTTCGTCGCAGACGTGCGCATCATCCACGATCACGTCAAGGAAAACAGACGCTTGAGGCCGTCAGCGGCAGGCACGTTTGCCCCAGGTCTCGTTTCTGAGACCTGGGTTTCCCAAACCACTGAAAATCCCTCCCCAAACTACTGATGACCTTGCCGAGAATTAAAACCCATCCGCGTACACTCGAAACAGGCTCAGCAACGCAAGCGCCCCAACTACAAGAGCACCCCCCAAAAAATCACCCAAAAAGTGCGTAAAAACACATCAAAACAGCACAAAAAACACATCTAACTCACACATAACAAGACAATTAGGCTGAAAACGGGGGTACCCCCCCCTTTTTTCAATCCGCAAACACGCCATCGGATGATTCATTTTCAGCTTTTGAGACCGGGGTTTCTCAAATCCCCGAAAATCCATCCACAAACCGCGTCGAAATCATTGTCAGTCTCTTGAAAGGCTTCTGCCGCGGAAATGGTGACAGGTCGCTGACTGGTCCGCATTTCCATCGATCGCCGCGTCAGCCTTCCCATGTGTTGATTTCGACCGAGGAGGGCAACTTCTCTCCTCGGCGCGGATGTTCTACACTCAGAGGCGTTGGAGGGTATGCGTTGTTCCTGGTAAGAGTGCTGGTCTTGAGCGGCATCAGCCTCGCATGGACGGCTTCCGCAATGGCGCTTGCCGGGCACAATCCCCCCGAGGCGGCGGAAGGCATCCAGGCTTCCCAGCCAGCCGGCAAGCCAACTCCGACTGCCGTGCCCGTTACCGCCGGAGGCTTCCTGGAAACGGGCCCCATGCTCTTCAGCGATGTGACCAAAGCGGCCGGCCTGTCTGAATGGACCCACACCATGGGCACCGCCGAAAAGAAGCTGATCCTCGAAACCAACGGATCCGGGGTCGGCCTGATCGACTACGACCAGGACGGATGGCTGGATATCTACCTGGTCAACGGCGCGACTTTTGACGCGTTGGATGGCAAAGAGTCCATGCCCCACGCGGCTCTTTTCCACAACAACCACGACGGCACCTTCACCGACGTGGCCAGCAAAGCCGGGGTCACCAACGACCGTTGGGGCTTTGGCGTGGCCATCGCAGACTACGATAACGACGGCTGGCCAGATATCTTCGTGGCCAACTGGGGTAAAAATCGCCTTTTTCACAACAACCATGACGGCACCTTTACTGATGTCGCAGAGAAGGCGGGCGTCACGCTGGGCAACTGGTCGGCCGGCGCAACCTGGGGCGATTACGACGGCGATGGCCGACCTGACCTCTTCGTCACCGGGTACGTCCATTTTGACCGGAACAACCTGCCATACGAGAAGACCAAGGCAACCGGATTTTCGTTCTGTGAGTTTCACGGCGTATCTGTGATGTGTGGCCCCAAGAACCTGGAAGGCGAGCCTGACCACCTCTTCCACAACAATGGCGATGGCACGTTCACCGATGTCAGCACCAAGGCGGGCGTGGATGATGAAGCGAATCGGTATTACGGCATCACGCCTGTATTTGCCGATCTGAACAATGATGGCAAACTGGACCTGCTGATCGCCGACGATTCCACTCAGAGCTATCTCTACCTGAATCGTGGCGACGGCACCTTTGAAGACGCGAGCTTCACCTCAGGGATTGCGCTCAATGAAAACGGCCGCGAGGTTGCAGCCATGGGTGTGGCCGTTGGCGATTATCTAAACAATGGCCTGCTTGATGTCGCCATCACTGACTTCTCTGAAGAAGCCAAGCTGCTCTACCGCAATGATGGCGGTGGCAGCTTTACTGAGGTAGGCGTGCGCGCCGGCGTTGGCCGAAAGTCCATGCCCTTTCTGGGTTGGGGTACTGGCTTCCTCGACTATGACAACGACGGCTGGCTTGACCTCATGATGATCAATGGCCATATCTATCCGGCGGCGGACACCTCGAATTGGGGCACATCGTACAAGCAGCGCCTGCAACTCTTTCACAACACCAGAGATGGCAAGTTTGAAGAGATAACGCCGGTCAGGGGTTCAGGTGAAGCGGCGGTGATCTCTGGCCGGGGCGCGGCCTTCGGCGATCTGTTCAACGATGGAAGGATCGATGTGATCATCAATCCAGAGGATGGTCCGCCCAGGCTGCTGCGCAACGTCAGCCCCGACCACCATCACTGGGTCACCCTGAAGCTCGAAGGCGGCAACGGTAGCCCGCGTGACGCCATCGGTGCCAGCGTGTACCTGAAAGCGAACGGAATGCGTCACCGGGAAGATGTGATGAGCGGCGGCAGCTATGCATCCTCCAACGATCAGCGTCTTCACTTTGGACTAGGTGACGCAACGGATGCCGGAACTGCTGAGATCCACTGGCCCTCGGGACGCAAAGAGACAGTTGTTCTTCCAGCCGTTGACCGCGTCTATCTCGTGAAGGAAGGGCAGGGGATCACCGGTTCGCTTTGCGCCGGGATGCCATGTTCTGTCCCTCCTGCGAAAACCCCACCGGTCGCATCTGCCAACCCCCTGCCCTGAGGTCGGCTTGAAACGCTCTGAGAGTTTCTGATGTGCGAGGAAACCTCGTGTCGTGGGTCAAACCTTCTGGTTGCACCACAAAATCTGGCGTGTCGCATCAACCAAACGATGGGCTGGATGCCCTTTTCTGAAAAAAACCTTGACAGGTGTTCGAGGTGGGACTTAGGATTTGCGCTTTATGGAAACGATACCACTTTGTTCCCCATCGTTTCCATAATGCAAGAACCGGACAGACAGGAATCAGCCTGTCGCCAATGCCAAAAGCAATTGAACAAGCACATTCACTAAAATCTTAGGAGGATTCGTGAGACGCCAGTTCCCAACGCCCCACCCAATAAGTCTGTTCACAAGACAACTCCCCATCCTGATGTTGAGCATCCTTTGCCTGCTTTTTGCAGGGCAGAAAATTGCCAACGCCCAGGCTAACGCAGGTCTCACCGGAACAGTGACTGACTCCACCGGCGCTGTCGTACCGGGCGTGAAAATCACAATCACCAACCAGGAAACCTCCGTAGCCACCCACCTGGTCAGTTCGAGCGCTGGAACCTACGTGGTCGCAGGCCTCAACCCGGGCCGTTACACCATCTCCTCAGAAGCTCCCGGCTTCAAAAAGGACGTACAGAAAGATGTACCCGTCGAAGTGAGTACGATCGCGACGGTCGACATCACCCTCTCCACTGGCGCCACTACGGATACCGTGGAGGTC
This sequence comes from uncultured Acidobacteriota bacterium, assembly GCA_903832055.1. GTDB lineage: Bacteria > Acidobacteriota > Terriglobia > Terriglobales > Acidobacteriaceae > Acidicapsa. Next base: position 47,977 of record CAILAC010000012.1, on the reverse strand, counting down.
ACCTCAGACCAGATCGCTTTGAATACAACTCAGCCGCAGATGGGCAGTACCATCGAGCCTGAAGTCGTAGCTGCGTTGCCGAACGAAGTTTCCGGCCGCGGCCGCCAGATCGACCAACTTCAGTTCCTCGCCCCCGGCACGACCGGCAACACCTTCTCCCACCGTATCGGTGGCGGCGTCGATTTCGAACAGGAAATCATCTACAACGGTATCCCCGCTCCGCAACCAGAAACCGAAGGCTATACCACCAACTTCAATCCTCCCTTCGAAATGGTGCAGGAGTTCCGCGTCGAGCGTTCCACGTTCAGCGCGCAATTTGGTCTCGGCCAGGGCGCTTTGACCTATCAGATGGCATCGGGCACCAACCACTATCACGGCGATCTCTTTGAGATCAACCGTAACAGCCTGTTTGATTCCGTGGGCTTCTTTAACAACCACTACTGGAATACGAACAATGTCCACGACAAACCACCCACAGATCACGAGAACAATTACGGCTTCACGGTAGGAGGGCCGGTCTGGATTCCTCACCTGTACAACGGCCGTGACAAGACCTTTGCCCATTACAGTCAGGAATGGTTCAAGCTCAACAACGAGAACATGAACGTCTCGACAGTACCCACTGCTGCCATGAAGACGGGTGACTTTACCAACTACGTTGATGGCTCAGGCAACCCGATTCCCATCTACGATCCCACCACCGGCAAGCAGTTCGAATGCAACGGCAAAATGAACGTGATCTGCCCTGATCGCATCAGTGCAAATTCAGCCCTGCTGATTCCGTCCCTTCCCGACCCTGATCGACCGGGATTGAGCAATGGTCTGGAGAGCAACAAGAACTTCGCGGCTTATCCAAACCCGACTATCCAGCACGTTTGGGGCTTCACCGTCGACCAGACGCTGAACAGCACACAGAGCCTGCACTTCAGCATGTGGCATAACCACGAGCACAACGTTGGTTTTGATAATCCGCCGTTCGTGCTTCCGCCGAACCCTCTCAACAGCTTGCGCGACTTTCCCTCGCAAGGCAGCGGGTACCTGCTCACGTACAACAACGCCGTCACACCGCATCTCGCCACCACAGCTGGCATTGGGTGGATCGGCGAAATCAACAATCAGTTCAACCTCAGCAAGTACAGTTTCCCCGCAGTCGCTGGCGGCGTTATCCCTCCGAGCATCACCTTCGACGGCCAGCATGCACCGACCTCCTGGGGAACCGGCGGTTCCAACTCCGGATCAGTCAACCGCAAGCTCGGTATCGCGCTTGTGAACAACTGGCTTTGGACCAAGGGACGACAGACGTTCAACATCGGTGCCGAATTCCGCCGATCCTACCAGGATGACAACGAAGAACAGACTGCCGGCGGACACTTTGCCTTCAGTCACAAAACCACTTCGGTGCCGGATGTTACTGACCCCAACTTTGGTAGCTACGGCAGCTCCTTTGCGAGCTTCCTGCTCGGCTTGCCTGACTCTGCGAATCGCAGTAACTCGCAGGAGCTGAAGCTGCGCAATTGGGATCTGTCTCCATATATCCAGGACGACATCAAGCTCACGTCTAAACTCACCCTCAACCTCGGCCTGCGCTGGGATCTGCAGGATCCCTTCACGGAAATGCATAACAATGTCGTGTTCTTCAATCCAACCGGAACCGACCCACATTACGCTGGGGCATCGGGCTCCCCGATTGCTGGTGCTGCAACCAAATTTGGCAGCTGCACTGGATGCGCCGGTTATTCCAAGGCAGACCTGCACTACACACACTTTGGGCCACGCATCGGCTTTGCCTACAAGATCAACAACAAGAGCGTAGTTCAGGGTGGCTTTGCCATTGCATTCCTGAATGGCGGCGCATATGAATATGGAACCAACAAGGTTGCAGTCAATTATGGCAATCTGCTGGTCGGTTCCTATACCCGCAATAGCTCGGGCAGCAATGTATCCTCCTTTGGAAGCTGGGATACAAACCAAATGCCAAATCCTGGTGCTACGCCGTTCAATACGGCATTGGGTGCCGGCACGCAAATCAATGCTTTCAGTAAGAAGGACGGCTACGCGCCCTACGCTGAACAGTGGAACGCAAACTATCAGCGTGAACTGCCTTATAACATGTTCCTCACCGTGGCATGGCTAGGCAACCGCGTCATTCATCTGCCCAGCCAACTTAACCCGATCAACCAGATCAATCCCACGAATCTAACTCTGGGAGCCAAGCTCACAGATGCTTTTGCTCCTGATCAAACATCGTTGGATGGTGTTCCACTGCCATACCAGAACTTTGTCAACGATTTTGGCGGGTCGGCAACGGTTGCTCAGGCACTTGCTCCTTACCCTCAGTACTCCAACATCTCAAACAACTTTGAGGCCTCGGGCACGGCGTACTACCAGAGTGGGCAGATCGAGCTCGAAAAGCGGTTTACCAACGGCCTGGCCTTCCTGGCGGGATACACACTCTCGCATCAGATGGATAACACGGGCAGCGGCTTCTCAAGCTTCCAAAACGGTGTCCAAAACAAGTACAACCAGAAGCCGGAATGGTCAATTTCAGGCGCGGATGAGCCGCAGACTCTCAAGGTCAGCGGAACCTACGAACTCCCGATCGGTCCCAAGAAGAAGTACCTCAATAACCATGGGATCACCGGTCAGATACTGGGTGGTTGGCAGGTGGCGTGGATTCTTGACTATGAAGCTGGAACGGCATTTGGCGTCGGAACCGGTGTTACCGGTATTCCAAACAACACCAATCGGCCCAACCGGGTCAATTCAGTTAGTCTGGGTACTGCGAGCTACAAGCGGGCGAGGGATTTCTTCGTCGGTAAGTCTGCCACAGCTCAAATCTTTAACCCGAATGCATTCGCCCCAATCACTTCCTACACCCTTGGCAATGCAAAGAGGAACTACTCAGAGCTTCGCAACCCGAATTTCTACAACGAAAACCTCAATGCCAGAAAGAAGTTCTTCATTGGAGAACATCTAACCGGCATCCTGCAAGTGGATTACTTCAACGCGTTCAACCGGACCATCTTTAACGGACCAGACACCAACATCGATGACAATAGCTTCAAGGATGGTGTCTTCACCGGTAACTTTGGCCGAGTCGTGAATACTGGTAATAACGCAGGTACACCCAATCGTCAGGGCCAGGTCAGCTTCCGACTGGAATTCTAACTTCACCTTTGCTCATCGCTTCCACCGGGCTGCCGCGCAGCCCGGTTTCTTTTTGCTCAAGATACGCACCGCTGCACTCTCTTCCGCGTTCAGCGATGGTCCACACGTTCCTTTATAATCGTGATAGATGAAGCTGCTTGTCCATCTCCGCGCACTTCTGCGAATCCCGGTTTGTCTGCTTGCAATTGTCATGTTCTCCACTGCGTCTACCTCCTGGGCGCAAGCGGAAGAGGATGAGGTGACGCCTCAGGTGGAGCAGCTCTACGCTCAGGCAAAGTCAGCTCAGCAGCGTAATGACAGCGCTACCGCCATTGAGAAATACCGCGCCATCATCAAGCTCGCTCCGCATCTGGCAGCCGCTTATAACAATCTCGGCATGCTCTATTTCAACGAACATGATTTTTCCCATGCTGCTGAGATATTGGAGCGTGGTCTCAAACTTCACGAAAAGATGCCAACTGCTGCCGCCATGCTCGGCATGAGCTACTTTCAACTGGGTATGAGCGAGAAGGCAGAGCCACTTATCCGTGCCGCTGTCAACGCAAACCCTGCTGACGATCAGGCTGCATTAGCGTTGGCTCAGGTCCAGATCAGGCTAAGAAAGTATCAGGAAGCAACGCAGACGCTGGGCAACTACTTGAATCGTAACCCCAAGGACCAGCAGGCCTGGTATTCGCTCGGTAAGACATACCTGCAAATGTCACAGGACGCATTGCGCAAGATCAATGAAATCGACCCCAATTCAGTGGTTGCGCACGAGATTTCAGGTGAGATCGACGAAAGCATGCACAATTACGATCTGGCCCTCCTGGAATACAAGAAAGCGGTTGACCTGGCTCCCCAGCAGCCGGGTACCCACATGCACATGGCTAATGCGTATTGGCTCATTGGTAAGTGGGGATCGGCGGAGACGGAATTCAAGGCCGAGCTATCCGTTGATCCCAATAACTGTGCGGCGCACTGGAAGCTGGCGAACTCCATGCTGGAGGCCAACGAATCAAACGACGATGCGCTCGCAGAATTGAATCTTGCCATCGATCGCTGCCCAACGCTGATGCAGGCGCGTGTGGATCGTGCACGTGCGTTGATTCGCCTCGGTAAGCAGGCAGACGCCAAGCCAGACCTCGAGATGGCGGTAAAGGAAAGCCCCGGCGAGCCAGCTATCCATTTTCTGCTTGCCTCTGTCTATCGGTCGGAAGGGAAGTCAGCAGAAGCTCAGCAAGAGATGCAGACCTATAATCGCTTGCAACGCGAAGCGCGAGAGACCGTCGCAGGGCAGGCCTCAGGCGCAGGCGCAATCAAAGATCAGGCTCACTGAGATGAACGCTCCTGCAGCTGCTGCCGCGCTTCCTTTCCTCTTGGCGCTGCTCGGGTTCACCCAGCAATCGGCCTTGTCTCAGGCCGACCCCCTTGCTGCCGCACGCGCTCTGCTCGCTTCAGGTCAACTTGTGCAGTCTGAAGCGTCGCTTCGTACCTATATCTCCACAAATCCCTCTTCCCCAGATGCGCACTTTCTCTTAGGGTATGTGCTCTTCCGTGAGCAAAAGGCCAAGGAATCACTCGCTGAATTTACTGCTGGCGCGAAGTATCGGCATCCGCGCGCAGAAGAGTTCATGACCGTAGCCTCAGACTATGTGCTCCTGGCCGATTATGTAGACGCCGACAAGTGGTTTAACGAAGTGATTGCTGAAACTCCAAACGATGCCAATGCCTGGTATCTGCTGGGCAGGACGCGTTATAACGAAAACCTATTCGAGAAAGCGGCCACTGCATTTGAACGCACATTGGAACTGCATCCGCACTATGTTGAAGCGGAGAATAACCTTGGTCTGTGTCTGAAGGAGTTGGATAAGTCGACTGAAGCCAAGGCAGCCTTCCTGACTGCGATTGAATGGCAGGGCCATACTCCCCTGGATGCGCAGCCCTTCCTGAACCTGGGGTCACTTCTCGCCGATGAAGGCGATCTGGAAAAGGCGATATCCTATCTCGCACAGGCTGCTGCGATAGCTCCGAATAACCCGAAAACGCATGAAGAATTGGGCACGGCTTACCAGGCACAGAAAGACCTCTCCAAAGCGCAGGTTGAGTTGGAGCGGGCTGTATCGCTCTCGCCGGATAGTTCGGGACTCCATTTCAAGCTGGGTACCCTGTATCGCAAGCAGGGAGCAATGGATTCAGCTCGCCACGAATTTGAGATCTGCGCCCGACTGAATGGCACTCATTCCTCAAGCGCGACACCCAATCCCTACCTGCCTGTAGTGCCCCCGCCAAAGCCGCGCTGACGGCTATTTCAATCACCTGAACTTAAGAACAAGCAAAAAGTGAATTTTCAAATGGTATCGTTTCCATAAGTACCCTCGGAGCCGTATAATTCGCATTGATTTGGGTATGATGTTGCGCGGTTCGCCTCGCCGAAACGTTTGCCAAAGAGACCAGGAGACTTTCAATGAAAGTAAGAATTCGATCCAGTAAAAGTTGGCTTGCATCGATTGCAATGGCCTCACTTGCGACGAGCGCGATTGGCGCGCTGATAGCCGGGGCTCAGACGCCGGAACAAGCGGCACAAGTCGTTCAATCACTCAGCGAACATTCGCGTACCGTGGTGCAACGGCTCAGCGAATTGGATCAACTTCCCGCCGAGCAGTGGCGCTCGCATGTGGGCGACCTGCCTCATGGCGAATCACCCGATCTCGATGACTCCTCATGGACGCAGGTCAAACCTCATCAGGAAGTTTCCAAGCAAGCTGTGTGGTTCCGACGCACCATTGAGGTGCCGCAGAGCCATCACGGCTATAACCTGACGGACGCAAGGATATGGTTTTCCTTTGATGCGAACGGCAACGGACCCATCCCCGAGATTTTCTATTTCAACGGTCGCCGCGTCGCGCTTGGCGAAGATCTTGAACCCATCGTCCTCTTTGATAAGGCCAAGCCGGGAGAGAAGATTCTCGTTGCCGTAAAGCTGCTGCCCACGGTTGAAAACAAGACATTTGAGGGCGCCAACCTGCGCATTGATTTTGCTGAGAACAGGCCCAGTCCCGAAGATACACGGCTAGAAATTCTTTCCGCTGCCTTGCTGATTCCAAGCCTCTCCAAAGATCCGGCTGGAGATACGGCGACGCTTGAGAAGGCAATCGGCGCCGTTGATCTGAGCGCTCTCGACACCAAGGATTCTGCGAAATTTGATGCGTCACTCGCACAGGCTCATGCAAGCCTCAGCGCTCTCAAGCCGTTCCTGAAGCAGGCAACGCTGCACCTCACCGGAAACTCCCACATTGATGCGGCGTGGCTTTGGCCATGGACAGAAACTGTCGATGTCGTCAAACGCACTTTCGGTACAGCACTGCAGTTGATGAACGAGTATCCGGACTACACCTACACCCAATCAGCCGCCCAATACAACGCCTGGATCGCTGATAAGTATCCAGCGATGAATGAGCAGATCAAGCAGCGCATCAAAGAGGGTCGCTGGGAGATCGTTGGTGGCATGTGGGTTGAACCGGATCTGAATATGCCAGACGGCGAGTCCCAGGTTCGCACCATTCTGGTCGGCAAGCGATGGTTCCAGAAGGAATATGGCGTAGACGTTCGCATTGGTTGGAATCCCGATTCGTTTGGATACACGTGGCAGCTTCCACAGATCTACAAACGGTCGGGCATCGACTATTTCGTCACGCAGAAAATGACATGGAACGACACCAATCAGCTGCCCTTCAAACTCTTCTGGTGGGAGTCGCCAGACGGCAGCAAGGTGTTGACCTACTTCCCGCACGACTACGCAAATGGGAATCTCAATCCTGTTCGACTTACGAACGATCTGGCAATGGCGCGCAAGCAGGCGCCGGGCATGACGGAAATCATGGATCTGTACGGTGTCGGAGATCATGGCGGCGGTCCTACACGCGCTGTGCTCGATGAAGGAGATCATTGGATCCAGCCGGAAAGAGTTGTGCCGCCGATGAAGTTCGGAACCGCACAAAGCTACTTCACCAATGTCGAAAGCAAGATCGCTTCGGACTCAACTACATGGGACTACGACTCGATCGCCAAGGGTTACAAATCGCCTACGCCCGTCGATGGCAAAATCTCCATTCCTACCTGGAAGAGCGAGATGTATTTTGAATATCATCGCGGCGTTATGACCACCCAGGCGAACCACAAGCGCAACATGCGCGAGAGTGAGATTCAGACCCTCGATGCTGAGAAATATGCATCTCTTGCCTGGCTCAAGGGCAAACCCTATCCGGGAAAAGAGTTGACCGATGCGTGGAAGAAGATTTCATTCAATGTCTTCCATGACCTTGCCGCCGGCTCCGGCATTGGCGTCATTTACAAGGATGCGCAAAGCGACTACGACCAGGTGCGCTGGTCGACCAACGAGATCACGCAGACGGCGTTGCACGAAATCAATGCGGATGTCGATACCAAAGGGGCCGGTGGAGTTCCGGTACTCGTCTACAACCCACTCGCATGGCAGCGGTCTGGATCAATCACGGTTGATGTCCAGCTTCCGGCCGCTTCTCCCAACGGAGTGACGGTCCTTGATGCAGCCAGCCATGTTGTTCCTTCCCAGATCATGCACAGCAATGACAAGACCAACGCGTATCACCTGCTCGTGGATGTGAAGGACGTTCCCTCCCTTGGCTATACGCTGCTGCATGTGGTGCCGGGAACCAAGCCTTTTGTGACTGACTTGAAAGCAGACGGGCTTACTCTTGAAAACGCATTGCTCAAGGTAGTCGTCGATAAGCAGACGGGCTGCATCACCAGCCTGTATGACAAGAAGAGCAAATTCGAAACTCTCGCTCCAGGCGCATGCGGCAACCAGCTACAGACATTCAAGGATCTCCCGAAAGACTACGATGCCTGGAACATCGACCCCGGCACGCTCGATCACTTCACCGCAATTGACAAGGCAGATTCGGTGACGCTGATTGAGAAAGGACCAATGCAAGCCGTCATTCGAGTGGAGCGGAGTTGGCAGAGCTCGAAGTTTGTTCAAGATATCACTCTGGCCGCTGGTTCCGACCAATTGAACATCGTCAATGACATTGATTGGCACGAGACCCATGTCCTGCTTAAGGCTGCATTCCCGCTTGCTGCCACGAGCGCAAAGGCGACTTATGAAGTGCCCTATGGCACCATTCAACGAACCACTCTGCGCACCAATACGTGGGAGCAGGCTCAGTTTGAAGTGCCGGCCCTGCGCTGGGCAGATCTCGGCGATGCGCAGCATGGCGTGAGCCTGTTGAACGAATCAAAGTATGGCTACGATGCCAAGGACAACGTGCTGCGTATCTCGCTGCTGCGTTCGCCTACGTCACCTGACCCCGATGCGGATCGCGGACATCACCACTTCAGCTTTGCTCTCTATCCACACGGTGGAGATTGGAAGCAGGCACTTACCGTTCGTCACGGGTACGAGTACAACTACAAGTTGCAGGCCATGCAGGTTGAGGCCCACACGGGCAGTCTGCCGGCGAAGTACTCATACGTCTCGGTGAAGCCAGAGACCGTGGTTTTGACGGCGATCAAGAAGGCAGAGGACGACAATAGCTTGATCTTCCGCGTGTACGAATGGGCGGGCAAGGCTGACAATGTCGAGTTCCACGTACCCAACGGCGCGACTGGAGCGACTCTGACAAACCTGCTCGAGAAGCCGGAAGGCGAGGCATTGACGGTCACAGGCGACACCGTCACCGCACCCATCCATCCCTTCGAGATTCTTACCTTGAAGGTGAACTACCCGCCTGCGCAAAAATAGCAATGGCTCAACGCAAAACAGCCGGCCTTGGGGTAACTCCCGAGGCCGGCTGTTTTGTTAGCAGATAGCCGTTCTCAGGCCCCGCAGCCACAGGAACTGCGGCGAATCAAACGAGTTTCCAGCTTGACTACCTCGCCCAATTTGGAGCGCTCCGGTGTAGCTCCATTGGTGCCAAGAAATTGGCTGAAGAGTTGCTCGGCAGCGATGCGCGCCATGTTTTCGACAGGCTGCTCGATGACGCTGATGGATGGCCTTACAGTCGAGGCTAATTCAAAGTCGTCAAATCCGAGAAGGGCGACAGTTTGCGGCACTGCGACATTGAGCTTTTGCAGAACCTCAAAGGTGTGGATGGTCGTGCTGTTCTTGAGCGCGAAGATTGCATCAGGCGGATTCGGACCCGCAAGCAATCTTCGAATCACCAACTCGGCAGACTTGTAGTCCGTAACCGAGGTATCGAGGATCGGAGTCAGGCCAGCCCCTTCCACTGCTTTCTTGTATCCCTTGATGCGCTCACCAATTGTGTAGAGGGATGGTTCACCCGTAAGGCAGGCAATCCTCTTGTATCCGTGTTCAATGAGGTGATCTGTGCCGGCTTTTGCGCCTTTGAAATTATCCGCCACTACGCAGCCACGTGATGAGTTTTCAATGGGTCGATCAATCGTGACGACAGGAATAACAGTGCGATGAAGCAGGTCACGGAGCGCGCTGCCTTTGGAGTCGGCGGGGGCGATCAGCAGACCATCGGTACGGTGGCGGATGAGGACTTTGATGCTTTCTATCTCAATTGCTGGATCATTCTGTGTCGTGGTGACAATGAGCAGGGAGTCGTTTGCACGAGCAACAGCCTGGGCTGCTTCTGCGCAACTGGAAAAGAAAGGATCAGCAATGCTGGGAACAACCAGGCCAATGGTTTTGGTGCGATGTCCCTTGAGGGTGCGCGCCGCTTCATTGGGCATGTAGCCCAGCGTTTCGATAACGCTGAGGACATGCGCAAGAGTCGCCGGACTTACCCGCTCTCCGCCATTGATCACGCGCGAAACCGTCGTGGTGCCGACTCCAGCTTTGCGCGCAACTTCGGTCAGTGTTGGGTGGGCATTTCTTTTCATTGGTATACAAAGAATACAGAAGAAAATCGCCTATTTGCATGGCGAGTGGAGAGATATCTTTCTGTTTATTCACTTACTTAAGCGGAGCGGCTCGAGCGCAGAACGGAACTACTTCCGGCTTGGGAAACGGAGCTCTTGCCGGAAGCGTCGAAAGCCTGGCTGGCTGCCTTTTCGAAATACCTGCTCCAAAGGAAATCCGTTGTCAGTGAGTCGAGATGGACCATGGTTTTAATTGGTCCTTCCGGAGTGGAAGTAAAAATCCTTCTGCTGTACCTTCCAGAAATGTGCGTCGTATGCTCTGGCCTATCTTAGTTAGTCGGACCTCAGGCAACCCCGTTTTCCGATCTTGAAACCAGGCGTTGAGTGGATAACATGATTTATCTCCCCTTTGTGGGTCGCCGGAGTTCTCTATTTTCTTACCGTGTATACACAAGCCACTCGAAATGAAATGTACGCAAAAGGCGAGGGTGCGTGACCGAAAATCAATTCAAGGCAGGAAGAGGTTTCACTGGCCCCAGGCCAATCCTGATAATTCACTTTGCGCTTTTGCTCTCTGCCGGATAAGTGGGTCAAATCCGCAGAGCTTACCGCTGTCCAGACCGCTTTGATCGATCGCTTCTGCTCGACAAAGCCACACAACTCTAGACAGGATGCTCGGTCTGATCCTTGCTTTTGTATTTCTCGCGGCGTAATGCGGCTTCCTCATCCTCGCGCACTCGCTGAGCCTGGAGTAAATGCAGCGCAAGGGAAATCCCAACTGAAAACCGTTCGCGGCAAAGCCGGCAGCGAACAGGGAATTGCAAAAGAGCAAGGCGAGGAATATCAGCAAAACGCAACCGCGATGTCCGGAATTTTGGGGTTCCGCAGTAAGGGCAATTCATAGGAAATCCTGTTCTTCAACTAGTTCTCTAACTCATGTGCGACCGTTCAAAACGGCGTTGTTCTGCCATTCAGCGGAAATTCCTGAACTAAACACTAGCACAGAAAAGTTTCAATGCTGTCAAAGCCAGCCAGCTTGGCAGGACGGTAACATTACTGAAGTGTAACGATACTCGGTTACTGAAGTTGAGCGCAAGTGAATCTGGTAAAAAAGATAAAAAGCTGCAGTCCCTGCGTTCAAGGGCTCAAAGCCTCAGTGGCTCTATCTGATCACTACAGGGGAAAAAGCGGTTCCACCGGGGCCTTGAATGCAGTCAAACGGCTCCGCCGGCGGTGCACCGTAGGTTCCTGCACGGCCAATTGGTGAGCTAAATCTCGCAATTCAGCGCGAATCTGCCCAATCACCGCCGTCGCCGAGTCTAACCTCTTCTGCGCCAGATCGTTGCTGAGCGAGAGTTGCCCCTGACCTGCCTTCAGGCTCGTACCCGGGGTCTTGCTCTGAGCCTTGCCCGCGCCTGTTGTGCCACTTTGGGTCAATCGAGGACGCTGAGCACCCTCCATCGCCTGTCGAGCGCCAGCCAGCGTGTAGCCTTCCTCATGCACAAGCTGCTTGATCCGCAGGGCCAACTCGACTTCACGGCGTTTGTACAGCCGTTGGCCTGTGCCGCCCTTGTTTGGCTTCAGGTTTGGGAATTGTGTCTCCCAAAAACGCAGAACGTGCGTTTCCACGTCGCAGATCCGAGCCACATCCCCAATCCGAAAATAGAGGCGGTCGGGAATGTCGGTCGCCGACGGCACGCGCTTCTGAGCGGATTGAGCGGCCATTCCAGCCTCCGAAACATAATTGGTGCAGCAGCCAAAAACTACCCTGCCAGTCGGCTAGCCAAAGTATAGGCCAGCAAGCAGACAAGCTGCTCGGGAATTTCCAATACCGAAACCATGCAGGTAACCCCCTGTGACCCGCACAAGTTGCACTGAATCTGGCAATGCGCAAAGCGCGCAGGATTTGCAACTTTACCGATTCCGGCACATCCAAGAAATAGTTGTTATAACGACTAAATTCCCGGAGAGCTTGCAGCAAGCCTGAACCGGGCATTTCAAGGAGATCCCCTAAAATGGAAACCCGCCCGTCCGCCAAAGCCAGTGAGCTCCGCCAGCCGGTCTTTTTTCTTCCCCACGGGGCCGGACCATGCTTCTTTATGGATTGGAACTGGGGGCCTGCGGATACCTGGGATAAAACCAGAGACTTCCTCGCCGGCATCGCCGAGACTCTGCCCGCGCCGCCCACCGCATTGCTGGTCATCAGCGGACATTGGGAGGAGCCCGTCTTTACGGCAAGCACGGCCGCACGGCCTGAACTGATCTTTGACTACTCAGGCTTTCCCGAATCCACCTACCGCCTGACGTGGCCCGCCCCCGGCAATCCGGAACTGGCGGCGCGGGTGGTCGAGCTTCTGCGCAGTGCCGGGTTGCCGGCCACGACCTCCAGCCGAGGCTATGACCACGGCGTCTTCATTCCTTTGAAAGTGGCGTTCCCTGCGGCCGAGATTCCTGTCGTGACGCTTTCCCTCGCCCATTCGCTCGACCCAGCTCTCCATCTCGCCGCGGGCGCAGCGCTGGCTCCCCTGCGCGACGAAGGAGTGCTGATTATCGGCAGCGGCATGAGCTTCCACAACATGCGAGGATTTGGCCAGCCGGATACCGAGGCCCGTTCCCGCGCTTTTGACAGCTGGTTAACCCACACCGTCAAGGCACCTGCAGCCACAAGAAAAGCGCTCCTGGAGGAGTGGTCTACCGCGCCCGGTGGCCGTTTCGCCCACCCCCGCGAGGAGCACCTCATCCCGCTGATGGTTGCTGCCGGTGCTGCCGGACCAGACCCGGGTATTCAAGTGCTCAACGACGCGCCCCTGCACGCTGTCATCTCTGCCTATCGCTTCGGCTGAGCTGTCTCGCTGGGGCGTGGGACACCTTAGCCAAAGTGGCCAGGCATGACGCAACTTCTAAAGGAGTTTGTCGATTGCCGCGCCAAGGTCTGCAGGTGCCGTGGCTGGGGCAAATCGCCCCACAACGTTGCCGGCGCGATCAATCAGAAATTTTGTGAAATTCCATTTGATCGCTTCCGTCCCAAAGATTCCTGCCTTTTCGCTCTTGAGAAATTTGAAAAGCGGATGAGCATCCTGACCGTTTACGTCGACTTTGGCAAAAATGGGGAATCTGACCCCAAAATTAAGCTCGCAAAACTGTGCGATCTCCGCCTCGCCTCCAGGCTCCTGGGCTCCAAACTGGTTGCACGGAAATCCCAGAACCACCAGCCCGCGGTCCTTATATTGCTCGTAAAGGGTCTCAAGCCCGGCATATTGCGGCGTGTAGCCACATTTGCTTGCTGTGTTCACGATCAGCACTACCTTGCCCCGGTACTGCGCCAGCGGCACCTCGTGCCCATCAATGGATAGAGCAGAAAAGTCGTAAAAGCCCGGTCCAACAACCGGCCGGATTGCATCAGTCATGCAGCATACCTCACTAGATTGTGAATCCTACGTCTAAAAAGATGCAGCCGACCTTCCCTTTGACGCAGCAATGCAAGGCGAATCGGGTTCGCTTCCGATAGACTGGAAGCGGCAGGCAGGAGATTTCTGCATGACAAACACTTTGGATGAAACTGGCTTTCTTTGCGCTGGCTGTGGAGAGTGGAACGAGACCAGCGTCGATCCATCCGCGGGTCGTCGTCAGAGCTATGTGGAAGATTGCCAGGTCTGTTGCAAGCCAAATGTCCTAAGCATTACGTGGGACAAACGTCAGGATGCGTATCAAATCGAGTCGGAGCTCGAGAGTTGAATCGTGCCCCACGCCAACCCAAATTTGGGTCAGGCTGGTTCGGTCCAATATAATCAGTCTTTCGCCGATTGCGAAGCCAAAGCAGGAACCCGGATCAGGAACCGGATCAGGAAACGATTTTTTCAGAGTTGTGAGGGTGTGCTTATCTTTCCCGTCAAGTCGATCCATGCGCCGTCTCAGGCATCGCGTCAGTCCAGTTGTTCGCCGCAGGGTTCAGCCCCGGTGAAGTCCGGGTACATCCAAAATTGCCGCCAGGCTGGCATTCCGTCCAGGCCTCAAACCGGCTTTGCCTCAGGATCCCTTTGCAGGACACTGTTGGCGCTGCTTTTGCTGGCTGGTTTTGCTGCATCTGCCATTGCCCAATCGCTCACCGTTGAACAGATCCGCGTTATCGGTAACCGCCGTATTCCGAAGGAAACTGTTCTCGCCCGGCTTTTCACGCACCCCGGCGATGTCTATGACCCGGTCTCCATCGAGCGCGACTTCAATTCCCTCTGGAACACAGGCTATTTCGACGATCTCCGCATTGAGCGCGAAGATTCAGAAAAGGGCGTCATTCTCAACATTTACCTCCGCGAGCGCCCCAACATTCGCGAAATCAACTACAAGGGCCTCAACGCCGTCTCCCAGTCCGATGTCCTTGACCGGTTCAAGAAGGCCAAGGTTCCGCTCTCCGTTGAGAGCCAGTACGACCCAACCAAGATCAAGCGCGCTGAAACAGTGCTCAAAGAGCTCCTCGCCGAGCACGGCCACCAGTTTGCCACCATCAAGACTGAAGTCAAGACCATTCCGCCCGCTTCCGTGCAGGTCAACTTCAATATCAAAGAGGGTCCGACGGTCAAAGTTGGCCAGATCAAGTTCGTCGGAAATGAGCACCAGAGCAGCCTCGTTCTCCGTCGGGCGATGAAGAACCTGCGCCCCATCGGCATTCCCTACTCGCTAATCCTCGAAAATCTCTTTGCGAAGACATTTGACAGCTCCAAGCTTGAAGAAGACGCCGAGCGCGTTCGCCAGGCCTACCGCGACAAGGGCTATTACAACGCCGCTGTCGAAGAACCTCGCACCCAGATTCGCGACGAAGGCGGCCTCAATCTCATTACCTTCCGCCCAAACAAGGGCAAGCGCATTGACGTCCTGATGCCGATTGAAGAAGGCGAACGCTATCGCCTCAGCGCCATCACATTTACTGGCAACAAGGCTGTCAACAATGTCCGCGCCCTCCGCGGCACCTTCAACATGAAGGATGGCGACTACTTCAATGCCACGCTCATCGGCAAGGGCATGGAATCCCTCAAGAAGGCTTACGGTCAGCTCGGCTACATCAACTTCGGCGCCATCCCCAAGCCCAGCTTTGACGAAGCCAAAAAGACCGTCGCTTTCAACATCGACATCGACGAAGGCAAGCCCTTCTACGTTTCACGCATCGAGATCCAGGGCAACACCCTGACCCGCGACCGCGTCATCCGTCGCGAACTGCTCCTCGAAGAAGGTCAGGTCTACAACTCTCAGCTTTGGGAGTACAGCCTTCTGCGTCTCAATCAGCTTGATTACTTCGATCCCCTCAAAGTCGATCAGGACTCTGAAGCTCATCAGGATACCGAAAACGGAACCGTCGACCTTCTTCTCAAGGTCAAGGAAAAGGGCAAGAACTCCATCGGCCTCAACGGCGGCGTCTCCGGCCTTTCCGGCGCATTCCTGGGTCTCAACTACCAGACCAACAACTTCCTCGGTCTCGGCGAAACACTCAGCGTACAGGCCAACATCGGCAATCTGAGCCGCCAGTTCCTCTTTGGCTTCACCCAGCCGTACTTCCATAATCGGCCACTGAACCTCGGCTTCCAGCTCTTCAACAACAAGACCGACTACAACGCCGCCAAGAACTATCAGGCCACCAGTGGTCAGGGCGCGAACCTCACCCAGGCCCAGCAATCGCTGGTGCAGAACTACAACAACTCCTCCATCGGCCTCAACGCCTCAGTGAGCTACCCTCTGCCGCGCCACAACTTCCAGCGCGTCGGCGTCACGTATTCGCTCACCGACTCAAATATTTCTGCCTTCAGCACGGCTTCGCAGAATCTCTTCCAGACCATCAATTTCCGCAGCGGCATTCAGGGCCAGAACGCGCTCAATGGAATCGTCAACAGCTCGGCATCCTTCAGCTACACCTACAACACCATCAGCAACCCCCAGCGCCCCCGCAGCGGCAAGGAAATCTCTGCTGTCCTGCAGGTAGCCGGTCTCGGCGGCAATGTCCGCTACTACTTCCCGGCGTTCGCCTACAAGCAGTTCTTCCCCATGCGGAACTTCTTCTTTGATCCAAATGGCCGCAATGTTCTCGGCATTCGCACCGAACTGAAATTCATCCAGGGCTTCGGTGGAGACGTGGCGCCGCCCACCAACCGCTTCTACGCCGGTGGCGAAGGCGATATCCGTGGCTTTGATGTGCGCAGCACCACTCCGTTGGCCTACATCCCCAACAAGATTCTCTTCAACCTCAACAACCCAGACGGAAGCTGCGTCCCGCGCGATCCCAACAATCCGCAGTTGAATCAGTGCATCCAGGTTCCCCTGCCGGTTTACAGCGTCGTGTCAGTTGGCGGTGATACCAATCTCACCAACAACATTGAGTACCGCATCCCGATCGCCGGCCCCGTCACCTTTGCCATCTTCAACGATTTTGGCATCGACGCGTCCGCCTTCAGCCACCAGTTGAAGCAGAGCCCGCAAGGTGCAGCCTCACTCAATTCGCCGCTCTATGGTTGCCCGGTCTACAACAATGGCACCTGCGAGGGTGGTTTCCAGGTCAAATTCAACCCATACATCCGCCCGCTCACTGGCACGAACTGGGTGCCGCGCATGTCAACCGGCGCCGAGCTGCAGGTCATCATGCCGATCGTCAACGCGCCCTTCCGCGTCTACTATGCCTTTAACCCGATGCGTCTCTCACGCCAGGCTGAGAGCGAGAACCTCATCACACGCCAGATGTTCCCAGCCGGCGGCGCAGGCGACTTCTCCTACGATCAGGCTCTGCAACTCTACGGATCACGCTACCAACTGCGTGAACCGCGCAAGACATTCCGCCTGACCGTTTCCACAACGTTCTAACACTGCCATCCATTCGCGATGAAAATCCAGGGCTGCCCTCGACGGGCGGCCCTCGGTGTTTGTGCGCCATTCCAGACAAAAGACACCTTTGCAATCCCTCTGAGGTAGTGAAATCCCGCCAAAACCAAGGCATTTCCCACCAAATTAACACCATGAAGGTTTGACCATCCCAACCCCGCCTCCTATAATCCAGATAGTTCCTGCTGACGTCTCTGTCCGCGTCTTACTCCAGTCCCGCTTCTGTCGTTCCGGCCGAGCAGATTCCCGTAAAGACTCCAGAGGATTGACAGGAAGCAATGTCTTGCTTCCCCGAAGGAATGCGGGCACACACATCAGGAATACCGAAGGAGTTTCCGATTCAAATGAAACGTACTTTTGCCCTAGCTGCCTTGCTCGCGTCAGGCCTCGCCCTGAATGCCACTGCCCAAACACCGGCTCCTGCCGCTACCGTCGCTCCCATCCCGGCAAAGGTTGCCGTTCTTGCATTTCAGGTAGCGGTCGCCCAAACCAATGAGGGACAGCGCAATTTTTCTGATCTCCAGAAAAAGTTCGAACCCAAGCGCGCCCAGCTCAAGTCGCTCAACGACGAAATTGAGACCCTCAAGAAGCAGTTGCAGGCACAGGGCGACAAACTCAGCCCTGCCGAGAGCGCAGCCCGCACCAAGTCTATCGACGATAAAACCAAGACCCTTCAGCGCTCTGCCGAAGATGCCCAGAACGACTTCCAGCAGGAAATCCAGGATATGTACAACACCCTGGCCTCCAAGGTCTACGAAGTCGTCTCGAGCTACGCGCAGGAGCAGGGCTTCACCATGGTTGTTGACGTGAGCCAGCAGCAGAGCCCGGTTCTGTGGGCCGCTGAAGCCACCAACATCACCCAGCCCATCATCAGCGCCTACAACGCCAAGTCCGGCGTACCGGCGCCCCCAGCGGCCCCCGCAGGCGCAGCAACCGCACCCGCAGCCAAGCCAGCTCCCAAGGCCATGCCCGCAGCCCCCAAGAACTAATCACCCGGCTACGGCCAAAATAATGGCGGTTCCGAGTCATCGGAGCCGCCATTCTCATTTGCCCTGATTTCTGTTTGCGACCCCTTCTCAGCAGCAGCCCCGCACGATGCACCTCGTCGCGATCAAGGGTCCGTTATGGCACTACAACTCCAATAGTTCCAGTAATGAATTTTCGATGCGGAAATCCTCGCTGCAATGTCTTGCGCTGTGGAAAACTATGTGGATAAGTTTTTACTGAATTTGACTGCAAATTCCATATTTTTCGCTTGCCAAACAATCGCTGTTTCTGGTTATAAGTCTAAGTTCTTTATTTTCAGTAAATGCACTAAGAGCGCACCAATCGTGCGACGATTTGCGCTGGCTAATTCTCTTCTGCGCCGCTCTCTGAGCTTTCCACAGATAGCCATGAATAGCGCATGAATCCAGCCGCCTTCAGAAATTCAAATATTTACTGAATCCCGCCTCAAGACTGCGTTTCTTCGCCTACCCGCAGCACCGCCAGGAAGGCCTCCTGCGGGATATCCACCTTGCCGATGCGCTTCATCCGCTTCTTGCCTTCTTTCTGCTTGTCCAGCAGCTTACGCTTGCGGCTGATGTCGCCGCCGTAGCACTTGGCAATTACATTCTTGCGCAGCGCCACTACGGTTTCGCGCGCAACGATCTTGGCCCCGATCGCTGCCTGGATCGCTACCTCAAACTGTTGCCGGGGAATGAGCTCCCGCATTTTGGAGACCAACGCCTTGCCGCGTTCGTAGGCAAAATCCCGGTGCACGATGATTGAAAGCGCATCCACCGGCTCGCCAGAAACAAGAATATCCATCTTCACCATCGGCGAAACCCACATTCCGGCCAACTGGTAATCCAGCGATGCGTAACCGCGCGAAACGGACTTCAGGCGGTCGTAGAAGTCCAGCACGATCTCATTCAGTGGCAGCTCATAGGTCAGCATCACCCGGGTAGCGGATACATATTCAAAATTCTTCTGCCGCCCGCGCTTCTCTTCCACCAGCTTCAGAATGCCGCCCACATATTCTTCGTTGGTCAAAATCATCGCATTGATGACCGGCTCTTCAATCATCTCGATATTGGTCGGCTCAGGCCATCGCGAAGGATTCTCGACCTCTACCACCTCACCTGAGGTCAGCGTTATCTTGTAGCGCACTCCAGGGGCCGTGGTGATCAGGTCCAGATTGTACTCGCGCTCAATCCGCTCCTGGATGATCTCCATGTGCAGCAGTCCAAGAAATCCGCAGCGAAAGCCAAACCCCAGCGCAACTGAGCTCTCCGGCTCAAAGAAAAACGAGGAATCATTCAGCCGCAGCTTTTCGAGCGCATCGCGCAAAAGTGTGTGCTCGTGCGAATCGACGGTATACAGCCCCGCGAAGACCATTGGCATGATTTCCATGAAGCCTGGCAACTGGGTCGCAGCTGGGTGTTCATCATCCGTTACGGTATCGCCAATCTTCGTGTCCGCCACGTTCTTGATCGTCGCCGTAAAGAAACCAACCTCGCCGGCAGTCAGCTCCTGAATCGGCACCGGCTTGGGCGTCAGCACGCCCAGTGTGTCGATATTGAAGACACGTCCATTCGACATGAAGCGAATTTTCTGTCCCTGGCGCATGCGCCCATGCACCACCCGGGCAAGTACTACAACGCCGCGGTACGGATCAAACCACGAATCGAAAACCAGCGCCTGCAACGGAGCGTTGATGTCGCCCTTGGGCGGCGGCAGACGATGCACAATCGCCTCCAGGATGTCTTCGACACCCTGGCCGGTCTTCGCGCTCACCGGAATCGCATCGGTCGCGTCCAGCCCCACGGCCTGCTCAATGGCTTCCTGTGTGCGCGTGATGTCGGCCGACGGCAGATCAATCTTGTTGATGATCGGAATGATTTCCAGGCCACCGCTGATCGCCAAAAAGGCGTTGGCCAGCGTCTGCGCCTCAACGCCCTGACTTGCGTCCACCACCAGCAGCGCCCCCTCGCACGAGGCCAGCGAACGCGAAACCTCGTAGCTGAAGTCCACATGCCCGGGCGTATCAATCAGGTTCAACTGGTAGGTCACCCCATCCTTGGCCTTGTACATCATGCGCACCGCATGGGCCTTGATGGTGATGCCGCGCTCACGTTCCAGATCCATCGCGTCCAACACCTGCGCCTGCATTTCACGCGCAGTGAGGGAGCCGGTCATCTCAAGCAGACGGTCAGAGAGCGTCGACTTGCCATGGTCGATGTGAGCAATAATGGCGAAATTTCGGAGGAGACTAGAGTCCATTGGGAGGTTTCACATGAGAGACTGCGGCACTTCTCCGCAAAACCCCTCAAGTCCATAGCTTATCATCGGAAGAGTAGAGCAAGTCTCCAGACCCATCGAGCCCCCGCTGACAGGTTGGTCCAGAGCACGGCTTCCAGAGTGCGGCATATTGACCGGTCAAGACTGCAGTCCAGAGCCTGATTCCAAGTTTGGCGCCAAAGGGATTCATCAGATTCACCAAAATTCCCGCCAGCCGCTACGAATGGCGGCGTTCCTCTGACTCAACGATTCGCCTCTATGATTTTTGATCGACTCCACCATCCCGTCAGAAACACCCGCTCTGCTGTGCTGGACTCTCAGCCAGCCCTGGGCTCGTTGGCGGTACTGGTCATGTCGCTTCCTCTGGCCCTTACTCTTGTCCTCACTCTGGTCCTTACAGGCTGCGAATCTCCGCATGTCGCCGCTGTGCCAGTGGCCGACAGCAGCAAGACGCTCGCTCCCGAAATTCAAGCTGCGCCTCAAGCTCCCGCAGTCAATCCAGCGCCCGTTCCATCACCCAGGCAGCACAGCCTTCAGCAGTTGATTGCGCAGGTTGATCGAGCCTTCCTCAGCGGTCAGAGCCACTATCGTAAAGGTCAATTGCTGCAGGCCAAGTCTGACTTCGACAACGCAGTTGATCTCATGCTCGCTGGCGGCAACAATCACGACCTCGATATCAAAACCGAGCCTCAGCTTCAGGATGAATTCAACCGCGTCGTCGATGCCATCAACGCCCTCGAGATGGAAGCCCTCAAGCGCGGAAACGGCTTCGCCCCAGCCGTCGAACCATCGCCTGCAGACGTAGCCAACGACATCACCTTTGAGGTTGATCCAAATCTCATTGCTACCGCCAAGGCACAACTCGCCACGACAAAATCCGATCTGCCCCTCGTCATCAACGACTACGTCGCCGGTTACATCAACTTCTTTGCTTACTCACAACGCGGCCACAACACCCTTCGCCACTCGCTTGAACGCGGAGGCCGCTACATGTCGATGATTCAGCGCGTACTCAATGATGAGGGTGTCCCCCAGGATCTCATCTACCTTGCCGTCGCTGAATCAGGCTTTCAGCCACAGGCTGTCAACGGTCGCTCTGGTGCAGGCGGCATGTGGCAATTCATGCCTCACGGAGACTACGGCCTCACGCGCAATGGATACGTCGACGAGCGCTTCGATCCGGAGAAATCGACACGCGCCTATGCCCGCTACATGAAGTTTCTCTACAACCAGTTAGGCGACTGGTATCTCGCCATGGCCGCCTATGACTGGGGAGCGGGCAACGTACAGCGTGCAGTGCAAAAGACCGGTTACGCAGATTATTGGGAACTTTACAAGCGCAACAATCTTCCCGGCGAAACCAAGAATTATGTCCCTGAAATTCTCGCCGCCATCATCATCGCTAAAAATCCCAAGCAGTACGGCTTTGAGGATGTACAGTTTGAGCCAGCCGTTGTGTCTGATACGGTGCCCATCGATTACGCAATTGATCTGCGCCTCGTCGCAGACCTTGTGGATGCGCAGCCTCAGGAACTTCTCGCACTCAACCCCGGCCTGCTGCGGCTGGTAACTCCACCGGCGGGCATTGCTCAAGGCACCTACGATCTGCATGTACCGCCAGGCACTGCGACGCTCTTCAAGTCACGAATCTCTGAAATTCCGGAAGAACATCGCACTCATTGGCGCTATCATCGCGTCACACCAGAGGACTCGCTCGCCAGCGTTGCGCGCAGCTATCACGTATCCATCGATCAGCTTGCCGCAGTCAACCAACTGCATCCGGATGATGCGCTCGATAAAA
Organism: uncultured Acidobacteriota bacterium; assembly: GCA_903832055.1. Taxonomy (GTDB): domain Bacteria; phylum Acidobacteriota; class Terriglobia; order Terriglobales; family Acidobacteriaceae; genus Acidicapsa. The sequence continues at coordinate 26,019 of CAILAC010000012.1, read as the reverse complement.
CTGAAGCACTCGTCATCCCCGTGCCTGTGCCCACTGCGCCCGCATCGCATGTTGAATACTACAAGGCGCGCCGCGGCGATACGCTTATCACAATCGCCGATCGCTTCGGTGTCACTCTCGACGATCTGCGTCGTTGGAATCACGGAACCAGCGTCACCGCAGGCCAGCGCATACGCGTCGCAGAGCCTGCACACACTGCTGCACATGCGCGTGATCAAAAGGAAAAACAGTCTTCATCTGCATCACATCACAAGCGCGGCACACGCAACGCGACCAATAAATCCAATGCATCAAAGAGCGCAGACAAGCCCGTAAAGACGCCTGAGAAGAGCAGCACAAGCAAGGCTGCAACAAGCACAAAGCATGCAGCTAAAACTTCAGGAGTGGGCAATTCCAAAAAGACACAGGCCCATCACTAAAGCTATTCATAGAAAAATATAGAAAAGTAGCTAGTTGCGTACTTGTCATCATTGGAAAATCCATGCAAGCTGTTGTTACAATGTGCGCCGTAGGCGAACACACTCAGACCACTGTCTGAACTCGCTTGCATCATGCACTCGAACAATCTCAGTCAGCGCAATTGCGCTGGAGGCAAACAGCATGGCAGAAAAATTTCCAATGTACGCCCGCAGTGATTCAGACGACAATTCATCCGCACTTCAGAGCACTCCCGCACAAGACATTGAACTCGAAGATGAAGAAGAGGAAATCATCGCGAGCAACAGTTCAGGTGTGGTTGAGGTGCTCCTCGTCAGTGAGCCAATCATCGCAGTTGCTCCCGCGAAGAAGCCCGTGAAAAAGGCAAAAGCGAAAGCTCCGGTTGCCTCTGCACCCGCGAAAAAGGCTGCGCCTAAAAAGGCGCCTGCAAAGAAAGCAGCTGCAGTCAAGAAAACTGCAGTCAAGAAAGCTGCAGTCAAGAAAGCTGCACCAGTGAAGAAAGCAGTACCAGTGAAGAAAGCTGCTGCCAAGAAAGCTGTTGCGAAAAAAACTCCTGCTAAGAAAGCTCCGGCCACCAAGGTTGCCGCAGTCAGGAAGTCGGCTAAGAAAGCCGTCAAAGTGTCTGCCGCGAAGAAGAGCAGTACTGGTGCGAAACGCGGTGGCAAGGTCGCAGTGAAGAAGACTGCGCCCGGCAAGAGCGCCAGCAAACCAATCAAGAGAGGTACTCCGTTGGCAACAAAGAAAGCAGCAAAGAAAGTTGCAGTTAAAGCAGCGGCCAAGAAGGTTGTCGCTAAGAAGGCCGTCGTGAAAAAGGCTCCTGCCAAAAAAGCAGCAGTGAAGGCAGCAGTCAAGAAGGCCCCCGCGAAGAAGGCAGCAGTCAAGGCAGTCGCCAAGAAGGCTCCCGCCAAGAAAGCCGTCGCTAAAAAAGTTGCAGCGAAAAAGGCGCCCGCCAAAAAGGCCGTCGTCAAGAAAGCTGCAGCGAAAAAGGCGCCCGCAAAGAAGGCTGTCGCCAAGAAAGCACCGGCAAAGAAGGCCGCAGCAAAGAAAGCTGCTCCCAAGAAAGCCGCAACCAGCTAACTTCTGTTCACCAGGCAAGCAACAAGCCCGGCCGAGATTTCCTCTCGATTGCCGGGCTTGTTGCGTCTTTGCTCAATTGAACTTCGCGTGTCTTACTTGCCGCCAGCTGCAATCGCTGCAAGCACATTGGCGCTGTGATTTTTCAGGTCCTCATCCACGTTCGGCCACGCCTTCACAATCTTGCCTGTGGGATCAATCAGGAACGTCTGCCGCAGTGCAATCGTGACCTTGCCGTTGGGTGTATCAAAGGTTTTCATCGGCACGCCAAACGCATCCACCACTTTGTGCTCCGTGTCTGCCAGTAGCTTGAAGCTCAGGCTCTCCTTGGTGCAAAAGCTCTGATGGCTCGCCGCCGTATCCAGGCTCACGCCCAGCACGACTGCATTTGCGGCCTTGAACTTATCCAGATCGCGCTGAAAGTTATGCGCCTCAATCGTGCAGCCGCCGGTGAAGTCCTTCGGATAGAAATACAGCACCACCCACTTGCCCTTGTAATCGGCCAGCGAGATCGGCGTGTTGTCCTGCGAGGGCAGCGTAAACGCGGGAGCAGTCGTTCCAGCGGCTAGCGAATCTCCAGCATGCGCAGTTTGAACAGCAGCCGTCAGCAGCAGGGCTGACGAGATTGAGAGCAGGGCAAGCTTTGCAACAGCCTTGAAATGCATAACAGCAATCCTCCAGAAATTTGTTAGTCCGACATGTGTTGAGACGTTCCAGCGCGGGGAATAGTCGCTGGCTAAGTGCGCCCTCAGTATCGGCGCGGAACTGCAACAATGGCAATCTCTGCTTCATCCGCGCATCGAATCAATGCGCTCTCATCAAACAGCAGCGTGCGCTCTGCCTCAATCGCCAGGCACCGCGCCCCGCTGCGCTTCATTGATTCAAGCGTGCGCAGGCCAATCACCGGAACGTCAAAGCGCATGTCCTGTTTCGGCTTGGGCAACTTCACCACCGTGAGCGAACGCTGCAAAGTCGATGCATCCTCATCCAGCGTCCGCATCAACGCACCGGCCCGCTCGATGGTTGCGTCAGTGCCTTCCATCGCTTCCACGGCCACGCACGCCTGCGCTGCCACCACGACTGTCTGCCCAATATCAAAGCCTGCAAGCCCTGTCGCAACTGTGAGGCCGTAAGCGATGTCTTTCTCTTCTTCTTCACTCGGGGCGCGTCGTGTCAACACGCCAACTTTTGCCAGCAGCGGTTCCAGATAGGCGGTGGAAGAGATCAACTCGATGCCCTCATCGCCCAGCACTTTGGCTACAGCACCCAGCAGCATATCTGTATTACGCGTCCTCAGACTCATCAGCAGTTTTGCCAATCGCCAGTCTGGCCGAATGCTCGAAAAAATCTGCTTGTGCTTCACCTGCCCGGCCATCACCGCGCGCGTCACACCAGCCCGCTGAAAAGTCTCAATCAGCTTTGACAGTTCACCCAGCGAAAGCCAGTGCACCTGAATGTCAGAGTCCTGCGCTGCGCGCTCATTGATCTCGAGATCTGTCTCTTCTTTGATCGCCGCAACAACCACGTGGCAGCCTGCCGCGCGCGCCGCATCCAGCAGCAAAAAAGGGAAGCGCCCATTGCCCGCAATCAGCCCCAGCTTTGCATGCGGCTTGGCATCGAAAGCCACGGCTACTTGATCACTCCGCGCTCGCTGCGCTCAATGAACGAGACCAGCATCGCCACATCCTCCAGAGCCTCTGGCGAACCATCAAGGGCCTTGATCTTTTCCACTGCCGCGGAGGTGTTCATCTTTGCCGCCAGCAGCAGCCTGAAGGCCTTCTGCAGCAGCTTCAGCCGCTCCTCTGAAAATCCACGCCGCGACAGCCCGACTTTGTTAATCCCAAACGCCTTGTTCTCGCGCCGCGCCGAGGTCAACGAATACGGCAGCACATCCTGCGTCACGATCGTCCCGCCGCCAATGTATGCATGCGCGCCCACCGTGCAGAACTGATGTATCGGCGAGAACGCGCCCACCGTCGCGAAATCCTCAATCACCACATGGCCGGCAAGCGTTGCCGCATTGGCAAGAATGCAGTTGTTTCCCACCTGGCTGTCGTGCCCAATGTGCGCATACGCCATGATCAGGCAGTTGGAACCGACCCGCGTAATCCCGCCGCCCTTCGTCGTTCCCCGCGAAATCGTCACGCACTCGCGAATCGTGTTGCCGTTGCCCAGCACCGTCTCCGTAGGCTCGCCAAAGTACTTCAGATCCTGCGGCGCTATGCCCACCGAGCTGAAGGGATAAAACGTGTTCCGGTCGCCAATCCGCGTCCGCCCATCAAGCACCACGTGCGAAACAAGCGTGCAGCCCTCGCCCAGCACTACGTCCGGCCCAATCGTACAGAAAGGGCCCACAGTGCAGCTCTCCGGCACCACCGCGCCTTTGGCAATCACAGCACCAGGGTGAACGCTCACTCTGCGCCCTCGTTGGTCTTTGCAGCTACGGCCTGCGCCGCGCTCGGTCTTGCACCCTGCCTCGGCACCACAGCGCATGTCAGTGTCGCTTCGCAGGCCAGCTTGCCATCCACGTAGGCCTTGCCTTCCATGCGCCCTGCGCGCGGCCTGAACGACAGCACATCTACCTCCAGCCGCAACTGGTCTCCGGGTGTGATGGGACGGCGAAACTTCGCGCCTTCAATCCCGGTAAACACCACCAGCTTGCTTTCCCGGTCTGCCACTTCGTTCAGCAGCAGAATGCAGCCTGCCTGGGCCATCGCTTCCACTACCAGCACGCCCGGCATGATCGGATAACCAGGAAAATGACCGTTGAAAAACTCCTCATTGATGGTCACATTCTTGATGGCCACAATCCGCTTGGCCCGCTCCATCTCAACCACACGGTCAATCAAAAGAAACGGGTAGCGGTGCGGTAGAAAGTCCATGATCTGCCCGATGTTCATCGTCTGATTGATGGGCTTGCTGACGGTCTCGATTGCACTCTCGGTCTCTTGCGTCATCTACGGCTCCGGTCGCTCTTCACTCAATGCTGCGCCTATACACGCAAGTGCAGATTATAAACCGCACCATACTGCATACTCCCAATTTGCAGCCGGTTTCCGCTTGCCGCCTCACATCGTCCCTGGCCAGGCAGGTTACTTCTTTACAATTCTCGTGGCCGCCACGTCTGGGTTGAACTCATCCGCGGGGAGTGCCTGGTTGTAGCTCGCCTTGAAGAGAAAAAGCTGGTTCACCATTTCTCCATTGCGAAAGCGCGTGATGTTAAACGGCGTTGGAAATCCATCCACCGGACGGTAGTTGTCATACTCCTCGGCGTCTTCATTCTTGTCTTTGTACACCGGGTCGCGCCACTCAAAGGTGCGCCGCAGCGGCAGGTGCGTCTGCAAATCCAGATCAATCGTCACCGCCTCATTCTTTGCGGAGATCAGCGTTACCTGCTCCGCCAGATGCCGCTCCGCCAGGTGCTGACCCTCGTAGATCAGCATCGTGGCGGGGTCCTTCAGCCACTCCTTCACCACCATCTCGATGGAGTGGTCCCGCCGCCGCAGAAAGTCATCTACCTGCTCCTTTGGCAGTTCCTTTTTGCCGCTGAAAATGACCTCCCAGCCCACCCGGCCAATCACCATCTGCACCACGTCGCGATGCTTGGTGTACTCCGTACGGTCTTTGTCTGGCCAGGCGTGAAACTGCCAGAACTCCGTCGTCCCGCCCGACGGCTTCCCCTGGTAAAACGCCGCCGTCCGCCCCTCATACTCGCGATTCTGCATCTGCATCCAGGCGTCCCCGCCCAGCGCCTTTACCATCGCATCCAGCGCAGCCCGCGCCTGGGCAGCATTCTTTGCCGAGGCTGCATCCTGCCCGCCGCCAGCCATTCCCGGCGCAATCGTCAGCACACAACTCAGTACCAGCGCTCCTACCCATCGATTTGCCAAGGCTCTTCTCCCCTATCCCACCAGCACGGCTATCCCACCAGCACCGCACCGCCGTTTACATTCAGCACTTCGCCGCTGATAAATCCTGCCAGAGCGGTGCACAAAAACAGCACCGGCCCCGCAATCTCCCGCGCTGTCGCTGCCCGGCCCACGGGTATTCCCGCTGCGATCCTGGGCCCGATCTCCGGATGCTTCAGTGACGCCGCCGACATCTCTGTATCCACCCATCCCGGCGCCACGCAATTGACGCGAATCCCCTGCGGAGCCAGCTCGCTCGACAGGCTCTTGGTAAGACTAATCAGCGCCCCTTTGGTCACGGCATAGTCGGCATGGTTAGCCTCGCCGCGCTGCCCGGCCGTTGAGCTGATCAACACGACATGGCCGCGAATCGCGCCTGCCACTATCGGAGGCTGCCCCAGCATCTGCGCCACCGCGCCCTGCACCAGCCCAAAGACTGAATCCAGATTAACGCCCATCGTGTTGCGCCACTGGGCATCGGTCATCGCAGCGATTGGAGCATCCATTGGAGGCCAGATGCCGTGATTTACCACCAGCGCATCGAGTCGGCCAAACTCCGCGACCGCCTGCTCCACCAGCGCACGGCCCTCTGCCGGGGTGCTCAGTTCTTGCTGCACTGCGCGGCATCGCTCAGGCCCGCCACACTCTGCAACGAGAGCCTCGGCCCGCTCCTGCGCCCGCTGATAGCTGAAGATGACTCGCGCGCCCGCCGCCGCAAAAAGCCGCACTGTCTCCGCGCCAATGCCCCGCGAACCGCCCGTAATCAGCGCCACCCTGTTGTCAAGATTCAGTTCCACTCCGCTCATAGGGTTCAACCTACCCTAGCCAGCCAAAGGCGCGCAAACCGCCAGGAGTGAGCTTATGCAGATAAGCTTGCAGCTTTCCCATTCCAGCCGGCTAAATCGAGCGCAATACCCGCGCCGGCAAGAAAATAATCGCCCCCACCAGCTCCAGCGCCCCACCCACCGCAATCCCTACAATTCTGAAGGGAAGCAGCAGCACCCAGACCACCGGGTACAGCAACAGCGCCATCAGCGCCAGCGGCCAGCACAGCACAAACAAGATACAAAACAATAGAAACTTCACCATGGCGTACTCCCCAGAGAAATATACGCGCCGCGCCCCGTCAATGTTCCGGCCGCTTCACCCGCGCTCTGCCAGCACTTTTTTCCGTTCGCGAATCACCTTCATCCGCTCCTTCTCCGGCATCGCCAGCACGGTCTTCGTCCGCTTGGGCAGCTTTTCATAGATCAGCGCATGCGCCCGTTGCAACTCGTCCTCAATCTCCCGCCCGCGCAGTGCATCCCACCGCTCCAGCATCACCCAATGCGCCCGCGCCAGGTGCGGCGCAGGAATCACGCCCTCCACCTCCAGCAGCTCATCAAACCGCTCTGCCCCGCAGTGAAACGAAAGCACCCCTTTGCCCGTTCCGTCCAGGTCAACAATGGCAAACATCTTGCCGCCAATCGCCTTGTCGCCGACGAAGAAGCAAAGCGCATGACCCCAGTTCACCGTCTCCGCTGCATGCGGCAACGCCAGACAAAACGTGCGTACTCTCTCGAGATCCATAGCTTGAGAGTTATCCCCGATTCCTTTGCATAGCGCCTTTGGTGCTCAGAAGCCGATTTTGGCGGTCAGTATTTACCAGGCAGAGAGGAATTGACTGTCTTTGATTTCGGGTAGGCGCTCTCGTTCTGACCTGCGAGAGCGCCCACTATCCACGTTACGCCCCCGTGGTCAGCACCACCCGGAAGCGCGCCTTCCCGCTCATCATCCGCTCAAAGGCCTCCGGAGCCTTCTCCAGCGGATACACCTCAATCTGCGGCTTGATTCCCTGCAGCACTGAAAACCTCAGCGTGTCCTCTGAATCCATCCCCGTCCCCGACGGCCAGCCTTTTACCGTCCGATGCCCCTGCACCAGTGGAACCGCATGCAGGTCAAATGTCTGCTCCGGCACGCCCAATACGATCAGCTTCCCATTTCGTGCCAGCCCATGCACTGCGGCCGACAGTGCCGAAGCATCGGTCAACGTCGACAGGATCACCGCTGCCCCGCCAAGCTTTTGCAGCTCAGCCGCCACATTCTCCGTGGTCGAATCAATATATCGGTGTGCGCCCAGTTGCTTCGCCAGCGGACCCTTCTCCGCCCCTCGCGCCACCGCAATCGTGTGATACCCCGACTTGGCCGCGAACTGCACTCCCAGGTGCCCCAGCCCGCCAATGCCCAGCACCGCCACCAGATCCCCGGCCAGCGCGCCGGCATGCCGCAGGCTGTTGAACATCGTTACCCCGGCGCACATCAGCGGAGCAGCATCCACATCTGATAGTTCATCCGGAATCAGCGCCAGCGCGTTCGCAGGAGCAATGACGTAGTCTGCATATCCGCCATCAAAACTCAGACCCGAAATCTGCGCATTGTCGCACATGATGAAGTCGCCGCGGCGGCACTGGCTGCAAAAGCCGCAATGGCCCCCGTGCCAGCCCAGGCCCACCCGCTGCCCAACCTTGAACATCGCAGTCTGCGGCCCTACCGCATCAATTACTCCAGCGACCTCATGGCCCGGCACCCGCGGATAGACAATCCCGGGAAAATGTCCAAACCGCACAACCGCGTCCCCATGGCACACTCCGCAGGCCTCAACCCGCATCCTCACCTGGCCCACGCCCGGCGCAGGAAACTCGCGCTCCACCAGCTCCAGCTCCCCACCCGCGGCACTCACCTGAAACGCACGACCCATCACACTCGGCATAATTCAAAACTCCTTCACCCTTGGATGCACGATCCTCAGTTGCGTTGCGCGACCTTTGGCCCCCTTCGAATGAATCCTGGATGAAATCCGCAGCGCTAAGGCTTTGCAATCACATAATTCGCGCCATTGATCAGCGACGTATACCCGCCCGCCACTGCAATCGCCCTGATCGTCATCGAGTTTGAAACAACAATCGGCCCAGTGTACTTCGTGGAAGCAGTCGTCGGCGGGTTCCCATTGGTTGTATAATACATGACCGCCGACGTGTAAGGCGACTCCAGCACCACCTGCTGCGCAACCGTATACGAACCTGCCGCAGGCGAAAACACGGGGCCCGGCACGATCGAATCCCGCGGCACAATCTGCACTCCGTTGATCGGCGCGCGCGGGGTCCCGTCCGACGTAGCACCCGGAGTCGCCGTCACCGTAAACCCGGTCGCATGGACCGTGAAGCGAACGAAGTCTCCATTCCCGTTGGCCGCCTGCGCAAACTTGCCGGCAAAGTTGGCATTCGCCGCGTCTGTCAAATTGGTCGTGGTCGTTGTAATTCCTGCGCCCGCGATCTGATAGCTGGCCGTCCGCGCCGCGCCGCCATTGTCCCCATCGGCATACACATACACGTCATACCCCTGCGGCGACGCGGGCAAGCCCTGCACCGTTACCGTAGCCGTGCCGCCCAGCGGATCAAGGTACCCTGCCATCATCCGCGCATTTCCCGGCGCATCGGCTATCGGCAGCCGCCAGACGTTCGCGCCCGGCCCGCTCGTCCACGTCGCCGTCGCCGTCGTATGCGTGCCGGTCTCATCCACCAGCGGCAGAGCGGCTGTGCTCGCCCCGCCCGTCGCGGCATTCCAGTTTGCTCGCGGCACCACGCCCGCCGTCTCCAACTTGTTCATCACTGAGCCATTCCCGACCATGTCGATGCTGATCGTGCCCAGCCCGGGACCAACCGCGGTCACCACCAGCTGCAGCGTCAGCGGAATCCGCGTTGCACCCGAGCCAGTTCCGTTCACCGCTGTCACCGTCAGCGGATAGCTCCCCACCGGCGTCAGGTAGCTCGTCGTCACCGTAAGCACTGAAGCCTTGGGCAGTCCTGCTGTCGAAAATGCCCCCGTCGCTCCCTTCGGCAGCCCGGAAACACTCAGACTCACCGTTCCATTGAACCCGGTTAGCGGAGTGATCGTCAGGCCAAACGACGTGTTGACCCCCGGTCTCACTATCCGGCTCAGCGGCGTGGCGGCAATCGAAAACGTCGGATGAAGCAGCCCAAACACCGACACCAGCGAACTTCCAACTCCATTCGCTGCAAACGAAGCCATATAAACCCGTCCATTCACCACCAGCGGCGGCGAATACTTCGGCCATAGCCCCACGCCGTCACGCGCCGCATACATCTGCGAATCCCACAATTCCGTCTTCAGGTCGTCGGCGTTGAGCGCGCGCAACACTCCCTGGTGAACCCCATGATCTCCGTCATCGGTCAGCGGCATGGATGACCACACAATCCCGCTTCCTGCCTTGCTCCCATTGGCCGAGAGCGTCAGCACTCCGCCCGAAGCGCCACCAGCTGACGGAATCGCGCTCTGAGAGATCGGCGTCGCGTCAAAAGTCGCCCCGTTGAAGTGATAGGCCTTTGCGTAGTCCCCGCCGTTCGACCACACGTAAAGCCACGGCCCCAGCCCACCTGCGCGGTTCCAGTACACAGGCCCGCCCTTGATCTCGCCGCCGTTGTTGTAAAGGCTCTGCACGATCTGCCCGTTGCCCGTCTGCTCGTGCCCCATCTGCCCATTTGTGGTGGTATGCATCACGTAAAGAACGCTCTGCTTGCCCCCGCCCACAAGCAAATCCGTCCCCGGAATCAGCACCGGCCCAGACGACCCCAGGTCCGCATCACCTGCATTCAGATTGGCGTAGTTATCCGGCGTAAACCAGTCCAGCAGAGGCAGCCCACTGCCCGTCCCAAACTTCAGTATTGATTCACCAAAATTTTTGGTCCCGTCCCAATCCCCATTGCCTGAAATGTAATACGCGTTCCCCACCGCATCTACCACTGGCGCGTGCCCGCTCATCCACACCCCGCCCTTGTCTCCATTCGGCGTCGTCTGAAAAATCCCCGTCTGCTTCAGAGTCGTCGCGTCATACGACATGATCCAGCCGTGATACGGGTCATAATCCTCATGCGAAGCCCAGGCCATCAGCACCTGCCCATTCGCAAGCGCCAGGCTCGACCGCTGGTTCTGCATCAGCGGATCAAACGCCAGCATCCCACCTGAACTCGCCACGCCCGTCCCGGGCACTGAACCTGCAATAGCGACCGGCCCGCCAAACTTCTCTGCTCCGTTGTAAATGCTCAGAGCATGCAGCTTTTGAAAATACTGCCCATTTGTTTTGGTCCGCGCCAGCAGGTAGATCGTTCCCGTCGCCGTATCAATCACCGGCGTGCTCTCAATCCCCACATTTCCGACGATGTTCAGAAAGTTATCCCCGGTCATATCGACAATCGGCACGGGCGTTGTTCCCGGTGTCTGCAGCGTCAAATCCACCTTCCAAAGCGGCGTGTTCACGCTCGAGTCGGCGTCAAAGGCGTAGACCACATCGTTCATGGTGGCTACAAAAACCATATTGTGCAAGCCCTTGTTGGGTATCGTGATGCCCTTCAAATAAAGTGGCTGAGCCTGCACTGACCCGCTCACTGACCAAGACCACACCTTGCCAAAATGCGATGGATTTACGTTCGCGGTCGTCAGTTGAGTTTCCGCAAGATTGGCTCCCGTCCGGCTGTTGTCATATCGCTCTGTCGGCACATTGATCTGAGCCATGCCCAACTGCCCTGCCGCCGCCAAAATCAGGGACAGGCCTATTCCACAGCCGTGTCCACTCCGCTTGCTCAATCCTGCCGCCATGCACCAACCTCTTTCTTTGCCCGATTTCGTTTTCGACTCTGTATTCCTGCGGGTATTTCAGTTAGACCTCACCCTACCAAGCAGACAACTGCCCACGCAACGGCAAAGCCACATTGACGAAAACCTCAGTGCTGGATGATTGCTGTTGAGAAGCCTTTGCCTGACTTCTTGCCAGTCTTGAGGTCCAGAGCAAAGGGAAGGTCCTTGTCCGTCATCAGGTCCCAGCCCTGCCCATACAGAACTCCGTCCTCGATACGATCGACCGTGACGCCCTCCCACGAGAGCCGGTCTGACTCCCACGCCTCGCCCTCCCGGCCCCAGGCCAGGATCGAGTGGTGCCCTACAAACAAGGTCAGGCCACCTGACGCGCATTGCTTGCTTTCCGTTGTCGATTGCCCCGCGCCTGTCGGCGATTGCGCGTCGTCAAGACAAAGATTGCGAACAGCAAGCACCGGCCGATATCGCAAAAACACAAACCGCTCCGGCTCCGGCACATGAATCAGATAGGTATACCCGCCCGATACCGCGCACAGCCAGTCCGGGTCTGGCATCGACCAGACACCCGTAGGCGTCGCAGAATCCCGATAACCCAGCGCGCACGTTGCCAGAAATGGCTCGCCCTGCGCCGGCCGCACCAGTACCTCAAGCGCCCCCCGCTCCACTTCATCGGCCTGCGCCGGATACACAAACTGCCGCCGCGGCAATATCAACGGCCGCTGCGGCAAAATCTCCGCACTCCAGTTCCGCGCAAAAACCACCTCAACCCCGGCCGCGGTCACCCCTGAAGCCCCGGAAAACACGGCATCGTTCGTAAGCGAATCAATCTATTAACCATAGAACTTTGATGATAGACCTTGCCCCAGTCAGGATTTTTACCGGAAAGTTCATCAGTCCGGTCAAAAGCGAACTTATTTTCATTCCGCTAAATCCGAAGATGTTTCTGGCGCGTAGAGATTGCAGTAAGAAATTCAGCGCCAACAGCAAACTCGCCGCTAGAAAGCTTCCACGCTGGAAGCAAACCCGAGTTATGCATTTTCAACAGAATTCACCAAGTCCAAACGAGGATTTCAGATGAAAAATTCAACAGTTGATTCGCAGATCGCAACCATCGCCCAGGCGCGCCTTGATCGGCGCAAGTTCTTTCGTCAGGCCGGTTTCTTTGGTCTCGGAGCCGCCGCTTCAAGCGCTCTGTTATCCGGAACTTCCGCCAAGGCACAGCAGAACGCCTCACAGTCAATGGACACGACCGCCGAGATGTTTACAGCCTTTCTGATCGCAGAAGATCTCGCCACCACTTTCTACTACAACGGTCTCATCGGTGCCGTCGTGCAAGACCCCAATCTCGCCGGCCCTGGCGGTAATGTACGCCACCCTTCGGCGTCTGGGAATGCCGGCAATGTCGATTATCTCGGCGCAGCGATTTATCAGGAATCTCAGCACGCCAACTTCTTCCGTTCCAAGCTGACGGGCTCGCCCATGCATCCTGAAAAGGATCCCTACCAGACCTTCTATTTCCCTACGGGCACCTTCGATACGCTCGCCAATTTCCTGGGGATTCTGGATGCCTTGGAAAACGCCTTCATCGGCGCCTACATCATTTTGATTCAGGAGCTTAGCTACAAAGCCGCGCAGGCAGCAAGTGGAACCCTGACCGGCTTCGATGCCCGCTTCACGTCCAAGCAGTACCAGTTGCTCGCCTCAATCGCCGGTTCCATCCTCGGCACCGAAGCTGAGCACCGGGTTCTGGGTCGCGTCATTGGCGGCACCGATCCTGCCAACAACTTTACTTTCCTGCAGACCGACGGGCTGACCTCGATTTACAACGGCGCAAGCTCTGCGGTCGTCGCGCTGACGCCATTCCTCACGCCCAGCACTGGCCCTGGATATACCCTGAGCGATGCACTGGCCGGGTTGCCCAACGTCTACAAGCACACCAGCGGCAACCCGCCCGCAAGCATGTAGCGAGAAAAGCAATCCAATCGCGGAATAAAGACGGGGCCTGCGGACCATTCATGCGCAGGCCCCGCCGGGCTTTAACTATAGCGGTCGAGTTCGTCCGCGTAGCGGCTGCTCAGCGCTTCAATGTACTCGTCAGCGCTCCACTCTTCGTTGATTTCGGGTAGATCAAGCAGGCTGCAAGCAGCCTCAACCACACCGTAGGAAACCTCTTCCTGCTGCAGCATCTCAATCAGATCTGGCAGCACGCGCAGTTCCTTGCGCTTGCCCAGACCGGCAACGGCCTCTTCCCGTGTATCGGGGTTGCCATCGTCCAGCCGCTCCAGCAGCGCCTCGCGAATCTCCGGCGAGTCAGCATTGCCCTGCACGCCCAACGCAAAAGTCGCCCAGTCGCGCACATCCGGGTCAGGGTCTTCCATCAGATGCAGCAGCACCGGCACCACTTCCGGCGAATCTGCGAATGATCCCAGCGCAAACGTCACCGCAAAGCGCACATCGGGGTCGCTGTTGTTGCGATGCTCCAGAATGAGCGGAATCGCCGCCGGATTGCCCAGATGCCCAAGCGCAACCAGGCATGAATCAATGACCTGCAGGTCAAGCTCGTCCTCAAGCACATCAACAATCACCGTGTAGATTTCTTCGGCAAAGATGGTCGTTGGATGGTCCTCGGTCTTGCCCAGCTGCGCCAGAATATCCACACCGCGCCGGCGCTTGGCGGGCTGTTTGTGCCGCGCCCACTGCACAGCCTTGTCATAAACTTCGCGGCTGGCGATGGCCTGCAGTTTGCTCACTGCTTCCCAGGGTCCGCCTTCTTCTTCATCGTCGTCGTAGTCGCCTTCAAGGGTCTGCTTGAAAAGCTCATCAATCTCTGCCTGTGTGGTCATAGTCACCGTCCTTTAAGAGCATAACGCCCTCTGGTGAAGATTCGTAAAAAGGAGAGGTTGCAGGGGATGCATGGATTACTCTTCTATCCAGTGAGGTTACCCGTGCCGCTGCGCCGATTGCCATTTTTTGTTCTTTCCGTGTCTCTCCTGCCTGCTATTTCAGGCCTCTCGCTGCAACCCGCAACGGATGCACCTCAAACTGTCGCCCAGAAAATTGCAGGGATGGAGCGCAAAGATGGGCTGTTTCCGCTTGATTGGGACGCAAAAGCTGGCAAGCTCTACCTCGAAATCCCCGACCATACAGGCGACGTACTGCTCCTTGACCACATTCCCTATGGCATCGGTTCAAACGACATCGGCCTCGACCGCGGGCAACTTGGCGAGGGACGCCTGGTGCACTTTACCCACGTCGGGGGCAAGGTGCTCCTGATTCAGCCAAATATGGCGTACCGCTCCAGCGCAGCCGACCCAGACGAGCGGATTGCTGTCACCGAATCCTTCGCCGAATCCGTCCTCTGGGGCTTCAAAGTCGAGGCCGAGGAGCCGGGCCGTGTTCTGGTCGACGCCACGGAGTTCTTCCTTCGTGACTCGCATGGCGTAGCAGAGCGTCTGCAATCGACAGGCCAGGGCAGCTTTCACCAGGAAGCAAGCCGGTCCGCCATCACGCTCGAGAACACAAAGAATTTCCCTAAAAACACCGAGGTCGAGGCGATTCTGACCTTCGTCTCAGATGGCCGTCCCAAGGGTGAGTATGTCGCTTCCGTCACCCCCGACCCCCACGCCGTTACCCTGCGGGAGCATACTTCGCTGATCGCCCTGCCCGAGCCAGGATTCAAGATGCGCCGCTTTGATCCTCGCTCCAGCTTCATACCTTTTGAATTCCGCGACTACTCTGTTCCGCTCAGCGAGCGCATGGACCAGAAATTCATCATCCGCCACCGTCTGCAAAAACGCGATCCGAAGGCCGCAGTCAGCGAACCCATCAAGCCGATCATCTACTACGTTGACCGGGGCGCACCCGAGCCCATCCGCTCCGCTCTCGTCGAAGGGGCCAACTGGTGGGCACAGGCCTTTGAGGCAGCCGGCTTCAAAAACGCTTTCCGCGTCGAAGTGCTGCCCGAGGGCGCCGACCCCATGGACGTGCGCTACAACATGATCCAGTGGGTCCATCGCGCTACCCGCGGCTGGAGCTACGGCGAAGCCATCACCGACCCCCGCACCGGCGAAATCATCAAAGGCCAGGTCACCCTCGGCAGCCTCCGCGCCCGCCAGGACTACAAAATCGCCGAAGCACTTCTGGCTCCGTACCTCGACGGCCAGCCCATTCCGCCCGCGATGGAGCAGATGGTGCTCGCCCGTACCCGCCAGCTCGCAGCACACGAAGTCGGCCATACTCTCGGGCTCCAGCACAACTTTGCAGCTTCAACGCTCGGACAGCAGACCTCGGTGATGGACTACCCCCACCCTCTCGTTACCCTCGATGCCTCCGGTAAGCCTACCCTCGACAATGCGTATGCCGTCGGCATCGGCTCCTGGGACAAAGCCTCCATCCGCTTCGGCTATTCAGAATTCGCACCAGGAACGCCTGAGCAGCCTGCGCTCGAGGCCCTGCTCCAGCAGGACCAGAAAGACGGCCTCCGCTACATAACC
The DNA here is from genome assembly GCA_903832055.1 of uncultured Acidobacteriota bacterium. Classification (GTDB taxonomy): domain Bacteria; phylum Acidobacteriota; class Terriglobia; order Terriglobales; family Acidobacteriaceae; genus Acidicapsa. The sequence continues at coordinate 10,457 of CAILAC010000012.1, read as the reverse complement.
GACGAGGATTCCCGCCCGCTGGGCAGCGCCCATCCCTACGCGCACCTCTGGGACAACGGCCCAGACTCACCGGCAGAGCTGGAGCGCATTCTCGCCGTCCGCAAGGCGGCGCTGGCCCGCTTTGGTGAAAACGCCATTCGACCCGGCGAGCCCATGGCCCAGCTTGAAGAGACGCTGGTACCCCTCTACCTGCTGCATCGCTACCAAACTGAGGCTGCTGCCAAACTCATCGGCGGCCTCGATTATCGCTACGCCATCCGCGGCGATGGAGCCATGGTCACCGCCCAGCTCAGCCCGGAACGACAGCGAAAAGCTCTTGCCGCCGTTTTGAAAACTCTGGATCCAGTGGCACTGACCCTCTCCCCGGAGTTGCTGGCCAAGCTGCCGCCGCAACCACCCGGCTATCCGCGCACCCGTGAATCGTTTGAGGGCAACACCGGCCTGACCTTTGACCCACTCGGCGCGGTTGAAGCGTCTGCAAACCTCACCGCTTCGCTGCTCTTTGAACCCACCCGCGCCAGCCGCCTCGTCGAGCATCACGCAATCGACGCAAACCTGCCCAGCCTCGGTGAGGTTGTCAGTGAGGCGTTGAAATCCACCTGGCAATCCCCAAGAGCCGAAGGTCTGGCTGCCGAGACGCAGTTCGCCGTCGAGGACGTGATCCTCACCCACCTGCTCAGCCTCGCGGCAGGCAACGGCGGCCTGGGCCAGTCAGCCGGCGCGGCGTTTCCCGCCGGCATAAGTCTCAACGTTGCAGCCGGTACAGCAGCCTCTTCCCAGGCCCGTGCCGAGGCTCTCGCCGAGATCGGAAAGCTGGAAGACTGGCTCAAGGCGCAGAATCAAGCCGCCGCAGGCCCTGCGATTCAGGCGCACCGAGCCGCCGCAATCGACCGGATCGAGCGCTTTCGCAAGGAGCCGGAGCGGTTTGCCGCACCACCCCCACTGGCCACCCCGCCGGGCCAGCCGATCGGCTCGGCGGATGATGACGGCCCGGACTTCAACTTCCGCTGAAGTGCTCCCAGCCTTGCGGCAGCAGCGGCTGGGGGCCGCTTGCCGCGTGCAGAATCACATCCGGATCGCCGCTTTCCTTGTCGCGAATCCAGCCGATTGCAGTAATCGCGACCCCGGCGATACTGCGCGGAATGCGGGCCGAAGGGGGCGCGGTAAAGAGTAGTTCATAGTCTTCGCCGCCATGCAGTGCCTGCTGAAGAGATGCGGCGGGGCCGAGGGGTAGCGCGGCCCCCTCTACTTCAGCTGCCACGCCAGAGGCCTGGCATAAATGCGCCAGGTCAGTCGAGAGGCCATCGCTCAAATCCATTGCCGCTGAGGCCAAACCCCGCTTGCGCAGCCACAATCCCTGAGCCAGGCGCGGTTGAGGATAGAGATGCGGCGAGGCTGCAGTCGCTGCCGTCTTTGCGGCGAATAAATCAGGCGCCACGCCAAGTGCAGCCAGCTCTGCCGCTGCTCCCCCCAGGCTGCCGGTCACGTAGATGCGATCGCCGGGGTGCGCTCCCGAGCGCAGCAGCGCCTTGCCTTTGGGAACCGCCCCGGTGAGGACGATGTCAGCGATGGCAACCGGCGATTCTGCCAGGTCACCACCGGCCAGAGGCACTCCGTGAAGGGCGGCCAGTGCCAGCAGCCCATCCAGAAACCGCTCCACCCAGGCTTTTCCTGACGACGAGGTCACAGTTAATTCACGCGGCAGGCCCAGCGACAGAAACGCCGCCACCGGCCGCGCGCCCATGGCTGCCAGATCGCTCAGCCCGCGGGCCAGTGTGCGGTGGCCAACTGACTCGGGCGGATGCCAGCCGAGGCGAAAATGTCGGCCTTCGATCGATAGATCCGTGGTCACGGCCAGCTCTTCGCCAGCGCGGGGCCGCAGCAGCGCGCAGTCGTCGCCAATGCCCAGCCTCACACCCATAGCCGCCATGCGCTTGTCCGGAAAGGACTGCGCAGCCCGTTGGCGGATCGAATGAATCAAGGCCAGCTCCCCGGCTTGCGCGGGCTTGGAGGAGGGTCGGGAACTGGGCTTTTGCGATTGCACTCTATGTGCAGCATATCGCGACACACTACTCCGGCGGGCGGGTCAACTCACCGCAAATCGCAGGAAATTCCAAGGGAATCTCGTAGTACTTTAGTTGGATATGAGCCGGATTGCTCTACAATAAGGTCTACAAGATTCGGTTTACGTCTCTTCAGTAGGGAAGGCTCAGAGCGGGGGCTCGAGCCTGATTTCGCCATTCCCGGTATTCGTTCTGGGGCAAATTGCCGTCCAACCGGGCATGACGTCGAAGGAGTTCCATGCTGCGTAAGCGATATTACATTCTGTTTGTGGCAAGAGATGAAGACGGGCGCGTGCGCAAAATTCCGCTGCCGGTCCAATATGTCTATGGGTTTGTCGCGGCTGCACTGGTCGGAGCATTTACAATCGTTGGCCTCGCCGGTTCTTACACCCGCATGTTGTTGAAAACAGAGAGCTTTAATCAGGTTCGCCAGGAGCGCGAGACGCTCCGCAAAAATTACCAGCAGATGGCGGCGATTGCGCATGAGCGCGACGTACAGGTTGCCTCGCTCGGCGCTCTGGCCAGCGAAGTAACCGCCATTTATGGCTTGAAGCAAAACAAGCTTGGTGACAAGATGCCCGCCCCTGGCAAGCAGGCCGCCGCCGCTGCCTCCTCAGCCACTCCGGCCAGTCTAGCGTTGAGCGACGAAGTCAGCCAGCAGCAGGTCAAAGTTTCCCTGGACGAGTTCTATACCCTGCGCGCACAGGCGCTCAGCGGACGCGTTTCTCGCGCACTTGAGGGCGGCCTGACTACCGGCGTCACCTCTGGCTTCAGTGACTGGACGCAGATTGCCGACGCTCCCTCGCTCTGGCCTGTCGAGGGTCGCGTTACCTCCAGCTTTGGCGAGCGCGAAGATCCTTTCAACGGTGAAGGCGCTTTCCATGCGGGCCTTGACATCTCTGCCCCCAACGGCACTGTCGTGCGAGCAACCGCCGATGGCGTCGTCAATTCTGCCGCCATGGTCAGTGGCTACGGTCGCGAGGTGATCGTAGATCACGGCCACGGCGTTCACACCGTCTACGGCCACCTCTCAGGCATGCTCGTGATGGATGGGCAACATGTAACCCGCGGCCAGATCGTCGGCTACGTTGGCCAGTCAGGCCGCTCAACCGGGCCCCACCTTCACTACGAAGTGCGCATCAACAACGTGCCGGTCAATCCGCACAAATATCTGCGCTCTACCTTTGCTGAGATGGCCGCAAACAACCTGCCAGCTCCGGCTGTAGCCAAAAAGTAGCCAGCCCTCAGAAATGCGTGCAAAGAGGGCCTGAGCGCGATGCTCAGGCCCTCTTCTTTTGAGTCCGCTTGCCGCGCTTATTTACCGTTATAGATTACATGCCAGATTGAGCGGGAGCCATCGTCGGAGACGAAGAGTGAACCGTCATTGGCTACTGCCACGCCCACGGGCCGTCCCCACACATCGCCATTGGGCAGCACAAATCCAGTAAGAAAATCCTCATACTCGCCGGTTGCGTGACCATCTTTCATCGGCAGGCGAATCACCTCGTACCCGCTGCGGACCGCGCGGTTCCACGAGCCATGCTCGGCTGCAAAGCCGTCGCCACGATAGGCGGCGGGGAACTGCGTCCCCTGGTAGAAGAGCATTTCCAGTGAGGCAAAATGCGGATTGACCAGAGTGTCCGGCGTAATCACTTTGGCCTGCAGTTCAGGATGCTTGCCAGCATGGCGAGGGTCCTGCCTGCCGCCCCCGGCCTCTCCAGCCGTCCCGCCCATGTAGTACCACGGCCAGCCATAGAAGCCATCCTCTTGAATATGCGTCACATAGTCCGGAACCAGGTTGTTGCCCAGCCCGTCGCGCTCGTTGGTTGAGCACCAAAGCTCGCCGGTCGTCGGATTGATGGCCTCGCCCACGCAGTTGCGAATTCCCGAGGCGTAGACCTTGATGAACTTGCCCTCCGGCGTGAACTCCAGCACATCGGCACGGTGAAACTCCGCCGGATGCGTGTCCACATCATCGACATTCGAGAGTGAGCCGACCGAGACAAAGAGCTTTGTCCCATCCATTGAAAAGGCCAGGTCGCGCGTCCAGTGTCCGCCACCGCGCAGGTGTCCGCCGCCGGGCAGCTCAAACAGCTTTTGGGGTGGCCCGCTGGCAACCAGGTCCCCGCTCTTGTACGGGAACCGCACCACCCCGTCAGTGTTGCCGACGTAAACCCACTTGGGATTTGGCCCCGCCGGGTAGAAGTTGATGCCAAAAGGAAGGTTGAGTCCCGCTGCGAACTCCGACACCTGCTTCGCCTTGCCGTCCGGGCCAACGCCGCGGAACACCATGATCTTGTTCGCATTGCTTTCGGCCAGGAAGATATCGCCGTTTGGCGCGGTCCGGATGAGGCGCGGATTCTCAAGGCCGGTTGCGTACAACTCCACTTTGAATCCCTTGGGCGGAATCGGCCACGCTCCCTCCGGCCGCGGCACCATATTTGCGCCGTTGTCGAGCGATTCGGACGGAGCGGGCGCAGGCAGGTCGGCCGCAGTCACCTTGCGCCGCGTGCCCGGTGCCTCGTGCAGATAGTCAGTGAAGGCAGCGTGACCCGTCAGCGTTCCAGACGGCGCGGTCACCTGTGCCCCAGCTGCCGCCGCGGCGAAAGGCGCAAGCAATGCCAGGCAGGCAAAAGAAAAAACTGCTCGTTGCAGCGAAGAAGACTGGGATGACCCGGTTTTCATGGAACTCCTTATGTCAGGTGAGGATTGCGAAGGGGGCGTCAAGAGCTGGGAGAAAATCGAAAAAGTCGGTGCTCCTGATTTTCTGGATCGAAGCAATTGTAGGCAATCTGCGTGCAGTTTGTCGCCCGTCAGTTTCACTAGACAAACACAAACGCAGTAGCTTAATTTGTCGGCGTTGCAGGCTCCGTCGAAGCTTCCTGGCCTTTGAGCAGCGCGACGGGCAGGGTCCGCGGGAATGTGGCATCTGCGACAACACGGTTGCGGCGCTGGGTAATCTCAGCGGTCCGCAGCACCTCTTTAATGCCGTCATTGGCTGCTCCGGCCGAGAGTCCAGCCGTCGCCACTCGCGCTATCCCCAGCAGCATATTCAGGCTCGCCGCCTGGCTGGTCGCTACCGCGTCAGACGGGCTTATCTCCACCACCCGCAGCTTCAGCGCTCCGGCCCAGTGCACTGAGGCCAGAAACGTCGAATCTGGTTCGAGCGGCAGAGTCATGCCAAATACCTTGATCCCGCCATCTTCACTGAAGGGCAAACCGATCTGCCCCATGCCCCACGCCACCGAGAGCAGCGGCATTTCAGAGTAGTGCTCAGCCAGGAGGGTTGATCCAGAGAAGGGAAGCGCCGCCGTCACGTGGCGATCCATGATCGAGTGAATCTGTTCGGTACTCGGCGTATTCGAAACAGCAATCGTGTCGTAGCTCACCTGCGTGACGCGCACCGTGCGGCCCTGGCTCATCAGGCTGTAGATGGTGTGTCCGGCATAGGTTTCGCGGCTCGCCGCGTGGGCTTCGAGATACCGCGCCAGCGCTTTGCCGTCCAGCTTGCCGACCAGCACCATGGAGTAAGCAACCGGCCCATTCGGCCCTTTGGGGTCGCTCATGCGGTGCAGCGCCACCGCCGCCTCGTCCAGATCGCGCTCCCAGTCAATGCCCGTCGCGTCAATGAATCCCTGGTACTCCGGGTCGCGCGTCACAGGGGGCAGATTCTGCTTCATCACCGCCCGCAGCGGTCGCAGATTCACGTAGACAATGCCGTCCGACTCGGGCAAGAGGCGGGCAGCCTCAGGCGGCGCCTTGAAGCGCAGATAAATCGCCGCCGCCAGAACCAGCAGCACCAGAGCCACAATCCAAAGCGTTCTACGCGTTCGTCTATGCATTCAAACCGGGCTGAGACAGTCCACAGCTCGTCTCAATCATCGCCTGAGTTTACTCGATTGCGCGACGATATTCGAAGTGGGGGCGTTTCAGGGCGCGAAAATTGATCCGAAAGTGACTTTAGTTCACCTCAAAAAGGGGGGGTGGGGTATTTTGCGGAAAAATCATGTAACCTATTATTTATGAATAACTTAAGAGGTGGTTACCAGGCGCATTTTGTGCGTTTTCTGCTGCATTTTGTGCTGCATATCGAGTCCAGTTCTCGGTGCGACCGGTGAGGAGACTGGTTGCCGACGACGCCAGGCGGAAACTTTTATCCAGTTTACGCCGCTTGTGCGTAATTCTATGCAAATGATGTGGGCACCCGGTTTTGTGGTGGGTGAAGCAGATTCCCTGGTGGGAATGACAGCCAAAAAAGCAAAGACAAAAGCAAAGACAAAAGCAAAAACGGATTGCCGGCAGTGCGCATTCAGCCGTTCAAGGGGCATTTAGAGCCCGCGTTGAAGCCTATCTCAGCGCTTATGGGTCACTGCCGTACGAGGCTGCGCTTCTCGACGCGAAATTCATCCGAGAGGCGCTCCACATCCTCTTCTGTCGCAATTCCAAGGGCCGCTCCAGCACCACGCGCCCGGCGCAACAACCCGTTCGACTCCGGCTCCCCACTCACATAGCGACCTAGCGCTTCCCGGAACAACTCGCTAAACGTCCAGTCCTCCTTTTCTGCAACTGCCTTTGCCTTCAGCAGGAGTTCAGGAGAAAGGGCGATCGAGATGGTTTTGGCAAGGTGCATGGCCATCGTTGTAGAACGTGCTTAGACTCAGACGCCACAGTTGTTCTGCTGCTTGGCTGCGGCTGGCTCCAACTTGGCTGGTACTGGCTTGACAGTGAAACTCGGTTCCTCGGGTTGCAAGCCGCATGGTCTGTGGGCTGCGACCAGCAAGTTTCTCCGGCAGCCACTTACCCGCATCCCGTTCACTCTTCGCGAGATGCCGCTCCGACCCACGAACTACTTGCGTCATGGCTGCACTTCGATGTACGGTGAGGTCTCTCCCAACTTAGATAGGTCCAAGGAAGGTAATCATGCGAAAGTCTGTAGCTCTTCTCGCCGTCGTCATTCTGGCATCCAGTCATAGCGCTTTTTCTCAACAGCCAGCGCCCGCCACCGATCCATTGGCAGCACCTGCGCCACCTGCTGCCGCGACGCAGGCACCCGCAATGGCCCCGAGCGGCCCATTGGTTCTGCGAGAAGGCGTAGATGTTGCCTTGAAGTTTGATCAGGATATTTCTTCCAAAACTGCAGCAGAGGGCGATTCCGTTACCTTCGTCCTCGATGATGACCTCAAAGTAAGTGGAGTCGTCGTAGCCAAGGCCGGGAGCAAGGCCTTTGGCGAAGTCACCAAGGCTTCTAAATCGGGCATGATGGGCAAGGCCGGCGATCTGAGTATTCGTCTTACTTACCTCAAGGTCGGGGATGTCAAAGTCCGGCTGCGTGGCTCAAAAGGCAAAGAAGGCCAGAGCGGAGTCACCGGCGCTGTCGTGCTCACCGTCCTCTTCGGACCCATCGGTCTGATCAAGCACGGCAAGAACGTTGAAATCAAAAAGGGAACCTCGCTCGCCGCTTTCGTTTCCGACGACGTCACGATTCCGCCAGCGCTGTAAGTAAAGCGCGATTTTACCTTGAATCGAACAGGGGCCCACTCAATTATGTGTGGACCCCTGTTGGATGAATCAATCGGTCTGAGAAGAGTCGTCTCTCCTGCGTTTACTTCGGCGAGGACGTCTCTGAATTTGAAAAATTGGCTCTTGCCTTAATCATTCCTTATTGCGCAGCAGTTCTGACCCGGTCCCCGCTCTGGAAGCCCGATCCGCTGACCGGCGTGCACACCGTCGAGGCATCATCAACGTCGGTGGCTTTGACCACGCCCACGGTCGTCGTCAGCCGGCGAATCACGTTTCCGGTTGTCGGGTCTTTGATCTCCTTGGTGACGCGCACCACATCGAGCTGGTCGCCAACCTTGATGCCCGCCTTGCCGCCGACGTTCAGAACGATCTGGTCGCCATCGACCGCAGCTACCAGTCCCTCGACCGTCACGGTATGCGTCGCGATCTTGGGCGCCCCGGCGACCACATTCAAGGTCAATTGGTCCACAGCAATCTTGGTGGATTCGCCGATGATTGTGTTCTGAAAGTCGCTGGAGCCAAAATCCGCATTGCCGCCACCGAATCCACGCCAGCTGCCTCCACCGCCGAGCAGTGAGGTGCTGGAGCGCGAAGACTCGCCCTTGCCCTCGGCAACCGCGAGAATCTCGCCCGTATCCACGCTGATCAGTCGGGCTGAAATGCCCACGGTTGACTTCGATTTGGAGTGACCGATGCCGCCGATTCCATAGCCGCCCCAGGTACCGCCGCCACCGCCGAGGTTGGTCTTCTTGGTTTCACTGCCAAACTGCGTAATGCTCCCGACCAGAATCGCGTCAACGCCCAGCAGCTTGCCGATCTTTGCGGCGCTTGTGGCGTCGGCGCGGTCAGAATTGGAGAAATTCTGTTCCGCCATGATCTTGTCGAGAGCCTTGCGCTCAATGATCGAGTACGTACCGTCCTTGACCAGGTCATTGACCAGCAGATCGCAAATACCCTTGCCAATGTCAATGTCGCTTCCGAAAATCGCCTCTGAGTAGGTACGCACGGTGCCGTAGTCAAAGTCCATGACGGCAATCCTTGGTTTGTGCGGTGCCGCTGCGTTTGCCGGTGTTTGCAAAGCCCCGCCCATCAACGTGGCGAGTAAAGTCATTGTGAGAAAAATCTGCTTGATCTTCATTCCGTGTCCTTGCAGCTACTCAATGAGATTGAAATCCATGAAGGAAGTGACCCTTGCAGATTCCCCTGTCGCTTGCATTCTGTCAAGCGAAATCGCCTTTAATTCAGTGGGACCTGCCAGTTCAGACAGCACCGGAAAGAGAGTCTTTCAAGCGGGAGCGGCTTGTCGTTTGCCCCCTCTGCGCCCCTGTGCTAATCTTGAGTTCTGTGCCGTGGTCGCGGCGGGAGCAGGTGCGCCCGATGTTCCCATGGAGCAGAAAGCCGGTCTCCGGTGGAAATTGCGCTGGCGTAGCTCAGCTGGTAGAGCATCTGATTTGTAATCAGAGGGTCGGGGGTTCAAATCCCTTCGCCAGCTCCACTTCAAACGCGGACAGCGAGCCGCTTGAGACGGTAGAAAAGTTATTTGGGTTGGCTCTTGGGTGGGGTTTTGCAGCCACTGCAGGCAAGTCAATCCAGTCCTCCGCGGTAAACCCCCAGAGGCGTCGCTTCCAGGTTTCAATGCCCGGAGATTTCCGGACGGGTCGGGATGCGCCAAAACGGGAACGTGCGAAGGATTGCAGAGATGGGCACAGGTGGCCGAGTGGTTAATGGCAGCAGACTGTAAATCTGCCGTTCTTTGGGACTACGAAGGTTCGAATCCTTCCCTGTGCACCAGCGTTTTGAGGGCTTTAGGATGTTGGAAGAGGCAGTTCAAAAGCGGAGTGTGGATCGGAAATTCTGGATCGCTCTCGGCCTCTACGGCATCCTCGGGTTGGGTGTCTGGTTTACCCTTGGAGAAGGCACAACCTTCGTCTTTGGCAGGCCAGTCGAGATTCGGTTGATTCCGCTGTTGGTCCTGGGTACGTTTGTCTTTCGAACCGTGATGGCGCGGGAGGCGGACAAGATCAGGCGGCGAAGCAGCGAAGAGGCCGGAAAGTTGTAAGCAGGGCTGATGTAGCTCAGATGGTAGAGCACTCCCTTGGTAAGGGAGAGGTCACCGGTTCAATCCCGGTCATCAGCTCCAGATTTTCAGCGGCTGGCGGTCGTATGCCAGCCGCCGTTTTGCGGGAGTAACTCAGTGGTAGAGTCACAGCCTTCCAAGCTGTTGGTCGCGAGTTCGATCCTCGTCTCCCGCTCCAGTTTGTAACGCTTCAGCTTGCGAGGGCTCTGGCTGAGAGTCAGGGTCAAGGGCTCCGGTCATTGCAGGGAATGGGAAACAGAATGTTTGAGCAGGCGACATTTCCGGTCCAGAACGTGCAGGGGTTCCAGCAGCTCTCATCGCGCGTAGAGGCAGCATGTGCTTCGAATCGGGCTGACTTGTTTCTGGCTTCGGTAGCAGCAAAGAAGCTGCGGATCCGGCAGTTCGAGCTGGTTCTGAATGCGGGTTTGCTGGGCAAGGATGCGCACGAGTTGTACTCGTCGCTCCCCGTCAGCGACCAGGCGCTCATTCGGGAGAAGTATCTGGCGCGGATCGAGCAGATTCCTGTCGAGCTGCGGCAAAGGTTTTTGAAGCTGTACGCGTACTACTGAGTTAAAAGAGTGCGCAAGAATTCACTTGAAGGCAGCTGTCGCTTCAGCGAACAGCGCCCACGCAGAAGAAGGGACTGAGGTTAGATCATGGCGAAGGAAAAATTTGACCGTTCTAAGCCGCACGTAAACGTAGGCACGATCGGACACATCGATCACGGGAAGACGACGTTGACGGCGGCGATCACCAAGGTGCTTTCCAAGCACAACCCGAAGAACACCTTCCGTTCT